>NZ_AP024343.1:4800000-7054517 GCF_055390755.1 Pseudomonas sp. Van50 | reverse complement strand
GTGGATAACCGCCCTGTGGATAACCAGCCATTCCACCCACAGCTTATCCGACAGCGCAGCACAGGCTGGCCACTGCTTTCCCCTGTAGTTGTCATTCTCTGTACATGGCGAATTACAAGGCCCCGACATGGTTATCCACAGACAGGTGGCGACCTTGCTTTTATAAGCTTTACAGAAAAGCTTTAAATAATTCCCTTCTTTATTTCTATATCTAGCGCTGTGTGATGAATCCGCCGAAAGCGGCTGGATATCTATTTAAAGGAAACGCTGGTTGGAAATTGACCTAGAGGCTTGCTTTCTCTAGAATCCCCGGTCTCTTAAAACGGGGGCCATTCCGGCCCGTTGTGGACGAACCAGGTAACACGACATGAAACGTACTTTCCAACCAAGCACTATCAAACGCGCTCGTACCCACGGTTTCCGTGCTCGCATGGCTACCAAGAACGGTCGTGCCGTCCTGTCGCGTCGTCGCGCCAAAGGTCGTGCGCGTCTGGCAGTTTGATAATCCGGCACTGGAGGTGAGTCAGGACTTCAGTCGGGAAAAGCGTCTGCTTACACCCCGGCATTTCAAGGCAGTCTTTGACTCCCCTACCGGCAAGGTTCCGGGGAAAAATCTCCTGCTCCTTGCGCGCAGTAACGATCTCGATCACCCCCGACTAGGGCTGGTTATCGGGAAAAAGAGCGTCAAGCTCTCCGTTCAGCGCAATCGCCTCAAACGTCTGATGCGCGAATCGTTTCGCCTGAACCAGGATTCACTGGTTGGATGGGACATCGTTATCGTCGCGCGCAAAGGTTTGGGTGACGTAGAAAACCCCGAATTGATTCAGCATTTCGGCAAGCTCTGGAAACGTCTGGCACGCAACAAGCCAGTACCGGCAGTCAACACCGAAACTGCAGGGGTAGACAGTCCCGATGCGTAAACTGGCACTCGTTCCGATCCAGTTTTATCGCTACGCCATTAGTCCTTTGATGGCCAGTCACTGTCGTTTCTACCCCAGTTGTTCCTGCTACGCGTACGAAGCCATAGAAAATCATGGCCTCCTGCGCGGTGGCTGGCTGACCTTTCGTCGTTTAGGTCGCTGTCATCCGTGGAATCCCGGCGGTTATGACCCGGTTCCGCCTATCCCTACCTCCCGTTCTTCTTCGATGGCCGAGTAATCATGGATATCAAACGCACGATCCTGATCGTCGCCCTGGCAATCGTGTCCTACGTCATGGTCCTTAAATGGAACCAGGACTATGGCCAGGCTGCCCTGCCGACTCAGAATGTTGCAGCCAGCAATACCGCACCGAGCCTGCCGGATGCTCCCGTTGGCAACAACGCTGCCAACAATGACGACATCCCACGCGCGGCAAGCGATACCAGCGCTCCTGCCGAAGCCCCTGTGGCCGCAAGCAAAGATCTCATCCAGGTCAAGACGGACGTGCTCGAGCTGGCAATCGATCCACAAGGTGGTGACGTCGCCCAGCTGAAGCTGCCGCTGTACCCGCGTCGCCAGGATCATCCGGACATCCCGTTCCAGTTGTTCGACAACGGCAACGAGCGCACCTATCTGGCCCAAAGTGGCCTGATTGGTAGCAACGGCCCGGATTCGAACCCGGCCGGTCGCCCGGTCTACTCTGCCGAGAAGAAGACTTATCAACTGGCTGACGGTCAGGACCAATTGGTCGTGGACCTGAAGTTCAGCAAGGACGGCGTCAATTACATCAAGCGTTTCACCCTGAAACGTGGCCTGTATGACGTCACCGTTTCCTACCTGATCGACAACCAGAGCGCCCAGCCTTGGTCCGGTGCGATGTTCGCGCAACTCAAGCGTGACGCCAGCGACGATCCTTCCTCCAGCACGGCCACCGGCACCGCGACTTACCTGGGCGCCGCCCTGTGGACAAGTTCGGAGCCGTACAAGAAAGTGTCCATGAAGGACATGGACAAGGGTCAGCTCAAGGAAACCGTACAAGGTGGCTGGGTTGCCTGGCTGCAGCACTATTTTGTAACAGCCTGGATCCCGCAGAAGGGCGACAGCAATGTTGTCCAGACGCGTAAAGACAGCAAGGGCAACTTCATCATCGGTTACACCGGCCCGACATTGACTGCCGCGCCAGGTGCGAAAGCCGAAACCAGCGCCATTCTGTATGCCGGTCCAAAAAGCCAGGCGGTGCTGAAAGAGTTGTCCCCAGGCCTGGAACTGACCGTGGACTACGGTTTCCTGTGGTTCATTGCCCAGCCGATCTTCTGGCTGCTGCAACATATCCACAGCATCGTCGGTAACTGGGGCTGGTCGATCATTTTCCTGACCATGCTGATCAAGGGGATCTTCTTCCCATTGTCGGCCGCCAGTTACAAATCCATGGCGCGCATGCGTGCAGTGGCGCCGAAACTGGCCGCCCTGAAAGAACAGCATGGCGATGACCGGCAGAAAATGTCCCAGGCCATGATGGAGCTGTACAAGAAAGAGAAGATCAACCCGCTGGGTGGATGCTTGCCGATTCTTGTGCAGATGCCAGTGTTCCTGTCGCTGTACTGGGTGTTGCTGGAAAGCGTGGAGATGCGTCAGGCACCGTTCATGCTGTGGATTACCGACCTGTCGATCAAGGATCCGTTCTTCATCCTGCCGATCATCATGGGCGCGACCATGTTCATCCAGCAGCAACTGAACCCGACGCCTCCGGACCCGATGCAAGCGAAGGTCATGAAAATGATGCCAATCATCTTCACCTTCTTCTTCCTGTGGTTCCCGGCGGGTCTTGTGCTGTACTGGGTTGTGAACAACGTGTTGTCCATCACTCAGCAGTGGTACATCACGCGTAAGATCGAAGCGGCGACTAAAAAAGCCGAGGCGTAACTTGCTCTGTGGATAACCACACAAAACGCCCCCTAGTGGGGCGTTTTGCTATCTGCCACTTTTGTCTGGATACCGGTTTATGAGCGCACCGCGTGAAACCATCGCCGCCGTTGCCACCGCCCAAGGTCGCGGCGGTGTCGGCATCGTCCGTATTTCGGGGCCCTTGGCCAGTGCCGCGGCCAAGGCTATCAGCGGTCGTGAACTCAAGCCGCGGTTCGCCCATTACGGCCCGTTTTTCAGTGATGACCAGCAGGTGCTCGACGAAGGGCTGGCCTTGTATTTCCCGGGGCCAAACTCGTTCACCGGCGAAGACGTACTGGAACTGCAGGGACATGGCGGCCCCATCGTGCTGGACATGCTGCTCAAGCGCTGCCTGGAATTGGGTTGTCGACTGGCCCGGCCGGGGGAATTCAGCGAGCGGGCGTTCCTCAACGACAAGCTCGACCTGGCCCAGGCTGAAGCGATCGCCGATTTGATCGAAGCCAGTTCTGCACAGGCTGCACGCAACGCGTTACGTTCCTTGCAGGGAGCGTTTTCCCAGCGTGTGCATAACCTCACCGAGCAATTGATCGGCCTGCGGATCTACGTCGAGGCCGCGATCGACTTCCCGGAAGAGGAAATCGACTTCCTCGCCGATGGCCACGTGCTGAGCATGCTCGATAAAGTGCGCGATGAGTTATCCACAGTACTGCGCGAAGCCGGGCAGGGTGCCTTGTTGCGCGATGGGATGACCGTGGTGATCGCTGGCCGACCGAATGCCGGCAAATCCAGCCTGTTGAATGCCCTGGCCGGCCGCGAGGCGGCGATCGTCACCGAGATCGCCGGCACCACCCGGGACATCCTTCGTGAACATATCCACATCGACGGCATGCCGCTGCACGTGGTGGATACAGCCGGTTTGCGCGACACCGACGATCATGTGGAAAAGATCGGGGTTGAGCGGGCACTGAAAGCTATTGGCGAGGCCGATCGTGTGTTGCTGGTGGTCGATGCCACCGCACCGGAAGCGGACGATCCGTTTGCGTTGTGGCCGGAGTTCCTCGAGGTCCGCCCGGATCCCGCGAAAGTCACCCTGATTCGCAACAAGGCCGACCTGACTGGGGAATCGATTGCCCTGCAAGTCAGCGATGACGGGCACGTGACCATCAGCCTGAGCGCGAAGTCGGCAGGCGAAGGCCTGGAACTGCTGCGCGAGCACCTCAAAGCCTGCATGGGCTACGAGCAGACCTCGGAAAGCAGCTTCAGCGCTCGCCGGCGGCACCTTGAAGCGTTGCGCCATGCCAGTGCCGCCCTGGAACACGGTCGCGCGCAGCTGACCTTGGCGGGGGCTGGTGAGTTGTTGGCCGAAGACCTGCGCCAGGCGCAACAGTCCCTTGGGGAAATTACCGGCGCCTTCAGCTCCGATGACTTGCTGGGGCGGATCTTTTCCAGCTTTTGTATCGGTAAATAGCCCCTCCTTTGCAACCGGGTTTGTCCTCGACAATCTGACGAGCGCAACGCAAACCCGGTTCCCCCTCTCTTTTTTTGAACCGATTGCCCCTGATGGCGGCTTGCCTGTGGGCGCTGATGCGACCCGTAGCGGCGGTTTTCTGTGGATTAAGCCCTGTGAATAACTGCCATTGAGGTCGGTTGATAAGCGGCCTTCAAAACTGAAGATAACCGCCTCTGTGGATAACCAGCTCATTCATCCACAGGCTTACACCGGTTATCCAAGCCCCTCAATGCCACATGACCACAGGGTTTTGAATCTCTGTACACAACGTAAATAAAGGACTACAGAACGTTATCCACAGATAGGTGGGGCAGTAAGAATAAACATAAAAACAAAGATTTTATAAATTTCTTTCTTTTTTATTTTTTTAACCGCGAGTTCTCCACAGCTGGTTAAATTTTGTGCAAAGGGTTCTTTAGAAAGGATGAAGTCCCTATACTTGCCGACCTGGCTCGAAAAACGCCCAGGGCCAGACTCAAAACCTATTTCCGAATTACCTGAATAAAGCAGGCACGAGGTGCGTGGTGGATTTCCCTTCCCGTTTTGAAGTGATCGTCATCGGCGGCGGTCATGCCGGTACCGAGGCAGCACTTGCATCAGCGCGCATGGGAGTAAAAACCCTGTTGCTGACGCATAACGTGGAAACCCTCGGCGCCATGAGCTGCAACCCTGCCATTGGTGGCATTGGCAAAAGCCACCTGGTCAAGGAGATCGATGCCCTTGGGGGCGCGATGGCCATGGCCACCGATAAGGGGGGGATCCAGTTTCGCGTATTGAACAGCCGCAAAGGCCCAGCCGTGCGCGCTACTCGCGCCCAGGCCGACCGCATCCTGTACAAGGCCGCTGTCCGCGAAATCCTGGAAAACCAGCCGAACCTGTGGATATTTCAACAAGCGGCCGATGACCTGATCGTCGAGCAGGATCAGGTACGCGGTGTCGTGACGCAGATGGGCCTGCGTTTCTTCGCCGATTCCGTGGTGTTGACCACCGGGACCTTCCTCGGCGGACTTATCCACATTGGTTTGCAGAACTTTTCCGGCGGGCGCGCGGGTGATCCGCCGTCGATCGCTCTGGCTCACCGTTTGCGTGAGCTGCCATTGCGTGTCGGGCGCTTGAAAACCGGTACGCCACCGCGTATCGACGGTCGGTCTGTGGATTTCTCGGTGATGACCGAGCAGCCTGGCGATACGCCGATCCCGGTCATGTCGTTCATGGGCAACAAGGAACAGCATCCACGGCAAGTCAGTTGCTGGATCACCCACACCAATGCCCGCACCCATGAAATCATTGCGGCGAACCTCGATCGTTCGCCGATGTATTCCGCTGCCGGTGAAATCGAAGGCATCGGCCCACGTTATTGCCCGTCGATCGAAGACAAGATCCATCGCTTTGCCGACAAGGAAAGCCACCAGGTCTTCATCGAGCCGGAAGGCCTGACCACACATGAGCTGTACCCGAACGGGATCTCCACCTCCCTGCCGTTCGATGTGCAGCTGCAGATCGTGCAATCGATTCGCGGCATGGAAAACGCCCACATCGTTCGCCCCGGCTACGCCATCGAATACGACTATTTCGATCCGCGTGACCTGAAGTACAGCCTGGAAACCAAAGTCATCGGCGGCCTGTTTTTCGCCGGGCAGATCAACGGCACCACCGGTTACGAAGAGGCCGGCGCCCAAGGGTTGTTGGCCGGTGCCAATGCGGCACTGCGGGCCCAGGGCAAAGACAGCTGGTGCCCGCGCCGCGATGAGGCATACATCGGTGTGCTGGTGGACGACCTGATTACCCTGGGTACCCAGGAACCGTATCGGATGTTCACCTCCCGCGCCGAATATCGCTTGATCCTGCGTGAAGACAACGCCGACCTGCGCCTGACCGAGAAAGGTCGCGAGCTGGGTCTGGTGGATGACGTGCGCTGGGCCGCTTTCTGCACGAAACGCGAGCGTATCGAGCTGGAAGAGCAACGCCTGAAAAGCACCTGGGTTCGTCCCGGTACCGAGCAGGGCGATGCCATCGCGGCGAAATTCGGTACCCCGCTGACCCACGAATACAACCTGCTCAACCTCTTGAGCCGTCCGGAAATCGATTACGCCGGGCTGGTGGAGGTGACCGGCCAGGGCGCGGAAGATCCGCAGGTGGCCGAACAGGTCGAGATCAAGACCAAGTACGCCGGCTACATCGACCGCCAGCAGGATGAAATCGCCCGCCTGCGCGCCAGCGAAGACACCAAGCTGCCTGTGGATATCGATTACACCGGCATTTCCGGGTTGTCGAAAGAAATCCAGAGCAAGCTCGGTGCGACCCGTCCAGAGACCCTGGGCCAGGCCTCGCGCATTCCCGGCGTCACGCCGGCGGCGATTTCCCTGTTGATGATTCATTTGAAAAAACGCGGCGCGGGCCGCCAGTTGGAGCAAAGCGCTTGAGTTCGATGGTCACCTCGCAACACGCTGAAGAGTTATCCACAGGTGCCCGTGAACTCGGCGTCAGCCTGAGCGAAGCCCAGCATGCGCAATTGCTGGGATATCTGGCGCTGTTGATCAAATGGAACAAGGCCTACAACCTGACCGCCGTGCGCGATCCGGATGAAATGGTCTCGCGGCATTTGCTCGACAGCCTCAGCGTGATGGCCTTCATCGAAAACGGTCGTTGGCTGGACGTTGGCAGCGGCGGTGGCATGCCGGGCATTCCGCTGGCGATCCTGTTTCCCGACTCGCAAGTGACCTGCCTGGACAGCAACGGCAAGAAAACCCGCTTCCTGACCCAGGTCAAACTCGAACTCAAACTGGATAACCTGCAAGTTATCCACAGCCGCGTCGAAGCGTTCCAGCCTGCCGAGCCGTTCAACGGGATCATTTCCCGGGCGTTCAGCAGCATGGAGAACTTCAGCAACTGGACTCGCCACCTGGGCGACGCCGATACGCGCTGGCTGGCAATGAAGGGCGTTCATCCGGCCGATGAGCTGGTAGCATTGCCGGCAGACTTCCACCTCGATAGCGAACACGCCTTGGCCGTACCCGGTTGCCAAGGCCAACGCCATCTGCTGATACTGCGCCGCACGGCATGATTGGGAACACAAGCAAGAATGGCTAAGGTATTCGCGATAGCGAACCAGAAAGGTGGTGTGGGCAAGACCACCACCTGCATCAACCTCGCAGCATCCCTGGTCGCGACCAAGCGCCGGGTGCTGTTGATCGATCTCGATCCACAGGGCAACGCCACCATGGGCAGCGGTGTGGATAAACATGGCCTGGAAAATTCCATCTACGACGTCCTGATCGGCGAATGCGATCTGGGCCAGGCCATGCACTTCTCCGAACATGGCGGTTATCAACTGCTGCCGGCCAACCGTGACCTGACGGCGGCCGAAGTGGTGCTGCTGGAAATGCAGATGAAGGAAAGCCGCCTGCGCAGCGCCTTGGCGCCGATCCGGGAAAACTACGATTACATCCTGATCGACTGCCCGCCGTCGCTGTCGATGCTGACCCTCAACGCCCTGGTGGCCGCCGATGGGGTCATTATCCCCATGCAGTGCGAGTACTTCGCCCTGGAAGGGTTGAGCGACCTTGTGGATAACATCAAGCGCATCGCCGAACTGTTGAACCCGGACCTGAAGGTCGAAGGCCTGTTGCGGACCATGTACGACCCGCGCCTGAGCCTGATGAACGATGTCTCGGCCCAGCTCAAGGAACACTTCGGCGAGCAGCTCTACGACACCGTCATCCCCCGTAACATCCGTCTGGCCGAAGCGCCGAGCTACGGCATGCCGGCCCTGGCCTACGACAAACAATCCCGTGGTGCGCTGGCTTACCTGGCCCTGGCGGGCGAGATGGTTCGTCGTCAGCGCCGCAACCCACGCACCGCTGCAGCCCAGCCAACTTAAGGAAACCCCATGGCCGTCAAGAAACGAGGTCTCGGACGTGGACTGGATGCACTGCTCAGCGGTCCGACTGTCAGCTCGCTGGAGGAACAGGCCGTACAGGCCGACCAGCGTGAGCTGCAGCACTTGCCCCTGGACCTGATCCAGCGCGGCAAATACCAGCCGCGTCGGGACATGGACCCGCAGGCGCTGGAAGAATTGGCCCAATCGATCAAGAGCCAGGGCGTGATGCAGCCGATCGTGGTCCGGCCGATCGCCAATGGACGCTTCGAGATCATCGCCGGCGAACGTCGCTGGCGCGCCAGCCAGCAGGCCGGCCAGGAAACCATCCCGGCGATGGTCCGCGATGTGCCGGATGAAACGGCCATCGCCATGGCGCTGATCGAGAACATCCAGCGTGAAGACCTCAACCCGATCGAGGAAGCCGTGGCCTTGCAGCGCTTGCAGCAGGAATTCCAGCTGACCCAGCAACAGGTTGCCGAGGCGGTGGGCAAGTCCCGCGTGACCGTGGCCAACCTGCTGCGCCTGATTGCGTTGCCGGAAGTCATCAAGACCATGTTGTCCCATGGCGACCTGGAAATGGGTCATGCCCGGGCATTGCTCGGTTTGCCGGAAAATCAACAGGTTGAAGGGGCGCGACATGTTGTCGCACGCGGCCTCACCGTGCGCCAAACCGAGGCACTGGTTCGCCAGTGGCTCAGTGGCAAACCGGCACCTGTGGAGGCACCCAAGATCGATCCGGATATCGCCCGCCTCGAACAACGCCTGGCCGAGCGCCTGGGCTCTGCGGTGCAGATTCGCCACGGGAAGAAGGGCAAGGGTCAACTGGTGATCGGTTATAACTCCCTCGATGAGTTGCAAGGTGTCCTTGCACACATTCGCTGAAACAATTGCTCTTGTAGCGCGCAGTCGGAAATCACTACCTGACAGTTGAATAGGGGCAGAACCGCCCCTATACTCTGCGCGCATTTTGTCGGCACAAATTATGCCAAGTTATTGAATTATGGCGGCCGACTATTGGAGAGCAAAAGCGATGGAAACCCGCACGCCAAACCGCTTGCCGTTCCATCGTCTGGCAGTTTTCCCGGTTCTGATGGCTCAATTCACCGTCGTACTGATCGCCACATTGGCGCTCTGGCAATGGAAAGGAGTCGTCGCCGGATACTCAGGCCTTTGCGGAGGCCTGATAGCCTTGCTTCCCAATATTTACTTCGCTCACAGGGCCTTTCGGTTTTCCGGCGCCCGAGCAGCCCAGGCTATCGTCCGGTCTTTTTATGCCGGCGAGGCGGGGAAACTGATTTTGACGGCAGTGCTGTTTGCACTGACGTTCGCAGGTGTGAAGCCATTGGCGCCGCTGGCTGTATTCGGCGTCTTCGTGCTGACCCAACTGGTCAGCTGGTTCGCTCCCCTGCTAATGAGAACAAGACTTTCGAGACCTTAGGGCGTTTGAGGCAACCATGGCAGAGACAACCGCTTCGGGCTATATCCAGCACCACTTGCAGAACCTGACCTTCGGTCAGCTACCCAACGGCGGCTGGGGCTTTGCCCACACCGCAGCAGAAGCCAAGGAAATGGGCTTCTGGGCTTTCCACGTCGATACCCTCGGCTGGTCGGTCGCACTGGGCCTGATTTTCGTTCTTCTTTTCCGCATGGCGGCGAAGAAGGCGACCTCCGGTCAGCCAGGTGCACTGCAGAACTTCGTTGAAGTACTGGTCGAATTCGTCGATGGCAGCGTGAAAGACAGCTTCCATGGCCGCAGCCCGGTGATCGCACCGCTGGCACTGACCATCTTCGTCTGGGTGTTCCTGATGAACGCCATCGACCTGGTACCGGTCGACTGGATTCCTCAGCTGGCCATCCTGATCTCCGGCGATGCACACATCCCCTTCCGCGCCGTGTCGACCACCGACCCGAACGCGACCCTGGGCATGGCGTTCTCGGTTTTCGCACTGATCATTTTCTATAGCATCAAGGTCAAGGGCATCGGCGGCTTCATCGGCGAACTGACCCTGCACCCGTTCGGCAGCAAGAACATCCTCGTTCAGGCCCTGCTGATTCCGGTGAACTTCCTGCTGGAATTCGTGACCCTGATCGCCAAGCCGATTTCCCTGGCACTGCGTCTGTTCGGCAACATGTATGCCGGCGAACTGGTGTTCATCCTGATCGCTGTGATGTTCGGCAGCGGCCTGCTGTGGCTCAGCGGCCTGGGTGTAGTTCTGCAGTGGGCGTGGGCTGTGTTCCACATCCTGATCATCACCCTGCAGGCGTTCATCTTCATGATGCTGACCATCGTCTACCTGTCGATGGCGCACGAAGAAAACCATTAAGGCCAGTCTCGACTAGTCTGATGTCCTTCCCGGTCAAACGGGAAGGAGCCCGAACCGGGCTGAGAAACGATTTGTTTTACCGCTTTAATCTAAAAAACCTAAACCATACGACGTAAAAGTCGGGAGGAAAGATGGAAACTGTAGTTGGTCTAACCGCTATCGCTGTTGCACTGTTGATCGGCCTGGGCGCACTGGGTACCGCAATTGGTTTCGGCCTGTTGGGCGGCAAGTTCCTGGAAGGCGCAGCGCGTCAGCCAGAAATGGTTCCAATGCTGCAAGTCAAAATGTTCATCGTGGCCGGTCTGCTCGACGCCGTGACCATGATCGGTGTTGGTATCGCGCTGTTCTTCACCTTTGCGAACCCGTTCGTTGGTCAAATCGCTGGCTAATTACTCGGATTTCTCGAGTAGATTGGTGTGATGGACAACGTAACTGCGAGGTGTTGGCGTGAACATTAATGCGACCCTGATTGGCCAGTCCGTTGCGTTCCTGATTTTTGTACTGTTCTGCATGAAGTTCGTATGGCCTCCGGTCATTGCGGCATTGCACGAACGTCAAAAGAAGATCGCTGATGGTCTGGACGCTGCCAGCCGTGCAGCTCGCGACCTGGAGTTGGCCCATGAGAAAGTGGGTCAGCAACTGCGCGAAGCGAAAGCTCAGGCAGCTGAAATCATCGAGCAAGCCAAGAAACGCGGTACCCAGATTGTCGACGAAGCCCGTGAACAGGCTCGCGTCGAAGCTGACCGTGTGAAGGCTCAGGCTCAAGCCGAGATCGAACAGGAACTCAACAGTGTCAAAGACGCGCTGCGTGCCCAAGTGGGTGCTCTGGCCGTTGGCGGTGCTTCGAAGATCCTGGGTGCCACAATCGATCAAAACGCGCACGCAGAGCTGGTAAACAAACTGGCTGCTGAAATCTAAGCGAGGGCGATCATGGCAGAACTGACCACGTTGGCCCGACCTTACGCTAAGGCGGCCTTCGAGCACGCTCAGGCCCACCAGCAACTGGCCAATTGGTCAGCCATGCTCGGCCTGGCAGCAGCGGTGTCGCAAGACGGCACCATGCAGCGCGTGCTCAAGGCCCCGCGACTGACGAGCGCAGAAAAGGCCGCCACGTTCATTGACGTGTGCGGCGACAAGTTCGATGCCAAGGCACAGAATTTCATCCATGTCGTTGCCGAAAACGACCGTCTCCCGCTTCTGCCGGAGATCGCCGCTCTTTTCGACCTGTACAAGGCCGAGCAAGAGAAATCGGTAGACGTGGAAGTCACCAGTGCTTTCGCATTGAACCAAGAACAGCAAGACAAACTCGCCAAGGTTCTCAGTGCACGACTCAACCGGGAAGTGCGCCTGCAAGTCGAGGAAGACAAGTCCCTGATTGGGGGCGTTGTCATCCGCGCCGGCGACCTGGTTATCGATGGCTCGATTCGCGGCAAAATCGCGAAACTTGCCGAAGCATTGAAATCTTGAGTTTGAAGGGGCAGCAGAGCAATGCAGCAACTCAATCCTTCCGAAATAAGTGAAATTATCAAGGGCCGCATCGACAAGCTCGATGTGACCTCCCAAGCCCGTAACGAAGGCACTGTCGTCAGCGTATCTGACGGCATCGTGCGGATTCACGGTCTGGCCGACGTCATGTACGGCGAGATGATCGAGTTTCCGGGCGGCGTCTACGGTATGGCCCTCAACCTGGAGCAAGACTCTGTAGGTGCCGTGGTACTGGGCGCATACACGACGCTGGCTGAAGGCATGAGCGCCAAGTGCACCGGCCGCATCCTCGAAGTTCCGGTAGGTAAGGAACTGCTGGGTCGCGTTGTCGACGCACTGGGTAACCCTGTTGACGGCAAAGGTCCGCTGAACAACACCGAGACCGACGCGGTCGAGAAAGTTGCTCCAGGCGTGATCTGGCGTAAGTCGGTAGACCAGCCTGTACAGACTGGCTACAAGGCTGTCGATGCCATGATCCCTGTCGGCCGTGGGCAGCGTGAGCTGATCATCGGCGACCGTCAGATCGGTAAGACCGCTCTGGCGATCGACGCGATCATCAACCAGAAAAACAGCGGCATCTTCTGCGTCTACGTGGCAATCGGTCAGAAGCAATCGACCATCGCCAACGTGGTTCGCAAGCTGGAAGAAAACGGTGCACTGGCTAACACCATCATCGTTGCCGCCAGTGCTTCCGAATCGGCCGCACTGCAGTTCCTGGCACCGTACTCCGGTTGCACCATGGGCGAATACTTCCGCGACCGCGGTGAAGACGCGCTGATCGTTTATGACGATCTGTCCAAGCAAGCAGTGGCCTACCGCCAGATTTCCCTGCTGCTGCGCCGTCCACCAGGCCGTGAAGCCTACCCAGGCGACGTGTTCTATCTCCACTCCCGTCTGCTGGAGCGCGCATCCCGCGTTTCGGAAGAGTACGTAGAGAAGTTCACCAACGGCGCAGTGACTGGCAAGACCGGTTCCCTGACCGCTCTGCCGATCATCGAAACCCAGGCTGGCGACGTTTCCGCGTTCGTTCCGACCAACGTGATTTCCATCACCGACGGTCAGATCTTCCTGGAATCGGCCATGTTCAACTCGGGCATCCGTCCTGCTGTGAACGCCGGTGTTTCGGTATCCCGTGTGGGTGGTGCCGCTCAGACCAAGATCATCAAGAAGCTGTCCGGTGGTATCCGTACCGCCCTGGCCCAGTACCGTGAACTGGCGGCATTCGCCCAGTTCGCTTCTGACCTGGACGAAGCGACCCGTAAGCAACTTGAGCATGGTCAGCGCGTTACCGAGCTGATGAAGCAGAAGCAATACGCACCAATGTCGATCGCTGACATGGCGCTGTCGCTGTATGCCGCTGAGCGTGGGTTCCTGACTGACATTGAAATCGCCAAGATCGGCAGCTTCGAACAAGCGCTGATCGCTTTCTTCAACCGCGATCACGCCGATTTGATGGCCAAGATCAACGTTAAAGGTGACTTCAATGACGAAATCGACGCTGGCCTCAAGGCCGGTATCGAGAAGTTCAAGGCCACCCAAACCTGGTAAGCCGCAGCGGGAGCCGCAAGGCTCCCGCTTGCTAACCTGATAGGTGTTACATGGCAGGCGCAAAAGAGATTCGCAGTAAGATTGCGAGCATCAAAAGCACGCAAAAGATTACCAGCGCCATGGAAAAAGTGGCGGTCAGCAAAATGCGCAAGGCACAAATGCGCATGGCTGCTAGCCGTCCTTATGCGGAGCGCATCCGCCAGGTGATTGGTCATCTGGCCAACGCCAACCCGGAATACCGCCACCCGTTCATGATCGAACGCGCCGTCAAGCGCGTCGGTTACGTTGTGGTGAGCAGTGACCGTGGTCTGTGCGGCGGCTTGAACACCAACCTGTTCAAGGCCCTGGTCAAGGACATGGCGGCAAACCGCGAACAAGGCGTCGAGATCGATCTGTGCGTGGTCGGTAGCAAGGGTGCGGCTTTCTTCCGCAACTTCGGCGGCAACGTCGTCGCTGCTATCAGCCACCTGGGTGAAGAACCGTCGATCAATGACCTGATCGGCAGCGTCAAGGTGATGCTGGATGCTTACCTGGAAGGCCGGATCGACCGCCTGTCCGTGGTATCCAACAAGTTCATCAACACCATGACGCAACAGCCGACCGTGGAGCAGTTGATTCCACTGGTGGCGACCCCGGAACAGGAACTCAAGCACCACTGGGACTATCTCTACGAACCGGATGCCAAGGAGCTGCTTGACGGCTTGATGGTCCGCTACGTGGAGTCGCAGGTCTACCAGGCGGTGGTCGAGAACAACGCAGCTGAACAAGCGGCGCGGATGATCGCGATGAAGAACGCTACCGACAACGCCGGTGATTTGATCAGCGATTTGCAGCTGATCTACAACAAGGCGCGTCAGGCTGCGATCACCCAAGAGATCTCGGAAATCGTCGGCGGCGCTGCCGCGGTTTAACGGTTCAAATATTCAGAGGATCCAGCTATGAGTAGCGGACGTATCGTTCAAATCATCGGCGCCGTTATCGACGTGGAATTCCCACGCGACAGCGTACCGAGCATCTACGACGCCTTGAAGGTTCAAGGCGCCGAAACCACCCTGGAAGTTCAGCAGCAGCTGGGCGACGGCGTGGTTCGTACCATTGCGATGGGCTCCACCGAGGGCTTGAAGCGCGGTCTGGACGTCAACAATACTGGCGCAGCCATCTCCGTACCGGTCGGTAAAGCGACCCTGGGCCGGATCATGGACGTACTGGGCAACCCGATCGACGAAGCTGGCCCGATCGACACCGAAGAGCGCTGGGGCATTCACCGTCCTGCGCCAACCTTCGCTGAACAGGCTGGTGGCAACGAGCTGCTGGAAACCGGCATCAAGGTTATCGACCTGGTTTGCCCGTTCGCCAAGGGCGGTAAAGTCGGTCTGTTCGGTGGTGCCGGTGTAGGCAAGACCGTAAACATGATGGAACTGATCCGTAACATCGCCATCGAGCACAGCGGTTATTCCGTGTTCGCCGGTGTGGGTGAGCGTACTCGTGAGGGTAACGACTTCTACCACGAGATGAAGGATTCCAACGTTCTGGACAAAGTGGCACTGGTCTACGGCCAGATGAACGAGCCGCCGGGAAACCGTCTGCGCGTAGCCCTGACCGGCCTGACCATGGCCGAGAAGTTCCGTGACGAAGGTAACGACGTTCTGCTGTTCGTCGACAACATCTACCGTTACACCCTGGCCGGTACCGAAGTATCCGCACTGCTGGGCCGTATGCCTTCGGCAGTAGGTTACCAGCCGACCCTGGCTGAAGAGATGGGCGTGCTGCAAGAGCGCATCACTTCCACCAAGCAAGGCTCGATCACCTCGATCCAAGCGGTATACGTACCAGCGGACGACTTGACCGACCCGTCGCCAGCGACCACCTTCGCCCACTTGGACGCCACCGTCGTTCTGTCCCGTGACATCGCTTCCCTGGGTATCTACCCAGCGGTAGACCCACTGGACTCGACTTCGCGCCAACTGGACCCGAACGTGATCGGCCAGGAGCACTACGACACCGCTCGCGGCGTTCAGTACGTGCTGCAGCGTTACAAGGAACTGAAGGACATCATCGCGATCCTGGGTATGGACGAGCTGTCGGAAGCCGACAAGCAGTTGGTAAACCGTGCTCGTAAGATCCAGCGCTTCTTGTCGCAGCCGTTCTTCGTGGCTGAAGTCTTCACCGGTGCCTCGGGTAAATACGTTTCCCTGAAAGACACCATTGCTGGCTTCAAAGGCATCCTCAACGGTGACTACGACCACCTGCCAGAACAAGCGTTCTACATGGTCGGCGGCATCGAAGAAGCGATCGAGAAAGCCAAGAAACTGTAATCCCGGCGCCCGGCAACGGGCGCTAATTTAGGTTGAGGCAATCAGATGGCTATGACAGTCCATTGCGATATCGTCAGTGCGGAAGGGGAAATCTTCTCCGGTCTGGTCGAGTTTGTGGTTGCGCACGGTGAGCTGGGTGATCTTGGTATCGCCCTGGGTCACGCACCGCTGATCACCAGCTTGAAGCCAGGTCCGATTACTCTGACCAAGCAGGGCGGGGAAAGGGAGGTGTTCTACATCTCCGGTGGTTTCCTCGAGGTTCAGCCGAACATGGTCAAGGTCCTTGCCGACACCGTGCAACGTGCTGCCGACCTGGACGAAGCTTCCGCTCAGGAGGCCGTCAAGGCCGCCGAGAAGGCCCTGCATGAGCGCGGCGCGGAGTTCGACTACGGTTCTGCTGCCGCACGTCTGGCCGAGGCCGCAGCCCAGCTGCGTACCGTCCAGCAGATCCGCAAGAAGTTCGGCGGCTAAGCCGTCTGCTTTCTGTGCGATTGATTAAAAAGGGTAGCCTCGGCTACCCTTTTTTCTTTTCCCCCTATTCATTACCTGGTCGCAGCCGCTGACCACCCAGGATTGGTAGCCAGTCATGTCTCTTGAAATCGTTATCCTCGCGGCCGGCCAAGGCACCCGCATGCGTTCGGCGTTGCCCAAGGTCTTGCACCCGGTCGCCGGCAATTCCATGCTCGGTCATGTTATCCACAGTGCGCGGCAACTTGATCCACAGCGCATTCATGTGGTCATCGGCCACGGTGCCGATGCGGTACGCGAACGCCTGGCGGCGGATGACCTGAATTTCGTGCTGCAGGACAAACAACTGGGCACCGGCCATGCCGTGGCCCAGGCCGTGCCGTTCATCACGGCCGATACGGTGCTGATTCTCTACGGCGATGTGCCGCTGATCGAAGTCGAGACCTTGCAGCGCCTGCTCAAGCACGTCGCCCCGCAGCAGTTGGGCCTGCTGACCGTCGAGCTGGGTGACCCCACCGGTTACGGCCGCATTGTGCGCAACGCCGACGGCCAGGTGACGGCGATTGTTGAGCAAAAGGACGCCAACGAGGCACAGCGCGCGATCACCGAGGGCAACACCGGAATTCTTGCCGTGCCGGCCGAGCGCCTGGGTGACTGGATGAGTCGTCTGTCGAACAACAACGCCCAGGGTGAGTACTACCTGACCGATGTGATTGCCATGGCTGTCGCCGATGGGCTGGTGGTCGCCACCGAGCAGCCGCTGGACGCCATGGAAGTGCAGGGCGCCAACGATCGCCGGCAACTGGCCGAGCTGGAGCGCCACTATCAATTGCGCGCCGCCCGCCGCCTGATGGCCCAAGGCGTGACCCTGCGCGATCCGTCCCGTTTCGATGTGCGTGGTGAAGTCAGCGTGGGTCGCGACGTGGTCATCGATATCAACGTCATCCTCGAAGGCAAGGTCGTCATCGAAGACGATGTGGTCATCGGCCCGAACTGCGTGATCAAGGACAGCACCCTGCGCAAAGGCGTGGTGATCAAGGCCAACAGCCATCTCGATGGCGCGGTCATGGGCGAAGGCAGCGACGCCGGCCCGTTTGCGCGATTGCGTCCAGGCTCCGTGCTGGAAGCCCGTGCCCATGTGGGTAACTTCGTCGAACTCAAGAACGCTCATTTGGGCGAAGACGCCAAGGCCGGTCACCTGACCTACCTGGGTGACGCTGAAGTCGGCGCCCGCACCAACATTGGCGCCGGCACCATCACCTGCAACTACGATGGCGCCAACAAGTGGAAAACCGTAATGGGTGACGATGTCTTCATCGGCTCCAACAACTCCTTGGTGGCGCCTGTGGATATCTCCAGCGGTGCGACCACGGCGGCCGGTTCGACCCTGACCCAGAATGTGGATAACGGCCAATTGGCGGTGGCGCGCGCGCGCCAACGCAACATCGACGGCTGGAAGCGGCCGGAAAAAATCAAGAAGCCCTAAGTTATCCACAACCCCTGTGGGAGCGAGCTTGCTCGCGATAGCGGTGTATCAGGAAAGCTGTATTGCCTGGCCTGGCCCCTTCGCGAGCAAGCTCGCTCCCACAGGGATGAGAGGATTTCTGAATTTTTCTTCTGGCGCCTTGACGATATCGTTGCAATAGGTTTTGATTGCTTACGTTATCTTTCGAATCGAAACTTAAGCCGCCATGTCGAAACGCAATACGCCACAGCGCCGTCACAACATCCTTGCTTTGCTCCAAGAGCAGGGCGAGGTCAGTGTGGATGAACTGGCCAAGCGCTTCGAAACCTCGGAGGTTACGATTCGCAAGGACCTCGCCGCCTTGGAAACCAATGGCCTGCTGCTGCGTCGCTACGGTGGCGCGGTGCCGATGCCGCAGGAGTTGGTGGCCGATAACGGGCAAACCGTTTCCAAGTACAAACTCGCCATTGCCCGGGCCGCCGTGAAGCGGATCCGCGAACACGCGCGGATCATCATCGACAGTGGCAGCACCACCGCCGCCATGATCCCTCAACTCGGCCAACAGCCGGGCCTGGTGGTGATGACCAATTCCCTGCATGTCGCCAATGCCTTGAGCGAACTGGAGCACGAGCCGGTGCTGTTGATGACCGGCGGCACCTGGGACCCTCACTCCGAGTCGTTCCAGGGCCAGGTGGCCGAGCAGGTTCTGCGCTCCTACGACTTCGACCAGTTGTTCATCGGCGCCGACGGCATCGATCTGGTTCGAGGTACCACCACCTTCAACGAACTGCTGGGCTTGAGCCGCGTGATGGCTGAGGTTGCCCGGGAAGTGATCGTGATGGTGGAGGCCGACAAGATCGGCCGCAAGATCCCCAACCTGGAGCTGCCGTGGAGCAGCGTCCATACCCTCATTACCGATGATCGCCTGCCCGTAGAGGCCCGCGATCAGATTCAGGCCCGCGGCATCACCGTGATCTGCGCGCCTGTCAGCCAGGAGAAATAGCATGTGTGGAATTGTCGGCGCCGTTGCTGAACGCAACATCACAGCAATCTTGCTCGAAGGCCTCAAGCGCCTGGAATACCGCGGCTACGACAGCGCCGGTGTGGCGGTGTTCACCCACGACGAGAAGCTCGAGCGCATGCGTCGTCCGGGCAAGGTCAGCGAGCTGGAGCAGGCGCTGGACGCCGAACCGCTGCTCGGTCGCCTGGGTATCGCCCACACCCGTTGGGCCACCCATGGCGCGCCGTGCGAGCGTAACGCTCACCCGCATTTCTCCGGCGATCTGGCGGTGGTGCATAACGGCATCATCGAAAACCACGAAGCCCTGCGTGAACAGCTCAAGGCACTCGGTTATGTGTTCACTTCGGACACCGATACTGAAGTCATCGCCCATCTGCTCAACCATAAGCTCAAGGACCTGGCGGACCTGACCGTGGCCCTCAAGGCCACCGTCAAGGAACTGCATGGCGCCTATGGCCTGGCGGTCATCAGCGCGAAACAACCTGATCGCCTGGTCGCAGCCCGCAGCGGCAGCCCATTGGTGATCGGCCTGGGCCTGGGGGAAAACTTCCTGGCTTCCGATCAGTTGGCGCTGCGTCAGGTCACCGACCGCTTCATGTACCTGGAAGAAGGCGATATCGCCGAGATTCGCCGCGACAGCGTGCAAATCTGGGACATCGACGGCAAAGCCGTGGAGCGCGAGACCGTTCAATACCGCGACGGTGCCGAAGCCGCCGACAAGGGCGAGTTCCGCCACTTCATGCTCAAGGAAATCCACGAACAACCGGCCGTGGTGCAGCGCACCCTGGAAGGCCGCATGAGCCAGAGCCAGGTGTTGGTCCAGGCGTTCGGCCCACAGGCCGCCGAACTGTTCGCCAAAGTACGTAACGTGCAGATCGTCGCCTGTGGCACCAGCTATCACGCCGGGATGGTCGCCCGTTACTGGCTCGAAGAACTGGCCGGTATTCCGTGCCAGGTCGAAGTGGCCAGTGAGTTCCGTTACCGCAAGGTGGTGGTGCAGCCGGACACCTTGTTCGTCACCATTTCCCAGTCCGGGGAAACCGCCGACACCCTGGCGGCCCTGCGCAACGCCAAGGAACTGGGTTTCCTCGCCAGCCTGGCGATCTGCAACGTCGGCATCAGCTCGCTGGTGCGCGAGTCCGACCTGACCCTGCTGACCCAGGCCGGCCGTGAGATCGGTGTGGCGTCGACCAAGGCATTCACCACGCAACTGGTGGGTCTGCTGCTGCTGACCCTGTCCCTGGGCCAGGTCCGCGGCACGCTGGGCGAGGGCGTCGAGGCCAAACTGGTGGAAGAACTGCGCCGCCTGCCGGCCCGCCTGGGCGAAGCCCTGGCCATGGACAGCACGGTGGAAAAAATCGCCGAACTGTTCGCCGAGAAGAACCACACCCTGTTCCTCGGGCGTGGCGCGCAATTCCCGGTGGCGATGGAAGGGGCCTTGAAGCTCAAGGAAATCTCCTATATCCACGCCGAGGCCTACCCAGCCGGTGAACTCAAGCATGGCCCGCTGGCGCTTGTGGATAACGACATGCCGGTGGTCACCGTGGCGCCGAACAACGAGCTGCTGGAAAAGCTCAAGTCCAACCTGCAGGAAGTGCGCGCCCGCGGCGGCCAGTTGATCGTCTTTGCAGACGAGCAAGCCGGCATGACCAACGGTGAAGGCACCCACGTGGTGCACATGCCGCACATCCACGACATCCTGTCGCCGATCCTCTACACCATCCCGCTGCAGCTGCTGTCGTACTACGTCGCGGTGCTCAAGGGAACTGATGTGGACCAGCCGCGTAACTTGGCGAAGTCTGTGACGGTGGAGTGAGTCGTCCACCAGGGCCAGGCTTCTTGGTGATCCTAGGTAATGAATCTGGTCGGGTTTAGCACTGCTAAACCCGCTCATTCGTTCAGCCGCATCGGTCCCTACAAATGGATGACACCTTGAGGGTCTATCCCGACCCTTCACCGAACAGCTGAAGAGAAAACCGACCTGACATCTGCTGATCTTTGAGAAACCAAAATTTGGCTTGGAAGGTATTTTTCGATTTTCTTTATGAATATGAAAAAATACTTTCATTTTTTCTCGTTATGGGCAGATTTCGATCATCCATGTGCTAGTATTTTTTCAAATCCTCAAAGAAATTGAAAAAATACTGCCATGCCGAAAAAAACAGCACCCCTCATGCCATCCGCTGAGCGGCTCCTGCGCCAGCTTGGCGAACGGATCGAACTGGCTCGCAAGCGCCGTAAGATCACTGCGGCGCAAATGGCTGCGCGGGCGGGCATGAGCGCTCCCACGTTGAGGGCGCTGGAAAGTGGCAGTCCTGCTGTGACCATCGGGGCCTACGTTTCGGTATTGGTAGCCTTGGGGTTGGAGAAGGACCTTGAATTGCTCGCACGCACGGATGAATTAGGCCGTGATCTGCAAGATGCCGAATTGAAAGGGCGTTCTGCAGTCGAGCACATCAAGCCAAAAGTACGGCTGCCCCAGTTTCATTGGGACAATCTGGTCAGCGTCTCGGCAAAAGAGAACAGTTCTACCTCACCAGCCGCTGACAGCCGAAGCCAGACAAGCTCTGAACTGGCTAAGAAGCTTTTAGGGGACGACGATGCCTGAAAGGATTTTCGTCTACGCAGACTGGAATGAAACAGCACCCGTACTGCTTGGAACCCTTCATTCCCGCAGATTGGCAGGATCCGAGCGTATGGAGTTCGAGTACGCACGGGCTGTTCTTCAAACCCTTCACACTCAGATTGCGATCGACCCTCGGATTCAGCCTTACGAAGGGCGGCAATATCCAACGAGAAATTGCTTTGGGTGCGTATCGGACTCCTCGCCTGATCGATGGGGGCGACTGTTGATGGATCGTCGCTTGGAGCGGGACAAAAGAGCAGGAGTCGTACCGCAGGACGCGCGGCTGTTTGACTCGGACTATCTCATCGGGGTTCACGACGCCTACCGGGTAGGGGGACTGCGTTTCAAAGTCGAGGAAGAAGGAGCGTTCCTCGACGACCATGTGGAGCATGCCGCCCCACCGATGGCCCGCATGCGTGAGCTTGAAGAGGCTTCGCGTCGATTTGAAGCTGGAGAGGATCGGGGGGCTCAGGGTCAGGACTGGATTCGAATGCTCATTGCTCCAGGTGGCTCTCTGGGTGGAGCGAGGCCCAAGGCAAGTGTAGTAGATGACGAGCACGCGCTCTGGATAGGAAAATTTCCCAGTAATAGAGACACCCACGACGTGGGCGGCTGGGAGATGGTCGTCAACACATTGGCCCAAGGCTGTGGGCTCTATGTGGCTGAAGGAAAAGCGCAACGGTACGCGAGTGAGTACCACTGTTTCATGGTTAAGCGCTTTGACAGAACAGCAACGGGTGGTCGACTTCACTTTGCTTCAGCGATGACCCTGACGGACCATCAGGATGGTGATGGGCATGAGACAGGGGCCAGTTACCTGGAGATTGCAGAGGTATTGGTCAGGGAGGGGGCCGCTGCCGACGTGGATCTTCCCGAGCTTTGGCGAAGAATTGTCTTCAACATGCTGGTTTCGAATACTGATGATCATCTACGAAACCACGGCTTCCTATTGGAGCCAGGGCGCGGTTGGCGTCTTTCGCCTGCGTATGACATGAACCCTGTCCCTGGTGACACTGGCTTGAGGCTCAACGTTTCAGAGGCCGATAACGCCATAGACCTTGATCTTGCAATGAGCGTGGCCGGTTATTTCCGCGTCTCCGCTGACGATGCCAGACAAACCATCGAGAGGTTCCAGGGCGTCGTCAGAAAATGGCCCAGGGTCGCACGCTATCTGGGCATCTCAAGCAATGAGCAGGAGCGGATGGCGCCAGCATTTGCGCTGGCCCCCTAAGCGCTATTCCAGAAAGCAACGATCAAAAAGATAAACGCTTCCCGGCTTGAGGTTTTCCACCGTGCGTTGCGGGCGGCCGCCGTCGCCGCTTTTCTTGCGGCCGGTTTCCTGCAAATAACCCGCCTCGCTCATCTTCAGCAAACGCTGGCGCATGCTGGTCTTGAGCACCGGGCGGTCGAGTACCACGGAGAAAATGCTCACCGCTTCCGGCGCGCTGAATTCCGGTCCCAGGAACATCAGCGGCAGGCTGCTGTAGAGGGCTTTGGACAACAACCGTTCCTGGACGGCGGCCACCAGGCTGTTGTGGTCGAAAGGGAGTTTGATCGAGGCGTCGGCGACATCCTTGAGGGGAAAAAACCCCTGGTGTTCGGTGAGCTGGACCGCCTCGCTGACAATCGCCAGGTAGAACGTCGAGGATGACCAGCAGCGTGGGTCGCGGAAGGCGTCGCCGACGGTACCCACCTGTTCGATCCAGGCCAGCGGCATGCCCACTTTGCTCGAGCTGCGCAGGCGCTCCACGGCGTCGTTCAGCGTGAGATCTTCGACGCCACCATTGACCACGATCCCGGGCAGCGCCCAATGGCCGGCGAACGGCTCGGCTTCCCGTCGGTTCAGGAGGATTTCCAGCGCCTGGGTCTCCCGGCAGAAGCGCAGCACACAGAGGTCGATGGTGTGCAGGTAACCGCGGACGGGGGCTGTGCTAGTGGGCATGTCGATTTCCGTGGGTAGCGTAAAGGTCATAGTTTAACGGGTTCATGCCGGGTGCCATCCAGTCGCTGGGAAGCGGCTCGCCCAAGGCCAGCCGTTCGCGAACCACAGTGCTGCGCACGTGGATCTTTTCCTCCACGCGAAGGATGGAAAAACGCTCCAGCAATTCCTGCCCGCGATAGAAGGTCGGCAGCAGGTCCGCGACATCCTGGCCCACCACCAACGCGATCCGCTTGCCTTCCAGGGCCAGGCTGTCGGCGAGGTGGGCGAGCAGGGTGTAGCTGTAGATCGCGCCTTCAACGCCGCGGGCCACGACCTGTTCCACCCGGCTTGCACGCACTTCGGCGCGGCACAGCGGCTGAACGTTCTCGACGATCGATTCCAGCCAGTTCAGGCGCACCTCATAGTCAACCATTTGCTTGCCGTAGGGATGGCGCAAGCTTGGGACCACCAGCACGCGTCTGGCCTGGCATGAGGCCTCGATCATCACCTGGGCATGACCGGCGTGAGGGGGATTGAAGGCGCCGCCATAAAGGGCTATCTCGAACATGGCTCATCCTCTGTTAGTACATGACATGTACTCTATCAGCAAAATCTTTTTTGTGAAAACCCGCTTTCTGTTGCACCAATTGGTTTGGATAGAAAGGGCACGTCAAAAATATTTTCTACGGATGGCTTGTTATGAAAGTACACCTTATGTACTCTCGTGACCATGAAGAGGAGAAACCCAGCATGAACAGCCTGACCCGGAAAACCGCTTCCTTCGATGTCGATGCGCAAAAGAGCTTCACGCCGCTATGCCCCGATGAGCTTCCGGTGCCGGGTGGTGATCAGATTGCCGGTGAGCTGAATTTCATCGCGTCCCTGGCCAGCCTCCGTATCGGCAGCAAGGACGCCCATTCGCCCCTGCCCCGTGGGTGGTCGCCGATCACGCACAGATGTTCGTGCCGACCGGGCTCGAGCACGCCGACATCACCTGGGTCAGCCACTGCGTCCCTGGTACCGAAGGTTTCGCCCTGCTGGATCAACTGCCGACCCCGTACGACTACGACTATTTCGTCTGGAAGGGGGTCGAGCCGGATTTGCACCCGTACGGCGCCTGCTACCACGACCTGCACGGCAAGCTGTCCACCGGGGTGATCGAGTACCTGAGGGGCCTGGGAGTGGAGCAGGTCATTGTCGGCGGGCTGGCGCTGGATTTCTGCGTCAAGACCACCGCCCTGCAACTGGCCGCCGCCGGCTTCAAGGTGATCATTCACCTCCCGGCCTGTCGGGCCATCAGTGAGGAGGGGGCGATTCAAGCCATCCAAGACATGCAGCAAGCGGGGATCTCGGTTGCCGCGACCCGCGAAGAAACCATCTGCCTGGCAAACCCATAAGGAAAAGACATGGACAGTGCATTCGATTCAAGCAGTGGCACCATCCAGAGCCTTCTGGATACCGACTACTACACCTTCACCATGATGCAGGCGGTCTTGCACCAGCACCCGAATGTCGAGGTGGAATACCAGTTCATCGTGCGTTCCAAGGAGCGGCTCGGTCACCTGATCCCGGACATCCGTGTCGAACTGGAGAAGCTCGCCGGGTTGCAGCTGCGCGAAGGAGAGCAGCGGTTCCTGTTCAACAAGCGTTTCCGTGAGTACCTGACCCCGGACTTCGAACAGTTTCTTGGCCTGTTTCGCTTCAATTTGCGTTACATCCACGTTGCGGAAGTCGATGGCCAACTGCACATCCGCGTCCGTGGCCCGATGCTGCACTGCATCATGTTCGAGCAACCGGTATTGGCGATGGTCAGCGAACTGCGCAACCGCGAGAAATACCCCGAGGTCGAGTTGGCCGACGTCACCCGCAAGCTGTACCAGAAGTTCGAATGGCTGGAGAAAAATGCCAGCCGTGAAGAACTCGCCGAGTTTCGCGTTTCAGACTTCTCCACCCGGCGGCGGCTGTCGTTCAGGGCCCAGCGTGAGGTGGTGAATGTGATGCGCAGCGATTTTCCTGGGGTCTTTGTCGGCACCAGTAACGCTCACCTGGCGTACGAGTTCGATCTGCCCCTGATCGGCACCATGGCTCACCAATGGCTGATGGTGCACCAGCAACTCGGACGCTTGCGCGAGAGCCAGAACGCGGCGTTGGAAAATTGGGTGCGCGAGTATCGCGGCCGCCTTGGTATCGCCCTGACGGACTGCATCAGCACCGACTTTTTCCTCAAGGATTTCGACCTGTACTTTGCCAAGCTCTATGACGGCCTGCGCCAGGATTCCGGTGATCCGATCGTCTGGGCCGACAAGGTGCTGGGGCGCTATCAGGAACTGGGCATCGATCCGCGTACCAAGGACCTGATGTTCTCCGATGGCCTCAATTTCGAAAAGTGCCTGCCGATCCTGCGTCATGTTCGCGGCAAGGCCAAATTCGGCTTTGGCATGGGCACCAGCCTGGCCTGCGATGTCGACGGTGTCGAACCGCTGAGCATCGTCATGAAACTGGTGCGGGTTCACGGCGAACCGGTGGTGAAGTTCTCCGACGACCCGATCAAGAACGTCTGCGAGGATGTCTCGTTTCTGCGGTACGCCGCCCAAGTGTTCAACGTCGCCCTGATCAATCCACAGTTGGGAGCTTGATATGACTTCGTTTCAGCAAGAGAGCATTGCCCAGGAGCTGGGCATCGACCGCCAACTCACGCAGGGCGGCGAAGCAACCGAGATTGCCCGCCGCGTCGAGTTCATAAAGCAGATCTTGCGCGAGTCGGGTTGCCAGTCCCTGGTCCTGGGGATCAGTGGCGGCGTCGACTCCCTTACCGCCGGTCGCCTCTGCCAGTTGGCGGTGGAGCAACTGCGGGGTGAAGACTACGCGGCGCGGTTTATCGCCGTCCGGCTGCCGTACAAGGCCCAGGCCGACGAGCAAGACGCCCAGGCTTCCCTGGATTTCATCCGGCCGGACGTGATCACCGCCAGCAACATCGCCGCGTGTGTCGACGGGCTGATGGGCAGCATCGCCATCGATGGCTTGCAGCCTTCGGCCGAACTCACCGACTTTGCCAAAGGCAACGCCAAGGCCCGGGCACGGATGCTGGCGCAATACGCCATCGCCAACTTAAGCAACGGGTTGGTGGTGGGCACCGATCATGGGGCAGAGGCGGTGATGGGGTTTTTCACCAAGTTCGGCGACGGCGCGTGCGACCTGGCACCGTTGTCCGGGCTGACGAAGACCCAGGTGCGATTGTTGGCCGACGCGATGGGCGCCCCCGCGCACCTGGTGCGCAAGGCGCCGACCGCGGACCTGGAAGACCTGGCGCCCGGCAAGTTGGATGAAGTGGCGTACGGCTGCAGCTACGAGGAAATCGACGCGTACCTGATGGGCCAAGAGGTGTCGCCCCAGGCGCGACAGATCATCGAGCGCGCCTACATCAAGACGGCCCACAAGCGCGCATTGCCACGCGTTCCGGCCTTGTAGTTGGAACCCTTTATTCGTGCCAGGACCGGAGCGATCGCCGCCAATCCGGTCCTGGATGACGTTCAGATCTTGAAGGTATTGACCATTTGTTGCAGGCGGCGTGACTGATCTTCCAGTTCTGTGCAGGCCTGCAAGGTGGATTGCAGGTTGCCGACCATTTCCTGGTTGAGGTCATTGATGTGGCTGATGTCGCGATCGAGGTTATCCACCACTGAGGTTTGCTCTTCGGTGGCGGTGGCCACCGACAGGTTGATCTCGTCGATCTCGCCAATACCTAGCAGCACGCGATCGAGCCGTTCGCCCGCGAGCTTGGCAGTATTGACGTTGTCGTCGCTGTAACGCTGGCTTTCGAGCATGGCGCTCACCGCGTTGCCGGCATTTGCTTGCAACGCCTCGATCATGCCGTGGATTTCCTGGGCTGATTGTTGGGTGCGATGGGCGAGCGTGCGCACTTCGTCCGAGACCACCGCAAAACCGCGTCCGGCATCTCCGGCGCGGGCGGCCTCGATGGCAGCGTTAAGGGCCAGCAGGTTGGTCTGGTCAGAGATGCCTTTGATGACGTCGAGAATACGTCCGATCTTCAGCGTTTTTTCATTCAGGCTTTCGATGTCCTGGCGCGTATTGACCACTTGCGACGAGAGTTGCGACATGGCACTGATACTTTGCTGCACCACAGACTGGCCTTCCCGGGTCCGATCTCTGGTGTCAGAGGCGCGGCTTGACGCGTGAGCGGCGCTACGAGCGATTTCCTGGGCAGCGGCCCCCAGTTCATTGATCGCCGTGGCAACGTTATGGGTCAGCGACGCTTGAGTGTCAGAGCTTTTCAGGGAGGAGTTGGACGCCTGGCTGACCTGTGATGCCAATTGAGTGAGCTGGATACTGGACGCCAGGACTTCTCGGATCGATTGTTGGATCCGTTCGACGAAGCGGTTGAACCCTGCTGCCATCAGGCCGAACTCGTCCCGGGACAGGCTGTGCAGGCGTTGGGTCAGGTCACCTTCGCCATCGGCTATGGATTGCATGGCTAAGCCCATGCTGCGTAAAGGTCGCATCAGGGCGTTGATCAGCAGGCCGAGCAAGCCGACCATGACCAGCATCGCGATCAGGGTGGCGATCAGCGCCGAGGTGCGAAACTCATGGAGTGCGGCGTAGGCTTTGTCTTTATCCACGGAAAGTCCGATGGACCAGTGCAGCGAGGGCAGGCCGTCGATCGGCGTAAAAGTGACGATCCGCGCCTGACCGTTTTCCTGCACTTCATTCAAGGCGCTGTTGATACTCGGCGGGCCTTCGGGGAACGCTTGCGCCAGTGTCTGGGTAACCCGCGTGCTGTCCGGGTGCACCAGGATCTTGCCGTCGTCGCTGACCAGGAAGGCATAGCCTATGCCGTTGAGGTCCACGGCATTGATGATTTTCGCGAGTTGTTCCAGGCTCAGGCTCGCACCCAGTACCCCAACGGCTTTGCCATTGACCTTGATCGGAGCCGCTTGGGTCATGATCAGATAATCGATACCCGCACCGATGTAGGGTTCGGTGAGCACGGGTTGAAGGGTGCGAGCCGCGTCTTTGTACCAAGAGCGTTGGCGGACATCATAGCCATCGGGCATCACCCGTTCGGGATGAATAAAGAACCGACTGTCTTCAAGACCGACGTAGCTGGCTATGAAGGTCTTTGTAATGATGTCCTGGGATAGAACGCGGCTGATGGTGTCCGGCGTGGGATGAGCGGCGACGGTTTCGGCGGCACCTTCGATCAACAGGATCCGGCCGGCCAGCCAGCTGCCGAGGTTCGCACCCAGCAACTGGCCCGTGGCCTGCAGATTGCTGTGCAGTGCTTCGCGGGTGCTGGCTTCCTGGCGATGGTCGTTGAACAAAGAGAAAGACAGAAATACCGTCATCACGATGGCGCAGGCACCAAGAAGAATCTTGTGACCGAATTTCAGATGGATGCCCATGAGGAGTTCTCGTCTGGCTTGTTTTTATTTATGCATCCCCGCAGGCCCAGGGCTGGTCGAAGAGTTAACGAGCGGGCAGGTTTTGTCGAACGAGAAAAGACGATGGGCCATCGTGGTTTTTTTTGTGGGCACCGAACACCCGAACAGGATTTTTATGCCGGGCCCCGGGGCCGGAATGGAGTGATGAATGACACAGGCAATCAGCATCAAGGATCGCGTACGCATCAAGCACGTCGAAGTCCTCTCGGACGATTGGTACGTGCTGCGCAAGACCACCTATGACTACCTCGGCCGCAACGGCCAATGGCGCGAACTGACGCGCGAGACCTATGACCGCGGCAACGGCGCCACCATCCTGCTGTACAGCAAGGCCAAGCAAACGGTGGTGTTGACCCGGCAGTTTCGCTTTCCGGCTTTCGTCAACGGGCACGATGACCTGTTGATAGAAACCTGCGCCGGCCTGTTGGACAACGACGACCCGCACACCTGCATCCGCAAGGAAACCCAGGAGGAAACCGGCTACATCATCCAGGACGTGCGCAAGGTGTTCGACGCCTTCATGAGCCCAGGCTCGGTGACTGAGCGGGTGCATTTTTTCGTTGGCGAATATTTCGACGAAGACAAGCAGCACGAAGGCGGTGGCCTTGAAGCCGAGGGCGAAGAGATCGAAGTGCTGGAGCTGTCCCTCGACCAGGCCTTGGGCATGATCGAGAGCGGGGAGATCTGCGACGGCAAGACCATCATGTTGTTGCAGTACGCCAAGCTGCATCGGTTGCTGGATTAGCCGCGTTTTTTGTTCAACTGGATTGGGCCTCGCTGTCTTCCTGCATATCGTCCAGGTATTGCGGCTGGTCCGTCTGGTCCGGCAGTTCGGTCACGACGCTGAAGTCGCTGATTTCGATGGCGCCGACGCCATGGCCGAGCAGATGGAAGGAAAACGCCTTGCGCTGCTGTGGGTTGTCGAAACTGATGTTCATCACCAGCGGCTGGTCGGGTGTCACCGCCACCTCGGTCGGCAGGTCCATTGGCACATCCTGCTCGAACTCCTTGGCCTTGAGGGAGATGTAGGCGGCATGGTCTGCCTCCACCGCGCGGATGGTCAGGCTGACGCGGGTCTGTGAACCCTTGGGCATTTCCAGGTATTGGGCACCGATCAGGTTGTCGGTCCAGTCGTTGGTGACCTGGGCCGGCAGCGGGATTTTATCGGCGCTGCCGAACTGATAGTGCTGGTTCAGGGGCGTGCGCATCAGGGTCTGGTCCAGGGCCGTGGCCCGGGCGCTGATCAATCGGGCGCGCTGGCCGCTGTATTGCCCGCCATAGGTGGCGCGGTCGGCGATGAAACCTTCGCTGCTGTAGTAACGGCAATGCTGGAGGAAGTCGCATTCGGTAAACGTGCCCTTGCCGTCGTGGTAGCGCAGCTTGCCATTGGTGAACGACATGATTTCCCGGCCCGTCGGGTAGTCCCTGAACATCGAGCGACCGGACAACGACGTGGGCACCGTGAAGCCGAAGTAATCGAGGATCGAGGCGGTCAGGTCCACATGCCCGTAGGTGCCTGACTTGATCCGGGGCAATGGTTCCGGCGCCAGCGTCAGGTTGAACCCCCAGGACGAGGCCAGCCGCACCTCGTCGATGCCATGGGACTCATCCGAGGTGATGACCACCAGGGTGTTGTCCAGGATGCCCTGGCGTTCCAGGCCCGCCAGGAAGCTCGCCAGTGCGTCGTCCAGGTAACCCACCGCCGCCTGCTTGGCGGTGTCGTAGCGTTGCAGGTAGTCATCCGGCGCCGAGTAGGGCTGGTGCGTGCCAACGGTCAGCAAGGTCAGCATCCAGGGCTTGTCCGCCTGCTGCAGTTGTCCGACGTAGTCCAGTGCGCCTTCGAAGAAGGTCTTGTCGTCCTTGCCCCAAGGAAATTCCAGGTAGGCGGGGCGAGTGAACCACTCCATGCCCAGGGTCGTGTCGAAGCCGATGTGCGGCATGATCCGGTCCTTGGCCATGAACCGCAGGCCCGCGCCCTGGAGGAAATGCGTGGAAAAGCCGTTCTGGCGCAACTGGGCCGGGAGGCAGGCCTGGTTGCGCTGGGTCTGGTTGAGCATTTCGACGCCTTTGGGCGTGCCGTCGTCGAGTTTGTCGTAGTCGCCACACAGCATCGCGTACAAGCCACGAATGGTCTGGTGGCTGTGCAGGACGTAATCGGGGGTGTTCATGCCTCGCTCGGCCCAGGCGCTGAGGTGTGGCATCAGGTTTTCCTGATAGCGGCTGTTCAAGGCCTGGCGGTTGGCACTCACGTAGGCGCCGGGAATGCCCTCCAGGGCGATGACCAGGACATTGCGCGCACGCCCCGGTTCGGCCAGCAGCCTGTTGCCATCGAGGTCCAGGCGGGTCAGCCCCGCCATGGGCGGGGCGGGGTCCACGGCATCGCCGTCGAGCCATTGCCGGGCTTGGTCCTGCCCGGCCGCGACACCTGCGGTGACGAGTTGGTGAGGCAGGTTGAACACGTTCCATTGGTCCGCCTCACTGGGGCGCCAGGTTTGCAATGCGCCGTGGCTCAACAGGAGCAACACGGGCACGGCCCAGGCGTGGCGAGGCAAGCGTGGCGCCAGGTGTGGGCGGCTGGTCCATTGGGTCATCAGCCAGAGCGCCAGCGCGGCCAACTGGATCGCGGCCAGCCACGGATGGGCGAAGCCGCCGCTGGTGGAGTTTTCAACGAACTGCGGGTCGGTCAGGTAATGAATGTCCGAAGGATTGGGCATCCGCCCCACCGCACTGACCAGCTCGATGCTAGCCAGCGTCAACGCACTCCAGGCCAGCAATACCGGCAGCACCAGCCACCAGGGGCGACGATAAAACAACGCGATCAGTAACCCACCGACGCCCAGGTCCGACAGATAGCCCAGCGGGTCGGACCAACCCAGGGCGAGACGCAGGCCCATGGGGACGAGTAATACGCAGCCAATCAGGGCGATGAGGGCGGCGCGGGGGTGGGTTGAAGCGCGATAAAGAATATTCACGAGAAACGGGCCTTTCTGTTGAAGCCAATCCATTGAACGACACACCCACCCTGTGGGAGCGAGCTTGCTCGCGATAGCGGTGTATCAGTCCATATGGCATGTGACTGACTGACGCCATCGCGAGCAAGCTCGCTCCCACAGCAGGTTCTTCCTTCGGTCATGAAACTGTCATGAGGAGGGATGGTACCAAGGGCAATCGCCCCTGGCCGAGCCAATGTCCCGGTGTCCGGCTGCGCTAGGCTGTGGTTCACTGGCGCAGGCCTCTACAATGGCGGCGCAGCGCTGTTTTTGAGGTGCGCGGAAAACTTGTATCAGGATTTCTCATCGGGGGATGGATGGACAGGTTCCAGGAAATGCAGGTTTTTCTCGCCGTGGCCCAGGAGTCGGGTTTTTCGGCGGCGGCGCGGCGCCTGGGCCTGTCGGCGGCCAGCGTCACGCGGGCGGTGGCAGGGTTGGAGCAACGTATCGGCACGCCATTGCTGGTGCGCACCACCCGCAATGTGTACCTGAGTGAAGCCGGTCAGCGCTTTCTCGAGGACTGTCGGCGGATCCTGAGCGATTTGCAGGAAGCCGAGGATTCGGCGGCCGGCAGTCACGTTCAGCCCCGTGGGCAATTGACGATCACCGCGCCGGTGCTGTTCGGCCAGTTGTTCGTCACGCCGCTGCTGGTGGATTACCTGCATCGGTTCCCCGAGGTCAGCATCAACGCTTTGTTGTTGGACCGCACGGTCAGCCTGGTGGAGGAGGGCATCGACGTTGCCCTGCGCATCGGCGAGCTGCCGGACAGCAACCTGCACGCCGTTCGGGTCGGTGAAGTACGGCGAGTGGTGTGCGGCTCCCCGGATTTCTTCGCACGCCACGGGCGGCCCCGGCATCCGGATGACCTGGAGCGAATGCCCGTGGTGGCGTCGTCGGCCATTGGCCAGGTCAAAAGCTGGACCTTCATCGATTCAGGCCAACCGTTGGCCGTCCGGCCCGTGCCTCGGCTGGTGGTGACGGCCAACCAGGCGGCGATCACTGCCGCTTGCCAGGGGTTGGGAATGACGCGAGTCCTGTCCTACCAAGTGGCGGGCAACGTGGCCGCCGGCGAACTGGAAATCGTCCTGGCCGATTTCGAATTGCCGCCTCTGCCGATCCATGTGGTGTACCAGGGCGGACGCAATGCGCCGGCGCGGGTCCGCAGTTTTGTCGATTTTGTCGTCAGTGCATTGCGCGAACATCCGGCCTTGAGCGGCTGACGCATTGTTTCTCTGGCTGAAACAATGGATTGCATTTCTGGGTGATTCTCTTGTTTTGGCCCGGAGCGGAAGATGACCCCATCGACGCCGTTGTGCTGATGGCGTCACTTCCTGCGGAGTCGACCATGAACCCTATCAAGCACTATCACTTCCCGCTTTCCGGCCATTCCCATCGCGTTCAATTGATGCTTTCGTTGCTCGGGCTACCGGTCGAGGAGGTCTTCGTCGACTTGGCCAAGGGCGCGCACAAACAGGCGGGTTTCCTCGCGCTCAATGCGTTTGGCCAGGTACCGGTCATTGACGATGACGGCGTGGTGCTGGCGGACTCCAACGCGATCCTGGTGTACCTGGCGCACAAATATGGCAAGGGTCGCTGGCTGCCCACCGATCCAGTCGGCGCCGCGCGGGTGCAGCGCTGGTTGTCGGCGGCGGCCGGGCCGATCCATGCGGGGCCAGCCACCGCACGGCTGATCACGGTGTTTGGCGCGGCCTACAACGCCGAGGACGTGATTGCCCGTTCCCACGCTGTGCTGAAAGTCATCGATCAGGAATTGAGCCGTCGTGATTTTCTGGCGGGTGATACGGCGACTGTCGCGGACATCGCCGGCTACAGCTACATCGCCCACGCACCGGAAGGCAATGTGTCGCTGGAGGACTATGCCCATGTGCGGGCCTGGCTGGTGCGGATCGAAGCCTTGCCCGGGTTCGTGGGCATGCCGCGTACGGTTGTCGGGTTGCAAAAGCACGCCTGAAACAGACCCGGTGGTGAGGGGGGTATCTTCACTGTGGGAGCAAGCTTTGCTCCCACTCGGCAGAGATTTCGTCGCTCTATCGTGATTTGGTATCAGGCGTAGGAAAGTGCCTTTTCCTCCAGCAGTTCCTCGTACAACTGCACCCACTTTTGGCCCATCTCTTCGGAGGTGAACAACTGGCGGTAACGGGCTTCGGCCTTGATGCCCATTGCCTGGGCCTGGGCCGGGTTTTCCCACAGGGTGCGCATCGCCTCGCGGAAGGCCTCGGGGTTGCTGGGGGGCACCACCAGGCCGGTTTCGTCGTGGATGTTGATGTAGCTGGTGCCGGTGCCGATTTCGCTGGAGATCATCGGCTTGCCGAACATCGCGCCTTCGAGCAGGGAGATGCCAAAGGCTTCGGAGCGCAGGTGTGAAGGAAACACGATGGCATAACTCAGTTCCAGCAATGCGACCTTGTCTTCGTCCCCCAGGCGCCCGAGGAAATGCAGGTTACGCAGGCCCAGTTTCGTGGCCTGGGCATGCAGTTGCTTTTCCAATGGGCCGGCGCCCAGGATGACGACGGGGTAATCCACGCCTTTGAGGGCGTCGAGCAGAATGTGCAGGCCTTTGTAATAACGCATCACCCCCACGAACAAAAAGAAGCGCTCGCCCAGTTTTGCCTTCCAGTGCGCCATGCGCTCGGCGTCAGGCTGTGGATAACTGGTCTTGTTCAGGCCGTAGGTGATGACACGGGTCTTGGCGCTGTATTCCTTGAGCACATCGCTGGTATGAACATAGTTCGGCGAGGCCGCGACGATGCGGTCAGCGCCGTCCAGGAAGCGTCGCATCAGCGGCCGATAGAGCTTGAGCAGGTGCCGTTGGCGAACGATGTCCGAATGGTAGGTCACGACGTAGGGTTTTTTCACGGCACTGCAAAAGTGCACCAGGTCCATGAACGGCCAGGGGAAGTGGTAGTTGATCACGTCCGCTTCGGCGGCCAACTCACGGAATTTCTTGAACACGCTGTAGGAGAAACCGGTGGACGCCACTTGGAAGTCCATCCGGGCTTGGTGAACGACATGCTGTCGAAGCTGGATCGGTTCTGGTGATGGCTGCCCGCTCAGGGCCAACACAGTGTTATCGATACTCAGCCGGTCAGTGCTGTCGCAGAGTTGAAAAATCACCTGTTCGATGCCACCCATGGAGTCAGGCAAATAGGTTTTGTAGAAGTGCAGGACTCGCATTCAACCTCCCAAGGCCTGGCGATACGCGTGGGCAGTGACCTTTGCACAGCGTTCCCAGGAAAACAGCGCCGCCTGTTGTAATCCCGCCTCCCGACATGCTTGCCAGTGTAGGCGGTCTTCAATCAACCGCTCCATGGCGTCGCGCATGCCTTGCGGATCGTCGGGTTCGCAATAGATACCGGCCGGCCCGGCCACTTCCGGCATCGCCGAGCAGCGGGTGGTCATCACCGGCGTGCCACTGGCCATGGCTTCGAGCACCGGCAGGCCAAAACCTTCGTAGTACGACGGGAACACCAGTGCCCGTGCTCCCGCCAACAAATGGGCGACCTGTTCGTCAGGCAGGTAACCTGCCAGACAAACATGACCGCCAGCCAGGGCGCGTTTCAACTCATCATTGAGCTGCGCCTGTTGCCATCCGCTCATTCCTACAATGAACAAAGGAAAAGCCTGACGTAGGGATTCAGGGAGCCCGGCATGGGCGCGCAGGGCCAACGACAGGTTCTTGCGTGGCTCCAGGGTGCCGACACAGAGGAAGTATCGGCCGTGCTCCAGGCCATGGGCTTTGAGCACGGCGTCGATCGCTTCCGGTTCGCGCGGGTGGAAACGTGCCGCGACCCCCAGTGGCGCGACCCTCAGGCGCTCGGCGGGCAGGCCGAAATACTGCTGGGCTTCATCGGCGATGAACTGCGAGTCGGTCAGGATCAGCTGCGCCTGCTCCACTGCGCGGCTGAGTCGTCGCTCGATTTCCTTCAGGCGTGCCGGTGGTTGCGTCTCGGGGTAGCGCAGGTGCGTCAGGTCATGGAGAGTGATCACCGTCGGCCCTTCGAAGGCCAGCGGCCACAGGCTGGGCTCGTGATACAGGTCGATAGCTTTTGAACGACCTTGATCGAAGCGTTTCTGCTCCAGCCAGCGCCGCGCCTGGTAGGCGCCCGGAACCCGTCGCAGCAAGGGGCTCAGCCTTGAATAGCCAGGCTTGGCGGTTGGCGGCAATTGCGGGCTCCAGCCCCAGCCGTGGAATAGCGACAGCTGTACATCCGGTTCCCGGGCCAAGGCCGTCGCCAGTTCCGCCACGTAGTGGCCGATGCCGGTGCGTGGCGCCTGGAGAATGCGTGCGTTGAGGGCTATCCGCATGCTGTTTCCCTGTCGACGATCACTTCGTCGACGTGTCGCTCGATCCGCTCCACCAGTTGCGCGCTGGCCTGGCGCCAACTCAGCCATTGCCATTGCTCCAGGTTGCGCCTGGCCGGGAATACCCCGGTGTGTTCCATGTCGATGACCAGGTTCGCCAGGCTTTGGGGATCGTCGAGATCGAAGTAGACCATGAAGTCACCGCCGATTTCCCGAAATACCGGGATGTCGCTGCCCATCGCCGGCAAGCCGCGTTGCATGGCCTCCACCAACGGCAGGCCGAAGCCCTCCACGTAGGACGGGAACACCAGTGCAGTGGAGTGTCGATAGGCGTGTTCCAGGCTTTGGTCCGCCAGGTTGTTGAACATGAACAGGCGGCTGTCGAGTTGTGGATGACGTTGGATACGTTCGATCAGGGCTTCGCATTTCCAGCCGATTTTCCCGACGATGCATAACCGTGCTTGTGACCCGGCGGCCCAGGCCCGCTCGAACGCATCGATCAGGTAGGCATGGTTTTTCCGCGGTTCGATGGTGCTGACCATCAGGAACACCGGCTCGGGGCGCTTGAACAGCCGCAGCAAGTTCGGGTCGACGGCGTGAGTGGCGTCGATCAGGTCCAGTTCGCTGCCCAAGTGGAAATAGTCGAACCAGCGCTCGCGCACCTGTTGCTCGCCAATACGCCGGACCATTTCCTGGCGAAGCTGGTCGCGGATGGTGGTGGAGATGGCGATGTAGCCGTCGGCGGTGCGGGCAATCCAGTCGAACCAATGGTTGAACACCTTGACCAGTCCGGCGTCGCAGAATTGTGGGTGGGTCAGGGGAATCAGGTCATAGATCACCGAGATGATCCCGACGCCATCACGCTTGAGCTGTTCGGCCAGGGGAAAGAAACCTGAGTGCCAGGAAGAGTCCAGCAATACCAGTTGATCGCCGGCTCGATGTGCCAGCGGTACGCTGCGCGCCGGGGCAGGCTTGCGTTTGAGCAGACGATCGAGGATTCGAATGGGCAGGCTCAGGCACCCCAGGGCGAACAGTCGGCAAGCAACGTACAGGAAGCGGCGCGCCCAGATCGACTGGCTGAAGGGGCGCTGCTGTTCGAGGGACCGATGTCTGACCCAGAACAGGTTGGCGAACTGTAGCAGCCGTACTCGCAGGCCGGCCAGATCCAGTCCGTCCGTGGGCAGGGGAGCCAGGCTTATCACTTCATACAGCTTGCCCTGCAGCATCACCACGGGAATGCATTCGCGGTCCTGGTCCTTGGCCGGTAATTCGCGAATGACGTTGCGCACCACTCGCTGAATGCCGGAGTTGTCATTCGGGTGGTCGTATACGTAGGTGCAATCCACCAGCAGACGGCTCATGGCAACTCCTTTTGCGGCAACGCCTCGACGGCCGTCTGGCTCGAACGCTGGATACTGGTCCGGGCCTGGAGCCAGGAACAGCCGACGAAATCCTCCTGGCGATTATTGATGACGTGAAACACCAACCCATAGTCGCGCCATTCGAAATTACGGTCCAGGTGCGAGTCCAGTCGCGACAGGCTGAGCGCGACGGAGTAATTGCCCTTGCCCAGGCGCATGTCGAAACTGAAACGGAAGGTGATCTGTTCGCCGGCCTTGAGGTCGGTCACGGCTTTGTCCTGGCGATGGGTGTTGATGCCGTACATGGGCTGGCCAAGGCGGTCCTTGATCAAAAAGCCCAGCACCAGCCGCTCGATGTCCTGGCGGATTTCGACCCGCACTTGCAACACCATTGGCTGGCCGATCTCGGCCACTTCCACCGACTGCCCCTGGCTGTTGAGCAATTGCACATCGACGATGCCGGCCTCGCCGGTACCGGAAATCGTGCGTATCTGGCCGTTGGCGAGCATTTCCTGGCGAACCACCTGGCCCTCGCGCTGGGCCAGCATCGCGTTGTAGTAATCCATCACCTCTTCCGGCTTGCCGCGCATGGCCATGCGCCCGTGTTCGAGCAGGATGGCGGTGTCGCAGATCGACTGGATCGCCGAGCGATCGTGGGACACGATCAGCAGCGTGGTGCCGGCCTTGCGGAAGCTGCGGATGCGCTCGAAGCTCTTGTGCTGGAAGTAGGCATCGCCCACCGACAGCGCTTCGTCGACGATCAGGATGTCCGGGCGTCGGGCGGTGGCAACGCTGAACGCCAGGCGCATCTGCATGCCGCTGGAATAAGTGCGTACCGGCTGGTCGATGGCCTCGCCGATTTCGGCGAACCCCTCGATCTCGGGCATCAACGCTTCGATTTCCTCCACGTGCATCCCCAGCAACTGACCGGCCATGAACGCATTCTGGCGGCCGGTGAAGTCAGGATGAAAGCCCATGCCCAATTCCAGCAACGCGGCGACGCGGCCTTGCAAGTGGATGTGGCCGCAGGTGGGTTGGGTGGTGCCGGTGATCATCTTGAGCAACGTGCTTTTGCCGGCACCGTTGACCCCGACGATGCCGACGGCTTCGCCGGGCTGGATCTCGAAGTCCACACCTTGCAGGATCCAGTGCAGTTGATGGCGCTGGCGGGAAAAGGGGATCAACCACTCGAACAGCCGGCTCCAGCGGTTTGGATACTGCTTGTAGGCCTTGCCCAGGCCGGTGACGCGCAAATGTCCCATCAGAGTTCATCCACCATTTCACCGCCGCGCCGGCGAAACATGCGCAGGCCCAAGGCACACAACAACAGGGCCACCACCAGCAACGGCACCAGCGAACTCCAGACCGGCCACTGGTTGTAGAGAAACAGGTTCTGGTAGCTCTGCATCAGGGCGGTCATGGGGTTGAGGGCGAGCAGTTGCTGGATCGATGGCGGCAGGATCGTCATCGGGTAAACGATCGGTGTGAGCCAGAACCAGAATTGCAGGCAAATGCCGAACAACTGCCCGACATCGCGGAAAAACACATTGAGGATCCCCAGCAGCATGCCCAGCCCGGCGGCGAACATCACTTGCAGGGCCAGCAGCGGCACCAGGGCCAGCAAGGTCATGCCTGGCCAGCGCCCGGTGATCAGCAGGAAACCGAGAAAGAGCCCGAGGATGATCGCGAAGTTGATCCCTGCATTGAACAGCACGATCACCGGCAGGCAGATCCGGGGGAAGCTGATCTTTTTCAGCAGGTTGGCGTTTTCCAGGAACATGCCCTGGCTGCGGGTGGTGATTTCCGCGAACAACCCCCAGGTCAGCAGCCCGGCACAGAGGTAGACGCTGTAGGCCATGCCGTCTTCGACCCCGGGCAGGCGGGCACGCATGATGTGGGAAAAAATCACCGTGTAGACGAGGATCATCGACAACGGGTTGAGCACCGTCCACAACGCGCCGAACAACGAGTTGCGATAGCGTGCCTGGAACTCGCGCTTGACGCTGCCCAGGACGAAGCCGCGATAGCTCCACAGTGAGCGTTGCAAGGCCAACAGCATCAGACGGCCCTGCCGTAGTGGTCTTCGAAGCGGACGATGTCGTCTTCCCCGAGGTATTCGCCGCTCTGGACCTCGATGATGACCAGGTCGATGACACCGGGGTTTTCCAGGCGATGCTTGTGGCCGGCGGGAATGAAGGTCGATTCGTTCTTGGCGACCAGGTGCGAGCCCGAGCCGTTATTGGTGACCTTGGCCATGCCTTCGACGACTACCCAATGTTCGTTGCGGTGATGGTGCATTTGCAGCGACAGCGATGCGCCAGGCTTGACCACGATGCGCTTGATCTTGAAACGTGGACCTTCTTCGAGGACGGTATAACTGCCCCATGGACGGCTGACCGTGCGATGCAGGCGATAGGCTTCGTGGTCCTTGTCCTTGAGTTGCCGGGCGACGCGGCGAACATCCTGGGCGCGGTCGGCATGGGCCACCAGCACGGCGTCGGCGGTGTCGATGATGATCAGGTTTTCCACGCCCAGGGCGGCCACCAGGCGGCTGTCGCTCTGGACGAAGGTGTTCTGGCTGTCGATAAACAGGGCTTCACCGGTGGCGCGGTTGTTTTGCCCGTCGGCGGGTACCAGGCTGGCGACGGCGCTCCAGGAACCGATATCGCTCCAGTCGAAGTCGGCCGGGATCACCACGACATTGGCTGAGCGCTCCATCAGGGCGTAGTCGATGGAGATGTCCGGCATTTCGGCGAAATGCGCCGCGGACAATTCCTGCTGCACACAACCTGAGGTTTCCACCGCCGTGCTGGCCGTGACACAGGCGCGCGCCTGTTCCAGCAGCTCGGGAGCGTGGGCGTGCAGCTCCGCCAACAGGGTCTTGACCGAGAAGCAGAACATCCCCGAATTCCACAGGAAACGGCCACTTTCCAGGTACTGCGTGGCGGTCTGCAAGTCGGGCTTTTCGACAAATCTCACGACCTTGGCCGCGCCCTTGGTATCCAGGGGCTGGCCCCGTTCGATATAGCCGAAGCCGGTTTCCGGCGCCGAGGGCAGCACGCCGAAGGTCACCAGATGGCCGTTTTTGGCCAGCTCCACGGCGTGCTCAACGGAGGCCTTGAAGGCCGCCTCGTCCTTGATCAAGTGATCGGCAGGCATGACCACCAGGATCGCCTCGTCACCGTGCAGGGCCTGTACCGCGAGGGTGGCCGTGGCAATGGCCGGCGCGGTGTTGCGGCCTGTCGGTTCCAGAACGAAGTGACCGCGATAACGCTCCAGATGGGCGCTCTGATAGTGGTCGCGGCTCTGGAAGTAGTACTCGCGATTGGTGACGGTGACGATGTCGCCTCGACCGTCGAACAACCCCGCCGCCCGCCGATAGGTCTTGCTCAGCAGCGACTGGCCGTCGGGCAAGAGCATGAAAGGCTTGGGATGGCCCTCGCGGGACACCGGCCACAACCTCGTCCCGGCACCGCCGGAAAGAATCACGGGAATGAGCATGGCCTACTCCTTGGCGACGCGTTTCATGTCCGCATCCATCATCATGCGGATCAGGGTGTCGAGGTCGGTCCGAGGCTTCCAGCCCAGGACGCGTTGTGCCTTGGCCGGGTTGCCGAGCAACACCTCGACTTCGGCCGGGCGGAAAAACGCCGGGTCGATCTTGACGAAGTCACGGTAGTCCAGGCCCACGTGTTCGAAGGCAATCCTGCACATCTCGCGCACGGTGGTGGTGACGCCGGTGGCCACCACGTAATCATCGGGGCTGTCCTGTTGCAACATCAGCCACATGGCTTCGACGTAATCGCCGGCAAAGCCCCAGTCGCGCTTGGCGTCGATATTGCCCAGGCGCAATTTCTGCTGCTTGCCCTGCTTGATGCGCGCAGCGGCATCGGTGACCTTGCGAGTCACGAACTCGATGCCGCGCAGCGGTGATTCGTGGTTGAACAGGATGCCGCTGCTGGCATGCAGGCCGAAGCTTTCCCGGTAGTTGACGGTGATCCAGTGGCCGTACAGTTTCGCCACGCCATAGGGGCTGCGCGGATAGAACGGGGTGTGCTCGTCTTGTTGCTCGGCCTGGATCAGGCCGAACATTTCGCTGGTGGAGGCCTGGTAGAAGCGGGTCTGCACACTGAACTGGCGAATGGCTTCGAGCAGGTGGGTAACCCCCAGCCCGTCGACGATGCCGGTGGTCACCGGCTGGTCCCAGGAGGCCGCGACGAAACTTTGCGCGGCCAGGTTATACACCTCGTCCGGCGCCGACTTGATCACTGCCCGTTGCACCGAGCAGGCATCGGCCATGTCACCGTCCAGGTAAACGATGTCCTGTTCGATGCCCATCTCTCGCAGCCGCCAGCGCGAATCGCTGCTGCGTCGCGCCACCAGGCCGTGGACTTTGTAACCCTTGTCGAGCAGCAACTTGGCCAGATACGCGCCGTCCTGGCCGGTGATCCCTGTGATCAATGCACTTTTCATTCTTGTTGTACCCGTATCTCCCAGTCGGACAGGATCGTCCGCAAGGATTGTTGTGTTGTTGTTTCGGGCGTCCATCCGGTGGCCTGTCGTAGCTTGGCTGGGCTACCACAGACGCGACGCTGTTCTGCGCGGCGAAGACGCGCAGGGTCCTGGATAAGTTGCACATCGACCTGGGCGAGATCGCCCAGTTGTTCGATCAGGTTGCGAATGCTTTGCTCGCGCCCCGAGCAGATGTTGTAGACCTGCCCCGGGGTGCCTTTTTCCAGCAGGGTCAGGTAGGCCGAAATCACATCGCCGACATCGAGGAAGTCGCGGGTCACGTCGATATCGCCCACTTGCAGCCGGGCCGGTTGCAGGCCCAGCTTGATCCGGCTGATCTGCCGGGCGGCGCTGGCAATGACGAAGCTGTCCTTCTGGCCGGCACCGATGTGATTGAACGGGCGGGCCACCAGCACCGGCCAGCCTTCGCTCATGCCCCACTGCAGGCTCAGCAGTTCGGCCGACAGCTTGCTCACGGCATACGGGTTGCGCGGGGCGGGCGGTTGCAGTTCGGTAATCGGCAGTCGGTCTTCACCGACCTGGCCATAGACGTCACCGGAGCTGACATACAGGAACGTCCCGGTGAAACCCCGGGCCTTGAGGGCCTGGAGCAGGTTCAAGGTGCCCATCAGGTTGATGTGCAGGGTGCGCGCCGGATCGCGGAAGGCTTCGGGCACAAAGGTCTGGCCTGCCAGGTGGATCACGGCGTCGGGAAGCTCGGGCCAGAGGCCCTCCAGGGTCTTGGCGTCCGTCAGGTCGTAGCGTGCGGCGACAGGCATCACCTGCCACGTCGAATCATGACCGTTCAGTCGAGATTTGAGGTGACGTCCAACGAAACCGCTGAGGCCCGTAACGAACAGACGTTTTTTCAAGCACCAGCTCCCCTGATGGTTGCTTCGTCTATTGCGAACTGAGTGGGAAATTTCCGTAAGATCGGGGAAAAGCCACTCAACGATTAGCCTAGAGAAGCGTTTGTTGTAGTTGTTTGGTTGCCAATCTGTGCCAATTTTGCAGCAATTTCAACAGCGCAAACCGTGACTGGTCAGTTCTCATATTTATAGCTGGTTTATTCTCGCCGGGCGGTTCACGAACCCTTGGCGGATGTGTTTAGAATGCCCCTCGTCAGGCTGTCCCTGGTTTCGATCTTCGAGAGGAACCCCAGGAGCAGGACCATAAAAAAACAAGAACGAGACGGGTAGCGAGATGAACGACGCGTGGCGGCCCCGGGCCGGCTCGATGCGTGACTCGACCGTCATGAAGTGGGGCTGCCGGGACGGCGGCGCCATGATGGGATGCCATGAATTTCATTCTTTACTCGGACGTAAACGACCACTCCATCAGCCAGAGCCTCGGCCGCCCTGAGTACAGCTATTACTTCGTGCTCAAGGCCTATCGTCCCGTGCTGGAAAGCCTGGGGCCGGTGCATGTGGTGTCGTCGGTTGCCGAGGTCGATCCGCTGTATCAGACACTGCAGCAGGCCGGGCAGGACTGCTTGTTCCTTTCGTTTTCCCCCCCGCACAAGACGCCGCTGGACCTGCTTTGCCCGATGGTCTGCGTGGTGGCCTGGGAGTTCGATTCGATCCCGGCCGAGCACTGGGACGACGACCTGCGGCATGACTGGAGTCGCACGCTGGCCCGTCATGGCCGGGTGATTACCCTGTCCAGCCATACGGCCGAGGCGATCCGTCGGACCTTGGGCGAGGATTTCCCGGTATTGGTATTGCCCACGCCGCTGTGGGAGCGTTTCGCGGCGGTTCGCGAGCAATACCCGAGCCTGCCGATCAACCCGGGAACGACCTTGCAGATCAAGGGCTGCATCATCGACAGCCTGCCCCTCGGGCTGTCGGCCGATGGCTTGATCGCACCGATCCTCGAAGAAGTGCCGGAACCGGAACCGGAACCAGAGCCGGAACCGATCATTGAGCCACCCCCTCTGACTTGGCGGCGGCGCGCATTCATTTCCCGCCATTACCTGCGCGAAGTCATCCGCGCCTTCAGCGGCAAGCACGAGCAGGGCCCCGTGTGGCTGTGCAAGCACAACCTGCTGTGCTGGTATCGCGAGGCGGTCCGCGACCTGGTCCCCGTGCCGGTGCGCGTTGCCATCAGCAGGGTCCTGAGAGGGCCGGCACCGCTGCCGGTGGCCGTCGAGCCCGTTCCAGAGCCTGCCCCCGAACCGGCGGCACCGGCACATCCCCAGGCCGTGCTGCCGGATACCCTCCAAGTGGTGGAAACCGAAGTCAGCGGCGTGGTGTACGTCAGCGTGTTCAACCCCGATGACGGGCGCAAGAACTGGCATCAGTTGGTCACCGCATTCTGTTGGGCCCTGCGTGACGTCGAGGACGCCACGCTGGTGCTGAAAATGACCCAGAACGACCTGTCGACCTACTACGTCGAACTGTTGACGCTGCTGTCCCAACTGTCGCCGTTCAGTTGCCGGGTGGTGGTGATGCACGGTTACCTGGAGGACGAACAATTCGCCCGGCTGTATGGCGCGGCGAGTTTCTACGTCAATGCGTCCCGCTGCGAGGGCCTGTGCCTGCCGTTGATGGAGTTCATGTCCTGTGCACGCCCCGTCATCGCGCCGGACCACACGGCAATGCGCGATTACATCGACGCCGAGGTGGCCTTCATCGTCAAGTCCAGCCGCGAACCGACCATCTGGCCGGAAGACTCGCGCATTTTGTATCGTACCCTGCGCCATCGACCCGACTGGGGCTCATTGAAACTTGCCTACCAGCAGAGCTACGCCATGGCCAAGCACCAGCCGCAGGCCTACCAGGCCATGGCGGTTGCCGCGAACGAGCGGATGCGCCGCTATTGCGCGTTCGCCCCGGTGCAGCAGCGCCTGGCGGATTTCCTGGCTGAGCCAGGTTGTGACGAAGGGCTGCCGCTGGCGGTCCAGGCAGGTACCGCCTCATGTTGATCATCATTTATTCGGAAACCAACCAGAGCAACATTCTGGAAAACCTCGGTAAGCCCGAGTACAGCTATTACTTCGTGCTCAAGGAGTTTCGCCCGGTGCTGGAGCGGTTGGGGCGGGTGGTCGAAGTGACCCGGCCTGACGAAGAGGTCGATCAGCTGTACGCCGATTGCCTGGGGCGTGGCGAGGATTGCGTATTCCTGTCGTTTTCACCGCCTCATCGCACCGCTGCCCACTACGCTTGCCCGACGATTCCGGTGTTCGCCTGGGAATTCAGCACCATCCCTACCGAAAGCTGGCAGGGCGAGGCCCGGCACGACTGGCGAGTGGTCTTGGGCGCGACCGGCATGGCGATCACCCATTCCAGCTTCACCGTCAACACCGTTCGTGAGGTGATGGGCGCGGACTTTCCCATCGCCGCTGTCGCCGCGCCGGTATGGGACCGCTTTGCCGCCCGTGGCGCGGTGCTGGCCCAGCGGCCGACCGTGGATCACATGCGCCTGCAATTGCGTGGCCTGCTGATTGACAGTCGCACCACCGACCTGCGGCCTTATGGCCCACCGGTGCACCAGGCCGGCACGCCGCTGGTGCTGGACGGCCCGGCCGAGGATTGCGAGTTACTGCTGGACGGTGTGATCTATACCTCCGTGTTCAATCCCTACGACGGGCGCAAGAACTGGAAGGACATGATCAGCGCATTTTGCGCGACGTTTCGCGATGTTCCTGACGCTACCCTGGTGCTCAAGCTGACCCACCACGATGTCACCGCCGCGCTCACCGACATGCTCCACCACGTCTACAAGAACCAGTCGTACCGCTGCCGCATCGTGCTGATCCACGGTTACCTGGCGGACGCGGACTACGAACGGCTGGTGGAAGCCACCCGGTACGTGGTCAACAGTTCCTATGGCGAAGGGCAGTGCCTGCCGTTGATGGAGTTCATGTCCTGCGGCCGTCCGGCAATTGCGCCGCTGAACACGGCGATGGCCGACTACATCGATCACGACAATGCCTTCGTGGTGGATTCGACCGAGGAATTGACCGCCTGGCCCCACGACCCGCGTGCGGCTTACCGGACCCTGCGTTATGTCACCGATTGGGACTCGCTGTGCTCGGCCTACCGCGCCAGCTACGACGTGGCTACAAATGATCCCGAGCGGTATCGCCGCATGTCGGCCCATGCCGTGCGCAGCCTGGAGAAATTCTGCAGCCAGGCCAACGCCGAGCAGCGCTTGCGGGCGTTTTTCGAACAACTGTCCGAGCGTCGCCGGAACGCGACGCAGCCATGATCCGGCGATGGCTGGCCGGGCGCAGGCCTGTGGCGCCTTCGCCAGCGCCGACGGTGGCCGTTTCGCCCCGGGATGCCGGCCTCTACGACGCGATGCTCGACGGCTGGTTTCGCAGTGAAACCGGCGAATTGCTCAAGGGCTTTGCCATCACGGCCGACGATACCTTGCTGGATGTGGGCTGCGGAGAAGGTGTGGCGACGCTGTTTGCCATGCGCCAGGGTGCGTCCGTGATCTTTACCGACAGCGAACAGGACAAGGTGCGCGACCTGGCTCGCCAAGTCGAAGCCCAGGCCGCCGCGCCGTTCCTGGGGTTGGTCAGCAACAGCTTGCCGCTGCCCCTGGCCGATGGCTGTGCGAACAAGATCGTCTGCATGGAGGTGCTCGAGCATATCCATGAGCCTGAGCCGTTCATGGCCGAGCTGGTGCGCATGGGCCGACCCGGGGCGCAGTACCTGCTCAGCGTGCCGGCCTCGGTGGGCGAGCATTTGCAGCAAGGCATCGCGCCGCCGGGCTACTTTCAAGCGCCCAACCATGTGCAGATTTTCAGTGCCGAACGATTCGCCGCGTTGGTGGAGGACGCCGGGCTGGTGATCGAGCATCGCCAGGCCAGCGGGTTTTTCTGGGTCATGGGCATGATTTTCTTCTGGGCCAGCGAACGAGCGGCCGGCCGGGACCTCGAGGGTGCCGTGCGTGACCGTATCCAGGCGCCGTATCCACCCTTGATGGAGCGCTGGGCGAGCCTCTGGCAGGACTTGCTGACGCAACCCGACGGCCTGGTGATCAAGCAGGTGCTGGACCGGTTCATGCCCAAGAGCCAGGTCATCATCGCGCGTAAGCCCGATCCTTCTTCCGGGAGTACTTCATGAGCGGCAAGCGGATCCTGGACATCGAATTGCTGCGCGCCGTTGCGGTGATCGGCGTGCTGTTCCATCACCTGCAAGGCATGCCGTTTCCTGGCGGATGGCCGCGCCTGGCGGCCCTGGCCGACAGTTTCCAGCTGTGGTGGGGCGTGGACCTGTTTTTTGCGATATCCGGGTTCGTCATCGGGCGCAGCCTGATCCCGCAATTGCGTCGCTGCGACAGCCCCCGGCAATTCTGGGCCGTCACCCGGGATTTCTGGATTCGCCGGGCGTTTCGCCTGTTGCCGTCGGCCTGGCTCTGGCTGCTGCTGGTGTTGTTCGCGGTGTTTTTCCTGAACCGTTCCGGTGCGTTCGGCAGCGTGCAGGCCAACCTGCAGGCGACCCTGGCCGGTTTCCTGCAATTCGCCAACCTGCGTTTTGCCGATGCCTTCATGCAGTATGAATACGGCGCGAGCTTCGTGTACTGGACGCTGTCGTTGGAAGAACAGTTCTATCTGATCCTGCCGCTGCTGGTGTTCGTCTCGCGCCGCTATTTGGTGTGGGTGCTGCTGGCGGTGGTGCTCGTGCAGTTTTTCACCTGGCGGGCGCTGTGGCTGTCGGTGATCCGTACCGATGCCTTGGCGCTGGGTGTGTTGTTGTCGATCTGGAGCCTGCGGTCCAGCTACTGGCGCTTCGAGCCCACGTGGCTGCGCCGCCCACCCCTGGGTGTGCTACTGGTGCTGGGCCTTGGTGGCGTGATGGCCTGGATCGCCACCGAGCACTTCAATTTGTCGTTCTACCGTCTCGGGGTCATTGCGGTGCTCAGTGCCGTGCTGGTCTGGGTGGCCTCTTACGACCGGGATTACCTGTTGCCCCGCGGTCGGCTGAAAACGGCGCTGACCTGGGTGGGCAGTCGTTCCTATGGGATCTACCTGATCCACATCCCGGTGTTTTTTCTGCTGCGCGAGTTGTGGTTTCGTTTCGCCCCCTTGGGCTCGCCGGACCCGGCAAGCCATCCCTGGCCGGCCCTGGCGTGTGCGTTGTTGCTGATCGGGCTGTTGAGCGAACTCAACTACCGTTGGGTCGAAATGCCCATGCGCAATCGTGGCGCACGGTTGGTTGAACGCCTGTCCGCCGCCCGAACCGTCCTTCCTGTTTCTGGAGCCCCGTCATGCTGAGCCTTTTGAAGAAACTCACCACGGGCACGCCCGCGCCCGCCGAACCGGTGGCCGAGAAAGTCGACCCGTACATGCTTGGGCTGCACGATGCGATGCTCAGCGGCTGGTTCAACCAGCAAACCGGCGAACTGTTCACGGGTTTCCCTGTGACGCCTGAGGACACGTTGCTGGACGTGGGATGCGGCGACGGCGGCAACGTGCATTTTTGCGGAATGCGCGGGGCGAAGATCATCATCGCCGACATCGACGCGGCCAAGGTCGAAGCCACGCGCCAGCGCTTGAGCGACACCCCTGCGCGCGGCGTCGAGTGCCATGTGACCGACTGCAATCCGCTGCCCATTGCCGATGCCACGGCCACCCGGGTGGTGTCCACAGAAGTCATCGAGCACGTCGACGACCCGGCGCAGTTCCTCGCCGAACTGGTACGGGTCGGCCAGCCCGGCGCGCTGTACCTGCTGAGCGTGCCGCACCCCAGTTCCGAAGACCTGCAAAAAGACATCGCCGCACCGGAGTACTTCCGCAAGCCCAACCACATTCGCATCATCAGTGAAGAGCAGTTCAAGGCGATGGTCAGCGAGGCCGGGCTGGAGGTGTTGAGCCACAGCCAATACGGGTTCTATTGGTCGATGTGGATGCTGTTGTTCTGGGAGGCCAAGGTCGACTTCAGCAACGCCGACCACCCGTTGCTCAATCACTGGGCCGACACCTGGCAAGCGGTGCTGAACTCACCGCGCGGGGCGCAGATCAAGCAGGCGCTGGACGCGGTGGTGGCCAAGAGTCAGGTGATTATTGCGCGTAAGCCTTGATGGGCTGTTAAAGAATGGAACCCTGTGGGACCGAGCCGTGGGAGCAAAGCTTGCTCGCGATGGCGTCGGGTCAGGTTGTATTGATGTTGACTGACCCACCGCTATCGCGAGCAAGCTCGCTCCCACAATGACGTGCTCGGCGTTAATCTGCACATCTTTTGCGCGCGGTAAGGTTTCATGACTGTTTTTTTCCGGCTCTCCCTGGCCCTCGCCGTGTTGCTTTTGGCGGGCTGCGAACAACCGCCACCCCCAGCCCTGGATCAACAGTTGTATATCTGGCAGCGCCAATGGACAAAGGCTCATGAGCCGGCGCTGCGCCAGAGCCGGGGCGATTTTTCCACGCTGCGGGTGCTGGCGTTGCAGGCTTTTCCCGGGGCGGGCTGGCGTCGTGCGCGGATCGACCCGGGCCTGCTCAAGGCGGACGGCCGTCCGCTGATCGCCGTGATTCGCCTGGACGGCCAGCTCAAGGCCTTGGACCAGGACGAGGTCATTGCGCAAATCCAGCAAGTGCTGGGCGATTGGCAAGCCCAAGGCCTGACCCCGGTGGGCGTGGAGGTCGACCACGATGCTGGCAATGCGCGGCTGCCGGCCTATGGAAACTTCCTCGGCCAACTGCGGCACAGCCTGCCGGCCAACCTGCGGCTCAGCATCACGGCGCTACCAGCCTGGCTCGACAGCCCCGCATTGCCGGGATTGTTGGAAACGGTGGACAGCAGCGTGCTGCAGGTCCACGCGGTGAGCGATCCACGGCAAGGGCTGTTCGATCCGAAACAGGCCCGGCACTGGGCACAACGCTGGAGCGAGGTCACCACGGGGCCGTTTTATCTGGCCCTGCCAGCCTACGGCGTGGCGCTGCTGACCCAGGAGAGCGGCGTACCGGTGGTGGAAAGCGAAGTGCCGATCGATCGCGGTGGCGAGCGTCGGGAGTTGCTGGCCGATCCGCAACAAGTGGCCGGGCTTGCGGCGGATTTGCGGGCTGATCCGCCGAAACATCTCGCCGGGCTGATCTGGTTTCGCCTGCCTCTGGCCGGCGACCGGCGAGCGTGGAGCCTGACCACGCTCGGCGCCGTCGCCCGGGGCGATCACCTGGACAGTCGCCTGGCATTGCAGTGGGAGGAGCAGGGCGGTTTGTACGATATCCGCCTGGTCAACCAGGGCAATCTCGACCGCCCCTGGCCCCAGCGCCTGACGTTGGCGGTCGGGGCGTGTGACGGCGTCGATGCCTTGGCCGGTTACACGTTGCAACAAACCCCCGGACTGCTTACCTTCACCCGCATTCAGGAAGGCCGCTTGGCGGCTGGTAGCCAACGAGCAATCGGTTGGGCGCGCTGTACGAAAATCGACCAAGGAGGTTTCAATGTTTACCCGTAAGTGGTCTCGTCACCTGCTGTGCCTGAGCCTGTGCCTGCCGCTGGGCCCGGCGCTGGCCTGCGGGCCGGATTTCCCGATGCGTCTGCTGGATAACCGCGCCCAGACCCTGGCGGAGTTGCCCGAAGGCAGCTTTCGCTTCGAGGTCAGCCGTCTCGGCCAGGCGATTGCCGGGCTCAAGCCGGCCACCGAGGCGACGCGCAACCCGGACTACAGCTATGACGACCTGCCTTCCTACATTGAACAACGCAACCAGGCCGAGCAGATTGGCCTGACCCCGCCGCAACAAGCGGTGGTGGAGCGCCTGCGGGCGCTGACCGATATCGACCAGGTAGCGGCCGAGGCAGCCAACTTGCCCGATGAGCTGCGCCTGTATGCGCTCGGCGCGACGGCTTTTAACGTCGGTGAGCATCAGCGCGCCGTGGAGGCGTTCCAGCAATTGCTGGCATTACCGGCTGACCAGCGACGGTTGCGCAGCACCTGGGCCGCGTATTCCCTTGGGCGGGCATTGTTTGCCGTGAGCACCGAGGCGGGCAGCGGCGACCCTGTGGCCTTGCAGGATCAGGCGCGAACGGCGTTTCGCCAAGCCCGGGAAATGAGCATCGCCGGGTTCAGCGATCCGCTGGAACTGGGCATCGCCAGCCTCGGCGAAGAAGCCCGGGTGGCCTACACCGCCGATGACTGGGAGAGCGCCATCGGTCTGTACGCGATCCAGAACCTGCTAGGGTCCCCGGTCGGCTACAGTTCGTTGCTGCAATTGGCACAACGCCTGAGCGTCGAGTCGGATGAACGCTTGAGCGAGCTGCTCAAGACCCAAGCGGTGCAGCGACTGGTCACCGCCTACCTGCTCAGCCGCGTTGGCTGGTGGGACGGTGAAGAACCTTCGGGTGAGAAAAGGTTGGTCAAACTGTTGCAGACCAACGCCCGGGACAACCTGGACGATGCTGACCGTTTGGCGGCGGTGAGTTACCAGCACGGCGATTACGCCAACGCCCAGGCGTTTGTGCAAAAGGCTTCCGACACAGGCCTGGCCTGGTGGGTGCGCGCCAAGCTGGCCTTGCGCGACGGCGACAAGGTGGCCGCGGCGGCGGCCTATGCCAAGGCTGCCCAGGCCTTTCCGAACGATGAGTCCTGGGGCAGCCGGCGCACACCGGATTGGAATTACGAATCGGTGCAACCCAAGTGCCGGGTCGAAGGGGAAAGCGCGATCCTGGCCTTGCAGCGCGGTGATTACCTGCAAGCCTTCGATCAGCTCTATCGCGGCCAGAGCAACTATTGGTACGACGCTGCCGCCGTCGCCGAGCGGGTGCTCACAGTGGATGAGCTCAAGCAGTACGTCGACGCTCAAGTCCCGGCGCCACCGGCGTTGAGCCAAGAGGACCGGGACAACTACGTGCCGCTGCCGGTGGCCGCCAGCTTGCGCAATCTGCTGGGCAGGCGTTTGCTGAGGGAAGGGCGCTTTGATGAGGCGCCGGCTTATTTCGATAACCCGGACCTGCAGAACAAGGCCCGTGCCTATGGGCAGTTGCGCCAGGACGCCGAGTCCAAGTGGTGGCCAACCCGGCGGGCCGAGGCGTATTTCCATGCGTCGTGGATGGCGCGCAAATGGGGTATGGAACTGCTCGGCTATGAGATGGCACCGGATTACGCCAGCCTGGGCGGCAATTACAGCCTGGAACCGGTCGAGTTGAACGTCGGGCCACTGGTGGCCGAAGGTGAAGTGCAACGCCAGCAGGCCAGCGCCGCGCAGCCGGACGTGCGTTATCACTATCGGTTTGTCGCCACGGCGCTGGCGAGCCAGGCGGCGGATTACCTGCCCCATACCAGCCAGGCGTTTGCGGCGGTGCTGTGCAAGGCGGTGGGGTACAACTCCAGCCTTGAAGAGCAAAGCGCGTTGTACCAGCGCTATGTGAAGGACGGCCCATACGTGGATTGGGCTGGGGATTTTGGTCATCAATGCCAGGAGCCGGACTTCGGCAAGGCGAACAAACGCTACGTGACCCAGGCCCTGGACCCGATCCGCTCGACGCTGCGACCTTACAAGGTTTGGCTGGAAGTGGGCGGGCTCGTGCTGGTGGTGGCGGTGGGGTTGGGGTTGATCAGTCGTCGGCGGCGCAAGGCCCGGATGTCAGCCTCCTGAGGTGAAGCACCCATTGTGGGAGCGAGCTTGCTCGCGATAGCGGCATTGCAGGCACTACCAGTGCCTATGGATGACCGCATCGCGAGCAGGCTCGCTCCCACAGGGGTGGGTGTTATCGCCCGTGGAGCGTTGTTCCTACATCTGCGTCGCCATCCCCTCCACATTCATGGCCGCCTGGCGCAACGCCTCCGAACGGGTAGGGTGCGGGTGGCAGGTCAGGGCGATGTCCTCGGCCGAGGCGCTGAACTCCATGGCCACGCAGTACTCCCCGATCATCTCACTGACGCTCGGGCCCACCAGGTGCACGCCAAGGATTTCATCGGTGCGCTCATCGGCCAGGACCTTGGCGAACCCTTCGGTCTCGTGGTTGATCTTGGCCCGGCTGTTGGCCGTGAACGGAAACTTGCCGACCTTGTAGGCGCGGCCTTCGGCCTTGAGCTGTTCCTCGGTCTGGCCGACGCTGGCCAGCTCCGGACGGGTGTAGATGACGCTGGGGATCAGCGCATAGTTAACCTCGGCGGCCTTGCCGGCGATCTGTTCGATGCAGGCCATGGCTTCGTCTTCGGCCTTGTGGGCCAGCATCGGTCCGGCCGTCACGTCGCCGATCACCCAGACGCCGGGTGCTTCGGTACGGTGATGCTGGTTGGCGAGCATGCCGCGTTTATCGGTGCTCAACCCGACGTTTTCCAACCCCAGCCCTTGCGTGTAGGGCCGTCGACCAATGGCGACCAGCACGTAATCGGCGTCCAGGGACTGTGCTTCGCCGCCCGCCGCCGGTTCGATCTGCAATTGCACACCGCTGGCCGAGGTTGTGGCGCCGGTGACCTTCGAACTCAACTTGAACTGGATACCTTGTTTAGCCAAGGCCCGTTGCAAGGTCTTGCCGGCCTCACCGTCCACGCCCGGGCAGATGCGATCGAGGTATTCCACCACGGTCACCTGGGCGCCCAGGCGCCGCCAGACCGAGCCCAGCTCGAGGCCGATGACGCCAGCGCCGATCACCACCAGATGCCGGGGCACCTCACCCAGGGACAAGGCGCCGGTGGAGTCGAGGATGCGCTGGTTGTCGATGGTCACGCCTGGCAGCGGCATGGGTTCCGAGCCGGTGGCGATGACGATGTCCTTGGCGGTGAGTTCGGTCTTGCTGCCATCGTCACCGGTGACGGTCACCTTGCCCGGCCCGTCGATGTGGCCCCAGCCTCTGATCCAGTCGACCTTGTTCTTGCGAAACAGAAACTCGATGCCCTTGGTCAGGCCCGTCACGCTTTCGTCTTTCTGCTTCATCATTTGCGCAAGATTGAGGGTAGGGCTGACCTCAATGCCCAAGTTGGCGAACTCCGTTCCCGTGGCCGCTTCGTACAGTTCCGAAGCGTGCAACAAGGCCTTGGAGGGCATGCAGCCGACGTTCAGGCAGGTGCCGCCCAAGGTGGCTCGACCTTCGACACAGGCGGCCTTCAACCCTAACTGCCCGGCCCGAATCGCCGCGTTGTACCCGCCGGGTCCACCGCCCAGAATGACCACGTCGTAGTTGCTCATCGCTGTTCTCCCGCTTGGCCTGATAAAAAATTATGATCGTAATATGAGCGTTTCCAGAGATTCCGGTCAAGGCTTAAGTCAAGAGGTCGGCGTGGGCCTTGTCATGAAGAATTCAAAACGGAAATTTCACAGTAATCGTTATAAGGTAACGGCCTATAACGAAGCGGCGGTGGCGTCTGCCCACAGGCCCGGATTTTGATCGCCACGAAAGCTGGGGTGGTATGCAAGTCGATCTAGATATCGAGGGGGCACAAGTGGCCGAATGGCCGCGTTTCCAGCGCGCGTCGTTTCAAGGACGCCGCTTGAAGCTTATCGCCTGCGCCTTGGGAGGCGTAGCGGGATTGGGTCTGGTCCTGGCGTTTTTTATCGGGGTGTTTTCGCCGCAATCGCTGTGGCCGGTCTTGCTGGTCAGCCAAGGTGCGGGACTGTTGGTGCTGGTGGCCGGCTTGCAATCCGCCTGGTGGGTGACGCAATGGCGCAGCAGGGCATTGTTGCCGGCTGTGGATAACCTGCCGACGGAAAACGAGCCTGTTGATAACTTGGGTTGGTATGAGCGGCTGCTGGACCGCATCGGTGCCCGTTCGGTCGGCCTGCTCAAGCAAATCGGTGCGCCCGCGTTGTGGCTGGCCGGTTGGGCCGTGCTGGTATTGCTGGGCCTGGAGCACGCCTGGGACTTGCAGTTGCCGGCTGCCGCCCTCGGTGTTTCCGCCAGTGTGGGGGCGGTGCTGTCGTTGTTGTTGGCGTTCGGGTTATTGGTGTTCGAGCGGCAATTGGCCCAGCAGCCCCCCGTGGAATGGCCGGAAGCGCCAGCGCTGGCGCAACTGACCCGGGTGGCGATCATCGTGCTGGTGCTTGGCGCCTTGTGCTTGCTGTTCGCTGCAGAAACGTCCATCTGGCCGGTGCGCCTGGCGGTGCTGATGGGGCTGTTGCCGGGGCTGGTGGCGGCGGAGTTGTTGTTGCGCGCGGTGCTATCGTTGTTCATCCCGCGCCGGGACGCCCTGGAGCCGACGCTGCTAGGCCGCAGTGTCATCGCCGATCTGCTGCGCTGGCCACCGCAACCGTGGCTGGCCTTGCAGCATGAGCTGCATAACCGTTTCGGCATCGACCTGCGCCAGATCTGGGCCTTCAGCTACATGCGTCGGGCTTTTCTGCCGGTGTTGGCGTCAGTGGCGCTGGTGGGCTGGTTGCTGACAGGTGTGCACGAAGTGCCGCTGCAGGGGCGGGGCATCTATGAGCGCTTCGGTAAACCGGTAGAGGTGTTCGGTCCCGGTTTGCATGTCGCGTTGCCTTGGCCGTGGGGCAGGGTGCTCAATGTCGAGAATGGCGTTGTGCATGAACTGGCGACCAGCGTCGCGCAGAGTCGTGCAGAGGTCGAGGCTGAACCGGCGGAGGGACCGGCACCGGCCATTGCCAATCGGTTGTGGGATGCCAGCCATGTGAACGACAAATCCCAGGTCATTGCCAGCCGTCGTGCCGACCAGCAGAGCTTCCAGATCGTCAACATGGATGTGCGTTTTGTCTATCGCATCGGCCTGACGGATGCCGCGGCGCTGGCGGCGACTTACAACAGCGCCGATGTGCCGACGCTGATCCGCAGCACCGCCAGCCGCATCCTGGTGCATGAGTTTGCTTCGCGTACGTTGGATGGTTTGTTGGGCGCCGACCGCGTGAGCCTGGCCGACGAAATCGGTCGCGCTGTCCAGGCTGATCTGCAATCTGTCGACAGCGGTGTGGAAATCCTGGCGACGGTGGTGGAGGCGATTCATCCGCCGGCCGGTGCGGCCAATGCCTACCACGGCGTGCAGGCCGCGCAGATCGGCGCCCAGGCATTGATCGCCCGGGAGCGTGGCGCGGCGGCGGAACAGACCAACCAGGCGCAATTGCAAGCCAGCATCGCCCATGACCGGGCCAGTGCCACGGCGCGGGAAATCAACGCGACCGCCCAGGCTGCCGATTTGCGTTTCAACGCCGACCGCAAAGCCTACGCCACGGCGGGGCACGCTTTTGTGCTGGAACATTATTTGAGCCAACTGAGCCAGGGCCTCGGCAATGCCCAGTTGCTGATTCTCGATCATCGCCTGGGCGGTAGCAGCAACGCGCCGACCATCGACTTGCGAACCTTCACGCTGCCGGCCGACCCCGCGTCGCCGCGTAACCCTGTCCCGCCAGGAGCTGCCCATTGAGCCAGTCCTCTTCACACGATCACGCCGGTCACGATCACGGCCATGCCGGTCATCACCATGGTCATCATCACCACCATCACGGCGACCCGCAGCAAGCCGGGCCGTTTCCTTGGCGGCGGATGGGCTGGGCCGTGTTGTTGGTGGCATTTGCCGTCGCGGCCGCGAGCCTGGTGCAAGTGCGGTCGGGGGAGGCCACGGTCATTACCCGTTTCGGCAATCCGGCCCGGGTGCTGCTGCAACCTGGCCTGGGGTGGCGCTGGCCGGCGCCGTTCGAGGCGGCGATCCCGGTGGACCTGCGATTGCGCACCACCTCAAGCGGCCTGCAGGATGTCGGTACCCGCGATGGACTGCGGATCATTGTCCAGGCCTACGTGGCCTGGCAGGTCCAGGGCGACCCGGACAACGTGCAGCGTTTCATGCGCGCGGTGCAGAACCAACCGGACGAAGCTGCGCGGCAGATCCGCACATTTGTCGGCTCCGCGCTGGAAACCACGGCCGCCAGTTTTGACCTGGCGAACCTGGTCAACACCGATGCCAGCCAAGTGCGCATCGCCGATTTCGAAGCGCAGTTGCGTCAGCAGATTGACCAACAGTTGCTCACCACTTACGGTGTACGAGTGTTGCAAGTCGGTATCGAACGCCTGACGTTGCCATCGGTAACGCTGACCGCAACGGTCGACCGCATGCGAGCCGAGCGCGAAACCATCGCCACCGAACGCACCGCCATCGGCAAGCGCGAAGCGGCGCAGATTCGCTCCGCCGCAGAACGGGATGCCCGCGTCGTGCAAGCCGATGCCACGGTAAAGGCCGCTGATATCGAGGCGCAATCCCGGGTGGACGCGGCCGAAATCTATGGCCGGGCATACGCCGGCTCTCCCCAGCTCTACAACCTGCTCCGTTCGCTGGACACCTTGGGCACCATCGTCAGCCCAGGCACCAAGCTGATTTTGCGCACCGATGCCGCGCCATTCCGTGTCCTGGTGGATGGTCCTGCCTCCATGGACGGCAAAGGTGGAACACAACCATGAGTTTGGTTCCACGTGGAACAAATACGTTATCCAGTCCGTGGATCCAGGCCGGGCGTTTGGCGTTTCTAGCGCTTTACGCCGTCACGGTGTTGGCGGCGTTGGCCTGGGTCTTTTCCAACGTGCGCCAGATCGACCCGCAGAATCGTGCGGTGGTGCTGCACTTCGGCGCCTTGGATCGTATCCAGAATGCCGGCCTCTTGCTGGCTTGGCCGCGTCCCGTGGAACAAGTGATCCTGCTGCCAGCAGCGGATCGGGTGCTCGAGCGGCGGGTGGAAAATCTGCTGCGCTCGGATGCGGCCTTGCAGGCTGATCGTGTGGCCAGTTTCGCCACGCCGGTCAGCGATGCATTGGCCGGCTCTGGTTATTTATTGACCGGTGATGCCGGCGTGGTGCAACTGGATGTGCGGGTGTTCTATAAGGTCACTGATCCTTACGCTTTCGTTTTGCAAGGTGAGCATGTCCTGCCGGCACTGGACCGACTGGCGACCCGCAGTGCCGTGGCCCTGACCGCGGCCCGGGACTTGGACACCATTCTGGTGGCTCGCCCCGAACTGATGGGCAGTGACAACCAGGCGGCCGAGCGCCGCGAACGCTTGCGAGGCGATCTGGTTCAGGGGCTTAACCGACGCCTGGCTGACCTGGCGGCGACGGGGCAGGGGCTGGGCATCGAAGTGGTGCGGGTCGACGTGCAATCGAGTCTGCCCGGGCCGGCGGTGAGTGCTTTCAATGCAGTATTGACCGCCAGCCAGCAGGCCGACAAAGCCGTGGCCAACGCCCGGACTGAAGCGGAAAAACTCACCCAGGTCGCCCGCCAGGACGCCGACCGTACCGTGCAAGTCGCCCATGCCCAGGCCAGCGAACGGCTCGCCAAGGCTTCGGCCGACACGGCCACGGTACTCGGACTGGCGAAAACCCAGGGCAGCGATCCGCAAATGCTGCTGCGCCTGTATCGCGAACGCATGCCTGCCATCCTTCGCCAGGCCGGTTCAGTGACCACGGTCGACCCGAAAGACGATTCTCGTCTGATCATCCAGGGAGCCGGCCAATGACCGCTCGAACACCTGCTGTACCGATGTTGTCCTCGGCGGAACAACGCATCGCCGCCCGGCAACTGACCTTGGCGATGCTCGCTCTCGGCTTGCTCGCATTGGGCCTGGCATGGCGCGGTTGGTCGCCAGAGCAGAGCGGCGTCAGCCAACTGCTGTTAGGGTTCGCCTCGCTGTTGGTGGCGGTCCCGGTGATGCGTTCGGCCTGGTACAGCTTGCGGTACCCAAGCCTGCACGGAATTACTGACCAACTGATTGCCCTGGCGATGCTCGGCGCCTGGGCCACCGGCGATCTGCTGACCGCGGCGTTGCTGCCGATCATCATGATCTTCGGCCATGTGCTGGAAGAGCGCAGTGTCATCGGTTCCCAAGAGGCGATCCATGCCCTTGGCCAACTGACCCGTAGCCAAGGTCGCAAGGTACAGGCCGACGGCTCGATCATCGACGTCGACAACGCGACGCTCCAGGCCGGCGATGTCGTGGAGGTGCGCGCCGGTGACCGGGTGCCGGCCGATGGTCGGGTGTTGTCTGGTCAGGCCAGCCTCGACACCGCGCCCATCACCGGTGAGTCGGTGCCGCTGGAGGCGGTGGTTGGCACGGAAGTCTTCGGTGGTGCGATCAACCTCGATGGCCTGCTGCGCCTGGAGGTGACCCGTACCGGCGAAGCGTCCACCTTGGGCAAGGTCATCGCCCTGATGCAAAACGCCGAACGCTCCAAGCCACCCATCACCCGTTTGCTGGAACGCTACGCCGGCAGTTACCTGGTATTGGTGTTGTTGCTGGCGGCAGTGACCTGGTTCGTCACCAACGATGCCCAGGCGATGTTGGCGGTATTGGTGGCGGCGTGTCCCTGCGCGTTGGTGCTATCGGCGCCGGCCACCGCCATTGCCGGGATTGCGGTGGCGGCGCGCCACGGGATCCTGATCCGCAGCTCGGCCTTCCTGGAGGAACTGGCGGACCTGACTTCGTTGGTCGTCGACAAGACGGGTACCTTGACCTATGGCGTGCTGCGCCTGCAATCCATCGAACCTGCCCAGGATGCTCACGCATCGTTGCTGCTGCCGCTGGCTGCCAGCCTCGGGTCGGCCAGCAGTCATCCGGTCAGTCGTGCCTTGGCGGGGCTGGTGGAACAGGACAACTGCCTGGCCCTGACGGACATTCGTGAGCGCCAAGGGTTGGGGGTGGTCGCGATGACGGCTCAGGGCGAAGCGGCCCTCGGTCGGCCGGAGTTGTTTGCACAGTTGGGCATTCAAACCCCAGCGGTCCCTGAGCACGACGGCCCGATTGCCGGTCTGGCGCTGGATGGGCAGTTCCTCGCCTGGCTGCTGTTGGCCGACAGCGTAAAGCCGGAGGCACAGGTGGCCATGGCCGAGTTGCGCGAGTTGGGTCTGGGCCGTCAGTTGCTGTTGACCGGCGACCGCCATAGCGTGGCCACGATCCTGGCCCGGGATGTCGGCATCGGCGATGTGCAAGCCCAGGCCTTGCCGGAAGACAAACTCAAGCGGGTCATGGCTGAAATCGACCATGGGTTCCGCCCGATGGTGGTGGGTGATGGCATCAACGATTCCCTGGCGCTCAAGGCCGGGGTGGTGGGCGTCGCCATGGGAGCCGGAGGTGCAGACATCGCCTTGGCGTCAGCAGACATCGTGCTGATCGGCAGCGACCTGCGGCGCCTCGGCACCTGCGTGCGACTGAGTCGCCAGTGTCGGCGCACGTTGCAGGTCAACGTGATCATTGGCCTGGGCTGGACGCTGGCCATCGTTGCCTTTGCCGCCTTCGGCTGGCTTGGCGCGGCGGGGGCGATGATCGCTGCGCTGCTGCACAATCTCAGTACCCTGCTAGTGTTAGGTAATGCCGGGCGCTTGCTGCGGTTCCAGGAGCCACTGCTCAAGATCCAAGCGAAGGGCACCGTTGGGTAGGGTCAGCGAACTGCGCGTTGTACTTGCAGTCTGCTATTGGAGAGGGCGTGCCAGCGCAGGAGTTACCCGCCACAGGAGTGATTTGGGACAGCGATAGAAAAAGGCTATAAATTCGATAGCCTGCTATTTTTCTAGCATGGTCTACCCTCATTTCAGACGTCTGAAACAAGGGGGATTTTCCATGCTCGCGCAACTTCCACCGGCCTTACAGAATCTGCATTTACCGCTTCGGCTGCGGCTCTGGGATGGCCATGAATTTTCACTGGGGGCCGACCCCAGCGTCACGATTGTGGTCAAGGACCCACAAATGGTCGCGCAATTCACCCACCCCAGCCTGGACGCATTGGGGGCGGCGTTTGTCGAAGGCAAACTGGAACTCGAAGGCCCGATCCACGAAGTCATTCGGGTCTGCGATGAATTGAGCCAGGCCTTGGTCGAGGACGATCCCGACAACCAGCCGGTGCGCTCGGTCCACGACAAGGAAACCGACGCCAAGGCGATCTCCTACCACTACGATCTTTCCAACGCGTTTTATCAGCTATGGCTCGACAGCGACATGGCCTATTCCTGTGCCTATTTCGAGACGGGTAGCGAAACCCTCGAGCAGGCCCAGCAAGCCAAGTTCCGCCACCTGTGTCGCAAGCTGCGATTGCAACCGGGGGACTACCTGCTGGATGTCGGTTGCGGATGGGGTGGCCTGGCACGTTATGCCGCGCGGGAGTTTGGCGCCAAGGTCTTCGGCATTACCCTGAGCAAGGCGCAGCTGGCACTGGCCCGGGAACGGGTCAAGGCCGAAGGCCTGGAGGATCAGGTCGAGTTGCAACTGCTGGACTACCGCGACCTGCCCCAGGACGGCCGCTTCGACAAAGTAGTCAGCGTGGGTATGTTCGAGCATGTCGGCCACGCCAACCTCGAGCAGTACTGCAAGACGCTGTTCGGCGCCGTGCGCGAAGGAGGGTTGGTGATGAACCATGGCATCACCGCCAAGCACACCGACGGGCGTCCGGTCGGTCGCGGCGCGGGCGAGTTCATCGAGAAGTACGTATTCCCCAACGGCGAGCTGCCGCACCTGTCGATGATTTCCGCGCAGATCAGTGAAGCGGGGCTGGAGATCGTCGATGTGGAAAGCTTGCGCATGCACTATGCACGCACGCTCGATCACTGGAGTGAACGCCTGGAGGACAACCTCGAGGCAGCGTCGAAGGAAGTGCCGGAGCAGGCATTGCGGATCTGGCGTCTGTACCTGGCCGGGTGCGCCTACGCGTTCGCCAAGGGTTGGATCAACCTGCACCAGATCCTGGCGGTGAAGGCCCATGCCGACGGTAGCCATGAGCTGCCATGGACCCGCGACGACATCTACACCCCTTAGAGAATCGGGGAAATAAGCCGGGCGATCCGCATGCCGACCTTCTGCAGGCGGTGGGTCTCCCGGCTTTCCTGTTTGTCGATTTCCTGGGCTTGGGCGAAGTCCTCTTCAAGCATTTGCTCGACCTCACTGGCGAACGGGATATCCACGGTGAGCAGCATGACTTCGAAGTTCAAGCGGAACGAACGGTTGTCCAGGTTCGCACTGCCAATGGCGCTGATTTCCCGGTCGATCAACACCACTTTCTGATGCAGGAAGCCCGGCCCATAACGGAACATCCGCACACCGGCCCGTACCGCTTCAAACGCGTACAGGCTGGACGCTGCGTAGACGATCTTGTGGTCGGGTCGCGAGGGCAGCAGGATGCGCACATCCACACCGCGCAGTACCGCCAGGCGCAAGGCTGCGAACACCGCTTCGTCGGGGATGAAGTAGGGCGTGGTGATCCAGACGCGTTCGCTGGCGGCGTGAATGGCCTCGACGAAAAACAGCGAGCAGGTTTCATAGGCGTCGGCCGGGCCGCTGGCCAGCAACTGGCAAAGCACACCATCGTCCGGATAGCTGTCCGGCAGGATCAGTGGGGGCAGGGAACGGGCCGCCCAGAACCAGTCTTCGGCGAACGACTCTTGCATGCTCGCCACCACCGGCCCGCACACTTGCACATGGGTGTCGCGCCACGGCGCCAAGGGTGGTTTATCGCCCATGTATTCGTCACCGACGTTGTGCCCGCCGACGAACCCTTGCACGCCGTCCACCACCACGATCTTTCGATGGTTGCGAAAGTTGACCTGGAATCGGTTGAGCCAGCCGCTGCGGGTGGCGAACGCTTTTACGTGGACGCCACCGTCGCGCAAGGCTTGCACGTAGCGGTGGGGCAGGGAGTGGCTGCCAATGCGGTCATAGAGCAGGTACACGGCCACGCCTTCGGCGGCTTTCTTCAAGAGCAGCGAGTGCAAGCGTTGACCGAGGCGGTCGTCATGGACGATGAAAAACTGGATCAGCACGGCCTCTCGTGCCTGCTCGATGGCCTGGAAAATCGCCTCGAACGTAGCGTGGCCATTGACCAGCAAACGCACCTGATTATTGGCCAGGCACGGTGTGCGTCCCAGTTTCGGCATGGCCCGTAACGAGGCATAGGCCTGGGAGGCGCGAGCGGTCAGGGCTTCTTCGACCCAGGGGCGCCAGTTCAACTCGGAGATTGCCTTGCGCATTTCTTCGTTGGCTTGCCGGCGCGCCTTGATGTAACCATCGAACGTGCTGCGGCCGAACACCAGGTAAGGAATCAACGTCAGGTAGGGAATGAAGGTCAGCGACAGGGCCCAGGCAATCGAGCCTTGGGCGGTGCGCACCGTCAGCACGGCGTGGACGGCGGCAATGGAACCCAGGGTGTGGAGCAGCGCGATCAGGTAACCGAAAACATGCGGGCCGAAATAATCCATGGGGCAGCCTTGCTCCTGAAGTTTCAATGCTTAACAGACCATGTTCCGTGACGAATGTCGCTATTTAATTCACAGGTCCGGGCTCTGAACCGAAGCCGGCGGACGGCGTCTAACGGCCACTTGTCCTCTGGAGTTCGTGTAATGAATGTTCGTCTGCTGGGTGTGGCCTTGGCGATGGGTTTGTCGGTTCCGATGGCGGCTCAGGCGCAGATGCTCCAGCCGGGTTTGTGGGAATTGACCACCAGCAATATGAAGGTCGATAACCAGAACCTGCCGGACCTGCAACTGATCCTTGGCCAGTTGCAAACCCAGATGACCCCGGAGCAACGGGCGATGCTGGAAAAGCAGGGGATTACCATGGGGGGTAAAGGCATTCGCGTGTGCCTGACCCCGGCGCAGGTGCAAACCAATGACATTCCGCTGCAAGACCCGCAATCGGGTTGCAAGCAGCAGATCACCGAGCGCACCGGCAATCAGTGGAAGTTTCGCTTCAGTTGCCCGAAAGCCCAGGGTAATGGGGTCGCGACATTCCAAAGTGATCGTGAATTCACCACCAAGGTCAACGGCACGTTCAATGCCACCGGCATCCAGCAGAACGGTAGCCTCGACACTCGCGCGGTCTGGCTGGGGCAGGATTGCGGGACGGTCAAACCGAGGGCTTGAAGCTCATTTGAAATAATCGCTTGGTGAGCCTGTGGGAGCCAGGCTTGCATCGCAATGCAAACAATTCGGTGAGTCGCCAAGGACGTCACCGTTCATCGCGAGCCTTGCTCCCACACATGCTCTAAGGCCGACTCAGTGCCTCGTACAACGTATTGAGGTTGTATTCGAACAGGCCGGTGAACGTGCTCGCAGGTCCGCTGGCGGCGAGTGCGTCGGAGTACAGCGTGCCGCCGATGTGAGCGCCGCTCTCGTCGGCGATCTGCTTGAGCAGGCGCGCGTCCTTGATGTTTTCCATGAACACCGCTTTGACTTTCGCCTGACGGATCTGGGTAATCAGCGCCGCGACTTCTGCCGCCGACGGTTCACGTTCGGTGGATAACCCCTGGGGCGCCATGAACTCGATGCCATAGGCCTGGCCCAGGTAACCGAATGCATCGTGGGACGTCACGATCTTGCGATTACCGGCAGGCAATGCGCCGAGCTTGGCCTTGGCTTCGGCGAGTAGGGCGTAAATCTTTTTCAGGTATGCCTGGCTGTTACGTTCGTAGTCGGCCTTGTTGGCCGGGTCGGCAGCTTCCAGTGCCTTGGTGATGTTGCTGACATACAGCTCGGCGTTCGCCAGGTTGTGCCACGCGTGCGGGTCGGGGATGGTCTCACCGTCCTCATCCAGTGACCGCGGGATGACGCCACGGCTGGCGCTGATCACCGGGGCACTGGTTTCGGTACTGGTCACCAGTCGGTCCAGCCACGGCTCGAAACCCAAGCCATTCTTGATGATCAGTGTTGCCCTGAGCAACGCCTTGGCGTCGTCTGGGGTGGGTTCGTAGGTGTGTGCATCGGCGTCCGGCCCGACCATGTTGGTGATTTGAATATGCTCACCACCGACCTGTCGGGTCATGTCGGCGAGGATGCTGAAGCTGGTCACCACCTGGAGTTTTTCGGCGGCGGACAGGGACATGGACAGCATCAGACTGATTAGCACGAGCAGTACGCGCATCGGGAAACACCTCATTGGGATGTGAGCAAGGGCGGGCGGCGCAGCAAACCGTGCACCGGCCCGAATACCACCGACAGCAGATACGACACGCCCGCCACCAGAACGATGGACGGTCCGCTGGGCAGTGAGTAATAGAACGACAACAGCAGGCCAAGCCAAACCGAGAGGCAACCGAGCAGCGCGGCGATCAGGATCAGTAGCGGCAGGCGACGGCTCCAGAATCGCGACGCGGCGGCCGGCAGCATCATCAGGCCGACGACCATCAACGCGCCGATGGCCTGGAAACCGATCACCAGGTTCAGCACCACCAAGGTCAGGAACACGCCGTGGGCCAACGGGCCGAGACGACTGACGGTTTGCAGGAACAGCGGGTCGAGGGTATCGAGCAGCAGCGGTCGATAAATCAACGCCATCGCCACCAGGCTGGCGCCGGAAACCCACAACATGCCGGTGAGTGTGGGGCCGTCCACCGCCAAGGCCGAGCCAAACAGCAGGTGCAGCAAGTCCAGGCGTTTGCCGGCCATGCCGAGGATCAACACGCCGGCCGCCAGGGAAATGGGATAAATCGCCGCGAGGCTGGCGTCCTCTCGTAGGCCGGTGCGCCGGGTAATCCAGGCGGCAAGCCCGGCCATGCTCAGGCCCGCGCCCAGGCCGCCCAGGGTCAAGGCGGGCAGGCTCAGCCCGGCAAACCAGAAGCCCAGGGCGGCGCCGGGCAGGATGCCGTGAGCCACGGCGTCACCGATCAGGCTCATGCGCCGAAGAATCAGGAACACACCCAACGGCGCCGTGCTGCACGCCAACACCAGGCCACCGAGCAGGGCCCGACGCATGAAGACGAACTCTTGAAAGGGTTGCCAGAAATGCGTGGCCGCGAGCATCAGGCCACCCACGCATGGGGTTGTTGGGCGATCAAATCGACACTGCGGCCCAGCACGCAGCCGGTGTTTTTGATCAGCAGCGTATGGGGGACATGTTGGCGTACCGCTGCCAGGTCATGACACACCACTACGAGGGTTCGGCCTGCTGCGTGCCAGCGATGGATGTGTTTCCACAGTAGCGCCTGGCCTTGTTCGTCGAGGGCGGCGTGGGGTTCGTCGAGCAACAGCAAAGGCGCTTCGGCCAGGCTCAGGCGAGCGAGCAGGGCGCGTTGCAGCTCGCCTCCCGACAGCGCCATTAGCGGACGCTGCTCAAGGCCGTTCAATGCCCAATCGTCCAGTACGGTCTGCAGTAACTGTCTACGCATGGCTGGCGTGTGGCGATTGCCCCAAGAACCGGCCGCCACCAGGTCTTGCAAGTTGATGGGAAATTGCCGATCCAGATGTTGCTGCTGGGGCATGAATGAGACGCCACCACGTCGTGGAACATTCAAGGCGACTTTGCCGGCCAGCGGCTTTTGCAGCCCCGCGAGCACTTTCAACAGGCTGCTTTTGCCCGAACCGTTGGCGCCGATGATGGCGGTGAGGCTGCCTGCCGGTCGCTCCATGGCGAGGGGCGGTGTGAGGGGTTGTCCGGGTGCACCCCAGCGCAGTGCTTGGCAGTCGATCATGATGGCTCCCGGGTCCAGCGGCTTTGCGCCACGGCGTCGTGGGCATGAAGGCTTTCGGCGTGAACGACGCGTACATCCAGGGCGGTGATCTCCGATGAGCGGGCCAGGGCCGTGCTCAATCGCCGCGCGGCGTCTTCGCAGAACATCAGGTTTTGCCCGTTGGCCAGGGCGAAGGCTTGTTCATCGGCGCGTTTCACGGCGGTCTGCACGGCGGTGCCAAGGGCTGCTTCGGCTTGGTTGATGAATGACTGCAGTGGTAATTCGTCGACAGCGGTGCCCAGACGCAGGGTCAAGGTCGCCGTGCTGCGCTGGCTATGAGGGGTGGCGACAATGCCGTTCGATGAGCCCAGCCAGGCGAGAATTTCGGCATGCTCAAGTTTCTTGTTAGCGAAGTCGTCGACAAATTGCTGTTGGATCAACTGCCGGGCAAGGGCTGCCGAACAAGGGCAAGTCGAGGAATAGGGGATCTGAATTTTCAGTTCCACGTGGAACATTGTGTTTTTCAACTGAGCTTCGATGCTCACCGGATAACCTTTCCAGCCTGCCAACGGGCTGATTAGCGCCGGACGTTTGAGCAGTAGATTGGTATGCACGCTGAGCGAAGCCGCATGGGATAAGCCTTCATGGCTATCAAGAAATTGCTCCAGGATTCGGCGCAATAGCGCTGGAGAAAGTGGCGTCTCTTCCAGTAACCCCAGCGCCAGATATAAGCGCGACATATGAATGCCGCGTGCCTCGCTGTCATCGAGGCTCACACCGGCGTCGACCGTTGCGCTGAGGCGCTGGCCATCAATCAACACCGGCGTTGCGATACCACACATGCCTACCCAATCAAGGGGTAGGGTTTGATGTGAAACCTGCGCAGCCACATCGGGCAGCGTTAACGCATTCATGGTCAAGGCCCATCGAAGGTTAAAATTAGATGTTATAGTATAACAGTTAATTTCAAGAAACCTTTTCCATGAAAGGAGTTTCATCTCCCCGCATGTTCACGTTCCACGTGAAACATTAACGCGATGAATCCTGGCACCCGTTCATGCGGCCGCATGTAAATGCACCGGTGCTACCGCCCGAGCTGGAAAAACGATTGAGGGTTGTCCAGCCCACACGCCGGCTGTATCCAACCCAACTTTCTCCATCCGACGCCAGTCCGGTAAAGAACGTGAGCTGACCATAACGGCTGTTCGTTTGCGCCCAATAGCGGCGACTGGCTGCTTCAAAGCCGCGTAAGTAAATAGTGTTTCCAGCCGTCGCAACGCTATAGGCATTGCCTTGCATATCCACACACGCCAGCAAATTCGCGCTACGGGTGCAGTTTGCCAAGAGCGGACTCTGGGCAGCAGCGCCTGACGCCCACAGCAACAATGAGCCCGCAAAAACAAATTTCAGAGGATTGCGCATGGATGGAACTCAGACGAATGAGGAGCGGCGGGGCTGGTTGAACCGTATTGTTATACTATAACATAAAAACAACCAAACCCTGAAAACGAGCCGTCATCGAAGCGGCCGCCCGATGAGGATATACCTGATGCCCAATCGTCTTCCCGTCACCGTACTTTCCGGATTCCTCGGTGCCGGTAAAAGCACACTGCTCAATCACGTCCTGCGGAATCGCGACAACCTGCGGGTTGCTGTGATCGTCAACGATATGAGCGAGATCAACATCGATGGCAGCGAAGTCCAGCGAGATGTCACCCTGAGTCGTTCCGAAGAGAAACTGGTGGAAATGAGCAACGGCTGCATCTGCTGTACGTTGCGCGAGGACTTGCTCGAAGAAGTCGGGCAACTCGCCAGGGAAGGGCGTTTCGACTACTTGCTGATCGAGTCCACCGGTATTTCCGAACCGCTGCCAGTGGCGGAAACCTTCACGTTTCGGGATGAAGAGGGCCGAAGCCTGGCCGATGTGGCGCGACTCGATACCCTGGTCACGGTGGTCGATGGGGTGAATTTCCTGCTGGATTACCAGGCCGCCGAAAGCCTGGCGTCACGGGGCGAAACCCTGGGTGAGGAGGATGAGCGCTCGATCACCGATCTGCTGATCGAACAAATCGAGTTTGCCGACGTGATTCTGATCAGCAAGATCGACCTGATCAGCCAGCATGAGCGGGAAGAGTTGACCGCGATTCTGCAGCGTCTCAACGCCCAGGCGCAGATCATTCCGATGGTCATGGGGCAGGTGCCACTGGGCAGAATCCTCGACACAGGCCTTTTCGACTTCGAACGCGCCGCCCAGGCACCTGGCTGGCTACAGGAGCTGCGCGGTGAGCACGTGCCAGAAACCGAGGAATACGGCATCGCCTCGACCGCTTATCGGGCTCGCCGACCGTTTCATCCCCAGCGGTTCTTCAACTTCATCGACCGGCCGTGGCCCAATGGCAAACTCCTGCGCTCCAAGGGGTTCTTCTGGCTGGCCAGCAAACCTGAGGAGGCGGGCAGCTGGTCTCAGGCTGGCGGCTTGATGCGACATGGCTTCGCCGGGCGCTGGTGGCGGTTCGTGCCGAAAAACCAATGGCCGCAGGACGAAGAGAGCACCGCGGCGATCATGAAGAACTGGCTGGCTGCCACAGGCGATTGCCGTCAGGAGCTGGTCTTCATTGGCCAGGACATTGATTTTGGCCAACTCGCCGCTGAACTGGATGCTTGCCTGCTCACCGATGCGGAAATGGCCCTCGGGGTCGAAAATTGGCGCTTGTTGCCGGATCCGTTCGGGCCGTGGCATGAAGAGGTTGCAGCGTGATGCTGGCGCCCAGTCTGAAACGAGCGACGCAGGTACGACAGGTCCAAGGTGATACGCCAGGGGTATTCACGCAGATCCTGGACGACGGCACCAACCTGGCGCTCTGGCAGCGTCAGCTTCCCGCCCACATCAGCGATTTTGCGGCCATGGTGCTGGTGATGGACCAGCCGCTGGCTGAATCACGGGTGCTCGATTTGCCAGAGGAAGACACCCAGCCAGCGCTGCACGGTCTGGCCGCGGGTTTCGGTGACCTGCGGGGCTATGAGGGTTTTATCGCCGATGTTTCCTGGCTGGTCTGTGCGTTTGCCTGCCTGTTGGGCGCGCAACGTGTCGGTCTGCGCCTGCGCACGCTGGACAAGGCCATGTGCCCGCGCTTCCACGTTGACCACGTACCGGTGCGGCTGCTGACCACTTATGCGGGCGTCGGCAGCCAGTGGCTCAAGGAAGAGGCGATGGACCGTCGGCACCTGGCACTGCCTGAGGCAGAGCCGGTTGATCCGCGTGTGATCCAGCAGTTTGGTTGCGGTGATGTCGGCTTGCTTAAAGGCGAGAAATGGCACGGTAATGAGGGGTTCGGCCTGATCCATCGCTCGCCGGCGCCTGCGCCGGGAGAGCGTCGCCTGATTCTCACGCTGGATTGGCTGGCTTAGGGCTTGAGCCAGGTGCCTTGGCTTTGCCCTTCGCAAAATGGCTGCAGGTACGCGGCATCGGTCGCCACGCCGTAATAGTGAATATCCTGGCGGTAAGGCATATTGGCGACCTGGGCGTTGCTGCACACGCCGAACGCGCCGCCAGGGCATTGATCGACGTATTGCACCTCGACCTTCTGGCCGGCAAGGTTTGGCTGGCAGAAGCCATCGGCAAACAGCTTCTGCGGAATGCTGCGGTTCTGTTGGCAGACTTTCACATCGAGTCGCTCCGCCTGGCTGTGAACCACGCAGGCCTGGGCCAGCGCCTGGTCCGACGTCAGTGCCAGTAACAACCAGCCGATCAATCGCATGTTCACCTCCTTCGAAAGCCGTCGATTATGTTGCAGCACATTCCCACCCATGTCATCGCCGGCCCCTTGGGCGCCGGCAAGACCAGCCTGATCAAGCATCTGCTGGCCCAGCGACCGGCCAATGAACGCTGGGCGGTGCTGATCAACGAGTTCGGCCAGATCGGCCTGGATGCCGCGCTGCTGACCCAGGCTGGCGATGGTATCGCACTGGGCGAAGTGGCCGGCGGCTGTTTGTGCTGCGTCAATGGCGCGCCGTTTCAGATCGGTCTTGGGCGTTTGCTGCGCAAGGCCCGGCCGGATCGGCTGTTCATCGAACCCTCGGGCCTGGGTCATCCGGCACAGTTGATGCGGCAACTGAGTGAAGCGCCCTGGCTCGGCGTGCTCGCGGTACAACCCTGTGTGCTGGTGTTGGATGCCCGGGCGATGGCGGACGGCAAACCCTTGCCCGATGCGCAGCGACAAACCCTGGCGGATGCCGGACTGCTGGTGCTGAACAAATCCGAGCGCCTCACGCAAGCCGATCGCGAACGGGTGACGGCGCAACTGTCAGGGTCTGCGTTGTACTGGACGCAACACGGGGCATTACCGATCGATCGATTGCCAGGCCTGGCGGCTCGGGGCAGCGGGTCTGTGGATAACGTGAACCTGCCCAAGAGTCTGGGGCAGATCCCGGCCATCTGGACCGACCCGACGCAACCCATCTGCCTGTATCAGCAGCAGGACGGAGGCTGGAGTATCGGCTGGCGCTGGCACCCAAGCCAACGATTCGACGCGGCGGCGCTGACGCGATGGCTACAAGACCAGGGCTGGAAACGGGCGAAGATGGTTATCTACAGCCGCGACGGTTGGGTTTCAGCCAATGCGTTGGAGGGGGAGGCGCTGGGCTGGCAAACCAGCGAGTGGCGCCAGGATTCTCGGGTCGAGCTGATTTTCCATCAGCCGCAAGACGTCGATCGCCTGAAAGCCGGTCTGGTGAGTTGTCGATGTTCCTGAATCAGCCTTGTTTCAAGGCTTCCACTTGTTGTGTTCCTGGCGCCACTGGCTCAATTCGATGACTTCAGCCCTGGGCCTGGTCTGGACCGGTTCGATGGGCGCTGGCGGTGTTTCTTCGAAGGGCATCGGGTAGGGCGCCAGCTCTATGTGTGCGCTGTGGGCACCAAATTGGGTGATGGTGCCCGAATGGCGGCTTTCGCCGGTGACGGTGAACTCGAAGTTGTAGACGCGAGCCAGGCGTCGTCGTCCATTGGCGTCCTTCACGAAGCCGATTTTTTTCAGCGCTACATTGCCGTCCAGCAGCTCGATCTTGAGGTTGGCGCAATGCTGCATGACCCTCGCCAACGCCCGTTCGCGCAAGCCATGGTTGTGCCACAGCCAGGCGCCGCCGGTAGCCAGCAGCATCAGCACGAAGATGTTTCCAAGGGTCAGCATGAACGAAGTGCTCCAACAAGTTGCTGTCAGCTTAACTGTCTCGCCGGTCTGTCGTACAGGCTGTGTTTAGTCGCATACTGCGCGGCTTGAATTTCAATCGTTTTACGGAAACTTCCCGCATGAAACGTACGCCTCATCTGCTTGCCATTCAGTCCCACGTGGTGTTCGGTCACGCTGGCAATAGCGCCGCGGTGTTTCCGATGCAGCGGGTCGGCGTGAACGTCTGGCCTCTCAATACCGTGCAGTTTTCCAATCACACCCAGTACGGCCAATGGGCCGGTGAGGTGTTGGCGCCAGAGCAGATACCGGCATTGGTAGATGGCATTGCCGCTATCGGTGAGCTGGGGCATTGCGATGCGGTGTTGTCCGGTTACCTGGGCAGCGCGGCTCAGGGGCGGGCGATTCTGACGGGCGTGGCGCGGATCAAGGCCGCCAACCCCAAGGCGCTGTACCTGTGCGACCCGGTCATGGGGCACCCTGAGAAGGGCTGCATCGTGGCGCCCGAGGTGAGCGAATTTCTCCTGGAAGAAGCCGCTGCCGTGGCGGACCTCATGTGCCCGAACCAACTGGAGCTGGACAGTTTTTCGGGGCGCAAGGCGCAGTCGTTGCTGGACTGCCTGGCCATGGCCCGCGCGTTGCTGGCCCGTGGCCCGAAGGCGGTGCTGGTCAAGCACCTGGCCTACCCCGGCAAACCCGATGACAGTTTCGAAATGCTGCTGGTGACCGCCAATGACAGTTGGCACCTGCGTCGTCCACTGCTGGCTTTCCCGCGCCAGCCGGTGGGGGTGGGCGATCTGACGTCGGGCCTGTTCCTGGCGCGGATTCTGCTGGGGGACAGTTTGGTCGCGGCGTTCGAATTCACCGCCGCGGCGGTGCACGAAGTGTTGCTGGAGACCCAGGCCTGTACCAGCTATGAGCTGGAACTGGTCCGCGCCCAGGACCGGATCGCCCATCCACGGGTGCGCTTCGAGGCTGTGCCAATCAGCCTCTGATCGCCCGTGGAGATGCTGCAAATCCCTGTGGGAGCGAGCTTGCTCGCGATGAGGCCATCACACTCAACATCGATGCTGGCTGTGACACCGCCATCGCGAGCAAGCGCGCTCCCGGCGGCCGATTAAGGCCCGTCCGCCTTGATCTCCTGGTAGCGCCTCTCCAGTTCCTGGCGGATCTGCCGGCGTTGCTGGGCTTGTTCGTAGCGGCGTTTTTCTTCGCTGTTTTGCGGCTGCAAGGGCGGCACGGTCGCGGGTTTGCGTTGGTCATCCACCGCAACCATGGTGAAGAAGCAACTGTTGGTGTGGCGCACCGAGCGCTCGCGAATATTTTCGGTCACGACTTTGATGCCCACTTCCATCGACGTGTTGCCGGTGTAGTTCACCGAGGCCAGGAAGGTCACCAGTTCGCCGACATGAATCGGCTCACGAAAGATGACCTGGTCGACCGACAGGGTCACCACGTAGCGTCCGGCGTAGCGGCTGGCGCAGGCGTAGGCGACTTCGTCGAGGTATTTGAGCAAGGTGCCGCCATGGACATTGCCAGAGAAGTTGGCCATATCGGGGGTCATCAACACCGTCATCGACAGCTGGGCGTTTCCGGGTTCCATAACGTACTCACGGTTCAAGGCAGTCATTCGGGAGGCACCTCTGCGGGTGCTAGGGGTGGCCTGCGAACAGGTCACCAGGTTTTAAAAACCACACGATATCGGGACGCTGCGCCTGTGGTTGCCGTCACGCGCCGATGGATCTGTTTCCATATATTGCACCGTCTTTTTGTCGGAAGTCGCGGTGTTACCCTTCAAAAGCCCGTTGCGAGGGCAATTCCTACAGAGGAAACGGATTTCTCCAGCTCTGCAGTGAGTCATTTTTGAACAGGGAGCCCCGACATGCATGCCATCAGTTTCATCCAGGATTTGGCGATCATCATGATGGCGGCGGGGTTGGTGACCGTACTCTTTCATCGTTTCAAACAACCGGTGGTATTGGGCTACATCGTGGCCGGCTTCATCATTGGTCCGCACACGCCACCGTTCGGCTTTATCCATGACGAAGACACGATCAAGACCCTGGCCGAGCTCGGGGTGATCTTCCTGATGTTTTGCCTGGGCCTTGAATTCAGCCTGCGCAAACTGTTCAAGGTCGGCGCCACGGCCTTCATTGCGGCGTTCCTCGAAATTGTGCTGATGATCTGGATCGGCTACGAAATCGGCCGCTGGTTCGACTGGAGCACCATGGACTCGCTGTTCCTCGGCGCCATCCTGGCCATTTCCTCCACCACGATCATCGTCAAGGCGCTCAACGACCTGAAGATGAAAAACGAGCGCTTCGCCCAGCTGATTTTCGGGGTGTTGATCGTCGAGGACATCCTGGGCATTGGCATCATTGCCTTGCTATCGAGCATTGCCGTCAGCGGCACCGTGAGCTCCGGCGAAGTGTTTTCCACCGTCGGCAAGTTGTCGCTGTTCATGATCGTCGCGTTGGTCATCGGCATTCTGCTGGTGCCGAGGGTGCTGGCCTACGTGGCGAAGTTCGACAGCAACGAAATGCTGCTGATTACCGTACTGGGCTTGTGTTTCGGCTTCTGCCTGCTGGTGGTGAAACTGGAATACAGCATGGTGCTCGGGGCGTTCCTGATCGGTGCGATCATGGCTGAGTCCCGGCAGCTACTGAAAATCGAGCGGCTGGTGGAGCCGGTGCGTGATCTGTTCAGCGCGATCTTCTTCGTCGCCATCGGGTTGATGCTCGATCCGGCGATACTGTTGCAGTACGCCTGGCCGATTGCGGTGATCACTGGCGCAGTGGTGCTCGGCAAGATGCTGTCCTGCGGCCTTGGTGCTTTTATCGCCGGCAATGACGGACGCACCTCGCTGCGCGTTGGGATGGGGCTTTCCCAAATCGGCGAATTTTCCTTCATCATCGCTTCGCTGGGGATGACCCTGCAGGTCACCAGCAATTTCCTCTATCCGGTCGCGGTCGCCGTCTCGGTGTTGACCACACTGATGACGCCGTACCTGATCCGAGCTGCCGACCCGCTGTCCGTCAAGCTGGCAACGGTCATGCCGCAGCGCCTGACGCGGGTGCTGGGGATGTACGGGGAATGGCTGCGTAGCATCCAACCCCAGGGTGAAGGGGCGATGGTGGCGTCGATGATCCGGCGGATTTTGCTGCAGGTCGGCGTCAACCTGGCGCTGGTGATTGCGATTTTTGTCTCGGGTGGTTTTTTCGCCGAACGGATGTCGGCTTACCTGCAAGCCTGGATCAGCGACCCGAGCTGGCAGAAAGCACTGATCTGGGGTGGGGCGTTGCTGCTGTCGCTACCGTTCCTGATCGCCGCGTACCGCAAACTCAAGGCGCTGTCGATGCTGCTGGCGGAAATGGGCGTGAAGCCGGAGATGGCTGGCCGCCACACCCAGCGTGTGCGTCGGGTGATCGCCGAAGTGATCCCGATTCTCTCGCTGTTGGTGATTTTCCTGCTCTTGGCAGCCTTGTCGGCCAGCATTCTGCCGACCAACAAGTTGCTCGTACTGATCGCCGTGGTGGCGACTGCCGTGGCGGCATTGCTCTGGCGCTGGTTCATCCGCCTGCATACGCGGATGCAGGTGGCCTTGCTTGAAACCCTGGACAACCACAAGGAGTCGTCCGGGCATTGACCGGCGGCGGGGCTCAGCTTTCCAGCCAGACGTCCCGGGCCCAGTGCCAGACCGATTCCCAGGTTTCCTCGGCGATCAGTTCTTCTTCGGCCTGCCACAGCACCACCGTGCCGTCCTCTTCGACGCAGTAATAATCGTCGCCGTCCTGGCAGATCGGGATCAGGCTGCGGTCGACACCGGCATCCCAGGCGTTGGCGGCCACGTCCGGCAGGTAGGTGTGGGATTGTGGATCGGTGACGGTCACCGGCTCCAGGCTGCCGTAGACGACATCGCTGACGGTCAGCAAAAACTCCCTGAAGACGAATGGGATATCGATGAACAGCTGCTCTTCGATCTCTACCAGCAAATCTTCGTCGGGCAACTCCAGCGGGACCGGTACGGGTTCGTTGGCTTCACGCAATTGTTCGATGATTTCTTCCACGTCCGGGGATCCTCTTTCTCGATGGCGCGGTTTTATATGAAGCGGTTTATACAGTAGCTCGCTATAGATGCAACCGCGAAATAGAAAACCCCGGCCTGGGCCGGGGTTCTTTTATTTCAACATGCAAAACGGGCAAAGGTTCAACCGTTCTGGCGGATACCTGCCACCAGCCAAGGCTGGTCATCGCCCTGGGCGCGTTCCATGTTCCAGCTTTCGCTGAACGCTTCGCCCTTGTCGAAGCGAGAATCCTTCGACACACCGATGAAGGTCAGGGTGGCGATGGTCTTGTCGGCGCGATCGTCGACACCGTCCAGTTGCACCTGCAGGTTATCGATGTAGGTGGACTGGAAGCCATCACCCAGCTCGGCTCGCTCGCGCTTGAGGAACTCCAGCAGTTGCGGGGTCACGAACTCGGCGATCTTGTCCATTTCGTTCGCGTCCCAATGCTGCTGCAGGGCCATGAAGTGGTTGCGCGCGGCTTCGATGAAGCGCTGCTCGTTGAACCAGGCCGGCGCATTGATGACCGGACGAGCGGCCACAGGCGCTGCCGAACCACCGAAGATCGAACCACTGGCAGGCTGCTGGTTGAACACTTCACGCTGCATCGGCGCGTGGCCGGCTGGAGCGAGTTGCTCCTGCTGCTTGCGACGACGAGCGGCAATGAAGCGGAAGACCAGGAAGGCGATGACCGCCATGATCAGGATGTCGAAGATCTGCATGCCCTGGAAGCCGTCGCCCATGAACATGGAGGCGAGCAAGCCACCGGCGGCGATGCCGGCCAGGGGGCCGAGCCAGCGGGAAGCGCCGCTGGCCTTGGTGGCAGCGCCAGCGGCACCGGCCGCGCCTGCGGTGGCAGCGGTGGAGCCGGCGGCAGAAGACGGCGCCATCTGGCTGGTCTGGTGAGTCGGGGCTGCCCCCGAGCTTTTACCACCGCCAAAGCGCTTGGCGGCATTGGCATCGATGGCCATCGTCAGGCCGATGCACAACGCCATGGCGACGCTAAGAAAACGTTTCATATAAAGGCATTCCCATTTGTGGATAGCACGCGGGCCATGTTGCACAGCTGAACTGTTGCTGGCTAGCGGCAGAGTGTTTCTGGCTTTTGCATGACAGGTGAGGTTCAGCTTCAGCTGTGCAAGAGGGCCTGTTCGCTTTGGGCTGTAGGAAAAGTAAATAAGTTTGGTCGGAGACTAATGTGGGATAGGGAGAAATACCTGTGGGAGCAAGGCTTGCCCGCGATAGCGATCTGTCTGGCGCACCTGTGTCGAATGTGCCACCGCCTCGCGGGCAAGCCTTGCTCCCACAGCAAGGTCCTTCTTACGAAATCTCTAGATCGCCTCGAGCTTGGCATACCCCAGCATCAGCCACTTGCTGCCTTCGCTGAAGTTCACCTGCACCCGGGCCTGGGCGCCGGCGCCTTCGAAGTTGAGGATGACGCCGTCGCCGAACACCGAGTGCCGCACGGTCTGGCCGAGGCTGAAGCCGGTTTCCGGGATGTCGCTGCCGCCGAACAGGCTGCTGGTGCTTTGTTGCTGGCCGCCGCCGAACGGTCGGCTGACACTGTTGGACAGCCGAACTTCCTGGATCAGGCCCTTCGGCACTTCACGTACGAAGCGCGACACCTTGTTGTAGGTCTCGCTACCATAAAGGCGTCGGGTTTCGGCGTAGGTCAGCACCAGATTCTGCATGGCACGGGTGATACCAACGTAGGCCAGGCGCCGTTCTTCCTCCAGGCGTCCCGGTTCTTCCAGGCTCATCTTGTGGGGGAACAGGCCTTCTTCCATGCCCACGAGGAACACGTAGGGGAATTCCAGGCCCTTGGCGCTGTGCAGGGTCATCAGCTGGATGCTGTCTTCATGTTCGTCGGCCTGGGTGTCGCCGGCCTCCAGGGAGGCGTGACCCAGGAAGGCCGACAGCGGCGACAGGTCTTCGTCTTCTTCGGTGTTCTCGAAGTTGCGCGCGGCGCTGACCAGCTCCTCGAGGTTTTCCACCCGGGCCTGGCCTTTCTCGCCTTTTTCCGCTTCGTGGTAGGCGATCAGGCCGGACTGCTCGATGACGGTCTGGGTCATCAAGTGCAGAGGCATCTCCCCGCACTTGGCGGCCAGGTCTTCGATCAGGTCCATGAAGGCCTTCAGGGCGCCGGCGGCGCGACCGGTCACGCCTTTGTTGGCCACCAGTTGGCGCATGGCTTCCCACATGGACACGTGGCTGTGGCGCGCGTGATCGCGAATCGCTTCGACGGTTTTCTCGCCGATGCCTCGCGTCGGCACGTTGATCACCCGCTCCAGGGCCGCGTCGTTGCCACGACCTTCGAGCAGGCGCAGGTAGGCCATGGCGTTCTTGATTTCAGCACGTTCGAAAAAGCGCTGGCCGCCATAGATGCGGTAGGGGATCCGTTCGCGCAGCAACGCTTCTTCCAGCACCCGCGATTGGGCGTTGGAACGGTACAGGATGGCAATGTCGCTGCGGGCCAGGCCGGTTTTCAGCGCGCTCTCGATGGTTTCCACCACGTAGCGGGCTTCATCGTGTTCGTTGAAGGCGGCGTAGAGGTTGATCGCCTCGCCTTCGCCGCCGTCGGTCCACAGTTCCTTGCCCAGGCGCCCGGTATTGTTGGCGATCAGGGCGTTGGCGGCCTTGAGGATGCCGGCGGTCGAGCGGTAGTTCTGTTCCAGGCGGATGACTTCGGCGTCAGGGAAGTCCGCCGAGTACTGGTGAATGTTCTCGATCTTGGCGCCGCGCCAGCCGTAGATCGACTGATCGTCGTCACCCACCACCATCAGGCTGTCGCCGCCCTTGGCGAGCAGGCGCAACCAGGCGTATTGCACGGCGTTGGTGTCCTGGAATTCGTCCACCAGTACATGCCGGAAGCGCTTCTGATAGTGGGCCAGCAGGCCTGGGTGGTCGCGCCACAGGTCCAGGGCCCGTAGCAGCAGCTCGGAAAAGTCGATCACCCCGGCACGCTGGCACGCCGCCTCGTAGGCTTCGTAGATGCTGCGCATGGTCGCCAGGAACAAGTCGCCGCTGGCCTGGATGTGCTGCGGGCGCAGGCCTTCGTCTTTCTGGCCGTTGATGAACCATTGGGCCTGGCGCGCGGGCCAGCGTTGCTCGTCCAGGCCCAGCTCGCGGATCACCCGCTTGACCAGGCGCTGCTGGTCGTCGCTGTCCAGGATCTGGAAGGTCTGGCTCAGCCCGGCTTCCTGCCAATGCGCCCGCAACAAGCGGTGCGCCAGGCCGTGGAAGGTGCCGACCCACATACCGGCGGGATTGATGCCCATCAGTTGTTCGATGCGATGGCGCATCTCGGCCGCGGCCTTGTTGGTGAATGTCACCGACAGGATCGAATGGGGCGAGGCGTTCTCGACCTGGATCAACCAGGCGATACGGTGCACCAGCACTCGGGTTTTACCGGAGCCGGCACCGGCCAGGACCAACTGACGACCCACGGAGGCAGCTACGGCCTGACGTTGGGCATCGTTGAGGGAGTTCAGCAGAAGGGAGAGATCATCGCGCATCGGGGCATTCTAGGGTGCGGCGTCACCCCGGGCAAACCGAGCTTTGCATCAGCCGATAGAAAGACCGCTTGGTGATGACCGGCGGGTCACAGGCTACAGGCGTTGGCGGGACTCGCTCGGGAGTGGCGCCACCCAATGAAATAGCGACTTTTTTCCTGGTTTTTATGAGCTGGGGCAGTGTGGGATGGCCCATGGCTTGTGTATGCTCGGTGCTCGTTTCGGGTTCTCCACGCTTGACTGAATAAGAACAAGAACAGTGCCAATGACCCTCAATTCCGATCCGGCGGGCCCCTGTGTGGAACCGCGGGTCATCTGCAAGCAGTACGCCACGGAGATGGCGGTCGAGCGAACACGTCTGTTGTATCAAGGCTCACTGCTGCCTACGCTGTTCATGCTGCTCAATGGCCTGGTCTGCGCCGCGCTGTTATGGGAGCCGCGGCGCTATTTCCTGGTCAGCGTCTGGCTCGTCTGGTTGTTGTCGCTGGTGGCGCTGCGGGTGATCCAAGTGGCAGCTTTCGATTCGGCGATGCCAGGCCGCCAGGCGCATCCGATCTGGTTGCGCATGTTTTTGCTGGGCTCGGCGATGACCGGCCTGACGCTGGCCGGGGCCGGCATCGCGTTGGTCCCGGCCGACAGCTTCCAGCAGCAGGCCTGGGTGTTCGGCCTGATTGGCGCGGCGGTGCTGTCGGCCAGTGTGGCCTATGCCGTGAGCCTTCCAGCGTTCCTGTCCTTCACCTTGCCCTGCCTGTTACCGGCCATCGGTTATCTCTTCTGGGGCGGCGATGAGCAGCAACATGGGTGGGGCTGGCTGGGGTTGATCGTGCTGGTTTCCCTGAGCGTAGTGGCCTGGCAAGTCAATCGCTTGATCCAGAGTGGCATGCTGCGCCGCTTCCAGAACCAGGCCCTGATCGAGCATCTGCAGCAAACCCAAACCCGCAGTGCGTTGCTCAACGAGGCACTGGCCCGGGAGGTCGAGCAACGTCGCTCGGCCGAGGAGAAACTGCGGGCGGCCCAGGTTGGCCTGGAGGCGCGGGTCGCGCAACGCAGCCTTGAACTGGAGGTCGCCAGCCAGGCCCTGAGCAAGAGCGAGGCGCGCCTGGCCCTGGCCCTCAAGGCCAGTGAGCTGGGGTTGTGGGACTGGAACCTGCAGACTGACGAAGTCCATCACACCCAGCTCAAGGAGTTGTTCGGCCTGGAGCCCGAATACGTCACGGCGATGCTCAGCCACCTCACCCCGCGCCTGCACCCCCAGGACGTGCCGGCGCTCAAGCGGGCCCTGGTCGAACACCTCAAGGGTCGCAGCGAGGATTACCAGATCGAATACCGTGTGCGTCATGGCGATGGTCACTGGGTCTGGATCGAAGACCGCGGCCGGGCCGTGGAGCGGAGCGCGAGCGGACGGGTGCTGCGCATGGTCGGCACCCGGCGCGACATCAGCGCCAGCAAGGAACTCGAGCAGCAACGCCAGCTGGCGGCCACGGTGTTCGAGGCCGCCAGCGAAGGCATTGTGATTTTCGACCCCAACTACCTGCTGCTCGCCGCCAATCAGGCGTTCACGCGGGTCACCGGTTTCAATATCGAGGACATGCTTGGGCGCAACGTGGTCGACCTGCCGTGCAGCCGCGATGCGCGCCGGCACTACCCCGTCATTCGCCAATCGCTCAAGCAGCACGGCACCTGGCAGGGTGAGTTGGTGGAGGCGCGGGCCAACGGCGAGCTGTATCCGCAGTGGCTGCAACTGAACGTCGTGCGCGATGCTCGGGGAAATGTCAGCCATATCGTGGGCTTCTTCGCCGATCTTTCGGCACGGCGCGAATCCGAAGAGCGGATGCGCTACCTGACCCATTACGACGAATTGACTGGGTTGGCGAATCGTTCGCTGTTTCGCGAACGCCTGAACGAAGCGCATCAGCGGGTGCGCCAGGGTGGACGGCGCAGCCTGGCGTTGCTGCATATCAACCTGGACCGTTTCAAATTGCTCAACGACAGCCTCGGCCATGACATCGCCGACCAGTTGTTGCAGAAAATGGCGCGGCGCCTGATCAATGCACTGCCCGAGGCGGATACCATCGCCCGGTTATCCGGCGATGAGTTTGCGGTGTTGTTCGATGCCTACGGCAACCTTTCAAGCCTGGCGCGGGTGGCGACCCGATTGGCTTCCAAGCTGCGCGTGCCGCTGACCATCGAGGGCCATGAGCTGGTGCTCAGTGCTTCCATCGGCATCAGCTTGTTGCCTGACAACACGCGGGAAATTGCCACGCTGGTCAGCCAGGCGAACATGGCCATGCAGCACGCCAAGCATTTGGGGGCAACAACTTCCAGTTCTACACCGAGAGCCTCCAGGCCAGCACGCTGGAGCGCCTGCAACTGGAAAACCAACTGCGCAAGGCCTTGGAAGAGCAACAACTGACGGTCTTTTATCAGCCGAAACTGTGCCTGGCGACCGGTCGCCTGAACGCCGCCGAGGCGCTGGTGCGCTGGGATCATCCGGCCATGGGGCGGGTTCCGCCGGGGGATTTCATCGGCCTGGCCGAAGAGACCGGGTTGATCGGGCCGATTGGCGAGTTCGTGTTGCGCCAGGCCTGTTGGCAGGCGTGCGAATGGCAGCGCCAGGGGCTCGAGCCGATCAGGGTGTCGGTCAATCTGTCGGTGCATCAATTGCGCCAGGGCAAGCTGGTCAGCCTGGTGCGACAAGTGCTGGAAGAAACCGGTCTGGCGCCCCAGTACCTGGAGCTGGAGTTGACCGAGAGCCAGTTGCTCGACAGCGTCGAACACATCATCGCCACATTCCAGCAATTGCGTGATCTTGGGGTCAAACTGGCGATCGACGATTTTGGCACCGGCTACTCATCCCTGAGCTACCTCAAACGTATCCCGGTGGACTACGTGAAGATCGACCAGGCATTCATTCGCGGGCTGGGCGAGGGCAGCGTGGATACCGCCATTACCCGGGCAATCATCGCAATGGCCCATGGGCTGTCGCTCAAGGTAGTGGCCGAAGGCGTCGAGCGGCAGGAGCAGCTCGATTTCCTCAGGAACGAGCGTTGCGATGAGGTGCAGGGGTATCTGATCAGTCGGCCAGTGGAAGCTGATGGGCTGGCCGGGTTGTTGCGGATGCAACACTTGACTGAATGAGTCAGATCCTCGATTGGAACTTCCCGCCAGACGCTTTTAGTGTCTGGCGGGAAGTTATTAACATGCGCTTAGTTGGTCACGAGTACGTCATCAATGTGATGCAGCAACTGCCCTTCGAAAAAAATGCTCACGCCGGTGACATGAGACTCGCCGGGTACTTTGTATTCGACGACTTTGTCGGTTATGACCGGCAGCGAAACTTCAGTGGAAGATTCAAGTTTCAATTCCAGTCGCAGATCAAAGGACTTGTCCTGCATTGGGCTTCGTACCAGCGTTGGCGTAATGCCGGTGTGGGGTACGGTTACAGTGCCAAAGGTACGGAACGACGCGGCACCTGGCATGCGATCGATTTGTGCGGTCCAATCTTTAGTTGTGATTTTCATGATAGTAACTCCTGTAGTTAGTTGATTGCGTCCTGCGGGAGCCAATATATCGACTTTGACTTGATAGTGTCTGGGAAATTGCGATTGGGATTGTAAGAAGACGTTAGTTGTTGAGTGAGTTGTCAGATTTTTCGTGGGTCATATTATCGATGACGGCCGGAGTATGTTGTTGGGGAAGTAGTCAGTGATTGAATAGATGGTTTTCCCCCAGCCAGAGGCTCAGGTCGCGTCTGGGGATCAACCGATCGGCAGCGCAGAGGGTTGGCGCTACGGTCCAGGCTGCTACATCTGGCGATCCTCGGCCAAAACAAAGGGGCGGCGCGGCAATCCAGTTACGTTTTGGACGGGCAAAGCGCCAATTCTTGTAGTATAACTACAAGCTTGCTACATCCCGGCATTTGCCCATAACAAGAGTCCAGCCCCTTGAACCTGTTGCAACACATCGCCCAGTCACGCCACTTGCTGCGCAAGTCGGAGCTGAAAGTCGCCGATCACGTACTGCTTGATCCCGCGGCCGTGATGCATAGCTCCATGGCCGATCTTGCCCACAGCGTCGGCATCAGCGAACCGACCATCGTGCGCTTCTGCCGGGCCATCGGTTGCTCGGGTTTCCAGGACCTGAAACTCAAGCTGGCGCAAAGCCTGGCCGCCGGGGCGAGCTTCGGTCAGTTTGCGATCCATGAAGATGACTCGGTGGCGGACTACAGCCTGAAAATCTTCGACACCACCCTGCATACGCTGATGGAGGTTCGCGAGAAGCTTGACCCGGTGGCGTTGCAAAAAGCCGTCACGGCCATGTCCCAGGCCCAGCGTGTCGAGTTCTATGGTTTCGGCGCTTCGGGCGCGGTGGCGGCCGATGCCCAGCACAAGTTCTTCCGGTTGCTGCTCACGGCGGCAGCCTATTCCGACCCGCACATGCAAGCCATGTCGGCGGTGACGTTGAAACCCACCGATGTGGCGATCTGTATTTCCCAATCGGGGCGTTCCAAGGATCTGCTGATCACCGCGAACCTGGTGCGTGAAAGCGGTGCCTCGCTGATCACCTTGTGCCCGAGCCAGACGCCACTGGCGGAGCTGTCCACGGTGAACCTGGCCATCGACGTGCATGAAGACACCGAGATCTATACGCCGCTGACCTCGCGCATCGCCCACCTGGTGGTGATCGACGTCTTGGCAATGGGCGTCGCCATGGCCCGTGGCCCGAGCCTGGTCAACCACCTCAAGAGCGTGAAGCGCAGCCTTCGCAGCCTGCGGCTGTCGCCCAAGTCGGTGAAGGCGCTGGACGACTGAGCCCCGGTCTTGAAACTTGGGGCTTCTGTGGCGAGGGAGCTTGCTCCCGCTGGGTTGCGAAGCGACCCCCAAACGATTATCCAGACACGCCGCATTGGCAGGTGCGACTGCTGCGCAGCCGAGCGGGAGCAAGCTCCCTCGCCACAGGGTGTCATCCGCCCGAATTCATCGTTCTGTAACCCCCGCGCCGCCAAACGGTCATCGCGCGCCTTCATCGTGAAACTCCCGTATACGTCTTGGGAGTCTCGACATGACCCAGTCCTACGAAGAACGCAGCGCCGTCAAAACCCGTCGTCAGCAGGAAGATCAGCGCCGCATGGCGTTCCGTCGCGCCATCGAAGACCGCTATGAGCAGCGTCAGCTCCTGGCCGAGATCAGCGAATTTCCTGACGCGGCAGAATTCAATTACTGGCAGGCATCGTCGGCGGTTTCCCGTCGAAACGCTCAACCAGGCCAATGATCTGAGCGCGCTCGCCGCGCACGAACGCCAGGAAGGCGTGGGCCACCGGTGACAGGCGCTTGGCCCTGGCCTGCACCAGACACCAACTGCGGTACAGCGGCAATTCCTCCACCGGCAGCTCGATGAGTGCGCCGGACGACAGCTCCCGGCTCACGGCGTGGCGCGTCAACAGCGCCACGCCCAGCCCGGCCACCACGCATTCGCGCTGGGCCTCCGCCGACGCCACTTCCAGCGTCTGGGTGAAGTGCACCCGTTTCTCCTTGAAGTATTCCTCGCAGGCCAGTCGTGTGCCGGACCCCGGTTCGCGCAACAGCAGCGTGTAGGGCTCCAGGTCCTGCAAGCGCAGCGGACCCAGGTGGCTCAGCGGATGATCGGGCGGCGCCACGGCGACGATCGGATTGTTGAGGAAGGGCAGGAACTCCAGGCCCATGTCCTGGGGCACCATGGACATGATCACCAGGTCGTCACGGTTGTCCGAGAGGCGGCGGATGACCTGGCCCCGGTTGACCACCGTGAGGTTCAGATTGACCTCCGGATGCTGGCGCTTGAACGCGGCGAACAGGTGCGGCACGAAGTACTTGGCGCTGGACTCCACCGCCAGCTTCAATTGACCTTGCAGCGACCCCTGCATGTCCGAGAGCTGCATATCGAGGTTTTCCAGGCGTCCGAAGATGTCTCGGCTGGCACGTTGCAGGGCTTCGGCGGCTTCGGTCATGTAGAGTTTCTTGCCGACATACTCGAACAGCGGCTGGCCAATCAGCTCTTCCAGGGATCGAATCTGTAGGCTAACGGCCGGTTGTGTGAGAGACATTTCGTCGGCTGCACGGCTGTAAGACCTCAGGTCGCACACCTCGTTGAAAATTTGCAATTGACGCAATGTCATACGCATCAATGACTTACGCATTTTCTAAGCACTCTGGGGTGGGGCGGGTAACGCAACTATAAGTCTTTGCTTATGCATGACCCAATAATTATTCATTTTTGTTAATCCACGGCCAGGACTAGTGTGGAGCTGCGACCAATTGTTACATCTGGTCACGCGTCGGCCTGGACCTCAGGCCGTGGTATCACCGGCTCAAGGGAACCTCCAATTGATAACAAAGATCCTGATCGCCAACCGTGGTGAGATTGCCGTCCGCATCGTGCGCGCTTGCGCCGAGATGGGCATTCGCTCGGTCGCGGTCTACTCCGACGCGGACCGTCATGCGTTGCATGTCAAGCGTGCGGACGAGGCCCACAGCATCGGCGCCGATCCGCTGGCCGGCTACCTCAACCCGCGCAAACTGGTGAACCTGGCGGTGGAAACCGGCTGCGATGCCTTGCACCCCGGTTACGGTTTCCTTTCGGAAAACGCCGAACTGGCGGACATCTGCGCTGAACGCGGCATCAAATTCATTGGCCCGTCGGCGGAAGTCATTCGCCGCATGGGCGACAAGACCGAAGCGCGCCGCAGCATGATCAAGGCCGGTGTGCCGGTCACGCCAGGCACCGAAGGCAACGTATCGGGCATTGAAGAAGCGCTGACCGAAGGTGATCGGATCGGTTACCCGGTGATGCTCAAGGCCACGTCTGGCGGCGGCGGTCGCGGCATCCGTCGCTGCAACAGTCGGGAAGAACTGGAACAGGCCTTCCCCCGGGTCATCTCCGAAGCCACCAAGGCATTCGGTTCGGCGGAAGTGTTCCTGGAAAAATGCATCGTCAACCCCAAGCACATCGAAGCGCAGATCCTGGGGGACAGTTTCGGCAACGTGGTGCACCTGTTCGAGCGTGATTGCTCGATCCAGCGCCGCAACCAGAAGCTGATCGAAATCGCCCCGAGCCCGCAATTGACCCCCGAGCAGCGCGCCTACATCGGCGACCTGTCGGTGCGCGCGGCCAAGGCCGTGGGCTACGAGAATGCTGGCACCGTGGAGTTCCTGCTCGCCGAAGGCGAGGTGTACTTCATGGAGATGAACACTCGGGTGCAGGTGGAACACACCATCACCGAAGAAATCACCGGTATCGACATCGTTCGCGAACAGATCCGCATCGCTTCCGGGCTGCCACTGTCGGTCAAGCAGGAAGACATCCTGCACCGGGGTTTCGCGTTGCAGTTCCGGATCAACGCCGAGGACCCGAAAAACAACTTCCTGCCCAGCTTCGGCAAGATCACCCGCTACTACGCCCCTGGCGGCCCGGGTGTGCGCACCGACACGGCGATCTACACCGGCTACACCATTCCGCCGTTCTACGATTCGATGTGCCTGAAACTGGTGGTCTGGGCGTTGACCTGGGAAGAAGCGATGGACCGTGGCCTGCGAGCCCTGGATGACATGCGCCTGCAGGGGGTCAAGACCACCGCCGCGTATTACCAGGAGATCCTGCGCAATCCGGAATTCCGCAGCGGCCAGTTCAATACCAGCTTCGTTGAAAGCCACCCTGAACTGACCAACTACTCGATCAAGCGCAAACCCGAAGAGCTGGCCCTGGCCATCGCCGCCGCCATTGCCGCCCACGCAGGCCTGTAAGGAAAGTATGACCATGTCCAAGAAGATCTTTGTTACCGACACAATCCTGCGCGACGCCCACCAATCGCTGCTCGCTACCCGCATGCGCACCGAAGACATGCTGCCGATCTGCGACAAGCTCGACAAAGTCGGCTATTGGTCGCTGGAAGTCTGGGGCGGCGCGACATTCGACGCCTGCGTGCGCTTCCTCAAGGAAGACCCGTGGGAGCGCCTGCGCCAACTGCGCGCGGCGCTGCCCAACACTCGCTTGCAGATGCTCCTGCGCGGCCAGAACCTGCTGGGCTACCGCCATTACAGCGATGATGTGGTCAAGGCGTTCGTGGCCAAGGCCGCTGTCAACGGCATCGACGTGTTCCGTATTTTCGATGCGATGAACGACGTGCGTAACCTGCGGGTCGCCATCGAAGCGGTGAAGGCCGCCGGCAAGCACGCCCAGGGCACCATCGCCTACACCACCAGCCCGGTGCACACCATCGAGGCGTTCGTGGCCCAGGCCAAGCAGATGGAAGCCATGGGTTGCGACTCGGTGGCGATCAAGGACATGGCCGGCCTGCTGACCCCGTATGCCACTGGCGAACTGGTGAAAGCGCTGAAGGCCGAGCAATCGTTGCCGGTGTTCATCCACTCCCACGACACCGCCGGCCTGGCCGCGATGTGCCAGCTCAAGGCCATCGAAAACGGTGCCGATCACATTGACACTGCGATCTCCAGCTTCGCCTGGGGCACCAGCCATCCGGGCACCGAATCGATGGTCGCGGCCCTTAAAGGCAGTGAATTCGACACGGGTCTGGACCTGGAGCTGTTGCAGGAAATCGGCCTGTACTTCTACGCCGTGCGCAAGAAGTACCACCAGTTCGAAAGCGAGTTCACCGCCGTGGACACCCGCGTCCAGGTCAACCAGGTACCAGGCGGGATGATCTCCAACCTCGCCAACCAGTTGAAAGAGCAGGGCGCACTGAACCGGATGAACGAAGTGCTGGCGGAGATCCCGCGGGTGCGCGAAGACCTCGGCTTCCCGCCGCTGGTGACCCCGACCTCGCAGATCGTCGGCACCCAGGCGTTCTTCAACGTGTTGGCCGGTGAGCGCTACAAGACCATCACCAACGAAGTGAAGCTCTATCTGCAGGGCGGCTACGGCAAGGCGCCGGGTTCGGTGAGTGAAAAGCTGCGTCGCCAGGCCATCGGCAGCGAAGAGGTGATCGACGTGCGTCCGGCCGATTTGCTCAAGCCGGAAATGACCAAGCTGCGTGGCGAAATCGGTGCGCTGGCCAAGTCCGAAGAGGACGTGCTGACCTATGCCATGTTCCCGGACATCGGTCGCAAGTTCCTCGAAGAACGCGACGCCGGCACCCTGACCCCGGAAGTGCTGCTGCCGATCCCCGAGGCGGGCAGCGTCAGCTCCGCGGGCGGCGAAGGTGTGCCGACCGAGTTCGTCATCGACGTTCACGGGGAAACCTACCGCGTCGACATCACCGGTGTGGGCGTCAAGGCCGAAGGCAAGCGTCACTTCTACCTGTCCATCGATGGCATGCCGGAAGAGGTCGTGTTCGAACCGCTCAATGAGTTTGTCAGCGGCGGCAGCAGCAAGCGCAAGCAAGCCACTGCGCCGGGCCATGTCAGCACCACCATGCCGGGCAACATCGTCGATGTCCTGGTCAAGGAGGGCGACGTGGTGAAGGCCGGCCAAGCGGTGCTGATCACCGAAGCCATGAAGATGGAAACCGAAGTGCAGGCGGCCATCGCCGGCAAGGTCACCGCCATTCATGTGGCCAAGGGCGACCGGGTCAACCCGGGCGAGATCCTGATCGAGATCGAAGGCTGACTGAACAGCCTCGATACAACGTTTTAACCTCGGGGGGCATGTGCTCCCCTTTTTTTTTGCCCATTTTCCGCAGTCCTTTGTGGGAGCGAGCCTGTGGGAGCAAGGCTTGCCCGCGATAGTAGTGCCTCGGTACCAAGCTGGATCCGAGTCGCTTGCATCGCGAGCAAGCTTTGCTCCCACAGGGGAGGGTGGTGTCTGCCGAAAATGAGTCAGAACATCATCCGCCATTGCCCCATCAGCGCGCCGTTGCGATTGTCCTGGCCGGTTTCGCCCTGGTAGCTCACCCCCAATGTGTGTCGTGGCGAAACGGCCAGGTCCAGGCCGGCTTCCAGGAGCAAGCTGTCCCGGTCCAGCTCGATGCCCTCGACGGTATAGGCCTTGCCGCCGTCGACCAGGCGCTGCCGAGAACTGCCTCGGACGTCGCCATAGAGGTGTTTCCAGCCGACATTCAGGCGCGGCGTCAACCGCGCTCCCTGGTCAAGAACGAAGGGGCGGGCGAGGTGCAGGCCCAGTTCGCTGGTGTAGTGATCTTGGGTCTGGCTCTCGAACCGCAGCGCCGCGTCGCCACCTTTCTCCGTGAAGCGATCGCGTTGGTAGCGCTGGTAACCCAACTGGACATAGGGCTCGATATCGAAATGCCCGACGTCCAGGTTGTAGCCGACTTGCCCGAAGACCTGCTGCGTGTTGGCGTCGTAACGACCTTTGAGTCGATCGCTGAAACCGTTGAAAGCCACGTGGCGCTTGGTGCTGCCGTCGTGATCGCCATACACCGCGCCCAGGCGTAGCGCCAGCGGCCCATCCTGGCGCAAGGCATAGGCGCCGACATGCCAACTGTCGAGCCGGCCATCGAATCGATGACCGTCCAGCCGCGTCTCGCTCTTGGCGCCGATGACCCCCAGGCGCCAAGTCGGGTTGATCGTCCAGTCGGTTCCCAGCAGCAAACCGGTTGTCGAATGCTTTAGCGCGTAGTCGTCCAGATGCTTACCGATACGGCCACTGTTGCCGATGGCCTGGACCCAGACCTGCCCATTGCCATGGGTGCCCTGCGAAGTGTTCTGGCCCATGGCCGCGAGTATCCCGGTGCTGATGGGCGCGACACTGCTCAGGGTAGCGTTGCCCAGGTCAGCTGTGTCGTATCCGCTCAACTGGTCGAGGGCATCGGCGGCGGTGACCCGGTTGCTGCCGAGCAGGGCGTTGATGGCGGCGTTGGGCTTGGGGCCCGGTTGGGTGGTTTGCGCTTGGCTGGCGGGAGTGGGCGTGGCGCGGGCGATTTTTGCGGGTTCCGCGGGCTTGGGTGTGACGTGGTGGGGTGGCGGCTCGGTGGCAGGCGGTTGTGGGGCTGTTGCCGTGACGACGTGTTCTGAGGCCGGCGCCAGGATGCTGGCTGCAAGTGCCTGGCCGCTATCAGTGGTCGCGGCCTGTTCGAGCGGGACATTGTTACGTGTGTAGGTCAGGCCGACCTGTTTTCCTGTGGTGTAGTCCACTGTAGCCGTCATGTACGCAAGGTCATTGACGATCTTCCCGAATTCCCCCTCGACCGTATCCGCGTCGATCACGATGTGTCTGCTCGTGTCGATGTATTCGCCCGGTACGGCTGCGATTTTCAAGATGGCATTGTCCAGGGTGGCGGTGCCGCCGACCTTGATCGTGGCGCTGCCTTTCTTTGCGTCGATGCCATAGACCAGCGTCGCGCCCTTGGAAAACCTGAGGTCGTTGACCACTGAAGGGGCGCCCATGTCAGGGCCGACTTCCAGCGAGCCCGCTACGTCCAGCGCGTCGACCGTTCCGCTGCCGCTGAACCTGGCCTTTTTCCCCACGAAGACCGGCCCGGCGACGAAGCCCTGGTTCGCGAACTCACCCAGAACGTGAACCGCACCACCGATACGGCCGGTGTTGATCAATTTGGCGTTCGAATCAATCAGGCTGCGGCTGTCGAAATCCTTGCCGTTCGACCATTCGCCTCGCTTCAAATACACATCCTGGATATTGCGTATCTCGCCTAACTCGCCGCCCTTGGCGATCTCCAGTTGCAAGACATTGGCACCGCCGCCACCGTCGGTGAGCCCGATGAGTTCGCCTTGCCTGCTGACAACCACCAGATCATTGCTGTCGTCCTTGGACAGGGGCGTTTCCCGGGCTTTGATGACTCTATCGATATTTGTATCCGGCTTATCCGCGAACGCCTTGAGACGAGCCTGCATCTCGGCGGTTGTTTCGAAGGGGCGGGTTTCCCCGGTAACTGGCTGAGCTGTCGAAACCTCGGCACAGCCAAGTACCAAGGCTATGGCCAGCGCGAGGTGTTGGGGCAGGAACAGGTGTTGGGTAGGCATCGAATGCGACCTCTCATGAAGGAGGTCGCACTTTAAAAATTTCACCCTGGGCGGCGATGCCAGCCACTTTCTCGCCGTGGGAAAGATTCGGCGGATGAAATCTGTAGGCTGCTTGTGCTGCGATCAGCGTGGCGGTTCGTTGGCTTTCATGGTTCGAAGCTTTGCCTTACAGCCCGTACGGACCTTTCTATTTGACCGGCATTTGACGGAGCAATGCCTCACCACTCGGCACCTCGCCTAGGCTCGGTGTGCATGGTTAGAAATGAACGCGTATCTCCTGTGGGAGCGAGCTTGCTCGCGATGGCGGTGAGGCAGCTTGCGATGATGTTGGCTGTGCCTACGTCATCGCGAGCAAGCTCTCTCCCACAGGTTTTTGTACCGTGCCATGTGAGTGAGTCATACCGGCAACGCTGGCAACGGCTCAGCGGTTATTCAGATACGCCTTCCCATAATGCCGCTCCATCCGTGCCTGGATCAGCTCCAATGCAATGGACATCAACCAGTAAATGATCGCCGCCGTGGTGAGCATTTCGATGTAGCGATAGCTGGAACGACCATAGGACTGCGCCAGGAACATCACCTCCCAGACCCCCATCACCGAGATCAGCGAAGAGTCCTTGAGCATCGAGATGAATTGGTTGGTGGTCGGCGGGATGATGGTGCGCATGGCCTGGGGCAGGGTGACGCGCCAGAAGATCACGGTTTCGCTCAGGCCCAGGGCGAGGGAGGCTTCGCGTTGGCCGTTGGGGACGCCGAGGATGCCGGCGCGGAAGATTTCGCTCAGGTAGGCGCCGTAGTTCAGCGACAGGGCGATGATCCCGGCGGCGATGGCGCCCGGGACCACGCCCAGTTGGGGCAGGCCCAGGTAGATCAGCAGGATCTGGATCAGCAGGGGCGTGCCGCGAAAGAACGACGCGTAGAAACTGGCGATGCCGAACGCCACCGCACTGCTGGACAGCCGCGCCAGGGCGGTGATGAAGCCCAGCAATGACGAGGCGACGATCGAGCACAGGCACAGGAACAATGTCAGCACCGCACCCTGCAAAAACCCATTGGGCGCCAGGTGCACACCCAGCAGGTTCGGCAGTTTGTCGAGGATGATGGAGAACTTCAGGTCGAAGCTCAGGAAGAAGCTCGCGAACAGCACCAGCATGGCCGCCCAGGTCAGGTACAGCCGGGTGCGGAAACCGAAGATTTTCTGCAGGCGTGACTCAGCCACCGATGGCGGTGGCTGAGGGGGTGGAAAAGAAGTCATTGGGTGATGTCGGCGCCGATCCATTTTTGCGAGAGTTTGCTCAAGGTGCCGTCCTGTTTCAACTGGGCGAAGACTTCACGCACCTTGCTGTCCCATTGGGCGTCGCCTTTTTCGATGGCCACCGAGTTCGGTTCGGAATAGAGCGGCTCGCCGGCCACCTTGAAGCGCTTGTCTTCGGTCAGGCGCGGCTGGGCCGTCACCAGGTTGGTCAGCACCGCGTCCAGGCGCACCCCGGCGCCCAGGCCCAGGTCCTGGAACGCCACGTTGTCGGTGTCGTACGGGGCGACCTGCACGTCCTCGAACGGATAGCTCAGTTGGGTATCCTCGGCACCTTCGATCACCAGGTTCTTGTTCAGGTAGCTTTCGTAGCTGGAGGCGCTGGTGAGGCCGACTTTCTTGCCGCTCAAGTCCTTGGCACCGTGGATACGGTCGTCCTTGGCGTTGACCACGATCACCGCGGGCGAAGCGTAGTACTGCACCGGGAAGTCGAACACTTCGGCGCGGGCCTTGCTCGGCGTCATGGAGCAGATGCAGATGTCATAGCGCCCGCTCCAGTGACCGGCCGCGATCACGTCCCAGGACGGCGTCTCCAGGCGCAGCTTCACCCCCAGTTTCTGCGCCACGGCCTTGGCCACGTCGACGTCGAACCCGTCGAGCTGGTTCTGATCGTTGAGGAACGAGAAGGGCGGATAGCTTTCCATCAATACGCCGACCAGTTCTTTTTTCTGTTCGATGCGATCCAGCGTGGCACCGGCAAACGCTTGCGAAGAGGCGGCCAGCAGCGTCAGGCCCAGGGCCAGCAATGGTTGTCGTTTCATGTGAGGGCCCTGTTAGAAAAATAAGTTGTAGTTCTCTGAATGGTGCGTATTAAATAGTTATAAGAACAACTCCGGTAGTGAGTATTTTTCATAAGCTTATGAGTGAATCGCATATGGGCGCAGCAACGACAGTCATTCTCGATGGCGGCATGGGCCGCGAACTGCAACGCCGGGGCGCGCCGTTCCGCCAGCCCGAGTGGTCGGCCCTGGCCTTGAGCGAAGCGCCCCAGGCGGTTGAAGCCGTGCACGCGGCCTACATCGCCAGCGGCGCCAACGTGATCACCAGCAACAGCTATGCGGTGGTGCCGTTCCATATTGGCGAAGCGCGTTTCGCCGCCGAAGGCCAAGCCCTGGCCGCATTGGCTGGCGAGTTGGCGCAACGGGCGGTGCAGGCCTCAGGCAAAGCGGTGCGCGTGGCCGGGTCGCTGCCGCCGCTGTTCGGTTCCTATCGGCCGGACCTGTTCGACGCTTCCCGCGCCAGTGAACTGTTGGCGCCCCTGGTAAACGGCTTGGCCCCCCACATCGATTTGTGGCTGGCCGAGACTCAAAGCTCGACCGTTGAAGCGCGGGCGATTCACGCCGGGTTGCCGAAGGACGGCAAGCCGTTCTGGCTGTCGTTCACCCTGAAAGACGAAGACACCGATGAAGTGCCGCGCCTGCGCTCCGGCGAACCGGTGGCGGAAGCCGCGGCAGTGGCGGCCGAACTGGGCGTCGAAGTGCTGTTGTTCAACTGCAGCCAGCCGGAAGTGATCGGTGCGGCGATTGACGATGCCCGTGAAACCTTCGAGCGCCTGGGCGTGGCGATCCACATCGGCGCCTACGCCAACGCCTTTCCGCCGCAACCCAAAGAAGCGACCGCCAACGACGGGTTGGACCCGCTGCGCGAAGACCTCGATCCACCGGGTTACCTGCAATGGGCGGCGGACTGGCGCAAGCGCGGGGCCAGCCATTTGGGCGGCTGCTGCGGGATCGGGCCGGAGCATATTGCGGTATTGGCACAGCAACTGGGTTGAGCCGTCTGGCGATGTCGGCAGATGAATGAATCAATCGTCAAAACGATGCAAAGCTTGTGGGAGCAAAGCTTGCTCGCGAGTGGGATAAGTCAGTCGACACCGGTACTGGCTCTTGCCCAGCAATCGCGAGCAAGCTTTGCTCCCACGGGTTTGTGGCTTAGCTGAGCGACATCCGCGATTACGTTTTTCGTTGAATGACGTAGCCAAGCCATACATATGTATGCCGTTTCGGGTCGAACGGCGCGATAGGGTCCGGACTCTTCAATCAGAACCGGACCATTCAGATGGCTACTTTCTCCAAAGGCGACCCGGCCAACGCCGTCGTCCCCCAGGGCGAACCGCTCAGCGCCCAGGCAAAGGTGCAACTCAGGCAACTGGAGTTGCTGGACACCAACCAGATTCAACTCACCCGGTTGTTTGCAGGCCTTCCCACGTTCGACGGGGTGCTTGGGAACCTGCTGGTCAGCCTGCTCAAGGCGAAGATTCCCGCCGACAGATTCCGCCCATCGCTGCTCGCGGATATCGATCCGGATAACTGCTACGTGAACCGCTTCACCAAGGACCAGGCCGGTGGCCGCACCCTGACGTCCTCGGAGCGTTTCACCGATGTCCTGCACAACGGTTTGCTCAGCGACACCGCGCCTGACTTCACGAACGGTGGCGTCGGCTTCTTCACCCGTCCGGACTCGCTGGAGGAGGCCGACAGCGTATTCGCCCGGCAACCGGACGCGCAGACGCTACGGGCCTTGGAGTCGGTGTTCCATTTTCCCCGGCCCACCGCGAACGAACGGGTAATACGTCAGTTCCGTGACGAGCTGGCGCGCTTTCGCCTGGGCAAGAACCGGGGCGACACCAGCGAGGCGACCGCACCGTCCACGGCTGAAGCGGTCCTCGCCCAATTGCTTTCCCAACGATTCCTGCACTTGTTCAACTTGTATAAAGCCGATCGGGATCCTGCCGCTCCACTCACCCAAGCCGCGCGAATCCAGCAGGCCGATGACGATCGCCTGCTGGACCTCATCACCACCCATCCTTCCCAGGCTGACAGGAACCGGCTGCTACGGGCGCCCATTCCCCATGTCTATGCCGTCCTGCTCGACCAGGGCATGGCCTCACCGCAGAAATGGCCCGCGGCGATGGTGATCAAGTTCACCGACAGGCAGTCGCTGTTCCTGTACTCCCTGGAGCACGGGCTGCAGCGATTTCGTTCATTCCAGGATCTGGTCGCTCACGTGCGGCCCAGCGTCCAGGGCCAGGAACGCACGATCCTGGATATCTCCGTGGAGCTGTCCGGGCATGTCTTTGAAGTGGCGTCGGCGGACCTGTTGCAGAGCCAAAGCGCTGCGCTGGACAGGGCCCTGAATGCGCCAGGCAACGAAACCCTCGCCGTGCGCGTGTTCGCTCAACGAGCCGAAGACGCCTTGGGTTTGCCCATGTTGTCCTTGGCCGGGCCACTGGCGACTCGTCAGGAAACCCTGGCGGAGAACCGTCGCCCCGGCTTCTACAAAATGGCGACGTTTGCCGAGCAGGCCCGCTATCGCCGTCTGGAAGGGCAGGTATTCCAGGCGGTCTATGCACTGGGCAGCGATATTCCGACGCTGGTGCAATTCACTCGCCAGAAGATCAGGCAATACCTGCAGCGAACCATCCATCCGCGGCTGGACCTGGATCCTGATCGAACCATGATCCGGTTGTCCTTCGGTGATGCAGCCAACCCGAGACAGTCGCGGGTCAGCAGCCTGACCCAGTTGATGCTCGATAACCTGCGCCCGCCGCAGTACCCCAACGCCATGCGCGAAGTGCTGGCGGTCCAGCTGGTCGATAAGTATGGACAACGGGTGCGTCACCCGGCGAGCGGTTTTCTGATCACCTTGACGGGCGGTGAGCTGGCGAAGATGGCGTCGAGTATCGATGCCGGTGGCAACTACGAAATTCTGCTTCGCGAGCAAATGAACCAGCCTCGATACAAGGCTGCTTGGCAGACCGCCTACCGCGCCAGTCTGGAGTTCAAAGGCTACGAGGCGGTGCTCAAGGGCGACGAAGTGTTCAAGGCCACTGTGATCGATGAAGTTTGCGACCCACCCAAATCGCAAAAACTGGTCGCGCAATGGCTGGAAGCGGTCTTGCAAGCGCCCAGCGCTGCGAAACGTGCGCTGGTAGGTGGGCGCAGGGTGCACGTCCATGGCCTGCTGCTGGGCGGAACCGTCGGTTTGCAACGTGGCACCATGGGCAACGCGGTCACCATTGACGGCGCGCTGATCCTTTCAGACCAGAGCGGGCCGGACATCAAGGGGACCGTGGGCGTTTACTTCCCGGACAGTCCTCATGGCAATGACCTTCACGAATTCGCCGACCTGAGCGATGGCGTCACAGGGTTGCTGCAAGAGCAAGAGTGGCGAGCGTATTTCCGCTCGCGCATTTCGACCCTCGACCAGGAGGAGATCAAGCGTGCGCTGGGCCAGAACCGCGGTCGGCCACTGATCCGTGGCTATCTGCTCAACGGCGATGTACTTGAAGAGCTTCACCGGGCCCACGTCAATTTCCACAGTGCCTACGCGGACCACCGCTCCAACAGCAACCGCGATATCGGCCTGCAAACCGCGGCGCGGATCGTGATGATGGTGGTGGAGATCGTCATGGACCTGGCCGGCCTGCTGCTGATTCCCGGGTTCCAGCTGCTCACGCGTGCCATCCGCACGGGCCTGCTGGTGGTCAAGACCGGCGGGGTTCCGACGGACCTGGCAACGCTGGTTTTCGTCCATCGGGTGGCAAACACCCGCACCACGACAGGCTTCGGCGGCGTGAGCGTCAACTTGCGAGGGCAGGCCTCATTCCGGGCAATAACGGCGCAGCAGAGCCAGGCTGAAGCATCGATCGGATTGCCCCTGGAGGAGGCGCTTTATCGCCGCTATGCCGTGGCGGATACCACGCTGATCCAGAGCCTGCCAGCCGATGCCCAGGGCTTCTATCGACCGGTGATTACCGATGGCGCCACCGGCAGCGTGACCCGGCCTGTGTTCGTACGCCAACCTGATGGGACGGTGTTCCGGGTCCACGACAACACGCCGATCAGGGCTACCGAGGCCAACATCGTCGACCCTGTCACGGGGGTGAACATTCGCTCCAGTGGCGTGATGCGCAGCACCGTGGCGCGCGCGCCCGATGGTGAGTGGCGTGCCGTAGGGTTTGGCATGGGCGGGGGCAAACGGTCGCAGCCCGGTTCCCCTGAAGCGGGCCCGTCGGCACCCAAGCGACCTGCCACCTCGTTGCTTCGCGCCGTTTCCGACCTGATCCGTACGCCCAACCAATGGGACGTAGAGATCATGGATCTGGTGCCGTCCGTCATCACCCGCCTTCCGAATTGGCCGCAGAACCGCAGTCTGTTGATCATCGATCAAAGGCGCGGGCACCAGGACTGGTCCGTACGCTTTACGCCGGGACAGGATGAAGTCGGCTATCCGATGCGCACCCATCCGCTTAGATCGAGCACCGACGTGGTGCTGCTGCGCACGGGTGAAAACCACTACACGTTGATGCTGGACCAGGATCAGGAAGTCTTGTTCCCGGCCGACGGCAATTGCTTCTTCAACGCGGTCGCCCGGGGCCTGAACGAGGGCCGGTGCAACGAAGATTCACGATGCAGCGACTGCGCAATGACATTGCCGACTATATCGACCAGCATCCGGAGATGGGGAACTACCTGGTGGCGCAGCCCACTGCGATGCAACAGGCACTGGCTTACAACGCCCCGGCGCTGGAAAATTTGTTGGGCGAGTCGGCGGTATTGGACCTGACGCAAATCGTCTTTGGGTCGCCCAATCCCCAGGGTCTGTTTCAACCGGTCTTGAACCGCCTGAATCAGTATGCCCTGGACATGGGGCGCCGCTACTTGAATCAGGCCGAAGGCGCCAACCTGCCACCGGAGATGCTGCGCCTGATCGGCAGCTATCTGTCGCCGCGCACGCCCGTTCGCCTGCCATTGAGCAGCACGCCTTTTTACTCGTTGAAAGATCAAGCACTGCGAACCTTCTTCGAGGACACGTTGTTGGGACCGGTCCTGCACCAGGAGGTCACCGAACTGCTCAACAATGAGTATTTGATGCTGTCCCAGGACGTGCTCCATATCATGCTCGAGTACGGCGTCCGGGCCCGGGAGCTGACCGATCACCACCCCAAGAACCACCTGGGCTATGTTGAGTACGACCAGGCCTTGCATGGTCACCTCAGCTACGAGCAAATGGAGGAGCAGCTCAATGGCGCGCTTCTGGTGGAAAGCGACGATCTGGCAAAAGTGAAGACGCGATACGAGCGCGAGACCGGCGATGTCATGGACGACGCTTCGGACCTGTTGGATCAGTTTATCTATTACGACCGGGCTGAAGACCTGGTCGATCTGTTGACCGTTGTCCTTGGGCGTTACCCGATCTTGCTGCGGCGGGCCAATATCCTGCTGCAGTCTCCGGTGATTGCTTCCAACCTGGGCGGGCTGCTGCCCTTGAATGTCGTTTCGCAATGGATACGCACCCCGGCGTTGTCCGATGCGCGCCTGCAGGTGATTGCCGAGTATGCCGGCAGCCGGTATCAGGAAGTGGCGAACCGGGGCCGCATTGATATCGATTGGATGCGGCGGTTCAATGACCGGAACCTGCGTCGCCTGTTCAATCAGCGCTCGGCATTGTCGAACTTCTTCACCTTTCTTGGCGGTACCCGGTATGTCGAGGACAGTGACATGGCGGCGATCGCCAGGCTGTTCAGCGTTGCCGGTGGGCCCGTTCCCAATAGCCGGATCGCCATCGTGCTCGATACGCCGGATATATGGGGCTCTCTACAGAATATGCCCGGTATCACGCTCCAGAGCGCCAGGGGCATCTGGGAAGACCTGATGGGGCCGCAGTTCACCGACGACAACATCCGCTTCGCCCTCGGGCGGGCGGGTTCGCTAAGTTCCGAGGCGGCGTTTACCCGAGCCTTGATCGACAGCCTGGTCGAGGAAGAAGCCCTGGCGCACCAGCTGATCATGGACGCGTACGTCGTGACCCAAAGACAGGCCCAGCACTTTCTCCACAACTTTCAATTCACTAACCATCGTGCCGATCACAGCCGGTTGAACCTGGCTCGCTATGTGAATATCAATGGCGAGATACCACAATGGGCATGGCCCTACGCCCGCCCCGGGGTAAGCGACGAAACTCTCGCAGGGTTCCTGGAGCGCAGGAAGCCGTCCAAGCCGAAGTAGCGCGTCCTGATCGATCGCCAGCGCGAAGCGGTTCGCGCTGGCGATCATCCGTCACTTAGCCTATGCGCGGCATTGCGCCAGGCTGCGCACCTGTCCGCCGTCGCGCTGATTGGCCTCGCTCAACCACTGCTCGAACCCGGCGCCAATGGCCGGCCACTCCGAATCCAGCATCGAGTACCAGGCGGTGTCGCGGTTCTGGCCCTTGACCACCATGTGCTGGCGGAACACGCCTTCGAACGTGAACCCCAGCCGTTCGGCGGCGTATTTGGAGCGAGCGTTGCCGTTGTTGCACTTCCATTCCAGCCGGCGGTAACCCAGGGCGAAAGACTCCTTCGCCAACAGATAGACCGCCTCGGTGCTTTTCGGCGAGCGCTGCATCGGCGCGCCGAAGGTCACGTGGCCGATCTCGATACGGCCCTGGGCCGGGACGATGGACATCAGGCTGAGAATGCCCTGCACCTCGCCGCTGGCGCGGTCGATCACGCTGAAGAAATACGGGTCGGTGTTGGCGGCGTGGTTGTTCAGCCAGGCATCGAACGCGCCGCGATCCTTGAACGGGCCATAGGGCAAGTAATCCCAGAGTTTTGGGTCGGCCCCGGGCCCTTCGAGGGCTTGCCACAGGCCGTCGGCATGCCGCGCCGGATCGAGTTTTTCCAGGCGGATGAAACGCCCTTCGAGCAACTGCGCAGACGGCGCCGGGACACCTTTCCAATCAGCGAGTGAAGACGACATGGGGGGCTCCTTAAAGGGCTTTGCGAAATTGAATGAAGCCTGGGCGCTCGGCGATGCGCTCGTACAGCTGGATCGCCGTGGCGTTGGTTTCGTGGGTCAACCAGTGCACCTTGCAGCAGCCATCGGCCTTGGCGGTGGTGTAGACGAATTCGATGAGCTGGCGACCCACACCGGTGCCACGGCTCTGTTCTGTCACCAGCAGGTCTTGCAGGTAGCAGGAGTTTTCGATGCTCCAGTTCGAGCGATGGTAGATGAAATGTACCAGGCCGACTGCCGTGTCGCCGTTCCAGGCGAGGGCGCCGTGGGTGGGCTCGCGGTCGTCGAGCAAGCGCTGCCAGGTACTTTGGCTGACCGCCTCCGGCAGCTCGGTGTTGTAGAAACGCAGGTAGGCCTGCCACAGCGGCAGCCACGCGGCGTGATCGTTGGCGCTGACGCGGCGGATTTCAATCTGGCTCATATTCACTCCTTGGACGATGGATCAGGCATCAGCCGCGCGAGCGTCTGGTCCTGCGGGTCGGGGCTGGCGGCAAGGCCGTTGCGTACCCCGGCGACATCCGCGGGGCTGCGGTTCTGGCTGAGCTTGCGCTTGCCTTCCAGGCGCTGGATGGGCAGGGCGAAGCCGACGATGGCCTTGAGCATGCTGTCGATGTACTCGGCCGGTGCATCGTCGATTTTCCACGGCTCGCGAGCGGTTTCGTGGCGGTCGGTGAGGGCGCCGACCAGGTTGCGCAGGCGCTGCGCGTCGCTGAACACCTCCGCGCTGCCGTAGGCGTGTACGGCCACGTAGTTCCAGGTCGGCACGACTTTGCCGTGTTCGGCCTTGCTCGGGTAGAAACCCGGGCTGACGTAGGCCTCGGCACCGGCGAATATCACCAGGGCCTCGGTGCCGGCTTCCAAGTCGCGCCATTGTGGATTGGCCCGGGCCATGTGCCCGTAAAGGGTGCCGTTCGGCCCCTGTTGCGTGTCCAGCAACAGCGGCAGATGGCTGGCCTGCACACCGTGTTCACCGTGGGTGACGAGCACGGCCAGGCGGCAATCGCCCATCATCTGGTGCAATGGGGGCAAGTCTTCGACGGCAAAGGCTTTGGGGTTGTACATGATGATTTTCCTTGGCGAATGCGAGCATCCTAGGCAGGCTATTGGTCTGTTGTAAGAGCCACTTCCGGCCAATTCGATAGGTCCATTCGTGAGGGCTGCCATGCACAACGTCGTCCCGCCACTGTCGTTCAACCCCGCTGGCATTGAGCTGGACCGCCGCCAGGGGCTCAGCCGCCAGCTTTACCAGGCGTTGCGCACCCGGGTGCTGGACGGACGCCTGGCCAGCGGCACGCGCCTGCCGGCCAGCCGTGACCTGGCGGCGGCCTTGTCGATCTCGCGCAACAGCGTGGTGCGGGCCTACGACCAGCTCTACGCCGAAGGTTTCATCGAAGGGCGGGTAGGGGACGGTACTTACGTGGCGAAACTGTCCTCGACGACCCTGCCGCTGAAAAACATATCCACAAAAGTATCCACAGGGTTTTCAACAGGCTTACCCACAGCCTTATCCACAGATTGGCTCGATTTGCCTGTGGTTCCATCCAGTAAAGTTATCCACAGCGATGGGTTGAATCGTGTCGAAAACCACCATTTACCCCAGCCGCCTGGTGGCCCGCCGCGAGCATTCAGGGTCGGTGTGCCGGCGTTCGATCTGTTCCCTTTCGACGTGTGGGCCAAGCTGAACGCGGCTTTCTGGCGCAAACCGGATCTGCAGCAGTTGTGTTATGGCGACCCTCAAGGGGATGCGCGCTTGCGCGGGCTGATCGCCGCTTACCTGCGCAGCTCCCGGGGGCTGCACTGCACGGCTGAACAAATTGTGATCACCAGTGGCGCACAGCAGGGCATCAGCCTTTGTGCACAGCTGCTGGTGGACCCGGGCGACGTCGTGGCGGTGGAAAATCCCGGGTATCGAGCGGCCGGGCATGCGTTCGCCGTCGCCGGTGCCGACGTCAGAGGCGTGCCGGTCGATGGTGATGGCCTGGATTGCACGGCGCTCGGTGAGTTGAGCCACTGCCGGCTGGCCTACGTCACCCCGTCCCATCAATACCCGACCGGGGTGGTCATGAGCCTGCCCCGGCGCCTGGAACTGCTGGCCTGGGCCGAGCGCAACAACGGCTGGATCGTCGAGGACGACTACGATGGCGAGTACCGCTACAGCGGCGCGCCCCTGGCGCCCTTGGCGGCATTGGATCGCCAGGGGAGGGTGCTCTACGTCGGTACGTTCGGCAAAGTGGCGTTCCCGGCCTTGCGCCTGGGCTACCTGGTGCTGCCGCCGGGCCTGGTCAACGCCTTCGCCCGGCGTCGCGCCGTGGACGTACGCCATTCTGAAGTCAGTACCCAGGCGGTAATGGCCGAGTTCATGGCCGCCGGGCATTTCCAACGGCACATCCGGCGCATGCGGCGGGCCGCGCTGGTCCGACGAGACGCGCTGCTGGCGGGTTGGCCCAAAGACATTCCAGGGGTTGGCAGCTTGCCGACCGTCGTGGCCGGGCTGCATGTCACGGTGCCGGTGGACAGCCTCGCCCGGGAACGCGAACTGATCGCCCAGGCGACGGCGGCAGGGGTCGAAGTCAATGGTTTGAGCAGCTACTGGTTGCCCAGCACCACCACGCCTATCCACGGCGGGTTGGTGCTGGGATTCGCCGCGGTCCCGCCCACGGCGATCGCGACCGCGTTGGCGAGCCTGGCCCAAGCCTGGAGGCTCTGACGCCCCGTGTGCATGACCGTAATACGGTTCACTTAAGGCAATCGACAAACCCGTGGCGAGGGAGCTTGCTCCCGCTGGGCCGCGAAGCGGCCCCAAAACCTGCCAAATGCGCAGCATCAGACACACCGCACCCGCCGGTTTACGACTGCTTCGCAGCCGAGCGGGAGCAAGCTCCCTCGCCACAGGTCCATCATTTTTCTTAAATGAACCGCATTGGGTTCATGACCGGGCTTTTTGAAAGAACACCTCCTTGGCCTGGTCCACGGCAATTTCGCTGCGATAACGGTCGACCAGCTGGCGCTGGCTGAGGACTTGTGTGGCATCGGCGGCAGTGGCTTCTCGGCTGGCTTGCTCAATGGTTTTCAAGCGTGCCGAAAGGAACGCATAGGCGGGCACCCAGTTCGTCGAATAGCGGAAATCGGCAAACCAGAGGGTCTCACCGCTTTTCACGTCCCTGATCTCATACCGGTCAAGGTAGCCGTAGGGCGGAGTCTTGATGCGCTGCCGGCTCTTTTGTTTGGTAATGGAAATCTGGTTCCGGCTTTTAAGCCACAGGATGCTGCTCATGGTCGGCGGGCGTTGCTTGATGACATTCAACACGGTGTCGAACCCCAGGACATACAACGCGCTCGCTTCCCGCTGAAGCTGCGCGCGCAGGGTCTCGGCCGAGCGCCGCTGTGCTTCTGGCAGCTCGAAGGTTTCATTCGAAGCCACACCTTGCGCCTGGTCGAGGGCCTTTTGGATGGCCGCGCTGATTTTCTCCATCCTGCCGGCATGGGCATTGAGGATCATCCCGATCCCGGCAGGTGTATGGCTGGGCTGTTTGACGGTGGCTTGCATCTGCGCCTTGAACGCCGTCAGGCCGTTGATCAGGTCCTGGCCCTTGGTGACGCTGACGTCCAGGGGCGGGACGGCGGGCGGCGTCGCGTCGGGTTTGACATGAGGGATCCACTCGCCGGTTTCTTTGCGGTGGAACGTAATGATGATCTCCCCGGAAAACGGGTTCTTCACATCGACCCAATCGGTTTCCTCCATCAACCGAGACAGGCGCGGCTCGCCGCTGACCAGGCCCCAGAAGCGCGCCCGGATGAATTTTTTCCTCGGCCGAGGGCGTTGCACGTACGGGGAGCCGGCGCTGCGCTGGTCCCTGCGTTCTTCGAGGGCCGCCGCCAAGTGCCGCATCGTCGATTGTTCAAGCGTGCCAATCCCCTTGCGCAGGCGGGCGAGCTGGGGCGCACGCACGCTGCCCTTGTACTCGTTGCCCAGGTAGTTGAGATGTTCGTCGATGGCGGCGAACTGTTCGGCCAGGCTGCCGAAGGCGTCGATGCGCTCATCGAGCCGGATCACGCTGCGTTCATCGATCGCGTCGCGCAGGCTCTGGTAGGCGACCGTGGCGTTGTCCACGATCTGGTTGATCGCTTCCCAGCCTTCGGGCATCGACTCGACGCTGTCGAGTGTCAGGCACAAGTGACGGAACATATCGAGCTTGATCAGGCGCAGGTCGGCGCCGGTGTAGAGCGGCATCTTCTTGCGGTGCCGTCGGATGAATTCGAAACCTTCGTAGCCAAGGCTCTTCAGTTCGGTGAAGCGCGTCTCCATGTAGTCCAGGCGTTCGGTCATGTCGTCGCCGACGCTGATCATGCTTTCGGCCGCGTCGATGTGCGCTTGCTCCAGCACCTTGATCCCGGAGGTGATCATGCCCTTGGCTTTGTCCATGGCCGGGGCGAACCGATCCTCCAGGGCTTCCATCTCGGCAAAGGTGAAGTTGATCTGCGCATTCAGGTAGCCGAGCCGAGTGCGGGGGTAGTCGGGCCTGGACTGGAAGAGCGGCCATTCCAACAGCAGCGCCAGTGCCTGCTCGTAGTTTTCCCGCTGCGTCTTCAGTGCCGCGACATAGGCGTCGCGTTTCACCTCCTTGGCAGCGCCCGAGGCCACGTCCATTTCCACCGCTTGCATGGTCAACAGTTTCTGGTTCTGCGGTTTCTTCGCTTCGAATTGATTGAGCGAGGCAAGCAGATCGATTCGGCGCCGCTGCGCATCGGCGATGACTTTTTGCCGGATGCCCTTGGACCCGCTGCCACGTACGCGCAGGCGCGTGTCGATGTGCCATTTGCCGTGGGTGTCACTCATCAGCGGAGGGCCTTCACGCGCGGGATCCGTTGCGTCGACGATAGAAACCAGCTCGCCTTCGACCTGCACCTTGAACCACTTGCCGGCCATTTTTGCGTGCCAGACGCCGTCCTTTTCGTAGAGCCCCTTGAGGGCCCCCCAGGTTCGGAACTGTCCGGGGTCTTCGGGTTCGGCGATGCTGAAGGTGTCGAGAAACCGGGCGCTTTCTTTCGATTTGCCCATCAAGGCACCGCTGGAGCGAATGGCTTCGTAGTGTTCGGTCGGCAGCGAAGCGCCTGGAAGCGGTGGGAGTCGCTCGATCACCAGCTCATGGGGGGGCTTGGGCAGGCTTTCCAGTTCCCTTACTTCTTGCGAGGCCTGGAGCCGGTGGGGGCTCCTGGCTGACCTGGCGCGATCGATGGCATGGGTGATGATCGCCAGCGCAACGTTCAGCAGCAGGTCGGTGAACGCCTCCCACTTGGCCGGTTTGTCGGCGCCTTCCTTGCCCTGCGTGAGCTTGTCGATGTCGTCCAGGATCTGCCAGAGCCAGCCGGCCGTGCCTACGGCGGTGCCCAGGTACGGCAGGGCCAGGTTGAACAGCAGCCAGCCTGCCCGTTTGAAGGTCTCCCAGCGGTTTTCCCGATTGGACACCGATTGACGATCGGCCAGTTCGACCAAGGCGTTGGCATTGGCCTTGAACAGCTGCGGCAAGAAATTCGCCCCCAGGGTCTTGTCGGTCAAACTGACAGGACCGCTGTTGGCCAAGGAACTCAACGGATCGACCACGAATGCCACGATGCTCCAGGGGGAGGGCAACAGGTCCGGGAAGACAAACCGGCCGTAATCGTCCCGTACCCCATCGGGCAACCAGGCCAGTACCGACTGGCGTAACGACGGGGTTTGCCTGATGGCGTACAGCAGGTTGCTGAAGGAGGGGTACTGGCTCAACTGTGGTTCCAGCAGGGGCCGATACAACAGGCAGGGCCCGGCGCTGGAATCCTCGGGGCCGATGATGAACATATTGCCCACCACGTCTTGTGCATCGCCCAGTTGCAGTTCCGGCACGAAGGCCAGTTGGCGCAGGACAATGGTTTTTCCGTCCACCTTGCGATCCGCCTCGGCAGGTTCCATCAGCGCGGCGACGTAGCGGTAACCCGTATCGTCCAGGTGGTCCTCCCTGCGGATCTTGCGTTCCAACGCCAGCATCGGCAGCTGGATGCGTAGCTGAGAGGTGTACAGCTGTTCGCGGCGGCTCGATTCGGTTGGATCGTCGAGCAGCGTGCGCTGGATCAGCTCGGGATAGACACGACCGATATCGGCCTGGGTGATGAGGTTTTCGATGTACTCGACGGTCATCCATCCGGGCAGTTCCGTGTCGTCCCGAAACTTGACGGTCTTGTCGCCAAGGGGCAGGGCGATCAGGTTCTGCAAGGCCAGTTCGACGAGGCTGAACCGGGTGGTCTCGATCTTGCCGGGCAGCACGAAGCTTCCCCAGACCACGGGGCTGCGCACCTCGATCTCGATGTTCTCCAGATCGAATGTCGAGGCGTCGGCATGGTCCGAGACCATCTGCTGCTTCAGCAGGTTCAAGGTGAACGTCTTGATTGGCACGATCCCGTCCAGGTAGGTCTTGCCGGCATGCTCCTGGTTCAAGATCGAGAGGTTTTTCATGTGCTGGGCAAACAGGATCTGATCGGACGGCGAGGCGTCCAGCAACCAGTGGGGCATCTGCCTCTGGAACCAGGCCACGAGCGCATCTTCGTCGCTTTCTTCACCGCTGGCGGGGGGATCGTAGGTCGCCCATGTCTGCGGGGAAGAACCGATGATCTTGACCTGCTCGGCAATCATCCCGCAGGCCTTGTGATCGAAGAGATTGCCCTCGGGCTCATACAGTCGCCACTGGATCTTGCGGTAGGTGGCCGTACCGAAATGGGTCGTGAGGGATTGACCAAGGGCCTGCTGTGAATCGAATTTCTGGTAGCCGTTGGCGATCGAGTATTTGAGGATGACCTCCTTTTTGTCGATGGTACCGATCAGCACGACGATGGAATTGTCGCCCAGGCGCTTCACCTCGGAACCATCGACGCTATCGATGTCGATCAGATAACCATGGCTATCGTAGGGGTCGTTCTCCTTGCGGTCCTTGCGGTCGGGGTGGTGGAACAATTGCCTGGCCATGTCGCATTCGGTCGTCGTCCAGCCGCGGACGCGCCCGACGTTCCAGGCTTGACGCAGCGCACTGGAAAGCTGATGCCAGCGGGGCCCGGACTCGCCGAGGGAGGCATTCCAATAGGCCAACTGTTGCTCCTGGCAAGCCGTCAGCATGGCCGGCACCAGCTCGTTGAGCAGGTGCCCGATCTGGTCGATGCGCACCGGTAAATGCACATCGGGAGAGGTGAGCGGCAGTCGGGTGAGGAAATGCAGGCCTTCGATCAACAGCATCGAATTACCTTCCTCGTTCACCAGCCCGGCCAGCATTTCACTGAGGGTTTCGTAGCGGGTGGGCCGTCGCACGATTTCATCGTCGACAATCTCCCAGTCCGGCTCGCCCACCACGGTGTTGTGTGGATCGAGGTTCAGCGTGGGGTAGAGCTTCTTGAGGGCATCGCGCAAGAGAATGGACGCGACCTCCGGATACGTGGGCCCTGCGAGCAACTGATTGAGGATTGCATCTTTGGGATTGGCATTGGCCCTGGGGGCCGTGATAGGGGGCGTGGGTGTCATCTGAGTCTTCCTGTCTCTCGCGACGAATGGAATGGCGAAGCCGAGCGCTTCGGGATAGCCATACTAGTGAGGCGAAAAACAGGGAAGGTGGTAACTATGTATGGGACGGGGATAGCGCCTGTGGGAGCGAGCTTGCTCGCGAAAGCGATGTATCAGGCGCCGGTGATGTTGAATGTACCGGCGTCTTCGCGAGCAAGCTCGCTCCCACAGGTTTTCTGTTTAGCTTGATGAACTCACTGACCGGACTTGATCCGCGTCCAGGCCCGCGTCCGCGCCCGTTCGGCATCCCGTGGCAAGGGTTGCAAGGTGTAGAGCGTGGTCATGGCCGCTTCGGTCGGGTACAGGTTGGGGTTGTTGCGGATCGCCGGGTCGACCATCTCGGTCGCGTCCTTGTTCGGGTTCGGATAGCCGACAAAATCACTGACCGGCGCGATCACCTGCGGTTGCAGCAAATAGTTGATGAAGGTGTAGGCGTCGCCTGGGTTGGCGGCGCCTTTGGGAATGGCGAGCATGTCGAACCAGATCGGCGCGCCTTCCTTGGGCAGGCGCATGTCCACCGTCACGCCGTTCTTGGCCTCCTTGGCGCGGTTGGCCGCCTGGGAAAAGCTGCCGGAGTAACCCACCGCCACGCAAATGTCGCCGTTGGCGATGTCGGCCATGTACTTGGACGAGTGGAAATAGGTGATGTGCGGGCGAATCTTCATCATCAGCGCTTCGGCCTTGGCGTAGTCCGCCGGCTTCTTGCTGTTGGGGTCCAGGCCCAGGTGCTGCAAGGCCAGGGGCAGGATCTCCGACGGCGAATCCAGCAGCGCCACGCCGCACTGCTTGAGCTTGCTGATGTTCTCTTCCTTGAAGATCAGGTCCCAACTGTCCACCGGCGCGTTGTCGCCCAGGGCGGCCTTGATCTTGTCCGGGTTGAAGCCGATCAGAATGGTGCCGTACATGTAGGGCACGGCGAACTTGTTGCCCGGGTCGTTGGCTTCGATCAGCTTCATCAGCTTGGGATCGAGGTGGTTCCAGTTCGGCAGCTTGCTGCGGTCCAGGGGCTGGAACACCCCGGCTTCGATCTGCTTGGCCAGGAACACGTTGGACGGCACCACCACGTCATAGCCGGAGTTACCCGTCAGCAACTTGGCCTCCAGGGCCTCGTTGGTGTCGAAGATGTCGTAGACCAGCTTGACCTGGCTGTTCTGCGCCTTGAAATCCTCCAGGGCTTTGGGCGTGATGTAGTCGAACCAGTTGTAGACGCGCAAGGTGCGCTCCTCGGCCTGGACAGCGCCGCAAAGCAGCGCGGCGCACACGGCTGGGGCCATAAAACGCTTGAGTCTGTTCATGCTGTGATTCCTCATGGGGCGCTTTGGAAACCTTCAAGAACGTTCACGGCATTGATGCCGATTTCTGCCACCGCGTAGCCGCCTTCCATCACGAACAGCGTCGGCTTGCCAAGCGCCGCGATGCGCTTGCCCATCGCCAGGTAATCCGGGCTGTCGAGCTTGAATTGCGAGATGGGGTCGTCCTTGAACGTGTCGACACCCAGGGACACGACGATGACATCGGCGTCGTACCCCCGGATTTGCCCGCAGGCCTGCTCCAGCGCCGCGCTCCAGGTGTCCCAGCCTGAACCGGCTGGCAAAGGGTAGTTGAAATTGAAGCCCTCGCCGTCGCCCTCGCCCTGCTCGTCGGCATACCCCAGGAAGAATGGAAACTCCGCCTCTGGGTGACCGTGGATCGAGGCGAACAACACGTCGCTGCGCTCATAGAAAATCGATTGGGTGCCGTTGCCGTGGTGGTAATCCACATCCAGGATCGCGACCTTCTGATGGCCCTGGTCGAGAAAGGCCTGGGCGGCGATGGCGGCGTTGTTGAGGTAGCAATAACCACCCATCAAATCACCGGCGGCGTGGTGCCCCGGTGGGCGGCACAACGCAAAGGCACTGCGCGCCCCGCGCTGGATGTCCGCCTGAGCGGTAAGGGCCACTTGCGCGGCGCTGTAGGCCGCCTGCCAAGTGCCGGCGGTAATCGGCGCACCGCCGTCGAAACTGTAATAACCCAACTGGCCGTGCAGGCTCGTGGGAATGACCGAGCGCAGCGTTCGCGCCGGCCAGGTGAAGGGCAACAAATCACCGTCGCGGTTGTACTTGGCCCAGCGGTCCCAGGCGCCTTTGAAAAACTCCAGGTACGCCGCACTGTGGATGCGCTGGATCGGCCCCAGGCCAAAATCCTGCGGCGCCTCCACCGGCCCCAGCCCCTGCGCCTTGACCCGCTCCAGCACATGATCGGCCCGGGACGGCATCTCGAAGCAGGGCATCAATTGCCCATCCATCAACTCGCAGCGCCCGTGGTGCAGGTGGTGATCGTCTGAGTAGATCGTCAGCATTTTTTTGTTCTCCGCAAGGCTGATTCGGTTGAACACAGTCTTGCGGCGCGCGGCGTTTCAGAGAACGGCAGGAGAGGCCAAAAGGGGATCGAAATGGCCAAAAAGTTTGACCGTAAATCGCCCCTTGTTGGCGCGGGTGTGCGCGGGGTTGGGGCAGGGGAGCGGTCAGAGCCGGGGGCCAATCAGCTTAGAGATTATGGGCATAGCCGCGTTTTTCCTTGGTTGATTTGGAGTAATAAGCTAGATCGATTTTAAAAAGAGCGCGGACGTGGGCGAGCTGTGCTTTGAGATGAGATCGAGTCATGCGATCAGTATTTTCTGAAAACATAAGGTGGTAAATGGCAGGCCAAGTGACAGCTGCGTCCGAAAAATAGATGTCCTCACGAGGGCCCACGACTGAGATGCACTTTGTAGTAGAGAAAAGTGCAGATAAAAATTTGTCATGGATCATGGAGCAAGCGGATAGGAACAGGCGACGTTTTTTCAGGTGAGGTTCTAGGATTTTTGCAAGATCCGTATAGCCGATCTCATTCTGATTGGTCGTGAACAATCCATCTTCGTTCCCATGAGCAGAGATGTGCAGGTACCGATATCCCGACTTCCCGAACTCTGTAACGGCTTCGATGAACTGGTGTCGTGTCCTGACATAACGGTAGATGGGGTTTTTTTCGTGTAGCCTTAAGACTGAAGAAATAACACCCCCTTCAAAGCGGCCATTGCCCTCATCGTCAGGATTAAGTGTTTCAATAATGAAAACGTCAGGGGTCGAGGCCATTTAGGTGCTCAAGTAGTTTTGTTTGTAATGAATAATGCGTTTGGTCACGCAAGATTTCGTGATTCAGCTCTGTTGAAAATAGAAAATACCGTTGTTCTTGAATTTGTCGGCGTACCAAGCAACGCCGAGAATATGCTTCATTGCTTCCTTTTCTCCGGAAGGAACATCGTCTCGGTTTTTTAGGAATTCTTCAAATTTTACATTGTGGTTGGGAAATATTTCATTTAGCTCATTTAGTTTTTTTCGTCCATTTTCTACGGTTATGGACTTGCTTTTCTTTGAAAATCTATTGGGGTACAACAGATTGAAAGAGGACGAAAGGCGCCAGTGATTGGATACCCTGAGGTCATTGAAGTAATTGAAATGCCGGTTGTAGATGTTGGTGAGCAAGACAAAATCCACGAGATCGAAGCGTTCATGCCCAATTGGACTGTCTTCGGTAAAAAAACCACCCTCACCAAACAGGTAGCCACGCCACAGTTGCATGTCGATCTCTTTGTGACAGCACACAATTAATATGTTGGTGTCTTCGACTCTGCATTGCTTGACTTTTGCTTGGGTGGATTCCAGAAAATCCTTCATTACGTTATCTAGATTTTTCCCTTCTTTCACTGTGATGCCTTGTGGCGTTAAGCGCTCACGCGCGTCCTTAAGCGCCTGCTCGCGAAGTGCGTTGTGGGGCATTCTGTTTGAAAAGGTAAGCGTCACTTCGTCAGGGGGGCGTACTTCATCCTTATAAGAAGCGCATTTTACTTCGAGATTATATTTCCCCCCTTTTACAGTTATGCTGAAGTCAACATCTTTAGGCGATGTGACTTTATCTTCGTAGACGAATGCCGCATTGGGGTAGTCGATAAATTCACTCATGGCTGTTAGCTCGCAAGCAGCCTGTATATATTGACTCTCGTTAAAAGCCCCGGCGCGAACTTGCAATTTTTCTCGGATGAGACGCTTGACTGCTTTCTCGCCTATCTTAGCCTGAAGCGAATTGAGGATTTTATTCAGAGCGTGTAGGTACTCGTCGTAATGAATGCTGGTTTTTACAAGGTAGTGCTGGTTGTCAGTAATTTCACTCAGGTGATCGAGGAGCATGCGTCATATTTCCTTGTTCATTTGTTAGCTGAACGAATGCGCGGGGTTAGCGGGGGGAGCCCCTTGGGCATTGGCTATTCAGGTTTGATCGCGGGAAGCGAAAGGGCTGCACGTATTGCGTTCAAGGACACGTAGAAATCCTCAGTGTTGCCGAACGCCCCTCTGTAGATCTTGTGAACGAGAGCCTCATCTTGCTTGGCGATCTCAATGAACACGGCAAACGTCAAAGAGATGCCCCGTGGCAGCCGGAAGTAACCTTTGTCTATAAGTTGCTTGGCACGCAGTTCAAGCAATGGAAGGTTCGTCTTGAACATAGCATCCACCTTATCGATGCTGTCCAGTTTGAGTTCGCCGCTGAGGTAGCGGTCGTATCGAATGGTGTGGTCGCTTTCATACCATTCCGAAAGAATCTCGATGCCGAACTTTTTCGCCAGCTCGGCATCCATCGCCGAAACCAGCAGATTCGACCGGGCGTAGGTGGAGATGTAGGCGTAGAACTCCCGCTCCAAGGTCTCCAGGATCAAGGCGTTTTTCGATTTGCCAAGGGTATTGGCGACAGCGGCAATGGTCCTGTCCAGGCTGCTGCTCAAATTACGCAGCGTGTAGGAGACCGTTTCGGCCTTTTCAACATCGTTCATAGGGAATGACTCTGGGAAAGCTCCTCCGACGTAGAAGAGATGGAACCATCGTCTACCTGAAAAACCATTTAGTCAATTGTGGTTCATAAAATAAAATATGGTTATTTTGTTGTGATGTGAATTTCGATGGTTCTAGGACGTGCCTTATCCCGAGGCGATCACAGAGCGGGCACCCACCACCAATCCCCTGTGGGAGCGAGCTTGCTCGCGATGGCTGCAGCCCATACACATCTAAATCCGCCCCCTCCTCGGTCTGAAGGTGCAGGTGATCCGTGGCCAGAGATTGCTCCCTCGCCACGGGTTGGTGGTGTAGCGGTTAGCGCGGGTCGACGTTATCCAGCACTCGGTTTGCCAGCAATGAACTCATTTCGATCAGTTGCTGGATGCCGAGGGCGATGTGGCGGCGGGGGCCTTCCAGGTCGAAGGCCAGGTTGCTGATCATCGCGTCGGCGGATGCCAGGTTCTCGCTGAGGTTGGCGAGCAGGCATTCGTTGTCGGCGTTTTTTGCCACGGTGAAGAGCTGGCCTGGTTTGGATGTATCTTCGGACTTTTCCGGTTTCGGTAGCAGGTAGTGATCCAAGGCACGTTTGGCGGCTTCGTCGTGCCTTTTAGCCTCGGATCTGGTGTGCGGGGAGGTGCGGTCTGTCCCTGGGGGATTCGGTGTAGGCTTGAACATGTGCTGATACTCCATGGTTAAGCCGCAACCTCTTCCCTACTAAAAGAAGGGTGGCGGCTGTACGCAGGTTAGTAGACCGGGGAGATCAGCATTGCCGGCGCGCCGAAGCGCCCTGCGCACAGCCACCATCAAGGACAGGTTAGGAACCTGCTTCGATGGAGAACTTGTACATCTTACTGACACAACCCCGGGCTACTAAACCCGACCACTGATGGGCAGTGGCAGGGAAACGATAGAACCCGGGGGCAAGGCGCACAAGCGGGCGGATTCTGGCGTAGTTGTAGGCAATGGCGCAAGGATTCGTAGCTTGGTGGAAGCGTTGCGAAGGGAGAATAAACAAGCCTTCGTAATGCCCAGGATTCGGGGCGAAGGAGCTCGTTCCCGCTCGGTGGCGCAGCGGTTTTTCTGTAGGAATGCGCCGGCCTTTTTGGGGCTGCTGCGCAGCCCAGCGGGGATAAATCCCCTCGCCACAAAATGTACGTCCACCGCCACCGCCTTGTGGGAGCGAGCTTGCTCGCGATGGCGGCAGCACAGCGGTCATGCCAGAGTGCAGTCTAAAGGTGTTTGAACAACCTGAAGTCAGGCCATTTGAGCTTCAATTTCTGCGAGCAAGCCTTGAATTAAGCCTGCCGCATAACGCTGTGCGCTAATGAGGTCGTCTTCATCTTCGCCGCCATGAAACCGTGCGTATGCGACTGCCCCCACCTTTTCAAAACCTTCGCTGAAATGATCATCGCCAAAACGCCGGGCCAATGCAGCCAACCCATCGCTTACGGCCTCTCCATGCCTCCCCGTGCGAATTCGCTCGACAAAAAGCCTGGCAACATTTTCAAGTGAGCCTGAGTACCGAACTACATGGATGAGATCCGCTGCATCCTTGTTCTCTTGCCGCTGGTCAAGGGCAAGCGCTTTCAGAATCACGAATGCAGGCACGTCTGCAAAACGTATGATATCGACCGACATTCCTCCACTGTCGAGCAGTTGAGCACCGACCTCTTTTTCTTGATACCAGTCGTGCACGATTCTGGCGTGTTTAATGGTGAGTGCTGAGACCTGCTCACCGCTGACGCTTACGGCCTTTCCAGGTTGCTCGTCACCGGCATCACGCAGTAGCTCTACGACGACCTCAATATGCTCATCAACTTGTCTGCGCCATCTCCAAGACGTTGGTTTTCCATTCTCGACCCAACGTACAAATCCTCGCGCCTTCAACTGATCGGCAAGGCTAACGTATTCGTCGCCGGTCGCTAGGACTTCCAGGTTCAGCACAATATCTACATCAGACGTACCCGCATGCGTTGGCACCTCTGGTGGTGCCTCTGGAGTCAGATAGCGAGGCACTAGGCCGCCGACTAAGCGCAATGTGTCCTTCAAATTACCAAACGCACTGAGTAGCGTAAGCAAGGTCCTCTCACAGGCGTTCGTCACATCAGCGTCGTACCCCGCAGCCGTGCGGGGTTTCAATTCCTTGCCCATTCAACCTCCAAAAAATTCCTGATGTGCTCAGCCAGCTCTTTGTTTCGCCCTCTACCATCAAGGAGATCAAGATACAGAATGTATGGGCTTGCAAAATATGCAGGGTATTCAGGGTGCGGCTGCCTAAATAGCAAGCTAGCGCCTTCACGCTCAGTGATGGTTACGTTCGACCCTTTTTTTGCGGGCTTGAGCCCGAGCATATCCGCCATGTCCTGCGTATACCCCTTAGGAACAATCAGGTCGACGGTGTCTGTGCTTGTGAGCAAGGGTGCGAATACGTTTCCAGCAGCGGTCCCTGTGAATGCCCATGGATAATCGACCTGCTTTTCGGCAACTGTTTCTGCAACCCGGGCAAGTAGGTGCTTTGAGCTTTCCACAAACGTATACCAAGTGGATGAGTTCTCACGTGCTCGCGCCTGCCATTGCTCGGCCCACGCGTCGAGTAAGGCTCCAGGGTTGACCAACCGTCTCCGGCGGGTCGGCCCTCCACCTACAGACTCGCACCATTCGCGCTGCGTTAGCTCTTGAAGCACCAGTGAGCAGGTGTACTGAGAGGTTTCTGCCAAATTCGATAGCTCGGTTCCTGTCAGCCATTCATGACTGTGCATTAGCAGCGAATGAATGACGTTTTCGCGAGCACCTGTAAAAAGCTGTATCGCTCGCTTTGAGGTGTTGGGTTTTGATGGCCGCTGTATATCAACTAGCCAGTGGCCATGTTTTAGGTAGAGGCTTCCACCTAGCTCAAAAAATGCGATGTCTCTCTCTTTCAGTTCTTTCTTTGCGCCAGGACTCAGCGATTCCGCTGCAATCATCCGGACACTATCCACATCGCGGAGGCGATTTCGTTCAAAACTGTCCAGGCGCCAGACTGCGTCTCGGATGTCTCGGGGGTAAGCACTGCCAATGACCTCGACGAGGATCTTTAGGTCTTTAGCTGACATGCTCAGCTCGATCACACCGTCGGGACTTGCGTTTAGGCCTTCATGCCCATGATAAAAATCCAGGCCTGAGTGCACTTTAACGTGTGCCTCGTGACCAAAGGCGTCAGTGAGACTGTGCTCTAAGCTATCCAAGACCTGACCCTCAAGCTTGGAGTCCCAATCATGATGTCGTTCCATATCTTAGCTCCAATCCCATCTTTAGCTGGCCAGCAAAACCTCTGCGAGAAGCAATACCTTAGCTCAAATTAGGTGTTTAGCTGAACAGCTAAATAAGCCTAATAAGCTAATAATAGATCATTTTTTGACCTATAAGGATCCTAGACGCGTTAGGACGGGCTTGTAGCTGGTTGGCGACGGTGCTTGCTCCTCGCTCGGGGGCGGCTACGCCGATCAAACGATTGAATCGAGATCCAGCGTATACGGTTCACCAATAGCGTATCCGTGAGCACCACGGATCAATTCACCGTCGTCATCCCGGGTCGGTGCCATCGCCAGTTGCTCCTCCTCCCTGTTTTCCGGGTGTGCCTGCCAGCGGGCCAGGTCTTGTGCCAGTTGCTCGGGGTGTTCCGACAAGCTCCCATAGACGTCTTTTTCGCTGACCGATGCAGTGCGCAACGTAGCCAGGCGCGCGCGGGTGCTGTGCAGCTTGTCGACCTCGCGGATGAGCGCAATGTTGATATCGCTTTCGCTACGTCCATTGGGTGCGCTCCGTCCCGCCAGGGAGCGCTCTTCATCACGCAGCTGTTGGGTAATGCGTGCCAGCGCATTGTCGATCCATTCATATTCGCGTTTTGTCGCCAGTGTGCTTCCGGTTATGTGCGCTTCCTGCCAGCGCCGCAAGGTCGCCCAGCAAGCGGGGATGTAGCTGGGGAGCATGAAATGGTTGCCGGTCTGGATGAGTTGGGCCAGTAATGCAGGGCGGTCCGGTAGGCCATGTTTATGCTCGAGGGCCACCTCGCAGGCGGCGTGTTGGGTGATGGTGTCGCAACGGGGCATCCACAAGATCGAAGAGCGCTCCTTGCGATCGAACTCCACCGGTAGGAAATGTCGCAAGATCCCGTGGTGTTCATACGGTTCGCCCGTCCAGCGAGTGATGCCCGCGACGAACACGGAAAGGCCGACCGGTACGTTGGCGAATGCAAGGGCCAATCCTGTGCCATAAACGTTTCTCTTGGTATTCATCCAACTGCCGGGCACGCTGGGTATCGGGTCGTTGTGGTTGACCATTCGGTAGTGCACAAGGGGTTCGGCGTTTTTTGTGAAGGTGGCATCGGCGGCGCGAGGTGCACCATAAGTGTAGAGCTGGAGGGTGTAGCCTTCCGGTCGGCGCCGCAGCATTTCTGCCAGCAGCAATGCTACTGCGCCGCCCAGGCTGTGACCGCAGATCAGCAGTTTTTGCCCGGCGTAGAACCGGTCCAGATAACTCGTCACGAAGGCCGCAGTTTTTTTGGCGGCGCCATAGAAGCCTCGATGCACCTGGCCGACACCTTCCTCAAACGGCACTTGGCGTGCATCGGCGTCGCGCAGGAAGTCGGCGAGTTGCTGGGTGCCGCGCACGGCTATCAGGATCAGCTCGTCGTTGTGGGTGATGTAGGCCTGGGTGTCCGTGCTGTCTTCTTCGCCGGTGTCGTCAAGAAAATGGACGTTGGCGGGATGCTCTTGATGTATGCCCAATTCAGGATCGTTGACCGCGTAGAGGGCAGGGTCGAATGGCACGACCTCCAGGCGTCTGGAGTAGGGCACGTCTTCATACAGCGGGTAGTAGGGTTTTCTTTGCCCTGGATAGCACTCCCCGAGTTCCTCGGACTTGGCCAGTGCATCGGCGAACCAGTTACCCACGCTTGGCTGTCGAGTGAAGCTCACCGCTGTTGTGATCGGAGCCTTGTCGGGTTTCTGGCCGAAGGCACAATAGGTCAGTGTCGACATCAGGGCCAACTGGTACAAGTTGAGCGCGCAGAATGCTGAGGCGGTGGACAGCATGGGCCGCAGGGCACGCAACGGCCGTATTTCTAGCACCGTGTGTTTTTGCGGCATCACAGCCACGCCGAGCTTGCCATGTTCGCCCATCAGTCGTGCCGGCCCTGCCGGGTGCGGGTAATGGCGGTACACCTCGGGTGGCAAATGGGCGACGTGCTCGACCAGATGCCGCACTTCCACCTGGAAAAAGTCGTCTGCGCAGGCTTGTGCCGGGTTTTCCCGGGTGCGGGTGGCGTTTGGGTTCAGGTAGCGGGTTTGCTCGGCGCGAACTTGCAGTTCAGTGATCTTGAGGGGGTAGTGAGCTCTGCGTTGAAGCTCGATATAGAGTTTTTCCTCCCCTTGATACGGTTGCTCAAAGGTAAGGGCAATGGGCCCGGCATAGTGGTTGTTGACCTTACCGATACCCCTGGTATCCAGATTGCCCGAATATCTTTGTCCTTCCGAATCGATAGTGACATAGGCCAGCCCCGCATAAGGCTCACCAGAGCCCCATTCATCGACGAGCTGAAAGCTGGTCCATCTACCCCCTACAGGGCAGGTCAGATTGCGGCTGCTCAGCCTTGATTCCAATTCCTTTTGAAACGACGTCATACGTGATCTCCTTATTCCGTACAACCGGGGTAAATAGTGCATTTGCGTCCGTCGGGCATCTGAAAACCGCTGAAGTCTTTGTGATTACCGAAACAAAATGCGTATGGGTCTTCGAAACTATCGCCCATGCAGCGCTTCCAGCCGTTGGGCACCTTTACCCAGGTATCACCCATGTAGGGTCTTTCTTCGCGGGCCAGCTTGATTTTCATCCTCACGGTTTTACCCGGGAGCTGAGCAAGGGTGTACGCCGAGAAAGGACGCCCGCGCCCGAGCTCGACCTGTGGGTTGGTTTTTTTGCAGTCGAGGATTTTCCTGAGGATTCGAGGCTTGCCTGAGGTGCGGAACAACCATTGGCATTGGCCGTAAAAAGTACTTTCACCCGCTTCGCTGAAAACACCTTTGTAGTGTTCTTCCAGGGCATCGTGAATCAAGACCGTGGCCGAGTCCTGACTGATATCGCTCCAATCCTTGCCGTAGGCGGAGTGGATTTGGAGTTCGATGCGATTGATCACCAACGGGCAGCCCATGCGGGTGCGGCGAATGACGATTTCGGAGTCAGGTTTGTAGGCCTCGCGCCACGCCCTGTTGAACACCGGTGCTTTGTTATATCGGGTCTCGACGGTGCAGGTTTCGCCTGGGGCGGGGACGTAGTACACCGCCGCACGATAGGCAAAGTCAGGCGGCAAATCTGCCGTGAAAATAAACGTGTTCGGTGGTTTGTCGGCACAACCTGTCGCCATCGCCAGGCAGCCGTTCAAAGCGGCAATTCGCAGGGCAAGTTTCATAGCGGCGCGTCTCCTTGGCAGAACGCCGTCATCAGGCGCACCCGTTCAAAATGCTCGTCAGGTTTTTCGGCCGGGCGTACTTGCCAGTACGACGCCCGACTATAGGCGGGAGCTTGCAGGCCTTGGGTCAGCAAAAACTCCAACTGCTCAGGCGTCTGCCAGTGCCATGCCCCGGCCTGATCAAGCGTGGCGCGCAACCACATTTCCGGGTCCTGTTGTTCGGCAAGTGTGGCGAAGGCCTGGACATGCTCGGCCAACAGGAAACGGCGGGCATTGAGCAGGCGAGCTTGCGTTGCTTGTTGCGGGGTAGCAGGCATCTGCAACCAAAGAGGTGAATCTGGCACCGGATATGTCCCAGGTGCCGGGTTGCCCGTGCTTGCCCAACCCGTGTCCTGCCAATAGCAAACACTGAGCGCCGGTCCGAGGTAAGCCGGATAGGCTTCAACGGGCAAATGTTTGAGCGCCCGGGCCAGGACTCGATTGTCATGGAAGCGATACAGCACCTGATGAGGACGTTCTCCAATGATCAACCGCTCACGCCAGTGCTCCACCAGTCTTGGCAGGCCCCCTTGGGGAAGGCTGGCAAGCCATCCCCAGTGGTTGTCCGGTCGGTTGAGCAATTCATTGATAGGTTCGTCGCCGGGCCGCTCGACGCTGAACACAAAGGGCCCGGAGTCACCCAGCTCGGCAACCGGGGTTTGGGCGTAGATGCTCAGGTATTGGTCGGGACGACGGCTCTTGAGCAGTGTCTGGCGCACGGAGTGCTCATTTTCTGAGTCCAGGACGACGCACAAGGCATGCCCGAGACGTTGCTGTTCGATCAACCAGCGGTGCGGGAGTGGGTGAGTCATGCGGTGGCTTCCGTTGGGCAGAAACCCTCACGGCAAGCCTCGCAGACAGGGCAGAAATCCAGTCCCGCTGCTTTGCTGGCCGCCATCAGGGCACGTTGGGTGGGGGCGAGCTCCGGCGAGGGATCCGTCGAGCCTGGCGTGAACGACGATGCGGTGATACTGGCCATGGGCGCGCCGCCGAGCTGGATTGCACTGCTGCTGTAGACGCCGCTGTGGTCGATCACGATGTGCTCGCCACCGGCTTTCAAACTGAGGGTCGCACCTGCTTCAAGGACCAGATGGGCACCCGCCTTGATATGCACGTGTTGCCCGGCCTCGACGACCATTGTCTGATCGACGCGGGTGTGTCGGTTGGTGACGCGCAGGTAATCATTGCCTTTGACCTGGACCGAGCGGTCGGCGGCCGTGGTCCGATGTTCCTCGGCGTGCAGCACGGTGATGCTGTTACCCTTGATGGTTTCCCGCCGTTCGTTGCCAATCTCCAGGCGGCTGTCGTTCTCGATTTTCTGTTCCATGTCGCGCTGGGCCCGCAGATAGATCAGCTCCTGACCTGCACGATCTTCCAGATGCAACTCGTTGAAGCCTTGGCTGCCCGGCGAGCTGCAAGAACGAAACACCGAGCGGGTCTTGTGCGCCGGCAACGGGTAGGGCGCGGCATTGGCGCTATTGGTCAGGCACCCGCTGATCAAAGGCTTGTCGGGATCGCCTTCCATGAAGGTCACCAGCACCTCCATGCCCACCCTCGGGATCGTGACGCCGCCGTAGCGGTTGCCTGCCCAGTTGGAAGCAACTCGCAACCAACAACTGCTGCCGTCGTCGAAGTGTCCCGCACGATCCCAGAAAAACCGGACCTTGACCCGGCCGTACGGGTCGCAGTGGATATCTTCACCCTTGGGCCCCGTGACGATTGCCGTCTGGCTGCCCGATATACATGGTTTTCGATAAACCCGCTGCGAGCGGAAGATCGCGTTCCAAGGCGTGGCAACAAAGCGATTGCGATAGCCCTGGTTGAAGTGGTCTTCATGTCTACCTGTGTCGCAAGGGGCCATTTCCTCCAGCACCTGCGGCTGCTTGCCCTCGTGATTCACCTGGGTCAGGAGCCATAGGTCATTCCATTCCTGGCGAGGGTGCTCACTCAATGCCAGGAAGTGTCCCGTCGTCAGTGCCGGCTGATTGCTCTTTCCTTCAGCCTGGACGTAGTCGGCGCGATGGCGCTCCAAGGTCCTCTGGCTCAATAACTTGCCGCGTTTTTCCTGGGTAAAGTCACCCGGATATTCATAGGCCTCCACGTCTGGCCGGAGCGCTTCGAGGCTGGGCTGGCAACTGCTCTCCAATAGGTGTGTCGACTTCTTGAAGTCGTAATCACGGCGCGTGACGCGGCTGGTTCGGGGTTCCAGCCGCAGGCCGAACCGATGGATAACCGGTTCGTCGTAAACCATCCCGTTGCCGTGTTTATAAACAGTGCGCTGTTCAAGTCGAGGAAACACGGTCTGGTCATCACCCAATACCAACTGATGGCCCGACTCACTGTGCTGGAAGTGGTAATGCAGGCCTTCTTCGTGACACAGGCGTTCAATGAAGTGCAAATCGGACTCTCCATATTGCACGCAGTAATCACGAGTCGGGTAACTTGCACTTAACTGGAAATGATGAGCGTCCGTGAGAATGCCGTGCTCCTTGAAAATCGTTGTGATGATTTGCGGCACACTGGTTTGTTGAAAAATTCGCTGATTGGTGCGGTGTTCCAAGTAAGCCAGTCGTGGCACTAATCTTACTTTGTAGTAAGTCAGGCGATTGCAGGTGTCGCCTTGTGCAACGCGATAAATCAGGCCGTGAACACCGCTTCCCTGTTTATCGAATGTTAGAAAGGCTTGCCTGTTTAATAAATGTTCCAGATTCATGTCGCTTTGTTCGCTGACGAGTTCAATGTCGAACGAATAAGGTGCGCTGATGGCTTCGTAACCTTTGAAGGCCACGACTTGGAGATCATGTTTGAGATCCGTAATCGTGAGATGGAAGCTGGGCAAATCAAGGGTATGGAACATGCGAACGTCCTTGGGCTGTGGCTTTGACTCCTGCTCTCAGTGAAGCAGCCTTGCTGGATGCGCGCGCCGGCGCTGGTAAAAAAAGAAAAGGATGTAGGACTTTTCTCTGTAAGAGAAAGAGGTTGCGAATGAAATAATTTGAAGTGGTTTTCGTTGCCTGGACTGGAGGGTCAAATGTTGTCAACGACCGTTTCGTCTTCGGATGTTTCAGCGAATATCTATTTGGATTTGTTTCTTTGAAAAAAGGAAAGCTCCTACTTTTTTATCCTGAAAACCTTGGCATTCTTCGCGGCGTTCGGCTGGTAAAAAAGCGGTGTGAGTTCAGGGGAAGTGGTTGGATGATGTTTGGCGAAACTTCCTACAAGCGAAGCTGAATATTTACCACTCAATAACCATGTCGTCCAAACAACCCATGCCACAAACCGAATTGTCTCAGCAGGGGCGTGAATGTCGTATTCCGAAAAACTGTCCGTCCATTATCTGGCGCTCGCCAAAACTCCTGTGTCCAAGGAAAGTTTTGCGGGTGCGGATGTGCGTTTTTCAAATGAATACGAAGCCTTGGAGCGCGAGGTGAGCAAAACCCAGTCGATGCACGAAAGTGGCCATGTCGACTGGCTGAAGGTTCTTGAGGCAAGTGAAGCGTTGTTGCGCACCCAGTCGAAGGATCTGCGGGTGGTGGCCTGGCTGGTGTGGGCGCTGTATCAGTGTGAGTCGTTCCAGGGGTTGCTGGCGGGTCTCGGTCTTTTGCAGCACTTATGCAAGCACCATTGGCTGGACATTCATCCGCTCAAAAATCGAACCCGTGCCGCCAGCATCAATTGGTTGATGCCTCGCCTTGAGCAAGCGTTCGGCGATGACATTGCGATCAAGGAGCAATTGCCGATATTCCGTCATCTGGCGGCGCAACTGGAAGGCCTCGACGCTGCTTGCACCGCCCACTTGGGTGATGACGCGCCTCTACTGCTGCCGCTGTGTCGGCGCCTCAACACCATGATCCAGCGGGCCACCGAAAACCTGCCGCAAACGGGTGCCATTGGAACGGTTGTGGCCCAGGTAAAGCACGTTGCCACCCAGCTGTTCACGCCCGGCACTCCGATCGAAAACGAAAAAGAAGCCCACAAGGCCCTGCGCGTCCAGCAGGAAGGTGCGCGGCCGTTATGCACCTGGTGGCTCAAACAAAAAGCGACTGACGCTCGTGCCCTGCGCCTGAGTCGCACCATGCTCTGGCTGGCCATCGATGTATTGCCCGAGCGCAACGCCGAGCAGGTCACCCAGTTACGTGGCCTGCCGGCGGACAAACTCAAGGCTTATCAGGACCGACTCCAACAGGGCGATTACGCAGACCTGCTTGTGGATATCGAGGCGAGCCTGGCGACGGCGCCGTTCTGGTTCGATGGCCAGAGGCTTGCCTGGGAATGCCTGCAAGGGCTGAACGCCGAATTGGCCATGTGTGAGGTGGAAATCCACTTCGCGTTATTCATCCAGCGCCTGCCGGGCATTATCGAGTTGCGCTGGCATGACGGTACACCGTTCGCCGACTCGGCCACCCGGGGTTGGATCGCTGCCCAGGTCATGCCTCACCTGCAAAGCCCCGGCGGGGCACCCACAGCCGATGTCGCCGACAACCAGGCGCCTTGGGAACTGGCGCTGGAGGAGGCCGAGGCGATCCTGCGCAAGGACGGTCTCAAACCTGCCGTTCAGTTGCTCAGGCAAGCCATGCAAGGCGCCCATAGGACACGCGAGCGATTCCTCTGGCAGTTCGCGCTGGCTCGCCTGTGCTTTTCAGCCAGGAAATACGAACTCACCAAGGTTCAACTGGAGGTACTCGATCAGACGCTACGAAACGCAGGTCTGAACGCCTGGGAACCCCTCCTGGAGCTGCAGGTGCTGCACCTGTTGCACAGTTGCTGCGAGTTGTTGCCACAGAACCACTCTGTACGTGAGTGCAAGGAAGAGACCCATCGCAGGTTGTGTCACCTCGATCTGGAACGGGTCATTGAATAGGTCTCAGAGTCCCAAACTGCAAGGAGAAAGTCATGGCCAAAGAAGGCTCGGTCGCCCCTAAGGAACGCATCAACGTCACCTTCAAACCCGCCACCGGCGGTGCTCGGGAGGACATTGAACTGCCGTTGAAATTGTTGGCGCTCGGTGATTACACCCACCGCAAGGACGAACGCAAGGTCGAGGATCGCAAGCCGATTGGCATCGACAAAATGACCTTCGACGAAGTGTTGGCCAAGCAAGCGCTGAGCCTGACCCTGAGCGTACCGAATCGTCTCCAGGCACAGGACGGTACTGAGGAATTGGCGGTACAGCTGCGCTTGAACTCGATGAAAGACTTCAACCCGGCGAGCCTGGTCGAGCAAGTACCGGAACTCAGCAAACTGATGGCGTTGCGCGACGCGTTGGTGGCGCTCAAGGGCCCATTGGGCAACGCGCCGGCGTTTCGTAAAGCCATCGAAGGCGTACTCGCCAATGACGATTCCCGCCGTCGCGTCCTGGATGAGCTGGGTCTGGATACCACCGCGAAGAGCGCTTGATTCTTTCAGCCAAGGAAGCCGAAACATGAGTACCCATGCAGTACAGCAGCAGAGCCAGGACAACGCGGATTACAGCATTCTGGAACGCATCATCGCCCAGACCCGCCTGACCCCGGACGATGAGGCCTACGACATTGCCAAGCGCGGTGTATCCGCGTTCATCGAAGAGTTGCTCAAACCGCAAAACAGCGGCGAACCGGTCAAGAAAGCCATGGTTGACCGCATGATCGCCGAAATCGACGCCAAGCTCAGTCGCCAGATGGACGAAATCCTCCACCACCCGCAATTCCAGGCGTTGGAGTCGGCCTGGCGCGGCTTGCAGTTGCTGGTGGACCGCACTGACTTCCGTGAAAACATCAAGATAGAAATGCTCAACGTGTCCAAGGACGATTTGCTGGACGACTTCGAGGACTCGCCGGAAGTCATGCAATCGGGCCTGTACAAGCATATCTACACCGCAGAGTACGGCCAGTTCGGTGGACAGCCGGTGGGTGCGGTCATCGCCAACTACTTCATGTCCCCAAGCTCGCCGGACGTGAAATTGATGCAGTACGTGTCCAGTGTCGCCTGCATGTCCCATGCGCCATTCATCGCCGCGGCCGGTCCGAAATTCTTCGGCTTGGAGAGCTTCACCGGACTGCCGGACCTCAAGGACCTTAAAGACCATTTCGAAGGTCCGCAATTCGCCAAGTGGCAGAGCTTCCGTCAATCGGAAGACGCCCGTTATTTCGGCCTGACCGTACCGCGCTTCCTGTTGCGCAACCCATACGACCCCCAAGAGAACCCGGTCAAGTCGTTCGTCTACAAGGAAACCGTTGCCAACAGCCACGAGCACTACCTGTGGGGCAACACGGCGTATGCGTTCGGTACGAGGCTGACCGACAGCTTCGCCAAATTCCGCTGGTGCCCGAACATCGTCGGTCCCCAAAGCGGTGGCGCGGTCGAAGACCTGCCGTTGCACCACTTCGAAAGCATGGGCGAAATCGAAACCAAGATCCCGACCGAAGTGCTGGTGTCCGACCGTCGCGAATACGAATTGGCCGAGGAAGGCTTCATCTCCCTGACCATGCGCAAAGGCAGTGACAATGCCGCGTTCTTTTCCGCCAGCTCCGTGCAGAAACCGAAGTTCTTCGGTAACAGTGCCGAGGACAAGCATGCCGAGCTGAACTACAAACTCGGCACCCAGTTGCCGTACATGATGATCGTCAATCGCCTGGCTCATTATCTGAAGGTGCTGCAGCGCGAGCAATTGGGATCCTGGAAAGAGCGTACGGACCTGGAGCGTGAGCTCAACAACTGGATCCGCCAGTACGTGGCCGACCAGGAGAACCCGAGTGCCGAAGTCCGTGGCCGCCGTCCATTACGTGCGGCGAAGGTCATTGTCAGTGACGTGGACGGTGAGCCGGGCTGGTACCGCGTTGGCCTCAACGTTCGGCCTCACTTCAAGTACATGGGCGCCGATTTCACGCTGTCGCTGGTTGGCAAATTGGACAAGGCGTAAGCACCCATGACTTACGGCAGCCTTTTCGAGCGCCTGGCCGGTGATTCCAAAAAGCGCGCGGGTTTGAGCCGCGAGGTCTGCATCGTCACATCCGTGGCTGCGCATCTGGCCAAGATGCTCAGCACCCGGGCGGGTAGCGTGCAGACGCTCGTGGATTACGGGCTGCCGGACCTCAATGACATGCGCTTGAGCCTGCACGACGCGAGGAGCCAGGCCCGCATGGCGATCGAGACCTTTATCAAGGCCTACGAGCCACGTCTGCGCAATGTCTGTGTCGTTTCAATGCCGAGTAACGCCGATCAGCTTCGCCTGTCCTTGCGCATCGACGCCTTGCTGGATGTGGAGGGGATCAAGCGGCAGGTCAGTTTTTCCGCGTGCCTGGACGGCAGCGGTCAGGTCAAGGTCAAGGATAGCCCCTGATGTCGTTCAATCATTACTACCAGAGCGAGCTGACGGCGCTCCGCCAACTGGGTCGACGTTTCGCCGAGCGTAACCCGGCGTTGGCTCCCTTCCTGGGACAGGCCGGACGGGATCCGGATGTAGAACGGCTGCTGGAGGGGTTTGCATTTCTGACCGGGCGACTGCGCCAGAAGCTCGATGACCAGTTGCCGGAGCTGAGCCATTCGCTGATGCAGCTGTTGTGGCCGAACTACATGCGGCCATTGCCAGCCTTCGGCATTTTACAGTTCGATCCGCTGCAGCGATCCGGCCCGGCGCTGCGGGTCGAGCGCGATACGCCGGTCGAAAGCAAGCCTGTCCAGCAGGTGCGTTGTCGTTTCCTGACGTGTTACCCCACGCAAGTCCTGGCGCTTGATCTGACTCGGTTGAGTTACTCCGTGAAAGGGGAGGGGTCGCTGTTGAGCCTGCATCTGGAGATGTGTTGCGACGGTCATTTAGGCGAGCTGCAACTGAGCCGTTTGCGCCTGCACTTGACCGGCGAGCGCTACATCAGCCAGATGCTCTATCTCAGCCTGTTACGTAATCTCGAGGTTATCGAGCTGATCCCGCTGGACGGCACTGGTGTGGCCCTGCGGGCTGCGGATGGCAGTCCAATGACATTCAGGCTCCCCGCCGACCGTGTTCAGCCGGTAGGGTTTGCCGAAGAGGAAGCGCTGGTCCCGTATCCTCTGAATACCTTTCGCGGCTATCGCTACCTGCAAGAATATTTCGCTTTCCAGGACAAGTTCCTGTTCGTCGACATCGATGGCCTGGACGTGATCAACGCCCTGCCGCACGGCAACATCGAACAGATACGTGGCCTGGAGCTGCGCTTCGATATTGGCAAAAGTGGTATCCAGCGGATGCGCCCGACGCTGGATAACATAAAGCTGTACTGCACGCCGATCGTCAATCTGTTCAAGCATGACGCCCAGCCGATCCGCCTGGACGGCAAACAGGATGAGTACCTGCTGTTGCCGGCCGATTACGACCAGGCGCACTGCGGCGTGTTTTCGGTCGAAAGCGTCACTGGCTGGAGCCCCGGAGGCCTGGGTTATCAGGCTTATGTGCCGTTCGAGTCTTTCGAGCACGATTCAAGCTTCGATGTGCCCCACAGCCGCCCCTACTACAGCGTTCGTCAGCGACCTTCGTTGTTGCACGGCGGTCTGGACACTTGCCTGGGCTTTGGTGTCCGACACACTCACCCGCATGAAACCCTGTCCATCGAGTTGATGTGCACCAACCGGAACCTGCCGCGCCAGCTCAAGCCGGGTGACATCGACCAACCCGGCGAAAAAAGCCCCGAGGGGCTGAGTTTCCGCAACATCGGCCCCGTCACGCCAAGCTTCGCGCCGCCACTCAATCACGACTTCCTCTGGAAGCTGATCAGCAACATGTCGCTCAACTACCTGTCACTGGCAGACGTCAATGCGCTCAAGGTGATTCTCGAAAGTTACGATTTTCCGCGTTACCACGACGAGCAGGCAGAGAAAGTCAGCAAGCGTTTGCTGGAGGGGCTCAAGTCGATCCGGCACCAACACGTCGACCGCCTGCACCGGGGCTTGCCGGTGCGTGGCTTGCGCACCGAACTGATCGTCGACCCGCAGGGTTACATCGGCGAGGGCGACCTGTTCGTCTTCGCCTCGGTCCTCAACGAGTTCTTCGCGTTGTATGCCAGCCTCAATTCGTACCACGAGCTGCGGGTGAACAGCACACAGGGAGAGGTGTACCAATGGACACCCCGCATGGGCCAACAGCCGCTTCTCTGAGCGTGCTGACACGAGGAATACGCGAGTACTCGTTATTCCAGGCTGTGTTGCTGGTCATTGATCGGCTACGCGAGGCTCACCCTGGCCTGGATGATGACGCGCTGTACGACCAGTTGGAATTCCAGGCCAATCCAAGCCTGGGGTTCCCGGCCAGCGACATTGATCGCGTGGAGTTTTTCGAAGAACACGGCCAGGTGCGGGCGCGTCTGTGCTTGAACCTGATCGGACTGGTGGGGGCGGGGTCGCCGCTGCCGGCGTTCTATGGTGAGCAGGCCCTGGGGGATGAAAAGGACAACCCGACACGGGACTTCCTCGACGTCTTTCACCATCGTCTCCAACGGCTGATGTTGCCGATCTGGCGCAAGTACCGTTACTGCGCAAGTTTTCAGAGCGGTGCCCGAGATCCGTTTTCCGAACAGTTGTACGCGTTGATCGGTTTGGGGGGCGAAGAGATTCGCAAGGCCAGCCAACTGAACTGGAAACGTCTGCTGCCATACCTGGGCTTGCTGAGCCTGCGTGCCCATTCGGCGGCGCTGATCGAAGCCGTACTGCGTTATTACTTCAAGCACGCCGAACTGAACCTCGAACAGTGCATCGAGCGGCATGTGGACATCCTTGAGGAACAGCGCAATCGCCTGGGAAGCGCCAATAGCCTGCTCAGCCAGGACCTGGTGCTCGGCGAGCGGGTGCGCGACCGCAGCGGCAAGTTCCGGATCCATGTCTGCGAGCTGGACTGGCAGCGTTTCCACGAATTCTTGCCCATCGGAAGCGGTTACCAGCCGTTGTGCTCGCTGGTGCGATTCACCCTGCGTGATCCCCTTGAATATGACATTCGCCTGGTCCTGCGCCAGCAGGAGATTCGTCAGCTGTGCATCGGTGAACAGAACACCTGCCGCCTGGGATGGACCAGTTGGCTGGGACACGAGCGCGCCGATGGGATGGTGACCCTTGGCAGCAAAATTCATTAGGAATGGATGACATGATCAACGTAGACCTTCAACAATTGATCCAGGCGTTGGACGCCGAAACCAGGCGTGATCTGGAGCGCGCGGCCGAGCAATGCGTGGCCCGTGGCGCAGACAAGGTCCTGGTGGAGGACTTGATGCTGGGCTTGTTGGAGCGTCCGCAGGGGCTGCTCGCGCGTGCCTTGCAGGATGCCCAGGTCAGTGCCGGCGAACTGGGCGCGGCCCTGCAACCGCGGATGGGGCACAGTGCTTCGCGCAACCCGGTATTTGCCCCGGAACTGGTGCAGTGGTTGCAGGATGCGCTGCTGGTGGCCAATCTCGAACTCGGCCGCGGCCAGGTCGGACAAGCCGCGTTGATCCTGGCGTTGCTGCGCAATCCGCTCCGCTACGCCGGGAGTGCTTACCTGGCGCTGCTGACCCGACTGAATGTCGATCGGCTGAAAGCGTTCGCCTTGTCGCAACAGGCTCAACCGGTTGCCGACCAGCCCACCACGCCGGACGACTCCCTGCTGGCGCGCTTTACCCATGACCTGACCCGACAGGCCCGCGAAGGCCAACTCGACCCGGTGCTGTGTCGCGATGACGAAATCAGGCAGATGATCGATATTCTCGTTCGTCGCCGCAAAAACAATCCAATCGTGGTCGGTGAAGCAGGGGTGGGCAAGACCGCCATCGTCGAGGGGTTGGCGTTGCGCATCGTCGCCGGGAACGTACCCCCAGCGCTTGAGGGCGTTGAACTGCTTTCGCTGGATATGGGACTGCTGCAGGCCGGTGCCAGCATCAAAGGGGAATTCGAGCGTCGTCTCAAAGGGGTGGTCGACGAGGTCAAGGCTTCGTCCAAATCCATCATCCTGTTCATCGACGAGGCCCATACCTTGATCGGCGGGGGTAACAACGCCGGGGGCGCCGATGCGGCGAACCTGCTCAAGCCAGCCTTGGCCCGGGGCGAGCTGCGTACGATCGCGGCCACCACCTGGACCGAGTATAAAAAATACTTTGAAAAAGACTCGGCCCTGGCCCGTCGTTTCCAACCGGTGCAATTGCACGAGCCGACCGTCGGTGGAGCGGTGACCATCCTGCGTGGCCTGGCCCGTATCTACGAAAACAGCCACGGCATCTACCTGCGTGATGATGCGGTGGTCGCGGCGGCGCAATTATCGGCCTGCTACCTGGCCGGTCGTCAGTTGCCGGACAAGGCCGTGGACGTGCTCGACACCGCCTGCGCTCGCGTGCGTATCAGCCTGGCCACTGCCCCGCAAAGCCTGGAGCGATTGCGCGGCGAGCTGGCGGAAGGCGAGTGCCAACGCCGGGCGCTGCGGCGTGATGCCGAGGCGGGCCTATCCATTGATCTTCAGGCGCTGGAAACGTTGGAGGCAGGTCTGGCGGCCATCGAAGACGAGTGCCAAACGCTGGAAATCCAATGGACCGAGCAACGTATCCTCGCGGAGCGTTTGCTGTCGCTGCGTCAGCAATTGGCCAGGGCACGGGAAAGCGCGGTCGATCAAGACCTCAGTATTGAAGCCCTGGAAGCGGCGGTGGAGCAAACATACGGCTCGCTGGTGGCTGCGCAAACCCAGGAGCGCCTGGTCAGTTTCGAAGTTTGCCCACGACTGATAGCCGAGGTGATCAACGCATGGACCGGTGTACCGCTGGCGCAATTGGCACGCGAGCACAATCTGAAAGTCGCCAGTTTCGCCACGGACCTGCGTGCGCGTATTCGTGGACAGGAACCGGCTGTGCAGGCCCTTGATCGTGCGATGCGCGCCGCCGCCGCAGGCTTGAACAAACCCGATGTCCCGGTGGGCGTATTTCTGTTGGTAGGCCCCAGTGGCGTCGGCAAGACCGAAACGGCACATGCCCTCGCCGACCTGCTCTATGGCGGTGAGCGTTTCATCACCACGATCAACATGGCCGAGTTTCAGGAGAAACACACCGTTTCCCGGCTGATCGGCGCGCCGCCGGGCTACGTCGGTTTTGGCGAAGGTGGCATGCTTACCGAAGCCGTGCGGCAAAAGCCCTATAGCGTGGTGTTGCTCGATGAGGTCGAAAAAGCCGATCCCGATGTGTTGAACCTGTTCTACCAGATCTTCGACAAGGGCCTGGCCAACGATGGGGAAGGGCGGGAGATTGATTTTCGCAACACCCTGATTCTGATGACGTCGAACCTGGGCAGTGAACGTATTGACGCACTGTGCGAAAACGGCGCACAACCGAGTGCCGAGCGCCTCGAAGAATCCATTCGCCCGATCCTCAGCGAGCATTTCAAGCCAGCGCTGCTGGCCCGTATGTGCGTGGTCCCGTATTACCCGGTCAGCGGGCCGGTGTTGCGTGAGCTGGTGGAAATCAAACTCGACCGCCTGGGCGAGCGGTTGCGTCGTCGGCAGTTGGGCTTCAGTTATTGCGGGCATCTGGTGAGCCATCTGGTCGAGCGCTGCAGTCGCAATGACCGTGGTGCGCGGCTGATTGACCAACTGCTCGACCAGCACCTGATGCCGCTGGTGGCCGACCGCTTGCTCGCGGCCATGGCCGGTGGCGAACCGCTACGGCATGTACACGCGGTGCTCGAGGGTGAAGCCAGCGTCGCGTGCGAGTTCTCCTGAGGTGGGCGCCATGTTCAAGACGCTCTCGCAGCCGCTGGACTATGCCGAAGCACTCTTGGCGCAGTTCTTCAGCCTCTCGCGTTTGGCGGACGGTGCGGTGTTGGTGGGGGATTTCCTTCAGGGCGTGGCGCGGCTCAGCGGCTGTGAGCTGGTGCAGTTGTACGTGCTCGATGCCACCGGTACCCGCCTGGAAATGAACACCGAATGCCTGGAAGGCCAGTTGCAGTTTCGTGACCCGCAAAGCCTGCCTTCCGATTATCGCGCTGAGCAATTGCTGCAGTTTTCCCTGGGCCAGAACCGTGTGGTGTGTCTTGGCGCGTTGGGCGACAGCGTGCACGAAACCCGCTTCCTGCCAGCCCGGGCCACACCCTGGCAGTCACTGCTGTGTGTACCCCTGGTCGACCCGCAGGGTCGTGTCGGAGGCCTACTGCTGTGTGCCAGCGATCAGCATCTCGACCTGCATGGGGTTGCTGAATCCCTAGGACAGCTCGGGGCTTTTGCCCTTGGCCAGATGCATCTGCTGCAGCGCCTGCAGCGTCCTGTCGACGAGCCCGTATCCGTTACCTCAAGCCTGCCGAGTGGCATCAGCTATGGCCTGATCGGCAAGAGCGTGGCGATGCGCAAGACGTGCTCATTGATCAGTAAAGTGCTGCACAGCCCCTATACCGTCTTGCTGCGGGGTGAGACCGGCACCGGCAAGGAGGTGGTGGCCCGGGCCCTCCATGACCATGGCCCGCGTCGATCCAAGGCGTTTATCGTGCAGAACTGTGCGGCGGTTCCCGAGAATCTGCTGGAAAGCGAGCTGTTCGGCTATCGCAAGGGCGCGTTCACCGGTGCCGATCGGGACCGTGCCGGGCTGTTCGACGCGGCCAACGGTGGCACGCTGTTGCTCGATGAAATTGGCGACATGCCGCTGTCCCTGCAAGCCAAGTTGCTACGCGTGTTGCAGGAAGGCGAAATTCGTCCGTTGGGGTCCAACGACACTCATCACGTCGACGTGCGCATCGTTGCCGCCACTCACCGCGACCTTAAGCAGTTGATGGAGGAGGGCAAGTTCCGCGAAGACCTGTATTACCGCCTGGCACAATTTCCGATCCAGTTACCGGCGTTGTGTCAGCGCGATGGCGACATCATTGAACTGGCGCGGCATTTTGCCGAGAAGGCTTGCGCGCTCCTGCAGCGTGATCCGGTGCGTTGGTCAGAGGCAGCGCTCGATCACCTGGCTGCCTACGGTTTCCCGGGCAACGTCCGTGAACTCAAGAGTGTCGTGGAAAGGGCAGTGCTCCTGTGCGAGAGCGGCGAACTGCTCATCGAGCATTTTGCGCTGCACATCGAGCCCCCTTCCGAGCGCGGCCGCATCAATCTGCGTGAGCGAATGGAACAGATCGAACGAGGTTTGTTGATCGATTGCCTGCGCGAGCATTCGGGTAACAAGACCCGCGCCGCCAGCGAACTCGGCCTGCCGCTGCGCACATTGATTTATCGCCTTGCGCGTCTGAACGTCCAGCGCAGTGATTTCAATGATTGACCCTGTCCTCGCCCTATTCGCAGCCGTTCCAGCCCGACCCTTTCATTCCTGGAGACTTTTCGATGCCTGTCTTTTCCTGGCGAGCAGTCCTGTTGATGGTTCTCGTGTCACTCACCCTGGGCGGTTGCAACGCCAATTACACATTCAACGACAGTGGTTATCGCCCTTTGGGTGATCCACAGGCGGTTAATCGCGGCAAGTGATCCCAAGGAGCCTTTGATAGATGGAACTTGTTTTCGAAATGCTGAACGCCAACCAGTTCGTCCCGTCACGGCTGTGCCAAAAGACCTTTGGGCCGGCCGGCGGCGTGATTGGGCGGGGCGAGGGCTGCCACTGGGTCATCCATGACCGCGAGCGCCTGCTGTCCAAGCGTCATGCGCAGGTCAGTTTCCGTGACGGTGTGTTTTTCCTGACCGACACCAGTGGCAACGGTACGACTCATCGCCAAAGCGGCGCGCGTCTGCCCAAGGGCGAGCCGGTACGGATACAGGACGGAGATGCCTACATCATGGGCGATTTCGAGGTCCTCGCACGGCTGGTCTCCAGGCCGGCGGGCCAGCTTGCCGAAGCGAGCCGTTCGATGCCGGTCGACAGCCTCATTCCGGATGACGCCTTTCTGGAACTCGACCCGCTGAAGGCGCTGGATCAGCAGGAGCGGGCCGTTTTGGACGTCGATGAACTAATAAATCCCGCTGTCGTGCCGCCGGATGCCCTTGGGCGGCCGGATTATGCGCGTATCGACATGGAAAACCTGCCCTGGCCGGAGCTGGTCGAAGCCCCCCTTGAACCGGGCCCGTCCGCCGACGTTATTGATCACCCTCTCGAAGGCTTTTGGCAGCGCTTCGGTACTGCCCTGGGCATGGATCTCGACAGCCTGGATGGCGAGGCCCGCGAAGCCCTGGCGATCAACGCCGCGCTGCTGCTCAAGCAAAGCATCCAGGCTTTGCAACAGAGCCTGCGTACTCGCTCGGAATTGAACAGCGAATGGCGTCAGGCCCAGACCTATGAAGAACGGGTTCGCTTGATTGCCGGCCTGCAAATCGACCACCACGGATGATGTCCATGCCGCACTGCACGATGCACTTATCCAAGATTTTGCCGGCGTTCGCCACGACCCTGCTGCTGGCCGGTTGCTCCGCGTTGTCGCCCTTTTCGACGATGACCAAGCTCAACCTCACCCTGACGGCCAGTGATCGACTCAACCCCGACCTCAATGGACGACCATCGCCCGTGGTGGTGCGGTTGTTCGAACTCAAGCACCCCGTGGCTTATGAAAACGCAGATTTCTTCAGCCTCTATGAGCGCGCGAGGGAAACACTGGCCCCTGATCTGGTTTCCAGCGAGGAGCTGGAACTGCGCCCAGGCGAAACCGTCGAGCTCAGGCTCGCTATCAGCGGGGATGGCCGTTACGTGGGCGTACTCGTGGCGTACCGTGACCTGCCACACGCTCGCTGGCGCTACACACTGCCGGTGGCGGCAACGCAGTTGACTGAAGCGAACCTGACACTCGACGAAAATGGGATCGCCAACACGCTTGAGCGGCTGGCCAAGGTGGATGACCGATGAATCACGATAAGGTCATCTGGCAGGAAGGCATGCTGTTGCGCCCACAACATCTGCAACACAACGATCGCTACTTCGACCACCAGTTGAAGGTTCGCACTCGGTTGCTGGCCAGCTACGCCTGGGGATTCCTGGCGCTGGATATCGATCTGCAATTCCTCAACATGGGGCAACTGGTGGTCAGCCAGGCCAGTGGGGTCCTGCCGGACGGCAGTCTGTTCGAGTTGGGCGGCAACGCCGAGCCGCTGGCCTTGGAAGTACCATCCAATACCCGCAACACACCGATCTACCTCGCGCTGCCATTGGTGACCGGCAATCACATCGAGTCCCGTCGTCCGGAACAGTCTGATGTATTGGCACGCTACACCCTCTACGACGCGCAAGTGACCGACTCCAACGCCGGGGATGCCGGTGCAAGCCAGATCAGTTGCGGCCGCCCGGACCTGCGCCTGCTGTTGGGCGAACAGCAGAGTGACCATGCGTTTGTGAAGCTCAAACTCTGCGAGGTGCTCGATACCACGGCCGATGGCGTCATCAGGCTGGATCCGAACTTTGTGCCGACCTTCATCCAGGCCCGCTCCTCTCATTATTTGCTGGCGTGCCTCAAGGAGATCATCGGCATGCTTGCCCATCGGGGCGATAGCCTGGCCGAGCGAGTCCGCTTCAATGGCAAGGCCGGTGGTGCGCAAGTCGGCGATTTCATGATGCTGCAACTGATCAACCGCAGCGAACTGATGCTGCGTCATTACCTGGACCTGGAGCAGGTGCACCCCGAAAAACTTTACCGAGCGCTGCTGGCCTTGCTGGGTGACTTGGCAACGTTCTCCAGTGACAGCAAGCGCCCGCCGCTCAACAACCGCTACCGGCACAGTGACCAAGGCGCGTGTTTTCGAACCCTGATGCAAGCGATCCGCCAGGTTCTATCGATGGTGCTCGAGCAACACGCTATCGAGCTGCAACTGCAGCGGCGCCAATACGGAATCATTGTCTCGCCGGTGCAGGATCTGTCACTGCTGGACACCGCTTCATTCGTACTGGCGGCAAGTGCCCACTGTGACGGCGAAGAACTGCGCCATCGATTGCCTGCGCACCTCAAGGTCGGTTCGGTGGAGCGCATCCGCCAGTTGGTCAACCTGCATCTGCCCGGCATCAAGATCAGGCCTTTGCCCGTGGCCCCTCGGCAGATTGCATTCCATGCCAACAAAACCTATTTCATTCTCGAGCCCAACGCCGAAGACCTGGCGCAACTGAAGCGCTCTGCAGGTTTTGCGTTCCATGTCAGCGGTGATTTCGCCGAGCTTGAACTGAATTTCTGGGCCATCAGGAACTGAACCAAATGGATAAGGAAAGTCCTCAGGACGAAAAAACGGTCCTGCTCGACCACCATGGACAACGCCCTGCTTCAGGGCCCTTGACCGACGCTGCCGCGCCACCGCGTTTCGAACAGTTGCAAGAGCGAATGATCTACGCCGCGCACCTGCCGCAGCCACAGATATTCACGGTCAGCCTCAATCCGCTGGTGGCGGCGGCGTCCGGATTGCTGTCGCACATGGTGCAGCTCAAGCACGGTCGCGAACGCGAGGACCTGCACGCCCTTAAAGGTGAGCTGAAGCGGGGCCTGGAGCAGTTCGAAGCCTGTGCCTTGCAGGGCGGTGTTGAAAACAGTCAGCTGATCGCCGCGCGTTACGTGCTGTGCACGGTGATCGATGAGGCGATTGTCACCACGCCGTGGGGCCACGGAGGTGGTTGGTCACAGATAAGCCTGCTCAGCACCTTCCACAATGAAACCTTCGGCGGCGAGAAAGTCTTTCAATTGCTCGAGCGCTTGTCAAAGAGCCCCATCAAGCACTTGCCGATGCTTGAGTTGCTGTACCTGTGCCTGTCCCTGGGTTTCGAGGGTAAATACCGGATTCAGACCCGCGGGATGCTCGAACTCGAAAGCCTGCGCGACGCCCTGTATCGGCTGATTCTCCAGACCCGCGGCGACACCCCGCGTGAACTGTCGCCTCACTGGGAAGGCTTCGACGGTGCGCGACGTCGTCCGGTGCGCATTGTCCCGACCTGGACGGTGGCGGTGTTCACGCTGGCCTGCCTGGGGGTGATGTATGCGAGTTTCGCCTGGGTATTGGACGAGCAACGCAAAAGCGTATTGCAACCTTATCAACTGTCAGAACCGGTCGCTGCTCAGCCGCTGCCGTAAACAGGGACGTGTCATGAAATTGCTTTTCAGGAAAGCCGGCGCCTGGGTGCGCCAGACCTGGGTTTGGACGCTGCTGCTGGTGCTAGGTGTCACGCTGTTGGTGTGGTTCGCCGGGCCATTCGTGGCCGTCAATGACTACAAGTTCTGGGCGAGTCCGACGGCGCGATTGCTGACCGCCAGCGTGCTGGCGCTGGGCTGGGGCCTGGGCATGGTTTTCGTCAATGAGCGCGCCGCTTCCAACACCAACGCCCAACAAAACGTCCCCAACCAGGCTCGCGCCCTGCACCAAGCCAGGATCGACGATGAGCGGCGCGAAGTGCGCTCGCGCTTCAAGCAAGCCTTGACCAGGTCAAGGTCCTCGAACCTTTATGCCGGTCGCAGCGATTTGCCCTGGTACCTGCTGATAGGCCCGCCTGCCAGCGGCAAGACCCGTCTGCTGGAGTGCTCGGGCCTGGAGTTTCCTCTCAACAGGCTAGATCGCAGCCCTGTCAGCGACGCATCTGGCACTCGGTATTGCGATTGGTATTTTGCCGAGCACGCCGTGCTGGTCGATACCGCCGGGCGCTACCTGACTCAGGCGGACAGTGAGGTCGACGGCCGTGGCTGGGCCGTATTGCTCGAACTGTTGCGCAAGCGTCGCCGCAGTCGTCCGTTGGGCGGTGTACTGGTGACGGTGCCGGCCGAGTTGCTGTTGCGGGGCAGTGAGGACGAAGTGACCACGCTGGCCCGTCAGATTCGTGGTCGCCTGCAGGAGCTGCAACAGCGACTGCACATCGATGTCCCGATTTACCTGGTCTTGAGCAAAGCGGACAGCATGCCCGGTTTCGATGAGTTCTTTGATTCGCTGACGCGTGAGGAAAACGACCAGGTGCTGGGGGCGAGTTTCAGCCGGGACCCACGCGGCAGTGACATCACCGTGTTACGTGCCGAGTTCGAGGCGCTGCTGCAGCGGCTCAATAGCCAAATGATCATGCGCATGCATCAGGAGCGCGACACGCTACGCCGTAGCCGTATGCTTGATTTCCCTCATCACCTTGGCCAGCTCGGCACCAGCCTGTGCCTGCTGGTCGAACAGGTGTTCGGCGGTAACGTCGGAACGTTGCGTGGTTTCTATTTGACCTGCGCATCGTCGCTGGACCGCACGGCAACCCCGACCGCCGAACCTGGCTACGCGGGGTTGGGAGTCAGCCATACCGCACCTGGCCGGCGCTCGCGGTTCATTCATCACTTGCTCAGCCGGGTGATCTTTCCGGAAGCTGATTTGAGCGACCTCGTTCAACGCGAACGCCGCCGTATCCATTGGAGGCAGCGGGCCCTATACCTTGGAGCGCTGGCAGTCGTTGGTCTGTGCGGGTTGTTGTGGGCGAAGGGTTTTTCAACCAACCACGAGCGCCTGGACAGCTTGCGTACGCTGGCGCAACGCTGGGACCAGCAGCAATCGACCCAGATGAACGCTGATGACTGGAGCGCGCTGCTTGAATCACTGGATACGCGTTTGGAGGCCACTCGGGTTTTCCCACCCTACAGTGCGGTGCCGTTGCATGAGCGTGTCGGCTTGTATCAGGGGGAAGCGATCAAGGCTGCGGTGATCGACGCTTACGAGCGTGAGCTTCAGGCGCAACTGCTACCGAAGATTGCGCAGAGGCTGGAAGAACATGTCCGCAACAGCCGGGCTGACCGCGAGCAACTGCTCAACAGCCTGCGTGCGTACTTGATGCTGGGCCTCAAAGAGCGTCGCGATATCGCCTGGCTCAAGGATCGGGTGGCCAACGACGAATCGCTTCGTTACCCCGGCAACACGGCGCGACAAGAGCGCTTGAATGCCCACTTCGCGCGCCTGTTGGAGCTGCCCTTCATCCATGAGCTCAACGAGCCGCTGGTGGCCCAGGCTCGGGAGGCGCTTCGCCGTGAGTCCTTGGCCGCCGTGGTGTACAGGATGCTGCACGAACAGGCCAATCATCTGCCGCTCTACCGACTCAGCCGACACCTGGGTTCACAAGGTGCGCTGCTGGTTGGCACCGACCGTATGATCCCCGGTTTCTACACCCGCCAGGGTTACGAACGCTACTTTTCGGTCCAGGGCGTGGCCCTGGTCACCGAATTGCTGCGGGACAACTGGGTATTGGGTGAAGGCGATGGCCTCAGCGGCATGGACATGCGGCGCCTGATGGTCGAACTGGAACAGCTGTATTTTCGTGATTATGCCGACCACTGGAGCGAAGCCGTCGGTCAGGTCGGCCTGCAAACCATCAGCCATCCGGGTGAGGGCGCCGAGCAACTCGCGGGCCTGACCTCGGCACATTCGCCGATTCTGCGGCTGCTGGTACAAGTGCGCGAGAACACTCGACTCCAGGGGGGGCCGAGCAGCTCGACGATCTGGCGCCAGCGGTCGGGAAGGGTGGACAAGCCGTGACAAAGCTCGTCGCCGTAGCTGGGAAAACCGCTGCGTCTCTGACCGAGCATCTGCCGGACACCGCGCAAAAATCCCTGCGACGGCGTTTCGAACCGCTGCATCGTCTTCTGGATAGGGATGGCGGCCCCACGGCTGATCTGCTCCAGGCCTTGCGGGCCCTTGATGAGGTGCAATTGCAACTGGCGAACCTGGCTCGGGCCAGTGCACCGGAACAAGCGGCGTTCGAACTGGCCAGGCACCGCATGGGCGGGCAGCGCGATGCGCTGAGCAGCCTGCGCGACGCTTCTGCTCGGCTTCCGCGTCCGGTCAAGGCATGGTTCAACGTGCTGGCCGAGGATAGCTGGCGCTTGGTGCTCAACGACTCGTACCGCTACCTGAACCAGCGTTATCAAAGCGAGCTGTACAGTTTTTACGGCAAGGCGATCAACAAGCGGTATCCGTTCAGCGCCCACAGTGCCAGCGACGTCGCGCTCAACGACTTCCGGGAGTTTTTCAAGGAGCAGGGCATCGTCGATCGATTCTTCGAACATTACATGCAGCCCTTCGTCAGTGGCCCTGCGGGACACTATCGCTTGCGTAGTATCGACGGCCAGAGCTTGCCGATGTCTCGGGTCTATCTTGATCAGATGGCGACAGCGCATACCATCCGCCGGAGCTTTTTCGCCGAAAACCCGACCGAGCCGCAAGTGCAGTTCAAGCTTGAACCGTACACCCTGGATCCGGCGGTGAGCCGTGCTGAATTCCGCTTTGGCGACCAGACGCTTGAGTACCGCCACGGTCCGATCCTGCCGGTGGCATTTACCTGGCCAACCGACGCGCAGAACGGTCGGACCGCCCTGGTGCTGGATAAAATGATCGGTCGTGGCGTCGGCATTGAGAAGAATACCGGGCCGTGGTCGCTGTTTCGTTTGTTCGACCTGATGCAGAGCGAATACCTGACCGGGCGCGATGTCCGTGTATTGAAGGCGGACCTGGGTGGCCTGCGCGCCAATTACTTACTGACGAGCCAGCGCACGCCGAACCCTTTCGACATGAGCGTGCTGCGCACATTTCGCCTGCCGGTGCAGCTTTGAAACAGGAGCCCGGCCCCTGGCGCAGCGCCGCGCGCACGGACCCTGGCAAGACCCGGGCACGTAACGAGGACGCCTTTCTCGACTGCCCGCGACAGGGAGTGTGGGCGGTCGCCGATGGCATGGGCGGCCATTCGGGCGGCGACATCGCCAGCCAGTTGATCGTTGCCAACCTGGCGGCACTGCCCTTGTACCAAGACTTGGATGAACGTTCGAAAGCGGTGCGCCAATGCCTGCGCTGGACCAACCGCCGGTTGAGCCAGGAGCTTACCGTCACCGAAGATCATCCCGGCATTACCGGCAGCACGGTGGTGGCGCTGTTGCTGGAAGGGAACCGTGGGGTCTGCATCTGGGCGGGCGACAGCCGTTGTTACCTGTGGCGCGGTCGTCGGTTGTACCAATTGACCAAGGATCACTCACTGCAACAGCAACTGATCGACACGCAACACATCAGCCGCGATGAAGCCGGTGCCCATCCTGCGGCCAAGGCATTGACGCGCGCGGTGGGCGCCGCAGCAGAACTGACGTTGGAGGTGCTGGAGCTGGATGTTCACCCGGGCGACACATTTTTGCTGTGCAGTGACGGTCTGTACCAAGGCCTTGGTGCGCAAGCCCTTGGCAATGCCTTGGGCCTGGCATCGCCACCTAGGGTGTTGGAGCAGCTTTTCGATGACGTCTTGCGTGGCCCGGCGCGGGATAACCTGACGGCCGTAGTGATCCGACCGTGAATGAAGAGGCTGGTCATCCCACGTATTTCGCCTTCGCCAACGCGGCACCCGTTGTGAAATCCAACCCGCGTAGCGCCAGCGAAGTACCGGACATACTCGCAGGGCGCTATCGCCTCGAACGCTTGCTTGGGGCCGGCGGAATGGGCGTGGTTTACCGTGCGCGGGACCTGTTGCACGAACAATACGCCGATCCCGATCCGTACCTTGCGCTGAAGATGCTCAGTGAGGCATTCGATGAGTCAGCCGATGGGAGTGCGTTGCTCTACAGCGAGTTTGCCCTGACGCGGCGATTGCACCACCCGAATATTTTGCGTCCGTACACCTTCGAGGTGGATGCCGGCCAACGGCGAGCGTTCATCACCATGGAGCTGATGCGCGGCTTGACCCTGGACCAGCTGCTTTGCGAACGGCCCCTGGGGCTGCCTTGGCCTGAACTGAAGGCGATCGCCGTGCCGCTGCTCGATGCTTTGGCGTACGCCCACAGCCGTGGCGTGCTGCACGGAGACATGAAGCCGAGCAACGTCATGTTGAGCGAGGAAGGCCTGCGTCTGTTCGATTTTGGCTTGGGCCTGGCCGAGGAAGGCCCCTCGCAGCACCTGCCGAACCTGAACCGTGAGCGCCTCAACGCTTGGACGCCAGGTTACGCGGCACCTGAATTGCTTGAAGGTGCACGCCTGTCAGCGGGTGCCGATGTCTATGGTGTGGCTTGCGTGCTGTATGAACTGGCGAGCGGCCAACACCCGTTCCGACGGTTACCCGCCACCGAGGCTCGCGATGCCCGGTTGGAGCGCGGGCTCAAGGCACCGCGCCACCTGCCCAGGCGTTGCTGGCCGGCGCTGCGAATGGCGTTGGCGCTTGATCCGGGGCAGCGGCGTATTGGTGCGGCTCAGTTGTGTGATGCCTTGAGTGATGTTTCGTCTTGGTGGTGACATTCCCCTGTGGGAGTGAGCTTGTCTGACCCGGTGATGTTGAAGGTGCCGTCGTCATCGCGAGCAAGCTCGCTCCCACAGTTTTTTCCCAGTTGTTCATAGGCATTGCGTTCACGCAAATCCCCTGTGGGAGCGAGCTTGCTCGCGAAGGCGGCAGTACATTACACACCTAAGTCCGGCCCTTCTCGATCTGAGGGTGTACGCGATCCGTGGCCAGAGATCGCTCCCGCTGGGTGGCGCAGCCGACGTAAACCGGCTGATGCGGTTTTTCCGGAGAAATGCGTCAGCCTGTTTTGGGGCGGCTTCGCCGCCCAGCGGGAGCAAGCTCCCTCGCCACAGGGTTGGTGGTGTTGCGGCTATCGTGGGTCGGCGTTATCCAGTACTCAGTTTGCCAGCAATGAATTAACTTTTCTGGAACAGCTAAGCGCGATCAATAAAGAAGCGTCGAGACAGTGCTGTCCCGACGCTTCATAGTTTCTCCGTCTACGCCGGTAAATAACGATGGATACGCGGCGTTCTTTAATTGCATTATTTATCAACGGAAGGTCTGGTTACGTTGTATTGCCTTATGCCCTTCCCAGCACCATCAAATGTATCTTGGAGATCGGCAAGCTTATTACTTGCCTTTTCTTTTTCTTTTGGACTGGCTCCGCTTCGCAAAATTGCTTGTTCTTGTTCCATCTGGAGTTTTGCGTTTTTCAGCGAGGCATCCCGGGCTTCAGCCTGGGTTTCCAATATTTTGACGCACCAAGCCGAGAATTTTTTCTGGCCCTCATTCGGGTCTGGCAATAAAAGAGCCGACATGCACAATTGCTGTTCATCATCGGCAAGCACAACGTTATTCACAATCCCTTCGACTGTTTTTGCTATTTGTTGTATGTGGGCGTCTGATCGTTGGCTACCCATGCCAGTGGTTTCTATTTTTACCTTTATTTCCCCGTCTGCAATGACGCCTTTTGTATCGGCTATTGCGCTGTCGATAACGGTTCTATCGTCTTTCAGGTTTTTGATTTTTTCCGCCAGGTCCGATGCGGTTTGATCCATTTCCGACGTATCAGCCTTGGCGTCCGCTTTTTTTGCGTCACTGATTTTTTTGTCTACGGCCGTCTTCTCTGTTTCCAGGGCAGAAATTCTATCGCTGACCTTTTCTCTCTCTGCTCTTTGTTCGGAAAGTGATTTTGTCGCTTCGGCCCGCCCACTGGTCGTGAGGGCTATTGGAGGGGCCTTCACCGTTCCTGTCAGTTGCTCAATCGCCAAAAGGGCCACTGTATTTTTTTGGAAGCGCCTCATGAGAAGGTCATATTGAGCGGCGCTTATCGCGCCAGACATGTAGCTCTCACACAAGCGATAGCCGAAATCACGGAGCAACTGGATGCTTTGTGTGCGTATGCCTGTGAATGCGGCTCCATCCTGCATGGCGAAAGCCAATTCACCGCTTGCCTTACCTGGATACCCCCCTTTTGCCGCCAACTCATAAGCAAGGGAGGCCATTGCATCGGGGCTGGGTTCTGCACAGACAAACACCCCGTTCTTTTTGTGCTCCTCCGAAACGAGCTTTCCGGTGGGGTCGTATTTTCTGGTTACGTTCTCATTGGGGGCTACCAGTATGGCTCTCTGTCGAATATCGCTCAGGGAGCTTTCCCCACGAGAAACATCAAAAGTTCGGTAGATGCTGTTCAGGTTGGCGCAGCCGGCGATAGACATAATGATGAAAGCTAATAAGGTCCCCTTCATGGCGCATGGCTCCCTTTGCTTGGCGATGATGGCACTCTGGTATAGCTCATGGAGTCGATGTCCGCGACTGAGCCGAGCAAAAGAATGTTGGGAGACCAAGCCAAAGCGCATTTTTTTTTTCGGCAAGCGGGGGCGGCTTCGCCACCCAGCGGGAGCAAGCTCCCTCGCCACGGGGATTTGTGCTTAGCCTGCGTGGCTGTACAAGATGTTGTAGAACGCGGTGTGCTCATCGTTGATCAAGGCAAGATCCTGCCCTGTGGGAATTTTTTCGAACAGCGCTTTGTCGACCCCCATCCGACGCCGGATGATCACCTCCAGCAATTGGCCGAACAACGCTTCATCACGGACGTGTTTTTTCAGTTTTAGAACGTCGCGAGGTTTGTCTTTCAGGATGTGAAAGGCGTAATTCATCACAACCATATTGGAGACGAACAGGTTTGCCGTTGACTGAAGCGGATTGACCGCATCGATCAACGCATCAAATATTTTTTTCGGGTCCTGAGCGTACGTGAGCAGAAATACATCGGGGTACATAAGCTCGCTGTGGCGATCATTGATCGCGAAGCGGTAATGAGTCTCGTCGGGCTCGGTGAGTAATCTGACGGTGCCTGTTTGAAAGGTCTTCAACGTCCTGAGCAGTTCATGCTCTTTCCTGCTGTCGGCCTTGATCGTTTTGTAGACCCGATCAATCACATCCAGAAAAGCCACGGACCCCAGCCCGTCGGTCGCCATCATCAGTTGATTACCTTCGATGCTGAACCGGCGATAAGCCTCGTCATCAATGCTCAATTCGAAAAGCAGAAACCTGAGCATGTAGTTCCTCAGGTGCGTGTCCGCATCCAGGGCGCTGTTCTTCAAGCTGATCAGTTGGATCAGGTAGAAGAAAATAAAGTACTGCTTGTTGGTTCGTTGACGGTTGTCGATTTCAAGCAGGTAGCCAAAACGCGACAGGACCAGCAGGAGGGCGTAGCAGTCGGGTTCTGTGAAGCCGTTCTTCAACATGGCTTTTTCGAAAGCGCTGACGGAAAACAAATCATGCCAGCGGCTAACGCTGAAGGGCGCGCCATTGCGTTTTCTGGCGACAGCGGTCAGCAGCGCAGGCTCGTCTTCTTCGTAAAAAACAGCACCCAACGCCTTCGGATACGGCCGGACGTTGAGGAAATTTTCAAGCTTGTAGGAGAGAAGATCGAATATGTCCATCTGGCGTTATCCGCAGGTCTTCCATTTTCCGTTCGGGCCTTTTTTCTCGACACGAAATGACGTAATGGTTTTATTGAATTTATCCAATAATCGGAAACCGATGCCTCTGGCCTTGGGCTCATTCGTCTTGGACAGCACGCCATCTTTCAGGCCCGTCTCTTTATAGTCAACGGTAGAGATGTCCTTGTGATTATTGAGCATGCTCACACCTTCGTTATTGACGGTGGCCACTACCCGATACTTCTCATTGCCTGGGTTGAATCCAGGGTTACTGTCCTGGTTGACCCACACCGCTTTCTCTCCTCGAATATTCGGAACCAGGCCACCTTTGCCCCCGTTGGCAGCCTTGGACGAGACGGTTTCGCTCTCGCCCATGTACCGGATAATCTCATTCTCTTTGAGCCCCAGCGGGTCGATCCAGGTAAATGGATTCGGTGCGTAGCGATAGAGATTCAGGCTTGCCGCCAGGCCCAACGGGTCGGGCGTGGTAAAGCGGCCTATGTCGGGATCATAGAAGCGGAAGGTGTTGTAGTGCAGGCCCGTTTCCCGGTCCAGGTACTGCCCCTGAAACCGCAGGTTCTGTTCTTCGATGTAGTACGGCTCACGGACTTCATCAGTGGTGTTGCCCCATACCTGGTAGTGAGCGTGCCATAGCGGATGGCCGTCACTTTCGGTCAAGGCTTGTGGCAAACCATTGGGGTCGTTGTGGTAATAGCGGATGCGTTGATGTTCATCGATGCCGTCGACACGGGCCAAGGGCTCGTGACTGTCGCCGATGTAGAGGTACAGGCTGGTCAGGCTATTTTTATGTTCCTTGAGTAGTTGCAGGCCATCCCAGTCGAAACGCGTGCAGGCGATGAGACGTCCGTCGTCATCGTGTTCGGTTTTCTCAATCCTTCGGCCCAACGGGTCGTAGCGCATCCTGACGATGCTTTCACCGTCGGACTTGTGCGTTCGAACTTCAACCAACCGATGATCCGAGTCGTAGCTGAAACGCTGCAGGCCATGCCGGCCGCTGCGCTTTTCAATCATTCGGCCAAAGCCATCGTAGCGATAGTGCTTATCCTGATAGCGCTTGAGTTGGTTGTGCGTAACCCGCCCACTTGTACCCGGTGAACCGTCGAGGAGATTGGCGGCGGCATCGAAGGAGAATGTTTCATTCTGGCTTTGCCGAGTGCCCTGGCTTGCCAGGATCCGGCCCGTCACATCGTAGTGCAGCAATTGGCGTTGTTGACCTGTTGGCCGCCGCTCAAGGCGCCCCACCAGGTGGTCGCCAGGATCAAACTCGAAATGGGTCTGATCGGTGGCAGGGATCAACGCCGGTTGGCTGGTATGCCGACGTTGGCGGCTGCGCAAGCGCCCGCTACGGTCGTACTCACTCCGTGTGCTGATTTGGCCTTGGGTGCGCAGTACCTCTCGATGCAGCCGATCGCGTTCGAAGTCGCTGATGACGTGCCCGTCGAGGTTGATTTGGTGCAGATGACCACTGCCGTAGTACAGACGGTTGACCCAACGGCCATCGGGTAGCTGGGTCTGGATCAGGTTGCCGAGTTCATCGTAGTGATGCTTCAGAACACCTGCTGAACTCTGCTCCTCAATCAGATAACCCAGAGCGTCATAAGCAAAGCCCAGTCGTTGTTCGTTGCCGTCGTTATCGACAACCGTGGCTTCGATTAACTGATTCAACGGGCTATAGCTGTACCGGGACTGTCCATCCGGTGTGATTCGGGTTGTCAGCCGGCCAATGGCATCACGTTCTAACTGATGAACAAGGGGCTTTTCACTGGGCTGATGACCACCTCGCGACGCGGCGACGGTTTCGACCCGTTTTACGTTGTTGAGGGCGTCGTATGTGTAGCCTTTGGCGCTGCCATCAAGGTTGCGCTGTTCGGCCAACCGATCCCCTGCATCCCAGGCAAACCGGTAGCTTTCGCCATTCTCGTTGGTCAGCGCTTGCAGCCGGCCGAAGCTGTCGTAGACAAACTGCACCTGCCGGCCCTGGGCGTCGGTGCGTTGGCGGACCTGGCCGCGGCGGTTGTGTTGGTAGAGCGTGGTGTGCCCGGCCGGGTCGGTGTAGCCGGTGAGCTGGCCGGCGGTGTCGCGCTGGTAGCGCTCGGTGCGGCCGTCCGGCAACTGGCTGCCGAGCAAACGCCCCTGGGCGTCGTAGCTGAATTGGGTGCGCTCGCCGAGGGCGTCGGTGATGGTCTGCAAATAACCGCGGGCGTCGTAGCTGAAGCGTGTCGGGTAACCCGAGCAATCGACGTGTTCCACCAATTGGCCGAACGGGTTCCAGCGCAGTTTTTTGCTTTTGCCGGTGGCGTCGATGATTTCCACGACCTGGCCGTGGGCGTCGTGGCGGTAGCGGGTGACGTGGCCCAGCGGGTCGATTTGCGCTGTGCAGTTGCCGCGTTGATCGTAGCGGTATTTCCAGCTGTGGCCGGCGGGGTTGGTGTCCACCAGTGGCAAGGCCCAGTGTTCGAGCCAGAGGGTGGATTCGCTGCGGCCCAACGGGTCGGTTTCGCTGAGCAGGTTGCCGGCTTCGTCGTAGCTGAATGAGTACTGGCCGCCTTGTGGATCGGTGGCGCTGAGCAACTGGCGTTCGTCGTTCCATTCGAACAGCCAGGTCTGGCCGAGGTTGTCGGTGTAGTGGGTGATCTGGTGCTGGCTGTTCCACTGCCGGGTGCTGACGCGTTGCAGGCTGTCGCTGATGCGGGTGGTGCCGGCCTCAAGGTCATAGTCGAACTGGTAGGCGTCGCCTTCGTCGGTCCAGTGCCGGACCACGCGCCATTCCTGGTCGTCGATCAGGGCCCATTCGTAGAAGCAGTGCAGGCCGGTGGGCAACTGGTGCTCGACCATCCGTTGCCCGGCGTCGTAGCGGAAGCGCCGTTGTACCTGGCCGCTGGCGTCGCGCACTTCGGCGAGGGTGTTGGCCGCGTCGTAGGCGTAGCTGACCAGCACCTCCCGCGTTTGGTCGGGGTAGAGGCGCTCGATGTGGGTGACGCGTTCGCCTGCGCGGATCAGCTCGACGTGCACCAAGTCGAAGGTGTCGCGCAGCCGCACCAGGCGTCCGGCGTCGTCGTAGTCGAGGTGGATGCGGTTGTCGTTGCGGTCGCCCAGTTGGTTCAGGCGCAGGTGTGAGGGGTTGGCGGGTGAAGGTTCGAACAAACGGTACAGGCCGTCTTCGCTCTCGATCAGCAATTGCCCGTTCACGTGGCGGCGCACGGCCAGGCCTTCGCCGGCGCTGAACACCGCGCCGCCCAACGGGATGGAGCCCATGTCGATGGGCCGGCCCTGTTCGTCGGTGTAGACCAGGGTTTCGCCGCCCTCGGGGTGGGGTTGGATTTCCACCTGCACTTCGTAGGCGACACTCCAGCCAGCGCCGAACAAACTGTCGCGGCGTTCGTCGCGGCTGTTGTAGACGCGCTGCCAGTCAATCGGCAGGATGCCGGGCAAGACGAAATCCAGGTCCTCGTCAGCGCCCAGCACTTTGGCCCCGGTGGCGGCATGCACCGGGTTCGACGAACCCATGGCCGCGTTGGCGGCCGCGTTCGCCGCGCTGCTGGCAGCCATGGACACCGCGCCGCCCACCAGCATGCACGGCAGTTTGCTGAAGAACTTGCCCTTGCCGCCCTTGAGCATCAGCAGTGCGGTGACCGCCAGGCCCACGCCCGGGGTCTTGCCGCTGCGAATCTCGCGCACCACCACCGAGCCGCCGCCAATGGTCACGTCAGGGGAAATCAGCCCGGCCGACACCACCGTGGCATCGCAGGTGCTGCGGTCGCCGCTGCGCACGGCGGGCTGGCCGTTGATGGTGACCTTCTCCGAACCTTCGGCCATGAACTGCGGTGGCATGGGTGGGTGCTTGGTGCAGATCACCAGGTCTTCCGGTCGGGTCTCCGTACCGGGGGCGGGCGAGGCGACAGTGGGGCGCCACATTTGCGAGAAGAAACTCCCGGCCATGTCCAGGTAACTGGGTTCTTCTTCCGGCTCGGGCATTTCCGGTTCGGTGCCGGCCGGCGCCACATGGGAAACCACCGCGCCGGCGGCCCGGGCCGAGGGGATGTTGTTGGTGAAGGTGTCCTTGGAGCCGGTGAGGATGTTGGCCTGCACCGTGGGCGGAAAGAGGGCGTTGCCGATGCCCTCGCATAAATTGCTCAGGCCTTTGTCGGCCCCGGTCTTGCTCATGGCCAGGCCGACGATGGTGCCCACCACCAGGCCCAGGACGAAGCAGCCCAGGCCGCCGGTGACCACGGTGATGCCCGTGGCCGCGACCACGGCGGCGGTCGCCAGGGCGGTGATCGCAATGTTGGCCGCCACCTCCAATACACCGCCCAGGATGTCGGCCATCATCGAGGTGTGGTTGAGTGCATCGCCCAGGCGGGCGGCCCAGAGCGCGTCAGACATGCACGTTGCTCAGGCGGGTAGGGTGGTTGGGGAGAGTGTGTTCAAGCAGTTGGATGCCTTCCATTGCATCTGTCCTTGTGGGTTAGGGCATGCTCATCAGGGCCATTCTCAGGCGCTTGATCAGTTTCGGGGTCTTGAGGCAATCGGCCGGGCGTTTGTTACCCAGGGCGGGCACGGTCTGTTCCAGCCACCATAAGCCTTCCTTGAGCCCCCTTTTGCCATAGAGCACCACGGCCATGTCGAGGTTGTCATCCATGGCCTTGGCCAGCACGCGGGCGTTGTCGTCGAGGTAGTCCTCTTCGTACAACCGCACGAAATGCTGCCAATCGGCATCGCCGACGTATTCGTCTTCCAGTCCCATTTTAAAAACCTGCAAACGAAATCAAGTTGCTGCCGGTCGGGTTTCGCGCCGACGGCGCCAGGATCCCATCATAACCATTAGCCTTGGCCCAGGCGCCGATTTGATGGGTCTGGGTGTATTTGTCGCCGGTAATGCTCTTGAGGGAGACCCCCAATTGTTTGCGCACATCGGCCCGGGTCAGGTCCAGGACGTTGTTGAGCTGCACTTTCTTGCTGACCAGCACCCGTGTGGACAGGTCCACGCCCCAGTGATTGACTTCGCCCATGGCTGTCTTGCGTGAGTTGGCGCCATAGACACCGCCCAGGCCGGGGGCGGTGTAACGGTGCCTGGAGGCGACGTTCCACTTGTGCGCCGTCCAAGTCGTGCTGATCCGCCCCGGCTCTTCAAAGCGATACACCGTTCGGTTGACCTTGCGACCCTTGGGCGGCGTCGAGCATTTCATCAGCCCGAAGGGGTCGATCCAACTCACCGGGTTCGGCGCATACTGGTAGAGGTTCAGCCCACCGGCTAGGCCGATCGGGTCCGGTGTGGTGAAGCGGCCGATGTCCGGGTCGTAGAAACGCAGGGTGTTGTAGTGCAACCCGGTTTCGCGGTCCAGGTATTGGCCCTGGAAGCGCAGGTTCTGCTCTTCGATGTAGTACGGTTCGCGCAGCTCTTCGGCGGTGTTGCCCCACACTTGGTAACGGGCTCGCCAGAGTGTGTGGCCGTCGGCTTCCGAGAGCTGTTCGGGCAGGCCGTTGAAGTCGTTGTGGTAGTAGCGGACCTTCTGCTGATCGCCCAGGCCGTCGACCCTCGCCAGGGGTTCGTGGCTGTCGTCGGCGTAGATGTAGAGGCTGGTCTGGCTGTCGCGGTGTTCCTGCAAAAGTTGCAGCGCATCCCAGGTGAAACGGGTGCGGCTGAGCAGCGTGGCGTTGCGGTCGTACTCGGCTTTTTCGATGCGTCGACCCAACGGGTCATAGGTCATTTTTACGACCGAGCCGTTATCGTTGCGCACTTCCACCAGGCGTTGTTCGGCATCGTAGCGAAAACGCTGGACGCCACGTCGGGCGCTGCGTTTTTCCACCATGCGACCGAAACCGTCATAGCGGTAGCGCTTGTCCTGGTAGGTCAACAAGCGGTTATGCGCGACCTGGCCTGTGCCCAGGCCGTCCAGCAGGTTGGCGGCCGGGTCATAGGCGAAGCTTTCACGCTGGCCTTGAAGGTTGTCCTGGCTGGCAAGAATGCGGCCGGTGGCGTCATAGTGCAGTAACTGGCGATGGGACGCTTCGGGCTGGCTGTCGAAGCGCTCCACCCGTTGATCGCTGGCGTCATAGCCAAACAGCGATTGCGCCACAGGCTGCAGCAGCGTGGATTGACCCTGTTGCCGCCGCTGGCGGGCCCGCAGGCGGCCACTGCGGTCGTATTCGCTGCGGGTGCTCTGGCGCCCCTGGGTACGCAGCACTTCGCGGTGCAGGCGGTCGCGCTCGAAATCGCTGATGACCTGGCCGTCGAGGTTGATCTGGTGCAGGTGACCGCTGCCGTAGTGCAGGCGGTTCAGCCAACGACCGTCGGGAAGCAGCGTCTGGTTCAGGTTGCCCAGTTCGTCATAGCGATGTTCGAGGTTCCCCGCCCAGCCTTGCTCGGTAATCAATTGCCCCAGGGCGTCGTAACGCAAGCCCAGGCTTTGTACTTCACCGGTCTGGCTGGTGAAGGTGATCGCGTTGACCTGGTCGAGCGCGTCATAGCGGTACTCGGTGCGCCCGTCTGCGGTGACTTTCGCCACCAGTCGCCCCATCGCATCGCGCTCCAGCTCATGAATGATGGGGGCTTGGGGGGCGAGGTCCAGGTCGGTGCTGCCAGGCACCGCGAGCGCTTCCACGCGGGTGACGTTGTCCAGCGGGTCGTAGGCGTAGCGCTTGAGGCTGCCGTCCAGGCTGTGTTGGGCGGTCAAGCGGTCGGCGGCGTCCCAGGCGAACCGGTAGCGCTCACCGTTTTCGTTGGTCAGGGCCAGCAGGCGCCCGTAGTTGTCGTAGCTCAGCTCCACCCGGCGACCATGGGCGTCGGTGCGCACCCGCAGTTGGCCGCTTAGGGTGTGTTGGAAAGTTGTCGTATGCCCGGCCGGATCGCTATAGCTGATCAACTGTCCGCTTGCGTCACGCTGATAGTGCTCGGTGCGCCCGTCCGGCAGTTGCTTGCTCAGCAGTCGACCCTGGTCGTCGTAGCTGAAAAGCGTCCGCTCTCCCAGTGCGTCGGTGCTGCTGAGCAACAGCCCTCGCTCGCAATAGCTCAACCGTGTGGTGTAACCGGAACAATCGGTGTGTTCGCTGAGTTGCCCAAGCGCCGTCCAGCGCATGCGCTTGCTTTTGCCGGTGGCGTCGATGACCTCCACCACTTGGCCGTGGGCGTCGTGGCGATAGCGGGTGACGTGGCCCAGCGGGTCGGTTTCGCGAACGCGGTTTCCCCGCGCGTCATAGCGGTATTGCCAGGTATTTCCCGCGGCATCGGTTTCAGCCAGGGGCAGGGCCCAGTGTTCGAGCCACAGGGTTGACTCGCTGCGCCCCAGCGGGTCGCGGGTTTCGCAGAGGTTGCCCGCTTCGTCATAGCTGAACTGATGTTGCCCGCCGTTGGGATCGGTCGCCCCCAGCAACTGGCTTTCGTCGTTCCACTGGAAGGTCCAGGTGCGACCCAGCGTGTCGGTGTTTTCGGTAATCTGATATCGGGTATCCCAGCGACGGGTGCTGATGCGCTGCAAACCGTCGGTGATGCGCGTGGTCCCGGCGGCCAGGTCGTAATCGAAGGTGTAGGCGTCGCCCGCGTCGGTCCAGTGGCGAACCACGCGCCATTCCAGGTTTTCAACCAACGCCCATTCATAGAAACAGCGAAGCCCGGTAGGCAGTTGGTGTTCCACCATTCGCCGCCCGGCGTCGTAGGCGTAGCGACGTTTTACCTGGTCGTTGGACTGACGGACCTGCGCCAGATCGCCCTGGCCGTCGTAGCCATAGTGCATCAGCACTTCCCGGCGTTGATCGGCATAGAGGCGGTCGATCCGGCTGACCCGTTGTGGCCAGCGCTCGTCATACGCCAGTGCGATGCGGGTCAGGTCGAAGGTGTCACGCAGTTGCGCCAGGCGTCCGTTATCGTCGTATTCCAGGTGGATACGGTTGTCGTTGCGGTCGCCCAGTTGGTTCAGGCGCAGCAGCGCTGCATTGGCTGGCGTGGGTTCGAACAAGCGGTACAGCCCGTCCGCGCTCTCTATCAGCAACTCGCTGTTGGCATGCCGGCGCACGCTGAGGCCTTCACCGGCACTGAACACGGCACCGCCCAGGGGGATCGAGCCCATGTCGATGCGGCGGCCCTGTTCGTCGCTATAGACCAGGGTTTCGCCGCCGTCTGGATGGGGCAGGATTTCGACGCGCACCTCGTAGGGCACGCTCCAACCGGCACCGAACAATCCGTCGCGGCGTTCGTCGCGGCTGTTGTAGAAGCGTTGCCAGTCGATCGGCAAGATGCCGGGCAGGACGAAGTCCATCTCCTCGACATCGCCCAACACTTTGGCCCCGGTGGCGGCGTGCACGGGGTTCGACGAGCCCATCGCGGCGTTGGCCGCGGCGCCCATCGCGCTACTGACCGCCATCGACGCCGCACCGCCGATCAACATGCAGGGCAGGTTACTGAGGAATTTACCCTTGCCGCCCTTGAGCATCAGCAGCGCCGTGACCGCCAGCCCGACGCCCGGGGTCTTGCCGCTGCGGATCTCGCGCACCACCACCGAACCGCCACCGATGGTCACGTCAGGTGAAATCAGCCCGGCTGATACCACGGTCGCATCGCAGGTGCTGCGGTCGCCGCTGCGCACGGCGGGCTGACCGTTGATGGTGACTTTGTCCGAGCCTTCGGCCAGGAACTGCGGCGGCATCGGCGGGTGTTTCATGCAGGTGATCATGTCCAGCGGCTTGGGCACGGCACCGGGGGCGGGTACGGCGACGGTGGGACGCCACATCTGCGAGAAGAAATTCTCGGCCATGTCCAGGTAGCTGGGTTCGGCTTCGGGTGCTTCAAGTTCGGTGCCGGCCGGCGCGACATGGGACTCGATCGCCCCGGCGGCGCGGGCGGCAGGGATGTTGTTGGTCAAGGTGTTGGTGGAGCCGGTGAGGATGTTGGCCTGCACCGTGGGCGGGAAGAGGGCGTTGCCGATGCCCTCGCATAAGTCGCTTAGCCCCTTGTCGGCCCCGGTCTTGCTCATGGCGAGGCCGACCACGGCACCCACCACCGCGCCGAGCAGGAAGCAACCCAAGCCGCCAGTGGCAACGGTAATGCCCGTGGCCGCGACCACGGCAGCCGTCGCCACCGCGGTGATCGCAATGTTAGCGGCCACTTCCAGGACGCCGCCGAGGATATCGGCCATCATCGAGGTGTGGTTCAGCGCGTCGCCTAGCCGAGCGGCCCAGAGTGCGTCAGACATGCAAGGTGCTCATCAAGCCAGAGCGTCGAACAGCAGCGAACCCTTGATCGTTGCCCAATGCGCGGCTTCGGCATCGCCCAGTTTCTCGGCTTTCACGTAGCTCAGGGCAAGCATTTTGCGGGTGCCGGGCAGCACCAGGGCCAGCTGGAACTGGAAGACCTTTTCATTGCCTTTGTTGAACTGGCTGCGCAGTTCGATGGCTTCGACTTCCTGGTTGGCGCCTACGCGCACGGTGGCGCCCGGTTGGCAGCGCAGGTCCTGGACCTGTTTTTCCAGGCGCTTGAGCTGGTCGTCGAGGTTGCTTTGCAGGGTCTCGCCCTCGGCCAGCAAGCTGCGGCTGACGATCAAGGACGTGCCCAGTTCGGGGAACTTGAGGATGTTGATTGTCGCGTCCAGCAATTCGCTGGGCGGCAGCTGGAACTGGAATTCATTGAGGCGGTAAGTCATGGCGCGAAAATCTCGAGGTTAGCCCTTGGGTGCAGGGAACGCGGCTTGGATGTTGGCATCGATGCTGCCCTTGACGCCCTGGCCGTCCGGCGTGGCTCCGGGGCCGCCACCGTTGTTCAGGTGCAGCACGCCGCCGGTGTTGAACTCGGCATCGCCGCTGGCGTAGAAGCTGATCTGTACGCCGGTCAGGTTGATCTGGCCGCTGGCGTTGAGCTCCAGGATGCTTTCGCCACATACCAGGCGCAGGTTTTCGCCCACTTCAATCACGTAGCTCTGGCTGATGCTGTCGGTCTTGCGCTGGCCGACGGAGAGGATGTCCTCCTGCTTGACGATGCGCAGGCGGTTGTTGCCGATGGTCACCGTCTCGTTGTGGCCGATGCTCTTGTTGCGGTCATGGCCCACCGAATGGCTTTCATCCACCTCGACCACGATGTCCTGGTTACGCTCGGCGTGGATGTACAGTTGCTCGGCGCCTTTCTTGTCTTCCATGCGTATTTCGTTGAAATTCGCTGGCGTGCCGCCCTTGCTCGAACGGCTTTTCATGCCGCTCTGGGTGGCATTGGCGGGCAAGTCGTAGGGCACGGTCTGTTCGGCGTTGTAGACGCGACCGGTGATGATCGGCCGATCCGGGTCGCCTTCGAGGAAACTGACGATCACTTCCTGGCCAATTCGCGGGATCTGCATCGAGCCCCAGTTTTTCCCGGCCCATGCCTGGGACACGCGAATCCAGCACGAGCTGTTTTCGTTGGATTGGTCGTGACGGTCCCAGTAGAAATGCACCTTCACCCGGCCGAACTGGTCAGTCCAGATTTCCTCGCCCTTGGGACCCACCACTAACGCAGTCTGCGGGCCTTTGACGATAGGGCGATGGGTGGTGGGCAGTGGCCGATAGCTTTGCTGGGCGTCGATACAGATCAGGCTGCTTTCGAACTGCGCCGAAGGCGCGCCACCGCCGGTTTCGCCGCTTTCCTGGGAAATGTAGTAGCGGGCGCCGACGATCAGGTATTCGCGGTTCTGGTCCTGGCGGGTGAAGCCGGTGAGGCTGAACAGATGCCCCGAGCCCAGGCCCCGAGCGTTACCGGCCAGCTCGACCTGTTCGTGCTGGGTCTGCAAGGCTTCGATGCGGGTGCGGGCGTAGTGTTCGCCGTCCTGGCTCTGCACGTAGGTGCCAGGGTAGTCGTACAGGGGATAGTCGCCGGCCGTGTGCGGGCGGGGCATGGCCGAGCGCACGTCGATGCGCGCACTCGGGCGCTGGAAGTCGTAGTCGTTGAGCTCCAGGGAGCCGGGCTGGACTTCCTGGGCCAGGTGCCAGTTGTGAATGTGGTCACGCTCGCGCTGCTGCTCGTTCTTCGGGTAGTACGGTACTGAGCCGTAGCCGGGGGCCGTGGTGTGGGCGCCATAGGCATCGGCCAGCACCAGCACATGCCGGCCCTGCTCATGGCGGAAGAAGTAGTAGATGCCTTCCTGTTCCATCAAGCGGCTGACGAAATCGAAGCTGGTCTCGCGATACTGCACGCAGTATTCCCACTCGCGATACGTCTGGCTCAAGGCGTCTTCGAAATCGGAAAAGCCCAGGTCGCGGAACACCTGCTTGATGATCTGCGGGATGGTCAGGTTCTGGAAAATCCGGCAATCGGAGGTGCGGGTCAGCAGCCAAAACCACGGGCGCAGGGTGGCCTGGTAACTGGCGAACTGGCCCTCGTCGACGTTCTGGCTGAAACGGGCGACGATGCCATGGAAATAACGCTCGCCACCGCCATCGAGTTGCAGGCTCACGCACATGGGCTTGCCGAGCACCTGATTGAGGTCGATGGCGTTGTCCAGCGAGTGCAGCTGCAGCTCATAGTTGAACAGCCGCCCCAGTTCTTCGCCGCCGCCCATGTCCTTGAGCAGCAGTACCTCAGGTCCCAGGGGGCTGGTGATCTTGGCCAGGCGTGAGGCTTGGTTGAATAACATCGCTCATCTCATCGTTGTAATGGCTGCGCCGCTGATTGGAACAACTGTGGGAGCGAGCTTGCTCGCGATGGCGGTATGTCAGTCAACACGGATGTTGAATGTGACTGCGCTATCGCGAGCAAGCTCGCTCCCACGGGGTCTTGCAGTGTTCCTTACCGTCAGGCCGCGTCGCTGAAATCGTACTGCAATTCGTTGTCCACCGCGGTGATCCGCACCCCGGCCAAGGCCTTGCCTTCGAGCATGCGGGTCAGGAACTCGCGGCTCATGTCCGGCAGCAGGCTGTTGGTCAGGATGGTGTCGATCATACGCCCGCCGCTTTCGGTTTCGGTGCAACGCGAGACGATCAAATCGATCACCGCGTCGTCGTAGTCGAAGGCCACTTTGTGGGTGCTCTCCACGCGCTTCTTGATGCGGTTGAGTTGCAGGCGGGTGATGGCCTTGAGCATCTCGTCGCTGAGCGGGTAGTACGGGATCGTCACCAGGCGGCCGAGCAGGGCCGGCGGGAAAATCTCCAGCAACGGCTGGCGCAGGGCCTTGGCGATTTCTTCCGGCTCGGGCACGTTCTGCGGATCCTTGCAGACGTCGGCAATCAGCTCGGTGCCGGCGTTGGTGGTCAGCAGGATCAAGGTGTTCTTGAAGTCGATCACTCGGCCTTCGCCGTCCTCCATCACGCCTTTGTCGAACACCTGGAAGAAAATTTCATGCACGTCCGGGTGGGCTTTTTCCACCTCGTCCAGCAACACCACACTGTACGGTTTGCGCCGCACGGCTTCGGTCAGCACGCCGCCTTCGCCGTAGCCGATGTAGCCCGGTGGTGCGCCCTTGAGGGTGGACACGGTGTGGGCTTCCTGGAACTCGCTCATGTTGATGGTGATGACGTTCTGCTCGCCGCCGTACATGGCTTCGGCCAGGGCCAGGGCGGTTTCGGTCTTGCCCACGCCGGAGGTGCCGGCGAGCATGAACACGCCAATCGGCTTGCTCGGGTTGTCGAGGCCGGCGCGGGAGGTCTGGATGCGCTTGGCGATCATCTGCAAGGCATGGTCCTGGCCGATGATGCGTTTTTTCAGGTGCTGGTCGAGGTTGAGCACGGTTTCCAGTTCGTTGCGGGCCATGCGGCCCACCGGGATACCGGTCCAGTCGGCGACCACCGAGGCCACGGCCTGGTAATCCACGGTCGGCAGGATCAGCGGGGTTTCGCCTTGCAGGGCGGTCAGGCGCTGTTGCAGGTCCACCAATTTCTCGCGCAGGGTGTGGCTGGCTTCGCTGCCGTCCTCGCTGTCCACCACGCCGACGCGCTCGCGCAGGGTGGCGCGGGTGGCGAGCAGCTCGTCCACCAGGGTTTTCTCTTCGGCCCAGCGGCTTTCCAGCTCGGCCAGGCGCTCGCGTTCGGCGCTCAGCAGGCTTTCGGTCTGGGTCTGGCGAGTGCCGATGACCACGCCAATCGCGTGCTCACGGGCGATGATTTGCAGCTCGGTTTCCAGCGCTTCGATGCGCCGGCGGCTGTCGTCCACTTCGGCCGGCACGGCGTGCAGGCTGATGGCGACGCGGGCACACGCGGTGTCCAGCAGGCTCACGGATTTGTCCGGCAGCTGGCGCGCGGGAATGTAGCGGTGGGACAGCTTGACCGAGGCTTCCAGGGCTTCGTCGAGGATCTGCACCTGGTGGTGTTTTTCCATGGTCGAGGCTACGCCGCGCATCATCAGCAGGGCTTTGTCTTCCGAGGGCTCGGCCACTTGCACCACTTGGAAACGGCGGGTCAGGGCCGGGTCTTTTTCGATGTGTTTCTTGTACTCGGCCCAGGTTGTGGCCGCCACGGTGCGCAAGGTGCCACGGGCCAGGGCCGGCTTGAGCAGGTTGGCCGCGTCGCCCGTGCCGGCGGCGCCACCGGCACCCACTAGGGTGTGGGCTTCGTCGATGAACAGGATGATCGGCTTGGGCGAAGCCTGGACGTCTTCGATGACCTGGCGCAGGCGCTGTTCGAATTCGCCTTTCATGCTCGCGCCGGCCTGCAACAGGCCCACGTCGAGGCTGCGCAGTTCCACGTCCTTGAGGGCCGGCGGTACGTCGCCGGCGACGATGCGCAGGGCAAAGCCTTCGACCACGGCGGTCTTGCCCACACCGGCTTCACCGGTGAGGATCGGGTTGTTCTGCCGGCGGCGCATGAGGATGTCCACCAGTTGGCGGATCTCTTCGTCACGGCCGACGATCGGGTCGAGCTTGCCGCTGCGGGCCTGCTCGGTGAGGTCGACGGTGAAGCGCTTGAGGGCTTCCTGCTTGCCCATGGCGCTGGGGGCCATGGCGCCGCTGGCTTCGCCCGGCACGGCGCCGGCATTGAAGCCGTCGCTGGCGGTCAGGGCGTTTTCCGGCGAGTCGCCGACGTATTCGTCAAAGCGCTCGCTCAGGGCTTCGACCTTGACCTTGTCGAACTCCGACGACAGGCCCAGCAACGCGTGGCGCAGGCTCGGCGTCTTGAGGATGCCCAGCACCAGGTAACCGGTGCGCACCTGGCTTTCGCCGAACATCAGGCTGCCGTAGACCCAGCCGCGTTCCACGGCTTCTTCGACGTGGGAGGACAGGTCGGTGATGGAAGTCGATCCCCGTGGCAGGCGGTCGAGGGCTTCGGTGAGGTCACGGGCCAGGCGCGCCGGCTCGATGTTGAACTGGCGGATGATGCGATGCAGGTCCGAGTCCTGCAGTTGCAGCAACTGGTGAAACCAGTGGGCCAGTTCCACATAAGGGTTACCGCGCAACTTGCAGAACACGGTGGCGGCTTCGATGGCTTTGTAGGCCACGCTGTTGAGTTTGCCGAACAACGCGGCGCGACTGATTTCACCCATGCTCATGGCTCCTTGAGGTCTGTGAGGTGTTGGCCTGTTCGGCGTAATGCCGGGCCAGTATTAAATCGTTGGCATCTGTTTCGGGGCGGCCCAGCCAGGTATTGAACCCCAGGCGGAAGCGACCATTGAGTTGCAGTGCCGGGACTTCGGGTTGTTCCAGGACCAGGTTCAGGTCCCAGTCCAACTCATGGCCCAGGTATTCGGCGACCCAGGCCACCAGCTCGTTGAACGGTTGGCTGCCGGGCAGCATGCCCATGTAGTCGACGAGCTTGAGTGGCCCCAGGCGAATGCGGAATTTGTGCTGGCGATCCCACACGAAGCGGCCCAGGCAGAAGTCCACGCCCAATTGATGGGCGCTGACCCCGACGCGGCTGCGTTCGGGCAGCTCCAGCCATTGGCCGACGTATTCTTCGATCTCTACCGGCAGGCCGAAGTACTCGCTGAGAATCGCCTTCAAGCCGTCCGGGTAGCGGGTTTGCGCCGACAGGTGGCCGCTGTAATGGAGTTTCGCCGTGTCGGGGATCAGCCCCTGGTTGAGCAGGCTCGGCATGCCCCGGCCGCTGAGCGCCGCCAGGCGCGCCGACCAGTAGTCATCGTCCGGGCGGTCATGGCTGACGGTCGGCCGCGCTTCGGCCCAGGCCCGGTAGAACAGACTGAGCAGGCGATGGTGAAACACATCGAGGAAGCGCTTGCTGGTGCTGTCGGCGTTGTTGCGCTGGCGTTCGCGCACGTATTCGGTAATGTGCAGCGGCATCGGGCCGTTGGGGCCGCCGAGGCCGAAGAAGAATTGCTCCAGGCGCGCCGGCGTACCGTCGCCGCCCGGTTGCACCGAGGCGAGGGTGGCCGGGGCGAAGGTGCAGTCGGCCTGTTGCCCGAGGCGCAACGGGTCATCGGCCAGGCGCAGGGAATGGCCCAGGCGCGGCAGCTCGGGGGATTCGCACTCGATGCGCCGCAACGCCTGGAAGAAGTCGTATTCCCAGGGTTCCTGGTGCATCGCTTCCAGGGTACTCACAGGGTCGGACGACGTCCGGGCTTGGCTTTCCATCGCATGATCTCGCCGCGTTCGGTGGTACGGATCACCGTCTCGGTAAAACTGTTGATCGACACGTAGCGTGCCAGGAAGCGCTCGAACACCGCACCGAGCAGGAACACCCCGGTGCCGCGAAACGCGTTTTCATCGAATTCCAGGGTGATCTCCAGGCCCCGACCGAACACGATCGGGCCGGGCATCGGCAAGCGCCGGGTGCAAGCCTTGCTGCTGACTTCCCGCAGGCCTTCGATCTGCAATTGCAGCGCCGCGTCGTTGCTGTCGCCGTACAGGCGCAGCAGTTCACGCAGGGCGGCGGCGCCTTGGCCTTGTTCGCTCAACGACAAGTAGTTCAGCGACAACTGGCTGATCAGCCGCCAGGCCTTGGCATCGTGGGCATGGCTGGCCCGTGGGCGACTGGGACCTGCCACGCAGCGCACGGCGCCAACCGGCGCACTGTCGGCCAGGGTGAAGTCGGTCTTGCCGTTGCCCACGCCCATGAACAGCGGCAGGTCGCGGTTGGTGCACAACGCCGTCACGCCCAACTGGCGCAGGTCGTGGCGGTAGGGCGCTTGCTGGCTGTCCACCAGGCTGACGAAGGTTTCGCTGCCGATGTAGGTCGAGCGCGGGCCGTTGCGTCGTTGGTCGCTGGACAGCACGCGCGGTTCGCGGCGCACGGTGTAGTAGGCCTGGTCGCGGCCATAGCGGGATGGATCGCGCACGGCGTAGAACGGCAAGAACGGCTGCTCCGGCCCGGTGCCGTGGCCAGTGAGGCCGCTGAGCGAATGGACTTCGAAATCCATCGGCCGGGTGCGGTCGGCGATCACGTGGTGTTCGTTGACCCGCTCCGACAAGTGAATGCGATCCAGGCGCTTGGGGAACAGGTTGATGGCCGGGGTGCAGAACGGCAGGAACTGCGAAGCGCCGACGCTGCCTTCCAGGCTTGGATCGTGACGGTCGAACAGCACGATCAACTCCAGTTCCTGGCCGTCGCAGCGTTTCACCGCGCGGCTCAACTGGGTGAAATCGACAAACAGGAAGCGGTGGGGCAGGGCGAAGTATTCCTGCAACAGGCGGTAGCCCTGGAAGGCCCGGGACACCACCGGCAGCGCGGCGTCGGCATCGTCGAAACCGCGCGAGCGCAACGCGTCCTGGGGCAGCCGCTCCACCCAGTCGCCGCCGGGCTTGCGGGCGAACACCGCGCAGGCGTTGCCCAGCAGTTGTTCGTAGAGGCGGAAGGGCTGTTCGTCGGCGCCGCTCAAGTACAGCGGCAGGTTGTCCAGGGCCAGGCTGTTGAACGGCAGTTCGGCACCGGTGCGCAGTGTGATGCGCAGCCCGGCCTTGGCCTTGGGCTCGCTGGCGGCCAGGCGCCCGAGCACCACGGACGGGTTGCCGAAGTATTCGGCCTGGCTGACCTGCAACGGCCACAACGTCACCGCGTGGGCGGTGCGGTACTCGCAGCAGGTCTGGGTTTCGCGACCCAGGGCGGCGCGCAGGACGGTATCGCGGGGCAGCGGGAAGCCACTGCTCAGCGAGCCTTCGTCCGGGTCGGCCTGCATCTGCACCACGGTCATCGACGGTGTCGGTGCCAGGTAATGGGGGTAGGCGATTTCCAGCAGGTTGTGGGTGAAGGTCGGGTACTCGGCGTCGAGCTTGAGCTGCACCCGCGCCGTCAGGTAGGCGAAGCCTTCCAGCAGGCGCTCGACATACGGGTCGGCGCAGTCCATGCCGGACAACGTCAGCCGACTGGCGATCTTCGGGTATTCCTTGGCGAACTCCGCTGCGCTTTCGCGCACGTGGTGCAGTTCCTGGTTGTACAGCTCCAGCAGGCGCGGGTTCATGAGCGTCTCCGCTGGTCGGCGTTGACCACGCGCACATGGCCGGTTTCCAGGTCCAGGTCGGTCTGCAGCATCAGGCGCAGGGGCACCGGCTGGGCCCAGAGGTCGCCCTCGATCTCGAAACTCAAGGCGTTGTGGTTCATCTCGGCGGTCGCCCGGGCGCGTACCCGCAGGGTGTGGCGCAGGATGCGCGGTTCGAAGGTGGCAATGGCCTGGTGGATCAAGGTTTCCAGGGCCGAGACATCGACGTTCGACGCGCTGTTGCCGGCCAGCGCCGGCAGGCCGAAATTCACCACCGAGGTACCCGCCGGGGTGTGCAACGTGGCATCGGCGTCGAGCAATGAGGTGGTGTTGAGCAGCCACGCCAGGTCACGCAGCACCGAGGCTTTCAATTGGGTCAGGGACAGCACGCGTTTGTCAGCGCTTTCCTTGGGGTTGGTCGGATCGTCGTCGGTCAACCGGTCCAATAGGGAGGGCTGGAGGCGATCGCGGGTGGCGATTTCGGTTACCACGTAAAGGGCGCCACGTACATTTTCTGGTCTCCGCCGGAGCCGCAAGCTGCATACAGGCTGACCGTTCCCGCCTCAAAACCTTCCGGCATCTGACGAATAGCCTGCATTTTGCTCAGACAATCGCGGCTGGGGGCGGGCATGTGTTCGCTGCGCCAGACCGCAAAAATCGGGATGTTATTGAACATTTCCACGCGCAGTTTCTGCTGTTTATCCAAGCTGAAGCCGCACGGCCATTCCATGTCCAGCTTCATGCGACTCTGATCGGGTTTGACCAGCGTGCATTGGCCCTGATCGTCAACCAGGCTGAGTGACTGGCCCTCGAAAACCGCCTGGGTCGTCGGCGCCCCGGCATGCTCGGCGCACGCGCTCAGGCTGATCAGGCTAGTCGTCAGGCATAAGGCGAGCAGGGGCTTGTTCATTAAATGAGCTCCCAGAACCAGACCTTCTTGGATCGATAGAAAAGGTCGCTGGTTTGGGTCAGGCCACGATTCCATAGATCGATATGGTCGCCGCTACGACCTTCGGCAGTCTCTCCTGATTGCTGAAAGCAGTCCTTGAAGAAAATCAGACCGGTCTTGCCCATCAATGTCTTTCGGTCTTCGGGGCTGTTACTGAGAATAGTTGGATGGCCCAGATGATGTTTCCACAACCAATTCGCCAATGACTCGGCGCCCCTGGCGTGTTCATGCTTACACAGGGGGTCTTTGGTGTAGGTGGATTTGTTGACCTTGATGGTTTTCTCCGCATTGAGCGTCAGGCTCATGCGTATGGCGCATTGGTTTGCCCAGGGACCGTCACAGGGTTTTGCGTCAGGATGGGCAATCAGCAGGTCGGAATAGGCTTTCCACAAATTGATAAACGAAGGCTTGGCCATGACTCAGACACCGAAAGGGAAAAGATTGGATTCGAGCAAGCACCAAACACCCCCGGCGCGTGGCACCGGGGGTATTTTCGATTACACCTTGACGTTCTGACGGATGTTCCAGCCGAACTTGACCGGACCGCCTTCCTTGGTGCCGTCGGCTTTCTGTGGCTGGTAGTCCACCAGCACCTTGGCGAAGTTCAGGGTGACGTTTTCAGTCAGGCGATCATCGCCGCCCGAGCCGCCGGTGCTCAGGGAAGTGACCAGCACTTCTTCCAGGTTGATGATCATGTACTCGACCTGGCTTTCACCGCCGGCCTTGCGCACGGTCAGCTTGACCTTGTCGATGTGCTTGCCGCTGGCGCAGTGCATCATCAGGTTCGGCGAAGCCTTGTCGACGAACTTGGTCAGCGACAGGTCCTGGACGTTGACCTTGCCGGCACCGCCGCCGCTGCCCACGTGCATGTTGCCGGACTGGGACATGCCCCAGCTCCAGTTCAGGACGTCGATCTCGTCCTTGTGGGCCTTGTCCATGGACTCGCCCTTGATGTCGCCGATCTTGATGAAAATATCAACAGCCATGTTTTCTCCCTGTGTGGTTTCTAACCACATTGTTTGGTTGACGCTGACCTTGCGAAATTACGGGTGCTGAACGGGGTGGAAGACGATCTCCAGCCTGCTGGAGATCCCCTGTGGGAGCGAGCTTGCTCGCGATGGCGGCGTCACATCCGACATCAATGCAAGCTGATCCACCGCTATCGCGAGCAAGCTCGCTCCCACAGGGTTACCGCCACCCGTTTCAATAAGTTTTTACGCGCCCTTGGCCGACGGCAGTTTCGATACCAGGCGCAGCGACACGGTCAGCCCTTCGAGCTGGTAGTGCGGGCGCAGGTAGAACTTGGAGTTGTAGTACCCCGGGTTGCCTTCGACTTCTTCGACGATCACTTCGGCGGCAGCCAGTGGATGCTGGGCCTTGGTGGTCTCGGTGGAGTGCGCCGGGTCACCGTCGACGTAGTTGAGGATCCAGTCCTGCAACCAGCGCTGCATCTCGTCCTTCTCTTTGAAGGAACCGATCTTGTCGCGCACGATGCACTTCAGGTAATGGGCGAACCGGCAGGTGGCGAACAGGTACGGCAGGCGCGCGGCCAGGTTGGCGTTGGCGGTGGCGTCCGGGTCGTCGTATTCGGCCGGTTTCTGCAACGACTGGGCGCCGATGAACGCGGCGAAGTCGGTGTTTTTCTTGTGCAGCAGCGGCATGAAACCGTTCTTCGCCAGTTCCGCTTCACGGCGGTCCGAGATGGCGATTTCGGTCGGGCACTTCATGTCCACGCCACCGTCGTCGGTCGGGAACGTGTGGGCTGGCAGGTTTTCCACTTCGCCGCCCGATTCAACGCCACGGATGCGCGAGCACCAGCCGAAGTGTTTGAACGAGCGGTTGATGTTCACTGCCATCGCGTAGGCGGCGTTGGCCCAGGTGTACTTGGAGCTGTCGGCGCCGTCGGTGTTTTCTTCGAAGGCGAAGGCTTCCACCGGGTCGGTCTTGGCGCCATAAGGCAGGCGCGCCAGGAAGCGCGGCATGGTCAGGCCGATGTAGCGCGAGTCTTCCGATTCACGCAGCGAGCGCCAGCCGGCGTATTCCGGGGTGGTGAAGATTTTGGTCAGGTCGCGCGGGTTCGACAGTTCCTGCCACGAGCCCATGCCCATCACGGTCGGCGATGCCGCGGCGATGAACGGGGAGTGCATGGCCGCGCAGACTTTCGACAGCTCGCCCAGCAGCTCGACATCCGGTGGCGACTGGTCGAAGTAGTAGTCGCCCACCAGGCAGCCGTAAGGCTCGCCGCCGAACTGGCCGTATTCTTCTTCGTACATCTTCTTGAAGAGCGGGCTCTGGTCCCACGCGGTGCCCTTGAATTTCTTCAGGGTCTTGTGCAGGTCGGTCTTGGAGATGTTGAGCACGCGGATCTTGAGCTGCTCATCGGTCTCGGTGTTGTTGACCAGGTAGTGCAGGCCACGCCAGGCGCTTTCCAGTTGCTGGAAGTCGGGGTGGTGGATGACCTGGTTGACCTGGGCGGTGAGCTTGGCGTCGATGGCGGCGATGATCGATTCGATCGACTTGATGGCGTCGTTGGACACCAGGTCGGTCTGCGCCAGGGCCTGTTCGGCCAGGGTACGCACGGCGGTCTCGACGGCTTCGCGGGCGCGCTCGGTCTTGGGTTTGAATTCTTGCAGCAGCAGGGACGCGAACTCGCTGGTTTCTTCTGTCGCGCCGAGGTTCTGTGCGCCTTCGCGGGCTGTATTGTCAGTCATGATCATTGGTCCTGTGCTGGCTTCGGCGCGCTCGCCAGGGCCTGCAACAGCGCTGGGTCCTTGATCGCCTTCATGATGATTTCTTCGGCGCCGGTCTTGCCGTCCATGTAGGTCAGCAGGTTGGCCAACTGGGTGCGCGCTTCGAGCAGCTTGTTCAGCGAGTCGACCTTGCGGGCCACGGCCGCCGGGCTGAAGTCGTCCATGCTTTCGAACGTCAGGTCCAGGCTCAGGTTGCCTTCGCCGGTCAGTTCGTTAGGCACATGGAACGCCACGCGCGGCTGCATGGCCTTGAGGCGCGAGTCGAAGTTATCGACGTCGATCTCGAGGAACTTGCGGTCGGCTACCGCAGCCAGAGGCTCGGCAGGCTTGCCGGCGAGGTCGGCCATGACGCCCATGACGAAGGGCAACTGGACCTTTTTCTCGGCGCCGTAGAGCTCGACGTCGTACTCGATCTGCACTCGAGGCGCGCGGTTGCGCGCGATGAATTTCTGAGAACTTTGCTTCGCCACGTTGCTGCTCCTGGTCGCTTGAGCGACGGTGTTGGCGTCATCGGGGGTGCCGGTGACGTGACTGCGTGATCCGCTCGCTTTTTATTCGCTGTCTGGGCCGCGCAGGTTTTCAAATTGACTCATGCCGTCGGGAATCAGGTTGCGCACAATGGCCGCGAAATCGGCGTGCACCAGATGCTTGGCCCGGTTCAACAGCACCGGCAGCGGGCTGGAGGGCTCATGACGGGTGTAGTACGCGAGAATCCGGTCCAGGCTGCGCAGCACGTCGTCGCGGTTGTTGATGTCGCCGCTGACGGTGTTGGTGCTGTTATTGGTGTTGCGCGGTGAGCTTGTGACATTTGCATGCTCAGCGGGCGCTGGGCTGTTGTCGCTGACGGAATCGGCCTGGGCGCTGTCGCCACTCTGCGGGGCGAACTGGCCGAGAATCTGCAGGGCCATCTTCAACGGTTGCTTCAACGGGCCGAGGTCCACGCCTTGGGCGGAACCGACCTGGTCGCTGACCTGCTGCTCGATGGCTTCGGCGGCGCTGCGGGCTTCGAGCAGGGCGGCGCGGATGACTTCCAACTGCTCGGGGTCGCTGTCGAGCAGGGCCCCGGCGAGCTGTTCGGCACCGAGGTTTTCATCCGGGAAACTTTGCAGGCCACTGGCGTTGGCGGCGGCGCGCAGGCTGACGGCACCGAAGGTCCGCGAACGGGTCAGGATGCTTTCGCGCAGCAGGCGGATGGTGACATCGGACGTCAGGCCGGCGAGGGCATTGATGCGCACGGTGGGGTCGTTGTCGTCATCGGCGTCCAGGCGCGGATGCAGTTCGGCCCAGTATTGCTTGAGCAATTCGCTGATCAGCGTCAGCACACGGGCCATGCCCGGCAGGCCTTCGAGGGCCAGGGAGCTTTGCATCAGGAAATGGGTGATGCGCAGGTCTTTGCTGCGCTGCAGCAAGTCCAGGCTCTGCTGCTGGATGCTGCGCCATTCAGGGGGTTCGGCAGGCAGGATCGAATCGCCCATGCTGCGCTCGGGTTGGCCCCGGGAGTCACGTTCCAGGCGCAGGAAATCCGCGTCATATTCCAGATCTTCACCACACGGCGAAGTCGCGGAAACGGCGGCGAGCAGCAAAGGCACATCCACTTGGATCGATCTCCCTATCACCCGCTTGATAGAAGTCGGGCAGTTCACACGCAAGTTTCGGATGAAACTTCACATGTTCCTTGACGGTAATGGCCCTTTAGATCTGTGATGATCCTAAAGTGCCATCATGTATATTCAAGAAGTTGTGCATTTTTGGTGTAGTACTTATCGCTTGTCAAGGTAAGCTATTTCGCCTGTGTATGCCCTATGTAACAGTTGTGATGCGCTTAACAGCCTGTCCGACCTACCGGTCGAAGCGGCAACTGACGTGGGGTTTTTGTCACGCAAGCCGGTTATGATCAGCGATCATGCTGGCAAAAAGCCGTTTTTACGGTTGTTGGCAGGTTGCCGGCGGGTGGTCAAGGTCTGAACCCTCACTCCCGCCCGCGCGCGAAGTATTCAGCAAGGAGGCAAGATGCCGCTGTGTTTGACTATCACTAGTTATCACAAAATTACCCCAGGCCAGTGTTCTGAAAAGTCCATGGACCAGGGGGTGATGGCAATTGGCCGTAATTCCGATAATGACTGGGTATTACCGGACCCCGAGCGCCTGGTTTCCGGTAAACATTGCGTTATCCAATACAAAGACGGGCGTTATTATTTGACCGATAACAGCACCAATGGTGTGGAATTGGTCAAGGCCGGCGTTCGCTTGCGCAAGGGCAACAGCGAGCCCCTGCAAGACGGCGAAGTGATCCGCATTGGTGATTATGAAATCCAGGCCCGCGTCGATTTCAACCTGCCGGTCACCGACAGCAATCCGTTCGCCGAATCGCCCAGCAGTTTCGAGGCCTTGATGGGGCAGCAGAGCGCCACGGCGCATGTGCCGTCGCCGATCCAGGTGGCCTCGCCTGCGCATTTCCAGGGCGTGTCGGCCATGGACACCCTGCCGGACCTGTTCGACTTCTTGGCCCCGAGCAGTGTCCCGCCGGCCACCCAGCCTGACCATGTCCCGGCCGAGCAACACAATTTCCGCCCGCCGACGCCAATTGCCCGGCCGAGCCCGCCCTCCGTGGTCGAGCCGGTTGTACCGCCGTCTGCCTCGGTGATTCCGGACGACTGGGACCCGTTCAGCGACAAGCCTGCACCGGTGGCGGTTGCCCCGCTGCCCGTGGCCCCGCCGCCGGTGCCGCTACCGCCAGTGGTTGAGCCGATCGCGACCCCGGTTTCGCAGCCTCCGCTCGTCGACATCTTTGCTGAAATCAGTGCACCGCCGCCGGCACCCGTGCGTGAAGCACCGGTGACCCGCGTCGAGACCCCGGTCGCACCGCCAGTTGCTCCTCCAGTTGCCCCGGTTGCTCCAGTTGCTCCAGTTCCTCCGGCCGCGCCGGTCGAGGCCGCCCAACCCGACTTGCTGCAAGCCTTCCTGCGCGGCGCCGGGCTGGATCAGTTGCGCCTGGACAAGGCCAATGCCGAAGCACAGATGGAAAGCATCGGGCGCAGTTATCGCTTGATGGTCGAAGGCCTGATCGATGTCTTGCGCGCCCGCAGCAGCCTCAAGGGTGAGTTCCGCATCCAGCAGACGATGATCCAGCCGGTGGAAAACAACCCGCTGAAGTTCGCCCCCAATGTCGATGAAGCCTTGCTGTTGCTGTTGCGCCACGGCAACCAGGCGTTCATGGCCCCGGACGCGGCGGTGCGTGACAGTTTCGATGACTTGCGGGCCCACCAACTGGCGGTAATGGCCGGTGTGGAAGCGGCCATCAAGCATTTGCTGGGGCGCTTCGAGCCGGCGCAACTGGAAGAACGCATGGCCAAGCCCGGCGGGCTTTCGGGGATTTTCAGCGGCTCGCGGCAGGCCCAGTACTGGCAGCAATTCACCGAGCTCTACAGCAACATTTCCCGGGAAGCCCAGGAGGATTTCCAGGACCTGTTCGGTCGCGAGTTCAGTCGCGCCTACGAAGAACACAGCACACGACAGCGACGCCGTTGAGCGGCGCTGTCCTATAACAATATTGATCAGCCAACAACGGATAGCTCAAACGTCATTGAGGACGCAGGATGATTCCCAGGTTTTTACTCGCAGTCGCCACCGCGCTTCTGCTGACGGCGTGCGCCAAGGATGCGGCCAACCCCCAGCCCGAAGAAGCTGAGGCCGACACCGCCGCCATCGAGTTGCATTTCCATGCCATTGCCGGCCTCAACCCCGGCGCCACCGGCCAGCCGGCCCCGGTCCGGGTGCGCATTTTCGAACTGAAAAATGCCGCGACCTTTGGCCGTTCCGATTATTTCGCCCTGGCCGAACGGGCCCAGGCCACGCTGGGCGCTGACCTGATCGACCAGGACGAGGTGCTGATCCAGCCCGGCCAGCAACTGAGCCTGCAACGCGACCTCGACCCGGCCACGCGACACATCGGAATACTGGTGGGCTATCGCGAGCTGGACCAGTCGTTGTGGCGCACGGTGATGAATGTCCCGGCGCGCGAATACACCGAATACCAGATCAGCCTCGATGTGCGCGCCGTGCGCAGCGCCGTCGTCGTTCCCCCATCCAGCCCTGCCCAATAAGCAATCGGAGCCCCCATGTCCTGGAACAATCGCGTGGTCTGGTCGGAAGGCATGTTCATTGGAACGCAGCACTTCCAACAGCATGACCGTTACCTGGAAAACCTCATCGACGCACGCAGCCGCCCATTGTCGGCCGGCGCCTGGGGTTTTTCCGAATTGCTGATCGACCAGGGCCTGCTGGCCCAGGGCAAGCTGGCGATCATCTCGGCGCGGGGCCTGTTGCCGGACGGCACGCCCTTCAACATTCCCCAGGATGACCTGGCGCCCACGCCGCTGAACGTCGATGACAACCTGCGCGATGGCCTGGTGTACCTGGCCTTGCCGCTCAAGCGCGCCGGCGCCCGTGACACCGTGGACGAAGGCGAAGACCTCGGCGCCGCGCGTTATGTGAGCCAGGTGTGCGAAGTGCGCGACGACAACGCACCGTTCGAAAACCGCGCGCCGGTGGCCCTTGGCTCCCGGGCCCTGCGGTTGTTGACCGAACAGGATGGCATCGGCGACTACGCCGCCATCGGTGTGGTGCGCATCAAGGAAAAACGTGCCGACCGTGCCTTGGTGCTCGACGACACCTACATCCCGCCACTGCTGGATGTCATCGCCTCCAAACCGCTGGCGGCGTTTCGCAGCGAACTGCTGGGCCTGCTGCATCAACGCGGCGAAGCCTTGGCCGGGCGGGTGGTGGCGTCCGGTGCCGGTGGCGCCTCGGAGATTGCCGACTTCATGCTGCTGCAACTGGTCAACCGCGCCCAGCCGCTGATCCAGCATCTGAGCCAGTTGAGCCCGTTGCACCCCGAGCGCTTCTACAGCGAACTGGTGAGCCTGGCCGGGGAGTTCTCCACGTTCACCGCGTCCGGGCGACGACCGCAGCAATACCCGCCGTACCAGCACGATGACTTGGCGCTCAGCTACGCGCCGGTGATGCAGGCCCTGCGCGAAGCCCTGTCGATGCTGATCGACAGCAAGGCGACGCCGATTCCGATTGTCGAGAAAGCCTACGGCATCCACGTGGCGATGCTGGCCGACAAGACCCTGCTCGACAGCGCCAGCTTCATCCTGGTGGTGCGTGCCGATGTGCCGGCCGAAACCCTGCGCAGCCGCTTCGGCCAGCAGAGCAAGGTCGGCTCGGTGGAGCACATCCGCGACCTGGTCAACCTGCAACTGCCGGGCATCGGCCTGCTGCCGTTGCCGGTGGCGCCACGGCAACTGCCGTACCACGCCGGCTCCACCTACTACGAACTCGACCGGGGCAGCGACCACTGGCAGCAGTTGAGCAACTCCGGCGGCTTTGCGTTCCACATCGCCGGCCAGTTCCCAGGGCTGAACCTGGCTTTCTGGGCGATCCGAGGATAAACCGCGATGAGCAACGACGATCGTACCCAATTCATGCCGACGCCCGGTGGCCGTGGCGCCGATCCATTCCGCCCGGACCCTGGCCGTCCGGATCCGGCTCGTCCACAGCCGGCACCGCTGTCGATGCCGGCCGCGCCGGTCCTGACCGGCAAGGCCGAGGGCCTCAACCCGTTGGAAAGCGCCGCCGGCCCGCTGTTGGCCCTGCTGACGCGCCTGCGCAACACCATCGCCCACCCGGCGCCGGCCAGTTTGCGCGCGCAACTGTTGGCCTACCTGCGCCAGTTCGAAGAGCGCGCCGAGGCCGCCGGTGTGGTGCGCAACGATGTGTTGCTGGCCCGCTACGCCTTGTGCACCGCGCTGGACGAAGCGGTATTGAGCACGCCGTGGGGCGGCACCAGTGACTGGGGCAAGCAAAGCCTGTTGATCACCGTGCACAACGAAGCCTGGGGCGGTGAGAAGGTGTTCCAGTTGCTGGAGCATTGCCTGCAAAGCCCCCGTGAGCGCCTGTACCTGCTGGAACTGTTGTACCTGTGCATGTGCCTGGGTTTCGAGGGGCGCTACCGGGTGATGAACGACGGTCGCAGCCAACTGGAAGCGTTGCGTGAGCGCACCAGCGCGGTGATCCGCAGCGCCCGGGGCGACTACGAGCGCGAGCTGTCGCCGCACTGGCGCGGTGTCACCGTGGCCCGTGATCGACTGGCGCAATTCATGCCGCCGTGGATCGCCGTGGCCATCGGCGCGGCCTTGCTGCTGGCGCTGCTGTTCGGCCTGCGCATGAAACTGGCCTCCGATGCCGAGCCGGTGTTCAAGAACATTCACTTCCTGGGCGAAATCCCGGTGCAGACCATCGACCGCCCCGTGGTGCAGCCCAAAGTGGTCGAGCGCCCACGCCTGGCAGGCTTTCTGGCCGATGAAATCCGCGCCAACCGGATTGCCGTGGAAGACGCTGTCGACCGCTCGGTGGTGACCATCCGCGGCGACGAACTGTTCGCCTCGGGCAGCGCCAGCATCAAGGACGATTTCCAGCCGCTGATGCTGCGCATCGCCGATGCGGTGCGCAAGGTCAAGGGCCAGGTCCTGGTCACCGGCCACAGCGACAATCGGCCGATCGCCACCCTCCGGTTCCCGTCCAACTGGGCGTTGTCCGAAGCGCGGGCCCAATCGGTGCTGCAAATTCTTTCGGCCAAGACCGGCCAGCCCGAGCGCTTCAGCGCCGAAGGCCGCAGCGACACCGAGCCGTTGGCGTCCAACGCCACCCCAGAGGGGCGTGCGCGCAATCGTCGGGTTGAAATCACAGTATTGGCGGAGGGGGTCGAGTGAAGGCGTTTTTCAGTTTTATGACCCGCTGGGTCATCCCATTGCTGGGGCTGATCGCCCTGAGCCTGATCATCTGGTTCGTCGGCCCGCTGCTCGATTGGCTGGTGCCTGAAGGTCGCCGCTGGGCCTTGATCATCCTGGTGTTCGCGGTGTGGATCGCCTACCGGGTGTTCCGCATCATCCAGGCGCGCCGTCAGGCCGCCGAAGTGATGCGCAGCCTGGCCGCGCAAACCCCGCCCGACCCCACCAGCATCGCCACCGCCGAAGAGCTCGAAACCCTGCGCCAGCGCATGGACGAAGCCTTGGCCCTGCTCAAGAAAGCCAAGCTGGGCGGGGACGAGCGTCGCAACCTCTACGAGCTGCCGTGGTACGTGATCATCGGCCCGCCGGGTTCGGGCAAGACCACCGCGCTGGTCAACTCCGGGCTGCATTTCCCACTGGCCGCGCAACTGGGCGCCGGTGCCGTGCGCGGTGTTGGCGGTACGCGCAATTGCGATTGGTGGTTCACCGATCAGGCGGTCCTGCTCGACACCGCTGGCCGCTACACCACCCAGGACAGCGACGCGACCATCGACAAGGCCGCCTGGCTGGGCTTCCTGGGGCTGTTGAAAAAGCAACGGGCCCGCCGCCCGATTGACGGCGCGTTCATCGCCATCAGCCTGTCCGACCTGCTGCTGGGCAGCGACGCCGAGCGCGCCGCCCATGCCGCGGCGATTCGCTTGCGGATCCAGGAGCTGTACACCCAACTGGGCGTGCGCTTCCCGATCTACCTGATGCTGACCAAGCTCGACCTGGTGCCCGGGTTCATGGAGTATTTCGATACCCTGAGCAAGGAAGAGCGCGCCCAGGTCTGGGGCATGACCTTCGCCCTGGACGATGGCAAGAGCAACGACAGCCCGCTGGCGCACCTGCAAAGCGAATTCACCGGCCTTGAGCAACGCCTCAACGATCGCCTGGTGGAGCGCCTGCAACAAGAGCGCGACCCGGCGCGGCGCGACCTGATCTACGGCTTCCCGCAGCAGTTCGGCGCCCTGAAAGATTGCCTGCAAAGCTTCCTCGAAGGGGTGTTCAAACCCAACGCCTTCGAAGAGCGCGTGTTGCTGCGCGGTGTGTATTTCACCAGCGGCACCCAGGAGGGCAGCCCGATCGACCGCCTGATCGGCTCCATGGCCCAGAGCATGAACCTGGACCGTCAACACCTGGCGCGCCAGACCGGCACCGGGCGCAGCTACTTCATCGAAAAACTCTTCACCGCCGTGGCTTTCGCCGAGCGCGGGCTGGTGGGCGTCGACCCGAAAGTCGAGCGTCGACGCAAGTGGATCGCCCGCGGCGTTCTGGCCTCCACCGTGGTGCTGGTGCTGGTGGTCAGCACGTTGTGGTGGGTCAGCTACCGTGCCAACCAGGCCTACATCGCCCAGGTCGATCAGAAGGTCGCGCCCTTGGGCCAGACCGTGCAGAACCTCAGCCCGGCGCAACGGGATGTGCTCGCGGTGTTGCCATTGCTCAACGCCGTGAAACACCTGGCCGACGACGCCCCGAGCTGGGCCGAAGGCCTGGGCCTGTACCAGGGTGACATGCTCGAAGCCGAGTCCGGCAGCGTCTACCGCAAGCTGCTGATCGCGGTGTTCGCGCCACGCCTGCTGACGCGCATCGAAGAACAGCTGCACAGCGGCGGCAATTCGGATTTCCTCTACGAAGGCTTGAAGGCCTACCTGATGCTCGCCGACACCGAGCATTACGACGCCGACTTCATCAAGGCCTGGATCGCCCTGGATTGGGACCGCAGCCTGCCGCGGGACTTGCCGGCCGAGCAGCGCCAGGCCCTGGCCGCGCATTTGCAGGCACTGTTCGAGCGACGTCCGCCCCTCGCGCGCCTGGACCAGCGCCTGGTCGAAGACCTGCGGCGCCAGTTGCAGCAATTGCCGGTGGCCCAGCGGGTCTATGACCGGATCAAGCGCCAGAAACTGCCCGAAGGTATCCCGGACTTCCGCATCAACGAAGCCGCCGGGCGTGACGCGGCGCTGGTGTTCAGCCGCAAGAGCGGCAAGCCGCTGGGCGAACCACTGAGCGGGTTCTTCACCGTCAAGGGTTACCGCCAGGGCTTCTTGCTCACCAGCCTGAGCCAGACCGGCACCCTGGCCGAAGAGCAGTGGGTGCTGGGCCATGAACAGGCCGATCAGCAGAACGTCGCCAGCCTGGCTGCCGATGTGCGTCGCTTGTACTTCCAGGACTACCTGCGCCAATGGGACGCCTTGCTCGCCGACATCGACTTCGTGCCGATCACCAGCGTGGCCCAGGCCGCCGATGTGCTGCGGGTGATTTCCGGACCGACCTCACCGCTGAAAAAACTGCTGGTGGCGGTGGCGAAGGAAACCGACCTGCAACAGGATGAACGCCTGCTGGCCGCCCAAGGTGCGCCGGTGGAAGGTGGCGTGGACAAGCTCAAGGAACGCCTGGGCAGCTTGCTCGGCCAGGAGCAGGCGACGCCAAACGCGCCGGCGACGAGTGATGACCCGATCACCGCGCACTTCGCCGAGCTCAACAGCATCGTCAGCAAAAGCGAAGGCGAGCCGGCGGCCATCGACGGTCTGTTGGCCGACATGAACGCTCTGTACGTGCAGGTCAGCGCCATGGTCGGGGCCAGCGGCGACGCCTTGCTTGGCGAGGCCAAGAACCAGGCCACGGCCGCCGCCACTCGCGTCAGCCTCAACGCCGAACGCCAGCCACCGCTGGTGCAGGGCCTGGTCAAGTCGGTGGTCAACTCCACCACCAACAGCATGATGGGTGGGGTGCGCAACCAACTGAACGCCGCCTGGACCAGCGAAGTGGTGAACATCTATCGCCAGTCCCTGGCCGGGCGCTATCCGATGTCGCCGGGCAGTGCGCGGGACGCGACCCTGGACGATTTCGGCCAGTTCTTCGGCGTTGGCGGGGTAATGGACAACTACTTCCGCAAGTACCTGCAACCCTACGTCGACACCTCGACTCCGACCTGGCGCTGGCAGCCGGGCGCGGCGCAGAAGCTCGGCATCGCCCCCGGCGTGTTGCAGACCTTCCAGCGCGCGGCCACCATCCGCGATGCGTTCTTCCGCTCCGGCGGCACCCAGCCGATGGTGCGCTTCGAACTCAAGCCGGTGGCGATGGACTCGACCATCACCCAATTCCTGCTCGACCTCGACGGCCAACAGTTGAGCTATGACCACGGCCCGAGCCGCCCGACCGCCATGCAGTGGCCGAACCCGGGCAGCATCGGCGTGGTGCGGATATCCATCATGCCGCCGTCTTCCAGCGGTCGTTCCGGCATCACCCTGGACGGGCCGTGGGCCTGGTTCCGCTTGCTGGAACAATCGGACCTGACCGCCGGCAACTCGCCGGATCGCTTCAACCTGCGGCTGCGGGTCGATGGTGCCAGTGCCTCTTATGAGCTGCGGGCCAACAGCGCCTTCAACCCGTTCAAGAGCCGGGTGCTCAGCGGCTTCAGCCTGCCGGAGCGGCTATGAGTACGCCGGGCTTCTACGGAAAGTTGGCCAGCCGCGGCGACTTCGTCAGCCGTGGCTTGCCCCAGGGGTTCATCGGCCCGTGGGATTCGTGGTTGGCGGCGGGTCTGCTCGCCAGCCAGAGCAGCCTCGGCGAGCGCTGGCTGGATGCTTATCTGGTCAGCCCGCTGTGGCGCTTCATGCTCGCGCCGGGGGTGTGTGGCCCGGACGCCGCCGTCGGGGTGGTGATGCCGAGCATCGACCGGGTCGGCCGTTATTTCCCGCTGACCGTCGCGGTGCTGCTGGAGCCCGATGCGGACCCGGCGTCCGTGGTGGGCGGTGCGGACGAGTGGTTTGAGCGGGTCGAAAACCTGTTGCTGAGCACGTTGAGCGTGGAGGCCAGTTTCGAGGCGTTCAACGAACAGCTGGAAACCCTCGGTAGCCCGATGTACCTGCCGCGCACGTCGAGCAGCCGTTTCGCCAGCCTGCATCGCTTCGATGCCACCGACCCGCAGCGGCGCATGAGTGCCTTGGCCGAGGCGGCCTGCGAAGGCGTAAGCCTGTGGTGGGGCCAGGGATCGGAGCGCATTGCCCCGGGTTTGATGCGCTGCCAGGGATTGCCGGCAGCCGCTGATTTTGCGCAATTTTTGCTCGGCCAAGAAGGTGTTGTGTAGATGCGTCCAAGTGCCGGAAAAGCAATCAAGTCTGCAAGCAAGAGCCATGTCGGGATGGTCCGCCAGGTCAACGAAGACGCCTGCCTGGACCTGCCGGAAAACGGCCTCTGGGTGGTGGCCGACGGCATGGGCGGGCACGCGGCGGGCGATTACGTCAGCAGCCTGATCGTCGACAGCCTGCGCGGCATCGCCGTGGGGCGTTCGCTGGACGAATACGTCGCGGCGCTGCAAAGCGACCTGCTACGGGTCAACGCCGCCGTGCGGGAAGAAACCGCCAACCGTGGCGTGACCATGATGGGCAGCACCGTGGTGGTCCTGGCCGTCCGTGACCTGCGGGGCATGTGCCTGTGGGCCGGTGACAGCCGCCTGTATCGCCTGCGCGACGGCGTGCTCGAAGGCATCTCCCGGGACCACAGCTACGTTCAGGATCTGCAGGACAGCGGCCTGCTCAGCGAAGCCGAGGCGCGGGTGCACCCGCGGGCGAACATCGTCACCCGGGCCATTGGCGTCGAGGCGCAACTGAACCTGGCGCTGACCGAATTGCTGCTGGTGCCTGGCGACAGCTACCTGTTGTGCAGCGACGGGCTGACCAAGACTGTCGAGGACGAGGAGATCCGCGAAGTACTGAGCCACGACGAGCCCGGCGAAATCGCCAGCAGCCTGGTGTCCCTGGGCCTGATGCGCGGCGCGCCGGACAACATCACCGTGGTGGTCGTGAAGGTGCCGTCATGAGCTTGACCCTGAACATTGTCATCCCCGGCTACGACATCGAAGGGCCGATCGGCGAAGGCGCGATGGCCAGCGTGTACCTGGCGACCCAGCGTTCGCTGGAGCGCAAGGTGGCGTTGAAAGTGATGGCGGCAGCCCTGGCCGCCGACCCGACGTTCTGCGAGCGGTTTTTGCGCGAAGGCAAGACCCTGGCGCGCTTGTCGCACCCGCACACCGTCACCATCCATGACATCGGCAACGTCGGTGAGCTGTATTACATGGCGATGGAGTACCTGCCCAACGGCACGCTCAAGGAACGCATCGCCGCGGGCCTGACGCCGGAGCAGGGCCTGACCTACATCCGCCAGATCGCCTCGGCCCTGGGGTATGCCCACGGCTTGGGCCTGGTCCACCGCGACGTCAAGCCGGCCAACATCCTGTTCCGCGCCGATGGCACGGCGGTGCTCTCGGACTTCGGCATCGCCAAGTCCCTGGACGACCGCACCCAGTTCACCCAGGCCGGCTTTGCCGTCGGTACGCCCAGCTACATGAGCCCGGAACAGGCCCGAGGGCAAGACATCGACGGCCGCGCCGACCTGTACGCCCTGGGCGTGGTGCTCTACGAAATCCTCGTCGGCAAACTGCCGTATACCGGCAACGACGCACTGTCCACGGCCCTGGCGCACCTGACCGAACCGTTGCCGGAGTTGCCGGTGCACCACGGCCGTTATCAGGACGTGTTGCGCAAACTGTTGGCGAAGGACCCGGCGGAGCGTTTCCCGGACGCGGCGGCATTGCTGCGGGCGCTGGATAACCTGCCTGAGGAATCGTCGGAAGCGACGCTGATCCGGCCGTTGTCGTTGCAACTGCCGACCACGCCGCCTTCGGTGGATGACTTGGCGGGTTTGACGCCCATGTCCATCGACATTCCCAGCGGCCCGGCTTATTCACCACCGCAGCCACAATCGCAGTCCAAGCCCGTTCCGCCGCCGATAAAACCGACGGTTCAATCCTCGGTGTCGGAGCAACGCAAGGGCCCGGTGTTCGCCCTGGCCGCCGTTGCGGTCGCCGTGGCGCTGGCGTTGGGTGGCGCGGGTTATTGGTGGTTGGCCGGTGACGATGGTAAAGAAGTGAAGACGCCGGTGGCCACGACCACCTCGGTCAAGCCACCGGAAGTGAAGCCGCCGAAGGCCCCGGACGTGCCGGCGGTCAAGCCACCCGTCGCCCCGCCGGCCCAGCCCCCCGTGGCGACCGAGGCCGACGGTGGCCAGCGTCCGCTGTTAATGGCTGGCAAGAAAACCCTGTTCCAGCGTGTGCTCAGCAAGCCGGGGGCGAAACTCGCCGAGGCGCCGGGTGCCGCACCGGGCAAGGCACTGCCGGCGTTTTCGGTGTTGTACGTGTATCAGCGCAAAGACCTCGATGGCAGCGCCTGGGTACGGGTCGGCGCGGCCACCGACGGGCGCAGCGACGGCTGGTTGCCCGCCGCCCAGGTCAGCGACTGGAAGCAAAGCCTGGTGCTCAAATTCACCGAACGTTCCGGCCGTGCGCCAGTGATGTTCCTGCGTCAGCCTGGCGAAGTGGAAAAGCTCCTGGCTAACCCATCGGCCGCCAAGAACGTGTTGCTCAAGGCCCAGCAGAGTCCGCAGGAGGACCAGCAAGTGCTGGCCCTTGAACCGGCCGCCAGCGCGGTGCCGCAGAGCCAGTTCTATCTGTTGCCGATCTTCGACTCCCGCGAAAGCCTCGATGAAAACGGCCAGCCGGTGCAGTTGCTGAACGTGGCGTCCATCGACCCTGGCAACACCCCCAAGGCGGCGGGCAATACGCCGATCACCACCGCCAACGCCGACGCGTTCCGCACCGCCGTGGTGCTGGTGGTGGACACCACCGTGTCGATGCAGCCCTACATCGACCAGGTGCGCGACGTGGTCCACGAACTGCAAACCCGCATCGCCGAGCGCGGCGAGTTGGACAGCGTCAGCTTCGGCATGGTGGGTTTCCGCAGCAGCATCAAGAAAACCCCGGGCCTGGAATACGTCGCCAAGACCCTGATCACCCTCGAGCAGGGCCGCGACCCGCAACGCTTCATGGACCTGGCGCGGCAGGTCAAGGCATCGACGGTGTCGAGCCATTCGTTCAACGAAGATGCGTTCGCCGGGGTCATGGAAGCCGTCGAAGGCATGGACTGGTCCGGTTACGGTGGGCGCTTGATCCTGTTGGTCACCGACGCCGGTGCCCTGCGCAAGAACGACCCATTTGCCGCCACGCAAATGAACGAGGCCGAAGTGCGCCAGGCGGCGTTGGGCAAGCAGATCAAGATCTACGCCTTGCACCTGCTCAGCGACGCGGGCAAGAAAACCCATGCCGGCGCCCAGAGCCAGTACCGCACCCTGACCGCCGACGCCAACCCGCAGATCGGCGACCTGTACATTCCGGTGCCGGGCGCCGACGTGCGCAAGTTCGGCGAGCGGGTCGACGAGATCGGTTCGGTGTTCGCCGACCTGGTGCATCAGGTGCGCAGCAACAAGGCGCAAAGCGTGCCGCTGCTCAGTGCCGCGCCGAGCCTGGCCGACAAGTCGGTCGCGGTCGGCTACGCGATGCACATGGATTTCCTGGGGCGCAAATCCGCCAGCCAGGCGCCGCAACTGGTCAGCGCCTGGACCGCCGACCGCGACCTGACCAACCCGGCGCTGCCGGCGTTCCAGGTCTGCGTGATGCTGACCAAGCTGCAACTCAACGACCTGCAGCAGTCGCTGAAGCTGATTGTCGACGCGGCCCGCAAGACCCAGAGCTCGCCCAAGGATTTCTTCCAGGAAATCGCCAGCGCCAGTGCCTACATGAGCCGCGACCCGTCGGCCCTGCGCAAGGGCGGCAACCTGGCCGACGGCGGCATTCTGGGCGAGTACCTGGAAGGGCTGCCGTACCGCAGCAAGTCGCTGAACATGACCCAGGACTTGTGGCTGTCCTTGAGCGTGGCCGAGCAGGAAGATTTCATCGACGAGCTGGATTCGAAAATCCGCCTCTACGAAACCTTCCACAACGACCTCGCCAACTGGGTGCGCTTCGGCGACGCCGAGCCGGGCGATGCCTTGTACCGCGTTCCGTTGTCGACGCTGCCGTGATGCTGACCCTCAACGCCGTGCACAAAAGCCGGGGCGCCGGCAGCCAGCGCTACAGCCTGGTGATCCCACGGCTGCAATTGCGCGGCGGTGAACAACTGGCGGTGGTCGGCCCCAGCGGTTGCGGCAAGAGTACGTTGCTGGACCTGCTGGCGCTGGTATTGGCACCGGATCAGGCCGGGCAGTTCGACTTCACGCCCGCCGACACGCCGCTGGACATCGCCAAATTGTGGCGTGCGTCGCAACAGGGCACCTTGGCCGAGCTGCGCAGTCGTTACCTGGGTTATGTTCTGCAAACCGGCGGCCTGTTGGGCTTCCTGGATGTGCGCGGCAACATCGCCTTGTCGCGCAAATTGCTGGGCTTGAAGGATGACGCAAGCGTGACGCGCCTGGCTGGGCAGTTGGACATCGCCGATCAACTGGACAAGAAACCGGCGGACTTATCCGTCGGCCAGCGCCAGCGGGTCAGTTGTGCCCGGGCGTTGGCCCATGGGCCGCGCCTGCTGCTGGCCGATGAGCCGACCGCCGCCCTCGACCCGCTGAACGCCGAGCGCGTCATGCACTTGCTGGTGGCCCAGGCTCGCGAACATGGGGTGTGCTGTGTGGTCGCCACCCACGACGAGGCGTTGGCTCGCGCCAGCGGTTTGCAGGTGCGACGCATCAGTTGCCGTCGCGATGCCGACGGCGGTGTCACCGCCACCCTCGGGGAGGCTTGCTGATGCGCGGCGCGCTGGTGGCTTCCCTGGCCTGGCAGGATTACCGCAACGATGCCTGGCTGTCGGCCTGCTCGGTGCTCGCGCTGGTGGCCGTGGTGGCGCCGTTGCTGGTGTTGTTCGGCCTGAAGTTCGGCCTGGTCAGCAGCCTGACCGAGCGCTTGCAGAACGACCCGGCCACCCGGGAAATCATCCCCTTGGGCGGCGGTCGCTTCAGTGCCGAATTCATCGAACAATTGAGCCAGCGCGGCGACGTGGCCTTTGCCTTGCCGCGCACCCGCCAGATCGCCGCCACGGCGGATCTGAGCAGCGATGCTTCGGCTGTCACGGTCGAGATGATTCCCACCGCGGCCAACGATCCCTTGTTCGAGCATTTGCCGGTGCCGCAAGGCTTGGATCAAGTGGTGCTCAGCCAGACCGCCGCTGAAAAGCTCGGCGCCAAGGCTGGCGATTGGGTGCAAGCCAGTTTCGGCCGGCAGGTGGCCGGTCGCAGCGAGGCGCAGCGCACCCGCGTGCAGGTGCTGCACGTGCTGCCCCTGGAAGCCTTCGCCCGGGACGGCCTGTTTGCACCGCTGGCCCTGCTGGAGGCCGCCGAGGATTACCGCGACGGCCGCGCCGTGCCCGCGTTCGGCTGGCCGGGCGATGCGGTGAGTGTGGCCGGGCAACGGGTCTACCCGGCGTTTCGTTTGTATGCCCGCAGCCTCGGTGACGTCGAGCCGCTGCGTCAGTATTTCGCCGGGCAGAACCTGCTGGTCTCGACCCAGGCCCAGACCATCGCACAAGTGCAATCGCTGAGCCGCAATCTGTCGATCGTGTTCTGGATCATCGCCGGGTTGGCCTTGGCCGGTGCGTTCGCGGCGATCTTTGCCGGCGCCCTGGCGGCGGTCGAGCGTAAGCGCCGGGAGTTGTCGGTGTTGCGCCTGCTGGGGGTTTCCACCGCGGCGCTGTTGCTGTTCGTGGTGTTGCAGGCGCTCTACAGTGCCACGTTCGCGGCCCTGCTGAGTGCCGGCCTGTATGGCCTGGCGCAGTCGGGCCTGAATTATTTATTTGCACAGATGCCCGGCGAATACGCCAGCCATCTGTTGGTGCGTCACTACACTTTGGCCCTGGTGGCCGTGCTCGGCGTCAGCGCCGTCGCGGCGGCTTGTGGTGGCTGGCGGGTGGCGCGCATCCAGGCGTGTGAAGGAATTCGCGATGTATAAGTTATTGGGCGCCGCCGTGGCGCTGAGCCTGGCCGGTTTGGTCTGGGCTGATGAAAGCACGGACAAACTGGACAACCCCAAGCCGTTGCCCGACGACGTCAGCCTGCCGCTGCCGTGCGAAGGCCAGATGGTGTTCCGCTACGTCTACATCCTCGCCCAGGGCACCCTGGACGATCGCGAGATCAGCCTCGGTTACCCGTTCAGTGAAGGCGAGGCCGGTTACCAGCAGTCGTTCATTTCCGGCTACCGGCGCGACTTCATCAACGGCCAGTTCACTCTCAAGGACTTGCCCAAGGACTGGAACACGACCATCACGCCGTTGATGCCCAAGACCGACGCCAAGACGCCGCTCAAGCCGATGCTGTATTTCATCGGCAAGTACGAGGTCACGGCCCGCCAATACGCCCAGGTCATGGCCCAGGCGCAATCGCTGGCCAGCGGCGAAGCGGCGCCGGCCTGCGAAACCCTGCAAGCCGATTTGCCCCAAGGGGTGGCGGGGCGTTTGCCCAAGGTGAAACTGTCGAAGTTCGAGGCCGAGCGCTTCTCGGCGGTGTACAGCGCCTGGCTGATGAAATACCACAAGGACCTGCTGCCGGTGAGCGGTCGCGGCACCTCCGCCGAAGACGGCGGGTTGGGTTTCGTGCGCTTGCCGACGGAAGTCGAATGGGAATTCGCCGCCCGCGGCGGGCAAGCCGTCAGCCGCCAGGACCTGGAAGGGCGCCTGTTTCCCCGGCGCCTGGAGGGCAGTGAGAGCGACGGGCCGCTGGCCGATTGGGCGGTGTTCAACCAGGTCGCCGGTGGCACCGGTCAGGCGGCGCGGCTGATGCCCATCGGCACCAAGTTGCCGAACCCCATCGGTCTGTTCGATGTGGTGGGCAACGCGGCCGAGATGGTCCAGGAGTCCTTCCAGTTGGTGCATGCCGGTCGCCGCCAGGGCGCTTATGGCGGCTTCGTGGTCAAGGGCGGCAACTACTTGGAAGGCGAGGGCACGCTGTTCACCGGCATGCGCCGCGAATACCCGTTGTTCGCCGCCGACGGTACCGAGCAGAGCAACGAAACCACCGGCTTTCGCGTGGCCGTCGGGGCACTGTCGGCGCCGCGTTCGCGCTACAAGGAATTGTTCGCCCAATGGCAGAAAGAAGGGCGGCTCGCGTCGCTGACCGACGCCATCGATGACGCTGACGACCCGACCAAACGCCTGGACAGCATCATCGCTGCCAGCGTCGATCCGCGCCTGCAAGCCGAACTGGGCCTGGTCAACGAAGAGCTCAAGCGCAACGTCTCGCTCATCGCCCAGCAGCGCGAGGAAGCGGCGGGCAACCTGATCCAGTCGTCGGCCCTGGTGGCCGAGACCGTCAACAACTACAACATTCGCCTGACCAATCTGCAGAACAGCCGGCAGGCCGCGCTGGATGCCAAGGATGAGGCCAGCGCCACGCTGTTTGCCACGGCCATCGACAACGGCCGCAGCGCACTGGATGGCGCGGTGGCGATCTACATCGACAACCTGGCCACCGGCACGCGCTACACCGATGCCGTGATCCAGGCGCAGTTCCAGCGCATCAAGGAAGAATTGGAGCGCAAACCGGTACTGGGCAAGAGCCTGGTGGCGCGTGCAACGTTATTCGTTCGTCATGTCGGGGATTATCGTCAGCAAAAACGAGCCGACCCGGCGGCGATATTGAAGGAATTGCTCGCATCGAACGCTCAGCGGTCTTGAGTGTTCGTTGTCAGCGAGCTTGGAAGGGACTCAGGCGGCGATAGCGCCGTGCTGAGCTTGGTCAACACTTAAACGAGAACACAACTATGCTTTTCTCCCGTAAACCATTTGCTTCGGTTTCCAAGCGTCACTTGCTGATGGTCGCTGTCGGCTTCAGCACCGTACTGACCGGCTGCGCCACGTCGCCGACCTCCAAGGTCGCCTCGAGCACCAAGGTCGAGTACTACCCGAACTGCTACGAGCCGGTGCAGCACCTGCGCTCCACCGAAGGCAACATGACCAAGTCGGTCGTCACCGGTGCCGCTGTCGGCGCTGTCGGTGGTGCACTGCTGGGCGCCCTGACCGCCGACAAGGAAGACCGTGGCCGCAACGCTGCCATCGGTGCCGCGGGCGGTGCATTGGCCGGTGGTGCCGCCGGTTACTACACCGAGCGCCAGAAGCAGATCGCCGATGACAACCAGCGCATCGCCTCCTACGCTGCCGACGTCAACAAAAGCGTCTCCGACATCGACCGCAGCACCGCTTACGCCAAGACCTCGCAGCAGTGCTACCAGAACGCGTTCAGCAAACTGGTTGCCGACCGCAAGGCCAAGACCGTCAACGACACCGAAGGCCGCAAGCGCCTGGCGGAAATCGTTTCCGGCCTGAAAGAGTCGAACGACCTGATCGTCGCGGTCAACGGCAAAGCCTCGGAAGACCTGAACAACTACACCCAGGCCTACGAGAAAGATCTGCAGCAGGTGGGTGTGCAGCGTACTGACGTGGTGACTGTGGCCACTGCTGATACCCCGGCGGTCGTGGCTCAGACCACCAACAACAAGAAAATCAAGAAAGTGCAGCCGGCGAAGAAGAAAGACCTGCCGACCGTGCCGAAAGAAGCGGTGACCACCGAGAAAACCCTGCAGACCGCCAAGGTCAAGCAGGATGAAAGCAAGCAGGTTGCCAGTGCCGGTACCACTCAGGTCAACAGCATGTGCAAAAACCCGGACCTGGGCGACTGGGCACCGGTGCCTTGCCCGAATGTTTGATTGAGTGAGGGCTGCTGATCTTTGGTCAGCAGCCAAAACCTGTGGGAGCGAGTCTGCTCGCGATAGCGTCCGTTCAGTTGGCATCCATGTCGACTGACCCGCCGCCATCGCGAGCAAGCTCGCTCCCACAGTTGTTTTGTGTTGCCGGTGATATCTGCGACACCTCCAATCCCCTGTGGGAGCGGGCTTACAGCTGGCCTGTCTCTTCCGGTTTTACTTCGATCAAACTGTGGGAGCGGGCTTGCCCGCGAAGGCGGCCTAGTAGCCGGCCGATCTCTTGCGGTTGTACCCGATCCAATTGTGGGAGCAAAGCTTGCTCGCGAGGCGGCCTTATAGCCGACCTGGCTCTTTGGCCGTCCCCGATCCAATTGTGGGAGCGGGCTTGCCCGCGATGGCGGCCTGACAGCCGGCCAGGATGTTGTTGACTGAGTACATATCCGTTGCTGCGGTAACGGCGGCTGGCGGTTCCGCTCTTACAGCGGGTCACTTTTGGCAAACGCCCCAAAAGTAACCAAAAGGTCTTTGCCGGTATGACTCACCCACATGGGTTACAAATCAGTTCACGCACATAGGTAACAGTTTTTAACTGGCAGGGTCGATTTCGCGAGGATCTGACCATGCCCTGGAGAGAGCTGAAACCTATGGACCTCAAAGTGATGTTCATCGCTGAGTATCTGTCTGAAAAGTACAGCTTTAGCCGGCTGTGCCAGGACTATCAGATCAGCCGAAAGACTGGCTACAAATGGGTCGAGCGCTATGAGCTGGAGGGACCCAGTGGGCTCGACGAACGTAGCCGCCGACGGCACAACCAAACCTATGTGGTGCCATTGGTTGTGAGGCAGGCAATCATTGAGTTTCGCTCTACTGGCGAAACGGTTCCGGGTCCTAAAAAGATTCAGAACGACCTGATGAAACGTTTTCCGGGACAGGATCCGCCGTCGAAGACGACTATCTACAACATCCTTAAGGCAGCGGACTTGATTACGTCTCGACCGTTGCGCCAGCGTGTCGCTGTCTATCCCAAGCCTTTGCGTAAGGCAGAAACGCCTAATCAGCTCTTCAGCGCAGATTACAAGGGCCAATTTCTCACCGGGGCGGGCGTTTGGTGCTATCCACTGACGATCATGGATCATGCCAGTCGCTTCTTGCTTGCCTGCGAGAGCATGGCCAATACCAATCTCAAGGAGACCCAGCAAACCTTCGAGCGCGTTTTTCGCGAATACGGGATGCCTGAGCGCATCCGCACCGATAACGGCGTGCCGTTTGCCAGTACGGGTCGTGCAGGGCTATCGCAGTTGTCGATCTGGTGGTTGCGACTTGGGATTATTCCTGAGCGAATTGAGCCCGGTCGGCCAGATCAAAATGGGCGTCATGAGCGCATGCACCGGACATTAAAAAGTACTTTTCCCAAACCGCCAGCCATTGCCTGGGAGGCTCAGCAAAAACACTTTGATCGATTTATGCAGCACTACAATCACGAGCGGGGACACGAGGCTCTCGGCCAGAAAACCCCGGCCTCCTGCTATACACCCTCAACCCGAGCTTACCCGGAAAAGCTACCGGAAATGGGGTATGCGAGCCATGTTGAGTGTTACCTGGCTGATAGTTGCGGAATCATTAACCGAGCGGGTCTGCGGATATACGTGGGGAATCTGCTCAGGCATCAAAACATTGGAATGGAGATGATCAAAGACGGAGTATGGAATGTGATCTTCGGTCCGGTGATCCTAGGTCACGTCAACGCCAGGGACGCAAAGAACGGCTATGTTTCAATCAAAGTGTCACCTATGTGAATGCACTTTTTTGTAACCCATGTGGTTGTCCCGTACATGCCCCACCACTCGGCACCTCGCCTAGGCTCGGTGTGCCCTCACTCCGGCATTGCTCCGTGGGCCCGCCGCGAAGGGCCATCCATGGCCCAGCGCGGCTATCCCGGCATCCATGCCGGGATGCCCACTGCGCAATACCTGCGTTCGGCCAGCGTGGTCAACGGGGCCCCCAGATCAAAAGCCCGCCGAGGCGGCCTTATAGCCGACCTGGCTCTTTGGCCGTCCCCCCGATCCAATTGTGGGAGCAAAGCTAGCTCGCGAGGCGGCCTTATAGCCGGCCTGGCTCTTTGGCCGTCCCCCCGATCCAATTGTGGGAGCAAAGCTTGCTCGCGATGCGGCCTTATAGCCGGCCTGGCTCTTTGGCCGTCCCCGATCCAACTGTGGGAGCAAAGCTTGCTCGCGAGGCGGCCTTATAGCCGACCTGGCTCTTTGGTCGTCCCCCGATCCAATTGTGGGAGCGGGCTTGCCCGCGAAGGCGGCCTAGTAGCCGGCCTATCTCTTGCGGTTGTGCCCGATCCAATTGTGGGAGCGAGCCTGCTCGCGATGGCGTTGGCTCAGCCTGCATCAATGCAAGCGCTATCCCTTGGCATCAGGCGCCGCCATCTCCTTGGTTTCCAGATGATCCAACGCCCGCTCGACCAACAACTGCACCCCATCGGCCATGCGGCTGATTGCCAGGGCGATGCAGCGGCGTGAGTCATCCACGTCGTCAGCCAGGTCGGCGGCGATGGTGCTGATGGACAGCAGGTCTTCGGAGGCGTTGGCGAGCAGGGTTTCGGTGTCGATGTGGGGAGCAACGATGAAGAGCTGGCTTTTATCGGTTTCGGGTGGGTCAGAGGGTTTGGGGTTGAGGTAGTAGTCGAGGGCGCGGGTGGCGGCGTCTTCGAGCTTTTTTCTTCCTGCGCTTCGACGCGGGATTTGTGGCCGCTTTGTGGCGGATTTGGAGTGACCTTGAACATATCTATGTACCAGAGTTGGGGTCGACATCCTTTCGCTTGCATTCGAAGAGGTGGCAACTGTGCGTAGGTGTGCAAGACCGGCTGGTACCCCCGGCAGACCCGAAGGTCTCCCACGCACAATCGCCATAACGGACGCGAGCATAAAAAAATGCTCGGTCAATAGCCATGACCAATTGCGTACCAATCCGGACTTGCACGTCCGTGTCACCGTTTTTTGCGATGACAAACAAAGGTTAGCGGTGCCCCAGAGCCCTGCCTAGTTCATGAACAGCCCGGCGTGTTGAAGGAAATGTCCGAGGAGCAGGAGGGCAAAAAGATCAAAAGATCGCAGCCTTCGGCAGCTCCTACAGAAACCGATGTAGGAGCTGCCGAAGGCTGCGATCTTTTGATTTCAGGTTTTGTGACTTGGCAGTCATCTTTCGCGAAAACCCGCTTATCTTCCGACAAAGCGATCCGATGATGGCGTTGTGCCGAAGAATCGCTAAACTGCCAGCCATTGATCTTTTCTCACGAGGCTGTGCCCATGAAATTTCGTTTTCTGCTGTGGATGCTGGGGTTGTTGATGGGCAAGGCCAGTCGGACCAATCCGGCGTTCCAGCAGCAGTTGGGCGACAAGGAGTTGGTGTTTCAGCTGCAAACCCTGGACGGCAAGGTCGCCCGGCATTTCACCGTGAAGAACCAGCGCATCACCAGCCAGTCCGGTACTTACCCGGAGCCTGCCTTCGCCATCGCCTTCAAGGACGCCGCCTATGGCTTCGCCACGATGCAGGCCAAGAACAAGCAGTTGGCGTTCATGACAGGGATCCAGGACAAGTCGATCCAGATCAAGGGCAACCCGGCGCTGGTGATCTGGTTCCAGGGGCTGACCAAGTATCTGAAGCCGAAGAAGGCCAAGCCGAAGGCTTGATCGGGTTTGGCCTGAAAGGCCATTGATTTGGCCGTCAGGGATCATGGTGACTGTCAGCTCTGACAGGTGTGCGGATCGGTGTTTGGGTGCTCCATTGTGATGAAACCCGCGTGGTTTCATACACCTTGATGGAGTGACGATCATGGCCCAGGCACCAAGCGCCGTTCAGGCTGGCACGCTCGACCCGACCTTTGCCGAAGAGGGGGTACTGACACTGCCGACTCCCGATTTAACAGGCTATCGCACGCTAGCCATCCTGCCGCTGGCTGAAAACAAACTGCTGATCACCGTGCTTCTACCGGGAGACCCCGCCCCTATCAGACTGGCGAAAGTGAACGAGGATGGATCGCTCGATATGGCGTTTGGTGGCGCCGGGACGGGCTTGGTGGAGTTCTCCATCAAAAATACAGACTTGGAGGTCTACCAACTCAGCGGCCTGGACGATGGTGGATGGTTGGTGATCGGTCAATTTTCATCGTTCGAGCAGAGCGGCGCTTATGTCGTGCGATTCCTGGAGGATGGACAGCTGAATACGCTCTTTGGCGAGGGCGGTGTGCGTTTGCTTCCGTATCGTAGTGAGCCAAGGGATGGAGGTAGGGAAGATGGGCCGGCGACTTTCAGTCGGCGGGACCGAGAACCCTCCGCAGGGGCTGCGCGATCTTCAGGCAATCAGGGCGTCTCTGCGGTTGTGCAGTCGGATGGGAAGATCGTTCTGCCCAGTTGGGTAGAGTTCGGCACGTCACCAGGGCAGTGGGCGGTGCTTCGTCTTAACCCGGATGGCTCTACTGACGACACGTTTAACGGGAGTGGGTTCGTGGTTATCGAACTCCCCGGTATTCCCCGTACCCCTACCAGTATCAGAAGTGTTGTCCTTCAAGCGGATGGCCAGGTGCTGGTTTGCGGGGAGTATTCTTCCCAAGACACTCCGGATTCCAACGGTATCTATGTGATGCGTCTGGATGTAACGGGACGTCTCGATACCAGTTTCAATGGCGGCGTCGGCGTTGTGACCGTTGCCAATCCCACTTTCATGAATGCGAATGCGATGGCGCTGAGAGAACGCGACGACGCGATTGTTGTTGTCGGGGATGTTTGGCGCGACCAATACAGGCACGGGCTGATGTTCGTGTTGAGTCGCGATGGATTCTTCGATTTTGCGTTCAATAGCGGGCAGCCGCTGTTCTCTAAGTGGGTGGATCAGGGGCATGACTGGTATCGCTGCGCATGGCAGGCAGACGGTTCCATTCTTGTCGGGGGCAGTACCGGCAGAGGGGTTGTGGAAGAGGGCGTGTCAGCGCTCACCGCACGGTTCCGTTCCGATGGTTCGCCGGACCTGACTTTCAACGGCGTTGGTTTTGTGCTTTTTGACGAAGAAGGACAGTACGAGACGGTCGAGGATATGGCGCTAATGCCAGACGGACGGATCGTCGTTGGCGGTTTTGCGCGGCTACCCGGCCCGGTTTGGTCCCGGATTATTGGAAGCTGGATCCTTCGCTATCTGGCTTGAGTAGGGCGAGGGAGCAAGGTGAAAGCCGCAATCACTCAATCAAATTGAGTCGGAGTTTGGCTTAACGGGCCTGGACCTTATCTCCAAAAAGTAATGCGAACTGTCATCCCTGACAGGTGTAGACGTGCCTGTTTAGGGATTTCATGAGGTTACCTTCACCTCAAGAGCGACAGAACCATGACTCAACCAACAAGCACCACAGCAGTAGGCACTCTGGATCCGAGTTTTGCCGATAAGGGTGTATTGAAGTTTCCAATCCCCGAAATATTTGGGGTTTATACGGAGGCCCTTCTGGCGTTGCCCAATAAAAAAATACTCTTGAGTATGACTTTATTGGGAGAAATTGGCCAACGCCCCACCATAGTAATGAGACTGAATGAAAATGGTTCGCTCGACACTGAATTCGGTAGTGATGGGGCCGGTTTCGTCGAGATTCCTATAAAAGGAGCAGAGTTGGATGTCCACAAGCTCTTCGGCTTGGGCAATGGTGGTTGGCTGGTAATGGGCCGGTACGCGCTACGCGGATCTTCAGGCCTGTACCTTGTGCGGTATCGCGAAGATGGGCAGGTGGACGAGTCATTCGGAGAAGAAGGTGTGCGCTTACTTCCCTTCGCTGGCATGGGCAACCCCGGAGATGTCGGGATAGGCGGGGAGGCACTTGGATTGAGGGACGAAGGGCCTTCAACAGGGGCGCCACGAACCTCCGGCGGTAACGGAGCCACTGCGGTCCAGCAGTTGGATGGGAAAATCCTTTTGGTCAGTGCGGTGAGAACCGAGTCTGGCCAGAGTAAAGGGACCGTACTGCGTCTTAACCCGGATGGTTCAACCGACTACACGTTCAACGGGTCGGGCTTTGCGATTGTCGAACTTGAAGGCATTGGTGCTGGGGACAACTTTGCCAACGTTGTGGCTGTCCAGGCGGATGGCAAGGTGCTGGTCGGTGGTGAATTTGATTTGGCAGGGCAAAATGTCAGAGGCGTGTATGTGACGCGTTTCGATGCTATGGGACATCTCGATAGAAGCTTCAATGGCGGAACTGTGACCGTTCGCAACTCTAGCCTTATTTACTTGAGGGCTATGGACGTAAGAGAGGCCGACGGCAGTATTGTCGCGGTAGGTGACGCACTGCGCGCTGGTGTACGCAATGGATTGATATTCGTATTAAGCGAGGGTGGATTCTTCGATTTCAATTTCAATCGTGGGCAGCCGCTGTTCTCTTCGCTAGTGCCCCAGGGCTTGGAATGGTGGCGTTGTGCATTGCAGGCAGATGGTTCGATCATCGTCGCCGGAACCACGGGCAGGGGGTTCGCTACCGAAGAGGCGACGGTGCTGACGGCACGCTTTCTTTCTGATGGCTCCTTGGACCCGGCGTTCAACGGCAGCGGTTTTACGATTTTCGACGAAGACTTGACGTTTGAAAGCCTGCAAGACATGACCAAGATGCCAGACGGGCGGATCGTCGGGTGTGGGTTAACGTGGATAGATAGGGACCCCTGGGCAGCTATTGGGGGAGGGTGGGTGATTCGTTATCTGGCTTGAGCCATGAGCAAAGCTAGTAAACCTGCGTGGCGAAGGAGCGGGCGACTGCTACGCAGTCGAGCGGGAGCAAGCTCCCTCGCCACAAAAGCTCGGTGACACAGCGACCCGGCGCGGTGTTCAGCCATGAAACTGCGAAGCCAACTCCCGCAGCAGCACTTCTGCTTCAAGCACCTTGCTGACCACGTCGTTGGCCTTTTCCCGGGTCAGGCCCACGCGTTCGAGCAGGGCATCCGGGATGTCTTCGTCCGGGCCGGAGCCGATGCTGCGGGCGCGCAGCAGGCGCACGGCCAGGCACACCAGGTTCGGGTAGGCGGCGTATTCACCGTCGTAGTTGGGGTCGTGCTGGAAGCGCAGGGCGGTAGCCAGTTCGTCGGGCATGTCCCAGTAGCGCATCAGCCATGAGCCGATCTGTTCGCGACTGATGCCCAGCAGGTGCTGTTCCACGTAGCTGTGGCACAGGTGCGGGTTGACCTCCAGGTGTCGGCAGATCAGCGAGAAGTGCGGCGGGAACACGTGGGCCAGCAGCAGGTAGCCGAAGTTGTGCAGCAGGCCGGACAGGTAGGTCAGGCCACCCTCGGGACGTTGCGCGCGCGGCATGGCGCGGGTCAGGCCTTCGATGACGGCGGCGGTGTAGATCGACTGGTGCCAGTACGGCGTGGTGTGTTGCGGGTGGTCCTTGGGCAGGCTCAGGGTCTTGCCCAGGGCCAGGCCCAGTGCCAGGTTGATCACCAGGTCGAAGCCCAGTACCCGCACGATGGCGTCTTCCACTGAGCGAATCTTGCCCGGCGACGCGTAGTAGGGCGAGGCGGCCCAGCTCACCACTTGCGCGGCCAGGGCCGGGTCGGTTTCCACCACGCCGGTGATGTCGTCGATGGTGGCGTCGGGGTCGACCCGCAGCTTGATGATTTTTTGCGCGGTTTCAGCCAGCGGCGGGATCTCGATGGTTTCTTCCAGCCGTTGCTGGATACGCCGGGCGGTGAACGCCTGCACAGCCTGGGTGATTTCCGCGCGGTCGTCGTGGGGGCGGTCCAGGTTGGGGGTGATGTTGCTCACGGCTTCGCCGAACGTCGCGGCGCTGGCCTTGGTGAGCATGGTCTTGAACGCTTCGCTGGTCACTTCCAGCAGCAGCCCCGGCTCGCCGGAGTTGATCAGCAGCTTCGGTTCGCGCAGCAGGCTTTCTTCGTACAGGCACGGTGAGCTGGTCAGCGCCGGCAGCCCGGGCAGCAGGCTCAGGCTGTGTTTGCCAAGCATGCGCTCCAGGCGTTCGGTCGGCACAGCCGTGAGCTTGCGGCCGGTGAGTTCGGCCAGGCGATTGAGGTCCAGCAGCTGGCTTTGTGGAAACAGCACCATGAGCGCGCCAACGGCATCGTGCAGCAACACCGCCTGCACTTTGCGGGCGGGGTTCAGGCCGGGTCGTTCGAGTACTTCGTCATAGCCGATGCCCAATTTCTCGAGCAACAGCCGAATAACAGACGGAGCGTGCGGGGCTTCGGGGACGAGGGCAGCTTCTGTCATGGTCTGTATCCGTTTTCCTACAAGTTGGTCAGTATAACCAGCTTGTCCTGCACGCGGGGCTTGAAAACTGAGCGCGTGCTCACACTTGGCCGTATTGCTGCCCATGACGCAGCCAGCGATCCAGCAGCGGGCTGACGTGGTCGGGCCAGCGTTCCAGCAGGGCCTGGGCGGCGTCGCGTACGGCGGGGAGCAGATCGGCGTCGCGCATCAGGTCGGCTACCTTGAATTGAAGCAGACCTGTCTGGCGTGTGCCGAGCATTTCACCGGGGCCGCGCAATTCGAGGTCTTTTTCGGCGATGACGAAACCGTCGTTGGTTTCGCGCATGATCCCCAGCCGTTGGCGGCCGATCTGCGACAGCGGCGGGTGATAGAGCAAGACGCAATGGCTGGCGGCGCTGCCCCGGCCCACCCGGCCGCGCAGCTGGTGCAACTGTGCCAGGCCAAGGCGCTCGGGGTTTTCGATGATCATCAGGCTGGCATTGGGCACGTCGACGCCCACTTCGATCACCGTGGTGGCGACCAGCAGTTGCAGGGCGCCGGCCTTGAATTCAGCCATGACCGCGGCTTTCTCGGCGGGCTTCATGCGACCGTGGATCAACCCGACTTTCAACTCGCCGAGGGCGGCGGTGAGGTCCTCGAAGGTGGTTTCGGCCGCCTGGCAGGTCAGTTCTTCCGATTCTTCGATCAACGTACACACCCAATAGGCCTGCCGGCCCTCGGCACAGGCGCTGCGCACGCGCTCGATCACTTCCACTCGTCGGGTATCGGTGACCAACACGGTATTGACCGGCGTACGGCCGGGAGGCAGTTCGTCGAGGATCGAGGTGTCGAGGTCGGCGTAGGCGCTCATCGCCAGGGTCCGCGGGATCGGCGTGGCGGTCATGATCAGTTGATGGGGGCACATCCGCCCGCCGACGCCTTTCTGCCGCAGGGCCAGGCGCTGTTGCACGCCGAAGCGGTGCTGTTCGTCGATGATCACCAGGGCCAGGTTCTTGAACTGCACTTCGTCCTGGAACAGCGCATGGGTGCCGACCACCATCGGTGCGCCCTCGGCGATCTGCGCCAGGGCGGCGGCGCGGTTCTTGCCCTTGAGCTTGCCGGCCAGCCAGGCGACTTCGATGCCCAGCGGTTCGAGCCAGCGCTGGAAGGTGATGAAGTGTTGTTCGGCGAGGATCTCGGTGGGCGCCATCAGCGCCACCTGATAACCCGCCTCCAAGGCCTGCAGCGCGGCGAGGGCGGCGACCACGGTCTTGCCGGCGCCGACATCGCCCTGTATCAGCCGCAGCATTGGCTCGGGCTGGCTCAGGTCGTAGGCGATTTCGTTGCCGACTCGTTGCTGGGCGCCTGTGGGGGTGAAGCCGAGGTTGGCCAGGTAGCGGGTCGGCAGGTCCCTGGCCTTGGGCATGGCCGGGGCGCGCAGGGAGCGCAGGCTTTCGCGCAGGCGTTGCTGGGACAGTTGATGGGTCAGCAGCTCTTCGAACGCCAGACGATGCTGGGCCCAGTGATGGCCGAGGGCGAGTTCGTCCACGTCGGCGTCGGCGGGCGGATGATGCAGGTAGCGGATCGCGTCGGCCAGCGGCGCCAAGTGGTAATCCCGGGCCAGTTCCGTGGGTAGCCAGTCGGGCAGGCTGCTGGGGCCGAGCAACGTCAGGGTTTGCTGGCAGAGCTGGCGCAGGCGTTGCTGGGTCAGGCCTTCGGTGAGCGGATAGACCGGGGTCAGGGTTTCATCCACGGGCGGCGGTTCGTCGCCGGTAATGCTGCGGTATTCCGGGTGGTAGATTTCCAGTCCCGACGCCCGGGCCGCGCCTCACCGTAGCAGCGCACGCGGGTGCCACGCTTGAGGCCTTCCTTTTGCGCATTGCTGAAGTGATAGAAGCGCAGGCTGAGCCCGCCGGTGCCGTCCTGCAGGCGCACCACCAGGCTGCGGCGGCGGCCCATGACCACATCGGCGCCGCTGACGGTGCCTTCGATCACCGCATCCTGTCCCGGGCGCAGATGGCCGATGGGCACCACGCGGGTGCGGTCCTGATAGCGCAACGGCAGGTGGAACAGCAGGTCCTGGAGGTTTTCCAGGCCGACCTTGGCCAGTTTCTCGGCCATGGCTTCACCGACACCCTTGAGTGTCGTGACCGGCACCTTCGACAGCTCAGTCATGACCGCGGCTTACTTGCCAGCGGGCGGCTTGGCCACGGAGCACAGGCGGATCGAGTCGGCGAGGATTTCGATGGCCTTGGGCCGCGGGAAACTGGCGCGCCAGGCGATGGCGACGGTACGGAACGGCACGGGCGGCGTCAGCGGGCGGACTTCGATCACCCCGGGGGAGTAATGATGGCTGTCCACTGCCGACAGCGGCAGGATCGAGATGCCCAGGCCGGATGCGACCATGTGGCGAATGGTTTCCAGGGAGCTGGATTCCACCGTGGTGTGCTTGGCCCCTTCGCTGCCCTTGGTCAGGGTCGGGCAGGCTTCGAGCACCTGGTCGCGGAAGCAATGGCCTTCGCCGAGCAGCAGCAGGCTCTTGTCGTTGAGCAGGGCCGCGTCGATGGTTTTTTTCTGGGTCCAGGGGTGCTCTGCCGGCATCAGGACGTAGAAGGGTTCGTCGTAGAGCGGCAGGGTCAGGACGTCGGCTTCGTTGAACGGCAGGGCGATGATGATCGCGTCCAGCTCGCCGTTGCGCAGCTTGTCGCGCAGCACGTGGGTGAAGTTTTCTTCGATGTACAACGGCATCTGCGGGGCGACCCGGTGCAGTTGTGGAATCAGGTGGGGGAACAGGTATGGGCCGACGGTGTAGATCGCGCCGACTTTCAGCGGGGCGGTCAGTTGGTTCTTGCCGGCCTGGGCCAGTTCGCGAATGCCTTGGGCCTGCTCCAGGACTTTCTGTGCCTGGGCGACGATGCCTTCACCCACCGGGGTCAGGCGCACGGCGCTTTTGCTGCGCTCGAAAATCAGTACACCGAGTTCGTCTTCAAGTTTTTTCACGCCCACCGACAGCGTCGGCTGGCTGACGTGGCAACGCTCGGCCGCATGGCCGAAATGCTGCTCTTGGGCGAGGGTCACGATGTAGCGTAATTCTGTGAGGGTCATGGCGAGCGTCCGTGAAGTTGCGAGCCAAGCATACCGGCTGCAATCGATAGACGCACGTTATCAGACTGGGGGCGCGGTGTGACACTGTCGAATGTCTGTGTGGCGAGGGGATTTATTCAAGAATGTGGAATTGTCTGTGGGAGCAAGGCTTGCCCGCGATGAAGTTAACGCGGTGTTCACTGGAACCGAGGTGCCTGTATCGCGAGCAAGCTTTGCTCCCACAGATGCCCTGGTTCCCACATTGCCTTTGCTCCAAAAGGCCTCTTCACCAGAAATAAAAAGCCCCTGTTACAGGGGCTTGCAAATTTGCGATCAGCGCCGGCGCTTGTCGATGGAGTACACAAACGGTGCCGTCAGTTCGATGGTGCCGTTGGTCAGCAACTCCGCCGGTGGCTTGGGCAGCGGTTGGGCGCGGCGGATCATTTCCAGGGTGGCCCGGTCCAGCAACTCCGTGCCGGAACTGCCCACCAATTCGAATGACAGCACGTTGCCGTCGGCATCCACCACGAAACGCAAGCGGTTGGTGCCTTCCTTGTTCATTTGCTGCGCCCTGGGCGGGTACTTCTTGTACTTGCCCAAGTGTGCCAGCAGCGTGCCCTGCCAATTGGCCTTGGCGGCCGTCTGCGCAGGTGACGGGCCGGGCGCCGGTTGCGCGGACTTCTCGGTCGGTGCCTGGGTCGGCTGAGTGTCGCTCGGTTTCTGCTCCGACGGCTGTTCCTTCGGCGGCTCCGGCTTTTTCTCGACCACGGGCTTGGGTTTGGGCGGTTGAGGCTTGGGCTTGGGCTTGACCGGCTTGGGCACGGCGATTTCCGGCGTCGGCGCTTCGGCAAGCTTGGGCAGCGGCAGCTCTTCGACCGGCTCGGGCGGTTGCGGCGGTGTGACGACTTTCGGCGGTGCCGGTGGCGGCGGGGCTGGCACTGGCGCCAGTTCGACCATCATCGCCTGGGGTGGCAATTCGATGGGCGCGCGCGAGGTCCAGTTCAGCGCCAGGGCGATGGCGAGCGCATGCACGCCCAATACCACCACCAGGCTACCGCTGTAACGCGTCAGCTTTTGGCGCGTCGTGATCATTTCTTGGGCGCCGTCTCGAGTCCGACCAGGCCGACCTTCAGGTAGCCGGCGCTTCGCAGCGCATCCATCACGCTCATCAGGTCGCCGTAGTCCACGCCTTTATCGGCCTGGAAGAAGATCGTCGTGTCTTTCTTGCCCTGGGTCTTGGCGTCGAGGGTCGCGCCGAGGGTGTCGGCCTTGACCTCGTCTTCACCCAGGAACAGGCGCTGGTCGGCCTTGACGCTGAGGAACACCGGTTTTTCCGGCCGCGGCGAAGGCTTTGCCGTCGACGCCGGCAGGTCGACCTTGATGTCCACGGTGGCCAGCGGGGCGGCCACCATGAAGATGATCAACAGCACCAGCATCACGTCGATGAACGGCGTGACGTTGATTTCGTGGTTCTCGGCCAGATCGTCGTCTGCGCCTTCTTTCAAATGCAGGCCCATGGCCGATTACCCCACTTTCACCATGTGCGGTTGCGAGCTGCGCTCGGATGGCAGGTGATCGAGGTCACGGCTGACCAGCAGCAGGACTTGCGCCGAAGCGTCGGAGACCTGGGCCTTGTAGCCGGCAATGGAGCGGGCGAAGACGTTGTAGATCACCACGGCTGGAATGGCCGCGACCAGGCCCAGTGCCGTTGCCAGCAGGGCTTCGGCGATGCCTGGAGCGACGACGGCGAGGTTGGTGGTCTGGGTCTTGGCGATGCCGATGAAGCTGTTCATGATGCCCCACACGGTGCCGAACAGGCCGACGAAGGGGGCGGTGGAGCCGATGGTGGCGAGCACGCCGGTGCCGCTGCTCATGTTGCGACCGCAGGCGGCAACCAGGCGCTCCAGGCGGAAACTCACGCGTTCCTTGATGCCTTCTTTCTCGCGGCTGTTGGCCGACAGGCGCATCTCTTCGAGTGCGTCATGCACCAGCAGGTTGGCGAGGGTGCCTTCCTTCGCGGCGGTGGCGCTGGCGTCCTTGAGGGTGGCGGCTTTTTTCAGGGCGGCGATTTCACCGCGCAAGCGACGCTTGGCACCCAACAGCTCGAAGCCTTTGGCAATCCAGATGGTCCAGGTGATGATCGACGCGATGGCCAGGCCGATCATCACGATTTTCACGATGATGTCGGCGTTCTTGTACATGCCCCATGGCGACAGGTCGTGGGCCATGCCCAGCGAGTTGTCGGCTTCGAGTGCTTCAGGTGCCTGGGCCTCGACGGCTTGGGCCGGATCGGTGGCGACCGGCGTCGCAACGGGAGCGGCCGGGTCTGCCGGTGCCTGGGCGGCGGCCGGGGTTGTGGCTGGGGCCGTGGCGGGCGTCTGTGCATCAGCGAGCGCGGCGACAGGTGCCAGCAGCAGGCTGAACAGCAGGGCGGCTACCGTGCTCCAGGCACGAGGTCGGTTGGTTGGCGAAGCGGGGGATAGAGAGCGTTTCATGCTGGCCGGACCTGAGAAAAAAAGAAGGTTGATGTTCTTCCAGGCCTCGTGGGCCGAGAACAAAAGTGGCGGGCATTATTGCAAGTAATTCTTGTTAACAAAAGTAATACAGTTACTTTTTTTGTCCCATGGCTAGCCGCTCGTCCCCCTCGGAGGCTAGTCTGGGGCTTTGCCAGAGGAGTTCTTGATGTCCGCGCCTTCTGTTTTGATCGCCGGCTGCGGTGATATCGGCGGCCGCCTGGCTCGCCAGTTATTGGCCGAACATTGGCAGGTCCATGGCCTGCGGCGTACGGTTTCGAGCCTGCCGGCCGGCGTCATCGGGGTGGCGGGGGATTTGTTCGGCGAGCAATGCCCGGCCGACTGGCCCACCGGCTCGCTGGATTACCTGGTGTACAGCGCCGCGGCCACCGACCATGACGAAGCGGGCTATCGCACGGCGTATGTCGAAGGCTTGCAGCATGTGTTGGGCTGGCTGGAGCAGCATGGGCAGCGGCCCAAGCGCCTGCTGTTTGTGTCCAGCAGCAGTGTGTATGGGCAGCAGCAGGGCGAATGGGTGGATGAAACCTCGCCCACCGTGGCCGGCGGGTATTCCGGCCGGCTGATGCTCGAAGCCGAGCAAGTGGCCCTGGACAGTGGCATCCCCGCCAGCCGCGTGCGCCTGACCGGCATCTATGGGCCGGGCCGCGAATGGCTGCTGAACCAGGTGCGCCAGGGCTACAGCGTGGTGGAAGATCCGCCCCTGTACGCCAACCGCATCCACGCCGACGACGCGGCGGGCCTGCTGGCCTTTCTGCTGGAAGCCGATCGCCAGGGCAAGCCCCTGGAAGACTGCTACATCGGTGTCGACGACACGCCCGCCGCGCTGGCCGACGTGGTGGGCTGGCTGCGCAACTACATGGGTGTCACCCAATGGGCCGAAAACGCCAGCGTCCGCCGCGCCGGTAGCAAGCGCTGCAGCAACGCCCGGGCCAAGGCCCTGGGCTGGTCGCCGCGTTATCCGAGTTTTCGCGAGGGGTATGCGGCGATTCTGGAAGGGCGCTGCTGACACGGTATCAACGATGCCCTCGGGGCCTAGGCTCGCTCGTTGGCCGTGAGCCGCTATTGCTGTGGCCCGCGCAGGATCCGTGGTGCCCATTGAATGCACGGGCACCACGGTTCCACCCTCGAACTTCAGCCCACGCCGGTACTCAAGTCGTGTAGTCGGCGTTGATGCGGATGTAACCCTCCGAAAGATCGCACCCATAGACGGTGAACTGCCCTTGGGCGATGTTCAGGTCTACCGAGATCAGCACTTCCTTGCCCTGCAGGTAACCCTTGACCGCCAGTAGCCCAGCCTCGTCCAACTGCTGTGGATACGCCTCGGTCTCACCGAAAACGATGCGTACCTTGTCCGGGTCGATGTCCTGCTCTGCCTCGCACTTGCCGATTGCCATGGCTACGCGCCCCCAGTTCGGGTCTGCGCCATGGACAGCAGTCTTGACCAGCGGCGAGTTGACGATGGCCTTGGCCACACGCTTGGCCTGCGCATCATCACGCGCCCCCGTGACGTGCACCTCCAGCGCCTTGCTCGCGCCTTCGCCGTCCGAGGCGATCATGCGCACCAGCCCAAGGGCGATGTCATAAAGCGCTTGCTCGAATTCGACCATGTCCACTTCGCCCGCCAGTCCGTTGGCGAGGATCGCCGCCGAGTCGCTGGTGGAGGTATCGGTATCGATGCTCAAGGCATTGAAGGTCTTGTCGATCACCCGACGAAACAGCGCATCCAGCACATCGGGGGCGATGCGGGCATCGGTAAAGAAGAACGTCAGCAGGGTCGCCATGTTCGGCTCGATCATCCCCACGCCCTTGGCGATGCCAACCAGGCTTGCGCTGCCGACCTGGCGTGCTGCGTACTTGGTGTGGGTGTCGGTGGTCATGATCGCCGCCGCGCAGCGTTGGAAGTCGGCGGGTTGCAGGGGCGGTACGTTGCCCAGGAAGGTGCGGATCTTCTCCATCGGATACTGGCGACCGATCACGCCGGTCGAGGCGATCACCAGCGCCTGCGGGTCGACGTCCACGGCCCGGGCCAGCCCCGCGCGAACTTCCTGGGCATTGGCCAGGCCCTCTGGGCCCGTGGCGACGTTGGCGTTGCGCGCGATCACCACCACGCCTTGTGCGGTATCACGTTGGGCGACCTCGCGGGACAGCGTCACACTCGGGCCGGCAAAGCGCGACTGAGTGAACACGGCACTGATGCTGGCCGGCACGTCGGAGATGACGGCCATGAAATCGTCGCGGCTGTCCTTGATGCCCAGGTTGGCGATGATGCTTCGAAAGCCTTTTGGCTGAATGTGCGTGGCGCTCATGTCAGGTCCTTCAGATAAATGATTGATTCCATGCCTGTGTGCCTTGTGCCGAGCAGCATGCGCAAGCGCATGCGGTCCGGCTTGCCGGTCGGCGTCAACGGTATCCTTTCGATTGCCGCGATGCCAGCGGCAACACCCAGTCGCTCCAGCAGCATGACCAGCGTCGACCGCTTTTGAGCAGCGATGACGGGGCTGGCTTGCAGCACCACGTGGGCGCGACGGCGATCCTGTTCGTCGACAAGCACGACCACCCGTTCGAGTACCAGCGACTGTGCAAGACGTCCTTCCAGGGCGGGCGTGAATTGTGTCCCCTGTGCGGTCAGCAGGGCGTCGTTCGTGCGTCCCAAGGGCATCAGGCTGCCATCGTCCAGTCTTCGTGCGACATCCCCGGTGGGATAGGCGTCGTCCTCGACCGGGTTGGCCGGGAGGGGGAAGTAACCGGAGCCGCGATGCGCGGAGCGAGCGACGATTTCGCCGACCTCCGGCTGCGCGGGGTCGAGCACCGCCAGCGTCACCTCGACATCCCCCACCGCACGCATGCCGCAGTTGACCTGCAGGCCGGGGGCGAAATTGGCCAGGATCATGCCGAACTCGGTGGAACCATAGATTCGCTTGATGTGTATGCCCAGACCGCGCTCGGCTTCGAGCACCACCTGATCGTCCAGGTAGGCGCCGCCGCAGAACGGCCGGGTCAGCGCCGGCAACCGGGTGCCGAGCCGTTGCGCGGCTTGCGCCAGCGCCAGGTATTGCGAGGGCAACGCGCTCATCACGCTGATGCGCTGCTCGTCGAGGGTGCGCAGGGTGTCCTCGATTCGGGACGCTTCGCCCAGGTAAAGCGTGGCGCCCGTCAGCAAGGCAGGGAACACATGGAGGTCGACGGCATGGCCGCCATCGAGGGTGTGGATGTTCAGGTAGCGCGCGCTGTCATCGAGGCCGGCGCACTCGACCCAGTGCAGGATCTCCCGAAACAGGCGGTCCTGGCGCCATAGGGCGAGTTTCGGCGTACCCGTGCTGCCGGAGGTCTCCTGCATGCGCATCAGCCCGGTTCGCTCCTGCCAGGCGGGAGCTTCCTGGTTGACGGGGATCGAGGAGTGCAGGGCGAAGCCGGGTACATCGATGCCGTCGGGTACGATGCCCCGTTCATTGACCAGCACGGTGGCACCGACCTGGGTCAGGCGCATCGCCCGGTGCTCGGCACTGCTGGCCAGATTGATCGGGCAATGGACCAGGCCCAGGCTGGCCATGGCGAACAAGAGCGCCACATAGCCGGTGCTGTTGCCAAGTTGGGTCGCCACCACATCGCCTTCTCGCAGGCCCGCCGCCTGCAAGCGGGCGCGCAACAGGTCGATGGCTTGCAGCAGGTCGCCGTAGGTGCTGGACGTGCCGTGGCTGTCGATGACGGCCGGATGGTCTCGATGATGCGCAACCATGCTGAGGAACTGGCGCTGGAACATTCGTTGGATTCCTTGGTGATCAGCCGAAATACAGCTTCAAATGTTCGCCCACTGTGCGAAAGCCGATCTCACCCAGGCGATGACGCAACGGGCCGCCGCTGCAGGTAAACGTCAGCGGCTTGCGCTGGCGGCGGTGGATGCCGGCACAGACGTCACTCAGCAGCCTGTCCGAAACGCCACGCAGCCGGTGACGGGCCTCGACGAAGATGAAGCCCAGTTGCTCGTGCTGTTCGTCCCGGCTGGTCAGGGCCGTGCAGCCGCCGAGCTGGCCGTCCACCTCGATCACATGCAGCGCCTGGCGCTGGGTGAGCTGGCGGACGGTATGCGTGGCCTGTTCGCGACTGGACACGAGCTTTACGCCGGAGTCTTTCTCCATCTGGATCCGGTAGCCCACCAGGGTGGCTTCATCCTCAGGCCCGGCCAGGCGGGTGCTGAGTGCCGGTATCGATTCGACCGGGAAGGGGGCGAACTGTTTGAGCAGCACTTCGTCGCGCCGCCCGATCAGCTGCAGCCAGGCGGCCGGCCAGTGTTCCAGCAAGCGCTCCAGGACGGCCTTGGGACCGATTGCCATCTGCGGGCTGACATGCCCTGCGGCAACGTGTGCCAGCAACGCTGCGTCCGGCTCGCCGGCAACGAGGATGACCGGCACGGCGAACGGCGGCAGGCTGGGCAACAGGGCGACGGCACCGAGCAGGTGGTCGCCCGCCTGACGCACATAGACCTGCAGGCCCTCGGCGCGATTGCTCAGTGCGCCGGCGAGGAACAACTGGGCGTCGGCATCGTTCGACTGGCCGATGAAAGCCAGCAACTGGGGGTATTGATCCGGCGCGAGGAGGTGGATGTTCAAGGCAGCATTCTCGTTCTAATGGGATAAAGGGGACGGCAAGTTGCACCAACTGGTCGGGTCCAGTGGCGAGGCGCTGAAGTCCAGTCGCGACTGTTGTTTGCCCAGCGCCAGGCAAGCGGCCGATTGAGAGGCCCAGGGGCCGCCTTCAACGTCGCGCCGCCACATCAGCGCATCGTCGGCGCTGCTGTACTGGCCGCCATCGGCCAATAGGTGCAGCCAGCGACCCCAGGCTTGCGCCGGGGAGGCCGTCGCGAGAGGCCGAGGCAGCGGGCTGGCGGCGAAACGGGGCAGGTGCCGTGCCAGGCGTGGGTGATCCTCGCCGATGCCGCGGTAGCACAGGCCGTGGATACCCTTGCCCAGACGCACTGAGCGCAGGGTGCGGGTGTCCCATTGATGGAGCACCAGGCCGTTGGCATCGGCCAGTCCTAGGATGAAGCCGTTGTACTGGCTCAGGCTGTCGGCGTCCCAGCGCTGCGCGGGTGCTTGCAATGCGATGAGCGGCAGCTCGCCACGGCTGCGGGTTTTACCGGCGACGTGCTCTGGGCGGTTGACCAGAAAACTCGCGCGGTGCTGGTGAACGTCAAGCGCCAGCCAGGTGCCGCCGGATTGCAGGTCCAGGCCGCCGATCACCTGTGGATGCTGCTCGGGCCAATGCGCGGCCGGGGCTTGCCATGGGCGCGCGACCGACTCGTCCCGCACCGTGGCCAGCATCACCGGCCACTGCGGTGAAAGGCCGAGCGCGGCAATGATCGTGCACACGCTCAGGCACTCTCCAGCGCCGCGCCGGGTGCCGAGGCGATGGCCTCGAACGTCACCTGGCCGCGTAGCAGCTTGCGGCAGGTATTGGGCAACAGCCCGCGCCGGCCGTGCAGGGTGCGCTGGTTATCGATGATCAACAGGTCACCCTTGCGCCAGCGATGGCAGTACAGGTACGGGTCGGCTGTCAGGTGTCGTTCCAGTTCCGCGAACCAGGCAGCCGATGCGTCCTCGCTCAGCCCCGGCACGCGAACATCCCAACTGGCCTGGACCTGGCTGTCGAAAGGCAGCGCGAGGTTGAGCGAGCGGACACGGCCGTAGTCGCGGAACGTGGATATCGGATACCAGCCCTCGGGCACCGTGGCGAAATAGCCTCGCTCGAAGGCCAGGTATTCGAGCCGGCCGTCCAGCAGCGGTTGGCGCAACGAATCGGGCATGTCCTTCCAGGCCGCGAGCTGGTCGCACACGACGGTTGCGCCATCTTCGTCAATGTTCGCAACGTCGGCGGCATACAGGATGATGAGGTCGACCTGGGTGCCAAGCAGGATGCCGTCCGTATGCAGCGGCAGGCTGCCCCGGCCGGTAATGACCTTTTCCTTATCGTGGGTGCCGTCGAGCTTGAGGATGTCGGCGAAGCCGTAGCCAACGTTGGCGTTGCCCTCGTCGTAGGACACCTTGTCCCCCAGGCTTTCGACGAACTGCCGGAAGCTGTCTTCGTCGAAGTGGGCGTTGCGCAACAGGGTCACGCCATGGTCGAGCACCGCCTGGCGAACGGCCGCCAGCGGTGTTTCGTCCGGCAGATGGACGCCCAGGCCAGAGGCGGTCAGGGTCTGGCCGCGCAGGTCGCGCAAAGAAACGGATGAGTTCATGGGCGGTTCCTTCAGCGGCGGTGAGCGAGTGAGTGCAGGGCGCGGTCGAGTACTTCTTCGGCACACAGCGGCGCCAATGGGGCTCGTACGGCCTGGTCCAGCTGGGTCGCCAGGATCTGGCGGTACAGCGCCGGCGCGCTGGCGGATTGGTGGGTGGTGACGTCGATCAACTGCGACAGCGCCGTGCCCAACCCATTGCCGTGGTGGATGGCGGTCTTCTTGCGCCAGGCGACCTCGGCAGGCAGCCATTGTTCGGCGGCAAGGCGCAGGTGGCCCTTTTCGCGGCCGCGGGTGGTCTTGACCGACGGACACGTGTCCAGCGCGCTACGCAGCACCGGCAGGTCCCAGTAGGGATGAACCAGTTCGCTGCCGCAGGCTTGGGCCGCGATGCCTGTGAGTTCGCTGGAGTAACGGGTCTTGTCGACCTCGACCGCGATACTGCTGCGGATATCTTCAGCCAGGCCGTCACCCGTGGCCATGCCGGAGTTGATCAGATCCGAGCCATAACCGGTGAAAATCGTCCGGCCTTCTTCCAACTGCCGACAGAACGCGGTGATTGCCACGCCGATCTCTACGGCTTGGGGCTGCGGATGGCCAAAGGCACGGATGGTCTGGGGCAGCGCCAGCAGGATCGATTGCGGGTCGAGTTCGACACGGTTCAACGGGCGTCCGAGTGCGTCGGCCAGTTGCTGGGCGTCATCGAACTCGTTGCCCCAGGGGGTACCGATGCTGAAGGCTTCGAAGTCCGGGCACTGCGCGGCGAGCAGGGCGGCGACCAACCCGGAGTCGACACCACCGGAAACCAGTGCGGCGACCTTGCCGGGCCGCTGCAGATGGCCGGCGATACTTTCCTGCAACGCCCTGATCTGCGTCTGTCCGGCGAACAGGGCGTCGCCGTAGCGGTCGCTTTGCAGGGCCAGGGTGTCTTGCATTGCGTCACGTCCGACGCGCACCTGGTTGCCCTGCAACACAACCTCAAGGCGGCTGCTGTGCAACAACCGGCCGATGCCATGGATGCTCGAGCGATCGTCCAGGTGCACGCCCGCCTGTTCGCGCACGCCCAACTGGCAATCGGTCAGGCTCATCCAGGCGCTGGCAGCGATCAGCAGGTCGGTCGACAGGACGAAGTTGCCTTGATGGTCGGCGCTCCAGTACAGCGCGCAGGTGTTGCGGCTGCTGGTCGTCACGGTCAGCTGGTCGCCTTGCACCTCGATCAGGTTGTCTCCCCCTACGTGCAGGCGCGTGCGAGGCCGGCCAGACGCATCGTGACGGTCGTCGGGCGCGGGGACCGGCCAGGCCGAGGCATAGCCGTGGAAAGCCGAGGCGGCCAGCGGCACGTGGGCGGATTCGAAGCGGTCGAGGGGGCGGCTGGAAAGCAGCAACCAGGGTTGTACGGTCATGGGGTCGCCTCCAGGCTCGGTTGCACACTGGAGCGGTTGAGGATCGTCTTCATCCGGCCCTGTGCCTCGCCAGCGGCGAAGGCCGCGCGATGCGCCTGTTTGCCGGCGATGCGGGTCTGCTCCAGCCCGGCGATGAAGTCTCGGTTGAGGTAGGCCTTGGTATTGCGGAACGCGGCATCGGTGAACGCGGCGGCGCGGTGGGCCTGTTCCAGGGCGCTGGCGCGCAGTTGTCCGGCATCGGCCACTGCATGCAGCAGCCCGTCGGCCATGGCGCGCGGTGCTGGCCACTCGGCACAGGACATCAGCATGTTCTGCATCAGGCTGCGACCGACGATCTTCTCCAGCATGAAGCCACCAAAGGTGCAGGCGATGCCCAGTTCGAACTCGGGCATCTTCAGCACGCAGCGATCGCTGCCGATCCGGTAGTCGGCGGTCAGGGCTATCTGCAGGCCGATGCCGATGGCGTAGCCATCGATGGCTGCGATCAGCGGACGGTTCAACTGCAGGGCTGCGATGTACAGGTCGGTGACGTGGTCGATCCAGACATCGACCTCGTTGCCACCGGTGAATGTCGAGGTCTCGTGGAAGCTGCCGCCGGCACCGAACGATCGGCCCTCGCCGCTGTGCAGCAGCACTGCACCTACCGCGTCATCCTCGTTCAACTGTCTCAGCAGTCGGGTCAGCTGGGCCATCCGTGGCATCGACCACAGGTTGTGCCGGTGCGAGTCGGTGAAGGCCACCAGCGCGACGCTGTTTTCGAAAGTAATGTCGAAATCGTAAGTGAGGTAATCGTTTTCAAGACCTGGCATCGCTAACTTCCCGTGGCGTCCTTGGTGCGAAGTGGTGCTGTCGGGCCCGATAGCGCCCGGCACTGCCTAGTAGATAGGGCGCGCGTACGGCCTGGTACCTCCCGGAACAGGGAGGTTGTTAGCGTCGTGGCAACTCACTAGTTTCTGCGGCCGCTCGAAGGCTGGCGGACGCCCTATCCGCAGGGCCCGAGTCTCCAAGGCGAATGAAACAGGATCATCGATGTTACCCAGACACCGGTTCTCGAAAGAGATCAAGGACCAGATCAAGCAGTTGTACCGCTACGACAATTACCATGGCCCCCTCGCGTTGCTGCAGAACCTGTTCTGGATCAGCCTGGCGATCTACCTGGGCGAGTCCAGTCCCTGGCTGCTGCCGTTGTCCATCCTGCTGATCGGTTCACGACAACGGGCATTGGCCACGCTGCTGCACGAAGCGGCGCATGGTGCGCTGTGTCGCAGTAAGCGGCTGGAAAAATTCCTCGGCACCTGGTGCTCGGGTTACCTGATTTTCCAGGGCTGGGCCAGCTACAAGCGCTCCCACACCCTGGATCACCACCACAAGTTGGGTGACCCGGAGCGCGATCCCGACTATCGGTACTATCAGCAGTCCGGGGTGTTCGAGGTGCGCTCGACGGCCAGGTTCGCGCTTGCGCACCTCATCAGGCCGCTGCTATTCCTGGGCGCACCGCAGAGCTTGAAGTATCTGCTGGTCAACCGACTGATCCGCAGCCCCAGCAAGCGTGAGCTGTTTGCGGTGCTCGCCTGCCAGGGCCTGCTCGGCGTGGGCCTGACGATGCTGTTCGGCGCCAAGGGCTATGTTCTCTACTGGCTCTTGCCCTACCTCAGTACTTTCCAGGCCTTGACTTGGTTCATCGAGCTCGCCGAGCATTACCCGATGATCGCCCAAGCCAAGAGCGATCTGCAGGCCACCCGAAACCGCTTCAGCCATCCGCTCGAGCATTTCTTCACGGCCATGCATGGAGAGAACTTCCACCTGATCCACCATCTCTTCCCTGCCATTCCGTACTGGAACCTCAAGAAGGCTCATCGGATCCTGCTCTGCGACGCGGCATACGCCACCACGAATGCGGGGTTTGGCGGGATCTTCATATCCTCCAATTTCGCGCCGTCGATGTGGGCCGACATTTTATCGAACGACCTACCAGCGACAGGGACCGTCATCAATGCAAGCTAGTTTCAGCAAAGGCGTTATCTTTGCACTCTCCGCCGCCGCACTTAACGCCACGATCGGCGTGCTCAGCAAAGTGCTCATGAGCAATGGCTTTACCGCCAGCAGTGTCGCCGTCATAAAGACGGTCCTGGGTTGTCTGCTGCTCTCGGCTTTGCTGCTGTTTCTCAAGCGTCCGGCGACGACAGCCAAATGGACCCAGGCGGCGATCTGTGCGTTCCTCGGTATCTTCGTGCTGTTCCACTTCGAAACATCTGCCTATCGGCATTACGCCGCGGCGGGCGTGGTCGTGATGTTGATGGCCAGCGCATCCATCTCCTCCATCGTGCTCGGCCGCATATTCCTCAAGGACGCCATCACCGCCAACGCCACCGTGGGCGCGGCCCTGGCTATCGCCGGGATCGCGGTGATCTTCGGTGCCGACCTGCGGCAGGGCTTCACTCTCCAAGGCGCTGCACTGGCTTCCATGGCGGGCTGCGGCTATGGAGCGTTTTCGGTCGCCATGAAGCGGATGGGCGTGTCCGGTGGGTTGCACTTCACCCGTCAACTGCTGTTCTTCGGAAGCCTGTACTTGTTGATGCCGGCCGCGGCCGACGGTTTCGTGATCGGTGAGCTGTCGTCCCTGGCGATTGCCGCGCTGCTGGCGCTGGCTGCGCTGCCGACCATCCTCGGCTTTTTCTGCACCACCAAGGCCATCGAATACCTCAAGCCCTCCCAGGTGCAGGCCTTGGAGTTGACCGAACCGCTGTTCGCCGCCCTGCTGGCGTTTGTGGTGCTCAATGAGGTGCCTCGCGAAAGTCTGTACGCGGGCGCGGCACTGATCATCATCGGTTTGTGTTTCTCCAACGAGCTGATCCGCCTGGGCAGAAAAACGCCTGTCCCGTCTCGCGCGTGAGCCTTTGCCAGAGGGCCTCGCTCGCACATTGATTTCAAAGCGCCATATCTCTATCTTATCGCCCCACTTTTGCGAGGGGGGCGGTTTCCCTCACGTGCTGTCTCAGGATGAGAGCACCGTCGAGCGGTGTCACAAGGAAGGGAATGGCTGTGCTGGCAATGGATGAGCTGATACAACTCAGCGAAACGGAGTGCTTCGAGGATTGGCTGGCAGGGTTGAAAACGCTGACCCGCAAGCTGGGCTACGCGAACTTCCTGTTGGGCCTCAAGCCCGGCCCCGCTGCCATGAACCAGCAGGTGCTGATCCACAGTGACTATCCCGGCGCCTGGCGCAAACGTTACGACGCCCAGGGCTATGTGGCGGTTGACCCGATCGTCCAGCATTGCCTGAACCTGAACCAGCCGTTGCTCTGGAACCGTGAAAATTACCGTCGGCCCTCGGAATCGGCGTTCTTTGAAGAGGCTGCCATGTATGGGCTCCAGCGCGGACTGGCGCTGCCCCTGCATGGTCCACGGGGGGAGGCGGGTATGCTCTGTCTCAAGCACTCCGAACACGGCGCCCGAGCCACCCCTGCCATGATCGAAACCTTGCCCCTGGCGACAATGCTGCGTGACTACGTCATCGAGCGGGTCCTCAAGGCCCAGGCTGAACACCATGCACCGGTGCATGTGACGAAACGGGAGAAAGAGGTGCTGCAATGGAGCGCGGCGGGCAAGACGACTTGGGAGATCGCGATGATCCTCTCTTGTACAACCTCGGCAATCGACTTCCATTTCAAGAACATTCGCCGCAAGTTTCAGGTCAGCTCGCGCCAGATGGCAGTGCTCAAGGCTATCCAGCAGAAATCGATCACGCCTTGAGCGTCACTGTGGACGCTGGGCCAGGTCGCTCTCCTGCAGGCGCCCGCTCAAGTAGAGGCGCAACAGAATGTAAACCGGGGCGGGGACCTGGCTGGTGCATTCGATACGACTGGCGCAGGCCTGGCTGATGCCGAACCTTGACCAGAACTCGGTCTGGCTCTGCTTTTGATCCAGGCGCAGGCTGATGGCTTGGCGCGCAACCTCGCGCACGGTCGAGGTGTTGAGTAGCTTCATCGGGCTGAGTCCTTCAAAAGGCAAAAACTAGCAAATCCGTCCGGCCCGAACTACCTCCCGGATCGGGGAGGGTCTCATTTATTCATTGCGAATATACGCTGTGCGACATATTTCACTCCGCCGGTATATACCCGTCATGTTTATTTCCATTGGCCGTCGCCACAAGATCAATCCTCAAGCGCTGAATAACATGCACAAACTTCGGGCGCGTATCTTCAAGCAAAAGAAGATGTGGGATATACCGCTGATCAATGACATGGAAATCGATGGATACGATGCACTCGATCCTTATTACATGATTATCAATCGGAGCGCGGAGCAGGCATACGTCTGCGGTTGCTGGCGGATCCTTCCCACCACCGGGCCGAACATGTTGGCGCATACATTTCCCGAACTGCTGCACGGACAACCGGCGCCGTGCTCCGATTCGATCTGGGAGTTGAGCCGGTTTGCCATCGAGATGCCCCATGACAACCGCTTCGGTTTCTCCCAAGGCACTGTCCAGGCGATCCACGCCATTGTGAATTTCGCCCTCGGGTGTGGGGTGAAGCAGTTCGTGACGGTTACCACCGTCGGTGTCGAGAAGATGCTCATCCGTCTGGGATTGGACACCAGCCGCTTCGGCCCGGCCCTGCAGGTTGGCGTGGAACGGGCGGTGGCGTTGCGCATCGAGCTGAATGATCGAACCACGGCCGCGCTGGAGCGAGCGATCGAGCGGGCGGTAGGCGACACGGGGGACCTTGGAGCGACCAATGTGGTCGCCTTGGCCTTGTTGGCCCGTTGGGCGGCTCTCATGGGGGACTTCGCTGAAAGTTCGTTGTCGTTTGTATTTACAAGAGATCTTTCACATCGGTTAGATGTGGTTACCTCGAAGTTGAGAGCTCCGGCTGCTCGATTGTCGGCAATACCAGGAGATCGGCAATGTCTGAATGGGCTTTGGCATCGGGGTGTACGGCCCCCAGGAACCAGTCATCGAGTAATTCGCCATTCGAATTGAAGCGGGCCATGGTCATGAAAGCGTCGTTTCCGGTCCTGATGCCACGAGTTCGTGTACTGCTGTAGGGCTCCCACTGTGCAAAAGTTGAAATTGGCTCCATTGATGCGTGGTTCGCTTTGAGTTCTCCACCCTTTGTCCAGGCAAAGCGATCCGATTCCGAGCAGGCTGCACCAGCATCACACTCGGGAGATACTGCACATAATGAGCGTCCCTGGAAAACACGCTGGGCATCGATAAGGTTCCACCTTTTGTAATTCTCCTCCTTGGCGGCTTCTTGGTTGTTGCGAAAATGATCGATGAATTGCCGTTCGACTTTTTCTCCATTTTCTTCGTCAATCAGGAACATGAATCTTTTGCCTCGATTTACTCCCAGGGTCTGAACGACTAACTCAGTCATTGCGACGTTGCCCTGGTTCAGCCGGTTTTTGCAGTATGCTTGGAAGGGGGTCTGAATGGGGTTGGGATAGAGTAGCGCCTGTACCCTGCCGGACTGGATATGCAGGTAGTGGGTAAGTGCGTAATCCAGGTCGGCATACAGCTTTTTGAGATTGGGGTTGGCCGCATCTGCGGCTTTTTCTGGGTGGATCACGCCAAGAAATAGCCTGAGGCCGTTTAGGCCAGTCCTGTGCACACCGTCTTGCAAACCACCAAGTCCGGCGATGAGCGCGTTAGTCGAGTCAGACCACGAGCTCTTGTATATTCCACTTGGTACCAGGGCCCATTTCACTACGCCGGAAAATCCAAAGTCATTACCTCCAAAAGAAAGAAGAACCTCGTCGACGGCTTGCATCTGTTTTTTGCAGGCATCGTACTTTACAGCGCCGAAATACTTTCGGCTCCCAAGCATTGTGATTTCCGGTCGAAAAGAATGAGGGCGTGCAGGGTAGGGGGCCTCCGGGCAAAGAAGGTGTATCGCAGCATTCAGCTGTGACTTATTTAGTAACTCACCTCTGACGATATCTTCCTGCAATGGCTTCCCCGCGATTTTTTTTGACAACTCAAGAAAGTTGCCGCCGTCGCGAGTCGGCCAGCGTCTCACGCGGTCAGAAACATCGTTTGCCGGAGGTGACATCTGCGCTCGAAAAAAACCATCGTAGATCTCAGCCCCAGAACAGCTGAACGATGCAAATCTCACCACCAGATGAGGGTCGGAAATCACCAGTTTGAGGGCGTACATTGATTGCCAGGAGAGTAGCGAGCGATGGCAAGTGGTATCCCACCAATCGGCACCTTGCGAGAATCGGCCTCCGGCTTTGTGCTTGGCACTCAGTACTTGGCTTCCTTTGAGCAAGTCTTCGGTCGATTTTCCCGTTCCAATGGCTGCTCTATCGGGATTTCCTTCTCCGCTTGCGAAAGAGTCTCCAAATGCAAGGATAGTGTGGGTTTTGATGAATACATTCGCAGAGGCCTTTTCACCCTCGGCAGGCACCACGCTAAGCGTCGTGCTCACGCGCTCCGGAATGGAAATCTTGAGTGCCTCGGTACAAGGCACTGATTTGCCATATTGCTTTTCATCTCGGAACCAGAGGCAATAAGTCCCTTCGGGCACGCCGCTAACCTGAGCGACAACCGTGTGATCGCGGACAAATAGGGCTTTTTTGTCATAGAGCCCAGTTGCAGGATTCCATAACGTTTCCGATGTCTTGGGTAGGAGTTCCCTCAAGCTTGCCGCGTTCTGTGTGGCCAGGAAATCGCTTGCTGAAAGACCGGGCTCCCAACTGTCTTTTATCTTCTTTATTGCTTCCGTACCGCGAAAGAGTGGAAAGCCATTTTCAACAGACCAGGTAATCTCTGTCCCCATTGCTGGAAGCACAACTAGAAGTCCCAGTCCCACAAAGAACGCTCGCATCACGAATCCCTCCGCTGTCGCAACTCGGTTAACGAAAGAGTCAGAGTTTATTTTTCGATTTTGTAGCGAACCTTCTGAGTCAGGATTTCGCCTGCGACTTTGTACGTTGCGAGCATGTCGTAGGTTCCTACGGTGCGGGCAGAGGGCGTGACGGTGAAGCAGGTGTTGTTGGGTGTGGTTTTTGCGGTATTCCTGGAGATGGAAGAAGGTGGCAGTTGTTGGGGCACTTTTTCCGCGTCCAGGCGGTAGAAACCGGCCGCTATCTCGGTAAGGTTGTTTGAATGGTACAGGCAATACTCACTATCGCCTGTAGTTGGGGAAAAATCGCCGTTGACCGTCAATGGCGAAATGAAAGTAATCCCGGAGCTGCTCAACCGTTCGGCCTCTCGGGCTTCCTCCAGTGCTTGCCTGGCGGCTTGATAGTCTTGGTTAAACGCTATTGGTCCACCGCGAACCTTTATCATTTTCTGAATGGAGGTTTCTGCCTGGGTCAACAATTTACGTTTTTGCCAGAGTGTGGGATCACCACCCTTGACGATGGATAGGGCAAGCCAGGTTTTGTCAGTGAAGGGCTCAGAGCTGGGTGAAGGGTGCGAGCCGGGAGTACCTGATGGGTTTGCAGGTGGTTTCTTGGCAAGCCTGTGATTGACGTAATCCAGATCGTCGCTACTAACGTTTTCCAGCGATGGGCCGTCAGGCGTATCTGCCCAACCACGGCGTACTGCGGTGGGCACCAGCATGGCGATATCGCCAATCCAGGCGAAGGGGTTCCAAGAGCGTCCTTCATTCGTCATCTGCATAAAGCAGTTGGCCGAGACACAATGCTCTTTATTGATCAGTACATAATCGCCCACATTCAAGGGAATGTATGACCCGTTGTATTTCATGCTCGCCAACTGACCGGCGTTGCCAGTGAAATTCATGTCAATTTCCATGACAACATCATCTTTATTCAAGCTCAGAAGACTCTTGGCAATCTCTTTGGCAAAGGCTTGTTCGGAAGCGGTGACCGGGTTGGCTAGAGAAAGTGTCTGGGTGACGGATTGAATGAAATCCAGAAATGCCGCTGAGTTTTGGTTCTCGCCCTGGTCGTACTCAATCACCGTAAGCCTCATATTGAGGTGGTCGGCATCGAGTGTTTTGGGGCCATAGAGCAGTTTGTTGAGGAAGGGTGTATTGGCTTTATCGGACACTCCAAAATAGGGGCCTAACACGCGGGTAACAGTATCTGACTCGGTGCCGACATTGGTTTCAGTGAACTCGGCCACTACCACGACCTCGTTAACGCCCCCGATGTCTTTGAGATACTTGAAGTATCCATCGCTGAGATAAATCGCAAACACGTCAGCGTTGTTTTTATCTATGCTGGCCTTTCGGACGGTCAAATTGGGATCGATGGCGTTCGTGAACAGTGTCGGATTGAACGTCACCGTATTCGCGGTTGGTTGCGCTGGAGGGTTGGTTGCATCGGATTTGCGATAGACGTGCGTCGTTCCTGTTGGAACTGAAATACAACTACTCAGTAGCAAGCAGGCCGTTAGCAGGGGAAAGATGTACCTCTCGCCCATAGGAACGAAATGTTTCATATACCTTTCTCCCTGATTCATCTGTATGGCATCAAAATAGTGGCCATTCGTGGCTTCAGCTAGTGTAGAACGGGCGTGTAAAAGCACAAGCAAGCTGCACCACATCGAGTATCTTCTGCAGAATCCGGGGCAGGCTCCAGCCCTCAAAAAGGCGACGGCGGCAAAAAACGTTCCCACTCTGAAATACGTTCGGCGGTCACGGCTCCCACCATGATCAAGATGAGAAACCCCAAGCAAAGCACCACGAGGGGAAGTTTGGTAAACGCGAACCGGATGCCGCCTAAGGGGCCTGCTACTGTTTCAGGTAGGCTTTGGCGACTCGCCGGTAACCGTCGCCCGACAGATAACCCAAAGGAAAAACAGCGCGGTGACGATCATCGCGAAGGGGCGAGGATCGGGGAATTGCAGGCAGGTGAAGCCAGCGCTAACGCCAAATGCGGTCAGTCTGGAAGAACCGACTGTTTTCAACAGCATCGGCGGATAGCCGTCGTACCGGCATTGAGCAGCTTAGGGGACGTATCCACATCTTAAGCATCAACCCTATACCGGCCGGCTCCCTTTGCGGACAAACGCCCACTAAAAAACGTTTGGGGATGTTCGGGGGGCACAGGGAGGGCTCAAGGGCCGGGTTTGCTCGCGATGGCGGCGTTGCTTCACCGCGCTATCGCGAGCAGAGGATTTCGGTCTGAAGGGCTCAGATCCGACTTACTGCTTTTCCAACACCCACTGCCGGTTGCCCGGCGTGAACGACGGCATTTCATCCGCCAGCGCCGCATTCACGGTCTGGAAAATCTCCAGCTTCTTGCCATCACGGGCAAAGATCCAGGTGTTGCCCTGGCCGTTCTGTTGCAGCCAGATATTGTCGTTGCCGCCGCTCATGGAGGCGCAATCGCCGGCCAGGCACAGGGCGTAACGGTCGGCGCCCGGCAGGCCGCTGACCTGGCCGTCGGGCTGGAATTGCACGGTGGCGCCCTGGCCGGGGCCGCTGGCGATGTTCCAGGTGCCGCCCAGGTAGGCGGCATACAGCGCGCGTTCGAAACTGGCGCCGATGGGGGCGCCTTCCGGTACCTGGACTTGCGCGCGGTGGAACACCTGCTGCGGTTCGTTCTCGGTGGCGGCCTGGCTCAACTGGTCGCCGTCGCGCTTGAGCTCGCTGGCGGAGCTGCCGTAGAAGTCGACTTTCCAGGCGCCGTCTTCTTCGCCCAGCAGCTTGCCTTCGACGTTTTCAAAACCATTGGTGTAGCGTGCCTGGCCGGCCCGGGTATTGACGTCCCATTCCAGGTTCGGGCCATAGCCTTGCAGCGCTTCGCGCAGCGGGCCGCCCTTGGCGGCAGCGTCGATGGCCGCCTGGTTGATCCAGGTGCCGCTGATGTCACGGTCGGCAGGGTCGCTGGCGCAACCGCCCAGAAAAAGGGCGAGCAGCGAGAAAGCAAGCGCTTTGCGCATGGTGGAATCCTTTCAAGACGAAAACGGCGCAGCGGGGGAGGCTGCGCCGACCTTATTACTCGATGACCAGGATGGCATCCATTTCAACCTGCGCGCCCTTTGGCAGGGCCGCCACGCCAATGGCGGCGCGGGCAGGGTAAGGCTGGTCGAAGTACTTGCCCATGATCTCGTTGACCTTGGCGAAGTGGCTCAGGTCGGTGAGGAAGATGTTCAGCTTGACGATGTCCTTGAAGGAACCACCGGCGGCCTCGGCCACGGCCTTGAGGTTTTCGAACACCTGCACGGTCTGGGCTTCGAAGCCTTCCACCAGCTCCATGGTCTTCGGGTCCAGCGGGATCTGGCCCGACATGTACACGGTGTTGCCGGCCTTGATCGCCTGGGAGTAGGTGCCGATGGCGGCTGGGGCCTTGTCGCTGGTGATAACGGTCTTGGTCATTGATGACTCCTTGTAAGGAATAGGGCTATTGAGGCGCTATGCGCGCATGCGGGTGATGCGGATAACGCCGGTCAGGGCGCGCAGTTTCTTGATCACGCGGGCCAGGTGCACACGGTCGTGCACGCTGACCACCAATTGGACGACGCTGATGCGGCCATCGCGCTCGTCCATGCTGATTTTTTCGATATTGCCGTCGGCGGCGTTGACGCTGCTGGCCAGCAGCGCGATCAGGCCGCGCTGGTGTTCCAGCTCTACCCGCAGCTCGACGTTGAATTCGCCGGTGACATCCTTGGCCCAGGAGAGCTGGATGCATTTTTCCGGGTTGTGACGGATTTCGCTGATGTTGCGGCAGTTGTCCAGGTGCACCACCATCCCCTTGCCGGCGGACAGGTGGCCGACAATCGGGTCGCCCGGGATCGGCGTGCAACACTTGGCATAGCTGAGCACCAGGCCTTCGGTGCCGCGAATCGCCAGCGGGCCTTCGGGGCTTGGCAGTTGTTCGCCTTCGCCGAGCAGGCGACGGGCGACGACATAGGCCATGCGATTGCCCAGGCCGATGTCTTCGAGCAGGTCTTCGATCAATTCGAGGCGGTATTCGTGGAGCATCACCTGCACACGCTCGCCGGGGATCTTGTCCAGGGAGCTGTCGAAACCGTTCAGGACCTTGTTCAGCAGGCGTTCGCCGAGGCTGATGGATTCGGAGCGGCGTTGCAGTTTCAGCGCATGCCGGATGTGCGTACGGGCCTTGCCGGTGACCACGAAGTTGAGCCATGCCGGGTTGGGCCGTGCGCCGGGGGCACTGACGATTTCCACCGTGGAGCCGCTTTGCAGCGGCTCGGACAACGGTGCCAGGCGCCGATTGATGCGACAGGCGATGCAACTGTTGCCGACGTCGGTGTGCACCGCATAGGCAAAGTCCACGGCCGTGGAGCCTTTGGGCAGCTCCATGATCCGGCCTTTGGGCGTGAAGACATAGACCTCGTCCGGGAACAGGTCGATCTTCACGCTCTCGATGAATTCCAGGGAGTTGCCAGCGCGCTGCTGCATTTCCAGCACGCCCTTGACCCACTGCCGGGCACGGGCGTGGGTGCTCTTGGGTTGTTCGTCACCGCTGGATTTGTAGAGCCAATGGGCGGCAATGCCGTTGTTGGCCATCTCTTCCATCTCGCGGGTGCGGATCTGGATTTCGATCGGGACGCCGTGCATGCCGAACAACGTGGTGTGCAGCGACTGGTAGCCGTTGGCCTTGGGGATCGCGATGTAATCCTTGAAGCGCCCCGGCAACGGTTTGTACAAATTATGTACAGCACCCAGCACGCGATAGCAGGTGTCGACCTTGTCGACGATGATCCGGAACGCGTAGACGTCCATGATCTCGTTGAAGGCCCGCCGCTTGCCGCGCATTTTCTTGTAGATGCCGTAGAGGTGTTTCTGGCGCCCGCTGACTTCGCCTTCGATGCCGTCGATGGCCAGGCAGTGGCTCAGGGACTCTTCGATCTTGTTGACGATTTCCTTGCGGTTGCCCCGGGCGCGCTTGACGGCCTGGTTGATCCGCGCCGAACGCATCGGGTGCATGGCCTTGAAGCCGAGGTCTTCGAACTCGATGCGGATCGCGTGCATGCCCAGGCGATTGGCGATGGGGGCGTAGATTTCCAGGGTTTCCTTGGCGATGCGCCGGCGTTTTTCGCCGGACAGCACTTCCAGGGTGCGCATGTTGTGCAGGCGGTCGGCGAGCTTGACCAGGATCACGCGGATGTCGCGCGCCATGGCCATGGCCATTTTCTGGAAGTTCTCGGCCTGGGCCTCGGCCTTGGTCTCGAAGTTCATCTGGGTCAGCTTGCTGACCCCGTCGACCAGTTCGGCCACGGTTTCGCCGAACTGCGCTTGCAGCGCTTCCTTGGCAATGCCGGTGTCTTCGATCACGTCATGCAGCATCGCCGCCATCAGGCTCTGATGGTCCATGTGCATGTCGGCAAGAATATTCGCCACGGCAAGCGGGTGCGTGACGTACGCCTCGCCGCTGCGGCGGCGTTGGCCGTCGTGGGCTTGTTCGGCGTAGAAATAGGCTCGGCGGACCAGGTTGACCTGGTCCGTGCCGAGGTAGGCCGATAAGCGATCGGCGAGGGCGTCTATGCTCGGCATGATGATGACTCCTGCCGTTTGCTGTGACCCCGCGCCGTGCTACGTCGACCAGGCATAGGCTTAGACCGCCTCGTTGGACTCGTCCTCGAACGCTGCGAACAGCGGTTCGTCTTCGACGATTTCAGCGTTGGCGATGAACTCGTAGCTCATCAGGCCCTCGGCGATTTCACGCAGCGCTACCACGGTAGGCTTGTCGTTTTCCCACTGGACCAATGGCTCTTTGCCGCCGGTGGCCAGTTGACGGGCACGCTTGGTAGAGAGCATGACCAGCTCAAAGCGGTTTTCCACGTGTTCTAGGCAGTCTTCAACGGTTACGCGGGCCATGGTATTCCTCGGAGCGAATGCAATATGCGCGCTGCCCGGTTGGGCGAGCGGACTCGACAGTTTAAAAAAACACCAGCGTTTAGGGAAGCGCTGATTTTTTAACCAAACCCCTCGGCGCGCTGCGAGTACCAATGTAAAGCCGTCGCAGCGGTTTTGGGAAGGGCTGTTCAACCCAACAGTTCGGCCAATAATTTACCGAAACGTTGCTGCTGGCGTTTCTGCTGCAGCTGGCTGGCGCGGAAAATCGCCTTCAGATCGTCCAGCGCATGGGCGAAATCGTCGTTGATGATCAGGTAATCGTAGTCGACGTAGTGGCTCATTTCGCTGACCGCTTCACGCATCCGGCCTTCGATGATCTCGTCGCTGTCCTGGCCGCGATTGGTCAGGCGCTGGCGCAACGCCTGCTGGCTCGGCGGCAGGATGAAGATCGAACGGGCCTGGGGCATCAGCTTGCGTACCTGCTCGGCGCCTTGCCAGTCGATTTCCAGGATCAGGTCATGGCCTTCGTCGAGGGTCTGCTGCAGATAGCTTTGCGAGGTGCCGTAGAGGTTGCCGAAGACTTCGGCACGCTCCAGGAAGTCGCCGTGTTCGGCCATCTTCACGAATTCTTCGCGGTCGACGAAGTGATAGTTCACGCCGTTCACTTCGCCCGGGCGCATGGCACGGGTGGTGTGCGAGACCGAGACGCGGATCTGCGGCTCGGCGTCGATCAGGGCCTTGACCAGGCTGGTCTTGCCGGCGCCCGAGGGCGCGGAAATGATGTAGAGAGTGCCGGTGCTGTGGGTCATGTTGTTAGCCTTACTCAATGTTCTGCACTTGTTCGCGCATTTGCTCGATCAACACCTTGAGGTTGACCGCCGCCTGGGTGCTGCGCGGGTCGAAGGCCTTGGAGCCCAGTGTATTGGCTTCGCGGTTGAGCTCCTGCATCAGGAAGTCGAGGCGACGACCGGCCGCGCCGCCGGACTTGAGCACCCGGCGAACTTCGATGATGTGGGTGCTCAGGCGATCCAGTTCTTCGGCCACGTCGCTCTTTTGCGCGAGCATGACCATTTCCTGTTCCAGTCGTTGCGGGTCCAGCTCGGCCTTCATATCGGCGAAGCGGTCGAGGACTTTCTGGCGCTGGGTGGCGAGCATCTGCGGGACCAGCTCGCGCAGGGTACTGACGTCTTCTTCGATGGAGGTCAGGCGCTCGTTGATCAGCCGGGCCAGCTCCGCGCCTTCACGCTCGCGACCGGCCTTGAGTTCTTGCAAGCCTTGGTTGAACAGCGCCAGCGCCTCGGCGTTCAGCGCTTGCGGGTCGCTCGCGTCACCCACCAGCACGCCGGGCCAGGCCAGGACCTCCAGCGGGTTCAGGGCGGCGGGGTTCTTGATCAGGCTGGCGACGGTTTCGGCGGCAGCGACCAGCTGCGCGGCGCGCTCGCGGTCCACTTGCAGGGTCTTGCCGGTATTTTCTTCGGTGAAACGCAGGGTGCATTCCAGTTTGCCCCGGGACAGGCCCTGGCGCAGGGCTTCGCGCACGCCGCCTTCCAGGTCGCGGAAGGACTCGGGCAAGCGCAGGTGCGGCTCCAGGTAACGGCTGTTGACCGAGCGCAGTTCCCAGCTCAGCGTGCCTTGGGCCCCGGCTTTTTCGACGCGGGCGAAGGCGGTCATGCTGTGCACCATGGAGGTTCCTCGCAATGCAGGCCGGCACGACGGTGGTCGTGGGCCTGGGATCTGTAGATAAAAGCCCGAGGGCAGCAAAGGCGCAGGATTGTAGCGCAGTGGGACGCAAGCGCCCAAACAGCTCCGGTAACAAAGCGCCGCAGCCCGTCGGCCGGGGCTTTGAGGGCGCTCACCCGCGCCAGCTTTTTAGCGCTGCACGACGTTTTAACTGCCCTCTGACGGTTCACGGCTCTATAATGCCAGGCAGTTTTCCGTCCTCTGTACAGGTGTTCCCTATGAAACGTCCAAGTGGTCGCGCTGCCGATCAGCTTCGCTCGATCCGCATTACCCGCAACTACACCAAACACGCCGAGGGATCTGTACTGGTCGAATTCGGTGATACCAAGGTCATCTGCACCGTCAGCGTCGAAAACGGCGTGCCACGGTTCCTCAAGGGCCAGGGCCAGGGCTGGCTGACCGCCGAATACGGCATGCTGCCGCGCGCCACCGGTGAGCGGAACCAGCGTGAGGCCAGCCGTGGCAAGCAGGGCGGTCGTACCCTGGAAATCCAACGGCTGATCGGCCGTTCGCTGCGCGCTGCGCTGGACATGTCCAAGCTGGGCGACGTGACGCTGTATGTCGATTGCGACGTGATCCAGGCCGATGGCGGCACCCGTACGGCCTCCATCACCGGGGCCATGGTTGCGCTGGTCGATGCCTTGAAAGTGATCAAGAAGCGCGGCGGCCTCAAGGGCGGCGACCCGCTCAAGCAAATGATCGCCGCTGTGTCCGTGGGCATGTACCAGGGCGAGCCGGTGCTGGACCTGGATTACCTGGAAGACTCCGCCGCCGAGACCGACCTGAACGTGGTCATGACCAGCGCCGGCGGTTTCATCGAAGTCCAGGGTACCGCCGAAGGCGCGCCGTTCCAGCCGGAAGATTTGAACGCTATGCTGGAGTTGGCGAAGAAAGGCATGAACGAGATCTTCGAATTGCAAAAGGCCGCGTTGGCTGACTGATCGATCCCTGCTTCAAGACAACAAGGAGAGCGTCATGAGTGATGAACAAATCCTGCTGCCCCAGCCGAGCAAAGAGGCGCGTCAATGGGCAATGTTTTGTCACCTGTCCGCCTTGTTGGGGATCTGGATTCCGTTTGGCACGTTGATCGGGCCGTTGGTGCTCTGGCAACTCAAGCGTGAATCCGACCCGTTCATCGATGCCCAGGGCAAGGAAGCGCTGAACTTCCAGATCACCGTGGCGATTGCTTCGGCGATCTGCCTGCTGCTGATGATCGTGGTGATTGGCTTCTTCCTGTTCGGCCTGGTGGCCATCGGTGCGCTGGTGCTGACCATCATAGGTGGCGTGAAGGCCAATGAAGGGCAGCCGTATCGGTATCCGTTCACCTGGCGGTTGGTCAAATAACGATCAATGCTGTGATTCAAAAGAATGCCCCGATTTATCGGGGCATTCTTTTTTAAATAAAAATGTTTCTATCCCTGTCGAGCATCCAATTGCCTGGCGCGTTATCGTGCGCATCCATGTAGCACTCTTAAATTTTTAGTCACAACTCACGAAGTTTCAAGGCGATCTATGTTCTTGGCAATAACACGCGTCGATTGATAGAGTTGCCCCAAGTTATATTCCTTTAGAAATATTTCGATATATTCAGACCATTGAAGGTCCTTGAATTCAAAGTCAATCAGTGTTGAGGCAATCAACCTGTTCAGGCGGCGTGCCCAGGTAAAAAGTTCGCCCTGAATAGATATATTCAAAGAATAAACACTTATGTTTCAGCTCGACTTCTACGGAACCCTTGTCGCCGCCTCTCTAGTGCTTTTGCTGGGGCGCGGTCTTGTTAAACGTGTCGGTTTTCTACGCGTCTACAATATTCCCGAACCCGTGGCGGGTGGGTTGGTAGTTGCCCTGCTGCTCCTGGCTTTACGGGGGCTTGAAGTTGAAGTGCGTTTTGATACTTCATTGCAAACACCCTTGATGCTGGCGTTTTTTGCCACGATTGGCCTGAGTGCGGATTTCGCCAGCCTGAAGAAAGGTGGCCGCGTGGTGGGGATTTTCCTGTTGGCGGTCACCGGCCTGTTGGTGGTCCAGAATGCCATGGGCATCGGACTCGCAAAAGCACTGGGGCTCGATCCGTTGATGGGATTGCTGACCGGCTCGATTACCTTGGCGGGCGGTCACGGCACCGGTGCGGCGTGGGGAACGGTGTTCAGCGAGAAGTTCGGTCTGGCTTCCGCCTCCGAGCTTGCGATGGCTTCTGCGACGTTTGGCTTGGTGTTGGGTGGCTTGATCGGTGGGCCGGTTGCGCGCCTGCTCATCAAGCGTGTCCAATCGCCCGGCGGCCTTGAACCAGAAAAGCCCCGCGTGCCCAAGGGCTTCGAACAGCCAAACAAGGAGCGCTCGATTACGCCATTTTCGTTTATCGAGACGCTCGCCTTGATCGCGGTCAGCCTGTTGGCCGGTACGCTCCTGAATGGACAGCTCCACGACACCGCATTCGAGTTGCCGACGTTCGTTTGTGTTCTTTTCGTGGGCGTGATCCTGCGCAACGGGCTTTCGGCACTTGGCCTGTATCAGGTATTCGAGCGAGAAGTGTCCGTGCTCGGCAACGTCAGCTTGTCACTGTTCCTGGCGATCGCCTTGATGTCACTCAAGTTGTGGGACCTGGCGTCATTGGCCTTGCCGATCTTCATCATTCTGGCGGCCCAGACATTGGTCATGGCCCTGTTTGCGATTTTCGTGACGTTCAGGCTCATGGGCAGTCACTACGATGCCGCGGTATTGGCGGCAGGGCATTGCGGTTTTGGACTGGGCGCCACGCCAACGGCCATCGCCAACATGCAGGCCGTGACGCAGCGCTACGGACCTTCGCAGATAGCGTTTCTGGTGGTGCCAATGGTAGGGGCGTTCTTCATCGACCTCATTAACGTCATCGTCATCAAGTTGTATCTGGCCCTGCCGTTTTTTGCCGTGGCTTGATGCTCGAGGCGGTAGCGCGCTCCATGAAAAATGCCCGTATCTTGCGATACGGGCATTTTTTGGGGCGGTCGGCCTGAAGGCTGTCGCCGATACGCTTAGATGGTCAGCGTCCAGTCGTAATCCACGATCAGCGGCGCATGCTGCGAGAACCGTGGCTGGCGCGGCAGGCGGGCGCTGCGTACGAAGCGGCGCAGCCCAGGCGTCAGCAACTGGTAGTCGAAGCGCCAACCGAGGTTGAGCATTTCGGCCTGCTCGTTGTCCGGCCACCAGCTGTACTGGTCGCCTTCGCGGCTGACTTCACGCAGGGCATCGACATAACCCATGTTGCCAATGATCTCGTCCATCCAGGCCCGTTCCGGCGCCAGGAAACCAGGAGATTGCTGGCTGTCGCGCCAGTTCTTGATATCCAGCTTCTGTTGCGCCACGTACAGCGAGCCACAATAGATATACTCGCGACGTTTGCGCCGCTGTTTATCCAGGTAACGGGCGAAGTCGTCCATCAACTTGAATTTCTGATTCAAATCTTCATCGCCGTTCTGCCCCGAAGGGAGCAGTAAGGTCGCGATGCTGACCTTGTCGAAATCGGCTTGCAGGTAGCGCCCGTAGCGGTCCGCCGTCTCGAAACCGAGACCGTTGATGACAGCCTTCGGTTGCAGCCGCGAGTACAAAGCCACGCCACCCTGGGCGGGGACTTCGGCATCGCAGGCATAAAGGAAGTAACCATCCAGTTGGAAGGCTGCATCGTCCAGTTCAAAGGCGGAGGCGCGGGTGTCCTGCAGGCAGATGACGTCGGCATTCTGTGCTTGCAGCCAACTGAGCAAACCACGCTCCACTGCAGCCTGAATACCATTGACGTTCACACTGATGATCCGCATAAATGGCCCCAAAAATCACGTGCGTGTATGATACACGCCGTGTACCTATTTAGCTAAATCCGCGGTATTTGAGGCTTTTTTCATGCAGGCGTATCAGCGCGATTTCATTCGCTTTGCCATCGATCGCGGGGTTTTGCGCTTCGGTGAATTCACCCTCAAGTCCGGGCGCACCAGCCCGTACTTCTTCAATGCGGGCCTGTTCAACAGCGGAACCGCCCTGGCGCAGTTGGGCCGTTTCTATGCGGCGGCCATCGTCGAGAGCGGCATCCCGTTCGACGTATTGTTCGGCCCGGCCTACAAAGGCATCCCCTTGGCCGCCACCACCGCCGTCGCCCTGGCCGAACACCATGACCGCGACCTGCCTTGGTGTTTCAACCGCAAGGAAGCCAAGGCCCACGGCGAAGGCGGCAGTCTGGTCGGCGCGCCGCTGACCGGCGATGTGTTGATCATCGACGACGTGATCACCGCCGGGACCGCCATTCGCGAAGTGATGCAGATCATCGCTTCCCAGGAAGGTGCCAAGGCGGCCGGCGTGCTGATCGCCCTGAACCGTCAGGAGCGTGGCAACGGTGAGTTGTCGGCGATCCAGGAAGTGGAGCGCGATTTCGGCATTCCGGTGATCAGCATCGTGTCACTGAACCAGGTGCTGGAGTTTTTGGCCGACGACCCGCAGCTCAAGCAGCATTTGCCGGCGGTTGAGGCTTATCGCGCGCAGTTTGGTGTCTAAAAGGCTTGCGCCAAGCCCTGTGGGAGCGAGCTTGCTCGCGATGGCGGCTTATCCTCAGCATTACTATTGACTGACCCACTGCTATCGCGAGCAAGCTCGCTCCCACAGTAGCCAGACAAAAAAAGACCCCGCTCAACCTGGTTGAGCGGGGTCTTTTTTTACCGGTATCGCTTAAGGACGCTTGCGATTGCTGATCAACGTACCCACACCCGTATCGGTGAAGATCTCCAGCAGAATCGCATTCGGCACCCGGCCATCGATGATCAGCGAGCTGCCGACGCCGCCCTGTACCGCTTCCAGCGCGCAACGGATCTTCGGCAGCATGCCGCCGTAGATGGTGCCATCGGCGATCAGGTCATCTACCTGCTGGGTCGACAACCCGGTCAGGACCTTGCCGGTCTTGTCCATCAGGCCGGCGATGTTGGTCAGCAGCATCAGCTTTTCAGCTTTCAGTGCCTCGGCAACCTTGCCCGCCACCAGGTCGGCGTTGATGTTGTACGACTCACCGTTGGCGCCCACGCCGATTGGCGCGATCACCGGGATAAAGTCGCCCTTGACCAGCAAGTTCAGCAGGTCGGTGTTGATGCCGACCACTTCGCCCACATGACCGATGTCGATGATTTCCGGCTGGGTCATCTCCGGCGTCTGGCGGGTGACGGTGAGTTTCTTCGCCCGGATCAGCTCGGCGTCCTTGCCCGTCAGGCCAATGGCGCTGCCGCCATGGCGGTTGATCAGGTTGACGATGTCCTTGTTGACCTGGCCGCCGAGGACCATTTCCACCACATCCATGGTCTGTGCGTCAGTCACGCGCATGCCGTCGATGAAGTGGCTCTCGATGGACAGGCGCTTGAGCAGGTCGCCGATTTGCGGGCCGCCGCCGTGGACCACCACCGGGTTGATGCCCACGGCCTTCATCAGCACGATGTCGCGGGCGAAGCCGGTTTTCAGCTCCTCGCTTTCCATCGCGTTGCCGCCGTATTTGATCACCAGGGTCTTGCCGACGTAGCGTCGGATATAAGGCAACGCTTCGGACAGGACCTTGGCGGTGTTGGCGGCGGCTTCGCGTTCGAGGGTCATTCAGGGCTCCGGTAGTGCTTCAAAAAATCAAAACGGTAGTTGGAGATCAGGTGCAACACGTTTGAGTTGGGTATGGAACACGTCCTTGATGCGCTGCAGTTCGGCCTCGTTGTCGGCCTCGAAACGCAGCACCAGCACCGGGGTGGTGTTGGACGCGCGGACCAGGCCCCAGCCTTGTGGGTAGTCGACCCGTACACCGTCGATGGTGGTCAGTTCGGCGCCTTCGCCCCACTGGGCGTCGTGCAGTGCATCAATGATGCTGAATTTGCTCTCTTCGGTCACATGGATATTGATTTCCGGCGTAGAAATATCGTTCGGGAAGGTCGCGAACAGCTCTTCGGCCGTGGATTTTTCCTTGCTGAGGATCTCCAGCAGGCGCGCGGCGCTGTAGATACCGTCGTCGAAACCGAACCAGCGTTCCTTGAAGAAGATGTGGCCGCTCATTTCACCGGCCAGCAGGGCGCCGCTCTGTTTCATTTTCTTCTTGATCAACGAATGACCGGTTTTCCACATCAGCGGGCGACCGCCATATTCCTTGATCAGCGGGACCAGGCGACGGGTGCACTTAACGTCGAAGATGATTTCGGCGTTCGGATTGCGCGCCACCACGTCGCGAGCGAACAGCATCAACAGGCGGTCGGGGAACACCACGCTGCCGGTATTGGTCACCACGCCGACGCGGTCGCCGTCGCCGTCGAAGGCCAGGCCCAGGTCGGCGTTGGTTTCCTTGACCTTGGCGATCAGGTCTTGCAGGTTTTCCAGTTTGCCCGGGTCCGGGTGGTGGTTAGGGAAGTTGCCGTCCACGTCGCAGAACAGCGGGATGACTTCGCAGTTCAGGGCTTCGATCAGTTGCGGAGCGATCACGCCGGCCGCGCCGTTGCCGCAGTCGACCACCACTTTCAGGCGTCGGGCGAGCTTCACGTCCTTGACGATCTCGTCGTTGTAGCGCTCGAGGATGTCGACCTTGGTCACGCTGCCCTGGCCGCTGCTCAGGTCGTTGGTCTTGAGGCGGGTGTGCAGGGCCTGGATCTGCTCGTTGGCGAGGGTGTCGCCGGCGATGACGATCTTGAAGCCGTTGTAGTTCGACGGGTTGTGGCTGCCGGTGAGCATGACCCCGGACTTGCCGGCCAGCACGTTGGCGGCGTAGTACAGCGCAGGCGTGGGCACCAGGCCCACGTCACTGACGTGGCAGCCGCTGTCGGCAACGCCTTTGATCAATTGTTCGACCAGCTCGGGGCCCGACAAGCGGCCGTCGCGGCCGACGCACACGTTCGGTTCACCCTGGGCCAGGCTCTGGGAGCCAATGGCGCGACCGATCCAGTAGGCGGTTTCGGCGGTGAGGGTTTCCGGTACCACGCCACGGATGTCGTAGGCGCGGAAGATGCTATCAGGGAAGATCGGGGCGATTGCGGCTGGGGTGTTCATGGGCGGGGCGCTCTATCAGGAAAGTGACTGGACAGGCCGACGCTGGGCGTCGGCAGGCTCAAGCTGAAGGGTATGACGGCGTTTTTGACAGAGAGTTCGTGGTGGGAAATTGCCATGAGACAGCGTTACCCCGGCCTCGCTCGCCTAATACATTGATTCCGGATGGGAAACCTAGCAGAAAGCCATTGCGCATTTTTTGTCCTGAAACAGAAGCTTAACAAACGGGCCGGGCAGGACGCCCGGCCCGGAACTGCACGGTCAATGGCTGCCGGAGTGCCCGAAACCACCGGCGCCGCGCTGGCTCTCGTCGAACTCCTCGACCAGTTCGAAGTGGGCCTGGACCACCGGCACCAGCACCAACTGCGCGATGCGCTCGCCCACGGCAATGTTGAAAGCCGTTTGGCCGCGGTTCCAGCACGACACCATCAGTTCTCCCTGGTAGTCGGAATCGATCAGGCCCACCAGGTTGCCCAGCACGATGCCGTGCTTGTGGCCCAGGCCCGAGCGCGGCAGGATCAGCGCGGCCAGGCCCGGGTCGCCGATGTACACCGACAGGCCGGTAGGAATCAGCAGGGTCTGGCCTGGTTCCAGGATCGTGTCCTGCTTGAGCATCGCCCGCAGGTCGAGGCCGGCGGAGCCCGGTGTGGCGTATTGCGGCAGCGGGAATTCGCTACCGATGCGTGGATCGAGAATCTTGGCTTGTAAGGCGTGCATGAAAATTAAACCTGGTTCAGACGTTCGGCGATAAAAGTGATCAGCTGGCGGGCAATCTTGCTCTTGCTGGTCTGGGCGAAAAGCGTGGCGTGCAACTGGCGGTCGATCACGCTGCAGGCGTTTTCTTCGCTGTTGAAGCCGATGCTCGGATTGGCGACGTCGTTGGCGACGATCAAGTCGAGGTTCTTGTCCTTGAGCTTGCGGGCGGCGTAATCGAGCAGGTGTTCGGTCTCGGCGGCGAAGCCGACACTGAACGGGCGGTCGGGGCGGGTGGCGATGCTGGCCAGGATGTCCGGGTTGCGCACCATTTGTAGTAGCAGGCCGTCGCCGCTTGTAGGGTCTTTCTTCAATTTTTGCGGGGCAACGACTTCGGGGCGGTAGTCCGCTACCGCAGCCGAGGCGATGAACAGGTCGCAGGGGATGGCCGCTTCACAGGCCGCGAGCATGTCCCGGGCACTGACCACGTCGATGCGCGTGACCCGGTCCGGGGTTGGCAGGTGCACGGGGCCGGTGATCAGAGTCACTCGGGCGCCGGCTTCCACGGCGGCTTCGGCCAGGGCGAAGCCCATTTTCCCGGAGCTGTGATTGGTGATGTAGCGCACCGGGTCGATGTTTTCCTGGGTCGGCCCGGCGGTGATCAGCACGTGCTTGCCGGTCAGGGCCTGGCGCTGGAAGCAGTCGGCGGCGCACTGGGCCAGGTCCGTGGCTTCGAGCATGCGCCCCATGCCGACATCGCCGCAGGCCTGGCTGCCGGAGGCCGGGCCAAAGACTTTCAGGGCGCGGCTTTCCAGCAGTTGCAGGTTGGCCTGGGTGGCCGGGTCGCGCCACATGGCCTGGTTCATGGCGGGTGCGACGGCGACCACGGCGTCGGTGGCGAGCACCAGGGTGGTCAACAGGTCGTCGGCGATGCCTTGGGCCAGGCGGGCGATCAGGTCGGCCGTGGCCGGGGCGATCAGCACCAGGTCGGCCCACTTGGCCAGTTCGATATGGCCCATGGCGGCTTCGGCCGCCGGGTCGAGCAAGTCCAGGTGGACCGGGTGCCCCGACAGGGCTTGCATGGTCAGTGGGGTAATGAACTCGCTGCCGCCACGGGTCATGACGACCCGTACTTCCGCGCCCTGGTCGATGAGTCGGCGAACCAGCTCGGCGCTCTTGTAGGCGGCAATGCCGCCGCCGACGCCCAGAACGATGCGTTTCCGATACAGCCGCTGCATAGGCCTGCCTTTCGATTTCAGTGGTCAGTGCAAGGCGAACCCCTTGGCAGCAGCTGCCAGGGTGCAAATCACCTGCAAAAAAGATGGGCTACGATATCACAGCGACCGCTACGGAACAGCGGCGCCCACAATCAGGGAGATGCCATGAGTATTCGCGATTGGCCTGTGGCCGAGCGGCCGCGGGAGAGGTTATTGGCGCTGGGGGCGGGGAGTCTTTCGGACGCCGAGCTGCTGGCGATTTTTTTACGAACCGGCGTGTCCGGCAAAAGCGCGGTGGATCTGGCGCGACAACTGTTGATTCAATTTGGCAGCCTGCGCGCGCTGCTTGAAGCGGATCAGATCACATTCAGTAACCACATGGGGCTCGGGCCGGCGAAGTTTGCCCAACTGCAGGCGGCTCAGGAAATGAGTCGGCGGCATTTGGCTGAACGGGCGCGGGAAAAGACCATGCTGGAAAGCCCGTTGGCGGTTCGTGAATACCTCAAGTCCATGCTGCGTCACGAACCCCACGAGGTGTTCGGTTGCCTGTTTCTCAACGCCAAGCACCAGGTGCTGACCTTCGAGGCGCTGTTTCGCGGTTCTATCGACAGCGCCAGTGTCCATCCCCGGCAGGTGGTCAAGCGCGCCCTGGCCCACAACGCCGCTGCGTTGATCCTGTGCCACAACCACCCCTCCGGCAACACCGAGCCCAGCCAGGCCGACCGGGTGCTCACCGAGCGGCTCCAAGAGGCCCTGGAACTGATCGACGTGCGGGTGCTCGACCACTTCATTGTTGGCGATGGGGAGCCGCTGTCGATGGCGGAGTATGGGTGGATGTAGCCAGGGTCATGCTTGAATAATCCCTTGTGGGAGCAAAGCTTGCTCGCGATGACGTTGACACATACAACACTTCTGTTGGCTGTAAAACCGCTATCGAGAGCAAGCTTTGCTCCCACAGGCTCCCACAGGAGGGGACTGTGGTTACTTGAGGCTGACCTTGGAGTAATCCTGCCGTCCAAACGGGCTCACCGCATAACCCTGCACATCCTTGCGGGTCAGTGCGAAGGCGGTAGGGTGCGCCAGGGGCAGCCACAGGGCCTGCTGCTGGATCTGGGCCTGGGCCTGCTCGTAGAGCTTGGCACGCACGCCTTGTTCGCCGGTGGTCTTGCCGGCGCTGATCAGTTTGTCCAGGTCCGGGTTGCAGTAGCGGGCGAAGTTGGTGCCGGACTTGAGTGCCGCGCAGGAAAACTGCGGAGTGAGGAAGTTGTCCGGGTCGCCGTTGTCGCCGGCCCAGCCCATGAACAGCAGGTCATGTTCGCCGGCCTTGGCGCGGCGGATCAGTTCGCCCCATTCGATCACGCGGATTTCCGCCTGGATGCCGATCTGCGCCAGGTCGGATTGCAGCAGCTGGGCGCCAACGCTGGGGTTGGGGTTCAGCAGGCTGCCGGAAGGGCGGGTCCAGATGGTGGTCTGGAAGCCTTCCTTCAAACCGGCCTTGGCCAGCAGGTCGCGGGCCTTCGCTGGGTCGTGGGCATAGCCGGGCAGGCTCTTGGCGTAGCTCCAGGTGTTGGGCGGGTAGGGGCCGTTGGCGGCTTCGGCGGTGCCTTCGAAGACGGTCTTGAGGTAGCTGGCCTTGTCGAAGGCCAGGTTGATGGCTTGTCGCACCTCAGGCTTGTCCAGTGGCGGATGCTGGCTGTTGATCGCCACGAACGCGGTCATGAAGGCGTCGGTCTGGGCCACGCTCAGGGTCGGTTCCTGCCGGGCGGCCTGCACGTCCAGCGGCTTGGGCGACAAGGCGATCTGGCATTCGTTGCGGCGCAGTTTCTGCAGGCGCACGTTGGCATCCGGCGTGATAGCGAAGACCAGCGGGTCCACTTTGGGCTTGCCGCCGAAATAGGCGTCGTTGGCCTTGTAGCGGATCGAGGCATCCTTCTGGAACCGGCTGAAGATGAACGGGCCGGTGCCGATCGGCTGATTGTTGAGTTTTTCCGGCGTGCCGGCCTGCATCAGTTGATCGGCGTATTCGGCCGAATAGATGGAGGCAAAGCCCATGCTCAACGTTGCCAGGAAGGTCGAATCGGCGTGATCGAGGGTGAAACGCACGGTCAGCGGGTCCAGGGCGTCGATTTTCTTGATCAGCGCCGGCAATTGCATGGACTGGGCGTGGGGGAAGCCGCTTTGCGCAACCTTGTGCCACGGGTTCGCCGGGTCGAGCATGCGCTCGAAGCTGAACTTCACGTCCTCGGCGGTCAGGTCGCGGCGCGGCGTGAAGTACTCGGTGTGATGGAACTTGACCTGTGGCCGCAGCTTGAACACGTAGGTCAGGCCATCGGTAGAGATTTCCCAGCGCTCGGCCAGGCTGGGGACCACTTTGCCGCTGGCGGTATCGAAATCCACCAAGCGGTTCATCAGCACGTCGGCGGAGGCGTTGGTGGTGGTCAGGGAGTTGTACTGGACGACATCGAACCCTTCCGGGCTGGCTTCGGTGCAGACGCTCAGGGCGGCGGCCCAAGCCTGCGGGGTGATCAGCAGAGGGGCGAGCAACAACGGTAGGGCAGCGAGGCGCATGGTCGGTTTCCTGTGCAAGTCGAAGGCCCATCTGCGAGTGCAGTCTGGAAAAGGCCTACCCTAGTGGGCTCGCTGCCAAATGACTATCCCCTTTTTGCATTTTCCGGCACTCTGCGGCGACGGTATGGGTGGCCAGAACCTGCCGCACGTGAAAAAAACCTGCGTGCAGCGACGAGCGGTCAGGGGCCGTGCCAGCCTCTGCCCCAGCCGTCCGGGGCGGTGAGCCGATGTTTCTTCAGAAAGACAAATCACATCGGCTGTTGTTGCGCTGTGGTCTTTCTGGTATAAAGCAGCGCTCTTTTCTAGGGGCCCGGTTCCTTCACTGTAGGTGTAGCCGGTAAGACCCTTAAAGAAACGCGGCGCCTGGCGCCAAATGACTGAGAGATTAAGCGGCCAACCCATGCCGGGTTGGGCATGTGGTTTTAGAGGGCTGAGGCATGTCGAGAGTCTGTCAAGTTACCGGTAAGGGTCCGGTGACTGGGAATAACATTTCCCACGCAAACAACAAAACCCGTCGTCGTTTCCTGCCGAACCTGCAGCATCACCGCTTCTGGGTTGAAGAAGAGAAACGTTTTGTGCGTCTGCGCGTATCTGCCAAGGGCATGCGTATCATCGACAAGCGTGGCATCAGTGTCGTGCTGGCCGAACTTCGTCGCGATGGCAAGGTTTAAGGGAGCTAATCATGCGTGAATTGATTCGTTTGATCTCGAGCGCCGGTACTGGTCACTTCTACACTACCGACAAGAACAAGCGTACTACCCCGGACAAAATCGAGATCAAGAAATATGATCCGGTTGTTCGCAAGCACGTGATCTACAAGGAAGGCAAAATCAAGTAATTGATTTTTCCCTCTTACGAAAAAGGCCCGTATCGCGAGATACGGGCCTTTTTTGTTGCTCAGGTTTCGTGGTCAGTAACGAGAGGGGTCAACCGCAGTGGATGCTGACAATGATCCTGTTGGCATCGGTGTGCAGGTTGATGCGTCGCGGACGCAGGTCCCAGCTCGAAGGATACTTCGGCCCCGTGGCGCGTACGGGAGCCCCATTGGCCAAGGCGCGAACCTCTTCAAGCAGCTCGGGGGTGCATTTTTGGCCGATGGTGTATCGGGCGATGGCCAGGTCGCATTGATCGGGTAAGACGGGCATGTTTGCCTCCTTGCAAATAGTTATGGGGTCGGGGCGCTCACTTGTCGGGTTGACCGCACGTCCTGTGCGTTGTCGTTGCGACAATAAAGTGCGTGACGCCCGTGAGCAGTCTTATCTGTGGTGGGGGACATTGGCCAGCGATAGAGTGTCAGCTTCTTTTTCGGTGGCTAAAAAAGGGCCCGTATCGTGAGATACGGGCCCTTTTTTGTTACTTGTTCGATGTGTCTTGTTTTCAGCCGAAGCGGAACGATTCAATGGTCCCACAAGCATTGGCGACGACGCGAATTCGATTGGGATCCCATTCCCTGGAAGCCCCTTCATTAGGGCCTACGACGTGTGCACGCCCGGTCAGCTCGCTGATGTAAGCCTTCAGGGAGGATACATAAGAGCTGCCAATCAGGTAGCGGAGCTTGTGTTGGACCTCGTCATTGGTCATGGTCATTAATCCTTTGAGTAAGAAGTGATGTCCGGATGGACAACTCGATCTTCTTCCTCGGCGCCACACGCTGTGCGGTACATATTTATAGCTTTGCTTCAAACACCACGTAGATCTTGCGGCATGGCTCGAGCACTTCCCAGGTGCCCTTGAATCCGGCCGGGATCACGAAGCGGTCGCCGGCCCGCAGGGTCTTGGCGTTGCCATCGTTGTCCCGCAGCACGGAGACGCCCTGGACGATCTCGCAGTATTCATGTTCGGTGTAATTGACCGTCCACTGGCCGACGGCGCCTTCCCATACGCCAGCGTTCATTTGCCCACAAGGGCTGCTGTAGTGGTTGAACACGGTTTGCTCGGGATCGCCCTTGAACACCTTGGCCGGGTCCGGGCGATAACGTTCGGCGGTGGTATTGGCCTGGCTGAAGTCGACGATGTCCTGAATGCTCATGCGGGTGATCCCCAGTGATCGCTTGGAAGGCCTCGAGTCTATGTTTATTAAAACGAACATCGCAAGGCCGTTTGCCGTCGATGTGTCAAATATATTGAAACATGACCGGCCGCTGGTTTAGGGTGGCGGGTGCCCTATGCCGAAAACAGCGCCGAAAACAGGCTGGCCGGGCAGAATTCTTTTGAGCGCTGCGCATTGCGCGGCGTTCGTACTCAATAAGAGGAGGACACACGCATGACCACCCTGACTCGTACCGATTGGGAACAACGCGCCCGCGACCTGAAGATCGAAGGCCGCGCCTTCATCAACGGTGAGTACACCGATGCGGTGTCCGGCGAAACGTTCGATTGCCTCAGCCCGGTCGATGGCCGCCTGCTGGGCAAGATCGCCAGCTGCGACGTGGCCGACGCCCAACGTGCCGTCGAAAATGCCCGCGCCACCTTCAACTCCGGCGTCTGGTCGCGCCTGGCGCCAAGCAAGCGCAAAACCACCATGATCCGTTTCGCCGGCTTGCTCAAGCAGCATGCTGAAGAACTGGCCCTGCTGGAAACGCTGGACATGGGCAAGCCGATCAGCGATTCGCTGAACATCGACGTGCCCGGCGCGGCCCAGGCGTTGAGCTGGAGCGGTGAAGCCATCGACAAGCTCTACGACGAAGTGGCGGCCACCCCGCACGATCAACTGGGCCTGGTGACCCGTGAGCCGGTGGGTGTCGTGGGGGCTATCGTGCCCTGGAACTTCCCGTTGATGATGGCCTGCTGGAAGCTCGGCCCAGCGCTGTCCACTGGTAACTCGGTGGTGCTCAAGCCGTCGGAAAAATCCCCGCTGACCGCCATCCGTATCGCTGCGCTGGCGATCGAGGCCGGCATTCCGAAAGGCGTGCTGAACGTGTTGCCAGGCTACGGCCACACCGTCGGCAAGGCCCTGGCCCTGCATATGGACGTCGATACGCTGGTGTTCACTGGCTCGACCAAGATCGCCAAGCAACTGATGATCTATTCCGGCGAATCCAATATGAAGCGCATCTGGCTGGAAGCCGGCGGCAAGAGCCCGAACATCGTGTTCGCCGATGCCCCGGACCTGCAGGCCGCTGCCGAATCCGCTGCCAGCGCCATCGCCTTCAACCAGGGCGAAGTCTGCACCGCCGGCTCGCGACTGTTGGTGGAGCGCTCCATCAAGGACACGTTCCTGCCGCTGGTGATCGAAGCCCTCAAGGGCTGGAAGCCGGGCAATCCCCTGGACCCGGCCACCAACGTCGGTGCCCTGGTCGATACCCAGCAGATGAATACTGTGCTGTCCTACATCGAGGCTGGCCATAGCGACGGCGCCAAACTGGTGGCCGGTGGTAAGCGCATCCTTGAGGAAACCGGCGGCACTTACGTCGAGCCGACGATTTTCGACGGCGTGAGCAACGCCATGAAAATTGCCCAGGAAGAGATTTTCGGCCCGGTGTTGTCGGTCATCGCCTTTGACACCGCCGAGCAGGCCATCGAGATCGCCAACGACACGCCATATGGCCTGGCCGCAGCGGTATGGACCAAGGATATCTCCAAGGCTCACCTGACCGCCAAGGCCCTGCGTGCCGGCAGCGTATGGGTCAACCAGTACGACGGCGGCGACATGACCGCACCGTTCGGTGGTTTCAAGCAGTCGGGCAACGGTCGCGACAAGTCGCTGCATGCATTCGACAAATACACCGAACTGAAGTCGACCTGGATCAAGCTCTGACAGTGACGGCCCCGGATCTTGTCCGGGGTCTCATGCAGCGCTGATTCCCTCTGTGGGAGCGAGCTTGCTCGCGATAGCGGTACGACAGTCGACGACCTTGTTGAATGTTACGCCGCCATCGCGAGCAAGCTCGCTCCCACATTGGTCGGGGATGAGCGGAAGATTGGCGGTCAACACACATCCCCTGTGGGAGCGAGCTTGCTCGCGATAGCGGTACGACAGTCGACGACCTTGTTGAATGTTGCGCCGCCATCGCGAGCAAGCTCGCTCCCACAGTGTTTTGGGTGATGGTTGAGATTGATAACTGTCCACAGGAGCGTGGAAATGCGTTGGGCAACCTATTTCGCCGTGCTGGCGTCTGTCCTGAGCGTCGGCCTGGCCCTGGGCGTGAGCATGCCGTTGGTGTCGCTGCGCCTGGAGGGCTGGGGTTATGGTTCGTTTGCCATCGGTGTGATGGCGGCCATGCCGGCGGTGGGGGTGTTGCTCGGGGCCAAGGTGTCGAGCCGGCTGGCGGCGCGGTTCGGCACGGCGGCGTTGATGCGCCTGTGCCTGTGGGGCGGTGCGGTGTCCATCGGGTTGCTGGCGCTGCTGCCCAGCTATCCGGTCTGGTTGCTGCTGCGCCTGATGATTGGCGTGGTCCTGACCTTGGTGTTCATTCTGGGTGAGAGCTGGATCAACCAACTGGTCATTGAAAAATGGCGTGGACGGTTGGTGGCGCTGTACGGCAGCAGCTACGCCCTGAGCCAGTTGTCCGGCCCGCTGCTGCTGGGCGCGCTGGGGACCGATCATGACTACGGGTTCTGGGTGGGCGTCGGCCTGCTGTTGGTCGCACCCTTGCTGTTGCTGGGCCGTAGCGGTGCGCCGAGCAGCGAGGCCGGCAACGTTACGTTCGGCGATTTGTGGAGGTTTTGCCGTGGCTTGCCGGCGATTGCCTGGGCGGTCTCGTTGTTCGCTGCGTTCGAGGCGATGATCCTCACGTTGTTGCCGGTGTATTGCCTGCGCCAGGGTTTCACGGCCGACATTGCGCTGGCGATGGTCAGCACCGTGGTGGTCGGTGATGCCTTGCTGCAATTGCCCATCGGCGCCCTGGCCGATCGCGTGTCTCGCCGGTCGTTGTTCACCGGATGCGCGGTGGCGCTGACGTTATCGAGCCTGGCGGTACCCCTGCTGATCGATACGTTGCTGATTTGGCCGCTATGGGTGCTGTTTGGTGCCAGCGCAGGCGGGTTGTTCACCTTGTCGCTGATCCTGATCGGCGAGCGTTACCGCGACGATGCGCTGGTGCGGGCCAATGCCCATATCGCGCAGTTGTGGGGGATCGGCTGCCTGGTCGGCCCGCTGGTGGCGGGAGCGGGCAGCCAATGGGTCAGCGGACATGCGCTGCCGTTGTTCATGGCGGCCGGGGCGTTCGGGTTGGTGATCCTGCTGTTGCGCCAAGGGGCGTTCGGGGCAACCCAAGCGGCCTGAGCACACCCAAATCCCTTGTCACAAAAGCGGGCTGCCTCTAAAGCATCCGCTCCAACCCGACAGTCGTGGCGAACCAGGCATTGAACCGGCGCCACCAACTGCCCGGTTCGCGGTCCAGGTCGTGGATCTTGCCGTTGTCTTCGGTGGTCCATACAAGCTTTCCATCTTTCAGCCTGGCCTGGTAACTCAGGGCCGGCGCCATGCCTTGCAAGGCCAGCTCGCGGACTTGGCCGGCGAGTTCCGGGCTGTTCACCAGCACGCCGACTTCGGTGTTCCACAGCACTGAGCGCGGGTCGAAATTGAACGAGCCGATGAAGGATTTCTGCTGGTCGAAGATGATCGCCTTGCTGTGCAGGCTGGAGTCCGATTCGCCGTAGGATTTGCTGTAGAACAGATGCGGGCTGCCACCGGTGTCGCCCGGTTGTCGTCGCAGTTCGAACAGGCGCACGCCATGTTGCAGCAGGGCCTTGCGGTACGGTGCATAGCCGCCGTGCACGGCGGGCACGTCGGTGGCTTCCAGGGAGTTGGTCAGCAGGCTCACCGACACGCCGGCATCGGCGCGACTGGTCAGGTACACCAAGCCTGGCTGGCCGGGGACGAAGTAGGCGGAAATCATGATCAGTTCTTTGCTGACGCCCGTCAGTTCGGGGGCCAGTTGGGTGGTCAGCAACAACTGAGGGTCCGGTTCGTCCTTGGCCAGCACCTTGCTGGGTGCGTCCCACAGCGCCTGGTTCCAGGCCCAGATCAACTGGTCGCGCCAGGTGTCCAGGCGCGGTTGGGTCTTGTAGGCGGTCAACTGCTGGTAGAGCGCGTGGTTTTCCTTGTGGGTCTGCTCCAGGGACTCTTGCAGGCGCAGGCGGCTGTTGGCCAGGTCCTTGGGCGTGGGGCGATGGGACAGGAACTGTTCGATGGGTTTGCTCAGGGCGCTGTTCCAGTACTGGTCGAAGCTGTGGCCCAATTGTTCGGCCACCGGACCGACACTGAGCAGGTCGATGTCGGTGAAGTTCAGGTTGGGTTCGGCGTCGAAGTACTCATCGCCCAGGTTGCGACCGCCGACGATGGCCATGCTGTTGTCCGCCAGCCACAGCTTGTTGTGCATCCGGCGGTGTTGCAACGACAGGTCGAACAGGCGTCCGAGGCCGCGAGTCACGCCGGTGGCGCGTCCCAGGTGCAGCGGATTGAACAGGCGGATCTGGATCTGCGGATGGGCGGCGAGGGTGGCGATGATCTGATCCTGGCCATCGCTGGTGGTGTCGTCCAGCAGGATCCGCACGCGTACGCCCCGGTCGGCGGCCTTGAGCAGTTCATCCACCAGCATCCGCGTGCTGATGCCGTCATGGACGATGTAGTACTGCAAATCCAGGCTGCCTTGGGCATGGCGAATCAGCTCGGCCCGGGCAGTGAAGGCCTCGGTGCTGTCCGACAGCAGCCGAAAGCCCGAGCGCCCTTCATGGGCGGCGGCCTGGGCCTGGACCGAGCGGCCGAACGAGGATTCGGTGGCCGGCAGGGCCTGGGACGGCTCGCGGGTGACATCAAGACCGGCGCAGCCGCTCAGCAGTGAGCCGACTAACAGTAGCGCAGGCAGGATCGGTCTGGATCTCACGTAGGATCGTTCCGCTTGTTCACGTTGATCGGCTATTGGGTGCTGCTTCCCTGGGTAAAGTTCAGACGACGTCGCGCTGGGTTTCGTTCAACAGCGCGATAGCGGCGGCCCCGACCTTGCGCACGGCCTCTTCGATCTGAGCCGTTGGCTTGGCAGCGTAGTTCATCCGCAAGCAGTTGCGGTACTTGCCCGATGCCGAAAAAATACTGCCGACGGCCACCTGCACGCCTTGGTCCAGCAGAGCCCGATTGAGCTTCAGCGTGTCGAAGCCGTCGGGCAATTCGATCCACAGCATGAAACTGCCCCGTGGGCGACTGGCACGGGTGCCCGCTGGAAAATAGCGGCTGACCCAGTCGATCATCACGTCGCGATTGCGCTGGTATTGCGTACGCATCCGCCGCAAATGGGGTTCGAAATGCCCGCCCTTGAGAAACTCGGCAATGGCAATCTGCGGCTGTGGCGCGGTAGAGCCGGTGCTGATGTATTTCATGTGCAGCACCCGCTCCAGATACCGGCCTGGCGCAACCCAGCCAATGCGCAGGCCAGGCGCCAGGGTCTTGGAAAACGAACTGCAGAGCAGGACGCGACCGTCTTCATCGAAGGACTTGATGGTGCGTGGGCGGGGGTATGTGTAGGCCAACTCCCCATACACATCATCTTCGATGATCGCCACGTCGAAGCGCTGTGCCAGGTTCAGCAGCGCGCGTTTATTGGCGTCGGGCATGATGTAGCCCAGCGGGTTATTGCAGCTGGGGGTCAACTGTATGGCCTTGATGGGCCATTGCTCCAGGGCCAGCTCCAGTGCATCCAGGCTGATGCCGGTGAGCGGGTCGGTGGGGATTTCCAAGGCCTTCATGCCCAGGCCCTTGAGGGTTTGCATGGCCCCGTGAAAGCTGGGTGAGTCCACTGCGACGATGTCGCCTTGTTCGCAGGTGGCGCGGATGCTGACCGACAGGGCTTCATGACAGCCGGTGGTGACGATCAGGTCGTTGGGGCCCAGTTGGCAGCCGGAGTCCAACGACAGTCGGGCGATCTGTTCACGCAGTTCGAGGTTGCCGTAGATGTTGTCGTAATACAGGCCGGGCATGTCTTGCCGGCGGCTGATCTGCGCCAGGCTGCGCAGCAGCGGTTTCATGGTCGGCGAGTTGATGTCCGGCATGCCGCGTCCCAGTTGCACCACATCCGGGCGCGGTACGGCGCGTATCAGCTCCAGCACCTGGTCCCACTGGGAAATATCCACGGGGCGCTGGGCCGGACGGCCTACTACCGGCAGGTCTGGCAATTCGCGGCCCACGGGTACGAAGTAACCGGACTTGGGTCTCGGCATCGCCAGCCCACTGTCCTCCAGCACCCGATAGGCCTGCTGCACCGTACTCAAGCTGACCCCATGTTCGGTGCTCAATGCCCGCACCGACGGCAGCCGGTCGCCGGGGCGGTAGAAGCCCTGTTCGATGCGGGTGCCGAGCAGTTCGGCGAGGTTCACATAGAGGGTCATGGTGCGCTCCCGATGAGATGGACAACTGCGACCGATACAGTTGGATTGGAAAATGACAATTCAGTGGCGGAAATACCGAATCTGTATGCTTATAAAAGGAATAGGTTGAATCTGTATTGCTTTTAGCCGTTCGCGCATCATGAAACCTCTGGCTACCCAAGTAAACAGGAGCGATCAAAATGAACGGCTTGAGCGATGTGCGGCTGACGTTACACAGTCAGGAACTGGCGGCAGGGCAGGAGAAGGGGCTGCGCAGCGCGACATTGCGCAATTCGCCGTCCGGCCTGAGCCGCTGGGCCCTGTTCTGGCATCGTCTGCATACACGCAGGGCCTTGTTGGAACTTACACCCGAACAGTTGCGTGACGTCGGGCTGAGTCGGGAGCAGGCGTTGGAGGAGGGGCTCAGGCCGTTCTGGCGGCTTTGAAGCAATAGGAACCCGGTGGCGAGGGAGCTTGCTCCCGCTGGGCTGCGTAGCAGACCGTCTTTTTGCGGTTGCTGCGCAACCGAGCGGGAGCAAGCTCCCTCGCCACGGATCCAGGACTAAACCAACTCTTTCAACCGATGCCACAACATCCCCAGCGCCAACAGCGGTGAGCGCAAGTGCTTGCCCCCCGGGAAGGTCATGTGCGGGACCTGGGCGAACAGGTCGAAACCGCTGCTGTGCTGCCCGCTGATGGCTTCGGCCAACAGTTTGCCGGCCAGGTGCGTGGCATTCACCCCATGGCCGGAATAGGCCTGGGCGTAATACACATTGGGCTGGTCCTTCAGCCGGCCGATCTGCGGCAAACGGTTGGCACCAATGCCGATCATCCCGCCCCATTGATAATCGATTTTCACATCCGCCAATTGCGGGAACACCTTGAGCATTTTCGGACGCATATAGGCGCCAATGTCCTGCGGGTCGCGGCCGGAATAGTGACAAGCCCCGCCGAACAGCAAGCGGCGATCCGCCGAAAGCCGGTAGTAATCCAGTGCTACCCGTTGATCACAGACGGCCATGTTCTGTGGCAACAGCGCCTGTGCCTGGGTCTGGCTCAAGGGCTCGGTGGCGATGATGTAGCTGCCGGCCGGCAGGACTTTGCCGCCGAGTTGTGGATTGAGTCCATTGAGGTAGGCATTGCAGCCCAGCACCAGCGTCTTGGCACGGACCGAGCCCTGTTGGGTGTGCACGTTCACCTCAGGGCCGTAGTCGATGCGCGTGACCGCCGATTGTTCGAACAGCCGGACCCCCAATTGCTGCGCCGCGGCGGCTTCGCCCAGGGCCAGGTTCAACGGATGCAAATGGCCCGAACCCATGTCGATCAGTCCGCCGACGTAGCGATCCGAACCCACGACGCTGTGCATTTCGTCGGCTTGCAGCAGTCGGGTCGGGTGGCGATAACCCAGGCTGCGCAATTCTTCGGCGTCTTCGGCGAAGCCTTCCAGGTCGCTGGGTTTGTTGGCGAGGTCGCAGTAGCCCCAGGTAAGGTCACAGGGGATTTGAAAACGCTCGACGCGCTGTCGGACGATTTCCACGGCCTCAAGCCCCATGAGTTTCATCTGGCGCACGCCGTCGGTGCCGATGATCGACGCGAACTGGTCGAGGCCATGACCAACACCACGGATCAATTGGCCGCCGTTGCGCCCGCTGGCCCCCCAGCCGATCCGGTGCGCTTCCAGCAGCACCACGCTCATGCCGCGTTCGGCCAGTTCGATCGCCGTGTTCAACCCGGAGAACCCGCCGCCGACGACGCAGACATCCGCCCGCAACTCACCCTGCAGCAGCGGATGGTCCGGTTGCGGCAGGCTGCTGGCGGCGTAGTAAGAGGCGGCGTGCGCGTGGTTCGGGACCGGTTGCTGAACACGGGCGTTCATGTGCGTAATCCTGATTGTTGTGTTTGAGAAATTTTACGGAGCATAAGCCGGGGCTTCCTTCCTGGGCAACACCGGTCGGTTTGCGCTGTCTGGCACGCGGCCTTTAAGGCAGAATCCCGGTTTGTCCCTCTCGGTAAACGCCTCGATGAGCTGCAACAGTCAGAAGATCCGCACGCTACGCCAGCAGATTCCCTCGTTCGAGTGCGTACCGGGTTGCCATGACTGCTGCGGTCCGGTCACCACCTCGCCCGAGGAAATGGCCCGCTTGCCCCGCAAGACTCGCGCCGAACAGGACGCGGCCATGGACGCCTTGGACTGCGTGCACCTGGGGCCCAACGGTTGCACCGTCTACGACGAGCGACCGCTGATCTGCCGGCTGTTCGGCACCACGGCGACCTTGCCGTGTCCCAATGGCCGGCGGCCAGTGGAACTGATTCATCCACGGGTCGAGAAGCAGATTCATGAGTACATGGCCAGCACCCGGCAGGTGTTGGTCTAGTCGCCAGGAGACCGAGTCGCGGCCTTCGCGAGCAAGCTCGCTCCCACAATGGATCTCGGTTCGTTCGCAAGAACGTGCTCACCCCTCACCTGTTTGGGAGTGAGCCTGCTCGCGAAAGCGGTCCGGAGCCAGGCTCAATCCGGAATCGGCAGGTTCAAGCTTTCCTTCACTTCTTCCATCACGATGTAGCTCTTGGATTCGCGTACGTGGGGCAGCTTGAGCAGGATGTCCCCAGCAGCTTGCGGTACGAAGCCATCTCGGAAATCCGTGCTTTCACCAGGTAGTCGAAATCCCCTGACACCAGGTGACATTCCAGCACGTGAGGCAGTTTCAGCACGGCGCGTCGGAACTCTTCGAAGGTGTCGCCGGATTTGTAGTCGAGGCTGATCTCGACAAATACCAGCAGGCTGCCCTTCAAGTGCTGCGGATTGAGCCGGGCGTTGTAGCCCATGATGATGCCCTCGCGCTCCAGGCGCCGAACCCGCTCGGTACAGGGCGTGGTGGACAGGCCGACCTTTTCCCCCAGCTCGGTGAAGGAGATCCGCCCGTCCGCCTGGAGAATGCGCAGGATGTTGCGGTCGATCTTGTCCAGCTCGCGTTTGGTCTGGGTGTTGGTACGCACAGGTGATGCGCCTCCATGAAAAGGGGTTTTGCCGAGAATTCTCGCCAAATATAGGTGTTTATATAGTGAAAAGCACTGGCTGATCTTTTTTACACTGCGCCCATCAAAGCTTTGTACAACAAACGTCAGCGGTTCATCCGCGATGAGGGCATCAACATGCGCGTTCTGGTCTTGGGTAGCGGCGTCATCGGTACCGTCAGTGCTTATTATCTGGCTCGTGCCGGGTTTGAAGTGGTGGTGGTCGACCGTCAGCCAGCACCTGCCATGGAAACCAGTTTCGCCAACGCCGGCCAAGTGTCGCCGGGTTATGCCTCGCCATGGGCCGCGCCGGGCGTGCCGCTCAAGGCCATCAAGTGGCTGCTGCAACGGCATGCGCCGCTGGCGATCAAGGCCACGGCCGACATTGATCAATACCTGTGGATGGCGCAGATGCTGCGCAACTGCACCGCCAGCCGCTATGCCATCAACAAGGAACGCATGGTGCGCCTGTCCGAGTACAGCCGTGATTGCCTCGACGAGCTGCGCGCCGAAACCGGCATTGCCTACGAGGGCCGTAGCCTGGGGACTACACAGTTGTTCCGCACCCAGGCCCAGCTCGATGGCGCGGCAAAAGACATCGCCGTGCTGAAGGAGTCCGGCGTACCGTTCGAAGTGCTCGACCGCGAAGGCATTGCCCGGGTCGAGCCGGCACTGGCCAATGTCACCGACATCCTGGCCGGTGCCTTGCGCCTGCCTAACGACCAGACCGGCGACTGCCAGATGTTTACCACGCGCCTGGCGGAAATGGCGGTGAAGCTGGGTGTGCAATTCCGCTTTGGCCAGGATATCCAGCGCCTGGACTTCGCTGGCGACCGCATCAACGGTGTCTGGATCGACGGCAAGCTGGAAACCGCCGACCGCTATGTGCTCGCCCTGGGCAGCTATTCGCCGCAATTGCTCAAGCCCCTCGGGATCCGCGCGCCGGTGTATCCGCTCAAGGGTTACTCCCTGACCGTGCCGATCACCAACCCGGCGATGGCCCCGACCTCGACCATTCTCGACGAAACCTACAAGGTCGCGATCACTCGCTTCGACAATCGCATTCGGGTGGGCGGCATGGCGGAAATCGCCGGTTTTGACCTGTCCCTGAACCCGCGTCGGCGTGAAACCCTGGAGATGATCGTCAACGACCTTTATCCTCAGGGCGGCGATCTGGCCGAGGCCAGTTTCTGGACCGGCTTGCGTCCGACCACCCCGGATGGCACGCCCATCGTCGGTGCCACGCCCTTCAAGAATCTGTTCCTGAACACCGGCCACGGTACCCTCGGGTGGACCATGGCCTGTGGTTCCGGTCGCCTGTTGGCCGACCTGATGGCGAAGAAAAAGCCGCAGATCAGCGCCGAAGGCCTCGATATTTCCCGTTATGGCAGCAAAACCCAGGAGTCTGCAAAACATGTCAATCCAGCGCCAGCTCACCAATGACCGCATGAGCCAGGTTGTCGTGCACAACGGCACCGTTTACCTGGCCGGGCAGGTCGGCGACGACATGAACGCCGGTATTGAACAGCAGACCCGCGAATGCCTGGCCAATATCGAGCGTTTGCTGGAGTTGTCCGGGACCGACAAGACGCGGCTGTTATCGGTGACGATCTACCTGAAGGACATTGAGGCTCACTTCGCAGGCATGAACGCGGTCTGGGATAAGTGGTTGCCCAAAGGCGTCGCCCCGGCCCGGGCCACGGTGGAGGCCAAGCTGTGTGAACCGCAGATCCTGGTGGAGCTGTCCGTCGTGGCTGCGCTGCCTTAATACCTGCCTAAACGATCCCTCTTCCGGCGCTGGGTGGTTCACCCTGCCAACCTGCGCCGGTTTTTTATTCATGACCGCCTAGAAGCCTGCCGCCATGCGTCCTGCCCGTGCCCTGATCGATCTCCAAGCCCTGCGTCACAACTACCAATTGGCCCGCGAAGTCACGGGGGCCAAGGCCCTTGCGGTGATCAAGGCCGACGCCTACGGGCACGGTGCGGTGCGGTGCGCCGAGGCGCTGCAGGCCACGGCGGACGGGTTCGCCGTGGCCTGCATCGAAGAAGCCCTGGAGCTGCGGGCCGGTGGGATCCGTGGGCCGATCCTGCTGTTGGAGGGGTTTTTCGAAGCCGATGAGCTGCCGTTGATCGTCGAGCATGATTTCTGGTGCGTGGTGCATTCGTTGTGGCAACTCGAAGCGATTGAAAAAGCCGCGCTGAGCCAGCCGATCACGGTCTGGCTCAAGCTCGATTCCGGCATGCACCGGGTCGGCCTGCATCCGGCGGATTACCAGGCGGCCTACCGTCGCCTGCTGGCCAGCGGCAAAGTGGCGAAGATTGTCCTGATGAGCCACTTCGCCCGTGCCGATGAACTGCACGATCCCAGCAGCACCGAGCAACTGGTCGTGTTCGAGGCGGCCCGTCAGGGGTTGGCGGCAGAGATCAGCCTGCGCAACTCCCCAGCGGTACTGGGCTGGCCGCAGATGCCGAGCGACTGGGTGCGGCCGGGCATCATGCTCTACGGCGCGACCCCCTTCGACGAACCCAACACTGTCGCCTCGCGCCTGCAACCGGTGATGACCCTGGAATCGAAGATCATCTGCGTGCGTGAATTGCCCGCCGGTGAGCCGGTGGGCTACGGTGCTCGCTTCGTGACCACGCAACCGACCCGGGTCGGGGTGGTCGCCATGGGCTATGCCGACGGCTACCCGCGCCAGGCGCCGAACGGCACGCCGGTGCGGGTGGATGGGCAGCGCAGCCAGCTGGTCGGGCGGGTGTCGATGGACATGCTGTGTGTCGACTTGACCCATGTCCCCCAGGCCGGGCTCGGCTCGACCGTGGAGTTGTGGGGCAAGAACATCCTTGCCAGTGATGTCGCCAAGGCCGCCGACACGATTCCTTATCAGATTTTCTGCAACCTGCGGCGGGTGCCACGGCTCTATTCCGGGGGCTGAGACGAAGCGCCACCTACCGAAAGTCGCTTCACCGCACAGGATTCGGGTCAAAGTGTTGTAAATACTGAACGCTGTCGCCATGATAACGCTCACTTTCCTCACAACCTGATTCCCTGGAGGCTCCAGCATTGGACGTCGGTGAACGACTGCAATCCATTCGTAAACTCAAAGGCCTTTCCCAGCGTGAACTCGCCAAGCGCGCGGGCGTCACCAACAGCACTATTTCGATGATCGAGAAGAACAGCGTCAGCCCCTCGATCAGCTCGCTGCGCAAGGTCCTTGGCGGGATTCCCATGTCCATGGTCGAGTTTTTCTCCGAAGAGATCCTTCAGGAAAAACCGACCCAGATCGTCTACAAAGCCAACGAACTGATCGACATCTCCGATGGTGCCGTGACCATGAAGCTGGTGGGCCGGGCGCATCCGAGCCGGGCGATTGCCTTCCTCAACGAGATCTATCCGCCGGGTGCCGATACCGGTGAAGAGATGCTCACCCATGAGGGCGAGGAGACCGGGATCCTGGTGGAAGGACGGCTGGAACTGGTGGTCGGCGTCGAAACCTTCGTGCTCGAGGCTGGCGACAGCTACTATTTCGAAAGCACCAAGCCCCACCGTTTCCGTAATCCGTTCGATGTGCCGGCGCGACTGATCAGCGCAGCCACGCCGGCCAATTTCTAGACCAAGAGGCGCCAGGCCCGCGTGGCAAAGGCGCCCACCTGTTGGGCTGTCATGACAAACAAGACCCTTGCGACTTTGGGGTTGTTTCAGAGTGACAGGCTTACCGCTATACTTGCGCCCGCCTGCAAACCGTGGCCGCAGGCGTGACTAGCCACCATTGAGGGTGTACGCGTGAACCTAATTATGAAAATGCTGGCTGCACCAGCAACCGTATTGGCCCTATGGGCTGCGACCGCTCAAGCGGCGCCGAACGACGAAATCGCCAAGCGCCTTGAACCCGTCGGCCAGGTCTGCGTCCAGGGCAAGGAATGCAAGGGTATGGAAGTCGTGGCCTCGGCCGGCGGCGCCGGCGGTGCCAAGGCGCCGAAAGACGTAATTGCAAAGCATTGCAACGCTTGCCACGGCACGGGCCTGCTGGGCGCGCCGAAAATTGGTGACAAGGCTGCGTGGAAAGAACGCGCCGATCACCAGGGCGGTCTCGACGGCATCCTGGCCAAGGCCATTACCGGCATCAACGCAATGCCGCCTAAAGGCACCTGCGCCGATTGCTCGGATGACGACCTCAAGGGCGCCATCAAAGAGATGTCCGGTCTGTAATACGCCGGCATCCTTCACAAAAAAGCCGCTTACGAGCGGCTTTTTTGCGCCTCGGATTTTTCGGGACTGTTCATCGCAACCAAGACCCGGCAAGCTCGGTCCAACCCACATTCATGGAATGTCCTGGAGGGTCCGATGGTGCAGTTGTGTTCAATCGAACAGGCGGTGGATGACGTGCTCGAGCGCCTGCCCGCGCATATTCACCTCGGCATGCCCCTGGGGCTGGGCAAGCCCAACCTGTTCGCCAACGCGTTGTACCGGCGCATCGCACAACTGCCCGAGCGACAACTGACGATCTACACCGCCCTGAGCCTGGGCCGGCCCAACCTGGGCGATGGTTTGCAGAAGCGCTTCCTCGAACCCTTTGTCGAACGGGTCTTCGGCGACTATCCCGAGCTGGATTACCTGGTCGACCTGCACCAGGACAGTCTGCCGGCCAACATCCGCGTCCAGCAGTTCTTCATGCAGCCCGGCAGCCTGTTGCACAGTGCGTCGGCCCAGCAGGACTATGTCAGCAGCAACTACAGCCATGCGGCCCGGGACATCAACGCCGCCGGCTTGAACCTGGTGGCGCAACTGGTGGCGAGCGCCCCGGAACACCCGGACCGCCTGAGCCTGAGCTGCAACCCGGACATCACCCTCGACCTGCTGCCGATGATCGCCAAGCGCCGGGCGGCCGGGGAAACCATTCTCCTGGTCGGCCAGGTGCACAACGACTTGCCTTACATGCCGGGCGACGCGGAAGTCGGCATCGACACTTTCGACCTGTTGATCGACGAGAAGGACAGCCACACGCTGTTTTCCACGCCGAACATGCCGGTGGGTTTCCAGGATCATCTGATAGGCCTGCACGCCAGTACCCTGGTGCGTGACGGCGGGACATTGCAGATCGGCATCGGCGCCATGGGCGACGCGTTGACGGCGGCGCTGCTGGCACGCCAGGCCGATAACGCCGGTTACCAGGCGTTGCTGGCGGACCTGAACCTTAGCCAGTGGGCGCAACTGATCGAGCGCGAGGGCGGGGTCGAGCCGTTTGCCAAAGGGCTGTACGGTTGCAGTGAAATGTTCGTCAACGGTTTGCTGGTGCTGGCCGAGGCCGGGATCATCCGGCGCAAGGTCTACCCCGACGAGCCGACCCAGGAACGAGCGAACGCCGGAACCCTCGACGAGGCGGCACAACCCGACGGCATCTGCATACACGGCGGCTTCTTTCTCGGCCCGCGCAGTTTTTACGAGCGCCTGCGCGAGTTGCCGCAGAGCCGTCGTCTCGAATTCAACATGACGCGCATCAGCTACATCAACGAGCTCTACGGCCAGGAGCCGCTCAAGCGCCTGCAGCGCCTCGATGCCCGCTTCATCAATACCGTCTTCACCATGACCCTGATGGGGGCCGGGGTGGCCGATCAGTTGGAGGACGGGCGGGTGCTCAGCGGCGTGGGCGGGCAATACAACTTCGTTGCCCAGGGCCATGCGCTGGAGGGCGGGCGCTCGATCCTGCTGCTGCGCAGTTGGCGCGAGGCCGGGGGCGAGATCAGCTCGAACATCGTCTGGGAGTACGGCCATTGTACGATTCCCCGGCACCTGCGCGACATCGTGGTGACCGAATACGGCATCGCCGACCTACGCGGCAAGACCGACGCCGCGGTGATCGAGGCGTTGCTGAACATCAGCGACTCACGCTTCCAGCCCGGGCTGATCGAGCAGGCGCAGAAGGCTGGCAAATTGCCGAAGGATTTCCGCCTCGATCCGCGGTTCGCCGACAACACGTCGGAGCGGTTGCAGGCGATCCAGGCCCGGCATCCGAATCTGTTTCCCGAATACCCGCTGGGCTGTGATTTCGACGGGGTCGAGCGGGACCTGTTGCGGGCGCTGAACTGGCTCAAGAGCAAATTCAAGCTCACCGAGATCCTGGAGTTGGGCAAAGCCGCGCTGGATGCGCCGGAGCCCTGGGAATTTGCCGGGCATCTGGAGCGGATGCAGCTGACCAGTCCTGAAGGGCTGAAGGAGGAGCTATTCCAGCGGTTGCTGTTGGCCGGGCTCAAGGCTACTGCACAACAACAATCAACCTGAAACCCCTGTGGGAGCGAGCTTGCTCGCGATGGCGATCTGTCAGACACCTTTTATTTGACAGATACACCGCTATCGCGAGCAAGCTCGCTCCCACAGGGGGGATTGGGTCAGTCGATGAAGGTCACGACCCCACCCGCCAGCGACTGCACCCGGGCCAACGACTCGACGCGATAACCCTGGGCATCCAGTTCCGCGCGGCCGCCCTGGAACGACTTCTCGATCACGATCCCCAGCCCGGCGACGGTGGCGCCGGCCTGCTTGATGATGGAAATCAGCGCCTGGGAGGCTTTGCCGTTGGCCAGGAAGTCATCGATGATCAGCACCCGATCGCTGCTGGTCAGGTGACGCGGGCTGATGGCGACGGTGCTTTCGGTTTTCTTGGTAAACGAATACACGGTGGCCGACAGCAGGTTCTCCGTCAGGGTCAGGGATTGTTGCTTGCGGGCGAAGATCACCGGTACGCCAAGGTTCAGCCCGGTCATGATCGCCGGGGCAATGCCCGAGGCTTCGATGGTGACGATCTTGGTGATGCCCGAATCCTTGAACAGCGCGGCGAATTCGTCGCCGATCAGCTTCATCAATTGCGGGTCGATCTGGTGGTTCAGGAAAGCGTCGACTTTCAGGACCTGATCGGAAAGCACGATGCCTTGTTCACGAATTTTCTGGTGCAGGGCTTCCATGAAGCCTCCTCTGATGACGCCTTCAGCGCCTGAAGTCGTTGAAAAAAAGTAGTCGATTCTAGCGCTTTAGCATCGCGCGTATATCCGCCAGGGCACTGTTGCCGCGAACGACTTTGACTTCCGTGGGCGTGTCGTCGTTGCCTTCCCAGGCCAGGTCGTCCGGTGGCAGCTCATCGAGAAAGCGGCTGGGGGCGCAGTCGATCACTTCGCCGTACTGCTTGCGCTTGGCGGCGAAGGTAAAGGCCAGCGTCTGGCGTGCCCGGGTAATGCCGACATAGGCCAGGCGCCGTTCTTCCTCGATGGTGTCGGCCTCGATGCTGGAACGGTGCGGCAGGATTTCCTCTTCCATGCCCATGATGAACACGTAGGGAAATTCCAGGCCCTTGGAGGCGTGAAGGGTCATCATCTGCACGCCTTCGGCGCCGTCTTCCTCTTCCTGCTGGCGCTCGAGCATGTCCCGCAAGACGAGTTTGCCGATGGCGTCCTCGACCGTCATCTCGCCGTCTTCGTCCTTTTCCAGGGTGTTCTTCAACGCCTCGATCAGGAACCAGACGTTACCCATGCGGTAATCGGCGGCCTTGTCGCTGGAGCTGTTGGTGCGCAGCCAGTTCTCGTAGTCGATGTCCATGACCATGCTGCGCAGCGCCGAGATCGGATCTTCCCCGGCGCACTGCTCACGTACCTTGTCCATGAAGCGCTTGAAGCGCGCCAGGCGATCGGTGAAGCGGCTGTCCAGATGTTCGCCCAGGCCGATTTCATCGGTGGCGGCGTACATCGAGATCTTGCGCTCGGTGGCGTAGTTGCCGAGTTTTTCCAGGGTGGTCGAGCCGATTTCCCGGCGCGGCACGTTGATCACCCGCAGGAAGGCGTTGTCGTCGTCCGGGTTCACGATCAGGCGGAAGTAGGCCATCAGGTCCTTCACCTCCTGGCGCCCGAAGAAGCTGTTGCCCCCGACAGGCGATAGGGGATCTGGTGATGCTGCAATTTCAGCTCGATCAGCTTGGCCTGGTAGTTGCCGCGGTACAGGATCGCAAAGTCGCTGTACGGCCGATCGGTGCGCAGGTGCAGGCTGAGGATTTCCATGGCCACGCGCTCGGCTTCGGCGTCTTCGTTGCGGCAACGGATCACGCGGATCTCGTCGCCGTGGCCCATCTCGCTCCACAGTTGTTTTTCGAACTCGTGGGGGTTGTTGGAAATCAGCACGTTGGCGCAGCGCAGGATGCGGCTGGTGGAGCGGTAGTTCTGCTCCAGCATCACCACTTTGAGCGACGGGTAGTCGTCCTTGAGCAACATCAGGTTTTCCGGCCGCGCGCCGCGCCAGGCATAGATCGACTGGTCATCGTCGCCCACCACGGTGAACTGGTTGCGTTTGCCGATCAGCAGCTTCACCAGCAAATACTGGCTGGCGTTGGTGTCCTGGTATTCGTCCACCAGCAGGTAGCGGACCTTGTTCTGCCATTTTTCGAGAATGTCGGCGTGGTCCTGGAACAGCTTGACCGGCAACAGGATCAGGTCGTCGAAGTCCACCGCGTTGAACGCCTTGAGGGTACGCTGGTAGTGGGTGTAGACGATGGCGGCAGTCTGTTCCTTGGGGTTGCGGGCGTTCTCCAGGGCTTCGGCGGGCAGGATCAGGTCGTTTTTCCAGGAACCGATCATGTTCTTGATCTCGTCCACGCCGTCGTCGCCCGAGTATTCCTTTTGCATGATGTCGGTCATCAAGGCCTTGACGTCGGTCTCGTCGAAAATCGAGAAGCCCGGTTTGTAGCCCAGCCGCGCGTGCTCCTTGCGGATGATGTTCAGGCCCAGGTTGTGGAAGGTACACACCGTCAGGCCGCGGCCTTCGCCGGCGCGCAACAGGCCGCCGACCCGCTCTTTCATTTCTCGGGCGGCCTTGTTGGTGAACGTCATGGCGACGATGTATTGGGCGCGGATGCCGCAATTCTGGATCAGGTGCGCGATCTTGCGGGTGATTACGCTGGTCTTGCCGGAGCCTGCACCGGCGAGCACCAAAAGAGGGCCGCCGACATAGTTCACGGCTTCTTGCTGCCGGGGATTGAGTCGGGACATGACAGAGTCAGGGAGTCGTTTGCGAAATGGGCCGGCATTTTAACAGGCTCAGAGAATTGTGCTGCTCTGTCCGACTTGTGACGCACACAGGATTGTCATTTGCCGCTTCTGCCACTTTCACGCAGGATGTGGAACCAATTGGGTCCCGCGCAGCATTTCGAGCGGGAAAAACCACCGAAAGCGCGTGTTTGAGAACCGTTGGCATTGGTCATTGCCCATCGGCAGGTCATAATGCCCGGCGCCTACCACCTTGCAGAGTCTAGGGAGTCAGCTTGTCAACGCCTGTCGAACCCTTGCGTTTGCTGTTATTGGCCCAAGAGCCAGAGTGGTCAGCAATACTGCGCGAGTGCCTGGTGCCCATGGGGCCCTCGGTCGTGTTGATCAGCGCCCCGAGCTGGGAGTCCGTCAGCAGCCTGTTCGAAGACAATCGCAACGCGGTGTTGCTGACTGTTGCGGCGTTGCAGCCGACGCCGGGCCGTTGCAGCCTGCCGACCATCCTGTTGCTCGAGCACGAGCCGGCGGTTGCCCCCGACGGTGCCAGCGACTGGTTGGTGCGCGATGTCCTCGACAGCGCGACCCTGCGTCGTTGCCTGCGCCATGTGCGCGAGCGCGGCGTGCTGGAAAACACCCTGCAGCGCCTCGCCGAGCAGGATCCATTGACAGGCATCGCCAATCGCCAGGGTTTCCAGACATTGCTGGCGGCGCGCCTGGCGGAAAATGACGGCCGAGGCCTGGCCCTCGGTCACTTGGACCTGGACAACTTTCGCCACGCCAACGACGCCCTCGGTCACCAGGCCGGCGACCGTTTGATCCTGCAAGTGGTGTCGCGGCTCAAGGGGTCGCTCGAAGCCGGCGATCAATTGGCGCGGCTGGGCAGTGATGAATTTGCCTTGCTGATCGACACCCGCCGCGCACCGCAGCGGGCCGAATGGATGGCCGAGCGTATTACCGAAGCCTTGGCCGAACCCTATTGGGTGGACGGCGAAAGCCTGCTGATCGGTTGCAGCCTGGGCGTCGCCCATGCTCGCGCCCAGGCTGGCGCCGATCCGCTGATGTGGCATGCCCACATCGCCATGCAGCAGGCCAAGAGCACCCAGGGCTGCACCTTTCATATCTTCAACGAGCGCATCAATCGCAATGCCCGCAGCCTTGCCGACCTGGAAAGCGAACTGCGCCGGGCACTGCGCCGTGACGAGCTGGAATTGCATTACCAGCCGCGCCTGGACCTCGATGGCGGCCACATCGTCGGCCTCGAAGCCCTGGTGCGTTGGCGCCATGGCGAACGCGGCTTGTTGCCACCGAGTGAGTTCGTGCCGCTGGCCGAACAGAGCGGCCTGATCGTGCCGTTGGGCTATTGGGTGATTTCCCGGGCGCTGCGGGACATGCAGGCCCTGCGCGAACGGGGGCTGGCGCCGTTGCACATGGCGGTCAACCTGTCGTTCCGGCAGTTCCAGGACAGCCAGTTGCTGCCGACCTTGAGCCGACTGATTGCCGAGCGAGGTGTCGAGGCGCAATGGCTGGAGTTCGAACTCACCGAAACCGCGGTCATGCGCCGCAGCGAACTGGTCAAGCAGACCATGGATGCCTTGGGCCGCCTGGGGGTGCGCTTCTCCCTGGACGACTTCGGCACCGGGTTCTCCTCGTTCGTGCACCTCAACAGCCTGCCGATCGCCTTGCTCAAGATCGACAAGAGCTTCGTCGGCGGCATGGAGCAGCGCGAAGAGAACCGCAAATTGGTGCACGCCATGATCAACCTGGCCCACAACCTCAACCTGGAGGTGGTGGCCGAAGGTGTGGAAACCCAGGAACAACTGGACCTGCTACGCGGTTTCGGTTGCGACCAGGTGCAGGGCTTCCTGATCAGCAAGCCGTTGCCGTTGCCGGAATTGGTTGAGTATTTGACGTTCGAGGGTGATCAGCACTCCACACACGACGTCGTGGTCTGACGCAAAACCTTGTGGGAGCGAGCTTGCTCGCGATAGCAATAGGTCTGTCACATCGATTTTGACTGACACACCGCTATCGCGAGCAAGCTCGCTCCCACAAAGGCATGGACTTCACTTGGCCTGAATGGCTTCGAAACCGGGCTGCCCAGCTTCACTGCGAATCATCCGCTTCATCTTCCATTCAAACGCCAGGGTCAGGCTCACGGCCGCGCAGGCCAGCCCCAGGGCCAGGCCCCACCAGACACCGGTCGGTCCCCAGTTCAAATGGAACGCCATCCACCACGCCGACGGTGCGCCGATGAGCCAATAGCAACCCAGGCCCACCAGGAAGGTGGTCTTGGCGTCCTTGAGCCCGCGAATGCAGCCCATGGCGATGGTTTGCGTGCCGTCGAACAGCTCGAACCACGCCGCCACCGCCAACAGGCTCACGGCCAGGTTGATCACGTCGCGGAACGCCGGGTCATCGTGGTCCAGGAACAAGCCGATCAATTGATGGGGCAGCAGCCAGAACACCATGGCGAACGCCAGCATCGCGGCCGCGCCAAAGCCAATGCCGACCCGACCGGCCAGGCGCGCCCTCAACAGCTGCCCGGCGCCGTAGTGCTGGCCGATGCGCATGGTGATGGCGTAGGACATTCCGGCCGGCACCATGAACGCCACCGAGACGATTTGCAGGGCGATCTGGTGGGCCGCCAACGGCGTGCTGCCCATGGTGCCCATGCACAGCGCGGCGAACGCGAACAGCCCGACTTCCACCGCATAGGTGCCACCGATCGGCAGGCCCAGGCGCCACAGCTCCTTGAGGTATTGGCGATTGGGCCGCGACAGCCCATCCAGCAGCGGATAGGCACGGTAGGCCGGGTGCCGATGGATGTGCCAGGCCAGGGCCAGGGCCATGCAGTTGGCGACAATGGCCGTGACCAGGCCGATGCCCATCAGGCCGAGTTTTGGCAAGCCGAACATGCCGGTGATGAGCGCGTAGTTGAGCAGGAAGTTGGCCACCGTGCCGCCGAGGCTGATCACCATGACCGGCGTGGCCCGGCCGATGGCGCTGGTGAAGCCGCGCAGGGCCATGAAGCTCAGGTAGCCGGGCAGGGCGAACGGCAGCGCCAGCAGGAACTGGCCGGCGGACAACACGTTGGTTTCGGTCTGGCCGAACATCAGCAGTACGGGCTTGAGATTCCACAGCAGCAACCCGGCCATCAGCGCCATCAACCAGGCCAGCCAAAGCCCGGCCTGGGTCAGCCGGGTGGCGCCTTCGACATCGCCCGCGCCCTGGCGGATCGCGACCAGGGTGCCCACCGCGGCGATCACGCCGATGCAGAAGATCGACACGAACGAATAGGTGGCCGCTCCGAGCCCGCCCCCGGCGAGGGCTTCGGGGCTCAGGCGCGCCATCATCACGGTGTCGGTGAGCACCATGAGCATGTGCGCCAACTGCGAGGCAATCAACGGCCCCGCCAGCCGCAGGATGGCCCAGAGTTCGGTACGCACCGGATGCCGCATGATCATCACGCTCCATGTTCAAACAAGGCAGTAAAGCGACGATTCTCGGCGCTCTTGGCGGATTGCACAAAAGGATAAAAAAGATCGCTGGCATGATTAAAACTCATGCTGGATGGGTTTCTGGTAGGGTTTGCAGACCACGCCATGGAGCTTTTGCGATGTCCCGTCGTCTTCCTCCTCTTTATGCGTTGCGGGCATTCGAAGCCGCGGCGCGCTATAGCTCGTTCACCCGGGCCGCCGAAGAGCTGTCGATCACCCAGAGCGCCGTCAGCCGGCACATCCGCACGCTGGAAGATCACTTTGCCTGCCGGCTGTTCCTGCGCAGCGGCCGCAACCTGCAGTTGACCGAGGCGGCGCGGTTGCTGCTGCCGGGCGTGCGCGAGGGTTTCATGGCGCTGGAGCGGGCCTGCCACACTTTGCATGGCGAAGACGGCATCCTGCGCATGAAAGCGCCTTCCACGCTGACCATGCGTTGGTTGTTGGCGCGCCTGAGTCGCTTCCGGCATTTGCAGCCCGGCAACGAGGTGCAACTGACCAGTGCCTGGATGGACATCGATTCGGTGGACTTCAACGTCGAGCCCTTCGATTGCGCCGTATTGCTGGGCAACGGGCATTTTCCGGCGGACTGGGAGGCCAGTTTGCTGTTTCCCGAGGAATTGATTCCGGTGGGCGCGCCGAACCTGTTGAACGATCAGCCCTGGGATGTGGCGCGGCTGGCCAGTGCTGAGCTGTTGCATCCGACGCCGGATCGCCGGGACTGGCGCAACTGGCTGCAACGCATGGGCCTGTCCGACAAGGTCTCGCTCAAGGGGGGGCAGGTGTTCGATACCCTGGAGCTGGGCATGATCGCGGCCGCACGTGGCTATGGGGTCTCCATGGGCGACCTGCTGATGGTGGCCGAGGACGTTGCCCAAGGGCGCCTGAGCCTGCCATGGCCGACAGCTGTCGCCAGTGGGGAACACTATTACCTGGTCTGGCCGAAAACCCGGCCGGGAGGTGAACGTTTGCGCCGGCTCAGCGACTTTCTCCAAGGCGAGGTCAAGGCCATGCAACTGCCTGATGTACAACGTCTAAGCTGAAACGTTGAAGTTGGCGTGCTAGCCACTTGGCACTAATCCGTGCAAACCGCTCAAGTATTTGGCTTTGCCGCCGAATCCGTGAACATGGAACCCTCGTTCAGAAAGGGTCTACTTACACCTCACCCGAATAAAATGCCGAGCGTGCGACGTGATCAGGATGATCCGGTCTCTCGGCCAGGAGCCGTCATGTCTCAACCCCGCGCCCGGATCGCCTCACAGCTAGGCCTTGCCCTTGCCGTGATACTGGCGATCGTGATCTCCGGCAGTACCGTCTTCGCCTTGCGTTCGCTGGACGCTGCCAACCTTGCCACCCGTGAAGAGCACCTGGCCAGCGAAGCGCGCCTGATGGCCGATCAGCTCAATACGTTCCACGGCACTTTGCGCGAGAGCACCCAGCGCTTGGCCGGTCTGTTCGAAAAGCGCTTCAGCGCGGGCCTGAGCGTGCATCCGGACCAGCCGGTGACGGTGGCGGGCGTACAAACCCCAGGCTTGAGCCTGGGTAGCGAAGTGTTGAACAACAACTTCAAGGAAGTGGATGACTTCAAAGCGATGACCGCTGGGGTCGCCACGGTATTCGTGCGCAGCGGCGACGATTTCATCCGAGTCAGTACCTCCGTCAGCAAGCAGGACGGTACGCGGGCCATCGGCACCGTGCTCGACCGCGCCGGCCCCGCCTACGGTCCGGTGATCAGCGGGCAGAGCTACATTGGTCGGGCCCTGCTTTTCGGGCGCTTCTACATGTCGCAGTACACGCCTGTGCGCGACAGCAGCGGCAAGATCATTGCCGTGTTGTACGTAGGCTTCGACTACACCGATGCTCAGAACGCGCAGTTCGAGAACCTCAAGCGCTTCCGCATTGGCCAGACCGGCTCCCTGGCGCTGCTGGACGAACAAAACAAATGGCTGGTGCCGCCCGCCGGCGTGCAGGCGCTGGACAACGCTACCACCACCATCACCGGCTTGATCAAAAAGCCGGGCAAGGGCGCGTTCTGGGCCGATACCGCCGAAGATTTCTACAGCGTTGCCGTACCGTTCGAGGGTGGGCCGTGGGCGGTGGTGGCGAGCATGCCGAAAACCGAGATCCGCGCCGTGACCTGGAGCGTCGGTACGCAATTGGCCATTGGCAGCCTGCTGGCGATGCTGTTGGCGGTCGGTTCGGCAATGTGGTTGTTGCGTAGCAAACTGGCGCCACTGGGGGATCTGGTGCGCCAGGCCGAAGCGTTGGGTGCTGGCGACCTGAGCGTGCGCCTGAACGTGTCGAGCCATGACGAAATCGGTCAGTTGGCCCGTGCCTTCAACCAGATGAGCCAGGCGCTGTCGACCATGGTCGAGCACATCCGCAAGGCCTCCCAGGAGGTCAATAGCCGCGCCCAGGCCCTGTCCGGGTTGTCCAGCGGGGCGTACGAAGGCATGGAGCAGCAATCCGGCGAAATCACCAGCATGGCCGGCGCGGTGGAAGAGTTCAGTGCGACCTCCCTGAACATTGCCGACAACATGGGCAACACCGAGCGCCTGGCCCAGGAAAACGCCCAGCAAACCCGCATTGGCCGGACCTCGATGGATGAAGCGTCGTCGTCCCTGGAACAAATCGCCGGCGCGCTGAACAGCACGGCCACGGTCATCAATACCCTGGGCCAGCGTTCCCAGGAAATCGGCGGCATCGTGGGGGTCATCACCTCGATTGCCGAGCAGACCAACCTGCTGGCCTTGAACGCCGCCATCGAAGCTGCCCGCGCCGGCGAGCAGGGCCGTGGTTTCGCCGTGGTGGCCGATGAAGTCCGCAGCCTGGCGTCCCGCACCCGCCAGGCCACTGACGAAATCTCCAGCATGATCAACAGCATCCAGCAGGAAACCGGCAATGCCATCAGCACCATGGAACAGGGCAACCTGTTGATGCAGGAAGGCCTGTCGCGCAACGCCAATGTGGCCTCGGCCCTGGCGCGAATCGATGAGCAGAGCCGTTCGGCTGGCCAGCAATTCGCGGCGATCACCACCGCCACCCAGGAACAAAGCAGCACCGCGACCCTGCTCAGCAGCAACCTGCAGAGCATCGCCATGGCCAACAGCGAACAGCGCCAAGTGGTCTCGAACCTGGCGGTCACCGCCAAGGAACTGGAAAAACTGGCCCAGGACCTGCGCCAAGAGGTTGATCGGTTCCGCTGAAGCCTCTCACAAGCCCGCTCCCAGAGATTCCCTGTGGGAGCGGGCTTGCTCGCGATGACGGCTGCCCAGCCAACATCACTTCAATCTGACCCACCGCCATCGCGAGCAAGCTCGCTCCCACAGTTTGATTCCGAGTGAATACGAACCCGGGCCACCCTCGATTCCCTGTGGGAGCGAGCTTGCTCGCGATTGGGGTTGCCCAGCCAGCATCATCTCAATCTGACCTACCGCTATCGCGAGCAAGCTCGCTGCCACAAATCGCTGTCGATCATGTAGTCGTGATTTTTTAGGGGTATTGCTGTTTTTAAGCTTGCTGAAACGTTTCTTCAAGTCTATAAAAACCGCACAACTCCAATAAAAGGTCGCGTCCATGACTCCGCTCAAACTCCTCATTACCCTTGGCGCCTTGGGCGCTGCCTCCCATGCCATGGCTTGGGATTACGTCCTGCTGGATACCGACAAAGCCGCCCAACCCTGGCAAATCACCAGCCAGCAGCTCGGCGTGAAAACCGACAAACCTTTCTCTGTGACGATGCGCACCCTGCACGGTGGCCGGCAAGAGGGCGTCAGCATCGTTGATATCGACAACGGCACCCTGAAGCTTTCAGTCGTCCCGACCCGTGGCATGAATGTGCTGCAGGCGTCGGTCGGGAATGTGCGCATGGGGTGGGATTCGCCGGTCAAGGAAGTGGTCAACCCGGCGTTCATCGAGCTCAACGGTCGAGGCGGCTTGGGTTGGCTCGAAGGCTTCAACGAGTTGGTCACCCGCTGCGGCTACGAATGGGTCGGCCATCCCGGCATGGACAATGGCGAGCTGCTGACCCTGCATGGTCGCGCCGCCAATATTCCGGCCAACAAAGTCACCTTGCACATCGACGAAAAACCGCCCTACGCCATCACCCTGCGGGGCGAGTTGAAGGAGCAGGCGTTCAAGAAGGTCGATTTCTCGGTGCAGACCGAACTGGTCACCGAGCCTGGCAGCGTGACGTTCGCGCTCAGCGACACGCTGACCAACAACGGCGATTACCCGAAGGAGTACCAAGCGCTCTACCACAGCAATTTCAGCACGCCTTTCCTGGAACAGGGCGCTCGTTTCGCGGCACCGGTCAAGCAGGTCTCGCCGTTCAACGACAAGGCCAAGGGCGACTTGCCCGATTGGCAAACCTACCGGGCCCCGACCAAGGATTACGACGAAACCGTCTACAACGTCGTGCCCTACGCAGACGCCAAGGGTGACACCCTCACCGTGCTGCACAACAAGGCCGGCAGCCTCGGTGTGTCGGTAGGCTTCAACACCGGTACGCTGCCCGTGTTCTCCCTGTGGAAAAACACTGATACCCAGGGCCAGGGCTACGTGACCGGGCTGGAACCAGGCACCAGTTTTTCCTACAACCGCCGGTACCAGCGCCCCCTGGGCCTGGTGCCCACGATCGGGCCGAAGGAGCACAGGCAATTCCAGATCCACTACAGCCTGTTGGCGGACAAGGGCGCTGTGGATAAGGCGCTCAAGCGCATCGATGCGATCCAGAACGGTCAAAAGACCGAGGTCCGGGAAACACCGTTGGTAGACCTGAGCAAACCGTAACGCGGTTCACGCCGTAGCCGGCCGATACTGCAGCGCTTCGGCCAGGTGCTCGCGGCGAATGTTCCCCGCTTGCTCCAGGTCCGCCAGTGTCCGGGCGACCTTGAGCAGGCGGTGGGCGGCGCGCAGCGACAGGGTCAGCCGCTCGCAGGCGGTTTCCAGCCAGGTTTCATCGGTTGTGGATAACTTGCAATGCCGGCGCAACCCCGGTAGATCGAGGAAGGCGTTGGCGCAGCCCTGGCGGTCGTGCTGGCGTTCCCGGGCTTCGGCTACGCGCTCGGCGACCGTGGCCGTATCGTCCCCGGGTTCGAGCCTGGGGTTCAATGCCGTGGCTTCCCGGGCGACGGTCAGGTGCAGGTCGATACGGTCCAGCAGCGGGCCGGAGAGTTTGTTGCGGTAGCGCTGCACCATATCCGGTGTGCAGGCGCAACGGCCGCTGGGCTCGCCAAGATAGCCACAGGGGCAGGGGTTCATCGCCGCCACCAGCTGGAAACGGGCAGGGAAGCGCACTCGGTCCCGGGCGCGCGAGACCACGATGTGCCCTGACTCCAGCGGTTCTCTCAAGACCTCCAGCACCTTGCGGTCGAACTCCGGCAGTTCATCCAGAAACAGCACGCCATGGTGGGCGAGGGTGATCTCCCCTGGCTGCGGTTTTGACCCGCCACCCACCAGCGCTGGGCCGGAAGCCGAGTGATGGGGCTGGCGAAACGGCCGCTGCGGCCAATGGCTCAGCGGCACGCAACTGGCAACCGACTGAATCGCCGCCACCTCAAGGGCCTCGCTCTCGGCCAGGGGCGGCAGCAGCCCGGGCAGACGACTCGCCAGCAAGGTCTTGCCGGTGCCCGGTGGTCCGCTGAACAACAGGTTATGTGCCCCCGCGGCAGCGATCAGCAGGGCACGCTTGGCCCCGGCCTGGCCTTGTACTTCATTCAGGTCGGGGTAGGGCTTGCTGGCCGAGAGCAGTCCATTGGAAACGAAAGGCTCGACCGGTGTGTGCCCATTGAAGTGGGCCACTGCTTCGAGCAGATGATCCACGGCGATCACCTTGAGGCCCGACGCGAGGCAGGCTTCCTCGGCGTTGGCCCGCGGCACCACCAGCATGCGTCCGGCCTTGCGAGCCGCCAGCGCCGCTGGCAGTACCCCGCGCACCGGGCGCACCGCGCCGGACAAGGCCAACTCACCGAGACACTCGACGTCGTCCAGCGTCAGGGTTGGCACCTGCACACTGGCTGACAGGATGCCCAGGGCAATCGCCAGGTCGAACCGCCCGCCGTCCTTGGGCAGATCCGCCGGCGCCAGGTTCAGGGTGATGCGCCGCGCCGGAAAATTCAGCCCCGAGTTGATGATCGCGCTGCGCACCCGATCCTTGCTTTCCTTCACCGCCGCCTCCGGCAGGCCAACCATCGTCAGCGACGGCAAGCCATTGGCCAGGTGGACTTCAACGGTAACGGCAGGAGCCTCGACCCCCACTTGGGCGCGGCTGTGGACAATGGCGAGCGACATGAATCGTTCCTTGAGTGAATGGGAGGCCGCGTCCTGCGACTTTTGAAGGGTAGTCGTGGGGATGAACTTGGGCGCAGCAATTGAGGGGAGAAAATTTGGCAGGATGTTTCGACTGTCAGTGACAGCCGAGGCGGCAAGCGCGATACGGTTCAGCCGATGCCATCCTTCACCTGCCCAAGCGAAATGCCCGGGACCGGCCTAGACTCCGACTTGCCCAGTCGGCACTTGGCGGTATCAACGGCACAGGGAGGAAGTGGCCATGAATGATCTGCTGGCTCTGTTAACTGACAAGCGCTTCATGCCCCACGGGCATTGCTACATGTGGCGTCCGGATCTGCTGTGGACGAATGTGATCGCCGATAGCTTGATCGCCCTGTCCTACGTCACCATCCCCTTCACGCTCCTGTACTTTATCCACAAGCGCAAGGACGTGCCGTTCGACTGGATGCTGGCGGCCTTTGGCGTGTTTATCCTGGCCTGCGGGACCAGCCATGTGATGGAGATCCTGACCATCTGGCAGCCTTATTACTGGTTGATGGCGCTGGTCAAGGTCATCACCGCGATTGCCTCGGTGATTACCGCCATCCTGCTGGTCCGGCTGGTGCCGGCGGCCCTGAAGATCCCCAGCCCGCAGCAATTGGCCAAGGTCAACGACGAGTTGCGCGAGGCCCAGGCCGAACTGGTCACCACCGCCCGCCGCGCCGGCATGGCGGAGATCGCCACCAATGTGCTGCACAACGTGGGCAATGTGCTCAATAGCGTCAACGTGTCAGCCCAGGTCCTCTACGAGAAGGTGCACACCTCCAAGGGGCCAGGGGTGGCCAAGGTTGTCCAGTTGATGAAGGAGCATCCCGACGACCTCGGCGACTTCATCAGCAGCGACCCGAAAGGACGCGCGCTACCGGACTATCTCGACAAGCTGGCCGACGCGCTGGCCGTCGAGCAGCAGGGCATGATCGCCGAGTTGGCGCAGTTGACCCGCCGCATCGACCACATCAAGGAAATCGTCGCCACTCAGCAATCCTACGCCGGCAACGCCAGCGTGCTGGAGCCGGGCTCGTTGCGTGAGCTGGTCGAGGATGTCGTGCGCATTTGCGATGTGTCCCTGGCTCGCCACCACATCACGCTGGTCAAGGAGTTCAGCGATATACCGCAAATGCCACTGGACAAGCACCGCGTGCTGCAGATCCTGGTCAATCTGATCAACAACGCCAAGCAGGCGCTGGACGCCGGTGTGAACCGGCCACCGCAGATCATCCTGCGCCTGAAGGTCGTTGACGATGGGCGCGTGCGGGTCGAGGTCGAGGACAATGGCGAGGGGATTGCGCAGGACAATCTTGCGCGGGTGTTCGAGCACGGCTTCACCACGCGTGTCGACGGTCACGGCTTTGGTTTGCACAGCTGCATTCTGGCGGCGCACGAGATGGGCGGCGAGCTGACGGCGCAGAGCGCGGGGCCGGGGCAGGGCGCGCTCTTTATCCTGGAGCTGCCGCTGGCACTGACCCCGGAGCAGTCTCAACACGCTGCGAGTGGTTGAGTGGCCCGCAGGGGGCTGCTTATTCCTGGGCCGGAGCCAGTCGCGCTTCCAGCTCAGCGACCTTGGCCTCCAGGCTTTCGAGCCGCGCTCGGGTCCGGGCCAGCACGACCATCTGGCTGTCGAATTCTTCCCGGCTGACCAGGTCCAGCTTGCTGAAGCCGCTTTGCAGCAGGGCCTTGAACTGGCTTTCGATTTCGCTTTTGGGCAGCGGCGTGTCGCCACTCAAGATACGGGAGGCGTGGCCGCTCAGGGCGTCGAGGAGGTCTTTGGGCGCAAGCATGTGCAGGTGTCCTGGAAACGATGGCGGGCAGTGTACCACGCAGTGTCTATAGTCAATTCGCCAGCCAGGGATGCACGCTTTTCGCGCATGGGGCCGGGCGGCGCTGCACTGTTGTTGTGCGTATCGCTGCGGTTCGTGGTGCGGTGCACGTCGAGCCGGTGGCCAAGGGGCTGAAATCAGAGGGTTTGGGTGCAGATGGCAAGGTTTCTGCTTAGAGGCTGATGACCCATGCACTGATGCAGTCGCTGTGACGAATGCAGTGCAGCAGGCGGAACGGGGAGTTTCGTCAGGATCGGTTAACTGGCACCTGTCGGGCAACTTGGGCCGACGACGCGTTACAAAGCCAGGCACTGCGCTTAGACTTGAGTCGGGTTTGTTTTCCTGGGGCAAGTCCACCAATTCGGGAGAAAGTTTCATGAAGCTAGTCACTGCCATCATCAAGCCGTTCAAGTTGGACGACGTGCGCGAGTCGTTGTCCGAGATCGGCGTGCAGGGCATTACCGTTACTGAGGTCAAAGGCTTCGGTCGGCAGAAGGGCCACACCGAGCTGTATCGCGGCGCGGAGTACGTGGTCGATTTCCTGCCCAAGGTGAAGATCGATGTCGCCATTGACGACAAGGATCTGGACCGGGTGATCGAGGCAATCACCAAGGCCGCCAACACCGGAAAGATCGGTGACGGGAAGATCTTTGTGGTCAATCTGGAACAGGCTATCCGCATCCGTACCGGCGAAACCGATACCGACGCTATCTAAGCCGCCAAACCCAACGCCCCAGGAGAAAACAATATGACTCTGCGTAAATTCGCAGGGCTAGGAGCCCTGTTGTCCTTCGCAATGCCTGGCCTGGCCATGGCAGAAGAAGCGGCAGCCCCTGTCCTGAACTCCGGCGACACCGCCTGGATGCTCACGGCCACGATTCTTGTACTGTTCATGACCATCCCCGGATTGGCGCTGTTCTACGGCGGCATGGTCCGTTCGAAGAACATTCTTTCCGTGATGATGCAGTGCTTTGCCATTACCGGTCTGATCAGCATCCTGTGGGTCATCTATGGCTACAGCATCGCGTTCGACACCACCGGCATGGAGCAGGGCGTCGTCAACTTCAACTCCTTCATTGGCGGTTTCGGCAAAGCGTTCCTGGCAGGTGTCACGCCAGCCAGCCTGACCGGCCCGGCGGCGCTGTTCCCTGAAGCGGTGTTCATCACCTTCCAGATGACGTTCGCCATCATTACCCCGGCCCTGATCGTCGGTGCATTTGCCGAGCGGATGAAGTTCTCCGCCATGCTGATCTTCATGGGCGTGTGGTTCACCCTGGTGTATGCACCGATTGCGCACATGGTCTGGTCCGGCAATGGCGGCCTGATGTGGGATTGGGGCGTGCTGGACTTCGCTGGCGGCACCGTGGTGCACATCAACGCTGGTATCGCCGGCCTGGTGGCGTGCCTGGTATTGGGCAAGCGCAAAGGCTTCCCGACCACGCCAATGGCGCCGCATAACCTGGGTTACACCCTGATGGGCGCGGCCATGCTGTGGGTCGGCTGGTTCGGCTTCAACGCCGGTTCCGCTGTCGCCGCCAACGGCACTGCCGGCATGGCGATGCTGGTGACCCAGATCGCTACCGCTGCGGCGGCGCTGGGCTGGATGTTTGCCGAGTGGATCACCCACGGCAAGCCAAGCGCGCTGGGCATTGCCTCGGGCGTGGTGGCCGGCCTGGTTGCAATCACCCCGGCTGCCGGCACCGTGGGCCCGATGGGCGCCCTGGTCATCGGCCTGGCGGCGGGCGTGGTGTGCTTCTTCTGCGCCACCACCCTCAAGCGCAAGCTCGGTTATGACGACTCCCTGGATGCCTTCGGCGTGCATGGCATCGGCGGTATTCTCGGCGCGATCCTGACCGGTGTGTTCGCCGCACCGGCCTTGGGTGGCTTCGGCACCGTGACCGATATCGGCGCGCAAGTGTGGATTCAATTCAAGGGCGTGGGTTTCACGGTGGTCTACACCGCGATCGTCACCTTCATCATCCTCAAGGTCCTGGACGCCGTAATGGGTCTGCGTGTCACCGAGGAAGAAGAAGCTGTGGGCCTGGATCTGGCCCAGCACAACGAGCGTGGCTACAACCTGTAAGTACGCGCAACAAAAAATGCCCGGTTCGCCGGGCATTTTTTTGTCTGGAGTTTGTCATTGCTCACAAGGTGTGGCGGTTTTTCCGACGCCTTTTGTTGTGGATGCGACATGGGTTTTTATACCGCCAAAGGCTTACACCGAAGCAAGAATATTAGGGCCTTTGTTTTTTCCCAGAGCGCGCTAGAATGCGCGCCGAACGTGCGGAGATCTGTATGTGGCAACAGACGCTGATAACCCTGCGGGCAAGGCCCCGGGGCTTTCATCTGGTGACGGACGAGTTGCTGGCCGGCCTGCCTGAAGTCCAGGCGTGTCGTGTCGGTCTGTTGCATCTGTGGCTGCAGCATACCTCGGCCTCGTTGACCATCAACGAGAACGCCGATCCGGCGGTACGTCGAGACTTCGAACGATTTTTCAATCGGCTGATCCCACAAGGAACCGCCGGCTATGAGCACAACGACGAAGGCTTGGACGACCTCCCGGCGCACTTCAAGGCCAGTGTGCTCGGTTGCCAGCTCAGCCTGCCGGTTACGGCGGGACGGCTGGCATTGGGAACCTGGCAAGGTGTTTATCTGGGCGAGCACCGTGATCACGGCGGTGCTCGTAAAGTCCTCGCCACCTTGTACGGTGAAGGGGCATAACCGCTGATTGCCAGCGGATGTTGAATTTTTTCCGGCAGCCTTCGAACAGATGGCGAAGCTGGGCTATAACTAATCTGCTTTTCGCAAGTCATGAGGTAGAACATGAGCGACGATGATCTGGAAAACGACGACCTCGAAGTAGGCGACGAAGACGAGACCGAAGAAGGCCTTGAAGTGGCGGCTGAAGACGTTGCCGAAGACGATGGCGCCGACGTTCCGACGCCTACCGCCAAGGGCAAGGCCAAGGCCGCGGTGTCGGTCGACGAGTTGCCGAGCGTAGAGGCCAAGAACAAGGAGCGTGATGCCCTCGCCAAGGCCATGGAGGAGTTCCTGGCCAGGGGCGGTAAGGTGCAGGAAGTGGAAGCCAACGTGGTCGCTGATCCGCCCAAGAAGCCTGACAACAAGTACGGCAGCCGCCCTATCTGAGTATCGGCTTCTTGCTTGCTGAAAAAGCCCGCCGTCGCTGCGGGCTTTTTCATGGGCGCGATTCTACTCCGGGCCAGGCGCAGTCCCTGTGGGAGCGAGCTTGCTCGCGATAGCGGTGGGTCTGTTGGCATTGAGTTGGATGTGCCGCCGTCATCGCGAGCAAGCTCGCTCCCACAGGTTTTTTGGTGGGCGGGGAGCTGCGGGCCACAGCCGCTCCAGGGTGGGAGCGAGCTTGCTCGCGATAGCGGTGGGTCTGTTGGCATTGATGTTGGATGTGCCGCCGTCATCGCGAGCAAGCTCGCTCCCACAGAGGGCTTTGGCGGTTGCGAAGCAGGGTTCAGGGTTGGCTATGCCAACCTGCCAACAGCCCCGGCAGTTCGGTCAGGCTGCGAATTTCCGCATCCGGTACATGGTCGGCATTCCAGGGCTTGCCTGCCGGGTTGAACCACACCGCGCGCAGGCCGGCCTGTTGGGCGCCGGCGATGTCGTCGCCCGGGTGATCGCCAACGTGCACGGCGGTCTGTGCCGTGGCGCCGCCGCGCTGCAGGGCTTCGTGGAACAGCCGGGCGTCAGGCTTGGCGATGCCGATGTCTTCGGCGCACAAGGCGAACTTGAAGTAGTCCGCCAGCCCCAGGCGTCGCACGTCGGCGTTGCCATTGGTGACCACGCCGAGGGCGAAATGATTGGCCAGGATTTCCAGGGTGGGCTGCACCTCGGGAAAAATCTCCAGCTGATGACGGGCGTGCAGGAACGTCTCGAAGGCCTGGTCCGCCAGTTCAGAGGCATGCCACTGGTCGTAGCCGGCTTCCTGCAAGGCACGGAACAGCACCCGCCGGCGCAGCGCACTGATGCGATGCTTGAGGTTGGGTTCTTCGTGCAACACTTGCTCGCGAATCGAAAAAAGATGCTCCACCGGCAGCCCGCCCAGGTTCGGTGCGTTGTCGCTCAGCCATTGGCGGAGTATGGCTTCGGCGCTGGCGATCACCGGGGCGGTGTCCCACAGGGTGTCGTCCAGGTCGAAAGTGATGAGTTCGATGGTCATGATTCGTCGCCCTTGATGCGTTTGGCCCTGGGGTGGGCACTGTCGTAGACCGTCGCCAGGTGCTGGAAGTCCAGGTGGGTGTAGATCTGGGTCGTCTTGATGTCCGAGTGGCCCAGCAGCTCTTGAACGGCGCGCAGGTCCTGAGAGGATTCCAGCAGATGGCTGGCGAAGGAGTGCCTGAGCATGTGCGGGTGCAGGTTCTGCCCCAACTCGCGTTCGCCGGCGGCCTTGACCCGCAACTGAATCGCCCGCGGGCCGAGGCGTCGACCGCGTTGGCTGACGAATACCGCGTCGTCGGCGGGGTTGGCCAGGGCCCGCAGGGGCAGCCACAGTTCCAGGGCTTCACGGGCCTTGCGGCCGACAGGCAGCAGGCGGGTCTTGCTGCCCTTGCCAAGCACCTGGACCATGCCGTCGGCCAGGTCCAGTTGATCCAGGTTAAGCCCCGTCAGCTCCGAAAGCCGCAGGCCGGAAGAATAGAACAGCTCGAGAATCGCCTGGTCGCGCCGGGCCAGGAAGTCATCTTCGACGGCGCCTTCAAGCAATTGCAGGGCGCGGTCGGTGTCGAGGGTCTTCGGCAGCCGGCGTTCGCCCTTGGGCGGTGCCAGGCCGGTAGCCGGATCGTGATCGCACAGGCCTTCGCGATTGAGGTAGTGATACAGGCCGCGCACCGCCGACAACAGTCGCGCCAGGCTGCGGGAGGACTGTCCCTGTTGATGCAGGCGGGCGATCAGGCTGCGCAAGCGCTGGATGTCCAGGGCCGACCAACTGCCGATGTTCTGCTTCTGGCACCAGCCCAGCACTTTTTCCAGGTCGCGGCGATAGGCCAACAACGTGTGGGGCGACACCTGGCGCTCACTGCGCAGGTGTTCGCAGTAGGCGTCCAGTTGCCGCTCCATCATCAGCGTACCGAGCGCAGCGAACCGGCGACTCTTGGTAGCACCCGGCCGGTGACTTCGGCGATGTAGCTCAAGAACAGTGTGCCCACCGAACTCTTGTAGTGCTGCGGATCGCGGCTGGCGATGGCCAGTACCCCATGCACGCCCTGGTGGGCGATGGCGACGACGGCGGTGGAGCCGATCTGCTTGCGCTGTTCTTCGCCGAACAGGAAGTCCAGCTCATGTTCGCGCAGGCTGCCGCTGACGCTTTTGTTTTCCGTGAGCAGGCCGCCGATGGCCGTCTGCGCTTCGGCGTGGGTCACCCAGCGGCCCACCGGCATGGCGTTGTCGCCAAACAGGATCAGGCTGACAAAGGGCACCTGGAAGTCCTGGCGCAGGCTGTCTTCGACGCTCATGACCAGGTCTTCGAGGGTGCTGGCGTCCATCAGGGCCAGGATCAGCCGACGGGTCTTGTCGAAGAGCCGGTCGTTGTCCCGGGCCACGTCCATCAGGTGCGAAAGACGATGGCGCATTTCGATGTTGCGCTCGCGCAGGATCTTCATCTGGTGCTCCACCAGCGACACGGTGTCGCCGCGCCGGTGGGGGATGCGCATCGTCGCAAGCAGTTCTTCATGCTCGACGAAGAAGTCCGGATGAGCCTCCAGGTAAGCGGTCACCGCCGCGACTTCTGGAAGGCTGGGAGATTCGTCGGGCTGTGGGGCTGGAACCTGTGGCTGATCGGTCATGGGTTTGGCTCACTCAAAGACGAACTTGTCCTTCGTATACGCGCACTGCCGGGCCGGTCATCATCACCGGTTGGCCAGGGCCCGCCCATTCGATGGACAGGCGCCCGCCGGGCAGGTCGATCAACAATGGCGAATCCATCCACCCCTGGCTGATCGCAGCGACGGCAGCGGCACAGGCGCCGGTACCGCAGGCCTGGGTTTCCCCGGCACCGCGCTCCCAGACGCGCAATTGTGCGCGGTGACGGTCGATGACTTGCAGGAAACCGACATTCACCCGCGCGGGGAAGCGCGGATGGTGTTCGATTTTCGGCCCCAGCTCATGCACCGGGGCGCTGTTGATATCGGCCACTCGCAGCACGGCATGGGGGTTGCCCATGGAGACTGCCGCCAGTTCCACCGTGTTGCCATCGACTTCCAACGGATAGCTCAGGGCCTGGGCCGGCGCTTCGAATGGAATGTCCGCCGGTACCAGGCGCGGAGCGCCCATGTTGACGCCGATCTGGCCGTCGCTGCGCACATCCAGTTCGATGATGCCGCTCTTGGTCTCGACGCGGATCTGCCGCTTGGCGGTCAGGCGCTTGTCCAGCACGAAGCGGGCGAAGCAGCGCGCGCCGTTGCCGCATTGCTCCACTTCCGAACCGTCGGCGTTGAAGATCCGATAACGGAAATCCACGTCCGGGTTGTTGGGCGCCTCGACGATCAGCAACTGGTCGAAACCGATACCGGTGTGCCGGTCTCCCCATTGCTTGGCATGCTTGGGCAGGATATGCGCGTGCTGGCTGACCAGGTCGAGGACCATGAAGTCATTGCCCAGGCCGTGCATCTTGGTAAAACGCAGCAGCATGGTTTTACTCCGGCAGCAGGCTTTCGCCGGCAAACAACTCGGCTACCGTCTCGCGGCGACGCACTTCGAATGCCTGATCACCGTCCACCAGCACCTCGGCGCAACGGCCGCGGGTGTTGTAGTTGGAACTCATGACAAACCCGTAGGCACCGGCCGAATGCACGGCCAGCAAGTCGCCTTCTTCCAGCGCCAGCTCCCGACCCTTGGCCAGGAAGTCACCGGTTTCGCAGATCGGCCCGACGATGTCGTAGGGGCGGGCCGCGGTGTCGCGAGGGCGCACGGCGGTGACGTCCATCCACGCCTGGTAGAGCGCCGGGCGGATCAGGTCGTTCATCGCCGCATCGACGATGGCGAAATCCTTGTGCTCGGTGTGCTTGAGGTATTCGACCTGGGTCAGCAGCACGCCGGCATTGGCCACGATATAGCGGCCGGGCTCGAACATCAGCGCCAGGTCACGGCCTTCGAGGCGCTCGCGTACCGCCTTGATGTAGTCGGCCACCAGCGGCGGCTCTTCATCGCGATAGCGCACGCCGACACCGCCACCCAGGTCGATGTGGCGCAGGTAGATGCCGCAGTCGCCGAGGCGATCGACCAGCGCCAGCAGGCGGTCGAGGGCATCGATGAAGGGTTCGAGGGTGGTCAGTTGCGAGCCGATGTGGCAATCGACACCCAGCACTTCCAGGTTCGGCAGCTGGGCGGCGCGTACGTACACGTCCTCGGCGTCGGCAATGGCGATGCCGAACTTGTTTTCCTTCAGGCCGGTGGAAATGTACGGGTGGGTGCCAGCGTCGACGTCCGGGTTCACGCGCAGGGAAACCGGCGCGCGAACGCCCAGCTCGGCGGCGACAACCTGCAGGCGCTCCAGCTCATCGGTGGATTCGATGTTGAAGCAGTGCACGCCGACTTCCAGGGCGCGGCGCATGTCTTCGCGGGTCTTGCCGACGCCGGAGAACACGATCTTGTCGGCGCTGCCGCCCGCGGCCAGCACGCGCTCGAGCTCGCCACCGGAGACGATGTCAAAACCGGCCCCCAGGCGCGCCAGGATATTGAGCACACCCAGGTTGGAGTTGGCCTTGACGGCGAAACACACCAGGTGCGGCACCCCGTCGAGAGCATCGGCGAACGTCCGATACTGGGCTTCGATGTGGGCACGGGAATAGACGTAGGTCGGCGTGCCGAAACGTTCGGCGATCGCGGACAGGGCAATCCCTTCCGCGAACAGCTCCCCGCCACGGTAGTTAAAAGCGTCCATGGCGTTCCCTTAGTAAGTGGTGTGGGTGTCGTGCGAGTGTGTCTTGGATTGCGACGACTTGGCCTGTTCTTCAGGGGACTTGCTGTCATCAGGCAGGTACAGCGGACCTTTTTGACCACAGGCTGTCACGAGGCAGGCAACCGCGACGAGCGCAGCAAGGGAAGAGATCAGGCGCTTCATGGCGAAATCCTTGAAAATGCGTTAATTGCGCCGGAGTATACCGGCCACCCGTCAGCTTGCCTATGCAACGGGGCGCCCGTCCGGCGGCACTGTTGTCGTTGATCGGTATATCCTTTGCAATCGCCGGGCGGCGTCCGTATCTTGCGGCGCTTGAGCATGAGCAGACATTTTCGAGGTTGCCGCAAATGAGTTTGAGTGAAGCCCGTTTCCACGATCTGGTCGATGCGACCCAGCAAACGCTGGAAGATGTGTTCGATGACAGTGGCCTGGACATTGACCTGGAAATCTCCGCCGGTGTACTCACCGTCAAGTTCGAAAACGGCAGCCAACTGATCTTCAGTCGCCAGGAGCCGTTGCGGCAGCTGTGGCTGGCGGCGGTCTCCGGCGGCTTTCATTTCGACTACGACGAGGAAAGCGAGCGCTGGATGTGCGACAAGAGCGAAGAGCAACTGGGCGAGATGCTCGAGCGCATCGTCAAGCAGCAGGCGGACGTGGAACTCGAGTTCGAAGGCTTGTGACGGCGTGATCCAGACCGCCCCGCCACGGCCTCCCAAGCCGCTCTACAGCAACGTCAGCCCCGCCGTGCCGTCGCCGTGCACCAGCGTGTGCAAGCTGGATGAACAGAAGGTCTGCCTCGGCTGTTTCCGCCATGTGGAAGATATCCGCGAATGGCGCTCGGCCGATGATGAGCGCCGGCGGGTCATTTGTGCAGAGGCGGCTAAGCGCAAATCTCTGAGGTAACCATTGGCCTTGGAAGCTTTTGTGGCGAGGGTTCGGCATCTCACATTCGTTTGTTCGTGAGCGACCTATTGGCACGGCTAGACCCCGCCCGTCTTGTTTATTTATTGAGCTGTGATAGTGTCCGGCTACGCCTCAATTCGTCGAGGCCCGTGAAAACCCCGCCTTTTTGTGGCGGGGTTTTGCTTTTTTTGTGCAGAAGAAAGGAGTCTGCCTGGATCATGACCGCACCTTCCATCACCCTTACCCGCCTGGACGTACAGCGTCTGGAACGCCTGATCGACAGTCTTGATGAAACGCTGCCAGGCGTGATTGCGTTGCAAACCGAACTGGATCGCGCCGAGAACGTGGTGGGCCACGAAGAAGTGCCTGCCGATGTCGTGACCATGAACTCGCGTGTGCACTGCCGCGAAGAAAGCAGCGGCAAGGACTATCACCTGACGTTGGTTTATCCACAGGACGCCAATGCCGACGAAGGCCGGATCTCGATCCTGGCGCCGGTGGGCAGTGCCTTGCTGGGCCTGAAGGTCGGCCAGCACATCGACTGGCCGGCCCCGGGCGGCAAGACGTTGAAGCTGACCTTGCTGGACGTCGAGTACCAGCCCGAAGCAGGCGGCGACTTCCACCTCTGAGTGCCCGGGTGCTTCAGACCAGGGCCAGCGCCTCGTTCAGGGCGCGTTCCAGGTCGGCCTTGTAGCGCAGGTACAAATTGCTTGAGCAGGCCCCATCGCCCACCAGCCCCGAGAGGTCCAGGTCGGTGATGTAGCAGCGATAGCGCTGGGCTTCGCGGCGCTGTTCGACGATCTCCCTGGCGACCACGCGGAACAGTTGGTCGCCATGCTCCAGTTCGGAAAACTCCTGCTGATCGCAGTACAGGGTGACGTGCACCTGCCCGTGCGCCGCCTTGCCGATGATCGCCTGCACGTCATAGAACGGCTTGTTGACCGGTGTCTGTGGGGCTTGCCGCGCTTCGATCCGGCGCGCCCGGCCACCTGAAGGCAGCAACTGGTAGTAGAGGGTTTCCAGGGTCAGCGGCTGGGCGGCGTCCAGCGGCAGCAGGGCGTCGCGACGGTACAGCACCGATTGCAGAAAGCGCTGCAGCGGCACCAGCAGGCTTTGTTCGTCGTGATAGGGCAGGTGTTGTTGCCACAGCGCGTTGAATTCATCGAGCACGTACAGATCGGCTTCGTCCTCGTTGGTCCGGTAGAACACCTGGATGCACTCGGGCTGGCCCATGGGCAGGATCAGCGCCAGGTCGTGGTCTTCCAGGGCCATCGGGTCCAGGTGCAAGGGGCTGTAGGCCGTCAGTTCCTCGCCCAGGTAATCCATCAGCGCCGACAAACTGCCCAGGGCCACGTGATTGACATGACCGGGCACCAGTTCCAGCACGTGGTAATGCTGCTGGACCTGAAGCAGGTAGCGGTGATTGAGCCTGCTCAACAGCAGGGTCTGCGCCGTTTCGATCACTTCCTCGACACGCCGCGCAATGAATTGGGCGCGGTTGTGGCAGAAGCAGCGCACCTGCAAGCGCGGCTGGCGCTGGGTGACGGGCAGGTCGTTGAGGTAGTCGCGCAGGCAGTCGAGCAGGGCGTGTTCGCCGTCGAAACGGTTGACCAGCACTTCATTCCAACTGTTGAGCGTAACCTGGTCGAGGGTCAGCACCAGGTTTTCCCGGACCCCGGCATAGCTCAGGGAGTCGGTACGCTCGGTGGTCATCAGGATATTCAGGTCGCGATGGTGCTTGAGCGGATCGACGCCGACGTTCACCAGGATCAGCACTTCGCTGGGCACGCTGGCGCGCAGTAACTGCGCTTCATCCACCGTGACCAGGGGCAGGGCGATGGACTGTTGCAGGCTGCCCAGCAGGTTGAACAGTTCGAACTCGCTCAGGTCGCTGTCACCTGGGTGCAGCGCCAGGCGCGTGCTGCTGTCGATCACGCCGTTGCGATGGCACCAGGTCAGCAGCTCCAGCAACTCGCGGCAACGCTTGATGGGCGCGAAGTTCTCCCACTCCAGGGCGTTGAGGCTGCCGTTGTACAGGCCCCACTGGTTCTGCCCCGGTTCCTTCTTGTTGGGTGATTGGACCAGCGTCAGGGTGTCTTCGGCCAGATCCGGCGCGATACCGGGGTTGATGAACTCGACCTTGTCGGCCTTGCGCTCAAAGGCGGCATACAAGCGCCGGCCAAGCACGTTGAGATCGCGCTTGTTGATCAGGCTGACGGTTTTCTCGGTGCGGGCGAACTGGGTCAGGAAGCGGTAGCTGTGGGTGAGTTCGTTGACCAGTGCGCGCCGCTCGTGGCTGACCTGGCGGACTTTCCACTGGCTGCGGCTGTCCAGTAATGCCAGTTGACGCTGGTCCCAGCCCCATTCCCGGGCCAGTCGCTCAAGCAGCACCCGTTGCCAGCCACTGCTGCGCGCCTGGCCGGTGAGTTTGCGATTGACCTTCAGGTACAGCGCACGGCGGATCAACTCCAGGCGTTCGGGTTCGCCACGGGCATTGAGGTATTCCTCGATGCGGCGGTAAACCAGCATGTACGGGTCCAGCTCTTCCAGGTCCAGGCGATTGGCGAACACGGCCTGTTTGAAGCGCAGGCTCAGGCAGCGCACGTTCGGGTGTTCGCTGGCATAGACCTCGGTCAGCAGCAGCTTGAGCACGGACTTGTAGGGCGATTCGATACCCTTGAACAGCTGCCAGAGCCCGGCGCCGACGAATTCGCCCGGCGGAATATAGGCCAGGTGTCCCAGGTCCAGGGTTTCATCCGCGCGAATGAAGCGCTTGGACATCAGCGTATGGGTGTACTGCTCGTAGTTCTCTTCTTCATAGACCGGCACCAGCCACCAGATCGGCGTGCGCCCGGCCAGCCAGATCGCAGTGCGGTAGAACTCGTCCAGCAGCAGGTAATGCTGGGTGGTGCCGCAATCGTCGGAGCTGAGCTGGTTGTCCCGCTCGCCCCGCACGAAACGCGCCGGGTCGATCAGGAAAAAGTGGGCTTCGGCGCCCTGGGTCGCGGCCCAGATCTCCAGCAATTGGCATTTCTTGCGCAGCTCGGCCAGTTCATCGTCGCTCAGGTCCGGCCCGTGGCACACCCACACGTCCATGTCGCTCTGGTCGGCCTGGGCCAGGGTGCCGAGGCTGCCCATCAGGAACAGGCCAAGGATCGGCCGCGGCGGGTTGCTGCCGTGCCGGGGCTTGTAGGAAAACGAACGGGTCAGCCGCTGGGCTTCGGCAAGGACGTTGGCGTCAGGTTCGTAGTTCGACAGCCCGGCGGGCGTGCTGCCGGAGACGTAGCCGGGCAGCAGCGGATGGTTGACGTGGAAAAACAGCGGCAGCAGCGTCAGTACGCCTTGCTGGCGGGGCGACAGGCCTTCGAGGGCGCGCTCCAGTCGCACGGTGTTGAGCTTGAGAAAACGTGCGCGCAACTGGCTCAGCACCTTGCGGTCGATTCCCTCGTCCAGATCGGGGCGTATTTCGTGATTGCGGGTCATGTCAGCTCAAACCGGCTCGCGGCGTCGAACGTGGGGTGATGGCAGGTTAGCGCCCGGTCTTGGGAATACTTAAGCTGAAAACAGGATTTTTGATGCCGGTTCTTTACGCCGGGCGCCAGTGCGCCTGCGGAAATCCCGTAGAGGAGATTTCCGTGGGCGGCAGGGGGATCAGGCGGCTTCTTGTTGAACGCTGAGTATCGTCAGGACGGTTTGGACATTTTGGGCGGCATCCCGTCCCAGGCTGGTCAGGTAACCACCGTCGGGCTGGGTGATCAGGTCTTTCTCGTACAAGCGTTGGGCAGCGGCAATCGCTTTAGGGGCAGCGGTCTGATGAATTTTCAGGCCTTCCTGGGAACTGTCCAGGTTGAAGAGTGCAAGGATTTCCAGTTCGGCAACCAGCTCAGGGGTAAGCGACATAAGGACTCCAGACTTTCTAGGAATTTGGTCGACAGCGTCACTAAGGTGAGCGCACTCGGCCGAGCTGTCCAGTGTCAGTGTCATGGTTTTTTTGTTTTGGGTGGCAAGAGAAGCCATTTGTCGTGGCGAGGGAGCTTGCTCCCGTTCGGCTGCGCAGCAGTCGTTAAGCTATTGGGGCCGCTTCGCGCCCCAGCGGGAGCAAGCTCCCTCGCCACAGAAGCAACTTTGCCTGTCGGTTCAGTTCTTTTCCGGCGGCAACTCAGGCAGGGCGCGCAATGCGGCTTCGTACCATTGGGTATCGAACGGGCGATCTTCTTCCAGGATCGCATCGATCTCCACCGCCAGCACATGGGCCATCAGATTGAGGATTTCTTCGCGCTCATAACCGACCAGGGTCAACTTGTTGAAAGTGGCCTTGGCCGCAGGCGGATTGTCACTTTCGATCTGGTTTTCGATGGCTTGGATCAGCGTGTTCTCGACGAATTCTTCTTCGTCGTTGTCGATGTCGGTTGGCTCGCTCATGGCAGGCTCCTGTAAGAAAGGTCGCCAGTTTACCTGCATTCAGCGGCGTGATGCGCCTGGCAAGAACCCCCTCGACGGTCTATAACGCAAGGCTGCCAACCCCGCACGGCCTGGAGGCTTTGTAATGCTCAAGCTTTATGGTTTCTCTGTCAGTAATTATTACAACATGGTCAAGCTGGCACTGTTGGAGAAGGGCGTGCCCTTCGAAGAAGTGCAGTTCTTTGGTAGCCAGACCCCGGAAGCCCTGGCCATCAGCCCGCGCGGCAAGGTGCCGGTGTTGAAGACCGAGCAGGGTTTTATCAACGAGACCAGCGTCATTCTCGAATACATCGAGCAAACCCAATCGGGTAAAACCCTGCTGCCGACCGACCCGTTCGAGCGCGCCCAGGTGTTGGCCTTGTGCCGGGAAATCGAGCTGTACATCGAGCTGCCGGGGCGGGCCTGCTATGGCGAGGCGTTTTTCGGCATGACAGTGGCCGATGCCATCAAGGAAAAGTCCAAGTCCGAATTGCTGCTGGGGTTCGCCTCGCTCGGCCGGCACGGCAAATTCTCGCCCTATGTGGCGGGCGACAGCCTGAGCATTGCCGACCTGTATTTCTACTACAGCCTTTCGCTGGCCTTGCAAGTGGGCAGGAAGGTCTTCGATATCGATTGGCTGGCGGACATGCCGGCGGCCAAGGCGCTGATGGAGCGCTTGGAGCAGAACCCGAACGTGCGGCGGATCGCTGCAGACAGGGAGGCAGAGATGCCGGCGTTTTTGGCGATGATTGCCGCCAAGAAGTGAGCTTTTCGGTGATTTGAAGTCAGCTATCGCGAGCAAGCTCGCTCCCACATTTGAATCTCTGAATGTTCACAAAGGGTGTGTTCACCGTAGATCCATTGTGGGAGCGAGCTTGCTCGCGATGCTTCTGGCTTTTAGCGGCTGGCGAGCAACGCCTGGCCGCGCACAACCGCTGCCTTGACCTGCGCCGGCGCGGTGCCGCCGATGTGGTCACGGGCATTGACCGAGCCTTCGAGGGTCAGCACGGCAAACACGTCCTGCTCGATCTGGTCGCTGAACCGGCGCAGTTCGTCCAGGCTCATTTCCGCCAGGTCCTTGCCGGTGTCCACGCCGTATTTCACGGCATGGCCGACAATTTCGTGGCAATCACGGAACGGCAGGCCACGGCGCACCAGGTAGTCGGCCAGGTCGGTGGCGGTGGAGAAGCCGCGCAGGGCCGCTTCGCGCATCACCGCGTGCTTGGGCTTGATGGCCGGGATCATGTCGGCGAAGGCCCGCAGCGAGTCGCGCAAGGTGTCGGCGGCGTCGAACAGCGGTTCCTTGTCTTCCTGGTTGTCCTTGTTGTAGGCCAGCGGCTGGCCTTTCATCAGGGTCAACAGGCCCATCAGTGCGCCGAACACCCGGCCGCTCTTGCCGCGCACCAGTTCCGGCACGTCGGGGTTTTTCTTTTGCGGCATGATCGAGCTGCCGGTGCAGAAGCGGTCGGGCAAATCGATGAATTGGAACTGTGCGCTGGTCCACAGCACCAGCTCTTCGGAGAAGCGCGACAGGTGCATCATCGCGATGCTCGCGGCGGCGCAGAATTCGATGGCGAAATCGCGGTCCGAGACGTTATCCAGCGAATTGCCGCCCACGGCGTCGAAGCCCAGCAGTTGCGCGGTGTATTCACGATCGATCGGGTACGTGGTGCCGGCCAGCGCGGCGCTGCCCAGGGGCATGCGGTTGGTGCGCTTGCGGCAGTCCACCAGGCGCTCGTAGTCGCGGCTGAGCATTTCGAACCAGGCCAGCATGTGATGCCCAAACGTTACAGGCTGAGCCGTCTGCAGGTGCGTGAAGCCCGGCATGATGCTTTCGGCCTCGCGCTCGGCCTGTTCCAGCAGGCCTTTTTGCAAGCGCGTGATTTCGCCCAGGATCAGGTCGATTTCATCCCGCAGCCACAGGCGGATGTCGGTGGCGACCTGGTCGTTGCGGCTGCGGCCGGTGTGCAGCTTCTTGCCGGTCACGCCAATGCGGTCGGTCAGGCGTGCTTCGATGTTCATGTGCACATCTTCAAGGTCGACGCGCCAGTCGAACTGGCCGGCCTCGATTTCCGTCTCGATGGTCTTCAGGCCATCGATGATGCTGTCGCGCTCGGCATCGGTCAGCACGCCGACCTTGGCCAACATGGTGGCGTGGGCGATCGAGCCCATGATGTCGTGGCGATACAGGCGCTGGTCAAAGTTGACGGAGGCGGTGAAGCGGGCGACGAAGGCGTCGACGGGTTCACTGAAGCGGCCGCCCCAGGACTGATTGGTCTTGTCAGTGCTCATGAATTCGCTCGTGATCGGCTGTGGAAAAAGTAGCGGTTAAAGGCTGCGGCGGATGATAGCAGGGTTGCCGGGACTGGCGCTGGCACTGGTCGGCAGGTTTTTTCGATCGAGGCCTGGGATCCAACCGGGTTTTCGCACAACGATATTTTTCAATTGAGCAATATCGTCGTGGCAACCGTCTACAGTGGACGGTAGGACTTTTGCTTTTTCCATCCATGGCGCACCGGACACATAGAAAAAGGGGGAGCTCATATTGGTCAGATCGACAGTTAACAATCCCTACGGCAACGCCGTGCGACAACGGGCCTCGGGCATCGGTCGGCAAGCGCTGGTAAAGATAGGCAACCGCCTCGCGGCACTTTTTGGCCCTCGAGCGAGTCTTAGCGTGGATCGCGGTGACGGATGTCACTTCCCCTGTCTACGCTATCCTTGTGCGAGACTCACGCAGGAATCCAGCGCAATATGAATGTCCTGATCGTTGATGACGAACCACTGGCCCGCGAGCGCCTGAGCCGAATGGTTGGCGAGCTCGAGGGTTACAGTGTCCTGGAGCCGAGCGCCACCAATGGCGACGAGGCATTGGCCCTTATTGACAGCCACAAGCCGGATATCGTGCTGCTCGACATTCGCATGCCTGGCCTGGACGGCCTGCAGGTGGCGGCGAAGTTGTGCGAACGAGAGTCGCCGCCCGCCGTGGTGTTCTGTACCACCCGGGACGACTTTCCACCCGAGGTGTTGCAGGCCGGTGCCGTGGGCTACCTGGTCAAGCCGGTGGCGTCCGAGGCGTTGCTCGAAGCCTTGCGCAAGGCCGAGCGACCCAACCGCGTGCAACTGGCGGCGCTGACCCGTCCGGCCGCCGAAAGCGGCAGTGGCCCACGCAGCCACATCAGTGCGCGCACCCGCAAAGGCATCGAGTTGATCCCCTTGAACCAGGTGGTCTATTTCATTGCCGACCATAAATACGTGACCTTGCGCCATGAGAGTGGCGAGGTGTTGCTGGACGAACCTCTCAAGGCCCTTGAAGACGAGTTCGGCGAACGCTTTGTACGCATCCACCGCAACGCCCTCGTGGCCCGCGAGCGCATCGAGCGTTTGCAACGCACCCCCCTTGGGCATTTCCAACTGTTCCTCAAAGGCCTCAATGGCGACGCGCTGATTGTCAGCCGGCGGCACGTGGCCGGCGTGCGCAAGATGATGCAGCAGCTTTAAGCCAGGCGGTCCAAGGCGTTCAACGCGTTTCATTTCCAGGATCTGGCGGCCAGGGAGGCCTTGGGGTCGTGATTCAAATCAAAGCGGTTTTGACTGAGCTGTTATTATCTGCCGTATCTTTTAAGTACGGATTGATCCATGTCCCCTCGCGAGATCCGCATCGCCACCCGTAAAAGTGCCTTGGCCCTCTGGCAGGCCGAATACGTCAAAGCCCGCCTGGAATCGGCCCATCCCGGCCTGATCGTGACCCTGGTGCCCATGGTCAGTCGCGGTGACAAGCTGCTGGACTCGCCCCTGTCGAAAATCGGCGGCAAGGGGCTGTTCGTCAAGGAGCTGGAAACCGCGCTGCTGGACAACGAAGCCGACATCGCCGTGCATTCGATGAAAGACGTGCCCATGGACTTTCCCGAAGGCCTGGGCCTGTTTTGCATCTGCGAGCGGGAAGACCCGCGCGATGCGTTCGTCTCCAACACCTTTGCCAGCCTTGAGGCGTTGCCTGCCGGGAGCGTGGTCGGTACGTCCAGCCTGCGTCGCCAGGCCCAATTGCTGACGCGTCGTCCGGACCTGCAAATCCGTTTCCTGCGCGGCAACGTCAACACGCGCCTGGCCAAGCTCGATGCCGGTGAGTACGACGCCATCATCCTCGCCGCCGCCGGCCTGATCCGCCTGGGCTTCGAAGACCGCATCACCTCGGCCATCAGCGTCGACGACAGCCTGCCGGCCGGTGGGCAAGGGGCGGTGGGTATCGAGTGCCGCAGCGCCGACAGCGACATCCACGCCCTGCTGGCGCCGCTGCACCATGCAGACACCGCCACGCGAGTATTCGCCGAACGCGCGCTGAACAAACACCTCAATGGCGGCTGCCAAGTGCCGATCGCCTGTTACGCCGTGTTGGAGGGCGAACAGGTCTGGTTGCGCGGCCTGGTGGGGGATCCCAACGGGGGCCGGCTGCTCAGCGCCGAAGCCCGGGCACCGCGCCAGGATGCCGAGGCGTTGGGCGTGCGGGTGGCTGAAGACTTGTTGAGCCAGGGCGCCGCCGACATTCTCAAGGCGGTCTACGGCGAGGCCGGCCACGCGTGACGGGTTGGCGGCTGTTGCTCACCCGGCCGGCGGACGAGTCGTCGGCGCTGGCGGCTGTCCTGGCCGAAGCGGGGGTCTACAGCAGCAGCCTGCCGTTGCTGGATATCGAGCCGGTTCCGCTGTCCGAGGCCGGGCGGGCGATATTCCTGGCACTGGATCAATACTCTGCCGTGATCGTGGTCAGCAAGCCGGCCGCACGCCTGTGCCTCGAGCTGCTGCGCCAACACTGGCCCCAGCCTCCGGACCAACCCTGGTTCAGCGTGGGCGCGGCCACCGGACAGATCCTTGCCGATGCCGGCCTCACGGTGTTTTATCCCGATAACGGCGACGACAGCGAAGCCTTGCTGGAACACTTGGTCTTGCGCCAGGCTGTTTCGCGGCCCGACCCCAAGGTCTTGATCGTGCGGGGCGAAGGCGGGCGTGGCTTGCTGGCAGAGCGTTTGCGCGAGCAAGGTGCTAGTGTCGATTATCTGGAATTGTACCGCCGCCACCTGCCCAGTTACGGTGAAGGGGCGTTGCCGGCGATAGTCGAAGCGGAACGCTTGAACGCACTGGTGGTCAGCAGTGGGCAGGGCTTCGAGCATCTGCAGCGGCTGGCCGGCGAAGCGTGGCCGGCCCTGGCGCGGTTACCGTTGTTTGTTCCAAGCCCAAGGGTTGCCGAGATGGCGCGTGCCGCCGGAGCCCGAACAGTTGTGGATTGCCGTGGCGCCAATGCCGCGGCTTTGCTGGCGGCGTTACGGGAACACTCCGTGCCGTTTTCTAATGCAAAGGATGGATACGTGAGCGAAACAGCCTTGCCAAAAGAAGATCTAGACCAGCCAGCGATCGATGCGCCGGTTGAACCCCCGGCCCCAGTGGCGCCGCGCCGCGGCAACGGGCTGGCCATTGTTGCCTTGCTGCTCGGCGCCGCCGGTGTCGCCGTGGGCGGTTGGGGCGTGTGGCAGGTACGTCACCTGCAAACCAATAACCAGCAGCAGTCCGCCCAGGTCCAGGCGCTGAACGACCAGGCCCAGGCCCTCAAGCTCAACGAGCAACGCCTGAGCGAGCGCCTGGCGCAATTGCCCCCGGCCGAAGAGCTGGAGGAGCGGCGGCGCCAGGTGGCCCAGTTGCAAGGTGATCAGCAGCACCTGAGCCAGAGACTGGAAACCGTGCTGGGTGCCAGCCGCAAGGATTGGCGCCTGGCGGAGGCCGAGCATCTGTTGCGCCTGGCCAGCCTGCGTCTTTCCGCCCTGCAAGACATCGACAGTGCCCAGGCGCTGGTCCAGGGCGCTGACGAAATCCTGCGCGAACAGAACGACCCCGGTTCGTTCGCGGCCCGCGAGCAATTGGCCAAGACCCTCGCTGCGCTGCGCAGCACGGAACAACCGGATCGTACCGGGCTGTTCCTGCAACTGGGCGCCTTGCGTGACCAGGTGCTGCAACTGACCGAACTGGCACCCGAGTACAAGGATCGTGGAGAGTCGCTGCTGGGCCTGACCGCCGATGGCGATGGGGCCAGCCGGTGGGCGCAGTGGTGGGACCAGATCTCGCGCTATATCCGCATCGACTTCAACGCCGACGAGAACGTCCGTCCGCTGCTGGCCGGACAAAGCCTCGTGCAAGTGCGCCTGGCCTTGAGCCTGGCGCTGGAGCAGGCGCAATGGGCCGCCCTCAATGGTCAGGCGCCGGTATACACCCAGGCGCTGACCGAGGCCCGGGACGTGTTGAAGAACAACTTCAACCAGGACAATCCGCAAAGCAAAATCATGCTCGAACGCGTGGGTGAACTGTCCAGGCAGCCGGTGACGGTGGTCACCCCGGACCTCACGGGCACGCTGAGCAGCGTCCAGGCCTACCTTGAACGCCGCAACCTCAATGCCCAGGAATCGGTCAAGCCGCTGCCCGCGCCAGGCGCGCAGGAGGCCACGCCATGAAGCGTCTCTACGTGATTCTGTTCGTGGTCATCGCTGCCGCAGCTTTGCTCGGCGTAGCGATTGCCGAGCATTCGGGTTACGTGCTGGTGGCGTACAAGAACTTCCGTTATGAAGCTGGCCTGTGGGTCACCCTGGCCCTGGTGGCGGTGCTCTGGCTGGTGTGGCGAGGCCTGAGGGCGCTGATCGGGTTGGTGACCACGTCCAGCGGTGTGGTCAACCCGTGGTCGCGGCGCAACCGCAGCCGTCGGGTGCAAGTGGCGATCGAACACGGCCAGTTGGACCTGGCCGAAGGTCGCTGGGCCAGTGCCCAGCGCCATCTGCATCGTGCCGCCGAAGCCGAGCGCCAGCCGCTGCTGTATTACCTGGGGGCCGCCCGCGCGGCCAACGAACAAGGGCTTTACGAACAGAGCGACAGTTTGCTCGAGCGCGCCCTGGAGCGTCAGCCCCAGGCGGAACTGGCCATTGCCCTGACGCACGCGCAATTGCAGATGGATCGAGGTGACACGGATGGCGCATTGAGCACGCTGCAAGCCATGCATGAGCGTCACCCCCATAACGCCCAGGTCCTGCGCCAATTGCAACGGCTGCATCAGCAGCGCGGCGATTGGTCGGCGGTGATCCGGCTGTTGCCGGAGCTGCGCAAGGATAAAGTCCTGCCGCCGGCCGAACTGGCTGAACTGGAGCGGCGTGCCTGGGGCGAAAACCTGACCCTGGCGGCCCACCGCGAGGAGGACGGCAGCGTCGGTTTGCAGTCGCTCAATCGCGCCTGGCAACAACTGACCTCCGCACAGCGCCAGGAGCCGGCGCTGGTGCTGGCCTATGCCGAGCAATTGCGTCAGTTGGGCGCCCAGGTCGAAGCCGAAGAGGTGCTGCGCGGCGCGCTCAAGCGTCACTATGACAGCCATCTGGCGCGCCTGTACGGGCTGGTGCGCGGCAGTGATCCGATCCGCCAGTTGCAAGCGGCCGAAGGCTGGCTCAAGGACCACCCGGCCGACCCGAGCCTGTTGCTGACCCTGGGGCGCCTATGCCTGCAGAACAGCTTGTGGGGCAAGGCGCGGGATTATCTGGAAAGCAGTTTGCGCGCCCAGCGCAATCCCGAAGCCTGCGCCGAACTGGCGCGCCTGCTGGCGCAACTGGGGGATGCCGAGCGCAGCAACCAGTTGTTCCAGGAGGGGTTGGGGCTGTTGGATGAGCGCCTGCTGGCCGCGCCGTTGCCGGTTCCGGCTCAGGTCTTGTCCACTTGAGATGAGTCATTGTGGCGCTCCCGCATGGGTGGGAGCAAAGCTTGCTCGCGAACAGGCACCTCGGTTTCTCAAAAGACCGCGTCGTCTTCATCGCGGGCAAGCCTTGCTCCCACCGGTGACACCCGTTTGTTTTTGGGGCTTTGGTCATACCTTCAGCAAAGTCCTACAGCTGACCGCGCCGAATCCTCTTCGACCTGTCGGGAATTCCCTACACCCCTGATGAAGTGTCTGCGCGGGGCTGCCTTGAAAGGCCCGAGGGCTTTCCTCTACCGTAACTGCTTGTCTCTTCTGTTACGGAATCGCCATGTCTTTGGCCAGCTCACGCTTCTCGTTTCTCATGGCTTCCATCGCCGCCGCCCTGGCTTTGGGCATCAGCACTTATCTGGAGTATTCGGCCGGCCTGACGCCTTGCAGCCTGTGTGTCTTGCAGCGGTTGTGCCTGATGCTGTTCCTGGCGAACAGCCTCGTAGCGTGCGTACACGGTCCAGGCCAACGAGGCAGTCTCTTCTATGGCACCGCAGGATTGGTTTTTGCGACCGGGGGCATGACCCTGGCGTGGCGTCAGGTCCTGATGCAAAGCCACTCGTTCGAGCCGTTATCCGATTGTGCGGCACAGCTCAACCCGACGGGTTCGTGGTGGTGCGCGTTGCATCGTGTCCTCGACGGCACCGTCGACTGCGCGAATATCACGTGGACGTTGTTCGACCTGAGCATCCCCGAGTGGAGCCTGTTGTTTTTTCTCGCGGTGTCCAGCGCCATGACTTACCTGCTGCTGCGCCTTGCCTGGAGTGCTCTGGTACGACCGCTCAGCGGCGAGACGTCGCAGTTGGTCCGGGCCCTGGATTAAACACTTGTATGAACTTTATCTCCTGCGTACCTTGAAGCCGTTGTCGTGCGGGCATAATCTGGCCCGCACGTGTTATTGGAATTGTGCCGCTCGATCATGTTGTGTCTGGCTTGTCCCTGGTCATCAGGCGTGCACAAGCTGCGAGGGGGCATGACTCACAAGGGAAGAAATCACCATGCTCGAAAGTTGTCAGAATGCTCAGGAACGCTGGGGTGGAGTGCATCTGCTGATCGATCGCTGGCTGCAGGAGCGTCACGAACTGGTTCGGGCCTACGATGATCTCGGCGCCAAGCCTGAAGCCCTGAGCGAAAGCCGCAAACCCTTGCAGGATTTCTGCGGCGTGCTGGTCGACTATGTGTCTGCCGGTCATTTCGAGATATACGAACAACTGACGGGCGAGGCCAAGGCCTTCAACGACAAGCGCGGCCTTGAACTGGCCGAGACGATCTACCCGCGCATCGATGTCATCACCGAGAAGCTGCTGGCGTTCAACGACCTGTGCGATGAAGGCAAGTGCGTAGCGGAAAAATTCAAGGAGCTGGGCGGCTTGTTGCACGAGCGTTTCGAGTTGGAAGACTGCCTGATCGAAGTGCTGCACAACGCTCACAAGGAAGAAGCTGCGGTCCAGGCCTGAGGGTTCGCGGTCATGAAAAAACGGTGCGCATTGCGCACCGTTTTTCGTTGGACCAGGGCCAGCGTCAGGTCGTCGCGCCCAGCAACTCGATTTCAAACACCAACGGTGTGTACGGCGGGATCACATCCCCGGCCCCTTCAGCGCCATAGGCCAGGGACGACGGAATCACCAGCCGCCATTTCGCGCCGACCGGCATTTGCGGCAATGCAGTGCGCCAACCGTCGATCACACTGTCAAGATTGAACCACTGTGCCTGGCGGTTTGAATCGAAGACGGTGCCGTCTGGCAATCGACCGGTATACAGCACCTGGACCTTGCCGTGAGGGCCGGCTTTGGCGCCATGGCCCGGCTTGATTTCGGTCAGCAGAATGCCGTCGGCCAGTTGCTGGACACCGGGCCGGTTTTTTTCTTCGGTGAGAAATTTCTGCTCGGTTTTCAACGCGGCTTCGTCCTGCGGCGTTGTCGATGGCGCGTTCAGTTGCGCCTGGTGCTCGGCCAGGATCTGTTCGATGCGTTCATCTTTCAGGGCCAGCGGTTTGCCCAGGTAGGCCTGTTGCAAACCTTCGACCAAGGCTTTGATCTGCAAGTCCGGCACGTCCTGGCGCAGGCGTTCGCCGAGGCTCGCGCCCAGGCTGTAAGCCAGATCGTGGGCATCGTTTGCGCTGGTTTTTTCAACGGCCTGGACCGTGGCGCAAGCCATGCACAGGAATAAAAACAGGTGACGCGACATGTGTGCTCTCCGGCCTCGAATCGAGGAATTATGCCAGTGTCGATATCTGTAGAAGTGGATTGCCAAGGCTCTGGCGCAGAAGATTTTTCGTCCCTTGCAACGCAACGTCTTGTGTACTGTCAACATGCCCTAGCGGCGGTTGCAGCAGAGGTCTAGTATGAGCCGCACTCACGTCAGTCAGGAGGTAAACCATGTCGGCCACCAAGAAGCCTGTAAACACTCCGTTGCACTTGCTCCAACAACTCTCGGGCAGCTTGCTCGAACATCTGGAAAACGCCTGCTCCCAAGCCCTGGCTGATGCTGAAAAACTGCTCGCCAAACTGGAAAAGCAACGCGGCAAAGCGCAGGAAAAACTGCACAAGTCGCGCACCAAATTGCAAGACGCAGCCACCGCTGGCAAGGCCAAGGCACAAGCCAAGGCCAAAGATGTCGTGAAAGAGCTCGAAGACCTGCTCGATGCCCTGAAGGATCGTCAGTCCGAAACCCGCGCCTACATTTTGCAACTCAAGCGTGATGCCCAGGAAAGCCTGAAGCTGGCCCAAGGCGTCGGTCGCGTGCAAGAAGCCGCGGGCAAGGCGCTGTCGCTTCGTGCTGCCAAGCCTGCCGCTGTATCGGCCAAGAAGCCGGCGGCTAAACCCGCCGTGGCAAAAGCACCGGCCAAAGTCGCAGCCAAGCCTGCCGCCAAAGCACCGGCCAAGGCGGCCAGCAAGCCGGCTGCCAAACCCGTCGCTGCCAGCGCTGCAAAACCTGCGGCAAAAAAACCAGTCGCCAAGGCTGCTGCTGCCAAGCCTGCCGCAAAAACGGCGGCCGCTAAACCTGCCGCTGCCAAGCCTGCTGTAAAAGCCGCTGCTAAGCCTGCCGCTAAGCCTGCAACAAAAGTTGTAGCCAAGCCTGCCGCTAAAACCGCCGCCGCAAAACCTGCCGCGACGAAAACCGCTGCTGCTAAACCGGCTGCCAAAGCGGCGGTAAAAGCCACTGCCAAACCTGCTGCCGCCAAACCTGCCGCCAAACCTGCTGCCAAGCCTGCGGCAACCAAAACGGCCGCGGCCAAGCCTGTTGCGAAAACGGCTGCCAAGCCCGTCGCTGCCAAAGCGCCTGCCAAAGTGGCGGCTAAACCCGCTGCCAAACCAGCCGCTGCCAAGCCTGCTGCCGCGAAGCCTGCTGCAGCGAAGCCAACGGCTGCCAAACCCGCCGCTACGGCCAAGCCAGCTGCCGCCAAGCCCGCCGCTAAACCGGCCGTGAAAAAGCCAGCCGCTGCAAAACCTGCGACTGCGCCAGCCGCCAAGCCAGCGACACCGGCTCCGACCGCGACGCCTGCGCCTACCGCCAGCACTCCGGCCTCGGCGACCAGCCCAGCCGCCGTTGCGCCGACCACCAGCAGCACCCCAACCAGCGCTTCCTAAGTGCCGGACACCGCGACGCGCAGCTGATGCAGCGCGTCGCGGTTCGCTGGGTCGGCACTCGCCACCAGCCGTTGCAGCCATAGCGCTGAATCATTCCATTGTTCCTCAGGCCAATCCTCGGCCGCCGCCTGCAATCGTTCCAGCAATCGTCGTTCGGCTTCCAATTCCAGTCGCTTGACCTGTTCGCGCAGGCTATCGAGTGCCGTGTCCCGGAGGGCGCCGGCTTTCCATTGGCTGCGAAGCGTGCGCAAGGGCCTTACCACCTCTGCCTCCCAAGGCTCGGTCAATTGTCGAAGCTGTTGCAGCCGTTGTTCATTGCAGGCCACGCCGCGTCGTTCCAGCCACAGTCCACAAAGCAGCAGGCAGACATTGACACCGGCGCTCTGCAGCGTCAGGCACGCAGGCTCTACGCCAGGCTTGGCATAGAGGTCGAGGGAGAAACTCCACAGGTCAGGGGACATCGTGCTACTCGCGCCAGTTGCGAGCGAAGCTGGTAGACTCCGCCGCCATTATGATCCGACTTCAGAACCTGACTTTACAGCGTGGCCCGCAACGTCTGCTAGAAGACGCCGAGCTGACCCTGCACGCCGGCCACAAAGCCGGCCTCATCGGTGCCAACGGCGCCGGCAAATCGAGCCTGTTCGCCTTGCTGCGAGGCGAGCTGCACCCGGACTCGGGCGATTGCCTGCTGCCGGCAGACTGGCGTATCGCTCACATGCGCCAGGAGGTCGACACCCTCGATCGTCTGGCGGTGGACTACGTGCTCGATGGCGACCTGCGCCTGCGCCAGGTGCAACACGACCTGGCGGCGGCCGAAGCGGCCCACGACGGTGCCGCACAGGCCCGCCTGCACGCGGAGCTCGACAGTGCCGACGGCTATACCGCCGATGCCCGCGCGCGCAAGTTGCTCGCTGGCCTGGGCTTTACCAATGAACAGATGGACCGCCAGGTCGGGGACTTCTCCGGTGGCTGGCGGATGCGCCTGAACCTGGCGCAGGCCCTGATGTGCCCTTCGGATCTGCTACTGCTCGATGAGCCGACCAACCACTTGGACCTCGACGCCATCATCTGGCTCGAAGACTGGCTCAAGGGTTACCCGGGCACGCTGCTGCTGATTTCCCACGACCGCGATTTCCTCGACGCGGTGGTGGATCACGTGGCCCATGTCGACCAGCGCAAGCTCACCTTGTACCGCGGCGGCTACAGTGCCTTCGAGCGCGCCCGTGCCGAACGCCTGGCCCAGCAACAGCAGGCCTACGAGAAGCAACAGGCGCAACGTGCGCACATGGAAAGCTACATCGCCCGCTTCAAGGCCCAGGCCACCAAGGCCCGTCAGGCCCAGAGCCGGATCAAGGCGCTGGAGCGGATGGAAGAGCTGTCGGCGGCCCACGTCGATTCACCGTTCGATTTTGTCTTCCGCGAATCGACCAAGATTTCCAGCCCGTTGATCGACCTGTCCGACGCGCGCCTGGGTTATGGCGACAAGACCGTGCTGGAGAAGGTCAAGCTGCAACTGACCCCGGGTGCGCGGATCGGTCTGCTGGGCCCCAACGGTGCCGGTAAGTCGACCCTGATCAAGAACCTCTCGGGCGAACTCCAGCCATTGGCTGGACGCCTGACCCGAGGCGAAAACACCGTCGTTGGCTATTTCGCCCAGCACCAGCTCGATTCCCTGGATTCCAAGGCCAGCCCGCTACTGCACCTACAACGCCTGGCGCCAACCGAGCGCGAGCAAACCCTGCGCGATTTCCTCGGTGGTTTCGATTTCCGCGGGGCGCGCATCGACGAGCCGGTGTTGAATTTCTCCGGTGGCGAAAAGGCGCGCCTGGCGCTGGCGTTGATCGCCTGGGGCCGGCCGAACCTGTTGCTGCTCGACGAACCGACCAACCACCTGGACCTGGAAATGCGCCTGGCCCTGACCATGGCCTTGCAGGAATTCACTGGCGCGGTGCTGGTGGTGTCCCACGATCGGCATTTGCTCAAGAGCACCACGGATAATTTCTTCCTGGTCGCCGACGGCAAGGTCGAGGAGTTCGACGGTGACCTGGAAGACTATGCCCGTTGGCTGGTGGAATACCGCCAGCGCAACGCGCCGGTCAGCAACACACCGGTCAACCCGGACAAGACCGACAAAAAGGCCCAGCGCCAGGCCGCCGCCGCATTGCGCCAGCAACTGGCGCCGCACAAGCGTGAGGCCGACAAGCTCGAAGCCGAGCTGGGCAAGCTGCATGAAAAGCTGCAGAAAATCGAAACCAGCCTGGGCGACAGCGGTCTCTACGAGGCGGCGCGCAAGGATGAGTTGCGTGACCTGCTGGCCGAACAGGCCAAGCTGAAGGTTCGGGAAGCGGAGCTCGAGGAGGCGTGGATGCAAGCGCTGGAACTGCTGGAAAACCTGCAAGCGGAGTTGGAGGCGTTGTCCTGATGGAAGCGTTGGCGTTGCCTGTTCCTGTCATGTGGATCGAGCCGATCTGGCTCGGTGTGCAAATCCTGCTGATCCTGGTGGCCGGTTATGTCTCGCAGCGCTTCGTCGCGCGTGCGCTCACAGGCCTGGGTGAGCGTTACCCGCTTCCACCCCAACTGGTGATTATCCTGCGGGGCGTGCTGCGCTGGCTGATCATGGGGACTGCGGTGCTGGTGGTGCTCGAACGCCTGGGCGTCTCGGCCACGGTGCTGTGGACGGCTCTGTCGGGTTTTGTCGCGGTGGCAGCGGTGGCGTTCTTCGCCATCTGGAGCGTGCTGTCCAACCTGTTCTGCGCCGTGTTGATCTACACCGTCGGACCGTTTCGCCTGGGCGATGTGGTCGAGCTGGTGGACACCACCGACAAGCCCGGCATCAAAGGGCGCGTGGTGGCGATCAATCTGCTGTACACCACGCTGATCGAGCCCGAGGAACTCGGTACCGGCAGCGCCATGGTGCAAGTGCCCAACAGCCTGTTCTTCCAGCGCTCGGTACGGCGCTGGCGTGGCAGCGAAGCGTTTCCGGTGGGTGGGTTCGTCGAATAACCTGGCCTCGCCGATTGGCTTTTTTTGCAAAAAAGCGATGGTCAATCCTGCGGCGGCGCATTAGCTTAGTCGTTTTCGACGAATCCGAGCCGAGGTGTGCAATGGTGCTGGAAACATGGCTGGCGTTTTTCGCCGCCTGTTGGGTGATCAGTCTTTCCCCGGGCGCCGGCGCCATTGCATCGATGTCCAGTGGCTTGCGCTACGGTTTTTGGCGCGGTTACTGGAATGCCCTGGGCCTGCAATTGGGCCTGGCGCTGCAAATCGTGATCGTCGCCGCCGGTGTTGGCGCGATCCTCACGGCGTCGGCCACCGCGTTCTATGCGATCAAGTGGTTCGGCGTGGCCTACCTGGTCTACCTGGGGGTCAAGCAGTGGCGAGCCATTCCCGGTGACATGACTGATGACGCGGCCCCGCGGCCCATCGGCAACCCCCTGGCACTGGTGTTTCGCGGCTTTCTGGTCAACGTCAGCAACCCCAAGGCGCTGGTGTTCATGCTGGCGGTGTTGCCGCAGTTCATCAATCCCCATGCACCGTTGATCCCGCAATACCTGACCCTGGGCGTCACAATGATCGTCGTCGATCTCATCGTCATGGCCGGGTACACCGGGCTGGCGTCCAAAGTCCTGCGCCTGCTGCGCACACCGAAGCAGCAACGGCGGATGAACCGCGCCTTCGCGGGTATGTTCATTGGCGCGGCGGGTTTGCTCGCGACGATTCGCAAGGCTGCGGTGTAAAGCAAAACCTGTGGCGAGGTTACTTTGTGGGAGCAAGGCTTGCTCCCACAAGACCTCTGCGCCACAGAGCATTCGCTCAGCTATTCAGCGCAGGATCACCGGCGCGGTATCCCGGGGCAGGTTATTGCGCTGCATCGGCTCGCCGGGCTGTTGGTAGCTCGGGCCACCGAGCTGTTCGCTCAGCTGCCGCGCCACGTCTTCACCCAGGGCCTTGGACACTTCGCGCACCACCCGTGGACGGTTGAGGCTGATGCGCACGTCCCGGTGGTTCAACAACTTGGTGTCCTGGCCTTCGCCCATGGCCGTAAAGGCCGAGGTGATTTCGTAGGTCTTGGTGTTGATCAGGCTGAAGTCCGCCACCAGGGTCAGCGCCAGCACGGCCGAGTAGCTGTCGGTATTGGCCAGCTCGTTGATGTCGCGGGTGAAGTCGATGTCCGACACCGTGCCGAACAGAACGTAGTCGGCACCCTTGAAGTTCCCGGCCTTGATGCGCTTGATGACGTCATAGACGTCGCCACTGGACGCCGCCGTGTGGGGCGTGCCCTGGGTCAGCTGGAACATCCCGCTGCGCAGGATCTCGCCCTTGATGTCGCCGGTGAACTTGCGCAGTTCGCCCTGCTCGATGTAGCTGCTGGTGGCTTCCATCTCGTCGTAGCTCGAGGAAGCGCTGGCACTGTAGGGGTTCGCCTGGAAGTTGCTCTGCGCTGAAACGGTGTGGATGTATTCCTCCACCCGCTCCTGGTACGCCAGGTCGGTCACCGCGACTTTTGGGGCCGCCTGCGCGCTGAATGCGCAGGCCAGGGCCATGATGCCTATCCATGTGCGCATGGCTTAGCGCTCCGTGGTCTTGCGGATTTCTTTTTCGTCCATCCACTCGGCCAGACCGCTCTCGACGTCGATCAATTGCAGGCTGAATTTGTAGAAGACGTCCTTGTAGTCGCTGCTGCGCTTGACGATCGAGCTGATGGAGCCCTCGAGACGGTACTTGGCCGCGATCATGTTGCCGGTCTTGGCCACGGTGCTTTTCTTGTACAGGCCGCTCTGGTTCTGCAGCTTGAGCTGGTCGACCTGGCTGTCCATGGCGGTGTTGTCGCTGGCGAAACGGGCGGCGCCAGTCTTCATCAACTGGGTCTTGATGCTGGTGGTGATTTCGCGGGTGTCGATGTATTCGCTGGTCTTGTTCTTCACGTCATAGACCTGGACCACCGGGCGACCCTGCAGGATGCCGGACTGGGCCAGGGAGCGGGTCATGGACTCGGCGATCATTTGCAGGTCGGTGGAGCCGAACTCGTTGGTCACGGTTTCCACGGCCTTGGTATCGCCGTAGCTGATGTTCTTGTTGCCCAGGACCGGCGAGTTGTTGGCACAGCCGCTGACCAGCAGGGCGGCGAGGGCGAGGGATGAAATGCGTACGAACATGTAAGGACTCTCGAAAACTGAAAAAGGGATAACGCGTCACTCGGGCGTTTGTTGTGGGAGCGAGTTTGCTCGCGATAGCCGTGTGTCAGTCACATCATGGCTGGCTGATCCAGCGCTATCGCGAGCAAGCTAGCTCCCACAGTTTTTTTGCGTTTTTAAGGGGTATTGATTTCCAAGCGGAAATCCACGGCCTTGGGCGTCGGGGCGATGGCCGGCAGGAAGCTGGTCTGTTCGCCGTACAGCGTCAGGCTTTTCCAGGTTTCTTCCTCGGCGATCGGAAAACCTTCCGGCCCCAACCAGGCAAAGCGGTAGTACATCGTCTTGTTGTTGTAGCTGGTGTTGCTCAACTGGACATTGACGGTCATGTAGCCGTTTTCCCGGGCCACGCGCATGGCGCCGACCACGATGTTCTTGGTCTTGCCCATCGCCACGACCTTGCTGGCGGCGCTGCCCGGCTCCGGTGGCGGCGGGGTGGCGCAACCGGCCAGCAAGGCCAGGGCGCCGACGGCGATCAGTTTTAAACGCATGTGAACAAGACTCCGTTCTTAAGGTTGCTTGAGGGCAATGGCGGTCGGGTTGGCGCTTGGCATCACCTGGGCCGCGAGGCCACCGGCGAACACTTGGTTACCCACCGCGCGAAGGCTGATGACCTGGTAGCGCTGGTCGACGGTGACCTTGACCACCGAGCCGCCCACGGCACTTGGCAAGGTGACCTGGTGCTCGCCTTTCTTCAGGCGCAGGCGCACCACCTGGGTGTAGTCGGGCAGGGTGCGCCAGGTCCGGGTGTCGGCCCCTTCGAATACCGCCGAGGTGAGGCCGACGGCCAGGCCGGCCAGGGGATTGGTCTCGTTGATCTGCTTTTGTGCCACGCCACGGGTGACGGCGCGCACGGTGGTGCGCAGGATGATGCCCGGCATGTCGTCGCGCAGGGCCCGACGGGACATGGCGGTGGTGCTGTTGAGTTGGGTCAGGTCCAGCTGACGGCCGTCGACACCGATCTGGCCGAAGGTGGCCGTGGAGGTGTCAGGCTTGATCAGGGGGAACGACAACGGCGTGATGACCAGGTTGCCGCTGATTGGCAAAGGCAAGGGAATGCGGATCGAATCCCGGGACGGTGCCAGGCCACTCTGCACCACGATCAGGATGTCGCTGTCGTCGCTCTTGGCGGCGGGCTTGTCGAGGTCACGCAGGGCCTGCTCCAGCAACGGTGTGTTGGGGCGCAGTTCGGCGGCCTTGCGATAACCCGGTGCGGCCAGGTCCTTTTCACCCAGGGCTTCGTAGACGAAACCGGCCAGGTAATGGCTGAACGCGCTCTGGTAGCTGTTCTTGAGGTTGACCACTTCCGGGGCGTCGAGGCTGGCCACCGGGTAACCCTGGAGGTCCTTGTATTCGGTCTTGACCCCTTGTTTCTCGGCTTCTTCCTCGCGCTTGAGGTATTCCTTGTCCCGCAGGTCGGCGATCACCGCTTCGCGTTCGTGGGTCTTCTTGATCTGGGTCCGCGCGCCGTCGAAGTCATTCACCGCCAGCAGATTCAGGGCCATCTGCGTGGTCAGCATGACCTTTTCGTAATCGTAGCCTTCGTAGCGGCGAACTTTATCGTTGACCAGGAAACTGCCGAACTGGGCCAGGTACTTGGCCGTGTCGAGCTTGACCGCATCTTCCCACTGGGCAACTTGTTGGTCGGCGCTGCTCCAGGCGGTCTGGCTGCCGGACAAGTCGCCCTTGGCACGCAGCAGCTCACCTTTCTCGAAGTAGTACAGCAGGTCCTTGTCTTGGCTGGAGTTGTTCTTTTCCAGCAGGGTCAACGCGCCGTCGACATTGCCGGACGCCAACTGCTGGTTGGTCTGGGCCAATTCGCTGTCATAGTTGCGAAAGGCCGAGCAGCCGGACAACAAGGTGATCGCGCCGAGGGCGACCGAAAGAACGGCACGGGATGCCATGAACATTTTCTTCCCTGATAGCAGCCGGGGTGTGCGGGTCGGGCTGGAGCGATCCCACGGACAAGCGTCGGTACGCTGTCGGTTCCTCATAAAAAGAGGAGCTTTTATGCCATCGAATGATAAGAAGGCGGCGGGATTATAAACATGGCGCTTGGCTATGTAATGGCTTTTCAATTCCTAAATGCTGTTTTTGTGATATCACCTCCAAAGCATGAAAATCCGATGAAAATCGGCTCCCAAGCCACATCCGCCCTTGAGCCGAAGCCATTGGAAGTGAACAATGTGTTACTTCTTATTACCAACTGAGAGTCATTCATGACTGCGCCGTACCGTTTCCTGGCCTGGCTTGTACTGCCATTGCTTGCTTTGTGCAGCACTGCGCTGCAGGCCGACACCCTCGAGAGTGCCCCCCAGGCGCTGCATTTATTGGATTACATCGGGGCGGATTACCCGGCGACGGTCGAGGCGGGCAAGGTCATCGGCGAGGCGGAGTACCGCGAGCAGTTGGAATTTACCCAGGCGCTGGAAGGGTTGGTCGCCGGGTTGCCGGCCAAGCCGGAAAAGACTGAGCTGGTCCAGGGCATCGGCACCTTGCGCACGGCGATCACCCAGCGCCAGGACGGCGGCGATGTTGCACGCCTGGCGCGGCAACTGGGGGCCAAGCTGGCGGTAGCGTATGAAGTCAGCCAGGCACCGGTCATCACGCCCGACCCCACCCGCGGCGCGCCGCTGTATGCGCAGAATTGCTCGGTGTGCCACGGCGCCAACGGTGCCGGCGACGGTCCTGCCGGTGTTGGCCTGGAACCGCCGCCCGCCAACTTGCGCGACGCCCAGCGCCTGGATCGCCTGAGTCTCTACGCGATCTACAACACCCTCGGCATGGGCATCGAAGGCACCGACATGCCGGCCTTCGCCGATCAGCTCGACGACCGTCAGCGCTGGGACCTGGCAACCTACATCGCCAGCTTCAGCGCCGACCCGGCCGCGGCCAAAGGCGAACAGGTCTTCAATCTCGCTGACCTGGCGCGCCAGACCCCGGCCGAAGTGCTCGCCGCGCAAGGCCCCGCAGCGGCGGCGACATTCCGTGCCCAGCGCGCCCAGCCGCCGCAGGTGCAACGTGGCCCGGCGCAGTTGCTCGACTACACGGCCGCCACCCTGGATAAAAGCATCGCCGCGTATCGCGCCGGTGACCACGACCAGGCCTATGACTTGTCGGTAGCGGCTTACCTGGAAGGTTTCGAGCTGGTGGAAAGCTCGCTGGACAACGTCGATGCCAACGTGCGCAAGGACACCGAAAAGGCCCTGATGGCCTACCGTCAGTCGTTGCAGGACGGTTTGCCGGTGGAGCAGGCCGTACAGCGCCTGGACACGGCCAAGGCCAAGTTGAAGGAGTCCGCTGGCCTGCTGGGTGGCGATGGCTTGAGCTGGTCGCTGAGCTACATCTCCGGGTTGCTGATCCTGCTGCGTGAAGGGTTGGAGGCGATCCTGGTGCTGGCGGCGATCCTGGCGTTCCTGCGCAACACCGGCCAGCAGTCGGCGGTGCGCAGCGTCAACGTCGGTTGGGGCCTGGCGCTGCTGGCCGGCCTGGCGACCTGGGGGCTGGCGGCGTATGTGATCGACGTCAGCGGCGCCCAGCGCGAGCTGCTCGAAGGCGCGACGGCGTTGTTCGCCAGTGTGATGGTGCTGTGGCTCGGGGTCTGGATGCACGACCGTCGTCACGCGGCGGCCTGGCAGGATTACATCAAGAGCAGCCTGGTGGGCGGCGGTGGTCGGTTTGGTTTTGCGATCCTGGCGTTCTTCTCGGTCTATCGTGAACTGTTCGAAGTGATCCTGTTCTACGAAACCCTGTGGTTGCAAGCGGGTCCTGCCGGGCATGACGCAGTGCTGGCCGGCGGCGCGACGGCGCTGGTGTTGCTGGTGGGGCTGGCCTGGGTGATCCTGCGCGGCTCGGCGAAACTGCCGCTGGCGCTGTTCTTCAGCATCAACGCCGCGTTGCTGTGCGCACTGTCGGTGGTGTTTGCCGGCCATGGCGTGAAGGCGTTGCAGGAAGCCGGGATCTTCGGCACCCACCCGGTGGCGTTCTTCGACTTCGACTGGCTGGGCATTCATGCCGATGCCTATTCGCTGGCCGCTCAAGTGGTGGCGATCCTGGCGATCGTGGTGCTGTATGGGCGCAGTTGGGTGGCGGAGAAGCGTCGGGTCCAGGTTTCCTGATAAACATTCGCTGCGCTCATAGTCGCGGGCAAGCCTTGCTCCCACAGGTAATTGCTGGCTGTGGGAGCAAGGCTTGCCCGCGATGCTCTTATTTGGAGGAAACAACACAATGCGCGTATGGATCGACGCCGATGCCTGCCCCAAGGCGGCGAAGGAGCTGGTGGTCAAGTTCGCCCTGAAGCGCCGGTTCGAGGTGGTGCTGGTGGCCGGTCAACCGCAGATCAAGCCGGCCCTGGCCTGTGTGAAATTGATCGTGGTGCCCAGCGGCCCCGACGCGGCGGACGACTACCTGGTGGAGCACGCCGTGCCGGGCGAGCTGGTGATCTGCAGCGACGTGCCCCTGGCTGATCGGTTGGTGAAGAAGGGCGTCGCGGCCCTGGACCCGCGAGGCAAGGAGTTCGATGCGCAAAACATGGGCGAGCGGCTGGCGGTGCGAAACCTGTTCACCGACTTGCGCGAACAGGGCCATATGGGCGGCGGCCCGGCGGCGTACAGCGAGCGGGACAAGCAGGGGTTTGCCAATGCTTTGGATCGGATATTGACGCGTCTGACCCGATTGCCTTGAATCATGCCCACCCCCCTGTGGGAGCGAGCTTGCTCGCGATACGGTGTATCAACCAATGCAAATGTAGCTGAACCGACGCTATCGCGAGCAAGCTCGCTCCCACAGGGGCTCGGCGTGTTGCTAGGCATCATTCTCGTGCGTCAGCTCCAACACCCGGTCCACCAGCTTGTTGATGCCTGAAGCCGCTTCGCTGATGTTCTGGGCCAGCATGTAGGCCGGGGTGCTGACCAATTTGCGCGCGCGGTCTTCGACGATGTCGGTGACTGCGCAGTCTTCGTGAGTGCCACCCATTTTGCCCACGGCTGCCGCCGTGTCCGGGTCGTTGCCGATGGTGCACGTCACCCCCGGGCCATAGATTTTGGCCGCCAGGGCCGGGGAGATGCAGATCAGCCCGACCGGTTTACCCGCCTCGGCAAAGGCCTCGGTCAAGGCCAGGACCTCTGGCTGGATGGTGCAGCCGGCGCCTTCGACGGCAAAGTTGGAGAGGTTTTTCGCCGAGCCAAAACCACCGGGTACGATCAAGGCGTCGAAATCCTCGACCCTGGCTTCACGCAAATCCTTCACGTTGCCCCGGGCGATTCGCGCCGACTCCACCAACACGTTGCGGCTCTCGGGCATTTCCTCGCCGGTCAGGTGATTGATCACATGCAACTGGGCAATGTTGGGGGCGAAGCACTGGACCTGCGCCCCGCGCTGGTCGAGACGCAGCAAGGTGATCACGCTTTCGTGGATCTCGGCGCCGTCATAGACGCCACAGCCGGAAAGGATCACTGCAATTTTTTTGCTCATGGGCTTTTCTCCAGATTCATGGCGTTAAATGTCTACTAATTTGTCACTCGTTGCCATAGGGGGATCGGGCAGCTACACCTAATCTGCCGACTATCTCCTTGCCTCGCGTGCCCGGGTTGCGTCATGAACTTCATCCTGTATGCCGTGCCGTTCTTCTTCGTGCTGATCGCCGTCGAGTTGCTGGCCGATCGCTGGCGGGGTGTGAGCCACTACCGCGTGGCGGACGCGATCAACAGCTTGAGCACCGGCGTGCTGTCGACCACCACGGGGCTGTTGACCAAAGGCGTGGGGCTGCTGACCTATGCCTTTGCGCTGAAACACCTGGCCGTCATCGAACTGCCTGCCGACCGGGCCTGGACCTGGGTGTTCGCCTTCGTGCTCTACGACCTCTGTTACTACTGGCTGCACCGCATGGGCCATGAGCGCAACATCCTCTGGGCCGCCCATTCGGTTCACCACCAAAGCGAGGACTACAACCTGTCCACCGCGTTGCGCCAGACCAGCACCGGGTTCCTGTTGAGCTGGATCTTCTACGTCCCGCTCGCCGTGCTGGGCGTGCCGCTGGTGGTCTTCGTCAGCGTCGCGGCGTTGAATCTGCTGTACCAGTTCTGGGTCCACACCCAGCACATTCCCAAGCTCGGCTGGCTGGAGTGGTGCTTCGTGACGCCGTCCAATCATCGTGCCCACCATGCACAGAACCCTCTCTACATGGATCGCAACTACGGCGGGGTGTTCATTATTTGGGACCGTCTATTTGGCACCTTCCAGGAAGAAGACGATAACGAACCGGTGATTTTTGGCGTGACCACGCCGCTGGCGAGTTGGAATCCGTTGTGGGCCAACCTGCAGTTCTATGCACAGTTATGGGCCGATGCGCGGCGGGCCGGGCGCTGGAGGGACAAGCTGCGGATCTGGTTCATGCCCACCGGCTGGCGTCCGGCGGACGTCGCAGCCCGGTACCCGCTGAACAAGCCGGACCTGAGCCAGTTCCGCAAATTTGCCGTGCCGCTGGACCCGCGCCAGCAGTGGTACGTGGGGCTGCAGTTCTGCGTCTACATTGCCTTGGGCAGTTATTTGATGAACCTTGAAAGCAGTCTGCCGGTCGCCGCCCTGGTGCTGGGGTGGGGCGCGGTGGCCTTCGGTCTGTTCGTGTTGGGCGTGGCCCTGGAGAATCGCCCGTGGGCGCTGAAACTGGAGCTGCTGCGGCTGGCCTCGAACCTGCCGCTGGTGTGGCTGGCGCCCTTGGCCGGGTTGTGGCCGGCCAGCGCTGTGGCCTGGGTCGGGCTGCTCAGCTACAGCCTGCTCAGTGGCATCGGGCTGTATTGCTGCCGCAGCCGGTTTACTCGGTTGGCGTCGTAGGTGCGTCGGACCTGGCTTGTTCCAGGCGTTCGGCTTCGAGGACTTTCCTGGCCAGCCGCGCATTCTTGATGCGTCGGCGCAACCACAGGACCAGGCCCAGCACCAGCAGCGCGCCGAGTACCCACAGCTCATATTTCTTGATGCTGCCCAACATGCCTTCCAGCACGGCGCCGAAGTGGTACGCGGCAGCGGCCAGGGCCGTGGCCCAGATCGCCGCACCGATGCCGTTGAGCAACAGGTAGCGGCCCGGCGGGTAGCCTGACAGGCCGATCGCCACTGGCATCACCGTGCGCAGGCCATAGACGAAGCGGAAGCTCAGCACCCAGATGTCTGGATGCCGGCGGATGTGCTCCAGCGCGCGATCCCCCATCAACTGCCAACGCGGCTTGCGCGCCAGGAGCTTGCGGCCGTGCTTGCGTCCCAGGAAATACCACAGCTGGTCGCCCGCGTAGCTGCCGCAGAAAGCCACGACCACCACCAGGTTGATGTCCATATAGCCACGGAACGCCAGGAAACCTGCGAGCACGAGGATGGTTTCGCCTTCGAAGAACGTGCCGATAAACAAGGCCAAGTAGCCGAAGTCATGCAGAAATTGTTGGAGCATTGTCTGGGTGCTGGCGAAATGAACGCGCAGCCTAACCCTTCAGGCACATTCAGGAAAGTATCGAAATGTGTCTCGACGTGAACAATTCCTACAGAAGACAATGACTGCGACTACCGGTCGCGCCTTAGCACAACTGTCACGCGTTCGTCATAATGTCCGCTTATAACTGTCACGCTCGCCCGTCTGCGGGCTCAGGAGTCTGCCGTGAGCTTTACCCCCGCCAATCGTCTGTTCCCTGCTACCCGCCTGCGTCGCAACCGCCGTGATGAGTTCTCTCGTCGGCTGGTGCGTGAAAACGTGCTGACCACCGATGACCTGATCCTGCCGGTATTCGTGCTGGACGGTGAGAACCGTCGCGAAGCGGTGGCGTCGATGCCCGGGGTGGAACGCCTGACCATCGACCTGCTGCTCGAAGAAGCGGCCCAGTGGGTCGAACTGGGCATTCCGGCGCTGGCCCTGTTCCCGGTGACCCCGCCGGCTCTCAAGTCCCTGGACGCCGCCGAAGCCTGGAACCCGGAGGGCATCGCCCAACGTGCGACGCGTGCCCTGCGTGCGCGTTTCCCGGAGCTGGGGGTAATCACCGACGTGGCGCTGGACCCGTTCACCACCCACGGGCAGGACGGTATCCTCGATGAAGAGGGCTACGTGCAGAACGACATTACCGTCGATGCACTGGTCAGGCAGGCGCTGTCCCACGCCGAGGCCGGTGCCCAGGTGGTGGCCCCCTCGGACATGATGGACGGGCGCATCCAGGCGATCCGCGAAGCCCTCGAGGTGGCCGGTCACGTCAACGTGCGGATCATGGCCTATTCGGCCAAGTACGCCAGCGCCTATTACGGCCCGTTCCGCGATGCGGTCGGCTCGGCCCTGAACCTGGGCAAGGCCAACAAGGCCTCTTATCAGATGGACCCGGCCAACAGTCAGGAAGCCTTGCACGAAGTGGCGGCTGACTTGTCAGAGGGTGCAGACATGGTCATGGTCAAGCCTGGCATGCCCTACCTCGACATTCTTTGCCGGGTCAAAGACGAATTCAAAGTGCCGACCTTTGTTTATCAGGTCAGCGGCGAGTACGCCATGCACATGGCCGCGATCCAGAACGGTTGGTTGGGCGAAGGGGTGATCCTGGAGTCCTTGACCGCTTTCAAACGCGCAGGTGCCGATGGCATCCTGACTTACTTTGCCGTGCGCGCCGCCCAATTGTTACGAGAGCAGAAATAGCCTCCCAGGAACTTGCGATGAATACCGAAGGACTCTCCGAAGTTGCCGTAAAAGACGCTCAACCCGTGGTCGAGCAAGTTGCCGAAACACCGCCGGAGCTGGAGCCCGCTCCCCCGGCCGTCATCGAGCCCGCCCCGGCGCCGGCGATTGCCATTCCGAACCTGGATGACAGCAGCCTGTACATCCATCGCGAGCTGTCGCAACTGCAGTTCAACATCCGCGTGCTGGAGCAGGCGCTGGACGAGTCCTATCCGCTGTTGGAACGGCTGAAATTCCTGCTGATCTTTTCCAGCAACCTGGATGAGTTCTTCGAAATCCGCGTGGCCGGCCTGAAGAAGCAGATCACCTTCGCCCGTGAACAGGCGGGTGCCGACGGCTTGCAACCGCACCAGGCCCTGGCCCGCATCAGCGAGTTGGTCCATGGCCATGTGGACCGGCAATACGCGATCCTCAACGACATCCTGTTGCCGGAGCTGGAAAAGCACCAGGTGCGCTTCATCCGCCGGCGCTACTGGAACACCAAGATCAAGACCTGGGTGCGCCGCTATTTTCGCGACGAGATCGCGCCGATCATCACGCCGATCGGTCTCGATCCTACGCACCCGTTCCCGCTGCTGGTCAACAAGAGCCTGAACTTCATCGTCGAACTGGAGGGCATCGACGCCTTCGGTCGCGATTCCGGCCTGGCGATCATTCCGGCGCCGCGCCTGTTGCCGCGCATCATCCGTGTGCCGGAAGATGTCGGCGGCCCCGGCGACAATTATGTGTTCCTGTCGTCGATGATCCACGCCCACGCCGATGACCTGTTCCAGGGCATGAAGGTGAAGGGTTGCTACCAGTTCCGCCTGACGCGTAACGCCGACCTGTCGGTGGACACCGAGGACGTCGAAGACCTGGCCCGGGCCCTGCGCGGCGAACTGTTCTCCCGTCGCTACGGCGATGCGGTGCGCCTGGAGGTGGCCGACACCTGCCCGAAACACCTGTCCGACTACCTGCTCAAGCAGTTCAACCTGCACGAGACCGAGCTGTATCAGGTCAACGGTCCGGTCAACCTGACCCGACTGTTCAGCATCACCGGCCTGGACAGTCACCCTGAGCTGCAATATTTGCCGTTCACGCCGCAGATCCCGAAACTGCTGCAAAACAGCGAGAACATTTTCAGCGTGATCAGCAAGCAGGACATCCTGCTGTTGCACCCGTTCGAGTCGTTCACGCCGGTGGTCGACCTGCTGCGCCAGGCCGCCAAGGATCCTCACGTCCTGGCGGTGCGCCAGACCCTGTACCGCAGCGGCGCCAACTCGGAAATCGTCGATGCCCTGGTGGATGCGGCGCGAAACGGCAAGGAAGTCACGGCGGTGATCGAATTGCGCGCCCGTTTCGACGAAGAATCCAACCTGCAACTGGCCAGCCGCCTGCAAGCGGCCGGCGCGGTGGTGATCTATGGCGTGGTCGGCTTCAAGACGCACGCCAAGATGATGCTCATCCTGCGCCGTGAGGCCGGTGAGATCGTGCGTTACGCCCACTTGGGCACCGGCAACTACCACGCCGCCAACGCCCGCCTGTACACCGACTACAGCCTGCTGACCTCCGACGATGCCTTGTGCGAAGACGTCGGCAAGCTGTTCAGCCAGTTGATCGGCATGGGCAAGACCCTGCGCATGAAGAAACTGCTGCATGCGCCGTTCACCTTGAAAAAGGGCATGCTCGACATGATCGCCCGGGAGACGCAGTTCGCCCTGGACGGCAAGCCGGCCCACATCATTGCCAAGTTCAACTCGCTGACCGATCCGAAGATCATCCGTGCGTTGTACAAGGCCAGCCAGTCGGGCGTGCGCATCGACCTGGTGGTGCGGGGCATGTGCTGCCTGCGGCCGGGCATCCCGGGGGTGTCCCACAATATCCATGTACGCTCGATCATCGGGCGGTTCCTGGAGCATACGCGGGTGTTCTACTTCCTCAACGGCGGGGAGGAGCAGATGTTCCTGTCCAGCGCCGACTGGATGGAGCGCAACCTCGACAAGCGGGTCGAGACCTGCTTCCCGGTGGAAGGCAAGAAGCTGATCCTGCGGGTCAAGAAGGAATTGGAAAGCTACCTCACCGACAACACCCACAGCTGGAGCCTACAGTCGGATGGCCGTTACATCCGCAACACGCCGACCGGCAACCAGAACCCCCGCAGCGCCCAGGCGACGTTGCTGGAGCGCTTGAGCAGCCCGGTGTTGGCGGTTCGTTAAAAAACAGGGGAGGCAGGCTTGGTTTGTGTGGCGAGGGAGCAAGCTCCCTCGCCACACAGATCTGTGTTGTAGCCGGGGCTCAGTGAATGTTCAGCACAATCCCGACCCGGGTCAGCCACTCGGCTTCCTGGGCGAAGTCGGCCTGGGTCAGCTGGTTTTCTTCCAGCCATCCGTCGGGGAACATCACGTCCAGTTGATCGCCGTCGGCATGCAGGGCGACCTGGGGCATTTCCTGGGTGCCACGGATGTGGTGGAACAGGATCGCAAAGCGCAGCAGTACGCACAGGCGAATCAGCTTGATGCCGTCATCGCCGAACTCGGCGAATTTATCCTTGGGAATGTTGCGCCGATGGCCGCGCACCAATAGCGCGAGCATCTGCTGGTCTTCCCGGGAGAAGCCCGCCAGGTCCGAGTGCTCGATCAGGTAGGCGCCATGCTTGTGGTAGTGATAGTGGGCAATGTCCAGGCCCACTTCATGGACCTTGGCGGCCCAGCCCAGCAGTTCGCGCCAGACCCCGTCGTTCAAGTCCCAGTCATCGGCCACCTGGTCGAAGGCATGCAGTGCCTTGCGTTCGACTCGTGCAGCCTGCTCCAGGTCGACGTGATAACGCTCCATGAGCGAGCCCAGGGTGCGTTCACGCACGTCTTCGTGATGATGACGCCCCAGCAGGTCGTAGAGCACGCCTTCGCGCAGAGCGCCCTCGCAGTGGTCCATGCGTTGCAGTTCGAGGGCGTCGAAAATCGCTTCGAGGATCGCCAGGCCCGCCGGGAAAATCGCCCGGCGGTCGGGCTTGATGCCTTCGAAATCGATCTTGTCCGCTTCACCGAGCTTGAACACCCTGCGCTTGAGCCAGGCCAGGCCTTCGGCGTTGACCTCGCCAGTACCGTGGCCGCCAGCCTTGAGCGCCAGGCCGATGGCGCGAATGGTCCCGGAGGAGCCGATGGCTTCGTCCCAGGTCAGGCGGTGCAGGGCGTGTTCGATGCTCATGATTTCCAGGCGCGCCGCGGTGTAGGCCTGGGCGTAGCGGGCCGGGGTGATCTTGCCGTCGCGGAAATAACGCTGGGTGTAGCTGACGCAGCCCATCTGCAGGCTTTCGCGCAACAGCGGTTCGAAGCGCTGGCCGATGATGAATTCGGTACTGCCACCACCGATGTCCGCCACCAGGCGCTTGCCCGGGGTGTCGGCCAGGGTGTGGGAGACGCCAAGGTAGATCAGGCGGGCTTCTTCACGGCCGGAGATGACTTCCACCGGATGGCCGAGGATCTCTTCGGCGCGACGGATGAATTCGCCACGGTTGCGCGCCTCGCGCAGGGCGTTGGTGCCGACGATCCGCACCGCGCCCAGGGGCATACCGTTGATCAGTTGGGCAAACCGCTTGAGGCAATCGAGCCCGCGCTGGATGGATTCTTCGCTGAGCTTGCGTTCTTCGTCGATGCCGGCGGCCAGTTGGACCTTCTCGCCGAGCCGCTCAAGAATGCGGATTTCCCCGTTCTGGGCCTTGGCGACGACCATGTGGAAGCTGTTGGAGCCCAGGTCGATGGCGGCGATCAGGGACAGATTCTTGGCTTGGGATGGCGGCATGGTCAAAAAGTCTCGGTCGATAACCTCGCCATCCTGCCACGATCGACCGCTTACGCCAACGCACCTGAACCAAACCCTTGAGCCAGAGCAGTTCCCGTGGCGAGGGAGCTTGCTCCCGCTGGGCTGCGAAGCGGCCCCAAAGCCATTCAACGCGGTCCATCAGGAAAACTCGGTTAGGCGGTTTCACAACTGCTTCGCAGCCGAGCGGGAGCAAGCTCCCTCGCCACGAGAGCTCTTTGGCCGCGAGCATCAGGCCGGCTCGACGGTCCCGATGAAATTCGCCAGCTCCGCGGTCTGCGGATCGGCGAACAGCACCTTGGGATCGCCCACCTCATGCACCTTGCCCTGGTGCATGAACACCAGTTTGTCGCCCACTTCCCGGGCGAAACGCATTTCGTGGGTGACCATGATCAGGGTCATGCCTTCCTTGGCCAGTTGCCGCACCACGCTGAGCACTTCATTGACCAGTTCAGGGTCCAGGGCCGAGGTGATTTCGTCGCACAGCAGCACTTTCGGCGACATCGCCAGCGCGCGGGCAATCGCCACCCGTTGCTGCTGGCCGCCGGACAACCGGTCGGGGAAGGCGTCGAACTTCTCGCCAAGCCCGACCCGTTCGAGCATCTGCCGCGCCAGCTCGGCCGCCTTGGCCTTGGGCACTTTTTGAACAACTTGCGGCGCGAGCATCACGTTCTCGCCCACCGTCAGGTGCGGGAACAGGTTGAATTGCTGGAACACCATTCCGACTTTCTGCCGCAGGCTGCGCAGGTCGGCGCGGGCGGCATCGAGGTATTCGCCGTCGACTTCGATCACGCCGTCGTTGATCGACTCCAGGCCATTGAGGGTGCGCAGCAAGGTGGATTTGCCCGAGCCGCTACGGCCGATGATCGCCACCACCTGGCCTTCCTCGACGGTCAGATCGATGCCTTTGAGCACGTGATGATCGCCGTAGTATTTATGCAGGGCGGTAATTCTAAGCAGAGGCATGCAGTCTCCTTTCCAGGTAGCGCGCACTGAGGGACAAGGGGTAGCAGAGCAGGAAGTAACCGAGGGCGACCAGGCCATAGACCATGAACGGCTCGAACGTGGCGTTGGCGAGCATGCCGCCGGTCTTGGTCAGTTCGGTAAAGCCAATGATCGACGTCACGGCGGTGCCTTTGACCACCTGCACGGAAAAGCCCACGGTCGGCGCCACGGCGATGCGCAGGGCCTGGGGCAGGATCACGTAGCGCAACTGCTCCAGCGGGTTGAGGGCCAGGCTCGCCGAGGCTTCCCACTGGCCGTTGGAAATCGAGTCGACACAACCGCGCCAGATCTCCGCCAGGTAGGCACTGGTGAACAACGTCAGGGCAATGGCCGCCGCCATCCACGGCGAAATCTCTACGCCGGCCAGGGCCACGCCGAAGAACACCAGGAACAGTTGCATCAACAGCGGCGTGCCCTGGAACAACTCGATGTAGGTGCGGGCGATGTTGCGGGGCAGGGCGCTTTTGGAGATGCGCAGCACCATCACCAGCAGGCCGATTACGCCGCCGCCGATAAACGCCACCAGCGACAACGCCAGGGTCCATTGCAGGCCTGTGAGCAGGTTGCGCACCACGTCCCAGAAAGTGAAATCGCTCATTGGCCGCTCCTGGCAATGTAGCGGCGCCCCACCCAGTTCAGGAACTGGCGGATCAGCAGCGCCATGCACAAATAGATCAGCGTGGTCAGTGCGTAGGTTTCAAAGGCGCGGAAGTTGCGCGACTGAATGAAGTTGGCGGCGAAGCTCAACTCTTCGGTGGCGATCTGCGAACAGACCGCCGAGCCGAGCATCACGATGATGATCTGGCTGCTCAGGGCCGGCCAGACCTTGCCCAATGCCGGCAGCAGCACCACGTGGCGGAAAGCCTCGAAGCGGCTCATGGCCAGGGCCGCGGCCGCTTCCAGTTGCCCCCGCGGGATGGCCTGGATACCGGCGCGGATGATCTCGGTGGAGTAGGCGCCGAGGTTGATCACCATCGCCAGCACCGCCGCCTGCCATTCGGAAATCTGCAGGCCCAGGGACGGCAAGCCGAAGAAGATGAAAAACAACTGCACCAGGAACGGTGTGTTGCGGATCAATTCCACGTACACACCGAAGATCGCCGCGAACGGACGAATGTTCCACGCCCGCACCACGCCGCCGACGATGCCCAGGCCGACCCCGAGCAACGTACCGATGGCCGTCAGTTCCAGGGTGAACAGCGCACCGCGCAGCAGCAGCTCGGTGTTTTGCACCACCGGCAGAAAATCGAACTGATAAGCCATGCTCAGCCTCTCAAGCGACGGTCAGAGATCGGCCGGCAGTGGCTGCTTGAGCCAGGTCTGGGAATTCTTCTCCAGGCTGCCATCGGTCTTGGCGGTGGCCAGGATCTGGTTGACCTTGTCCAGCAGCGCCGGCTCGTTCTTGTTCACGCCCACGTACACCGGCGAGTCCTTGAGTTTCACCTTCAGCGCCGGAACACGCTTGGGGTTGCGTTCGCTGATGGCGACCATCACCACGTTGCCGCTGGCGATCAGGTCCACCTGGCCGGCCAGGTAGGCGGCGATGGTCGAGTTGTTGTCTTCGAAGCGCTTGATGGTGGTGCCTTCGGGGGCGACCTTGGTCAACTCGATGTCTTCGATGGCGCCACGGGTGACGCTGATGGTCTTGCCCTTGAGGTCGTCCAGGGTGCTGATGGCGGCATCGGGCGGGCCGAACACGGCCAGGTAGAACGGCGCATAGGCACTGGAGAAGTCGATGACTTTTTCCCGCTCCGGGTTCTTGCCCAGGCTGGAAATCACCAGGTCGACCTTGCCAGTGGTCAGGAAGGGGATGCGGTTGGTGCTGTTGACCGGTGTCAGTTCAAGCTTGACCTTGAGCTGGTCGGCCAGCAGTTTCGCGGTGTCGATGTCCAGGCCACGGGGTTTCATGTCCGGGCCGACCGAACCGAATGGCGGGAAGTCCTGGGGCACGGCGACCTTGAGGGTGCCACGCTTGACCACGTCTTCCAGGCCATCGGCGTGGGCGGGTAACTGACAAAGCATCAGGCTGGCAAACAGGGCTGTGAGCAGGACACTGCAACGCTGAATCATGGCGAATCTCCGCAATCGGTGATGTGATTTCTGCGTTCGGACAGAGCACAGGCCATGCCAAGGCGACTTTTAATCGGCCAAAGCCACGGTTTTGCTGGTGGGCAGCGGTCTTACTGGTCTGAACAGTTGCATTGTGTTTCGCACCGTTATCGGGCGTCGGCATTTGTCGCCGAACCCTGCTGGGGCACGACTTGCCGGGCGCGGCGAATAGCTTTACAACTAGCCGCTCACTGGCCCGGTTCGTCTGAAAAAACCATGAATTCCATCGCTCGTGCCGTTCCTGAAGTGGCTCTGCAAGCCATCCGCAAACTGATCGTCGATGAAGGCTTCGGCCCAGGCGATGCGTTGCCGTCGCAACGGGACCTGGCGCTGCAGCTGGGCGTGAGCCGGGCGTCGTTGCGCGAAGCGCTGTCCTCCCTGAGTGCCTTGGGCATGATCAGCGTGCAGCCGGGTAAGGGGGTGTTCGTGCAGGCACCGGTAGAGGCCCCACGCACCGAGTCGGCGCCGGGTTGGCCGTTCGCGGCCCAGGCTTCGCCGGTGGACATCTTCCAGTTGCGCTACGCCCTGGAGGGCTTTGCGGCGGGGTTGGCGGCGGTGACGCTCAGCGCCGATGAACTCGACCGGTTGCAAGACAATGTCGAAGCCATGCGCCGGGAGCTGAAGGTCGGCGATTTCGACGCCGCCGCGCGGCTGGATTTCGAATTCCATCGGCGAATCCTGCTGGTCAGCGGCAACCAGGCGATGTTGAGCATCCTTACCGCCAGCGCCGACATCTTCCTGGAAAGCCAGAAACTACCGTTCATCCGGGCGGAGCGGGCGATGGAAACCTGGCAGGAGCACCGCAAGATCCTTCGCGCCCTGGCCCGTCGGGCTTGCGGCGCCGCGCAAAAAGCCATGCAGGAACATGTACGTAACGCTGCACTGCGTACCGGGATTTCGTTCGTCGCCCCCACGGCTTCATGAGTCGGGCCATACCCAAATACATCCTGCGCCATAGCGAGACTCAATCAACTGCGGCTTCCTGAACCCGGGAAGGGCCGCTATGATGGGCCACGTTTTTTTGCTGATGACCCCGGAGATTTCCATGAGCAGCGATCTGATCAAACACGTTAGCGACGCTAGCTTCGAAGCTGACGTACTCAAGGCCGAAGGCGCGGTACTGGTCGACTATTGGGCTGAGTGGTGCGGTCCCTGCAAAATGATCGCCCCAGTCCTGGACGAGATTGCCGAGACCTACAAGGGCAAGCTGACCGTTGCCAAGCTGAACATCGACGAAAACCAGGAGACTCCGGCCAAGCACGGCGTGCGTGGTATCCCGACCCTGATGCTGTTCAAGAACGGCAACGTCGAAGCCACCAAGGTCGGTGCGTTGTCGAAGTCGCAACTGGCTGCTTTCCTCGACGCCAACATCTAAGCGCCGAATGCCACTGAAAAAGCCCCGCAAATCGCGGGGCTTTTTCGTTATCCGGGGCTAGACGCTTGCAAACCCAGGTGGTACATTCGGCCCCGCACTGGTTTCTCCATTGCCCCCTGCAAGCCGTCGCCGACGCTCTCCTTTCGAATAAGTACGCGATCCTGTCGCCTTCTCTGCGGCGCGGCCTCATTAAGCCAAAAGCTTAATTTCCCCCCTCCATAAATGATTACGTCATTCCTATATGAATCTGACTGAACTCAAGCAAAAGCCGATTACCGAACTGCTCGAATTGGCCGAACAGATGGGCATAGAAAATATGGCCCGTTCGCGCAAGCAGGACGTGATTTTCTCCCTGCTCAAGAAGCACGCGAAAAGCGGCGAGGAAATCTCCGGTGATGGCGTGCTGGAGATTCTCCAGGACGGCTTCGGCTTCCTTCGCTCCGCAGACGCTTCCTATCTCGCCGGCCCGGACGATATCTACGTCTCGCCGAGCCAGATCCGTCGCTTCAACTTGCGCACCGGTGACACCATCGTTGGCAAGATCCGCCCTCCGAAGGAAGGCGAACGTTATTTCGCCCTGCTCAAGGTCGACACGATCAACTTCGACCGTCCGGAAAACGCGAAGAACAAGATTCTCTTCGAGAACCTGACCCCGCTGTTCCCGACCGTGCGCATGAAGATGGAAGCCGGCAACGGTTCCACCGAAGACCTCACCGGTCGCGTGATCGACCTGTGCGCACCCATCGGCAAGGGCCAGCGTGGATTGATCGTGGCGCCGCCGAAAGCGGGCAAGACGATCATGCTGCAGAACATCGCGGCCAACATCGCCCGTAACAACCCTGAAGTTCACCTGATCGTGTTGCTGATCGACGAACGTCCGGAAGAAGTGACCGAGATGCAGCGCACCGTGCGCGGCGAAGTGGTCGCCTCGACGTTCGACGAGCCGCCAACCCGCCACGTGCAGGTTGCCGAAATGGTGATCGAGAAGGCCAAGCGCCTGGTCGAACACAAGAAAGACGTGGTGATCCTGCTGGACTCCATCACCCGTCTGGCCCGTGCCTACAACACCGTGATCCCGAGCTCCGGCAAGGTACTGACCGGTGGTGTCGATGCCCATGCGCTGGAAAAACCAAAGCGTTTCTTCGGCGCCGCGCGGAACATCGAGGAAGGCGGTTCGCTGACCATCATCGCCACCGCACTGGTTGAAACCGGTTCGAAGATGGACGAAGTGATCTACGAGGAATTCAAGGGCACCGGCAACATGGAGCTGCCTCTGGATCGTCGTATCGCCGAGAAGCGTGTGTTCCCGGCCATCAACATCAACCGTTCCGGCACGCGCCGCGAAGAGTTGCTGACCGCCGACGACGAGTTGCAGCGCATGTGGATCCTGCGCAAGCTGCTGCATCCGATGGATGAAGTCGCCGCCATCGAGTTCCTGGTCGACAAGTTGAAAACGACCAAGACCAACGATGAGTTCTTCCTGTCGATGAAACGCAAGTAAATCGCCAAGACAGGCCAGCAAGAGCCGGGGAAACCCGGCTTTTTGCTATCTGTGCATTCACTATTCTGGACGGGCGGCGTTAAACTCGGGCCCCCGAACGCCACGGCCACCATGAGGCTTTTGCATGCAGTATCGCGACTTGCGCGACTTTATCAGCGGGCTGGAACAGCGCGGCGAACTCAAGCGCATTCAGGTACCGGTGTCTCCTGTCCTGGAAATGACCGAGGTCTGCGACCGCACCCTGCGTGCGAAAGGCCCGGCGCTGCTGTTCGAAAACCCGACGGGGTACGACATTCCAGTGCTGGGCAACCTGTTCGGTACGCCGGAGCGTGTTGCCCTGGGCATGGGGGCCGAAGCCGTCAGCGAATTGCGTGAGATCGGCAAGCTGCTGGCCTTCCTCAAGGAGCCCGAGCCGCCGAAAGGCCTGAAGGATGCTTGGTCCAAGCTGCCGATTTTCCGCAAGATCATTGCCATGGCGCCGAAAGTCGTCAAGGACGCGATCTGCCAGGAAGTGGTCATCGAGGGCGACGACGTCGACCTGGCCACGCTCCCGGTGCAGACCTGCTGGCCGGGCGACGTGGGGCCGCTGATCACCTGGGGCCTGACTGTCACCAAAGGCCCGAACAAGGACCGCCAGAACCTGGGCATCTACCGTCAGCAGGTGATTGGCCGCAACAAGGTCATCATGCGCTGGCTGAGTCATCGCGGCGGTGCATTGGACTACCGTGAGTGGTGTGAGAAACACCCCGGCCAGCCCTTCCCGGTGTCGGTGGCCTTGGGCGCGGACCCGGCGACCATCCTCGGCGCCGTCACGCCCGTGCCCGACAGCCTCTCCGAATATGCGTTCGCCGGCCTGTTGCGGGGCAACCGTACGGAGCTGGTGAAATGCCGTGGCAATGACCTGCAAGTGCCGGCCACCGCCGAGATCATTCTTGAAGGTGTGATCCATCCCGGCGAAATGGCCGATGAAGGTCCGTACGGCGACCACACCGGCTACTACAACGAAGTGGACAGCTTCCCCGTGTTCACCGTCGAGCGCATCACCCATCGGATCAAGCCGATCTACCACAGCACCTACACCGGCCGTCCACCCGATGAGCCGGCCATTCTCGGCGTGGCGCTGAACGAAGTGTTCGTGCCGATCCTGCAGAAGCAGTTTCCGGAAATCACCGACTTCTACCTGCCGCCGGAAGGTTGTTCGTATCGCATGGCCGTGGTGACCATGAAGAAGTCGTATCCGGGGCATGCCAAGCGCGTGATGCTCGGGGTCTGGTCGTTTTTGCGACAGTTCATGTACACCAAGTTCGTTATCGTCACTGACGACGATATCAACGCACGGGACTGGAACGACGTGATCTGGGCCATCACCACGCGCATGGACCCCAAGCGCGACACGGTGATGATCGAGAATACGCCGATCGACTACCTCGACTTCGCCTCGCCGGTGTCTGGCCTGGGGTCGAAGATGGGACTCGATGCCACGCATAAATGGCCCGGTGAGACCACTCGCGAGTGGGGCCGGGTTATCGTCAAGGATGAAGCCGTTACCCAACGGATCGATGCCATCTGGAATCAGTTAGGAATAGATTGATGCGTGTAACCTTGCAGCCTTCCGGGGCGGTGCTGGAGATACGGCCCGCCGAGCGGATTCTCGATGGCGCGCGGCGCCTGGGCTATGAATGCCCGCAAAGCTGCCGCAACGGCAACTGCCACGTCTGTGGTGCGTTGCTGGTGGAAGGCCGTGTGGAACAGGCGGGCGAGGTGCGCGACCACGGTGAGATTTTCACGTGCATCGCCGAGCCGTTGGAGGATTGCGTGGTGTTGTGGGACGGCGTGCTCTCGCCAGGTGAGCTACCGGTACGCAACCTGGCGTGCCAGGTGATCGAGTGCGCCGACGTGGGCGGCGATGTCTGGCGAGTGCGCTTGCGGGCGCCAGCGGGCAAGCCACCGCGCTATCACGCCGGGCAGTACCTGATGATCGAACGGGAAAACGGCGAAAAATCGGCGTTCTCCCTGGCCTCGGCACCGCATTCCGGGCGCGAGCTGCAGCTGCATGTGTTGGTGCGCGAAAGCAGTGCACAGGCGCTGCTGGAACAACTGCAACGCAACCCCAGCGTGCGCATCGAAATGCCTTTTGGCGACACGCATTTGTCCGAGTTGCCGGACGGACCGTTGGTGCTGATCGCCGCCGGAACCGGCATGGCGCAGATGCACAGCCTGATCGAGCATTGTCGTGCTGCGGGCTTCAAGCACCCGGTGCATCTGTACTGGGGCGTGCGGCGGCCGGACGATTTCTATGAAATCGAGCATTGGGACGAATGGAAAAAGCTGCCGAACCTGTTCCTGCACAAAGTCGTCAGCGACTTGTGCGGCTGGGAAGGTCGCTGCGGGATGCTCCATGAAGCGGTGTGCGAGGACCTCAGCGATCTTTCCGGCGTGCACGTCTACGCCAGCGGCTCGCCGGCCATGATCTATGCCACGCTCGATGCGCTGGTGGAAGCCGGCATGGACGCCCACCAGATGCGCGCCGATGTATTTGCCTATGCGCCTCGGGCTTAGCGGCTGACCTGAAATCTGGATTCATGCGCTTTTGTGATCTGGATCGTGCGCTTTTTGTGGCGAGGGAGCTTGCTCCCGCTCGGTTGCGCAGCAACCGCCTCCTATACAGTCCAGCGGGAGCAAGCGCCCTCGCCACAACAGCGCATGTCCACCCATCGATATAACTGCATATATTTCGTTTCGATATTTAGTCTCAAGGCTAGATACCGATAACGTATATAGGGAGTGGATGGCATTTAACTTGCCTTGATCCCTGTGAACGTCAACCCCATGACGGGCCCCATTCACTTTCCGACCCGCGAGGAGCCAACCGCTACCGGCCATGACCGCTATCGAATCCGCCATTACCTGTGCCTTGTACCCGCCACGACTCGAGTTGGGGCCGCAGCTGACCCGTGAGCAATTGCTCGCCTCGATGCAATTGACCATGAGTCTCCACCAGGGCGGTCCGGTCTGGCTGTTCGCGTACGGTTCATTGATCTGGCGGCCGGAATGCACGGCGGTGCAGCGCATGCGCGGTCGGGTCCATGGTTATCATCGCGGTTTGTACCTGTGGTCCCATGAGCACCGCGGGACCCCGGAGTTGCCGGGGCTGGTGTTCGGGCTGGATCGCGGCGGTTCGTGCAGCGGGTTCGCCTACCAATTGCCGGAAGAGAATCTCGAGGACTCGCTGTTTGCCCTGTGGCAGCGCGAGATGCCGGTCCCGTCCTATCGTCCGCACTGGCTCAGTTGCCGTCTCGAGGATGGCAGCCGGGTGCAAGCCTTGGGGTTTGTGCTGGAGCGGCACCTGCCCAGCTATGCCGGCAACGTGCCGGACCATGTGCTGAGCCAGGTGTTCGAAAGCGCCTGTGGGCGTTACGGCACCACTCGCGATTACGTCGAGCAGACCGTCCACGCCCTGCGCAGCCACGCCATGCCAGACCGGAATCTGGAGGCGCGGCTCAAGCGCTGCCAATCAGCGCTGGATCAGGCGACCGCTTCGCGGCTCTGACTGGCTATTTGCTTGTGCCACAGCGTGGGCGCGAGGAACGCCATTGCCAGCAGGCAGGCGCCGATCAGCAGCACAAAGCCACCGTCCCAGCCAAAATGGTCCACGGTGTAGCCCATGGCGGCGCTGGCCGCGACCGAGCCACCCAGGTAACCAAACAGACCAGTGAAGCCGGCAGCTGTACCGGCGGCTTTCTTCGGTGCCAGCTCCAATGCCTGCAAACCGATCAACATCACCGGGCCGTAGATCAGGAAGCCGATGGAAACCAGGGCGATCATGTCGACGGTCGGGTTGCCGGCCGGGTTCAGCCAGTACACCAGCGTGGCCACGGTCACCAGGGCCATGAACACCATGCCGGTCAGGCCACGGTTGCCACGGAAGATCTTGTCCGACATCCAGCCACACAGCAGCGTGCCGGGAATGCCTGCCCACTCGTAGAAGAAATAGGCCCAGGAACTCTTGTCCACCGTGAAGCCCTTGGCCTCCTTGAGGTAGGTCGGCGCCCAGTCCAGCACGCCGTAGCGCAGCAGGTAGACGAAGACGTTGGCCATGGCGATGTACCAGAGCATTTTGTTGCGCAGCACGTATTTGACGAAAATTTCCTTGGCGCTGAATTCGTTCTCGTGGCTCGCGTCGTAGCCTTCGGGGTAGTCGTTCTTGTATTTCTCGATGGGCGGCAGGCCCACGGATTGCGGCGTGTCGCGCATGGTCACGAAGGCAAACACCGCAACGGCGAGCGCTACGGCAGCGGGCACATAGAATGCCGCGTGCCAGTCGTTGAACCAGCCCATCCCCAGCAGGAACAGCGGGCCGATCAGGCCGCCGCCGACGTTGTGCGCCACGTTCCACACCGAGACCACGCCGCCACGTTCCTTCTGCGACCACCAGTGCACCATGGTGCGTCCGCTTGGCGGCCAACCCATGCCTTGGGCCCAGCCGTTGATGAACAGCAGGATGAACATCATGGTCACGCTGGAGGTTGCCCAGGGTGCGAAACCGAACACGAACATCACCCCCGCCGATACCAACAAGCCGAAGGGCAGGAAGTAGCGCGGGTTGGAACGGTCGGACACCAGGCCCATCAGGAACTTCGACAGCCCGTAGGCAATGGCGATGGCCGACATGGCCAGGCCCAACTGGCCACGGGTGTAACCTTCGTCGATCAGGTACGGCATGGCCAGGGAGAAGTTCTTGCGCAACAGGTAATAGCCGGCGTAGCCAATGAAAATCCCGGCGAAGATCTGCCAGCGCAGGCGTCGGTAGGTGCTGTCTATTTTTTCTTCAGGCAATGGAGCCTGATGGGCGGCGGGACGAAAGAAAGCAAACATTCAAGAGCTCCAGATTTCTTGTTTTGACTGCGGATGCGAATGTTACAGTTTCGTTACCGAAAATAGCATCGGTTCGCATCAACAAAAAAGCAGGAATGTTGGAGATACCGTGTTCTTTTATGAACATGTCGCTCAGGTGTAAATGAAGGGCGCTGTGGGAATGGCGAAACCGGGTCGCAGGGTTACGGCCCGGTATGAAACCGTTCGGGTAAGCAATCAGCGAACCTGAACCACCACTTTTCCGACTGCCTTGCGTTGGCCCAGATCATTGATGGCTTGTGCCGCGTTGCTCAGCGGGTATACCTGCGACACCAGCGGCTTGAGCTTGCCCTCGGCGAACCAGCCGAACAATTGCTGGAAGTTGGCGGCGTTGTCCTGGGGTTGGCGTTGGGCGAAGGAGCCCCAGAATACGCCCACCACGGCGGCGCCCTTGAGCAGCGCCAGGTTCACCGGCAGTTCGGGGATGCGTCCGCTGGCGAAGCCCACCACCAGCAGCCGGCCGTTCCAGGCGATGGCGCGGATGGCCTGGTCGAACAGGTCGCCACCCACCGGGTCGTAGATCACATCGGCGCCCTGGCCGTCAGTGAGGCGCTTGATTTCATCTTTCAGGCTGGTTTCGCTGTAGTTGATCAGTTCGTCGGCGCCGGCTGCCTTGGCCACGGCAAGTTTTTCCGCGCTGCTGGCGGCGGCGATGACCCGGGCGCCCATGGCCTTGCCGATTTCCACGGCCGCCAGGCCAACGCCACCGGAGGCGCCGAGCACCAGCAAGGTTTCGCCGGGTTGCAGGTTGGCCCGTTGCTTGAGGGCGTGCATCGAGGTGCCATACGTCATGCTGAAGGCGGCGGCGGTGTTGAAGTCCATGGCCGCGGGAATCGGCAACACGTTGTAGCCTGGCACCGCCACTTGTTCGGCAAAGCTGCCCCAACCGGTCAGCGCCATCACCCGGTCGCCGACCTTCAAATGGCTGACTTTCTCACCCACCTCGCTGACCACGCCCGCCGCTTCGCCACCGGGGGAAAACGGGAAGGGGGGCTTGAATTGATATTTGCCCTCGATGATCAGTGTGTCAGGGAAATTCACCCCGGCGGCGTGCACGTCCAGCAGCACTTCGTTCTTCTTGGCGACGGGGCTGGCGACGTCTTCCAGCACCAGCGATTCGGCGGGGCCGAATTCTTTGCACAGCACGGCTTTCATCAGGGCTATTCCTTTGGGAGTGATGGCCGATAAGTGTAGGTGTGAGAGACAACGGGTCAACGAGCATGCCCCGCCCTGATAGCCGGCCATAAGCTTGTGCTTGAACGGTGGGGCGGTATGCTGGGCCGCAAACCGGATGAGGAGTCAATTGTGAAAGCGCGGATCATGTTGATGCTGGCCCTGTCGTTGCCTGTGGCGGCAATGGCCGAAGAGGCCAAGGAAGCGAAAGAGGGCGAGGCACCGAAAGTCAGTTACATCACCCTCAGCCCGCCATTCGTGGGCAACTATGGCTTGGACGGCACGGCGAAGCTGAAGGTCTACAAGGCCGATGTGGCCCTGCGCGTGACCGGTGACGCCGCCGCTGCGGCGGTCAAGGCCAACGAGCCGCTGATTCGTAACCAATTGGTGGCGTTGTTCGCCCAGCAGACCACCGAGACGATGAACAACCTCGAAGCCAAGGAAAAGCTGCGCCAGGAAGCCTTGAAGCAGACCCAGCAGGTGATGAATGACGAGACCGGCAAGCCGATGGTGGACGATCTGTTGTTCAACAACCTGATCATTCAATAAGCGCTGGCACACAGCCTTGGACAGGGCCTGGGTTTCCAGGCTCTGTCCAAGGCTTTTTTTTATCAAGAGGCCAGGCTTTTACGAAAACGCCCCAGGGCAATAGCGAAGAACGACAGCCCGATGGCCGCCAGTGCCAACAGGTCTGGCCAGACCACGCCAACCCCTGCGTCACGGAACAGGATCGCCGCGCTGAGGCTGACGAAATGGGTCGAAGGCGAGCCTTGCATCACCCATTGCAGCCATTGCGGCATGCTGTCCAGCGGGGTGCTGCCGCCGGACAACAGCAGCATCGGGATGATCACCGGGATCGACAGCAAGCCGAACTGCGGCGTCGAGCGCGCCAGGGTGGCGAGAAAGATACCCAGGGCGGTGCTGGCGAACAGGTAGAGCGCCGTCACCAGCAGGAACAGCAGCATGGAGCCGGCGAGCGGCACGCCCAGGGCAAACTTGACGATGATTTCCAGCGACGCCCAGGTGCACAGCACGACCGCCAGCATGTTGCTCCAGATTTTCGCCAGCATGATTTCCAGGGCCGTCAGTGGCAGCACCAGCAAGTGATCGAGGGTGCCGTGCTCGCGCTCGCGCAGCAGTGCGGTTCCGGTCAGGATGATGGCCAGGATGGTGATGTTGTTGACGATCTGGATCACCGCCAGAAACCATCCACCCTCAAGGTTGGTGTTGAACAGCGCACGGGTGGTCAGCCTGATGGGCGTTTGCTCGCTCGCTTGTGCCTGGCCGCTGTAGGTCAGCAATTGCTGTTGGAAAATCCGCCCGATGTAGCCGGCCCCCATGAACGCCTGGCTCATGGCCGTGGCATCGACGTTCAGTTGTAACGCCGGTTCGCGTCCGGCAAGCAGGTCGGCCTGGAAGTTGGCGGGCACGTTGATCACGAAGGTGTAGCGGCCACTGTCCATGACCTTGTCCAGTTCGGCATAGGGCAGCGCCATCGGAGTCTGGAACTCCGGCGGTTGCAGTGCCTGGGCCAGTTGGCGTGAGAGGAGGCTCTGGTCTTCATCCACCACCGCCACGCTGGCGTTGTGAACGCCAATCACCGAGCCTGCGGCCGGCATATAGATCGCCACAGTGAAGGCGTAAGCCAAAAACAGCAGCAGGACCGAGTCGTACCGCAAGCTGGTCAGTTCCTTGAGGCCCAGGCGCCAGATGTGTGAAAGCGTGCGCATCAGGCCTCCTGCTTCTTCAGCATGACCAGGCTGAGCCCGGTGAACCCCAGGAAAAACCCGAACAACGCCAGGCATTGCGGCCATAGCTGGCGCAGATCCAGGGCCTTGGTGAAGGTGCCGACGGCGATGTCCAGGAAATGGCCGGCGGGGAACAACTGGCCCATCACCGACGCTGCGCCTTCCAGGGACGAGCGCGGCACGATCAGCCCGGAGAACTGGATGGTCGGCAGGCTGGTGATGATCATGGTGCCGAGGATCGCAGCGATCTGGGTGCGGGTGAACGCCGAGATCAACAAGCCCATGCTGGTGGTCGCCAGCACGTAGAGCAGGCCGCCCAGTGCCAGCGTCAGGCCGCTGCCCTTGAACGGCACGCCGAACAGCCAGCGATTCATGGCCGTCAGCAGGGCCAGGTTGACCAGGCTGACGACCAGGTAGGGGGCCTGTTTACCCAGCAGGAACTCCAGGCGGGTCAGCGGCGTGGCGTAGAAGTTGGTGATCGAGCCCAGTTCCTTCTCCCGCACGATGCCCAGAGCCGTCAACATGGCGGGAATGAACGCGAGGATCAGTGCCATGACCCCCGGTCCGATGGCATTCACACTGACCACGTCCTGGTTGTAGCGAAACCGGGTTTCCAGCTTGGCCGCGGTGTGCGGGGGGCGCGCCGGGCTGCTCTGTTCGGCCCATTGTTCGAGGTTGGCCAGGTGCACGGCCTCGACATAGTTGCGACTGGTCTCGGCGCGGAACGGCATGCCGCCGTCCAGCCAGGCGCCGACGGTGGGCTGTCGGCCGGCGTACAGGTCGCGACCGAAACCAGGCGGTATTTCCAGGGCCAGCTTGATTTCCGAGCGTTGCAGGCGTCGATGCAGTTCGTTGGCGTCGCGGATAGCCGGTTGCTCCTCGAAATAGCGCGAGCTGCGAAAAGCTTCCAGGTAGGTGCGACTTTGTGGGCTCTGATCCTGGTCGAACACGGCGAAAGCGAGCTTTTCCACGTCCAGGGAGATGCCGTAGCCGAAGATCACCATCATGAACAGGGCACCGAGCAGGGCGAATGCCATTCGCACTTTGTCCCGTAGCAGTTCCTTGCCTTCCCGGCTGGCGACGGCCAACAGGCGACCCAGGCTGAGGCCGTGCCGGTCCCGCGGGGTGTCGGCCTGGTCGAGGGCCACGGGGGTGGCGTCTGGCTGCGCCTCGCCCTGGGCCTGTTCCAGGCAGCTGACGAACGCGGCTTCCAGGGTCTGGCCGTTGAACTGCGCCTGCAGGGCCGTTGGCGTGTCGCAGGCCAGGACCTTGCCGGCGTGCATCAGCGAAATACGGTCACAGCGCTGGGCTTCGTTCATGAAGTGCGTGGAGAGGAAAATCGTCACGCCCTGTTCGCGAGACAACTCGATCAACAGGCGCCAGAAGTCATCCCGGGCGGCCGGATCGACGCCGGAGGTCGGCTCGTCGAGGATCAGCACTTCCGGGCGATGCAGCACCGCCACCGCCAGGGACAAACGCTGGCGCAGGCCCAGGGGCAATGCCCCGGAAGGCTGGTCGGCGAGGTCCTGCAACTGGAAACGTTGGATCAGGTCTTCGATGCGGCTGGTGCTTTCGGTCTTGGGCAGGTCGAACAGCTTGGCGTGCAAGGTCAGGTTCTGGCGCACGCTCAGCTCGCCGTACAGCGAGAAACTCTGGGACATGAAACCCACCCGTTTGCGAGTGGCGAGGTCCTTGGCGTTGACCGGGTTGCCCAGCAGGCGTGCGCTGCCTTCGCTGGCAGGCATCAGCCCGGTCAGCACTTTCATGGTGGTGGTCTTGCCGCAACCGTTGGAGCCCAGGAAACCGAAAATCTCACCACGACCAATCGCGAAGCTGACGTGATCGACCGCGGTGAAATCACCGAAGCGCAAGGTGAGGTCATGGGCTTCGATGGCAATGTCGGCGGTGCTGTCGCCCCTGGGAGGGATCGTCAGCGGCTCGGCGTCGTGACCGCTGTCGCCCTGGAAATGGGTGAAGGCCGAGTCGAGCTTGCCGTCCGGCGTGACAGCGGCCAGGTCCGCGCTCAATCCCTGGGCGATCAAGCGACCGTTATCGAGCATCAGGCAATGCTCGAATTGTTCGGCTTCTTCCATGTAGGCCGTGGCGACCAGCAGGGTCAGTTGCGGTCGTTGGCGGCGCACGTCTTCTATCAGTTCCCAGAAGCGTCGCCGCGACAGCGGGTCCACGCCAGTGGTGGGTTCGTCGAGAATCAGCAGGTCCGGCTCGTGGATCAGAGCGCAACACAGGCCGAGCTTCTGTTTCATGCCACCGGACAACTTGCCCGCCGGGCGGTCGGCAAAACGCTGCAGGTCGGTCGCCAGCAGCAGCGTGCCCATGCGTTGTTCGCATTCCGCCCGCGACAGTCCGAACAGCGTGCCGAAAAACCGGATGTTCTCGCGTATCGACAGATCAGGATAAAGGTTGCCCCCCAGTCCTTGAGGCATGAAGGCGATACGTCGGTAGAGGGTGTTGCGATGATGCCGGTCCTCGATCGATGCGCCCAGTACGTCCAGTTCGCCGTGCTGGAGTTTCTTCACCCCGGCAATCAATCCCAGCAGGCTCGACTTGCCGGCCCCGTCCGGGCCGATCAGGCCGCAGCGAGTGCCGACGGGCAGATTGAAAGCGATGTCGTCCAGGGCGGCATGGGCGCCGTAGCGGTGCTTGAGGCCCGAGGCGCGCAGCGCCGGTTCGCCGCCGCCGGCGTTCATTGCAGGTTGGCCGGCCAGTCGATGGGGGCGATGCGCAGATAGCCGGCACCCGGCATGCCGGGTTTGGCCTGGGGCACCTCGCCGGGCCGGGTCAGGCGTACCTTGACGCGGAACACCAGCTTCTGGCGTTCGTCACGGGTTTCGACTTCCTTGGGGGTGAACTGGGATTTCGCCGCGACGAAGCTGATCGTGGCCGGCAGCGGTCGCTCGGGCAGGGCGTCGAGCAGCACGCGTGCTTCGTCGCCGACCGCCAGTTTCCCGGCCACGGAGGCCGGCAGGTAGAGGTTCATGTACTGGTCGTTCGGATCGATCATCAGCAGCACCCGTCCGCCAGCACCCAGCACTTCGCCCGGCTCGGCCAGGCGCAGTTGGATCACGCCGTCGATGGGCGCGCGCAAGCGGCTGTCGTCGATTTCGCTGGTCAGTTGGGCCACCTGGGCGAGGGTCGCGCCGATGGCGGCGTTTGCCGCCGATACCTGGGCCCGGGCCGCATTGACCGCGGCGTTGGCAGTGTCCATGCGAGCTTGCTGTTGGTCGATGACCTGGCCGCTGGCAAAACCACGCTTGAACAGTTCCCGGGTCCGCTGGAGTTCCTGGTGGGCGAGCAATTGTTCGCTCTGGCGCAGATGTACATTGGCCTCGGTGGCCGCGAGATTTTCCCGGGCCCGCAGCACTTCGGCTTCGGCCTGGTTGCGCTGGGCTTCCAGGGTACGGGTGTCCATGCGCGCCAGTAACTGGCCTTTGACGACCTTGTCGCCCTCATTGGCAAGCACTTCGGCCAGGCGACCGGGGGTCTTGCTGGCGATCTGGACTTCGGTGGCTTCGAGGCGCCCGTTGCCTATGCTCAGGCCTTCCGGCAGGCGGTCATGTCGGGACTTCCAGTAGCCGAACCCGCCGGCGGCCAACAAGACGGCCAGCAGGGCGAGGGCGAAGAAACGAGAGGTATGAGGGGGCGTCGACATGTCCGGCATCCTGCGGCTATAGCGTCCAGTTTGCTGGATCCGCTACCGCCCCAGCTTGATATCCATCAATACATGGAGGTTCAGCGCAGGGCAATCACTGCCGCCCACTGCTCGGCGGTCACCGGCATCACCGAAAGCCGCGAGCCTTTCTGCACCAGGGGCATCTCGGCCAGGGCGGCCTGTTGCTTGAGGTAGTCGAGCTTGAGGACGCGGGGGAAGGTCTCGACATGCGCCACGTCGATTGCGGTCCAGGGGTTTTTATCCGGGCCGGCCTTGGGGTCGAAATAATGGCTGTCCGGGTCCAGGGCCGTAGGGTCGGGGTAGGCTGCCTGGATGATTTTGCCAATCCCGGCGATGCCCGGCTCGGGGCAACTGGAGTGGTAGAAAAAGAACGTGTCACCCGCTGTCATGGCCCGCAGGAAATTGCGCGCCTGGTAGTTGCGAACGCCGTCCCAGCGGGCCTGGCCGAGTTTTTCCAGGCCCTGGATGGACAATTCGTCGGGCTCGGACTTCATCAGCCAATAGGCCATGATTTTTTCTCCTGGGCGGTGGGTATCAAAATAGTTCGGCGATTTTATGACAAACCGACAGTCGGTTGACGCCAGAGTTTGCGTGTCGCTGCAGCTTGCCGCAAAATGCCGGCCTTCCAAGCTTGACGCTGCTGCACGGCCAATAAGAAAACCGCTGCTGTCATCGTGTGTGATATGCCTTGAGGGGGGCAATCGATGAAACGCAAACCGGATTTGTTGTGGATCTTGGTCATTCTGTTCGGACTGGGTGTCGTGACCACGGGTTACGCCCAGAGCCTGTGGGCCAACAAGACCGAGGCGCCGGTGGATATCACCCAGCCCGCGCCAACGCTCAAACGCTGAACCTGCTTTCCAGGCGCCGCTGATTACCGCGGCGTCAACCCCGCGATATACCATTGCCTGTCGCTGACCGTTCCCTGTAGCGGCACGTCCCAGCTTGCCTGCGCCAATCGTTCGACCTTCTGGCATTCATGGGCCAGCCCCAACAGCGTCGGCTTGCGCCACTGCTTGCGTCGCGCCAGGTACGCCAGGCTGCGGTCGTAAAAGCCGCCGCCCATGCCTAGCCGACCTCCCGCATCGTCAAATCCCACCAATGGCAACAACACCAGGTCCAGCGTCCAGACCTTGCGTTGTCGGGCGATGTTCTTGCGTGGCTCGGGGATGCGAAACCGGTTGGGCTGCATTTTTTCGCCGGGGTGGATGCGCTGGAACACCATCTTGGTCTGCGGCCACGGGCTGAGCACCGGCAGATAGGTGGCCTTGCCCCGGCGCTGGGCTGCGCGCAGCAGCAGGCGCGGGTCGATCTCGCCATCGTTGGGCAGGTACAGGGCGATGTGCTTCGCTCGGCGGAACAACGGATGCTGGGCCAGTTGTTTGTACAGCCCGCGGGCGGCTTGCCGTTGCTGGGCGGGCGTCAGGGCGCGACGGGCCTGGCGCAGCAGGCGGCGAAGTTGCGGGCGGGGCAGCAGCGCGGGTTCAGTCATGTCGAGGCTTCACGCAGTGGCGATGCCGTACAGCGTAACCGCAAAACAGGACGCTCAGAAATGCCTGCGCCCGGAAACGACAATGCCAGTCCACATGGACTGGCATTGTCTGGAGTCAGGCTCCCCGGATGAACCGCTGTCGGCTTAGCCCTTGAACCCGAAAGTTCAAGGTGGAAGTTGCAGGAGGCGTTAAGGCTTTCCGTCAAGCGGACATGCACACCGGCCCCAACGTGCAACCCCCGTGGTTGTGCGTATCGGCTCAGGGACATCACCAACTGGCAAGCACCCCAGGGAGTGAGGCGAGTATACCCCAGGCAGCCTCGCGAATCAGCCCTTGCTGACGTCTGGATCGGTGGCGAGCACCAGATCCACCCGATCGAGCAGGTCGCGTACCTGCTCACGGGTCGAGCCACTGACCTGTACGTCCGGCGTATCCTGGCGATGCAGCAGGTCGTGGGTGATGTTCAAGGCGGCCATCACGGCGATGCGGTCGGCGCCGATGACTTTGCCGCTGCTGCGGATCTCGCGCATCTTGCCGTCCAGGTAACGGGCGGCGCTCACCAGGTTGCTGCGCTCTTCCTGGGGGCAGATGATCGAATATTCTTTGTCGAGGATCTGCACGGTAACGCTATTGCTTGAACTCATGAGTCTTGCTCCAGGGCCTTGAGGCGCGAAATCATCGATTCGACCTTACGCCGGGCGATTTCGTTTTTTTCAATGAGGTGCGCGCGTTCCTCGCGCCAGGTCTTTTCCTGAGCTAATAGGAGTCCGTTTTGGCTCTTAAGTTGCTCGACCCGGTCAATTAGCAGTTCGAGTCTGGCCATCAGCGCTTGCAGGTCGGTGTCTTCCATTGTGTCCACTGAAGAATGTGTCTGATGGAGGGATGTGGGTCGCACAGCCTCTGATAGTCTTGGCGAGTCTGTCGATGTAGGATACAAGGCCTCCATTCTAGACATAGCGCCGTCTGGCGCCTAGCTGCCCATGCCCATTCAGAATTCCCCGTATCAAGCATTCGCCACCCTGCTGAGCACCAGCGGTCACCCTGTCTCGCCTGCCGAACTGCATGGCCTGTTGCTCGGCCGCAGTTGCGCCGGCGCCGGTTTCGATGCCGACGGCTGGTTGGCCGACGCCGCCGAGCTGCTGGAAGGCGAGCCGGCGGACAACGTCCGTAACGCGCTGATCGGCCTGCAGGAAATGGTCAAGGGCGAGTTGACCAGCGATGACATGACCGTCGTCCTGCTGCTGCCCACCGACGACGCCCCCCTGGCCGAGCGCGCCGCGGCGCTGGGCCAGTGGTGCCAGGGCTTCCTTGCCGGCTTCGGCCTGACCCGCCGCGAATACGCGCTGAGCGAAGAGGCCAAGGAAGTGCTGCAGGACTTGGCCGCGATCTCCCAGGTCCAGGATGCCCTGGAAGAGTCCGATGACGGCGAAAGCGACTACATGGAAGTGATGGAGTACCTGCGGGTCGCACCATTGCTACTGTTCACAGAGACCAAGAAAACCGATGCAGCGGCTCCCAAGCCGTCCTTGCATTGAATTTCAGAGGGAACCCCGTCTGCCCATGATTCATATCCCGAAATCGGAATACAGCCGTCGCCGCAAGGCCCTGATGGCGCAGATGGAACCCAACAGCATCGCAATCCTGCCCGCCGCCGCCGTTGCGATCCGCAACCGCGACGTCGAGCATGTCTACCGCCAGGACAGTGACTTCCAGTACCTCAGCGGCTTCCCCGAGCCGCAAGCGGTGCTGGTGCTGATGCCCGGCCGCGCCCATGGCGAATACATCCTCTTTTGCCGCGAGCGCAACGCCGAACGTGAGTTGTGGGACGGCCTGCGCGCCGGCCAGGAAGGGGCGATCCGTGACTTCGGTGCCGACGACGCGTTTCCCATCACCGACATCGACGACATCCTGCCGGGCCTGATCGAAGGCCGCGACCGGGTGTATTCGGCCATGGGCAGCAACCCTGAATTCGACCGGCACCTGATGGAGTGGATCAACGTGATTCGCTCCAAGGCCCACCTCGGCGCCCAGCCGCCGAACGAATTCGTTGCCCTGGATCACTTGCTGCACGATATGCGCCTGTATAAATCGGCGGCGGAACTGAAGGTCATGCGCGAAGCGGCGCGGATCTCCGCCCAGGCGCACATCCGGGCGATGCAGGCGGCGCGCCCGGGGTTGCACGAGTTCAGCCTGGAGGCCGAGCTCGATTATGAATTCCGCAAGGGCGGGGCGAAGATGCCGGCCTATGGCTCGATCGTCGCGGCGGGGCGCAACAGCTGCATCCTGCACTACCAGCAGAACGATGCGCTGCTCAAGGACGGCGACCTGGTGTTGATCGATGCCGGCTGTGAAATCGACTGCTACGCCAGCGATATCACCCGTACCTGGCCGGTCAGCGGCAAGTTTTCGCCCGAGCAGAAGGCGATCTACGAAGTGGTGCTGGCCGCCCAGGAAGCCGCGTTTGCCCAGATCGCACCGGACAAGCACTGGAACCAGGCCCACGAAGCGACGGTCCGGGTCATAACCGAAGGGTTGGTGCACCTGGGGCTGCTGGAGGGTGAGGTGAACGAGTTGATTGCCAGCGAGGCCTACCGGGCGTTCTACATGCACCGCGCCGGCCATTGGCTGGGCATGGACGTGCATGATGTGGGCGAATACCGGGTTGGCGGCGAGTGGCGGGTCCTGGAAATCGGCATGACGCTGACGGTGGAGCCGGGCATCTATATCAGCCCGAACAACCGCAGTGTCGCGAAAAAATGGCGCGGCATTGGCGTGCGCATCGAGGATGACGTGGTAGTGACCAAAACCGGTTGTGAAATCCTGAGCCGAGGCGTGCCGAAAACGGTCGCCGACATCGAGGCCCTGATGGCCGCCGCCCGGACGCAAGCGGCATGAGCCGGGTCAATCTGGCGATCATCGGTGGTGGCCTGGTCGGCGCGAGCCTGGCGCTGGCCCTGCAGGCCGGTGCCAAGGCCCGGGGCTGGAGGATCATCCTGATCGAGCCCTTCGCCCCCGGCGACGCCTGGCAGCCAAGCTACGATGCCCGGTCTTCGGCATTGTCCTACGGTGCCCGGCAGATTTATCAACGCTTGGGTGTCTGGCAGGAGATTTCCCGTCGTGCCGAACCGATCAAGCAGATCCATGTGTCCGATCGCGGACGGTTTTCCACCGCGCGGCTGTCGGCCATGGAAGAGGGCGTGCCGGCGCTGGGCTACGTGGTGGAAAACGCCTGGCTCGGCCAGTGCCTGTGGCAAGGCCTGGACCCGGAGGTGGTCAGTTGGCGCTGCCCGGCGCAGGTTACGCGTATGGAGCCACTGGTCGGCGGTTATCGCCTGACCCTCGACGACGAAACCACCCTGGAGTGCGACCTTGCCGTTCTGGCCGATGGTGGTCGCTCCAGCCTGCGCGAGCAGTTGGGGGTCGGCGTACGCAGTCGTCCCTATGACCAGAGCGCCTTGATCGCCAACATCACCCCCAGCGAAGCCCACAATGGCATGGCCTTCGAACGCTTCACCGATGACGGCCCGATGGCCTTGTTGCCGCTGCCGGAGAATCGTTGCGCGCTGGTCTGGACCCGCCAGGGCATGGACGCGCAACGGCTGGCGGCCCTCGACGAGCGCAGCTTCCTCGCCGAATTGCAGGGTGTGTTCGGTTATCGCCTGGGGACGCTGAAGCAGGTGGGTGTACGGCACCTGTACCCGTTGGCGCTGGTGGAGGCCGAAGAGCAGGTCCGTCCGCACCTGGCGATCCTGGGCAATGCCGCCCACAGCCTGCATCCGATTGCCGGGCAGGGGTTCAACCTGTCCCTGCGCGATGCCCAGGCCCTGGCCGATGCCTTGCTCGACAGCGACCGCGAGCCGGGGGATTTTGCTGTGTTGCAAGCCTACCGCGAGAGCCAGCGCATGGACCAGGCCCTGACCGTGGGCTTCTCCGACCAGGTCACGCGGCTGTTCGGCAGCAGCCTGCCGTTGGTGTCCCTGGGCCGCAACCTCGGCTTGCTGGGCCTCGACCTGCTGCCGCCGGCCAAGCGCTGGTTCGCCCGCCAGGCCATGGGGCTGGGGACGCGTCCCGATGCTTGAGGCTGGGGTGGTCATTTCTTTTCATGGGCGGCTGATGTCGCCCGCAAAACAGGCTTAGAGCATGGAATTGCGTGCAGATCTGCTGATTGTCGGCGCCGGTATGGTCGGCAGCGCCCTGGCGCTGGCGTTGCAGGGCAGTGGCCTGCAAGTGTTGTTGCTCGACGGCAGCCCGATGAGCGTCAAGCCCTTCGATCCCCAGGCCGCGTTCGAGCCCCGGGTCAGTGCCTTGTCGACGGCCAGCCAGCGGATCCTCGATCGCCTGGGCGTCTGGCAGGGCATCACCACCCGGCGTACCAGCCCTTACACCGACATGCACGTCTGGGACGGCAGTGGCACCGGGCAGATCCATTTTTCCGCGGCCAGCCTGCATGCCGAGACGCTTGGGCACATCGTGGAAAATCGCGTGGTGCAGGATGCCCTGCTGGACCGCCTGCATGACTGCGACCTGGGCTTGTTGGCCAACGCCCGGCTGGAGCAGATGCGTCGTTCTGGCGACGACTGGCTGCTGACCCTGGCCGATGGCCGCACGTTGCGGGCGCCCCTGGTCATTGCCGCCGATGGCGCGAATTCCGCTGTGCGCCGCCTGACCGGCGTGGCGACGCGCGAATGGGATTACCTGCACCACGCCATCGTCACCAGCGTGCGCAGCACCCGGCCGCATCGGATGACGGCATGGCAGCGCTTCACCGACAACGGCCCGCTGGCGTTCCTGCCCCTTGAGCGTGACGGCCAGCACGACTGGTGCTCGATTGTCTGGTCCACCACCCCCGAAGAAGCGCAGCGCTTGATGGCGCTCGATGACAGCGAATTTTGCAACGAACTGGAACGCGCCTTCGAAGGCCAGCTTGGCCCGGTACTGAGCGCCGACCCGCGCCTGTGCGTACCGCTGCGCCAGCGACATGCCAAGCGCTATGTGGCCGAAGGGCTGGCGTTGATCGGCGACGCGGCCCATACCATCCATCCATTGGCCGGGCAGGGGTGAACCTGGGCTTCCTCGACGCCGCCGTGCTGGCCGAAGTGCTGTTGCACGCGGCTGGTCGTGGCGAGCGGTTGGCGGACGTGAAGGTGTTGAGCCGCTACGAGCGCCGACGCATGCCCCACAACCTGGCGCTGATGGCGGCGATGGAGGGCTTCGAGCGGTTGTTCCAGGCCGATCCGCTGCCGGTGCGCTGGTTGCGCAACACCGGGCTGAAGCTGGTGGACCGCCTGCCTGAGGCCAAGGCCTTGTTCGTGCGCGAGGCGCTGGGGTTGAGTGGGGACTTGCCGGATTTGGCCAAGGCCTGAGATGTGGGTTGGGGCTTATGGCCTCATCGCGAGCAAGCTCGCTCCCACAGTCGTCACCGGTTCGAATGTGGGAGCGAGCTTGCTCGCGATGAGGCCGTCACAGCCACCTCACTCCATCTGTGCAACATTTGGAAATGTGTCCACCCACTGTTCGATTGAGAAGCCAAATGTGAGTCCTTATCATTTGCGCCTCTTTCGCCATCCAGAGACCGCTATCATGTTGGCAACCAAGCGCCTGCTGTCCGTCCTCGCCTTGACCCTGATCGGCACCACTGCCGCCCAGGCCGCCGATGAGGTGGTGGTCTACTCCTCGCGTATCGATGAACTGATCAAGCCGGTCTTCGATGCCTACACCCAGAAAACCGGCGTCTCGGTGAAGTTCATCACCGACAAGGAAGCGCCGTTGATGCAGCGGATCAAGGCCGAAGGCGAGAACGCCACCGCCGACCTGCTGCTCACCGTCGATGCCGGCAACCTCTGGCAGGCCGAGCAGATGGGCATTCTCCAGCCGTTCACCTCCCCGGTGATCGACGCCAACATCCCGTCCCAATACCGCGCCTCGTCCCACGCCTGGACCGGCTTGAGCCTGCGGGCGCGGACCATTGTCTATTCCACCGACCGGGTTAAACCGGGCGAATTGACCACCTATGAAGCGCTGGCCGGCAAAGAGTGGGAAGGCCGTCTGTGCCTGAGGACCTCGAAAAAGGTCTATAACCAGTCCCTGACCGCCACGCTGATCGAAACCCACGGTGCGGAAAAAACCGAGGAAATCCTCAAGGGCTGGGTCAGGAACTTGTCCACCGACGTGTTCTCCGATGACACCGCATTGCTTGAAGCGATCAATGCTGGCCAGTGCGATGTCGGTATCGTCAACACCTACTACTATGGCCGCCTGCACCAGCAGAAGCCGGACCTGAAGGTGAAGCTGTTCTGGCCGAACCAGGCTGATCGCGGCGTGCACATCAACCTCTCGGGCATTGGCTTGACCAAGCATGCGCCGCATCCGGATGCCGCCAAGAAACTGGTGGAGTGGATGACCACACCAGAAGCGCAAAGCATCTTCGCCGACGTGAACCAGGAATTCCCGGCCAACCCGAAGGTCGAGCCGTCCAAGGAAGTGGCGGCCTGGGGTGCGTTCAAGGCCGACACCTTGCCGGTGGAAGTCGCGGGTAAACGCCAGGCCGAAGCCATTCGCATGATGGATCGCGCTGGCTGGAATTAACCCCAAGCCAGACACGATTCCCTGTGGTGGTTATAAAATAGATGCCCGCGCCAATGCGCGGGCATCATCATTTGAACGAGAGCTCCCCTTGGCCCACCCCGCCCAACGCCGCTGGTACCCCCTGGTCTTCGCCATCGCTGCGCTGGTCCTGTTGCCCTTGAGTGTCTTGCTGCTGTCCTGGCAGAGCATCGACCAGCAAATCTGGTCCCACTTGTGGGATACGCAGATGCCGCGCTTGTTGGGCAACACCCTCACCTTGATCATTGGCGTGGGTGTCGGAGTGACCTTGCTGGGTGTCAGCCTCGCCTGGCTCACCAGCCTGTGTGAATTCCCGGGACGTCGCTGGCTCGATTGGGCGTTGATGCTGCCGTTCGCGATTCCGGCCTATGTGTTGGCGTTCGTTTTCGTTGGCCTGCTGGATTTCGCCGGTCCGGTGCAGACGCTGATGCGTGAATGGTTCGGCAGCGGCCTGCGCCTGCCCCGGGTTCGTTCCACCGGCGGGGTGATCCTGGTGCTGGTGCTGGTCTTTTACCCTTATGTCTATTTGTTGGCGCGCAGTGCCTTCCTGGCCCAGGGCAAGGGCTTGATGGAGGCTGCCCGGGTGCTGGGGCAGTCGCCGTGGCAGGCGTTCTGGCGCGTGGCGCTGCCGATGGCCCGGCCAGCCATCGGTGCGGGCGTGGCGCTGGCGCTGATGGAAACCCTGGCGGATTTCGGCGCGGTGTCGGTGTTCAACTTCGACACCTTCACCACCGCCATCTACAAGACCTGGTACGGCTTCTTCAGCCTTTCCAGCGCTGCCCAACTGGCCAGCCTGCTGTTGCTGGCGGTGATGCTGGTGCTCTACGGCGAACGCCGGGCCCGCGGCGCTCACCGGACCAGTAACGAGCGGCCCCGGGTCAAGGCGTTGTACACGTTGCGCGGCCTCAAGGCCGTGGCGGCCAGTGGCTGGTGCTTCCTGGTATTTGCCTGCGCGTTTGTCATCCCGGTGCTGCAGTTGGTGGTGTGGTTCTGGCAACGCGGTCGTTTCGACCTGGATGAGCGTTATGCCGGGCTGATTGTCCATACCCTCTACCTGGGCGGCCTGGCGGCGCTGGTCACCGTCTGTGTGGCCTTGCTGCTGGCGTTCGCCCGGCGGCTGGCGCCGACCCGTCCGATTCGTGCCGGCGTCGGCCTGGCGAACCTGGGGTATGCCTTGCCCGGTTCGGTGCTGGCGGTGTCGATCATGCTTGCGTTCAGCTACCTGGACCGTGAGCTGGTCATCCCGCTGTCGACCTGGCTCGGCGGTGCAGGCAAGCCATTGTTGCTGGGCAGCCTGTCGGCGCTGTTGCTGGCGTACCTGGTGCGTTTCCTGGCCGTGGCCTACGGGCCGTTGGAGAGCAGCCTGGCGCGCATTCGTCCGTCCTTGCCCGAAGCGGCACGCAGCCTTGGGGTCAGTGGCCCGCGACTGTTTTTCAAAGTGTATCTGCCGTTGCTGTTGCCCGGCACCTTGAGCGCGGCGTTGCTGGTGTTCGTCGATGTACTCAAGGAAATGCCCGCGACGTTGCTGATGCGCCCGTTCGGCTGGGACACGCTGGCGGTGCGGATCTTCGAGATGACCAGCGAAGGGGAGTGGGCCCGGGCCGCGTTACCGGCGCTGACGTTGGTATTGGTGGGGCTGTTGCCGGTCATCGGATTGATACGACGTTCGGCCCATCGAAACAGCTAGGTGCCAGTCCTACCTCATGCGGCTACAATGCGCGGCATTCGGTGCGGTCCGTCTGTCGGACCGGGCAACTGAGAGCGTCAGAAAACTCCTTTTTTCAGACGTTCGCGCTACGCAGTGTCCGTCCGCACCTTCGCCAAGCCCGGAAGGAGAAACCCATGGGACAGCGTACGCCTCTGTATGACCTTCATCTCGCCCTTGGCGCGAAGATGGTCGATTTTGGCGGTTGGGATATGCCTTTGCATTACGGCTCGCAGGTCGAAGAACACCATCAGGTGCGTCGCGACTGCGGTGTGTTCGATGTATCCCACATGACCGTGATCGACGTCGCCGGCCCCCAGGCCAAGGTCTGGCTGCAGCGCTTGCTGGCCAATGACGTCGACCGCTTGCAAGACACAGGCAGTGCCTTGTACAGCGCGATGCTCAATGAGCGCGGCGGCATCGTCGACGACATGATCATCTACCGTGTCGAAGACGGTTATCGCCTGGTCTTCAACGCCTCGACCCGCGATCAGGACCTGGCCTGGATGCAGGCACAACTCGGTGACTACGACGCGCAACTGCATGAGCGCCCCGAGCTGGCGATGCTGGCGATCCAGGGCCCCCACGCCCGGCAGAAGATTGCCGAGCTGGTCACGCAATCCCGTGGGCAAATCATCCAGCAACTCAAGCCTTTCGAAGGGCGCGCCGACGGCGAATGGTTCATCGCCCGGACCGGCTACACCGGCGAAGATGGCCTGGAAATCGTCCTGCCCGCCCAGGAGGCCCCGAGTTTCTTCAACGACCTGGTCGGCGCTGGCATTTCGCCCATCGGCCTCGGCGCCCGCGACACCTTGCGCCTGGAGGCCGGCATGAACCTCTACGGCCAGGATATCCACCAGGATGTTTCCCCGCTGGCCTCGAACATGGCCTGGAGTATCGCCTGGGAACCGGCGAGCCGTCAGTTCATCGGGCGCAGCGCGCTGGAGACCGAGCTGGCCAGCGGTGTGCAGCACAAACTGGTCGGACTGGTGCTGGAAGAACGGGGTGTTTTGCGCGCCCACCAGGTGGTTCGCATCGCCAATGTTGGCGAAGGGGAGATCACCAGTGGTAGTTTTTCTCCTACGCTTAGCAAGTCGATCGCCCTGGCACGTGTTCCGATGGCAACCGCCGACCGTGCCGAGGTAGAAATTCGCGGCAAGTGGTACCCGGTACGGGTGGTCAAACCGACCTTCGTCCGCCATGGCAAAACCCTGATCTAACCTTTTGCGGCGGGCCGCTGGCCGCTGACACTTTTTATTGAGGACACAGAATATGAGTGATATCCCTGCCGAACTGCGTTTTGCCGAAAGCCATGAGTGGGCGCGTCTGGAGGCCGACGGCTCCGTTACCGTGGGCATCAGTGATCATGCGCAGGAAGCCTTGGGCGACGTGGTCTTTGTCGAGCTGACCGAGGTCGGCACGGTCTTTGAGGCGGGCGCCCAGGCCGGCGTGGTGGAGTCGGTCAAGGCCGCTTCCGATATCTATTCCCCGATTGCAGGTGAAGTGATTGCAGTCAATGAAGAACTGAGCGGTTCGCCTGAGCTGCTGAACTCCGATCCGTACGGCGCCTGGATCTTCAAGCTCAAGCCAAGCAACACGGCTGAGTTGGACAAGTTGCTGGACGCGGCGGGTTACAAGGCTGCCATCGGCGAGTAAGGACGACCGCACCTGCGGGAGCGAGCTTGCTCGCGATAGCGGTGGATCAGCGGCATTGATGTGGGCTGACACTCCGCTATCGCGAGCAAGCTCGCTCCCACAGGGGGTTGGGATAGCCCTGGGGGTTTTACCGGGCAAAAAATGCCGCTCATCGAGCGGCATTTTTTATTGGCCGGGCATCAGTCCTGGGCGACGGCGTTTTTCGCCAGGATCGCATTGGCCAGCTCCATGTCGGTGGCTTGCAGACCTGGGTTATCGGCACGCACTTTCTGCATCGCCGCTTCCAGGTAAGGGCCACGGATACCGCCATCGCTGGCGACGAAGCTGCCGGCGTCGTCCTGGGCGGCGACGATCAGTTTGTGATCCTTGAAGGTCAGGTAGGTGGAACCGGTGGTCGCACCGGACGAGATGACGTTACGCCAAAACGTGTCGGCCATTGCCGAGCCAACAGGAAGAGACAGCAAGGCTAGGGTAGCGACAGCAAGTTTGAGACGCATGATAGGTGACTCCACTGGGTTAACTATGACGTTGGATTACCTGCGTCTCGATTCAGTTCCATGACTTGTCAGTCAGCCCGTTCCACCTGCAGCACCGCGCCCTCCTGCGCCACCACCCTGACCCGCGTGCCAACGGGCGATTCGGGCCCCTTGGCCAGCCAGACACTGTCGGCCACCTTGATCTTGCCGCGGCCATCGACAATCGCTTCATGCACCAGGAAGACCTTGCCGATCAGTTCCTGCCCGCGCAGGTTCAGGTGCGGCTGATCGCTTTGGCGCACAGCACTGCGCTGGCGTCGCCACCAGTACAGTGCCGTGGCGATGGCGAACAGGCCGAACAACAGGAATTGCAGTTCCCACGGCATCTGCGGCAGGAAGAACGTGAGCACGCCGACTGCCGCGGCGGCCATGCCGATCCACAGCAGGTAACCACCGGCGCCGAACACTTCAAGGATCAGCAGGATGACGCCCAGCGCCAGCCAGTCCCAGTACGACATGTGTTGCAGGAACCCCCACATACGCGCGCCTCAGGCTTTCTTGCTGTCGAAGGTGGCCCTGACGATCTCGCCGATGCCACCGACCGCACCGATGACCTGGCTGGCTTCCAGCGGCATCAGGATCACCTTGCTGTTGTTGGCCGACGCCAGTTTGCCCAGTGCATCGATGTATTTCTGTGCGACGAAGTAGTTCACGGCCTGGACGTTACCGTCGGCAATGGCCTGGGACACCACCTGGGTGGCCAACGCTTCGGCTTGCGCCTGACGCTCGCGGGCCTCGGATTCCAGGAACGCCGCCTGGCGGCTGCCCTCGGCCTCGAGGATCTGTGCCTGCTTCTTGCCTTCGGCGGTGAGAATCGCCGATGCGCGCAGGCCCTCGGCTTCGAGGATCTGGGCACGCTTGATACGTTCGGCTTTCATTTGCCCGGACATGGCGGCCATCAGGTCCGCCGGGGGGCTGATGTCCTTGATCTCGATCCGGGTGATCTTGATGCCCCACGGCGCCGTGGCTTCATCGACGGTGCGCAGCAGTTTTTCGTTGATGCCGTCGCGCTGGCTCAGCATCGCGTCCAGCTCCATGGATCCCAGCACGGTGCGGATATTGGTTTGCAGCAGGTTGCGGATGGCGTGCTCGAGGTTATTCACCTCGTAGGCCGCCTGGGCCGTATTGACCACCTGGAAGAAGCACACGGCGTCGATCTGTACCGTGGCGTTGTCGGCGGTGATGACTTCCTGGGGCGGGATGTCCAGCACGCTTTCCATGACATTGATCTTGCGCCCGATGCGATCCATCACCGGGATGATGATGTTCAGGCCCGGCTTGAGGGTGTTGGTGTAGCGGCCGAACCGCTCGACAGTCCATTGGTAGCCCTGGGGCACGACCTTGAAGCCCATGAAGAGAATGGCGACCACCAGGCCGATGAAAAGTAAAAGTACGCTACCGATCTGCATGACGGTTCCCTGTGCGAGTTGAGATGGACCTGCGAGCCCTGAGTGTAGGGCAAGCGGCCATTATCCTCACTCTGTGGGAGCAAACTCTGTGGGAGCAAAGCTTGCTCGCGATGCAGGCGCCTTGCCTCCCCGGGAGACCGCGTCATTTTCATCGCGGGCAAGCCTTGCTCCCACAGCTACTTCTGTTCGCTCTGCGGTGTCACGCGCAGGACTTCCTCAACGGTGGTCAAGCCCGCCGCCACCTTTTGCGCCCCCGACAGCCTCAGGCTGCGCATGCCTTCCTTGAAGGCCTGGCGGCGCACCGCCAGCAGGTCGGTGTCGGGGTGGATCAAGGCCTTGATGCTGTCGGTCAGTTGCATGATTTCGTAGACACCGGCGCGGCCGCGGTAACCGGTGTCGCGGCATTCCAGGCAGCCGACGGCCTGTTGGGCATTGCTCGGCAACGGTGCCTGCCAGGGCCGCGTCAGGGTCTGCCAGTCGTCTTCGTCCAGGGCCAGCGGGGCCTTGCATTGCGGGCACAGGGTGCGCACCAGCCGTTGGGCCATGACCCCGAGCACGGTGGCCTTGATCAGGTAATGGGGCACACCCAGCTCCAGCAGGCGGCTGATGGCGCTCGGCGCGTCGTTGGTGTGCAGCGTCGACAGCACCAGGTGCCCGGTCAGCGCCGCCTGGATCGCCATTTCAGCGGTTTCCAGGTCACGGATCTCACCGATCATGATGATGTCCGGGTCTTGCCGCATCAGTGCCCGTACCCCGGCGGCGAAGGTCAGGTCGATGTTGTGCTGGACCTGCATCTGGTTGAAGGACGCCTCGACCATTTCAATCGGGTCCTCGATGGTGCAGAGGTTCACTTCCGGCGTCGCCAGTTTCTTGAGCGTGGTGTAGAGGGTGGTGGTCTTGCCGGAACCGGTAGGCCCGGTCACCAGGATGATGCCATTGGGCTGGCGGGTCATGTCCTGCCAGCGGCGCAGGTCATCGGCGGAGAAACCGAGCTGGTCGAAATCCTTGAGCAGCACTTCCGGGTCGAAGATCCGCATGACCATTTTTTCGCCGAACGCCGTGGGCAAGGTCGACAGGCGCAATTCCACTTCGCCGCCGTCCGGGGTCTTGGTCTTGACCCGGCCGTCCTGGGGTTTGCGTTTTTCCGCGACGTTCATCCGCCCCAGGCTCTTGAGGCGGCTGACGATCGCCATCGTGACCTGCGGCGGAAACTGATAGACGGTGTGCAGCACCCCGTCGATGCGAAACCTTACGGTGCCCTGCTCGCGGCGCGGTTCGATGTGGATATCGCTGGCCCGCTGCTGGAAGGCGTATTGGAACAACCAGTCGACGATATTGACGATGTGAGCGTCGTTGGCGTCCGGTTCCTGGTCACTGGCCCCCAGGTTGAGCAACTGTTCGAAATTGCTCAGGTTGCTCGGTTGCTGGTCGGTCGTGGTGGCGCCGCTGACCGATTTGGCCAGGCGATAGAACTCCACGCTCAAGCGCTGGATATCCACCGGGTTGGCGACCACCCGCTTGATCGGCAGCTTGAGCACGTGGGTCAGGTCGGCTTCCCAGCTGCTGACGTAGGGTTGTGCGCTGGCAACGGTGACGGCGTCACGATCGACGGCTACTGCGAGGATCTTGTGGCGCTGGGCAAAGGCATAGGACATCAAGGGCGTCACGGCCGCTACGTTGATTTTCAGCGGGTCGATGCGCATGTAGGGTTGGCCGGCCTGCTGGGACAACCACAGGGTCAGGTTCTCCAGGTCCAGGCGCTTGCCGGGTCGACTGAGGTCGTCCAGGTGTTGGTTGGCAATGAACTCCAGCGGATGTAGCTGGCTATTGGCGCTGTGGCGTCGGCGGGCGTTGAGCGCGGTTTCGGCTGAATCCTGGCTGATGAAGCCCTGGGTGACCAGTTGGCGCAGCAGATCATTGAGGTCCAGCCAGCGGTCCTGAGTGGCGTGTTTGGTGGACATGCGGGTTCCTATTGGACAATTGCAGCAAAGCCGCGATACAGACGCTTCGGCGTCCTCGCTCGGTCTGCAAAAGAATAGTCCCGACCCAGTGGTCCGTTGGGCCACTACCCGACCAATGCGTTACCAGGTCTTGCCCGTGGGGCGCTCAGCCGGCCGCCTGGGTCGGCTCAACCCTCGTAAATTCAGCGCTTTGCAGGTCCACCGAGCACATGCCGATCAGGTTACGTAGTTTTTCAGCGATCACCTGGGCTCGGTGCCAACTCAGCCCATCCAGGCCGATGTCCAGCGACAGCAGATCGTCGAGGCGCTCGACGCGCACGTGCCGTGGCGTCAGGCCCTGCAAGGCAAACAGGTTCAACGCCCGGCACAACAGGTCCGGCTCGGCCTCGGCCAGCATCTGGTACTGCACTCGGCAATGGGCATTGGCGGCGTGCCAGACGTCCGCGCGGGTCGTGGTTGTGGCAACGGCTTCGAGTGGGGGCATGGGTGGTCTCCTGGGATTCGGGAGAAATATTTACATGTGTCGCGGGGTATTTCTTATCTAAGATGAGTGGTTCTAGCGATTTTTCGAATCGCTTGATTCTCCAAATCATTATTTATGGGTTTGTTTATGCAAAGCGAGCTGGATGGCTACGACCGCCGGATACTGGCGCTGCTGCAAGAGGATGCCTCGCTGTCCAGTGCGCAAATCGCCGAGCAGGTCGGCTTGTCTCAATCGCCGTGCTGGCGGCGGATCCAGCGGATGAAGGAGGAGGGCATCATCCGTGCTCAGGTGACGTTGCTGGATCGCAAGAAAATCGGCCTGAACACGCAGATCTTCGCCGAAGTGAAACTCAACGCCCATGGCCGTTCGAACTTCACCGAGTTCACCGAGGCGATTCGCGGCTTTCCCGAAGTGCTGGAGTGTTATGTGTTGATGGGGGCGGTGGATTTTCTGCTGCGCATCGTCACGGCGGACATCGAGGCGTATGAGCGATTCTTTTTCGAAAAGCTGTCGATGGTGCCGGGGATCCAGGAAGTGAATTCGATCGTGGCGCTGTCGGAGATCAAGTCGACGACGAGTTTGCCGGTGGTGCGCTGAAGCTTGTTTCCAGGGTGTTTGTGCTGGCCTCATCGCGAGCAAGCTCGCTCCCACAGTTGATCTTCAGCGGCCACTAGATGTGGTTACAACGCTGAACCCCTGTGGGAGCGAGCTTGCTCGCGATGGCGGCATCACAGGCGCAGCAAAGTCTTCCAAGCCCGATTCTGGTACACCGCAATCGCCTGCTGCTTGCGTGCATCCAGGGTTTCGTCGGTGATGGGTTGGTTGGCCAGTTGCGCCAGCTTGTTCAGCTCACCATAAAGGCGATCCATTTCCGGGATCTCCAGCACATGACGGGCGTGGTGCAGCCAGGCCTGGATGCGTTCGATACGCGGCAGTTGCTCGGCGAGGTCTTCCGGCTGCTGCTGATAGCGTTGCAATTGCAGGGACGAGGATTCTTCCCCCAACAGACGTGGCAGCCAGCTGCCCAGTTGTGCCGCGCCCTGGCGATTACCACGGGTGTTGCGCTCGGCGGCCCAGCTGTGGGCCATCAGCCAGCGTGAAGTGTTGAGGGAAAACAGGCCCCAGCGCGGGTCTTGCAGCTCTTCAAGGAACTGTTCCGGCGCGGCCTTGCGCACGTCTTCATCGTCCAGGCCGGCCTGGACCAGCGGACGCCAGTCTTCCAGCAACGCGTCCAGGGCCAGGCGCAGGTCGTGGGTCGATTGGCGTGGCGCGGCCTGGCCGAGGCTGCTGAGCAGGGCACGCAGTTCGGCGAGGTTTTCCACCCAGTCCTGCAGCAGGCGCCAGTGGCCGTTGAAACGGTATTGTTCAGCCAGGCGCTGGCTGCTGCCGAGCAAATGCCAGCTCAGCGCGGCGAAGGCGTCATCCAGCGGCGTTTCGGCGGTCAACTGCGGGGCCGGCAGGCTCAAGGCATAGCTGCCCGCGTCATACAGGCGATAGCCACGCTCGGCCTTGCTGATGTCGCACGGCATCAAGGGCAGGGTCGCGGCCAGCTCGGCGGCCAGTTCCAGCAGGGCGGCGGGCTCGCCTTCGCGCAATTCCAGCTCCAGTTCGCAGATTTCTTCCTTCTGCTTGCCCACCACGACGTGGCCCAGGTCCAGGGCGGCTTCGATGACCACCTTGCTTTTGCCACGGCCCCAGGCGATTTCAGCGCGTTCGCGGACGAAATCGGTGGTGAAGATGGCCTTGAGGGTTTTTTTGTCCAGTTCGGCCAGGGCCTCGGGCCAGCACTCGCCGTCGAGCTTCTTCAGGTCGAGCTTGGCCTTGGGCAGGTGCCAGTCGTATTCGTTGCGTTCGGACAGGCCGGCGACGCTCTGGCCACGGGTCTTGAGGGTCTGGATCACCTCTTCGCCGTCGCGGCGCAGGCGCAGGGCGACCTTGGCCCGGGCCAGGTCGCGTTCTGGCGTGTCGAAATACTGGTTCATCAATTCGTGGCGTTCCCAGCCACTCTTGTTGCGTTTTTTCAGCAGCGGATGCTCGCGCAAGGCTGCCAGGGTCTCGCGGCTGACGCGGAGTTTGATTTCGGTTTCTTTCTGCATGGCCGGAAAATCCAGGGATCGGGTGCGCAGCCGGGGGAAGGTGTGGCTGCCAAGGCCGTGCAGTGTACAGGACTCGATCATCCTACGCGCCGCGACGGTTTATTCCTTGCGCCGGATGGTTCTATGATGGACATCAATCTGTAAGCCTGGAGTCAGCGATGCCTTTGCCGTCCATGAAAGATCAATTCGCTGCCCTGATCGCCACGCCTTCGGTCAGCTGTACCCAACCTGGGCTCGACCAGTCCAACAGTGCCGTGATCGAGCTGCTGGCAGGCTGGCTCACCGAGCTGGGGTTCTCCTGCGATGTCCAGCAGGTCAGCCCCGGCAAATTCAATTTGCTGGCCAGTTTCGGCAGTGGTCCCGGCGGCCTGGTGTTGGCGGGCCACAGCGACACGGTGCCGTTCGACGGTGCGTTATGGCAGACCGATCCATTGAAGCTCACCGAGGTCGATGGCCGTTGGGTGGGCCTGGGCAGTTGCGACATGAAGGGTTTTTTCGCCTTGGCCATCGAAGCGGTCAAGCCGCTGCTGGACCAACCGTTCAAGCAACCGCTGCTGATCCTCGCGACCTGTGACGAAGAAAGCTCCATGGCCGGCGCCCGGGCCCTGGCCGATGCCGGCCGACCGTTGGGGCGCGCGGCAGTGATCGGCGAGCCGACCGGCCTGCGACCGATTCGCCTGCACAAGGGCGTGATGATGGAACGCATCGATATTCTCGGGCGCAGCGGCCATTCCTCCGACCCAAGCCTGGGCCGCAGCGCCCTGGAAGCCATGCACGATGCCATGGGCGAATTGCGTGGCCTGCGCCTGCAATGGCAGCGTGAATTCCGTAATCCGCAGTTCAGCGTGCCACAACCGACCCTGAACTTCGGTTGCATCCACGGTGGCGACAATCCCAACCGGATCTGCGGCCAGTGCTCCATGGAATTCGACCTGCGGCCGTTACCGGGCATGGACCCGCAAGTGCTGCGGGCGGCGATCCGGCAGAAGCTCGAGCCGATTGCCGAGCGACACCAGGTCAAGATCGACTATGCGCCGCTGTTCCCCGAAGTGCCGCCGTTCGAGCAGGCCGAGGACGCCGAGTTGGTCCGCGTGGCCGAACGACTGACCGGCCATCGCGCCGAAGCAGTGGCGTTCGGCACCGAAGCGCCTTATCTTCAGCGCCTTGGCTGCGAAACCCTGGTGCTCGGTCCTGGCGATATCGCCTGTGCCCACCAACCGGGCGAGTACCTTGAAATGTCACGTTTGCAACCTACCGTACAGCTGTTGCGGCAGTTGATCGGCCATTACTGCCTGACGCCGGCCACGGCCGGTTAAATTGCGCCCTTGCGGGGCCGTATTCATCACATGAGGAGAGCGCGCGTGTCGCCAAGCCTGTTCCGACGATAACCACCAGCCCGTTGTGCGTTCTGTTTCGTCTTTTTTTGGCTGTTATTTATTACAGGTCCAGGTTCATGCCCGAATACGTCAATTGGCTTCGTCACGCTTCGCCCTACATCAACGCCCACCGCGATTGCACCTTTATCGTCATGCTGCCCGGCGACGGGGTGGAACACCCCAATTTCGGCAACATCGTCCATGACCTGGTGCTGCTGCACAGCCTCGGCGTGCGCCTGGTGCTGGTCCATGGTTCGCGCCCGCAGATCGAGACCCGTCTCGCGGCACGGGGCCTGACGCCCCATTACCACCACGGCATGCGCATCACCGATGCGGCGACCCTGGAGTGCGTGATCGACGCGGTCGGCCAGTTGCGCATCGCCATCGAGGCACGCCTGTCCATGGACATGGCCTCCTCGCCCATGCAGGGCTCGCGGCTGCGGGTCGCCAGCGGCAACCTGGTCACCGCGCGTCCTATCGGCGTGCTCGAAGGCGTGGATTATCACCACACCGGTGAAGTGCGCCGGGTCGATCGCAAGGGCATCAACCGCCTGCTGGACGAACGCTCCATTGTGTTGCTGTCGCCGCTGGGTTATTCGCCCACGGGAGAGATCTTCAACCTGGCCTGTGAAGACGTCGCCACCCGGGCGGCCATCGACCTGGCGGCCGACAAGCTGTTGCTGTTCGGCGCCGAGCAAGGGCTTATCGGCGAGGACGGACGGCTGGTTCGGGAGTTGCGCCCGCAACAGGTCCCGGGCCACATGCAACGCCTGGGCAGCGACTATCAGGCCGAACTGCTGGATGCGGCGGCCCAGGCCTGTCGTGGCGGCGTCGCACGCAGCCATATCGTCAGCTATGCCGAGGATGGCGCGCTGCTGGCTGAACTGTTCACCCGCGATGGCAGCGGTACGCTGGTGGCCCAGGAGCAATTCGAGGTGGTACGTGAAGCGGCCATCGAAGATGTCGGCGGCCTGCTGGACCTGATCAGCCCACTGGAAGAGCAGGGGATTCTGGTGCGTCGCTCCCGCGAAGTGCTGGAACGCGAGATCGAGCAGTTCAGCGTGGTCGAGCGCGAAGGCATGATCATCGCCTGCGCGGCGCTGTACCAGATCGCCGACTCGGATGCCGGGGAACTGGCCTGCCTGGCGGTGAACCCGGAATATCGGCACGGTGGCCGGGGCGATGAACTGCTGGAACGAATCGAAACCCGGGCCCGCGCCCAAGGGCTCAAGACGCTGTTCGTACTGACGACCCGGACCGCCCACTGGTTCCGCGAACGTGGTTTCGAGCCCAGCAGCGTCGACCGTCTGCCGGCAGCGCGGGCGTCGCTCTACAACTATCAGCGTAATTCGAAGATCTTCGAAAAAGCCCTGTAGAGCCGTCCTGAACCCTTGCGCGACCGCGATCTTGATTTCAGACAATGAGCAGCTAGTCTGGAACGCTCAAGATCGCACCGTGCGCGAGCCGTCGTGATCAGGATCGAAGCCATTGGAGGCGCCGGAGCCTATTTCGCCGCAGGATGAGCGGACCTCGCAAAAAGCCCGATAAAACACCATTCAGTAATCCTCGCTATCGCCGATAAGCCTTTCCACGGCTTGATGACGCTTTGCTGGCAACCATATGTCGAAACGAGCTGAAAACTAACGAAACAATTCTTTTTGGATTTATAGAGAATCCATTATTCTGCGGGCCGGTGTAGCGGGGTTAGACCTTGGTCGTAGTCACAAATGGTTACGATTGACTTGTCAGTCACGGTCTGGCGCTAATCGCGCATCCGCGGATTCCGGGCGTTCGATCCGGAACCAAAGACACACAAGAATTAGAAAACGAGAGGAGCGAAGCATGAACAAGTCCACCTTGGCCCTGGCTGTGGCCGTTGGGGTTTTGGCGCAGCAGGCAGGCGCCGCCGGTTTTATCGAAGACAGCAAGGCTACCTTGGGTCTGCGTAACTTCTACATCAACACGGATAACCGTGATGGCGCTGCCAATCCTTCCAAGCAGGAAGAGTGGGGTCAGGGTTTCATTTTCAACTTCACTTCCGGCTACACTCAAGGCACCGTCGGTTTCGGCGTCGATGCCATTGGCCTGCTGGGTGTGAAGCTGGACTCTGGCAAAGGGACCGCCTACAACGCTACCAACAACAAGGGTGGCACCGTTTTCCCTAGCGAAAGCGATGGCCGTGCGGTCGACGATTTCGGCAGCCTGGGCCTGACCGCAAAGGTCAAGGTTTCCAAGACTGAACTGCGTCTGGGCACCCTGCAGCCGAAGCTGCCTGTTGTGACCTTCAACGATGGTCGTCTGCTGCCACAAACGTTTGAGGGTGGTCAGATCACCTCCAACGATATCGATAACCTGACCCTGGTTGGCGGTAAGTTGGAGCATGCCAAAGGTCGTAACTCGACTAACAACGATTCGCTGACCATTGCAGGTTCCAACGGCGCAACGACCACCGCCACCAGCAACCAGCGCAGCAACGAGTTCTACTATGCTGGTGGTGACTACAAGCTCACCAAGGATCTGACCGCTCAGTACTACTACGGCAACCTGGAAGACTTCTACACCCAGCACTTCCTGGGTCTGGTCCACAACCTGGCGTTGCCAGTGGGTAGCCTGAAATCCGACTTGCGTTACTTCAACAGTGATTCCGATGGCAAGAACGCCAGTCAGGAAGGTCGTCTGGCGGGGTATCGCGCTTCTGGCTTCCAGAACAACGGTGGTGAAGTAGACAACCGTACCTGGAGTGCAAAATTCACGTATAGCCTGCAAGGCCATGCGCTCAGCGCCGGTTATCAGCGTGTGAATGGCACCAGCGACTTCCCATTCCTGAACCAGGGTGACGGAGCATCCGCCTACCTGATCACTGACGTTCAGATTGGCAAGTTCCAGCGGGCTGGCGAGCGTACCTGGCTGGCTCAGTACGCCTATGACTTTGCAACTGTTGGCGTGCCAGGCTTGACGACTTCGGTCATCTACCTGAAGGGCGACAACATTGCTACTGCTACCGGTGATAAGAGCGAGTGGGAACGTGACTTCACGCTCGGTTACGTTGTTCCGGATGGCAAGTTCAAAGGCCTGGGCCTGGCGTGGAGGAACGCTTCGCTGCGCTCCGAAGTGGCCAACCAGCGTAACCAGGACGAAAACCGCCTGATCGTGAGCTACACGCTGCCGATTCTGTAATTCGGCGGCAAAAAAGCCCCGCCCGGCATCACGCCGGGCGGGGCTTTTGCGTTTTCGGCGGCAGGTAGCAAGCTCTATCCCTTACTCCTTCTGCCTCGACGCCCCAGCGCTATGACGCCGACTCCCTCGCGTCCTTACGCAGGACGAACGCACTGAATGCCAGGAAATCGTCCAGATGGCCGGTAATGATTGCGACCATGATCGGCAATTGCAGGGCTTGGTAGTCATGCACGGCGATGTTCCTGAAGCCAACCATGTTCTTCAGGTTTTTAACCAGGCCTTCCTCCGCCCAGCCCCCTTGAAAAAGCAACTCGAACACGTCCCGGGCACTTTGTGGGACGCCCAGTCGCTCACGGCGAATCAAATGCTGGCCCATATCCAGTGCCGCTTCACATGCACGCTGGATGTTCAGAACTGCCGAATCCTGGCGAGTGAAGTCGGTGGCAAACGTAGCGGGATTCTTCTCATATTCCTCCCGTACCCTGGCGACGCAACGCTCGATACTCGCTGCTTTATTGATCAGTACATCATCGGCCATACACGATGCCTTCTTCCTGAATATCCTTGAGCAAGCCTGCTCGAGCTTCGTCGAAGGCTGTTTTCTCGCTGAGAACAAAACTTTCGAACAACCCGGCCTGTACGTCTCTGGCCCAGAGTCTCTGGCCTCGGGTCACGATCTGATATTGCATGACGGTGGTTGCCGCACGTAGGTCAATCAGATCCACCGGACTGCCAGCGATATCCGCCAAATCCCCTGAAAGCTGCCATAACGACACAGGGTCAACCTCGCCGGACAAGAGCACAGCCAAATCGACATCACTGTCAGGCCCGGCGGTGCCCTGTGCATGGCTACCAAAGAGGTAAACCGCCAGCAGACCAGGGAGTTGGTTTTGCAGATGAGTCAACAAGGCTTGAGTGTTCATGTTGCCTATCCTAGCCGCTCGTCCTGAAATCGCGTCAATAATTTCCGTAGTGTGGGTACAAAACAAAAAAAGCCCCGCCCGACATCACGCCGGGCGGGGCTTTACGTTTTTCGAGTCGGGCCCACCCCTGTAGCCTTCCTCGAAACTTCTCCTCTTTCAGCAACTCGAGGCCTTCTCGAACCTCGATGCCGATCTTGGGCCGGTAGGCGGAATGGCGCCAGTGAACAGTTTTTTATATTCACTAATGATCTAGATAAATGGATATTTATTCTTTTTAAATCAATCGAAACCGGTGCAAAGTTGGGCTCACGACAACCTCATCCAGGAGCCGCACCATGAGCCTCAGACTTGGCGACATCGCCCCCGACTTCGAGCAGGATTCCAGCGCCGGCAAGATTCGCTTCCACGAATGGCTCGGCGACAGTTGGGGTGTGCTGTTTTCCCACCCGGCGGACTTCACACCGGTATGCACCACTGAGTTGGGCCTCACCGCCAAGCTCAAGGACGAGTTCGCCCAGCGCGGGGTCAAGGCCATTGCCCTTTCGGTGGACCCGGTGGACTCGCACCACAAGTGGATCGAGGACATCAACGAGACTCAGAACGCCGTGGTCAATTTTCCGATCCTGGCCGATGCCGACCGCAAGGTGTCGGACCTGTACGACCTGATCCACCCCAATGCCAGCGACACCTTGACCGTGCGCTCACTGTTTGTGATCGACCCGAACAAGAAGATTCGCCTGACCATCACCTACCCGGCCAGCACTGGGCGCAATTTCAACGAGATCCTGCGGGTGATCGATTCCCTGCAGCTGACCGACAACTACAAAGTCGCCACCCCGGCCAACTGGCAGGACGGTGATGAAGTGGTGATCGTGCCGTCGCTCAAGGATGAAGAGGAACTCAAGCAGCGCTTTCCCAAGGGTTACCGCGCCGTGAAGCCCTACCTGCGCCTCACCCCGCAACCCAATCGCTGACGCAACACCTGATCCGAACCTGTGGGAGCGAGCTTGCTCGCGATGACGTCGGATCTGCCAGCGTCAATGTCGGCTGATCCACCGCTATCGCGAGCAAGCTCGCTCCCACAGGTTGGTCTTTCTGTGCACCAAGGGTTTTGGCCGTTTCGACGGCCTTTTTTTATTGCGGCAGGGAAAGGATATTGAATATATCTAGATTGCATAACCAAATGAATAAATATGATTTAAAGATATATGAATCCCCTGTTATGGTTTGACCCATGCAGCGAGATCGCCCGCCGCGAATCGCACGTGACAGTTAAGGAAGGGTAGGCATGTTGGTCGTCTCACTCGGTGGCAGTCCCAGCCAACGCTCCCGCTCAGGGGTGCTGCTGGAACGTTCGCAACGCTGGTTGCAGCAGCAAGGTGTGGAAGTGGTGAGTTATCAGGTACGCGACTTCCCGGCCGAAGATCTGCTCCATGCCCGTTTCGACAGCCCGAAGGTGGTGGACCTGCTCCAGCAGATCGAAAACGCTGATGGCCTGTTGATCGCCACGCCGGTGTACAAGGCGTCTTTTTCCGGCGCACTGAAGACTGTGTTGGACCTGCTGCCTGAGCGCGCCCTGGCCCATAAAGTGGTGTTGCCGATGGCAACCGGCGGCAGCATCGCCCACATGCTGGCGGTGGACTACGCCCTCAAGCCGGTGTTGTCAGCGCTCAAGGCCCAGGAAATGCTCCACGGGATCTTTGCCGAAGACAGCCAGATCGCTTACGGCGAGGGCAGCGCCCAGGCGCAATTGACGCCGGCCCTGCAACAGCGCCTGAATGAGGCGCTGGAACAGTTTTTCAGTGCCATGGCCCGTCGGCCCAGGCCGCTGGACCCCAATGTATTGAACGAACGTTTGCTGAGTGCTCGCTGGAGCATTTGAACCCCGAACACCCTGATTCAACTCACCTTACTCAGCCGCCAACGGCCCAGCAGGTGCAGCCAAAACCCCACAGCAGAAAGGAGAGGCGCCATGCGCACTGTCATTTTGCGTCGCGGGCTGGTCGCTCTGTTTGCTGCGGCTGTGTCCCTCGGCGTCATCGCTCAAGCTCAAGCCGAGACCTTGCGGATCGGTTATCAGAAATACGGCACGCTGGTGCTGCTCAAGGCCAAGGGGTCGTTGGAGAAGCGCCTCGCCGCCCAAGGCGTGGACGTGCAATGGACCGAGTTCCCCGGCGGCCCGCAGCTGCTGGAAGGCTTGAACGTCGGTTCCATCGACTTTGGCGTGACCGGTGAAACCCCGCCGGTGTTTGCCCAGGCCGCGGGCGCCGATCTGCTCTATGTCGCCTACGAACCACCGGCACCCACCAGCGAAGCCATCCTCGTGCCCAAGGGGTCGGCCATCCAGTCGGTGCAAGACCTGAAGGGCAAGAAAGTCGCGCTGAACAAAGGCTCCAACGTCCACTACCTGCTGGTGCGGGCGCTGGAAGACGCCGGCCTCAAGTATTCCGATATCCAGACTGTGTTCCTGCCGCCGGCCGACGCCCGTGCCGCGTTCGAACGGGGCAGCGTGGACGCCTGGGTGATCTGGGACCCGTACCAGGCTGCCGCCGAGCAACAGTTGCAGGCACGCACCCTGCGTGACGGCAAGGGCATCGTCGACAACCACCAGTTCTACCTCGCCACCAAACCCTATGCGCAGAAGCACCCGCAGGTCATCACGACCCTGGTGGAGGAAGTGCGCGCAGTCGGCGAGTGGTCCAAGGCCAACCCTGAAGACGTGACCAAGCAGGTCTCGCCGCTGCTGGGCCTGCCGGCGGACATCACCCTGACGTCGGTGAAACGCCAAGGCTACGGGGCGCTGTTCCTCACGCCGGAAGTGGTGGCGGCACAACAGAAAATCGCCGACAGCTTCTACCAGCTCAAATTGATTCCCAAGCCCTTGAGCATCAAGGACGTGATCTGGACGCCGCCGGCGGCCGTCGCGAACGCGCAGTAATTCGATTCCTTTAGGAGACCACTCCATGAGCCTCAATATCTTCTGGTTCCTGCCTACCCACGGCGACGGCCATTACCTTGGCACTGCCGAAGGCGCCCGCGCCGTCGATCACGGTTACCTGCAGCAGGTCGCCCAAGCGGCGGATCGACTGGGCTTCGGCGGGGTGCTGATCCCCACCGGGCGTTCCTGCGAGGACTCCTGGCTGGTGGCCGCTTCGTTGATTCCCGTGACCCAGCGCCTGAAATTCCTCGTGGCCCTGCGCCCCGGGATCATTTCCCCGACGGTGGCGGCGCGTCAGGCCGCGACCCTCGACCGGTTGTCCGGCGGGCGGGCGTTGTTCAACCTGGTGACCGGCGGTGACCCGGACGAACTGGCCGGCGATGGCCTGTTCCTCGACCACGAGCAACGCTACCAGGCCTCAGTGGAGTTCACCCGCATCTGGCGCCGGGTGCTGGAAGGCGAGACCGTGGATTACGACGGCGAGCACATCAGTGTGAAGGGCGCCAAGCTGCTCTATCCGCCGATCCAGCAACCGCGTCCGCCGCTGTATTTCGGCGGCTCGTCGGAAGCCGCTCAGGACCTGGCGGCCGAGCAAGTGGAAATGGTACTGACTTGGGGCGAGCCGCCCGCGGCCGTGGCGGAAAAAATCGCCCAGGTACGGGCCAAGGCAGCGAAACTGGGCCGTACCGTGCGCTTCGGTATTCGCCTGCATGTGATCGTGCGGGAAACCAACGCCGAAGCCTGGCAGGCGGCCGACCGGCTGATCTCCCACCTGGACGACGACACTATCGCCCGTGCCCAGGCCTCCCTGGCGCGCTTCGATTCGGTGGGCCAGCAACGCATGGCCGCCCTGCACGGTGGCCGTCGCGACAAGCTGGAAGTCAGCCCCAACCTCTGGGCCGGTGTCGGTCTGGTTCGCGGCGGTGCCGGTACGGCGCTGGTGGGCGATGGCCCGACCGTGGCGGCGCGGGTCAAGGAGTACGCCGACCTGGGCATCGACACCTTTATCTTCTCCGGTTATCCACACCTGGAAGAGTCCTATCGCGTGGCGGAACTGTTGTTCCCGCACCTGGACGTGGAGCGCCCTGAGCTGCCGAAAAGCCAGGGCTATGTGAGTCCGTTCGGTGAAATGGTCGCCAACGACATCCTGCCCAAAGCCGCGTCCCAGAGCTGAGGCGGCCATGAAGAAAATCATCCACAACCTCGCGCCCTGGGCGGTGCCGCTGCTGTTGCTGGCGGTCTGGCAACTGTCGGTATCGGCTGGCTGGTTGTCCACGCGGATCCTGCCGGCACCGGTGGCGGTGATCGAAGCCGGGGTCAACCTGGTGCGCAGCGGCGAAATCTGGACACACCTGGCGATCAGCGGTTGGCGCGCAGCGGTCGGTTTCCTGATCGGCGGCGGCATCGGCCTGACCCTGGGCTTCATCACCGGGTTGTCGAAATGGGGCGAACGCCTGCTGGACAGCTCCGTGCAAATGGTCAGGAACGTCCCGCACCTGGCGCTGATTCCGCTGGTGATCCTGTGGTTCGGCATCGACGAGTCGGCGAAGATTTTCCTGGTGGCCCTGGGCACGTTGTTTCCCATCTACCTCAACACCTACCACGGGATTCGCAACGTCGACCCGGCGCTGGTGGAGATGTCCCGCAGCTACGGCTTGTCCGGCTTCAGCCTGTTTCGCCAGGTGATCCTGCCGGGGGCCTTGCCTTCGATCCTGGTGGGCGTGCGCTTCGCCCTGGGTTTCATGTGGCTGACGCTGATCGTGGCGGAAACCATCTCGGCCAGCTCCGGCATCGGTTACCTGGCGATGAACGCCCGGGAGTTCCTGCAGACCGATGTGGTGGTGCTGGCGATTCTCCTGTACGCCGTGCTGGGCAAATTGGCCGACCTGGCCGCTCGCGGGCTTGAGCGGGTCTGGCTGCGCTGGCACCCGGCGTACCAAGTGAACAAGGGAGGTGTGGCATGACCGCCCAACAACCTCCGCATCTGCTGCGTGGCATCCCGCTGGCGGTGCGCAAGCTGCAAAAAACCTTTGGCACGCGCCAGGTATTGCGCGATATCGATCTGCATATTCCGGCCGGTCAGTTCGTGGCCGTGGTCGGTCGCAGTGGCTGTGGCAAAAGTACCTTGCTGCGCTTGTTGGCTGGCCTCGATCAGCCCACCGGTGGACAGCTGCTGGCCGGTTCGGCGTCGTTGAGCGATGCACGGGAAGACACGCGGCTGATGTTCCAGGAGGCACGTTTGCTGCCCTGGAAAAAAATCATCGATAACGTCGGCCTCGGCCTCAAGGGCAATTGGCGCCCGCAAGCGTTGCAGGCACTGGAAGCGGTGGGCCTGGCCGACCGCGCCCATGAGTGGCCGGCGGCGCTGTCCGGCGGCCAGAAGCAACGGGTGGCCCTGGCCCGCGCATTGATTCATAAGCCCCGGCTGTTGCTGCTCGACGAACCCTTGGGAGCGCTGGACGCCCTGACCCGTATCGAGATGCAGCAACTGATCGAAAACCTCTGGCGGCAGCACGGCTTCACGGTGTTGCTGGTGACCCACGACGTCAGCGAAGCGGTGGCGATTGCCGATCGGGTGATCCTGATCGAGGACGGCCAGATCGGCCTCGACCTGGCCATCGACCTGCCGCGTCCGCGGGCTCGCGGCTCTCATCGCCTGGCCAGCCTGGAAACCGAAGTCCTCAACCGTGTGCTGTCCTTGCCCGGCCAACCGCCGGATCCCGAACCCGTTTCACCCTTGCCCACGCAATTGCGTTGGGCGCAATAACTTCATCCAGACAGGAATCGACACCATGACTATCAAAGCCATCAACGTACGCAACCAGTTCAAAGGCACCATCAAGGAAATCGTCGAAGGCGACGTACTGTCGGAAATCGACGTGCAGACTGCTTCCGGCATCGTCACGTCGGTCATCACCACCCGTTCGGTCAAGGAGCTGGAACTGGCGATCGGCAGCGAAGTGATCGCCTTCGTCAAATCCACCGAGGTGTCTATCGCCAAGTTGTGAACGATGCTTCACCCACAGCCCCGGACGGCGTGAGCCCTTCGGGGCTTTTCTATAGCGTAGTGCCGGTCAGTCAAGGACCAAGCGGCGCAGAAGTCTGTGGGAGCAAAGCTTGCTCGCGATTGGGCATGACCGTTGAAAACCGTATCGGCTGGACCACCGCTATCGCGAGCAAGCTTTGCTCCCACGGGTCAACTGACAGTGGCTGTCATCACCGGATGATTTCACGCTTGGGCAAATACGGCGGCAGGTACAGCCCCAGGTACGCATCGAACACCCGCATGCCTTCTTCGGCCATGCGTGGGGTGATCTGGCCGTGCTGCTGTATCGAGCGGGCGTAGACGCGATCGCCCAGCTCCATGGCCAGGGCGAACACATCGACGTCGCCGGGCAGGGGCGGCAGGGCGAAATGGTGGTCGAACACCGTGTGCATCAAGTCACTCAGCTCGAGGTCGTGTTGGCGGTCGGCCTGGGTGACTTCGGTCAGGCCGTGCTGGGCCAGGATCAACTGGCGCGCGGCGGCGTCCTGGTTGTAGATGGCGAGCATGCGCTGCTCCACCAGCCGTGACAGGTCGTGCCAATGGTTCAGCGCCGCATGATCGATCGGTGCCTGCAGGCCAGCGCGAAAAGCGGCGTGGACGTCGGCGGTCAGGGCTTCGAGCAGGGCCGGGACGCTGGCGAAGAAGTGGTACACGGAAGAGGGCGGGATCCCGGCGCGCTCGGCGACGCTGTAGATCGACAGGCTGGCCACGCCTTCGGCGGCAAGCAGCGTACGGGCGGCATCGAGAATGGTGTCGATCCGGGCCTGGCTGCGTGCGCGGGGTTTGCGGGGTGTGGCGATGCGTGTCATGAAGCTCTCCTGCGGGGCTGCCGGGCATTGTACGAGTCGGGTCCGGTGTTGTCTTCCCGGCCCTCATCGCGGGCAAGCCTTGCTCCCACAGAGCAATACTCAGTGAATCAGACCAAACGATCACAAAGCCCCGGTTGGAGCTGAGCTTGCTCCCACATTGGGTTTGTGGTGATTTCAAGTCAGCACCGCAAATCCCCTGTGGGAGCTGAGCTGGCTCGCGATCCGCCGAAGGCGGCCATCCCCCAAATACAAAAAAACGCCGCAGCCCCGAAGGCCTGCGGCGTCTTTTTTACTGCAACCGCTTACACGGTATGCAGGTACCAGTTGTACTCGAGGTCGGAGATGGAGTGTTCGAACTCCTCCAGCTCACTCTCCTTGCAGGCCACGAAGATATCGATGTATTTCGGATCGATGTACTTGGCCATGACTTCACTGTCGTCGAGCTCGCGCAGGGCATCGCGCAAGTTGTTCGGCAGGCTTTGCTCGTTTTGCTCGTAGCTGTTGCCTTCCACCGGCGCACCGGGCTCGATCTTGTTGACCAGGCCATGGTGCACGCCCGCCAACACGGCTGCCATCAGCAGGTAGGGGTTGGCATCGGCACCGGCGACGCGGTGTTCCAGGCGCACGGCATCGGCCGAGCCGGTCGGCACGCGCAAGGCCACGGTGCGGTTGTCCAGGCCCCAGGTCGGCGAGTTCGGCACGTAGAACTGTGCGCCGAAACGACGGTAGGAGTTGACGTTCGGGCAGAGGAAAGCCATCTGCGCGGGCAGGGTCTCGAGCACACCGCCGATCGCGTGACGCAGTGCGGCGTTCTGCTCGGGATCCTCGCTGGCAAAGATATTCTTGCCGTCTTTATCCAGAATCGAAATGTGGACGTGCAACCCATTGCCCGCCTGGCCCGGATACGGCTTGGCCATGAAGGTGGTGTCCATTTCATGGTCGTAGGCGATGTTCTTGATCAGGCGCTTGAGCAGGACCGCATAGTCGCAAGCCTTGATCGGATCGGCCACGTGGTGCAGGTTCACTTCGAACTGCGCCGGGGCACTTTCCTTGACGATGGCGTCGGCGGGAATGCCTTGCTCCTTGGCCCCTTCCAGAATGTCCTGGAGGCAATCGACGTATTCGTCGAGGTCATCGATCAGGTAGACCTGTGTCGAATGCGGGCGTTTGCCGGAAATCGGCGAGCGAGGCGGTTGTGGGCGTCCATTCACGTTCTCCTGGTCGATCAGGTAGAACTCCAGCTCGAATGCGGCGCAGATGGTCAGGCCCAGTTCATCGAACTTGGTCACGACTTGGCGCAGGACTTCACGGGGATCGGCGAAGAAAGGTTCGCCTTCGAGTTCGTGCATGGTCATCAACAGTTGCGCAGTCGGGCGCTTCTGCCAAGGCTCGTTGCACAGGGTGTCAGGGATTGGATAACAGATTCGGTCAGCATCACCGATGTCCAGGCCCAGGCCGGTGCTTTCCACCGTAGAGCCATTGATATCCAGGGCAAATAAAGAGGCCGGCAGGTTGATGCCTTTCTCGTAAACCTTGTGGAGGCTGGTGCGTTCTATGCGCTTGCCGCGCACCACACCATTCATATCCGCAATCAGAAGGTCAACGTACAGAACCTCAGGATGTTCCTTAAGGAACGCGTTCGCTTCGTTAAGCTGAACGGCACGCGGGGGTACCGACATGATGCAACACCTTTGTTGTTAAAAATATCAATCATTGATCTCTTCGAAAGCCAGTCAACCCGAACGGCATGCCGAAGTCAAGCAGGGCCTTTTTTGCCCTAAAAAAGCACCTGCAGGGCTTTTTTGAGGCAATTTAGGGCGTTTTTTTCCCTTTAGGGGCCTTGGCGCCCGCAGGCTTGAGCGGGCCGTGTTGTATTTTTTACGGGGGTGTTGTGTAAAAAAATGAACAAGGCTAAGCTCGATTCAAACCCATAACAGCAATAATACCGGGGTGCTTCATGTCTCGCCTGCCGTTAATCGGCGTCACCACCTGCTCCAGGCAGATGGGTCTGCATGCTTATCACACCAGTGGCGATAAATATGCCCGGGCTGTCGCGACAGCCGCCAAGGGCTTGCCAGTGCTGGTCCCGTCCCTGGCGGATCTGTTCCCACCGTCCGATATTCTGGACGCCCTGGACGGCATTCTTCTGACCGGCTCTCCTTCCAATGTAGAACCTTTTCATTATCAGGGCCCAGCCAGCGCGCCAGGCACTACCCATGATCCTGCACGGGACGCCACCACCCTGCCGCTGATCCGCGCCGCTGTCGAGGCGGGCGTCCCGGTGCTGGGCATTTGTCGTGGTTTCCAGGAGATGAACGTAGCCTTTGGCGGCAGCCTGCATCAGAAAGTTCATGAAGTCGGAACGTTCATCGATCATCGTGAAGACGATACTCAAGCGGTGGAGGTCCAATATGGTCCTGCCCACGCCGTGGACATCCAGCCTGGCGGCATACTGGCAGGCCTGGGGCTGCCCCAGTCGATTGAAGTCAACTCGATCCACAGCCAGGGCATCGAGCGCCTGGCGCCTGGGCTGCGGGCCGAAGCGGTGGCGCCCGATGGCCTGATCGAGGCTGTTTCGGTGCCAGAAGGCAAGGCTTTTGCTTTAGGTGTGCAATGGCACCCTGAATGGGAGGTAAGCTCTAACCCGCACTACCTTGCGATTTTCCAGGCATTTGGCGATGCCTGCCGAGCAAGGGCAACACAACGCGACGCAGATGCGTCAAACAACGCCTGACAACTAATAGCAGTCAGGAAACTCACGCCTAGAGGCATTTATGAGTAACAACCTCGACCAGCTCACCGATTGGTTGAAAGACCACAAGATCACAGAAGTCGAATGCATGATTGGCGACCTGACCGGTATCACCCGGGGCAAGATCTCGCCGACCAACAAGTTCATCGCCGAGAAAGGCATGCGCCTGCCCGAGAGCGTTCTGCTCCAGACCGTTACGGGCGACTATGTCGAAGACGACATCTATTACGAACTGCTCGACCCGGCTGACATCGACATGATCTGCCGCCCGGACGAGAACGCCGTGTTCCTTGTGCCCTGGGCCATCGAGCCCACCGCCCAGGTCATCCACGACGCCTACGACAAGCAGGGCAACCCCATTGAGCTGTCGCCGCGCAACGTGCTCAAGAAAGTGCTCAAGCTCTATGCCGACAAAGGTTGGCAGCCTATCGTGGCGCCGGAAATGGAGTTCTACCTGACCAAGCGCAGCGACGACCCGGACTTTCCGCTGCAACCGCCCATTGGCCGCTCCGGCCGCCCGGAAACCGGTCGCCAGTCTTTCTCGATCGAAGCGGCCAACGAATTCGATCCGCTGTTCGAAGACGTCTACGACTGGTGCGAACTGCAGGAGCTGGACCTCGATACCCTGATCCACGAGGACGGCACGGCGCAGATGGAAATCAATTTCCGTCACGGCGATGCCCTGTCCCTGGCCGACCAGATCCTGGTGTTCAAGCGCACCATGCGCGAGGCGGCACTCAAGCACGACGTGGCCGCCACCTTCATGGCCAAGCCCATGACCGGCGAGCCGGGCAGTGCGATGCACCTGCACCAGAGCATCATCGACAAGGAAACCGGCAAGAACGTCTTCTCCAATGAAGACGGGACCATGAGCGATCTGTTCCTGCACCACATCGGTGGCTTGCAGAAGTTCATCCCCGAGCTGTTGCCGCTGTTCGCTCCCAACGTCAACTCGTTCCGCCGCTTCCTGCCGGACACCTCGGCACCGGTGAACGTGGAGTGGGGCGAAGAGAACCGCACCGTGGGCCTGCGCGTGCCGGATGCCGGGCCGCAGAACCGTCGGGTGGAAAACCGTTTGCCGGGCGCCGACGCCAACCCGTACCTGGCGATTGCCGCCAGCCTGCTGTGTGGCTTCATCGGCATGGTCGAAGGCATCGACCCGAGCGCGCCGGTGGTGGGCCGTGGCTACGAGCGCCGCAACCTGCGTTTGCCGCTGACCATCGAAGACGCCCTGGAACGCATGGAAAACAGCACCACCATCGAGAAATACCTGGGCAAGAAATTCATCACAGGCTACGTCGCGGTCAAGCGGGCCGAGCATGAAAACTTCAAGCGCGTCATCAGTTCGTGGGAGCGGGAATTCCTGCTCTTTGCCGTCTGAAGCGCTGGGCGAGGCTGCTTCAGGCAGCTTCGCCCCCACCGATAACAGGAGAATTCGCATGACCCGCAATAACCCGCAAACCCGTGAATGGCAGGCCCTGAGCAACGATCATCACTTGGCGCCGTTCAGCGATTTCAAGCAGCTCAAAGAGAAAGGCCCGCGCATCATCACCCACGCCAAGGGCGTCTACCTCTGGGACAGTGAAGGCAACAAGATCCTCGACGGCATGGCCGGCCTCTGGTGTGTGGCCGTCGGTTATGGCCGTGAGGAACTGGCCGACGCCGCCAGCCAGCAGATGCGTGAACTGCCGTACTACAACCTGTTCTTCCAGACGGCCCACCCGCCGGTGCTGGAATTGTCCAAAGCCATCGCCGACATCGCCCCTGAAAGCATGAACCACGTGTTCTTCACCGGCTCCGGCTCCGAGGGCAACGACACCATGCTGCGCATGGTCCGCCACTATTGGGCGATCAAGGGCCAGCCGAACAAGAAAGTCATCATCAGCCGCAAGAACGGTTATCACGGTTCGACCGTCGCGGGCGCGAGCCTGGGCGGCATGACCTATATGCACGAGCAGGGCGACCTGCCGATCCCGGGCATTGTCCACATCGCCCAGCCTTACTGGTTCGGTGAAGGCGGCGACATGAGCCCCGAAGAGTTCGGCGTGTGGGCGGCCAACCAGTTGGAAGAAAAGATCCTGGAGATCGGCGTGGACAACGTCGGGGCCTTCATCGCCGAGCCGATCCAGGGCGCCGGTGGCGTGATCGTGCCGCCGGACAGCTACTGGCCGCGCATGAAGGAAATCCTCGCCAAGTACGACATTCTGTTCGTGGCCGACGAAGTGATCTGTGGCTTCGGCCGCACCGGTGAGTGGTTCGGTACCGACCATTACGGGTTGAAACCGCACATGATGACCATCGCCAAGGGCCTGACCTCCGGCTATATCCCCATGGGTGGGCTGATCGTGCGCGACGACGTGGTCGCGGTGCTCAACGAAGGCGGTGACTTCAACCACGGCTTTACCTACTCCGGTCACCCGGTGGCCGCGGCGGTGGCCCTGGAAAACATCCGCATCCTGCGCGACGAGAAGATCATCGAGCGTGTCCACAGCGAAACGGCACCCTATTTGCAGAAGCGTTTGCGGGAACTGAACGATCATCCGCTGGTGGGTGAAGTACGCGGGGTCGGTTTGCTGGGGGCGATCGAACTGGTCCAGGACAAGGCCACGCGCAAACGCTACGAAGGCAAGGGCGTGGGCATGATCTGCCGGCAGTTCTGCTTCGATAACGGGCTGATCATGCGCGCGGTGGGCGACACCATGATCATTGCGCCGCCGCTGGTGATCAGCAAGGCCGAGATCGATGAATTGGTGACCAAGGCGCGGCATTGCCTGGACCTGACGCTCAGTGCGTTGCAGGGCTAAGTGCTAGGCTCTGAGCGAGGTGCCTGCAAGGGCCTCGCCCAGCGTGAACAAAAGGCTGGGCTTGTGTTGAAAGCCTGCCCTGTAACTTGCCAGACTACCGACTGTTCAAGTTGCCCGCGAGCCGGCTACTGAACGTGGCTAAAAAGAATAACTGGAGCATCAATCCATGAAGGCATTAGGTATGAAGATAGCTGGCAAGACCCTCCTCGCCATGTCACTGATGGGCGTGATGGCGGGCGCCGTCCAGGCGGACGACAAAGTGCTGCATGTCTACAACTGGTCCGACTACATTGCGCCGGACACCGTTGCCAAGTTCGAGAAAGAAACGGGGATCAAAGTCGTCTACGACGTGTTCGACAGCAACGAAACCCTGGAAGCCAAGTTGCTGGCCGGCAAGTCCGGTTATGACATCGTGGTGCCGTCGAACAACTTCCTGGCCAAGCAGATCAAGGCCGGCGTCTACCAGGAGCTGGACAAGTCCAAGCTGCCGAACTGGAAGAACCTGGACACCGACCTGCTCAAGGCTGTTGGCGATGCCAGCGACCAGGGCAACAAACACGCCTTCCCTTACATGTGGGGCACCATCGGCATCGGTTACAACCCCGAGAAGGTCAAGGCCGCATTGGGCGTCGACAAGATCGATTCCTGGGACACCCTGCTCAAGCCCGAGAACATCGCCAAGCTCAAGAGCTGCGGCGTGAGCTTCCTCGATTCGCCAACCGAAATGATTCCGGTGGCCCTGCATTACCTTGGCTACCCGACCGACAGCCAGGACAAGAAGCAACTGGCCGAGGCTGAAGCACTGTTCCTCAAGTTGCGTCCATCGATCGGTTACTTCCACTCTTCCAAATACATTTCCGACCTGGCCAACGGCAACATCTGCGTCGCCGTGGGCTACTCGGGTGATATCGAGCAATCCAAGAGCCGTGCTGCCGAGGCTGGCGGCAAAGTGAAAGTGGCCTACACCATTCCCAAGGAAGGTGCCGGTTCGTTCTACGACATGGTCGCCATTCCCAAGGATGCCGAAAATGTCGAGGCCGCTTATAAATGGATGAACTTCATCATGCAGCCGGAAATCATGGCGCAGATCACCGACAACGTGCGTTTCCCTAACGGCAACAAGGCCGCCACCGCGTTGGTGGACAAGGAAATCTCCGGTGACCCGAGCATTTACCCATCGGACGAAGTGAAGGCCAAGCTGTACGCCATCAGCGATCTGCCGCCAGCGACCCAGCGGATCCTGACCCGCAGCTGGACCAAGATCAAATCCGGTAAATAAGCCGGTCTGAAGCATCCTCCTGTTGCCGCTGGCATTGCTGCGGCGGCAACAGGAGCAACTCAATAACTAAAAGTTTTGCTGGATCGGTTTATCGAGGGTAAGTTGCGCGCCGGTTTTGTTGCAGGGTCCATCGTGACCAAGTAACGGGGGCAACTTGGGCCCAACTATTTAAGAGGACCTCCACGTGCCAGTCTTTTCTTTGTTACGCAACGCCTTGCTGGTCGGCGCCGGCCTGACGCTCGCCGTCAGTGTCCAGGCCGCTTCCACCGTGCATATTTATAATTGGTCGGACTACATCGGCGAGACCACCCTGGCGGATTTCGAAAAAGCCACTGGCATCAAGCCGGTGTATGACGTGTTCGACTCCAACGAAACCCTGGAAGGCAAGTTGCTGGCCGGACGTACCGGCTACGACGTGGTCGTGCCGTCCAACCACTTCCTGGGCAAGCAGATCAAGGCCGGGGCGTTCCAGAAGCTCGACAAGGCGCAGTTGCCCAACTACGCCAACCTCGACCCTGTGCTGCTCAAGCGCCTGGAAAAGAACGACCCGGGCAACCAGTACGCCGTGCCTTACCTCTGGGGCACCAACGGCATCGGCTATAACGTCGAGAAGATCAAGGCGGTCCTGGGCGTCGAGAAGATTGATTCTTGGGCCATGCTGTTCGAACCGGAAAACATCAAGAAGCTGTCCAGCTGCGGTGTTTCGTTCCTCGACTCGGGCGACGAAATGATCCCGGCGATGCTCAATTACCTGGGCCTGAACCCCAACAGCGAAGACCCCGAAGACTACAAGAAGGCCGAGGCGCAGCTACTCAAGATCCGGCCTTACGTGACTTATTTCAATTCCTCCAAATACATCTCCGACCTGGCCAATGGCGAGATCTGCGTGGCGGCCGGTTTCTCCGGCGACATCTTCCAGGCCCGGGCTCGTGCCAGCGAGGCCGGCAAGGGCGTCAACATCGCCTATGTGATTCCCAAGGAAGGCGGCAATCTCTGGTTCGACATGCTGGCGATCCCGCGTGACGCCACCAACGTCAAGCAAGCGCATGCCTTCATCAACTATGTGCTCAAGCCTGAGGTCATCGCCCAGGTCAGTGACGTTGTCGGTTATGCCAACCCGAACCCGAAGGCTGGCGAGCTGATGGACCAGAAAGTACGCACCGATGAAGCGGTTTATCCACCGCAAGCGGTCGTCGACAAGCTCTACGTCAACTCCGAGTTGCCGCCCAAGATCCAACGACTCATGACCCGCAGCTGGACCAAGGTCAAGTCGGGTAAATAACCTCAACACTCTTGTTCGTCCGCGTGGGGCGAACTGCAAATTCTGTGGGAGTTTCGTAAATGGCAGTTGCCTCCGGCGCCTATAAGAAAGCCCTCGAGGGCGACCAGACACCCAAGCAGGTGCTGGTCAAAATCGACCGGGTCACGAAGAAGTTCGACGAGACGATTGCCGTGGACGACGTGTCCCTGGAAATCAAGAAAGGCGAGATCTTCGCCTTGCTCGGCGGTTCGGGATCGGGCAAATCCACCTTGCTGCGCATGCTGGCCGGTTTCGAGCGGCCCACCGAGGGGCGGATTTTCCTCGACGGTGTGGACATCACCGACATGCCGCCCTATGAGCGGCCGATCAACATGATGTTCCAGTCCTACGCCCTGTTCCCGCACATGACCGTGGCGCAGAACATCGCTTTCGGCCTGCAACAGGACAAGATCCCGAAGGCCGAGATCGATGCCCGCGTGGCGGAGATGCTCAAGCTGGTGCAGATGAGCCAATACGCCAAGCGCAAGCCGCACCAGCTCTCCGGCGGCCAGCGCCAGCGTGTGGCCCTGGCCCGTTCCCTGGCCAAGCGCCCGAAGCTGTTGCTGCTCGACGAGCCGATGGGCGCGCTGGATAAGAAACTGCGCTCGCAGATGCAACTGGAGCTGGTGGAGATCATCGAGCGGGTTGGCGTGACCTGCGTCATGGTGACCCACGACCAGGAAGAGGCCATGACCATGGCCGAACGTATCGCGATCATGCACCTGGGCTGGATCGCCCAGATCGGCAGCCCGATCGACATCTACGAGACCCCGACCAGCCGGCTGGTCTGCGAGTTCATCGGCAACGTCAACATCTTCGAGACCGAAGTGGTGGACGACGCCGAAGGCCACGCGGTGCTGACCTGCAAGGACCTGGACCGCAACATCTACGTCGGCCACGGCATCAGTACCTCGGTGCAGGACAAGTCGGTGACCTACGCGATTCGCCCGGAAAAGCTGCTGGTCACTTCCGAGCCGCCGACCTGCGAGCACAACTGGTCCAGCGGCAAGGTCCATGACATCGCCTACCTGGGCGGCCACTCGGTGTTCTACGTCGAGCTGCCGAGCGGCAAGCTGGTGCAGTCCTTCGTCGCCAACGCCGAACGCCGTGGCCAGCGCCCGACCTGGGGCGACCAGGTGTTCGTCTGGTGGGAAGACGACAGCGGCGTGGTGCTTCGCTCATGAACATGCGCAAACTCAAACGCCGACTCGATCGAATAACGCCCGGTGGCCGCCAACTGGTCATCGGGGTGCCCTTCATCTGGCTGTTCCTGTTCTTCATGCTGCCGTTCTTCATCGTCCTGAAGATCAGCTTTGCCGAAGCCGACGTGGCCATCCCGCCGTACACCGAGATCTACAGCTACGTCGACCAGAAGCTGCAGGTGCTGCTCAACCTCGCCAACTACGCGATGCTGAGCGAGGACGAGTTGTACATCGCCGCCTACCTCGGTTCGCTGAAAATGGCCCTGATCAGCACGCTCTTGTGCCTGCTGATCGGCTACCCGATGGCCTATGGCATCGCCAATGCCCGCAAAGAGATGCAGACGGTGCTGGTGCTGCTGATCATGATGCCGACCTGGACCGCGATCCTGATCCGCGTCTACGCGTGGATGGGCATCCTCAGCAACAACGGCTTGCTCAACGGCTTTTTGCTGAGCATGGGTTGGATCAGCGAACCGCTGCAGATCCTCAACACCAACCTGGCGGTGTATATCGGGGTCGTCTACTCCTATCTGCCGTTCATGATCCTGCCGTTGTACGCCAACCTGGTGAAACATGACGCCAGCCTGTTGGAAGCCGCGTCGGACCTGGGGTCGAGCACCTTCAACAGCTTCTGGAAAATCACCGTGCCGCTATCCAAGAACGGCATCGTCGCTGGCTGCATGCTGGTGTTCATCCCCGTGGTGGGCGAGTTCGTCATCCCGGAACTGCTGGGCGGCCCGGAAACCCTGATGATCGGCAAAGTGCTGTGGCAGGAATTCTTCAATAACCGAGACTGGCCGGTGGCATCCGCCCTGGCGGTGGTGATGCTGGCAATCCTGATCGTGCCCATCATCCTGTTCAACCGCAGTCAGGCCAAAGAAATGGAGGGCAAGGAATGAAGCGCTTCAGTTTTTCAAGCCTGATGCTGGTGCTGGGTTTGCTGTTCATCTACGCACCGATGCTGATCCTGGTGATCTATTCGTTCAACGCCTCGAAACTGGTGACGGTGTGGGGTGGCTGGTCGATCAAGTGGTACGTCGGCCTGCTGGACAACAGTCAGTTGATGGGCTCGGTGGTGCGCTCGCTGGAAATCGCCTGCTACACGGCGATTGCCGCGGTGGCCCTGGGGACGCTGGCGGCCTTCGTGTTGACCCGCATCACCCACTTCAAGGGCCGCACGCTGTTCGGCGGCCTGGTCACCGCGCCGCTGGTGATGCCGGAAGTCATCACCGGTCTGTCGCTGTTGCTGCTGTTCGTCGCCATGGCGCAGATGATTGGCTGGCCCCAGGAGCGTGGCATCGTCACGATCTGGATCGCCCACACCACGTTCTGCGCGGCCTATGTGGCGGTGGTGGTCTCGGCACGTTTGCGTGAGCTGGACCTGTCCATCGAAGAGGCGGCCATGGACCTGGGTGCCCGGCCGTGGAAGGTGTTCTTTTTGATCACCATCCCGATGATCGCGCCGTCACTGGCGGCGGGGGGCATGATGTCGTTCGCGTTGTCCCTGGATGACCTGGTGCTGGCGAGCTTCGTCTCCGGCCCCGGCTCGACCACCTTGCCAATGGAAGTCTTCTCGGCCGTGCGCCTGGGGGTAAAACCGGAAATCAACGCCGTGGCGAGCCTGATCCTGCTGGCGGTGTCGCTGGTGACCTTCCTGGTCTGGTACTTCAGCCGCCGCGCCGAAGAGAACCGCAAGCGCGCGATCCAGCAAGCCATCGAAGAAAGCGCTGCCGACTCCTGGAAACAACCGGAAGTCCGCCGGGCCGAGACCGCACCGGTCTAACCCGACGCAGCTCTACCTGTGGGAGCGAGCTTGCTCGCGATAGCGGTGAGACAGTCGACGAAGATGTTGAATGTCAGTCCGCCTTCGCGAGCAAGCTCGCTCCCACAGTTTTTTTGGGCGCCTACAAATCCGCAGTCGAACGCAGACCCCATTGTGGGAGCGAGCTTGCTCGCGATAGCGGTGTGACAGTCGACGAAGATGTTGAATGTCAGTCCGCCTTCGCGAGCAAGCTCGCTCCCACAGTTTTTTGGGGCGCCTACAAATCCGCAGTCGAACGCAGACCCCATTGTGGGAGCGAGCTTGCTCGCGATAGCGGTGTGACAGTCGACGAAGATGTTGAATGTCAGTCCGCCTTCGCGAGCAAGCTCGCTCCCACAGTTTTTTGGGGCGTCTACAAATCCGCAGTCGAACGCAGACCCCATTGTGGGAGCGAGCCTGCTCGCGATAGCGGTGTGACAGTCGACGAAGATGTTGAATGTCAGTCCGCCTTCGCGAGCAAGCTCGCTCCCACAGTTTTTTTGGGCGCCTACAAATCCGCAGTCGAACGCAGACCCCATTGTGGGAGCGAGCCTGCTCGCGATAGCGGTGTGACAGTCGACGAAGATGTTGAATGTCAGTCCGCCTTCGCGAGCAAGCTCGCTCCCACAGTTTTTTGGGGCGTCTACAAATCCGCAGTCGAACGCAGATCCCATTGTGGGAGCGAGCCTGCTCGCGATAGCGGTGTGACAGTGGACGAAGATGTTGAATGTCAGTCCGCCTTCGCGAGCAAGCTCGCTCCCACAGTTTTTTGGGCGCCTACAAATCCGCAGCCGAACGCAGATTCCATTGTGGGAGCGAGCTTGCTCGCGAAAGCGATGTGACAGTCGACGAAGATGTTGAATGTCAGTCCGCCTTCGCGAGCAAGCTCGCTCCCACAGTTTTTTGGGGCGTCTACAAATCCGCAGTCGAACGCAGACCCCATTGTGGGAGCGAGCTTGCTCGCGATAGCGGTTCAGTTATCGCCGCTCACTTCTTCAATGCGTCATGGGCCTCCAGGGCTCGCAGGGAATAGATGTACGCCGCGCCGGCATTCAATGACACGGCAGTGGCCAGGGTGGCGGCGATTTCTTCGCGGGTGGCGCCGGCCTTGATGGCGGCGTCGGTGTGTACGCCAATGCAGCCGTCGCAGCGGGTGGTGATGGCCACGGCGATGGAGATCAGCTCGCGGGTCTTGGCATCGAGCACGTTGTTTTCAGCCGCGGCTTCGTCCAGGGCCATGTAGGCCTTGACCATCTTCGGATTGCTTTTGCCCAGGGCGCCAAAGGCGCTCTTGATGGTGGGCAGCAGTTCGGACCAGTTATTGAACATAGCGTTGACTCCTGTGAAAGAGGCGGGGAGGTGAGCCCCTGTAGTCTTGACCATCCGTGACGATCAAGCCCGGTTCAGCAGTGAAAAAGATCGGCACGCACGGTTCAGGGCGCCCGGGCCGGCAGCAGCTTCAGGGTTGTGCGGGTATTGGCGACCACTTCTTCCTCGGCCAGGTGCGCCTGGTAATAGACCCCTTCGATGTACGCCTCGGCCTGATCCTCGTAATGCTTGTCGAACGGCACGCCGCTCTGGCCGACGGGGTTGATGGTGACGCTATGGCTGGGGTCGGCGAAGTCGATGATGCGCCGGGTCGAAGGCCCGTAGGTCACCGGCCACGGCGCCGGGCCGATTCTGGCGGAGAGGTTGTTGGGCACTTCATGGGTACCTGGGGCCGCAAATGGCCCAACGTTGAAGACACGGTCCAGCGGCTTTTGCTGACCCAGCGGATGACCATGGGTCAGGGTGTGAGCCTTGCCCCATTGCCATTGCGTGGCATCGTCGCCCAGGGTGGCCCGCAGGTGCGCCAGGCTTTTCTTCCAGGCGACGCTCACCGTGTCTGCACGGGTTTCCGTGCCCAGCGTCGTGCGGTCATCCCACCACGGTGAATCCTTCGATGCCGCCAGGCGTGGCAGGGCCGCGTCGATCACCCGGGTCGACAGCGCGGTTTCGAAGAATCCGTCACCCAGTTCATCGTGCAGGGCGGCGCCGGCCAGGTTGAACAGGATCTGGTTGAACAGCGTGGCGCTGATGGAGTCCAGCGGGTAATCGCCCGGCCATTGGGCCAGTTGTTCCACCCATTTGCGTTCCTGCGGGTCGCTGACCACTTCACGTAGCACCGGCAACAACGGCGCGAGCACGCGAGGGCCGTAGGCGGTGGTGGTGCCCAGTTGCAGCTTCTGGGTGGTTTGGATGTCCCATATCGCCTGCTTGTCGCTGAGCTGCTGGTTGAGTTGCTGGCCGCGGTCGGCGGGGTTGTAGTAACCGGGGATCTCGATGCCGCTGGCCGGCACGGGTTGGAAGTTGGCCGAGACGATGTAGCCCCGCGCCGGGTTCTCTTCCTGCGGGTTGCTGCTGAACGGGTAGAAGCCTTCCTTTTCCGACTCCGGGCTGCTGCCATCGAGGATGAACGCGGGTTTCACGCCGGCGGGGCGCTTGGGCAGTTGCGCGGCAGCCCACCAGCCGATATCGCCCTTGGCGTTGGCCCACACCACGTTCAGCCCCGGCGCGTGGATCTGGGCCGAGGCGCCACGGGCCTTGGCCAGGGTATCGGCGCGGTTGAGCTGGTAAAAGGCGTCGAGGATCGGGTTGCGACTTTCCAGGAACCCCCACCACATGGCGACCGGGGTCTTGCCGGCGTTCGCACCGAGGACATCGTTGACGATCGGGCCGTGGGGCGACTGGCGCAGCACCAGCGTCACCGGTGCCTGGCCCTTGACCGCGATCTGCTGTTCGCTGCGGGTCATCTCCACCCATTGGCCGCGATACCAGACCTGCTCGGGATTGTCCGGGTTGACCTTCTCGGCGATCAGGTCCAGGTCGTCGTTCTGGAACATGGTGATGCTCCAGCCGAAATCCTTGTTCATGCCCAGCGTCGCAAAGGGCATCAAGGCCTGATAGTGCCCGTAGAGTTCGAAACCCGGCGCGGACAGGTGCGCCTCGTACCACACCGACGGCGTGGAAAAACGGATATGCGGGTCGCCCGCCAGCAACGGCTTGCCGCTGTGGGTACGGCTGCCGGCGACCGCCCAGGCGTTACTGCCCTCGAACTGCGGCAGGCCGTTTTCCGCCAGGGCCTGTTCGCTCAGGCGGGCCAGGGCATTGAGGTCTTTCCAGTCGGCGGCGGCGAGGGCCAGGCCGCGCTTGGGACCGTCGGCCAGCACACCCTGGGGCTGCCAGTCGAGGTCGAAGATGTTCAGGTAATCGGCGCCCAGTTGATCGCGCACGTAGGTCAGCAGCGGTTCGGTACGGAACGCCGCCGCGAAGCTGTAGGCCATGTAGCCGGTGATGCTCACGGTGTCTTCAGCCGTAAAGGGGCGCTTGGGAATGCCCAGCACATCGAACTCCACGGGCCGGGTGTGGCTGTCCTGGTAGGCGTTGATCCCATCCAGGTAGGCCTGCATGGCGACCCAGGCCGGGGATTGCGGGTCTTGTTCGGTCACATAGGCCGCGGCGCGTTCGCGAATGCGCAGGCTGCGCATCAGTTTGTCGGTGTCCAGCAGCTTCGGCCCCAGCACCTCGGCCAGTTCGCCCCGGGCGAGACGACGCATGATCTCCATCTGGAACAGCCGGTCCTGGGCATGGACATAGCCGAGGGCGCGGTACAAGTCGGTTTCGTTCTCGGCGCGGATATGCGGCACACCACGTTCGTCGTAGCGCACCGTCACCGAGCCCTGGAGCCCTTGCACCTGCATCGTGCCCTGGCGGGTGGGCTGCTTGCTGTAGAGGTAGCCGCCCGCAACGATGATCGCGGTGACGATCAATGACAGGAAGGCGATGAGGGTGCGTTTCATGGTGATTCCTTATTCTGATGACAGCGGTTCCATGGTCTCGCTGTTGATTCCCTGTTTAGCATGCCACTGCTTTCCTGCGCATCGCCCCTCGGAGGGATTACTTATTCTTTGGCAGATGTGTCCTTGTCCCACGGACAATAACAACCCACCGCCATCGTATGGGTCGCATTGACCGTCCGACCAGCGCTCAACGCCTCGAGAATCGGCTCGATGAAGCTGTTGCTCGAATTGCAGGTCAGGCCTTCACTGTAAGGGCCGAAGTACGCCAGCTGGCCGCTGCGATCCCAGATCGCCACCGCTGGGCTGGCAGGAATCTGGCTTGAACCCGGAAGCGCCGGCAGGGTTTTCAGGCTGTTCAAGGTGGCCGGCAGTTGACCTTGGCTGCCGGCTTTTTGCACGGCATAAAACTCAACGCCTTGCGGTACATACTTATCGATCAGTTCGGCAAGGTGCTGCTGGTTGCCAACGTTGCACGGGCACGCCGGGTCCCAGAAATGCACCAGGCGGATCGCGCCAGGGCCGGCCAGGTCGGCGGGCAGGCGCAGAGGGTCGCCGGAAAACACCGCGGTGTGTTGACTGAAGGCCCGCAGGAAACGGCCCTGGAACCAGTCGTAGGCCACCCACAAGACGACGGCGCACCCGAGGGCAAGCAGGCTGGCAAGCAAGGTCGTGCGGTGGGTCGGGCGCATGGAGTCGATCCTCTGAAGCCGCGTAGCTTGCCATGCTTGCCGCGACAGATGAATATCGCAGGCCTGTAAAGTCTGTTTCGCGCAATGCGCCCATGCCTGGAAACCTTGATGCCTGCCACTTTCGACCCCGATCTCCTGCGTGCCAGCCTGCAACCGCTGGCCCAGTGGCAAGCCCTGTCCGAGCAAGCCCAGGCTTACCAGCGGTTCTACGGGCTGGATTTTCCCCAGCGCAGTGTGCGCAAAGGGTTGGGACGTTTCGAGGTGGGCGGGTATGAGGTCGTCAGCCAAGTCTGGTGGCCGGAAAAGGCCGTGGCGACGTTGTTTGTGTTCCACGGTTACTACGACCACATGGGGTTGTACCGGCACTTGATCGAGTGGGCCCTGGAGCAGAAGTTCGCGGTGATCGCCTGCGACCTGCCGGGCCATGGCCTGTCCAGCGGCGAACGCGCCAGCATCGAGGATTTCGCCGAGTACCAGGCCACCTTGCAAGGGTTGTTGGCCGAGGCCGCGACGCTGGACCTGCCGCACCCCTGGCACCTGTGCGGGCAGAGCACCGGCGGGGCGATCGTGGTCGATCACGTGCTCAACCACGGCGCACAGAGTCCAGCCCAGGGCCAGGTCATCCTGCTGTCACCCCTGGTACGGCCGCGGGCCTGGGGGTGGTCGCGCCTGAGTTATTACTTGCTCAAGCCGTTCGTGACGGGTATCGCCCGGCGTTTCAGCGAGAACTCCACCGACCCGCAGTTCCTGCCATTCCTGCAAGCCGACCCGCTGCAACCGCTGCGCCTGCCTACTGCCTGGGTGGGGGCATTGGCGCAATGGATCAAGCGTATCGAAGCCGCCCCCAGCAGCCCGCGCCAGCCGTTGATCGTGCAGGGGCAGGCGGACATGACGGTGGATTGGGTGCACAACCTGCAAGTGCTGCGTGGCAAGTTCGACCGGCCGCAGGTGTTGATGTTGCCGCAGGGGCGGCATCACCTGGCCAATGAGGCCTTGGCGTTGCGGCAGGAGATGTTTGGGTTTCTGACCAAGCGGATGAGTCGGGTTCGGCGGTGACCGGGCGATTGCTATCGCGAGCAAGCTCGCTCCCACATTGGACCTTTGGTGCTCGCGAAACCTGAGTTCACTCAAGCCCCTGTGGGAGCGAGCTTGCTCGCGATAGCGGTGCTGAACTATTGCCCGAGCGTCTGCCCCACCGCCAACCCCGCCCGGATCGCCGCCAAAGCCGCCTGGTAATAAGCCTGGCCCTCGGCCGATTCGGCGAAGGTGGCGAACTCTTCCAGCTCGGTGTCCGTCAGGTCGCGGTAGACGTAGAGCAGGGTGTTGTTCAGGTCCGCGCCGATCTGCTCCATCAGTCGCTGGCGCTGGCCGTTGAGCATGCCTTGGGCCTGGCCAGCACCCAGCAGGCCGGGGATCATCGAACTCAGGCTGTCGGCCGCCACGCCGGCGATCGCCAGGCTGACTTCGGCGCCGGCTTCGCGGGCGGGCAGGGCCTGGGCCAGGTGGCCGATGATCAACAGGCGGTTGTCGCTGGCTTGCATCTTCGGCAGGCCCTTGGCGTTTTTCGCCAATTGATCGCGCCGGGTCGCCAGCAACTCGGCCGCCACGACCTTGCGGCCCAGGGGCGACTGGAAAAAGGCCAGGGCCGGGTTCGGGTCTCGAAGCTTGCTGCGTATTTGTGCCTCGGCCCGCTGGTCCATGGCCTGGGGGGCGAAACGTTGATTGCTGTTGTTGACCAGGGCCTGGAACACCGCCGGCGGCAGGCTGCTCTGATAGCGCTGCTGGGCGGCGCTCAAGGCATCATTGAAATGCGCCCGCTGTTCCGGCCAGCCGGCGACCTTGTACAACTGGTCGTAGCTGTCTGCCCAGGCGGGCAAAACGCAGAACATCAACAGTGAGAAAAGCAAACGGCGCATAGGGACTCCTGTCAGCAGCCGACTATTCTCCGTGGGGTGTGGGGTCTTGTCGAGAATTCGTATCAAGTTCGTACGGTGTTGCTATCCGACGCAGCGAACCCGCTGCGTGGCGCTGTCGGTTTTGCAGGCACAGGCATACTATGCGCGCCATGCAAATACCTTCTGATCACCCGCTGCTGTTACGTATCGTCGACGACCTGGCCGAGCGCGGCTGGTCGCAGCAGAACCTCTTCCTGCCGGACGCGCTGACCCGTGCCCTGGCGGCCGAATGCCGTCAGCGTGCCGCCGAGGGCGAGCTGGCTCCGGCAGCGGTCGGGCGCGGGCCGTTCTCGGAGATTCGCGAAGGCATTCGGGGTGATCGCATCCAGTGGATCGAACCCGGCCAGGCACCAGCCTGCGACCGTTACCTGGGGTTCATGGACAGCCTGCGCGAGGCGATGAATCGCGGGCTGTTCCTGGGGCTGGAGGATTTCGAAAGCCATTTCGCCCTGTACCCGCCCGGTGCGTTTTACCTCAAGCATGTCGACCGCTTTCGCGATGACGACCGACGCGCGGTGTCTGCGGTGCTCTACCTCAATGACGATTGGCTGCCGGAGCACGGCGGCCAGTTGCGCATGTATCTGGAGGATGGCGTGGAGCGTGATGTGGTGCCCATCGGCGGTTGCCTGGTGGTGTTCCTGTCGGGGGATATCCCCCACGAAGTACTGCCGGCCACCCGGGATCGCCTGTCCTTGACGGGGTGGTTCCGACGCCGCGGCAACGAGTTGTTCTGACGATGGAAAAGATCCTGGTCAGTCGCTGCCTGCTCGGCCATCGCGTGCGCTACGACGGCGGTGCCAGCGGGCCGTTCGATCAGCTTCAGCACTGGCTCGACGAAGGCCGGATCGTGGCGCTGTGCCCGGAAGTCGCCGGCGGCCTGCCCACGCCCCGGGCGGCGGCGGAGATTCCCGGCGGGCAGGGTGGACAAGTGCTCGACGGCCACGCAGCCGTGATCACTACCGACGGTGAAGATGTCAGTGCGCAGTTTTTGTCGGGCGCGTATCAAGCGCTGGAACAGGTGCGTGAACACGGCATCCGTATCGCCGTGCTCAAGGCCAACAGCCCGTCGTGCGGCAATCTGCTGACCTATGATGGGACGTTCAGCGGTGTGAAGGTCAGTGGCGAAGGCGTGACGGCGGCGTTGCTCAAGCGCCATGGGGTGCAAGTGTTCAGTGAGCTGGAGTTGGCTGAAGCGGCGGCGGCCCTCAAGGCCTTGAACAACGATTGATGGATTGCTTTTGTGGCGAGGGAGCTTGCTCCCGCTGGGCCACGAAGTGGCCCCGAAATGCTGAAGCGCGGTAGGCCTGACACACCGATGTGTCAGGTTTTGGGGTTGCTTCGCAACCCAGCGGGAGCAAGCTCCCTCGCCACAGGTCTTGTGTGCTTGCCAGAGGGTTTTGTGTCGCTTAGAGCTGCTCGGCCAACTGCTCGATCAGCTCCTGGCGCTCTGCCTGGCTCAACCGCGCCTGGGGATTGAGGGATGACCATTGTGGATGCGCCCGGGCCTTGTTCAGGGCGTCGGGCAACTTGCCTTCGCGCCAGGTCTTGTCCTGGGGCGTGGCGATGCGGATGCTGTCCATCGCCGCGTGGCCGCGCAGGTTGAGGGCTTGCAGCAATTGTCGTTGGCGCAGGGCCAGCAGGCGCAGCACGCCATCGTCCACCGTCAGTTCCCGTTGCCCCTTGAGCTTGCCCATCAGCCGGTTGCCGTAGCTGCGGGCGGTTTGCAGGGTGCCGCCGACAATGGCCCCGGCCAGGGCGGCGGCACCGAGGGTCAGGCCGCCCACCAGCAAGTCCACGCCAGCGCCGGCCGCCGCGCCTGCCGCGATTCCGCCGCCGACGCGTACGCCCAGTTGCTTGAGGGTCTCGGGGTTGAACAAATCATCGCCCCAGCGTCCGTCGAGCAGCGGCAGGTCGCTGGCGGCCGCGTCCTGGGGGCGGAACGCGTAGAGCTTGAGCAGGGCTTCGACGCAGCGCTGTTCGCGCTGACGCACCGCGTTGCGCAGCTCACTGATGGCCTCGCGTTCCAGCTCGGCATCACTGGCCACGCTGCGTCGGCAGGCGGCGCAGTCGATCAGCAATTCGGCGATCAAGCGCGCCGCGCTCTGCTGGCGGGCCAGGCGTTGGGCCTGTTGGTCGGCGACCAGTCGCTCCAGTTGCCCGCGGGCGCTTTCCAGCAACAACGCGAGGCTTTCATACAGGCGCCGCTCGCCGTCCTCGGGCGGGGCGACGCTGTCAAAACGCACCAGGGCGTGCAGCCCCAATCGCGCCAGGGCTTCGCGCCAGTCGGGCTCGCGATGGTGGGCGCTGCTGACGAAATTCAACACCGGCAGCAGCGGTTTGCCACAACTGGCGAGGACTTCCAATTCATCGCGGTACTTGGCCAGCACCGGCTCACGGGCATCGATCACATACAGCCCGGCGTCGCTGGCGAGCAATTGTCGCAGCACCTTGGCTTCCTGTTCGAAGCGTTGCCGCGCCTCGCTGCCCTCGAGGAAGCGAGCCAGGCGCGCCGGGCCGTCCAGGCGTTCGCCAGGGCGTTCCAGGCGCTCGAGGTAATCGAGCAGGGCGATGGCGTCTTCCAGGCCCGGCGTGTCGTACAGCTCCAGCAGTGCTTCGCCATCCACCGACAACCGTGCGCCCTCGACGTGCCGGGTGGTGCTCGGACGGTGGGACACCTCACCGAAGCCGACGTCCCGAGTCAGGGTGCGTAGCAGGGAGGTCTTGCCGACGTTGGTATGGCCGACCACGGCCAGCTTCAACGGCTTCATGGATTCAGTCATGGCCGGTCTCCAGCCAGTTCAAGGGCATGCAGTCGGCGAAGGGTAGCTGCAACTGCTGCAGCGCGTTGTGCCAGTCGCCCAGGCGTTCGGCGTCCAGGGCTTCGCCGGGCGGCGCCTGCAACAGCCAGACGCGGGTGGCGCTGGCGCTGCGGGCCAGCTCGGCGATCAGCGCCAGGCTGCCCCGGTCCGGTGAACGGCGCGGGTCACAGGCAATGGCCAGGCGTGCGGGTGGAAAGCGCGACAGTTGCTCCAGGAGTTTGTGGCGCGACTCGCGGCTGTCGAGAATGCCGGCGCTTTTCACGGTTTCGGGCAGTTTGGGCGGCCAGGGTCGATCGTCCAGTTCGATCGCCACCAGCAGCGCGCCGTCGCTGTCCATCGCGCCGACGGCACTTTCGATGGGGTGCAACTGCGCGGGTGCGGCGTCGTTGACGCCCAGGCGCTCGCTGCTGGGCATCAGCCGTTCACGCAATTGGGCGTAGCCCGGCAGGTTCAAATCCAGGTGCAATGTGGCGCGACCGCGTCGCCAGCGCCACAGGCACAGCAACGCCAGGCCCAGGCGCGGCAGCACGCCATAGACCAGCAGCACGCCGACCAGCCAGGCGGCCCAGGCCTGGCGGGCGCTCTCGATGGCCAGGGCGCCGTCGCCGCTGGCGCGGATCATCTCCACCGTCGGCACACTGAAGCCCAACAGGGCAGGCAACGCGCCGAGGCCACGGGTCATGGCGACGAAGGTCTCGCTGCCGAGGAGGGTGGTTTCCCAGACAAAGCCATAGCGCCGGGTCGCCATCAGCATCAGTAGGATGACCAGCGCGCTGAGCATCGCCAGCAACCACACGCCGTTGACCAGCGCACCGAGGGCCCAGCGGTTGAGCTTGTGCCGTTGCAGCAACAGCAGCAGGGCCGGTGCCAGTTGGGCGGCCTTGGCATCCCGGGCGAGTTTTTCGCTGAGCCACAGCCACAGGCGCCCCAGCGCTGCACCTTGCTCGCCCGCGAAGATCAGTCCCAGGACCCAACCGACGAGCAGGATCAGGTTCAGCCCCAAAAGACTGCCCAGGGCCCAGAACACATTGACCGGGGCCTGGCCGTCGCCGAGGGCGGCGAACCCGAGGCCGGCGCCGCTGATGATGGCGAGCACCGCCAGCACGATCAGCGCCAGGCGTGCCCCTTGCAGCCAATGGCGCAGGGCTTGGCTGAGGCCATCGCGCTCGGCCAGCCAGCGGGCGCGGTGGCGGATGCGGGTGCAAAGATCGCCGCCTGCCGCGCGGGCCAGGCGATTGGCTTCCTGGTCCTCGAGGGGGCCGGCGTGTTCTTCACGCAGGCGGATCGTCTCGGTCAACCAGAGGTTCTGCAGTGCTGTCACGGGGGCTTCCGTTGCTCGAATGAGGGTTGAGCATAACCGCTGTGATGCCTGTCGGGGTACGCCGGGCCTCTGGTATCCTCGCGGCCATGAACAAAACTCTCCCCTTAAGCCTGATCGCAGCCCTCGGTGAAAACCGCGTGATCGGCGTCGACAACAGCATGCCCTGGCACCTGCCGGGGGATTTCAAATACTTCAAGGCCACCACCTTGGGCAAGCCGATCATCATGGGACGCAAGACCTGGGATTCCCTCGGCCGACCGCTGCCCGGGCGCTTGAACATCGTGGTCAGTCGCCAGCCGGACCTGGTGCTGGAAGGTGCGGAAGTGTTTTCCACCCTGGAGGCCGCAGTGGCGCGGGCCGAGGCCTGGGCACTGGAGCAGGGCGTCGATGAGCTGATGTTGATCGGCGGCGCCCAGCTGTACGCCCAGGCCCTGGCGCAGGCGGATCGACTGTACCTGACCCGCGTGGCGCTGAGCCCGGAGGGGGATGCCTGGTTTCCGGAATTTGATTCGAGCCAGTGGGAATTGGTCTCGAACCAGCCGAACCCGGCGGAAGGGGACAAGCCGGCCTACAGCTTTGAGGTGTGGGAGAAGCTGTAAGCCCTGTGGGTGCAGCCTGTGGGAGCAAGGCTTGCCCGCGATGAAAGCGACGCGGTCTTCCATGGACCGAGGCGCCCGGATCGCGAGCAAGCTTTGCTCCCACAGGTGTCAGGCAGTCAAGCGTGCACCAACTCCCCATGCTCCTCGGCATCGAGCAAGGCCTTGTCAGTCTGCTGCATCACCTGGCTGGTAATCGCCCCGGCGGTGATCGAGCCACTGACGTTCAACGCCGTACGGCCCATGTCGATCAATGGCTCGACGGAAATCAGCAAGGCGACCAGCGCGACCGGCAAGCCCATGGCCGGCAGCACGATCAGCGCGGCGAACGTCGCGCCGCCACCGACCCCGGCTACCCCGGCTGAACTCAACGTCACGATCGCCACCAGCGTCGCGATCCAGACCGGATCCAGCGGGTTGATGCCCACGGTCGGTGCGACCATCACCGCGAGCATGGCCGGATAAAGGCCGGCGCAACCGTTCTGGCCGATGGTAGCGCCGAACGAGGCGCTGAAGCTGGCAATCGCCCGTGGGATGCCGAGGCGGCTGGTCTGGGCTTCGATGCTCAACGGGATGGTGGCCGCGCTGGAGCGGCTGGTGAAGGCGAAGGTCAGCACCGGCCAGATCTTGCGGAAGAAGCGCAACGGGTTGATCCCGGCCGCGGACACCAACAGGCCATGGACCACGAACATCAGGCCCAGCCCGAGGTACGACACCACGACAAAACTGCCGAGCTTGATGATGTCCTGCAGGTTGGAGCCGGCCACCACCTTGGTCATCAGCGCCAGCACACCGTACGGCGTCAGCTTCATCACCAGGCGCACCAGGCGCGTCACCCAGCTTTGCAGGGTGTCGATGGCGTTGATCACTTTCTGGCCTTTCTCCACGTCATCCTTGAGCAACTGCAACGCCGCGACACCGAGGAACGCGGCGAAGATCACCACGCTGATGATCGACGTCGGCTTGGCCCGCGCCAGGTCGGCAAAGGGGTTTTGCGGAATGAACGAAAGCAGCAGTTGCGGGATGTTCAGGTCGGCGACCTTGCCGGCGTAGTCGCTCTGGATCACTTGCAGGCGTGCCAGTTCCTGGGTGCCGGCCACCAGGCCTTCGGCGGTGAGGCCGAACAGGTTGGTCAGGCCGATGCCGATCAGCGCGGCGATGGCGGTGGTGAACAGCAGCGTGCCAATGGTCAGGAAGCTGATCTTGCCCAGGGACGAGGCGTTGTGCAGGCGTGCCACGGCGCTGAGGATCGAAGCGAAGACCAGCGGGATCACGATCATTTGCAGCAATTGCACGTAGCCGTTGCCCACCAGGTCGAACCAGCCGATCGAGGCCTTGAGGACCGGATTGCCGGCGCCATAAATCGTGTGCAGGGCGATGCCGAACACCACGCCCAGCACCAGTGCCAGCAGCACTTTCTTGGCCAGGCTCCAGGTGCTATGACGGGTTTGCGCCAGGCCGAACAGCAAGGCGAGGAATACCAGCAGATTGAGGATCAGCGGCAGATTCATCAAGAGAGCTCCATCAGACTTGTGCCAGTCGCCTGAAGCCGCGACTGCGAACCGGGGAGCCTAACAGCCTGATAACTAATGAATTAATACTAAAAAAGCATGTAGATTGTCGTTTATGGAATAAGGCAATGACGTTTACGGATACGCGGCTGGCGTGATCACGATGTAAGCGGTCGCCCACAGGCGAGGACTGTCACAAGCATTTGTTAGCGTCGGATTCTTTGAACCCGGGAGAAATGCCGATGAAACTCGCACCTCGTTTTCTCGCTGTCGCCTTGAGTCTTGGCCTCGCTGGCCAGGTGCTCGCCACCGAACTCAAGCACTGGCCGGCGGAACAGGCCAAGGCCCTGGACGCGATGATCGCGGCCAACGCCAACAAGGGTAACTACGCGGTGTTCGACATGGACAACACCAGTTACCGCTACGACCTTGAGGAATCGTTGTTGCCGTTCATGGAGAACAAGGGCCTCATCACCCGGGAAAGCCTGGACCCGTCCTTGAAGCTGATGCCGTTCAAGGACACGGCCGACCACAAGGAAAGCCTGTTCAGTTACTACTACCGCCTGTGCGAAGTGGATGACATGGTCTGCTATCCGTGGGTGGCCCAGGTGTTCTCGGGCTTTACGCTCAAGGAACTCAAGGGCTATGTCGATGAGCTGATGGCGTCCGGCAAGCCGGTGCCGACCACCTATTACGATGGCGACAAGGTGGTCCAGTACAACGTCAACCCGCCGAAAGTCTTCACCGGCCAGGCCGAGCTGTACAACAAGTTGATGGAAAACGGCATCGAGGTCTATGTCATGACCGCCGCTTCCGAAGAGCTGGTACGCATGGTCGCCGCGGACCCGAAATACGGCTACAACCTCAAGCCGCAGAACGTGATCGGCGTGACCACGTTGCTCAAGGACCGCAAGACCGGCGAACTGACCACCGCCCGCAAGCAGATCACCGCGGGCAAATATGACGAGAAGGCCAACCTCGGCCTGGAATACACGCCGTACCTGTGGACCCCGGCGACCTGGATGGCCGGCAAGCACGCGGCGATCCTGACGTACATCGACGAATGGAAAAAACCGGTGCTGGTGGCCGGTGACACGCCAAGCAGCGACGGCTACATGCTGTTCCACGATGTGGACGTAGCCAAGGGCGGGATTCACCTGTGGGTCAACCGCAAGGACAAATACATGACCCAGATTAACGGGATGATGGCCAAGCACGCCGCCGCCCAGGCCAAGGAAGGACTGCCGGTGACGGCGGACAAGAACTGGGTGATCGTCAAGCCGGAAGATATCCAGTAAGCCCCACACCCTGTGGGAGCGAGCTTGCTCGCGATGGCGTCGGATCAGTAGCATCCTTGTTGGCTGACACACCACCATCGCGAGCAAGCTCGCTCCCACATTGATTGTCGGCGTTCTCAGGATTTGCGCTCATCGCTAAAAAAATGCCCCGCACTTGGCGGGGCATTTTTATTGCGACTAACGACGCTTACAGGCCGTCAAGCATCGCCTTGTTACGCACCGCACCCTTGTCGGCGCTGGTGGCGAGCAGGGCGTAGGCCTTGAGGGCCGTGGTGACTTTGCGCGGACGCACTTCCACCGGCTTCCAGCCCTTGTTGTCCTGTTCGATGCGGCGCCCGGCCAGTTCTTCGTCGCTGATCAACAGGTTGATCGAGCGGTTCGGAATGTCGATCAGGACCTTGTCGCCATCGCGCACCAGGCCGATGGCACCGCCAGCCGCCGCTTCCGGCGAAGCGTGGCCGATGGACAGGCCCGAGGTGCCGCCGGAGAACCGGCCATCGGTCAGCAAGGCGCAGGCTTTGCCCAGGCCTTTGGACTTCAGGTAGGACGTCGGGTAGAGCATTTCCTGCATGCCCGGGCCGCCTTTCGGACCTTCGTAGCGAATGATCACGATGTCGCCGGCCTTCACTTCGTCGGCGAGGATGCCGCGTACGGCGCTGTCCTGGCTTTCGAAAATCTTCGCGTTGCCTTCGAACACATGGATCGACTCGTCGACGCCGGCGGTCTTCACCACGCAGCCATCCAGGGCGATGTTGCCGTAGAGCACGGCCAGGCCGCCCTCCTGGGAGTACGCGTGCTCGACGCTACGGATGCAGCCGTTTTCACGGTCGTCGTCCAGCGTATCCCAGCGGGTCGACTGGCTGAACGCGGTTTGCGTCGGGATGCCCGCCGGGCCGGCCTTGAAGAAGTGATGCACGGCCTCGTCGGTGGTCTGGGTGATGTCCCACTTGGCGATGGCCTCGGCCATGCTCTTGCTGTGCACGGTCGGCAGGTCGGTGTGCAACAGGCCGCCACGGGCCAGGGAACCGAGGATGCTGAAGATCCCGCCGGCACGGTGCACGTCTTCCATGTGGTACTTCTGGATGTTCGGCGCGACCTTGCACAGTTGCGGCACGTGACGGGACAGGCGGTCGATGTCGCGCAGGTCGAAATCGATCTCGGCTTCCTGGGCCGCGGCCAGCAAGTGCAGGATGGTGTTGGTGGAACCGCCCATGGCGATGTCCAGGGTCATGGCGTTTTCGAACGCCTTGAAGTTGGCGATGTTGCGCGGCAACACCGACTCGTCGTTTTCGCCGTAGTAGCGCTTGCACAGCTCGACGATGGTCCGGCCGGCCTGCAGGAACAACTGCTCGCGATCGCTGTGGGTGGCCAGGGTCGAGCCGTTGCCCGGCAGGGCCAGGCCCAGGGCTTCGGTCAGGCAGTTCATCGAGTTGGCGGTGAACATGCCGGAGCACGAACCGCAGGTCGGGCAGGCGCTGCGCTCGTACTCGGCAACCTTCTCGTCAGAGGCGCTGGAGTCGGCGGCGATCACCATGGCATCGACCAGGTCGAGGCCGTGGCTGGCGAGCTTGGTCTTGCCGGCTTCCATCGGGCCGCCGGAAACGAAGATCACCGGGATGTTCAGGCGCAGGGCGGCCATGAGCATGCCCGGGGTGATCTTGTCGCAGTTGGAAATGCACACGATGGCGTCGGCGCAGTGGGCGTTGACCATGTATTCGACGGAGTCGGCGATGATCTCGCGGCTCGGCAGCGAATACAGCATGCCGTCGTGGCCCATGGCGATGCCGTCGTCCACGGCGATGGTGTTGAATTCCTTGGCAACGCCGCCGACGCGTTCGATTTCCCGGGCAACCAGTTGGCCGAGGTCCTTGAGGTGGACGTGGCCGGGTACGAACTGGGTGAAGGAGTTGGCAATGGCGATGATCGGCTTCTTGAAGTCGTCATCCTTCATCCCCGTGGCGCGCCACAAGGCACGGGCGCCGGCCATGTTGCGGCCATGGGTGGATGTTTTCGAGCGGTAATCAGGCATGGAGCACTCCGGGCGGCTAATCAGGTACTTATCAGGTATCAATGGGGAAGTGAGCTTCTGTCGACGTCTGGAGCACCCGGGTTTGGCCGTGTGTCCGGAAGTGGCCGATGACTTTGCAGGATCGCTGCGCGCCTCGGCATGAGCTCATAAACCCGCCGGGGATGAATGGCGATGAATGCCACGATTCTACACCGCTGGCGCCAGGATGAAATGACGCAAAGCGCTGATCGGGCGCCAATGTCGTGCACGGGATGACGACTGGCAGGGTTCAGCCGGCCAACAGCCCCCTGTCACGCTGCCGGACCAAGGCATTGAGCGCCAGCCCCAGCAGGCTGAGCAAGACCAGGCACAGGGCCAGGGTGAGCTGCAAGTCCAGCGGGGTGAGGCTGATCGCGGCACTGGTCAGCCCGCCGACGATGAAGATCAGCACGCTGCCGGCGGAGGCGGATGTGCCGGCCCGTCCGGGAAATCTGTTCATGGCTTGGGTGTGGGCGGCTGCGCGGGCAATGGTCGTCCCGGTGGTGCACACGATCATGGGCAGCAACAGGGTGGTGACTGACAACCCCAGTTGATTGGCAAGCCCCAGCATCAGGAAGCCTGCGGCGAGGATCAGGGCTAGCCCGGTGATGATTTGCGTCTGTGGATCGATTCGATTGCTCAGCACGGACGCCACCGCGCCCCCGCCGATGTAGGCCAGCCCATAGCCCAGCAGCGCCAGGGAAAAAGCCTCGGGGGAGAGGCGCAACTGGTCGATCAGGACCAGCGGCGATATGACGATGAACGAAAAGTGGCAGGAAAAAGCCAGCGCCGAGGTTAACCAATAGGCCATGAAGCTGAAGTCGCCGCAGACCTTTCGATAGGATGCGATGAAATCCAGGCGCCTGGGTTGGCTGTCTGCCACAGGGCATTGAAGTAAACGACAGGCGCTGATGAATGCACCGATTGCCAGGGCAATGAACACCAGGAAGCTGCCTCGCCAGCCCATCCAGCTTTGCAGCCCGGTGCCGGCCAGGGGCGAAACGGAAATGAAAATCCCCCGCAGGTGACCAGAAAGATCCGCAGGCGCTGCTGTTCCCGGCCGGTGAACAGGTCTTGGATCAGCGCTTGGGACAGCACGAAGCAACCGCACCCCAAGGCCTGGACGACACGCAAGAACAGAAAGGCCCCGTAACCGTCGGCGAGCACGCAACCGGCGGCTCCCACGGCGGAAACGGCGATTCCGATCAACAGCAGGTTTTTCCGGCCCATGACGTCGGAGAGCGGGCCGACCAGCAGTTGGGAAAGGGCAATCCCCACCGCGAACAGGCTGACAGACAGGGCAATGTCCGCGGATGAGCGTTCGAAATGCTCGGACAGGGCGGGGAACGAGGGCAGCACGACATCGATGGGAAAGACGCCGAGCAGTGTCAGCGTCAGCAACAAGCCGACGGTGGCTGGTTTGCGGGCAGCCAGACGATTTTGCGGATCAATCATTGACGAGGTCCAAGGCGTACCTGAGGGGCGCTTTCAATCCTAATGCGTCATGCCCGCCGGGCGCGGGGAGATTGAGTAGGAAGGCTCTGGTAATTGCGTGGGAGTTCTCCTGCGGACTTATTCAGACGCGCAAAAAAATCGCAGCCGAGGCCGCGATCAGAATGCGATTCGAGTGCGCGGGGCGCAGCGCTGCGGCACTGGCCCCGCCCGGTGTCAGCTGTTGGGCAACAACCGGCAGGTGATGCTCTTGATGTAGCGGGTCTCGGCGATGGCCGGGTGTACCGGGTGGTCTGGTCCCTGGCCGCCGCGTTCGAGCAGTTGGATGTTGCGGTCCAGATGACGGGCGCTGGTCAGCAGGATGTTTTGCAGGTCGTCTTCGGGCAGGTGCATCGAGCACGACGCGCTGACCAGGATGCCGTCCTTGCTGAGCAGGCGCATGGCTTGCTCGTTGAGACGGCGATAGGCGCCTTCGCCGTTCTTCAGGTCCTTCTTGCGCTTGATGAAGGCCGGTGGGTCGGCCACGATCACGTCGAAACGTTCTTCGCTGGCCTTGAGTTCTTTCAAGGCCTCGAACACGTCGCCTTCGATGCAGGTCAGCTTCTCGGCGAAGCCGTTCAACGCGGCGTTGCGCTCGACACCGTCGAGGGCGAAGGCCGAGGCATCGACGCAGAATACTTCACTGGCGCCGAACGCCGCGGCTTGCACACCCCAGCCGCCGATGTAGCTGAACAGGTCCAGCACGCGCTTGCCCTTGGCGTACGGGGCCAGGCGGGCGCGGTTCATGCGGTGGTCGTAGAACCAGCCGGTTTTCTGGCCTTCCATGACCGGCGCTTCGAACTTCACGCCGTTCTCTTCCAGGGCCACCCATTCCGGCACCAGGCCGAACACGGTCTCGACGTAGCGGTTCAGACCCTCGGCGTCACGGGCCGCAGAGTCGTTCTTGAACAGGATGCCGCTGGGCTTGAGCACCTGGGTCAGGGCGGCGATCACGTCGTCCTTGTGGGCTTCCATGGTGGCCGAGGCGATCTGCACCACCAGGATGTCGCCGAAACGGTCGACCACCAGGCCTGGCAACAGGTCGGAGTCACCGTAGACCAGGCGATAGAACGGCTTGTCGAACAGCCGCTCGCGCAGGGACAACGCCACGTTGAGGCGATGCACCAGCAGGGACTTGTCCAGCGGCAGCTTCACGTCACGGGACAGCAGCCGGGCGCAGATCAGGTTGTTGGGGCTCATCGCAACGATGCCCAACGGCTTGCCGCCGGCGGCTTCGAGGATGGCCTGGTCGCCGGCCTTGAAGCCGTGCAGGGGCGTGGCGGCCACATCGATTTCGTTGCTGTAGACCCACAGGTGGCCGGCGCGCAGGCGACGGTCGGCGTTGGCTTTGAGGCGCAGGCTAGGCAGGGACATGACGTCGCTCCGGAAAAAAGAGCGGGAGTATACCGTGTTGCAAGGGTTGACGGGCTTGAAGGACGATCGGTGGCCCGGCGGTGTATCGGATCCATCTTTAAGGGTTAGAATCCCCGCCTGACCCGGAGTGTGTACTCATGTCCAAAGAACTTTCCGCCGAACAGATCCAACAGTCCCTGCAAGGGATCAGTGTGCCGCCCCAGCCGCAGATCATGGTGGATCTGCAGATGGAGCAGTACATGCCCGACCCGGACCTGGAGACCATCGCCAAGTTGATCTCCCAGGACCCGGGTCTCTCGGGAGCCTTGCTCAAGATCGTCAACTCGCCGTATTACGGGCTGCGCAACAAGATCACCTCGATCCAGCGCGCGGTGAACCTGCTGGGCAGCCGTTCGATCATCAACCTGATCAATGCGCAGTCGATCAAGGGCGAACTGCACGACGATGCCATCGTGACCCTGAACCGTTTCTGGGATACGGCCCAGGACGTGGCGATGACCTGCCTGACCCTGGCCAAGCGCGTCGGCCTGGAGAACGGTGACGAAGCCTATGCCTTGGGGTTGTTCCACGACTGCGGCGTGCCGTTAATGCTCAAGCAGTTCCCCAACTACATGAGTGTGCTGGAGGAGGCCTACGCCAATGCCAGCGCCGAGTGCCGGGTGGTGGACACCGAGAACCGCGTGTTCAACACCAACCATGCGGTGGTCGGTTACTACACCTCCAAATCCTGGCGCCTGCCGGATCACGTCAGCCAGGCGATCGCCAACCACCACAATGCCCTGGCGGTCTTCAGCGACGACTCTTCACGCAACAACAGCCAGTTGAAAAACCTGCTGGCGATCCTGAAGATGTCCGAGAACATCTGTGCGTCCCACCGGGTGCTCGGCAACCAGGCCGAAGACCACGAGTGGGATAGCGTCGGGAGCCTGGTGCTCGACTACATCGGTTTGTCGGAATACGACTTCCAGACCCAGAAACAGGAAATTCGCGACCTCGCCTCTCGTTGAGTGCGTGGCGTCGCCTGACGCGAGAACCTCATGCCAGAACTGCCGGAAGTCGAAACCACCCGTCGCGGCATCGCGCCCCATCTTGAAGGCCAGCGGGTCAGTCGCGTGGTGGTCCGTGACCGCCGCCTGCGCTGGCCGATCCCGGAAGATCTCGACGTGCGGCTCTCGGGCCAGCGCATCGTGCAGGTGGAGCGGCGGGCCAAGTACCTGCTGATCAATGCCGAGGTCGGCACGTTGATCAGCCATCTGGGCATGTCCGGCAACCTGCGGCTGGTGGAGGTCGGCATGCCGGCCCTCAAGCATGAGCACGTGGACATCGAGCTGGAGTCCGGCCTGGCCTTGCGCTACACCGACCCTCGTCGCTTCGGCGCGATGCTCTGGAGCCTCGACCCGCTCAATCACGAGCTGTTGATTCGCCTCGGCCCCGAGCCACTGACCGACCTGTTCGATGGCGAACGGCTGTTCCAGCTGTCGCGGGGGCGTTCCATGGCGGTCAAGCCGTTCATCATGGACAACGCGGTGGTGGTGGGCGTGGGCAATATCTACGCGACCGAGGCGCTGTTCGCCGCCGGGATCGACCCGCGTCGGGCTGCCGGAGGCATTTCCCGGGGGCGTTACCTGAAGCTGGCGATCGAGATCAAGCGCATCCTCGCCCATGCCATCGAGCGCGGCGGCACCACGTTGCGGGATTTCATCGGTGGGGACGGCCAGCCCGGCTATTTCCAGCAGGAGCTGTTCGTCTACGGCCGGGGCGGGGAATTGTGCAAGGTCTGTGGCACGGGGCTGCGGGAAATCCGCCTGGGCCAGCGCGCCAGTGTCTGGTGCCCACGCTGCCAGAGCTGATTCGTCCGACGGTCTATAGTCAGTAGTCATATTGATTTAGCCGAAGGATCGCCCGATGAAACCGCTTCGACCTGTCGTTCTAGCGCTGCTGCTGAGTGTCGGTTTGCCTGCCCTGGCAAACAGCGGCAGCGGCGACCCGCGCTACACCATCCAGAATCCGCCGGCCTTCGCCATGCTCGGTGACCTGCTGATCGCCCGCCCGCTGCTGCTCGCCGCTACGGTGATCGGGGCTGGGGCATTCGTGGTGTCGTTGCCCTTTACCGCGCTGGGCGGCGGGGTCGGCGATGCGGGGAAGGCGTTGGTGGTGGACCCTGCCAGGGCCACGTTCGTGCGGTGCCTGGGGTGTGTGGGGGAGGGTTTTGAGCGGCAGGAGTGAGGCGGGCAGCTGGAGCTTGGGTATTGCTGCTGGCCTCATCGCGAGCAAGCTCGCTCCCACAGGGATCTGCTGTGGTTACACCATTCGTGCCTGAAGCAAAGCTCCTGTGGGAGCGAGCTTGCTCGCGATGGGGCCTGTGGGGCCGCCTAAAAGCTCAAGCCTTGCCAGTAATCTTGCGATATTTCGCCATCAACTGCTCTTCAGTCTCCGGATGAGCCTCGTCCAGCGGGATGCAATCCACCGGGCAAACCTGCTGGCACTGGGGTTCGTCGTAGTGGCCGACGCACTGGGTGCACAGGTTCGGGTCGATGACGTAGATCTCCTCGCCTTGGGAAATGGCCTCGTTCGGGCATTCGGGTTCGCAGACGTCGCAATTGATGCAGTCGTCGGTGATGATCAGGGACATGCAGGCTCCTGCCGGGGCGTTGGGCCCGGGCATCTGAAAACGTATGGGCGCAATTGTGCCGCATTGGCGAGCGCAGTGCACGCGGGCGCGATGGACTGCGTTGCGCTGCGAGGTGGCTCGCAGCGCCTGCCGGTCATTTCTTGAAGCGCAGGGTCAGCGCATCGGCCACGGCCGGGTGGACAAACTTGGTGATATCACCGCCCAACGCCGCAATTTCCCGGACCAGGGTCGAGGAAATGAAGGAGTAGCGCTCCGACGGCGTCAGGAACAGGCTCTCGACGTCCGGTGCCAATTGGCGGTTCATGTTGGCCAGTTGGAACTCGTACTCGAAGTCCGAGACCGCACGCAGGCCGCGCAGGAACACATTGGCGTTCTTTTCCTTGGCGAAGTGGGCCAACAGCGTCGAGAAGCCGACCACTTCCACGTTGGGCAGGTGCTTGGTGACCTCGCGGGCCAGCTCCACACGTTGCTCCAGCGGGAACAGCGGGTTCTTCTTCGGGCTGGCGGCGACGGCAATGATCACGTGGTCGAACAGGCGCGCGGCGCGTTCGACCAGATCGCCATGGCCCTTGGTAATAGGGTCGAAGGTACCTGGGTACAACACTCGGTTCATCGCGTCGTCCTGGCGGGAGTCCGTTGGGGAGTCGGATGGTATCGCAGCCTTCTCGGTCGGCCAAGTCGGCTGTTGGATAAGAAAGCACTATAGACGCTGCGAATAATCCGGATATTCATGGGTTTTTCAGGCGTTCGGCCAGGGCTGTCGCCAATTGTGCGGTCAGCCCGTACACCGATAATTGCGGGTTGGCGCCGATGCTGGTGGGGAACAGCGAGCCGTCATGGATCGACAGGTTGCCCAGTTGGTGATGGCGACCCAGGCTGTCGGTGACGGCGGTTTTCGGGTCTTCACCCATGGCGCAGCCACCCATCACGTGGGCACTGCCCAGGCGCGTGCGGTACAAGGCCAGGTCGAGTCCGTCGATCAGCGTGCGGGCCTCGGCCAGGGTCTTCACGTAGCGGGCGTCGTTGTGCAGGGGCATGACCGCCTTGGCGCCGCCGGCGAACTGTATTTCGGCCATGCTGTGGAAGGCCCGGCGCAAGCCGTCCCAGGTATACGGCGAAACGGGGTAGTCGAGCACCGGCGTGCCGTCGCTGCGCAACTCGACGCGGCCGCCGGGGCTGTCCGGGTGAAAACCGTCGCGCAGCAGCGCCAGCATGGCGTGAGTGTGAGGCAGCCGGGACATGTGCAAGGCGTTCTCGGGGCCGAACCCGCCCAACAGCGTGGCGGCGAGCGCCGGGTGCAAGGGCGGGACTTCGAGCTTGTAGGACATCTTGCCGGTGGTTCCGTCCTGCCATTGGAAGTGATCCGAATAAATCGATTGTGGCGCACCGTAGAACGGGTTGATGACCTCGTCGAATTGCCCGGCGGACATGTTCACCAAGTGCAGGAAGGTGCGTTTGCCCACACGTTCGTGCGGGTCTGGCGCAGCGGAGCGCAACAGCAGGCCGGGGCTGTTGATGCCGCCGCCCGCCAGCACGTAGTGCCGTGCCTTGACGGTGATGCGCCGCCCGGTGGGCGCCACGCAGCGCTCGTCCATGGCCTGGCACTCGAGGCCGGCAACGGCATCGTTCTTGATCGTCAGGCGTTCGGCCCGCGCCAGGTAAAGCAGCGCGCCACCCTTGTCCAGGGTGGCCGGGATGGTGGTGACCAGCATCGACTGCTTGGCGTTGGTTGGGCAGCCCATGCCGCAATAGCCCAGGTTCCAGCAGCCGCGCACGTTACGCGGGATGACGTGCCAGGCGTAGCCCAATTGTTCACAGCCTTTGCGGATCACGTCGTTGTTGGCGTTGGGCGGAACCAGCCACGGCGCCACGCCCAGGCGTTGTTCCATCTGCGCAAACCAGGGCGCCATTTCGGCGCGGCCGTGGCCCTTGACGTTGTGCTCGGCGGCCCAGTGATCGAGGGTCTGGTCGGGCGTGCGGAAGCTGGAGGTCCAATTGATCAGCGTCGTGCCACCGACGGCCCGGCCCTGGAGGATGGTGATGGCGCCGTCCTTGCTCATGCGCCCGAGGCCTTCCTGGTACAGGCTGCTGTAGGCCTGGTCTTCGAGCAGCTTGAAGTCATGGCTGGTCTTGAGCGGCCCTTCCTCGATCAGCAACACCCGGTAGCCGGCAGCACTGAGGATTTCCGCCGTGGTGCCGCCACCGGCACCGCTGCCGATGATTGCCACGTCGGCTTCCAGGGTCAGGTCCTCGGTCAACTGCGCGCCGTTGTAGGTGGTCCAGCCACGGGCCAGGCCTTCGCGAAAGGGATCGGGTACGGGCATGTTCTGGGCTCTCTTATTGTTTTGAGGTAGCGATAGACCCCTTGTGGGAGCGAGCTTGCTCGCGATAGCGGTTTATCAGTCAATCGATAGGTGGCTGATGTGACGCTATCGCGAGCAAGCCCGCTCCCACAGGGGTTGGTTCTGGTTTTCAAACCGTTGGCGGCCCCGGATACCCGCAATGCGCCCAGGCTTCGGATTGGGTGTACCAGGCCATCATCACCAATTGCAGCAACGAGCAGTGACCTTGCTGTAGCAGATCCAGCGAACTGTTTTCCCACCGCGCGAGGAACTGGCGGATGTCATCGGCGCTGGCGTTTTCCCACGCCCCCCAGACCCCGGTCAGTGGCCCGCGGGTAACGCCCAGCGTGAGCACATCGAACAGCTGGTGCAGGAGCTTGAGCATGGCGGGGGACAAGTGGGCCAGGCTTCTGTCGAGGCTGCCCAGGGTCGCGTCAATGGCGGCAGGGATCTGCCCGACGGCCACTGCGCCGTCCAGCATCACAGGGATGACGGCGCGTAAAAACGCCAGGTCGCTGTCGCGCAGGGCCGTCAGACCGGCGGCCGGTTGGCTTGGCGAGCAGCCGCTCAGGCTGGCGCCCAGCCCGACGGTGGCCAGGAAGGCGCTGGCGCCGAGGCTGAATTTCAGCAGGCCGCGCCGTGACAGCGCGGGGGTATCGGTGAGGCTGGCGTTCATGATTGTGATTACCCGGGCAGACACGCGTCAGCGGACAAACAGCTTCTGAATCAGTTTCTGCAAGGGTTTGCCGTAGGGCGGATAAATCAGCTTCGCCGCGTTGAATCGCTGTTTGGTCAGCACGCCCTTGGCTTTGCTGAAGGTCAGGAAGCCCTCATGCCCGTGGTAATGCCCCATTCCCGAGGGCCCGATGCCGCCGAACGGCATGTCATCCTGGGCGACATGCAACAGCGTGTCGTTCAGGCAGACGCCGCCGGAATGGGTTTCGTGGAGCACGCGATGCTGTTCGGCCTTGTTGTAGCCGAAGTAGTAGAGCGCCAGCGGGCGGGGTCGCTGATTGATGTAGGCAAACGCCTGGTCCAGATGGTCATAGGGCACGATGGGCAACAGTGGGCCGAAGATCTCGTCTTGCATGACGGTCATCTCATCGTTGACGTTGAGCAGCAGGCTGTGGGCCATGCGGCGACCCTGGCCTTGCTCGAACAGCTCGATCAGCAACGCGCCCTTGCCGGTGGCGTCGCTGATGTAGCCATTGAGCCGCGCCAGTTGTCGTTCGTTGATGATGGCGGTGTAGTCCGGGTTGTTCGCCAGGGTCGGATAAAACCCGCGAACCGTCTCGCGATACGCTTCGACGAATTCACCGACGCGGTTCTGCGGCACCAGCACATAGTCCGGGGCGACACAGGTTTGCCCGGCATTCAGGGTTTTGCCGAAGGCAATGCGTTCGGCGGCGTCCTTGATGGGTACATCGACCGACACGATGGCCGGCGATTTCCCACCCAGCTCCAGGGTGACCGGAGTCAGGTTTTCGGCAGCGGCCCGCATGACATGCTTGCCGATGCTGGTGGCGCCGGTGAACAACAGGTGATCGAAGGGCAACTTGGAAAACGCCATGCCGACCTCCGCCTCGCCGAGCACCACGCACACCAGGTCCTGGGGGAAGACCCGGGCGAGCAGTTGCTTGAGCAGCAAGCCGGTCGCCGGTGTCGATTCGCTCAGCTTGAGCATCACCCGGTTGCCCGCCGCCAACGCCCCGACCAACGGCCCGATGGCCAGGAACAGCGGGTAGTTCCACGGCACGATGACCCCGACCACGCCCAACGGCTGATAGATCACTTTGGCTGAGGCCGGTTGAAAGGCCATGCCCACCTTGCGTCGGGAGGGTTTCATCCAGCCCTGGAGGTGTCGGCTGGCGTAATGGATGCCATGCAGGCTCGGCATCAGCTCGGCCAACAGTGTCTCGTCGGCGCTGCGGTGGCTGAAATCCTGGCTGATGGCGTCGATCAAGGCTTGCCGTTCGTTGCTCAATACCTCGCGCAGTGCCGTGAGCCATTGTCGGCGCTGTTCGGCCGGTGGCATCGGATGGGCGGCGTAGGCCTGGCGCTGGGCATCGAAGAGCGACCGCAGCTCGTCCAGTTGTTGTTGAGACTCGTGCAGGTAGGCAACGTCGGCAGGCATCGTCAGGCACCGGATATTATTAGAGTGGGTGTTTTCTAGAGCTTATACTCTAGAAAGTCAATGGCATCCGCAACGGCTGTGGGTTTTTCCTGTGACCGATAGGTCGTAAGATGCCGATCAATGCCTTCGTCGAATTAAAGCCCAAACCATGGCCCCACGAATGAAAACCAGCGAGCGCATCGTGCAAAACAGCCTCGAGCTGTTCAACCAACAGGGTGAGCGCAGCGTCAGCACCAATCACATCGCCGCCCACATGGACATGTCCCCGGGCAACCTCTATTACCACTTCCCCAACAAGCAGGCGATCATCGCCGTGCTGTTCAGTGAATACGAGAACCTGGTGGACAGCTTCCTGCGTCCGCCCCAGGGCCGGGCGGCCACGGTGGATGACAAGCGCTTCTACCTGCAGGAGCTGCTGGCGGCCATGTGGCGCTATCGCTTCCTGCATCGGGACCTGGAGCATCTGCTCGACAGCGATCCGGACCTTGCGGCCCGCTATCGTCGGTTTTCCCAGCGCTGCCTGATCCACGGCACCGCGATCTACGAGGGTTTCGTTGCCGCCGGCATCCTGAAGATGGACCGGGTGCAGATCGAGTCCCTGACCCTCAACGCCTGGATCATTCTCACGTCCTGGGTGCGGTTCCTGTGCACCACGCGGGAAAATTTCAGTCACCTGAGTGAGCAGGCCATCAAGCGCGGCGTCTATCAGGTGCTGGTGCTGGAAGCCGGTTTCGTGACCGATCAGGCCCGCGAAGCGGTGGATGCACTGTTCAAGGAATATTACGTCCCCCTGGCCCAGACCCTGGAGGAAGGGCAGTAGGATCGATCCCCGACTTAGCCACAGGAGCTCACCATGCCCATCGCGCTACTCATCAGCCCCGAAGCCCTCGAACAGCGGCGATCACGGCCCGGGCTGGTCATCCTCGATTGTCGTTTTGCCCTGGAAGACCCGGATTACGGTCAACGCAGTTATGCCGAGGGCCACATTGCCGGGGCGTCGTTCGCGGACCTTGAGCGCGACCTGAGCGGGCCGGTGACCAGAGGCGTGACCGGGCGCCATCCGCTGCCCGAGCCCGAGGCCTTGATCGAGCGCCTCAGGGCTTGGGGGCTCGATAACGACAGCGACGTCGTGCTGTACGACGATGGCCCTGGCGCTTATGCCGCGCGGGCCTGGTGGTTGCTAGCCTGGCTGGGCAAGCGTGATGGCGTGTCCATCCTCGACGGTGGGCTCAAGGCCTGGCATGCCGCCGGCTTGCCGTTGAGCCTGGATCCGCCGCAGCACAGTCGTGGAAGTTTCACGGGGGCGCCGGATGCGAGCTTGTTGATCAATGCGCAAGCGCTGCAACAACGCCTCGGCGAATCGGCCATGACCCTGCTGGATGCCCGGGCGTTGCCGCGCTTCAAGGGCGAAGTCGAGCCGATCGACCCGGTGGCCGGGCATATCCCGGGCGCCCAGTGCGCAGCGTTCACCGACAACCTGGGCGCCGATGGACGCTTCTTGCCGGCCGCCCAGCTCAAGCAACGCTTCGCCGAAAAACTGGGCGAGCGCTCGCCCACCGAACTGGTGGCGTACTGCGGCTCCGGCGTGACGGCGTGCCATAACCTGTTCGCCTTGTGCCTGGCAGGGTATCCCTTGGGAAGGCTGTATGCCGGCTCGTGGAGTGAGTGGATCAATGATCCCCAGCGGGGCGTGGCGAAGGGCGAATAGCTCACCCCAAAAAACCAATGTGGGAGCGAGCTTGCTCGCGATGACGGTGTGCCAGGCAATTTCAATGTCGCTGTCCCGCCGCTATCGCGAGCAAGCTCGCTCCCACAGGGGATTCCCTGGCGAACGCTGAACTGGTGAATACCCCAAAAAAATTGTGGGAGCGAGCTTGCTCGCGATGACGGTGTGCCAGGCAACTTCAATGTCGCTGTCCCGCCGCTATCGCGAGCAAGCTCGCTCCCACGGGGATTGCTGGCGAACGCTGAACCGGTGAATACCCCAAAAAAATTGTGGGAGCGAGCTTGCTCGCGATGACGGTGTGCCAGGCAATTTCAATGTCGCTGTCCCGCCGCTATCGCGAGCAAGCTCGCTCCCACAGGGATTCCTGGCGAACGCTGAACGGGTGAACACCTCCCAGAGGGGATTTGTGTTGTCTGCGAATCGTCAGCCGCGCCTCAGGCTGGCCAGCCAATCGGGAATCCGTCGCTCCAGGTAATACCCTGGGCGGCGCAGGGTTCCGTCGACAAACCCGACATGCCCGCCCCGGGCGTGCAGTTCAAGTCGGGTCGAGGTGGATAACTCGCCGGGTTCGGGCAGGCTGTGGGGAAACACAAAAGGATCGTCGGCGGCCTGGATGACCAGGGTCGGCGTGCTGATGCTCGCCATGAAATAACGGCTGGAGGCGCGGCGGTAATAGTCCGCTGCATCGGAGAACCCGTGCAGCGGCGCGGTCACCCGGCCGTCAAAGTCCCAGAAGGTGCGCATGTTTTCCAGCGGGCCAAGGGCCGCCAGGGTCGCCAGGCCTTCGTGGCGTCCGTCGTGCTGGAACTGGCGTTGCTTGTTGCGCACATAGGCCACCATTTGTCGCATGAAGTGCGCCTGGTAGAACTTGGAAAATCCCTGGCCGATGCGATCGGCGCACTGGTCGAGGCGAAACGGTACCGAGACCGCCACCGCTCCTTGCAACTGGCTGTCGCGGCCGGCTTCGCCCAAGTGCTTGAGCAACACATTGCCGCCCAGTGAATAACCCACGGCAAACAGCGGCGCCAAGGGCCGCCTGGCGCGCAAGTGAGTGATGGCGGCGGCCAGGTCTTCGCTGACGCCCGAATGATAGCTGCGGGGCAACAGGTTCGGCTCGCCTGAGCAGCCACGCCAGTTCAAGGCCGCGCTGGCCCAGCCCTGGCGACCGAGCGCCTGCTGCAACCCGGCCACGTAAGGCGAGTTGGAAGAGCCGGTCAGCCCGTGCAGCACCAGCACCAGTGGTGCCTCGGCGCTGTGGGGCCGTGCCAGTCGAGGTCGAGGAAATCACCGTCTTCCAGCCACAGGCGCTCGCGTTGACGCTCGATGTGGGTGGTCTGGCGCCACAAGGGGCCCCACAAGGTTTGCAGGTGCGGGTTGCCAAGGCCCGGGGCAGGGACGAAACGTTCAGATGCGGCGGACATCATTATTATTCTCGATGCACTGGTCAGCCGTTCAGCCAATGTCCTTTGGCAAACGCTGCCACAACGCGTAGTACACCCGTCCGGATTTCTGCTCGCGGTGCAAGCGCCAGTTGCCCGGCAAGCCCAGGGTGGACGGGGCAGTCTCGCTTTCAGTGTAGACCCAGGCATCCTCGGCCAGCCAGTGACGCTCCTCGAGCAAGGCGCAGACCGTCGGCAACAGGTTCTGGTTGAAAGGAGGGTCCAGGAACACCAGGTCGAAAGGCGTTGCCGGTTGGCTGTCCAGGTAGCGCAGCGCGTCGGCGGTCTGCACCTGACCGACGGTGCAACGCAGGGTGCCCAGGTGTTCCTTGAGGCTGGAGACCGCCAGGTTGCTGGCATCCAGCGCCTGGCCCATGGCGGCGCCACGGGACAGGGCCTCGAGAAACAGTGCGCCGCTGCCGGCGAACGGGTCGAGTACCCGAGCGCCTGCCACATAGGGCGCGAGCCAGTTGAACAGGGTTTCCCGCACGCGGTCCGGGGTGGGGCGCAACCCCGGGGCATCCGGGAAGCTCAGGCGCCGGCTGCGCCATTCGCCGCCGATGATGCGCAACTGGTTCACACCGTTGTGCACGGGTTTCTTGCTGGAATTCGATGGGCGGGCCATTAGTGCTCCGGAACCCCGAGCGGCTGCTCGGCAGGTTTGTCAGTAGGGGGCGGCAACGGCTTTTGCGGCACGCTCGGGCCGGCGGTGACGATGACCATTTTGTCAGTGCTCAGGTGTTTGTTCAGCGCGGCCTTGACCTGCTCGACCGTCAGTTCCTGGGACTGGCGCATGAAATCTTCCAGGTAGCTGAGCGGCAAGTCATAGAACCCCATGGCGCCAAGCTGGCCGACGATGTCGGCATTGCTGGCGGTGGACAGTGGGAAGCTGCCCGCCAACTCACGCTTGGCGTCATCGAGTTCTTTCTGGGTCGGACCGTTCTTGAGGTAGTCGGCGAACACGTCCTGCACCAGTTTCAAGGTGCCCTCGCTCATCTCGGCACGGGTCTGCAGGTTGATCATGAACGGGCCGCGGGCCTGCATCGCCGTAAAACCGGAATACACGCCGTAGGTCAGGCCGCGCTTTTCGCGGACTTCAGTCATCAGCCGCGTGCCGAAGCCACCGCCGCCGAGGATCTGGTTGCCCAAGGACACCGCGGCATAGTCCGGATCGTCGCGGTCGACGCCCAGTTGCGCGAGCATCAGGTTGGTCTGCTTGGACGGGAACTCGATGTGGCCGATGCTCGCCTTCGGTTCCACCGGTGCCGGGGTTTTCGCCAGGGCCGGGCCTTTGGGCAGCGCGGCGGCGACCTGGCTGGCAATCGCTTCGGCTTCGGCGCGGGACAAGTCCCCCACCAGTGCAATCACTGCGTTGCCGGCGGCATAGGCCTTGGCGTGGAACGCCCGGGCCTGGGCCAGGGTGATCGGTGGAATACTGTCGGCGGTGCCGTCGCTGGAATGGGCATAAGGATGCTCGCCGTAGAGGCGCTTCATCAGTTCCAGGCCCGCCAGTTTGCCGGGGTTCTGCTTCTGGTACTCGAAGCCGGCGAGCATCTGGTTCTTGATCCGGGCGAAGGAGTCGGCGGGGAAGGTCGGTTTGCCGACGACTTCGGCGAACAGCTTCAATGCCGGCTCACGCTTGTCGGCGGCGCTGAGACTGCGCAGGGACGCCACGGCCATGTCCCGATAGGCGCCGTTGCCGAAGTCCGCGCCGAGGCTTTCGAAACCTTGGGCGATGGCGCTGACATCCTTGCCGGCCACGCCTTCGTTGAGCATGGCGTTGGTCAGCAGGGCGAGGCCGGGGGCGTCGCCGTCCTGGCTGCTGCCGGCGGCGAAGGTCAGGCGCAGGTCGAACATCGGCAATTCCCGGGCTTCGACGAACAGCACCTTGGCGCCGTCAGCGGTTGTCCAGGTTTGCACGTCGAGCTGGCGCCGACTGGGGGCCTTGTCGTTCAGTTCGGCCAGGGATTGCAGCTTGTTGCCGGACTTGGCCTTGTCCAATGCCTGGCTGGCGTTGGAGTCGCTGGACGGCGACAGGTAAAAGGCCAGGGCGCCGGCCAGGGCGATCAATGCCAGGCCGATCGGTACCAGGCGCGATGATTTGCGCTCATTCATGAGCTTTCTCCTCGGGCAGGACGTGCGCAACGCTCAGGCGCGAGCGGGTGAAATACAGCTGGGCTGCCTTCTGGATGTCTTGCGGGGTCACGCTTTGCAGTTCGGCGAGTTCGGTGTCCATCAGCTTCCAGGACAAGCCGACGGTTTCCAGCTGGCCGATGGCGGTGGCCTGGCTGGTGATCGAGTCGCGCTCATACACCAGGCCGGCGATGACCTGGGCGCGCACGCGTTCCAGTTCGTCGGCGGTCGGGGCGGTGGTTTTCAACTGCTCAAGCAAGCGCCACAAACCTGCTTCTGCTTGGGCGAGGGTTTTGTTTTTCTGCGTGTTGGGCGTCGCCGACAAGGTGAACAACGAGTCGCCGCGGGTGAAGGCGTCGTAGCTCGACGAGCCGCCGGACACCAATTCTTCGCCGCGCTCCAGTTGGGTCGGGATCCGGCCGCTGTAGCCGCCGTCCAGCAGGGCCGAGATCAGCCGCAACGCGTTGACCGACGCCTTGTCCGTCGCGGTGGCGATGCTCGGCACGTTGAAGGCCAGCATCACGCTGGGCAGTTGGGTCTGCACGTGCAAGGTGATCTGGCGTTCGCCGGGTTCGACCAGTTCCAGGGGGATTTTCGCGACCGGCACCGCGCGCCGGGCAATCGGGCCGAAATAACGCTGGGCCAGGGACTTGACCTCCTCCGGCGTCACGTCGCCAACCACCACCAGGGTCGCGTTGTTCGGGGTGTACCAGGACTCGTACCAGTGACGCAGTTCCTCGACGGTCATCCGGTCCAGGTCGGCCATCCAGCCGATGGTCGGCGTGTGGTAGCCGCTGGCCGGGTAAGCCATGGCCTGGAAGCGCTCGTAGGCCTTGGACATGGGCTTGTCGTCGGTGCGCATGCGGCGCTCTTCCTTGATCACCTCGATTTCGCGGCTGAATTCCTCCGGCGGCAGGCGCAGGCTGGCCATGCGGTCGGCTTCCAGTTCGAAGGCCACGCCCAGGCGGTCGCGGGCCAGCACCTGGTAGTAGGCGGTGAAGTCGTCGCTGGTGAAGGCGTTCTCTTCGGCACCGAGGTCGCGCAGGATCAGCGACGCTTCGCCGGGGCCGACTTTTTCACTGCCCTTGAACATCATGTGCTCAAGGGCGTGGGACAAACCGGTCTGGCCTGGCGTTTCGTAGCTGGAACCCACCTTGTACCAGACCTGGGACACCACCACCGGCGCACGATGGTCTTCGCGCACGACGACCTTCAGGCCGTTGTCGAGGGTGAATTCATGGGTGGGTTGTGGGTCGGCAGCCAGGGCTGAAAGAGGCAGACAAACTGTGCTGAGCAGCAGGCCTGCGGCGCGGCGGGCAAGAGCATTCATTCGTGTTTAAACCTGTTGGGTTGCCTGCTAGGTCTTAGCCTCGGCAGGCGAGGAGGTGCTAGGATACTGATCCGTTTTACTGGCGGCCACGCCTATCGGGCCTTTTATCGGCCCGGGGTTGTCTGGGTTCTGCGGAGAAACCCTGGGTTTGCTCGTTGATCCCGGCGTTTTCGCCGATGATGCCGTACCAGTCCTTCGAAAAAATCGACTTTGAGGCGTCCGGGGACGCTTCGACAAAATGTTGCGCGTGAACAAGCTGGATGAAACGCAGTCTGTTCAGCATTGAATATTTATCACCGAGGCGCCCTCGTGGCGCATCGCTACCGTGAGATAGCCGTCCTCCATGTTTGGTTCCAACGACGACAAGAAGACCCCAGCCGCGGCTGGCGAGAAAAAAGGCCTGTTCGGATGGCTGCGCAAGAAGCCGCAGGATACCGTCGTCGAACAGCCGCAAGCGCTGCCTGAGCCCGCCGCCGAGGCAGTGGCCGAAGAGGCCGCGCCCATTGTCCTGCCGATCGCCGAGCCGGTGCTGCAACCGGTCGAGCCTGAGCCCGTTGCCGAGCCGATGGCCGAGCAGCCGCTGACCCCGCCCGCCGAGCAAACGCCCTGGCTGACCTTGCCGGTGGCGGAAGAGCCCGTCGCGCTGGTCGAGGAAACCACGCCCCATATCACCCCGCCGATTCCAGCGCCGACACAGGTTGTCGAGGCGCCAGTCGTCGAAGCTGTCATTGAACCGCCAGCCGCCGTCGTTGCACCCGTGGTTGCGCCTGCCGCCCCCGAGCCGGCACCTGCCGTGCTGGAAACCATGGCCCCCGTCGAGCCCGTCCGTAGCGCCGAGGAAAACAAGGTCGGCTTCTTCGCCCGCCTCAAGCAGGGCTTGTCCAAGACCAGCGCCAGCATCGGCGAAGGCATGGCCAGCCTGTTCCTGGGCAAGAAAGTCATCGACGACGAATTGCTGGAGGACATCGAAACCCGCCTGCTGACCGCCGATGTCGGCGTCGAGGCCACCTCGGTGATCATCCAGAGCCTGACCCAGAAGGTCGCACGCAAGCAGCTGACCGACGCCGACGCCCTGTACAAATCCCTGCAGGGCGAGCTGACCAGCCTGCTCAAGCCGGTGGAAAAGCCGCTGGTGATCGCCTCGCAGAACAAGCCATTCGTGATCCTGGTCGTTGGCGTCAATGGCGCCGGCAAGACCACCACCATCGGCAAGCTGGCCAAGAAGCTGCAACTCGAAGGCAAGAAAGTCATGCTCGCCGCCGGCGACACCTTCCGCGCCGCCGCGGTCGAACAACTGCAAGTGTGGGGCGAGCGCAACAAGATCCCGGTGATCGCCCAGCACACCGGCGCCGACTCCGCTTCGGTGATCTTCGACGCTGTGCAGGCGGCCAAGGCCCGTGGCATCGATGTACTGATCGCCGACACCGCCGGTCGCCTGCACACCAAAGACAACCTGATGGAAGAATTGAAGAAGGTGCGCCGGGTGATCGGCAAGCTCGACGCCGACGCGCCCCACGAAGTGCTGCTGGTGCTGGACGCCGGTACCGGCCAGAACGCCATCAACCAGGCCAAGCAATTCAACCAGACCGTCGAACTGACCGGGCTGGCCCTGACCAAGCTCGACGGCACCGCCAAGGGCGGGGTGATTTTCGCCCTGGCCAAGCAGTTCGGCCTGCCCATTCGCTACATCGGCGTGGGCGAAGGCATCGACGACTTGCGCACCTTTGAGGCCGAGCCCTTTGTCCAGGCACTGTTTGCCGAACGGGAGCATCCATGATTCGTTTCGAACAGGTCGGTAAACGCTATCCGAACGGTCACGTCGGCTTGCATGAGCTGAGCTTTCGGGTCCGTCGGGGCGAGTTTCTGTTTGTCACCGGCCATTCCGGCGCCGGTAAAAGCACCTTGCTGCGCCTGTTGCTGGCGATGGAGCGGCCTTCCACCGGCAAACTGCTGCTGGCCGGCCAGGACCTGAGCACCATCAGCAATGCCCAGATCCCCTACCTGCGGCGGCAGATCGGCGTGGTGTTCCAGAATCACCAGTTGCTGTTCGACCGTACCGTGTTCAACAACGTGGCGTTGCCGTTGCAGATCCTTGGCCTGTCCAAGGCCGAGATCATCAAGCGGGTGGACTCGGCCCTGGAGCGCGTGGCCCTGTCGGACAAGACCGACCTGTACCCGGGCGACCTCTCTACCGGCCAGCAACAACGCGTCGGCATCGCCCGCGCCATCGTCCATCGCCCAGCCTTGCTGCTGGCGGACGAGCCCACCGGTAACCTCGACCCGCGCCTGGCGGCGGAAATCATGGGCGTGTTCGAAGACATCAACCGCCTGGGCACCAGTGTGCTGATCGCCAGTCACGACCTGGCCCTGATCGCCCGCATGCGTCACCGCATGCTCACCTTGCAACGCGGTCGATTGATCGGTGACGGGGAGGCTGGCGCATGAGTGCTACTCGCAGCCCGAAAGTGGCCGAACGCGTGGCCCCGAAGGCCTCCGATCCGCAGCCGCAAAAGAAAAAGCGCGACGATGACGACGGCCCGGACTTCGCCACGCTGTTGCGCGCCTGGATCGAAAGCCATCGCGCCAGCCTGCTGGACAGCCTGCGGCGTCTGGGCAAGCAGCCCATCGGCAGCTTCTTTACCTGCATGGTGATGGCGGTTGCCTTGAGCCTGCCCATGGGCCTGTCATTATTGCTGAATAATGTGGAACGCCTGGGCGGCTCCTGGCAGCGCGCGGCGCAGATTTCCCTCTACCTGCAGATGGACGCCAGTCCCGCCGAAGGCCAGGCATTGGGTGAGCAGATCAAGGCGATGCCGGGAGTGGCCGAAGCCGAATACATCGGCCGCGAGCAGGCGCTGGAAGAGTTCCAGCAACAGTCCGGACTGGGCGACGCGCTCAAGGAACTGCCGGAGAACCCGCTGCCGGGCGTGGTGCTGGTGACGCCGAACGAGGTCGACAAGCCCGCCCTTGAAGCATTAAGACAAAGACTTTCCGAGTTGCCGAAGGTACAACAGGCGCAACTTGATCTAGTCTGGGTCGAACGTCTTGCGGCGATCCTCAAGCTCGGCGACCGGTTTGTCTTCGGTCTGACGGTGCTGCTGGTTTCTGCATTACTTTTGGTGATAGGCAATACCATTCGTCTTCATATTGAAAACCGCCGCACCGAGATAGAAGTGATTAAACTCGTCGGCGGTACGGACAGTTATGTACGCAGGCCCTTCCTTTATATGGGGGCGCTGTATGGCTTCGGTGCGGGGATTCTGTCCTGGGGCGTATTGGCGTTTGGCCTGGACTGGCTGAACGATGCGGTAGTGGGGCTGGCCGGTTTGTACGGCAGTGATTTCGCGCTGGCCGGAGTGCCAGTCGCCGACGGTCTGTCGCTCTTGCTTGGCGCGGTGCTGTTGGGTTATATCGGTGCATGGATTGCGGTCGCACGCCACTTGCGTGAGCTTGCGCCAAAATAGTGTTTTTTTGCGCGTATTGACCTTTCGGTTTTTGTGGGAACTTGTCTTTGGGTTCCCGGTCAATTTTCGCAGTGCTGAACTGCACGAGTTATGTGAGTCGGAGGTTTTTTCGTATGACCACTTCTTTGCAACCTGCTTATGCTCTGGTCCCGGGTGCGAACCTGGAGGCCTATGTGCACACGGTGAACAGCATCCCCTTGCTGACGCCCGAGCAGGAGCGTGAACTGGCCGAGAGTCTCTATTATGAGCAGGATCTTGAGGCGGCTCGGCAGATGGTGCTCGCCCACCTGCGTTTTGTCGTACATATCGCCCGCAGCTATTCCGGCTACGGGCTGGCCCAGGCCGACCTGATCCAGGAAGGCAACGTCGGCCTGATGAAGGCGGTCAAGCGCTTCAACCCGGAAATGGGTGTGCGCCTGGTGTCGTTCGCCGTGCACTGGATCAAGGCGGAAATCCACGAGTTCATCCTGCGCAACTGGCGCATCGTGAAAGTCGCGACCACCAAGGCCCAACGCAAGCTGTTCTTCAACCTGCGCAGCCAGAAGAAGCGTCTGGCCTGGCTGAACAACGAAGAAGTCCACCGCGTGGCTGAAAGCCTGGGCGTAGAACCCCGGGAAGTGCGCGAGATGGAAAGCCGCCTGACCGGCCATGACATGGCCTTCGACCCGGCCGCCGAAGCGGACGACGACAGCGCTTTCCAATCGCCGGCCAACTACCTGGAAGACCACCGGTATGACCCGGCGCGTCAACTGGAAGACGCCGACTGGAGCGACAACTCCAACACCAACCTGCACGAAGCCCTGGAAGTGCTGGACGAACGCAGCCGCGACATCCTCTACCAGCGCTGGCTGGCCGAGGAAAAAGCCACGCTGCACGACCTGGCGCAGAAGTACAACGTGTCGGCCGAGCGGATTCGCCAGCTCGAGAAGAGCGCGATGAACAAGCTCAAGGTGTCGATTGCGGCTTGACCTGCGATAGCAGCCATGAAAAACGCCCCGATCAGTGATGATCGGGGCGTTTTTGTTTGTGCCAATGATTTGAATTCACTGCTGATTCTGTGGGAGCGAGCTTGCTCGCGATGAGGCCATTGCATTCAACATCAGTGTTGGTTGTCGAACCGTTATCGCGAGCAAGCTCGCTCCCACAGGGTTTTTTAGTGTCTGGGCTACTGCGCCCAGGGCGCTCGCCGCGAACGATCGAGCTCCAGCAGGTAGCTGTCGCCCCCCAGCTGGCTCATCTGCTGGCGAATCCAGCCCGCCCGCCGTAGCACATAGGGGCTCGGCCGGCTGGCGTTCCATTTCCGCGGGTTGGGCAATACCGCCGCCAGCAGGCTGGCCTGTTGCCGGGACAAGGCGTCGGCGCTGGTGCGGAAGTGGTGGCGTGCTGCGGCTTCCGCCCCGAACACACCGTCATCCCACTCGACGCTGTTGAGGTACACCTCAAGGATCCGCTGCTTGGGCCAGAGCACCTCGATCAGCGCGGTGAACCAGGCCTCCAGGCCTTTGCGCAGCCAACTGCGGCCCGACCACAGGAACAGGTTCTTGGACACTTGCTGGCTGAGGGTGCTGGCGCCGCGAATCGAACCGCCACGCCCATTGTGAGCGAAGGCGGCCTGGATCGCGCCAATGTCGAAGCCCCAGTGCTCGGGGAATTTCTGATCTTCACCAGCGATCACCGCCACCTTGAGGCTGTCGGAAATCCGGTCCCAAGGCTGCCAGGTGCGTTGCAGGTCGATCGGCTCACCGCCGAACCAGGATTCAACCTTGCGCTCGATCATCAGTGCCGTGAACGGCGGCGGCACCACGCGAAACAGCAGCACCAGCACGACGCTGCCGACGGCGAACCAGAGCAGGGCTTTAAGGAATCGTCGAAACAATAAACGCAGCATAGAGATGGCTTGGCCGAACCCGTCGAGCGGGCCATTATACAGACCCTGTCCACCGAGTCTGACTGGAGTTCCCATGTTGCGTAGCTTTCTGATGCTGGCGGCTTTTTTCGGTTTTACGGGCGTGGCGCTGGGGGCATTTGCCGCCCATGGCCTGAAAAATCGCCTGAGCGCCGATTACCTGGCGATTTTCCACACCGGCGTCACCTACCAACTGGTGCACACCCTGGCGTTGCTGGGCGTTGCGTTGCTGGCCACGCACATTCCCGGACGCGTCGTCACCTGGGCCGGGATTGCGTTTGTCATCGGCATCCTGTTGTTCTCCGGCAGCCTGTACCTGTTGACCCTGACCGGCATCAGCAAGCTGGGCATCATCACCCCGTTGGGTGGCGTGGCGTTCCTGATCGGCTGGTTGTGCCTGGGGCTTGCCGCCTGGCGGCTGGGCTGACCTGCCGGTCCATTTCATGACGAATGGCTTGGGTCGCCCTGACTGATCGGGCTAGAATGCCAGCCCCTAAAAATGATGGCGGCATCCGGCATGCGCATTCAGTTGAACGGCGAACCCCTTGAACTGCCCGACGGTGAAACCGTTGCGGCCCTGCTGACCCGTCTGGAGCTGGCTGGACGTCGCGTCGCGGTGGAGCTCAATCTGGATATCGTCCCGCGCAGCCAGCACGCCGAAACCACGTTGAACGACGGCGATTCGGTCGAAGTGGTCCACGCCATCGGTGGTGGCTAGCCGCCTCGGTTTCGCAGCATTTCGCAAGAACCTCACCCCAACAGAGGATTTCCCATGAGCATCGTTCGTAGCGACAAGCCCTTCGTCCTGGCCGGTCGTACCTACCAGTCGCGCTTGCTGGTAGGCACCGGCAAATACCGCGACATGGAAGAAACCCGCCTGGCCATCGAGGCCTCGGGCGCCGAGATCGTGACCGTCGCCGTGCGCCGGACCAACATCGGCCAGAACCCGGGCGAACCGAACCTGCTGGATATCCTGCCGCCGGATCGCTACACCATCCTGCCGAACACCGCCGGTTGCTTCGACGCCATCGAGGCCGTGCGCACCTGCCGCCTGGCCCGTGAGCTGCTCGACGGCCACAACCTGGTGAAGCTGGAAGTGCTGGCGGACCAGAAAACCCTGTTCCCCAACGTGATCGAAACCCTCAAGGCCGCCGAAACCCTGGTCAAGGAAGGTTTCGACGTGATGGTCTACACCAGCGATGACCCGATCATTGCCCGTCAACTGGCGGAAATCGGCTGCATCGCGGTCATGCCGCTGGCCGGTCTGATCGGCACTGGCCTGGGGATCTGCAACCCGTACAACCTGCAGATCATCCTGGAAGAAGCCAAGATCCCGGTGTTGGTGGATGCCGGTGTCGGCACCGCCTCCGACGCCACTATCGCCATGGAGCTGGGTTGCGAGGCGGTGCTGATGAACTCGGCCATCGCCCACGCCCAGCAGCCGGTCCTGATGGCCGAAGCCATGAAGCACGCCATCGTCGCCGGTCGCCTGGCGTACCTGGCCGGCCGCATGCCGAAAAAACTTTACGCCAGCGCCTCCTCGCCGCTGGATGGTCTGATCAAGTAAGAGCCATTGATGACTGAATCGAACGACACGCCGGTCCTGCCGGAAGAAGGCGAAGAGCGCCAGCACCGCCGCATCAAGAGTTTCGTGATGCGCGCCGGGCGCATGACCGAAGGCCAGCAGCGCGGCCTGGAGCAGGGCGCGCCGCTGTTTGTCCTGCCCCTGGCCGATGCACCGGTGGATTTTGACCAGGTGTTCGGCCGCTCGGCCCCGCGCTCGCTGGAAATCGGCTTCGGCATGGGCCACTCGTTGCTGGAAATGGCCGCCGCTTCGCCGGAGCAGGATTTCATCGGGGTGGAAGTCCACCGTCCCGGCGTCGGTGCGCTGCTCAACGGCGTGCTGACCCAAGGGCTGACCAACCTGCGGGTCTACGATTGCGATGCCATCGAAGTGCTCAACCGCTGCGTGGCCGACAACAGTCTCGACCGGCTGATGCTGTTCTTCCCGGATCCTTGGCACAAAAGCCGGCACCACAAGCGCCGTATCGTCCAGGCGTCGTTCGCTGAACTGGTGCGCAGCAAGTTGAAGGTCGGCGGTGTGCTGCACATGGCCACCGACTGGGAACCCTACGCCGAGTACATGCTGGAAGTGATGAACGTCGCCCCGGGCTATCGCAACCTGGCCGAAGACGGCAAGTGCGTGCCACGCCCGGCCGAACGGCCGATCACCAAGTTCGAGCGCCGTGGCGAACGGCTGGGGCATGGGGTTTGGGATTTGAAGTTCGAGAAGGTGGCGTAAGCATCAGAAGATCCTGTTGAAACAGGATCCCTTGTGGGAGCGAGCTTGCTCGCGATGAGGGCATGACATCCAACATCAATGTTGACTGTTATACCGCCATCGCGAGCAAGCTCGCTCCCACATTTGTTTTGTGTAATGGTCGAAATCAGCGCCGATCCGCCACCACGCCAATCAACACCAGCACCACCAACAACACCGGCGCCAGGCTGTAGTTGTTGAACTGGCTCAAGCCCCTGACGATCCATGGCGTGGCATAGATCAGCGCGGCACCGCTGCCGATCATGCACAGCAGGGCGATCAAGGGGACGCGCAAGGCGCCGGCGATGCTGCCCAGGCGTTGGTCGACCCAGCCCTTGATGTCGGCACCAAACAGCACCAGCAGGCAACCTACCAATGCCAGGGAGATTTCCGACAGGTTGCTGCGGCTCCAGCGGGACACGGTGGCCAGCAGGTCGAGTACCAGATCCATTCGATTTCCTTGTGTTGATCAGCTCAGAAATGTCTGCAGCAAGTCATTGAGAAACAGCTGTCCGCGCTCGGTGGCCGCCAGACGTGTCGGTTCGACCTGCAACAACCCGCTTTGTTCGGCCTCGCGCCGGCCTTCGGCCAGGCTTTGCAGGGGCAACCCGGTGCGTTCCGGGTACAGCCGCGCGTCCACGCCTGCGGTCAGGCGCAGGGCGTTCATCAGGAACTCGAACGGCAGTTCTTCATTGGCCAGGGTTTTCTCGCCAGCCTGGAAGCTTTTGGCCGGATTGAGATAGTCCTTGGGCAGTCGGGTCTTCCAGGTGCGCACGATGCGCCCGTCCGGATGGCTGAGCTTGCCGTGGGCGCCGGCGCCGATGCCGATGAAGTCGCCGAAGCTCCAGTAGTTGAGGTTATGCCGCGCCGCCCGACCGGGCTGGGCGTAGGCCGAGACTTCGTATTGGGCGTAGCCGTGTTCGGCCAGCAAGGCCTGCCCGGCTTCCTGGATATCCCACAGCGTGTCGTCTTCGGGCAAGGTCGGCGGCTGATTCCAGAACACCGTGTTCGGTTCCAGCGTCAACTGGTACCAGGACAGGTGAGTCGGCTTCAAGGCAATGGCCTGGCGCAGGTCGCTCAAGGCGTCGTCGAGGGACTGGTCGGGCAGCCCATGCATCAGGTCCAGGTTGAAGTTGTCGAACCCGGCCTGGCGGGCCATGCCGGCGGCGCGCACCGCCTCGTCACCGTTATGGATCCGCCCCAGGGCTTCGAGCTTGGCCTGCTGGAAGCTCTGGATACCGATGGACAGGCGGTTGATGCCCAAGGCCCGGTAAGCGACGAATTTTTCTTGCTCGAACGTGCCGGGGTTGGCTTCCAGGGTGATTTCGATGTCCTGGGCGAAGGGTATCCGCGCTTCGACCCCCTTGAGCAATCGGCCCAGGGCCTGGGCACTGAACAGGCTTGGCGTACCGCCGCCGAAGAAGATCGAGCTCAGTTCGCGGCCATGAACCCCGTGCAGGTCCTGATCGAGATCGGCCAGCAAAGCGTCGACGTATTCCTCCTCCGGCAGCTGCGGGCTGGCGGTATGGGAGTTGAAGTCGCAATAGGGGCATTTGCGTACACACCACGGGATGTGGATGTACAGCGCCAGGGGCGGCAGCACCGGGAGCGGCGCCCGCGGGGTTTGTGCACCGCCATGGATCAGGGGTGCGGGGGCGTCGTCGGTCATTGCAGGCCCAGGCGTTGACGCAGCAGGGCCATGGCGCGGGCGCGGTGGCTCAGTTGGTTCTTTTCCACCGGCCCCAGCTCGGCGCTGGAGCAATTGCGCTCTGGCACCCAGAACAACGGGTCGTAGCCAAAACCGTGCTCGCCGCTGGCTTGGGTGAGAATGCGCCCGTGCCACAGGCCTTCGCAGAGGATCGGCAGCGGATCGTCGGCGTGGCGGACCAGGGCCAGCACACAGACGAACTGCGCGCCGCGCTCGGCTTCGGGCACGTCCTTGAGGGCATCGAGCAGCTTGGCGTTGTTCGCCGCATCACCTTTGCCGTCAGCGTAACGGGCCGAGTAAATGCCCGGTGCGCCGCCGAGGAAGTCCACGGCCAGCCCGGAATCGTCGGCGAGCGCCGGCAGGCCCGAGATGCGTGCGGCATTGCGGGCCTTGAGGATGGCGTTCTCGACGAACGACAGGCCGGTCTCTTCCGGTTCCACCTGGCTGAATTCGCCAATCGAGCGCAACTGCACCGACCCGCCAAGCATGGCCTGCAGTTCCTTGAGTTTGCCGGCGTTGTGGCTGGCCAGTACGAGTTGGGTGAGGTTCATCATTCGCCGGGGAACAGTTCCTGGTTGAAGTTGATGGTGTTGATCTTGTCGCCGGTTTGCACCTTGATCTCGAAGGTGCGGGTTTCCTGTTGGTCCACTGGATACTGGGCGATGTAATAGATCGCGCCTTGTTCGGTGATCTGGCGGAAGGAGAGGGGGACTGTCTTGCTGGTCAGGTCCTTCACCGTGCCGCTGACGTCGGCGATCAATGGCTTGCCGCTTTTGATCACCGAGACATTGATCACACCTTGGTTCTTGCTGCGAATCAGTTCGGCAGCCTTGGCGATCTCCGGCGTCAGGAAGGTGGAGTTGAACGTGTTGTAGTGCACGGTGATATCACCGAACACTTCCTTGCGCTCGCCCTTGATGACGTCGGCGGCCATGGCGCCCACGCTCAGGCAAGCGGTGATGAGAAACAACGCTAGACGTTTCATGTCGTGCTCCTGGTGAGGCCGGGGCTTACACCGCGACCTGGTAATCGGCAAGGCCTGGGTTGCTGACCCGATAGATGCCTATTTCACCTAACAGATTAGGCCATAGCTTGCTGGCCCACCCGTGGCGGTGCTGCTGGTCCACGGCCAGGCGATCGATGACCTTGGCTTCGCGTTCGCGGCACAGCGCTTCGAAATCCTTGAAGGTGCAGAAGTGGATGTTCGGCGTGTTGTACCAGGTGTAGGGCAGGAAATCCGAAACCGGCATGCGCCCCTTGCTCGCCAGGTACCAGCGGCAGCGCCAGTGACCGAAGTTGGGGAAGGTGATGATGCACTGGCGCCCGACCCGCAGCATTTCGTCGAGGATCTTGTCCGGGTAGTGCACCGCTTGCAGGGCTTGGGTCATGACCACGATGTCGAAGCTGTTGCTGGCGAAGTTGCCCAGGCCCTTGTCCAGGTCCTGCTCGATGACGTTGATGCCCTTGGCGACGCATTCGGCAATGTTGTCCGGGTCGTTTTCCAGGCCGTAGCCGGTGACCTGTTTGTTGTCCCGCAGCCAGGTCAGCAGTTCGCCGTTGCCGCAGCCCAGGTCGAGCACGCGGCTGCCGGCGGGGATCCATTCCTGGATGATGTCCAGATCGGCTCTCATGGCGTCCTCACAGCGTTATACGGTTCATGTAGTTGCCGAACGCCTGCAGGTAGCGCGGGATCGGGATCAAAAAGGCGTCGTGGCCCTGGGGCGCGTCGATTTCCAGGTAGCAGACGTCCTTGCGCGCGGCCATCAGCGCGTCCACCAGCTCCCGCGAGCGCGCCGGGGAGAAGCGCCAGTCGGTGGTGAACGACATCACGCAGAACTTGGCGGTGGCATTGGCGAAGGTTTTCGCCAGGTTATCGTCGAAGTTCGCCGCCGGATCGAAGTAGTCCAGCGCCTTGGTCATCAACAGGTAAGTGTTGGCGTCGAAACGCCCGGAGAATTCTTCACCCTGATAGCGCAGGTAGCTCTCGACCTGGAACTCGACGCTGTGGAAGTCGTAGTTGAGCTTTTCGCTCTTGAGGCCACGGCCGAATTTCTCGCCCATGGAGTCGTCGGACAGGTAGGTGATGTGCCCGACCATCCGTGCCAGCATCAGCCCGCGCTTGGGGATCACGCCGTGTTCCTGGAACGAACCGCCGTGGAATTCGGGGTCGGTGAGGATCGCCTGGCGCGCCACTTCGTTGAAGGCGATGTTTTGCGCCGACAGCTTGGGGGCCGAGGCGATTGCCAGGCAGTGGCGCACGCGGTCCGGGTAAGTGATGGTCCATTGCAGGGCCTGCATGCCTCCCAGGCTGCCGCCGATCACGGCGGCCCACTGGCCGATACCGAGGCGGTCGGCCAGGCGGGCCTGGCTGTGGACCCAGTCTTCCACGGTCAGCACCGGGAAATCGGCGCCGAAGGGCTTGCCGGTGTCCGGGTTGAGGCTGCTGGGGCCGGTGGAACCGTTGCAGCCGCCCAGGTTGTTCAGGCTGACCACGAAGAACTTGCTGGTGTCGATGGGCTTGCCCGGGCCGATGCAACTGTCCCACCAGCCGGGCTTGCGGTCGTCGATGCTGTGGTAGCCGGCGGCGTGGTGATGCCCCGACAAGGCGTGGCAAATCAGCACGGCATTGCTCGCCGTGGCATTGAGGGTGCCGTAGGTTTCGTAGATCAGGTCATAGGCTGGCAACGAACGGCCGCAGGCCAGGGCCAGGGGCTCGCTGAAATGCGCCGTTTGCGGCGTCACCAGACCAACGGAATCGGGGGAAAGGCAGCTGGCATCGACCCTGCTCGCGTTGAAATGAGGCGTAAGTCTAAAGACCGCTGTGGCGGGCGGCAAGCAAAGGGCGGCGCTGATTCTTCGGTGAACGTAGACCCTGTGGGAGCAAGGCTTGCCCGCGATGGGGCCGATGCGGTCTTTTGGGGACCGAGGCGCCTGTTTCGCGAGCAAGCTTTGCTCCCACTGAGAGAGGTGCTGACTGATCAGGCCGGTATCGGGTCAGATCAGCAGCCGCAGGATTTCCGGCATCATGGTCATCGCCGCCAGGTTGTTGATCACCAGCATGTCGATCAGCTTGAGCACCATGAACGCCAGGATCGGCGAGATATCCAGGCCGCCCAGGTTCGGCACGATGCGACGGAACGGCGCCAGGGCCGGTTCGCAGATCTGGTTCACCAGCTCGGCGCCCGGGTTATGGCTGCCCGGTGCGACCCAGGACAGGATCACGCTGATGATCAGGGCGAAGAAGAAAATCTTCAGGAACAGCGCGGTCACGCCAATGAGCGACCAGATCAGCAATTGCAGCGGGTTGCCGGTGGTGCCGTAGGTCAGCAGCAGGGTCAGGGCCATCAGCGCCATTTGCACGAGGATCGCCAGGACCAGCGACGACATGTCCAGGCCGAACAGGCTCGGGATGATCCGGCGCAGCGGCTTGAGCAGCGGCTGGGTGGCCTTGACGATGAACTGGCACAGCGGGTTGTAGAAGTTGGCGCGCACCAGTTGCAGCACGAAACGCAGCAGCACGATCAGCAAGTACAGGCTGCCGAGGGTTTGCAGCACGTAGACCGCTGCAGTGTTCAATCCAATCATGAATGGCTCCTTATTGGCCCAGTTGTTCGGCCATTTCGGCCGAGCGGTGCGCGGCGGCGCCGAGTGCTTTTTCCACCAGGGCTTCGAAGCCCCCGGCCTGGAACGATTTGATGGCCGCTTCGGTGGTGCCGGCCGGCGAGGTTACGCGACGACGCAGCTCGGCCGCATCGACGTCGCTCGACACCGCCATGTGCGCGGCACCGAGGGCGGTCTGCAAGGTCAACTGGGCGGCGGTTTCCCGGGTCAGGCCAAGTTTTTCGCCTGCGGCGGTCATGGCTTCGATCAGCAGGAAAAAGTACGCCGGGCCGGAGCCGGAGACGGCGGTGACCGCGTCCAGTTGCTGTTCGGTGTCCAGCCACAGGGCCAGGCCGACGGCCGACAGCAGCGTTTCGGCCTGCTGGCGCTGCTCGGCGCTCACGCGTGGCGTGGCGAACAGGCCGCTGACGCCCTGGCGCAGCAGCGCCGGCGTGTTGGGCATGCAGCGGACGATCGGCTGCTCGCCGAGCCAGTTGTTCATGCTGGCGCAGGTGATGCCGGCGGCAATCGATACCACCAGTTGATGGGGCTTGAGGCTGGGGCGAAGGGCTTCGCAGACGATTTTCATCGCTTGCGGCTTGACCGCCAGCACGATGACGTCGGCACCGTCGATGGCCTGGGCATTGTCGGCGAAGGTTTCGATGCCGTGCTCGGCACTCACTCGGGCGCGGGTCTCTTCACCCGGATCGCTGGCGCGGATCAGCGAAGCGTCCAGGCCCTTGGCCCGCAGGCCGCCGATCAGGCTGGCGGCCATGTTGCCGGCGCCGATGAAGGCAATACGCGTGTTGCTCATGACAGGTCCTTATAAAGAGATGAGTCGGCCATGGTTCAGGATTGACCGTAGTCGCGGGCACCAAACAGGGCAGTACCGATGCGCACCCAGGTGGCGCCTTGGGCAATGGCCGACTCGAGGTCGTGGCTCATGCCCATGGAAAGCGTGTCCAGCGGCAGTGCCAGGCTGGCTTGCAGGCGTTGAACGGCGGCGAAGGCTGCATCCTGGGCGACACGTTCTTCGGTGGGTTCGGGAATCGCCATCAGCCCGCGCAGCTTCAGGCGCGGCAGAGCGCTGATGGCGCTGGCCAGGGCGGGCAGGTCCGCCGGGGCGCAGCCGGATTTGCTGGCTTCACCGCTGACGTTGACCTGGATACAGATGTTCAGCGGCGGCAACTCGGCCGGGCGCTGCTCGGACAGGCGCTGTGCAATTTTCAAACGATCCACGGAATGCACCCAGTCGAAGTGTTCGGCGATAGCGCGCGTCTTGTTCGATTGAATGGGGCCGATGAAGTGCCAGATCAAGGGCAGGTCGGTCAATTCGACCTGTTTGCCCAGGGCCTCTTGCAGGTAATTCTCGCCGAAGTCCCGCAGGCCGGCGGCATAGGCTTCACGCAGGGCCTGGGCAGGCTTGGTCTTGCTCACGGCCAGCAGTTGGACACTGCCTTCGGCACGTTGGGCGGTCTGCTCCGCCGTGCGGATGCGCGAACTAACCTGAGCAATGTTGTCTGCTATCGTGGACATAAAGGAAGCGCCAGCGGTGAGGTTCGCGGCATTCTACTGGAATTGAGGAGCGCTATGGATATCACTGAACTGCTGGCGTTCAGCGCCAAACAGGGGGCGTCGGACCTGCACCTGTCCGCCGGGCTGCCGCCGATGATCCGCGTGGATGGCGATGTGCGGCGGATCAACCTGCCGGCGCTGGACCACAAGCAGGTGCATGAGCTGATCTACGACATCATGAACGACCGGCAACGGGTGGATTACGAAAAGTTTCTGGAGACTGACTTTTCCTTCGACGTGCCGGGCGTCGCGCGATTCCGGGTCAACGCCTTCAACCAGAATCGCGGCGCGGGGGCGGTGTTCCGGACCATTCCGTCGAAAGTCCTGACCATGGAAGACTTGGGAATGGGCGAGGTGTTTCGCAAGGTGACCGAATCGCCGCGCGGGCTGGTGCTGGTGACCGGGCCGACCGGTTCGGGCAAGTCCACCACCCTGGCGGCCATGATCGACTACCTCAACAGCCATAAGCACCATCACATCCTCACCATCGAAGACCCTATCGAATTCGTTCACGAGCCGCGCAAATGCCTGATCAACCAGCGCGAGGTGCACCGCGACACCCAAAGTTTCTCCACGGCGCTGCGTTCAGCCCTGCGGGAGGATCCGGACGTGATCCTGGTGGGCGAGATGCGCGACCTGGAAACCATCCGCCTGGCGCTGACCGCCGCCGAAACCGGGCATCTGGTGTTCGGCACCTTGCACACCACCTCGGCGGCCAAGACCATCGACCGGGTGGTGGATGTGTTCCCGGGCGATGAAAAGTCCATGGTTCGCTCGATGTTGTCGGAGTCGTTGCAGGCGGTGATTTCCCAGGCGCTGATCAAGAAGATCGGCGGCGGCCGGATCGCGGCGCATGAAATCATGCTGGGGACCTCGGCCATCCGGAACCTGATCCGTGAAGACAAGGTGGCGCAGATGTACTCGTCCATCCAGACCGGCGGCTCGCTGGGGATGCAAACCCTGGACATGTGTTTGAAGGACTTGGTGAACAAGGGCCTGATCAGCCGCGAACATGCCCGGGAGCGGGCGCGTACGCCGGATAATTTCTAGGGGATCTGTCAGGAGATTTGCAGCGCTTTTGCAGGCCTCATCGCGAGCAAGCTCGCTCCCACATTTGATTTACGGCGGACACAATTTCTGTGAGCGCTGAAAATCAAGTGTGGGAGCGAGCTTGCTCGCGATGGGGGCCTCAGTTGTGACACAAATGCTTGATCAGCGCTGAACCACGCGCAGCGCACCTGGTTCTTTCGGCAGCACTCGCTTGGCCACTACGTAGTGGGTGTCCCAGTACGGCTTGTTCAAGGTGTCGATGGTCACCGACTTGCCACGGCGTGGGGCGTGGATGAAACGGTCGTTGCCCAGGTAGATGGCCACGTGGTTGACCCGGCGGCTCTTGAGCTTGAAGAAGATCAGGTCGCCGGGCTTGAGATCCTTGCGCTCGACTTTCTCGCCATGACCGGCGGCCATGGCGTTGGACGTGCGTGGCAGGTCGAACGTGGCGTCGTTGAAAGCGTATTTCACCAACCCGCTGCAATCGAAGCCTTTACTTGGGCTGCTGCCGCCCCAACGATAAGGTGTGCCGAGTACATTCACGGCGCGGCTCAGCACGTTGCTGCTCGCTTTGGTCGCCATGGGCGGCACCAGCTTGCTGTTGGCCGTGCCCACGCGCTGGACGCTTGGCTTGTTCTTGCTCGAAGGAGCAGAAACATGGGATTTCGGGGTGTAGCCGTTGACGTTGGGAAGACGTTGCTCACGATTGGTGGCGTGGGCGGCCAGTGGCAATAATAGGCAAATGGTTAGCCATGTCTTGAAAAATGGACGCATTAGGCAAGGCTCTTAAAGGTTAGCGCGCAACTTTATAACAGCTTTTTTTGCCATTCCGAGGCCGTTTGTCGATTCGAAACCCAGCGTAAACCCTGCACAATGGCGACAATTGGGCTTGATTGTCCGACAGAACCCCCGTGACACGGGGGTTTCCCCGGTTCGTGTCGCCCAGGACCGCTTGTCGGCGAGACACAAAAAAGTCACAAAAAGTCCGAACAAATTTTTCTATCGAGGCAAAAGAGGCCATTCATGAACAGCTATCAGCAGGACGCAATCCGCGATACCCACAGCAAAGTCATCGGGTATCTGCTGTGGATTTTCGGTTTTACCGGCGCCCACCGTTTCTATTACGGCAAGCCGGTCACGGGGACGATCTGGTTCTTCACCTTCGGCCTGCTGGGCATCGGTTGGCTGATCGACCTGTTCCTGATCCCGGCCATGGACCGCGAGGCGGACCTGCGTTTCACCCCAGGGCCGATCGAGTACAGCGTGGCGTGGATTCTGCTGACGTTTCTCGGGGTGCTGGGCGTACACCGGATGTATCAGGGCAAGTGGATCAGCGGGATTATTTACCTGCTGACCGGCGGGGTGTTTTTTCTCGGGGTGCTGTATGACTTCTGGACGCTGAACGATCAGGTGTCGATTCGTAATGCGCAGAAGCGGGGGGCTTTTCAGTAAGACCGAGTCGCCTGTATCGCGAGCAAGCTCGCTCCCACATTGGATCGAGGTGTTCACACATCATGTGTTCACCGAAGATCCCCCTGTGGGAGCGAGCTTGCTCGCGATAGGCGCGGTATCAGGCCTGGTGGGTGATCCGCCCATCCATCAGGGTATAGCGCACCACTCCCGGCAGGCTGTGACCGAGGAACGGGCAGTTGTCGCCCTTGGAGCGCCAGGCTTCGCCGGCCACGGTGGACGCGGCAGGGTCGAACAGCACCAGGTCCGCCGGGGCGCCCACCGCCAGTTTCCCCGCTGGCAATTGCAGCGCCTGGGCCGGGCCGGCGCTCAGGCGGGCCAGCAAGGTCGGCAGGTCCAGCAAGCCGTCTTCCACCAGCGTCAGGGCCAGCGGCAGCAGCAGTTCGACGCTGCTGATGCCCGGCTCGGTGGCGCCGAACGGGGCCAGCTTGGCATCGCGCTCGTGGGGTTGGTGATGGCTGGAGATGGCCGAGATCACCCCGGACTTCACCGCCTCGCGCAGGCCATCGCGGTCGGCGCGGGTGCGCAGCGGCGGCTGGACGTGGTAGACGCTGTTGAAGTCGATCAGCGCCTCGTCGGTCAGGATCAACTGGTACAGCGCCACATCGGCGGTCACCGGCAAGCCGCGGGCCTGGGCCTGGGCGATCAACGCCGCGCCGCGGGCGCTGGTCAGCTGGCTGAAGTGGGCGCGCACGCCGCTTTGTTCCACCAACAGCAGGTCCCGGGCCAGGGCCACGGTCTCGGCGGTTTCCGGGATGCCCGGCAGGCCGAGGAAGCTGGCGGTCGGGCCTTCGTGGGCCAGGCCACCTTCGGCCAGGTCGTGATCCTGGGAATTGAAGATCACCGTCAGGCCGAAGGTCGCCGCGTATTCCAGGGCGCGGCACAGGGTACGGGTGTTGCGGAAACTGTTCAGGCCGTTGCCGAACGCCACGCAACCGGCGTCCCGCAGGGCGATGAGTTCGGCCAGTTGCTCGCCGTCGAGGCCTTTGCTCAGTGCGCCGATCGGGAAGACCTTGGTGTTGCCGGCTTCGCGGGCGCGGTCGAGGATCAGTTCGGCCACGGCCGAGGTGTCCAGCACCGGTTTGGTCTGCGGTGGGCAGCACAAGCTGGTCACGCCACCGGCAGCGGCGGCCCGGGTTTCGCTGACGATGCTGCCTTTGCGGCTGTAGCCCGGTTCGCGCAGGGCGACGTTCAGGTCCACCAGGCCCGGCGCGGCCACCAGGCCCTGGGCGTCGAGGATTTCAGCCGCCACGAAACCGGTGGGCGCGGCGCCCAGGGCGACGATCTTGCAGGCATCGATATGAATGTCAGTCACTTGATCCAGGCCACTGGCTGGATCGATCACGCGTGCGCCGAGAATGCTGAGCTTCACTGGGCGTTCTCCTGGTCGAATTGGCGCTGGGCCGTTTGCCCGCTCATGGCCATGGACAGCACGGCCATGCGGATGGCGATGCCGTAGGTCACCTGGTTGAGGATCACCGAGTGCGGGCCGTCGGCCACCGCCGACTCGATCTCCACGCCGCGGTTGATCGGCCCCGGGTGCATGACGATGGCATCCGGCTTGGCCCCGGCCAGGCGCGCCGTGGTCAGGCCGAACAGGCGGTAGAACTCGCCTTCGCTGGGCAGCAGGCCGCCGGTCATGCGCTCGCGTTGCAGGCGCAGCATGATCACCACGTCGACATCCTTGAGGCCTTCGGTCATGTCGGTGTAGACCTTCACGCCGTATTGCTCGACGCCGATGGGCAGCAGGGTTTTCGGCGCGATCACGCGGATGTCCGGGCAACCGAGGGTCTTGAGGGCCAGCATGTTCGAGCGGGCGACCCGCGAGTGCAGGATGTCGCCGACGATGGCCACCGACAGGTTTTCGAAGCTGCCCTTGTGCCGACGGATGGTCAGCATGTCGAGCATGCCCTGGGTCGGGTGGGCGTGACGGCCGTCGCCGCCGTTGATGATCGCCACTTGCGGGCACACGTGTTCGGCAATGAAGTGCGCTGCGCCGGAGTCGCCGTGGCGCACGACGAACATGTCGGCGGCCATGGCTTCGAGGTTGCGCAAGGTGTCGAGCAGGGTTTCGCCCTTGCTCGCCGAGGACGTGGACACGTTCAAGGTGATCACGTCCGCCGACAGGCGCTGGGCCGCCAGTTCGAAGGTGGTGCGGGTGCGGGTGGAGTTTTCGAAGAACACGTTGCACACGGTCTTGCCGCGCAGCAACGGGACTTTCTTCACTGCCCGGGCACCGACCTCGAGGAAGGAGTCGGCAGTGTCGAGGATTTCCGTCAACAGCTCGCGGCGCAGGCCGTCGAGGGACAGGAAGTGCCGCAGCTGGCCCTGATCGTTGAGCTGCAGCGGGCGCTTGGTTTCGAGAGGCGTCATCGCGATGGACTCTTACAAGGGCAGTTAAAGGGCAAGGTCTTGCAGTTCGAGTTGCAGCGGCGACGGCCCGGAGAGCTTGACCCGCTCATGGGCGGCCAGCGTCAGCGTCGCGCCGACCACGTTCGGCCGGATCGGCAGCTCGGCGGCGTCCAGGTCCAGCAGGCACACCAGCGTCACGCTGGCCGGGCGACCGTAGTCGAACAGTTCGTTCATGGCGGCGCGGATGGTCCGGCCGCTCATCAGCACGTCGTCGATCAGCACCAGGTGCTGGCCTTCGATCTCGAACGGCAGCGCCGAGGGGCGTACTTGCGGGTGCAGGCCGTTCTGGCTGAAGTCGTCGCGGTAGAAGGACACATCCAGGGTGCCCAGCGGCGATTGGCTGCCCAGTGCTTCGAGCAAGGCCTGGGCGACCCAGACGCCACCGGTGCGAATGCCGATGTAGCGCGGTTCGCTGATGCCGCGGTGTTCCAGGTGTGCCGTGAGACGAATCGCCATCTGGCTGATCAGTTCGGCAGGATTGGGCAGGCTCATGCTGGCTCCTTCAGGTTCCCGGGCCGGTGGTGAGTGGCGCGGCTTGTCGCTAAAAGAAAGCGCCTTGGCGGCGCTTTGTAAAAAATCAGGTTTCGAACAGGGCGGCGTTGGCGTCGAGCCAGCCTTGCAGCAGCAGGGCGGCGGCGATGGCGTCCACCGGGTTGTCGCGGTAGCTGCCTTTCTGCCCGCCGCGCACCAGGCGCTCGCCCTTGGCCTCGAAGGTGGTCAGGCGCTCGTCATGGGTATAGAAGGGCAGGTTGTAGCGGCCATTGAGCCGGCGGGCGAACTTTTCGGCGCGCAGGCACATGTCGCTGGGCGTGCCGTCCATGTTCAGCGGCAGGCCGACCACCACGGCATCGGGTTTCCATTCCTTGATCAGCGCTTCGACCTGGTTCCAGTCCGGAACACCGTTCTGCGCTTTCAAGGTGCACAACTCGCGGGCCTGGCCGGTAATGACCTGGCCGACCGCTACGCCGATCTGTTTGGTGCCGTAATCGAAGCCCAGCAGCAAGCGCAGGGCCATCAGGCGTGTCCTGCCTGGCTGGTGAGCAGGCTGAGGTTGACCCCCAACCGGCTGGCCGCCGCTTCCAGGCGCAGTTCGCTGCTGGTGTTGAACAGGATGTCGGCGTCGAACGGGCAGGTCAGCCAGGCGTTGTCGGCCAGCTCGGCTTCCAGTTGCCCGGGTTCCCAACCGGCATAGCCGAGGGCGATCAGGCTTTTCTCCGGGCCGACCCCATCGGCGATGGCGAACAGCACGTCCTGGGAAGTGGACAGCGACAAGCCGTCCAGGTCCACCGTGGCCTGGTATTTGGGGCCCGACGGATGGAGCACGAAGCCGCGGTCGGTCTGCACCGGGCCACCGATGAAAATCGGCACGTGCTGGCACAAGAGTGGCGGTTCGATCTCGGGCCGCAGTTGCTCAAGAATGTCCGCCAGGTTCAGCTCCTGCGGGCGATTGATCACCAGCCCCATGGCCCCATTGGCCGTGTGCTCGACGATGTAGGTCAAGGTATGGGCAAAGTTCGGATCGGCCATGTGCGGCATGGCAATCAGGAAGTGATGCTTGAGGTAGGTGGGGCTGACGTTTTTCATAGGCGCTAGTGTGGCGGGGCAGGGGCGAACTGACAAGCCGGGAAATGCCTGAGACTGTCACACAATCCCCTGTGGGAGCGAGCTTGCTCGCGATAGCAATTGATCATTCAACACAGAGGTCGACTGACCGTCTGCTATCGCGAGCAAGCTCGCTCCCACAAGGGAATTGGGGGGTTATCAGTTGCTGGACAGCCGGTCGCCGCGGGCGAATTTCCAGGTGCGGATGATTTCCAGCCGGTCGATGTCCGACAGGTCCCCGGTAAACGGCGCGAACGGTGCCGCCAGACGGACGATCCGCTGGGCGGCCTGGTCCAGCAGCGGCTGGCCGGAGGATTCGAGCACCAGCACTTCATACAACGAACCGTCCCGATTGATCGAGACCATTAGCCGCAGGTTGCCGTAGATCTGCTTGCGCCGCGCTTCGTCAGGGTAGTTGAGGTTGCCGATGCGCTCGACCTTCTTGCGCCACTCGTCCTTGTACCAGGCACCCTTGTCGCGCATGGTCGAAGCGGCGCTCAGGCGGTGGATGCGCGGGCGCTTGGCGTAGAGCTGTTGCTCCTGGGCCAGTTCGGCTTCCAGGCTGGCGATGTCGCTGGACAGTTGGGAGCTGTCGAAGGTAGGCAAGGGGGCCTGGGGCTTGGGATCAGGCTTGACCTCTTCCTTGACCGGGGCTTTCTTCGGTTTCGGCGCGACGGTGGTCACGGCCGCCTTGGGCGCCGTTTCCTGCACTTCGGGCTTGGCCGCTGGCGGCGGGGTGACTTTCTGCACCGTGTTGTCCTGGAAGGGCGCGATCTCGGTAGTCTTGGGGATCGCCTTTTTTTCCAGGGTGCCGCTGCCTTGCTGGTTTTCCTGGGCGAGGAAGTCGGCCTTCTTGGGCTTGGTCTCGCTCTTGAAGGTGGCCAGGGTGATTTCCAGGGTCTGGCTGATCTGTTTCGGCTCGACCGTGGCAAACCCGACGCCCAGCAGCAAGGCCAGGTGGATCAACGCCGCCAGGAACAGGGTAAAACCGAGGCGATCGGCCGGGCGCACGCCACGATGGGCGAGCTCTAGGGGCAGATCGGACGGGAGTGTCATGACAAGGAAACCAACATCGCGTTTTTTTCAGGCCGGGCATGATAACGCAATGTGGGTTTCCTTCAGCAGATCTGGATCAACGAGCCTTGAGCTTCTGATCGATGGCATCCATCAGCATGCCGCCGATGTCGGTGCCAAAGGCGTTATCGATCTCGCGGATGCAGGTCGGGCTGGTGACGTTGATTTCCGTCAGGTGCTCGCCGATCACGTCCAGGCCCACGAACAACAGGCCTTTTTCCCGCAGCGTCGGGCCGACCTGGGCAGCGATCCAGCGGTCCTTCTCGGTCAACGGACGGGCTTCGCCACGTCCACCGGCCGCCAGGTTGCCCCGGGTTTCACCGGCTGCCGGGATACGCGCCAGGCAATAGTCCACCGGTTCGCCGTCGATCATCAGGATGCGTTTGTCGCCATCGACGATAGCCGGCAGGTAGCCCTGGATCATGATCTGCTGCTTGCCGTGCAGCGTCAGGGTTTCCAGGATCACCGACAGGTTCGGGTGGCCGGCGGTGTGCCGGAAGATCGAGGACCCGCCCATGCCGTCCAGGGGCTTGAGGATCACGTCGCCGTGATGGTCGGCAAATTCGCGCAATACGTCCGGGCGACGGCTGACGATGGTCGGCGGCGTGCACTGCGGGAACAGCGTGGCGAACAGCTTTTCGTTGCAGTCGCGCAGGCTCTGGGGCTTGTTGACCACCAGCACGCCGGCGTTTTCCGCTTGTTCCAGCAGGTAGGTGGAGTACACGAACTCCATGTCGAACGGCGGATCCTTGCGCATCAGGATCACGTCCAGGTCGCTGAGCAGCGCATCGCGCTCGTCGCCCAGCTCGAACCACTTTTCAGGGTTGGCGAAGACGTTCAGCGGCTTCATCCGCGCCCGTGCCTGGCCTTCGGCCTGGTAGAGGTCGCGCTGCTCCATGTAGAACAGCTCCCAGCCGCGCTTCTGAGCGGCCAGCAGCATGGCCAGCGAGCTATCCTTTTTATAGGAAATGCTGGCGATAGGGTCCATGACAATGCCGACGCGTACGCTCATGGCTTGGTTCCTCGAAATATGATGGGCACATAATGGCGTGAAAAAGTGGCGTCAGAGTGGCGCCCGGAAGATTGGCGGTCAAGGAAAAACCACCGCGCCCAGCGGCCGATAGATCGGCGATGGAGACTGTGCTAAAAAGGCTGCCATGTGACGTGCGGGCCTTGAACATCAAGGGTTTGCGCTGTCGTTCACTCTCAGGCGTTAAAAACCGGTCCGCAGCGGCAATGGCAGAGCACTCTACGCAACAGCAACCCAGCGCCTTGAAGGTCATGGTCATCGACGACTCGAAGACCATCCGCCGCACTGCCGAAACCTTGCTGCGCAACGTGGGCTGCGAGGTGATCACGGCGATCGACGGTTTCGATGCCCTGGCCAAGATCGCCGACCATCATCCGGGCATCATCTTTGTCGACATCATGATGCCGCGCCTCGATGGCTACCAGACCTGTGCCCTGATCAAGAACAACAGCGCGTTCAAGGCCACGCCGGTGATCATGCTGTCGTCCCGGGATGGGTTGTTCGACAAGGCCAAGGGGCGCATCGTCGGTTCCGATCAGTTTTTGACCAAGCCGTTCAGCAAGGAAGAACTGCTGGGGGCGATACAGGCCCATGTCCCGGGCTTTGCCGCTGTCCAGCCGCACCAGGCACATTAATGACACTCGGCCAACGGGCCTGGGGTCAACAAGAAAATGGGGAACACCATGGCACGAGTTCTGATCGTCGATGATTCGCCGACTGAAATGTACAAACTGACCGGCATGCTGGAAAAGCACGGCCATCAGGTCCTGAAGGCCGAGAATGGCGCCGATGGCGTGGCGCTGGCCCGCCAGGAAAAACCCGATGCGGTGCTGATGGACATCGTCATGCCCGGCCTCAATGGTTTCCAGGCCACGCGCCAGTTGACCAAGGACCCGGACACCGGCCATATCCCGGTGATCATCATCACCACCAAGGATCAGGACACCGACAAGGTCTGGGGTACGCGCCAGGGGGCGAAGGACTACCTGACCAAGCCGGTGGACGAAGAAACCCTGATCGCGACCCTGAACAAAGTGCTGGCGGGTTGACGGCGCGGCCATGAGCCAATCCCTGACGGCCTTCGAACTGCTGCTGCAGATCGACCGGCGTTGCCGGCTGCTGGGGGCGGACCTGCCTTCCCAGCCGACCCACCGTGCCGGCTGGAGCGGCATCGGCTTTCGCCTGGGCGAGCACTGGTACGTGGCGCCGATGGGCGAAGTCAGCGAAGTGCTGCACGAGCCTCGTCACACGCATTTGCCCGGGGTCAAGCCGTGGGTGCGTGGCGTGGCTAACCTGCGTGGGCGCTTGTTGCCGTTGATGGATTTGTGCGGGTTCTTCGGCCATGAGCTGTCCACCGTGCGCAAGCAACGGCGGGTGCTGGTGGTGGACCACGACGAGGTGTTCGCCGGGTTGCTGGTGGACGAGGTCCTCGGGCTGCAGCACTTTGCCCAGGACAGTCTGGAACCGATGCTGGTGGACGACCACGACGGCCCGGAAGCGGCCTTCGTCAAGGGCCGGTTCGGCGGCGAGCGCGAGTGGCAAGTGTTCAGCCCGTTTGCCCTGGCGCGGTCGCCGGGGTTCATGGATGTGGCGATTTGACGAGATGCAGCGCAGGCCCCTTGTGGGAGCGAGCTTGCTCGCGATTGCGGTGGGTCAGCCAGAGCAATGCTGACTGATCCAAGGCTATCGCGAGCAAGCTCGCTCCCACATGGGGACCACGGTGAGTGAGTTGGACTGGGTAGCACAGGCGAGAACCGATGATCAAAGCAAAAACAGGCAAGCCACTGGAAGCGTCGCGCAGTCGTTCGCAGATCATCGTGCTGTTCGTCGCGCTGATCGTCTTCATCGTGCTGCTGTTCGCCAACTTCGCTTACCTCAACACCCAGTCCACCTACGACAAACAGTACATCGGCCATGCCGGTGAGCTGCGGGTGCTGTCCCAGCGCATCGCCAAGAACGCCACCGAGGCCGCCGCCGGCAAGCCTGCGGCGTTCAAGCTGCTGAGCGATGCGCGCAATGACTTCGCCCAGCGCTGGGGCTACCTGAAACAGGGCGACCCGGTGACCGGCCTGCCGCCTGCGCCCGCCACCCTGCGCCCGCAGATGCGCGCCGTGCAGCTGGATTGGGAGCGCCTGCTCAAGAACACCGATGCCATCCTCTCCAGCGAACAGACTGTGCTGTCGCTGCACCAGGTGGCGGCCACCCTGGCCGAAACCGTGCCGCAGTTGCAGGTCGAGTACGAAAAAGTCGTCGAAATCCTGCTGCAACGGGGCGCCCCCGCCACCCAGGTGGCCATGGCCCAGCGCCAGTCCCTGCTGGCCGAGCGGATTCTCGGCGCAGTGAATACCGTGCTGGCGGGGGACGAAAACGCCAGCCAGGCCGCCGATACCTTCGGTCGCGACGCGGCGCGTTTTGGCCAGGTGCTCAATGGCATGTTGCAAGGTGACCCGGCCCTGAAAATCTCCCAGGTCCAGGACCGCGATGCCCGGGCGCGACTGAGCGAAATCAGCGAGCTGTTCGAGTTCGTCTCCGGCTCGGTGGATGAAATCCTCGAGACCTCACCGGAGCTGTTCAAGGTCCGCGAATCGGCCGGCAATATCTTCAACCTGTCGCAGACCTTGCTCGACGAGGCTTCGCACCTGGCCACGGCCTTCGAAAACCTGGCCGGCGGGCGTTCCGTCAATACCATCGGCGGTTATGTGCTGGGCCTGCTGGCGCTGATGTCGATCATCCTGATCGGGCTGGTGATGGTCCGCGAGACCAACCGCCAGTTGCACGAAACCGCGGAAAAGAACGAGCGCAACCAGAACGCGATCATGCGGCTGCTGGATGAAATCGAGGACCTGGCCGACGGCGACCTGACCGTCACGGCCTCGGTCACCGAGGATTTCACCGGCACCATCGCCGACTCCATCAACTACTCGGTGGACCAACTGCGGGATCTGGTGGCGACCATCAACCTCACCGCCGGCCAGGTCGCCGCCGCCGTGCAGGAAACCCAGGCCACGGCGATGCACCTGGCCCAGGCGTCCGAGCACCAGGCCCAGCAAATTTCCGAAGCTTCGACTTCAATTAATGAAATGGCCCAGTCCATCGACCAGGTGTCGGCCAATGCCGCCGAATCGTCGGCGGTGGCCGAACGTTCGGTGGAGATTGCCAACAAGGGTAACGAGGTGGTGCACAACACCATTCATGGCATGGACAACATTCGCGAGCAGATCCAGGACACCGCCAAACGCATCAAGCGCCTGGGCGAGTCATCCCAGGAAATTGGCGACATTGTCAGCCTGATCGACGACATCGCCGACCAGACCAACATCCTGGCCCTCAACGCCGCCATCCAGGCGTCCATGGCCGGTGATGCCGGGCGCGGGTTCGCGGTGGTGGCCGATGAAGTGCAACGCCTGGCCGAGCGGTCTTCGGCGGCGACCCGGCAAATCGAAACCCTGGTGCGGGCGATCCAGGCCGACACCAACGAAGCGGTGATTTCCATGGAACAGACCACCACCGAAGTGGTGCGCGGTGCGCGACTGGCCCAGGACGCCGGCGTCGCCCTGGAAGAGATCGAAGGTGTGTCCAAGACCCTGGCGGCGCTGATCCAGAGCATCTCCAACGCGGCGCAGCAACAGACCACCTCGGCGGGGCAGATTTCCTTGACCATGAACGTGATCCAGCAGATCACCACGCAGACTTCCTCGGGCTCCACCGCCACCGCCGAAAGCATCGGCAACCTGGCGAAAATGGCCAGCCAACTGCGCCGTTCGGTGTCGGGGTTTACCTTGCCGGCGGCGGCAGCGGCTGGCGATGAGGAAAAAGGGTGACCAACCGGATCCACCTGTTGGAAAAGGCTTTTTGTGGCGAGGAGGTTTCTGTGGGAGCAAGGCTTGCCCGCGATGAAGGTAGCGCTGTACCTCGGAAACCGAGGTGTTTGCGTCGCGAGCAAGCTTTGCTCCCACAGGTAAATCTCTTCTTCACAGGCGTGTTGTGTTCTCCTGATTGGAGTGGTTATGGGTGATCGGCACGACTACGTGGCCCTGGAATGGGTCAAGGGCGAGATTGCCGAAACGCTGAAGCAGGCCCATCTGGCCCTCAACCGCCTGGTGGACGATCCCCAGGCGTCGGACGCCCTCGGGCAATGCCTGGCCTGCATTCACCAGGTCCACGGCGGCCTGCAGATGGTCGAGTTCTACGGTGCGGCGTTGCTGGCCGAAGAGATGGAGCAACTGTGCGCCGCCCTGCAGGACAACCGCGTCATCCATCGCGACGAAGCCATCAGTCTGTTGAGCCAGGCCCTGGGGCAGTTGCCGATCTACCTGGACCGCATACAAGGCGCTCGCCGTGACCTGCCGCTGGTGGTATTGCCCTTGATCAACGACCTGCGCAGTGCCCGGGGCGAGAGCCTGTTGTCGGAAACCAGCCTGTTCAGTCCCGAGTTGCCCGATATTGCGCCGCTCAGCGACGAAGCCTTGCAGCGCCTCGAACCCGCTGACCTGCCGAACACCTTGCGCAAATGGCGCCAGACCCTGCAAATGGCCCTGGTGGGCCTGCTGCGCGAACAGGATGACGCGACCCACCTCGGTTACCTGGCCAAGGTTTTCCAGCGCCTGGAAACGTTGTGTGCCGGGGCGCCGCTCAATGCCTTATGGCAGGTGGCCTCAGCGCTGGTCGAAGGCATGCGTGACGGACGCATCGCCAACAGCCCGGCGCTGCGCAGCCTGTTCAAGGAAGCCGACAAGGAACTCAAGCGCCTGCTGGACCAAGGCATGCCCGGCATCAATCAGCCGGCACCGCCCCACCTGCTCAAGAGCTTGTTGTTCTATATTGCCAAGGCCGAACATCCCAGCGGGCAGATGCAGATCATGAAAGAACGCTACTCACTGGACGACGCGCTGCCCGACAGCGCCATGGTCGACGAAGAACGCGCGCGCCTGGCCGGGCCCGACCGCGATGCCATGCGCTCGGTGCTCGCCGCGCTGTGCGAGGAGTTGGTACGGGTCAAGGAGCGCCTGGACCTGTTCGTGCGCAGCGATCGCCAGCACGCCTCGGAACTGGACAGCCTGCTGGCGCCGTTGCGGCAGATCGCCGACACCTTGGCGGTGCTGGGTTTCGGCCAGCCGCGCAAGGTCATCATCGATCAGCTGGCGGTGGTGCTGAGCCTCGCCCAGGGCCAGCGCGAGCCGGATGACGCGACCCTCATGGACGTTGCCGGGGCCTTGCTCTATGTCGAGGCGACCCTGGCCGGCATGGTTGGCACCGTCGAGCCCGAGAGTCGCGAAGACACGCACCTGCCCACCACCGACCTGACCCAGATCCACCAGATCGTCATCAAGGAAACCCACACCTGCCTGCAACAGGCCAAGGATATGATCGTCGACTACATCGACGCGGACTGGAACAGCGAGCAGCTGCAACCGTTGCCGGCGCTGCTGACCCAGGTGCGCGGTGCGCTGGCGATGATCCCCCTGAGCCGTGCCGCCAGCCTGGTGGAGTCCTGCAATGCGTTCATTCGCGACCATCTATTGCTGGAGCAGGCCCAGCCGGGCTGGGAAGAACTCGACCATTTGGCCGACGTGATCACCGGTCTCGAATACTACCTGGAGCGCTTGAGCGAGGACCCGGAAACCCCTGGCGAGCCCTTGCTCGATGGGGTCGAACGGAGCCTGGCCGCGCTCGGTTATTACCCTGATGAAGCGCGGGTGCCGGTGCTTGACGATGTGTTGAGTCCCAACGAAGCCCAGGTCATGCAGGACCTGCAGGACCTGCAGGAGCTGGATGACCCGCAGACGGTGCAGTCCTTGGCACAGGTGCTGGCCAGCCCGGTCTCGGCGGTCAATCCGCCGGCCAGGAGTACCCCGGGCAGCCTGTTGCCCCCACCACTGGATGAGAGCCCGGTGGACGACGAGTTGCGCGAGGTCTTCCTCGAGGAAACCGCCGAGGTGCTCGACGTTCTGCGCGAATACTTGCCGCGCTGGAGTGCGTATCCCGACGACCACGGCGCCCTGAGCGAACTGCGCCGGGCCTTCCACACCCTCAAGGGCAGTGGTCGGATGGTGCGGGCGCTGGTGCTGGGTGAACTGGCCTGGGCTGTGGAAAACCTGCTCAACCGGGTGCTGGAGCGCAGCGTCGAACCGCAGGCGTCGGTCCGTCAGTTGATCGACGACACGGTGCAGTTGTTGCCGGCCCTGGTGGCCGAATTCGCGGCCAATCGGCAACGCCAGCGCGATGACGTCGACCGCCTGGCCGCCCGCGCCCATGCCCTGGCCAAGGGCGGCGATGAAGACGACGAAGACGACGAGCAGGACGTGGCCGCTCTCGATCCGCTGTTGTTGAAGATCTTCGACAACGAAGCCCAGGGCCACCTCGCCAGCCTCAATCGTTTTCTCGACCAGGCGGCCGACCACCTGCCGTTGCAGGCCAGCGATGAATTGCAGCGGGCCTTGCACACCCTCAAGGGCAGCGCTTCGATGGCCGGCGTGCTACCCATCGCCGAGTTGGCCGGTGCGATGGATGAGCTGGCCCGGGAGTACCGGGCGCACCTGATTGCCCTCGACCTGGATGAGGTGGAATTGCTGCTGGAGGCCGAAGGGCTGCTGCGCCGCGGCCTGCGCCAGTTGCACAGCGAGCCGCTGGCGCCGATCCCCGACGCCGAGGACCTGATCCAGCGCGCCCAGGCCCTGCTGGCCGAGCGTCTGCACGCCGCCAACAGTGCGCCGGACAAAGCACTACGGACCAAGCGCGATCCACAACTGATCAACAACTTCCTCGCCCAGGGCATGGACATCCTGCTGGACGCCGAAAGCCTCTTGCAGCGCTGGCAGCAGCACCCCGGTGAAGGCCAGGAACTGAGTGCGCTGCTGGATGAGCTGACCACCCTCGGCGAAGGCGCGCACCTGGCCGATCTGCACCCGGTGGACGAACTCTGCGAAGCCTTGCTGGACCTCTACGGCGCGGTGGAAGAAAGCAGCCTGGCGGTCAGCGATGAATTTTTCCGGCAGGCGCAGCTCGCCCATGAAGCGCTGATCGACATGCTCGATCAGCTGGCGGCCGGGCAGCATGTGCGTCCGCAGCCGGAGCGGGTAGCGGCCCTGCGTCGCCTGCTTCAGGAGAGCCTCGACCCGTCGGCCACTGGCCTGATCCGCAGCGACGGCAGCCGCACGCTGAGTATCCGCGAACTGGGCCACGCGACGGCGGAAATGGAACGCGACGCGCCCGCCGAAACCTCGGTGGAAGATGACCTCGCATCGATTTTCCTCGAAGAGGCCCAGGACATCCTCGAAAGTGCCGCCCAGGCCTTGCAACGCTGGTTGGCCGATCCGGATAACGGTGCGCCGCTGTCCTCGCTGCAACGTGACTTGCACACCCTCAAGGGCGGCGCGCGGATGGCCGACATCCGGCCGGTGAGCGACCTGGCCCAGGAGCTGGAAAACCTTTACGAAGGGCTGGTGGACCGGCGCTACAGCTACAGTGAGGAGCTGGCGCAACTGCTCGGCAGCAGCCACGAACGCCTCGACCTGTTGCTCGGGCAGTTGCAACAGGGCCAACCGTTGGGCGATCCCGTTGCACTGATCGACTCTATCCGAAGGTTCCGCCAGGACAAGCCGAACGCCATCGAGACGAGCGCAGCGGCCCAGGCCGACGGTGCCGGCCATGATCCCGAGTTGCTGGAAATCTTCCTTGAAGAAGGTTTCGACATCCTCGACAGCTCAGGCGCGGCGTTGCTGCGCTGGCAGGAAGAACCGTCGAATCGCCAGGCCGTGGAGACCCTGCTGCGGGATTTGCACACCCTCAAGGGCGGTGCGCGGATGGTGGAAATCGTCCCTATCGGCGATTTGGCCCACGAGCTGGAAAACCTCTATGAAGGCCTGTCGGCGGGCCTGCTCCAGCCGACCCCGGCGCTGTTCGCCTTGCTGCAAAGCAGTCATGACCGACTGGCGCAGATGCTCGATGCGGTGCGCGCCGGCCATCCGTGTCCGCTGGCCGATCGGCTGATCGCGCAGATCCAGGCGGTGAATCATCCCCAGGCAAGTGCGGTGGCCCAGGCTGTCCCGGCGCCGGAGCCGATCACGCCCCCCATCGCAAGTCCGCCCGCGGCGCCCGCCAGACAAGACCCCAGTGCCGCGGGCGACGGTGCGGACATGGTCAAGGTCTCCGCCGAGCTGCTCGACGACCTGGTGAACCTGGCGGGGGAAACCTCGATTTTCCGTGGGCGCATCGAACAGCAGGTCAACGACGCACACGTGGCCCTGGGCGAAATGGAAACCACCATCGAGCGCATGCGCGACCAGTTGCGGCGCCTGGATACCGAAACCCAGGGGCGGATTCTCAGTCGTCAACAGGTGGAGGCCGAGCGCCTGGGCTACGAAGAGTTCGACCCGCTGGAGATGGATCGGCATTCCCAGTTGCAGCAACTGTCCCGGGCGCTGTTCGAGTCTGCCTCGGACTTGCTCGAACTCAAGGAAACCCTGGATCGCAGCAATCATGATGCCGAGCTTCTGCTGCAACAGCAGGGGCGAATCAACACCGAGCTCCAGGAAGGCCTGATGCGCACGCGCATGGTGCCGTTCGAGCGCATGCTGCCGCGGCTCAAGCGCATCGTCCGGCAAGTGGCGCAGGAACTGGGCAAGGACGTGGAATTCGTGGTGGGCAATGCCGACGGCGAGATGGACCGTAACGTCCTGGAGCGTATGGCCGCGCCCCTGGAACACATGCTGCGCAACGCCGTCGACCACGGCCTGGAACCGGCCGACGTGCGCCTCGCCGCTGGCAAGCCGGCGCGAGGGCGCATCAGCCTCGACCTGTCGCGGGAAGGCGGCGACATCATTTTCGACATCCGCGACGACGGTGCCGGCGTGCCGCTGGAGGCGGTGCGGAGCAAGGCGATCAAGCGGGGCCTGCTGGCGCCGGACAGCGATATCAGCGACCGCGACGTGCTGCAGTTCATCCTGCAGCCGGGGTTTTCCACAGCGGAAAAAATCACCCAGATCTCCGGGCGTGGCGTGGGCATGGACGTGGTCCACGAAGAGGTGCGGCAGTTGGGCGGCAGCATGACCATCGATTCCACGCCGGGGCAGGGCGTGCATTTCCGCATTCGCCTGCCGTTTACCGTGGCGGTGAACCGGGCGTTGATGGTGCATTGTCACGAAGACCAGTACGCGATCCCGTTGAACGCCATCGAAAGCATTGTCCGGGTGTTGCCGGCCGAACTGGACGGCCATTACCAACTCGACCCGCCGACCTACACCTACGCCGGGCAACGCTATGAACTGTGCTACCTGGGCGAGCTGCTGAAAACTGGCGCCCGGCCGAAGCTGCTGGGCCAGAGCCAGCCGTTGCCGGTGCTGCTGGTGCAGTGCAACGAGCGGCACGTCGCCGTGCAGGTGGACGCTATCGCCGGGACCCGGGAGATCGTGGTCAAGAGCCTTGGCCCGCAGTTCTCGGCGGTGCAGGGTCTGTCCGGGGCGACGATCCTGGGGGATGGCCGAGTGGTGCTGATTCTCGACCTGCTGGCGCCGATCCGCGCCTTGCCCCATCAAGTCCCGCGCCGCCAGGTGCCGGCGGAAGGCGAGGGCGAACCGCAACGGCCACTGCTGGTGCTGGTGGTGGACGACTCGGTGACGGTGCGCAAGGTCACCAGCCGCCTGCTGGAGCGCCATGGCATGCACGTCCTGACCGCCAAGGACGGCGTGGATGCCATGGCGCTGCTGTCCGAGCACGCGCCTGACCTGATGCTGCTGGACATCGAGATGCCGCGCATGGACGGCTTCGAAGTGGCCACGCAAGTGCGCAACGACCCACGCCTGGCGCACCTGCCGATCATCATGATCACCTCCCGCACGGGCCAGAAACACCGCGACCGCGCCATGGCCATCGGTGTCAACGACTACCTGGGCAAGCCGTACCAGGAATCGGTGCTGCTCGACAGCATCGCCTACTGGAGCAGAACCCATGCATGACCTGCATCACTCACGCGCCAGCCACCTCACCGGCCTGCTGCTGCCACTGGCCGACCGCCACCTGATCCTGCCCAACGTGGCGGTGGCCGAACTGATCGACTACCAGAGCAGTGCCTTCGATATGGACACCCCGCCGTGGTTCCTGGGGTGGGTGAGCTGGCGCGAACGGCAAATCCCGCTGCTGAGCTTCGAATCGGCCTGCGGCCAGAAAACCGTGATCGGCGAGCGAGCACGCATCGTCATCCTCAACGCCCTGGGCGGCCGGCCGGAGCTGCGCTTCATCGCATTGCTGGTGCAAGGCATTCCCCGCTCCTGCAAGCTCGACAGTCAGTTGAGCTATGTCGACGTGCCGCTGTGCGGGTTGGAGCAGGCGGCGGTGCAGGTGGGGGAACATGTGGCGAAAGTGCCGGATTTGTTGGCGTTGGAGGAGTTGGTGGTGGCGGCCGGGTTGGTTCAGCAGCACAAATCCTGAAGCCTATGCAGGGCCCATGTGGGAGCGAGCTTGCTCGCGATAGCGGAGTGTCAGCCGGCTCAGTGTTGACTGATCCACCGTCATCGCGAGCAAGCTCGCTCCACAAAAGTCCAGACGCTTACGTTTAACGCCACTTCCAACTTGATAAGTCCCAAAAAGGGACCTATCGTTCCCTTTTTGGGACTTGTGGCCTTTTCCATGAATCACCTCTCTCTAAGCGATGCCTTGTTCACGGCCACTCAGCAACGGGTCCTGGGCCTGTTGTTCGGTAAACCGGATCAAAGTTTCTATGCCAATGAAATTGCTCGCTGGGCTCAAGTCGGCAAGGGCAGTCTGATGCGGGAGTTGGAGCGTTTGCAAAACTCAGGGATCTTGATGATGACTCGCCAGGGCAATCAAACCCATTACCAAGCCAATGTGAACTGCCCGATTTACGCGGAACTGTTGGGCATCGTTCAAAAAACCATGGGTATAGCGGAACCTTTGCGCCAAGCCTTGCAGCCGTTTTCCAGGCAGTTGAGCTGGGCATTCGTCTACGGTTCCATCGCCAAAGGCCAGGCGAACGCATCCAGTGACATAGATCTCATGCTGATCGGCGAAGGCCTGCACTACAGTGAAGTGATGGAGCGGCTTATGCCTCTGGAAGAGCAATTGGGCCGTCCTCTTAACCCTACGCTCTACACGCCCCAGGACTGGGCCGCAAAATTTGCGGCGGGTAACAGCTTCGTGGTTCGGGTAGCGCAGCAGGACAAGATCAACTTGTTGGGTGAAGACCCTTTGGAGTCCAAGGATGGGCAAGCAGGAAAGCCTGGAAAATCTGTTACGTAGCGGCAGCCTCAAAGCAGAACCGCCTGATCGCCAGGAATGTGAGGGCTTGATGCGTTCTGCAATGGAACGCCTGACAGATGCGCAAACAGTGTCTCTTTCGTTTGCCAGTCGATTCGACTTGGCGTACAACGCCGCCCATGCCGCCGCCCTTACGGCGTACGTTTGAGCGGCTATCGTTCGGACAAGCGTTATCTGGTCTTTCAGTGTCTGGTTCATACGGCGGATGTCACTAAAGTGCAGGTCCGGCTATTCGCCCTATGCCATGAGCGGCGCAACCTTGCCGAGTACGAGGGCTACATGGATGAAGATGACGCGCTTCTTACCCAACTGATTGAGAGTGCGGTAGAGCTGCTCGAACGGGTCCGGCAATTGATGGGTATGAGTTGATCCCTGCTGGCCGCCACAAAATCTAAAGCCAAACGCAATACTTGTGGGAGCGAGCTTGCTCGCGATAGCGGAGTGTCAGCCGGCTCAGCGTTGACTGATCCGCCGTCATCGCGAGCAAGCTCGCTCCCACAGGGGACTGGGTCCGTTTTTCCCACCATTACTCCAACCGTAACGATCCGCCGCTGAGCTTGATTGATGCCCTCGCCACAACACTCCTAAGGTAACCCCCACGACAGCGAACCCGTGGAGTGGTCATGACAACAACAATATCCCCCGACTCGCGCTGGACGCGGCGGCGCAGCGAAAAGCAGCGGCGTCTCGGGCTGGTGAAGGGGCTTGCCGACGGTGTGGTGTTGCCCACCGACAAGATCGTCGCGGCGCTGGAGGCGTTGATCCTGCCCGGCGACCGTGTGGTGCTGGAGGGCAATAACCAGAAGCAGGCGGACTTCCTCTCGCGCTCCTTGGCCAAGGCTGACCCGAGCAAGCTGAATGACTTGCACATGATCATGCCCAGCGTCGGCCGTTCCGAGCACCTGGACCTGTTCGAGCGCGGCATTGCCCGCAAGCTCGATTTCTCCTTCGCCGGTACCCAGAGCCTGCGCATCAGCCAGTTGCTGGAAGATGGCCTGCTGGAAATCGGTGCGATCCACACCTACATCGAACTCTATGCCCGGCTGGTGGTGGACCTGATTCCCAACGTGGTGCTCTCGGCCGGTTTCATGGCCGACCGCGCCGGCAACATCTACACCGGCCCCAGCACCGAAGACACGCCGGCGCTGATCGAGCCGGCGGCTTTCAGCGACGGGATTGTCATTGTCCAGGTCAACCAGTTGGTGGATGACGTCAGCGACCTGCCGCGAGTGGACATCCCGGCGTCCTGGGTGGACTTCGTGGTGGTGGCCGACAAGCCGTTCTACATCGAGCCGCTGTTCACCCGCGACCCGCGCCACATCAAGCCTGTGCATGTGTTGATGGCGATGATGGCGATCCGCGGGATCTACGAAAAACACAACGTCCAGTCCCTCAATCACGGCATCGGTTTCAACACCGCCGCCATCGAATTGATCCTGCCGACCTACGGCGAATCCCTCGGTTTGAAGGGCAAGATCTGCCGCAACTGGACCCTCAATCCCCATCCAACCCTGATCCCGGCCATCGAAAGCGGCTGGGTCGAAAGCGTGCATTGCTTCGGCACCGAGTTGGGCATGGAAAACTACATCGCCGCTCGCCCCGACGTGTTCTTCACCGGCCACGACGGCTCTCTGCGTTCCAATCGCATGGTCTGCCAACTGGCCGGGCAATACGCGGTGGACCTGTTCATCGGCGCCACCCTGCAAGTGGACGGCGACGGCCATTCCTCCACCGTGACCCGCGGCCGCTTGGCCGGCTTCGGCGGTGCGCCGAACATGGGCCACGACCCCGCGGTCGCCGTCATGGCACGCCGGCCTGGCTCGACATGCGCCATGGCGATGGCGAGGCGCCGTTGCTCGAACGCGGCAAGAAGCTGGTGGTGCAGATGGTCGAGACGTTCCAGGAGGGCGGCAAACCGACCTTCGTCGAGACCCTCGATGCGGTGGACGTGGCGAAGAAAGCCGGCATGCCCCTGGCGCCGATCATGATCTACGGCGACGACGTCACCCACCTGCTGACCGAAGAGGGCATCGCCTACCTGTACAAGGCTCGTTCCCTGGAAGAACGCCAGGCGATGATCGCCGCCGTGGCCGGGGTCACTGCCATCGGCTTGCGCCACAACCCGAAAGACACCGCGCGCATGCGCCGCGAAGGGCTGATCGCCTTGCCCGAAGACCTCGGCATCCGTCGCACCGACGCCACCCGCGAGTTGCTCGCGGCCAAGAGCGTGGCCGATCTGGTGGAATGGTCCGGTGGCCTCTACAACCCACCCGCCAAGTTCAGGAGCTGGTAAATGCACGCCTTCAACCTGCAACCGAAAAAACTGTCCTTGGCCGAACGTCTGGCGGACATGGCAGTGGATGCGCTGATCGACGAAGCCGACCTGTCACCTAAACCGGCCTTGGTGGACCGTCGCGGCAATGGCGCCCACACCGACCTGCACCTGGGCCTGATGCATGCTTCGGCGCTGTCGCTGTGGCCGGCGTTCAAGGAAATGGCCGAGGCCGCCCTCGAATGCGGCGAAATCGGCCTGCCGTTGCGTGAAGCCCTTGGGCGGATCGGCCGTGAGGGGGAAGCGGCGATGCTTGCCACCACGGGCGGGGTAAACACCCATCGTGGCGCGATCTGGGCCTTGGGCCTGTTGGTCGCTGCAGCGGCGCTGGAACCTGAATCCAGTGTCGCCAGCGCCGTTACTTTGCGCGCCGCCCGCCTGGCCTTGCTCAACGACCGTTATGCGCCTCGCCCCTTGAGCCATGGCGCCCAGGTCGCCCAGCGCTATGGCGTGCGCGGTGCCCGGGAAGAAGCGCAACTGGCGTTTCCGGCGGTGACTGGCTTGGGCCTGCCGCAACTCAAGCGCAGCCGCGCGGCAGGGGCGGGCGAGCAGAACGCCCGGCTCGATGCCTTGCTGGCGATCATGACCACCCTGGCCGACACCTGCGTGCTCTACCGCGCTGGCGAGCCGGGTTTGCAGGCCATGCAACAAGGCGCCAGAGCGGTGCTCGATGCCGGTGGCAGTGCGAGCCTGGGCGGTCGGCGCCAATTGCACGCGCTGGATCAACAACTGATTGCCTTGAACGCCTCGCCCGGCGGCGCTGCCGACCTGCTCGCCGCCTGCCTGTTCCTCGATCGTATCGAGCGTGGCGATGGCCTCTTCCCTGGAGTGTGCTGATGGAAACCCTATCCTTTGAATTCCCCGCCGGGCAGCCGCCACGGGGCCGGGCGCTGGTGGGCTGCGTCGGCTCGGGCGACCTGGAAGTGCTGATCGAACCTGGCCTGGCGGGCAAGCTGACCATCCAGGTGCAGACCTCGGTCAATGGCAGCGAGCAACGCTGGCAACATCTGTTCGCCCGCATGTTCGACGGCCAGACGCCACCGGCCCTGTCCATCGACATTCATGATTTCGGCGCCACCCCTGGCGTGGTGCGTCTGCGCCTGGAGCAAGGTTTCGAGGAGATCGGCCATGACTGACAGCGCAGCGTTGCTCAACAAGCACAGCTTCGTCGAACTCGGCGCCCGGCAGCGGGCCAAGGCCTTGCTCGATGACGGCACTTTCCGTGAATTGCTCGACCCGTTCCAGCGGGTCATGTCGCCGTGGTTGTTGCGTCAGGGCGTGGTGCCGCAAAGCGACGACGGCGTGGTGATCGCCAAAGGCTCGCTCGATGGCCTGCCCGTGGTGATCGCCGCCATTGAAGGTGCGTTCCAGGGTGGCAGCCTCGGCGAAGTCGGCGGGGCGAAGATTGCCGGGGCGTTGGAACTGGCCGCCGAAGACAACCGCAAAGGCATTCCGACCCGCGCCGTGCTGCTGCTGGAAACCGGTGGCGTGCGGTTGCAGGAGGCCAACCTGGGGCTTGCGGCGATTGCCGAGATTCATTCGGCGATTGTCGATTTGCGTCAGTACCAGCCCGTGGTGGGCGTGGTGGCCGGCAGCGTCGGTTGCTTTGGCGGCATGTCCATCGCCGCCGGGCTGTGCAGTTATCTGCTGGTGACCCGGGAAGCGCGGCTGGGCCTGAACGGTCCGCAAGTGATCGAACAGGAAGCCGGCCTCGACGAATACGACTCCCGTGACCGGCCATTCATCTGGAGCCTGACGGGCGGCGAGCAGCGTTTCGCCACGGGACTGGTGGATCGTTATGCGGCCGACGATGTGACGCAGATCCGCCAACAGGTCAGCCAATTGCTGCACCTGGGCGTGCCCGTGCAACACCGTAGCGGCCAGGCCGAACTGTTCCTGCAGCGCTTGGCGCGCTTGGACACTGATGTGCAAATCGAACCGGCAGCGGTTCGTCAGTTGTATCAGGGAGAACGCCCATGAGTGCCTATTCATTGAGAGGCTTGCGCTGGTTCGAAGCCTTGAGTGGCGATGCCAGCGCGGTACAAGGTTTGCCTGCTTCGTTGAAGGTCGCCGATGTCCGCCTGGGCGAGCAAACCGCGCGCCTGCTGGCGGTGGTGGCCGATCCCGACAACCGTTTCCCCCGGGCGCGCAACGGCGAAGTCGGCTTGCTGGAAGGCTGGGGCCTGGCCAAGGCGGTGGATGACGCCATCGATGCCGACCGCGATGCCGCCCACAAGCGTGCGTTGATCGCGATTGTCGATGTACCGAGCCAGGCCTATGGCCGGCGTGAAGAAGCCCTGGGCATTCATCAGGCCTTGGCCGGTGCGGCGGACAGCTATGCCCGTGCGCGGCTGGCCGGGCATCCGGTGATTGGCTTGCTGGTGGGCAAGGCGATGTCGGGGGCGTTCCTGGCCCACGGCTACCAGGCCAACCGGCTGATTGCCCTGCGCGACCCGGGCGTGATGGTCCACGCCATGGGCAAGGCCTCGGCGGCGCGGGTGACCTTGCGCAGTGTCGAAGAGCTTGAAGCCTTGGCCGCCAGCGTGCCGCCGATGGCCTATGACATCGACAGTTTTGCCAGCCTGGGCCTGCTGTGGGAAACCTTGTCGGTGGAGCAGATCGAGCAGCCCTGCGCGAGCGATCTGGCTCGGGTGACTGACTGCCTGCAACAAGCGATCAACGATGTCGCCAATGCGCCTCGCGACTTGCGCAGCCGCCTCGGTGCGACCCATCGGGCCGCCTCCAGCACGGTTCGCCAATTGTTGAGCGCGCAGTGGTGAACGGGTTCCTGGCCCATGACCTGCTCTGGGGAATGACGCCGGAGCACTTGCCGGCGGATGCGCCACGCTGGGCCGTCGAGAGCCTCGGCCTCGGCCAACCGGTGGTGGTGCGCCGGGCGTTGACCTTGTCCGGGGATGTCGCGGTGGGCGTGCGCGGTCGCTCCAGGGCGCAGCGTTACGCCACGTCGATGCCGATGGCTGCGATCCAGCGCCGGGTGCGCCCGGAGGACCTGTGCCAGATCGAGTCGCCGCGCGATCTGCCGGCCCTGCACGCCCTGGCCCGGCTGCGCCCGCTACTCGATGGCAGTGGCTGGACCTGGGGCGTTAGCGGCAGCGCCGGGTTCGAACTCGCCAGCGGTGTCGAGGCCCTGCATGAGCGCAGTGACCTGGATTTGATTCTGCGCACACCGCACTGTCTGGATCGTCTCCAGGCCAGGGATTTGCTGGCGCTACTGGATGCTTCGGTATGCGCCGTGGACATGCAGTTGCAAACGCCTCGCGGCGCCGTGGCCCTGCGGGAATGGGCGGGTTCGTCGCCTCGGGTCTTGCTCAAGGACGATGTTCAGGCCCGGCTGGTGAGCGATCCTTGGCAGCCTTGCGTGGAGCAGGTCGTGTGAGCAGCCTCTTCGTCTTTCCCGGCCAGGGTGCGCAGCGCGTGGGCATGCTTCATGGGCTGGCGCCGCTGATCCTGGACGAGGCAGGGGATGTGCTCGGTGAAGACGTCTTGCGATTGGACAGCGCCGAGGCGTTGCAATCGACCCGCGCCGTGCAGCTGTGCCTGCTGATCGCCGGCGTGGCGGCGGCCCGCCGATTGCTGGAACAAGCCCCCGCGCCGGATTATGTGGCAGGGCTGTCCATCGGTGCGTATCCGGCGGCGGTCGTTGCCGGGGCGCTGGGCTTCGAGGATGCGCTGCGGCTGGTCAGCCTGCGCGGTGAACTGATGCAGCAGGCGTATCCGCATGGCTACGGCATGAGCGCGATCATCGGCCTGGACCTGGCGGCAGTGGAAGCCTTGCTGGCCCAGGTGCATAGCCAAGCAACGCCGGTCTACCTGGCCAATATCAACGCCGACAACCAAGTGGTCATTGCCGGCAGCGACGAAGCCATGGGCCTGGTCGCCGAAAAGGCTCGGCGCCAAGGCGCTGGCAAAGCCTGTCGGCTGGCGGTGAGCGTGCCGTCCCATTGCCCGTTGCTGGAGGCTCCGGCGCGGACATTGGCCCAGGCGTTTGCCGAGGTGCCGTTGAAAGCCCCCACACTGGGCTATCTCAGCAGCAGCCGCGCCCGGCCGGTGATCAGCACTGAGGCCCTGCGCGACGACCTGGCGTTCAACATGTGCCGCGTCGTCGATTGGCGCGGCACCGTGCAAAGCGCCTACGAGCGTGGCGTGCGGCTACAGATCGAACTGCCACCCGGCGCGGTACTCACCGGGCTGGCGCGCCGGGTGTTCGAGCAGGGCACCGTCATTGCCTTCGACGGTGCCCGGCTCGATACCTTGCAGGCGCTGTTGCGTGAGGAGGGAAACCGCCAACCCTAGACCACCTACTCAAGCTGACGAAGCACAAAAACAACAACTTCGACGATGCACTTTGAGGACTACGACAATGATTATTTACGGTGTGGCGCTGTTGGCGATCTGTACGCTGACAGGGGTGATCCTGGGCGACATGCTCGGCGTGTTGCTGGGCGTCAAATCCAACGTGGGCGGGGTCGGCATTGCCATGATCCTGCTGATCTGCGCACGGTTGTGGATGCAAAAACGCGGCGGCATGACCAAGGACTGTGAGATGGGCGTGGCCTTCTGGGGCGCCATGTACATTCCGGTGGTGGTGGCGATGGCCGCGCAGCAGAACGTGGTCACGGCCCTGCACGGTGGCCCGGTGGCGGTGTTGGCGGCCATCGGTTCGGTGGTGCTCTGTGGTTGCACCATTGCGCTGATCAGCCGGACCCACAAAGGCGAGCCATTGCCCGATGAGCCGGCGGAACTGACCCCGCTGGGCACGCCAGCAGGAGGTCGCTGATATGTGGGATCTCATCGAGAAAGGCCTGGAGCATAACGGTCTGATCACGGCGTTCGCGTTCGTGGGCGTGATCATGTGGGTATCGGTGGTGTTGTCCAAGCGCCTGACCTATGGACGGATCCACGGTTCGGCGATCGCCATTGTCATCGGCCTGGTGCTGGCCTGGGTGGGCGGCACCATGACTGGCGGGCAAAAAGGTCTGGCGGACTTGTCCCTGTTCTCCGGTATCGGTTTGATGGGCGGGGCCATGTTGCGTGACTTCGCCATCGTTGCCACGGCCTTCGAAGTGCAGGCCACCGAGGCGAAGAAGGCCGGGATGATTGGCGTCATCGCGTTGCTGCTGGGCACGATCCTGCCGTTCATCGTCGGTGCGAGCATCGCTTGGTTGTTCGGTTATCGCGACGCGGTGAGCATGACCACCATCGGCGCGGGTGCGGTGACCTACATCGTCGGGCCCGTGACCGGGGCCGCGATTGGCGCCACGTCCGATGTGATGGCGTTGTCGATTGCCACCGGCTTGATCAAGGCGATCATCGTAATGGTCGGCACCCCCATGGCGGCGCGCTGGATGGGCCTGGATAACCCGCGCTCGGCCATGGTATTCGGTGGCTTGGCCGGGACGGTGAGTGGCGTGACGGCCGGCCTGGCCGCGACGGACCGGCGGCTGGTGCCGTACGGCGCGTTGACGGCGACCTTCCACACCGGGTTGGGGTGCTTGCTGGGGCCTTCGTTGTTGTACTTCATTGTTCGCGGGATTGTTGGTTAAGCCTCCGGATCGGCTCTGAGTGGGCCGATGCCATCGCGAGCAAGCTCGCTCCCACAGTGGATCGGGGTGAACCTGGATTCTGGGTATGCCACGAACCTTGTGGGAGCGAGCTTGCTCGCGATGGGGGCAGCACGATTTCAGGCCTGGCGATTGGCATACATCCGGCACTCGGCCAACAGCGCCAGCAGGTTCGGATCACGCTCCTTGGCCTTGAGGAACACCACGCCGATGTGCTGCTGCAACCGGTACTTTTCCTGCAACGGGATCAGTTTCACCCGGTTTTCATACACCGCCGCGATCCGGCCGGGCAGCAACGCATAACCCACCCCGGAGCTGACCATGCTCAGCAGGGTGAAGATGTCGTTGACCTGCATCGCCACCTTCGGCTCGAACCCCGCCTGCTTGAACACCCGAATCCCGTCCTGATGTGTGGCAAAACCCTGGGTCAAGGTGATGAATGTCTCGTCGCGGACCTCGGCCAGGTCGACTTCGCTGCGATGGGCAAAGGGTGAGTCGGCTGGCGTGGCGAGGAAGATGTCATCGGAAAACAGCGCAATCTGCTCGCAGTCCGGGTCGTTGACGCTGTCGTCCAGGGACACCAGGATCGCATCGACCTCCATGTTCTTGAGCTTGTACAGCAAGTCGATGTTGGAGCCCATGATCAGGTCGATATTGAGTTCGCTGCGGCGGATCTTCAGGCCCATGATCAACTGCGGCACGGTCTTGACCGTCAGCGAATACAGCGAGCCGAGCTTGAAGCGCTCGGCGGAGAAACCGGCGGCCTCACGGGTCAGGCGCACGCTGTCGACCACGTCCTGGATCAGCTTCTGCGCCCGTTCTTCCAGCACGTAAGCGCTTTCCAGCGGTGTGAGGTTGCGCCCTTCGTGCTTGAACAATGGGCAGCGCAGGGCGCTTTCCAGCGAGTGAATGGCCCGGTGCACACTGACGTTGCTGGTCTGCAACTCGGCCGCCGCCCGCGCCAGGTTACCGGTGCGCATGAAGGCCAGGAACACCTCCAGTTTCTTCAGGGTCAATTCTTCGTCGATCAGCATGGGGCGGACTCTTATTCGTATGGTTTGATTGTGCCCCAACCGACTCTTTTTGGAGGAGTTAATCAGTGGTGGGCTCAGAGGGGTAGCAGCAAACCATTGCACTTTGCAGCGCCAAGCCTGAGCCTGGGCACCTGTTTCTAAATGTGAGGTGGTATTGGATGTATCACGGGGAACGACTCAACGCCTGGACGCACCTGGTGGGGGCGGTGGCGGCGTTTATCGGCGCAGTGTGGTTGCTGGTGATCGCCGGGATGGCCGGCGATCCGTGGAAGATCGTCAGCGTGGCGATCTACGGGTTCACCTTGTTGGTGCTGTACAGCGCTTCGACGGTTTATCACAGCGTGCGCGGGCGCAAAAAGGAAATCATGCAGAAGGTCGATCACTTTTCGATCTACCTGCTGATCGCCGGCAGCTATACCCCGTTCTGCCTGGTGACCCTGCGCGGGCCGTGGGGCTGGACGTTGTTCGGGATCGTCTGGGGGCTGGCGGTGATCGGGATCTTGCAGGAAATCAAGCCGCGTTCCGAAGCGCGGATCCTGTCGATCGTGATCTACGCCGTGATGGGCTGGATCGTGCTGGTGGCGGTCAAACCGTTGTTGGCGGCCCTGGGCAGCACCGGGTTTGCCTGGCTGGCCTCGGGCGGCGTGTTGTACACCGTGGGCATCATCTTTTTCGCCCTTGACCACCGTCTGCGCCACGCCCACGGCATCTGGCACCTGTTCGTGATCGCCGGCAGCCTGCTGCACTTCGTGGCGATTCTGTTTTATGTGCTCTAACCCCTGAGCAACCTGGATTCAATGTGGGAGCGAGCTTGCTCGCGATAGCGTCGGATCAGTCAGCATCGATGTTGACTGGCCCACCGCCATCGCGAGCAAGCTCGCTCCCACAGGGGGGCTGACTTCAGAAATCCCCCCACAACTGCTGTGCCACGGCCAGGGCCACCACCGGCGCGGTTTCGGTGCGCAGCACGCGTGGGCCGAGGCGGGCGGCCTGGTAGCCGGCGGTCTTGGCCTGCTCGACCTCGGCATCCGACAACCCGCCTTCGGGACCGATCAGGAAGGCCAGGGTCGACGGTTTTTCATGACTGACCAGCGGCTCGGCCACCGGGTGCAGCACCAGCTTCAATTCGGCCTCGGCCTGCTTCAACCAGTCAGCCAGCAGCAGCGGTGGATGGATCACCGGCACGGTCGAGCGCCCGCACTGCTCGCAAGCGCTGATCGCCACCTGGCGCCAGTGCAGCAGGCGCTTGTCGGCGCGCTCGTCCTTGAGGCGCACTTCGCAACGTTCGCTGAAAATCGGCGTGATCTCGCTGACCCCCAGCTCCGTGGCTTTCTGGATCGCCCAATCCATGCGCTCGCCCCGGGACAGGCCCTGGCCGAGGTGGATACGCAACGGCGATTCAAGTTGTCCGGCGAACTGCTCGTCCAACTGCACCCGCACGCGCTTTTTGCCGACTTCGGCCAACGTGCCGCGAAACTCCTGGCCGGAGCCATCGAACACTTGCACCGCATCGCCCTCGGCCATGCGCAGCACCCGACCGATGTAGTGGGCCTGGGCTTCAGGCAGTTCGTGGTCGCCGAGGCTCAGGGGGGCGTCGATGAAGAAGCGGGACAGTCTCATGTTTTGTTCTCTATTGAATCTGAATTCGACATTGCTGCAGGGGAGCTTTTTTGGCGAGGGAGCTTGCTCCCGCTCGGGTGCGCAGCGCCCGCTCTTCTTTAGGGCCGCTTCGCAGCCCAGCGGGAGCAAGCTCCCTCGCCACAGAGAAACGTGTCGTCAGCCCGGATCGCGATAGCCCGGGTGAAAGTCCTTCGGCACCGCCACGCTGACCTTGTCCCGGGTGGCGATGTCGATGCCTTCACTGGCCACTTCGGCGAGGAAGTCGATCTGCTCGGGGGTGATGACATACGGCGGCAGGAAATACACCACGCTACCCAACGGCCGCAACAATGCACCGCGCTCCAGGGCATGCTGGAACACCGCCAGGCCACGCCGTTCCTGCCACGGATACGCGGTTTTGCTGACCTTGTCCTTGACCATCTCGATGGCCAGCACCATGCCGGTCTGGCGCACTTCGGCGACGTTCGGGTGATCGGCCAGGTGCGCAGTGGCGCTGGCCATGCGCTGGGCCAGGGCCTGGTTGTTTTCGATGACGTTGTCTTCTTCGAAGATGTCCAGCGTCGCCAGGGCCGCCGCGCAGGCCAGCGGGTTGCCGGTGTAGCTGTGGGAGTGCAGGAAGGCGCGCAGGGTCGGGTAGTCGTCGTAGAACGCGCTGTAGACCTCGTCGGTGGTCACGCACGCCGCCAGCGGCAGGTAGCCGCCGGTCAGGGCCTTGGACAGACAGAGAAAATCCGGTGTGATACCGGCCTGCTCACAAGCGAACATCGTCCCGGTGCGGCCAAAGCCGACGGCGATTTCGTCATGGATCAGGTGCACGCCATAGCGGTCGCATGCCTCGCGCAATAACTTCAGGTACACCGGATGGTACATGCGCATGCCGCCGGCACCCTGGATCAGCGGCTCGACGATCACCGCCGCCACCGTGTCGTGGTGCTCGGCCAGGGTCTGCTCCATGGCGGCGAACAGGTTGCGTGAATGTTCTTCCCAGCCCATGCCTTCGGGGCGGTGGTAGCAGTCGGGGCTCGGCACCTTGATCGTGTCCAGCAGCAACGCTTTGTAGGTTTCAGTGAACAACGGCACATCGCCCACTGACATCGCCGCGATGGTTTCGCCGTGGTAGCTGTTGCTCAGGGTGACGAAGCGTTTCTTGTCCGGCCGGCCGCGATTGATCCAGTAGTGGAAGCTCATCTTCATCGCCACTTCGATGCAGGACGAGCCGTTATCGGCATAGAAGCACCGGGTCAGGCCCTCGGGCGTCATCTTCACCAGGCGCTCGGACAGTTCGATCACGGGCTGATGGCTGAAGCCGGCCAGGATCACATGCTCCAACTGATCGACCTGGTCCTTGATGCGCTGGTTGATGCGCGGGTTGGCGTGGCCGAACACGTTGACCCACCAGGAACTGACGGCATCGAGGTAGCGCTTGCCTTCGAAATCTTCCAGCCACACGCCTTCACCACGCTTGATGGGGATCAGCGGCAGCTGTTCGTGGTCTTTCATCTGGGTGCAGGGATGCCACAGCACCGCGAGGTCGCGTTGCATCCACTGGTTATTCAGGCCCATTTACAGTCTCCTCGAGGCGGCTCGCGGCGGGCGCGGGCAAAACAATCGCGCAAGCCTATGCAATGGCGGCCCTGGGGACAACCCATTGTGTCGTTGACGCGACTTTGCGCGAGGCGATAGACGCCGCTGGCGGCGCTTTGATGGCTGTCGTATTCTTCGCCGTTCCCTGAGCCGACTGGCTCGAAAAACCGAGAGCCGCCTGGCTCGAAAGCTGAAATTTCCTACGTTTAATCCGGAGTTCGTTGAATGTCTGCTGGTTGGCTGCGCGCCTGTGCGCTGGTGATGATAGGGCTGTTCAGCGTTTCGGCGCTGGCCAAGGACAAACAACCGACGGCCATCGTCATCGGCGGCGGCCTGGCGGGACTCACCGCGGCCTATGAGCTGCAGAACAAAGGCTGGGCCGTGACGCTGCTGGAAGCCAAGCCGGACCTGGGCGGTCGCTCGGGCATGGCCACCAGCGAGTGGATCGGCAATGAGAAGACGCAGCCGGTGCTGAACAAATACGTCTCGGCCTTCAAGCTGAGCACCACGCCGGCCCCGGAGTTCGTGCGTACCCCCAGCTACCTGATCGACGGCACCTACTTCACCGCCGCCGATCTGGCGACCAAGCAGCCGGCCACCGCCGAAGCCCTCAAGCGCTACGAAACCACCCTGGACGACCTGGCGCGCTCCATCGAAGACCCGCAGAACCCGGCGGCGAATAACACGTTGCACGCGCTGGACCAGATCACCGTCTCCAACTGGCTCGATCGTCTACAACTGCCGGCCACGGCGCGTCAGTTGGTGAACCAGGAGATTCGCACCCGTTATGACGAACCTTCGCGCCTGTCGCTGCTGTATTTCGCCCAGCAGAACCGCGTCTATCGTGGCGTGTCCGACCGCGACCTGCGCGCCTCGCGCCTGCTCGGCGGCAGTCCGACCCTGGCCCAGGCGTTCGTCAAGCAACTGAAAACCATCAAGACCAACTCGCCGGTGTCGGCCATCTCCCAGGACAAGGATGGCGTGACCGTCAAGGTCGGCAGCGTGGGTTACCAGGCTGACTACGTGGTGCTGGCGGTGCCGTTGCGGGCGCTGAACAAGATCCAGTTGACCCCGGCCCTGGACGCCCAGCATCAAGGCGCGATCAAGGGCACCAACTACGGTTGGCGCGACCAGATCATGCTCAAGTTCAAGACCCCCGTCTGGGACAGCAAGGCACGCATGTCGGGCGAAATCTACAGCAACGCCGGCCTGGGCATGATGTGGATCGAGCCGGCCATGAAGGGCGGCGCCAACGTGGTCATCAACCTGTCCGGCGACAACGCCCGGGTGATGCAGGCCTTCGGCGACAAGCAGATGGTCGATCAGGTGCTGATCCGCCTGCACGCGTTTTATCCACAGGCCCGTGGCGCGTTCACCGGCTATGAAATCCGCCGCTACAGCACCGACCCGTCCACGGGCGGCGCGTACCTGGCCTTCGGCCCGGGCCAGATCAGCAAGTACTGGCGTCTGTGGGAAAAACCGTTGCAGCGTGTAGCCTTTGCCGGCGAACACACCGACACCCTGTATCCGGGCACCCTGGAAGGCGCGTTGCGCAGCGGCCAGCGGGCTGCCAGCCAGGTTGAAGACCTGGCGGCCGGCAAGTCGTTCGAACCGGCCAAGGTCGCTCCCGCCGCGACAGCCGCCGCTGCCGGTGCGGTGGCGGCGAAGAAGGGCAACTTCTTCAGCAACCTGTTCGGTGGCTCGGATGACGACAAGAAGCCGGAGCCGGTCAAGGCGCCAGAGCAGCCGGTAGCGCCTGCTCCAGTGCCGGCACCCGCCCCAGCGCCGGCACCAGTGGAACCTCCCGCGCCGGCCCCGGCGAAGGTTGAGCCAGCCAAGAAAGCAACGACCAAACCGGCAGCAAAAAAACCAGCTGCCAAGGCACCGGCTAAAAAAACACCGGCCAAGGCACCGGTGAAAAAGACTGAACCGGTGAAGAAACCCGCCACCAAGCCGGCGGCGACTACTGAGACGAAGGCTCAGTAACGGTCAGGTGGAAAAAAGCACGGCTCGAGGACCCAATGCTGTTCACTTGAGGTGATCGAAAAACCCGTGGCGAGGGAGCTTGCTCCCGCTGGGCCGCGAAGCGGCCCCAAAACCTGCCAAATGCGGAGCATCAGATACACCGCACCCGCCGGTTTACGACTGCTTCGCAGCCGAGCGGGAGCAAGCTCCCTCGCCACAGCTCCATTATTTTTCTCAAATGAACCACATGGGCCCAAGGGCCGCGTTTTTTTATCCCGCATCAAGCGTATCGGCGCGGCTTGATAAGCGCGACGTCCTACACGCCTCGGCGATATATCGGAAACTTCCCACCCTTTAACCGGAAGCAGGCGATAGCGCTTACCAAACCATAAGTCTAGGCTCCTCCAAAAAACAGAAGCGCGTATGAAAATACTAATGGCAGTGGTCGTGTTGGCTTCGATATAAGGATGTGTGTATGGTGAATGCCGGGATCCTTTGAGAATTCCAATGATTCCAAAAAGAGATCCGCAGTTAGTACATAAGTGCTCCATCGATCCATATAGGCCTGAGTGCTCGGTAAACTAATAACTCACAATTTTCACCTCGTAAAAGCTGGAGTTAATATGAGATTGATAGTAGCTTTAATGCTATTGGCAGTATTCGGTATCAGTGGTTGCACTGCTGATGGTCGTATGGTGCTGAAAAAGCACGATCCTCAATTAGTTTATAGATGCGACATGGATCCTTACAGGCCTGAGTGCGTCAATAAGTGACTCTAGAGAGGCGGCAGTGAAAACGACCAAGTTTTAATTTCAAAGTCCTCAAATAAAATTTTGACCCGCTTTGGCTTGGACATACGTCCCGGGACGAAACCAAAGCGAGCCCAGCATAGCTTTCCCGTTCGCCTGTCATGGATGACCAGGTTGCCGTCATCCTGAATGATCATACAAGCGTTGTACCAAAGCGACTTGTCCCTGCTATGGCTACTTTCAGAAATCCATAAGCGTCTTCTGGATGGATCATAAAGAAAGCCGCTATTAGCGATTACAAATTGCAGGGGCTCTCGCATTCTCTTTGGATACAAGGTTGCACTATAACGTTGATTGCTGTCTGCAATCCAGACGACAGTACCGCCGTCCTTGATAACCAAATTCCCATCAGCCTGCAATATCAGTCGAAACTTTCCGTTTGGGGACTGAAGAGACTGCCCCGGCGCCATTGTTTGATTGGGCGGAAGTAGCGGCGAGCCGTTGGCCCGAAATGGGGTGTAAGGAACAGCCATGCTTCACCTCGTTCAATAGTTGTTGAGCGCCCATTTGATCAAGAGGAGAAGCGGAAATGGTGATACATATATATTGCATGGAAAAAATAGTTGGGCGATGGTGACGATTCCGACGCGGTCTTCTGTTGGAGCGAGCCTGCTGGCGATGAGGTCCTTGCAGGCACCCAACGGCTGCCTGTACCCCTCGCCATCAGCACCGTTTCCCCTTTAATCTTTCCTTAACCCACCCCCTCCAGACTGATGATCGTATTTCTCGATATTTCAAAGCGAAAATTTCCGCTTTAAATCGATAGATAACTCGCTAGTCTTGATCGCAGTTTTTACAGGATATGAGCAATGCAGCTTCGCAACTCTTCTTCTCGCTATGGCTGGGTCAGTATCGCTGTGCACTGGGGCGTTGCGCTGGTGGTGTACGGGCTGTTCGCCCTGGGCCTGTGGATGGTCGGGCTGGATTACTACAGCACCTGGCGCAAAGACGCGCCGGACCTGCACAAGAGCATTGGCCTGGTGCTGCTGGCGGTCATGTTGCTGCGGGTAATCTGGCGGTTTGTCAGCCCGCCACCACCGACTCTGCCAACCTATGGCCGCCTGACCCGCGTCGGCGCCAAGCTTGGCCATAGCGCACTGTATCTCGGGTTGTTCGCCGTGATGATTGCCGGTTACCTGATTTCCACCGCAGACGGTGTCGGGATTCCGGTGTTTGGCCTGTTTGAAGTACCCGCGCTGGTGTCCGGACTGCCCGATCAGGCAGACGTCGCCGGTGAGATTCATTTCTACCTGGCATGGGCGTTGGTCATTTTTTCCGGCCTTCATGCGTTGGCAGCATTGAAACACCACTTTATCGACCGTGACGCGACCCTCAAGCGAATGCTGGGGCGCCAAGCCTGATGTTCAACCTCGACTCCAAAGGAATAGAAAGCATGTTGAAAAAGACGCTCGCCGCCCTGGCAATCGGTTCTGCCCTGCTGTCTGCCGGCCAGGCCATGGCTGCCGACTACGTCGTCGACAAGGAAGGCCAGCACGCCTTCGTCGACTTCAAGATCAGCCACCTGGGCTATAGCTACATCACCGGTACCTTCAAGGACATCGACGGCAAGTTCAGCTTCGACGCCGCCAAGCCTGAAGCCAGCAAGATCGAGTTCAACGTGAATACCGCCAGTGTGTTCACCAACCACGCCGAGCGCGACAAGCACATCGCCAGCGCTGACTTCCTGAACGCCAGCAAATTCGGCAAGGCGACCTTCGTTTCCACCAGCGTCAAGTCCACTGGCAAGAACGCTGATGGCAAGGAAACCGCCGATGTGACCGGTGACCTGACCCTGCTGGGCGTGACCAAGCCGGTTGTGGTCAAGGCCACCTTCCTGGGTGAAGGCAAGGACCCATGGGGCGGCTACCGTGCTGGCTTCGAAGGCACCACCAGCATCAAGCGTTCGGACTTCGGCAAGCAGAAAGACCTGGGTCCAACCTCCGACGCGGTCGAACTGTACGTCTCGTTTGAAGGTGTCAAAGCGAAGTAACCTTCGCGCCTGACAAAAAAACGCCCCTGGTCTTGGGACCAGGGGCGTTTTTTATTGCGTGGATTCGGGCAACGCAGAGAACCCTGTGGGAGCGAGCCTGCTCGCGATGACGGCAGTTCTGTCACATTGGTGTTGGCTGATACACCGCTATCGCGAGCAAGCTCGCTCCCACATTTGGAATGTGTTGGGCCAAAAAAACTGGTCTTGGGACCAGGGGCGTTTTTTATTGCGCGGATTCGGGCAACGCAGAGAACCCTGTGGGAGCGAGCTTGCTCGCGATGACGGCAGTTCTGTCACATTGGTGTTGGCTGATACACCGCTATCGCGAGCAAGCTCGCTCCCACATTTGGAATGTGCGGGCCAAAAAAAGCCCCGGTCTTGGGACCAGGGGCGTTTTTTATTGCGCGGATTCGGGCAACGCAGAGAACCCTGTGGGAGCGAGCTTGCTCGCGATGACGGCAGTTCTGTCACATTGATGTTGGCTGATACACCGCTATCGCGAGCAAGCTCGCTCCCACATTTGGAATGTGTCGGGCCAAAAAAAGCCCCGGGTCGCGAGACCCGGGGCTTTTTCACGGATTGGAAAAACTCAGCGATTGCGTGTCAGCAATGCCGGTTTTTCGCCCCGTGGACGGCTTGGCAGTTGATCCAGCTGTTCAGGTGTCGGGAAGCGATCGGCTTTCGATTCCTTGTGCATGATTTTCGGCTGGTTGCTGCGCGGGTTCTGCACGGCCGGTTCCTGGCGAGGCTGGTCGTCACGGGCCGGGCGGCGCGGGCGGGTGTCGTCGCGACGGGCCTGGCCGTCACGGGGGGCACCGTTGCGTGGGCCGCTGCGCTTGGCCGGCGGTGTGCCGGTAGACGAGCCGTTGCTGTTGCGCGGACCGTTCTGGCGACCCTGTGGCTGGCCACTGCGCGGTGCGCCTGCACCTGCGCCTTGTGCCGGGGCACCCGGACGGCGACCGCGGCCCTGGGCTGGTTTCTGCTGTGGCACGTAGTCGACGCGGTTACCGAAGTTATCGACATCGTCATCCAGGAACTCGTCCGGGGCACGATCGGCTGCGGCGCGTGGAGCCGGGCGCTGCTGCTCACGGGCCGGGGTGCCTTCGCGGGGCTTCTGTTCGCGGGCAGGGCGTTCGCCGCGGCCATTGCTGTTGCTGGCCGATTTTTCCTTGCCCTTGTCCTTGCCTTTGTCTTTGCGACCGCCGCCGCCACCACCGCCGTTCGGACCGTCGCCCCGTGGGCCGCGGGCATTGCGCGGATTACGCACATCCGGACGTTCGCGTACTTCAGGCTTCTCGGCTTCGATCGTGCTGGCATCGAAGCCCATCAGGTCGCCGTCGGCGATTTTCTGCTTGGTCATGCGCTCGATGCTTTTGAGCAGCTTTTCTTCGTCCGGCGCGACCAGCGAGATCGCTTCGCCCGAACGACCGGCACGGCCGGTACGGCCGATACGGTGAACGTAATCTTCATCGACGTTCGGCAGCTCGAAGTTGACCACGTGGGGCAACTGGTCGATGTCCAGGCCACGGGCCGCGATGTCGGTGGCCACGAGGATGCGCACTTCGCCGGCCTTGAAGTCGGCCAGGGCCTTGGTGCGGGCGTTCTGGCTCTTGTTGCCGTGGATCGCCACGGCTGGCAGGCCGTGCTTGTCCAGGTACTCGGCCAGGCGGTTGGCGCCGTGCTTGGTACGGGTGAAGACCAGGACCTGTTCCCAGGCGCCGGCGGTAATCAGGTGCGCCAGCAGGGCACGTTTGTGGCTGGCCGCCAGGCGGAACACACGCTGCTCGATACGCTCGACCGTGGTGTTCGGCGGCGTGACTTCGATGCGCTCCGGGTTGTGCAGCAGTTTGCCGGCCAGGTCGGTGATGTCCTTGGAGAACGTCGCCGAAAACAGCAGGTTCTGGCGCTTGGCGGGCAGGCGGGCGAGGACTTTCTTCACGTCATGGACGAAGCCCATGTCGAGCATGCGGTCGGCTTCGTCCAGCACGAGGATTTCAACGTGGGACAAATCGACGCTGCCCTGGCCGGCCAGGTCCAGCAGGCGACCGGGGCAGGCCACCAGTACATCGACGCCACGAGACATGGCCTGGACCTGGGGGTTCATGCCGACGCCGCCAAAAATGCAGGCGCTGACGAACTTCAGGTCGCGAGCGTAGACCTTGAAGCTCTCGTGTACCTGGGCCGCCAGTTCGCGGGTGGGGGTCAGGACCAGTACGCGCGGTTGGCGCGGGCCATGACGCTGGGATTTGTCTGGGTGACCGTTGGGAAACAACCGCTCCAGGATCGGAAGGGCGAAACCACCGGTTTTACCAGTACCTGTCTGCGCCGCGACCATCAGGTCGCGACCTTGCAACACGGCGGGAATGGCCCGCTGTTGCACCGGGGTAGGCTGGGTATAGCCGGCGGCTTCGATGGCGCCGACTAAAGCCTCGGAGAGACCGAGGGAAGCAAAGGACATGAGTAATCCTGTTTTAGTGAGGGCCTGGCCCAATGGGATAGTCTTGCCGGGCGCGAATGACGTTCAACCAAAAGACGTCATCCCGTCCGGTCCTGCCGGGCCTCGAAGGCGGGTCCGGACAAGGCTCGCGCGGGCTGTAGGCTGCGCTGTAGCGGTGTCGGGATGCCTTTTGCAAGACCGGGCGTCCGGGCGTGAGCCTGGCGGGAAGGCCGGAGTATAACAGAGCAAACGCCTCGCGCCGCTTTCCTGCTGCTCAACGGTTTATTTCAGTGCTGGCCCGTCCGGGCGAAGTGGCCTTGGTCATATCGCCTGCGCCGTAGCGGGCGCTCAGCTCGGCATAGGCTGGTTCGCGCTTGAAACGCTTGAGTTCGGCACTGAAGCGTTGCACCAGCAAATCCATCCCGGCATTGCGTCGCACCGCCAGGTATTGGCTTTGACGGCTCACCACCACCGGGTTTTCGGTGATCTGGTCGCCCAACTGCATTTGTTCGAGCACATGTCGGCCGACCCTGCGGTCGGTGATGAGCAGGTCGATCCGACCCAGTTGCAACTTGCCGAAGTTGGCTTCGTGGGTGGGCGCCGCTTCACGTTTGAACAGGGTCGACTCACTGAAGGCCTGGCTGTACAGGTAGCCGGGCGAGGTGCCGACGGTCAGGCCGCCCAGGTCGTCGAGCGTGCGAAACGGATGGGGGCGGGCGTTGGCGTAGAACATCACGAACTCCACGTCCGACAGTGGTTCGCTGGGGTAAAGCAACAGGGCATCGCGCTCATCGCTGTGGAAAATGTCCAGCGCACCGTCCGCCAACCCCTGTTCCAGCATCGCCAGGCACCGCTTCCAGGGCAGGAATTGCCATTCCACGTCGATGCCCAGGCGCTTGAACACAATGGCCGTGGTTTCGTAGTCCAGGCCGAGCATCTTGCCGTTCTCTTCGTAGACATAAGGCGCCCAGGGTTCGGTGACAATGCGCAACTTCTCGGCCTGGGCGGTCACGCTCAGGCACAAGAGAAGAAGGGCGGTCAGCAGCTGGACAATGACGGGCATGGGCCTGAGGTTACGACGAGAGCTCATCAAATAGCTAGAGCGCCCTGGCCTGTGCCCTGGTGGCCTGTTTGGCTAGTGAGTCAACTTCTGCGAATTTGAACTGACGAACTCACCACACAGGCCACTACTTGCCTTTTGCCTGCATCAGGTGCGCATAGATGGCTTCGCGGCGCTCACCCAGCACGAGACGAATCAGCGGATGATCGAGCCAACGTTTGAGTTCATGGTCCTGCAGCGATTTTTCCAGGCGATGTTCGACGTTCTCCAGGGCTTTTTCCCACCAGACCGGGGCGCAGGCCTGGTCGAACTCGTTGGTATGGCGGTAGCAGCCATAGAGGATCTCGCGCATGAACTGGCGTTTATGGCTGGGCAGCCCCAGGGTGATGAATTTGTAGGCCAGGCGTTGGAAGGTCGGCGGCCGAGGCAGGGTGGCGGTGACTTGGCCGGTTTCATCCAGGGCCTGGTGGCAAGTCGGTGCGGCGCCGTGTTTGTCGAGCCAGGCTTTGGTCTTGGCGCGGAACAGCTGCTTGCGGCTCCAATAGTGGTGGATCAGGTCCGGGCATTCGCGCACTTGCACCGAGCGATAGGCCGCTACCGAAAGGCAGAACTCTTCCAGCGTGTAGGCACCCTTCGCCAATGGATACAGTTCATCCATCAGGGCGATCGAGCGATCCAGGACTGACGCATCGACGCAGTTGAGACCAATGACCCCGGAGTTCAGCAAGGGCATGTCGTCGTCCGCCAACTGCCGCTGGCGCAGGGTGTCGGCCAGTGTCAGGTAAAGCTCGGCGTCCTTGTTGGCGCCATACGTCAGGCCGAAGGCATTGCACAGCAACGTACCAGGCTGGACGCGGCGAAACAGTTCGAGGGGGAGCAGTGGAAAAAAGTGTCGGTGTCGATCAGCAGCGCCACCTCGGCTTCTTCGAGCACCTTCTGCATTACCACGTGCTTGGCACGGAAGTGATACCCGTGGGGTTCGATCCAGGCCTGGCGGGTTTCATTGTCCAGCGGGCGCAAACGCACCGGCAGCCCTGCGTACGGTGCGGGATTGTCGGTGAACACCTGGATATCCAAGGCTTCGTCCGGCGTCTTGCGCAGACCGGCCAGCGCGCTGGCGATGCTGAACAACGCTTCCTGGTGGTAGGTTTCGGCCCCGTAGACCAGATAAATGAGTTGTGGGGTCGTTAGCCTGTGACCATTAGGCATCTACTGCAATCCTCCAGATGTCTGCGCTTAAAAAAAAGGCCTTGGTTTTCGCCAAGGCCTCTTTGTACCACCGCATTAAGTCAATCAGCGCGGCAGCTTGAGGTTGTTCCATACCGCGAGACTGGGCTCGGCCTGGTTAAGGGTATAGAAATGCAGCCCCGGTGCGCCGCCCTGCAACAAACGTTCACACATTTGTGTGATGACTTCCTCGCCGAAGCTTTGGATGCTTGAGGAGTCATCGCCATAGGCTTCCAGTTGTTTGCGGATCCAGCGTGGGATTTCTGCACCGCATGCGTCGGAGAAGCGTGCCAGCTTGCTGTAGTTGGTGATCGGCATGATTCCCGGCACGACAGGAATGTCGACGCCCAGCTTGCGGATACGTTCGACGAAGTAGAAATAACTGTCGGCGTTGAAGAAGTACTGGGTGATGGCGCTGTTGGCGCCAGCATTGGCCTTGCGTACGAAATTGCGCAGATCGTCTTCGAAGTTGCGTGCTTGCGGGTGCATTTCCGGATACGCAGCCACTTCGACGTGGAAGTGTTCGCCGGTTTCTTCACGAATGAAGCTCACCAGTTCGTTGGCGTGGCGCAGCTCACCGCTGGCCATGCCCATGCCCGACGGCAGGTCGCCGCGCAGGGCAACGATGCGCTTGATGCCGGCGGCCTTGTACTGGGCCAACAGGCTGCGCAGGTCGTCCTTGCTGTCGCCGACGCAGGACAGGTGAGGGGCTGCGGGAACTTTGACTTCGCTTTCGAGCTGCAACACGGTGTTCAGGGTGCGATCACGGGTCGAACCGCCGGCGCCATAGGTGCAGGAGAAGAAATCGGGGTTGTAGCTGGCCAACTGGCGGGCAGTGGCGATCAGTTTTTCATGCCCAGCATCGGTCTTCGTCGGGAAGAACTCGAAGCTGTAGCGACGGTCTTGGGACATGGTCATATCCTTGGAAACTCGTAGGCCGGTGAGGCTTGCATATCCCTGGTGGGGGCGGGCTTATGTGGGAGCGAGCTTGCTCGCGATTGCCATCGCCTCGGTACGGCAGTTGGGCCGAGGTGTCTGCATCGCGAGCAAGCTCGCTCCCACAAAAAAGCCTGCTCCCGTGGGGGAGCAGCGCCGATCAGTAGCGGTAAGCGTGCGGCTTGAACGGGCCTTCGACGGTGACGCCGATGTAGTCAGCCTGTTGCTTGGTCAGCTTGGTGACCACGCCGCCGAAACCGCGGACCATTTCCAGGGCCACTTCTTCGTCGAGTTTCTTGGGCAGTACTTCCACGGTCAGGCGCTCGGCTTTCTGGGCCGGCGACAGGTCGGCGTATTTCTGGCCGAACAGGAAGATCTGGGCCAGGACCTGGTTGGCGAACGAACCGTCCATGATGCGGCTTGGGTGACCGGTGGCGTTGCCCAGGTTAACCAGGCGGCCTTCGGCCAGCAGGATCAGGTAGTCGTCGTTCTGTGGGTCGAAGCTGCCGGTACCGGTGCGGTGCACCTTGTGGACTTGTGGCTTCACTTCTTCCCATGCCCAGTTCTTGCGCATGAAAGCGGTGTCGATTTCGTTGTCGAAGTGACCGATGTTGCAGACCACGGCGCGCTTCTTCAGGGCCTTGAGCATGTTGGCATCGCAGACATTGACGTTGCCGGTGGTGGTCACGATCAGGTCGATCTTGCCCAGCAGCGCCTTGTCGATGCTGGCTTCGGTGCCGTCGTTGATCCCGTCGATGAACGGGGAAACCAGCTCGAAACCGTCCATGCAAGCCTGCATGGCGCAGATCGGGTCGACTTCGGACACCTTGACGATCATGCCTTCCTGACGCAGGGACTGGGAAGAACCCTTGCCCACGTCACCGTAGCCGATCACCAGCGCCTGCTTGCCCGACAGCAGGTGGTCGGTGCCGCGCTTGATGGCGTCGTTGAGGCTGTGACGGCAGCCGTACTTGTTGTCGTTCTTGCTCTTGGTCACCGAGTCGTTGACGTTGATGGCCGGGATCTTCAGTTCGCCCTTGGCCAGCATGTCCAGCAGGCGGTGTACGCCGGTGGTGGTTTCCTCGGTCACGCCGTGGACGTTTTCCAGCACGGATGCGTATTTCTTGTGCAACAGCTCGGTCAGGTCGCCGCCGTCGTCGAGGATCATGTTGGTGTCCCATGGCTGGCCATCCTTGAGGATGGTCTGTTCCAGGCACCACTCGTACTCTTGCTCGGTCTCGCCTTTCCAGGCGAATACCGGGATACCGGCGGCGGCGATGGCGGCAGCGGCCTGGTCCTGGGTCGAGAAGATGTTGCAGGACGACCAGCGCACTTCGGCACCCAGGGCAACCAGGGTTTCGATCAGCACGGCAGTCTGGATGGTCATGTGGATGCAGCCGAGGATTTTTGCGCCTTTCAATGGCTGTTCGCCAGAGTACTTGCGACGCAGACCCATCAGGGCTGGCATTTCGGATTCGGCGATGATGATTTCGCGACGACCCCAGGCAGCCAGGGACATGTCGGCGACTTTGTAATCGGTAAAAGCTGCAGGCGTGATAACAGCGCTCATGAAGAGCCTCCATTCGTAATGTATGCGAATGGGCGCCGTTGTGCGTTTAGTGTCCGTGCGGGCAGGCCCGTACAAACAACGCCCCATCCGAGCCTGACAGGTCGAGCCTGCTGCAGCGCCCCTCGGACAGGTGGCGGGAACGGTCCAACGGGTGGACCGGGTAAAGCGGGGCGATTATAACGGGCTAATCGGATCTTCCAAAAGGGTTTCTGTCGGCAAATCGAAATTGCCGATGATCGTCATAGGGCCCGCGACCTAGAGCCTGACCGCCCGGTCTGCCATGATGCGGCTATTCAACGGCCAGACGCTCAGGAGTGATCATGAATTTCCACACCCGCAAATGGGTCAAGCCCGAAGACCTCAACCCCAACGGCACGCTGTTCGGCGGCAGCCTGTTGCGCTGGATCGACGAGGAGGCGGCGATCTACGCCATTGTCCAGTTGGGCAACCAGCGCGTGGTCACCAAGTACATTTCGGAAATCAATTTCGTCAGCGCTTCGCGCCAGGGCGACATCATCGAGCTGGGCATCACCGCCACCGAGTTTGGCCGCACCTCCATCACCCTGACCTGCGAGGTGCGCAACAAAATCACCCGCAAGAGCATCCTGACCGTGGAGAAGATGGTCTTCGTCAACCTCGGCGAAGACGGCTTGCCCGCGCCTCATGGGCGGACCGAGATCACGTACGTCAAGGATCAGTTCAAGGAGGATGTCGTCGGGTGAGATCGGCGGCGCTGTCATCGCGAGCAAGCTCGCTCCCACAAGGGGACTGCGGTGAGGACTCCCCTGTGGGAGCGAGCTTGCTCGCGATGACGATTGCACATTCAACACCGATGCAAACCGACCCACCGCTATCGCGAGCAAGCTCGCTCCCACATTTGTGTTCGGGGTGCCACTGAACAGCTCTGAACGCCGCGTGTCGTAGGTACATCACGCCACCGGTTCAGGAGCTGTATGGACACCCACAAAGACGGCAAGACCCCTGACCTTTCGGCTCAGGAGCAGCACGAAGTCGACCGTAACCAGCCGCCGCGGGCGGCCGTGTTGCATGAAATCATCCGCACCCAGGGCAATCTGGAGCTGGAGCGCAGTATCGCCGCGCTCTGGTGGTCGGCGCTGGCGGCGGGACTGACCATGGGGCTGTCGCTGATGGCGATGGGCTTGCTCAGCTCCCGGCTGCCGGATCACGAGGGCTTCAAGGTCATCGCCAGTTTCGGTTACTGCGCCGGCTTTCTCGCGGTGATCCTGGCCCGCCAGCAACTGTTCACCGAAAACACCCTGACCGCCGTGCTGCCGATCATGAGCAAACCCACGCTGGGCAACTTCGGTCGGTTGTTGCGGCTGTGGGGGGTGGTGCTGGTGGGCAACCTGTGCGGCACCTTGCTGGTGGCCTACGTGATGCTGCATCTGCCGATTTTCGACCCGCGCACCGACCAGGCTTTCCTGGAAATCGGCCGCAAGGTCATGGAGAACGACACCGGCCAGATGTTCGCCAAGGGCATCATTTCCGGCTGGATGATCGCCACCATGGTCTGGATGATCCCGTCCATGGAAAGCGCCAAGATGTGGATCATCATTTTGATCACCTACCTCATGGCGCTGGGGGATTTCACCCACATCGTCGTCGGCTCGGCCGAAGTGTCCTACCTGGTGTTCGCCGGCCAGTTGTCCTGGGAGGACTTCTGGATGGTCTTCGCCGGGCCGACACTGGCCGGCAACATCGTCGGCGGTAGCTTCATCTTCGCTTTGATCAGCCATGCACAGATCCGCAGCGAAGTCGGCCTGCCCAACGATAAACGCCCAGATAAGCCTGCGCGGCGCAACGATTCGGAGTAGGCGGGAACCTGATCCCTGGCTCCCGGCGTGAGCGGCGGTTATTTGAATTGCATGTTGCGCAGTGTCTTGCGGGTTGTCGACTCCGGATCGAGCATCCCCGTGTAGCGGGACCTGTAGTTGGCGATGACCCGTTCGAGTGAATTGTTGAACGCGATCTTCTGCTCCAGTGAGTTTTTGGAGGCCTTTGGATCTTGCACGTCCTGCAGGTCCCGGATGACCCCATTTATCAGCTTGATGTTCGCATCGGGCTGGCCGCCGATAAAGCGTGCGGGATTCAGCACGTTTTGCACGACGTTATGGATGCGCGTGCCAATGTCGTGCAGGTGCATTTGCTCGACGGCGTGACGGGTCACCTCGGAAATGGCGCCGGTCGCGCCGCTGTCCCATTCGGCGGCAGCCTGCAGGAACTGCATGAAGTCCGGGTCATTGCCGTGGTTGAGGCGTTTTGCCAACCAATCCAGCTTGCCGGGCTGGTCCGCAAGCTGGTCGAGGGCCCAGATGGCGCTCTGCATTTGTGAAGTGGGTTCAAGCTTGGAGGATGTTTCGTTGGCCGCCTGGATCGCTTCCTTCAATTGCGTCAACGCCAGTAGTGCGTGGCGCCTGAAGGCGATTACCTCGGCGCAGGCTTCGTCGCCTTCCAGTTCTATGCTCAGCGGCTCGAAGTCCTTGTCGCTCAACGCCAGGAGGGCGTCCTCGACCGAGGCAAACGAAAAGGTCTGCTGCGTGGTGTTGCGCTCGTCCACGTGGGTTTGAACAGCCTTGCGCAGTTCTTCCTGAAGATGGTTCTTGGTCTCCTTGGACATGCTGAAGTTGATCGTTCCGCTCACCAGGCCAGAGTAATTGCCTTTATCGGTTATCAGCGGCACGACGACGGTCTTGTCGGCAAAGGGCTTCAGTTGTTCGGCATTCCATGCAGAGCTGGCTGTGTGGGGAGCCTTGAGCACCCGATCGATCAGGGCCGAGATGCCCGTGCCTCGCGGGCTTTCCTGGGCCGACTCTTGAGCCTCGAATACCAGAATCAACGGCTCGCCGTCCGGGATCGGGCTCATGGAGGTGGCCGGGTTGTAGATGGCAGGTACCGGTGTGTTGTTCAGGATGCCGCCATCGGCAAATGCCGTGGTGGTGCCCACCGCTTGGAACGGCTGTCCTTGCAGGGTCGGCTGGCTGAACACCACCGGCAGCGATGCGGAGATATGCGCGGCCACGGCAATGTCCATATCGGGGGTCAGGTCCGCGCTGAAGACCACCAATTGCGTGCCTTCCTCGAACATGGCGGTGCCGGTGATTTCCACGGATTTGATTTGCGGGACCTCTTTGCTCAGGACGGCCAGGTCGGCAAAAGTGACGTATTGGTTCCTTTCCACATTGGCAACGGCTTGTCGCGCGTCTTCGGAAAGAGGCTCCGGGTGTTCTTTGCAACGCTGCAACAGCGACGTGCAAGCTTCCTCCCTGATCAGTTTCTCCAGTGGCATCCCTTTGGAACCCAGGCGTGGCAGCAAATCACACAACAGTTGCGCCAGCGGGAGTTTTTCCAGTTTCTCGCCCAGCTTCGACAATCCGTTCTGGATTTTTTGAACAGTAGCGTTGGTGCTGTCGAGCAAGGAAATGAGAGGGATATCGTCAGAAATCCTATCGAAGCCGGCATGATTCATGCCGCTGGCGAGCAACGCTGCCGATATGGCCCCCGCAGAGGAGCCTGAAATCGTTCTGATATTGTCCATGATGCCGTTGGTTTCGAGCGTATCGACGAAGCCGGAATACGCCACCCCCTTGGCGCCACCGCCACTGAGCACCAATTCTGTGATGGGAGGCCGATTGATACTGACTTGAGCGCTACCGTCTTCATTTCGAACGAGGGTGATCGACCGGTCTGTCGCGCCGCATGCCAATTGTTGGGGGCGTTCAGGGATGGCTTGCTTTGCGGGCTGGCCTGCGTTTTCAAACGTGTGAAGGGAGGGGGTGTATTGCGAGATTGCTAGCATTCTGGTTCGTTCCGTGTGCCCGGGAGGGAGGGGGCCGAACTGTAAGCAAGATCTGAAGGCTAATTTCGTTGCGACTCAATTGGACAAACATCCGCCGGCTACAAGCAGTACCCGGCGGATGTCAATGCGAAACGCTCTGGAACAAGGCTTCTGGAGGGCTGGTAAAACAGCTCGCATGGCTGGGGGGCTAAGTCTTACTGAAGGCGTCGCCCATTCGCTCATGGGCAGGGCATATTTCTCAGGCCCTCAAACAGCGACTGCCGCCAAGCGTCGTTGTCGCTGAATAAAGAACAATGCGGTCAATACCGTGAGGCCGCCGACCGCTGCTCCGGTCCAGGGTAGATCCGCCAGGTCGGCACCGCTGGCCACCACCAACCCACCCATCCAGGCCCCGGCGGCGTTGCCCAGGTTGAATGCGCTCTGGTTGAGTGTGGAGCCGAGGTTCGGTGCTTCGTGGGCCTGGTCGATGATCAGCAATTGCAGGATCGGGCACAGGGCGAAGGCGAAGATGCCCCACAGCACCAGGGTGATTGCCGCCGGGATCACCGACCGGCTGGTCTGGCTGAACGCGGCCAATACCAGCACCACGGCCAGGGCCATGCCGACGAGCGAAGGCAGCAGGCGCCGGTCCGCCAGGCGTCCACCGAGGAAGCTGCCGGCCGTCAGGCCGACGCCGAACAACAGCAGCATGACGGTGATGCCGTGGGGGCTGACATCGGTGATGTCCTGCAGGATCGGCGCGATGTAGGTGAATACGCTGAACAGACTGGTAGAGGCCAGTACGCTCATGCCCAGGGCGAGCAACACGTTGGCCTTGCCCAGGACCTTGAACTCACTGGCCAGGTTGGCTTTGTCCATGGGAATTTCCTTGGGCAGCCAGACCCATTGGGCAATGGCCGCGATCACGCCGATGATCGAGACCGCCCAGAAAGTCGAGCGCCAGCCGGCGTATTGACCCAGGGCCGTGCCCAACGGGACGCCCAGCACGTTGGCCAGGGTCAGGCCGGTGAACATCATGGCAATCGCCTGGGCCCGCTTGTTCGGCGCCACCAGCCCGGCGGCCACCACCGAGCCGATGCCGAAGAACGCCCCGTGGCACAGCGCCGTGATCACCCGGGCAGCCATCAGCGTGGTGTAGTTCGGCGCCAGGGCGCAGAGCACATTGCCGAGAATGAACATCAGGGTCATGCCCAACAGCGTGGCCTTGCGCGGCATGTTGGCGGTGCCGATCGCCAGGATCGGCGCACCGAACACCACGCCCAGGGCGTAGCCGGTGATCAGCAGCCCGGCCTGGGGAATGCTCACGGCCAGGTCCCGGGCGACATCGGGCAACAGCCCCATGATGACGAATTCAGTCGTGCCGATGCCAAAAGCGGCAACGGCCAAAGCAAGCAAGGCGAGTGGCATGCGCAAGGTCTCTGTCTGTAGTCTTGACGCCCGGATCAGGCATACGCATGCCGGCGCCCGGTTCTAGTGAACTTGGCAGCAGCAGAATTATTGGAATTGGCTTATGCGCAACTGAGTGCGGCGTGATCGGCTTGAAGTATAAACGATCGCGAATCAATTCATGAGCCCGCTGATCGTAGGGGCGGGGAGAAGACAAGGAGCGTGCCGTGCTTGCGACGGCCTTGGTGTTGGTAGCGGCGCTGTTGCATGCGGCGTGGAATACGCTGATCAAATTCAGTGGCGAGCGTTTGCTGGTGGTGGCGTGCATGGACAGCGTCGCCTTGCTGTTCGTCGCGTTGGCCCTGGGTTTCGTGGCATTGCCGCCGTTGGAGATCTGGCCGTGGATCCTGGCCTCGGCGGCGTTCGAGCTGTTGTACCGCTATTTGCTGATCCAGGCTTATCGGGTCGGTGACCTGGGGTTGGTGTATCCACTGATGCGTGGCCTGTCGCCGCTGGTGGTGCTGGCCCTGACGTTTATTTTCGCCGGTGAAGCGCTGACGACCCAGCAGGTCATCGGTATCTTGCTGATCCCGTTCGGCATGCTTTGCCTGTTGTGGCAGGGCGGTGGCGGCGATCGGCTGCCGTGGTCGATGTTGCCGGTGGTGGCGTTGATCGGCCTGTGCATCGGTTGCTACACCTTTATCGACGGCCATGCCCTGCGGCGTTGGTCCCATCCGCTGGATTACCTGGTCTGGGTCACGCTGCTCAGCGCCTGGCCCTTCCCCGTGCTGGCGTTGGTGAGCAAACGGCCGGCGTTCATGCGGTTCTGGCACGAGCAGTGGCGGCTGGGGTTGGCGGTCGGATTCTGCGTATTGTTCAGCTACGCTCTGGTGCTGTGGGCCATGCAACTGGGCTCGATCGCCGAAGCGGCGGCGTTGCGGGAAATCAGCGTGATCCTGGTGGTGCTGTTCGGCATGCGCTATCTGAAAGAACCTTTTGGCTTGCCGCGGCTCTTAGCCTGCGGGCTGGTGCTGATTGGCATGCTGGTGATGAAAGCCTGACGCTCGACTCTCTATAAAACTCAAAAAGGAAGTGCGGTATGACAGTTGCCCTGTGGTGTGTGTTGATTGCTTTTCTCCTGCCTTACCTGTGTATCGGGATCGCCAAGGCCGGTGGGAAATACCGGTTGCAGGATAATCACGACCCCCGGGATTTTCTGGACTCGCTCGAAGGCGCTCCCCGGCGCGCCTACGCGGCGCAACTGAACAGCTTTGAAATCAGCCCGTTTTTCGCCGCCGCCGTGATCGTCGCGCACCTGGCCGGCAACGCCGAACTGGTTACCATCAACGTGCTGGCGGTGCTGTTCATCACCAGCCGCCTGCTCTACATCATTTGCTATCTGGCGGACTGGGCGATTCTGCGTTCGCTGGTGTGGTTCGTGGGGGTAGGGTTGGTGGCGAGTTTCTTCTTCGTTTCGATTTGAGCCTGGCGGCTGAATCGTCGGCGTCTGTACTGGCCTTATCGCGAGCAAGCTCGCTCCCACTTGGATCTAGCCGCACACAAGATATGTGTCCACTGGCGATCGACTGTGGGAGCGAGCTTGCTCGCGATGGGGCCTGTACCCTCAATCCATTTCTCAAGGGTTGGCGGTCACCGCATTCGCCACCTGAGGTACTTGCGGCAACACCATGCCCTTGGGCCAGAGCATCCAGATCTGCCCCTGCTGTTTCATGTCCCCGGCCAGTTGGCCTGCCGCTTCACCCGTGCCCCAGAACAGGTCCGCCCGCACTTCGCCGGTAATCGCACCACCAGTGTCCTGGGCGGCGACGGGGCGGTTCAAGGCGCTGCCGTCGGGGCGAGTGGTGGATAACCACAGCAGGCTGCCCAGCGGAATCACCTTGCGGTCCACCGCCACGCTGTAGCCAGCGGTCAGAGGTACATTCAGCGAACCTCGTGGGCCTTCGTTGCTGTCGGGGTTGCGGTTGAAGAACACGTAGCTGGGGTTGCTGGCGAGCAATTCGGGAATGCGGTTCGGGTTGGCCTTGGCCCAGGCACTGATGGTGCCCATGGTCACGTCTTCTTTCTTGAGTTCGCCTTGTTCGACCAGCCAGCGTCCGATGGGGCGGTAGGGATGGCCGTTCTGGTCGGCATAGCCGATGCGCAGTTGGCGGCCATCGGCCAGTTGAATGCGTCCCGAACCCTGGATCTGCAGGAATTGCAGGTTCATGGGATCGGTCAGCCAGGCAATGACCGGCGCCTTCACGCCATTGGTCTCGATGGTGGCCGCGTCGTCGTACGGCTTGAGCACCCGGCCTTCGAGGCGGCCGCGCAGGCGTTTGCCCTTGAGCTCAGGGTAGATGCTGTCCAGCGACACGATGATCATGTCCTCCGGTACACCGTAGACCGGGATATTCGCCGTGGTGGTCTGGGTGAGGCTGCCGGGGTAGACCGGCTCGTAATAGCCGGTAATCAGGCCGTTGGGGCTGTTGTCCCCCGAGCGCAGGCCATAGACGTCCAGGTTCTGTTTCAGGAAGTTGCGTACATCCTGTGGGGTTTGCGGCACGTTGGCCGCTGCCGCACAGGTCGGACCCCAGGTCGCATCGGCCTTGAGCCGGGTGCACGCGCTGCGCCAGGAACCGAAACCGGCCAGCAGGTCTGCATCGGACACCGCTGGCAGCGCCTCCCAGGGGCGCTGACATAGGTGGCGAGGGCATGGGTCTGAGGTTCTTCGACCTTTTCGCCGCGGTTACAACCGGCCAACAGTGCGATCAGCGGTAGGGTCAATGCCAGGCCTTTGTGCCAGGGCTTGATGCGGCTGTTCATGAAGATTTCCTTTGCAGCCATTCGGGCGCTGTCAGGCGCTCGAACAACCCGTATTGTTGATAGGGCCATTGGTCTTTACCGATGACCCGAGGATACTAACCGCCGTTTCCTGCCCCGAGGCCAAGATGTTTGTAAAACGATTTTCCATGGCCGTGCTGGCCTGCCTGATGTTGTCCGCCTGTGGCGGCGTCGATCCCAATTCTCCCCTGGGCCAGCGCAAGACGATTTTCAAGCAGATGCTCAAGACCAACGAAGAGCTGGGCGGCATGTTGCGCGGCCGAGTTCCGTTCGATGGCGCACGTTTCGCCGAGGGCGCGGCGCAACTGGACCAATTGTCCCATGAGCCGTGGAAGCACTTCCCGCAAGTGCGCGAGCAAGACCACACCAGCGCCCGGGATGACGTCTGGCAAAAACAGGCACGCTTTCAGGAACTGGCCCGCAACCTTGAAGCGGCCACCGGTGAGTTGGTGACCGCCAGCAAAGTCCAGCCTTACAGGGCCAGTTACCTGGGGCCGGCGGTGCAGAAGGTCGAAGATGCGTGCAGTGCCTGTCATAAAGAGTTTCGGGATTATTGACATGCCTTGAAGGATCGCAGGCTTCGCCAGCGCCTACAGATCGGGTGTTCACTTATCCAACTCATCCACCGCTTCCTGCAACTCCTTGCGGGAGGTTGCCAGCTTGTCCTTGCGTTTGTTGATCCGCTCGGCGTCGCCTTTCTTCATGGCCTTTTCCAGGTCGGCCTGACGCCGGCTGACCTCGTGCTTGGCATCGAGTACCTTGTTTTCACGCTCCTTGCGCAAGGACGCATCGGTGCAATGGGTGGTGACTTCACTCAATGCGGTTTCCAGGCCTGCCTGCTGGTCCTGGTTGCCACGGGACTTGGCCAGTTCGATCTGGTTGATGATGCCCTGGCGCTTGGCCGCGCAGCCGGTGAGTTCCGGGGTTTGTTCGTCCGCCAGCAAAGGGGCGGCCATGGCGCTGCATAAGACCAACAGGGCAACGGGGGACAGGAAATTCATAGCAACTCCGTAAAAAATCGCGAGCGGTCGGTACAGATGCGCTGTTGGAACGCATGTTCGCCCCTTGGGTTCAACCGCACGGGGGCCGGATTAAAAACCGTCGACCCCGGCGGAGCGTAATACGTCACTCAAGGCCAGCACCTGCGGGTCGCGAAAAAAGGCGCTCAATTGCGCGGCGCGTCCCGCTCCGATGCCGACTTCGGCTTGCCATTGTTCGGTGCTGCGCTCGGCCAGCGCCTGCCACGGCCCTTCCAGCCGGGCCTCACCGATGGGTGGCAGGCCCAAGGCCTTGAGCCATTGCCCGAAAGGGCGTTGCCGGGCGCTGTCGAGGCTGGCGAGCAGGCGCGCGCTAGTGCGTTCGCCGAAGCCGTCAATGTTAGCAAGCTCGGCGGCATCGAGGGTCAACCAATCCAACAATCCGTGAAGCCTGCCGGCAGCCAGGAGTTTTTCCCAGGTGCCGGGGCCGACATGGGCCAGGGCGAGCCCGTGCTTGCCGCTGAGCCAGTTCAGGCGGGCGAGGAATTGGCTTTCACAGCCGGGCGTCGCTTGCCAGCAACTCAAGAAGTGGTGATTGCTTGCCGTGGGGGCATTGACGTCTTGGCGCTCGAGGCTGCGCAGCACCACCTCGTCGAGGCGTGGAATGGTCAGCCCGGCCAGGCTGATGGCAACCCGATCGCCGGGACGGATGTCCATCTCCTCCCAGCGCTTGAGGGAACTGACGCTGACCCGGCGAATCCGCCGGTCGTCGAGCAGGGGCGGTTCGAGTTCCAACACAGGGGTGATGCGCCCGGTACGCCCGACCTTGAAGCGCACCTTGCGCACTTCGGCCAGGGCCTGGGCATACGGGTATTTCCAGGCCACGCTCCAGAACGGCGTCCTGGCCTGCCAGCGGTCGGCGGGTGGACGGCGGCTCTGGCGCAGGACGATCCCGTCACTGGCGAAGGCCTGCGGCGTGCGATACCAGTGGTCGCGCCACCGCTGGGCATCCCTCAGTGTCCGGACAGGTTGGTTGTAGTCGTGGGTGTCAGCGAAACCCAGCGCGTTCAGCGCGGCCATCCGCTCTGGCAGGGTGCCGGGCCCTTCAGGCCAGTCCCAGACAAACAGGCCGATGGAGGATGCCTCCTGCGCCGTCAAATTGTTGCGCGCCATCAAGCCCGCCACGGTTGCGCGGGCATTCAGGCTGCCGTGGCTGGCTTGGACATGGGCGTCCAGGCGCCAGTACAACTCGCCCTGGACGACCAGGTCCACGGGCTGGCGCAGTTGCTGCGCGATGGCGCCGATCTGGTGCGCACTCGCGGTCCAGTCATGCCCCAGGACGCCATCGCCGCGGCTGATCGCCTGATGCAGGCGACCCGTGCGGTAAACCAGGGAGACCGCCACGCCATCGACTTTCGGTTGCGCCCAGACGTCCTCTCGACCGAGCAGCCAGGCCTCCACGGCGTCGGCGTCCTTCAGTTTTTCCAGGCCGGTATGGACGATGGGGTGCCGCACCTTTCCGCCCGCTGAGCGCAGGGGATTGTCGGGCGCCGCGAGATCGAAGCAGCGGCGCCATTGGCCCAGCTGTGTGCGGGACTGATCATAAAGCTCATCGGCCACCAGCGATTGGCCGAGGCGGTGGTAACGGTCGTCCCAGGTGTCGATTTGTTGTTGCAGTGCGGCGATCTCCGCCCGGGCCCGTTCAGCGGGCCAGTCGGGACAGGGTGCGGATAGCGCGGGGAGGGCCATGAATACGAGACAGGCGAGGGCATAGAGGAACGGTGGCATCGAAGCATCCTTGCTCGGTTGAGTATCTGAAGGCTAGTCAGCGTCCCGGTTGTTGCGAGGGGCGGAGCGTTACCGGATTTTGCGGCGCCTGGTGGCAAAGTCGCGGCGGTACAGTCCTGCGGGATTTCGCCACGCAACTGTCCCTTGAACCCCTCAATGACCGGTGCAGAATGAGCCTTCGATCCACCTCTGCCTGGAACGCCCGAATGGACCTGCCGACACTCGCTGTTTTCATTCCGGCCTGCTTTGCGCTGAACATGGCGCCGGGGCCGAACAACCTGCTCTCTATCAGCAACGCCTCGCGTTATGGCTTCGTCCGGGCGTGCAGCGGTGGCGTCGGTCGGTTGCTGGCGTTTGCGATCATGATCGCCCTGGCTGCGGCGGGGCTCACCGCCGTGTTGCACACATCGGAGCTGCTGTTCCTGGGGATCAAGCTCGTTGGTGCCGGTTACCTGTTCTATCTGGCCGTGCAGTTATGGCGGGCCCGGCCCGAGGCCGACAGCGAAGCCGGGCTCGCATCGATGACCCGGGCCGGCCTGGCGCGCCAGGAGTTCCTGGTGGCGATTGGTAATCCGAAGGCAATTTTGTTGTTCACTGCGTTCCTGCCGCAATTCGTCGACCGTACAGGTACCGTCACCCAACAATTCGCCGTGCTGGGCGGCTTGTTCCTCGCGCTGGAGTGCATCGCCATCGGGTTGTATTGCTACATGGGCATTTACGCGCGGCGGCTGTTTGCCCGGCCCAGTGGCAAACGCCTGTTCAATCGGATGTGTGCGGGGCTGCTCGCCAGTGCGGCTTCGTTTTTGCTGGTGGCACGGCGCTCTTGAGCGCCATGACGAGGGGATTTTGTGGGAGCAAGGCTTGCCCGCGATACAGGCGCCTCGTTACCGCAGGGACCGCGTTGTCCTCATCGCGGGCAAGCCTTGCTCCCACAGATAAATTCTCCCGCCACAAGAACCTGGCATGACTTTGCACTCTGAGTAGTCAAGCACCTGGCATGAAAAAGCCCCTGACGACCCAGTCGCCAGGGGCTTTTCCTTACACGCGGGTGTTACAGGCCGGCAGCGGCGCGCAGGGCGTCCGCGCGGTCGGTCTTTTCCCAGGTGAACGTGGTGAAGGTATCGCCATCGACGGTCCTGGTCTCTGGCGTACGGCCGAAGTGACCATAGGCGGCGGTTTCCTGGTACATCGGGTGCAGCAGGTCAAGCATGGTGGTGATGGCGTATGGACGCAGGTCGAACACTTCGCGGACCAGGTTGATGATCTTGTCATCGCCGATCTTGCCGGTGCCGAAGGTGTTCAGCGAGATCGACGTAGGCTGGGCGACGCCAATGGCGTAGGACACCTGGATCTCGCAGCGCTCGGCCAGTCCGGCGGCCACGATGTTCTTGGCGACATAACGACCGGCGTAGGCGGCCGAGCGGTCAACCTTCGATGGATCCTTGCCGGAGAACGCGCCACCGCCGTGACGGGCCATGCCACCATAGCTGTCGACGATGATCTTGCGACCGGTCAGGCCGCAGTCGCCCACCGGGCCGCCGATGATGAACTGGCCGGTCGGGTTGATGTGGAACTGGGTGTCCTTGGACAGCAACTCGGCAGGCAGCACGTGCTTGACGATCAGTTCCATCACACCTTCACGCAGGTCTTTGTAGGACACCTCGGGGTTGTGCTGGGTCGACAGGACGACGGCGTCGATACCGACCACCTTGCCGCCTTCGTAACGGCAGGTCACCTGGGACTTGGCGTCCGGGCGCAGCCACGGCAGCAGGCCGGATTTACGGGCCTCGGCCTGGCGTTTAACCAACTGGTGCGAGAAGGTGATCGGGGCCGGCATCAGCACGTCGGTCTCGTTGCTGGCGTAGCCGAACATCAGGCCCTGGTCGCCTGCGCCCTGGTCTTCAGGCTTGGCCCGGTCAACGCCCTGGTTGATGTCCGGGGACTGCTTGCCGATGATGTTCATCACGCCGCAGGTTGCGCCGTCGAAGCCGACGTCGGAGCTGTTGTAGCCGATGCCCAGGATGACGTCGCGAACGATCTGTTCCAGGTCGACCCAGGCCGACGTGGTGACTTCGCCAGCGATGATCGCCACGCCCGTTTTCACCAGAGTCTCGCACGCCACGCGGGCGAACTTGTCTTCAGCAATGATGGCGTCCAGCACCGCATCAGAAATCTGGTCGGCGATTTTGTCCGGATGCCCTTCAGACACGGACTCGGAGGTGAAAAGGGAGTATTCGCTCATCTCGATGTTTTCCTACAAGTTACCGTTGGTGAGTGTCGCCAGTGGGTCGCTGAAAGTGGCGAACCTGGATCTGGAAACCATTACGTAAGCCTACATAGAGGCTTTCCCCGGGCACGAGGCCCGCTGCGGTGGCCCAGCGGGCCAGGTCGTCCTGTTCAAAGCCGAGCCAGAGGTCGCCGCAGGCTTCCCTGGCCCAGCTCTGGTTGTGGCTGCATAACTCGGTCACCAGCAGGCTGCCGCCCGGTTGCAGCAGGCGGGCCATGTGCTTGAGTGCATCGGCCGGCGCGGCGAAATGATGCAGCACCATGTTCAATACCACGCAGTCGGCCTGCAGGCTCATGCCATCCAGTGCATCGGCCAGTTGCAGGCGCACGTTAGCCAGGGCCTCGCGCTCACACACCTGGCGCGCCAGTTCGAGCATGGCCGGGCTGTTGTCCAGTGCCGTCACCTGACTGAAGCGCCGCGCCAGCTCCGGCAGAAAGGCGCCATCGCCGGGGCCGACTTCGATCGCCGTGGCCGCAGGCTCGAAGCTCAATTTGTCGAGCAGCGCCACCACGCTTTCACGGTATTGCGGCAAGCCGGCGATCAGATCTTGCTGGGCGCGAAACTTCTCGGCGACCCGTGCGAAGAAGTCCTGGCTGGCGGCCGCCCGCTGCCCGTGAACCTGGGTGATGCGAGCCTGCACGTCGGTCGGCAGGCTCAGTGCGTCCACTTCGTCCAGCAGCGCCGCGTGCAGCTTGCCGCCCAGCAGGTCGGTGTGGGGCAGGGCGCGACGATAGAAAATGGCGTTGCCTTCCCGGCGGGTCGCCACCAGGTCGGCCTGGGCCAGGACCTTGAGGTGGTGACTCATGCCGGACTGGCCGATGCCGAAGATCTGCGCCAGTTCCAGCACGCCGAACGAGTCGTTGGCCAGGGCGCGCAATACATTGAGCCGCAACGGATCGCCGCCGGCCTTGCAAAGGGCCGCCAGCTCATCGCAGTCGTCGTGACGAATGGAGGGCGCGGGCAGGTTCATCGTGGGGCCGTCTGTTTCATGAGTGGGGCGGTCCGTTTCAGTGAGGCAGTCTAGTGAGGGGTTTGAATCATCGCAAGTTCAATATCAAAAAGTTTTGATATTGGTTGATAAATGGCACTTCCCACTCCGTGCTTGACTCTACAGGCCATCAGCGGAAAGGTTTCACCCGGCGAATGCGACTTTATCCACCGGAAAAACGCTCAAGGATGACTATCTGTCATTGCCCCGGAGCGGGTGGGTGAGGGAAAATGCTCGCCTTTTTCAGTTTCGTTTTATTCATTCTCGATTCAATACCCGCAGGAGAACAGCGATGCCCAGCCGTCGTGAGCGTGCCAATGCCATTCGTGCCCTCAGCATGGATGCCGTGCAGAAAGCCAACAGCGGCCATCCCGGTGCCCCCATGGGTATGGCGGATATCGCCGAGGTGCTTTGGCGCGACTACCTCAAGCACAGCCCGAGCAATCCCTCGTTCGCCGACCGTGACCGCTTCGTGCTGTCCAACGGCCATGGTTCGATGTTGATCTACTCGCTGCTGCACCTGACCGGCTATGACCTGTCGATCGATGACCTGAAGAACTTCCGCCAGTTGCACAGCCGCACCCCGGGCCACCCGGAATACGGCTACACCCCAGGCGTGGAAACCACCACCGGCCCGTTGGGCCAGGGCCTGGCCAACGCCGTGGGTTTTGCCCTGGCGGAAAAAGTCCTGGCAGCGCAGTTCAACCGCCCAGGTCATAACGTCGTCGACCACCACACCTACGTGTTCCTGGGCGATGGCTGCATGATGGAAGGCATTTCCCATGAAGTCGCCTCCCTGGCCGGCACCCTGGGCCTGGACAAGCTGATCGCGTTCTACGACGACAACGGCATCTCCATCGATGGCGAAGTCGAAGGCTGGTTCACCGACGACACCCCCAAGCGCTTCGAAGCCTACAACTGGCTGGTGATTCGCAACGTCGACGGCCACGATCCGGAAGAAATCAAGACCGCCATCGAGACCGCTCGCAAAAGCGCCCAGCCGACCCTGATCTGCTGCAAGACCACCATCGGCTTCGGCTCGCCGAACAAGCAAGGCAAGGAAGATTGCCACGGCGCACCGTTGGGGCCGAGGAAATCGCCCTGACCCGCGCTGCGCTGAAATGGAACCATGGCCCGTTCGAAATCCCGGCCGACATCTACGCCGAATGGGATGCCAAGGAAAAGGGCCGTGCGCTCGAAGCCGAGTGGGACCAGCGTTTCGCTGCCTATTCCGCCGAATTCCCCGCGCTGGCAAACGAGCTGGTGCGTCGCCTCAGCGGCGAGCTGCCGGCCGACTTCGCCGAAAAAGCCTCGGCGTACATCGCTGAAGTCGCCGCCAAGGGCGAAACCATCGCCAGCCGCAAGGCCAGCCAGAACACCCTGAATGCCTTCGGCCCACTGCTGCCGGAACTGCTGGGCGGTTCGGCGGACCTGGCCGGTTCCAACCTGACCCTGTGGAAAGGCTGCAAAGGCGTCAGCGCCGAAGATGCCAGCGGCAACTACATGTACTACGGCGTTCGCGAGTTCGGCATGAGCGCAATCATGAACGGCGTTGCGCTGCACGGTGGCCTGGTACCTTACGGCGCCACTTTCCTGATGTTCATGGAATACGCCCGCAACGCCGTGCGCATGTCGGCGCTGATGAAAAAACGCATCCTGTATGTGTTCACCCACGACTCCATCGGCCTGGGCGAAGACGGTCCGACGCACCAGCCGATCGAGCAACTGGCGAGCCTGCGCTGCACGCCGAACCTGGACACCTGGCGTCCCTGCGACGCCGTGGAATCGGCAGTGGCCTGGAAATACGCCCTTGAGCGTAACGACGGCCCATCGGCGCTGATCTTCTCCCGTCAGAACCTGCAGCATCAGAACCGCGATGCCGACCAGATCGGCGACATCACGCGCGGCGGCTACGTGCTCAAGGACTGCATCGGCGAGCCTGAACTGATCCTGATCGCCACCGGCTCCGAAGTCGGCCTGGCCGTCCAGGCCTACGACAAGCTGACCGAGCAGGGCCGCAACGTACGCGTCGTGTCCATGCCGTGCACCAGCGTGTTCGATGCCCAGGATGCTGGCTACAAGCAGGCGGTGTTGCCGCTGCAAGTCAGCGCACGGATCGCCATCGAGGCTGCCCATGCCGATTACTGGTACAAGTACGTGGGCCTGGAAGGCCGCGTGATCGGCATGACCACCTACGGCGAATCGGCGCCTGCGCCGGCGCTGTTCGAGGAGTTCGGCTTCACCCTGGAAAACATCCTGGGTCAGGCTGAAGAGCTGCTGGAAGACTGATCCGAAAGTTGCGTCGTCCGGGCTGACGCCATCGCGAGCAAGCTCGCTCCCACAAGGATTTTCACCGGCCCTGTGGGAGCGAGCTTGCTCGCGATAGCGGTGGCCCAGGCAATACTGGACTGAAGGATTCACCACGGTAACCGAGAACCCCATGCCCCAACCGCGTCCCTACAAAGTTGCACTCAACGGCTACGGCCGGATAGGTCGTTGCGTCTTGCGTGCGTTGTTCGAGCGAGGGGCCAAGGCCGATTTCGAGATCGTGGCGATCAATGACCTGGCCGACATGGCCAGCATCGAATACCTGACACGCTTTGACTCCACTCACGGCCGGTTTCCCGGTGAAGTGCGGGTCGAGGGCGATTGTCTGCATATCAATGGCGACTGCGTGAAAGTGCTGCGCAGCGCCACCCCCGAAGGCATCGATTGGGCGTCCCTGGGTGTCGATCTGGTGCTCGAGTGTTCCGGTGCCTACCACACCCGCGAAGACGGCCAGCGTTTTCTCGCGGCCGGCGCGCCACGGGTGCTGTTCTCCCAGCCGATGGCCAGCGAAGCGGATGTCGACGCCACCATTGTCTACGGTGTGAACCAGGATTGCCTGACCGGCGAAGAGTTGCTGGTGTCCAACGCGTCCTGCACCACCAACTGCGGCGTGCCGCTGTTGCGCCTGCTGGACCAGGCCATTGGTCTGGAATACGTGTCGATCACCACGATCCACTCGGCGATGAACGACCAGCCAGTGATCGACGCCTACCACCATGAGGACTTGCGCCGCACCCGTTCGGCGTTCCAATCGGTGATTCCGGTGTCCACTGGTCTGGCGCGCGGCATCGAACGGCTGCTGCCGGAACTTGCCGGGCGAATTCAGGCCAAAGCCGTGCGGGTGCCGACGGTCAACGTGTCCTGCCTCGACATCACGATGCAGACCGTGAGCGATACCGACGCCACCGAGGTCAACCGGATCCTGCGCGAAGCCGCCACCAGCGGCCCGCTCAAAGGCCTCCTGGCTTACACCGAGTTGCCTCACGCCAGTTGTGATTTTAACCATGACCCTCATTCGGCCATTGTCGATGCCAGCCAGACCCGTGTTTCCGGGCCGCGGCTTGTGAACATCCTGGCCTGGTTCGACAACGAATGGGGGTTTGCCAACCGAATGCTGGACGTTGCCGAGCATTACCTGCAAACCGCTTCGAAAAAACCTGCTCTCTAAACAGTTACCCAGGAATTGCGACCCATGACCGTGTTGAAGATGTCCGACCTCGATCTGCAAGGTAAGCGCGTACTGATCCGCGAAGACCTCAACGTCCCCGTCAAGGACGGTGTTGTCACCAGCGACGCGCGTATCCTGGCTTCGCTGCCGACCATCAAGCTGGCCTTGGAAAAAGGCGCGGCCGTGATGGTCTGCTCCCACCTGGGCCGCCCGACCGAAGGCGAGTTCTCGGCGGAAAACAGCCTCAAGCCGGTAGCCGATTACTTGAGCCGTGCCCTGGGCCGCGACGTGCCGTTGGTCGCGGACTACCTGGGCGGCGTCGATGTGAAGGCCGGTGATGTCGTGCTGTTCGAAAACGTGCGCTTCAACAAGGGCGAGAAAAAGAACGCCGACGAATTGGCCCAGCAATACGCCGCCCTGTGCGACGTATTCGTGATGGACGCCTTCGGCACCGCTCACCGCGCCGAGGGTTCGACCCATGGCGTGGCGAAATTCGCCAAAGTCGCCGCCGCAGGCCCGTTGCTGGCGGCCGAACTGGACGCACTGGGCAAGGCACTGGGCTCGCCGGCCCAGCCGATGGCCGCCATTGTGGCCGGCTCCAAGGTCTCCACCAAGCTGGACGTGCTCAACAGCCTGAGCCAGGTGTGCAACCAGTTGATCGTCGGTGGCGGCATCGCCAACACGTTCCTCGCCGCCGCCGGTCACCCGGTCGGCAAATCCCTGTACGAGCCGGACCTGCTGGACACCGCCCGGGAAATCGCCGCCAAGGTCAGCGTACCGTTGCCGGTGGACGTGGTCGTGGCCAAGGAATTCGCTGAAAGCGCGACGGCCACCGTCAAGCTGGTGGCCGACGTGGCCGACGACGACATGATCCTCGACATCGGCCCGCAAACCGCAGCCAACTTCGCCCAATTGCTGAAATCCTCCCAGACGATCCTGTGGAACGGCCCGGTCGGCGTGTTCGAGTTCGACCAGTTCGGCAACGGCACCAAGGTGTTGGCCCAGGCCATCGCCGAAAGCTCCGCGTTCTCTATCGCTGGCGGCGGCGACACCCTGGCGGCCATCGACAAATATGGCGTGGCCGCGCAGATCTCCTACATTTCCACCGGTGGCGGCGCATTCCTCGAGTTCGTCGAAGGCAAAGTGTTGCCGGCCGTGGAAGTCCTGGAAAGCCGGGCCAAGGCCTGAGGCTGCGTTGACCAGGCAAAGGAGTGTTCTGATGGTCAAGACGTTCACGTTGCTGCTGGCGACAACGATGCTGGTGGCTTGCTCGAGCAGGCCGGAGGCTCCGGCCTCGCAGACCGACACGCCGACGCCCGAAGAAGGCTGTTACCAGGCCGACTGGCAGGCCGAGACGAATCCGGTGCTGAACAAGCGTTCCGGACCGGACGGCCTGGACAAATACGAGACGCAAACCCCGGCCAAGGAACATGGTTGTCCTTGACGGGTCTGACTCTTAACTCATGGCAGGCGGCGTGTGCCGTCCGTCGAGGAACACGGATGAAAGGCTTGATCGCCGTTATGGCGTTGGCATTGCTGGCCGGTTGTTCGCAACTGGGTTTTTTGCAGTCGTCCGAGCCCGTTGCAGAGGGCTGGACGAGCTGGACCTGTGACAGCGAGGCCAAAGTGCTCTGGCGCTACACCGATGCCACCCGCAAGGAAGTCGATGTACGCCTGGGCGGCGCCGATAAGGTTTATCGCCTCAAGCTTGAGCCGGGTGCTGAAGGTTCGCTGTACAGCGATGACATGCTGGCCTTTCACGTCAAGGGTGAGGAAGGCCTGGTTTACTGGGTCGCCACCAATGACTTGATTGGGCGTGGTTGCAAGGCGCAGTAATACGATTGAACTGATCCACACAGATCCAAATGTGGGGGCAGATCCAGTGTGGGAGCGAGCTTGCTCGCGATAGCGGTGTACCAGGCAACAGTGATGTTGAATGTACCGCCCTCATCGCGAGCAAGCTCGCTCCCACAGGGATCGCGTCAGTATTTGGGTTTAGCGATACCGAACACGCAGCTCGGGCCAACCCCCGATCCGCAATGACTTGAATAGCCGCCGCCGCTCCGGCAGGCTGGCACGATTAACGACCCTCGACCGGGAGAGAGACACAATGGCACTTATCAGCATGCGTCAGATGCTGGACCACGCAGCCGAGTTCGGCTACGGCGTTCCAGCCTTTAACGTCAACAACCTTGAGCAGATGCGCGCCATCATGGAAGCCGCTGACAAGACTGACTCTCCGGTGATCGTCCAGGCTTCGGCCGGTGCCCGCAAATACGCCGGCGCGCCGTTCCTGCGCCACCTGATCCTGGCGGCGATCGAAGAATTCCCGCACATCCCGGTGTGCATGCACCAGGACCACGGCACCAGCCCGGACGTCTGCCAGCGCTCCATCCAACTGGGCTTCAGCTCGGTGATGATGGACGGTTCCCTGGGCGAAGACGGCAAGACCCCGACCGACTACGAATACAACGTCCGGGTTACCCAGCAGACCGTGGCCATGGCCCACGCCTGCGGCGTTTCCGTGGAAGGCGAACTGGGTTGCCTGGGTTCGTTGGAAACCGGCATGGCCGGTGAAGAAGACGGCATCGGTGCCGAAGGCGTGCTGGACCACAGCCAGATGCTGACCGACCCGGAAGAAGCGGCGGACTTCGTCAAGAAAACCCAGGTCGACGCCCTGGCCATCGCCATCGGCACCAGCCACGGCGCCTACAAGTTCACCAAGCCACCTACCGGCGACGTGCTGGCCATCGACCGCATCAAGGAAATCCACAAGCGCATCCCCAACACCCACTTGGTGATGCACGGTTCGTCCTCGGTACCGCAAGAGTGGCTGGCGATCATCAACCAGTACGGCGGCGACATCAAGGAAACCTACGGCGTGCCGGTTGAGGAGATCGTCGAAGGCATCAAGTACGGCGTGCGCAAGGTCAACATCGACACTGACCTGCGCCTGGCCTCTACCGGTGCCATGCGTCGTTTGATGGCGACCAACCCGAGTGAGTTTGATCCGCGTAAGTTCTTTGGCGCTACTGTGACGGCCATGCGTGATGTGTGCATTGCGCGTTATGAGGCGTTTGGGACTGCCGGTAATGCTTCGAAGATCAAGCCGATCTCGCTGGAAGCGATGTATCAGCGGTATTTGAAGGGTGAGTTGAACGCCAAGGTTAACTAAGGCTTCCTTCAGTGGTGTGAGAAAACCCGCAGTGATGCGGGTTTTTTTATGGGTGGGGTTTGTGTGTATATCCGTTTCTTGGGTAACGGCGGCTTATGGTTCCGCCCTTACGGCGGGTCACTTTTGGCAAACGCCCCAAAAGTAACCAAAAGGTCTTTGCGGTATGACTCACCCACATGGGTTACAAATCAGTTCACGCACATAGGTAACAGTTTTTAACTGGCAGGGTCGATTTCGCGAGGATCTGACCATGCCCTGGAGAGAGCTGAAACCTATGGACCTCAAAGTGATGTTCATCGCTGAGTATCTGTCTGAAAAGTACAGCTTTAGCCGGCTGTGCCAGGACTATCAGATCAGCCGAAAGACTGGCTACAAATGGGTCGAGCGCTATGAGCTGGAGGGACCCAGTGGGCTCGACGAACGTAGCCGCCGACGGCACAACCAAACCTATGTGGTGCCATTGGTTGTGAGGCAGGCAATCATTGAGTTTCGCTCTACTGGCGAAACGGTTCCGGGTCCTAAAAAGATTCAGAACGACCTGATGAAACGTTTTCCGGGACAGGATCCGCCGTCGAAGACGACTATCTACAACATCCTTAAGGCAGCGGACTTGATTACGTCTCGACCGTTGCGCCAGCGTGTCGCTGTCTATCCCAAGCCTTTGCGTAAGGCAGAAACGCCTAATCAGCTCTTCAGCGCAGATTACAAGGGCCAATTTCTCACCGGGGCGGGCGTTTGGTGCTATCCACTGACGATCATGGATCATGCCAGTCGCTTCTTGCTTGCCTGCGAGAGCATGGCCAATACCAATCTCAAGGAGACCCAGCAAACCTTCGAGCGCGTTTTTCGCGAATACGGGATGCCTGAGCGCATCCGCACCGATAACGGCGTGCCGTTTGCCAGTACGGGTCGTGCAGGGCTATCGCAGTTGTCGATCTGGTGGTTGCGACTTGGGATTATTCCTGAGCGAATTGAGCCCGGTCGGCCAGATCAAAATGGGCGTCATGAGCGCATGCACCGGACATTAAAAAGTACTTTTCCCAAACCGCCAGCCATTGCCTGGGAGGCTCAGCAAAAACACTTTGATCGATTTATGCAGCACTACAATCACGAGCGGGGACACGAGGCTCTCGGCCAGAAAACCCCGGCCTCCTGCTATACACCCTCAACCCGAGCTTACCCGGAAAAGCTACCGGAAATGGGGTATGCGAGCCATGTTGAGTGTTACCTGGCTGATAGTTGCGGAATCATTAACCGAGCGGGTCTGCGGATATACGTGGGGAATCTGCTCAGGCATCAAAACATTGGAATGGAGATGATCAAAGACGGAGTATGGAATGTGATCTTCGGTCCGGTGATCCTAGGTCACGTCAACGCCAGGGACGCAAAGAACGGCTATGTTTCAATCAAAGTGTCACCTATGTGAATGCACTTTTTTGTAACCCATGTGGTTGTCCCGTACATTGCCCCACCACTCGGCACCTCGCCTAGGCTCGGTGTGCCCTCACTCCGGCATTGCTCCGTGGGCCGCCGCGAAGGGCCATCCATGGCCCAGCGCGGCTACCTCGGCATCCATGCCGAGGTGCCCACTGCGCAATACCTGCGTTCGGCCAGCGTGGTCAACGGGGCCCCCAGATCAAAAGCCCGCCGAGGCGGCCTTATAGCCGACCTGATTCTTGATGTGATCGCGTTTCTCCTGTGGGAGCGAGCTTGCTCGCGAAGGCAATGTTACTGTCGATGAAGATATTGAGTTTGCAGGCTTCTTCCTACGGGAAGCTTTATTGCCCTTCGAGCCCGCGCTGTTCAATCACCCCAAAGACATCCGCTACATCCTGGACCATGATTCGGGCGATGTTGGTGATGGTGTTGATGTCGGTCTCGGCCGAATCGCGCAGTGTGGTGCAGGCCATCAGCGTCAGGTAGTCGAGGGTGGCATGCAGGCGTTCGCTGGCGCAGGCGTGGAGTTCGGGCAGTGGGGCGGTTTTATCGATGAACAGGACGGGGTGGGTGGTTGCGATTGGGGTTAGCGGGGTGAAGCTGTTGGACGATTGATTCGACGTCATAAGGTTTAATTCCTCAAAAAAAAAGAAATGCCACCTTTTCGCTGCGAAACAAACGGGTGGCAGCTACGCGCGGGTTCGCAGACCGAAGAGGAATCAAACTCGGCAGACCCAAAGATCTCCCGCGCGCAACCGCCATAAAATGAACGCGGGCATTTTGCCTGAATATTCATTCGACGGTGTATTCCTCTGTATTGGGCTGCGAAACCCCCGTCACTGACCAAAGCCAGCGACGGCCCTAACTATAGAGCGGATTCAGAGCGGATTTTTGACCCAGCAACCGAGCTGTAGGACGCACGCAGCCCCTGTGATGAGGGAGCTTGCTCCCGCTCGGGGGCGCAGCCCCCGTAAACATTGGGCATCGGGTAGGTCTGACGAAAAGAAGGGTCGCTTCGCAGCCCAGCGGGAGCAAGCTCCCTCGCCACGGTGCGTGTTTTCCTACGAGATTTTCAGAAGGGCAGGTGCGCAGTATTTGCTGTCGCTGCGCCTGAGGGAATGGCAGATGCTGTGGTTGATGGAGGGCAACCGGGAGGGACTGGCCGGCTGTCAGGCCGTCTCGCGAGCAGGCTCGCTCCCACAGTTGGGATCGGGTGCAACCGGTAGAGATTGGTCGGCTGTCAGGCCGCCATCGCGAGCAAGCTCGCTCCCACAATTGGATCGGAGTACGACCGTGAGAGCCACGCCGGCTGGCAGGCCGCCTCGCGGTGGACGTTGATCTCGGCGCCCCGTTAACCACGCTGGCCGAACGCAGGTATTGTGGAGTGGGCATCCCGGCATGGATGCCGGGATAGCCGCGCTGGGCCATGGATGGCCCTTCGCGGCGGGCCCACGGAGCAATGCCGGAGTGAGGGCACACCGAGCCTAGGCGAGGTGCCGAGTGGTGGGGCATAAAGCGTTTTGGTTACTTTTGCGCTTCTCAAAAGTGACCCGCCGTAAGGGCGGAACCGTAAGCCGCCGTTACCGCAGCAACGGATATACACACGGTATCTCTCTATCGAAAGCCCACAATCAAGTGTTGTGATCGATATCCAACTTGCTGAACGTCACCTTCCCACCTTCGCTGGTATAGCCACTGTTGTCCTGCACATACACACCAGCCTTGAAGTACAACGGCTTGACCTTCCATTTGGAACTGACGGTGGTGTACCAACTACGACCCGCCGCAGTAATACCCAGGTCACCCGTACGATCAAGGTGAAGCCGATAACTGAAGGACTGAGCCAGCTTCACGCCGGACGCGACGGTAATAACCCGACCCTCATCGTCATCGGGACGCATGCGGACCTTGGCAACGATGTCGCCAGTCTTGCCGTCATCCTTGTACTGGTACTCCAGTTTCACCATGGGCTTGCTGCTGTCCTTGGCATGAATCTGCCCGATCACGATCTTGCCGCTGCTGGGCACCTGGTTGACCACCAGGGTCGCGCTCAATTTATTGTCGGCGTCAGGGTAGACCCAGTTGCGCAAGGTGCCGTCTTTATAGGTTTCCCGTAATTCACTGCGCGGGTAGATCGCGTTTTCGGTCTTGGTGCCGGTGACAGGCGACCAGAAGTACACCGTGCTGCCTTCTGAGTTGAAGTACTTATCCTTGAACCCATCCACCAGTCGAGGCGTTTCGATGGTCTTCGGTGGGCTGCCCTCGGGGATGCTCAGGTTCCAGGTTGCAAGATCGACCATGTTCGGATCCTTTCTGAGAAGAAGAAATGATTTACGCCACAGCCGGAGGGCTCTAAGACGCGCTTTTGCTGAGGCCAAAAAGGGGGCGCGAACGTGTATTTGGCACGTTCGTACGGCGGAGGGTTGGCGTCAACAGTCCGTCAGAGTTGCGTTTGCCGGTTTGGTGCCCGAGATAGGCGACCGTTAGTCGGCTAGTAGGAATTTTTCGGGAACATGGCGATATGGCATCTGTCTATGGCGCCCTGTTGTGGGGCGTCAAACAACCCATAGGGAGGTTTTTGTCGCACGAGGCAAGCAGCGTTCCTTGCTGCTATGGCGCTACGAGAGGGCGCAATCAGAGGTTGTGATCGATATCCAGCATGCTGAAGGTCACTTTCCCGCCTTCGGTGACGTAGCCGGTGTTGTCTTGCACATACACGCCTGCCTTGAAGTACAGCGGCTTGTCGCTCCAGGTGTTGCTGATGTTGGTATTCCACTGATAGCCGGCGCCGTTGATGGTCAGGACGCCGGCGGGGCTGAGGTGAATCAGGTAGGAGAACGACTGGTTCAGCTTGATGCCCGTGGCGATGGTGATGACCTGGCCCGATTCGTCATCGGGGCGTATGCGGACCTTGGCGACGATGTTGCCGGTGGAGCTGTAGGTCTTGTACTGGTACTCCAGCTTCACCATGGGGCTGGTGCTGTCCTTGGCGTGGATCTGGCCGATCACGATCTTGCCGCTGCTGGGCACCTGGCTGACGGTCAGGGTCGCGGCCAGTTTGTTGTCCGCCGCCGAATACAGCCAGTTGCGCAATGTACCGTTGCTGTAGGTCTCCCGCAGTTCGCTGCGCGGGTAGATCGCGTTTTCCGTCTTGGCGCCGGTCACCGGTGCCCAGAAGAACAGGGTCCCGGTTTCGGAGTTGAAGTATTGGTCCTTGAACCCCTGTACCAGCAGCGGGGTTGAAATGGTTGCCGGTGGGCTGCCCTCGGGGATGCTCAAGTTCCAGGTGGCGAGATCGATCATGTCCGGATCCTACGTAACGAAGCGAAAAAAGTTGAAGCCCTGGCGCGGGCTCTAACTCGCGCGTTGTGGGCGTGTTGATCACGCAGGATGGGTGTTTTTCGACAACCGTCCGGCGGATGATTGACGTCAATTGTTCGTCGTTGGTGTCTTTGCAGTTTTTGTGCCCGAGGTGGGTGACCGTTAGTCGGCTATTTCGGGCTTTGTCTGGATGATGGCGCGATGACACCTACTGCTTTTCAAAATCCCGGTCTAGAGTGAGGGGACAGTATTTGTCCGATTTGCTACGTAAAAACGGACGTGGCGCCCGATAAGAGAAGCAGCATGGAATGCGCGCAACCAACGCCCGGCGAAGACAGCTCTGTCCTTTTGATTGTTGATGATTACCCTGAAAACCTGCTCAGCATGCGGGCCTTGTTGCAGCGGCAGGATTGGCAGGTGATGACCGCGTCCTCGGGGGTCGAGGCGCTTAACCTGCTGCTCGAACACGACATCGATCTGGTGCTGCTGGATGTGCAGATGCCCGAAATGGACGGTTTCGAAGTGGCGCGCCTGATGCGCGGCAGCCAGCGCACGCGGCTCACGCCGATCATTTTCCTGACCGCCAACGAGCAATCCCAGGACGCGGTCATCAAGGGCTACGCCAGTGGAGCCGTGGATTACCTGTTCAAGCCCTTCGATCCGCAAATCCTCAAGCCCAAGGTCCAGGCATTGCTCGAGCACCAGCGCAATCGCCGGGCCTTGCAGCGCCTGAGCCAGGATCTCGAAGCGGCCAGGGCCTTCAATGCCTCGGTGCTGGACAATGCCGCCGAAGGCATCCTGGTGGTGGATGAGAATGGCTGTATCCGCTTCGCCAACCCGTCTACCTGCCGTTTGCTCAATGCCACCGCCGACCAGTTGCAGGGGATGCCGTTCCTGGATTTCCTGCAGAAACCCCATATTCCCGAATGGGCCGATTCTGATATCCATAATGCCTATCGGCGCGGTGAAACCTGGCGACTGCATGACGCGGTGCTGCGCACGGCACCCGGCCAGCAGGTGTCGGTGGCCTTGTCCTGTGCGCCGCTGCCCTCGGAGCAGAAGGCGATGGTGGTAACGCTCCAGGACATGTCCGTGGTTCGCCACTTGCACCAGCAGCTCGAATACCAGGCCGTCACGGACCCGCTGACCGGCTTGCTCAACCGCCGGGGCTTCTACCAGACCGCGGAAAACCTGTTGATGCGCAGCGAGCGGCTGGAAAGCAATTGGGTGCTGCTGTACCTGGACCTCGATGGCTTCAAGCGGGTCAATGACTCGCTGGGGCACGACGCCGGGGACCGGGTCTTGCGCTGGGTGTCGGAGCAGTTGAAGGCGTGCCTGCGCCCCTTCGATATTCTGGCGCGGCTGGGCGGTGACGAGTTCACGGCCCTGCTGGACCTGGAGTTTCCCGAGCAGGCGGCCAAGATCGCGGAGAAACTCATCGAGCGCGTCGCGATCTGCCAGCAGATCGAAGGCATGGACGTGGCACTCGGTGCCAGCATCGGCATCGCGACGTACCCGGACTGTGGCGCCAACCTCGATGGCTTGCTACGGGCCTCCGACATCGCCATGTACGAAGCCAAGCGTGCCGGTCGCCAGCAATACCGTTTCTACGACCATGAAATGAACGGTCGAGCCCGTTCACGGCTGATGCTGGAAGAGAGCGTGCGCTCGGCCATCGAAAACCGTGATTTCAATATGGTCTACCAGCCGCAGGTGAGCATCGTCGACGGGCGGATCCGTGGGTTCGAGGCGCTGTTGCGCTGGCAGCATCCGAGTGTCGGCGATGTGCCGCCGGGCCTGTTCCTGCCGTTGCTGGAAGAGGCGCGATTGATCAGTCGGCTGGGCAGTTGGATTTATCATCGCAGCGCGGCCCAGCGCAAAGTCTGGGAGCGTTTGTTCGCTGACGACCTGGTGTTGGGGGTAAGCCTGAGCAGCACTCAGTTCGGCATGCCGAACCTGGTGACCGAGTTGCGCCAGGTCCTGGAGCGCCACGCCTTGAAGCCTCGGCAGTTGGAGGTCGAGGTGACCGAGGATGCGCTGATGCGCAATCCCGATGAAACCCAAAAGCAGTTGCGGTTGCTGCGCCAGCTCGGGGTGCGGGTGGCGTTGGATGACTTCGGGTCGGGCCCGTGTTCGCTGACGCATCTGCGTGACCTTGAACTCGATACCCTCAAGCTGGATCGGCACTTGATCGCCCGTCTGCCAGGGTCGCCCCGGGATGCCGCGTTGGCCGCCTCGGTCATCGACCTCTGTACGCAGTTGGGCTTGCGGGTCATCGCCGAAGGGGTGGAAACCCGCGAGCAGTATCTGTGGCTGCATGCCCACGGCTGTGAGTTCGTGCAGGGGTTCCTGGTGGCGCGTCCGTTGATGGCCGAAGACACCGATGTCTTCGCCACGCCCTTCGACTGGAGCGCGGTGCAGGTCTGAATTCGCTACACTGGCGGCCTCTTGTGACTGTGTTGCCTGCCGATGACCGCGCTCAAATACCTCCAGGCCTACCCCGCCGCCTTGCAAGCCCAAGTGCAGCAATTGATCGCCCAGGACCGCCTGGGCGATTACCTGCAACAGCGCTACCCGGATCGGCATCCGATCCAGAGCGACAAGGCCCTGTACGGTTATGCGCTGGACCTCAAGCAGCAATACCTGCGTAACGCGCCGGCCATCGACAAGGTATTGTTCGACAGTCGCCTGGACCTGACCCACCGTGCTCTCGGCCTGCACACCGCGGTGTCGCGGGTGCAGGGCGGCAAGCTCAAGGCCAAGAAGGAAATCCGCATCGCGGCGCTGTTCAAGGACGCGGCACCCGAGTTCTTGAAGATGATCGTGGTGCACGAGCTGGCGCACTTCAAGGAGTCGGACCACAACAAGGCCTTCTACCAACTCTGCGAACACATGCTGCCGGGCTATCACCAACTGGAATTCGACCTGCGGGTGTACCTGACCTGGCGTGACCTGCAACCTCACAAGGACTGACCGGATGGACGTGAGCAAGACCAAGACCAGTTTCTACCGTCGCCTGTACGTGGCTTACCTGATCGACAGCGGCCTGGCGAGCAACGTCCCGGCGCTCACTGAAGTCACCGGCATGCCGCGACGCACTGCCCAGGACACGGTCGCGGCCCTGGCGGACCTGGATATCGTGTGTGAGTTCGAACAAGAGGAGGGCGCTCGCAACCACGCCGGGCGTTATCGGATTCGCGACTGGGGTGCGATTGACCGGGAGTGGATCGAGGCGAATCTGCCGCGGATCAAGGCGGTGCTCGAGTATCCCTGATTGTAGGGTGGTGTTTGGGCTGGCCCTATCGCGAGCAAGCTCGCTCCCACATCGATCTTCGGTGAACACGCGATTGATGTACGACCTGGATCCACTGTGGGAGCGAGCTTGCTCGCGATGCCGTCATCAAGGTCGATGCATACCGATGTGTGGAATCCCATCCTCCAGGTATTCCACCCCCACCACTTCAAACCCGTACCGCCCGTAGTACCCCTGCAGATGCGCCTGGGCCGACAATGAGATCGATGTGCCGGGCCAATGTTTCTCGGCCTGCTTGAGCGCTTGCTCCATCAGCGTGTGGCCCAACCCCTGGCCGCGCGCCTGGGGAGCGATGATCACGCGCCCGATCACTACGTCGCTGTTCTGCGAGTGCGGGTCGAGCAAGCGCAGGTAGGCCACCAGGTGGTTGTCGTGCCAGGCCATCAGGTGGCAGGTGTCGCCCTCCAGGTCCAGCCCGTCGACGTCCGGGTAGGCGCAGTTCTGCTCGACGACGAACACGTCGGAGCGCAATTTGAGGATGGCATACAGCTGTTCCTTGCTCAGGTCACTGTGATGTTTGCAGACCCACTCGATATCCATTTTTGAATTTCCTGAAGAACCTGCTGCCGATATTAAGCGTGGTTGGCTCGGAAGTCTCTTGCTCGCGCGACCGGAAAATCTGTGACAAAGACCAAAATGCCATCATTCCTTTGTCGCGGTGCTGTCGTCTTTGTGTAATCTTCGTGACAGCCCTGCGCAGCGGTTCCAATGAGCTAATGTTAGGACCGGGTGTCCGAGGATGCCTGTTGAGTTTCGGCTAAAAACAAACCGGGCTTTGAACCCGTCAAGGACGTTTGGCATGCCGCGATTGCATCGAACTCTTGCATTGATCGGGTTGCTGTTGCTGAGCTATGAGGCTTGCGCGCAGAAGTTGCGCCTGGTCGCCGATGCCTGGCCGCCCTTTACCGATTCCACCTTGATCAATGGCGGCCTGGCGACCGATATCGTCAGCACCGCCCTGGCGCGGGCCGGCTATGCCACCGACTTCGAACAGGTGCCCTGGGCCCGGGCGATGCTGGGCATCGGCGAGGGCCGCTATGACGTGCTGATCAACGCCTGGTACAGCGAGGATCGCACCCATATCGGCCGGTTCTCGGCCGAATACCTGATCAACCGCGTGCTCTTCATCAAGCGCAAGGACGAGGCGATCCAGTTCGACAGCCTGCAACAGCTGCGTGCCTATCCCATCGCTGTCGTGCGCGGTTATGCCTATTCCAAGGATTTCGATGAAGACCCGCAGATGCAGAAAGTCCCGGTGCATAACTTCGCCATGGCGGTGCGCATGCTGGCTGCCGACCGCGTGAAGTTGACCCTGGAAGACGAGTTCGTCGCCCGCTATTACCTGGCCCGCGAATCGCCCAAGGTGCGCAGCGCCGTGGAGTTCCTGCCCAAGCCCTTGAGCGAAAACAGCCTGCACATCCTGGTCAGCCTGAAGAACCCGGAGCATGAGCAGATCGTGGCCGGGTTCGATCGGGAGATCGCGGCGATGAAGGCGGATGGGAGTTATGCGCGGTTATTGAAGGCGCATGGGATGTAGCGCCTGAGCCGGCCCTATCGCGAGCAAGCTCGCTCCCACAGTGGATCGCTGGTGTGCACAGACTTTGTGTTACAGCAGATTCAATGTGGGAGCGAGCTTGCTCGCGATGAGGTCCGCTTGGACACCACAGCCCTCAAGCCTCGCCAGTGTCCTTGATCAAATGCGCCGCCAACGTGCGCAACGGCCCCAACTGTCGACAGATCAACCCCAGTTGCGTCTGCACTAGGCGCTGGCCTTCGTCGATTTCATCGGGCATCTGTTCAAGCTCGCTGGCCAGGGCTTCCTCTTCGTCGCTCTGGATCGCAATCGGTTGTTTGCTCGCCAGGCCCTGGGCGATTTCGTCGATGCTCGCTGCCAGTCTCACCCCGGCACCGTCGATCAACTGTTCGCGCACTTCCGTCGGCAGTTCGGTGCCCCGGTGGGCGCCCAGGCCGGACAAGTAACTGAGCAGGGTGTGGGACAGCACCAGGAAGCGGAACCCCACATCGGCTTCCTTGCGGAAATGCCCAGGCTCCATCAGCATGTTGGCCAGCGTGGTGGACAGCGCGGCATCGGCGTTGTGGGCGTTGCGTCGGGCCAGGCGGTAGGCCAGGTCGTCACTTTTGCCCGCGGCGTATTGCTGCATGATCTGGCGCAGGTAAATGCTGTTGCAGGTCAGCGTGTTGGCCAGCACTTTGTTCAGCCGCCGACCTTGCCAGTCGGGCAGGAACAGGAACACCGCCAGCCCGGCGATCAGGCTGCCGAGCAAGGTATCGAACAGCCGCGGCAGCAGCAGACCATAGCCGTCGCCCACCTGGTTGAAGCAGAACAGCACCATGATGGTGATCCCCGCCGTCGCCAGGGTGTAGCGGGTGGTGCGGTTGGTAAAGAACACCACCCCGGCGGCAATGGCGAAGCACGACTGCACCAGCGGGTTGGGGAACAGATCGAACAACGCCCAGGCCACCGTCAGGCCGATGGCGGTGCCGATGATCCGCTGGCCGAGCTTGCGCCGGGTGGCGCCGTAGTTGGGTTGGCACACGAACAGCGTGGTGAGGATGATCCAATAGCCCTGGGACGGGTGGATCATGTGCACCACGGCGTAACCCACGCTCAAAGCCAGGGGCAAGCGCAGGGCATGGCGGAACAGCAGCGAGGTGGGCGTGAGCTGGGTGCGCAAGCGCAGCCAGACATCCTTGAGGCTGCGCGGCGAGCGGTCCAGCAGGCTGCTGTCGGTGGCGTCGGCCAGGGCGTCGGGGTTGCTCGCGTCGCTGAGCAGGCGGTCCATGGTGCCCAGGTTCACCGACAGGGCTCGCAACGAACGCAGCAAGCCACGCCAGGCCGGGTTGCTCTGGATGCGCAGGTGTTCAAGGGACGCGTGCAGGTCGTTGAGGGCCTCGGCGAAGGTGTCGTCGTAGACGAACGGCTGTCGCAGTTGGATCGACTCGGCCAGCGCCTGGCAGGCCTTGCCTTGCTGGCGCAGCAGGCGCTGGCAGCGGAACAGCACGTCGCTGTGGAAGAAGGCCTCGGCGAGCGCGTTGTAGGGATAGTGGGAGGAACTGGCGCGTTCGTGGATGTCCTGGGCCAGGAAGTACAGCTTCAGGTAGCGACTGACCTTCGAGCCCGGCCGGCCGTTGCCCACGCGGTGCAGGATGATTTCCTTCGCGCTGTTGAGCGCGGCGACCACCCGGCCATTCTGCTGGGCCAGTTCCAGGCGGCGGGCCTCGACGTCGAGTTGACGGATCGGCTCGAGGAGCGACGATTTGAGTTTCAGGTAGCGTCCCAACTCGCGAAACAGCCGCGCCAGGCTTTGCTGCACCGGTTGGTTGGAAAACAGCGCCTGCCACAGCACCGAAAGCAGGCCGTACCAGGTGGCGCCGGCCACCAGCAGCAGCGGCTCATGCCAGAAATCGGTGACCGCGCCGCCGCGCTGGTCCACGCCGATCATGGTGTAGACCGAAAGGATCAGGGTGGCCGAGGCAATCGCGCCATAACGTTCACCCAGGGCCCCGAGCATGGTCAGGCCGAAGCTCGCCAGGGCCAGGGCGACGATGAACAGCACGGGATACGGGAACAGCAACTCCACCGACAGCGCCGCAATGGTGAAGCACACCAGCGTTACGGCCAGCGCGTTGAGGCGGCCCTGCCAACTGTCGTCGGTCTCGGCCAGGGCGCTGGCGATGATGCCCAGAAAGAGGGGAATCAGCAGCGCCATTTCGTCCAGGTACCAGCACAGCCCCATGCTGCCGGTCAGGGCGATGAACACCCGCACGCTATAACTGAACTTATCCAACGCCCAAAGGCGACGCAAAGACTGGCTAAACGAGTTCGATGACATGAAGTGCACGGGCCTGACGGGCAATGACGCTAAATTGAGGCAGTAATGACGCCGACGCAATGGCGGCGATCACATCTGACAGCAAAAAGTGTTCCGGGAGCCGCCACCAGTCCCTGTGGGAGCGAGCTTGCTCGCGATGGCGGCAGTCCTGTCACATTGATGTTGACTGAACCAGCCCTATCGCGAGCAAGCTCGCTCCCACAGGGTTACTGCTCACATTCAAATCATGTCGGATCAGACGTACTGCGCCGCCGCATAACCCGAAGCCCACGCCCACTGGAAATTGAACCCGCCCAGGTGCCCTGTGACGTCCAGCACTTCGCCGATGAAGTACAGGCCAGGGCTTTTCAACGATTCCATGGTCTTGGACGAGACTTCCCGGGTGTCGACGCCGCCCAGGGTGACTTCGGCGGTGCGGTAGCCTTCGGTACCGGCGGGGACGACGTTCCAGCTCGCCAATTTCTCGGCAATGTCCGCCAGCTCCCCGTGGGTGTACTGCTTCATGGGTTTGGACACGAACCAGGTGTCGGCCAGCAGGTTGGCCATCTTCTTGGTGAACAGCTCGCCCAGCAGGGTCTTGAGTTCGCTGTTGGGGCGTTCGGCCTGTTGCTGTTGCAGCCATTGCGGCACGTCGTGGTCGGGCAGCAGGTTGATCTGCACCGTGTCTCCCGGTTCCCAGAACGAGGAAATCTGCAGGATCGCCGGCCCGCTCAGGCCGCGATGGGTGAACAGGATGTTCTCGCGAAAACTCTGGTCGTTGCAGCTCACCAGGCAATCCACCGAGGTGCCCGACAGCTCGGTGCACAACGTCTTGAGCTGATCGGTGATGGTGAACGGCACCAGCCCGGCGCGGGTCGGCAGCAGCGCATGGCCAAACTGTTTCGCCACCTGATAACCGAAGCCGGTCGCCCCGAGGGTCGGGATCGACAGCCCACCCGTGGCGATCACCAGGGATTGGCAGGCGAGGGCGCCAAGGGTGGTTTGCAGCAGGTAGCCGCCGTCGGTTTTTTCGATCTGGGTGATCGACGTGTCGAGGTGCAGGCTGACGCCGGCCTGGTCGCATTCATTCAGCAGCAGGCCGAGGATGTCGCTGGATTTGTTATCGCAGAACAACTGGCCGAGTTTTTTCTCGTGATAGGGCACGCCGTGCTTGGCCACCAGGGCGATGAAGTCCCACTGGGTGTAGCGGGCCAGGGCCGATTTGCAGAAGTGCGGGTTCTGCGACAGGAAGTTGCCCGGCTCGGTGTACATGTTGGTGAAATTGCAGCGCCCACCGCCCGACATGAGGATTTTCTTGCCGGCCTTGTTGGCGTGGTCCAGCAGCATCACCTGCCGCCCGCGCACGGCCGCGGTCAGCGCACACATCAACCCCGCGGCGCCAGCGCCAATGATCACGACTTCGGTAGAGCGCAAAACGGTGTCCTCTCAACTTTCTCGCACACTGAATGTGGGAGCGAGCTTGCTCGCGATGGCGGCGTCTCAGGCAGCATCAATGCCGCTGATCCACCGCTATCGCGAGCAAGCTCGCTCCCACAGTTTGATCTCTGTTGGGTTGCAGATCGCTTTACAGGATCCGCACCCGCAACGAGCGGCCCTTGATCTTGCCATCGTTCAGGCGTTGCAGGGCCTGTTTGGCGATGCCGCGTTCCACGGCCACATAGGCCTGGAAATCGAAGATCGCGATCTTGCCGACCTGGGTGCCGGGGATGCCGGCCTCGCCGGTCAGGGCACCGAGGATGTCGCCGGGGCGGACCTTGTCCTTGCGCCCGGCGCCGATGCACAGGGTGCTCATGGCCGGCAGCAGCGGGCCGCCGCCCTGGGGCTTGAGGTTGTCCAGTTGGTCCCAGCTCAGGGGCGACTTCTGCAGTTGCTCGATGGCCTGGGCGCGGTGGGCTTCGGACGGCGCTACCAGGCTGATGGCGATGCCTTTCTCACCGGCGCGACCGGTGCGGCCAACGCGGTGGATATGAATTTCCGAGTCCCGGGCCAGTTCGACGTTGATCACCATGTCCAGGGCATCGATGTCCAGGCCGCGGGCCGCCACGTCAGTCGCCACCAGCACCGAGGTGCTGCGGTTGGCGAACATCGCCAGCACCTGGTCGCGGTCGCGCTGTTCCAGGTCGCCGTGCAGGCCAACGGCAGAAATGCCCTTGGCGCTCAGGTGGTCGACGGTTTCCTGGACCTGCTGCTTGGTGAAGCAGAACGCCACGCAGGAGGCCGGGCGGAAATGCGCCAGCACCTTGACCACCGCGTCCATGCGCTCCTCGGGGGAGATCTCATAGAAGCGCTGCTCGATCTGCGCGTCGGAGTGAAACGCCTCGGCTTTCACTTGCTGCGGATTGCGCATGAACTTGGACGACAGTTGCTTGATGCCCACCGGGTAGGTGGCGGAGAACAGCAGCGTCTGGCGGCGTTCCGGGGTCTGCTGGATGATGTCTTCGATGGCGTCGTAGAAGCCCATGTCGAGCATGCGGTCGGCTTCGTCGAGGATCAGCGTGTTGAGGCCGTCGAGCACCAGCGAACCCTTGCGCAGGTGTTGTTGGATGCGTCCCGGCGTGCCGACGATGATGTGGGCGCCGTGTTCGAGGGAAGCGATCTGCGGGCCGAAGGACACGCCGCCGCACAGGGTCAGGACCTTGATGTTGTCTTCGGCGCGGGCCAGGCGACGGATTTCCTTGGCGACCTGGTCAGCCAGCTCGCGGGTGGGGCACATCACCAGTGCCTGGCAGCCGAAGAAGCGTGGGTTGATCGGGTTCAGCAGGCCGATGCCGAAGGCGGCGGTCTTGCCGCTGCCGGTCTTGGCCTGGGCTATCAGGTCCATGCCCTTGAGGATCACCGGCAAGCTTTGCGCCTGGATCGGCGTCATCTGGGCATAACCGAGTGATTCGAGGTTAGCCAGCATGGCGGCGGACAGGGGCAAAGTATTAAAAGCGGTGGCAATGGTGGTCACGGGACTGGCCTGCAAAACAAAATGTCGCGCAGTGTAGCAGCCTCGTGCCACTTTCTTCGAAAGTTCTGGACGAGCTGTGGGGCAGGGTCCGGAAGCAAGACCATGGGGACAAGGCTGTGGGAGCAAGGCTTGCCCGCGAAACAGGCACCTCGGTTATTCAAGGCACCGCGTGCTCCTTATCGCGAGCAAGCTTTGCTCCCACAACTCCATCACAGGGTTGCCGGGTCTGGCTTCTCAATCGCTCCCTCCAATGTTCAGCCAGCCTTTCAGTGCTCGATATGCTCATCGGGACGCTTCTGCCGCCGTCCATCCTGCTTGGACAACTGGGAAAAAATCGTCGCCGCCAGCATCGCCATGATCCCCACCGTCACGAAGGTCAGCTGGAACGCGCCCAGCACCGTCTCCACCCCGTCGTTGCCCACCTGGGCGGTAAAGCCGCCGAGCAGGGCGCCGGCGCAGGCCACGCCGAGGCTCAGGGACAGTTGCGCCACCACCGACAACAGGCTGTTGCCGCTGCTGGCGTTGGCGTCGTCCAGGTCGATCAAGGTCACGGTGTTCATCGCGGTGAATTGCAGCGAGTTGATCGCCCCCAGCACCGCCAGTTGCGCCAGCAGCAGCCAGTACGGCGTCTGTTCGCTGACCAGGCCCATGCTCGCCAGCATCACGCCCAGGGCCACGGTATTGCCGGTCAGGACGATGCGATAGCCCAGGCGTTCGATCAGCGGTCGGGCCACGGACTTGGCGACCATGGCCGCTGCCGCCAGGGGCAGCATGCTCATGCCGGCCTGGGACGGTGAATAGCCGAGGGCGACTTGCAGCAGCAACGGCACCAGGAACGGCAAGGCGCCGCTGCCCAGGCGCGCGAACAGGTTGCCGAGGATGCCCACCGCGAAGGTGCGGGTCTTGAACAATGACGGCGGGAACAGCGCGTTCTCGACATGCCCGGCCCGCAGCCAATAGGCCGCCAGGCAGGCCATGCCGCCGAACAGCAACAGCATCACCCGCAGGTGCGGCAGGTGCAGTTCGCCTAGGCCCTCCATGGCGACGGTGATCAGCACCATCGCCGCGCCGAACAGCAGGAACCCCAGGCTATCGAACCGAGTGCGCTCGCTGCCGCGCAGATCGGGGATGAATTTCCACACCGCGTAACAGCCGATCACCCCCACCGGCAGGTTGATGATGAAGATCCAGTGCCAGGTCAGGTACTCGACCATCCAGCCGCCCATGGTCGGCCCGATCAGTGGACCGAGCAGGCCGGGGATGGTGATGAAGCCCATGATCCGCACCAGTTCCGAGCGCGGATAAGCCCGCAGCACCACCAGCCTGCCCACCGGCAGCATCAGCGCACCGCCCAGGCCCTGGATGACCCGGGCGCCGATCAGCATGCTCAACGAATTGGACAGGGCGCACAGCAGCGAGCCGAAGCTGAACAGCAGGATCGCCCCGAAGAAGATCTTCTTGGTGCCGAAGCGGTCGGCGATCCAGCCCGAGGCCGGGATCAGCAACGCCACGGTGAGCATGTAGGCGATGATCACGCCTTGCATGCGCAGCGGGTTTTCCGCCAGGTCGCTGGCCATGGCGGGCAGGGCGGTGTTGAGGATGGTCCCGTCCAGGGACTGCATGAAGAAGGCGATCGCCACCACCCACGGAAGCCAGCGGGCGGTGACGGCGTCGAGCGGTGCGCGGTTGGGCATGGGACCTCTTGTTTGTGTTCGGGTGTCTGTTGGCTTCATCGCGGGCAAGCCTTGCTCCCACATGTACGGCGCACATCCTGTGGGAGCAAGGCTTGCCCGCGATGCTTTGTTACAGCGTCAAGGTCAACCGCTTCACCAGCGCCCCCGGCAACAACATCGAGGCCGTGGCTCGCTGGCTGTAGGTGCTGGCCGAGAGCAGCAGTTCCCGCTCTTGGGTCAGGCTTTCCAGTTGTGAGCCGAGCAGGCTGTAGACACTGTCGTCGAAACGCATGGTGCTGACCGGCGCGACGATCTGGCCATTCTCGACCCAGAACGTGGCGAAGCGGGTCATGCCGGTCAGGCGCGCCGCCGGTTGGTCCGAGTAGTTCAGGTACCAGAGGTTGCTGATGTACAGCCCGGTGCCGAGTTCTTCGAGGATGTGTCTTTGCTCCAGTTGTCCGCCCCGCATGTCCAGCGCCGTAGGGTATTCGCTGCTGCTGGCGCCGTTGGCCGCGAGGCCATATTCGGCGGCGCTGCGGGAGTTGACCAGTCGCGCATTGGCCGTGCCCTTGGCGATCAGCCCCAAGTCATCGCGGGGATAACCTTCGTCGGAAAATGCCGGGCTCAAGGAGCCGCTGACCTGCTCCGTCAGCCACACGTTGGGGCTGAAGTGGGCTTCGCCAGCGTAGAACTTCTGCAGCGGGCTTTGCTTGCTGGCGATTGCACCGGCCGAGAACCCGCCCCAACTGAGCATGCCCATGATCTCTTCCAGAGCGGCCGGCGCCAGGTAGGCGCGATATTCGCCGGGCGGCAACGTGCGCAGCGGGCGGCCGAGGAATTCCAGTTGCTCGCGGGCCTGTTCGAAGCGCCGGGCAAATCCGTCGCTGCTCCATTCATGTCCGGCGTAGCTGGCTTTCACCGCCTGGCCATTGTCATGGAACAGGCTGAAATCGAAGTTGAAGCTGTTGGCCTGATGCCAGCCGAACGCCCCCGAAGAGCTGGCGAAACCACGGCTGATGGGCCCGGCGGCGTAGAACCCCACCAGGTCCAGGCCTTCGGCGGCGCGGGTGATTTCGGTAATGGCCTGTTCCGTCTCGGGCAATGGATGGGCTTGCACATTGTTGCTCTGCCAGTGGTCGGGGTTGAGCAGCAGGTACGGATCGCGGGGCAGCAACGGCAAGGTTTCGCGCAGTTGTTGCAGGCCTTCGGCCAGGCGTTGCAAGTCCGTCTCGGTTTCGCCGGACAAGGTGATCTGCAAATCGGCGTGGCGCCCGTCGTCGATCAGTTTGAAACTGACATTGGCTTGCTGCACCTGGCCGGCCTGGCGGACCTTGCCATGGTTGAAACGGACGAAGGCCGAAGACTCGGCGGCGTAGCCGAGGGTGAACTGTTCGGATTCATGCAACGTATCGCGCAGCCAGCCGACCAACGCCTTGAATGCCTCGGCCTGATTGTTGAAAGTGCTCATCAGGCATCCCCCCCAAACACATCAACGTTGCTGAACACGCAGGCTGGCGACGCATGGCCGACGCGGATGACCTGGTTCGGTTCGCCCTTGCCACAGTTCGGCGTGCCCAGGACCTGGAGGGTGCTGGCATCGCCCACCGCGCGCAGGCTCTTCCAGAACTGCGCGGAAATGCCCCGGTAGTTGGGGTTCTTCACCACGCCCTTGAGCTCGCCGTTCTCGATCAACTGGCCCCACTCGCAGCCGAACTGGAATTTGTTGCGGGCGTCATCGATGGACCAGGAGCGGTTGGTGCGCATCAGCACGCCCCGTTCGGTGCCCTGGATCAATTGCGCCAGGGACTGGTCGCCGGGTTCGATGTTCAGGTTCGCCATGCGGTCAATGGGTGGCCGATTCCAGCCGCAAGCGCGGCTGTTGGCGACACCGTCGAGGCCGGCGCGGAACTGCGACAGCGCACCGCCCAGTGGACGCAGCAACAGGCCTTCGCGAATCAGGAACTGTTTGCTGGCGGCGCTGCCGTCGTCATCGTGGCTGTAGCTGGCCAGTTCTTCGGGAATGTTCGGGTCGAAGGTCACGTTCAGCAGGCGGGAGCCGTATTGCAGGTGGCCGAAATCGCTGGCCTTGACGAAGCTGGTGCCGGCGTAATTGCGCTCGTCCCCCAGGATGCGGTCCAGTTCCAGCGGATGGCCGATGGACTCGTGGATCTGCAACATCATCTGGTCGGGCATCAGCAGCAGGTCGCGGGGGCCTTGCGGCGTGTTCGGCGCCATCAGCAACTGCAGGGCCTGGTCGGCGATTTTCGGCCCGGCCCCGATCAGGCCGCAGCGGCTGATCACATCGAAGCCGCCTTGCTGGCCGAAGTTTTCCCGGCCCAGGGTGCGGGTCTGGCTGTCGTGGCCGTCGAAGGCGGTGACTTCCAGGGCCGGGTAGATGAAGCGTTGGGCCTGGCGCAGTTCAGCGCCGGCACTGTTGAGGTAGATCTGCTCGACCTGGGTCAGGCCGATGCTGGCCTGCCAGTTCACCAGGCGCTCGTCCTGGGGCACCGCAGCCGATTCGTCGCCGAGCAACTGGTAGCAGTCGCTCAGGGGTGGGAAGGCCTGGTCGAAATGCGGCGAGAAGTAATCGGCGCGGTCACTGGACACGGCTTGTTCACGCAGGTCGAGCAAGGCATGGGGCTTGAGCTGGCGAGCATGTTGTTCGGCACGTTCCAGTGCCGCTTGCAGACCGGCCTGGGACAGGTCGTTGGTGGCGGCATACGCCTCGACACCGTTGACCCGCGCGGTGAGCATCGCACCTTCATCACGGTTCAGGCTGGGCGGTTCGGCGACGTTCTTGCGCACCGACAAATGCTGGCCGGATTCGCGCACGTAACGCAGGGAAAAGAATTCAGCGCCCGTGCGCAAGGCAGCGAAACGCTCCTTGAGCTGGGGGTGGAAGTCGAACATGGAACCTCCTTGTCTGGAGCGAGGGTGCAGCGCATTGCGGTGATTTGACGCGGCGGCTCTAGATTAGGCCTGGGGTGGGGTGGGATCAAGGTAGAAGGGAATACTGAGGTTGTCAGGGCGGACGCTTTCGCGAGCAAGCTCGCTCCCACATTGGATCTTCGGCGACCACGGAATCCGTGCCGGCCATCGTGCCCTTTGTGGGAGCGGGCTTGCCCGCGAAGACGGCGGTACATCCGACATGGATGCACGCTGACCCACCGCTTTCGCGAGCAAGCTCGCTCCCACAGGGGGATCTTCAATGGTCACAAAATGTGCGTTCGCTGCAGATCCCTGTGGGAGCGAGCTTGCTCGCGATGGCGGTCCTGAGCCTTACTGAGCCATTGGCCCCACTTCGCGCAGTGGCTTGCCACGCACCGGCGCTTCGCCGGCCACGTAGTACGGGGCGGTGCTGCGTGGCAGGGGCTTGCGGCCGCGGATCTTGTCGGCGATTTTCTCGGCGATCATGATCGTCGGCGCGTTCAGGTTGCCGGTGGTGATGATCGGCATGATCGAGGCATCCACCACGCGCAGCCCTTGCATGCCATGCACGCGGCCTTCGCCATCCACCACGGCCATGTCGTCGGTGCCCATCTTGCACGAGCAGGACGGGTGGAACGCGGTTTCGGCGTGCTCGCGGATGAACTGGTCCAGTTGCGCGTCCGTCTGCACCTCGATGCCCGGGCTGATCTCGCGCCCCCGGAACGGGTCGAGCGCCGGTTGCTGCATGATCTCGCGGGTCAGACGGATGCCGTCGCGAAACTCCTGCCAGTCCTGCTCGGTCGCCATGTAGTTGAACAGGATGCTCGGGTGCTGGCGCGGATCCTTGGATTTGGCCTGGATCCGGCCGCGGCTTGGCGAGCGCATGGAGCCCATGTGCGCCTGGAAACCGTGTTCCTTCACGCCGTTGCTGCCGTTGTAGTTAATCGCCACCGGCAGGAAGTGATACTGGATGTTCGGCCAATCGAAATCCGGACGGGTGCGGATGAAGCCGCCGGCTTCGAACTGGTTGCTGGCGCCGATACCGGTGCCGTTGAACAGCCATTCGGCACCGATGGCCGGCTGGTTGTACCAGAGCAGCGACGGGTACAGCGAGACCGGTTGGGTGCAGGCGTATTGCAGGTACAGCTCCAGGTGATCCTGCAGGTTCTCACCGACCCCCGGCAGGTCATGGACCACCGGGATGTCGAGGCTTTCCAGCAATTGGGCCGGGCCGACGCCGGAGCGTTGCAGAATCTGTGGCGAGGCGATGGCGCCAGAGCACAGCAGCACTTCCTTGCGTGCCCGGGCTTCCACGCGCTCTTCAGCCGCGCCCACCAGGTAACGCACGCCGACCGCGCGTTTGCCTTCGAAGATGATCTTGTCGGTCAGGGCGTGGGTGACGATGGTCAGGGTCGAGCGCTTCTTGGCGACGTCCAGGTAACCGCGCGCGGTGCTGGCCCGACGGCCGTTGGGCGTGACGGTACGGTCCATCGGGCCGAAACCTTCCTGCTGGTAGCCATTGAGGTCTTCGGTACGCGGGTAACCGGCCTGCACGCCGGCTTCGACCATGGCGTGGAACAACGGGTTGTTGCCGGCCTTGGGCGTGGTCACGCTGACCGGGCCGTCGCCGCCGTGGTAGTCGTTCGGGCCGATGTCCCGGGTCTCGGCTTTTCTGAAGTAGGGCAGGCAGTCCAGGTACGTCCAGTCCTCGAGGCCAGGCAGTTTTGCCCAGTTGTCATAGTCCAGGGCGTTGCCGCGGATGTAGCACATGCCGTTGATCAGCGAAGAACCGCCCAGGCCCTTGCCGCGACCGCATTCCATGCGGCGGCCGTTCATGTGCGGCTCCGGGTCGGTCTCGTAGGCCCAGTTGTAGCGTCGGCCTTGCAGTGGGAATGCCAGGGCGGCAGGCATTTGCGTGCGAAAGTCCAGGCGATAGTCCGGGCCGCCGGCTTCGAGCAGCAGGACGGTGACGCCCTCGTCTTCGGTCAGGCGAGTGGCCAGGGTGTTACCGGCCGAGCCGGCACCGATGATGATGTAATCGAATTCTTGGGACATGAAATGCACCCTCTTTTTGAATTGGGTTCAGGTCAGGCCTGGCGAGTGCTTCGCACTCAATCGCGAGCAAGCTCGCTCCCACATTGGAATGGGAGCTCCTGTGGGAGCGAGCTTGCTCGCGATGGCGGCCGCAGAGGCAACGCCGGCTTAGAACACTGACGCGTAATCGCCCAGTTCGACCTGTACCGATTTGATTCGCGTGAAGTTGTTCAGCGAACTGATGCCGTTCTCCCGGCCCACCCCCGATTGCTTGTAGCCGCCGACCGGCATCTTGGCGTCGGACTCGCCCCAGGCGTTGATCCAGCAGATACCGGCTTCCAACTGGTGGATGATGCGGTGGGCGCGGTTCAGGTCGCGGGTCACGACGCCAGCGGCCAGGCCGAAGTCGGTGTCGTTGGCGCGGCGGATCACTTCTTCTTCGGTGTCATAGGTGAGGATGCTCATCACCGGGCCGAAGATTTCTTCACGCACGATGGTCATCTCATCGGTGCAGTCGGTGAACACGGTCGGGGCGACGAACGCGCCCTTGGCGAATTCGCCTTCAGTCAGGCGACCGCCGCCGCACAGCAGGCGCGCGCCTTCGGCTTTGCCTTTCTCGATGTAGCCCAGCACGCTTTCCATGTGGGCGAAGCTCACCAGCGGGCCGAAATTGGTGTTTTCATCCTCTGGGTTGCCAACGCGGATGCGCGCCACGCGCTCGGCGATCTTGGCTTCGAAGGCGGCCTTGAGGTGGCTCGGTACGAACACGCGGGTGCCGTTGGTGCAGACCTGGCCGGAGCTGTAGAAGTTGGCCATCATCGCGGTGTCGGCAGCGCGATCCAGGTCGGCATCGTCGCAGATGATCAGCGGCGACTTGCCACCCAGTTCCATGGTCACCTCCTTGAGCGAAGAGCTCGAAGCGCTGGCCATGACTTTCTTGCCAGTGTCGGTGCCGCCGGTGAAGGAGACTTTCTCGATGCGCGGGTGCTCGGTCAGCCAGGTGCCGACTTCACGGCCGCTGCCGGTCAATACGTTGAACACACCCGCTGGAACCCCGGCTTCGGTGTAGATCTCGGCCAGTTTCAAGGTGGTGAGCGAGGTGACTTCGCTCGGCTTGAAGATCATCGCGTTGCCAGCCGCCAGGGCCGGTGCGGATTTCCACAGGGCGATCTGGATCGGGTAGTTCCACGCGCCGATACCGGCCACTACGCCCAGGGGCTCGCGGCGGGTATAGACGAAAGACGTGTCGCGCAACGGGATCTGCTCGCCTTCGATGGCGGGCACCAGGCCGGCATAGTATTCCAGCACGTCGGCGCCAGTGACGATGTCGACGTAGCGGGTTTCGGAGTAGGCCTTGCCGGTGTCCAGGGTTTCCAAGGCGGCCAGTTCATCGTTGCGCTCGCGCAGGATGTCCACGGCGCGGCGCAGGATGCGCGAACGCTGCATGGCGGTCATGGCCGCCCAGACTTTCTGGCCCTTTTCGGCGCTGACCACGGCGCGCTCGACGTCCTCGAACGTTGCGCGCTGCACCAGGGCGAGTACTTCACCGTTGGCCGGGTTGATGGCTTCGAAAGTGGCGTCGCCGCTGGCATCGCTGTACGCGCCATCGATGTAGAGTTTTTGCAGTTCGAAACGGGCCATAAAGTCCTCGCAAGTGCATGAGTGGTTGGCTGGCCACCGAGCGTGTCGTTTATAGCTGACTACGCGCTGCGGTGGGGGTTCAGGAATCGAGCGGTTCTGTGTGCTCTGGCGCCCCTGCCTTGGCCAGTTGGAAATCCATGTATTCGTAAGCGATCTGGTGCGCCTGGGCGGTATCGAACGCGTCTCCCGACAGCGCTCCGCGCAGCCACAAACCGTCAATCAACGCGGCCAGGCCCCGTGCCGCGCTGCGTGCCTGATCGACGGGCAACAGGCGGCGGAACTGGCAGCACAGGTTGGAATACAGACGGTGATCGTTGATCCGCTGCAACCTGTGCAAAGACGGGTGGTGCATGCTGGTGGCCCAGAAGGCCAGCCAGGTTTTCATTGCCGGGCCATTGACCTGGCTGGCGTCGAAGTTGCCTTCGATGATCACCTTGAGGTGAGCCCGCGGGCTCGAATCCTCCAGCGCATGACGGCGCGCGGTGACGTTCTCGCTCAGGACAGTCATCAGGTACTGGGCCGTGGCCGCGATCAGGCCGTTCTTGTCCTGAAAGTAGTGACTGATGATGCCGTTGGAGACACCGGCCAAACGGGCGATCAGCGCAATGCTGGCGTCCCCCATCCCGACCTGATCGACCGCTTGCAATGTGGCTTCGATCAATTGTTGGCGGCGGATGGGTTGCATACCGACCTTGGGCATCTAGCACATCTCCTTAGGCCTGCAGGCGGACGAGTGCAGTCCGTCATGGCGAGGGCCAGTCTATTTTGTTTTGATTGAACGTTCAATCAACAAAAACAAAGTTCTATGACAAGTCGTCGCTGTTTGTCGGGATTCCATGTGTAAATGGCGCCTGAAGGCACATGGAAACCCGCCGCGCAGGGGCGAGGACTTTTTCGGGATGTCTTTATAACACTCGTCGGTCGGTTGCCGAGCAAACGGTTGTGGCAAGGCTGAATGTCCGCACAAACAAAAACGCCGCGATCATCTCGCGGCGTTTGTGTGCGTGGGCTCAGCCCAGGTTCTTGCCGAGCAATGCGTGGTACAGCTCGCTGTCGCCCAGGATCCCGACGACTTTCTGGTTATCGTGGAGCACCAGTTTGTTGCCGGTCTGGTAGCGGATCTGCAACGCGTCGCGCATGCCGATGTTGGAGTCCACCAGGGTCGGACGCCGGCCCAGCTCTTCCACCGATTGGCCCGGTGCCCAGTTTTGCAAATCCAGGACCGCGCCGTTCTGCCGGGCGCCCTTGATGGTGTTGCCTTCGGCCAGGTCGAGCCAGGAGTCGCCGCCCGGATCCAGGCAGACCGAACCGTTGATGCGCTTGCAGTTGTCCAAGGTGCGCATCAGGCTGCGACCGCACAGGACGTTGAGTGGGTTGGTGTGGGCGACGAAGGTGCGCACATAGTCGTCCGCCGGGTTCAGCACGATCTCTTCCGGCTTGCTGTACTGGATGATCTTGCCGTCTTTCATGATGGCGATCCGCGTGCCCAGTTTCAGGGCTTCGTCCAGGTCATGGCTGACGAACACGATGGTCTTTTGCAGTTTGCGTTGCAGTTCCAACAGTTCGTCCTGCAAACCCTGGCGGATCAGCGGGTCGAGGGCCGAGAACGGTTCGTCCATCAGCAGGATGTCGGCGTCCATCGCCAGGGCGCGGGCCAGGCCGACCCGTTGCTGCATACCGCCGGACAGCTCGTCGGGCTTCTTGTTGCGCCATTGGGTCAGGCCCACCAGCTCGAGTTTTTCATCCACCAGCTTGCGCCGTTCCTTCTCGGGACGGCCCTGCATTTCCAGGCCGAAGCTGATGTTCTCGCGCACCGTCAGCCAAGGCATCAGGGCGAACTTCTGGAACACCATGGCGATGCGCTTGGTGCGCATCATCTTCAGCTCGGCGGGGGAGCAGGAGGCGATGTCGATCTGCCGTCCTTCATGCTCGACGAACAACTTGCCACGACTGACGGTGTTCAAGCCGTTGATGCAGCGCAGGAGGCTGGATTTGCCTGAGCCGGAAAGGCCCATCAAGACGCAGATCTCACCCTTCTCGATGGATAGGCTGGCTTTTTCCACGCCGACGATCAGGCCGGTCTGCTGCAGGATCTCGGGGCGCGAAAAACCCTTGTCCAGCAGGTCCAGCGCGGCCTTGGGACGGTTGGAGAAAATAACATCGACGTCCTCGAAACGAATGATGCTCATGCGTCACCCCCTACTTTAGCGTCGGGTTGTTTGCAGATTCGGTCGAGCATGATCGCCAGTAATACGATCGCCAGGCCTGCTTCGAAGCCCAGGGCGATATCGGCGGTGTTCAGTGCGTTGACCACGGGTTTGCCCAGGCCATCGGCACCCACCAGCGCGGCGATCACCACCATCGACAACGACAGCATGATGCACTGGGTGATACCGGCCGCGATGCTTGGCATCGCATGGGGCAGTTCGATACGCGACAGGAGTTGGCGGCGGGAGCAGCCGAAGGCTTTGCCGGCGTCCATCAGTTCGTCCGGAACGTCGCGGATGCCCAGGTAGGTCAGGCGGATGGGCGCGGCAATCGCGAACACCACCGTGGAGATCAGGCCCGGGACCACACCCAGACCGAAAAGGGTCAGGGTAGGAATGAGGTAGACGAAGGTCGGTACGGTCTGCATCAGATCGAGTACCGGCCGCATCATTGTGTAGAACATCGGCTTGTGCGCGGCAACAATGCCCAGCGGCACGCCGATCAGCACGCAGACCAGGGTCGCGAACAGCACCTGGGCCAGGGTTTCCATGGTTTCTTGCCAGTAACCCAGGTTGAGAATCAGCAGGAAGGACGCGATGACGAATACGGTCAGGCCCCATTTGCGCTGGATGAAGTGCGCCAATAGCGCGATGAGGCCGATCAGGGCCAGGGGGTTGAACCAGGTCAGCGCAAACGTCACGCCGTGAATCATCGTTTCCAGAAACAGCGCGATTGCGTCGAATGTGCTGGCGCCGTTTTGCGTCAACCATTCGACAAAGCCCGCGATGTACTGGCCCAAGGGTATTTTCTGATCAATAAGCATGGTAGTGAACGTCCGCATGCAAGGGAATAAACAGCCCGGGCGAGCGAACTCGCCCGGCATAACATAAGCAGTTATTGCGCAAGTTTGGCTTTCACGGCTTCCAGGCCAGGTTTACCGTCAATGGTGGTCACGCCAGCGAGCCAGGTATCGAGTACCTGTGGGTTTTTCTTCAGCCAGGCCTTGGCGGCGGCCTCAGGTTTCATCTTGTCGTCGAGCACGTTGCCCATCAGCTGGCTTTCCATGTCGACGGTGAACTCCAGGTTTTTCAGCAGTTGTCCAACGTTGCTGCATTCCTGGCTGTAGCCCTTGCGGGTGTTGGTCGCCACGGTAGCGGCACCGAAATCGGGGCCGAAGAAGTCGTCGCCGCCGGTCAGGTACTGGATCTTGAAACGCGTGTTCATCGGGTGTGGCGCCCAGCCGAGGAACACCACGTCGGTGCCACGCTTGGAGGCGCGGTCGACCTGCGAGAGCATGCCTGCTTCACTCGATTCGACGACTTTGAAGCCGGCGTCCTTCAGGCCGAAGGCGTTCTTTTCGATCATGCTCTGGATCAGGCGGTTGCCGTCGTTGCCCGGTTCGATGCCGTAGATCTTGCCGTCCAGCTCTTTCTTGAATTTGGGGATGTCGGCGAAGTCATGCAGACCTTTGTCGTACAAGGCCTGGGGCACGGCGAGGGTGTACTTGGCGCCCTTGAGGTTGGTGCGCACGGTTTCCACGGTGCCGGCTTCGCGGTAGGCCTTGATGTCGTTTTCCATGGTCGGCATCCAGTTGCCGAGGAATACATCCATGTTCTTGCCATCGGCCAGGGACTTGTAGGTCACCGGCACGGAAATCATGGTGGTCTTGGTCTTGTAGCCCAGCGCGTCCAGCACCACGCTGGTGGTCGCCGTGGTCACGGTAATGTCGGTCCAGCCGACATCGGAGAAGTTGACGGTGCTGCACTTTTCGGGGTCTGCAGCGTTGGCCAGCATCGGAAGACTCAGCATGGCGGCCAACAACAACGGCTTGGAACCTTTCATGGGTGGACTCCTGGTGTTTTATCGGCGGTGTCCGGTCAGGACAACCACGCTTAATTGGATGTTGCGGTTGGTGGCGCGTGGGCACTCTCTGACACGCGGCCTTGCAAACGAGCCGTAACCGATCATGTACCAGTGCAAATCTGACGCCTACAGGGTGGGTCGTATCCAGTACAGGGATGGTCGCATCCAGTGTCGGTGACGTCGTTTACAGATTTTTTCCGCCCCTGACGGGCCTCTGACACGCAGAAAAACGCCGCAGAAACGGGGTCAGGGACGGGCGGCGCTGGTGGGCATGATTGCGTCGGTGTCAGACGTCGGGCGCCCAGGCAAAAACCGGATGATGCGGCCATCCCGGCGTTGAGCGTAGCAGCTCCGTCACCGGACGCTCCTGCGCCCGGATGTGCCTGTTCTGGAGGTTATCGGCAATGGCAATCAGCGTTTTCGACTTGTTCAAAATCGGTATCGGCCCGTCCAGTTCCCACACCGTGGGCCCCATGCGTGCCGCGGCGCTGTTCGTTGAAGCGCTGAAGGCAAAGGCCCTGCTCAATGATGTGCGCCGGGTCGAGGTGCAATTGTTCGGTTCGCTGTCAGCCACCGGCATCGGCCACGGCAGCGACAACGCCGTGATCATGGGCCTGATGGGGGAGTGGCCGGACGCGATCGACCCGTCGCAGATCGGCCCGCGCATCGAGCTGCTGCGTGAAACCCAGACCCTGCTGCTCGACGGTCGGCTGCCGGTGCCGTTCGTGTGGTCCCGGGACATGCGCCTGATCGACGAGAACCTGCCATTCCATCCCAATGCGATGACGCTGGTGGCCGAGGGCGCCGACGGCGAGCTGCACCGTGACACTTATTACTCGGTGGGCGGTGGTTTTGTCGTCGATCAAGCCCAGGCCTCCAGCGGCGTGGTGGATCTGGACAGCACTGAGCTGCCTTACGATTTCTCCAGTGCCGAAGAGTTGCTTGAGCTGTGCCGTACCCACAACTTGCGGGTAGCCGAGTTGATGCTGGCCAACGAAAAGGTCTGGCGGTCCGAAGAAGAGATCCGCAGTGGCCTGATGAAACTGTGGCGGGCCATGCAGGATTGCGTCGAGCAGGGCCTCAAGCACGAAGGCATCCTGCCGGGCGGTTTGAATGTGCGTCGGCGGGCGGCCAAGTTGCACCGCAGCCTGCAAGAGTTGAACAAGCCCAATGTCATCGGCTCGACCCTCAGCGCCATGGAGTGGGTCAACCTGTTCGCCCTGGCGGTCAACGAAGAGAACGCGGCCGGCGGGCGTATGGTCACGGCACCGACCAACGGTGCGGCGGGGATCATCCCGGCGGTGCTGCACTACTTCATGAAATTCAGCGAAGCGGTCACCGACGCCAACGTCGTGGATTATTTCCTCGCTGCGGCGGCCATCGGGATCCTGTGCAAAAAGAACGCATCGATCTCCGGCGCCGAAGTCGGTTGCCAGGGCGAGGTGGGATCGGCCTGCGCCATGGCGGCGGCGGGCCTGGCGGAAATCCTCGGGGCCACGCCGGAGCAACTGTGCAACGCGGCGGAAATCGGCCTGGAACACAACCTCGGCCTGACCTGCGACCCGGTGGGCGGCCTGGTGCAGGTGCCGTGCATCGAGCGCAACGCGATCGCCGCGGTCAAGGCCATCAACGCCGCACAAATGGCCCTGCGCGGGGATGGCCAGCATTTCATCTCCCTGGACCGGGTGATCCGCACCATGCGTGACACCGGTGCCGACATGCATGACAAATATAAAGAGACCTCGCGCGGCGGCTTGGCGGTCAGTGCGGTGGAGTGCTGAAGCACGCATTGCCGGGGCTCTCTGTGGCGAGGGAGCTTGCTCCCGCTGGGCCCGGTAGGAGCTGGCGAAGCCTGCGATCTTTTGATCTTGATCTTTGGCTCTCGATTCAATGGGCTGTGGAAAGATCGCAGCCTCGCTTCGCTCGACAGCTCCTACCGGGCTGAGCGGGAGCAAGCTCCCTCGCCACGGGTTGTTCTTAAAATCGCTCACAAAATGCACATCCATCCTGAAACACGCCACCTTTTAGCGCGTCGCAAACAGACAAGCCCCCCGTTGTCGAGCCAGCCGCTCAATCGCGCTCGACCGTCCGTCACCCGCACCTGTGGTGCTACTCCTTGCGCTAGCCGCGCAGCCCAGTTCCCACAAGTGCTACCGAACTGCTCACAGCCTTCTGTGATCGGTACCTGCCGCCATTGATGGCACCTAAAACCCGGACGCGATGCACGCCTTATATAGACAGGCTGCGATGTCGTTTTCAGGATTTATTGAACACACATTCAATTTTAGGCATGGCAATTGCTCTATCCCGATAAAGCCCTGTCTCGCGCAAGAGAACGTGGCAATAACAAGAGCCTCCGCCTGAGGCCATCACCCGCTTTGTGTGAGGAGATACCGCGATGACGACGTCCAACTCCGGGGCCCAACCCCAGAACCGTGCGCCTCAATCCATCGGCTTTTTGCTGCTGGACAATTTCACGCTGATTTCCCTGGCGTCCGCGGTGGAACCGCTGCGCATGGCCAACCAGCTGTCCGGTCGCGAGCTGTATCGCTGGACCACCCTCACGGTCGATGGTGGCCAGGTCTGGGCCAGCGACGGTTTGCAGATCACCCCCGACGCTTCCATGCACAAGGCGCCGCCCCTGGACACCGTCATCGTCTGTGGTGGCATTGGCATCCAGCGCACCGTGACCCGTGAACACGTGTCGTGGTTGCAGAGCCAGGCCCGCCAGTCCCGTCGCCTCGGCGCGGTCTGCACCGGCAGCTGGGCCCTGGCCTGCGCCGGCCTGCTGGACGGTTTCGATTGCAGCGTGCACTGGGAATGCCTGGCGGCGATGCAGGAAGCATTCCCGCGGGTGTCGATGAGTACCCGCCTGTTCACCCTCGACCGCAACCGCTTCACCAGCTCCGGTGGCACCGCGCCGCTGGACATGATGCTGCACCTGATCAGTCGCGATCACGGTCGCGAGCTGTCGGCGGCGATCTCTGAAATGTTTGTCTACGAGCGTATCCGCAACGAGCAGGATCACCAGCGTGTGCCGCTCAAGCACATGCTTGGCACCAACCAGCCGAAGTTGCAGGAAATCGTGGCGTTGATGGAAGCCAACCTCGAAGAGCCGATCGACCTGGACGAACTGGCGGTGTACGTCGCCGTGTCCCGGCGTCAGCTGGAGCGGTTGTTCCAGAAGTATCTGCACTGCTCACCGTCGCGCTACTACCTCAAGCTGCGGCTCATTCGTGCGCGGCAACTGCTCAAGCAGACGCCGATGTCGATCATCGAGGTAGCCTCGGTGTGCGGCTTCGTTTCCACCCCGCACTTCTCCAAGTGCTACCGCGAATACTTCGGCATTCCACCGCGGGACGAGCGCGTCGGTTCCAACACCACGCAACAGGTGGCGATGATGCCGCTGCCGCAGGCGTTGGTGCTGTCGCCATTGTCCGGGCCGCTGTCGGCGCTGAGCCAGGCGCGTAATGAGTCGACGTTTGCCAGTGTGAGGCTCTAAAACCTCTAGCGCCTTCATCGCGAGCAAGCTCGCTCCCACAGGGCGATCGGCTGGGTGCAATAGAAAGTGTGCACACCAGGGATCACTGTGGGAGCGAGCTTGCTCGCGATTGGTTTTATCAGGCGCTGTGGTTTTGCTGGTAATTCATCAGCGCCGGCAACAGCTGCTTGTCGATTGCCTGGCGCACGGCCGGCAGGATGGTGGCGCTGCTGGTGTACATGTCCTTGACCATCCGCCGCAGTTCATTGGCGCGGGCCTGGTCCAAGCCCCGCACAGCGCACTCGCAGGCCTGCTCGGCGGTGGAGCCACTGGGTATCTGCAGTCCCAGGGCCTTGAGATGGCCCAGCAGGTCTTCCTGGTCGATCAAATCGGCGTGCATCATGACGCTTTTCCTTGTTCAGGGATTGGGGTCGTGTCTCGATTCTGGTAGCCACCCGAAGCGGCGGCAAGGGCAAATGGTCGCAATGTCACGAATGACTATGGAGGCGTCGTTTTCGGTTAACTTGCCCAGGCCTGGACTGGGCACACTGGCCCCAAGCTGAATCACGATGGTTTGGTCACCCTCGCGCGACAGCTCCTCCAGTAACGCAACCTGCCCCGATCCTGTCACGGCTTGATCGGGGATTTTTTTGTCTGTGACAATCAGGGAGTGATGGGTTGTTCGTCAGGACGCTATCGCGAGCAAGCTCGCTCCCACTGGGGTTGTGTCGTTCACGAAACCTAATGTGGGAGCGAGCTTGCTCGCGATGAACGATGACGCGGTCTACCTCTGCAACACCAGAATCCGCGACAACAATTCATCCCGATCCACATAACACCCCTGGAAATGCCGCGCGCCGGAAGCCGGGTCGAAGGCGTTGCGGGCATGGAGCGTGCGGCGGTTGTCGAAGCACCAGAGCTGGCCCGGTTCGAGGCGCTGCACCAAGCGAAAGTGTGGCTCGCGGGTCAGGGCGATGAAGCGGCGGTAGGCACGGTAAAGTTTGGGCATCTGCTCGACCGAGGTGTCGAACGGCCCGCGCAGGAAGTTCGCCATGCGGATTTCCGAGACCTGTCCGAGGGCATCCAGGGCGATGATCGGCGCCAGGCAGCGATAGTCGCTGCGGCGGTCCTTGTTGCGAAATTCCACCGGAATCCGGCACAGGGCGTCGAAGGCCTCGGGGTCTTCCCGGCGCAGGGCTTCGGCAATGGCAAAACCGTCGACAAAAATGCTCTCGCCACCGTCGGCGTCATTCACCAGGCAATGCAAGAACTGCAGCCCCGGCTGCAACTCCCGGGTCGGCAGGTCGGTGTGCAGTGGCAGGTTGAAAGCGGTGTAGGCGTTGCTGTCGGCATCGGCCTTGGACTGCACGTTGAACAGCACGCCGAAGTTGCTCTCGCGGATGAAGGCGATGCGTTGGGCCACCCGTTTCAGCGAACCGGGTTCGGTGGGCACGCCGCTTACTTGGGTCAAGCCGATGTCGCGCAGCGCCAGCAACCATTGCAGCAGCGCGTCGGTATCGTCCATCAGCGCCGGATAATCGAACACCGGCAGTGGCAGGTCGTGCCGCCATAGCTGGCGTTGGGGCTTGTTCGCCAGGCGCTCGGCCCGGGATTGATCGTCGTAGGCGTGGGCGCGCAACCAGCCCGGGTCAAAACGGCTCTGGTGGCCGTCCTGCCAGTCCACGCATAGGCAGCCTTCGTCGTCGAGGCGAATCGCGCCGGGGGCCATGTCCTCAGCGACATCGACGATTTCCAGCACCTGCTCGCGGGTGACGCTGTAGACGCATTGGGGGCAAGGGCAGTTGTCCCGTAACCATGGGTGATGAAAGGGGCTGGTCCGGCCATCGGCCCATGTGACTTGCACCCGGTCGGCCAAGGGGGTTGCGGCGGTCAACGCGAAGATCAGGGGATAACGGCGGAAGTCGGCAAAAGCGGCGGCGGTGTTCATGCGATCTCCTGTGCGGGGCTTATCGGGCGGGGGCAGGGCGATGACCCGACCGATGTAGGCTGGGGGCGGCAGGTCGGATTGCTCGTCCAGCAGGGCGTCGAGCCGGGCCAGGGTCTGCTCGGTGAAGGGCGCCGAGCGCGGGCCGGCCAGGTCGACGTGCAGCAGCATCTGTTCATTGCCGGCCAGTTCTTTATCACCACCAACCAGATGCAGGCTGTGGTAGAGGTGCAGGCGTTTGGCGTCGTGGCCGATGATCTGCGTGTGCACTTGCACCTCGGCCCCGAGTTTCACTTCGTGCAGGTAGTTGAGGTGCAGCTCGAGGGTGAACAGCGAGTGACCGCTGGCTTCGCGGTTCTGGCTGTCCAGGCCGAGCCGGTCCATCAGCGCGTCGGTGGCGTAGCTGAAGATCAGCAGGTAGAAGGCATCGCGCAGATGGCCGTTGTAGTCGACCCATTCGGGGAGGATGCGGGTTTGGTAGGTGGTGAGGGTGGGCATGATTCAGGTCCGACAATTGGGGTGACTGGGTTGGCGCTATCGCGAGCAAGCTCGCTCCCACAGGGATCTTCTGGGGGAAATAAAGAGCGTTCACACCGCGAAATCCTTGTGGGAGCGAGCTTGCTCGCGATGGGGCCAGGCCTGCTGGCCCCAGAACCAGGGTTTACTCTTCGAAAGCCATTCCATGCTTGGCCTTGGTGGTCTTCACCGCCTCCAGCACCGCCAGCAGGCAATCATCACGATAGCGCTCCAGGGCCGAGATGCTGTGGCTGCCCAATTGCTCGCTCGTGCCGTCCACCACATCGTCGATCAGCTTCTCGGTCAGCTCCGGCGCTGGCAGGTAGGTCCAGGGCAGTTGCAGTGCCGGGCCGAACTGGGCCATGAAGTGCCGCATGCCGGCATCGCCACCGGCCAGGGTGTAGGTCAGGAACGTGCCCATGAATGACCAGCGCAGGCCGGCGCCAAAACGGATGGCATCGTCGATTTCCCCGGTGGTGGCGACGCCGTCGTTGACCAGGTGCAGGGCTTCGCGCCACAGCGCTTCGAGCAGGCGGTCGGCGATGAAGCCGGGCACTTCCTTGCGTACATGCAGCGGCCGCATGCCGAGGGATTCGTACACCTGCATGGCCGCCTGCACGGCTTCGGGCGCGGTGTGCTTGCCACCGACCACTTCCACCAACGGCAACAGGTAGACCGGGTTGAACGGGTGTCCGACCACGCAGCGTTCGGGGTGGGTGCAACCTTCGTAGAACTCACTGGGCAGCAGCCCCGAAGTGCTGGAGCCGATCAATGCATTCGGCTTGGCGGCGGCGCTGATCTGGCCGTGCAGTTCGAGCTTCAGTTCCAGGCGCTCGGGGGCGCTTTCCTGGATGAAGTCGGCGTCGCGCACGCATTCTTCGATGGTCGCGACAAAGCGCAGTCGATCCTGCGAGGCGCCAGGGGCCAGGCCCTGTTTTTCCAGCGCGCCCCAGGCGTTGGCGACGCGTTTGCGCAATGCCGCCTCGGCACCCGGCGCGGGGTCCCAGGCGACGACGTCGAGGCCATGGGCCAGGGCGCGGCTGACCCAGCCGCTGCCGATCACGCCGCTGCCCAGGGCGGCGAAGGTCTTGATGTCGGTGATAAAGCTCATGGTGATGTCCTGAAAAAATAGTTCGGTGGTCTCCTGTGGGAGCAAGGCTTGCCCGCGATGGCGGCAGTAGATTCAGCAGGGATGTCGACTGACATACCGTCATCGCGGGCAAGCCTTGCTCCCACAGGTTGTGCCCCCCAATAGGGGAATGTGGATGTCGGCTCAGCCGCGCTGGGCCAGGCCCATTTTCTTGCGGCCTTCAGCCGGAGTGAGCACGCGCGCCCCGAGGCGGCTGAGGATTTCGCCAGCGCGCTCCACCAGTTGGCCGTTGGTGGCGAGCACGCCTTTATCCAGCCAGAGGTTGTCTTCCAGCCCGACCCGCACGTTGCCCCCCAACAGCACCGCCTGGGCGGCCATCGGCATTTGCATGCGGCCGATGCCGAAGCCCGCCCACACTGCGTCGGCTGGTAGGTTGTCGACCATGGCCTTCATGGTGGTGGTGTCGGCCGGCGCGCCCCACGGGATGCCCAGGCAGAGCTGGAACAGCGGGTTGTCCAGCAGGCCTTCCTTGATCAGTTGCTTGGCGAACCACAGGTGCCCGGTGTCGAAGATTTCCAGTTCGGCCTTGACCCCCAGCTCGGTGATCCGCTTGGCCCCGGCCCGCAGTTGTGCCGGGGTGGAGACGTAAATGGTGTCGCCGTCGCCGAAGTTCAGGGTGCCGCAATCCAGCGTGCAGATTTCCGGCAACAGCTCTTCGACGTGGGCCAGGCGGGTCAGCGGCCCCACCAGGTCGGTGTTGGGGCCGAACTCCATCGGTCGTTCGCCCGCACCAATCTCCAGGTCACCGCCCATGCCGGCGGTGAGGTTGACGATGATGTCCACGTCCGCCTCACGGATGCGCTCCATCACTTCGCGGTACAGCGCCACGTCGCGGCTGAACTTGCCGGTCTGCGGGTCGCGGACGTGGCAGTGGACCACGGTGGCACCGGCCTTGGCGGCTTCGACGGCAGCGGCGGCGATCTGTTTCGGGGTGACCGGCACGTGGGGGCTCTTGGCGGTCGTGTCGCCAGCACCGGTGAGTGCGCAGGTGATGATGACGTCGTGGTTCATGGTGCGGATTCCTTCAGGCGTGGTGAGTCACCGCGCAGCCGTATGGTGCTGCGCAGAGGGAGAACGGTTGGTCAGTTACTGGTGAGTTTCAGGTTGTCGGCGGCCGGCTTGCCGTCGAAGGTGGTCACGCCGTCGAGCCAGCGCTGCTTGTCTTGCGGATGATCCTTGAGCCATTGCCGGGCCGATTCGAGCGGATCCTTGTGATCGAGCAGCGGCTGCATCATCCGGCTCTCGTCTTCGGCGGTGAAGGTCAGGTTGCTCAGCAAGCGACCGACGTTCGGGCATTGCTCGGCGTAGTTCGGCGCAGTGACGGTCCAGACGGTGGCCATGCCTTCGTTCGGGCCGAGGGCGTCTTCGCTGCCGGTGAGGTAGGTCATTTGCACGTTGACGTTCATCGGATGCGGCGCCCAGCCAAAGAACACCACGGCTTCCTTGCGCCGTACGGCGCGGTCCACGGCGGCGAGCATGCCGGCTTCGCTGGACTCCACCAGTTGGAATTTGCCCAGGCCGAACTGGTTCTTGGCGATCATCGCCTTGATCTGGGTGTTGGCGCCCGAGCCGGGTTCGATGCCGTAGATCTTGCCCCCCAACTCTTTTTCGAATTTGGCGATATCGGCGAAGGTCTTCAGGCCCTTGTCGGCCAGGTAGGTCGGCACGGCCAGGGTGGCGCGGGCATCCTTGAGGCTGGGCTGCTCCAGGACCTTGACCTGCTTGGCTTCGACGAATGGAGTGATGGTCTGGGTCATCAGCGGGTTCCAGTAGCCCAGGAACAGGTCCAGGCGTTGGTCACGAATGCCAGCGAAGATGATTTGCTGGGAGGCGCTGGTCTGCTTGGTCGTGTAGCCGAGGCCGTCGAGCATCACTTGGGTCAGGGCGCTGGTGGCGATGACGTCGGTCCAGTTGACCACGCCCAGGCGCACGTTCTGGCACGCGGCGGGTTCCGCGGCCATGGCGGCGCCATTCATTAAGGTGGTAGCGCTGAGTGCAAGAACGCAGGAGCTGATCAGTCGTTTCATGTCGGGTTCCTCGGCAGCTTATTGTTATGGGGCCCGGTGTCTGTGCGCCGGTGATGCCAAGTTACGCAGCCCGAAGCGTGGCAAAACGCACAGCGGCGACGTGCTCTTGCACTGCAGCGACCTGCGCTCTTGAACGACGCTTGCAACTGGCGTATCAAGGTCCGCACGCTACCCGTCGACCGAGTGCGCTTCATGTCCCAGGATTTCTACTTCTTGTTGATGCCGGGCTTTTCGGCCATCGGTTTCATCTCGGCCATCGAGCCGTTGCGGGTCGCCAATCGTTTTCGTGGCGAGCTGTATCGCTGGCATGTGTTGAGCGTCGATGGCGGGGCGGTGCTGGCGAGCAATGGCATGTCGGTCAACGCCGATGCCGCGCTGGAGCCGTTGAAGAAGGGCGCGACCCTTTGGGTGGTGGCGGGATTCGAACCACTGAAGTTCGCCACCCCGGCCCTGGAGCGCTGGCTGCATCGGTTGGACAACGAAGGCGTGATCCTGGGCGGCATCGACACCGGCAGTGTGGTCCTGGCCGAGGCGGGGCTGCTGGAAGGGCATCGCGTGACCTTGCACTGGGAGGCGATCGAGGCGTTCAAGGAGTCTTATCCGCAGCTTGGCGTGACTCAGGAACTGTTTGAAATCGACCGTCGCCGCATCACTTGCGCCGGTGGCACCGCGTCCATCGACCTGATGCTCGACCTGATCGGCCAGGCCCATGGTTCGGAGCTGGCGATCCAGGTCAGCGAACAGTTCGTGCTCGGCCGCATCCGCCCGCGCAAAGATCACCAACGCATGGAAATCGCCAACCGCTATGGCATTCGCAACAAGAAGCTGGTGCACGTCATCGGCGAGATGGAAACCCACAGCGAACCGCCCCTGAGCACCTTGGCCCTGGCCGAGTCGATCAACGTCACACGACGCCAGCTCGAACGCCTGTTCCGCCTGCACCTGAACGACACCCCGAGCAACTTCTATTTGCGCCTGCGCCTGGAAAAGGCCCGGCAACTGCTGCGCCAGACCGACATGAGCGTACTGGAAGTGAGCATCGCCTGCGGCTTTGAGTCACCGTCGTACTTCACCCGCAGTTACCGGGCACGGTTCGCGCGTTGTCCACGGGAAGATCGGCGGCGGCAGGGGGATGGGCGGGAGGTGGTTTGACAGGCTTTTATACTCAATTATACTCGCGACTATAAATTATACCTGTCGCCATAATTGAGTATAAAACCATGTCCAAGCACCCTGGTTTTGTATTCCGGCGCCCTGATCTGGCCCGCAATATTGTCGATGGGCTGGTCGGCGCCGGGATCCAGGATTACACCTCAGGCCTGTTCCTGGCCGCGCCGAGACGTACCGGAAAAAGTACGTTCCTGCGTGAAGACTTGATTCCCGAGTGCGAAACCCGCGGCTGGCTCGCGGTCTACGTCGACCTGTGGGCCAACAAGGAGAAAGACCCTGCCGACCTGATCGCTTCGGCAATCGCCGGGGCACTGGTGCCTTATGAAAAGGGGATCCGCAAGCTGGCCAAATCCATGGGCATCGACAAACTCAGCTTCTTGCGCACGTTGTCCTGGGATTTCAGCCTGCCGCAACTGCCCGAAGGGGCGACGCTGACCCAGGCGCTGGAGTTGTTGCACAGTGCGGCCGGTAAAACCGTGGTGCTGGTGATCGACGAAGCTCAGCATGCGTTGACCACCGAGGCCGGGGTCAACGCCATGTTCGCCCTCAAGGCTGCCCGCGACCAACTCAACCAAGGGCGCGAGGGTGATACCAGCGGCCTGCGCCTGGTGTTCACCGGCTCCAATCGCGACAAACTCGCGCACTTGGTACTCAGCCGTAACCAACCGTTCTACGGATCCAGCATCACCTCGTTCCCATTGCTGGGTAAAGAGTTCACCAAAGCCTACGCTGCCCATTTGAACGCGCATCTGGCCCAAACCAATCAGTTCAATGCCGATGACTTGGACCAGGCCTTCGAGTTGGTAGGGCGCCGCCCTGAAATGCTGCGCAGCGTCATTGGCGAAATTGCCTTGGAACTGGGTGAGGCGAGCCACTTGGGCGAATTGCTGCGCAACAGCGCGCAAATGCTCCGTGCTGGCGTCTGGACCGAGTTTGAAAGTGCCTGGAACGCCTTGACGGTGCCGCAACGGGCAGTGCTGCAGGTCATGGCCGAGCGCTCGCAAAACAACGAACCCTTTGCGCCCTTCACCGATTCAACGCTGGACGCCGTGGGCAAGGTGCTCAGGAGCATGGGCAGCGAAGTCGTGCCTGGCACCCAGACCATCCAATCCTGCATCGACGCGCTGCGTGACAAGGAACTGGTGTGGAAGTCCAATCGCGGTGGTTACGCCTTGGAGGACAAAGCGTTTGCGGATTGGTTGAAGGGGTATCGCAAGCAACATTGAACCTGGGAATACATTCTGTGGCGAGGGAGCTTGCTCCCGCTGGGTGACGCAGTCGCCCCAAACCAGGCGCCATGGTGCAACAGGTGAACCCTGCAAACCGGTTTACGACTGCTGCGCAGCCGAGCGGGAGCAAGCTCCCTCGCCACAGGTATTGTGTTCGGCTGGAAAAGGTCTATTTCTTCATCAATGCCGAGCACGCCGCCTTGTACGCCTCGTGCTGATACTTGTTCAGCGTCGCCGGCAAGGCGAAGTCATGTTTCTTGTGCTGCGCGTTGAGGGTCTGCGGTGACAGCAGTGTCACCTCGCAGCCTTCCAGCAACTGGAAAACCCCTTCAATCTTGAACGTGGTCGGTCCGCCGGCGAACTCGCCTTTCTTGCTGCGCTTCTTGATGGCGATGCGTTCGATGCCATTCTCGACCACGAACGCCCGTACCTGGGCGGCAAACGCCTTGACGTTGGCGGCTTCGTCATCGTCGTCCAGGGCGATTTTCTTGGTGTTCAGCGCGATGTGAGTCAACGCCTGCTGCTCCAGCGAGGCAACGGCGATGATCGCTTCGCTGCCTTTGATTTCGATGCCGCAAATGATCATTGGAACCCTTGATGCCTGGAGGTGTGGAGTTGCAGTTTATCCATCTTGGTCTGGAACGCCGCGGTGATTTTTTCATTTGCGGCCCACTCAGTTCATGCTTTGGCGCAGATCGAGCATGATCTTGTCGAAGTAATCGACCCGGATGACGCCGAAGCGGGGGTATTCGAAGTCCAGGATCACATACAGCACGCAGACCATGACCGCCGCGTAACCCAGGCTGTGCAGCCAGTTGCGCCGCTTTGTACCGGCCATGCCATAGCCGATCAGCAGGGCGCTGATCAGGGCCATGGTCACCAGCATCAGGTAGATGACCAGCGGTGGGTGGGTTTCATGGGCCACGGCGCGGGTGGTGGTGATATCGATCATTTCATTTTGTGCCTGCAGCACACTGACCCCCAGGGTTGGGGTGGGCATTTGCTGCAGGGCGGCGATCGTGCGTTTCCAGATGGTCTGTTGCAAGTCACTGGCACGATCATGGGCGGCTTCGTCGAGTTCGTCTTCGCGCAGATCGCGGTAATACTCGATGCGGGCGTCGACGTAATCCTTGAACGCCTGGCGCACGGCCGGTTGCTCGCTGGCCGGTAGCAGGTCCAGGCGTAGCCAGGCGGTGCCCATGGCATTGGTTTCGGCAACGATCAGCGCGCGCCGTTGATCCAGGCGCGTGGCTGCGCCAGAGAAGGTAAAGGCAATCAGCAGTGCCAGCAGGCCGAACACTGCGCCTTCTATTGCCCCAATGCCTTGGCGGGCGCCCTCCGGGTCTTGGGCCAGGTGACGGTTGCCGATCCGGCGACCGGCCTCGATGCCCGCCACGATGGCGATAAAAATAGCTAACCCATATAAAGGCAAGGCGGTAAGAGAGAGCATATGAAAATCCCTTGATAGGCAATAACACCGACTAACGTGAGCGCCTGTCATGAGCTGATCCTAAGCCCTCCTTTCGCTTCGGATACTGTCAGAGTTAACAGTATCTGAAGCCTAATGTCTGTTGGGATATCCCCGTAGGCCTACAGTTCCAACTGGTCAGCATGGATACCAAAGGCAGCGGCAATTTTCTCTCGAGTAGCCCGGCGAGGCTTTGCGACCGATTCCTGCTGGGCAAACGCCGGTTGAGAAATACCCAGTCGCCTGGCGACTTCATCCTGAGTCAGGTTCAAGTGTTCGCGCCAGGCGCGGATAGGCGTAGCGCCGTCGACGATACGGCTGACCACTTCGTGAGGGATCAGATCGGGTTCCAGTTTTTGCGCAACGTATTGTGCGTACGGAATGACCACAAATGCCGGGTTTCCGTCTGCATCGTTGATGATCTGAATATCAGTAGGTGCGTTCATCGCGTTTCTTGACCTCTTGAATGCTGACGACCTTGATCGCCCCGTCCCAATCGAACATGACTCGGTAGTTGCCTACCCGCAGGCGGTACGCATAGTCATGACCGACAAGCGCTTTGACGTTGACCACGTCAGGCATCTGGGCGAGCGCCGTAACGGCATCCCGAACTTGGGCCTGATGGGCTGAGTGCAATTTCAGAAGCTGCTTAACGGCTTTTCTGGTCCAGTGGATAGTGTTCATGGAAAGAATATAAGTCTTTTATAAGATTTGCGAATCCTGACTTATATTCTTTCCGGGGCCAACGCGTGAACGATGTCTGGATATTGCTCCGTGGATAACCCTTTACTCCTGCCCAATCGACTCCAAAAACTCCGACCGATCATCGCTCACCTGGGCCATGCAGTCGTTTTCGGCGATCTTGTAGGCTTCGCTACCGGGTTTGGCTGGGAAGGCGGCGATGGCGCAGTCGGCGTCGCGCTGTTTTTGCCACAGTTGTTGGGCGGCCTTGACCTTGGCGGTGATGTCGTTGAGCTGGGCCTTGTCGCTGGCGTAGCGGGTTTGCAGGCGCTCGTTGAGGCTCTGCAGGTTTTCGTTGAGCAGTTGTTCGGCGGCCGTCTTGCCGTAGGCCGAGCAGGCCAGGGTCTGGACGTCGTTTTCAACTTCGTCGCAGGGATTGGGCTCGGTGTCTTCGGTTGCGTGTGCCAGGGTGCTGATCAGTGCCAAAGCCAGGAAGATTGATTTCATCGCGTTGCCGCTCAAGTCCAGTGAAAACCAGTGATGCGGCGGATTCTGGCGCAACCGTCGGGTAAAGAACAGACGGGCAGGGTGGGCCTGTCGTAGCCCATTGTCGTGGATTGACGCTTTCGGCAATTCCCCTGTCGTTTTTGCACCGGGTCGCGACGGCCCTCAGGCATATGCTGGCCCCAAAGCGCCGGCACACGATTCGGCGCATGAATCGCTGACAAAAGGGGACTGCCTGATGAGCCCAGCCGAATTGCACGCCGACAGCATCGTTATCGACGGGCTGATCATTGCCAAGTGGAACCGCGACCTGTTCGAAGACATGCGCAAGGGCGGCCTGACCGCAGCCAACTGCACCGTGTCGGTGTGGGAAGGTTTCCAGGCCACCATCAACAACATCGTCGCCAGCCAGAAGCTGATCCGCGAGAACAGCGACCTGGTGATTCCGGTGAAAACCACCGCCGACATCCGTCGCGCCAAGGAACAGGGCAAGACCGGCATCATCTTCGGCTTCCAGAACGCCCACGCCTTCGAAGACCAGCTCGGCTACGTCGAGATCTTCAAGCAGTTGGGCGTCGGTGTGGTGCAGATGTGCTACAACACCCAGAACCTGGTCGGCACCGGTTGCTACGAGCGCGACGGCGGCCTGTCGGGCTTCGGTCGCGAGATCGTCGCCGAGATGAACCGTGTCGGCATCATGTGCGACCTGTCCCACGTCGGTTCCAAGACCTCCGAAGAAGTCATCCTCGAATCGAAGAAGCCGGTGTGCTATTCCCACTGCCTGCCGTCCGGCCTGAAAGAGCACCCGCGCAACAAATCCGATGAAGAGCTGAAGTTCATCGCCGACCACGGCGGTTTCGTCGGCGTGACCATGTTCGCGCCGTTCCTGGCCAAGGGCATCGATTCGACCATCGACGACTACGCCGAAGCCATCGAATACACCATGAACATCGTCGGTGAGGACGCCATCGGCATCGGTACCGACTTCACCCAGGGCCACGGCCAGGATTTCTTCGAAATGCTGACCCACGACAAGGGCTACGCCCGTCGTCTGACCAGCTTCGGCAAGATCATCAACCCCCTGGGCATCCGCACCGTGGGCGAGTTCCCGAACCTGACCGAGACGCTGCTCAAGCGCGGCCATCCTGAGCGGGTGGTGCGCAAGATCATGGGCGAGAACTGGGTCAACGTGCTGAAAGACGTCTGGGGCGAATAATCGCCGCCGCATCGCTAATCCTCTACCTGCGGCCCTCTGCGCCGCAGGCAATACCACGAATTTCCGGAGTCAAGTTTTCATGGCCAAGATCGCCCCGCAACTGCCTATCGAAGTCGACAGCGAAACCGGTATCTGGACGTCCGACGCCCTGCCGATGCTGTACGTACCGCGTCACTTCTTCGTCAACAACCACATGGGCATCGAAGAAGTGCTGGGCGCCGACGCCTACGCCGAGATTCTCTACAAGGCCGGCTACAAATCCGCCTGGCACTGGTGTGAAAAAGAAGCCGAATGCCACGGCCTGGAAGGCGTCGCAGTGTTCGAGCACTACATGAAACGCCTGTCCCAGCGTGGCTGGGGCCTGTTCAAGATCCAGGACATCGACCTGGATAAAGGCACCGCCAGCGTCAAGCTCGAGCACTCGGCGTTCGTCTATGTGTACGGCAAGGTCGGGCGCAAGGTCGACTACATGTTCACCGGCTGGTTCGCCGGCGCCATGGACCAGATCCTCGCCGCTCGTGGCAGTTCGATCCGCACCGTGGCCGAGCAGGTCTATGGCGGTTCCGAAGAAGGCCACGACGACGGCCTGTTCATCGTCAAGCCGTTGTAAGTCGAGGATCGCGCCATGGCTTTTGAAGCAATGTTCCAGCCGATCCAGATCGGCAAGCTGACCATCCGCAACCGCGTGCTCAGCACCGCGCACGCCGAGGTCTACGCCACCGACGGCGGCATGACCACCGACCGGTACGTGAAGTATTACGAAGAAAAGGCCAAGGGCGGCATCGGCCTGGCGATCTGTGGTGGCTCGTCGGTGGTTGCCATCGACAGCCCGCAGGAATGGTGGAGCTCGGTGAACCTGTCCACCGACCGCATCATCCCGCACTTCCAGAACCTGGCCGACGCCATGCACAAGCATGGCGCCAAGATCATGATCCAGATTACCCACATGGGCCGTCGCTCGCGCTGGGACGGTTTCAACTGGCCGACCCTGATGTCGCCGTCCGGCGTGCGTGAGCCGGTGCACCGTGCCACCTGCAAGACCATCGAGCCAGAAGAAATCTGGCGGGTGATCGGCAACTACGCCCAGGCGGCACGGCGTGCCAAGGCCGGTGGCCTGGACGGCGTCGAGCTGTCCGCCGTGCACCAGCACATGATCGACCAGTTCTGGAGCCCACGGGTCAACAAGCGTACCGACGAATGGGGCGGCAGCTTCGAAGGCCGCATGAAGTTCGGCCTGGAAGTGCTGAAGGCCGTGCGCGCCGAAGTGGGCGACGATTTCTGCGTGGGCATGCGCCTGTGCGGCGACGAGTTCCACCCGGACGGCTTGTCCCACGAGGACATGAAGCAGATCGCCAAGTACTACGACGACACCGGCATGCTGGATTTCATCGGCGTGGTGGGCTCGGGTTGCGACACCCACAACACCCTGGCCAACGTCATCCCGAACATGAGTTATCCACCGGAGCCGTTCCTGCACTTGGCCGCCGGTATCAAGGAAGTGGTCAAGGTCCCGGTGCTGCACGCGCAGAACATCAAGGACCCGAACCAGGCCACGCGGATCCTGGAAGGCGGTTACGTCGACATGGTCGGCATGACCCGTGCCCACATCGCCGACCCGCACCTGATCGCCAAGATCAAGATGGGCCAGATCGACCAGATCAAGCAGTGCGTGGGCGCCAACTACTGCATCGACCGTCAGTACCAAGGCCTGGACGTGCTGTGCATCCAGAACGCCGCGACGTCCCGTGAATACATGGGCGTGCCGCACATCATCGAGAAGTCCACCGGGCCCAAGCGCAAAGTGGTCGTCGTCGGTGCCGGCCCGGCCGGGATGGAAGCGGCGCGTGTGGCCGCCGAACGTGGGCACGACGTGACCTTGTTCGAGAAGAAGGAATTCATCGGCGGGCAGATCACTACCGCCTCGAAAGCCCCGCAACGGGACCAGATCGCCGGTATCACTCGCTGGTTCCAACTGGAACTGGCGCGGCTGAAAGTCGACCTGCGCCTGGGCGTGGCGGCTGACGCGGCGACGATCATGGACCTGCGTCCGGACGTGGTGGTGCTGGCCGTCGGCGGCCATCCGTTCCTGGAGCAGAACGAACACTGGGGCGCCGCCGAAGGGCTGGTGGTCAGCAGCTGGGATGTGCTCGACGGCAAGGTCGCGCCGGGCAAGAACGTGCTGGTCTACGACACCATTTGCGAGTTCACCGGCATGTCGGTGGCCGACTTCCTCGCCGACAAAGGCAGCCAGGTCGAGATCGTCACCGACGACATCAAGCCGGGCGTGGCCATTGGCGGGACTTCGTTCCCCACGTACTACCGCAGCATGTACCCCAAGGAAGTGATCATGACCGGGGACATGATGCTGGAGAAGGTCTACCGCGAAGGCGACAAGCTGGTGGCGGTGCTGGAGAACGAATACACCGGCGCCAAGGAAGAACGCGTGGTGGACCAGGTGGTGGTGGAAAACGGCGTGCGGCCGGACGAAGAAATCTACTACGCGCTCAAGGAAGGCTCGCGCAACAAGGGCCAGATCGACGTCGAAGCCTTGTTCGCGATCAAGCCCCAGCCGTGCCTGGAGCAGAGCGGCGATGGCTACCTGCTGTTCCGCATCGGTGACTGCGTGGCCCAGCGTAATACCCACGCGGCCATCTACGACGCCCTGCGGTTGTGCAAGGATTTCTAACGGCTTGTGGATAACCCTGTGGGAGCGAGCTTGCTCGCGATAGCGGTGGATCAGGCGACATTTATGTTGGATCTGAGTCCGTCTTCGCGAGCAAGCTCGCTCCCACAGGGATCGAGCAAGACATCCAGGTTTCTGTGCCTGCAAGACCTGAGGTCTTTGGGAGCTTCACCATGCTGAACACCCTTCTTCCAATCCTGCTGTTCGCAGCCCTGGGCCTCGCGGTCCTCGGCGCCTTGCGGCGGGTGAACATGTGGCGCCGGGGACGACCGGCCAAGGTCGACCTGATCGGCGGTCTCTTTGCCATGCCCAAGCGCTACATGGTGGATTTGCACCACGTAGTGGCGCGGGACAAATACATTGCCAACACCCACGTGGCCACGGCCGGTGGTGCGGTGGCGTCGGTGGTGCTGGCGATCCTGGTCCACGGGTTTGGCCTGCATAACCGTTTCCTCGGCTATGCCTTGCTGTTGATGTCGGCCGTGATGTTCGTCGGTGCGATCTTCGTCTACCTGCGTCGGCGCAATCCGCCGGCCCGTTTGTCCAAGGGCCCGTGGATGCGCCTGCCGAAAAGCCTGTTGGCGTTTTCGGCGTCGTTCTTCCTGGTGACCCTGCCGGTGGCGGGCATCCTGCCGGAGAACTTCGGCGGTTGGCTGGTGGCGGCGGTCCTGGGTGTCGGTGTGCTGTGGGGCGTCTCGGAACTGTTCTTCGGCATGACCTGGGGCGGGCCGATGAAGCACGCCTTCGCCGGTGCCCTGCACCTGGCCTGGCACCGCCGCGCCGAGCGCTTTGGCGGCGGCCGTTCCACCGGTCTCAAGCCGCTGGACCTGAACGATCCCGCCGCGCCACTGGGCGTGGAGAAACCCAAGGATTTCACCTGGAACCAACTGCTGGGCTTTGACGCCTGCGTGCAGTGCGGCAAGTGTGAGGCTGCCTGCCCGGCGTTCGCGGCCGGCCAGCCGTTGAACCCGAAAAAACTCATCCAGGACATGGTCGTCGGCCTGGCCGGCGGCACCGATGCGAAATTCGCTGGCAGCCCATACCCGGGTAAACCTGTGGGCGAACATGCGGGTAATCCCCATCAGCCGATCGTCAACGGCCTGGTAGACGCCGAGACCCTGTGGTCCTGCACCACCTGCCGCGCCTGCGTCGAGGAATGCCCGATGATGATCGAGCACGTCGATGCCATCGTCGACATGCGCCGCCACCTGACCCTGGAAAAAGGCGCCACGCCGAACAAGGGCGCCGAGGTGCTGGAAAACCTCATCGCCACCGACAACCCTGGCGGCTTTGCCCCGGGCGGGCGGATGAACTGGGCGGCGGACCTGAACTTGAACCTGCTCAGCGAGAAGAAATCCACCGACGTGCTGTTCTGGGTCGGCGACGGTGCCTTCGACATGCGCAACCAGCGCACCTTGCGCGCCTTCGTCAAAGTGCTGAAGGCGGCGAAAATCGATTTTGCCGTGCTCGGCCTCGAAGAACGCGACAGTGGCGACGTGGCCCGGCGCCTGGGTGATGAAGCGACGTTCCAGCTGTTGGCCAAACGCAACATCCAGACCCTGGCCAAATACAGCTTCAACCGCATCGTCACCTGCGACCCCCACAGCTTCCATGTGCTGAAAAACGAATACGGCGCCTTCGATGGCAACTATTTGGTGCAGCACCACAGCACCTACCTGGCGGAGATTATCGACGCCGGTGCGCTGAACCTCGGCCAGCACAAGGGCGACAGCGTGACCTATCACGACCCGTGCTACCTGGGCCGCTACAACGGCGAATACGAGGCGCCGCGCCAGGTGCTGCGTGCGCTGGGTATCGAGGTCAAGGAGATGCAGCGTTCTGGTTTCCGTTCGCGTTGCTGCGGCGGCGGTGGCGGTGCGCCGATCACTGACATTCCAGGCAAGCAGCGGATTCCTGATATGCGCATGGACGACATTCGCGAAACCGGCGCTGAGCTGGTGGCAGTGGGTTGCCCACAGTGCACCGCGATGCTCGAAGGCGTGGTCGAACCGCGGCCAATGATCAAGGACATTGCCGAACTGGTGGCTGACGCACTGCTTGAAGACGCAGCCCCGAGCAAGCCCGTGGCCCCAGCCAAACGTGAACCTGCGGAGGTGCATTAATGAGCGACATCATCCGCCGCGACCCTCGCGCCGAGTGGATCGCCCGCAACCGCCTGCACCCGCTGCACGCGGCCATGCAACCGGTCCAGCACAGCTGGATGGGCCCCAACGGCGTCATTCGCAAAAACGTCCATGGCATCGGTTTCATCGGCCCCAACGGCATCAAGCGCATCGACCGCAGCGGTGCCCAGCAGGGTGGCGCGAGCAAACGCACTGCCGCCGTTGAAGTGCAATTGCCGCTGCATCAAGTACCGCAACCGGCGTTCTACATCAGTGTGGTGCCGGACATGGTCGGTGGTCGCCTCAGCAGCCACGACCGCGATCTGCTGGGCCTGGCCCATCAGCTGGCGGGTACGGACGGCGCGGTGCTGGCAGTGGTGTTCGGCGAGCACAAGGAAAACGCCTTCGCCACGGCCGGTGTCGACCGCTTGCTGGTACTGGAAGGTGAGGCCTTCAGCGGTTATGCACCGGAACAACGGGTGCAGGGTCTGCGGGCTGTGGATAACCAATTCAACCCACGCCATTGGCTGCTGCCCGACAGCCGCACCGGTGGCGGTGAACTGGGTCGGCGTTTTGCCGCAGCCCTGGGTGAGCGCCCGGCCACGCGGGTCTGGCAGGTCAAGGGCGAAGAGTGCATTGGCCGCGCCGGTGCGGGCCTGCAAGACTTGGCCCGGCCGTTGGCGCGCTTGATCCTGGCAGCGGCCGAATGCGCCGAACCGGTCAGCGAAACCCGCCACGAAGCCTTGCCGGTGGAGTTATCCACAAGCGTGGCCCGCAGCTTGTCGCGAATCGAAGATCTCGGTGCGGTGGCGGTGGACCCGGGCGCGATCCCGATGGCCGAGGCCGAATTCATTTTCTCCGGCGGCAACGGGGTCAAGGACTGGGCGCTGTTCCACCAGACCGCTGCGGCCCTGGGTGCCACCGAAGGCGCTTCGCGGGTGGCAGTGGACGACGGCTTCATGGCCCGGGATCGCCAGGTCGGTGCGTCCGGTACCTGGGTCACGGCACGGGTCTACGTGGCGGTGGGGATTTCCGGGGCGATCCAGCACCTGCAGGGCATTGGCGCCTGCGACAAGGTGGTGGCAATCAACCTCGACCCAGGCTGCGACATGATCAAACGGGCAGACCTGTCGGTGATCGGTGACAGCGCGGCGATTCTCCAGGCCTTGATCGCGGCGGTAGAGGCTTACCGCAACGAAGCCAAGCGCGATGCGGCTTAAGAAGGATAAGTTGATGAGTACCCAAGTGATCAGCCTCGTGTCCATTGGCGCCCACCCCACTTCCGGTCGGCCCCGGCGCGCCGAACAGGACGCCCGGGCCGTGGAACTGGGCCTGCAACTGGCCGGCAACGACCTGCAAGTGCTGCACGCCGGTGACGTGGCCGAACCAGCCCTGCGCGCCTATTTGGGCATGGGCCTGGATGAACTCCACGTCCTGGAAAATCCCGAGGGGGCCGACGCCCTGCCGGCCCTGACCGACTACCTGCGTGACGCTGGCGCCCAAGTGGTGCTCACCGGCAGCCAGGCGGAAACCGGTGAAGGCTCGGGCATGCTTCCCTTTCTGCTGGCGGAAAACCTCGGTTGGCCGTTGGTGGTGGGGCTGGCCCAGGTCGAGTCCATCGACAGTGGCGTGGCCCTGGTGCTGCAAGCCTTGCCCCGCGGCCAACGGCGTCGTCTCAAAGTGCGCCTGCCATTCCTGGCCACTGTGGATAACGCCGCGCCAAAACCTCGGCAAAGCGCCTACGGTCCGGCCCGGCGTGGGGCATTGCATGCCGAGGAAGTCGAAGTGATCGACGACACCTTGCTGGCGGTGGCGACCCTGCAACCGGCCAAGCCACGCCCCAAGCGCTTGAAAGTGATCAAGGCCAAGAGCGGCGCCGACCGCATGAAAGCCGCCACGGCCAAGGCCAGCGGCGGAGGCGGGCAAGTGCTCAAGGGCGTGAGCCCGGAGGCCGGGGCCGAGGCCATTCTCAAGTTGTTGATTGAGGAAGGGGTCGTTCGCTAACCCCAGGAATACCTGAATCCCTTTGTGGGAGCGAGCTTGCTCGCGATGGCGGTATGTCAGGTTGCATCTTCTTCGCTGACACGCCGCTATCGCGAGCAAGCTCGCTCCCACAGGCAGTGTTTGCCCACCATTGCCGTGTGTCTCTGTGGATAACCTGCTCGGCCCCTCGCCGTAAACCAGGCCCAGGCCTGCGCTCAAAAAACACCCACCTGACCTGCTGCAACATCCGGCCATAAAACCGCTGGCCTGACGGGTTGCCGCGTCCCAAGCCTGTGGGTGAAAAAGGTCGTTTCATCGCCAATGGAGTCCTATCAATGGAAGTAGCAATTCGCCCGGCCTTGCCCACGGATGCACGGGATATCGCCCGTCTGTTCCGGATTTCCTCAGAGGGTGCGTCGGATTACATCTGGAGCCAACTGGCGGAGCCTGGTCAGGATCTGCTTGACGTGGGCGCCGCGCGTTATGCCCGGGAAGGTGTCGATTTTTCCTACCAGAACTGCCTTGTCGCCCAGGCCAACGGACAGGTCATCGGCATGATGCACGCTTATGTCACGCGTCATGATCCACAGGCGGCACCAGTCACAGACCCGGTCCTGGCGCCCTATGCCGACATGGAAGTGCCCGACACCCTCTATATCTCAAGCTTGGCCCTGCATGAAGGCTGGCGTAACAAGGGGCTCGGCGTTCGCTTCCTCGAACTGGCGCAACAGCGTGCCGATCAACTGGCACTCAAGGGCCTGAGCCTGATCGACTACGCCGCGAATACCGGCGCACGGCGTTTTTACGAGCGCCATGGCTTTGGCATCGTCAAAACCTGTCAGGTCGTCCCGCATCCGTTGATTCAAGTAACGGGCGCGGCCTACCTCATGCATCGGCCTTAGCCGGCACAGCGGCCCTGAAACCCTGTGGGAGCGAGCTTGCTCGCGATAGCGGTAGATCAGTGGCATCGATGTTGACTGACACACCGCCATCGCGAGCAAGCTCGCTCCCACAGGGGCATGTGTTTACCCACAATCCCTGTGCGCGCCTCTGTGGATAACCTGTTCGCCCCTCGCTGCACCCCATGCAGATCGGGCCCTGCCGGCCTGCGATCAAAAAGTAGCCAGGCTAACCCACGGTTTTTATTGGCTTTTTGTGGTGAATAACGACCCCTTCCAGCTGAAACTTGCCCCCAATCTCTGTTGGCGCTTCTGTGGATAAGATGTTCGCTCAACGCTGCAAGCCATACGAGACGGGGTGTTCAGTGGATTGATCATAAAATGATCGATTGGTGTTTTTTATCGGTAAAACCTCCGGAAAACCGCGATTTACAAGCCGTCCACGGGGTTTTCCACAGAATCGTCAAAATTACCCCCAAACACTGTTGGCGCTTCTGTGGATAAGGTGTTTGCTCACCGCCACAGCCCATGCTTATCGGGGCTTACAGGGATTTGTTCAAAAAACAACCGATGGACCCCTAAAACCGTGATTGTCCATAAGTCACGGTTTTTATTCACTTTGCCACGGAGAAAATGCCCGACTTACGCACACTTGTCCCCATTTGCTGTGGGTGGTCATGTGGATAACTTGTTCACCAAACGCTGCCGGCCACGGCCGGCATAGCGCAAATCGCGATAGATCAAATTTCATACAGTTCTAAGGCCCAACCTTGACGCAGGTCTGTCGGCTGTCTTCACTTCCATGGCACAAGGACATCGCACTTTATCCACATCAGGTTCAGGGAGAACACATGATGGATAGCAAGCACCCCCGCTCGCACCCGCTCCCCCTGCTGACCTGCGTCCCGGCACCGCCCACTTCGCTGCATAAACGCATCCACCGTCGCGCCGCCAATCAGCGTGCACGTCTATAGCGTCCGGTTTTTCCCCCTGTAGCACCGCTGACTGCCGCTGGACCCTGCACGGGACAGTGGCCAGGCGTTCGTGCGCCTGTCGATTTGCAGGCAACCGCAGAGTTGCCCCTTCTGCCTGAGAGGACTTGAACATGACACGGATCTCAACCCCCATCAGTGATATCCAGGAGCACTACGACGTCATCGTCATCGGTTCCGGCTACGGTGGCGGCATTGCTGCCTCGCGCCTGTCCCGGGCCGGACGCAAGGTGTGCCTGCTGGAGCGTGGCCGGGAAATCCAGCCCGGCGAATACCCCAACACCCTGCTCGCGGCCACCGAGGAACTGCAGGTCCATGACCCGGACGGGCATATCGGCTCGCGCACCGGGCTGTTCGACCTGCACGTCAACGCCCAGCAGAACGTGGTGGTCGGTTGTGGCCTGGGCGGCACGTCGCTGATCAATGCCAACGTTGCGCTGGAGCCGGAGCCTGGCGTGTTCGACGACCCGCGCTGGCCCCTGGCGGTACGGGAGCACCGCGACACGCTGCTCAAGGACGGCTACGCCCGGGCCCGGGAGATGCTCAAGCCCAACCCTTACCCGGCTTCAGCACCGAACCTGCCCAAGCTCGACGCTCACAAGAAGTCGGCCGATTACCTCAAGCAAGGCGCGCATTTCTACAAGCCGCCGATCAACGTGACCTTCGACAAGCTGCCCAACAACCTCAACCACGTCGGCGTCGAACAGTTGCCCTGCAATGGCTGTGGCGATTGCGTCTCGGGCTGTAACAACAAGGCCAAGAACACCACGCTGATGAATTACCTGCCGGATGCCTGGAACCACGGCGCGGAGATTTTCTGCCAGGCCGAGGTGCGGCACCTGGAGCGCGACGGCGACGGCTGGATCGTGCACTTCCAATACCTGGACAGCGGCCGCGAGCTGTTCTCGGCGCCCACGTTGTTCGTGCGGGCCGATATCGTGGTGGTGTCCGCCGGCACCCTGGGCTCCACCGAAATCATGTTGCGCTCGCGGGACAAGGGCCTGGCCATGTCCGGCCAACTGGGCGAGCACATGAGCGGCAACGGCGACATCCTCGGGTTCGGCCACAACTGCGACCAGGTCATCAATGGCATCGGTTTCGGCGCCCATCCGGCCAAGGAGCTGGAGCCGGTGGGGCCGTGCATCACCTCGATCATCGACATGCGCACCGAAGGCGACTGGCGCAGCCGCATGGTCATCGAGGAAGGTTCGATTCCCGGCGCCCTCGGCCGGGCCATGGTGCCGAGCATGGCGGCGTTTGCCGAAATGATCGGCGTGGCCACCGACACCGGTTTCGGTGCCAGCCTCAAGTACAAGGGCCGGGAGGCCGAGAGCTTCCTGCGCGGGCCGTATTACGGCGCGCTGCACAACATGCAGACCTACTTGATCATGAGCCATGACAACGCCAAGGGCCGCATGCTGCTCGACAACAAGGACCAGTTGCGCATCGACTGGCCCGGCGTCGGCGAACAGGAGAACGTCACCCTTGGCAACGAGCGGCTGCACCAGAGCACCAAGGCCCTGGGCGGGATCTGGGTCGAGAACCCGATCTGGACCAAGCTGCTCAAGCACAGCATCGTTTCGGTCCACCCCCTGGGCGGTTGCGTGATGGGCGAGGATGCCACCCAAGGGGTGGTCAACCACAAGGGCCAGGTGTTCAGTGGCGCCAGCGGCACCGATGTCTACCCGGGCCTGTACGTGACTGACGGTGCGGTGATCCCCACGTCCCTGGCGGTCAATCCGCTGCTGACCATCTCGGCGGTAAGCGAGCGCAACATGGGGCTGCTGGCGGCCGATCGTGGCTGGATCATCGACTACACGCTGCCCTCGGCCCCGCGCAAAACGGTGGCGCCGCCGACCCTTGGCGTGCAGTTCACCGAAACCATGAAGGGCTACTTCTCCACGGCCTTCACTCAGGCCCAGGGCACCGATCTGAGCCTGTACGAGGCGGCGGCCAAGCGCGGCAAGGCCGACAACTCGCCCATCGAATTCACCCTGACCATCACCGCCGCCGACCTCAACCGTCTGATCAAGGAGCCGGAACACGCCGCCACCCTGGTGGGCACCCTCGATGCACCGCTGCTCTCACCGCAACCGCTGGTGGCCAGCAACGGGGTGTTCAACCTGTTCGAGCAGTACCAGGAACAGGTCGGCGTACGGCACATGAACTACGACATGAAGCTGACCGCCGAGGACGGCAGCGACTATTACTTCAGCGCCTTCAAGACCGTGCCCGAGGACAACGGCGTGCTGAATATCTGGCACGACACCAGCACGCTCTATGTCACGCTCTATCGCGGGCCGGACAAGACCGGCGCAGTGATTGGCTGCGGCGTGATGCACATCCTGCCGGCCGACTTCGCCAAGCAGATGACCACCATGAAAGTGCTCAACGCGCGCAACGAGCGTGAGCGCGTGGAGGCGCTGGCTCGGTTCGGCAAGTTCTTTGCCGGGATCCTGTGGGAGAGCTACGGCGGTGTCTTCGCCGGCGACGTCTATTTTAACCCGGACGCGCCGCCCCGGTTGAAACGGCCGTTGGATGCGCCGGCGCCGGCCGTGCATTTCTTCCAGACCGAAGACAACGTCGAGCTGCGCCTGACCCGTTATCAGGCCGGCACCAAAGGTCCGGTGATGTTGGTCCATGGCTTGGGCGTGGGCTCGAACATTTTCTCCACCGACACCATCCACACCAACCTGCTGGAGTACCTGTGCAAGCACGAATATGACGTCTGGCTCCTGGATTTGCGGGTGAGCATCCTGCTGCCGGCCAGCAAGCACGAATGGAACGGCGACCAGGTGGCCCAGTACGATTTCAAGGCCGCCATCGAGCAGATCCAGCAAGCGACCCTGGCCCGTGACGTGCAGTGCGTGGTGCATTGCTACGGCGCGACGACGTTCTTCATGTCGATGCTGGCGGGGCTGCAGGGCGTGCGCTCGGTGGTCTGCTCGCAGATCGCCGCCGACACGGTGGTCGCCACCGCCACCGGTCTGAAGGCCGGCTTGCACTTGCCGGGGATGCTCGATGCCATCGGCATCAAGTCCCTCACGGCCTACGCCGACACCAAGGAAAGCTGGTTCAACAAACTCTACGACAAGGCCCTCAATGGCTATGCCCGGATCGAGGCCCAGGGCTATTGCACCAACCCGGTCTGCCATCGCATCACGTTCATGTATGCATCGTTGTACCGCCACGACACCCTCAACGAAACCCTGCACGACAACCTGCACGAGTTGTTCGGCGAGTCGAACATCCAGACCTTCGAGCACCTGGCGCTGATCGTGCGCAAGGGGCACCTGGTGGACTTCAAGGGCAACGACGTCTACATGCCGCATTTCGATCGATTGAAGTTGCCGATCTGCTTCATCAGCGGCGCCGACAACCAGTGCTACCTGCCGCAAAGCACCCTCAAGACCTACGAGCGACTGTGCGAGATGCATGGCCCGCAATTGTTCAGCCGCCACGAAGTGCCGGGGTACGGTCACATCGACTGCATGTTCGGCAAGGATGCGGTGGTGGATGTGTATCCGATCATTCTTGAGCACTTGGAAAAGACTGCCCTCGGTTGACGCAAGACCGAGTGGTCTGCATCGCGAGCAAGCTCGCTCCCACAGGGGCCATGTGCCGCTGATTTTGTGCACGCCACACATCCAGTGTGGGAGCGAGCTTGCTCGCGATGGCGATCGTCAGAGCGCCGCATATCGTGAGCCAAGAATAAGGAAAAGGATGCCATGAACACTTACATCCGCTGGTTCCAACGCATCATCTGGGTCGGGATTGTCATGAACATGTTCTTCGCGATCCCGGCGTTGTTCGCGCCGGCATTGCTGACGTCCATGATCGGCCTGCCACCTGTCTTGTCCGATCCCTGGCTGGAGAACGCCGGCATGTTGCTGGTGGGGATCAGCCTGTTCTACATGCCCTCGGGGTTCAACGCGCCGCGTTTCGTGGTGCATTCGTGGTTGTGCGTGCTGTCGCGGCTGGTGGCGGTGGTGTTCTGGATCTATCTGATCAACACCAATAACCAGGGCCAATTGTTTGTGCCGATGTTGATGGGCGACCTGAGCATGTTCCTGATCCTGGGCGTGCTGCTGTACCTGGGCAGCCCGGTGGCCAATCGTCCGCTGGCCCTACTGTGCGCCGGTTGGCGGGAATGGCGCGCCAGCTGGGCGCTGCGCTGGCAGAGCCACGGGTTCAAGGTCGGCATGTTGGTAGTGGTCGTGTTGCTGGGTTTCATTGGCTACCAGACCTGGTACCAAATGATCCGGGAGGTACCGCAACCGGATTTCGCCTCCGACGAAGACCATTACAAATACGCCGCCATCGGCCTGGGCATCGAGGCGCGGATTCCCTACTACCTGTTCGCCGTGCTGCCGCAAATGTGCCCGGAAAAACTGCCCAAGCCCGGCGGCTACGAAGTGTTCGGGTTTCTCTATGAAAACGGCAAAGACCTGCCCATCGGCATGGCCAAGCGGCAACTCGGTTACCCCACGGTCGAGCCCAATTGCGCCCTGTGTCACACCGGCTCCTACCGGGCCAATGCCACTGACGTGGCAGTGCCGGTCGCCGCCGCGCCGGCCAATACCCTGCAACTGCAAGCCTTCCAGTGGTTCGCCTACGATTGCGCCAGCGACCCGAAATTCACCCCCGAGGCGGTGATGGCGGCGATCAATGGCAAGTTCCAGCTGGGTTTTTTCGAAAAACTGTACAACCGTTACTTGATCATCCCGATGGCCAAGAGTGCGCTGCTCAAGCAGAAGCAGGCCTATGCCTGGCAGAAGCTGCGCCCGGCCCAGGGGCCAGGGCGGACCGACACCTTCAACCCGACCAAAATGGTGGTGTTCGGCTTCCCGGATGACTCCACCATCGGCACCGTGGATCTGCCACAGGTCTGGAACCAGAAACCCCGCGAGTCCATGTACCTGCATTGGGACGGCAATAACAACCAGATCCACGAGCGCAACTACGCAGCGGCCATGGCCGTGGGCGCGACGCCGGAATCGGTGCTGCCGCCGAGTTTCAACCGGGTGACCAACTGGCTGCTGGGCCACAAGGCACCGGCCTGGCCGTTCGCCCTGGACCAGGCGAAAGTCGCCCAGGGCAAACCGATCTGGGAGAAAAACTGCGCCGGTTGTCACGACTTCGGCCGCACCGATACAGGCCAGGTCACTACCAACATCGACCAGTTGGGCACTGATCCCCATCGCCTGAATTCCTTCACCACGGGCCTGGTGACGGCGTTCCACGGCTTCAAGAAACCGCCGTTCGACTTTGGCGCCTACCGCAAGACCCAGAGCTACAGCAACACCCCCACCGACGGCATCTGGCTGCGGGCGCCGTACCTGCACAACGGTTCGGTGCCAACCCTGTGGGATTTGCTGCAAGCACCGGAACAGCGTCCGCAGGTGTTCTACACCGGCTCTGACATTTACGACCAGGAGAAGGTCGGCTTCGTCACCCGCGGTGCACAGATGAAAGCATCGGCGGATTTCAAATACGACACCCGTCTGGAAGGCAACCACAACGGCGGCCACCTGTATGGCACGCAACTGTCGGACGTCGACAAACGGGCCCTGATCGAGTTCATGAAGACCCTGTAGCCCAGGGCATTGCGAAGGAGCGTTCACATGTCATTACTGCACCATTGGGAACATGAGTTCGACAAGGTCAAGGTCCGCCTGCACGGGTTGGTCACGCGGCTGGAGATGTCCTGGAAGAAACTCGTCAACGACCTGGAACCCGAGGAGTTTCAGGCCATCGTCAAACTGCTGCAGCGCGGGCACGACCAGGCGCGGCACGTCATCGAGCATGGCGACCTCCCGGATGACGAGCCGGCCGTACCCTGGGAGCTGGCCCACGGCCTGTCGATCCTGAAGATCGGTAACCCCACGCCGTTGCCGCAAAGCGAAGACGAACTGCCGACCCGGGTGCTCAAGGACGGCACCTTGCTCGGTTGTCGCAAATGGGAGCTGCTGGACCTGCTGTGGAGCGAGGCGCTGCTCAAGTGGATCGAGAACCTGCGCCATCACGCGCCGTTCGCCACCAACCCGGCGCTGGTGAAAATGGACAGCGACGTGGTGCTGGCCATCGCCGGCGACTGGGGCACCGGGCCGTTCGACAGTCACGCGCCGGCGGTGGCCGTGGCCAATCAGATGCAACTGGCCCAGGCTGACTTCACCATCCATCTGGGTGATGTGTATTACGCCGGCACCCATTCCCAGGAAGACGTCGACATGGTCGGCTGGCCCCAGGGCAAGCACGGCTCGTTCACCCTCAACTCCAACCACGAGATGTACAGCGGTGCCCACGGTTACTTCAAGGAACTGGCCAAGCGTTTTCCGGTGCAGCAAGGCACCAGCTACTTTGCCTTGTACAACGACGACTGGCTGGTGGTTGGCCTGGACAGTGCCTACGCCTCGGACGCGATGAACCTGTACATGGACGGCACCCTCAACACCCAGCAGATCGAGTGGATGAAAACCCTGCCCAAGCGCAAGAAGTTGATGGTGCTCAGTCATCATCAGGGCTTCGATATTTCCGGGCACAACAAGACCGCCCTCTACCAACCGGTGTGCGATGCCCTGGGGCGTGAGCCGGACTACTGGTATTGGGGGCATTTGCATAACGGCATCTGCTACGCCACCCAGGGCGGGCTGCATGCGCGCTGCGCCGGGCATGGGGCGATTCCCTACGGCACCACCAGCGAGCTGAACGGGCATGCCCGGGTGCTGTGGTCGGAGACTCAATTGGCGGGGGACGAGGCGTATCCGGAGCGGGTGCTGAATGGGTACGTGAAGGTGCGGTTGGTGGGGGATAACATCGAAGAGACGTTTTACGGGGAGGATGGCAGTGTGCGGTGGTCTTCCAAGTAGACGGTGAGTGTCAGGCCGTTATCGCGAGCAAGCTCGCTCCCACAGGTTTTGTGAACGACACAGAACCCCTGTGGGAGCGAGCTTGCTCGCGATGCTTCTGACTTAACCCTGGACCGGAACGCCCTTGAGGTACGGCGCTGGCTCGGCCCCGAGGTTGTTGAGCATGCGCTCGCTGTACCAGTCCACGAAGTTCACCACGCCGAACTCATAGGTCTTGGAGTACGGGCCAGGCTGGTAGGCGGTGGAGTTGATGCCGCGCTGGTTTTCTTCGGCCAGGCGACGGTCCTGGTCGTTGGTGGCGTCCCAGACCTGGCGCATGCGCGCGACGTCGTAGTCCACGCCTTCGACCGCGTCCTTGTGCACCAGCCACTTGGTGGTGACCATGGTTTCCTGGGCGCTGATCGGCCACACGGTGAACACGATGATGTGGTCGCCCATGCAGTGGTTCCACGAGTGCGGCAGGTGCAGGATGCGCATCGAGCCCAGATCCGGGTTCTTGATGCGACCCATCAGCTTGGCGCAGCCTTGCTTGCCGTCCATGGTCATCGACACGGTGCCCTTGAGCAGCGGCATGCGCACGATACGGTTGCGCAGGCCGAAGCTGGCGTGGGCGTAAGGGATCTTCTCGGCGTCCCAGGCGGCGGCGGAAGCGGCCACGTGGTCCTTGAAGGCCTGGTCGGCCCGCGGGTCGGTGACGTCGTCCCATTCCAGCAGGGTCTTGAGCAATTCCGGGTGCGAACCGCCGCAGTGGTAGCACTCGCGGTTGTTTTCCAGCACCAGCTTCCAGTTGGCCTTTTCCATCAAGGTGGTTTGCACTGCCACCTTGGTGTTCTCCATGTCGTACGGTTCCATGTAGTGGTTCAGCGTCGACAGGAAATCATCGATGGCCGGCGGATTCTCGGCCAGGCTGATGAAGATGTAGCCGCCCGCGGTCTTCACGTTCACAGGCTTGAGGCCGTACTGCTTCATGTCGAAGTCGGCGCCCATCTCGGTGCCGGCGAACAGCAGGCGACCGTCCAGCTCGTAGGTCCACTGGTGGTAGTGGCAGACCAGTTTGGCGACCTTGCCCTTTTCGCTGGTGCACAGCCGCGAACCGCGGTGGCGGCAGACGTTGTGGAAAGCGTGGACCACACCGTCGGCACCGCGAATCACGATGATGGGGTTCTTGCCGACTTGCAGGGTCAGGTAGTTGCCCTTGGCCGGGATCTCGCAGGTCATGCCGGCGATCAACCATTCCTTCTGGAAGATTTCCTGCATATCGATATCGAACAGGCGCTCATCGCTGTAGAACGGTTGTGGCAGCGAGAAGGTGCGCTCGCGCTCTTGCAGCATTTGCGCGGTGGCCTTGCGTGCGGGTTCCAGCGGATCGCCCAGGCTCAGGGTAGTGGTGTCCATCGTTTTATCCTCGTGGCCCTCTAAGCGGAGCCGGTGAAAATGACTAATCGGTTGTGCTACGCAAGGCAGAAAACTTTGTTTATCTGTTGGGGCGAGTGTGGGGCCGCGCAGGGGCCGAACCTTATCCATGGGCGACATGGCCCAATCTGTTCCCGACGCGCAAGCCCCGGTAGTTAAGGGCTGGTCGCGATAAGTATGTGAATGTCGCAGATAGGTAAATGGTCACCCAGGCGCCTGCGCACAATCGCCATCATGAAGGCCGACAGTCGGCCGTGGAGATCAGCATGTCCAATAACTTCCTGAACCCGGTCACTACCCAGACCTGGGCCAATGGCCGACATATCGTACGTTGCGTCAAAGTCATCCAGGAAACCTGGGATGTGCGCACCTTCTGCTTCATGGCCGATCAGCCGATCATGTTCTTTTTCAAGCCGGGGCAATTCGTCACCCTGGAGCTGGAAATCGAAGGCCAGCCGATCATGCGCTCCTACACCATCTCCAGTTCGCCGTCGGTGCCCTACAGCTTCTCGGTCACCATCAAGCGCGTGCCGGGGGGCAAGGTCTCCAACTGGTTGCACGATACCCTGCATGAAGGCCAGGAGCTGGCGGTGCACGGGCCGGTGGGGTTGTTCAACGCCATCGATTTCCCGAGCCCGAAAGTCCTGTACCTGAGCGGTGGCGTGGGAATCACGCCGTGCATGTCCATGGCTCGCTGGTTCTACGACACCAACGCCAATGTCGACATGACCTTCATCCACAGCGCCCGGTCGCCCAAGGACATCATCTACCACCGCGAGCTGGAACACATGGCGTCGCGGATCGACAACTTCAGCCTGCACCTGATCTGTGAAAAGCATGGCCTGGGCGAGCCTTGGGCCGGGTATCGCGGTTACCTGAACCACAAGATGCTGGAATTGATGGTGCCCGACTTCCTCGAGCGCGAAGTGTTCTGTTGCGGCCCGACCCCGTACATGACCGCGGTCAAGCGCCTGTTGGAAGCGGCTGGCTACGACATGAAGCGTTACCACGAGGAATCCTTCGGCGCCACGCCACCGGAAGCCCGTGCCGACGCCGTGGAACAGGCCGAACAGGCGGCCGACGCGCCGGAAGTCGATGCGGCGGACCTGCACCTGGTGGAATTCACTTCCTCTGGCAAGAGCATCCGCGTGGGCCCGGGCGAAACCGTGCACGCCGCCGCCGCCAAGCTCGGCATGATGATCCCCAAGGCCTGCGGCATGGGCATCTGCGGTACCTGCAAGGTGCTGAAGCTGGGCGGGGAAGTGGAGATGGATCACAACGGCGGGATCACCGAGGACGACGAGGCCGAGGGCTACATCCTGTCGTGCTGCAGCGTGCCGAAGGGGGATGTGCGGATCGAGTTCTGATGCTGCAGTGAGCCCCCTGTGGCGAGGGAGCTTGCTCGCGCTCGGCTGCGCAGCAGTCGTCATCCGGTAAACACGAGCTACCTGATACACCGCATGGGGCTGCTACGCAGCCCAGCGGGAGCAAGCTCCCTCGCCACAAAAGGCGCCCAAAGCCACCCAGGCTCTGGGTGGTCACTTAAAGGCTCATCACTTCCCGAATATCCGCCGCCAATTCCCGCACCCGCGCTTCTTCGGTGTCCCACGAGCACATGAACCGTGCGCCGCCCTTGCCGATGAAGGTATAGAAGCGCCAGCCCTTGGCGGTCAGCGCGGCGATGGCCGGTTCCGACAGTTGCAGGAAAACGCCGTTGGCCTGGACCGGGAACATCAGTTCCACGCCGGGAATGTCGTTGACCAGTTCTGCCAGCAATTGGGCGCAGTGGTTGGCGTGGCGGGCGTGTTTGAGCCAGGCGTCGTTTTGCAGCAGGCCGACCCAGGGCGCCGACAGGAAGCGCATTTTCGAGGCCAGTTGCCCGGCCTGTTTGCAGCGGTAGTCGAAATCCACGGCCAGGTCATGGTTGAAGAACAGGATCGCCTCGCCCACCGCCATGCCGTTCTTGGTGCCGCCAAAGCACAGCACGTCCACGCCGACCTTCCAGGTCAGGTCCGCCGGGGAGCAGCCGAGGAAGGCGCAGGCGTTGGAAAAGCGCGCGCCGTCCATGTGCAGGTTCAGCCCCAGTTCCTTGCAGGTGACGCTGATGGCGCGGATTTCATCCGGCGTGTAGACGCTGCCGACTTCCGTGGCTTGGGTCAGGGTGACGACCCGAGGCTTGGGGTAGTGGATGTCCTGGCGCTTGAGGGCGATCTCGCGGATCGCCTCGGGGGTCAGCTTGCCGTTTTCAGTACGTGCCAGCAGCAGCTTGGAGCCGTTGGAGAAGAACTCCGGTGCACCGCATTCGTCGGTTTCGACGTGGGCGGTTTCCGAGCAGATCACGCTGTGATAACTCTGGCACAGCGAGGACAGGGCCAGGGAGTTGGCCGCCGTGCCGTTGAACGCGAAGAACACTTCGCAGTCGGTTTCGAACAAGGCCCGGAAATCGTCCGCCGCGCGGTGGGTCCACTCATCGTCGCCGTAGGCACGTTGATGACCCTGGTTGGCTTCTTCCATGGCGGCCCAGGCTTCGGGGCAAATGCCGGAATAGTTGTCGCTGGCAAACTGTTGACTCTTGTCGGTCATGGCCTTGCTCCTGAATAGAGAGTCCTGGATAAAGAGATCCCTGGCGGAATGCCCGGATGGGGCGTTCCCTGGTTCGGCGTGTTTGGGTCCACAGCGCCGTGGTCGATACTGGTGCGCACTTTACCCAAGATTAGTGGGGGAACACACCGGATGTTTCTGTCGGAAAGTATCAATCTCGTCGCGCGGCTTTATACATGAGCCGGCGTGACGGGGCCCTGGACCTGCTCAAGTGGTTGGCTCTTTTGTCGATGGTCCTCGATCATCTGCGATATGTCGGTTTTTCCGTCGATTGGCTCTATGTGCCGGGACGCTTGGCATTCCCGTGGTTCTGCCTGGCGATGGCGGCGAATCTGGCGCGCAGGGGTGCCAGCGCCGCTCCATGGCGGTACCTGGGCTGGCTGCTGCTATTCAGTGCCGTCAGCGAAATCCCCTACCGCTTGTTCATTCCTGATCCCACCACCCTGAATGTGATGCCAACCCTGGTGCTGGGATTGTTGGTGGCGCGCTGTTGGCAAACGCCCACCCTGGAGGCGCGATGCCTGGCGGTGATGGCGTTGCTGTTGGCGGCGCTGTTTTCGTCGCAGTTGATGTTCGGTTTCTTCGGTGTGCTGCTGCCGCTGGCGATGTTGCTGGTATTCAAGCGTCCCTTGTACATGGCGCTGTTGCCGGGGCTGGTCTGCGTGGCGGCCAACCAATGGCGAGTATTGTATGGCGCGGCGTGGTTGGGAGATGGGGTGGCGTTGTGGGGGCTGGTGGCTTGCCTGATCGCGCCATGGCTTGGGCAGGTGCTTTTGCGACATGCCGGTCGTTTTCATCCACCGGCGATGCGGCGCTGGGCCTATGGCCTTTATCCAGCGCATTTCCTGCTATTGCTCGCGGTTCGCCAGGTCGCTGCTTAACCCTGCGGGAACTGTATTTTGGGAACAGGCCTGTGGGAGCAAGGCTTGCCCGCGATGAAAGCGCCGCGGTCTTCCATGGATCGCGGCGCCTGGATCGCGAGCAAGCTTTGCTCCCACAGTGCTATCGCGCAGGCCTTGCTCTCCGACTCTTTGATCCCATGTCGTAAACGCACCTTTGCGTGGCGTCCATAGGCATTTGACATGCCTGCGCCAGCCATACCATCGCATCCAAAGGGCACGACCGAATGGTCCGTGCCTCACCGAGACGAAAGGCGCACCGCCGCCGCTGGGAGAGACGCGATGTTCAGCAAACAAGACCAAATTCAAGGCTACGATGATGCGCTGCTGGCGGCGATGAACGCCGAAGAGCAACGCCAGGAAGATCACATCGAGCTGATCGCGTCGGAGAACTACACCAGCAAGCGCGTGATGGAGGCCCAGGGCAGCGGCCTGACCAACAAGTACGCCGAAGGCTATCCGGGCAAGCGCTACTACGGTGGCTGCGAGCACGTCGACAAAGTCGAAGCCCTGGCCATCGAGCGCGCCAAGCAGTTGTTCGGTGCCGATTACGCCAACGTCCAGCCGCACTCCGGGTCTTCGGCCAACAGCGCCGTGTACCTGGCCCTGCTGCAAGCCGGCGACACCATCCTGGGCATGAGCCTGGCCCATGGCGGTCACCTGACCCACGGTGCCAAGGTGTCGTCCTCGGGCAAGCTCTACAACGCGGTGCAATACGGCATCGACACCACCACCGGCCTGATCGACTACGACGAAGTCGAGCGCCTGGCGGTCGAGCACAAGCCGAAAATGATCGTGGCCGGTTTCTCCGCTTACTCCAAGACCCTGGATTTCCCACGTTTCCGTCAGATCGCCGACAAGGTCGGTGCCCTGCTGTTCGTCGACATGGCCCACGTGGCTGGCCTGGTTGCCGCCGGTCTGTACCCGAACCCGCTGCCGTACGCCGACGTGGTCACCACCACCACCCACAAGACCCTGCGCGGTCCGCGTGGTGGCCTGATCCTGGCCAAGGCCAACGAAGAAATCGAGAAGAAGCTCAACGCCGCGGTATTCCCCGGCGCCCAGGGCGGCCCGTTGATGCACGTGATCGCCGGCAAGGCGGTGTGCTTCAAGGAAGCGGCGGAGCCTGGCTTCAAGGCTTATCAGCAGCAAGTGATCGATAACGCCCAGGCCATGGCTGGCGTGTTCATCAAGCGCGGCTACGATGTAGTGTCCGGTGGTACCGATAACCACCTGTTCCTGGTCAGCCTGATCCGTCAGGGCCTGACCGGCAAGGATGCCGATGCTGCCCTGGGCCGCGCCCATATCACCGTCAACAAGAACGCCGTGCCGAACGACCCGCAATCGCCATTCGTGACGTCGGGCCTGCGCATCGGCACCCCGGCGGTGACCACCCGTGGCTTCAAGGTTACCCAGTGCGTCACGCTGGCCGGCTGGATCTGCGACATTCTCGACAACCTCGGCGATGCCGATGTCGAGGCCAATGTCGCACAGCAAGTGGCGGCCCTGTGCGCGGACTTCCCGGTTTATCGCTGAGTCGGTTTTGGAGTAATGACTATGCAACGCTATTCGGGCTTCGGCCTCTTCAAACACTCACTCAGCCATCACGAAAACTGGCAGCGGATGTGGCGCACGCCGACCCCGAAAAAGGTCTACGACGTGGTCATCGTCGGCGGTGGCGGGCATGGTCTGGCGACCGCCTACTACCTGGCCAAGGAACACGGCATCACCAACGTGGCGGTGGTCGAGAAGGGCTGGTTGGGCGGCGGTAACACCGCGCGCAACACCACCATCGTGCGCTCCAACTACTTGTGGGACGAATCGGCCCACCTGTACGAACACGCGATGAAACTCTGGGAAGGCCTGTCCCAGGACCTGAACTACAACGTGATGTTCTCCCAGCGTGGCGTCTACAACCTGTGCCACACCCTGCAGGACATCCGTGATTCCGAGCGTCGCGTCAGCGCCAACCGCCTCAACGGCGTGGATGGCGAGCTGCTCAACGCCAAGCAAGTGGCCGACGAGATCCCGTACCTGGATTGCTCGAAAAACACCCGCTACCCGGTGATGGGCGCCACCGTCCAGCGTCGCGGCGGCGTGGCCCGTCACGATGCCGTGGCCTGGGGCTTTGCCCGGGCGGCGGACGCGTTGGGCGTGGACTTGATCCAGCAGACCGAAGTGATCGGTTTCCGCAAGGAAAACGGCGTGTGCATCGGCGTGGAAACCAACAAGGGCTTCATCGGCGCCAAGCGCGTCGGCGTGGTGACCGCCGGTAACTCCGGGCACATGGCCAAGCTCGCGGGCTTCCGCCTGCCGATCGAATCCCATCCGCTGCAAGCGTTGGTGTCCGAGCCGATCAAGCCGATCATCGACAGCGTGATCATGTCCAACGCCGTGCACGGCTACATCAGCCAGTCCGACAAGGGCGACCTGGTGATCGGTGCCGGTATCGACGGCTACAACGGCTACGGCCAGCGCGGCTCGTACCCGGTGATCGAACACACGGTCCAGGCCATCGTCGAGATGTTCCCGGTGTTGTCCCGCGTACGCATGAACCGCCAGTGGGGCGGCATCGTCGACACCACGCCGGACGCCTGCCCGATCATCTCCAAGACCCCGGTGCCGAACATGTTCTTCAACTGCGGTTGGGGCACCGGCGGCTTCAAGGCCACTCCGGGTTCGGGCAACGTCTTCGCTGCAAGCCTGGCCAAGGGTGAAATGCACCCGCTGGCCGCGCCGTTTTCCATCGACCGTTTCCACAACGGCGCACTGATCGACGAACACGGCGCTGCTGCCGTCGCCCACTAACAGGAGAAATCCCTATGTTGCACATCTTCTGTCCTCACTGCGGCGAACTGCGCTCCGAAGAGGAATTCCACGCATCCGGCCAGGCGCATATCCCGCGTCCGCTGGATCCGAACACCTGCACCGACGAGGAGTGGGGCGACTACATGTTCTTCCGTGACAACCCGCGCGGGTTGCACCATGAACTGTGGGACCACGTCGCCGGTTGCCGCCAGTACTTCAACGTGACCCGTGACACCGTGACCTACGAGATTCTCGAAACCTACAAGATCGGCCAAAAGCCGCAGTTCACCGACAAGGCTGACAGTCCGAAAGCGGCTGCACAGGCTCTGGGAGAGAAGGTATGAGCCAGATCAATCGCCTGTCCAACGGCGGACGGATCGACCGCAACAAAGTGCTGAGCTTCACCTTCAACGGTCAGACCTACAAAGGTTTCGAGGGCGATTCCCTGGCCGCTGCGCTGCTGGCCAACGGTGTCGACATCATCGGGCGCAGCTTCAAGTATTCCCGCCCGCGCGGCATCTTCGCCGCCGGTGCCGAAGAGCCGAACGCGGTGCTGCAGATCGGTGCCACCGAAGCCACGCAGATCCCTAACGTGCGCGCCACGCAACAGGCGCTGTACCAAGGTTTGGTCGCCACCAGCACCAACGGCTGGCCGAACGTGAACAACGACATGATGGGGATTCTCGGCAAGGTCGGCGGCAAGCTGATGCCGCCGGGTTTCTACTACAAAACCTTCATGTACCCGCAATCGTTCTGGATGACCTACGAGAAGTACATCCGCAAGGCCGCCGGCCTGGGCCGCTCGCCGACCGAGAACGATCCGGACACCTACGACTACATGAACCGTCACTGCGACGTGTTGATCGTCGGTGCTGGCCCTGCTGGTTTGGCCGCCGCACTGGCCGCGGCCCGCAGCGGTGCGCGCGTCATCCTGGCCGATGAGCAGGAAGAGTTCGGCGGCAGCCTGCTCGACTCCCGCGAGAGCCTGGACGGCAAGCCAGCGACCGAATGGGTAGCCTCTGTTGTCGCTGAACTCAAGTCGATGCCCGACGTGGTGCTGCTGCCTCGTGCCACGGTGAACGGTTACCACGACCATAACTTCCTGACCATCCACGAGCGCCTCACCGACCACCTCGGTGACCGCGCACCGATCGGCCAGGTTCGCCAGCGCATCAACCGCGTTCGCGCCAAGCGCGTGGTGCTGGCGACCGGCGCCTGCGAGCGCCCGCTGGTCTACGGCAACAACGACGTGCCGGGCAACATGCTGGCCGGTGCGGTGTCGACCTACGTGCGTCGCTACGGCGTGGCACCGGGCAAGAAACTGGTGCTGAGCACCAACAACGACCACGCCTATCGCGTCGCCCTGGACTGGTTCGACGCCGGTCTGCAAGTGGTGGCCGTGGCCGATGCGCGCAGCAACCCACGTGGCGCGCTGGTGGAAGAAGCCCGCGCCAAGGGCATCCGTATCCTCACCGGCAGCGCCGTGGTCGAAGCCCGTGGCAGCAAGCGCGTCACCGGGGCACGTGTTGCCGCGATCGACGTCCGCGCCCATAAAGTCACCAGCCCTGGCGAATGGCTGGACTGCGACCTGGTGGCCAGCTCCGGCGGCTACAGCCCGGTGGTCCACCTGGCTTCGCACCTGGGCGGCAAGCCGATCTGGCGTGAAGACATCCTCGGTTTCGTACCGGGCGAAGCACCGCAAAAACGTGTTTGCGTCGGCGGTGTGAACGGTGTCTACAGCCTCGGCGACAGCTTGGCCGACGGTTTCGAAGGCGGCGTGCGCGCGGCCAGCGAAGCCGGCTTCAAAGCGGTAGAGGGCGTGTTGCCCAAAGCCCTGAGCCGTCATGAAGAGCCGACCCTGGCGCTGTTCCAGGTGCCTCACGAAAAATCCACCGCGCGGGCGCCGAAGCAATTCGTCGACCTGCAGAACGACGTCACTGCCGCCGCCATCGAACTCGCCACCCGCGAAGGCTTCGAGTCGGTGGAACACGTCAAGCGCTACACCGCACTGGGCTTCGGTACCGACCAGGGCAAACTGGGCAACGTCAACGGCCTGGCCATCGCGGCCCGTTCGCTGAACGTGAGCATCCCGCAGATGGGCACCACCATGTTCCGTCCGAACTACACGCCGGTGACTTTCGGCGCGGTGGCTGGCCGGCACTGTGGGCACATCTTCGAGCCGGTGCGCTTCACCGCGCTGCATGCCTGGCATGTCAAGAATGGCGCTGAGTTCGAAGACGTCGGCCAATGGAAACGCCCTTGGTACTTCCCGAAGAACGGCGAAGACATGCACGCCGCGGTCAAGCGCGAATGCAAGGCGGTGCGTGACAGCGTCGGCCTGCTCGATGCCTCGACCCTGGGCAAGATCGACATCCAGGGCCCGGATGCCCGCGAGTTCCTCAACCGCGTCTACACCAACGCCTGGACCAAGCTCGACGTGGGCAAGGCCCGCTACGGCCTGATGTGCAAGGAAGACGGCATGGTCTTCGACGACGGCGTAACGGCCTGTCTGGCGGACAACCACTTCCTGATGACCACCACCACGGGCGGCGCGGCGCGCGTGCTGCAATGGCTGGAGATCTATCACCAGACCGAATGGCCGGACCTGAAGGTGTACTTCACCTCGGTCACCGACCACTGGGCGACGATGACCCTGTCGGGCCCCAACAGCCGCAAGCTGCTGAGCGAAGTCACCGACATCGACCTGGACAAGGACGCGTTCCCGTTCATGACCTGGAAGGAAGGCCTGGTGGGTGGCGTGCCGGCACGGGTGTTCCGGATCTCGTTCACCGGTGAACTGTCGTACGAAATCAACGTACAGGCCGACTACGCCATGGGCGTGCTCGAGCAGATCGTCGAGGCCGGGAAGAAATACAACCTGACCCCGTATGGCACCGAGACCATGCACGTACTGCGGGCCGAGAAGGGCTTCATCATCGTCGGCCAGGACACTGATAGCTCGATGACGCCGGACGACCTGAACATGGGCTGGTGTGTAGGCCGGACCAAACCGTTCTCGTGGATCGGCTGGCGTGGCATGAATCGCGAAGATTGCGTGCGTGAAGACCGCAAGCAACTGGTGGGTCTCAAGCCGATCGACCCGAATGTCTGGCTGCCGGAAGGTGCGCAACTGGTGTTCAACACCAAGCAGGCGATCCCGATGACCATGGTGGGTCACGTGACCTCCAGCTACGCCCACAACTCCCTGGGTTATTCATTTGCCATGGGTGTGGTCAAGGGCGGCCTCAAGCGGATGGGCGAGCGAGTGTTCGCGCCATTGGCTGATGGCAGCGTGATCGAGGCAGAGATCGTTTCTTCGGTGTTCTTCGATCCGAAGGGGGATCGGCAGAATATCTAACATTCAAGCCCTGCGGTGGGGGCGTGTGGGAGCAAAGCTTGCTCGCGATGCAGGCGACACGGTAGCCATCAGACCGAGTTATCGTTCATCGCGGGCAAGCCTTGCTCCCACAGCGCCACGCACCGGCAGGTCGAGCAAGCATTCAGACAGGTGCTCCATATGACCGCAGTCAACGTGTACCAACAACGCCCAACCACCGGGGCCAAGGCCGAGTCGTCGCTGCACCATGCCGACCTCGCCAGCCTGGTGGGCAAGGGTCGCAAGAACGCCGGTGTGACCGTGCGCGAGAAAAAACTCCTGGGCCACCTGACCCTCCGTGGCGATGGCCATGACCCGGCGTTCGCCGCGGGCGTGCACAAGGCCCTGGGCCTGGAATTGCCAGGCGCCCTGGCCGTCATCGTCAAGGGTGAAACCAGCCTGCAATGGCTCGGCCCGGATGAATGGCTGCTGGTGGTGCCCACTGGCGAAGAGTTCGCCGCCGAGCAGAAACTGCGTGAAGCCCTGGGCGACCTGCACATCCAGATCGTCAACGTCAGCGGCGGTCAGCAGCTGCTCGAGCTGTCCGGCCCGAACGTGCGCGACGTGCTGATGAAATCCACCAGCTACGATGTACACCCAAGCAACTTCCCGGTGGGCAAGGCCGTGGGTACGGTGTTCGCCAAGTCGCAACTGGTGATCCGCCACACGGGCGAAGACACCTGGGAGCTGGTGATTCGCCGCAGCTTCTCCGATTACTGGTGGCTGTGGTTGCAGGATGCCGCGGCTGAGTATGGGTTGAGCGTGCAGGCCTGATTGATGGCCTTGGAATGCTTTTGTGGCGAGGGAGCTTGCTCCCGCTGGGTTGCGAAGCAGCCCCCAGTATCAGGCGACTGCTGCGCAGTCGAGCGGGAGCAAGCTCCCTCGCCACAGGGTTCTTTGTCGCCCAGTTAATTTGAACAGGAGTCACCGCAATGAGCCGCGCCCCGGATACATGGATCTTGACTGCCGACTGCCCCAGCGTGCTCGGCACCGTGGACGCGGTGACCCGCTTTCTGTTCGAGCAGGGCTGCTATGTCACCGAGCACCACTCCTTCGACGACCGGCTCTCGGCGCGTTTCTTCATTCGCGTGGAGTTTCGCCAGCCCGACGGTTTTGACGAGCAGGCCTTTCGCGCCGGCCTGGCCGAGCGTGCGCAAGCCTTCGGCATGGTCTTCGAACTGACACCGCCCAACTACCGCCCTAAAGTGGTGATCATGGTCTCCAAGGCCGATCACTGCCTCAACGATTTGCTTTACCGCCAGCGCATCGGCCAGTTGTCCATGGACGTGGTGGCCGTGGTGTCCAACCACCCCGACCTCAAGCCGCTGGCCGACTGGCACCAGATTCCCTACTACCATTTCCCCTTGGACCCGAACGACAAGCCGGCCCAGGAGCGACAGGTGTGGCAGGTGATCGAAGACACCGGTGCCGAACTGGTGATCCTTGCCCGTTACATGCAAGTGCTGTCGCCGGAGTTGTGCCGCAAGCTCGACGGCAAGGCGATCAACATCCATCACTCGCTGCTGCCGGGCTTCAAGGGGGCCAAGCCGTATCACCAGGCCTATAACAAAGGCGTGAAGCTGGTGGGCGCCACGGCGCACTACATCAACAACGACCTGGACGAAGGCCCGATCATCGCCCAGGGCGTGGAAGTGGTGGACCACAGCCACTATCCCGAAGACCTGATCGCCAAGGGCCGGGACATCGAAGGGCTCACCTTGGCCCGGGCGGTGGGGTATCACATTGAAAGAAGGGTGTTCCTGAACGCCAATCGTACTGTCGTTCTTTAGGCCGACATCGCGAACAAGGGGTACGCGGTCAAAATTGTGGGAGCGAGCTTGCTCGCGATGAGGCCTTTAAGACAACAAAGAAACAAGACACAAGCACTAACCCGAGCAATCAACGCGCTGCCTGCCTGGGCAACGCAGTTCCACAAAAACAACAGCGAGGTGAAAGCATGTCTGGTAATCGTGGTGTCGTGTATCTCGGCAACGGCAAGGTCGAAGTACAGAAAATCGACTATCCAAAAATGCAGGACCCGCGCGGCAGGAAGATTGAGCACGGTGTCATCCTGCGCGTGGTCTCCACCAACATCTGCGGCTCCGACCAACACATGGTCCGCGGTCGTACCACTGCCCAGACCGGCCTGGTCCTGGGTCACGAGATCACCGGTGAAGTGATCGAAAAGGGCAGCGACGTCGAGAACCTGAAAATCGGTGACCTGGTGTCGGTGCCGTTCAACGTGGCTTGCGGGCGCTGCCGTTCCTGCAAGGAGCAACACACGGGCGTCTGCCTGACCGTCAACCCGGCCCGTGCCGGCGGTGCCTACGGTTATGTGGACATGGGCGACTGGACCGGCGGCCAAGCCGAATACGTGCTGGTGCCTTACGCCGACTTCAACCTGCTGAAACTGCCGGACCGCGACAAGGCCATGGAGAAGATCCGTGACCTGACCTGCCTGTCCGACATTCTGCCGACCGGCTACCACGGCGCCGTCACTGCGGGTGTTGGCCCTGGCAGCACCGTCTACATCGCGGGTGCCGGCCCGGTTGGCCTGGCGGCTGCCGCTTCCGCTCGCCTGTTGGGCGCGGCGGTGGTGATCATCGGCGACGTCAACCCGATCCGCCTGGCTCACGCCAAGGCCCAGGGTTTCGAAATTGCCGACCTGTCCACCGATACACCGTTGCACGAACAGATCGCTGCGCTGCTGGGCGAGCCTGAAGTCGACTGTGCTGTCGACGCGGTAGGCTTCGAAGCCCGCGGCCATGGCCATGACGGCGTCAAGCACGAAGCCCCGGCCACCGTGCTCAACTCGTTGATGGGTGTGGTCCGCGTCGCTGGCAAGATCGGTATCCCCGGTCTCTACGTCACCGAAGATCCGGGCGCAGTCGATGCGGCGGCAAAAATGGGCAGCCTGAGCATCCGCTTCGGCCTGGGCTGGGCGAAATCCCACAGCTTCCATACCGGCCAGACCCCGGTCATGAAGTACAACCGCGCGCTGATGCAAGCGATCATGTGGGACCGTATCAACATCGCCGAAATCGTGGGTGTGCAGGTCATCAGCCTGGATGATGCGCCGAAGGGTTATGGCGAGTTCGATGCGGGCGTGCCGAAGAAGTTTGTGATTGATCCGCACAAGTTGTTCAGTGCGGCGTAAAGCAGTAGGCAGGACGGAAAAAGGGCGACAGTGATGTCGCCCTTTTTATTCGGCCTGTCCCGGATTGCTTATTCCGGCGTTACTCTTGTGGCCTGCATGCCTTTAGTTCCCTTCTCGATTTCAAATGAAACGGTCTGCTTCTGTTTCAACGTTTTATAACCCTCGCCGGCTATCGCCGAGTAATGAACGAACAATTCCTCGCCGCCGTTGCCGCAGGTAATGAAGCCATAGCCTTTTGCATCGTTAAACCATTTAACGGTTCCTTTGATTCGGTCGTTCATTTTTATTGTCCTGCTTGCCGAATGAATAAAGGCGTGGTTGCCCATGACCTTGTTTCCGTTGACACAACGGGAGCTTAGGGACGGGGCAAATCGTTGCCTACTGTCAGAGTTGACAGTAGGCAATACCGAGAGGAAATAACCGATTGCAGGTGATATTCAGAGGCCTGTCATGAGGCGGTCATGCCATGGCTTGCGCTTTCCATTGTGGCGAGGGGATTTATCCCCGTTGGGCTGCGTAGCAGCCCCTTGCTTTTCAGATACCAGCGGCGAGCGCTTCGCACTCGAGCGGGAGCAAGCTCCCTCGCCACGGGTTATTGATGTGCAGTTGCGGCCCCGACCCGGTCGCAGAATTCAGGGTAGAACCCCGGGCGCTAGGGCCTTGGCAATAGTCTTGCGCCTGGGCCAATGCAGCACCGCTGAAATTCAGGTTGCGAGGCATGCTGGCAAAGGTGATGTAGCCATCCTGTTGCGTCTTGATGGCGTCGAAACCCTGCATGTCGTAGACCAATTCCACGTCATCATCAGCCAGCAGTCGCGCCTTGACCGTCACCTGTGTGTATTGCTTGCCCCCTGGTGCGCCATTGAGTGCCGCCAGGCCGTGGCCGACGACACGCAGCATGTGCGGGACCCAGGGCTCGCAGTCATCCGCGCAAGGGCCTGGACGGTAGAGCACGGTCAGCGCCTGTTGATCGCGGCTCACCTCGGTCAGGGTCGGGTCGGAGCGTTTGATGCGGTGTTCGATGGTCAGCCAGGTCTTTTGTTCTTCGCTGGTGCCATCGGCAAGTTCCGGGGTCAGCGGGCCGCGCTGGCATTCGCTGACGCCCAGGGCGATGAGCATGCCGGTCAGGATGACCGCGAGGGTGGCGCCGCCGATTTTTACGTTCATGGGCAAACTCTGCAGGAGGAAGCCGCACTGTACGGTAATGGTGCAGGTGAGGGCAGGGGGCTTTGGGCGGGCGGTGCTGGAACAGTGACGCGGTTACCATGACCGATCAATAAATCAAGTTGAAGTAGTCGCCGTTCATCAACCTGCACATTCGGGTCTCCGCGCTTTCGCAGCGATTGCTCATCCACTTTGAAAAGGCCGGTTCCAGGATTTGTTGATCATCCAACTTCAGATTGATCGCCCCGTACCTGCACGTGATGGTCGCACGGGGGGCTGTCTGCTCGTCCCCATCGTCCTCATGGATGACGTACTCGGCACCTTCGAATTGCAACGAGGTCGGGTCGACCACGTCCACCAGGCTTTCGCTCTTCCATTCGTGGTCTTCCCGGATATCGACGAAGTAAACATCTTCCAGAGATTCAATGTTCCGGTGAATGTCAGTGACGGCGGGGCACGTTATTTCACTGGCATGGACGGGGCCGATGATCAGCAAAAGCAAGACCGCGCCTCCAGCCAGTATTTTTTTCATGTGCCAGGCTCCAGGGCTCAGTTCGACAATTTCACGGCTTTGGTCGGGGCGGGCTACTGTCAATGTTGGCAGTTATTTATGTCAATTTAGAACTGTATAGGGATGTTTGGTAACTTTTTGCTATATAAAAAAGCGCAGTTTTCGTTAAATCAGACGCTTCCTACTGGCCCTGAAGAATTTTCTGTAATGGCTATCGGCCATTCTCGTAATACGTTTAGGAACAATCTCCGTCCGTGCCAGTCCAACGCACGTTTTAAGCCGCTCGTTATGGGCGGCTTTTTCATGCTCAAGAGGATGTACCGGATGAAGGTTTCACGAGGTTTTGCACTGTCTTGGCTGCTGATACTGGCCGCCAGCCCGGCCTTCGCGCAGTTCAGCCTCAGCGATGCGGCCAATGTGGTGTCGGCGATGCAGGGCAACTCAGGTGAGGAAGAGGGCGTCGTAGCCGCCGCGCCGAAAGCTGCCGGCCTGCTCAACACCCTGGGGTCGGAACTCAAGATCACGCCGGAACAGGCCATCGGCGGCGCCGGTGCGATGCTGGGGCTGGCGAAGAATCGGCTCAGCGAGCCGCAGTTCTCCGAGTTGAGCAAAAGTGTGCCGGGCCTGGATCAGATCGCCGGCAACAGCGCCATTGGGGGCTCAATGGCTTGGGCGGTTTGCTCGGTGGCGGGTCGGACAAAAATGCCTTGCTCGACGACCTGCTGGGTAACGTCAAGGACACCGGCGACCTGAACAATGCCTTCAGTGCGCTGGGCATGGACAGCGGCATGATCGGCCAGTTTGCCCCGATCATTCTGCAGTACCTCGGCCAGCAGGGTGTGGCCGGTTCGCTGCTGCAGAACCTGGGTGGTATTTGGGGCACAGGTGTCTGATCAGCCACCCTTGTTGCGCAAAGCTGCAATACGCTGGTCCTTTTCAGTCCAGAGCTGGTTGACCCAATCCTGCACATGCTGGCGAAACACCGGGTCGTTTTCGTAGTCGCCCTGCCACAAGGCGGGGTCCAGTTCGCGGGTCTGGATGTCGATGATGACCCTGGGCACCGCGCCGCTGATCAAGTCCCAGAACCCGGGAATCTTCTCTTGCGGATAGACCACGGTCACGTCCAGTACCGCATCCAGTTGTTCACCCATGGCCGCCAGCACGAACGCCACGCCACCGGCCTTGGGCTTGAGCAGGTGGGTGAAGGGCGATTGCTGTTGTTGGCTTTTGGTGGTGGTGAAGCGGGTGCCTTCGAGGTAGTTGACCACGGTGACCGGTTGCCGCTTGAACAGCTCGCAGGCGGCCTTGGTGATTTCCAGGTCCTTGCCGGCCAGCTCCGGGTTCTTCGCCAGGAACGCCTTGGTGTAGCGTTTCATGAAAGGGTAGTCCAAGGCCCACCAGGCCAGGCCCAGGAACGGTACCCAGATCAGTTCTTTCTTGAGGAAGAACTTGAAGAACGGCGTGCGCCGGTTGAGGGTCTGGACGAGGGCGGGGATGTCTACCCAGGACTGGTGATTGCTGATCACCAGGTAAGAGGTATCGCTGCGCAGGTCCGCACCGCCGCGAATGTCCCAGCGGGTAGGGATGCACAGGGCAAAGATCAGTTTGTCGATCTCGGCCCAGGTCTCGGCGATCCACATCACCGCCCACGAGGCGTAGTCGCGAAAGCGCCCGGGCAGGACCAGTTTGAGCAGTGCGAACACCATCAGCGGCCCGAACAGCACCAGGGTGTTGAGCAACAGCAGCAGGGTGACGAAACAGCCGGTGAGCAGGCGGCGCATAGATGACTCTTGCAAACGGGTGGGCGGGCCATGATAAGCAAGCTTCGGGCGGTAGGCCAAATCGGTGTGGACGAATGTTTCACCTTTTGATCGGTATGCTGGGTTTGCTTCTGTGGCGAGGGGATTTATCCCCGTCGGGCTGCGCGGCGGCCCGGATTCTGTACAGCGATTCAGCACCATGGCGAGCGCTTCGCACTCGAACGGGGATAAATCCCCTCGCCACAGGGGCCGCGCCGGGCTGGTTGTTCTCGGCTATCGATCTTGAAGTACGCAGAACGAATCCCTTTGCCACTGTCTAAAAGCCCACCCATACAGGAAGCCCTATCCCATGAAATCCCTTCTCGCCCTGCTTTCCCTGGTGGCCCTTCCAGTGCTGGCCGCCGAGCCGACCCTGTACGGGCGCTACGAATACATCGCGCTGCCGGAAATCGGCGGTGAAGTGCTCAAGGCCAAGATGGACACCGGCGCCCTGACCGCCTCGCTGTCGGCCAAGGACATCGAGACCTTTACCCGTGACGGCGATGATTGGGTGCGGTTCCGCCTGGCGACCAAGGATGCGAGCAACAAGGTCTACGAACACAAGATCGCCCGCATCAGCAAGATCAAGACCCGTTCCGAAGAGGATGAGGACGACGACGAAAAGATCGCCCCCACCAAGCGCCCGGTGGTCGATCTGGAGTTGTGCCTGGGTAACGTCAAGCGCACGGTCGAGGTCAACCTGACTGACCGCAGCAGTTTCAATTACCCACTGTTGATTGGTGCCAAGGCGTTGCGTGAGTTCGGCGCGGCGGTGAACCCGGCGCGGCGGTTTACGGCGGATAAGCCGGACTGCTGATTTCCCTGATTGACTCACCCCAAGCCTTGCGGCACCGTTCCGGCAACTTTTACTGCCGGGCTCGCAAGCCATGCCTCATATCCTGATTGTCGAAGACGAAGCCGCCATCGCCGATACGCTGGTGTTTGCCCTGCAAGGGGAGGGGTTTGACACCACTTGGTTGAGCCTTGGCGCCGCCGCCCTCGAGTACCAGAAAAGCACCCCGGCGGACCTGATCATTCTCGATGTGGGCTTGCCGGACATCAGCGGATTCGAGACTTGTAAAAATCTCAGACGTTTCAGCGAGGTTCCGGTCATTTTTCTGACAGCCCGGGATGGGGAGATCGACCGGATCGTAGGCTTGGAAATCGGTGCCGACGATTACGTGGTCAAACCCTTCAGCCCCCGCGAGGTGGCGGCCAGGGTCCGGGCGATCCTCAAGCGCGTGGCGCCGCGGCCAGCGGTAGAGCCGGGCATGGGATTGTTTCAGGTCGATGCCGACCGTGTGCAGATCAACTATCGCGGCAAACCGCTGAACCTCACCCGCCACGAATTCCGCCTGCTCAATTGTCTGCTGGAGCAACCCGAGCGGGTCTTCAGCCGCGAGCAATTGCTCGATGCCTTGGGGGTTGCCAGCGATGCCGGCTACGAGCGTAGCATCGACAGCCACATCAAGAGCGTGCGCGCCAAGTTGCGCCTGGTTCGGGCCGAGGCCGAACCGATCCAGACACATCGAGGCCTGGGCTACAGCTACAGCCCAGGGCACAGCTGATGTCGCTGGGGATCCGGATTTTCCTGGTGTATGTGCTGTTTATCGCCCTGACCGGCTATTTCGTGCTCAACACGGTCATGGAGGAAATCCGCCCCGGCGTGCGCCAGTCCACCGAAGAAACCCTGGTGGACACCGCCAACCTGATGGCCGAGATCCTGCGGGACGATTTCAAGGCCGGCACCCTCAACCAGAATCGCTGGCCGCAGTTGCTCAAGGCCTACGGCGAGCGCCAGCCGGCGGCGACGATCTGGGGCTTGCCGAAGAATCAGGTCAGCCATCGCATCTACGTTACGGATGCCAACGGCATCGTGGTGCTCGACTCCAGTGGCGTGGCGGTAGGGCAGGATTACTCGCGCTGGAACGACGTCTACCTGACCCTGCGCGGCCACTACGGCGCCCGCTCGAGCCGCAGCGATCCGGACGATCCGGCGTCTTCGGTGATGCACGTCGGCGCGCCGATCCGCGACAACGGCCGGATCATCGGCGTTGTCACCGTCGCCAAGCCCAACAGTTCCTTGCAGCCTTATGTCGACCGCACGGAGCGGCGCCTGTTGGCCTACGGCGCCGGCTTGGTCGCCCTGGGCTTGTTGCTGGGCGGCTTGCTGTCGTGGTGGCTCAGCGCGGCACTGCGGCGATTGACGATCTATGCCCAGGCGGTCAGCCAGGGGCGTCGGGTGGAAGTGCCGCATTATCGTGGCGGCGAGTTCGAGCAATTGGCGGGTGCCGTGGAACACATGCGCACCCAACTCGAAGGCAAGGCGTACGTCGAGCGTTACGTGCACACACTCACCCACGAACTCAAGAGCCCGCTGGCGGCGATTCGCGGCGCCGCCGAGCTGCTGCAAAGCGACATGCCCGCCGCCCAGCACCAGCGCTTCGTCAGTAACATCGACAACGAAAGTGCGCGCATGCAGCAGTTGATCGAACGCTTGCTCAACCTGGCCCAGATCGAGCAGCGTCAGGGGCTGGAGGAAGAGGTCTCGGTGCCGCTGGCGGCGTTGATGGACGAGTTGCTGGAAGCGCGCGGCGGCTGGCTCGAAAGTCGCCAGTTGACGGTTGAACAGCACATCGCTGCCGACCTGACATTGACGGGAGAGCCGTTCCTGTTGCGCCAGGCCTTGGGCAATTTGCTGGAAAACGCCCTGGACTTCACCCCCGTCAACGGCCTGCTACGAGTCAGCGCCGAGCGCCGTGGGAACCGCGTCGAGATCCGCCTGTTCAACCAGGCCGCGCCGATCCCCGACTACGCGCTGCCTCGCCTGAGCGAACGCTTCTACTCCCTGCCGCGCCCGGACAGTGGCCGCAAGAGCACCGGCCTGGGGCTCAACTTCGTGGAGGAGGTGGTGCAGTTGCATGGGGGGCAGTTCAGTATTGGCAATGTCGAGGGCGGGGTGGAGGTGGTTTTGCGGCTGCCCTGAAACCGCATCCGCTATCTGACGGAACACTCATCCTTGTGGGAGCGAGCTTGCTCGCGATAGCGGGGTACCAGCCGGCATAACTGGCGCTGACCCACCGCCATCGCGAGCAAGCTCGCTCCCACAGAGGTTCCTGGTTCTCCACACAATCTCCATATTGCGCCCATAAACCCCTCACACAGCCAGCCCAGACTCTCCCTCATTCGAACAGGGAGAGCCCCACATGAACCGCAGCCTCGCCATAAAACTGGGCATGATTGCCCTCTTGATTCTCTTGCTGATGATTCCGCTGTTGATGATCAACGGCCTCATCGATGAGCGCCAGGAGTTGCGCGACGGTGTGCTGCAGGATATCGCCCGCAGCTCCAGCTACAGCCAGCAATTGATCGGGCCGATGATCGTGGTGCCGTTTCGCAAGAGCGTGAAGGTCTGGAACACCAATGAGAAGACCGGCGTGCGTTTCCTGGAAACCGTCGAGCGCACGGGCGAGTTGTATTTCTTGCCGGAGCAATTCGAGCTCGACGGCCAGGTCCGCACCGAGACCCGTGCCCGGGGCATCTACGAAGCGCGGATGTTCCACGCCGATAACCGGATCGATGGCCGCTTCAAGGTGCCAGAGCGCTACGGTGTCGCCGCCAAGGACTTTGCCGACTACCGCTTCGACGAACCGTATTTGAGCGTTGGCATCAGCGATATTCGTGGCATCGAGAACGCGCTGACCCTGACGCTGAACCAGCAGACCGTCGACTTCCTGCCCGGTTCGCGGCTTGGCTGGCTGGGGCAGGGTGTGCATGTGCCGCTGCCGATGATCACCGCCCAGGGCGGCCCCGAGCTGACCTTCGGTTTTGACCTGCGCCTGCAAGGCACTGGCGAGTTCCAGATTCTGCCGGTGGGCAAATCCACCAAAGTGCACTTGTCGGCGGACTGGCCGCACCCGAGCTTCATTGGCAACTATCTGCCCAGCAATCGCGAGATCAATGAGCAGGGTTTCAGTGCCGACTGGCAGACGTCGTTTTTCTCCACCAACCTGCTGGAAACATTGCAAGCCTGCGAGCCGAGCGATGGCTGTGAAGCGTTCCGCAGCCGGGCCTTCGGTGTGAGCTTCATCGACCCGGTGGACCAGTACCTCAAGAGCGACCGGGCGATCAAATATGCGTTGCTGTTCATTGCCCTGACGTTCGCCGGCTTCTTTCTCTTCGAAGTGCTCAAGAGCCTGGCCGTCCACCCGGTCCAGTACGCCTTGGTGGGCGTGGCGCTGGCGTTCTTCTACCTGCTGCTGTTGTCGCTGTCGGAGCACATCGGCTTCACCCTGGCGTACCTGGTGTCGGCCAGTGCCTGTGTCGTGCTGATCGGGTTTTATGTCTGCCACGTGTTGCGCAGCGTGAGCCACGGCCTGGGTTTTTCGGCAGGGCTGGCGGGTTTGTACGGTTTGCTCTACGGCCTGTTGAGCGCGGAGGACTATGCGTTGCTGATGGGGTCGCTGTTGCTATTCGGCCTGCTGGGCGTGTTCATGGTGCTGACCCGCAAGCTGGATTGGTACGGGGTGGGGTCGAAGCCGGCCGCTGCAATGGCCTTCGATCTGGGAGAAGTGAAATGAGCCGGTCGTTGGGGTTGCGTGAGGATCAGCGGGAGGGGGCGATGTTGGTGGCGCTGATTGCCGGGTTGTTTCCGCTGGACCGCGTTGGCCCTATCGCGAGCAAGCTCGCTCCCACAGGAGACCTCGTTTACCCAGGCAACCGAATCAAATGTGAGAGCGAGCTTGCTCGCGATGGGGCCGGTGCAGCCAGTGCAGAGCTAGATTTTTGGCACTGTCTCAATCATTGAAGGCCGCAAGCTCACCTCGGCAAACCACGCCGCCAATTGCGGGTTGGCCTTGCGCCATTCCAGGTCGGGATGGCGCAGGTCCAGGTAGCCCAGGGCGCAGGCCACGCTGATGGAGGCCACGTCGAAATGGCTGGCCAGTTCGGCGATCGCCTCGGCTTCGAGCAGGCCCAGGGCGCGGCGAATTTTGTCCCGTTGCGCCTCGAGCCATTCGTCCCAGTGTTTTTCCACAGGACGTAGCGCGGTTTCGTAGCGGATCATCACCGCCGCATCCATGACTCCATCGGCCAGGGAGGCCAGGGTCAAACGCCGCCAGCGAGCCGCGCCGTCCCGGGGGATCAGCGGGTTGCCGACATGCTGGTGATCGAGGTAGTCGAGAATGACCCGGCTGTCATGAATCACGCTCCCGTTGGCCAGGCGCAGGGCCGGGATCTTGCTCAATGGGTTGTCCTCGATCAGCGCCCGATCCGGCTTGACCGGCGTGAGCTGGCTGAGCTGCAACGCCACGCGGTCCTGCTGACCGGTTTCGTGCAGCAGCACCAGGACCTTGCGAACGAAGGGCGAAGCGGGGTTGTGGAACAGCGTCATGCTGGGGGTGGACATGGCAACGTCTCGATTCAATGGGACTTGTCGCGCAGCATAGCGCGTTCATCCGTGTTCAAGGCAGGCGCGACCGAGGCGAAGAAGGGCGGTCGCGCCATGCATCAGGTGGCCGGTTGAAGGGCCTGCGGTTCTGGCGTCGACGTCGTCGGTTGCTGCTTGAGTTCCCGGGCGACAGTCCAGACGATGAACGCGGCGATGACATCGAAAATGGCCAGCAGCACAAACAGTGGGCTGTAGCCGATCTGGGTCACCATGACGCCGAACAGCAGCGTGAAGGCGGCGGCGCCCAGGTAACCGAACATCCCGCCCATGCCGGTGGCGGTGGCGACTTCATTCTTGCCGAACGAATCGGACGTGATGGCGTACAGCGCGCCGGACAGAGTCTGGTGGGCAAAGCCGCCGATGCACAGCAGGGCGATCGCTGTGTACGGGCTGGCGACCAGGCCGATGCAGGCTGGGCCGATCATGCAGGAGGCGCCGAACAGCAGGACCATCTTGCGCGAAGTGAACAACGACACCTTGCAGTATTTATGGAAGAACGGGCTCAGGTAGCCGCCCAGCACGCAACCGAGGTCGGCGGCCAGGAACGGCAGCCAGGCGAACATCGCGATCTCCTTGATGTTCATGTGCCGCTCGGTCATCAGGTACAGCGGGATCCAGGCGTTGAACGTCTGCCAGGCCGGCTCTGAGAGGATCCGGGCACTGGCAATGGCGTAGAAGTTGCGGCTGGCGATGATGCGTTTCCAGCTGCCTTTCTTCGGCGTCGGGTCTTGAAAGTGAGCTTCCTGGCCGCTGAGGATGTAATCACGCTCGGTGTCGCCCAGGAGCTTCTGGTCGCGTGGATGTTTGTAAAAGATCAGCCAGAGGAACGTCCAGGCCACGCCCAGGCCGCCAACGATCAGGAACGCCAGCTCCCAACCACTGTTCAGGATCGCCCAGACCACTAGCGGCGGAGCCAGCACGGCGCCGATCGAGGAACCGATGTTGAACCAGCCGATGGCCACCGAGCGTTCCTTGGCCGGGAACCATTCGGTAGAGGTCTTTACCGCAGCCGGCAGCCCGGCGGCTTCCGTCAGGCCAAGCAAACCGCGGAAAAACGCCAGGCCCTGCCAGCCCGACGCCATGGCCGCCGCGGCACAGGCGATGGACCAGGCGAACGCGAAAATGGCGAAGCCCATCTTGGTGCCGATGGCATCGATGATGTAGCCGGCCACCGGTTGCATCAACGCGTAGCAGACCTGCCAGGCCACGACGATGTGGGAATACTGCTCGGTGGAGATATTCATTTCGCTCATCAGGGTGGGAGCGGCCACCGAGAGGGTATTGCGAGCCAGGTAGTTGACCATCAGGCCGGCCGTGACCAGGCCGACCATCCACCAGCGGATGCCTTTGATTTTCATCACTTCACCATCGATTATTTTTGGATTTGGCGTGGCGTGTTTCGTTGTAGGTTGTCGTACAACTAGCGCACTTATAGAGGGTCAAGAATTAATTTGTCAACAAATATGTCAAAGGCTGGGCGGTCTGAAACAGCCGGCGCGCTCGCGGTTGTCGTATAACGAAGAGAGAAGGGGCGCCCACTCTGGCAAGTGCACGCCCGGATGACTCAGCGGCGGGGGATCAGTCCCCACACCGCCAACACGGAGGGTATACCCAACCCCAGCCAACTGACGGCGTCCCACAGGCCGTCCCCCAGCAAGGCACTGAACAGCCCGGCGGCGCAGAGAATGGCGATCAGCACGGGCATGCCGAACACTTTCCAGAAACTCGACTGCCGTGGCCTCACGAGGCGACCTCCGTACCGACCGTTGCACGCTTGGCCGCTTTGCGCCGTACCAGCCACAGGTAGACGCCGCTGCCGAGGACGATGATGGTGAGCACGTCGAGGGTGGCCCAGAAGATCTGCATCGGCCGGCCACCGTAGTCGCCGAAGTGCAACGGTAGAGACAGGCTCATGACGTCCATGTACCACGGCCGCTCGGCCACCGCGGTGACCGCCAGGGTGCTGGCATCGATCAATACCGGCGTCAGCAAGTGCGAGGTCAGGTGGGTGCTGCCTTTCATGAACACGCCGTAGTGGTGTTGGCTGGAAAACAACGTGCCGGGGAAGGCGATGAAGCTAGGCTCCATGCCCGGCGCGACCTCCTTGGCGATGTCGAGCAAGCGGGTGGCCGGGGCCAATTGCGTCAGCGGCGGGGCGTTGCGATAGGGTTCGACCATGGCGCTGAGGCTGTCGTTGCGCCAGGCGGCGATGATCAGGTCGGCGCACGCGGCAATCACGCCAGTGACGCCCACGGTGAGCGCCCAGACCAGCGTCACCACGCCGATCAGGTTGTGCAGGTCGAGCCAGCGCAGGCGCGTGGATTTGTCCTGGCGCACCGTGGCGAATTTCAACCGGCGCATGAAGGGCAGGTACAGGACCACCCCGGAAACGATGGCGATCACGAACAACAGCCCCATGAACGCCAGCAGCAACTTGCCCGGCAAACCCGCGAACATATCCACGTGCAGGCGCAGCATGACCATCATGAAACCGCCGTTGGCCGAGGGCATTTCCAGGGCCTCGCCAGTGCGTGCATCGAGCATGAAGGTATGGGAGGAATTGGGCTCGGTGTCCGGTGTCGGCGCCATGATGGTGAAGATGCCGTTGGGCTCGTCTTCGTCCCAGCCAAAATACTGGACCACTTCACCCGGACGATGGGCCTTGGCCTTTTCCACTAACTGCTGGAGGTCCAGGTGTGGCGTGTCGGCAGGCATCTCCCGGAACTCGGGAGCGTCGCCCAGCAGATGCTCGATTTCATGATGGAAAATCAGCGGCAGCCCGGTAATTGCCAGCATCAGCAGGAACACCGTGCAGATCAGGCTGGTCCAGGTGTGGACGAAGGACCAGCGGCGGATGGTTTTGCTTTTCATGAGCGATCCGAATGCAAGAGGGCCTCGATGCCTGAACCCCTTCGGTCCAGTCGTGAAACCTGTGGAAGCGAGCTTGCTCGCGAAAGCGGGGTGCCAGACAACATCAATGTTGACTGTTACGCCGTCTTCGCGAGCAAGCTCGCTCCCACAGGGATTTCATTTGACTGGCAGGTCTCGGGTACAGGTGCCCTCAAAAGGTTTTGCAAATGCTAACCGTTTACCATTTGTAATTCACGCTGGCGACGACGTTGCGTTGGTCGCCGTAGTAGCAGTAGAAGCCATCGCAAGTGGACAGGTAGTCCTTGTTGAAAATGTTCTTCGCGTCCACCGCCACCGTGACGCCTTTGAGGGTCTTGTTCAAACGCCCGAGATCGTAGTGGGCCGATGCGTCGTACACGGTATAGGAGCCGACATGACCCCAATCGGTGTTGGTGGTATTGCCGTAGGTGTCGCCGACATAGCGCACACCGGCACCGACACCGAAGCCATCCAGCGGGCCGTTGTGCCAGGTGTAGTCCGCCCAGGCGGTGGCCTGGTTGCGCGGCACCTGGGCCATGCGCTTGCCTTTTTCCGCTGCGGTGCCCTTGGTGATTTCACTGTCGTTGTAGGTGTAGGAGCCGATGAGCTTCAGGTTGTCGGTCACATCGCCCGAGGCTTCCAGTTCCAGGCCGCGCACCTGGACTTCACCCACTTGGCGGGTGACGTTGTTTTCGGTCACGGAGTTGTTTTTCTGGGTCAGGTCGAACACCGCGGCGGTCAGCAAGGTCTTGGTGCCCGGCGGTTGATACTTGATACCGGCTTCGTACTGCTCGCCTTCTGTTGGCTTGAACGCTTCGGTGCTGTTGACGGTTGAACCGGCCGCTGCCTGGAACGACTGGGCGAAGGAAATGTAGGGCGTCACACCGTTATCGAAGACGTAGCTCAACGCCGCGTTGCCGCTGAATTTCTTGTCGCGCTGGGTGTTGGTGACGTTGTTCTGGTTGTGGAATTCGGTGCCGGTGTGAATCCAGTCTTCACGGCCGCCGAGGGTCAGGCGCCAGTTGTTCAGGGCGATTTGGTCCTGGACATACAGGCCGGTCTGGTTGGTCTTCTGGTTGTAGTCATACATGGTGAAATACTGGACGTTGGAGAAATCCTGTCCGTAAGTCGGGTTGTGGATGTTGCTGGTCGGCACGCCGGTCGAGCCCCACAACCAACGCGAATTGCTGTTGGAGCGCTGGTGATCCAGGCCCAGCAACAGGGTGTGATTGAGGGCGCCGGTCTGGAAGTCGGCCTGGAAATTGTTGTCCACGGCGAACTGGCTGATGTCTTCGTCAACGACACTGGCGCTGCGCTTGATGGTGCCATCGGCGCTGACTGCTTCCTCAGGCCCCGCCGGCCAGAACTGCCCGCCAGCGGAGATGCCCTGGGTTTCCAGGTCGCTTTTGGTGTAGCGCAGGTTCTGGCGGAACTGCCAGGTGTCGTTCAGACGGTGTTCGAACGCATAGCCGAGGGCGTAGTAGGTACGGTCGTAGAATTCCCAATCCGGATCGCCGAGGTTCTTGTGGTGGGAAATCTTGCCTGCTGGCGAGGACAGCTTGGTGCCTTGCAGCGGCAGGAATTGCCCGGTGATGCCGGTGTCGTCGCGGGTGTACTGGGACAGGAAGGTCAGGCGCGTGTCGTCGTTGATGTTCCAGGTCAGGCTCGGCGCGAGGTTGTAGCGCTTGTCCGGGATGTGGTCGACCTGGGAGTTGCTGTCGCGCACGGTGCCGCTGACCCGATAGAGGAACTGGCCTTCGTCATCGACTTTGCCGGTGCTGTCGAAGTTGATCTGCTTATGTTCGTAGCTGCCGGCCTGCAGCTCGACCTCATGGCTGCTTTCGGCCTGTGGGCGACGGCTGACCATGTCCAGCATGCCGCCAGGTGGCGTCTGGCCGTAGACCGAGGAGGCCGGGCCACGCAGCACGGCGATGCGCTCAAGGTTCCAGGGCTCGATTTTCGGCGTGATGTAGTTGCCCTTGGGCAGCGGCAGGCCATCAAGGAATTGGGTCGGTACGAAGCCGCGCACCAGCAGCCAGTCGTTGCGCGAATCCGAGCCGTAGCCGCTGCTTTGCACGCCGGCGGTGTAGCGCAGGGCGTCATTGAGGTTGAGGACAGAACGGTCCTCCATCTGTTGGCGGGTGACCACGGAGACGGAGCGCGGCAGTTCGACGATCGGCGTGTCGGTCTTGGTGCCAGCGGCGGTGCGGGTGGCGACGTAGCTCTCGGTCGGGCCCCACGCGGTTTCGCTGAGACCGGCGCCGATCACGCTGGTTTCCGGCAAGGCCATGACGCCTTCAGGTAAGGCCACCAGGCTGTAGGTGCCAGCGCTGCTTTGTTCCAGTTGCAGGCCGGTGCCGCGCAAGGCCTCGCGCAATGCGCCGGTGGCGTCGAACTGGCCCTGGACCGGGGCCGAGGTCTTGCCCGAGGCCAGGGACGGATTCAGGCTCAGTGCGAGGCCGGCCTGGCTGGCGATCTGGTTCAGGGTGCTGGCCAGGGGCGCGGCGGGCAGGTTGTAGGTGCGCACGCTTGTGGCTTGTTCGGCGGCCAGCAGCGGGGCGCTGGTCAACGGGACGGCGAAGGCAATGGCAACGGCCAACAGGCTGGGGCGCAACAGGGTGTCTAGCGGGCGGGACATACGGCGGCTCCTGAATGGAAATATTTCTCAATTGCCTGGGTGCCGGATGAAAGTCGAAAAGTGATAGGGCTGGATGAAAATAATTTAGATTCGTTTTGCAGCTGGTGGCTTTGTGGTGAAGCGAATGGCCTCATCGCGAGCAAGCTCGCTCCCACAGGATGATTCGTGGGCGACCCGGTCAATGTGGGAGCGAGCTTGCTCGCGATGAGGCCATCCCTGACACAAAGCCATTCAGGGCTTGGCTTCAGCCCGTGGCCCCACCACCACCCACCACCGCGTGTGATGCTCGACCTGCACCGGCAAGGTCGGCAGCAGGGCGGTCAGCGCCAGGTCGGTGTCGTGCAGCGGGAAACTGCCGGTGATGCGCAAATCGGCCACTTGTGGCTCGACGCCCAGGTAGCCGCGACGATAGCGTCCCAACTCGTGGACCAGATCTTCAAGACGCGCGTTATCCACCACCAACATGCCGCGGGTCCAGGCATCGGCGCCGGGGCTCAGGGCAACGGTCGGCCCGAGGCCGTCGCGACGCATCAGCACTTGTTGGCCTTCGCGCAGGATCTGTTCGCTGTCCGTGGCCTGGGGATGCGCCGCCACGGCGGATTTCAACACGCTCAGGCGCGTGCCTTCGTCTTCACGCTTGACCAGGAATCGTGTGCCCAACGCGCGCAGGCGGCCTTCGCGGGTCTCGACGATGAACGGGCGCGGGTCGTCGTGGCCGGTTTCCACCAGGATTTCGCCTTCCTGCAGGACGATACGGCGCTGCTTGTCATCGAAACGCACGTCCAGCGCACTGTGGGTGTTGAGGTTGATCAGCGTGCCGTCGCTCAGGCGCAGGGTGCGTTGCTCGCCTGTCGCGGTGCGCTGATCGGCCAGCCAGTAATCCAGCGGCAGACGTTCACTGGCAAACAACGCCAGGCCGATGACCGCGACAACGCTGGCCAGGCCGCTGCCGATCTTGCGTATCCGTCGACGAATGCTCACCCGCGATTGCAGCAACGCCGCCCGCGCCGGCCCGTTGGCCACGCTGAAGCGCTGGTCGAGCATGCCCAATTGCCGCCAGGCCCGGGCGTGTTCTTCATCGGCGGCATGCCAGCGGGCGAACGCTTCATGCTCCTGGGCGTTGCTCGTGTCCAAAGACAACTGCCAGGCAATGGCGGCATCCAGCACGCTGGCCGAGACCGGTTTGGCATGGGCCTGGCTCATGTCGGTTCACCGTACAGGGCGATGTAGCACTGTCGGATGCCCTGGGCCAGGTACTGCCGTACCCGCGGCACCGAAACCCCCAGGCGCTCGGCGATTTCGGCGTGGCCGAGGCCGTCGAGGCGGTTATAGAGGAAGGCTGCACGGGCCTTGCTCGACAGTTTGCCGAGCAGGCGATCGATGGCCTTGAGGTCTTCCAGGATGATTTGCTGTTCTTCCACCGAGGGCTGCTCGGCCTCGGGGATCAGCATCAGTTCGGTGAGGTAAGCCTGCTCCAATGCCGCTCGACGGAAATAATCGAACAACAGGCCCTTGGCGATGGCCACCAGAAATGCCCGGGGCTCGCGGGGCGTCTTCAGGTCCTCGCGTCCCAGCAAGCGCACAAAAGTGTCCTGGCTCAGGTCTTCCGCCCGGTGCGCACACGCCACGTTGCGTCGCAGCCATGCCAATAGCCAAGCGCGATGGTCACGGTACAACGCACCAACCAAATCACTGTGGGGGCTAGGAACTGACGACACGGAGCATCACCGATGTTTTAAGTAACGAGAATTGTTCGCGATTGTGGCAGAGGCGGGGGCGGGAAAGCAATTGGCGCTGGTCGGGACCCGATCTGTGGGGCCGGCGTGAGTTTGTGGGTCTGCATGAGTCTGTGGGAGCAAGGCTTGCCCGCGATGCAGGCGACTCGGTCAGTCTCTCAATCCCAAGCGATGCCATCGCGGGCAAGCCTTGCTCCCACAGGGAACCACCCTCGGAGCAGAGGATTTAAAGCGAAGGCGCCTGCTGCCGCCGTTTCCACTGGCCCAGGCGCTGTTGCAGGTCAAGCGGGCTGTGGATCTGTTGCTGGCGGGCGCGGCTGAACAGGATCAGCGCCAGTTCCGCCGTGGCCAGGGCGTCGGCGCTGGCGTTGTGGCGGTCGAAGACTTGCAGCTTGAACCAGTCGATCCACTCGTCCAGGCCGGACTTGCGCAGGTTGGCTTGTGGACAAAGCATCGGGGCCAGGTCCGCCACGTCGAGGAACGGATGCTGCAGGCGATAGCCCAGATGGTCTTTCAAGGCGCGCCCGAGCATGTGGGAATCGAACGGCGCGTGAAAGGCCAGCAGCGGGCTGTCGCCCACGAACGCCATGAACGCCAGCAGCGCCTCGGCCGGGTCGCTGCCGGCGGCGATGGCACTGGGCGCCAGGCCATGGATCAACACACTGGGCCCGAGCTTTTGCTGATTGCACTGCAAGGTACGTTCGAATTGCTGGCTGAAGTCGATGGCACCGTCTTCGATGACCACCGCGCCGATGGACAGCACTTGGTCCTTGTTCAGGTTCAACCCGGTGGTTTCCAGGTCCAGGACGACCCAGCGTTGCGCCCGCAGGTCGCCTTCGCCCAGTGGCGAAGGCGCGGGCAGGCGCTCCAGGCGCTGCTGCAGCGCGTCGGGCAATGTCGGCTGGGCCGGGCGCAGCCAGGAAAACAGGTTCACAACTGATACCTCAGCGTCAGGCTGCTTTGCAGGCGTTGGGCCTGGCGCAGGGATTCGCGCAGGATGCGTCGGTCCAGATGGTTGAGGCTGTCGGGGTCGACGCGGTTGGAATAGGGTAGGTTCTCGCGGGTTTGCAGTTGGTGTTGTTGCATGCGAGTCTGCTGGATGAAGTGATAGGCCTCTTCATAGGCCGCGCCATCGAGCGGTTCGATCACTTCCTTGACGACCAGTTGCCGCAGGCGTTCCAGGGTATTGTTGGCTTCGATGCCGTTGGCCAGGGCCAGCAGGCGGGCGCCGTCGACGAAGGGCGTCAGGCCCTGCACTTTCAAGTCCAGGGTCGCCTTTTCGCCATTCTTGCGGCTCAGCACGAAGTCCCTGAAGCGTCCCACCGGTGGGCGATGACGCAGCGCATTCTCGGCCATCATGCGCTGGAACAGGCGATTGTCGGCCACTTGACCAAGGATCTGCTGGCGCAACTGCTCGCAACCTTGCTCATCGCCCCAGACCACCCGCAAGTCGAAATAGATGCTCGAGCCCAGCAGGTTTTCCGGCGTCGCTTCGCGAATGAATGACGCGAAGCGCCGGGCCCATTCGGCGCGGGACAGGCACAGCTCGGGGTTGCCGGCCATGATGTTGCCCTTGCACAAGGTGAAGCCGCACAGGGCCAGGCTCTGGTTGATCTGTTGGGCGATGGGCAGCAGCAGGCCGCGGATCTGCGCGGCATGGGCGGCGTCCCGGGCTTCGAACAATATGCCGTTGTCCTGGTCGGTGTGCAGGGTTTGCTCGCGCCGGCCTTCACTGCCGAAACACAGCCAACTTAACGGCACACCCGGGTCGCCTTTGTCGGCCAGGGTCAGCTCGATGACGCGGCACACCGTGTGGTCGTTGAGCAGGGTGATGATGTGGGTGATCTGGGTCGACGACGCACCGTGGGCCAGCATGCGCTCCACCAGTTGGCCGATCTCGCCGCGCAGGGCCACGAGGTTTTCCACCCTGGGGGCGTTGCGGATGGTCCGGGCCAGGTGCACCAGGTCGACGCGCTGCAAGGAAAACAGATCGCGCTCCGAGACCACGCCACACAGGCGCTGGTCCTTGACCAGGCAGACGTGGGCGATGTGGCGCTCGGTCATGGCGATGGCCGCGTCGAAGGCGCTGTGGTCCGGCGAAAGGAAGAAGGGGCCTGGGTCATGTGGCCTGCGATGGCCTGGGAAAAGTCCCCGGAACCATCGGCCACCACCTGCCGCAGGTCGCGCAAAGTGAAAATTCCCACCGGCGCCTTTTGCTCATTGACCACCACGATGCTGCCGACCTGCTGCTCGTGCATCAGTTTCACGGCTTCGCGCAGCGGCGTGTCCGGGCTGCAGCTCACTGGATGACGCATCGCCAGTTCACCCAGCCGCGTATTGAGGGAGTACTGGGTGCCCAGGGTTTGCGCGGATTTCTGCTGGACCTGTTGGTTGACCTGGTCGAGCAGGCTGCTGACCCCGCGCAGGGCGAAATCGCGAAACGGGGCGGACAGGGCGAAGAGCTTGATGAAGGCCAGTTTGTTCAGTTGCAGGCAGAACGTGTCTTCGCCGGCCCGGTGCTCGGTGCGCGTGGCCCGCTCGCCCAGCAGCGCGGCCAGGGGGAAACATTCGCCGGTGGTGATCTCGAAGGTGGTCTCGGTGCCACCCTTGGCCGAATGCGGGCGTTCGCCCACCACCCGGCCCTGCTTGACGATGTAAAAGTGCTCCACCGGGCCGTCGGCCGGTTTGATGATGGTGTCGCCCGGGGCGTAGAAACGCAGCAGGCATTGCTCCACCAGATAGGCCAGGTGGGCGTTTTCCATTTGGTTGAACGGCGGAAAGCGCTGGAGAAACTGCAGCGTCCCCTGGATGTTTTGCAACACCGCGGTTTTCCCTGCCTGGATGAAGGCGTCCGCTTTTTTCATAACCATTACGCAGTCTTATTCGAATTGTTGTGGTCGGATCTGTTCTCCATGGTCGGCCCCTCAGCGCGGGGTGCCCATTGGACGTAAGTCTAGGTCGCGGCCTAAGGGCCGGACTCACGGAAAAGTCTTACGCCAGGCGTCAGAAAAATCTTCATTGAATGTTCTTGGAAAAAAATCCGACGAAGTGCACATTGAAGCGCCGCAGAACGATGTCTGACCACTGTGCCAGGGGATCGATTTAAAGAACGTAGAGAGCACCATGTCCGACCACGATATTTTGAGTGACGCCGAGCGCGAGGCGCTGAGTGCCGTCATGTTGGAACCTGACCTGCCGCCGCAGCGCGTCTTGATCGTCGATGACGATAAAGACGCTCGCGAGCTGTTGTCGGAGATCCTGGCATTGGATGGGATTCACTGCATGACCGCCGCCAGCGGCGAAACGGCACTCAAGATGCTGGAAACCAAGCCGTCGATCGGCCTGCTGATCACCGACCTGCGCATGGGCAATGTCGATGGCCTGGAACTGGTCCGCCTGGTGCGCGAGTCCGAGCGGGCGGCTCTGCCGATCATCATCGTGTCAGGCGATGCCGACGTGAAGGACGCCATCGAAGCCATGCACTTGAGCGTGGTGGACTTTCTGCTCAAGCCGATCGATACCGACAAGCTGCTGGGGTTGGTCAAGCATGAGTTGGGGATGGATCTGTAGCCTGTCGTATTTGTGCCGAAGTGCTGTCGTGGCGAGGGAGCTTGCTCCCGCTGGGCTGCGAAGCAGACCCTCTTTTTTTCCAGCATTCGAAACCTCATTGGCTGACTGACGACTGCTGCGCAGTCGAGCGGGAGCAAGCTCCCTCGCCACAACAGCGAGGTGATGCCGTGCAAATGAAAAAGCCCTGATCTTTCGATCAGGGCTTTTTTGTGCCGCGTCTAGCGCTCAATCACAAGCCATTGGCGGTCTTGAACTCGCGACGGCGACGGTGCAGCACCGGCTCGGTGTAGCCGTTAGGTTGCTTCGTGCCTTCGATCACCAGTTCGACCGCCGCCTGGAAGGCGATGTTGCTGTCGAAGTCTGGCGCCAGTGGCCGGTACAGCGGGTCGCTGGCGTTCTGGCGGTCGACCACTGGCGCCATGCGCTTGAGGCTTTCCATTACCTGGTCTTGCGTAACGATGCCGTGGCGCAGCCAGTTGGCGATGTGCTGGCTGGAGATACGCAGCGTCGCACGGTCTTCCATCAGGCCGACGTCGTTGATGTCCGGCACCTTGGAGCAGCCGACGCCCTGGTCGATCCAGCGCACCACGTAGCCAAGGATGCCCTGGGCATTGTTGTCCAGTTCGTTCTTGATCTGTTCCGGCGTCCAGTTCGGGTTGACGGCCAGCGGGATGGTCAGGATGTCGTCCACCGAAGCGCGAGCACGCTTGGCCAGTTCGGCCTGGCGAGCGAACACGTCGACCTTGTGGTAATGCAGCGCGTGCAGGGCGGCGGCGGTGGGTGACGGAACCCAGGCGGTGTTGGCGCCGGCCAGCGGATGAGCGATTTTCTGTTCGAGCATCGCCGCCATCAGGTCCGGCATCGCCCACATGCCCTTGCCGATTTGCGCGCGACCTTGCAGGCCGGTGCTCAAGCCGATATCGACGTTCCAGTTTTCATAGGCGCCGATCCACTTCTCGGCTTTCATGTCGGCCTTGCGCACCATCGGGCCGGCTTCCATGGAGGTGTGGATTTCATCGCCGGTACGGTCGAGGAAGCCGGTGTTGATGAACACCACGCGTTCGCTGGCGGCCTTGATGCAGGCCTTGAGGTTGACCGTGGTACGGCGCTCCTCGTCCATGATCCCGACCTTGAGGGTGTTGCGCGGCAGGTTCAGCACGTCTTCGACGCGACCGAACAGCTCGTTGGTGAACGCGGCTTCTTCCGGGCCGTGCATCTTCGGCTTGACGATGTACACCGAGCCGGTGCGGCTGTTGCGGCGCGAGGTGTTGCCGTTGAGGCTGTGGATCGCCGCCAGGCTGGTGACCAGGCCGTCGAGGATGCCTTCCGGCACTTCGTTGCCGTGCTTGTCCAGGATCGCGTCGATGGTCATCAGATGGCCGACGTTACGCACGAACAGCAGCGAGCGGCCGTGCAGGGTCACGCCCGAGCCGTCGACGGCGGTGTAGACACGGTCAGGGTTCATGGTCCGGGTAAACGTCTGGCCGCCCTTGGCGACTTCTTCCGACAGGTCGCCCTTCATCAAGCCGAGCCAGTTGCGATAGATCACCACTTTGTCATCGGCGTCGACGGCGGCGACCGAGTCTTCGCAGTCCATGATGGTGGTCAGCGCGGCTTCCATCAGGATGTCTTTGACGCCGGCGGCATCGGTCTGGCCGACGGGCGTGCTGGCATCGATCTGGATTTCGAAGTGCAGGCCGTTGTGTTTCAGCAGCACGGCGGTCGGTGCCGAGGCATCGCCCTGGAAGCCGATCAACTGGGCATCGTCACGCAGGCCGCTGTTGCTGCCGCCCTTGAGGGCCACGACCAGTTTGCCGTCGACGATTTTATACGCGGTGGAGTCGACATGGGAGCCGGCCGCCAGGGGGGCCGCTTCGTCGAGGAAGGCGCGGGCGAAGGCGATGACCTTGTCGCCACGCACCTTGTTGTAGCCTTTGCCTTTTTCCGCGCCATCGGCTTCGCTGATGGCATCGGTGCCGTACAACGCGTCGTACAGCGAACCCCAGCGGGCGTTCGAGGCATTGAGGGCGAAACGGGCGTTCATCACCGGTACCACCAGCTGTGGACCGGCCATACGGGCGATTTCGTCATCGACGTTCTGGGTCGTGGCCTGGAAATCCGCCGCTTCTGGCAGCAGATAGCCAATGTCTTGCAGGAAGGCTTTGTAAGCCACGGCGTCGTGGGCCTGGCCGGCACGGGCCTGGTGCCAGGCATCGATCTGCGCCTGGAAATCATCGCGTTTGGCGAGTAGGGCTTGGTTCTTCGGGGCCAGGTCGTGGATGACCTTGTCGGCACCGGCCCAGAATGCGTCGGCGGTGAGGCCGGTTCCGGGAATGGCTTCGTTATTCACGAAGTCGAACAGGACTTTGGCGACCTGCAGGCCACCGACTTGAACGTGTTCAGTCATTGCTTGCCTCACTCTGCTCAGCTATTTCGCTTTTCAGCTCTTCGATTTTGACAATGAAGCCTCGGGACATTTAAACCACAAACCCCGGAACCAGTACATGCCATCGCTGGCGGCTGGGTATTCAAGCCTTGCTGACGGGGCTTTTCAGGGATGCGACTGGCCTTAAGCAGACATCGGTACAACAGGGGTGTCACGATTATGTAGTGCGCGCTGCGGCATACTACATGATCAATTGCGGTTGTGAAAATTAGACTAATTGCGTCGTTCCGCGACCGACTAAAGCAGTACAGTCACGGCGCGGCTTCTGATGTTCTCAAAAAAACTGTGGATTGTTCCAGATAAATATTAAAACTTGTACACGATTGGCGTGAGCACACAGCACTTGCGCGTCCTGCCTATACTGTTCCTTCCACCACAAGAGGACTGCGCCATGGACCACCTCGTCATCACTGTTTTCGCCCCGGACAAGCCCGGGCAGGTCGAGCGCATCGCCGATTGCATTGTCGAACATGGCGGTAACTGGCTGGAAAGCCGCATGGCGCACCTGGCCGGGCAATTTGCCGGGATCGTGCGCTTCAGCGCCCCGGCCGAGGCCCATGAAGAATTGATCGAGGCCTTGCAGGGGCTGGCGGCCCACGGCATCCACGTATTGATCGCTGAAAGCGCCGTTGAGGAGTCCTGCACCTGGAAACCCATCACCATGGAGTTGGTGGGCAACGATCGTCCCGGTATCGTACGGGACATCACCCGGTTGTTGAGCGAGCAGGGCGTCAATGTCGAGCGGCTGGTGACCCATGTCCGGCCGGCACCGATGAGCAGTGAGCTGCTGTTTCATGCCGAAGCGATCCTGGGCGTGCCCTTGACCTTGTCCCTGGAGACCTTGCAGGAACGTCTGGAAACCTTGGCCGATGAGTTGATGGTGGAGCTCAAGCTCAGCGACGAAGTGTAATGAAGGTTATCCAAGGAAAAACTGCGCCTGCCTGTGGATAACCTGTAGAGACCCGGCTCCAGCCCAGGCCCGCCGGGGCTCAGCGGCCAATGATCAAAAAATCACCAGTTTTCAAGGGCTTGTGCACAAACGGCGGGGATCACGCTGTGGATAACCTTGGGAAGGATAAGCGCAGGCCACGGCGCACGTGGCCTGTAGAGGGTTGTGCGTTTTTTGATCAGCTGCGCCGGCGCATGCTGATCACCGCATCGACGCTGTACACCGCCAGCCCGGCCCAGATGAACAGGAACGCCACCAGCGTGCTGGACGACAGGTGCTCACCGAACAGCAGCACGGCGAGCAACAGCACCAGCGTCGGTGCGATGTACTGGAGAAACCCCAGGGTGGTGTAGGGCAAATGCCGGGCCGCGGCGTTGAAGCACACCAGTGGAACCAGTGTCACGGGGCCGGCCGCCACCAGCCACCAGGCTTCGGAGGTGGTCCAGAACGCGGCCTGGGCACTGGTGGCCGTGGGATTGAACAGCAACCAGGCGATGGCGATCGGCACCAGCATCCAGGTTTCCACCACCAGCCCCGGCAATGCCTTGACCGGCGCTTGTTTGCGGATCAACCCATAGAAACCGAAGGTCAGCGCCAGCACCAGCGACACCCACGGCAGGCTGCCCACTTGCCAGACCTGCTGCGCCACGCCGACGGCCGCCAGCCCCACCGCCAGCCATTGCATGCGGCGCAGGCGCTCGCCGAGGATCAACATGCCCAGCAACACATTCACCAGCGGGTTGATGTAGTAACCCAGGCTGGCTTCGAGCATGCGTTCGTTGTTCACCGCCCAGACGTAGGTCAGCCAGTTGGCCGCGATCAGTGTCCCGCTCAGGGCGAGAATCGCCAGGCGCTGTGGATTGTCCCGCAGTTCGCGCCACCAGCCCGGGTGTTTCCAGACCAGCAGCAATGCCGCGCCGAACAGGGCCGACCACAGCACCCGGTGGATGATGATTTCCACTGACGGCACGCTGGCGATGGCCTTGAAGTAGATCGGGAACAGACCCCAGATGATGTAGGCACTCAGGCCCAGGATATACCCGCGACGCGGGTTGGCGGCTTGCATGCAGAATCCTTGCTTAGGCAGCTAACAAAGGGATGATTGTAAGGAGATTTGTCTGGTTGTGCTGTGAACCTTTGTGAGCGTTCCAGCGCAAATCCCTTTGTGGGAGCGAGCTTGCTCGCGATAGCGATGTGTCAGTCGACAGAGGTGTCGAGTGTTCGATCGCCATCGCGAGCAAGCTCGCTCCCACAGGGGGACCCGCTGTAGGTCAGAACAGCTTCAACGGCTCTTCATTGAGCGCCGCCAATTGCTCGCGCAATGCCAGCACCTGGTCGCCCCAGTAGCGTTCGCTGCCGAACCACGGGAAGCTGCGGGGGAACGCCGGGTCGTCCCAGCGCCGTGCCAGCCAGGCGCTGTAGTGCATCAGCCGCAGGGCCCGCAGCGGTTCGATCAGCGCCAGTTCACGCGGGTCGAAGTCGTGGAACTCACGGTAGCCGTCCATCAGTTCCGACAATTGCCCCAGGCACTCCTGGCGATCGCCGGCGAGCATCATCCACAAGTCCTGCACCGCCGGGCCCATGCGGCAGTCGTCCAGGTCGACGATGTGAAACACCTCGTCGCGGCACATCATGTTGCCGGGGTGGCAATCGCCGTGCATGCGGATGTTCTGGTGGGGCGTGGCGGCGTAGACCTCTTCGACGCGCTTGAGCAAGTCCCGGGCGACCGACTCGTAGGCCGGCAGCAGGCTGCGGGGAACGAAGCCGCTCGCCAACACGGTGGCCAGTGAATCGTGGCCGAAATTTTTCACGCCCAGGGCTTCGCGATGCTCGAACGGCCGGGTCGCCCCGAGCGCGTGCAGGCGTCCGAGCAATTGTCCCAGGCGATAGAGTTGGTCGAGATTGCCCGGCTCCGGCGCCCGGCCACCGCGACGAGGAAACAGGGTGAAACGAAACCCGGCGTGTTCGTGCAGGCTGGCGCCGTTGTGGATCAGCGGCGCCACCACGGGCACTTCGTATTCGGCCAGCTCGAAGGTAAAGCTGTGCTCTTCCAGGATCGCTTCGTTGGTCCAGCGCTGGGGGCGATAGAACTTGGCGATCAGCGGCTCGGAATCTTCGATGCCGACCTGGTAGACGCGGTTCTCGTAGCTGTTGAGGGCCAACACGCGGGCGTCGCTGAGAAAGCCGATGCTTTCAACGGCATCGAGCACCAGGTCGGGCGTGAGGGTTTCAAACGGATGGGACATGCTGACTCCTGCGCAGCGGCAGGGCTGCCGCGTCCGGCACAGCATGGTAGCGCAGACAGAGGCAGATAGGTGGCGGCTGTGCTGACGTTATCGCCAGCAAGCTCGCTCCCACAGGGATAGCGGATCCATTGGACTGCCCCCAAAAGCCAGATGGGTGTCCAACTTTTTGGGGGCAGTCCACATTGTGGGAGCGAGCTTGCTCGCGATGAGGCCCTGTCAGGCGCCGATGACCCCGCCATCGTCCCGGGTAATCACCATCACCGAAGACCGCGGCTTGCCGTTGGGCAGGTGCTCAGGGAAGGTCGAACCACCGTTTTCCCCTGGATGCTGGATCCCGACGAACAAGGCTTTCTGGTCCGGGGCAAAACTGATCCCGGTCACTTCGCAGCCCACCGGTCCGACCATGAAGCGGCGGATTTCGCCACTGCTAGGGTCGGCGCAGAGCATCTGGTTGTTGCCCATGCCGGCGAAGTCCCCGGCGTTGCTGGAGTCGCCGTCGGTGAGAATCCACAGCCGGCCAGCCTTGTCGAAGCCCAGGCCGTCGGGGCTGTTGAACATGTTCTGCGGGTTGATATTGGACGACCCGGCTTTCGGCGTGCCGGCGTGTACCGTTGGGTTGCCGGCGACCACGAACAGATCCCAGGAGAAGGTCTTGGCGGCATGATCGTCGCGGTCGGTGCGCCAGCGCAGGATCTGCCCGTAGACGTTCTTGGCCCGAGGGTTCGGCCCGTCCACCGGTTGGCCGTCTTCGCCGCGCTTGGAGTTGTTGGTCAGGGTGCAATAGACCTGGCCGTCTTTCGGGCTGACCACGATCCACTCAGGGCGGTCCATGCGGGTGGCACCCACGGCGCTGGCGGCCAGGCGCGCATGGATCAGCACCTCGGCCTGGTCGGCGAAGCCACTGCTGGCGTCGAGGCCGTTCTTGCCGTGGGTCAACTCGATCCACTGGCCCTTGCCTTTGGGGTGGTCCGGGTTGCCGTCGCCGGCATCGAAGCGCGCCACGTACAAGGTGCCGTGGTCCAGCAGGTTGCGGTTGGCCTTGGCATTGCGATGATTGATGCGCTCGCGACTGACGAACTTGTAGATGAACTCGCCGCGTTCATCGTCGCCCATGTACACCACGGCGCGACCGTCGTTGGTTTGTGCCAGGGCGGCGTTTTCGTGTTTGAAGCGGCCCAGGGCGGTGCGTTTCACCGGCGTGGATTCTGGATCGAACGGATCGATTTCCACCACCCAGCCATGGCGATTGAGTTCGTTGGGGTTCTTCGCCAGGTCGAAACGCGGGTCGTACAGGTGCCAGTTGATCTCGCGGCTGGTGACGGTGGCGCCGTAGCGCTTTTGCGCCTCATCGAACTGCAGGTCGGTCTTGCTGCTGCCGAAGCAGTCGGTGAAGTTTTCTTCGCAGGTCAGGTAGGTGCCCCACGGCGTCATGCCATTGGCGCAGTTCTGGAAGGTGCCCAGCACTTTCTTGCCGCTCTTGTCGGCACTGGTTTTCAGCAGGTCGTGGCCGGCGGCCGGACCACGCAGGCGAATCGGCGTGTTGCCGTGGATCCTGCGGTTGTAGCGCGATTCCTGGACGAACTGCCACTGGCCGCGACGACGCTGGACCTCGATCACCGACACCCCTTCGCTGGCCTGGGCCTTGTGCACGTCTTCGGCCGACTGCGGCTGGCCGCCGTGGGGGAAGAGGTAGCGGTAGTTGGTGTATTCGTTGTTGATCGCCATCAGCGCCCGGTTCTTGTCGCCGGGGAATTCGAACAGGCTCATGCCGTCGTTGTTGTCGCCAAACTGCACTTCCTGTGCGCGGGCTGTTCCATTGCCACTGGGATCGAACGCCGGTGCATTTTTCTGCAGCGGCTGGCCCCAACTGATCAGCACCGAGGCCTTGTAGCCTGGCGGCAGCGTGATGGTGTCAGCCGTGGCGGCGGCGATGCTGTTGAAACCCAGCAGCCGGCTGTTGCCTTCGCTCACGGCGGCGGCCAGCACGCTGCGGCTCAGCAGGTTGCCGCCCAGGAACATCGCCGCGCCGCACAGGGCGCCGGCGCTGATGAAACTGCGCCGGCTCAGGCCGACGATCTTTTCCAGGTCGGTGGATTGGTTTTCTTCTAATAGGCTCATCATCAGGCTCCCTGCTGGTTTTGGCAGTCACCTTAAAGCGGGTCGATGAAGCTATTGTTGCAGCGCGCTACAGCGGTGTGCCGAGCAGCACATTTGTCGCTGAAAACGTCACTTGCACCGGTGAGCCGGCTGCCAGGTCCTGCGCTTGCAACTGAAGCGGGTCGGCCAGGGCGCACAGCGTCTGGCCGTTGGGCAGGCCGATGCGCACTTCGCTGGGGCCGTCTTCGGCGGCGTCGACCTGCTCGATCAGGCCGCGCAGCGTATTGATCCCCGGTTTTTCCGCTTGTTCGACGGGGTGCAATTCCAGCCAGCCGGCCTTGATCAGCGCCACCACATCGGTGCCGACAGCCAGCTCCAGGCGCAACGTGCTGTCATGGGTGATCCGCGCTTCGATGACCAGGCCCCGGGCCAGTTCCAGGCGTACCCGGTCGTTGTGCCCCTGGGCCTCGATGCCCAGGACCTTGCCATGCAATTGATTGCGGGCACTGGTGCGCAGCATCAGGCGACTGAGCAGGCCCAGGTCCCCGGCGTCTTCGCTGGCTTCCAGCAGTTGCGCCTGCAGCGCTTGCAGGCGCTGATACAGGCGCAGCACGCGTTGGCCTTCCTGCGACAGCCTCGCGCCGCCACCGCCCTTGCCGCCGACGCTGCGTTCCACCAACGGATGGTCGGCGAGGTTGTTCAACTCATCGATGGCATCCCATGCCGCCTTGTAGCTCAGGCCCGCGCTCTTGGCGGCGCGGGTGATCGAGCCCTGTTCGGCGATGTGCTGCAACAGGGCGATGCGTTGTGGTCGCCGGACGATGTGTTGGGTCAGGAGCGTGGGCAATGACATGACGGCAAACTGCGTGCAAAAGTCGATGAGCGGACGTTGGCGCCTTGGGCGCGGCACGTCAAGCCGGTTCACCGGGTTTCGGCGTGCGGGCCAGGCAATACACATCGACCCGCGCCGCGCCGGCATCGAGTAACAGGGCGGCCAGGGCCTGGGCGGTGGCGCCGGTGGTGAGCACGTCGTCGACCAACGCCAGGTGACGATTGCGTAACGTCGCCTGGGGCGCGAGGGCAAAGGCCTGGCGCAGGTTTTGGCGCCGGGCCCTGGCGTCGAGTGCCTGTTGGGCGGGCGTGTCCTGGGTGCGTCGCAGCAGGTTTTCTTCGCAAGGGATCGCCAGCGGCCCACTGAGCCAGCGGGCCAGCAGTGCCGCCTGGTTGAAACCGCGCTGGCGCAAACGCCGGGTTGCCAGTGGCACCGGTACCAGTGCGTCGGGCCGTTCCAGCCCTTCGTCGAAATGATGTTGCAGCGATTGCGCCAGCAGTTCGCCCAGCAGCCGGCCAAGGGGCCATTTCGCCTGATGCTTGAAGCGGGTGATCAGGGTGTCTACCGGGAAGTCGTAGGCCCAGGGCGCCAGGACCCGCTCGAAGGCCGGCGGCCACGAGGCACATTGGCCGCAACGCAGTCCGGCCATGGGCAGTGGCAGGGCGCAAATGCTGCATTGATCGCCGAGCCAGGGCAGCTCGCTTTCGCAGGGGGTGCAGATGGGTTGCGGGGTATCCGTGCTTTCGCCGCACAGTAGACAGGGATGCTTGTTTTTTAACCAGATGTAAACCGGCCATTTGTATCGTGGTTGACAGCGCATGACTCTTCCTTAAATATGCCGAACATCCGTGTCGCGCCTGTGGGTATTGCATGCCCCAGGCGCCAGCCAAGCATAATCAAGGAAATGCCCATGAGCGCCAGCACCACTGCCAACCTGCGTCATGACTGGTCTTTGGCCGAAGTCAAAGCACTCTTTGTCCAGCCATTCAATGACCTGTTGTTCCAGGCGCAGACCGTGCACCGCGCGCACTTCGACGCCAACCGCGTCCAGGTTTCCACGCTGCTGTCGATCAAGACTGGTGCTTGCCCGGAAGATTGCAAATATTGTCCGCAGTCCGGTCACTACAACACCGGTCTGGATAAAGAGAAATTGCTCGAAGTGCAGAAGGTCCTCGAAGAGGCTGCGCGGGCCAAGGCCATCGGTTCGACCCGTTTCTGCATGGGCGCGGCCTGGAAACATCCGTCGGCCAAGGACATGCCGTATGTGCTGGAAATGGTCAAAGGCGTGAAGGCCATGGGCCTGGAAACCTGCATGACCCTGGGCCGCCTCGACCAGGAACAGACCGAAGCGTTGGCCCAGGCTGGCCTGGACTACTACAACCACAACCTCGATACCTCGCCGGAGTTCTACGGCAGCATCATCACCACCCGTACCTACAGCGAGCGCCTGCAAACCCTGGCCTATGTGCGTGATTCGGGGATGAAGATCTGCTCCGGCGGCATCCTGGGCATGGGCGAGTCCCTGGACGACCGCGCCAACCTGCTGATCCAGTTGGCGAACCTGCCGGAGCACCCGGAATCGGTGCCGATCAACATGCTGGTCAAAGTCGCCGGCACGCCGCTGGAGAATGCCGAAGACATCGATCCATTCGATTTCATCCGCATGCTTGCCGTGGCGCGGATCATGATGCCCCAGTCCCATGTGCGCCTGTCCGCTGGTCGTGAAGCGATGAACGAGCAGATGCAGGCCCTGGCATTTTTTGCCGGTGCCAACTCGATTTTCTACGGCGAAAAGCTGTTGACCACCGCCAACCCGCAAGCCGACAAGGACATGCAATTGTTTGCACGCCTGGGCATCCAGCCCGAAGCCCGGGAAGAACATGCCGACGAAGTGCACCAGGCGGCGATCGAACAGGCGCTGGTGGAGCAGAAGAGCAGCGAGCAGTTCTATAACGCCGCTGTCTGATTGCTCACCGATCCCCTGATTGGAATGCAAGACCTTGTGGGAGCGAGCTTGCTCGCGATGGCGGTATAACAGCCGACAGAGATGTTGAATGTCATGGCCTCATCGCGAGCAAGCTCGCTCCCACAGGGGATCTCACTCCGTCCATAAATGGTTCACCCCGAGGCCTGCATGCCCTTCGATCTCGCCGCACGCCTGGCTGCCCGTCGTGCCGACAACCTCTACCGCCAGCGCCCGCTGCTCGAAAGCCCCCAGGGCCCGGAAGTGGTGGTGGACGGCCAGCCGTTGCTGGCGTTCTGCAACAACGATTACCTGGGCCTGGCCAATCACCCGCAAGTGATCGAGGCCTGGCGCGCCGGCGCGGCGCGTTGGGGCGTCGGGGGCGGCGCCTCCCATTTGGTGATTGGCCACAGCAGCCCTCATCACGCCCTGGAAGAAGCGTTGGCCGACCTGACGGGGCGTCCGCGGGCGTTGCTGTTCACCACCGGTTACATGGCCAACCTCGGCGCGGTCACCGCGCTGGTGGGGCAGGGCGATACGGTGCTGGAAGACCGCCTCAATCATGCTTCGCTGCTCGACGCCGGGCTGTTGTCCGGTGCGCGTTTCAACCGATACCTGCACAACGATGCCCAGAGCCTGGCCAGTCGCCTGGAGAAAGCCACTGGCAATACCCTGGTGGTCACCGACGGCGTGTTCAGCATGGACGGCGACATTGCCGACCTGCCGGCCCTGGCCCGTGAGGCAAAGGCCCGGGGGGCCTGGCTGATGGTCGACGATGCCCACGGCTTTGGTCCGCTGGGGGCCCATGGTGGCGGTATCGTCGAACATTTCGGCTTGAGCCAGGACGATGTGCCGGTGCTGGTCGGTACCCTGGGCAAGGCCTTTGGCACCGCCGGGGCCTTCGTCGCCGGTAGCGAGGAACTGATCGAAAGCCTGATCCAGTTCGCGCGTCCCTACATCTACACCACCAGCCAACCGCCGGCCCTGGCCTGCGCCACGCTCAAGAGCCTGGAACTGCTGCGCGGCGAGCATTGGCGGCGTGAACACCTGCAGGTGCTGATCCGCCAGTTCCGCCAAGGTGCCGAGCAGATCGGCCTGCAATTGATGGACAGCTTCACGCCGATCCAGCCGATCCTGGTGGGCGATGCGGGTCGGGCCATGCGTTTGTCGCAGATGCTGCGTGAGCGCGGGCTGATGGTCACGGCGATCCGCCCACCCACCGTGCCGGCCGGCAGCGCTCGTTTGCGCGTGACCCTGACCGCCGCCCATAGCGAGGCCCAGGTGCAGCTATTGTTGAATGCACTGGCCGAGTGTTTTGCCCTGTTGGGACCGGAGCCAAGCCATGCGTGATCGACTGATTTTGCTGCCCGGTTGGGGCTTGGGCGTTTCACCGCTGGAACCGCTGGCGGCGGCCTTGCAAGGGCTCGACGAACACCTGCGGGTGGAAATCGAGCCGTTGCCGGCATTGCTATCGAGCGACCCCGATGAATGGCTCGAAGAGTTGGACGCCACCGTGCCTCAGGACACCTGGCTGGGCGGTTGGTCCCTGGGCGGCATGCTGGCCTCGGCGCTGGCGGCGCGCCGGGGTGAGCGCTGCTGTGGCCTGCTGACCATGGCCAGCAATCCGTCCTTTGTCGCCCATGAGCAATGGCCGAGCGCGATGGACGGCCAGACGTTCGATGGCTTTCTCGCCGGCTGTGGGGCCGACCCACGCCAGACCCTCAAGCGTTTCAGTCTGCTGTGTGCCCAGGGCTGCAGCGATCCACGCGGGTTGTCGCGGTTGTTGTTGGCCGGGGCGCCAAGCACTTCGCCTGAAGTATTGATGGCCGGGCTCGAACTGCTGGCGCGATTGGACACCCGCGCTGCGTTGCAGAGTTTCCGAGGCCCGCAACTGCATCTGTTTGCCGGGCTCGATGCCCTGGTGCCGGCTGAAGCGGCGGGTGATTTGCTGGTCTTGCTGCCGGATGTCGAAATCGGTCTGATTGAACAGGCCGGCCACGTATTCCTTCTGGAAGACCCTCACGGTATAGCGGCGGCGATCCAGGTTTTTTTGCATGAGTCCGGCGATGACTGATTTGTCTCTCCCTCCATTGCCCGGTGCCTTGCCCGACAAACGCCAGGTAGCGGCGTCGTTTTCCCGGGCAGCGACCAGCTATGACAGTGTGGCCGAGCTGCAGCGCGACGTGGGGCAGCAATTGCTCGGTCGCTTGCCGCCTTCTTTCACGCCGCAACGTTGGCTGGACCTGGGCTGCGGCACCGGCTACTTCACTCGGGCCTTGGGTGCGCGTTTTGGTGCGACTACCGGCCTGGCGTTGGATATCGCCGAAGGCATGCTCAACCATGCGCGTCCTCAAGGTGGCGCCGCGTATTTTGTCGCCGGTGATGCCGAGCGGCTGCCTTTGCAGGCGGCGAGCTGCGACCTGGTGTTCTCCAGCCTGGCGGTGCAATGGTGCGCGGATTTCGCCACGGTGCTGAGCGAGGCCCATCGGGTGTTGAAGCCGGGTGGGGTGTTGGCCTTCACCAGCCTCTGCGTGGGCACTTTGTACGAGTTGCGCGACAGCTGGCGTCAGGTGGATGGCTTGGTGCACGTCAACCGTTTCCGTGCGTTCGAAACGTATCAGCACCTTTGCGCGGCCAGCGGGCTGAATGTCATCAGTCTTGAAATCCGTCCGCATGTGCTGCATTACCCTGATGTGCGCAGCCTGACACATGAATTGAAAGCTTTGGGTGCCCACAATCTGAACCCTGGTCGCCCCGGTGGCTTGACGGGCAGGGCGCGGATTCTCGCGCTGGTTGAGGCCTATGAGCAGTTTCGTCAGGCCCAGGGGCTGCCGGCAACTTACCAGGTGGTCTACGCCGTTTTGGAGAAACCGCTATGAGCAAGGCCTATTTCATTACCGGCACCGACACCGATGTAGGCAAGACCACCGTCGCGGCGGGCCTGCTGCATGCTGCGCGACAGGCTGGCATGAGCACGGCTGCCGGAAAACCCGTGGCCTCTGGCTGCGACGTGACGCCCAAGGGCCTGCGCAACGCCGATGCCTTGGCCTTGCTGGCCGAATGCTCGATACCGTTGACGTATGCACAGGTCAACCCGGTGGCGTTCGAACCGGCAATAGCGCCGCACTTGGCCGCCCGGGAAGCGGGCGTTGCCTTGACGGTGCAGTCGCTACTGGGCCCGATGCGCGAAGTGCTGGCGCTGAACGCTGATTTCACCCTGATCGAGGGCGCAGGTGGTTGGCGGGTACCGCTGGCCGGCCAGGACAATCTTTCCGATCTGGCGATCGCGCTGGGCTTGCCGGTGATTCTGGTGGTGGGCGTGCGCCTGGGTTGCATCAGCCACGCGTTGTTGACCGCCGAGGCTATCGCCCGTGATGGCTTGCAGCTTGCCGGTTGGGTCGCGAACATCATCGACCCGGCCACCTCGCGCCTGGAAGAAAACCTGGCAACCTTGGCCGAGCGACTTCCGGCGCCGTGCCTGGGCAGGGTGGCGCGGATCCAGAGTGTGACGGCCGAAGCCGTGGCCGGACACCTGCAACTGGATCTGCTGGACTGAGCCCCGCCAAGGTTTTGCCTATGACACGGCACTGTGCCATTAGTGTTTTTGTCGAGCCTTTTCCCGGGGCTTCTGATTCAATGGCCACTGTCGACCCTTCAAGAAGACGAGCTCTGCCATGGAAATCTCAGGAAGTACCGCGTTCTATGCCGGTCTGAGCACGATTCAGACAGGGCAGAACCGCGTCGATCAGGCCTCCGGCCAGATCGCCAACAACACGATCGAGCGTTCGGTCACCAGCCAGTCGTCCGAAGTCCAGGTAGATCGCCTGCGTTCGGTGGATCGTAGCCAGCAGTCGGACCAGGCTGCCAACATGGTCGAAATGGCCCAGGGCAAGTTCCAGGTGCAACTGGGTGCCAACGTCGCCAAGGCATCCGACGAAATGCTCGGGACATTGATCGATACCTTTGCCTGATCCTGTTCTTCAGATTTGCCAAAACGCCGCGATTATTCGCGGCGTTTTTGTCTCTAACGTCTTATTGCTCAACTAATCTTTTCCTACGCGCATCGCGGATTCTTCAGGGCGATGGGTTTCCTGTGTCCGACATTTTTCTCAGGCTGATGACGAACGGCAAAAGATCGGCGCTTGACAAGATTTGGGCGTAAACGTATGTTTCAAACAACTGTTTGACCGCCACAACAAATCCACGCGGTCGTTCATTCCCGGTTACATCAGCAGAGGTTTATCGCTATGCCTGACTACAAGGCCCCCTTGCGTGATATTCGCTTCGTTCGTGACGAACTGCTTGGCTACGAAGCGCATTATCAGAGCCTTCCGGCTTGCCAGGATGCAACTCCGGACATGGTTGACGCCATTCTCGAAGAAGGCGCCAAGTTTTGTGAGCAGGTGCTGGCTCCGCTGAACCGTGTGGGCGACATCGAGGGTTGCACCTGGAGCGAGTCCGGCGTGAAAACCCCGGCCGGTTTCAAGGAAGCCTACAAGCAATTCGTCGAAGGCGGCTGGCCGAGCCTGGCCCACGACGTCGAGCATGGCGGTCAAGGCCTGCCGGAATCCCTGGGCCTGGCGGTCAGCGAGATGGTCGGTGAAGCCAACTGGTCGTGGGGCATGTACCCGGGCCTGTCCCATGGCGCGATGAACACGATTTCCGAGCACGGTACGCCCGAGCAGCAAGAGGCCTACCTGACCAAGCTGGTTTCCGGTGAATGGACCGGCACCATGTGCCTGACCGAACCGCATTGTGGTACCGACCTGGGCATGCTGCGCACCAAGGCCGAGCCTCAGGCCGACGGTTCCTACAAGGTTTCCGGTACGAAGATCTTCATTTCGGCCGGTGAACACGACATGGCCGACAACATCGTCCACATCGTACTGGCACGCCTGCCGGACGCACCGGCTGGCACCAAGGGCATTTCGCTGTTCATCGTTCCAAAATTCCTGCCTAACGCCGACGGCTCCATCGGCCAGCGCAACGCGGTGAGCTGTGGTTCCCTGGAACACAAGATGGGCATCCACGGCAACGCCACTTGCGTGATGAACTTCGACGCGGCCACCGGTTACCTGATCGGCCCGGCGAACAAAGGCCTGAACTGCATGTTCACCTTCATGAACACCGCACGCCTGGGCACTGCGCTGCAAGGCCTGGCCCACGCCGAGATCGGCTTCCAGGGCGGCCTGAAATATGCCCGTGATCGCCTGCAAATGCGCTCCCTGACGGGCCCGAAAGCGCCAGACAAGGCCGCCGACCCGATCATCGTGCATCCTGACGTGCGTCGCATGCTGCTGACCATGAAGGCCTTCGCCGAAGGTAACCGGGCGATGGTGTACTTCACCGCCAAGCAGGTCGACATCGTCAAGTACGGCGTGGACGAAGAAGAGAAGAAAAAAGCCGATGCGCTGCTGGCGTTCATGACGCCGATCGCCAAGGCCTTCATGACCGAAGTCGGTTTCGAATCGGCCAACCATGGCGTGCAGATCTACGGCGGCCACGGCTTCATCGCCGAGTGGGGCATGGAGCAGAACGTTCGCGACAGCCGCATCTCGATGCTGTACGAAGGCACCACCGGCATCCAGGCCCTCGACCTGCTGGGCCGTAAAGTGCTGATGACCCAGGGCGAGGCACTCAAGGGCTTCACCAAGATTGTCCACAAGTTCTGCCAGAGCAACGAAGGCAACGAAGCGGTCAAGGAGTTCGTCGAACCCCTGGCTGCGCTGAACAAGGAATGGGGCGAGCTGACCATGAAGGTCGGCATGGCGGCCATGAAGGATCGTGAAGAAGTGGGCGCGGCATCGGTGGACTACCTGATGTACTCCGGTTACGCCTGCCTGGCCTATTTCTGGGCCGACATGGCGCGCCTGGCAGCGGAAAAACTCGCAGCCGGCACCACCGAAGAAGCCTTCTACACCGCCAAGCTGCAGACCGCGCGCTTCTACTTCCAGCGCATCCTGCCGCGCACCCGTACCCACGTGGCAACCATGCTGTCGGGCGCGAACAACCTGATGGACATGAAAGAAGAAGACTTCGCGCTGGGTTACTAAGCCTTACGCGGTTCTTTGAAAAAAGCCGCTGCTTCTTCGGGAGCAGCGGCTTTTTTTTGCGCCGCCGACAAACACGCGCCTCAAGCACCAGCAGGCTTCAAGTCGCCGAATTTCTCACTGTGGAAATCCAGCCTCGTGCTTCAAATTCCGTCACCTGTCCCTGCAACGCGTCGAAACGGTCCATAGCGGCCCATTTGTTGTGGTTTTTGGAATAGATAAGTCAATTTCATCCCGTTTATTCACAGACGGTCAATCGACATCATGGGGTTGTGGGCTGACAACCTTCGCCCCATGTGGGTCGGCCGGTGCCGATCCCGTGAAACCAGCTTTATCGCACGTACCGGAAAGGAATTGACCATGAACGTGAACACCACTCTTGCGGCCTGGCGCCTGATTGCCGCTGGCGATCGCTTCTTGCGTCGTATCGCCCTGTCTGGCCTCTTGACGTCAGGGCGGGTACTTGCGACCCGGGAGGTGAGTCATGGCCAATAATGCATTTTTCACTCATCTGAAGGTGGTGGTGGGGGAGTCGGTCATTGCGTCATCCGCCGCCACCCTGAGCGTGATGGCGCTGGAGGTTCCGGTGTGGGCCATGTTTGTCGGGTGGATTTCATTCTTTACCCGCGGGCTCAACCTCAAGCAAGGGGCGATCAACCTGGCCTGCGTGCTGATCGGCGTCATTCTGGGGATCGGTGCGGCCCAGGCCATGGCTGCCCTGACGCCTGTTCTGGGCAGCTATGCCATCAGTGCAGTGGTGTTCGCCATCACGGTCATTGCGCTGTCTTTGGCCAAGGCGCCGGTGTTCAACAACCTGCTCGGTTTCTTCCTGGGGCTGGTGGCGTATTTCGCTTCGCACCAACCCCCGTCGCTCACAACCTTCGGGATGCTGGCCCTGGCCGGGACGCTGGGAGCGACAGCGGCCCTGCTGGCGCATTCGCTGCAAAAGCGGGTTCGCCAGGGCGCTGGTCATTGACGCGGGGAGTCCAGCATCTCGCCAGCAAGTGCCGGCCGCGTTAGCGGGTGGCTCTGAAAACCTCATTCACAAAAAGGACTACCAAGATGGACACGTCACAACGTAAATCCGGGATGACCTCCATGGAAACCACCGCCTCCCAAGAGCGCCTGCTGTTTCCGGCGCTGGATGGGCTTTACACCCGTGCGGAGCCCGTTTTGTATGCAGTGCTGCGGTTTGCGTTCGGCGTTGTCATGTTCACCCACGGCCTTCCAAAAGCCCTGGGGATATCCCACGGTTCCATGGCGGATCCCATGGCGGGCTCCATCAACCTGATCCAGAACGTCATGGGCCTGCCGTTCGCCGCGCAATGGGCGGTTCTGGTCATGCTTCTTGAAACGGTCGGTGCGGTCATGCTGGCTGTCGGTCTGTGGGCGCGCCCGGTCGCGTTCATGATGGCGGTGCAAATGGTGGCTATCAGCTACGCGCTTGGCCCCACTTGGCCGTGGATCGATCGCGGCATTGAGTTTCCCGTATTGATGGGATTTCTTGCGCTCTATATTGCCGTGCGCGGTAGCGGCCACTTTGCCGTGGATCGCAAGCTCAGGTTTTCCATCTGAGCAGGCGCAGTTGTTTGCATGAAAATTCTGTAACAACAATTGCTCCGACAAAGCCTTAAGAAAACCTCCCGCCCTGCCGTTACAGCGATGGCAGTGTGACATCTGTCACATCTCGCGTGCCTTACTGTTCCAATTGCAGGCACAATGCCATCTTTGATCAGCCGGGTCGGAGCTTTACCCTTGCCGCGTTCTTCCGCTGTACGTTTGAGCCATTTCCTACCGTCGTTGCTGTTGTTGGTGGCGGGGCTTGCGGCTGCCTACGTCAAGGATCTCAACGTTTTCTTCACCTCGCTGTTCAACGTTCTCCCGACGCTGGTGCTGTTGCTAGGCGGGGCGTATTGCGCGGTCTACCGACGTCAACGTGAACTGTTTCTGATGGTCACGGTGTATATCGCCTACTTTCTCTTGGATACCCAAACCGACTTTTATCGCGATAACGGCAAGGTGCGCGAAGACGCGGCGGTGGTGTTCCATCTCGTCTGCCTGTTGTTGCCGCTGTTGTTCGGGCTGTTCGCCGCGTGGCAGGAGCGCACCCACCTGTTCCAGGACATGGTGGCGCGGTTTGCGGTGTTGCTGGTCTTTGGCAGTGTGGCGCTGGCCTTGGAGCAGAGTTTCCCCCAGGCCTTGTTGTTGTGGCTCTCGGAGATCCGCTGGCCCGCGTTGCACGGTGCCTGGATGAGCCTGATCCAATTGTCCTACCCGATGTTCGCCGCCGCGTTCCTGCTGTTGGCCTGGCAATACTGGCGCAATCCCCGGCCATTGCACGCGGCACAACTGGTGGGTTTGCTGGGGTTGTTCTGGATGCTGCCCAAGACCTTTATCCTGCCGTTCACCCTGAACATCATGTGCAGCCAGGTCATGTTGATGATCGCCGCGGCGGTCGCCCACGAGGCCTATCAGATGGCCTTCCGTGACGAACTCACCGGCCTGCCGGGCCGGCGGGCACTGAACGAACGCATGCAGCGCCTGGGACGCAACTATGTGTTGGCGATGAGTGACGTGGATCATTTCAAGAAATTCAACGACACCCATGGCCACGACGTGGGCGACCAGGTGCTGCGCCTGGTCGCCAGCAAGTTGTCGAAGATCGGCGGTGGCGGTAGGGCGTATCGCTACGGCGGTGAGGAATTTGCCCTGGTGTTCGCAGGCAAGACCATCGACGAGTGCATGCCCCATCTGGAAGTCATCCGCCAGTCCATCGAGACGTATGCCATCCAGCTGCGCAATCCCGATAGCCGTCCCCAGGACGATCAGCAAGGCCGCCAGCGTCGCTCCGGCGCGGGTGCTTCCAGCGTATCGGTGACGGTCAGCATCGGTGTCGCGGAGCGCCTTGAGCAGCGCACGCCCGAAGAAGTGCTCAAGTCCGCCGACCAGGCGCTGTACAACGCCAAGGGCGCGGGGCGTAACTGTGTGGTTGCCTTCGGCCAGAACCGCCGCGGCGCGGTGCGCATGGAAGTCGCCGCGGGTTGAGTGATGACGGCGCATTCAGCGTCTGGACTGTGATTGTGGGACAGGGTGGCCGGCAGTAGGTTGGAACGATCTGCTACCGGAGAAAACCACCATGCCCGAGTACAAAGCCCCCCTGCGCGACATGCGCTTTCTGATCGATCACGTCTTCGATTTCCATGGCCGTTATGCCGAGCTGGGTGCCAGCGATGCCAGCCCGGACATGGTCAGCGCGATCCTCGAGGAAGGCGCCAGATTCTGTGAAAACGTGCTGGCGCCGCTCAATCGCTCCGGTGACGAAGAGGGCTGCCATTTCGACAACGGCGTGGTCACCACGCCTACAGGCTTCAAGCAGGCTTTCGCACAGTACGTGGAAGGCGGCTGGCACGGCTTGGCGGCAGATCCGGCGTATGGTGGCCAAGGCTTGCCCAGCTCCCTGGGCCTGGTCATCAGCGAGATGATCGGTTCCAGCAACACGTCCTGGGGCATGTACCCGGGTCTGACTCACGGTGCCATGTCGGCCATTCATGCCCACGGCACTGAAGAGCAGAAACAGGCCTACCTGAGCAAACTCACCGCCGGCCAGTGGACCGGCACCATGTGCCTGACCGAAGCCCACTGCGGCACCGACCTGGGCATCATCAAGACCCGCGCCGTGCCCCAGGCCGACGGCAGCTACGCGATCTCCGGCAGCAAGATTTTCATCTCCGCCGGCGAACATGACATGAGCGATAACATCATCCACCTGGTGCTGGCCAAGCTGCCGGACGCCCCGCCGGGACCAAGGGCATCTCGTTGTTCATCGTACCCAAGTTCCTGCCCGAGGCCAGCGGTGAGGCGGGGGCGCGCAATGGCGTTTCCTGTGGCTCGATCGAACACAAGATGGGCATCAAGGCCTCGGCCACTTGCGTGTTGAATTTCGATGGGGCCAAGGGTTTCCTGATCGGCGAGCCGAACAAGGGCCTCAACTGCATGTTCACCATGATGAACCACGCCCGGCTTGGCACCGGCATGCAGGGCCTGTGCCTGGGGGAGGCGAGCTTCCAGGGCGCCATCAAATACGCCAACGACCGCCTGCAGATGCGCGCGCTGACCGGCCCCAAGGCGCCGGAAAAAGTTGCCGACCCGATCATCGTCCATCCCGATGTACGCAGGATGTTGCTGACCATGAAGGCCTTCAACGAAGGCAACCGGGCGCTGACGTATTTCACCGCGCAACTGCTCGATACCGCCCACCTGAGCCCGGACGACACCGCGCGCCAGGAGGCCGAGGACCTGCTGGCGTTTCTTACCCCGATCTGCAAGGCCTTCATGACCGACACCGGGCTGGAGGTAACCAACCACGGCATGCAAGTGTTTGGCGGCCACGGCTTCATCCGCGAGTGGGGCATGGAGCAGTTGGTGCGCGACTGCCGCATCGCGCCGATCTACGAGGGCACCAACGGCATCCAGGCCCTGGATTTGCTGGGGCGCAAGGTGCTGGGTAGCCAGGGCAAGTTGTTGCGTGGCTTCACCAAGATTGTCCATAAGTTCTGCGCTGCCAACGCGCAACATCCGCAGCTCAAGGAGTACGTCGCGCAACTCGACGGGCTCAACCAGCAGTGGGGCGTGCTGACCACTCGGGTTGGCATGGCCGCCATGAAGAATCCGGATGAAGTGGGTGCCGCCTCGGTGGACTACCTGATGTACAGCGGCTACATCATCCTGGCCTATCTGTGGTTGCGCATGGCCTTGGTGGCCCAGGCGCAACTCGACAGCGGCAAGGGTGACGGCGATTTCTGCCAGGCCAAACTGGCGACCTGCGAGTTCTACTTCAAGCGCCTGCTGCCACGTACGACCGCCCATCGGGCTGCGGTCGAAGCCGGGAGCGAGTGTTTGATGAAGCTGCCGGCAGCGTTGTTTGCCCTCTGACTGAACCGTGGCGAGGGCGCTTGCTCCCGTTGGGCTGCGCAGCAGCCCTTTTTTTTGTGATGCTGCGCACTCAAGCGGGAGCAAGCTCTTTCGCCACGGTTAATCTCTAAAATCCTGCGGTGACTAAAAATAACAAAACAGTCATGGGTTGACCCTATGTGTCGCAAAAGTTGTTGAGGTACACTCGGGTCATTGCGAAACCGTCTTTTACGAACCCAACTGTTTAGATCCTGCGAGGTTTGCCATGGCTGACTACAAAGCGCCCCTGCGCGATATGCGCTTCGTCCTCAATGAAGTGTTCGAGGTCGCGAAGCTCTGGGCCCAATTGCCGGTACTGGCCGACACCGTGGACGCTGAAACGGTCGAAGCGATCCTCGAAGAAGCCGGCAAAGTCACCAGCAAAAGCATCGCCCCCCTCAGCCGCGCCGCTGACGAAGAAGGTTGCCACTGGGCCAACGGCGCCGTCACCACGCCGGCAGGTTTCCCACAGGCCTACCAGACTTACGCTGAAGGCGGTTGGGTCGGTGTCGGTGGTGATCCGGTGTACGGCGGCATGGGCATGCCCAAGGCCGTTTCGGCCCAGGTCGAGGAAATGGTCAACTCCGCCAGCCTGTCCTTCGGCTTGTATCCGATGCTGACCGCCGGCGCCTGCCTGTCGATCAATGCCCATGCCAGCGAAGAACTGAAGGCGGCGTACCTGCCGAACATGTACGCCGGCGTCTGGGCCGGTTCCATGTGCCTGACCGAGCCTCACGCGGGTACGGACCTGGGGATCATCCGCACCAAGGCCGAACCTCAGGCCGACGGTTCCTACAAGGTCAGTGGCACGAAGATTTTCATCACCGGTGGCGAGCACGACCTCACCGAAAACATCATCCACCTGGTGCTGGCGAAACTGCCAGATGCACCGGCGGGCCCCAAGGGTATCTCGCTGTTCCTGGTGCCCAAGTTCATGGTCAATGCCGACGGCAGCCTGGGCGCGCGCAACGCGGCCAACTGCGGGTCGATCGAACACAAGATGGGCATCCAGGCGTCCGCCACCTGCGTGATGAACTTCGACGAAGCCGTGGGCTACCTGGTGGGTGAGCCGAACAAAGGCCTGGCGGCGATGTTCACCATGATGAACTACGAGCGTCTGGGGGTTGGCATCCAAGGCCTGGCCTCCGGCGAGCGTTCCTACCAGAACGCCGTCGAATATGCCCGTGACCGCCTGCAAAGCCGTTCGCCCACTGGTGCGCAGAACAAGGACAAGGTCGCTGACCCGATCATCGTCCACCCCGACGTGCGTCGGATGCTGCTGACCATGAAGGCCTCGAACGAGGGTGGCCGGGCATTTTCCACCTACGTGGCGATGCAACTGGACACCGCCAAGTTCAGCGAAGACCCGGTCACCCGCAAGCGCGCCGAAGACCTGGTGGCGTTGCTGACCCCAGTGGCCAAGGCATTCCTGACCGACCTGGGCCTGGAAACCACGGTCCATGGCCAGCAGGTGTTCGGCGGCCATGGTTACATTCGTGAATGGGGCCAGGAGCAACTGGTGCGTGACGTGCGCATCACCCAGATCTACGAAGGTACCAACGGTATCCAGGCGCTGGACCTGGTAGGGCGCAAGATCGTCGGCAGTGGCGGAGCGTTCTACCGGTTGTTCGCCGATGAAATCCGCCATTTCACCGCCACCGCGAGCAGCGACCTGGCGGAGTTCACCAAGCCACTGAACGATGCGGTCGGTACGCTGGATGAGTTGACCGATTGGTTGCTGGACCGGGCGAAGAACAACCCGAACGAAATCGGCGCCGCTTCGGTGGAGTACCTCCAGGCGTTCGGCTACACCGCTTACGCTTACATGTGGGCGTTGATGGCCAAGGCGGCTTTTGGCAAAGAAAACCAGGATGATTTCTACGCGAGCAAACTGGGCACGGCGCGGTTCTATTTCGCTCGCCTGCTGCCGCGCATTCACTCCCTGAGTGCTTCGGTGAAAGCTGGCAGCGAGTCGCTGTTTCTGCTGGAGCCCGGGCAGTTCTAAAAACTGACATTGTGTAAGCAAAAGCTTACACAATGTGCTGGCGTTTTCCCTCTATCGGCAGATTGGATCCAGGGCTAATCTACTTCACATGGACGCCGCGCAGGACGCGCAAAAGTAACAACATGGACACGTAGGATTCTGCCAGGACGGCGGAGTGAAATGGATGTCAGGGAAACAGTCTGCAAAGCCCCGCTTCGGCGGGGTTTTCTTTTGCCTGGATTTTTTGTTCCTTGGCAGCGCGCCCTACTCCGGGCTGCTTCTGCTTGCGTTTCACTGAACCCTGACGAGCGGCTTGAGGTCAATGAGCTATGTGGCAATTTGGCCATCGTCGATCAGGGAGTCATCCATGGATTTCATTCGCATTATTATCGCCATCCTGCTGCCGCCACTGGGGGTGTTCCTGCAAGTCGGTTTCGGCGGGGCGTTCTGGCTGAATATCCTGCTGACGCTGTTGGGTTACATCCCTGGCATCGTGCATGCGGTGTACATCATCGCCAAGCGCTGAATTCATCGGTCATAAAATCCCCTGTGGGAGCGAGCTTGCTCGCGATAGCGGTGTGTCAGTCCACGGAAATATCGACTGGACTACTGCTATCGCGAGCAAGCTCGCTCCCACAGTTTGTCTGGCGTCCTACAGATCGCCATCCATCACCTTGCGATAGAACAACCACTCATGTTCCAGCGCATGCGCCTGGTTCGCGGCTTTGCGAAAACCGTGGCGCTCATCCGGATAGTAGTGCGCCTCGACGGCCACGCCGTTGGCCTGTAAGGCACTGACCATGTCGCGGGTTTGCTGCGGCACCACCACGGCGTCCAGTTCACCCTGGAAAAAGATCACCGGCACACGGATGTTCCCGGCGTGCAGCAGCGGCGTACGGGCGCGGTAGCGTTCGACGTCCTGTTGCGGATCGCCGATCAGCCAGTCCAGGTAATCACCTTCGAACTTGTGCGTGGCCCGGCCGAGGGCGACAGGGTCGCTCACGCCATAGAGGCTGGCGCCGGCACGGAAGACCTCATGGAACGCCAAGGCGCAGAGGGACGTATAGCCGCCGGCACTGCCACCCCGAATGAACGCATGACGGCCGTCGATCAGGCCTTGTTCATCCAGGTAGGCGACCACCGCGCAGGCATCCTCGACATCCACCACGCCCCAGTTCAAATGCAATGCCTGCCGATAGGCCCGGCCATAGCCGCTGCTGCCGCGGTAATTGAGATCGGCAACGGCAAAGCCACGCTGGGTCCAATACTGGATACGCGGATCGAACAGGGGATAACAGGCCGAGGTGGGGCCGCCGTGAATGAACACCACCAGGGGCGGCTTCGCCTGTACATTCATGGCCGGGTAAAAGAACCCGTGGGCCTCACCTGACCCGGATGGATAACGCAGGGTGCGAGGACGGCTGATCTGTTCGACGGGCAATGGCGCGACGCCGCCGGCCAGCACCGCCACGTCATGACTATGCCGCTCGATGGCAATGACCGCCGACGGGCCGGTCGGCGAGGCGGCAATGGCGTAGATGAACCGCTCATCCAGCGCCAGGCTGCGAAAGCGGGTATAGGTGCCGGTAAAGTCATCGCTGGCGTGGTCTTCGCGACACAGGCCCAGGCGCCCGAAACCCGCTTCGGTCCAACTCGCCAGGTACGTGTGTTCATCCTGCGGCAGCCAGGTACAGCCACCCAGTTGCCATGGCGCCGGGGCGTGATCGGCTTCGGCGGCGGGCAGTGGTTCCAGGCCTTGGGCCGACTCCTTCCAGGGCTGCCAATAACCACCGCGATCACTCAGGCAATAAAGGCGACCGGCCGCGTCGAAGCGCGGTTGCTGAATGGACTCTTGCTCACCCTCGCCGGCCACACAGCGTGGCTCGCCCCAACCCGAAGCATTGCGTTCGGCCAACATCAACCGCGTGGCTGTCCAGGGTTGATGCGGGCGGCTCCACTCAACCCAGGCGAGCCGCTGGCCGTCCGGGCTCAGGGTCGGCGAAGCGTAGAAATCGGCGCCTTCAACCAGTAGATGCCGTTGATGATCCGCCAACCCGATCGACACCAGGCGATGCTGGTTGGCTTGTTCTTCCACCGCCAACACCTGGCCACCGGCAAAGCCGAGGTCCCCGTAGCGGCACTCACCGGAGGTCAGCGCCACGGGCTGCCCGTCGCTCAGCGATTGGTGGTACAACTGCTGGTCGGTCTCATTGACGAACAGCACGCCGTCACGGCTCAGGCAGAACGACCCGCCGCCGTATTCATAGACCCGGCTGCGCGCGCTGAACCCGTCCGGCGTCAAACAGCGGGCCTGGGCATCTTGCCAATGCCAGATCCGGCAGGCGCCGTCCGCGGGGCGGTATTCATTCCAGAACAAGCCCAAGGGCCCGACCTGCAGTTCGGCGAAGTCAGTGCCGGCGGCAACGGCCTGGGCGGCGCTGAAAGGCTCAGCCTTTGGCGATGAGGCGCGAGTTTCGTTCATTGCGAAAGGCCAACTGTTCAATGGTTTGCGTGGCGTGCTCGGCGTCTTCACGGGCCTGGAGAATCACCCCGTGGTGTTCGGACTTGCTGCACACCGGGTCGGCGTTACTGGCGTCCCCCGTGAGCATGAACGCCTGGCAGCGGCAACCGCCGAAGTCCTTCTCTTTTTCATCGCAGGAGCGGCACGGTTCGGGCATCCAGTCATAACCGCGGAAACGGTTGAAGCCGAACGAGTCGTACCAGATGTGCTGCATGCTGTGGTCGCGCACATTGGGAAACTGCACCGGCAGCTGTCGGGCACCGTGACAGGGCAATGCCGTGCCGTCCGGCGTGACGGTGAGGAAAATGCTGCCCCAGCCGTTCATGCAGCCCTTGGGGCGCTCTTCATAGTAGTCCGGCGTGACGAAGATCAGCTTGCACGGATTGCCTTCGGCTTCCAGCTTGGCGCGGTATTCATTGGTGATGCGCTCGGCGCGCACCAGTTGCTCCCGGGTGGGCAGCAGGCCGACACGGTTCAATTGCGCCCAGCCGTAGAACTGGCAGGTGGCGAGTTCGACGAAGTCGGCCTCCAGGGCGATGCACAGCTCGATGATGCGGTCGATCTTGTCGATGTTGTGCCGGTGGGTCACGAAGTTCAGCACCATCGGATAGCCGTGGGCCTTCACCGCCCGGGCCATTTCCAGTTTTTGCGCGAAGGCTTTCTTCGAGCCGGCCAGGAGGTTGTTCACCTGCTCGTCGCTGGCCTGGAAACTGATCTGGATATGGTCGAGCCCGGCCTTCTTGAAGTCGCTGATTTTCTGTTCGGTCAAGCCGATGCCGGAGGTGATCAGGTTGGTATAGAAACCCAGCCTGCGCGCCTCGCCGATCAGTTCGGCCAGGTCCTGGCGCACCAGCGGCTCGCCACCGGAAAAACCCAACTGCGCGGCGCCCATTTCCCGGGCTTCGCGAAAGACCTTGAACCACTGCTCGGTGCTCAGCTCCTTGCCCTGCTCGGCGAAGTCCAACGGGTTGGAGCAGTACGGGCATTGCAACGGACACCGATAGGTCAGCTCCGCCAGCAGCCACAGCGGCAGGCCGACTTCCGGCCTGGGTGGCAGGGCGGTGGTGTCAGGCAAGTTCGATCCAGTGCTGTGCACGGGCGACCTCCATGAATTGCTCGATGTCGTCACCAAGTTCCGGCACGTCGGGAAACTGCTTGGCCAACTCGTCGATGATGGCCGCGACATCCCGTTCGCCGTCGATCAGGCCGCCGATCAGCGCAGCGCTGTCGTTCAACTTGATCATGCCTTCAGGATAGAGCAGCACGTGGCCTTTCTGGGCCGGTTCGTACTGGAAACGATAGCCGGGGCGCCAGCGCGGGGTTTGGCTGCGATCGAAACTCATAAGGTAATTCCTTTGTGCCAAACCCGTTGGTCGGTCACGCTGTGATAGGGCGGGCGATTCAATTCGTAGGCCATGCTCATGGCGTCGAGCATGCTCCAGAGGATGTCCAGCTTGAACTGGAGAATCTCCAACATGCGTTCCTGCCCTGCGCGGGTGGTGTAGTGCTGCAAAGTGATCGCCAAGCCATGCTCCACATCGCGCCGGGCCTGGCCCAGGCGGGTGCGGAAGTATTCATAGCCGGCCGGGTCGATCCACGGGTAATGCTGGGGCCAACTGTCCAGGCGCGACTGGTGGATCTGCGGGGCGAACAGTTCGGTCAGCGAGCTGCTGGCGGCCTCTTGCCAACTGGCCCGGCGGGCGAAGTTGACGTAGGCGTCCACGGCAAAACGCACACCTGGCAACACCAGCTCCTGGGAGCGCAGTTGGTCAGGGTCCAGGCCCACCGCCTGGCCCAGCCGCAGCCAGGCTTCGATGCCGCCGTCTTCGCCGGGCGCGCCGTCATGGTCGAGCAGGCGCTGGATCCACTCGCGACGGATTTCCCGGTCCGGGCAGTTGGCCAGGATCGCGGCGTCCTTGAGCGGGATATTCACTTGATAGTAGAAACGGTTCGCGACCCAGCCCTGGATCTGCTCGCGAGTGGCACGGCCTTCATACATCGCCACGTGATAGGGGTGATGGATGTGGTAATACGCGCCTTTGGCACGCAGGGCCGCTTCGAACTCGGCGGGGGACAGGGGGGTGTCAGTCATTTCGGTCTCCGGGGAATAACCGTTGGTTTCGGTGGCGTCAGGGCTGGCCCCATCGCGAGCAAGCTCGCTCCCACACGGGTTGTGCTGTGAATCAGATATCAGGACTACTGTGGGAGCGAGCTTGCTCGCGATAGCGTCCTACCAGTCGGCACCCATGTCGACGGATACACCGCAAGCCCACCCCACATTGGTTCCGACCTTCCTACAACTCAATACTCATTCCGTCGTAGGCCACTTCAATCTTTCGACGTACAAGCTCGGCCCGTTCGGGCGAGTCTTCATCCAGGATCGGGTTGGTGTTGTTGATATGGATAAGGACCTTGCGCTGCTCAGGCAGTTGCTCCAGCACTTCCAGCATGCCGCCGGGGCCGTTCTGGGCCAGGTGGCCCATTTCCCGGCCGGTGCGGGTGCCTACGCCACGGCGCTGCATTTCATCGTCGTCCCACATCGTGCCGTCCACCAGCAGGCAATCGCTGCCGGCCATGATCGCCAACAATGACTCGTCGACCTTGCCCAGCCCCGGGGCATAGAACAGCTTGCCGCCCGTGCGCAGGTCTTCGACGATCAGCCCGATGTTGTCGCCCGGGTGCGGGTCGAAGCGATGGGGTGAATAGGGCGGTGCGGCGCTGCGCAGGGGCAGCGGGGTGAAGCGCAGGTTCGGGCAGGCGGCGATGGTGAAGCTCTGGTCGAGCTCGATGCGATTCCAGCTCAGCCCGCCGTTCCAGTGGGTCAGCATGTTGAACAGTGGAAAGCCCGTGCTCAGGTCTTCATGAACCATGTCGGTGCACCAGACTTGATGCGGGCAACCTTCGCGCAGGCTGAGCAGGCCGGTGGTGTGGTCGATCTGGCTGTCCATCAGGATGATCGCGCCAATGCCGGTGTCGCGCAGGGCGCGGCCAGGCTGCATCGGGGCGAAGCCCTGGAGCTGGGCGCGAATGTCCGGGAGGCGTTGCACAGCACCCAGTTCACGCCGTCATCGGACAGGGCGATGGACGACTGGGTACGCGCCTGGGCCCGCAGGCTGCCGTTGCGAAAACCTGCGCAATTGGCGCAGTTGCAGTTCCACTGGGGGAAACCGCCACCGGCGGCGGAACCTAGAATCTGGACGAACATGGCTGCTCCATCTGCAAACCGAAATAAAAACGCCTCGGCTGGCCGAGGCGTAGTGCTGCGTGCTTAACCGCCTGCAGCAATCAGCGGCTGGCGAAGTACATGGTGACTTCGAAACCGATACGCAGGTCGATATATGCGGGTTTGGACCAGGACATGGGAATACTCCTTTGGTTGGGGGACTTTGGTTTGATGGAACGGTGGAGACCTATACATATAGTCCACCTCCGTTCGGAGATGTTCAGATGCTTAGGCGCCTATGTTACTAAATCTGACAAATTCGTTCGCCGCGATTCTCGAAGAAAGCTCATTACAGCGGCTGCAATGATCACTGCGCCGCTTGCCAGTGTTCTGGTGGGCAGGCGCCGTTGCTCAGGCAATACCATCCCCCTTGCGCATCGAGCAAACCCTGGGCGGCAGCCTCGAGCCGGGCGCGATCCAGGCACAGGATGGCAGCAGACAACTGCTCAAGATAATCCGACGGGCGGCCGGCCAGCTTGCCCTGCCAGAGCAGTTCGGCGGCCTGGGCGAAGGGCAGGGCACTGCTCTGGAGTTGGGCGGCGAGTGCCTGCTGCTGACGGGCAAGGGACGCATCATCAAGCTGCTGGATCAGCGCCGGTAACCCGGCCAGGAATTGCTCGAGGTGGGCGATCAGTTCCGCCACCGAAAGGCTGGGCGATTGGACGCCGAACAACACTCCGGTTTGCCCATCGACCTGCTTCAAGCCGCTGAACACCGCATAACCCACCTGCAACTCGACGCGCAGGCGCTGGTAGAACGGCGTCTGGCACAACTGCGCCAGCCACCGCCAGGCGGCTTCGTCGGCGAGCACCGAGGTGGCGGTCGGGCAAAACAGCAACACGGCCGATTCTTCACCGTGGGTCTGGAGCCTATGCCAGACGCGTTGCCCGCGCGACGCCGTCGCCAGGCTGACGTCCTCGCCGACAACGCCCGGCACACGGGCCAGCGCCGGGCCAAGCGCCCCTTGGGTGGCGGCCGACAGACCGATGGACAGCCCATCCCAGCGGGCCGTTGTCCATACGTCTTGATCGCTGTCGGGCATTGGCAACGTTGATATTTGCCGGCAATGATCCGGCAGCGCCTTCAACAGCTGTCGAATCGGCATCGACGGAATTTCGTCACCGGCCTGGGCCATTGGCAGGGGTTGGGCAAGCTTCGCCAGAACGTGTTCGAGCACCAGCGGCAGCGGTGCCTGCAAGCCGACCAGTTTTAGCAGCCATTGATGGGCGGACGCTTCGAAACTGACGTCCACGCCAGCCTGCCGAGCCTCTTCGCGCACATCCTGCAGGTGCCGGTCGAGCCTGGATTGAACGTCGGGCGGTGCCTGGGTCGTCAGTTGCCAGCGCAGGTACACCGCGCCTTCGCGACCATTGTCTGGCAGCGCCTGGCTGAACTGCATGGGCGAGCGTTCCCGCCGGCCCGGGAGCGATCCTGGGCGAAGGTGCGCAAGCCGCGGTGGGCGCTGGTCTGGCCGCGGATCAGCCCGGCGCGAGGCACTTCGCTTGGTGTTTGCAGGAACGGATTGGGCGCGGGCAGTTGCCAGGGTTCCACGACGGTATCGGCGGGGTGCAGTTGCCTGAGGATTTCCCTGAGCCTCACGAGGTCGTTTGCCAGCAGCGGCGTGTCACGTCCTTCACAATCCCAGCGGGCCAACTGCAAGGCCGAACCTGTCTCCTGCCGTCGCTGCAACAACGCGGTGAACTCTTGGCGCAACGGCGCCCAGTCATCCTGGGCGGCAAAGAATCCCAACCAGTCGTGCAGCAACGGTTGGATTTGCGCCGCTGCCTGAGCGTTGCCGTGCTTGAACTCGATGTGCAGCAGCCCTTGTCCGGCAAACTCATACAGCGCAGTGGCCTTGAGGCTGTCCGCCAGGCCGCGCTGGCGCAACGTGGCGAGCAGGCCGCCCGGTTTGCTGGAGTTCAGCCACGTACAGAGAAAATCCAGGGCTTGGGGGGAGGCGGCGGGCAACGCTTCGAAGGCGAACAGCAGGTCGAGACAACCTTCCCGGGCCTGTTGATAACGCATCTGGGGCGATGCCAGCAGCCTTGGCGGCGACGATCCAGCGACCGCTTCACCGGCCGATACATGGCTGCCGAACCGTTGCGCCAGCGCTTTCAAGGCGTCGATGCTTTGTGGGCCGACCAGGCTCAACGTCATCTGGCCGCTCTGGTAAAAGCGGCGATAGAAGTCGTGCAATGCGCTCTGGAATTCGGCATTTTCCACGGCGAGGCTGTCGCGATTGCCGGCGTGAAAGCCCCGCAGCGGATGGGCCGCTGACACGCCGTCATACAAGGCAAGCTGTCGTTGGGCGGCCGCATCCTGGGACCAGGCGATGAACTCCGCGTGCAACACTTCCCGTTCCCGCAACTGCTCAGCTTCATCCAGGCGTGGCTGGGCGAGCATGTCCCACAGCCGTTCCAGCCCGTCGGCGAAGGTTGCGGGAGGGAGCTCGAAGAAAAAATCCGTGGTGCGTTCACTGGTGCGCGCATTGACCTGACCGCCGTGCCGCTGCACGTAGGCCATCAGATTCTCCTCGGCGGGAAACCGTTCGGTACCGAGGAAGAACAGGTGTTCGAGCAAGTGCGCCATGCCCGGCCAGGCCAGGGGGGCGTCATGGCTGCCAGCGGCGACGCGCAGTACCGCGGCGCTGCGCTTGAGGCCCGGGACATGACGCAATGTCACCCGCAAGCCGTTGGCCAGGGTTTCGGTGTGGGGGCGGAGGGAATCGGGGACCGGCATGGGCGCTTCCAGAACAAGGATGCGCCCATGCTAGCGGATCAGGGCCCTTTCTCAATCCTCAATCAGTGTTTGTGCAGGTCGTCGTAAAGCTCGGGACGGCGATCGTGCAGGTAGTTGTAGGTCGCGCGGGAGTCGTCCAGCAGTTGTCGATCCAGTTCACCGACGATCAAGGCCTCGTCCAGCCCCGCCAGCGCCGGGCGACTGCCATTCGGTGCGGCGATGCTGCTTTGGCCGCAATACTGCAATTCAGCTTCATGGCCGCAGTAATTGGCGTACGCCACGAAACACTGGTTCTCGATGGCCCGGGCGCGCACGGTGACGTCGGCGATGAACTCGTAGGGTTGCATGTTGGCGGTTGGCACCAGGATCAGCTCGGCGCCGGCCAGGGCCAGGCGTCGGGCGTTTTCCGGGAATTCCAGGTCGTAGCAGATCAGCAGGCCGAGCTTCCAGCCGTTGAGCTCGACGATGGGCAGCGCTGAGTCGCCGGCGCTGAACATGGCGTGATCAAGGTCGCCGAACAGGTGACTCTTGCGGTAGTTGGCCAGGCGCTCGCCCTGGGCGTCGATCAGTTGCACCGCGTTGTAGATCTGCCCGTCTTCGCCACGTTCCGGGTAGCCATAGACAATCGCCAGGTTGGCTGCCTTGGCGATGCGGCCGATCTGCTGCGCCCATTCGCCGTTGTAGACCTCGGCCAGTACATTCACCGCATCGACACCGATGTTGTAGCCGGTCATGAACATCTCCGGCAGCACCAGCACATCGGCGCCCCTGGCTTCAAGCGCCACCTGGTGCAGACGGTGCAGGTTGCCGGCCGGATCCAGTGGCAGCGGTGGACATTGGTAGAGGGCTACGCGCATCGAAAACTCCTTTTATTCAGGCAGGGCGATCGGACCGATCTCGTGGAACACATCACCTGGACCCGGGTTCTCGGCGTGAGTTTCACCGCCGAAGTGCTTCATGATGCCCCACACGGCATTGAGTGAGGTCTGTACCGCGCCTTCGACCCAGGCGGGTGTCCATGAGACGTCATCGCCGGCGATAAAGATCCCGCGTTGTTCGGCCGGCATGTCGTCTTGCATGAAATGCGCGTACATGCGCTGGTTGTAGCGATAGTGGCCGGGCAGGGCGCCCTTGAAGGCACCGAGGAAGTGCGGGTCGGCTTCCCAGGATACGGTGATCGGATCGCCGATGATCCGTGCGGCGATGTCCACCTTGGGGTAGATCTTCTTCAGGGCATCGAGGGCCAGCTTCACGCGTTTTTCCACCGGATGCGGGAGCATTTTCAGCGCATCGCTCATCCAGGAATACGACAGGCAAATCACCCCTGGCTTGTCATCGCCGTTGTCGAACAGGTAGGTACCACGGGTCAGGCGGTCGGTCAGGGTCATGCTCATCAGGTCGCGCCCGGTTTCCGGGTCCTTGTCCTTCCAGAATGGTCGGTCGACCATCACGAAGGTCTTCGATGATTGCATGTAGCGGGTGCGGTCCAGGGCCATCCACATTTTTTGCGAGAACAGCGCTTCTTCACATTCGATCTGGGTGGTCAGCAACCAGCTCTGGCAAGTGACCAGCACGGCGGCGTACTCGCGGGTGTTTTCCCACACGTCCGTCACGCTGAACCAGCCATCGGCGGCGCGGGCAATGCGCTTCACGCCGCTGCGTGGGGCGCCCAGGTGCAGCGAATTCAGGCTGGTACCTTCGGGCCAGTGCGCACAGCGGTCCGGCACATGGTTCCAGATGCCGTGGGGCACCTGCTCGACGCCACCGACCACCAGGTGCTGATGGTCATCGCAGTTGGTCATCACGACGCGGAAGATTTCCAGCATCGAGTTGGGGAAGTCAGAATCCCAGCCGCCGGTGCCGAAACCGACCTGGCCGAACACTTCGCGGTGCTGGAACGAGAGCTTGGCGAACGCCTTGGAGGTGGCGACGAAGTCGTAGAAGGTGCGGTCGTCCCACAGCGGCACCAAGGTGTTCCATAACGCCTTGAGGCGTGGCACGTCGCGGTCGCGGATCGCCTGCTGGATGTCGCCGAAGCGCGAACCGTCCTCCAGCGCATCGGCCCAGGCGTCGGCGACTTCCTGGAACAGTGCGGGAAGGTCCGCCAGTTTCTGTGCGTAATAGGTCTGGCCTTCCAAGTCGATGACCGTGCTGCCGGACGCCGGGGTCAGCGGGTTGGGGAAGGGTTTGGTTTCCAGGCCCAGTTTGTCGACGTAATGGTAGAACGCGGTGGATGACACCGGAAAACGCATGCCGCCCAGCTCGGCGATCACCCCTTCGGCGCCGTTGAACGCCTGTGAGCGCAGGCGCCCGCCCATTTTCGACGCCTCGTAGACCACGGGCTTGAGCCCCAGCTTCATCAGTTCGTACGCCGCCACCAGGCCGGCGATCCCGGCACCGACAATCGCCACTTCCGTACCGTGGTTGTGGGCGGGAATGCTGCCCAGGCCCGCCGGGTGCTCGATCCAGTCGTCAAAGGCGAAAGGAAAGTCCGGCCCGAAAATGGTGATGGGCTTCTTACCGTCTGCTGGGTGGCGATTGTTCTTGTTCATGGCGGACCTTGATGGGCGACTCGACGCGGTGTTCGCGTCTGAGTATAGGAAAGATGCCAGCCATTCTAGGGAGGGTAGAACACGTTAATAAGACACAATATGTCGTCGTTTTGAGTGGTTATAAGTCATTTTGATGTGATTGTAAGGCGTAGTGACGAAATGCATTCCTGTGGGAGCGAGCTTGCTCGCGATAGCGTCGGTTCAGTCAGCACTTTCATGGACTGACAGACCGCTATCGCGAGCAAGCTCCCACAGAAACTCTCCTTAACAATTGCTTGCGCGATCAACAGAAGCAGATACCCGCCCAAACTCCTATGGTTATTCCCTTGAGGTTATATATCCTGGGTGGCATATTTGAATGAAATGGGACGTTGAATACACTGACGAATTTGAGAGGTGGTGGAACCGTCTCTGTGAGTCAGAGCAAGACTCTGTACAGGCCTCGGTAATGCTGCTCGGCGACACCGGGCCGTATCTGGGCTTTCCTCACACCAGTGATATCAAGGGTTCGCGCCATGGCAACCTTCGTGAGTTACGAGTGCAACACGCGGGTAGGCCTTATCGTGTGCTCTATGCGTTTGATCCTCGCCGCTGCGCCATCCTGCTGATCGGGGGAGACAAGACCGGCCAGGGCCGTTGGTATCAGGAATATGTGCCTTTGGCCGAACGCCTCTATGACGAGCATTTGGAAGTATTGAAGAGAGAGGGCTTTGACAATGGCTAAGAAATTTTCCGACTTGATGGCGCGTCGGTCGCCTGACTCCCAGGCTCGTGCACAGGCTCTGTATCAGACGTTGCGTGCAGAAATGCCGTTGCACGAGTTGCGCCAGGCGCAGGAGTTGAGCCAGGAGGCCTTGGCCAAGGCACTGCATATCAACCAGGCGGCAGTCTCGAAAATGGAGCGTCGGACGGATATGTACATCAGCACGTTGCGAAATTACATCCGGGCCATGGGGGGAGAATTGGAGATTATCGCGACCTTTCCAGAGGGGCAGGTCAGGATCGAAAATTTCTCCCATCCAACACCGTAACTGGCGATATTCCTGTGGGAGCGAGCTTGCTCGCGATAGCGCCGGTTCAGTCAGCACTTTCGTGGACTGACAGACCGCTATCGCGAGCAAGCTCGCTCCCACAAGGTAAGTCGCATGTATAAGCGCTAGACCGGTTGGCCCCGATCGATCTTGCTGCTGAGGATGATGGAGGTGGTGGTCTTCTCCACACCGTCCACGCTGCCGATCTGGTCCAACAACTGGTCCAGTTGTTCCGGTGAATCGGTGCGCAGCCAGGCGACGTAATCGAACTCACCGCTGACCGCGCACAGTTGCTGGACTTGGGCCATGGCGCTCAAGCGTCGCAGCACGTCCTTGCCGGAGCGCGGTTGCACCTTGATGCCCACGTAAGCCTGCAAGCCGCCATCAATCACCCGTTGGCCCAGGCGCACGCCATACCCGGTAATGACCTTGGTCTTTTCCAGGCGCGCCAAGCGCGAAGTGACGGTCGTGCGGGCGATACCCAACTGCCGGGCCAGCATGGCGACGCTTTCCCGGGCATTGATTTGCAGGGCCGCGATCAGTTGGCGGTCGATTTCGTCGAGGACGGGAGGGCGGGTGTCAGGCAAGGTGGGCTCCGGCGTGGGCATCGATGGCGAGCATGTTACAGGCTCTCGCGTTCGAAATAGCCAATGGCGGGTAAGGTCAACGCTCGCCAGGCGGGGGCCAGGTGTACTTGCGTAGACCTTAGCCAGAAACCGTCCTGGCACACCAGCTGTTCAGCGGGCGCTTGCAGCAAAAGGGTCAGAGGCAATGACTGTATTGAACCTGGGTCCTCGTCGTCCTCTGCTTCCCAATCGCGTTCAAAACAGCGCACGTGCACCTGATCGTCGGCGAAGTCTTCAAACAGAGGGCGTTGACCCAGCCATTGCGGATGTACTCGCAACGTGTGCGCCTGGACATCCAGCAGCAGCAACTGCCAGCCTCGATAGCTGCCACACAGCTCGGTCACGTCGGTAGCCATACAGGTCAGGGCCAGATAACGACCATTCGCCGACCAGATCATCGAGGGTGCCAGGTCGGTCAACGCGCAGCCTGATGCTGTCAGCAGATGGCCGCCAAGCCGAGGCGTCCGCGCCCGCATCCAACTGTCGGCATATTCCGTCTCGCTGCCGAACAACCAGGCGGCATCTCGATGGTCGGGTGCGGGCTGGATGAAGTCGCCATCGGCGTTGGCCACTTGCGGGCGATCCACCAGACGCCAAGGTGTAACGCTGTGCAGGTGTGAATCGGTCACCTGCAGCTCCACGGTGTTGTAGAACAGCCGGGATTGCTCGTCGGGTTGAAAGAACGAAGAGTCGCTATCGCTCTGCGGCGCGGGGATATTGAAGCGTTGCAGCGCGCTGCTCTCCAGGTCTTGATCGAGACGGCCGGCCACCACCGCCAGGCTCAGCCGGCCTGCGCGGAAATCGAGCAGGCGAGCGACCCACATCGTGGGCCCCTGCAGTAGCTGTCGCTCCTTCAGATCGGCAACCACCCCGTGGGTCGCGACCGTCGTTGCACCGTCGAAGGGCAGCAGGGCCAGGTAACGTCCGCAATCGGAGACCCGATGATCCAACAACCAGCGGCCAGGCAATTGCCAGTCGCCGATCTGACAGCGATAACCGCCCAGCCCGTCGGGATTATCGCCAAGCCAGGTCAACCGTGCGCGCACCCCGTCCTGCATCGGCTGCGTTTCGATGGATGAATCGCCGCGCTGGCCTTGGCTGTCCAGCGGCATCGCGATGGTCATGCGGGTCAACGCAAACTCGCCCTCCTGCACGCGACCTTGGGCATCGTGACCGACCTGGGTCTCGCTATCGCCGTGGATGCTGTCCAAGCGGTAGCCATAACGCCCGGAGCCCGGTCGCGGATAGTCAAGGTACGAGCCGATCTGCACATGGCTTGCGTCGAGACCCAGCAACTCGTGCCAATAGAAGGACGGTTCTGCTTCGCTCTTCACCCAAGGCGAGGGCAGGGCGCGCCAGCCCAGGTCGAGCTGCCACAGCCAATACTGGTCGCCGTCTGCATGAGGGGGTTGTTCCTGGGCCAGACACACCAGGGCGCGTTGATCGCTGCTCCATACCAACGGCGCATCGGCCGCCATCGACAGGCCGGCCGGTTGCCCGTTGACGCTGATGGCGTAGCGCGGTGAAACCAGCGGTTCCAGCGGCTGGGCCAGGTCGCGAAATGTCGCGGGCAAGGCAATGTCGCCCCGCAGGCAGTGCTGGCCGTCCGCAGAACGCCGCTCGAAGGTATGTTGAACTTGCTCGGGATGCCAATCGGAGTCCAGCCAGAGGTCGGCGAAGGGGACCAAGGGGGTAACGCTGGCCGTCTGGAACAGTTCCTCCAGTCGGATTTCGCGAACGCTGTCGTCCACCAGCGGGCTATGGCGCCCGCTCAACACGCCGAGGTCAAAAGCGTCCAACTCCCAGAGTTCGCTGTCGGCACAGCGGTACACCTGGCGCTGTTGACGGTCGAGGACGACCAGCCCCCAGTTCTGCCGGGACGGTACGGTCGCCGCAAAATAGCGCCCGTCGCGGGAGAACAGTGACGAAGAGCCAAGGCCTTGCAGGAGCACACCATCGGGAAACAGATAGTCGCAATAGGTGGGGCCGCCCATGGCGATTTCACTGTGGTTGAACACCCGGATCGGTTCGCCTTCAGGCGTCAGTTGCGGCTCGCTTCCACCCCAGGCACTGGCGCCCTTGCCAGAAACGGGCGCCAAGCCCAGACGCCGCTCCCAGGTGCTGACGCCCGCCAGCCCGCCGCCGATGCAGGCGATGGCCGCCAGGATGCCCCACCACTCAGGCAAGGCCCGACCCACGCTGAAACCCAGGCCGAACACGGCGCCGACGATCAACCTGCCACAGACTCGCCCGGCCGACAGAAAACCGAATCGTGCGGCAAGCCCCATCAGCAGGCCGAAGAACAACACCGCTAACAAAGCCAATGGAGGCGGCAATATCGTGACGAAAAAAGCCGGCACCAGCAGGATGCCGAGTTGCCAGAACAGTTCAAGAAACAGTCGGGAGAGGCTGGGGCTGGCGATGATGGGGATCTCGCTTGAGGAGGTTGAACGGCTTGGACGTGGGGTCTTCGCCCGTCGTTAATTCCCCAGAGTATTACTTCCAGGTGAGTCGAGGAACAAGGAAAGAGGGCGGGCAGTTGCCAAAGTTGCTATCGCGGTCAAACAACGGCGAGCTTTTGACGTCGATTCGGGGACGGATGTTTCGGTGAAAGGTGAGTACGTTAACTGCGAGGGGATATCCGCTCGAAAAGGGTGACCCGTCGGTGGGGATGCTTGCCTATGCACGAGTCCTGGGGCCCTGGATTGTGAGTTCGCCGTGGTACCGGCTGCGATGCCTACGCTTGAGGAAATCCAGGGAGTGTTCGACTGATGACGACCTTGCTACGGGTAGCAACGCCTCAGGTGCTGACCCGCTCGACTGAACTTTGTGAACAAGCAGCGAATGGGGTCGCAGCCATCAGGCAGTGTGCAGAGCCGTTTTATGAAGACCTTCGCCTAGGGCGCAAGAGTCAACAGGCTCAAGAACGCAAAAGCCGCGCAATGCGCGGCTTTTTGTATGGTGGGCCCACACGGACTCGAACCGTGGACCAAAGGATTATGAGTCCTCTGCTCTAACCAACTGAGCTATAGGCCCTCAGTAGGCCGCGGATTATAGCGACGGTTTCTCGGCTGTGCTATCCGAAAAATCCGATACGCTCACACGAAGAAACGTTGCGGCAAACTCGTCGGCGCACAGGGGCAGGCTGACGATGTAGCCCTGGATCTGTTCGCAACCTTCTTCGGCCAGGAATTGCTGCTGGGCCAGGGTTTCGACGCCCTCGGCGATGATGGTGAATTGCATGCTGCGGCCCAGGGCGATGATTGCCCGCACGATGGCCGCATCGTGTGGGTCGTCGGGCAGGCCGCGGACGAAGGACTGGTCGATCTTGAGGATGTCCAGCGGCAGGCGCTTGAGGTAGCTCAGGGAGGAATAGCCCGTGCCGAAGTCGTCGATGGCCAGTTGCACACCGAGGTTCTTCAACTGGTGCAGCACCGTCAGGGCCTCTTCGGCCTGGCTCATGATGAAGTTCTCGGTAATTTCCAGTTGCAATAAGTCGGGCCGGAGCTGGTGTTCGCGCAGCAGTTGTTCGATACGCCCCAGCAGGTTGGGCTGGCGCAGTTGGGCGCCGGCCAGGTTGACCGACAGGGAGCCAAGGCTTTCGTAGGTGCTGTTCCATTCGCACAGTTGCCGGCAGGCGCGTTCCAGTACCCAGTCGCCAATTTGCAGGATCATGCCGTTTTCTTCCGCCAACGGGATGAAATGTTCGGGGGGAACGTCGCCAAATGTCGGGTGATACCAGCGAATCAGCGCCTCGCCCCCACCAGTCGGTTGTCGGCGAGGCTGATTTTCGGTTGGAAGGACAGTGACAGCTCGTTGCGTTCAATCGCTCGGCGCAGTTCGTGTTCCAGGGCCACGCGCTCGCTCGCCTGGGCGGTGAGGTCGCGGGTGTAGCTTTCCACCCGGTTACGTCCCTTGGCCTTGGAGCGGTACATCGCCGCGTCGGCATTCTTGACCAGCGTGGCGACGTCGCAGCCGTCCTGGGGGTAGAGGCTGGTGCCGATGCTGGCGCTGATGAAAAACTCGTGCTCGCCGGCCTGGAACGGTGCGGTAAAGCAGTTCAACAGTTTCTGGGCGATGTGCTCGGCATCGCTGGGCTGTTGCAGGCCTGGCAGCAGGATAATGAATTCGTCGCCGCCCAGGCGCGCCACGGTGTCGATGTCGCGCAGCTGCTCGCGCAAGCGCACGGCAATGCCCTTGAGCAGCAGGTCGCCGACCGGGTGCCCGAGGCTGTCATTGATGTGCTTGAAGCGGTCCAGGTCCAGGAACAGCACAGCACCCTGGCCGCCGTTTTCCTGCTGGCCGTTGAGCGCCGCCAGCAAGCGGCTTTCGAACAGCGTGCGATTGGGCAGGCCCGTCAGCGGGTCGTGGTGAGCCTGGTAGTCGAGCCGGGCCTGGGCGTGCTTGAGGCTGGAGATATCGGCGAAGACCGCGACGAAATGGGTGATCTGTCGGCCCCGATTGCGCACCGCGCTGATGGTCAGCCAACTGGGGTACAGCTCGCCGTTCTTGCGTCGGTTGGAGATCTCTCCCTGCCAGTGTCCCTCCGCGGTCAACTGGTGCCACATCGCGGCGTAAAACGCGCTGTCATGCAGGCCGGAAGCCAACAACCGAGGCGTATGGCCCAAGGCTTCGGTTTCGCTGTAGCCGGTGATTTCGGTGAAGGCTCGGTTCACGGCGCTGATGTGCTGTTGCGTATCGGTGATCAGCACGCCTTCGGCAGTGCTTTCGAACACGGTGGCGGCCTGTTGCAGTTTTTCCTGCATCAGGTGGCGCTCGGTGATGTCCCGGGCGATGGTCAGCATGCAGTCTTCGTTGCCGATGGGCAGGGGGCGGCTGGACACTTCGCAGAGCCGGATCTGTCCGTCGTTGCGGCGGATATGGCAGCTGAAATCCTTCACGAAGCCGTCCCGTTGCAACAGGTCGAGCATCTGCTTGCGTTCGTTGAGATTGACCCAGATGCCCAGGTCCAGGGTAGAGCGGTCCACCGACAGGGCGCTGTTGAAGCCGGTAATGCGGCTGAACCCTTCGTTGACCTCGATCAGCAGGCCATCGCTTTGCCGGGACAGCAGCAGTCCATCGGGCGAGGCGTGGAACGCCTTGGCGAACTTCTCTTCGGAGGTCTGCAATTGCTGCTGGGTTTCCTTGAGCTGGCTGATGTCCCGCACCACCACGACCAGGGCTGGCGTCGTGTCGAGGTCGAAGGGTTCAGCGGAGATCAGCCCGGTGAATACCTGGCCGTTGCTGCGACGAAAGGGCATTTCCAGGTTGCGAATGCTGCCGGCCTGCAAACGCTGCAACAGGCTCGGCCCCACGCCCTGGATGCCCCAGATATTCAGTTCGGTTGCGTTGTGCCCCACCACTTCTGCGGCACTCAGGCCGATCTGCTCTTCGAACGCCTTGTTGACCTCCAGCAGGCAACCGTCCAACAGCCGTGCTATCACCAGGATGTCCGGACACTGGCGGAACACCGAGGCAAATTTCTGCTCCGAAAGACGCAGCGCTTCCTCGGTGCGCTTGGCTTCGCTGATATCGATCATCAATCCGCGCATCAGCGGCTCGTGCCCGTGTTCGATCAGGCTGACAATGTCGCGCACCCACAGGCAGCGACCATCGGCCGTGATGACCCGGTAATCGATGCAGTGATCGCGACCCGCCAGCACTTCATGGTCGCAATAGGTCTGGGCGCGGATCAGGTCGGCCGGATGAATGATGTTGCGCCAGAAGCCCGGGACCAGCCAATGGGAGAGGGGATAGCCCAACAGGTCTTCGGCGTGAGGCGACACGTAGCTGTAGGTGAAATCGCTGACCCTTGCCTCCCAGGCAATGGCCGACAGGCTCTCCACCAGCCCACGGTAATGGTATTCGCTGCTGCGCAGCTCCTGCTCAAGCTCCACCCGACGGGCGATTTCCGAGCTGAGCCGGCGATTGATGCGAATCACCACCGCCAGTATGCCGACCAGGAGCAGCAGCGCAGGCAGGCCGTAAAACAGTAAATCTGACCAGAGCTGGCCATAGTCGTGCACATTGCCGATCCACTTCTGCTGGATCTCGGCGACCTCGGCCGGGCTCATGTCTGCCAGGACTTTGTCCAGGATGCCCACCAATACCTTGTTGTCTCGAGGGACGGCCATTGCCAATTGATAGCGATAAGGCGTTTCCCCGCTGACATAAAGGCCTTCGAGCTTGAGCTGGCGCAGGCTCCAGACACTGGAAGCGAGATCGCCCACCACCGCGTCCACTTCATCGGTCGCCAGTGCTTGCAGGGCTGAACTGACGTTAGGCAGCGCCACCAGGTTCAGGTCGGGATGATGGTTGCGCAGCAATTCATGAGGCGCGTAGTTCTCCACCACGGCGATTTTCAGCCCATACAGTTCCTTGAGGCTGTGAGGCTGGGCGCCACCGTAATGGGCCAGGATGACAATGGGGAAATCCAGGTAGGGGCGGGTAAATGCCAGGTAATTCTGGCGCTCCGGAGTGGACATGATGCCAGGCAATAGGTCGATCTTGCCCTGTCCGACCTGTTCCAGTACGGCAGTCCAGCTGGCCGGCTCGACGGGCGTGAGCCTGACGGCCAACCGTTCACGGATGATCTCGATGTAGTCGGCGGCCAGGCCCTGATAGCGGCCTTGATCGTCGCGAAACTCAAACGGCGGCCATGAGGCGTCGACACCCAGGCGCAGGTCGGGGTGGTCCTTGAGCCAGCGGAGCTCCTCATCGGTGAGCGTCAACGCGCCAGCTGTTGCGGTCCAGGTGATCAATGACAGCAAAAGCGCGGCCGTCAGTCTGGGCATCACTGTCTCGTCATGGCTTGGGGAGGATGTTTCGAGTGTAGACGGGCAACAGGGGGGGAGGAGCGTAACGAAGGGGATTTTATTTGCGCATAACAAAACCCCCGGCAGGGCCGGGGGTTTTGAAGGTCACTCGTCGAGGAAGGAGCGCAGATGCTCGCTTCGCGTCGGGTGGCGCAGTTTGCGCAACGCCTTGGCTTCGATCTGACGAATCCGCTCGCGGGTTACATCGAACTGCTTACCGACTTCCTCAAGGGTGTGGTCGGTATTCATGTCGATGCCGAAGCGCATGCGCAGTACCTTGGCTTCACGGGCAGTGAGGCCGGAGAGTACTTCGCGAGTCGCTTCCTTGAGACTCTCGACAGTGGCGACATCGATCGGAGACTGCATGGTGGAGTCTTCGATGAAGTCCCCCAGATGGGAGTCTTCGTCATCGCCGATCGGGGTTTCCATGGAGATCGGCTCTTTGGCGATCTTCAATACCTTGCGGATCTTGTCCTCAGGCATTTCCATGCGTTCGCCCAGCTCTTCCGGCGTCGGTTCGCGACCCATTTCCTGCAGCATCTGCCGGGAAATGCGGTTGAGCTTGTTGATCGTCTCGATCATGTGCACCGGGATACGGATGGTGCGGGCCTGGTCGGCGATCGAGCGAGTGATCGCCTGACGGATCCACCAGGTGGCATAAGTCGAGAACTTGTAGCCGCGACGGTATTCGAACTTGTCCACCGCCTTCATCAGGCCGATGTTGCCTTCCTGGATCAGGTCGAGGAATTGCAGGCCGCGGTTGGTGTACTTCTTGGCGATGGAGATCACCAGACGCAAGTTCGCTTCGACCATCTCTTTCTTCGCGCGACGGGCCTTGGCCTCGCCGATCGACATGCGACGGTTGATGTCCTTGATCTCGGCGATGCTCAGGCCGGTCTCGGCCTCCAGCGCACTGAGCTTCTGCTGGCAACGAATGATGTCCGGCTGCAGGCGGGCAATGGCTTCGGCGTATTTGCTCTTGCCCTTGGCCAGTGCATCGGTCCAGCTTTCGTCGACTTCGTTGCCCGGGAACTGGCGCAGGAAATCAGCACGTGGCATGCGGGCATCACGCACGCAAAGCTGCATGATTGCGCGCTCTTGCTGACGCAAGCGATCCAGGGCACTGCGAACACGCTCAACCAGGCCTTCGAATTGCTTCGGCACCAGTTTGATCGGCATGAACAACTCGGCCAGCGCCAACAACTCGGCAATCGCCTGCTTGTTGTTGCGGCCGTGCTTCTTCAGCGCCTTGCGGGTGATTTCCATCTGGTCGGCGACAGCGCCGAAACGCTGTGCGGCGATGACCGGATCCGGACCGCTTTCGGCTTCTTCCTCGTCGTCGCTCGCTTCGGCGTCGTCGTCATCGGTGTCGTCGTCGGCCTTGACGGCTTTCGCATCGATCGGCGGCGGCACTTCGGCGGCAGGCGGCGCAATGCCGTCATCCGGGTCGATATAGCCGCTCAGGACGTCGGACAGGCGGCCACCTTCGGTGGTGACGCGGGTGTACTCGGAGAGAATATGGTCAACCGTGCCAGGGAAGTGCGCAATTGCGCCCATCACTTCACGGATGCCTTCTTCAATACGCTTGGCGATTTCGATTTCGCCTTCACGTGTGAGGAGCTCTACCGTACCCATTTCACGCATGTACATGCGCACGGGGTCCGTGGTGCGACCAATGTCGGTCTCGACCGCTGCCAACGCTGCGGCCGCTTCTTCAGCGGCCGCCTCGTCGGTATCGGCGTCGGCCAGCATAAGGGCATCCTTATCTGGAGCAACCTCGAATACGTTGATCCCCATGTCGTTGATCATGCGGATGATGTCTTCCACCTGTTCCGGATCTGAAATATCCTCCGGCAGGTGGTCGTTGACCTCCGCGTAAGTCAGGTAGCCCTGCTCACGACCCAATAGGATCAACTCTTTGATACGAGACTGCTGTTGCGCTTTTCCGGACATAACACCCTATCCACTGAAGGTCTTGGCGGGCAAAAAACAAGCCGAGGATTATACCTGAGCTGTGACCTCACGCGCCAGTTGAGGTCGGGTTTGATGCGCAAACATTGCGGCTGAGTAAGTCGCGCAATTGGTTTTTCTCTTCGCTGGTCAACTCGCTCTGGCGAGCTTTTCGCAGAAGTTGTTCCAGGTTTCGCTCGCGTTGGCGGGCGGACAAGCTAGTAATGGTGTCGAAAAACTGTTGTTCAAGGTTGTCTCCATCAATCAGCCATTCCTTCTCGGCCAAGGCCTTCAAGAGGCGTCCCTGCTCGGTACCGTGCCACCGTGCGATCAACTGGAAAGAGTTTAGCTTGGGGTTCTTCTGCACGGCTTCAAGGAGAGCGACCAGCAATTGCGTATTGCTGTGGTCCTCGGCGGCGAAGTGCCCTGCGTCCTCTACTTTTTCCGCCAGTTGCGGGTGATGCAGCAAGGTGCGCAAAGCGGCCAGTGTTGGGGGTTCGACGGCGGCCGGCACGCGCGGGGCACGTGGCTGGTCGCGATCGCCGCGCTTGCCGTTCTTGTCCCAGGGTTTCTTGTCCCATTTCTTGCCGCCGCTGCCGGGTTTTTTCGGCGTCCATTCCTGCTGGGGGGCGTAATCCTGCTGGGGTTGATGATAGTCGGCGAAATCCGGCATCGCGTCGTAATCGATGCCCGGGTCATACGCCGGCGGCGCCTCCTGGGGGGCGCTGTGCACCAGTTGATTGACCGCTTCGCTGTTGAGGCCGGTGATCTCGGTGAGGCGCTGGCGCATGAGCGTGCGCAGATTGGCACCGGGCACCTTGTCGATCAGCGGCGCCGCGAGGGTGGCCATGTGGGCCTTGCCTTCGAGGGAGCGTGGATCGGCTTCTTCGGTCAACTGCTGGAAAAAATAGTCGGCCAACGGTTGTGCGTGCTGGTTGATCCGCGCACGGAACGCGTCGGTGCCTTCGGAGCGCACCAGGGTGTCCGGGTCCTCGCCCTCGGGCAGGAACAGGAAGCGTGCCCGCCGGCCGTCCTGCAGGCACGGCAAGGTGGACTCCAGTGCGCGCCAGGCAGCGTTGCGACCGGCCTGGTCGCCGTCGAAGCAGAACAGCACGTTGGGCACGACGCGAAACAGGCGCTTCATATGCTCTTCGCTGGTGGCCGTGCCCAGGGTCGCGACGGCATTGCGCAGGCCTTGCTGGGCCAGGGCTATCACGTCCATGTAGCCCTCGACGACGATGATTTCGTCGAGGTTGCGGTTGTTCTTGCGCGCTTCGTACAGGCCGTAGAGTTCCTGGCCCTTATGGAACACTGGGGTTTCCGGGGAGTTCAGGTACTTCGGCTTGTCATCGCCCAGCACTCGGCCGCCAAAGGCGATGATCCGCCCGCGTGTGTCGCGGATCGGAAACATGACCCTGTCGCGGAAGCGGTCGTAGCGCTTGCCGGTTTCGGCGTTTTCGATCAGCAGGCCTGCGTCGATCATGGCGCGCTGCTGCAGCGTGTCGCTGCTTAGATGCTTGTACAGGTTGTCCCAGCCGGGCGGGGCGAAGCCGAGGCCGAAATCCCGGGCGATTTCGCCAGTCAGGCCGCGGCCCTTGAGGTAATCCACCGCGGCCTTGCGCGCCGGGTGGCTCTTGAGGGCCTGGCGATAGAAATCGGCCGCCGCCGTCAGTAGTGGGTAGAGCGGTGAGTCGGTCGGTTGGCGCGGCTTGTGCGGTCGACCGCTTTCCTCGCGGGGAATTTCCATGCCGGCGGCTTTGGCCAGTTCTTCGACGGCCTGGGGGAAGTCCAGGTTGTCGTGGTCCATGATGAAGCCGAGGGCATTGCCGCCCGCGCCGCAACCGAAGCAATAGTAGAACTGCTTGTCGGGGCTGACGCTGAAAGAGGGCGTTTTCTCTTTGTGAAACGGGCAGCAGGCCGTGTAGTTCTTGCCTGCTTTCTTCATTTGCAGGCGAGAGCTGACCACGTCGACGATGTCGGTGCGGTTCAGGAGGTCGTCAATAAAGCTCTGGGGAATCAGCCCGGCCATGGCGTTCTCATCATCACTGCGCGAAATATGGACCCGAAATCGGCAGGCGTAACCGGGTCTGGGTTTGAGGCACGCTGAATCGGTGGCTCGACCGGGTCGTCTGCATCATCGCTGTCGGGAAGTGTATCTGCCGATAATCCACTGACGTTAATAACTATCAGTATTCGACTGTTTGAATGTGTTGCGCTGAGTCCGGTAACGGCCGGTCAGGCCTCGGATAGCTCATGAAGCGGGCACGCAGGCAGGTGCCTTGGGCTGATCGTCGTTAGAGGAATCAGGGTGTGCTCGTCGGTAGCCTTGGAAGGCTCGTCAGGAAAGACGTGCACCGCTGGCAAAAGAGCCAGGTCTGACGCGGTGAAACGGTTGTCTTGGTCGCGTCTGCGGCTTTGACGGTGAAGCATCAAGCGTTATTCCGCAAATGCCATAAGCCCGGCTTGAAGGCCGGGCTTGGCAGAAGCTTGCTACGGACGTCTGTGTATTAGTACAGACGTACGGCGCGGCGCTGTTCGCGCTGAACTTTCTTGGCGTGACGCTTAACAGCGGCTGCTGCCTTGCGCTTACGCTCAGAAGTCGGCTTCTCGTAGAATTCGCGGCTACGAACTTCAGCCAGAACACCGGCTTTTTCGCAGGAGCGCTTGAAACGACGCAGAGCTACGTCGAAGGGTTCGTTCTCTTTTACTTTGACGGCTGGCATCCAGAGCTACCTTCATTCATTACCGGGGTCAACATCCTCGCGGCAAAAGAGCACTTGAAGACGTCGGTTTTTAAGGGTTGCGGATGTTAACCCCTCAACGCTCGGAATGCAAAGCCTCTGATCGAAAACCGCTGGTCGGGGCACAACGCGGCGACTATTATGCGCGCCTTCGAATTCAGCCTCTACAAGGCGCAAACCCATGCTAGTACTGGGATTAGAAACCTCCTGCGATGAAACCGGTGTCGCACTTTACGACAGTGAGCGCGGCCTGCTGGCCGATGCGCTGTTCAGCCAGATCGACCTGCACCGCGCCTACGGCGGGGTAGTGCCCGAACTTGCCTCCCGCGATCACGTCAAGCGCATGCTGCCCTTGATCCGCCAGGTCCTGGCCGAAGCCGGCTGCATGCCGACCGAGATCGACGGCATCGCCTACACTGCCGGCCCGGGCCTGGTGGGCGCGTTGCTGGTGGGCGCTTCCTGTGCCCAGGCGCTGGCCTTTGCCTGGGATATTCCAGCCCTGGGCGTGCATCACATGGAAGGCCACTTGCTGGCGCCGATGCTGGAGGCGCAACCGCCACAATTCCCGTTCGTCGCTTTGTTGGTATCGGGTGGCCATACACAGCTCATCCGGGTCGATGGCATCGGCCAATACGAGCTGCTCGGCGAAACCCTCGACGATGCCGCCGGCGAAGCATTCGACAAGACTGCAAAAATGATGGGGCTCAATTATCCCGGTGGGCCGGAAATTTCCCGGCTTGCAAACCAAGGGGTCGATGGGCGCTTCGTGTTCCCGCGGCCGATGTGCGACCGCCCCGGCCTGGATTTCAGTTTCAGTGGGCTGAAGACTTTCGCCCTGAACACCTGGCAGCAGTGTGTCAGCGCCGGGGACGACAGTGAGCAAGCCCGTTGCGACATCTCGCTGGCGTTCCAGCAGGCCGTGGTGGAGACTTTGACCATCAAGTGCAAGCGTGCCCTGAAACAGGCCGGCCTCAAGCGCCTGGTGATCGCCGGGGGCGTGAGTGCGAACAAGGCCTTGCGCACATCGCTGGAGAAAATGCTCGGAGACATGAAGGGCGACGTTTACTACGCCCGGCCGGAGTTCTGCACAGATAACGGCGCAATGATTGCTTTTGCCGGCTGCCAGCGTTTGCAGGCCGGTCAGCAGGAAAGCCTGGCAATCAGTGTGCAGGCGCGCTGGCCCATGGAGCAGTTGGCACCTCTGTGAAACGGTATTTAAAAATGCCGTTCGCGCCCGGCGAACAGGTCGCGTAGATTGCCTCGGTGGCGCCAGACGATCAGTGCAACCAGCACGGTCATTGGCAGCAAGGCCGCCGGTTCCTGCCAGGCCAGCAATGGCAGGGTCAACGGCGTGGCGATCAGCGCGGCCAGGGAGCTGGTGCGGGTCAGGTAGAACGTCAGCAGCCAGGCACAGACAGCCAGCAGGGCGGCGGGCGGGTACAGGCCCAGCAGCATGCCGGCGGCGGTGGCGACACCCTTGCCGCCACGGAAACGGAAGTACAGTGGGAACAAGTGGCCGATGACGGCGCAGACGCCGATCCAGGCCTGTTGCTGCAACGAGAGCCCTGCAAGGCTGGCGATCAATACCGGGACAAGGCCTTTGCAGAGGTCGCCCAGCAGGGTCAGGATGGCGAGTTTGCGTCCGGCCAGGCGCAGCATGTTGGTGGCGCCGGCATTGCCTGAGCCACTCATTCGCGGATCCGGGCGACCGGTCAGGCGGCTGAGCAAAATGGCGAAGGACAGCGAGCCGAGCAGGTAGGCGAGAATCGCCAGTAACCAAAACATGCTAACTATTCCGGGCGAGGACGCCCTGATTCTAACGGGGCATCGCGCCCTTGTCGTGCTGCGGAGAAGAGTGCTTGGACAGAGTGTTTATCGAGGGCCTGGAAGTCGACACGGTAATCGGTGCCTACGACTGGGAGCGAGGTATCCGACAGTGCCTGCGGCTTGACCTGAGCTTCGCCTGGGACAACCGCCCGGCCGCCGCGGGCGACGACCTGACCCTGGCACTCGACTATGCCAGCGTGTCGTCGCGCATCCAGGCGTTTGCCGAACAAGCGCAGTTCCAGTTGGTCGAGACCTTCGCCGAACGACTGGCCCAGGAGCTGATGGACGAGTTCAAGATCACCTGGATGCGTCTGAAGGTGACCAAGCCTGGCGCCGTACCGGCGGCCAGCGGCGTTGGCGTGGAGATCGAGCGCGGATGTCGCTGACTCAGGTTTTTCTCGGGCTCGGCAGCAATATCGAGCGCGAAACCCATTTGCGCGCCGGTCTTGAGGCCTTGGCCGGTTTTCTCGTGGACATGCGCTGTTCGGCCGTGTTCGAGAGCCAGCCGGTGGGGATCAAGAGCGGGCCGTTCTTCAATTTTGTCGTCTCGGCCTTCACGGACCTGCCGCTGATGGAGTTGGATCGTCGCCTCAAGTTCATCGAGGCGGACAACGGTCGCTATGCGCCGGACCGCAAGGGGCTGCCACTGGATATCGACGTGTTGTTGTATGGCGAACAGGTCGGCAACTTCGACGGGCTGATCCTGCCACGTACGGAAATCCTCAAGAACGCCTTCGTCCTGTGGCCTTTGTCGTTGATCGCGCCGGATCGGGTTCACCCAGGAGTGGGCAAAAGCTTCGCCACGTTGTGGGAAGAGTCGCAGATCGACCAGGTGCTGGCGCCGGTGGCTTTCGAGTGGCGCGGCCAGCAGCTTACGCCGTCCAGCCTGCTGTGAGGCGCCTGCCGCCATCGCGAGCAAGCTCGCTCCCACAGAGGATTTCAGTCGAACACAAGACATGTGTCCACTGAGAGTCACTGTGGGAGCGAGCTTGCTCGCGATGACGGCGGAACATCCAGCAAAATACAAACTGACACGACCTCCCGTCAGCTCGCCGCTTCTTTGTAGCTTTTTAACGCCTTGAGCCGCTCACGCTTGATCGCCTCACCCAGCTCCGGCCCCTTGAAGCCTTTTTCCAGCAAAGGCTGCACCGCCACCGCGCGGGCCGCTGCCGCAGCGCCCCGCAGATAATCAGCCTGTGGATAACTTCGCTGCTCAAGCCCCTTGCGCCCGCGCGCGTCCATCTCGCAGGCCGCAATGAATTCCTCGAAGCGCTGGGGCCGACGGTACACATCAAAACTTTGTAGCAGTTCAAGCAGGGTAGATGCCTTCAGTTCAAGCGCGCGATGACCATGGGTATGGTACTGGCCCACCAATAACGCCAGTTCCTGACAGTCGCGCGGCGCCTTGAAGCGCTCGTTTACGACTTTGATCAGCTTCAAGCCCGTGTGCTCATGGGCGATGTGTCGCGGCCATTCGTGCTGGGGCGTCAGGCCTTTACCCAGGTCATGGAGCAGGCAGGCCCAGCGGACCGTCAACGGCTGTTGATGCAGTGCCGCCTGTTCCAACACGCTCAGGGTATGGACGCCGGTATCGATTTCCGGGTGATGGGCTTCAGGTTGTGGCACGCCGAACAGCGCGTCGACTTCGGGCATCAAGACCTTGAGGGCCGTGCAGTCGCGCAAGACCTGGATAAATACCTGTGGTTGCTTTTCCATGAGGGCGCGGGAAATTTCTTTCCAGCTGCGCTCGGCCGTCAACGCCTCCAGTTCGCCGGACTCGCTGAGCTGGCGCATCAGCTCAAGGGTTTCGCCCGCCACCTTGAAACCCAGCGGCGCATAACGCGCGGCAAAGCGGGCAACCCGCAGAACTCGGAGCGGATCTTCGGTGAAAGCGGGGGAAACGTGACGCAGCACCCGGGCTTCGAGATCGCGTTGGCCGTGGTACGGATCGGTCAAGTTGCCATGGTCATCTTCAGCCATGGCGTTGATGGTCAAGTCCCGGCGGACCAGGTCTTCTTCCAGAGTGACTTCAGGGCTGGCATGGAACACGAAGCCGCCATAGCCCCGACCGCTCTTGCGCTCGGTGCGGGCGAGGGCGTATTCCTCGCCGGTCTTCGGGTCGAGGAATACCGGAAAGTCGGCCCCCACGGGGCGAAAACCCTTGGCGAGCATTTCCTCGGCGGTGGCTCCCACGACGACCCGATCGACGTCGGTGATGGGAATGCCCAGCAGGCGATCGCGTACGGCGCCGCCAACTTTATAGATCTGCATAAAAAACCTCCGTTGGTCCGACAGGATAACCTTTGCGTCGGACGTCCGGAGGCGAAAACGGGATCAAAGATGAATGACGGCCAGGTCCAGGCGGCCATAATCGCCTTCGGCTTGTTCGCCCCTGGGCGGTACATGATGGGTTTTCATCACTTGGTCGCCTTGCAGGGTTTCCAGGTGGATGTCGAAGCCCCAGAGGCGATGCAGGTGCTTGAGCACTTCATCGGTGGAGTCACCCAGTGGTTTGCGGTTGTGGGCCTGGTGCCGCAGGGTCAGCGAGCGGTCTCCGCGGCGGTCGATGCTGTAGATCTGCACGTTGGGCTCGCGATTACCCAGGTTGTACTGCGCCGCCAGGGTTTCGCGGATGATGCGATAGCCGCTCTCATCGTGAATGGCGGGTACCACCAGGTCATCTTTCTGGTCGTCATCCAGGATGCTGAACAGTTTCAGGTCGCGGATCACCTTGGGCGAAAGGTACTGCAGGATGAAGCTTTCGTCCTTGAAGCTGCTCATGGCGAATTTAATGGCGGACAACCAGTCCGAACCGGCGATTTCCGGGAACCAGCGACGATCTTCCTCGGTAGGGTTCTCGCACATGCGCCGAATGTCGCGGTACATGGCGAAACCCAGTGCGTAAGGATTGATGCCGCTGTAGTACGGGCTGTCGAAGCCAGGTTGGAACACCACGCTGGTGTGTGACGTCAGGAACTCCATCATGAAGCCGTCGGTGACCAGGCCTTCGTCGTACAGGTCGTTCATCAGCGTGTAGTGCCAGAACGTGGCCCAGCCTTCGTTCATTACCTGGGTTTGGCGCTGTGGATAGAAATACTGGGCGATCTTGCGCACGATGCGCACGATTTCCCGCTGCCACGGTTCCAGCAGCGGCGCATGTTTTTCAATGAAATAGAGAATGTTCTCCTGGGGCTCGGCAGGGAAGCGGGCGTTGTCTTTTTCGTTGTACTTGTCCGCACCCTTGGGAATGGTGCGCCATAGATCGTTGATCTGTTTTTGCAGGTGTTCTTCTCGGTCCTTCTGGCGCCGGCGTTCTTCTTCGGCGGAAATCGGATACGGTCGTTTGTAGCGGTCCACGCCATAGTTCATCAGGGCGTGGCAGGAGTCCAGCAGGTCCTCCACCGCGTCGATACCGTGGCGCTCCTCGCATTGCATGATGTACTGCTTGGCGAACACCAGGTAATCGATGATCGAACTGGCATCGGTCCAGGTGCGGAACAGGTAGTTGCCCTTGAAGAAGCTGTTGTGCCCGTAGCAGGCATGCGCCACCACCAGGGCCTGCATGCAGATGGTGTTTTCTTCCATCAGGTAGGCGATGCAGGGGTCGGAATTGATCACGATCTCATAGGCCAGCCCCATCTGGCCGCGGCTGTAGGATTTCTCTGTGCTGAGGAAGTGCTTGCCGTAGGACCAGTGGTGATAGCCCAGCGGCATGCCGACCGACGCGTAGGCGTCCATCATTTGCTCGGCGGTGATCACCTCGATCTGGTTCGGGTAGGTGTCGAGGGCATAACGGTCCGCGATACGGCTGATTTCGCGGTCGTAGGCCTTGATCAGCTCGAACGTCCATTCGGAGCCGGTGGAAATGGGCTGGCGTTTCTGCTCTTTTTTGGCGGTCATGTCACTAACCTGCGCTGGAAGAGTTCACGGAAGACCGGGTAGATATCCCCGGCCGAGACCAGTTGCTGTTGGGCAAATGTGTCGGAAAATGCTTCGGCAATCCGTTCGTATTCGTACCACAACGCCTGGTGTTCCCGTGGAGTAATTTCCACATAGGTGTAGTACTGGACGAACGGCATGATCTGGTTGATCAGGATGTCACGGCAGATCGGTGAGTCGTCGTTCCAGTTGTCACCGTCCGACGCCTGGGCCGCATAGATGTTCCATTCGTTGGCCGGGTAGCGTTCGGCCATGATTTCCTGCATCAGCTTCAGGGCGCTGGAGACAATGGTGCCGCCGGTTTCCCTGGAGTAGAAAAACTCTTCTTCGTCCACTTCCCGGGCGCTGGTGTGGTGGCGGATGAACACCACATCGATCTTGTCGTAGTTCCGTTTCAGGAACAGGTACAGCAGGATGAAGAAGCGCTTGGCGATGTCCTTGGTGGCCTGGGTCATGGAGCCGGAAACGTCCATCAGGCAAAACATCACCGCCTTGGAGCTGGGGTTTGGCTGTTTCACCAGCAGGTTGTACTTGAGGTCGAACGTATCGAGGAACGGGACGCGGTGGATGCGTGCGCTGAGTTTCTCGATTTCCGCTTCAAGGTCCTGAATGTCGCCGAAATTGTCGGGTTCTTCGCGTTTCAGGCGAGCCAGTTCTTCCTTGGCTTCGCGCAGTTTGGCCCGGCTGCTGCCCGACAGCGCGATGCGTCGGGCGTGGGCCGAACGAAGGGTGCGGATGATGTTGATGCGTGATGGGTTGCCTTCATTGCTGATACCAGCACGCACGGTCTTGAAGGTGTCGGTCCCGGTCAGGTTGCGCTTGACCAGGTTCGGCAGCTCCAGGTCCTCGAACATGAACTCCAGGAATTCCTCCTGGGTGATCTGGAAGACAAACTCATCCATGCCTTCGCCGGAATTGCCGGCCTTGCCAGGGCCCTTGCCGGCACCGCCGCCCTGGGGCCGGGGGATGTGCTCGCCACTGGTGAATTCCTTGTTGCCAGGGTGCACGACGGTCTGTTTGCCGCCGCGACCATGGTGAAGCACCGGCTCGTCGATGTCGCGGCCGGGGATGCTGATCTGCTCGCCGTGTTCCATATCGGTAATGGAGCGCCGGCTGACCGCCTCTTCGACGGCCTTCTTGATGTGGTCGCGGTAACGCCGCAGAAACCGCTGGCGGTTCACCGTGCTCTTGTTCTTGCCATTAAGGCGTCGGTCGATCACATAGCTCATAGGCCCCTCCAGGGGAGCTTCAAGTCGTAAGCCTCAAGCCGTAAGTGGCGTGGCGTCGAGCCTAGGGCTCGACGCCGCTCCCTTGCAGTCTGTAGCTAGAAGCTTGCCGCTGCTTACTGCGATTTCCGGACCCGCAGGTACCACTCGGAAAGCAGTCGTACCTGTTTGTCGGTGTAGCCACGTTCGACCATGCGTGTGACGAAATCGTTGTGTTTTTGCTGGTCCTCCTTGCTGGCCTTGGCGTTGAAGCTGATGACGGGCAGCAGGTCTTCGGTGTTGGAGAACATTTTCTTCTCGATGACCACCCGCAGCTTTTCATAGCTGAGCCAGGTTGGGTTCTTGCCGTTGTTGTTGGCCCGGGCGCGCAGCACGAAGTTGACGATTTCGTTGCGGAAATCCTTCGGATTGCTGATGCCCGCCGGTTTCTCGATTTTTTCCAGTTCCTCGTTGAGGGCCACGCGATTGAGTATTTCGCCGGTTTCCGGGTCGCGGTATTCCTGGTCCTGGATCCAGAAGTCTGCGTACAGCACGTAGCGGTCGAAGATGTTCTGGCCGTATTCGCTGTAGGACTCCAGGTACGCCGTCTGGATTTCCTTGCCGATGAACTCGATGTAGCGTGGGGCCAGGTATTCCTTGAGGAAGCGCAGGTAACGCTCGCGGGTTTCGGCCTGGAACTGTTCCTGTTCGATCTGCTGTTCCAGCACATACAGCAGGTGAACCGGGTTGGCGGCAATTTCGTGGGGGTCGAAGTTGAAGACCTTGGACAGGATCTTGAACGCGAAGCGTGTGGACAGCCCGTTCATCCCTTCATCGACGCCGGCGTTGTCGCGGTACTCCTGGATCGACTTGGCCTTCGGATCGGTGTCCTTGAGGTTTTCACCGTCGTACACACGCATCTTCGAATAGATGTTGGAGTTTTCCGGCTCCTTGAGACGCGACAGAACCGTGAACTGGGCCAGCATCTTCAGGGTGTCGGGGGCGCAATGAGCCTTGGACAGCGAGCTGTTGAACAGCAGCTTGTCGTAGATCTTCACTTCGTCGGTCACTCGCAGGCAGTACGGCACCTTGACGATATAGATCCGGTCGATGAAGGCTTCGTTGTTCTTGTTGTTGCGGAAGGTATGCCATTCCGATTCGTTGGAGTGGGCCAGCAGGATGCCGGTGAACGGAATGGCCCCCAGGCCCTCGGTGCTGTTGTAGTTGCCTTCCTGGGTGGCGGTCAGCAGCGGGTGCAGCACTTTGATAGGTGCCTTGAACATTTCGACGAATTCCATCAAGCCCTGGTTGGCCCGGCACAGCGCACCCGAATAACTGTAGGCGTCGGCGTCGTTCTGTGGGAATTCTTCCAGTTTGCGGATATCGACCTTGCCCACCAGGGCGGAGATGTCCTGGTTGTTTTCGTCCCCCGGCTCGGTCTTGGCTACCGCGATCTGGTTGAGGATCGAGGGGTAGAGCTTGACCACCCGGAACTGGCTGATATCACCGCCGAACTCGGCCAGGCGCTTGGTCGCCCATGGCGACATGATGGTGTTGAGGTAGCGGCGTGGGATACCGAAGTCTTCCTCGAGGATCGCGCCGTCCTCTGTCGCATTGAACAGCCCCAGGGGCGATTCGAACACCGGCGAGCCCTTGATGGCATAGAAGGGCACTTTTTCAATCAGTTGCTTGAGTTTTTCGGCCAGGGACGATTTACCACCACCCACGGGGCCGAGCAGATAAAGGATTTGTTTCTTCTCTTCCAGGCCTTGGGCGGCGTGGCGGAAATAGGACACGATCTGTTCGATGCATTCTTCCATCCCGTGGAAGTCCGCAAAGGCCGGATAGCGGCGAATCACCTTGTTGGAGAAGATGCGCGAGAGCCTCGAGTTGGTCGAGGTATCCAGCAGTTCCGGTTCTCCGATGGCCAGCAACAGACGCTCCGCAGCCGACACATAGGCACTGCGGTCCTGCTTGCAGAGTTCGAGGTATTCCTGCAGCGAGTATTCCTCTTGCCGCGTGGACTCGAAACGTTGCTGGAAGTGGCTAAAAATGCTCATGACGTCACCTCGCTCGATACGTGGAGCCGGTGTCGGATCAATCAGTCGATGCTGGACAGCCGCTGGGAACCCAGTTGCCGTTTACCCCCCAGAATGCTTTCAAGAATGCAGGCTCCTGAAAGCTGACTCCCGATGACCCGCGCGCCGGTGTACCGGCTCTCCCCTGTTTTGGATGGCCTGAGGCTAAGGATAGTTCGGAATCACGGAGGTAAAGGTGGAATACGTAATTAGTTGTGGCTGACCGTTCGTCTGCCATCGCTCAAGCCCACGGTTCACGCGGGCTTGGCCGGCATAAAAAATTATTCGGCGGTGCCTTGCGCTGTTTCTGCGGGATAGGTCGTGCGCCATAACTCGAAACCACCGTCCAGGCTGTAGACGTCGGTGAAGCCCTGGCTGATCAGATAGGCGGCTGCGCTCTGGCTGGAGTTGCCGTGATAGCAGACCACGACGGTCGGCGCATCGAGGTCGGCGGCACGGATGAAGTCGGCGATGGAATGGTTATCCAGGTGCTTGGCGCCACTGATGTGCAGAGCCGCGAACGTGGCTGGGTCGCGGACGTCGACGACGACCGCGCCTTGCTCGCGCAGGGCCTGGGCCTGTTCCGGGGGGATGCGTTTGAATTCGGTCATGAGGGACTCCTGTAGCTTGAGCGCAACGCCGGTCAAACGGCGGTGCCGGCCGGCAATGGTGCAGTGGTCGGGTGATGGATTCTGGCGTGGCCCTGTTCGTCGCAATCGCAATGCAGTTGCTCGCCCGTGTCGACGTTCATCAGCGTCATGGCGCTGCCCCACACGCAGCCGGTATCGAGGGCGAAGACGCCGGGTTCGTCGCATTGACCGCCCAGTGCCGCCCAGTGTCCGAAAATGATTTTCAGGTGACGGGTCTTGCGCTCGCTGTGCTTGAACCAGGGGGCGTAGCCGGGTGGTGCGGTCTCGATGCCTTCCTTGCCCTTGAGATCGAGCTTGCCGTCGCGGGTGCAGAAGCGCATGCGCGTGAAATAGTTGGTGATGACGCGAAGGCGGGCGCTGCCGGTGAGGTCGTTGTCCCACTTGACCGGCTCGTTGCCGTACATGCCATCGAGGTAGGGCGCGAACAGATTGTCGTCGCGCAGTGCCTGCTCCACCTCGCCGGCGCACTTGAGTGCCTTGCGCAGGGACCACTGGGGCGGGATGCCGGCATGGACCAGCGCCAGGTTCCGTGGCTCGTCGTAGTGCATGAGCTTTTGCTGGCGCAGCCACTCCAGCAGTTCAACGCAATCGGGGGCGTCGAGGATTTCACTCAAGGTGTCGGACTTTTTCAGGCGCTCGATGTTCTGCCAGGCGGCCAACAGGTGCAGGTCGTGGTTGCCGAGCACGCACACCAGCGACTGGCGGATGCCGTAGAGAAAACGCAACGTCTCAAGGGATTGTGGGCCACGGTTGACCAGGTCGCCCACCAGCCACAGCGTGTCTTTCTGGGGATCGAAGGCGACGCGTTCCAATAGGCATTTGAGCGGATCGAGGCAACCTTGCAGGTCGCCGACCGCATACGTGGCCATTAGTGCAGCGCTCCGGGCACGGCCAGGCGAAAGGGCTTGATGACGGCGTCGAAGCGTGTGCCGTCCTCGGCCAGCATCTGGTAGGTACCCTGCATGGTGCCGACCTTGGTGGTCATCACGGTCCCGCTGCTGTAGCTGTGGCTTTTACCGGCGTCGATCAACGGCTGCTGGCCGACAACGCCTTCACCACGCACTTCTTCGACATGGCCGTCGCCATCGGTGATGACCCAGTGCCGCGACAGCAGCCTGGCCGGCAAGGAGCCATTGTTGCGCACGGTAATGCTGTAGGCGAAGGCGAAGCGGTCATGCTCGGGTTGCGACTGTTCTGCCAGAAAACGGGTGGTGACGCTGACGTCGACCTGGTAACGAGGATCAGACATGCAAATAAGGCCTTAAAAACGAAGCGGGACGCGGGCGCGACTCAGGAGATCAGTCTAGGCCAAGTATCGGGTAGTAGACCAGACTGGCGTACTGCCCGATAGCGCTTGTCACCCGTTCAGCTGGCGTCGGCTTGCGGGGCGACCTGTTCGCTGAGCTTGTCGGCCAGGCGTACGAAGGCCGCCAGGTCCAGTTGCTCGGGGCGCAGGCTGCCATCGACGCCGGCGGCTTCGATTTCGGCGCTGCTGAGCAACAGTTTCAAGGTGTTGCGCAAGGTTTTGCGGCGTTGGTTGAACGCTTCGCGCACCACCCGCTCCAGCAGGCGATGATCCTTGGCCGGGTGCGGCAGGACGGCATGAGGTACCAGGCGGACGATGGCCGAATCGACTTTCGGCGGCGGGTTGAATGCCCCCGGGCCGACGTTGAACAGGTGTTCGACCCGGCAATGGTACTGGACCATGATCGACAGGCGACCCCAATCGCCACCGCCAGGGCCGGCGGCGAGGCGCTCGACCACTTCTTTCTGCAGCATGAAGTGCATGTCGCGGATCAGGCTGGCGTTGCTCAGCAGATGGAAGATCAGCGGTGTGGAGATGTTGTACGGCAGGTTTCCCACCACCCGCAGGCTGTTCGGCGCGGCATTCAGGCTATTGAAGTCGAACTTCAGTGCGTCGCCCTGGTGCAGGTTGAAATTGCTCTTGCCGGCGAACTGCTGGTTGAGGATCGGGACCAGGTCCTTGTCCAGTTCCACCACGTCCAGTTGCGCGCCGCTGTCGAGCAGGCCCTCGGTCAGGGCGCCCTGGCCCGGCCCGATTTCCAGCAGGCGGTCGTCGGGCTTGGCCCGGATGGAGCGCAGGATGCGATCGATCACGCCGGCGTCATGCAGGAAGTTCTGGCCGAAGCGCTTGCGCGCGCGGTGTTGGTATTGCTCGGTCATAAATGGGTCTCGGCCATCTGGTAGGCGGTTTCCAGGGCGACTTGCAGGCTGCCGGTATCGATCTTGCCGCTGCCGGCCAGGTCCAGGGCGGTGCCATGGTCCACGGAGGTACGGATGATCGGCAGGCCCAACGTCACGTTGACTGCCGCGCCGAAGCCTTTGTACTTCAGCACGGGCAGGCCCTGGTCGTGGTACATCGCCAGCACTGCATCGCAGTGCTCCAGATATTTGGGGGTAAACAGAGTGTCGGCAGGCAGCGGGCCACGCAGGTCCATGCCCTCGCTGCGCAAGCGCTCCAAAGTGGGTTCGATGATGTCGATTTCTTCACGGCCCAGGTGCCCGCCTTCGCCGGCATGGGGATTGAGCCCACAGACCAGGATACGTGGCCGGGCGATGCCGAATTTTTCCTGGAGGTCGGCGTGCAGGATGCGCGTGACCCGCTCCAGGCGTTCCGGGGTGATGGCGTCGGCGATGTCCCGCAGGGGCAGGTGAGTGGTCACCAGGGCCACACGCAGGCCGCGGGTGGCGAGCATCATCACCACTTGCGCGGTGTGGGTCAGGTCCGCCAGGAATTCGGTGTGTCCGGAAAAGGCAATCCCGGATTCGTTGATCACGCCCTTGTGCACCGGTGCGGTGATCATGCCAGCGAACACCCCGTCCAGGCAGCCTTGGCCGGCGCGGGTCAGGGTTTGCAGGACGAACGCGGCGTTGGCCTTGTCCAACTGCCCGGTGACGACCGGGGCGCCCAAGGGCGTATCCCAGACATACAGGCTGTTGGCGGGCGCCGGAGCATCCGGCCAGGCCTGCGGCGTCACCGGCAACAGGTCGACGACCACCCCCAGTTGCGCGGCCCGCTCAAGGAGCAGGTCGCGACTGGTGATGGCAATCAGGGGGTGCGGCTGGGGGTGCGAGGCGAGCAGCAGGCACAGGTCGGGACCGATGCCGGCTGGTTCGCCGGGTGTCAGCGCGAAACGCTTGGGTTTCACTGCGCTGCCTGGTCTGCACCAGGAAGTTTGATTTCAACGTAGGCTTCATCGCGAATCTGACGCAGCCAGGTTTGCAGCTCTTCGTCGTATTTGCGGTTACGCAATACGGTCATCGCCTGCTGTTCACGCGCCTGGGTGGTGCTGTCGGTGGCGCGACGGCCAAGGACTTCCAGTACGTGCCAACCATACGGGCTCTTGAACGGCTTGGACAGTTGGCCTTGCGGTGTCTCGGCCATGACCTGGCGGAACTCGGGAACCAGTGCATTCGGGTCAACCCAGTTCAGATCGCCGCCGTTGAGGGCCGACCCCGGGTCTTCGGAGAAACTCTTCGCCAGTTCGGCGAAGTCCTCGCCCGCTTCGATGCGGTCGTAGAGTTTTTCCGCCAGGCGCTTGGTCTCGGCTTCGCTGCGAATCTCGCTTGGCTTGATCAGGATGTGGCGAACATGCACTTCGTCACGGACCTGGGTTCCGCCACCGCGCTTTTCCAGCACTTTCAGGATAATAAAGCCGCCTGGGGTGCGTGCTGGCTGGGTGATGTCGCCCACGGCCATGGCGCTCAGTTCACGGTCGAACGGAGGCGGCAGTTGAGCGGGCTTGCGCCAGCCCATGTCGCCGCCTTCCAGGGCGTTGTCGCTGCCCGACTTGGCAATGGCCATCTGGCCGAAATCAGCGCCTTGCTTGAGCTGCTGGTAGACATCCATTGCCTGGCGATAAGCGCTCTGGATGGCTTCGGAGTTGGCGCTTTCCGGAGTAGGAATCAGGATGTTCGCCAGGTGCAGCTCTTCGGAAAGCTGCATCTTGCCCAGGTCGGAGGCGAGGAAGTTCTTCACTTCCTGCTCCGACACCTGGATGCGTTCGGCGACACGGCGCTGGCGCACACGGCTGATGACCATTTCGCGACGGATCTGATCGCGGGCGTCCTCGTAGGAGAGGCCGTCGCGAGCCAGGGCGGCGCGGAACTGGTCGATGCTCATGTTATTGCGCTGGGCAATGGTGCCGACAGCCTGGTTCAGTTCTTCATCGGTAATGCGAATGCCGGAGCGTTCGCCGATCTGCAGTTGCAGGTTTTCGACGATCAGGCGCTCGAGCACTTGCTGGTCCAGCACGCCTGCGGGCGGCAGGCCACCGCCGCGCTTGGCGATGGTTTGCTGCACTTCATGGACGCGCTGGTCCAGCTGGCTCTGCATGACCACGTCGTTGTCGACGATGGCCACGACCTTGTCGATGGACTGTACCGCGGCGTTGGCCGCGGTACCCAGGAACAGCGCGCCCAGCATCAGCGGGCGCAGACAATCAGAAAGCTTGGTCTTCACGTTCACGATAACCTTGGATGCCTTTGTCGAGGAAGCTCTCTACCTTGGCGCCGGTGAGGCCGCCGAGTCCCTTCAGAACAATTTGGAGGAAGACGCCGTGGTCGCCTTTTTCGTTTTCCGGGGCGGCTTGACTGAACTCTTCGTAGTCGACCCAGTAACGGTTGATCAGGCGCAATTTCCAGCAGCAGTTGTCGTATTCGAAACCACCGAAGGCTTCCAGGGTACGGTTGCGGTTGTAGTCATACTGCCAGCGGCTGATGGCGTTCCACTGCGGCACGATCGGCCAGATGACCGAGAAGTCGTGCTGCTGGATCTTGTAGTAGTCCTTCACGTAGCCAGGCTGGCCAGGCGTGCCGTAGTCGCCACCGCCCACGGACCATTGACCCGTAGTCTGGTCGTAACGGACCTGGTCGTTGCGATAGCGATAACCGGCGTTGATGACCTTGTTCGGGTTGTCTTCAGGCTGGTAGTGGAACATCGCGCTACCCGAGCGAGGGCTGCGAGTGTCCGGGTCCCAGTTATAGGTAGCCGTGGTGCGCCAATCGCGGTTCCAGCGGAACTCATACTCCAGGGCGTAAGGCGAGACATCCGATTTGGCGTCTTCGCGCGTCTTGAAGTCGATGCCCGGCAACTGGACTTCGCGATCCTTGAAGTAAAAGGCCTGGCCGACGCTGATGCGCTGGCGTTCGAAACCGTTTTCCTGGATCCAGCGGCTGGTTATGCCCAGCGACAGTTTGTTCTCGTCGCCGACACGGTCGGAGCCCGAAAAACGATTGTCACGGAACAGCGAGGAGTAGCTGAAGGTGTACTCACCGGTGTCGAACACAGGGATATCGCTCTGGTCTTTCTCAGGTACGTAGAGATAGAACAGGCGTGGCTCCAGGGTTTGGCGATAGTTGGTGCCGAACCACTGGGTATCACGGTCGAAATACAGGCCGCTATCGATACTGGCGATTGGGACGCCGCGGCTCTGGCTGCCGCTGTACGTGCCGCGCAGGCGATCCGTCTCGGCGGATTGCGCGGCGATCTGGGATTTGCCAGTGCCGTCCAGATCCAGATCGTATTGGGTGTATTGGTATTTGAGCGACGGCGTGATGAAGCCGTAGGTGGCTTCCATCGGCAGGCTCATTACCGGTGCCAGATTCAGGCGAGTACCGTTGGCCCGTGCCAGTCCGCGAACGTTGGAGTCCAGCCTTGGCTCGGAGTTACCGTCTTCGTCGGTGTAGGCGCCGGTCCGCAGATCACGATCGAACCGCACCAGCTCTGTCTTGTAGGCGAGGTCCAGTCCATACGGGTGTTGCGGCAGCTCACCGATGAAGGTGATCTGAGGCAAGCGGTTGTAAGGGGTGATCTTCGAAATCGTTGCCATCTGGTAGGCCTGGGCATTCACCCGCGCCGTGTAGCTGTCGCCACGATAGCTGACTGCGCCTTGCTGATTGACGTAATCATTGGACTCGATACCAATCTGATCGCTTTCAAGATCCTGGAAATAGTACGGATCGCTGATCTTGGTGTAGTCGACTTCTGTCAGCACGCGCGAATCGAGGCTGCCCTTGTGCTGCCAGTTGTACATGTAGCGGGTCTTGTCGTAGTCGCTCTGCCCGCTGCGCTCGTTGTCTTCGTCGTTGAGGTATGCGGCACCGAACTGACCTTCGCTGGACTTGGTCAGGTAGCGGAACTCGCCTTCCATCAACAGGCCGCGCTTGCTCATGTAGCGTGGGTACAACGTGGCGTCGTAGTTCGGCGCCAGGTTGAAGTAGTACGGGGTGACCAGCAGGAAGCCGGTGTCGCTGCCGCTGCCGATGGTCGGCGGCAGGAAGCCGGACTGGCGACGGTCGTCGATCGGGAAGTAGATGTACGGCGTGTACAGGACCGGGAAGTCCTTGACCCGCAGCGTCACGTTGGTCGCGGTGCCGAAGCCGGTGGCCGGGTTCAGGGTGATGTTGTTGCCCTTGAGCGTCCAGGCGTTGCTGCCCGGTTCGCACGTGGTGTACGTACCGTCCTTGAGGCGGATGATCGCGTTCTCGGCACGCTTGGCGTACAGCGCGTTACCGCGGATGCGCGACTTGTGCATCACGTATTCGGCGTTGTCGACCTTGGCTTCGCCGGTGTCCAGCTGTACATCGGCATGGTCGCCGACGATCAGCGCACCGTTGTCGCGAACCCGTACGTTGCCGCTCAGCTCGCCACGGTTCTCGGCCTGGTACAGGCTGGCCTCGTCGGCCTCGACCTGCATGCTGCCCTGGCGCATGACCACGTCACCGGCCAGGGTCGCCACCTGTTCTTCCTGCTGATAGCGTGAAGCCTTGGCACCGAGGAACGTGGGCGCATCGCTCTTGGCGGTCTTGTCATTCATGCCAGGACGCGTCGGCTCGATATAGGCACCGGCGCAGTAAGGACCGGTTTCAGCCAGTTGCGCCGGGGTGAGGTTCTCGCGTGGAACCCAATCCAGGTGGCTGTAGTCTGCACTGCGCGACTTCAGGCCGCGGCCCTTGGCTTCGGTAACGAGCATCGGCTTTTCGCCGGCTTCCTCGCCCGAGCTGCTGTCGGCTGGTGCCGCGCCGCTGTCGGAAACCGCACTGCCGTCATGCACGGGACGCGGCGGCAACGCGGCGGCCGGTGTCTTGGGCGCACAGTCCCAGGCACCCGAAGCGGAGACGGAGCAGTCATACTGCTGCGCCGCGACGACGAATGAAGAGGCCAGGGGTTGCAGGGCCAGCAGACTGCCGGTGACCAGCAACGGAAATTTTTTACGAAACGCGGGGGATTTCAATGCCATCTTATTAGTCCGGGCTTCCTGCGTGCCATCTGCCCGCGGTGTGGGCCGCACGCCTCTCGATGGTCTGAAAAAGATGCTGGATAATAAAGCATGACCCGCTTGACGGCTAGCGCCGTCGGAGACCCTTGCAATGCCCGACCAAGATGTACGCTTGCAACACCTGAAAGTTTGGCTCGATGAACAACTGCCGATCCTTTTCACTCAACAGGGCTGGGGCACCGTACCCCCGGCCACGTTGACCGCCGCCAGCAGTGACGCGAGTTTCCGGCGGTATTTCCGCTGGGAAGGCGAGGGTCGCAGTTTGATCGTAATGGATGCGCCACCGCCCCAGGAAAACTGCAAACCCTTCGTGGATATTGCTTTTTTACTGGCGAAATCCGGTATCAACGTGCCGAAAATTTATGCCGAAGACCTCGAGCGCGGCTTTCTTTTGCTCAATGACCTGGGCAATCAGACCTACCTGGACGTGATCGACAGCGAAAATGCCGACGATTTATTCGGCGATGCCTTGCAGGCCTTGTTGGCTTTCCAGCAACTGCCGATGGTCGCGCCGTTGCCGAGCTACGATGTCGCGTTGCTGCGTCGGGAGCTGGAATTGTTTCCCGAGTGGTACGTCAAGCGCGAGCTGGGCATCGAATTCGATCCGGCCCAGCAGCAACTCTGGCAACAGGCCAGCGAGCTGTTGATCGACAGCGCCCTGGCCCAGCCCAAAGTGCTGGTGCACCGCGACTACATGCCGCGCAACCTGATGCTCAGCGTACCGAACCCCGGTGTGCTGGACTTTCAGGATGCGGTCTATGGCCCGGTGACCTATGACGTGACCTGCCTGTTCAAGGATGCCTTCCTCAGTTGGCCCGAGGCGCGTGTGCGTGGTTGGCTGGAGCGTTACTGGCAGGAGGCTGGCGCCCTTGGCATTCCCGTCCAGCCGGATCTCGAGGATTTCCTGCGGGCCAGCGACTTGATGGGCGTGCAGCGTCACCTCAAGGTCATCGGGATCTTCGCGCGCATTTGCCACCGTGATGGCAAACCACGTTACCTCGGTGATGTGCCGCGTTTCTTTGCTTATATAGATGCGGTCATCGCCCGGCGTCCTGAACTGGCACCGCTCGATGAGCTGCTTGGCAGCCTGCGGCAGTTGGCCGGAGCAACAGAATGAAGGCAATGATCCTGGCGGCGGGCAAGGGCGAGCGCATGCGCCCCTTGACCCTCACCACGCCAAAGCCGTTGATTCGCGTGGGTGGCGTTCCCTTGATCGAATACCACTTGCGGGCGCTCGCCAAGGCCGGCTTTTCCGAGATCGTGATCAATCACGCCTGGCTCGGCCAGCAGATCGAAGATCACCTGGGGGACGGTTCGGGTTTTGGCGTGAGCATTCGGTTTTCACCCGAAGGCGAGCCGTTGGAAACCGGTGGTGGAATCTTCCGGGCCTTGCCGCTGCTGGGCGATGACGCGTTTGTGGTGGTGAACGGCGATATCTGGACCGACTACGATTTCAGCGTCTTGCGCAGGCCGCTCAAAGGGCTGGCGCACCTGGTGCTGGTCGATAATCCAGAGCATCACCCGGACGGCGATTTCATCCTGGCCGACGGAAAGGTTCACGATGGGCAAACACCTGCCGACAACCTGACCTATAGCGGCATTGCCGTCCTGCACCCGCGCTTGTTCGACGGTTGCACAGGCGGTGCCTTCAAGCTCGCACCGCTGTTGCGCACGGCCATGGCCGAAGGGTGCGTCAGTGGCGAGCACCTGAAAGGACATTGGGTCGATGTCGGCACCCATGAACGGTTGGCGCAGGTCGAAACCTTGATAGAAGCGAGCGGTTGATATGTGGTGGCCAGGGACTCTGATTGGAGCCGGGGCAGGCTTTGCCATCGCCAGCATTCCGGGGGCCATGCTTGGTGCGTTGTTGGGGCAGGCGCTGGACCGGCGCCTGAACCTGCAGGGCTGGGCGCAAGTACGTGAGCGTCTGGGCGGCCGTCCGGCGTTGCGCAACGATGAATTGTTGTTCGTATTGCTCGGGCGCTTGGCCAAATGCGATGGGCGTGTGGTCGACGGCCACATCCAGCAGGCTCGCCAGGAGATGCGGGCGTTGGACTTGAGTGAATCGGCGCAGCGCCGGGCGATCGCGGCGTTCAACCGGGGCAAGTCCGGAAACGATCGGTTGCGCGGTTACATGCGTCGCCTGGCCGTCCAGCCCCATGCGGCTGAAGGGGTATTGCGCGCCTGTTGGCGGATGGTCTGGGCCGATGGGCGTGCCGGTGTCGGCGAGCGAGAGCTGGTGGCCCAATGGGGCCGCTGGTTGGGCTGGACGCCGCAACAGGTCCAGGCGCTGGCGGCTGATTACGAACCGCAGAAACTGTCGCGCCCCAACGCCGGCGTGACCTATCAGGAGGCCTTGCGCTTGCTGGGGGTTTCGGCCACCAGCGAGCCGTCGCAGATCAAGCGTGCTTACCGGCGACTGCTCAGCCGCCATCACCCGGACAAGATTGCCGGCAGCGGGGCGACGCCTTTGCAGGTGCGTGAAGCCACCGACAAAACCCGAGAGCTGCATAACGCCTATCGGTTGATTCGCGAGCGGCGGGATTTTCGGTAGAAGGGATAACAGTAGAGAGGAAGGTAACCACTGTGGCGAGGGGATTTATCCCCGCTCAAGTGCTCAGCACTGGCCATCAGATTGTGTTGTCGCGCGGGCTTTGGGGTTGCTGCGCAACCCAGCGGGGATAAATCCCCTCGCCACAAAGTTAGTGTTCGGCTTGGCCAGCTGTCAGCCTTACTCCCCTGCCTTTTGCGGATTCAACCAACCCCGAACCCGACGAAACAGCTGCTCCTGCTCCGCCGACGGGTTCGGCAGGGCCTTGAGGGACACTTGGCTGAAGGTCGAACCTTTCAAACGTTTGCTCGCCTGCAAGCGCTCCAGCGCCGCGTTGCGATCCAGCGGTTTGTCCATGTAGAAAATATCGGCGGTCGCCAGTTTCAAGGTCGGGGTCAGTTCAGCCAGGCCGGGTTTGGCAGTGACCGGAGTCTGCGCAGCCACCATCACGAAGCGTTCGACTTGCGAGGGTTGCTTTTCACTCAAGTAACGCGCGGCCCAATAGGCGCCGGTGCCATGGCCCAGTAGCACGATACGGCGTGCGCTTTGCTGTTCGGCGTAGGCCAGCGCCGCGTCGATGCGGGCGAAGATGCGCTCGGCGTCGGCCTTGGCATGCTCTTCATCGGTTTGCGCAACGAGCGGATCCACCGCATCGGCTTCGCCGCCGGCGACCTGTTCGATCGGCGCCGAAGTGGTAGCGTCCGGTGCCGCGGCAGCGGTGTCGGCCGGTTTGGTCTCGGGCGCGGCTTCCTCCACGCGAGGAGCAATGACGTCGCTTTGCAGGTCCGGCAGGGTGATACTCAGGCTGCTCCATTCGACATCGGGCAACTTTTTGCGTAATGGGCCGACGACTTGAGGCCAGTCAGCGGTTTCGCCGGCACCGGGGATGATGATGACCGCGCCTCTGGGGTCACTGGTATTGGCCGGTTTCCACAGTGCGAGGAAGGTGTCGCTGCCGGTCTGCAACTGTTGCTGTTCCTGGGGCGGGACTGTTCGTCCAAGTGCAGCCGCTTCTTCCTGGCTACGCTCGAGCAAAGGCTGGCGCTCGACAGGTTTTTCCCCGGCGGGTTGCTCGGCGGCGGGGGCCGTTTCGCTGGCCTGGACAGAAAAGGCACTTGGCAGGATCAGCGATAGGCACAATGCTGGCAACGCCAGGCGATAAACAGAGGGCATTGGATATTCCATGACCAGAAGTATTTCCGGCAGCCTAATGGGTTGGTCAGTATTTGTCAGTGCATGAGACTTCAATGATGCGTTTTTGCTGCCTGTGGGTTATCGGCTGTTTATGGCTTCCCTTGATGGCGTGGGCCGCGCCCGCGCCGTCGGCGCCTGGGGTGCAATTGAATGCAGGGCAGCGCCAATGGCTGGTGCAACATCCGCAGTGGCGGGTCGGCCTGGTCTTGCAGGCGCCCTATGCGCAATACGACCGGCGCTTGCAGCGTTTGTCCGGCACCAATGTCGAGTTGATGCAATGGCTGGGCAAGGCGCTGAACGTCGAGCTGACCTGGCGCAACTTCCAGGACGTGGCGCAACTGGAAGCGGCATTGCGTGCCGGCGAGGTGGACATCGCTCCGGGCCTGACCCAATCCCCAGGCGGGCTCAAGCTCTGGCAGTTTTCCGATCCCTACATGCGCGTGCCGCAATTGATCGTCGGTGCGCAGAAAGGCGCCGAGGGGGTGGAGTTGGAAAAACTCGACGCCCAGGCCCGCGTTGTGGTGCGCATGCCCAGTGCCACGGCCGATTACCTGCGCAGCAACTACCCGACGCTGAACCTGCAAGGCGTGCCGATGGAGCGCGAGGCCCTGCAATTGCTGCTGACCCAGCAGGCCCGGTACGCGGTGGTCGACGAGGCGCAACTGGGCAGGTTGATGGTCGAACCCGAATTCGCCGAGCTGGCGGTGGTGGGCGACATTGGCCTGCCGCAGTTGCTACGGGTTGCCACACGCCGGGACTGGCCGGAGCTGGCAGAAATCATCGACAGAGGGTTGCAGGCAATCCCGGCCAAGGAGCTGGAGCAACTGCACAGTCGTTGGCTCAAGCCAAAATACCCGCGCCTGACCGAGACCCCGGGTTTCTGGCAGAACCTGACCCTGTTGATCCTGGCCCTGCTGCTCAGCAGTGTCGCCATCGTGTTCTGGCAGCGCCGCCAGCAACGTGGACTGGAGCGCCGCCTGCGTGCCGCGAGGGAAGACATCGCCCAGCGTGCAGCCAGCGAAGAAGCCTTGCGCCTGACCCAGTTCTCCATCGATCAAAGCACGGTCGGCATCCTGTGGGTCAATTGGGACAGCCACGTGCGTTATGCCAACCGAGCGGCCGAAACCATGCTCGGCTACGCCTCGGGCGCCATCATCGAGCGGCCCTTGATCGACTTCGAGCCGGGCTTGCACATGGATCGCTGGTTGAATCTGTGGAAGCGCGCCCGGGCCAGTGAAGAGGGGCCGCTGAGCTTCGAAACCGAGTGCGTGCGAGCCGATGGCAGTATTCTGCCGACCGACGTTTCCCTGAGTTTCCTGCGTTTTCGCGACGCCGAATACCTGGTGGTCTACCTCAATGATGTGACCGAGCGCCGACGTGCGCTGGCGGCGTTGCGCGAAAGCGAGGCGCGGCTGCAAGGCATCGCCGCCAACGTGCCGGGCCTGGTCTTTCGCCTGGAGCGGGCGCCGGTGACCGGCCAGATCGACTTTGCCTACATCAGCGAAGGCAGCGAAAGCCTGGTGGGCTATTCCCCTGCAACCCTGGCCCGCAGCGACACCGGGCTGCGCAGTCTGGTGCATCCGCAGGACAAGGCCGATTATCACCGCACCCAGGACCAGGCGCTGGATACCGACAGCGACTGGTCATGGCAGGGCCGTATCCTGACCCGCGAAGGCCAGGAGCGTTGGGCCGAGATCAAGGCGATCACTCGGCGCCTTGAGGATGGCGCCTATGTCTGGGACGGTATCGTCTGGGACATCACCGACAGCAAGCGCATCGAACTGGAATTGGCCAGTTCCCGGGAGCAGTTGCGCGAGTTGTCGGCGCACCTGGAAAGCGTGCGGGAAGAGGAAAAAGCGCGGATTGCCCGGGAGGTCCACGACGAGCTGGGCCAGATGCTGACGGTGTTGAAGCTTGAAACTTCCATGTGTGAATTGGCCTACGCGCAACTCGACCCGGGCCTGCATGAGCGGCTTAACAGCATGAAGCGCCTGATTGCTCAGCTGTTCCAGCTGGTGCGGGATGTGGCGACGGCATTGCGCCCGCCAATCCTGGATGCCGGCATCGCTTCGGCCATCGAATGGCAGGCCCGGCGCTTCGAGGCGCGAACGCAGATTCCTTGCCTGGTGCAGGTGCCGGACAACCTGCCACCCCTGAGCGACGCCAAGGCCATCGGCCTGTTTCGGATTCTCCAGGAGGCGCTGACCAACGTGATGCGCCATGCCCAGGCGCATACTGTGGAGTTGACGCTGGTTCAGCAAGGCGCTGATTTATGTCTGACTGTCAGTGACGACGGTGTAGGATTTATTGCCGATACGAGCCGGCCAACGTCCTTTGGCCTGGTCGGCATGCGTGAACGGGTGTTGATCATGGGCGGACAGTTGACCCTGGACAGTGAGCCGGGGGAGGGCACCACCCTGTCGGTGCGGGTGCCGTTGAATGAGGCCTGATGGTTTGGGTTGGCTGGGCTGACGCTATCGCGAGCAAGCTCGCTCCCACATCGATTGAGGTGTACACACACCGTGTGGGAGCGAGCTGGCTCGCGATGAGATCTTGAATCTGGAGAGCAATGTGATCCGTGTACTGGTAGCCGAAGACCACACCATCGTCCGCGAAGGCATCAAGCAGTTGATCGGCCTGGCCAAGGATCTGCTGGTGGTGGGGGAGGCGAGCAATGGCGAACAGTTGCTCGAAACCCTGCGCCAGGTGCCCTGCGAAGTGGTGCTGCTGGATATCTCCATGCCGGGTGTCAACGGCCTGGAGGCGATCCCGCGGATCCGTGCGTTGAACAATCCGCCGGCCATCCTGGTGCTGTCGATGCATGACGAGGCGCAAATGGCCGCCCGTGCCCTGAAGGTCGGCGCCGCGGGCTACGCAACCAAGGACAGCGACCCGGCCCTGCTGCTCATGGCGATTCGCAAGGTCGCGGCCGGCGGGCGCTACATCGACCCGGACCTGGCCGACCGCATGGTCTTCGAAGTCGGCCTGACGGACACGCGACCGCTGCACTCGCTGCTGTCCGAGCGTGAATTCTCGGTCTTCGAACGCCTGGCCCAGGGCGCCAACGTCAACGACATCGCCCAGCAACTGGCCCTGAGCAGCAAGACCATCAGCACCCACAAGGCGCGGCTGATGCAGAAACTCAACATCACCTCATTGGCCGAGTTGGTGAAATATGCGATGGAGCACAAGTTGCTCTGAGCCCCGCAATTTCCCCTTGTGGGAGCGAGCTTGCTCGCGATGGCGGCGGCACATTCAATATTGATGTCGGCTGACACTCCGCTATCGCGAGCAAGCTCGCTCCCACAGGGTTCTGTGTCGGCATATCCATTTGCGACACACCCCGACAGCGCTTTTTGCCCTTACTTGCAGCTTGGCGCTTGAAACGCGCCGCCGCACTTACCCAATCCCGCCATCCTTGTAGGGCGATCCCTACCCCGACTCTTCCATCCGGCTGAGGCGATTCTCTCCTGCGCCCCGATTTGCGCGGACCCCAGGGTCCACTAGGCTTGATTCACAAGCAGTCATCAAAACAAAAGGTGCGGGTATGAGCCAGGTCGATTCAAGCGCGGGGGCCAGCGATGTGCTGGTCAGCTTTCGTGGTGTGCAGAAGAGCTACGACGGCGAGAACCTGATCGTCAAAGACCTCAACCTGGACATTCGCAAAGGCGAATTCCTGACCCTGCTCGGGCCTTCCGGCTCCGGCAAGACCACCAGCCTGATGATGCTCGCCGGGTTTGAAACCCCAACCGCCGGCGAGATCCTGCTGGCCGGGCGTTCGATCAACAATGTGCCGCCGCACAAGCGCGACATCGGCATGGTGTTCCAGAACTACGCCTTGTTCCCGCACATGACCGTCGCCGAGAACCTTGCTTTCCCGCTGACCGTGCGAGGCCTGAACAAGAGCGACGTGAGCGATCGGGTCAAGCGTGTCCTGAGCATGGTCCAGCTGGACAGCTTCGCCCAACGCTACCCGGCGCAATTGTCCGGCGGCCAGCAACAACGGGTGGCCCTGGCCCGGGCGCTGGTGTTCGAGCCGCAGTTGGTGCTGATGGACGAACCCCTGGGGGCGTTGGACAAGCAATTGCGTGAACACATGCAGATGGAAATCAAGCACCTGCACCAGCGCCTTGGCGTGACTGTGGTCTACGTGACCCACGACCAGGGCGAAGCCTTGACCATGTCCGACCGTGTGGCGGTGTTTCACCAGGGCGAAATCCAGCAGATCGCCCCACCGCGCACCCTGTATGAAGAGCCGAAAAACACTTTCGTCGCCAACTTCATCGGCGAAAACAACCGTCTCAACGGTCGCCTGCACAGCCATACCGGCGATCGTTGCCTGGTGGAGTTGGCGCGCGGCGAGAAAGTCGAGGCCCTGGCGGTGAATGTCGGTCAGCCCGGCGAGCCGGTGACCCTGTCGATTCGTCCGGAGCGGGTGAGCCTCAACGGCGTCAGCGAACAATGTGTCAACCGCTTCTCAGGGAGGGTGGCGGAATTCATCTATCTGGGCGACCACGTCCGGGTTCGCCTGGAAGTCTGTGGCAAGAACGACTTCTTCGTGAAGCAACCGATTGCCGAGCTCGATCCCGCGCTCGCCGTCGGCGACGTGGTTCCGCTTGGCTGGCAAGTCGAGCATGTGCGTGCGCTCGATCCCCTTCTAGAGGCGAATTGATCGCCCCCTGCTGTACCAACACCAACCCTGCACGTGGAGAGAACAATAAATGTTGAGATCCCTGAAGTTCACAGCCCTGACACTGGGCATGATGGGTGCGGCAAGCGCGATGGCGGCGGGCCCGGACCTGACCGTGGTGTCTTTCGGCGGGGCGAACAAGGCGGCTCAGGTCAAAGCCTTCTACGCACCGTGGGAAGCGGCTGGCAACGGCAAGATCGTGGCTGGCGAGTACAACGGCGAAATGGCCAAGGTCAAGGCCATGGTCGATACCAAGAGCGTTTCCTGGGACCTGGTGGAAGTCGAGTCTCCGGAATTGTCCCGTGGTTGTGACGAAGACATGTTCGAGCAACTGGACCCGGCCCTGTTCGGCAAGACCGAAGACTACGTCAAGGGCGCCATCCAGCCTTGCGGCGTAGGTTTCTTCGTGTGGTCGACCGTGTTGGCCTACAACGCCGACAAACTCAAGACCGCGCCGACCAGTTGGGCAGACTTCTGGGACACCAAGCAATTCCCGGGCAAGCGCGGCCTGCGCAAAGGCGCCAAGTACACCCTGGAATTCGCCTTGATGGCCGACGGCGTAGCGCCGAAAGACGTCTACAAAGTGCTGGCCGGCAAGGATGGCCAGGACCGTGCGTTCAAGAAGCTCGACGAGCTCAAGCCGAATATCCAGTGGTGGGAAGCCGGCGCCCAGCCGCCGCAATACCTGGCTTCCGGTGACGTGGTCATGAGCTCGGCCTACAACGGCCGGATCGCTGCGGTACAGAAAGAAAGCAACCTGAAAGTGGTGTGGAACGGCGGCATCTACGACTTCGACGCCTGGGCCATCCCGCGCGGCCTGGACAAGACCCGCGCCGAAGCGGCGAAGAAATTCATCGCCTTCTCGGTTGCACCGCAGCAGCAGAAGACCTACTCGGAAAACATCGCCTACGGCCCGGCCAATACCCAGGCTGTGCCGTTGCTGGCCAAGGATGTCCTCAAAGACATGCCGACCACCCCGGAAAACATCGCCAACCAGGTGCAGATCGACGTCAGCTTCTGGGCTGACAACGGTGAGCAACTGGAGCAGCGCTTCAACTCCTGGGCGGCCAAGTAACCCGACGCTCTGAAGCTGGATGAAATCCATGTGGGAGCGAGCTTGCTCGCGATAGCGGTTTGTCAGACACATCAATGTTGAATGTGCCGTAGCCATCGCTAGCAAGCTCGCTCCCACAGGTTTTTGCTCCAAGCGGGTGTTTCAAAAGAACAGAGGCGGCCCGCCGCCCCTGTAACGATAAAAAGATTTGCGGAGTTCGCCATGGCCATCGCCGTTCCACTGAACGCGGGCACCAGCCCCACCCTCAAGCAACGGCTCAAGCGCGCCGAGCGGGTCAACCGCTGGAAGGCCCAGGCCTTGATCGCGCCGCTGGTGCTGTTTCTGTTGCTGGTGTTCCTGGTGCCGATCGTGGCACTGCTGTTCAAAAGCGTCAGCAACCCGGAAGTGGTGGGCGCCATGCCTCGCACGGTCGCTGCCGTCGCGGCCTGGGACGGACGCGGTTTGCCGGGCGAGCCGGTGTACAAGGCTGCCAGTGAAGACCTGGCCGAAGCCCGCAAGAATCAGACCCTGGGTGACTTGTCCAAGCGCCTGAACATGGAACTGGCCGGCTATCGCAGCCTGCTGACCAAGACTGCTCGGGCGTTGCCGTTTGCCACCGAGCCGGCTTCCTATAAAGAAGCCATGGAAAACCTCGATGAGCGTTGGGGCGACCCGGCGTACTGGCAGGTGGTCCGCCGTAACACCAGTAATGTCACCCCGTACTACCTGCTGGCGGCCGTCGACCACCGTATCGATGACCTGGGGGAACTGGCCCCGGCGACTCCCGACCAGGCGATTTACCTGGATATTTTCACCCGTACGTTCTGGATGGGCCTGGTCATCACCGCGATCTGCCTGGTGCTGGCCTATCCGCTGGCCTACCTGCTGGCGAACCTGCCGTCGCGCCAAAGCAACCTGTTGATGATCCTCGTGTTGCTACCGTTCTGGACCTCGATCCTGGTGCGCGTCGCCGCGTGGATCGTGCTGCTGCAGTCGGGCGGCCTGATCAACAGTGGCCTGATGGCCATGGGCATCATCGATAAGCCCCTGGAGCTGGTGTTCAACCGCACCGGTGTCTACATCTCCATGGTCCATATCCTGCTGCCGTTCATGATCCTGCCGATCTACAGCGTGATGAAGGGCATCTCGCCCACCTACATGCGGGCGGCGATTTCCCTGGGCTGCCATCCGTTCGCCAGTTTCTGGCGGGTGTATTTCCCGCAGACCTATGCTGGTGTCGGCGCCGGTTGCCTGTTGGTGTTCATCCTTGCCATCGGCTACTACATCACGCCGGCGCTGCTGGGCAGCCCGAACGACCAGATGGTCAGCTATTTCGTCGCGTTCTACACCAACACCAGTATCAACTGGGGCATGGCCACGGCGCTCGGCGGGCTGCTGTTGCTGGCGACCGTCGTGCTTTACCTGATTTACAACCGGCTGGTGGGCGCCAGTCGCCTGCGCCTGAGCTAAGGGGAGATCGAAATGCTGAGTCCTTACATGTCTCCCGTCGAACGGGTGTGGTTCTACACCTTGCGCACGCTCTGCGGGCTGATCCTGTTGTTCCTGATCCTGCCGGTGCTGGTGATCATTCCGCTGTCGTTCAACTCCGGCAGTTTCCTGGTGTACCCGCTGCAAGGCTTCTCGCTGCAGTGGTACCACGATTTCTTCGCCTCGGCCGAATGGATGCGGGCGCTGAAAAACAGCATCATCGTGGCCCCGGCGGCGACGTTGCTGGCGATGATCTTTGGCACACTGGCGGCCATCGGCCTGACCCGCGGTGACTTCCCGGGCAAGGCGCTGGTGATGGCCCTGGTGATTTCGCCCATGGTGGTGCCGGTGGTGATCATCGGCGTGGCCAGCTATCTGTTCTTCGCACCGCTCGGGATGGGCAACAGTTTCCTCTCGCTGATCGTGGTCCACGCCGTGCTGGGGGTACCGTTCGTCATCATCACGGTGTCGGCGACCTTGCAGGGGTTCAATCACAACCTGGTCCGCGCCGCCGCCAGCCTCGGGGCTTCGCCACTGACGGCGTTTCGTCGGGTGACCCTGCCGTTGATCGCCCCGGGCGTGATCTCCGGCGCCCTGTTCGCCTTCGCGACGTCGTTCGATGAAGTGGTGGTGACCCTGTTCCTGGCCGGCCCCGAGCAGGCAACGTTGCCGCGGCAGATGTTCAGCGGCATCCGCGAAAACCTCAGCCCCACCATCGCCGCGGCGGCGACGCTGCTGATTGCCTTCTCGGTGATCCTGCTGCTGACCCTGGAGTGGTTGCGTGGGCGTAGCGAGAAGTTGCGCACGGCCCAGGTCTGAAGGGTCAGCGTTGTCCAAATGTGGGAGCGAGCTTGCTCGCGATAGCGGTAGAGCATTCAACATTGATGCTGAATGTCAGTGCGCTATCGCGAGCAAGCTCGCTCCCACAGGGTTTCTCATTGCATTCATAAGCTGAATGGCAGACAACCCTCAATACCGAGCTATCCTTGTGCCAGCCCATACTCGAATAAGAGGCCGCGCACATGAGTCTTTCCTCATTCAAGATCGCCCATAAACTGATCACCGGTGCCGCTGCCATCGAGCAACTGGCCGCCGAGTTGACGCGCCTGGACGTCGACAACCCGCTGATCGTGACCGATGCGGCGTTGGTCCAGTCCGGCACTGTGGAACTGGCCCTGCAACATCTGGGAGGACGCGACTACGAGATTTTCGACCGGGTCATGCCGGACCCGGAAATCGCCATCGTCGAGGATTGCATGCAAGCCTACCGCGACGGTGGTCATGATGGCCTGATCGGCCTGGGCGGCGGCAGTGCTATCGACATTGCCAAGTGCGTGGGCGTCTATGCCGGGTACCACGGCGAGCTGCAAGATATGTTCGGCGTCGATCAGGTGCCGCGCAAAGGCCCGCCCATGATTGCCATCCCCACCACAGCCGGGACCGGTTCGGAAGTCACCAATGTGGCGATCCTTTCCGACAAGGCCGCGCAGCTGAAAAAAGGCATCGTCAGCGATTTTCTGTTGCCGGACGTGGCGCTGGTCAGCCCGCAGATGACCCTCACGTGCCCCCGTGGCGTAACGGCGTCCAGTGGTGTCGACGCGCTGGTCCATGCCATCGAGGCCTACCTGTCGCTCAATGCGTCGCCGATCACCGATGCCCTGGCTATCGGCGCGGTCAAGCTGATCAGCAAGGCGTTGCCCAAGGCCTACGCCAACCCCGCGCATCTGCAAGCCCGTGAGGACATGGCCACGGCCAGCCTGATGGCCGGCATGGCCTTCGGCAATGCCGGGGTTGGCGCGGTGCACGCGCTGGCCTATCCGTTAGGTGGGCGCTTTCACGTTTCTCACGGCGTCGCCAATGCACTGTTGCTGCCGTACGTCATGGCGTGGAACAAGATGGCGTGCGTCGAGCGCATGCGTGACATCGCCGAAGCCATGGGCATCAGGACTGCCCATCTGAGCGATATGGAGGCCGCCGACGAAGCCGTGGAAGCCATGGTCGCCTTGTGCGCCGCCGTGGAAATTCCCAAGGGCCTGAGTACCCTGGGCGTGACCGAGGACGTGATTCCGTCCATGGCCCTGGAGGCCGTGGGGATCGAGCGGCTGATGCGCAACAATCCACGCAAGCTGACCGCCAGCGACATCGAGAAGATCTACCGCGCGGCGTATTGATCGACGGTCACGGTGGGCGCGCCAAATCTTGAGGTATACAATGCGCGCCATCGTGATTTCGCTCAAAACAGGTGCGTCATGCAGCCCTTCGCTATTGCTCCGTCGATTCTCTCCGCCGACTTCGCCCGCCTGGGCGAGGAAGTGGACAACGTTCTGGCCGCCGGGGCCGACATCGTGCACTTCGATGTCATGGACAACCACTATGTACCCAACCTGACCATCGGCCCGATGGTCTGCGCGGCGCTGCGCAAGTACGGCGTCACCGCGCCGATCGACGCGCACCTGATGGTCAGCCCGGTGGACCGCATCGTCGGTGACTTCATTGAAGCCGGTGCCACCTACATCACCTTCCACCCAGAAGCCACGCTGCACATCGACCGCTCCCTGCAGTTGATCCGCGAGGGCGGTTGCAAGGCCGGCCTGGTGTTCAACCCGGCGACGCCCCTGGACGTGCTCAAGTACGTGATGGACAAGGTCGACATGATCCTGCTGATGAGCGTCAACCCTGGCTTCGGCGGCCAGAAGTTCATCCCGGGCACCCTCGACAAGTTGCGCGAAGCCCGGGCGCTGATCGACGCCTCGGGGCGTGACATCCGCCTGGAAATCGACGGTGGCGTGAACGTGAGCAATATCCGTGAAATCGCCGCGGCCGGCGCCGACACGTTCGTCGCGGGCTCGGCGATCTTCAACGCCCCCGACTACAACGAGGTGATTGCAAAAATGCGCGCCGAACTGGCCCTGGCGCGTCCATGAGCGGCTTCGAGCAGCTGTTCCCCGGCAGCTTGCCGCGTCTGGTGATGTTCGACCTCGATGGCACATTGGTCGATTCGGTCCCGGATCTCGCGGCGGCCGTGGACAGTATGCTGCTCAAGCTCGGGCGTCCGTCCGCCGGCATCGACTCGGTGCGCCACTGGGTGGGCAACGGCGCGCCCATGCTGGTGCGCCGGGCCCTGGCCAATCACATCGATGCCCAGGGCGTCGATGACGCCGAGGCCGAGCGGGCGCTGGAGCTGTTCAACGAAGCCTACGAAGGCAACCATGAGCTGACGGTGGTCTACCCCGGTGTACGCTCCACGCTCAAGTGGCTGAAAAAGCAGGGTGTGGAAATGGCCCTGATTACCAACAAGCCGGAGCGCTTCGTTGCGCCGTTGCTGGACCAGATGAAAATCGGCCGCTATTTCCGCTGGATCATCGGCGGCGATACCTTGCCACAGAAAAAACCTGACCCGGCCGCGCTGTTCTTCGTGATGAAAATGGCCAGCATCCCGGCCTCCCAATCCTTGTTCGTCGGCGACTCGCGCAGCGATGTGCTGGCGGCCAAGGCGGCAGGGGTCAAATGCGTGGCGCTGAGTTACGGCTACAACCACGGCCGGCCCATCGCCGAAGAGTTTCCGACGCTGGTGATCGACGATTTGCGCCTGTTAATTCCCGGTTGCCTGGACCCGGCCGCTGAGATAACGTTGCCCGACGCTGTTCAATCCTCTTCTGGAAACGCCATCGTGGTGGTCACTCGCAAACTCTGGATGAAAGTCATGAAGGCCCTGGCCCGCTGGCGTTGGCGCGCCTGACGTGATCCTGGCCGGTTATCCGGCGCGTTTGCATACCTGACTGTCAGCTCCTCTTGCCACGAGGCACCCCATGATCCGTGAAGAATTCCTGCGTCTAGCCGCAGCCGGCTACAACCGCATCCCCCTTGCCTGCGAAACCCTGGCCGACTTCGACACGCCGCTGTCGATCTACCTCAAGCTGGCCGACCAGCCCAACTCCTACCTGCTCGAATCGGTACAGGGCGGGGAAAAGTGGGGCCGTTATTCCATCATCGGCCTGCCGTGCCGTACGGTGCTGCGGGTCCATGACCATCGCATCAGCGTGACCCACGACGGCGTCGAAATCGAAAGCCTCGACGTCGAAGACCCGCTGGCATTCGTCGAAACCTTCAAGGCCCGCTACAACGTGCCGACCATCCCTGGCCTGCCGCGCTTCAACGGTGGCCTGGTGGGGTATTTCGGCTACGACTGCGTGCGCTACGTGGAAAAACGCCTTGGCACCTGCCCGAACCCCGATCCCCTGGGCGTGCCGGATATCTTGCTGATGGTCTCCGACGCCGTCGTGGTCTTCGATAACCTCGCCGGCAAGATGCACGCCATCGTCCTGGCTGACCCGTCCCGGGAAGATGCCTACGAGCAAGGTCAGAAAAGCCTGCAGGCGCTGTTGGAAAAACTCCGTCAGCCGATCACGCCGCGTCCGGGCCTGGATTTCAGCAAGCAGTCGGCCGCCGACCCGGTGTTCCGTTCCAGTTTCACCCAGGACGATTACGAACGCGCCGTCGATACCATCAAGGAATACATCCTGGCGGGCGACTGCATGCAGGTGGTGCCGTCGCAACGGATGTCCATCGACTTCAAAGCCGCGCCCATCGATCTCTACCGGGCGCTGCGCTGCTTCAACCCGACGCCCTACATGTATTTCTTCAACTTCGGCGACTTCCATGTCGTCGGCAGTTCGCCCGAAGTGCTGGTGCGGGTCGAAGACAACCTGATCACCGTGCGACCGATCGCCGGCACTCGCCCTCGTGGCGCCACGGAGGAGGCTGACCGGGCGCTGGAAGAGGACCTGCTGTCGGACGACAAGGAAATCGCCGAGCACCTGATGCTGATCGACCTGGGGCGCAACGATACCGGGCGGGTCTCGGAAATCGGTTCGGTGAAACTCACCGAGAAGATGGTCATCGAGCGCTATTCCAACGTGATGCACATCGTCTCCAACGTCACCGGCCAATTGAAGGCCGGGCTGACGGCCATGGATGCCTTGCGGGCGATCCTGCCGGCGGGCACCTTGTCCGGCGCGCCGAAAATCCGCGCGATGGAAATCATCGACGAACTGGAGCCGGTCAAGCGGGGGGTGTACGGCGGGGCCGTGGGTTATTTCGCCTGGAACGGCAACATGGACACCGCGATTGCTATCCGCACCGCGGTCATCAAGAACGGCGAACTGCACGTGCAGGCCGGCGGCGGCATCGTCGCCGACTCGGTGCCGGTATTGGAATGGGAAGAAACCCTGAACAAACGCCGGGCGATGTTCCGCGCCGTGGCGCTGGCCGAGCAGACCTCGAACGACTGAAAACCTCCAACAACTGTGGCGAGGGAGCGAACGTCCTCGCCACAGGTCCTTCAGCGACTCGATCAAAATGTGCGAGCGAGCTTGCTCGCGATGAGGCTGTCATATTCAACCCATAGGTCGCCTGACAGTCCGCTATCGCGAGCAAGCTCGCTCCCACCGGCTCGCCTCGATCAGAAGTCCAGGCTGACGCCCAGGCTCACCCCCTGCTGGGTCAAGTCATCATCCTTGCGCAACGTATAACCGCCCCGCAGCGCCAGGTCGTTGGTCAATTTGTGGCTGACCCCCAGGCTCAGGCGGTTCAGGTGGCTCTGTGGCGTGTAGCCTTCCAGCGTGAAATCGTTGGCTGGCAGGCTGTTGAGGGCGATGTTGACCTTTTGCGTGTCGTCTTCGTACTCGCGCTCGTGGGCATATTCGCCAAATACCTGGGTCTGCCGGGTGATGTTGTATTTGCCCTGCAAGCCAATGCCCAGGCGTTTCGAGTCGCGGGTCTGGTCATCGAAGGTCAGGGCCGTGGAGCGGTTGCTCTTTTCCGAGTAGCCATCGACTTCCACCTTCGCATAGTCAGCGCTGATAAACGGCGAGAGGTGCCATTCGCTGCCCGGCTGGGCAATGTCGTAGCCCACCCGTGTGCTGAATGCCCAGAGATGGCCGTCGGTGTCGCCTTTCTCTTGGGCTTCGTTGACGCCCAGGTCGAACTTGCGTTCCAGGTTGTCGTAGTCGAGCTTGCCGCCAGTCAGTGCCGCATCGGCCCACCAGCGGTTTTGCTGGAACTGGGCGAAGGCGGTGGCCAGGTAGCTGTTGAGCTTGTACTGCGAATCGTTATGGCCTGCTTCCATGTCCTGGCGGTAGAGGCCGGCGGCGACACCTACGCGCCAAGCCTCGTTGAGGCGATAGCTGCCGCCAATGTTCAGACTGTAGCCACTGCCATCGGCGCTGGCGCCGCTGCCCTGGCTGTCCATGTCCAAGTGTTGGCCGCCACCTGCCACGATGGCTCGCCACTGGCCGACCGCCTGCCAGTCCTCCCAGTCCGATTGCCACTGGCTGCGCAACTCATCCTGGTGGGCACGCAGGGTCGAGTGGGCCATTTCCGGCAGCAACGTCAGTTCCCAGGGCGCCGCGAGCAGGGAAAAGGCGTAGTCGGCGATCAGCTTCTGCCCGGTTTCGGTTGGATGGACCGCGTCGTTGTAGATCAGCTTGCTGGGGTCTGGCGTGGCACTGTTGATGCCATAAGTGGCGTTTTCCGTGCAGCCGTTGCCGCTGAAGCAGGTTGCAGTCAGGTTCTCCCCGGTGGCGAGGCCGAATCTTGCCGGATCGGCGAAGCTTTCCTTCAGCAAGAGCGGAATGTTCAGTGGAATGATTTCAGCGTCGATGCCTTGCAGGCGTGTGATCAGTTGTTGGTTGAACTGATTGCCCAGTTGCGAAAAGGTGTCCTGCAAGGGGCCGCCGTTGAGGGCCGGCGTCAGGCCCAGGTCGGGCAACAGCCAGACCATCACATAGCGGGCACCGGCCGTTTGCAGCACTTGGACGCTGTCGGCCAGGCGGTCCGCGGCGGCGTTCGCTTGCGCGGTGTTCAATACCCGGCCTTGAAGGAAGTCGTTACCGCCACCGGAAAGGTAATACAGCGCATTCGGATCGGCCCGCAGGCCATTGGACTGCAGGTAGCCGGGACGGCTGCGCTCGCCGGTGTCGGATACACCGGTGATCGATTCGAGGATCTGGTCGGTACGATAACCGCCCACCGCCCAGTTGTTGCCGTCTGCCAGCCCTTGGTCGGCGCGGACCGCCGAGGTGGAGGCGGCCGTCTCGTCGGCGGAATAGCCCAGGCGCCCGCCGAGCAGTTGGGTGGAGTTGGCCGAATAGGCTTCACCGCTGCCGTCCGTGTAGATCGGACCGGTTCGGTTGGTATAGCGCTCGGTCGAGCCGGGCGGGCCATTCGGGTCGGCGAACTGGCCTGCGTCGTTGAGGCTGTCGCCGAACACAATGAATTTGGAGTACGGGTTGGGGGCGGCGCTCGCCTGGGCGCAGGCCATCGCCAGCAGGCAACCGGCAATCGGTACGAACAACGTCTTTTTGATCATGGGAAAATCCGTTTTTATTTTATTGTTGTTAGAAAACGAAACGACAGTACCAAAAACTTTCGGCATTTTGCCATCTATCCGGAACGTCGCGATTGTTTCAAAGCCCTTCGGGAACGGTCATATTGCGTGCTCCGCCCAGCTAAGCTACTGTGCCGGAACGTATGAACGAGACTTCCCCTGTGTCGATTGCCAGCAAACTTCTGGATCAAATGATCAAGGCACACGCCCGTTGGCGTTGGCGCGCCTGAACATTCTCCGCCGGCTTCGCCGGACCTGTACCGATTTGCCTTCTTTACCCGCTGTAGAACCGCTTCGCCGGGGCATCAACCGCCTCGCCAAGCGCAACAGCGTGCGGGTCACTCTCTGAAGGCTGTGTTCAAAGTCAGTGAATTCAATAGGTTGCTTAGCCATGTTGCTGATGATCGATAACTACGACTCTTTTACCTACAACGTTGTGCAATACCTTGGCGAGCTGGGCTCCGAGGTCAAGGTCGTGCGCAACGACGAACTGACCATCGCCGAAATCGAAGCCCTCAAGCCTGAGCGCATCGTGGTTTCCCCCGGCCCATGCACGCCGACCGAGGCGGGCATTTCCATCGAGGCCATCAAGTATTTCGCCGGCAAGCTGCCGATCCTGGGCGTCTGCCTGGGGCATCAGTCGATCGGCCAAGCGTTCGGTGGCGATGTGGTGCGCGCCCGACAAGTCATGCACGGTAAGACTAGCCCGGTATTCCACGAGGACAAGGGCGTGTTCGAGGGACTGAATCGTCCGCTTACCGTAACCCGCTACCACTCTTTGATCGTCAAGCGCGAAACGCTGCCTGACTGCCTGGAGTTGACGGCCTGGACCCAGCTTGAAGACGGCTCGGTCGATGAAATCATGGGGCTGCGCCACAAGACATTGAATATCGAGGGTGTGCAATTTCATCCCGAGTCTATTCTCACCGAGCAGGGCCACGAGCTGTTCGCCAACTTCCTCAAACAAACCGGCGGCACGCGCTAAGGACTTTTCATGGATATCAAGACAGCCCTGAGCCGTATCGTCGGCCATCTCGACCTGAGCACCGACGAGATGCGCGACGTGATGCGCGAGATCATGACCGGCCAATGCACGGATGCGCAGATCGGTGCGTTCATGATGGCCATGCGCATGAAGAGCGAGAGCATCGATGAAATCGTCGGCGCCGTGTCGGTGATGCGCGAACTGGCGGACAAGGTCGAACTCAAGACGCTGGACGGTGTGGTCGATGTGGTCGGCACCGGTGGTGATGGCGCCAATATCTTCAACGTTTCCACCGCCTCGTCGTTTGTGGTCGCGGCGGCCGGTTGCACCGTAGCCAAGCACGGCAACCGCGCGGTCTCAGGCAAGAGCGGCAGTGCCGATTTGCTGGAGGCAGCCGGCATCTACCTGAACCTGACGCCGATTCAAGTGGCGCGCTGTATCGACAATGTCGGCATTGGTTTCATGTTTGCCCAGACCCACCATCGCGCCATGAAACACGCTGCCGCGCCGCGCCGTGACCTGGGCCTGCGTACGCTGTTCAACATGCTCGGCCCGCTTACGAATCCGGCCGGCGTGAAGCATCAAGTGGTTGGGGTGTTCAGCCAGGCGTTGTGCCGGCCATTGGCCGAAGTCTTGCAACGCCTGGGCAGCAAGCACGTGCTGGTGGTTCATTCGAAGGATGGCCTGGATGAATTCAGCCTGGCGGCGCCCACATTCGTGGCCGAACTAAAAAATGATCAGATCAGTGAGTATTGGGTCGAACCTGAAGACCTCGGCATGAAAAGCCAGAGCTTGCATGGCCTAGCGGTCGATGGCCCGGCCCAGTCGCTGGAGCTGATCCGCGATGCCCTGGGACGTCGCAAGACCGAGAATGGCCAGAAAGCCGCCGAGATGATCGTGCTCAATGCCGGTGCTGCGTTGTACGCCGCCGACCACGCCAGCAGCCTCAAGCAAGGCGTGGAACTGGCCCATGACGCACTGCACACTGGCCTGGCCAGGGAAAAACTCGAAGAGTTGGGTGCATTTACCGCCGTATTCAAAGTGGAGAACGAAGGATGAGCGTGCCAACGGTTCTGGAAAACATTCTGGCTCGCAAGGTCCAGGAAGTGGCTGAGCGCAGTGCTCGCGTCAGTCTGGCCGAGCTGGAAAACCTGGCGCGTTCAGCGGATGCGCCGCGCGGTTTTGCCAAGGCGCTGATCGATCAGGCCAAGAAAAAACAGCCGGCGGTCATTGCTGAAATCAAGAAGGCCTCTCCCAGCAAGGGCGTGATTCGTGAACACTTCGTTCCGGCCGACATCGCACGGAGCTACGAGAAAGGCGGTGCGACCTGCCTCTCGGTGCTGACCGACGTCGACTTTTTCCAAGGGGCCGACGACTACCTGAAGCAGGCCCGGGCGGTGTGCAAGTTGCCGGTGATCCGCAAGGATTTCATGATCGACCCGTACCAGATCGTCGAGGCGCGTGCGCTGGGCGCCGATTGTGTGCTGTTGATCGTCTCTGCCCTGGATGACGTGAAAATGGCCGAGCTGGCGGCCGTGGCCAAGAGTGTCGGGCTGGATGTCCTGGTGGAAGTCCATGATGGCGACGAGTTGGAGCGAGCCCTGAAAACCCTCGATACCAAACTGGTCGGCGTGAACAACCGCAACCTGCACACGTTTGAAGTCAGCCTGGAAACCACCCTGGACCTGTTGCCACGCATCCCGCGTGATCGCTTGGTCATCACCGAAAGCGGCATCCTCAACCGGGCCGATGTCGAGTTGATGGAAGTCAGCGATGTGTACTCGTTCCTGGTGGGCGAGGCGTTCATGCGGGCCGAGAACCCGGGTACTGAATTGCAGCGACTGTTCTTTCCTGAACGAGGCCTGCCGGTGAGCGGCTCGACGCTGGACTGATCCATGTCGCCTGTGATTTCCCTCAGCGTCGAAGCTGGCCTGCAAGCCGAACAGGACCTGTTGGCCAGCATCTGCGCGGGCGACGCCGAGTTCGGCCTGCTGTTCTGGCAGCCCAATGACCGCGCGCTGGTCATGCCGCGCCGCTTGAGTCGACTGCCGGGGTTCGAGCACGCCAGTGAAGTATCGGCCGGCCAAGGCTGGCCAGTCCTGCTGCGTGAAACCGGTGGTGAGCCGGTGCCGCAATCGGTCGCTACGGTCAATATCGCCTTGGTCTACGCGCCACCGCGCAGCGAAGGCGACCATGGCCGCATCGAAACCGGGTATCGCCGGTTGTGCGATCCCATCTGCCAGCTGTTGGATGAATTGGGCGGGGTGGCTTCGCTGGGAGAAGTGGAAGGGGCCTTTTGCGACGGGCGCTTCAACGTCAACCTCGACGGCCGGAAAATGGTCGGCACCGCTCAACGCTGGCGCCAGAGCAAAGGTGGCCAGCGTCCGGTGGGGCTGGTGCATGGCGCGCTTTTGCTGGAGAACGAGCGCGAGTCCATGGTCGCGGCGGTCAATCGCTTCAATGAGGCCTGTGGCCTGGAGCAGCGAGTGCGTGCCGAGAGCCACATTGCCTTGCGTGAAAAATTCCCGGCGCCTCACGCATTGGAGCGGCTCGAGGCGCTGTACCGGGAACTGCTGACCCAGCTGCTGGGTGCTTAACGCGTTCCGAACACCACCATGGTCTTGCCTTTGACGCTGACCAGGTTGCGCTCTTCCAGGTCCTTGAGTACGCGACCGACCATTTCACGGGAGCAACCGACAATCCGGCCAATCTCCTGGCGGGTCACCTTGATCTGCATGCCGTCCGGGTGGGTCATGGCATCGGGCTGCTTGCACAGCTCCAACAGACAACGTGCGACACGTCCAGTGACGTCGAAAAATGCGAGATCGCCGACCTTGCGGGTGGTATTGCGCAGGCGCTGTGCGATTTGTCCGCTGAGGACGTAAAGAATGTCCGGGTCTTGCAGGGACAGTTCTCGGAATTTGGCGTAGCTGATTTCCGCAACTTCACATTCAATCTTGGTCCGCACCCAGGCACTGCGTTCCTGTTCCTTGCCCGCCTGTTCGAACAACCCCAGCTCACCGAAAAAATCTCCGGAATTGAGGTAGGCGATGATCATTTCCCGACCGTCATCATCTTCTATCAGGATAGTGACCGAGCCCTTGATGATGAAAAACAGCGTCTCGGAACGATCTCCCGCACAAATGATGTTGTGTTTGGCTGGGTAGCGGCGGCGCTGGCAATGCATCAAGAGCTTGTCGAGATTCTTGATCTTGAACGTGGGAGTAATGGCAACCATGGTTGTATCCCGAAAGACTGCGCGGTGTGGTGGTTTGTTTTTGTATGAAGGCGAATAGCTATCGCTAAAAGCTGGCCATACGCCAGCGAGTTGGCGCCAGCTTAACAGAGGCGTCCTTAATAGATTTGAGAATTTACCTACAGGCTGGCAGGACGGGGCTCTAAGACGAAGAGCGGTCATGGCGAAGCGCTGTGCTAAGCTGGCGACCCTTTTTTAACAGTGGAGTCTTGGCGATGAAGGCACGCATCCAATGGGCTGGCGAAGCCATGTTCCTCGGTGAGTCAGGCAGTGGTCATGTGGTCGTCATGGACGGCCCGCCAGAGGCCGGTGGTCGGAACCTGGGTGTTCGGCCGATGGAAATGCTCCTGTTGGGCGTAGGCGGTTGCAGCAATTTCGACGTGGTCAGCATTCTTAAAAAGTCCCGCCAGGCCGTCGAAAGCTGCGAAGCGTTCCTGGAAGCGGAGCGTGCCACCGAAGATCCAAAGGTATTTACCAAGATCCACATGCATTTCGTAGTGAAGGGGCGAGCCTTGAAGGAAGCCCAGGTCAAGCGGGCCATTGAGCTGTCCGCCGAGAAATACTGCTCGGCTTCGATCATGCTCGGCGCCGCCGGCGTCGAAATCACCCACGATTATGAAATCATCGAATTGGGTTGAGTCGATCTCGATGGCGAAGCCCGCAACTCGCCGCGTTGAAATCCTGAGCTAATGCAAAAGGCGACTCCCGCGGGAAGTCGCCTTTTTCATTGGTGTTGCAATGGCGTCAAATCCGATAGGTGCTCTTGGTCATGACCTTGGCCAGCAGGCTCATGCCGAACTTCACCGGGCCCGGAAAACGGAAGCCACCGGCGTCAAGCGCACTTTCGGCATGGTGTTCTTCATCCACGCGCATCTGCTCGAGGATCGCCCGGGACTTTTCATCCTCGGCCGGCAGTTGCTCCAGGTGTTCGTTCAAGTGCTTGCACACCTGATGCTCGGTCGCGGCAACGAAGCCGAGGCTGACTTTATCGCTGATCAGGCCGGCGACGGCGCCGATCCCGAATGACATCCCATAGAACAGCGGGTTCAGGACGCTGGTGTGGCTGCCCAGCTGGCGAATGCGTTGTTCACACCAGACCAGATGGTCGATTTCTTCCTCGGCGGCGTGTTCCATTGCCTCACGCACCTGGGGCAGCTTCGCTGTCAGCGCCTGGCCCTGATACAGCGCCTGGGCACAGACTTCGCCGGTGTGGTTGATACGCATCAGGCCGGCGACGTGGCGGGTTTGCTCGTCACTCAGTTGCGCGTCCGGCTGCACGATAGCCGGTGATGGGCGGTACGGCTGGCCACTGAAGGGCAGCAGGGTGCGCATCGCGGTATCGGCTTGCAGCAACAGACGGTCAATCGGCGAGTAGTGACGTTGGGTAGTCATGCTTACCTCCGGGAAAAATCACAGCGGCCAGTTTAACCCAATCGGCCGCCGAAGATTTGCGTTGGGTCAGGGCTATCAGCCCGGCGGCCAGTGCATCTGGCGCTGACCCAGCACATGCATATGAATGTGATAGACCGTCTGCCCACCCAGTTCATTGCAATTCATCACCACGCGAAAACCTTCTTCGCAGCCCAACTCCAGCGCCAGGCGCTGGGCAGTGAACAGAATGTGCCCGGCCAGGCCCTTGTCTGCTTCGGTGAGGTCATTGAGCGTACGGATCGGTTTTTTCGGAATGACCAAAAAATGCACGGGTGCTTGCGGGGCGATGTCGTGGAAGGCCAGTACCTGGTCATCCTCGTAGATGATCTTTGCCGGGATTTCCCGGTTGATGATCTTGGTAAACAGAGTATCCACGGCTGTTTTCTCCATTGGGTTCGTCGAGGTCCGATGTCATGAAGGCTCCGGTTGAGGCGCCTGGTTGTTCAACGTGAAGGGATCAGCGCGGGCAGTAAGCCTTGTTGATCATGCCGGCGATGTTCCGGACCAGCCATCGCGATCCCAGTCGCGGCAGTGCGGCCAGCCAGCGATTGCGGCGTCCAGGAATGATGATGGCGCGGTTCTTGTCCAGTGCGCGTACGGCGTACAAGGCAACTTCCTCCGGGCTCATCAGCAACTTGCTGTCGATGAGTTTCTGTTCGTCCATCTGCGCCCTGGCGAAAAAGCCGGTCCGGGTCGGCCCAGGGCAAAGCACCGAGACCTTGATCGCGCATTTCTTCAGTTCAACTCGCAGGGCTTCGGAGAAGTGCAGTACATAGGCCTTGCTGGCGTAGTAAGTACTCATCCAGGGGCCGGGTTGGAAGGCGGCGATCGAGGCAACGTTGAGGATCTGGCCGCCGCCGAGCAGCGCCATGCTATTACCGACGGCGTGACAAAGCCGTGTCAGGGCGAGGATGTTGACTTCGATCAGGTCCTGCTCGGTCATCCAGTCCTGGCCCAGGAACGGCCCGCTGGTGCCGATGCCAGCACAATTGACCAGCAGATCGATCTGTCGCTCGCCTTCCTCCAGTTCCAGCAGAAAGCCTGAAAGCCTCAGCGGTTCGCCCAGGTCACAGGCCCGGAACAATACTTCCACGCCAAACCGCTGAGTCAGTTCGATTGCAATACTTTCCAGCCGATCACGCTGTCGAGCCACCAGTATCAGGTTGCGGCCGCGCCGGGCCAGCGCTTCGGCCATGGCCAGGCCGATACCGCTGGAAGCGCCAGTGATCAGTGCGTAACGGGTCATGCAGTTCTCCATCGCAACAGCCCGCCGCCAGTTGACTGGGCTGTCACCGGCATGAAGCGCGCTTATTGTTCCTCTTCTTCTTCATAGTCTACAGAAGGCGGAGCGGGCTCGGCTGCCTCGACGGCGGGCTCTTCAGAGGTTTCGTTGCTGGATTCGCTGCTTTCATAGCTGCTCAGGCTGCTGCTGTCGTAGTCCTCCTGAAGGGCTCCGAAGATGCCGGCGAAGGTGGCCATGAAAATCAGGACGATCATCACCAGCCAGAGCGAGGCCAGCAATTTGACCGCTGTGGTATTGCGCGGCGGCGGGGGGCCGTACTGGTTTGCGCCGGTATTGCCCGGAGCGATGATGAGGATGAAGGGGAAGATGCTGCCCACGAATGGAACCAGGTTGATCAGCCACAACCATCCCGACCAACCGAGATCATGCAGGCGCTGGACGTTGAACTGGATGCTCACGAAGGCAAAGGCTAGCACGACGACTGCGGCGAGCAGGCCGCCGACGATGAGTCCCGCGACGGAGTCGGAAGCCAGCAGCCAGGCCGTGGACAGCCAGAAGCCTATGCCGACCAGGGGCAGTAGGGCCAGGGTCAACACCATGGTCCAGGCCAGGTAGCGTAGACGGCCGATACGCCCATCGAAGCTGAAGGGCTTGAGTGTGCCGTACTCGGCAAGCGCTTCACCGACTTGGGCGCGCGGAGGCGCGTATGGCGAGACGGGCTCGACGACCGAATTGGGATGGCGTCCACTCGGTTGCCGTGGTGCCTCCTGTACCTCGCCAAGGTTCAATTGGACGACGGGTTCGGCTTCGATCCTGGCATCGATTCCGCTTTTGTTGAGCGCTTCCAGGTACTGCTGCGCCTCACTCTGGGACAGGTTGCTCTTGAGGGCTACCTTGCGACCGGTGAACAGCCGTTCAATGGCGCTGACATCGCTTTTGAACAGCTCGGCGAGGTTGAGTTTGGCGGTGGTGGTATCGACGCCCGGCATCAGGCCGCCGTCGAATACGATGTTGAAACGGGTTTCGCTCATGCCTGGCATCCTTGTCTCTAATAAGTTGATTGGTTGTTTTGTTCAGGCTGATTCAGCGGGGCCATTGCCCGCCAAGCTGCGTCACCCGGGCTTGTGCCTGACGGTATTCTTCATCCAGACGTGCCACCAACTGATCGACACTGGGCAAATCATCGATTTCACCCACGCCCTGGCCAGCGGACCATACGGTTTTCCAGGCCTTGGCTTCATCGTTCAGCGGTTTGAGTTTCGAGCCGAAATCCACGGCGCCTTTGTTCTGCAGGGCGGCCAGATCGAAACCGGCGTTCTCCAGGCTCTGGCGCATGAAACTGGCCGGCACCCCGGATACAGCAGGAGTATGCACGATGTCTGCGGCTCTGGATGTGAGCAACATCTCTTTATAAGCGTCAGGTGCGTGGCTTTCGCTCGTACCGATGAAGCGTGTACCGAAGTAGGCCAGATCCGCGCCGAGCAATTGTGCGGCCAAGATCTGATGGCCGTGGTTCAGGCATCCTGCCAGCAGCAGGGTCTTATCGAAAAACTGCCGGATCTCGGCGATCAGTGAAAACGGGCTCCAGGTCCCGGCGTGCCCGCCTGCGCCAGCGGCAACGGCGATCAAGCCATCGACACCGGCTTCGGCGGCTTTCTCGGCATGCCGTCGGGTCGTCACGTCATGGAACACCAGGCCGCCGTAACCGTGAACCGCGTCCACCAGCTCTTTCACCGCACCCAGGCTGGTGATGACAATCGGCACCTTGTGTTCGATGCAGATGGCCAGGTCGGCCTGAAGTCGCGGATTGCTGTGATGAACAATCAGGTTTACCGCGTAGGGCGCCGGGTTTTCCAGGGTTGCCAAGCCGGCTTCGATTTCTTCCAGCCAGGCCTTGAAGCCGCTGCTTTCGCGTTGGTTCAACGCCGGAAAGCTGCCGACAATGCCATTGCGGCAGCAGGCCAGCACCAGTTGTGGATTGGAAATCAGGAACATTGGCGCCGCCACGACGGGCAGTCGCAAGCGTTGTTCAAGCAGAGCGGGCAACGACATGGGAAGTACCCCGGAAATGGATGCTGATTGGAGGTTAGAACGGTCGAACGACGACCAGAATTACGATAGCCAGCAATATCAGAACCGGCACTTCATTGAACCAGCGATAAAAGACATGGCTGCGGGTGTTTTCGCCACGGGCGAAGCGCTTTACCTGGGCGCCGCACATATGGTGGTAACCGATCAGCAGCACGACCAGGGTCAACTTGGCGTGCATCCAGCCTCCCTGGGTGAAGTAGGCGCCGGCATTGAGGCTGAGCAACCAGATGCCGAATACTAAAGTGGCAATCATCGCCGGGCCCATGATGCCGCGGTACAGCTTGCGCTCCATGACGCTGAAGCGCTCTTTGCTGACACTGTCTTCGCTTTGGGCGTGATAGACAAACAGGCGAGGCAGGTAGAACAGGCCGGCGAACCAGCAGACCATGCTGACAATGTGAAGTGCTTTGAGCCACAGATAGAGCATTTTTAGTTATTCCTCGATTCACGGTAGCCCGATAGTAGAGGTTAGAGCGGCCACACGTCACCTTGACGGTTGTCGCCACGCCCTGCGGCCCCTATCATCGACGGCTTTCCAGTGGGTTCGTTGAGGGCAGGTTTATGGTCAAGGTCGGTATCGTCGGCGGCACGGGTTACACCGGTGTCGAACTGCTGCGTCTTCTGGCACAGCATCCGCAGGCTGAGGTGGTGGTCATCACTTCCCGATCCGAGGCCGGCCTGGCCGTCGCCGACATGTATCCGAACCTGCGCGGCCATTACGACGGCCTGGCGTTCAGCGTTCCGGACGTCAAGACCCTCGGTGCCTGCGATGTGGTGTTCTTCGCCACGCCCCACGGTGTCGCCCACGCCCTGGCCGGTGAACTGCTGGCCGCCGGGACCAAGGTGATCGACCTGTCGGCGGACTTCCGTCTGCAGGACGCCGATGAGTGGGCCAAATGGTACGGTCAGCCCCACGGTGCGCCGGAGTTGCTCGAGGAGGCGGTCTACGGCTTGCCGGAAGTCAATCGCGAGAAAATCAAGCAGGCTCGACTGATCGCCGTACCGGGTTGCTATCCGACCGCGACACAGTTGGGCTTCTTGCCGTTGCTTGAGGCCGGTCTTGCCGATACTTCGCGTCTGATTGCCGACTGCAAATCCGGGGTCAGCGGCGCCGGGCGTGGCGCCAGTGTCGGCTCGCTGTATTCCGAGACGTCGGAAAGCATGAAGGCGTACGCGGTCAAGGGGCATCGCCACCTGCCGGAAATTCGCCAGGGGTTGCGCCGGGCTGCGGGTAAGGACGTCGGCCTGACCTTCGTGCCGCACTTGACGCCGATGATTCGTGGCATTCACTCCACCCTCTATGCGACCGTCGTCGATCGTTCGGTGGACCTGCAGGCATTGTTTGAAAAGCGTTACGCCAACGAACCGTTTGTCGATGTAATGCCCGCTGGCAGCCATCCAGAGACCCGTAGCGTGCGCGGTGCGAACGTTTGCCGGATCGCTGTGCATCGCCCGCAGGACGGTGACCTGGTGGTGGTATTGTCGGTCATCGATAACCTGGTCAAGGGCGCGTCCGGCCAGGCGGTGCAGAACCTGAACATCCTGTTCGGCCTGGATGAGCGCCTGGGGCTGTCCCATGCGGGGATGTTGCCTTAAAAGCAGTTTGCCGCAGCTCCGCAAATAGTTGACCGATTTTGTAGGAGAAGCGGATAATGCCCGCCATCACGCATTATGGCGGCGTAAGCGCCGGGAGATATTCAGCATGAGCGTCGAAACCTTCACCCCCACGGCTTTGCAATTCACCCACGGTGCCGCGCACAAGGTGAAGAGCCTGGTCGATGAAGAGGGCAATGATCGTTTGAAGCTGCGCGTATTTGTTACGGGTGGCGGTTGTTCCGGTTTCCAGTATGGCTTCACTTTCGATGAGGAAGTGGCTGAAGACGACACCATCGTCGAGCGCGAAGGGGTCAGCCTGGTGGTCGATCCGATGAGCTTCCAGTACCTGGCAGGTGCCGAGGTGGATTATCAGGAAGGTCTGGAAGGGTCGCGTTTCGTGATCAAGAACCCTAACGCCACCACGACCTGTGGGTGCGGTTCTTCGTTCTCGATCTGAGACAGCTCCAATAAAAACGCCGCAGTGCCTTACGGTCCTGCGGCGTTTTTTTGTCCGTAATCCTGATCTCAGGCCGGGTAGATGGCGCCGAGTACGCGCAAGCCACGGGCGCCAGTGACACTCGGCCGATTGCCCGGAATGCCTTCAAGGCAGCAATGGGCGAGCCAGGCGAAAGCCATGGCTTCGACCCAATCCGGGTCCACGCCATGCACCGCCGTACTGCTGACCTTGGTACCCGGCAGCAACTCAGCCAGGCGTTTCATGAGCGCCTGGTTGTGCGCGCCGCCGCCGCAAATCAGCAACTCCTGGGTATTCGATTGGGCATGCTGCAGTGATTCGACGATGGTCAGGGCGGTCAGTTCGAGCAACGTCGCCTGTACGTCTTGCGGGGCGAAGGTTGGCAACTGCGACAAATGCTGGCTCAGCCAAGGCAGGTTGAATACCTCGCGGCCAGTACTTTTCGGCCCCTTGGTGACGAAGAACGGATCGCTGAGCAGTGCCTTGAGCAGGGCTGGCTCGACTTTCCCGCTGGCAGCCCACTGGCCGTCACGGTCGAAATGGTCGCCTCGTTGTTGATGTATCCAGGCATCGAGCAAGACGTTGCCTGGACCACAGTCGAAACCGGCTACAGGTTTTGCGGGCTCTATCAGGCTGAGATTGCTGAAGCCACCGATATTCAATACGGCACGATTACCAGCTCGTTCTTCGAACAGTGCTTCGTGAAACGCCGGTACCAGTGGGGCGCCTTGTCCGCCAGCGGCAACATCACGGCTGCGGAAATCGCTGACGACGGCGATGCCGGTCAATTCGCTCAACAGGGCCGGATTGCCGATTTGCACGGTAAACCCACGGGCTGGTTCATGGCGGATGGTCTGGCCGTGGCTGCCAATCGCCGTGATGTCTTCAGGCTTGAGTTTCTGTTCGTCGAGTAGGGTATGGATACCCTGGGCGGCCAGCTTTACCCAGTTTTGCTGGGCAATGGCAGAGCGGGCGATTTCATCGGGCCCGCTGCTGCACAGTCCGAGTAATTCGGCGCGCAGGGCGGCGGGCATGGGGATGTAGTGCGTGGCAATCAATTTGATCGCCGGGGCCAGTTCGATCAGTGCGATATCCAAGCCATCCAGGCTGGTCCCGGACATCACACCGATATAGAGCGCCATGGCTTAGCGCTTGCTCGAGGCCAGCATGGTGGCTTTCTCTTGATCCATGCGAGCCATCAAGGGTTGGCTTTGCGCCAGGAAACGCGCGCGCTCGGCCTTGGCGATCGGATCGGCCATCGGCAACTTCTGGCCAAGCGGATCGACATGGACGCCGTTGACCTGGAACTCATAGTGCAAGTGCGGTCCGGTGGACAACCCGGTGGTACCGATGTATCCGATCACCTGGCCTTGCTTGACGGTGCCGCCAGTCTTCACGCCTTTGGCGAAGCCCTGCATGTGGCCGTACAGCGTGCGATAGGTGTTGCCGTGCTGGATGATCACGGTATTGCCATAACCGCCGCGACGTCCGGCCAACAATACCTTGCCGTCGCCGGCCGCCTTGATGGGCGTACCACGGGGGGCTGCGTAGTCGACACCTTTATGGGCGCGGATCTTGTTCAGAATCGGATGCTTGCGGCCGGCGGAGAACTTCGAGCTGATGCGGGCGAAATCAACCGGTGTACGGATGAATGCCTTGCGCATGCTGTTGCCGTCGGCGGTGTAGTAGCTGCTGTTGCCTTGTTTGTTGGTGTAGCGCACCGCGGTGTATGTCTTGCCGCGGTTGGTGAAGCGCGCGGAAAGGATCGGGCCGTTGCCGACGCTCTTGCCATTGACCACTTTCTGCTCATAGATGACGTCGAATTCGTCACCCTGGCGAATGTCCTGGGCGAAGTCGATGTCGTAGCCGAAGACGCTGGCCATGTCCATGGTCAGGCTATGGGAAAGGCCGGCGCGGGCAGCTGACTGGGACAATGAACTGTTGATGACACCATGGACATAGGCCGAGCGAACGGTGGGCTTGGCGGTGACGCGGTTGAATACGTAACCCTTGTCATTTTTGGTCAGGGTGATGCTTTCCAGGTCGCTCAGCTTGGTGTGCAGATTGTTCAGCTGTCCATCTGGATTGAGTTCGAATTCGAGCTTCTGACCGCGTTGCAGTTGAGTGAACTGCTTGGCTTGCTTGTCGCTGGCCAGGATTTCGTGGACCGATGTGGAGGGCAGGCCAACCTTTTCGAAGAGGGTGGAAAGCGTGTCGCCCTTGGCAACAATCACTTCGCGATGTTCCGGTCCTTTCTTTTCTTCCACGACAGGCGCTTCTACCGGAGCGGCGGCCTGGGCAGTGTCTTCCGGGCTGTTTTCAATCTGCGCAAAAGGAGAGGCGGCCGGTTCGTTTGTGGCTTGAACGGCTTCGGCGGCGTCTTGTTCTTGTGTCAGTTGTTCAGCAGGGCTTTCCAGTTCAAGACTCAGAGTCGTCTTTTTGGCTTCAACATCGCTGGAGGGAAACACCAGGAGCGCCAGGCTTAGGAGGGCTGCGATGCCACTGGCGGCAAGCAGGTGGGTCTTTGGGTAAAGCGGCGGCGCTTTAGACGGTTCTGTGGTCATAAGTAATTTTGACTTTTGAAAAGATGAATTGGAAAAGATGAATGACATGATGAAGATGAAATAACTGTATAAAATATAACCAAAACCCCTGCGAAGCAAGCCCGCGAATGCTCTGTTCTGTGGATCGGCGTCCGTGCGCCGGGCAAACCTTGTATTTGGTGCACGATCTTGTATGGTTGGGGCCCTTTGAATCTGAGCCTTACGGGTCTGTTATGAAGTCGGTTGAAGAGCAGCTAGCGCTGATCAAACGTGGTGCGGAAGAACTGTTGGTCGAGTCCGAGCTGATCGAAAAGCTCAAGCGCGGGCAGCCGCTGCGTATCAAGGCTGGCTTCGATCCGACGGCACCCGATCTGCACCTGGGTCATACCGTGCTTATTAATAAGCTGCGCCAGTTCCAGGATCTGGGGCACCAGGTCATCTTCCTTATAGGGGACTTCACCGGCATGATCGGTGATCCGAGCGGGAAGAGTGCGACGCGCCCGCCGCTGACCCGCGAGCAGGTTCTCGATAACGCCGAGACCTACAAGACTCAGGTTTTCAAGATTCTTGATCCGGCCAAGACCGAAGTGGCATTCAACTCCACTTGGATGGATCAGATGGGGCCGGCGGATTTCATTCGCCTGACGTCCCAGTACACCGTGGCTCGCATGCTCGAGCGCGATGATTTCGACAAGCGCTATACAACCAATCAGCCAATCGCCATCCATGAGTTCCTCTACCCGCTTGTTCAGGGTTATGACTCGGTCGCGTTGCGCGCTGACGTTGAGCTTGGCGGTACCGACCAGAAGTTCAACCTGTTGATGGGGCGTGAGTTGCAGCGTGGTTATGGTCAGGAGGCGCAGTGCATCCTGACCATGCCATTGCTGGAAGGTCTGGACGGCGTGAAGAAGATGTCCAAGTCGTTGGGCAACTACGTGGGCATCCAGGAAGCGCCGGGCGTCATGTACAGCAAGCTGGTCTCCATTCCTGATGTGCTGATGTGGCGTTACTTCGAGCTGTTGAGCTTCCGGTCCATGGATGAGATCAATGCGTTCCGTGCTGATGTAGAGGCCGGGGCCAACCCGCGGGACATCAAGATCAAGCTGGCTGAAGAGATCGTTGCGCGTTTCCATGGTGAGGAGGCTGCGGCCAATGCTCATCGTGCGGCGGGTAATCGTATGAAAGATGGCGAGCTGCCGGATGATCTGCCGGAGATCGAGTTGACTGCGGCTGAGAATATGCCAATCGCGGCGGTTCTTAATAAGGCTGGCCTGGTCAAGAATGCGGCGGTGGCGCGAGATCTCCTGGGTTCGGGTGGCGTGCGTATAGATGGTGAGGTTGTGGATCGCACCTATATATATGAGCTGGGCTCTACTCATGTATGCCAGGCCGGCAAGAAGGCTTTCGCCCGTATTACGCTGAAATCTGAATAAAGCGAAATTAAGGGTTGACGGCAAATTCTGGACGTCTATAATTCGCCCCACTTCCGGCGCAGTCGAAACGGAAAACTCCTTGAGATTCAACGAGTTAAGTAGGTTTCGAAGGTGCAGGGCTTCAGTTCATCGAAGCCAGGAAGGAGCAGATAGAGTGGTGTTGTTTGGCTCTATGTGCGGTTCGATCTTCTCGGTCGAAAGCGGTGAAAAAGAGGTGTTGACAGCAGCGAGTAACGCTGTAGAATTCGCCTCCCGCTAACGAGAGATCGGAAGCGCAAGTGGTTGAAGTTGAAAAGGAAACTTTGAAAACTTCTGAAAATAACCGCTTGACAGATGCACGGGGCGCTGTAGAATGCGCGCCTCGGTTGAGACGAAAGACTCAGCCAACCGCTCTTTAACAACTGAATCAAGCAATTCGTGTGGGTGCTTGTGGAGTCAGACTGCTAGTCAACAGATTATCAGCATCACAAGTTACTCCGCGAGAAATCAAAGATGTAACCAACGATTGCTGAGCCAAGTTTAGGGTTTTCTCAAAACCCAAAGATGTTTGAACTGAAGAGTTTGATCATGGCTCAGATTGAACGCTGGCGGCAGGCCTAACACATGCAAGTCGAGCGGTAGAGAGGTGCTTGCACCTCTTGAGAGCGGCGGACGGGTGAGTAATGCCTAGGAATCTGCCTGGTAGTGGGGGATAACGCTCGGAAACGGACGCTAATACCGCATACGTCCTACGGGAGAAAGCAGGGGACCTTCGGGCCTTGCGCTATCAGATGAGCCTAGGTCGGATTAGCTAGTTGGTGAGGTAATGGCTCACCAAGGCGACGATCCGTAACTGGTCTGAGAGGATGATCAGTCACACTGGAACTGAGACACGGTCCAGACTCCTACGGGAGGCAGCAGTGGGGAATATTGGACAATGGGCGAAAGCCTGATCCAGCCATGCCGCGTGTGTGAAGAAGGTCTTCGGATTGTAAAGCACTTTAAGTTGGGAGGAAGGGCATTAACCTAATACGTTAGTGTTTTGACGTTACCGACAGAATAAGCACCGGCTAACTCTGTGCCAGCAGCCGCGGTAATACAGAGGGTGCAAGCGTTAATCGGAATTACTGGGCGTAAAGCGCGCGTAGGTGGTTCGTTAAGTTGGATGTGAAAGCCCCGGGCTCAACCTGGGAACTGCATTCAAAACTGTCGAGCTAGAGTATGGTAGAGGGTGGTGGAATTTCCTGTGTAGCGGTGAAATGCGTAGATATAGGAAGGAACACCAGTGGCGAAGGCGACCACCTGGACTGATACTGACACTGAGGTGCGAAAGCGTGGGGAGCAAACAGGATTAGATACCCTGGTAGTCCACGCCGTAAACGATGTCAACTAGCCGTTGGGAGCCTTGAGCTCTTAGTGGCGCAGCTAACGCATTAAGTTGACCGCCTGGGGAGTACGGCCGCAAGGTTAAAACTCAAATGAATTGACGGGGGCCCGCACAAGCGGTGGAGCATGTGGTTTAATTCGAAGCAACGCGAAGAACCTTACCAGGCCTTGACATCCAATGAACTTTCCAGAGATGGATTGGTGCCTTCGGGAGCATTGAGACAGGTGCTGCATGGCTGTCGTCAGCTCGTGTCGTGAGATGTTGGGTTAAGTCCCGTAACGAGCGCAACCCTTGTCCTTAGTTACCAGCACGTAATGGTGGGCACTCTAAGGAGACTGCCGGTGACAAACCGGAGGAAGGTGGGGATGACGTCAAGTCATCATGGCCCTTACGGCCTGGGCTACACACGTGCTACAATGGTCGGTACAGAGGGTTGCCAAGCCGCGAGGTGGAGCTAATCCCACAAAACCGATCGTAGTCCGGATCGCAGTCTGCAACTCGACTGCGTGAAGTCGGAATCGCTAGTAATCGCGAATCAGAATGTCGCGGTGAATACGTTCCCGGGCCTTGTACACACCGCCCGTCACACCATGGGAGTGGGTTGCACCAGAAGTAGCTAGTCTAACCTTCGGGGGACGGTTACCACGGTGTGATTCATGACTGGGGTGAAGTCGTAACAAGGTAGCCGTAGGGGAACCTGCGGCTGGATCACCTCCTTAATCGACGACCGCAGCTGCTTCATGAGCTCCCACACGAATTGCTTGATTCATTGAAGAAGACGATAGAAGCAGCTTTAAGCTCCAAGCTGATAGCTCACAGCTAACAGTTACAAGCTCGAAATTGGGTCTGTAGCTCAGTTGGTTAGAGCGCACCCCTGATAAGGGTGAGGTCGGCAGTTCGAATCTGCCCAGACCCACCAATTTTGTAATGGGGCCATAGCTCAGCTGGGAGAGCGCCTGCCTTGCACGCAGGAGGTCAGCGGTTCGATCCCGCTTGGCTCCACCATAAACTGCTTCTGAAAGCTTAGAAATGAGCATTCCATCAAGGTGATGGTGAATGTTGATTTCTAGTCTTTTGATTAGATCGTTCTTTAAAAATTTGGGTATGTGATAGAAAGATAGACTGAACGTTACTTTCACTGGTAACGGATCAGGCTAAGGTAAAATTTGTGAGTTGCTCTTTGAGCAAGATCGAATTTTCGGCGAATGTCGTCTTCACAGTATAACCAGATTGCTTGGGGTTATATGGTCAAGTGAAGAAGCGCATACGGTGGATGCCTTGGCAGTCAGAGGCGATGAAAGACGTGGTAGCCTGCGAAAAGCTTCGGGGAGTCGGCAAACAGACTGTGATCCGGAGATGTCTGAATGGGGGAACCCAGCCATCATAAGATGGTTATCTTGTACTGAATACATAGGTGCAAGAGGCGAACCAGGGGAACTGAAACATCTAAGTACCCTGAGGAAAAGAAATCAACCGAGATTCCCTTAGTAGTGGCGAGCGAACGGGGACTAGCCCTTAAGCTTCTTTGATTTTAGCGGAACGCTCTGGAAAGTGCGGCCATAGTGGGTGATAGCCCTGTACGCGAAAGGATCTTAGAAGTGAAATCGAGTAGGACGGAGCACGAGAAACTTTGTCTGAATATGGGGGGACCATCCTCCAAGGCTAAATACTACTGACTGACCGATAGTGAACTAGTACCGTGAGGGAAAGGCGAAAAGAACCCCGGAGAGGGGAGTGAAATAGATCCTGAAACCGTATGCGTACAAGCAGTGGGAGCCCACTTTGTTGGGTGACTGCGTACCTTTTGTATAATGGGTCAGCGACTTATTTTCAGTGGCGAGCTTAACCGAATAGGGGAGGCGTAGCGAAAGCGAGTCTTAATAGGGCGTCTAGTCGCTGGGAATAGACCCGAAACCGGGCGATCTATCCATGGGCAGGTTGAAGGTTAGGTAACACTGACTGGAGGACCGAACCGACTACCGTTGAAAAGTTAGCGGATGACCTGTGGATCGGAGTGAAAGGCTAATCAAGCTCGGAGATAGCTGGTTCTCCTCGAAAGCTATTTAGGTAGCGCCTCATGTATCACTGTAGGGGGTAGAGCACTGTTTCGGCTAGGGGGTCATCCCGACTTACCAAACCGATGCAAACTCCGAATACCTACAAGTGCCGAGCATGGGAGACACACGGCGGGTGCTAACGTCCGTCGTGAAAAGGGAAACAACCCAGACCGTCAGCTAAGGTCCCAAAGTTATGGTTAAGTGGGAAACGATGTGGGAAGGCTTAGACAGCTAGGAGGTTGGCTTAGAAGCAGCCACCCTTTAAAGAAAGCGTAATAGCTCACTAGTCGAGTCGGCCTGCGCGGAAGATGTAACGGGGCTCAAACCATACACCGAAGCTACGGGTATCACGCAAGTGATGCGGTAGAGGAGCGTTCTGTAAGCCTGTGAAGGTGAGTTGAGAAGCTTGCTGGAGGTATCAGAAGTGCGAATGCTGACATGAGTAACGACAATGGGTGTGAAAAACACCCACGCCGAAAGACCAAGGTTTCCTGCGCAACGTTAATCGACGCAGGGTTAGTCGGTCCCTAAGGCGAGGCTGAAAAGCGTAGTCGATGGAAAACAGGTTAATATTCCTGTACTTCTGGTTATTGCGATGGAGGGACGGAGAAGGCTAGGCCAGCTTGGCGTTGGTTGTCCAAGTTTAAGGTGGTAGGCTGGAATCTTAGGTAAATCCGGGATTCTAAGGCCGAGAGCTGATGACGAGTTACCCTTTGGGTGACGAAGTGGTTGATGCCATGCTTCCAAGAAAAGCTTCTAAGCTTCAGGTAACCAGGAACCGTACCCCAAACCGACACAGGTGGTTGGGTAGAGAATACCAAGGCGCTTGAGAGAACTCGGGTGAAGGAACTAGGCAAAATGGCACCGTAACTTCGGGAGAAGGTGCGCCGGTGAGGGTGAAGCACTTGCTGCGTAAGCCCACGCCGGTCGAAGATACCAGGCCGCTGCGACTGTTTATTAAAAACACAGCACTCTGCAAACACGAAAGTGGACGTATAGGGTGTGACGCCTGCCCGGTGCCGGAAGGTTAATTGATGGGGTTAGCTAACGCGAAGCTCTTGATCGAAGCCCCGGTAAACGGCGGCCGTAACTATAACGGTCCTAAGGTAGCGAAATTCCTTGTCGGGTAAGTTCCGACCTGCACGAATGGCGTAACGATGGCGGCGCTGTCTCCACCCGAGACTCAGTGAAATTGAAATCGCTGTGAAGATGCAGTGTATCCGCGGCTAGACGGAAAGACCCCGTGAACCTTTACTATAGCTTTGCACTGGACTTTGAATTTGCTTGTGTAGGATAGGTGGGAGGCTTTGAAGCGTGGACGCCAGTTCGCGTGGAGCCATCCTTGAAATACCACCCTGGCAACTTTGAGGTTCTAACTCAGGTCCGTTATCCGGATCGAGGACAGTGTATGGTGGGTAGTTTGACTGGGGCGGTCTCCTCCTAAAGAGTAACGGAGGAGTACGAAGGTGCGCTCAGACCGGTCGGAAATCGGTCGTAGAGTATAAAGGCAAAAGCGCGCTTGACTGCGAGACAGACACGTCGAGCAGGTACGAAAGTAGGTCTTAGTGATCCGGTGGTTCTGTATGGAAGGGCCATCGCTCAACGGATAAAAGGTACTCCGGGGATAACAGGCTGATACCGCCCAAGAGTTCATATCGACGGCGGTGTTTGGCACCTCGATGTCGGCTCATCACATCCTGGGGCTGAAGCCGGTCCCAAGGGTATGGCTGTTCGCCATTTAAAGTGGTACGCGAGCTGGGTTTAGAACGTCGTGAGACAGTTCGGTCCCTATCTGCCGTGGACGTTTGAGATTTGAGAGGGGCTGCTCCTAGTACGAGAGGACCGGAGTGGACGAACCTCTGGTGTTCCGGTTGTCACGCCAGTGGCATTGCCGGGTAGCTATGTTCGGAAAAGATAACCGCTGAAAGCATCTAAGCGGGAAACTTGCCTCAAGATGAGATCTCACTGGGACCTTGAGTCCCCTGAAGGGCCGTCGAAGACTACGACGTTGATAGGCAGGGTGTGTAAGCGCTGTGAGGCGTTGAGCTAACCTGTACTAATTGCCCGTGAGGCTTGACCATATAACACCCAAGCAATTTGTAAACTCCGAGCCGCAAGGCGAACGAGACCAGATTGCGGTGTGTGAAGACGAAACGAACCGAAAGTTCGCGACGCTCGATTGCAACACACAAACTATCGCATACCCATTCGCTGGAACGTGACCGCAAGGCACGCGCTGGCTACCGAATTTCTTGACGACCATAGAGCATTGGAACCACCTGATCCCATCCCGAACTCAGAAGTGAAACGATGCATCGCCGATGGTAGTGTGGGGTTTCCCCATGTGAGAGTAGGTCATCGTCAAGATTAAATTCCGAAACCCCTATCTGCTGATGCAGGTAGGGGTTTTGTTTTGCCCGCAGGAAAGTCATTTTGTGTTTCTATGCAACTGTCTTGCGCATGGCTATCATGCGGGCCTCATTATCAGGGCGCAGTCCGCATGCTCACGTTGCTAAAACTTCTGAAGGATGGCCGCTTTCATTCGGGGCAAGCGCTGGGTGCTGCACTGGGTATCAGTCGTAGTGCTGTATGGAAGCAGTTGCAGCACTTGGAGGCGGATTTAGGGCTGTCTGTTCATAAAGTTCGAGGTAGGGGCTATCAGTTGGCTAAGCCCCTGCTGCTTTTGGATGCGACAGATATCTGCGCAAAGGGCCTTCATGGATGGCCTGTCCATATATTTGACTCTATCGATTCCACTAACGCCGAGGCGCTGCGTTTCATTGAGCGCGGAGGAGTGGCGCCGTTCATGGTTTTGGCTGAGCGACAGATAGCGGGCCGTGGTCGTCGTGGCCGTAAGTGGGTCAGCCCATTTGCAGAAAACCTCTACCACAGCCTGGTGTTACGCATTGATGGTGGTATGCGACAAATCGAAGGTCTGAGCTTGGTTGTCGGGCTTGCGGTCATGCATGTCTTGCGCGATATGGGGATCGCGGCTGCGGGGCTGAAATGGCCTAATGATGTCTTGGTGGGTGAGAAAAAGATCGCCGGCATTTTGCTTGAATTGGTTGGAGATCCTGCAGACGTTTGCCATGTTGTCCTGGGCGTAGGGATCAATGTGAATATGCAATCGACTGATGAGGTCGACCAGCAATGGACATCGATGTGCCTTGAAGCGGGCAGGGATTTTGATCGAAATGAGCTGGTGGCACGATTGGGTGCGAAGCTGCAGCAATATCTGGAGCTTCATCACGTATCGGGGTTTGCTGCGATCCAGTCGGAATGGGAGCAATACCATCTTTGGCAGGGGCGGGCTGTGTCTCTGATTGCCGGTGTTAATAAAATTGACGGCATTGTGCTGGGCATTGATCACCAGGGTGCGCTGCGTTTGAAGGTGGATGGTGTGGAAAAAAACTTTAGCGGTGGTGAGCTCAGTTTGAGGTTGCGTGATGATTCTTGAGCTCGACTGCGGCAACAGCTTTATCAAATGGCGCGTTCTGCGCCCTGACGGGATAACGCCGGTCGAGGGTGGTGTGGTCGGCTCTGACGACGATTTGCTCGCGAGCCTGAATGACGCGAAGAAGTTCCAGCTCAAGAAGTGTCGTCTTGTTAGCGTGAGGACCCAGGCGGAGACGGATTCATTGGTCGCTTCGCTGGTCGATGTGTTCGGGGTATCGGTCGTTCGTGCTGTGCCCTCCCGGGAAATGGCGGGTGTGAGAAACGGCTACGAGGATTACGACCGGCTTGGCCTTGATCGATGGTTGGCTCTGCTTGGTGGTTTTCATCTCGCTTCGGGGGCGTGCCTGGTGCTGGATTTTGGTACTGCCGTCACGGCCGATTTCGTGGCTGCGGATGGTGGGCATCTGGGAGGGTTCATTTGTCCTGGTATGCCTCTGATGCGTAATCAGTTGCGTACCCACACGCGGAAAATTCGTTATGACGATATAGCGGCGGAGCGAGCCCATGAGAGCCTTGCTCCAGGTCGTGCGACTGTCGAGGCGGTCGAGCGCGGTTGCATGCTGATGCTCAGGGGGTTTGTCCTGACCCAGCTTGAATTGGCGGAGCAATATTGGGGAAAGGATTTCGTGGTGTTTCTTACTGGGGGGATGCCAATCTGGTTTCCGGGGTCGTTCCAGATGCCAGGGTGGTGCCTGACCTGGTTTTCGTTGGTTTGGCGATGGCCTGTCCTTTGTCCTGAGGTTTCTATGCGGTGGCTGTTTCTGTTATTGCTGGTTTTGAATGTCTTCTACTACATCTGGCATCAGCAGGAGGCCCCGCTTCGCGCCAAGGATGTCACGCCGCTGAGTTTATATCGCGGATCGCAACAGGATATTCATCTCTTGAGCGAAACGGCGGATGCCCTTGTCAGGCGCGATTCGGCTAAGTCTGCTGAGGCGCTCAAAACTTGTGTCTACCTGGGTGGTTTTGCTCGTCCGGAGCTGGCCAGGCAACTGGAGCAGCGCCTGGCGGCTTTGGGGATCGTAGGTCGTCCTGTGGCGTCGAGCACGCAAAATCTCCCTGAGGGAGGAGGTTTCTGGGTTCAGGTTTCCCAGGAAGGCGCGGGAAAGGTGAATGAAACGCTGCTCCAAAACCTTTCTAAAGAATTCAATGAGTTAAAACATAAAATAATGCCATGCGAAGGGGTTGCACCCGCAGGGTAGTTTGCATAGAATGGCGCCCGCTTCGCAGCGAAGACCTTTAAAGGTAAGCGCCACGAAGCGATGTCAACGCAGCTAACCTCAGGTTTTTAATGAGAAAATGCTTGACAGAAGGCTGGCATGATATAGAATGCCGGCTCGCTTAGGAGGGGTTCCCGAGCGGCCAAAGGGATCAGACTGTAAATCTGACGTCTACGACTTCGAAGGTTCGAATCCTTCCCCCTCCACCATTTTTAGCGTGAGCTGCAAGCTCCGCGGGTATAGTTTAGTGGTAGAACCTCAGCCTTCCAAGCTGATGATGCGGGTTCGATTCCCGCTACCCGCTCCAAGTTTGCAGGTTGTGCAAAGTGTTTTGCTCTTGTAGCTCAGTTGGTAGAGCACACCCTTGGTAAGGGTGAGGTCAGCGGTTCAAATCCGCTCAAGAGCTCCATATTACAAGGCAGATATGCAAATATCTGCCTTTGTTTTAATGGCTTGTGTGACTCGCTAAATTCTTCTCCTAGGGGTGATTTCGATGGCTAAGGAAAAGTTCGAACGTAATAAGCCGCACGTCAACGTTGGTACTATCGGTCACGTTGACCATGGTAAAACCACGCTGACCGCTGCTCTGACCCGTGTCTGCTCCGAAGTTTTCGGTTCGGCCAAGGTTGACTTCGACAAGATCGACAGCGCCCCGGAAGAGAAAGCTCGCGGTATTACCATCAACACTGCTCACGTTGAATACGATTCGGCCGTGCGTCACTACGCACACGTTGACTGCCCAGGTCACGCCGACTACGTAAAAAACATGATCACCGGTGCTGCCCAGATGGATGGCGCGATCCTGGTTTGCTCGGCCGCTGATGGTCCGATGCCACAAACCCGTGAGCACATCCTGCTGTCCCGTCAGGTAGGCGTTCCGTACATCGTTGTCTTTCTGAACAAGGCTGACATGGTTGACGACGCTGAGCTGCTGGAACTGGTTGAGATGGAAGTGCGCGACCTGCTGAGCACTTACGACTTCCCAGGTGATGACACTCCAATCATCATCGGTTCGGCTCTGATGGCTCTGAACGGCCAAGATGACAACGAAATGGGCACCACTGCCGTCAAGAAGCTGGTGGAAACTCTGGACAGCTACATCCCAGAGCCAGAGCGCGCTATCGACAAGCCGTTCCTGATGCCAATCGAAGACGTATTCTCGATCTCCGGTCGCGGTACTGTTGTGACTGGTCGTGTTGAGCGTGGCATCGTCCGTATCCAGGAAGAAGTTGAGATCGTCGGTCTGCGCGACACTCAGAAAACTACCTGCACCGGCGTTGAAATGTTCCGCAAGCTGCTCGACGAAGGTCGTGCTGGCGAGAACTGCGGCGTACTGCTGCGCGGCACCAAGCGTGACGACGTTGAGCGTGGCCAGGTTCTGGTCAAGCCAGGCACCGTCAAGCCGCACACCAAGTTCACCGCAGAAGTCTACGTTCTGAGCAAGGAGGAAGGCGGCCGTCACACTCCGTTCTTCAAAGGCTACCGTCCACAGTTCTACTTCCGTACAACTGACGTGACTGGTAACTGCGAGCTGCCAGAAGGCGTTGAAATGGTAATGCCAGGTGACAACATTCAGATGACTGTTACCCTGATCAAGACCATCGCGATGGAAGACGGTCTGCGTTTCGCTATCCGTGAAGGCGGTCGTACCGTCGGCGCTGGCGTCGTAGCTAAAGTCATCGAGTAAACAGTTGTAATGTCTTTTTCGGGCCGGCATAATGGTCGGCCTGATTTTGTTTTAGGTCAGTAGCTCAATTGGCAGAGCGACGGTCTCCAAAACCGTAGGTTGGGGGTTCGATTCCCTCCTGACCTGCCAGATTCACTCAGTGTGTCTGGCTTTCTTTTCACAGGATCTTCATAGATGACTCCTAAAGCTGAAGCTCAAGGCTCTCGCTTCGATCTGCTCAAGTGGCTAGTGGTAGTCGCTTTGGTGATTATTGGCGTTGTTGGCAATCAGTATTATTCTGCTTCGCCGATCCTGTACCGTGTACTTGCATTGCTCGCCATTGCTGCTGTTGCTGCCTTTGTAGGCTTGCAGACGGCCAAGGGCAAGTCTTTCTTTGTACTCGCTAAGGAAGCTCGCACCGAGATTCGTAAAGTCGTATGGCCGACTCGCCAAGAAACCACGCAGACCACGTTGATCGTTGTGGCTGTTGTTCTGGTAATGGCGTTGCTGTTGTGGGGGCTCGATTCCCTGCTCGGCTGGCTTGTTTCCTTGATTGTTGGCTAAGGGTGTCCCGTGGCTAAGCGTTGGTACGTTGTGCATGCTTACTCGGGTTACGAGAAGCATGTCATGCGCTCGCTGGTAGAGCGCGTAAAGCTGGCTGGCATGGAAGACGGCTTTGGCGAGATTCTGGTCCCCACTGAAGAAGTGGTTGAAATGCGTAATGGCCAGAAACGCAAAAGTGAACGCAAGTTCTTTCCGGGCTACGTGCTGGTACAGATGGATATGAACGAAGGGACTTGGCACTTGGTCAAGGATACCCCTCGGGTGATGGGTTTCATCGGCGGTACTGCCGACAAGCCCGCGCCGATCACGGATAAAGAGGCAGAAGCGATTCTGCGTCGCGTCGCTGATGGTAGCGACAAGCCGAAGCCGAAGACGTTGTTTGAACCGGGTGAGGTTGTACGTGTCACCGACGGTCCATTCGCCGACTTCAATGGCACGGTTGAAGAAGTTAACTACGAAAAGAGCCGGATCCAAGTGGCAGTGCTCATTTTCGGTCGCTCTACTCCGGTAGAGCTAGAGTTCAGTCAGGTCGAAAAGGTCTGATTGAGCAGGCATCCCAACCCCGCAGCCCAAGGCTGTGGGGTTTTGTCGTCACTGGGATAAACGCGCAAGTAACCGGGGAGCCTTTCGAGGCGTTCGAACCCGTAATTGGAGTGCCTCATGGCCAAGAAAATTACCGCTTACATCAAGCTGCAAGTGAAGGCCGCTCAGGCTAACCCAAGCCCACCTGTTGGTCCTGCACTGGGTCAGCACGGCGTGAACATCATGGAATTCTGCAAGGCCTTCAACGCCCGTACTCAGGGTCTTGAGCCAGGTCTGCCGACTCCAGTGATCATCACTGTCTACAGCGACCGTAGCTTCACCTTCGAAACAAAAAGCACCCCAGCTTCGGTTCTGCTGAAGAAGGCTGCAGGTTTGACCAGCGGTTCCGCTCGTCCAAACACCGTTAAGGTTGGCACCGTTACCCGTGCTCAGCTGGAAGAAATCGCGAAAACCAAAAACGCGGATCTGACTGCAGCTGATATGGATGCAGCCGTGCGTACTATCGCCGGTTCTGCTCGTAGCATGGGCCTTAACGTGGAGGGTGTGTAATGGCTAAGCTGACCAAGCGTCAAAAGGCTATCGCCGGCAAAATCGAAGCAGGCAAGGCCTACAACTTTGTAGACGCCGCCGCTCTGCTGGCTGAGCTGTCGACTGTCAAGTTCAGCGAGTCGTTCGACGTTGCTGTGAACCTGGGCGTTGACCCACGTAAATCCGACCAGGTCGTTCGTAGCGCTACCGTGCTGCCACACGGCACTGGCAAGACCGTTCGTGTAGCTGTCTTCACCCAGGGCCCAGCAGCTGAAGCTGCTCTGGCTGCTGGCGCTGATCGCGTCGGCATGGACGATCTGGCTGCCGAAATGAAAGGCGGCGACCTGAACTATGACGTAGTGATCGCATCTCCGGATGCCATGCGCGTTGTAGGCCAGTTGGGTCAGATCCTCGGTCCACGTGGTCTGATGCCTAACCCTAAAGTCGGCACCGTAACGCCAGACGTAGCCACCGCGGTTAAAAACGCCAAGGCTGGTCAGGTTCGTTATCGCACCGACAAAAACGGCATCATCCACACTTCCGTTGGCAAGATCGGCTTCGACGCCGTCAAGCTGAAGGAAAACGTTGAAGCCCTGATCGCTGATCTGAAGCGTATCAAGCCAGCTTCTTCGAAAGGCATCTACGTCAAGCGCGTTACCCTGAGCACCACCATGGGCCCAGGTCTGGTCATCGACCAGAGCTCGCTCGACGCGTAAGACTCGGGTTGGCGCGAGCAATCGCGCCAATCAAAAAATTGGGGTCCCTGCCTGGCGGGGGCTGTCCAAGACCGTAGGCGACGCAAGTCTTAAACCACAAGCCTACGCAGATGGTGCTCCCGGTTCCTTACCGAATCAGACACCAAAACGACATTCGGTTTCGACCGAATGAAACGGTAACAAGCAGGAGTTAAACCCGTGGCAATTAATCTCGAAGACAAGAAGGCCATCGTCGCTGAAGTCAACGAGGCTGCCAAAGTCGCTCTGTCCGCTGTTGTGGCTGATGCCCGCGGTGTGACGGTAGGCGCTATGACCGGACTCCGTAAAGAGGCTCGTGAAGCTGGCGTATACGTACGTGTTGTACGTAACACCCTGCTCAAGCGCGCCGTTGCTGGCACTGAATACAGTGTTCTCAACGACGTGTTCACTGGCCCGACTCTGATCGCGTTCTCCAAGGATCATCCAGGCGCTGCTGCCCGTTTGTTCAAGGAATTCGCCAAGAGTCAGGATAAGTTCGAGATCAAGGCAGCTGCGTTCGAGGGCAAGTTCCTCGCAGCTAACCAAATCGACGTACTGGCAACACTGCCGACCCGCGACGAAGCCATTTCGCAGCTGATGAGCGTGATTCAAGGCGCTACCAGCAAGCTGGCTCGTACTCTGGCTGCAGTTCGCGAGCAAAAAGAAGCTGCCGCAGCCTAAGGCTGAGCATTTTCTCTCGCGTATTTTTGTTTATTTCGATGGCCGCGTAGGCCGTCCCCCAATTCAGGAAATACAGCAATGTCTATCTCCCAAGACGATATCCTCAACGCCGTAGCTGAAATGTCGGTTCTGCAGGTTGTTGAGCTGATCAAAGCTTTCGAAGAAAAATTCGGCGTTTCCGCTGCCGCTGCTTCCGCCGGTCCAGCTGCTGCTGCCGCCGTTGTTGAAGAGCAAACCGAATTCAACGTCATGCTGACCGAAGCTGGCGAGAAGAAAGTAAACGTGATCAAGGCAGTACGTGAACTGACCGGTCTGGGCCTGAAAGAAGCCAAGGCTGTAGTTGACGGCGCTCCTGCCATGGTTCTGGAAGCTGTTGCCAAAGACGCAGCTGACAAAGCCAAGGCCGCTCTGGAAGAAGCAGGCGCTAAAGTCGAGCTGAAGTAAGCATCGACTTTGCGTCTCCAGCCCGAGCGTTAAGCGACAGGCTGATGGCTGGTGGCTCTTGCCACCGGCCTTTTTCCGTTATTGGCAGCCGACTGGGTCGGCGCCGATAGCGAGCTGTAACCACCCGATGTGGTGGCGCAAACCATGGGGTTTGCACGATTTTCTGGCTGCTCCCGTCGGGAGGGGCCAAACAAGCAGGTGACCAAGCTGGGGAACGCTGATGGCTTACTCATATACTGAGAAAAAACGTATCCGCAAGGACTTTAGCAAGTTGCCGGACGTCATGGATGTGCCGTACCTCCTGGCCATCCAGCTGGATTCGTATCGTGAATTCTTGCAAGCGGGAGCGACTAAAGATCAGTTCCGCGACGTGGGCCTGCATGCGGCCTTCAAATCCGTTTTCCCGATCATCAGCTACTCCGGCAATGCTGCGCTGGAGTACGTCGGTTATCGCCTGGGCGAACCGGCATTTGATGTCAAAGAATGCGTATTGCGCGGTGTTACTTACGCCGTACCTTTGCGGGTAAAAGTGCGCCTGATCATTTTCGACAAAGAATCGTCGAACAAAGCGATCAAGGACATCAAAGAGCAAGAAGTCTACATGGGTGAAATCCCCCTGATGACTGAAAACGGTACCTTCGTAATCAACGGTACCGAGCGTGTAATCGTTTCCCAGCTGCACCGTTCCCCGGGCGTGTTCTTCGACCACGACCGTGGCAAGACGCACAGCTCCGGCAAACTGCTTTACTCCGCGCGCATCATTCCTTACCGCGGTTCGTGGCTGGACTTCGAGTTCGACCCGAAAGACTGCGTATTCGTGCGTATCGACCGTCGTCGCAAGCTGCCTGCATCGGTACTGCTGCGCGCGCTCGGCTATACCACCGAAGAAGTGCTGGACGCGTTCTACACCACCAACGTCTTCCACGTGCAAGGTGAAAACCTCAGCCTGGAACTGGTGCCTCAGCGCCTGCGCGGTGAAATCGCTGTCCTCGATATCCAGGATGACAAAGGCAAGGTTATTGTCGAGCAGGGCCGTCGTATCACCGCTCGCCACATCAACCAGCTGGAAAAAGCCGGGATCAAAGAGCTGCAGGTACCGATCGACTACGTCCTGGGTCGCACCACGGCCAAGGTCATCGTGCATCCGGCCACCGGCGAAATCCTTGCAGAGTGCAATACCGAGCTGACCACCGAGATCCTGGCGAAAATCGCCAAGGCCCAGGTCGTTCGTATCGAAACCCTGTACACCAACGACATCGACTGCGGTCCGTTCATCTCCGACACGCTGAAGATCGACTCCACCGGCAACCAGCTGGAAGCCCTGGTCGAGATCTATCGCATGATGCGTCCTGGCGAGCCGCCAACCAAGGATGCAGCCGAGACCCTGTTCAACAACCTGTTCTTCAGCCCTGAGCGCTATGACCTGTCTGCGGTCGGCCGGATGAAGTTCAACCGTCGTATCGGTCGTACCGAGATCGAAGGTTCGGGCGTGCTGAACAAGGATGACATCGTTGCGGTCCTCAAGACCCTGGTCGACATCCGTAACGGCAAAGGCATCGTCGATGACATCGACCACCTGGGTAACCGTCGTGTTCGCTGTGTAGGCGAGATGGCCGAGAACCAGTTCCGTGTTGGCCTGGTGCGCGTAGAGCGCGCGGTCAAGGAACGTCTGTCGATGGCTGAAAGCGAAGGCCTGATGCCGCAAGACCTGATCAACGCCAAGCCTGTGGCTGCGGCGGTGAAGGAGTTCTTCGGTTCGAGCCAGCTGTCCCAGTTCATGGACCAGAACAACCCGCTGTCCGAGATCACCCACAAGCGTCGTGTCTCCGCACTCGGCCCAGGCGGTCTGACCCGTGAGCGTGCAGGCTTCGAAGTTCGAGACGTACACCCGACTCACTACGGTCGTGTCTGCCCGATCGAAACGCCGGAAGGTCCGAACATCGGTCTGATCAACTCCCTGGCGGCCTATGCGCGCACCAACCAGTACGGCTTCCTCGAGAGCCCGTACCGCGTGGTGAAAGACGCCCTGGTTACCGACGAGATCGTGTTCCTGTCCGCCATCGAAGAAGCCGATCACGTGATCGCCCAGGCTTCGGCCACGATGAACGACAAGAAGGTCCTGGTCGACGAGCTGGTAGCTGTTCGTCACCTGAACGAGTTCACTGTCAAGGCGCCGGAAGACGTCACCTTGATGGACGTATCGCCGAAGCAGGTAGTGTCGGTTGCAGCGTCGCTGATCCCGTTCCTCGAGCACGACGACGCCAACCGTGCGTTGATGGGTTCGAACATGCAGCGTCAAGCTGTACCAACGCTGCGTGCCGACAAGCCGCTGGTGGGTACCGGCATGGAGCGTAACGTTGCCCGTGACTCCGGCGTTTGCGTCGTGGCTCGTCGTGGTGGCGTGATCGATTCCGTCGATGCCAGCCGTATCGTGGTTCGTGTTGCCGATGACGAAGTTGAAACTGGCGAAGCCGGTGTCGACATCTACAACCTGACCAAATACACCCGCTCCAACCAGAACACCTGCATCAACCAGCGTCCGCTGGTAAGCAAGGGTGATCGGGTTCAGCGCAGCGACATCATGGCCGATGGTCCGTCCACCGATATGGGTGAACTGGCGTTGGGTCAGAACATGCGCATCGCGTTCATGGCATGGAACGGCTTCAACTTCGAAGACTCCATCTGCCTGTCCGAGCGTGTGGTTCAGGAAGACCGCTTCACCACGATCCACATCCAGGAACTGACCTGTGTGGCCCGTGACACCAAGCTTGGCCCAGAGGAAATCACTGCGGACATCCCGAACGTGGGTGAAGCCGCACTGAACAAGCTGGACGAAGCCGGTATCGTTTATGTAGGTGCCGAAGTCGGCGCAGGCGACATCCTGGTGGGCAAGGTCACTCCGAAAGGCGAGACCCAGCTGACTCCGGAAGAAAAACTGCTGCGTGCCATCTTCGGTGAAAAAGCCAGCGACGTTAAAGACACCTCCCTGCGCGTGCCTACCGGCACCAAAGGTACCGTCATCGACGTACAGGTCTTCACTCGCGACGGTGTTGAGCGTGATGCTCGTGCACTGTCCATCGAGAAGACTCAGCTCGACGAGATCCGCAAGGACCTGAACGAAGAGTTCCGTATTGTCGAAGGCGCAACTTTCGAGCGTCTGCGTTCCGCCCTGGTCGGCCACAAAGCCGAAGGCGGCGCCGGTCTGAAGAAAGGTCAGGAAATCACCGACGAAGTCCTCGACGGTCTTGAGCATGGCCAGTGGTTCAAACTGCGCATGGCTGAAGATGCTCTGAACGAGCAGCTCGAGAAGGCCCAGGCCTATATCGTTGATCGCCGCCGTCTGCTGGACGACAAGTTCGAAGACAAGAAGCGCAAACTGCAGCAAGGCGATGACCTGGCTCCAGGCGTGCTGAAAATCGTCAAGGTTTACCTGGCAATCCGTCGTCGCATCCAGCCGGGCGACAAGATGGCCGGTCGTCACGGTAACAAGGGTGTGGTCTCTGTGATCATGCCGGTTGAAGACATGCCGCACGATGCCAATGGCACCCCGGTCGATGTGGTCCTCAACCCGTTGGGCGTACCTTCGCGTATGAACGTTGGTCAGATCCTTGAAACCCACCTGGGCCTCGCGGCCAAGGGCTTGGGCGAGAAGATCAACCGGATGATCGAAGAGCAGCGCAAGGTCGCTGACCTGCGTAAGTTCCTGCACGAGATCTACAACGAAATCGGCGGACGCAACGAAGAGCTGGACACCTTCTCCGACCAGGAAATCCTGGACCTGGCGAAGAACCTGCGCGGCGGCGTTCCAATGGCTACTCCGGTGTTCGACGGTGCCAAGGAAAGCGAAATCAAGGCCATGCTGAAACTGGCAGACCTGCCGGAAAGTGGCCAGATGCAGCTGTTCGACGGCCGTACCGGCAACAAGTTCGAGCGCCCGGTTACCGTTGGCTACATGTACATGCTGAAGCTGAACCACTTGGTAGACGACAAGATGCACGCTCGTTCTACCGGTTCTTACAGCCTGGTTACCCAGCAGCCGCTGGGTGGTAAGGCGCAGTTCGGTGGTCAGCGTTTCGGGGAGATGGAGGTCTGGGCACTGGAAGCGTACGGTGCTGCATACACTCTGCAAGAAATGCTCACAGTGAAGTCGGACGATGTGAACGGCCGGACCAAGATGTACAAAAACATCGTGGACGGCGATCACCGTATGGAGCCGGGCATGCCCGAGTCTTTCAACGTGTTGATCAAGGAAATTCGTTCCCTCGGCATCGATATCGATCTGGAAACCGAATAACACGTGACGCGAATCGAGAGCGGGGCTGTTTTGCCCGCTCTCTGCTCCGCCAGGAGGAAAGGCCTTGAAAGACCTACTGAATTTGCTGAAAAACCAGGGTCAAGTCGAAGAGTTCGACGCCATCCGTATTGGATTGGCCTCGCCTGAGATGATCCGTTCGTGGTCGTTCGGTGAAGTTAAAAAGCCGGAAACCATCAACTACCGTACGTTCAAACCTGAGCGTGACGGCCTGTTCTGCGCCAAGATCTTTGGCCCGGTAAAGGATTACGAGTGCCTGTGCGGTAAGTACAAGCGCTTGAAGCACCGTGGTGTGATCTGCGAGAAGTGCGGCGTTGAAGTCGCGCTGGCAAAAGTTCGTCGTGAGCGCATGGCGCACATCGAGCTGGCCTCGCCGGTTGCCCACATCTGGTTCCTGAAATCGCTGCCGTCCCGTATCGGCCTGCTGATGGACATGACCCTGCGTGATATCGAACGTGTTCTCTACTTCGAGAGCTACGTCGTTATCGATCCAGGCATGACCACCCTTGAAAAAGGTCAGTTGCTGAACGACGAGCAGTACTTCGAAGCGCTGGAAGAATTCGGCGACGATTTCGATGCCCGCATGGGTGCCGAAGCTGTCCGCGAACTGCTGCACGCTATCGACCTGGAACACGAGATTGGCCGCCTGCGCGAAGAAATTCCGCAAACCAACTCCGAAACCAAGATCAAGAAGCTGTCCAAGCGTCTGAAGTTGATGGAAGCCTTCCAGGGTTCCGGCAACCTGCCAGAGTGGATGGTGCTGACCGTTCTGCCGGTACTGCCGCCAGACCTGCGTCCACTGGTTCCGCTCGATGGCGGTCGCTTCGCGACTTCCGACCTCAACGATCTGTATCGTCGAGTGATCAACCGTAACAACCGCTTGAAGCGCCTGCTCGATCTGTCCGCTCCGGACATCATCGTGCGCAACGAAAAGCGTATGTTGCAGGAAGCGGTCGACGCATTGCTCGACAACGGTCGTCGTGGCCGCGCTATCACCGGTTCCAACAAGCGTCCTCTGAAATCCCTGGCTGACATGATCAAGGGTAAGCAGGGTCGTTTCCGTCAGAACTTGCTCGGTAAGCGTGTTGACTACTCCGGTCGTTCGGTTATTACCGTAGGCCCGACCCTGCGTCTGCACCAGTGCGGTCTGCCTAAGAAAATGGCCTTGGAACTGTTCAAGCCGTTCATTTTCGGCAAGCTGGAAATGCGTGGTCTCGCTACCACCATCAAAGCGGCCAAGAAAATGGTCGAGCGCGAGCTGCCAGAAGTCTGGGACGTTCTCGCTGAAGTGATTCGCGAACACCCAGTGTTGCTCAACCGTGCACCGACCCTTCACCGTCTGGGTATCCAGGCGTTTGAACCGGTACTGATCGAAGGTAAGGCTATCCAGCTGCACCCGCTGGTCTGTGCTGCGTACAACGCCGACTTCGACGGCGACCAAATGGCCGTGCACGTGCCGCTGACGCTGGAAGCCCAGCTCGAAGCGCGCGCGTTGATGATGTCGACCAACAACATCCTGTCGCCAGCCAACGGTGAGCCAATCATCGTTCCGTCGCAGGACGTTGTATTGGGTCTGTACTACATGACTCGTGAGGCGATCAACGCCAAGGGCGAAGGTCGTGTGTTCGCGGATCTGCAGGAAGTTGACCGTGTGTTCCGTGCCGGCGAAGCCGCACTGCATGCCAAGGTCAAGGTGCGGATCAACGAAACCGTGAACGACCGTGATGGCGGCAGCGTGACCAACACCCGTATCGTCGACACCACCGTCGGCCGTGCGCTGTTGTTCCAGGTTGTGCCAAAAGGCCTGTCCTTCGACGTCGTCAACCTGCCGATGAAGAAGAAGGCGATCTCCAAGCTGATCAACCAGTGCTACCGCGTGGTTGGTCTGAAAGAGACCGTGATCTTCGCTGACCAGTTGATGTACACCGGTTTTGCCTATTCGACCATTTCCGGCGTTTCCATCGGCGTTAACGACTTCGTTATCCCGGATGAAAAAGCCCGCATCATCGGTGCTGCCACCGAGGAAGTGAAAGAGATCGAAAGCCAGTACGCCTCCGGCCTGGTAACCCAGGGCGAGAAGTACAACAAGGTAATCGACCTCTGGTCCAAGGCGAACGACGAAGTCTCCAAGGCGATGATGGCCAACCTCTCGAAAGAGAAAGTCATCGACCGTCATGGCAACGAAGTCGACCAGGAGTCGTTCAACTCGATGTACATGATGGCCGACTCGGGCGCACGGGGTTCTGCTGCGCAGATCCGTCAGCTCGCCGGTATGCGTGGCCTGATGGCCAAGCCGGACGGCTCCATCATCGAGACCCCGATTACGGCGAACTTCCGTGAAGGCTTGAGCGTACTCCAGTACTTCATCTCCACTCACGGTGCTCGTAAGGGTCTTGCGGATACCGCGTTGAAAACCGCGAACTCCGGTTACCTGACTCGTCGTCTGGTAGACGTCGCGCAGGATCTGGTCGTGACCGAGATCGATTGCGGCACCGAACATGGCCTGGTCATGACGCCGCACATTGAAGGCGGTGACGTTGTAGAGCCGTTGGGTGAGCGCGTATTGGGTCGTGTCATCGCCCGTGACGTATTCAAGCCGGGTACCGAGGACGTGATCGTTCCTGCCGGCACCCTGGTTGACGAGAAGTGGGTCGAGTTCATCGAACTCAACAGCATCGACGAAGTGATCGTACGTTCGCCGATCAGCTGCGAAACCCGCTATGGCATCTGCGCCAAGTGCTACGGTCGCGACCTGGCACGTGGTCACCAGGTGAACATCGGTGAAGCGGTCGGCGTTATCGCTGCCCAGTCCATCGGTGAGCCGGGTACCCAGCTGACGATGCGTACGTTCCACATCGGTGGTGCGGCAAGCCGGACCTCCGCTGCCGACAGCGTCCAGGTGAAGAATGGCGGTACTGTCCGTCTGCACAACCTCAAGCACGTAGAGCGCGTGGACGGTCACCTGGTGGCTGTATCCCGTTCCGGTGAGCTGGCCATCGCTGACGACTTCGGTCGCGAGCGCGAGCGCTACAAGCTGCCTTACGGTGCTGTGATTTCGGTCAAGGAAGGTGACAAGGTCGACGCTGGCGCCATCGTGGCCAAGTGGGATCCGCACACCCACCCGATCGTGACCGAGATGAAAGGTACCGTGACCTACGTGGGCATGGAAGAAGGCATCACGATCAAGCGTCAGACCGACGAATTGACCGGTATGACCAACATTGAAGTACTCGACGCGAAAGACCGTCCAGCTGCCGGCAAGGACATCCGTCCGGCCGTGAAGATGGTCGACGACAACGGCAAGGATCTGTTGCTGCCAGGCACTGACGTAATCGCTCAGTACTTCCTGCCAGCCAACGCCCTGGTCGGTGTAGCGGACGGTGCGCGGATCGCGATCGGTGATGTTATCGCCCGTATCCCGCAGGAAACTTCGAAAACCCGCGACATCACCGGTGGTCTGCCGCGTGTTGCCGACTTGTTCGAAGCCCGTCGTCCGAAAGAAGCCTCGATTCTGGCTGAAGTCAGCGGCACCATCGCGTTCGGTAAAGAGACCAAGGGCAAGCGCCGCCTGGTCATTACACCGAACGACGGTAGCGATCCGTACGAAGAGCTGATTCCGAAGTGGCGTCACCTGAACGTCTTCGAAGGCGAACAGGTAAACCGCGGCGAAGTTATCTCGGACGGCCCGAGCGATCCACACGACATCCTGCGTCTGCTGGGTGTGAGTGCGCTGGCCAAGTACATCGTGAACGAGATCCAGGACGTTTACCGTCTGCAAGGCGTGAAGATCAACGACAAGCACATCGAGACCATCCTGCGTCAGATGCTGCGTAAGGTCGAGATCGCTGAATCCGGCGACTCGAGTTTCATCAAGGGCGACCAGATGGAACTGACTCACGTACTGGTGGAAAACGAGCGCCTGGCGACCGAAGACAAGTTTGTCTCCAAGTTCACTCGCGTGCTGCTGGGTATCACCAAGGCGTCGTTGTCCACCGAATCGTTCATCTCGGCGGCTTCCTTCCAGGAAACCACCCGTGTACTGACCGAAGCGGCGGTAACCGGCAAGCGCGATTACCTGCGCGGCCTGAAAGAAAACGTGGTCGTGGGTCGTCTGATCCCGGCCGGTACCGGTTTGGCCTATCACAGCGAGCGCAAGCGTCGCCGTGATGCCGACAAGCCGTTGCGCGTAAGCGCCAGTGAAGTGGAAGCTGCACTGACCGAAGCACTGAACTCGAGTGGTAACTGAGTTCTGCGGTAATTGAGTGCCTGGCCCTGGTCGCCCCGTTCGGCGGATCGAGACAAATTGTCGAGATCCGGCGGGCGGGGAGGTCGGGGCCTTGCCTTGACTGGGGACAAGATCCTCTTTAGACTCTTGATCCCCTAAATTTGGCGGGAATTCGTTCCTGCCATTTTGCTTTTCTTGTAAGACAATAGCGTCGCAAGACAACAGTGGAGCTAGTAGATGGCAACTATCAACCAGCTGGTACGTCAGCCGCGTAAGCGTATCGTCGAGAAATCCGACGTGCCTGCGCTGCAGAACTGCCCGCAACGTCGTGGCGTATGCACCCGTGTGTATACCACCACGCCGAAAAAACCTAACTCGGCACTGCGTAAAGTATGTCGTGTGCGTCTGACCAACGGTTTCGAGGTTTCCTCGTACATCGGCGGTGAAGGCCACAACCTGCAAGAACACAGCGTGGTCCTGATCCGCGGCGGTCGTGTAAAAGACTTGCCAGGTGTTCGTTACCACACCGTTCGCGGCTCTTTGGATACTTCCGGCGTTAAAGGTCGTAACCAAGGTCGTTCGAAGTACGGTACCAAGCGTCCGAAATAATCGGCCGTTTAGCAGTTTTTAATTTTATTGAGTCGATAAGAGTAAGGTCGGGCACGCATCCGCTGTCCCGGGCTAACCTGAAGACCGTTTGAGGGCTTATCAATGCCAAGACGTCGCGTAGCAGCCAAACGTGAGATTCTGGACGATCCGAAATACGGAAGCCAGATTCTCGCCAAGTTCATGAACCACGTAATGGAAAGCGGCAAGAAAGCCGTTGCCGAGCGTATTGTTTATGGCGCACTGGACAAAGTTAAGGAACGCAAGAACAGCGATCCCCTGGAAATCTTCGAGAAAGCTCTCGACGCCATCGCTCCGCTGGTCGAAGTGAAGTCGCGCCGTGTAGGCGGTGCTACTTACCAGGTTCCGGTCGAAGTTCGTCCGTCCCGTCGTAACGCCCTGGCAATGCGCTGGCTGGTAGACTTCGCCCGCAAGCGCGGCGAGAAGTCCATGGCTCTGCGTTTGGCTGGTGAACTGTTGGACGCTGCTGAAGGTAAAGGTGCTGCAGTTAAGAAGCGTGAAGACGTGCACCGTATGGCTGAAGCCAACAAGGCTTTCTCGCACTACCGCTTCTAATTTTAGCGTCACTCAATTTGCGAGGGCTTTATGGCTCGTACTACACCGATTAACCGCTACCGTAACATCGGTATCGTTGCTCACGTGGATGCTGGTAAAACCACCACCACCGAGCGCGTCCTTTTTTACACCGGCAAGAGTCACAAAATGGGCGAGGTGCATGACGGCGCCGCGACCACAGACTGGATGGTGCAGGAGCAGGAGCGTGGTATTACCATTACTTCTGCTGCTATCACCGCCTTCTGGAAAGGTTCCGAGAAGCAGTACCCGCACGAGCACCGCTTCAACGTTATCGATACCCCGGGCCACGTAGACTTCACCATCGAAGTTGAACGTTCCCTGCGCGTACTCGACGGCGCTGTCGTTGTGTTCTGTGGTACTTCGGGTGTTGAGCCTCAGTCGGAAACCGTATGGCGTCAGGCCAACAAATACGGCGTTCCACGTCTTGTTTACGTAAACAAGATGGACCGTGCTGGTGCCAACTTCCTGCGCGTGATCGCTCAGATCAAGCAGCGCCTGGGTCACACTCCGGTGCCGATCCAGCTGGCTATCGGTTCCGAAGACAACTTCCAGGGTCAGATCGATCTGATCAACATGCAAGCTGTCTACTGGAACGATTCCGACAAGGGCATGGTCCCTGTTCGCAAGGACATTCCTGCCGAGCTGTTGGAAGAAGCCGAGCAATGGCGCAGCAACATGGTTGAGGCTGCGGCCGAAGCCAGCGAAGAGCTGATGAACAAGTACCTCGAAGGTGAAGAGCTCACCAACGAGGAAATCAAGGCCGCTCTGCGTCAGCGTACTATCGCTGGTGAGATCGTTCTGGCTGTTTGCGGTTCTTCCTTCAAGAACAAGGGTGTTCCCCTGGTTCTCGACGCCGTTATCGACTTCCTGCCTGCTCCAACCGACATTCCTGCTATCAAGGGTTCCAACCCGGATAACGAGGAAGAGGAAATGGAGCGTCACGCAAGTGACGACGAGCCGTTCGCGGCTTTGGCGTTCAAGATCGCTACCGACCCATTCGTGGGTACCTTGACCTTTGTTCGAGTTTACTCGGGCGTGTTGGCCTCCGGCGACGGCGTGATCAACTCGGTAAAAGGCAAGAAAGAGCGTGTGGGTCGTATGGTGCAGATGCACGCAAACGCCCGTGAAGAAATCAAGGAAGTACGCGCTGGCGACATCGCGGCCTTGATCGGCATGAAGGACGTCACCACCGGTGAAACTTTGTGCAACGCTGACAAGCCAATCATCCTGGTTCGCATGGACTTCCCGGAGCCGGTTATTTCGGTTGCCGTTGAGCCTAAGACCAAGGATGACCAGGAAAAAATGGGTATCGCTCTGGGCAAGCTTGCTCAGGAAGACCCGTCTTTCCGCGTCAAGACCGATGAAGAGACTGGTCAAACGATCATCTCCGGCATGGGCGAGTTGCACCTGGACATCCTGGTTGACCGGATGCGCCGTGAGTTCAACGTCGAAGCCAACATCGGTAAGCCTCAGGTTTCCTATCGTGAGCGCATCACGAAGAGCTGTGAAATCGAAGGCAAGTTCGTTCGCCAGTCCGGCGGTCGTGGCCAGTTCGGTCACTGCTGGATTCGTTTTGCACCGGCTGACGAAGGTCAGGAAGGTCTGCAATTCCTGAACGAAGTCGTAGGTGGTGTGGTTCCTAAGGAATACATCCCGGCGATCCAGAAGGGTATCGAAGAGCAGATGAAGAACGGCGTTGTCGCCGGCTATCCGCTGATCGGCCTGAAGGCGACTGTGTTCGATGGTTCTTACCATGACGTCGACTCCAACGAGATGGCGTTTAAGGTGGCTGCCTCCATGGCAACCAAGCAGCTGGCCCAGAAGGGTGGCGGTGAGTTGCTTGAGCCGATCATGGCGGTGGAAGTCGTTACGCCTGAAGACTACATGGGTGATGTCATGGGCGACCTTAACCGTCGTCGTGGCATGATTCTGGGTATGGAAGATACGGTTTCCGGCAAAGTGATTCGTGCCGAGGTGCCGTTGGGCGAGATGTTCGGTTACGCAACCGACGTTCGTTCCATGTCTCAGGGTCGCGCAAGCTACTCTATGGAATTCAAAAAATACAATACAGCTCCGTCGCATATCGTCGAGACTGTTACCAAAAAGCAAGGCTGATTCAGCCCCTTTAAGCTAGGAGTTAATTGTCGTGGCTAAAGAAAAATTTGAACGGAACAAACCGCACGTCAACGTTGGCACCATCGGTCACGTTGACCACGGTAAAACCACGCTGACCGCTGCTCTGACCCGTGTCTGCTCCGAAGTTTTCGGTTCGGCCAAGGTTGACTTCGACAAGATCGACAGCGCCCCGGAAGAGAAAGCTCGCGGTATTACCATCAACACCGCTCACGTTGAATACGATTCGGCCGTGCGTCACTACGCACACGTTGACTGCCCAGGTCACGCCGACTACGTAAAAAACATGATCACCGGTGCTGCCCAGATGGACGGCGCGATCCTGGTTTGCTCGGCCGCTGATGGTCCGATGCCGCAAACCCGTGAGCACATCCTGCTGTCCCGTCAGGTAGGCGTTCCGTACATCGTTGTCTTCCTGAACAAGGCTGACATGGTTGACGACGCTGAGCTGCTGGAACTGGTTGAGATGGAAGTGCGCGACCTGCTGAGCACTTACGACTTCCCAGGTGATGACACTCCAATCATCATCGGTTCGGCTCTGATGGCTCTGAACGGCCAAGACGACAACGAAATGGGCACCACTGCCGTCAAGAAGCTGGTGGAAACTCTGGACAGCTACATCCCAGAGCCAGAGCGCGCTATCGACAAGCCGTTCCTGATGCCAATCGAAGACGTATTCTCGATCTCCGGTCGCGGTACTGTTGTGACTGGTCGTGTTGAGCGTGGCATCGTCCGTATCCAGGAAGAAGTTGAGATCGTCGGTCTGCGCGACACTCAGAAAACTACCTGCACCGGCGTTGAAATGTTCCGCAAGCTGCTCGACGAAGGTCGTGCTGGCGAGAACTGCGGCGTACTGCTGCGCGGCACCAAGCGTGACGACGTTGAGCGTGGCCAGGTTCTGGTCAAGCCAGGCACCGTCAAGCCGCACACCAAGTTCACCGCAGAAGTCTACGTTCTGAGCAAGGAGGAAGGCGGCCGTCACACTCCGTTCTTCAAAGGCTACCGTCCACAGTTCTACTTCCGTACAACTGACGTGACTGGTAACTGCGAGCTGCCAGAAGGCGTTGAAATGGTAATGCCAGGTGACAACATTCAGATGACTGTTACCCTGATCAAGACCATCGCGATGGAAGACGGTCTGCGTTTCGCTATCCGTGAAGGCGGTCGTACCGTCGGCGCTGGCGTCGTAGCTAAAGTCATCGAGTAAGTCTCTTTTAGAGTCAGCTTGATGAGTTGAAAAGCCCCCGCCTAGCGGGGGCTTTTTTATTGGGTTGACACCTATCAGGGGCGTCTATAGAATTGCGCCTCCTTTTAACGGGCGTATTGCGCCCGGTGGGAATAGCAGCCGGAGTCTGAAATCCAATGCAAAATCAGCAAATCCGTATCAGGTTGAAGGCTTTTGACCATCGCCTGATCGACCAATCCACCCAGGAAATCGTGGAAACCGCGAAACGTACTGGTGCTCAAGTGCGTGGTCCAATTCCACTGCCTACCCGTAAAGAGCGGTTCACCGTTCTGGTCTCCCCGCACGTCAACAAAGACGCGCGTGACCAGTACGAGATCCGTACTCATAAGCGCGTTCTGGACATCGTCCAGCCAACGGATAAAACCGTTGATGCTCTTATGAAGCTTGATCTTGCGGCCGGTGTGGAAGTGCAGATCAGCCTCGGCTAAGACTCGGTCTTAGTCGTGTAACGCTCTGAAATGGGCGGCCATAGCGGGTGAAAGCCCCGTACACTCATGAGGTTTACAACATGACTATTGGTGTAGTCGGTCGTAAATGCGGTATGACCCGTATTTTCACCGAAGAAGGTGTCTCCATTCCGGTCACGGTCATTGAGATCGAGCCGAATCGCGTCACCCAGTTCAAAACTGAAGAGACCGATGGCTATCGTGCAGTGCAAGTCACTGTCGGCGAGCGTCGTGCTTCGCGTGTAACAGCAGCTCAGGCTGGCCACTTCGCCAAGGCGAACGTTGCCGCTGGTCGTACCGTAATGGAATTCCGCCTTGAAGAAGGCGAGTACCAGGCCGGCGATCTGATCAACGCTGAAATCTTCGCCGCTGGCCAACTGGTTGATGTAACCGGTCAGTCCAAGGGTAAAGGCTTCCAGGGTACGATCAAGCGTTGGAACTTCCGCGGGCAAGATAACACCCACGGTAACTCCGTATCCCACCGCGTTCCAGGCTCTATCGGCCAGTGCCAGACTCCTGGTCGTGTATTCAAGGGCAAAAAAATGTCCGGTCATATGGGCGCTGAGCGCGTGACCGTGCAGTCCCTCGAAGTAGTGCGCGTGGACGCTGAACGCAATCTGTTGTTGGTCAAGGGCGCTGTTCCTGGCGCTACTGGCGGCAACTTGGTTGTACGTCCAGCAGCCAAGGCTCGCGGTTAAGGGGAAGCTGACATGCAATTAAATGTAAATGACGCTCAAGCGATCGAAGTTTCCGAACTGACATTTGGCGGCGAATTCAACGAGACGCTGGTTCACCAAGCAGTCGTGGCCTACATGGCCGGCGGCCGTCAAGGTAGCAAGCAGCAAAAGACCCGTTCCGACGTTTCCGGTGGCGGCAAGCGCCCATGGCGTCAGAAAGGTACTGGCCGTGCTCGTGCCGGTACTATCCGTAGCCCAATCTGGCGTGGCGGCGGTACCACTTTCGCAGCTCGTCCTCAGGATCACTCCCAGAAGCTGAACAAGAAGATGTATCGCGCAGCAATGCGTTCCATCCTTGCTGAGCTGGTGCGTACTGATCGTCTGGTCGTGGTTCAGGACTTCGCTGTTGAAGCACCGAAAACCAAAGATCTGCTGAACAAGCTGAACGGCATGGGCCTGACTGACGTCCTGATCGTGTCTGACGCTGTTGATCAGAACCTGTACCTGGCTGCTCGCAACCTGCCACACGTCGACGTTCGTGACGTGCAGGGTTCCGATCCGGTCAGTCTGATCGCATACGACAAGGTGTTGATCACCGTGTCGGCCGTGAAGAAATTCGAGGAGCTGCTGGGATGAACCAGGAACGCGTATTTAAAGTTCTGCTTGGCCCGCACGTTTCCGAGAAGGCTACGGTTCTGGCAGACAAGAAAGGCCAGTTCGTTTTCAAGGTTGCTACCGACGCAACCAAGCTGGAAATCAAGAAGGCCGTCGAAAGCCTGTTCAGCGTGAAAGTAGAGCGCGTGACTACCCTGAACGTTCTGGGTAAAAGCAAGCGCACTGCTCGCGGTCTGGGCAAGCGTAATGACTGGAAGAAGGCAGTTATCTCCCTTCAGCCAGGCCAAGATCTCGATTTCAGCAGCAGTGCTGAGTAAGGAAGGGGTGCATCATGGCAATCGTTAAATGCAAACCGACTTCCCCTGGCCGCCGTTTTGTGGTCAAGGTGGTCAACCAGGAGCTGCATAAAGGCGCTCCTCACGCACCGCTGCTCGAGAAAAAATCGAAGTCTGGTGGTCGTAACAACAATGGCCGTATTACCACTCGTCACATCGGTGGTGGTCATAAGCAGCATTATCGTCTGGTCGACTTCCGTCGCAACGACAAGGATGGCATCGCTGCCACTGTCGAGCGTATCGAATACGATCCAAACCGTACTGCTCACATCGCTCTGCTGCTGTACGCAGATGGCGAGCGTCGCTACATCATCGCCCCTAAAGGCGTGAGTGCTGGCGACCAGCTGATCGCAGGTGCCCTGGCACCGATCAAGCCGGGCAACGCTCTGCAACTGCGTAACATTCCAGTTGGTAGCACCGTACACGGCATCGAATTGAAGCCAGGTAAAGGCGCACAGATCGCTCGTTCCGCTGGTGCTTCGGCTCAGCTGATCGCTCGTGAAGGTGTCTACGTGACCCTGCGTCTGCGTTCTGGTGAGATGCGTAAAGTACTGGCTGAATGCCGTGCGACCCTGGGCGAAGTCTCGAACTCCGAGCACAGCCTGCGTTCGTTGGGTAAAGCTGGTGCCAAGCGCTGGCGTGGCGTTCGCCCAACCGTTCGTGGTGTTGCCATGAACCCGGTTGACCACCCACATGGTGGTGGTGAAGGTCGTACCTCTGGTGGTCGTCATCCGGTATCGCCATGGGGCTTCCCGACTAAGGGCGCGAAGACTCGTGGTAATAAGCGTACCGACAAAATGATCGTCCGTCGTCGCAAGTAAATAGAGGGATACGACAGTGCCACGTTCTCTGAAAAAAGGTCCTTTTATTGATCTTCACCTACTGAAGAAGATCGAAGTGGCGGCGGAAAAGAACGATCGCAAACCAGTTAAGACCTGGTCGCGTCGTTCGATGATCCTGCCACAAATGGTCGGTCTGACCATCGCAGTACACAACGGTCGCCAACACGTCCCAGTTCTCGTGAACGAAGACATGGTCGGCCACAAACTGGGCGAGTTTGCCGGTACCCGCACATACCGTGGGCACGTGGCTGACAAGAAAGCCAAGCGTTAAGGGGTAAGGAAATGGAAGTAGCCGCTAAGTTGTCGGGCGCTCGAATCTCCGCCCAGAAAGCCCGCTTGGTCGCCGACCAGATCCGCGGGAAGAAGGTGGGCGAAGCGCTCAACCTGTTGGCTTTCAGCAGTAAGAAAGCCGCCGAGATCATGAAGAAAGTGCTGGAGTCGGCCGTAGCCAACGCCGAGCATAACGAAGGCGCAGACGTTGATGACCTGAAGGTCAGCACCGTTTTCGTCAACGAAGGGCGTTCGCTGAAGCGCATCATGCCACGTGCCAAAGGCCGTGCTGATCGCATCGTCAAGCGGTCTTGCCATATCACTGTCAAGGTTGCTGACAAGTAACGGAGTCGAAGAGATGGGTCAGAAAGTACATCCCATTGGCATTCGCCTGGGAATCGTCAAGGAGCACACCTCCGTCTGGTACGCAGACGGTCGGACTTATGCGGACTACTTGTTCGCTGATCTGAAGGTGCGTGAGTATCTCCAAGACAAACTAAAAAGCGCGTCCGTAAGCCGTATCGATATCCATCGTCCGGCGCAGACTGCACGTATCACCATCCACACCGCTCGTCCAGGTATCGTTATCGGGAAGAAAGGTGAAGATGTTGAGAAACTGCGTCAGGACCTGACCAAGCAAATGGGTGTGCCTGTGCACATCAATATCGAAGAGATCCGCAAGCCGGAGCTCGACGGTATGCTGGTTGCGCAGAGCGTAGCTCAGCAGCTGGAGCGTCGCGTAATGTTCCGTCGCGCTATGAAGCGCGCTGTACAGAACGCCATGCGCATTGGTGCCAAAGGCATCAAAATCCAAGTGAGCGGTCGTCTCGGCGGTGCTGAAATCGCACGTACTGAATGGTATCGCGAAGGTCGTGTGCCACTGCACACCCTGCGTGCCGACATCGACTATGCCAACTACGAAGCTCACACCACCTACGGTGTGATCGGTGTAAAGGTTTGGATCTTCAAAGGCGAAGTAATTGGTGGTCGCCAAGAAGAACTGAAGCCACAAGCACCAGCGCCTCGTAAAAAAGCTGCTAAGTAAGGGGTACGCCAAATGTTGCAACCAAAGCGTACGAAGTTCCGCAAGCAAATGACCGGTCACAACCGTGGCCTGGCATTGCGCGGTAGCAAAGTCAGCTTCGGCGAGTTCGCGCTGAAGTCTGTTGCTCGTGGTCGTCTCACCGCTCGTCAGATCGAGTCAGCGCGTCGTGCTCTGACCCGTCACGTAAAACGTGGCGGCAAGATCTGGATCCGTGTATTCCCGGACAAGCCTATTTCCAAGAAGCCACTCGAAGTTCGGATGGGTAAAGGTAAGGGTAACGTCGAATACTGGGTTGCCCAGATTCAGCCAGGCAAAGTCCTGTATGAAATCGAGGGTGTAACTGAAGAGCTGGCGCGTGAGGCTTTTGCCCTGGCTGCTGCAAAGCTGCCGCTCGCCACCGCCTTTGTTAAACGGACGGTGATGTGATGAAAGCGAATGAACTTCGTGAAAAATCAGCACAGCAGCTGAACGAGCAACTGCTCGGCCTGCTGCGCGACCAGTTCAATCTGCGTATGCAGAAAGCAACTGGCCAGTTGGGGCAGTCTCATCTGCTCTCGCAAGTTAAGCGTGATATCGCTCGCGTGAAAACTGTGCTCAACCAGCAGGCAGGTAAGTAATCATGGCTGAAGCCGAAAAAACTGTCCGTACGCTGACTGGCCGTGTTGTCAGCGACAAGATGGACAAAACCATCACCGTTCTGATCGAGCGTCGCGTTAAGCACCCGATCTACGGTAAATACGTTAAGCGTTCGACTAAGCTGCACGCGCACGACGAAACCAATCAGTGCCACATCGGCGACAAAGTCACTATTCGTGAAACTCGTCCGATGGCCAAGACCAAGTCTTGGGCGCTGGTTGATGTTCTCGAACGCGCTGTGGAAGTCTAAGGGCTAGGGGTCGGAGAAATTATATGATTCAGACTCAATCCATGCTCGATGTGGCCGATAACAGCGGCGCTCGCCGTGTTATGTGCATCAAGGTGCTGGGTGGCTCCCATCGTCGTTACGCTGGTATCGGTGACATCATCAAAGTTACCGTCAAGGAAGCAATTCCTCGCGGTAAGGTGAAAAAAGGCCAAGTGATGACTGCTGTCGTAGTCCGCACTCGCCATGGCGTTCGTCGTGCTGACGGCTCCATCATCCGCTTTGATGGCAACGCTGCTGTTCTGTTGAACAACAAGCAAGAGCCGATCGGCACCCGTATCTTTGGGCCAGTGACCCGTGAACTTCGTACTGAGAAGTTCATGAAGATCGTCTCGCTCGCCCCAGAAGTGCTGTAAGGAGATCCGACATGCAAAAGATTCGTCGTGACGACGAGATCATCGTGATCGCCGGCAAAGACAAAGGTAAGCGCGGTAAGGTGCTGAAGGTTCTTGCTGACAACCGTCTGGTTGTTGGTGGTCTGAACCTGGTCAAGCGTCATACCAAGCCTAACCCGATGTCGGGCGTACAGGGCGGTATCGTCGAGAAAGAAGCGCCACTGCACGCTTCCAACGTCGCCATCTTCAACGGCGAAACCAACAAGGCTGACCGCGTTGGTTTCAAAGTAGAAGACGGTAAGAAAATTCGTGTCTTCAAGTCGACCCAAAAAGCGGTTGATGCTTGAACACTGCTAGGTAGAAGACCATGGCACGACTAAAAGAGATTTACCGGAAGGAAATCGCACCGAAACTTAAGGAAGAACTTAAGCTTTCGAACGTGATGGAAGTTCCGCGCGTTACCAAAATCACCCTGAACATGGGTCTGGGCGAAGCGATCGGCGACAAAAAAGTCATCGAGCACGCTGTTGCTGACCTGGAAAAGATCACCGGTCAGAAAGTCGTCGTGACTTACGCTCGGAAATCCATCGCTGGCTTTAAAGTCCGTGAAGGTTGGCCGATCGGCGTCAAAGTGACCCTGCGCCGTGAGCGTATGTACGAGTTCCTGGATCGTCTGCTGTCGATCTCCCTGCCTCGGGTTCGCGACTTCCGCGGCCTGAATGCCAAGTCCTTCGATGGTCGTGGCAACTACAGCATGGGCGTTAAAGAGCAGATCATTTTCCCGGAAATCGATTACGACAAGATCGACGCTCTCCGCGGTCTGGACATTACCCTGACCACCACTGCTCGGACGGATGACGAAGGTCGCGCACTGCTGCGCGCTTTCAAATTCCCGTTCCGCAACTGATTGGAGTAGGAAAATGGCCAAGAAGAGCATGAAGAACCGTGAGCTGAAGCGTCAGCTCACCGTTGCCAAGTACGCCACCAAGCGTGCAGCGCTGAAAGCTATCATCGTTGATCTGAACGCAAGTCCAGAAGCACGTTGGGAAGCTACCGTAGCCCTGCAGAAGCAGCCACGTGACGCAAGCGCCTCGCGCATGCGTAACCGCTGCCGCCTGACTGGTCGTCCGCACGGCGTGTACCGCAAGTTCGGCCTTGGCCGTAACATGCTGCGTCAAGCTGCAATGCGTGGTGACGTTCCAGGTCTGGTTAAAGCCAGCTGGTAAGCACTGTCAAAGTCGCGGCGTTCGGGATCGCAAGATCCTGACCGTCGGTGACCTTGAACTTGAATCAAGCCCCTATTGGGGCTTGATTCATTTGTGGGGTGTGTCTAGAATACCCGGCTCGCCTGAGCCCGTGTTTTTATTGCGCGGATGTGCTCGGCGACACGTACTAGCCGAAAGGCTAATTTTTTGTGTATTAGGAGCGTCTAGCCCATGAGTATGCAGGACCCGTTAGCGGACATGCTAACTCGTATCCGTAATGCCCAGATGGCTGAAAAGTCCGTCGTAAGCATGCCATCTTCTACGTTGAAGGTAGCTGTTGCCAAAGTCCTGAAGGACGAAGGTTACATTGCGGGTTATCAGATCAGCAGCGAAATCAAGCCTCTGCTGTCCATCGAGCTGAAGTACTTCGAAGGCCGTCCGGTCATCGAGGAAGTGAAGCGCGTTAGCCGTCCTGGCCTGCGTCAGTACAAGTCCGTCGAGGATCTGCCAAAAGTTCGTGGCGGCCTGGGCGTGTCTATCGTCTCCACCAACAAAGGTGTGATGACGGATCGTGCTGCGCGCGCTGCCGGTGTCGGCGGCGAAGTTCTTTGCACTGTGTTCTAAGGGGGGATAAGCATGTCACGCGTCGCTAAGAACCCCGTTAAGCTGCCAGCCGGTGTCGAAGTCAAATTCGCAGGCCAACAGCTTTCGGTGAAGGGTGCCAAGGGCACTCTGCAACTGAACATCCATTCGTCCGTTGAGATCGTTGAAGAAGCTGGTGAGCTGCGTTTCGCTGCTCGCAATGGCGATCAACAGACTCGCGCAATGGCTGGTACCACTCGTGCGTTGGTAAACAACATGGTCCAAGGCGTAAGCCAAGGCTTCGAGCGCAAGCTCCAGCTGGTCGGTGTTGGTTACAAAGCGCAAGCAAAAGGCACAGTGCTGAACCTGGCTCTTGGCTTCTCGCACCCAGTGGATTATGAACTGCCGGAAGGCATCACCGCTGAGACTCCTAGCCAGACCGATATCCTGATCAAGGGCATCGACAAGCAGCTGGTAGGTCAAGTGGCCGCCGAGATCCGCGACTTCCGTCCACCAGAGCCGTACAAAGGCAAAGGTGTGCGCTACGCGGACGAAGTCGTCCGTCGTAAAGAAGCCAAGAAGAAGTAGGGCATAGCAAATGACCGACAAAAAAGTTACTCGACTGCGTCGCGCTCGCAAAGCACGCCTGAAAATGCACGAACTCGAAGTCGTGCGTCTCTGCGTGTTCCGCTCGTCGCAGCACATCTACGCCCAGGTCATTTCGGCCGACGGCAACAAAGTCCTGGCAAGTGCCTCGACTTTGGATAAAGAACTGCGTGATGGCGCCACTGGCAACATCGACGCGGCCACTAAGGTTGGCCAGCTGGTCGCTACGCGTGCTAAAGCCGCTGGCGTCTCGCAGGTGGCTTTCGACCGCTCTGGCTTCAAGTACCACGGCCGCGTCAAGGCGCTGGCTGATGCTGCTCGTGAAGCTGGGCTGGAGTTCTAAGTTATGTCAAATAACGACCAAAAGCGCGACGAAGGCTACATCGAGAAGCTGGTTCAAGTTAACCGCGTAGCCAAAACCGTTAAAGGCGGCCGTATCTTCACTTTCACTGCGTTGACCGTAGTGGGTGATGGTAAAGGCCGTGTTGGCTTCGGCCGTGGCAAGTCGCGTGAAGTGCCTGCTGCGATCCAGAAGGCAATGGAAGCTGCTCGCCGCAACATGATCCAGGTTGATCTGAACGGCACCACCCTGCAGTACGCAATGAAGTCCGCCCATGGCGCTTCGAAGGTGTACATGCAGCCTGCTTCTGAAGGTACCGGTATCATCGCTGGCGGCGCTATGCGTGCTGTCCTCGAAGTTGCTGGCGTTCAGAACGTTCTGGCCAAGTGCTACGGCTCGACTAACCCGGTAAACGTGGTTCACGCCACTTTCAAGGGTTTGAAAGCAATGCAGTCTCCTGAATCCATTGCCGCCAAGCGTGGCAAAAGCGTCAAGGAGATCTTCTGATCATGGCTACCGTAAAAGTAACGCTGATCAAAAGCATGACCGGCCGCATCCCTAACCACAAACTGTGCGTTAAGGGTCTGGGTCTGCGTCGCATCGGTCACACTGTAGAAGTCCAGGATACTCCCGAGAATCGCGGGATGATCAACAAGGCTTACTACATGCTGCGTGTCGAGGGTTAATCGATGAAACTCAATGATCTGAGTCCAGCGCCGGGTTCCCGTCGCGAAAAGCATCGTCCGGGCCGTGGTATCGGTAGTGGTTTGGGCAAGACCGGTGGCCGTGGCCACAAAGGTCAGACCTCCCGCTCCGGTGGCACCATTGCTCCAGGCTTTGAAGGTGGTCAACAGCCGCTGCATCGTCGCCTGCCGAAGTTCGGTTTCGTTTCCCTGAAAGCCATGGACCGCGCAGAAGTGCGTCTGTCCGAGCTGGCCAAAGTGGACGGCGACATCGTCACCGTGCAGTCCCTGAAGGATGCCAACGTGATCAACCAGAACGTACAGCGTGTGAAAATCATGCTGTCGGGCGAAGTTGCTCGTGCTGTCACCATCGGAAAGGGAATCGGCGCCACCAAAGGTGCGCGTGCGGCTATCGAAGCAGCTGGCGGCAAGTTCGAGGAATAAATGGCTAAGCAAGGTGCTCTCTCTGCGCTCGGCAAAGGCGGTATGTCTGAACTCTGGGCTCGTCTGCGTTTTCTGTTCCTGGCGATTATCGTCTACCGAATAGGCGCACACATCCCGGTTCCAGGTATCAACCCGGACCGACTCGCGGACCTGTTTCGACAGAATGAGGGGACCATTCTTAGCTTGTTCAACATGTTTTCCGGCGGCGCGCTGGAGCGGATGAGCATCTTTGCACTGGGGATCATGCCGTACATTTCGGCATCGATCATCATGCAACTGATGAGCGCCGTCAGCCCGCAGCTGGAGCAGTTGAAGAAGGAAGGTGAAGCTGGCCGTCGCAAGATCAGCCAGTACACCCGCTACGGCACTGTCGTCCTCGCTCTCGTTCAGGCCATTGGCATGTCCATTGGCCTGGCGGGGCAGGGCGTTTCGTTCACTGCTGACTTCAGCTTTCATTTCGTTGCGGTAACCACGTTTGTGGCGGGCGCGATGTTCATGATGTGGCTGGGTGAGCAGATTACTGAGCGTGGTGTTGGCAACGGTATCTCGATGTTGATCTTCGCAGGTATCGTCGCCGGTCTTCCGAGAGCGATCGGGCAGTCTTTCGAGTCTGCGCGTCAGGGTGATATCAACATTTTCGCCCTGGTTGCCATCGGTCTGCTGGCAGTAGCGATTATCGGTTTCGTGGTGTTCATCGAGCGTGGTCAGCGGCGTATTGCCGTTCACTACGCCAAGCGTCAGCAGGGCCGCAAGGTGTTTGCTGCGCAGACCAGCCACTTGCCGTTGAAGGTGAACATGGCCGGCGTAATTCCGGCTATTTTCGCGAGCAGCATCCTGCTGTTCCCGGCTTCGTTGGGTGCCTGGTTCGGCCAGTCTGAAGGTATGGGCTGGTTGCAGGACATCTCGCAGTCGATCGCTCCTGGTCAGCCGTTGAATATTCTGCTGTTTAGTGCAGGGATTATTTTCTTCTGCTTCTTCTATACGGCGTTGATGTTCAATCCGAAAGACGTAGCGGAAAACCTGAAGAAGTCCGGTGCCTTTATTCCGGGCATCCGTCCAGGTGAGCAGTCTGCGCGCTACATTGATGGCGTTCTGACTCGCTTGACCATGTTCGGTGCTCTTTACATGACGGCCGTCTGTCTGTTGCCCCAGTTCCTGGTGGTTGCGGCAAACGTACCGTTCTACCTTGGCGGGACCTCGTTGCTGATCGTGGTCGTGGTTGTGATGGACTTCATGTCCCAAGTACAATCGCACCTCGTTTCGCACCAGTACGAATCCCTGATGAAGAAAGCCAACCTGAAGGGCTACGGCAGCGGCATGTTGCGCTGAGTAGCGTCCATAAGGTTCGAGGAGTTGGTGATGAAAGTTCGTGCATCGGTGAAAAAGCTGTGCCGCAACTGCAAGATTATTCGCCGCGAAGGTGTTGTTCGGGTAATTTGCAGCGCGGAACCGCGTCACAAACAGCGCCAAGGCTGAGTGTGATTGTGCTTTAAGCCCGGCAGCTAGTGCGCTGCCGGGTTGATTATTTGTTATTACAGCGATATTATCTCGCGCCCTATTTCTTGGCTTCCGGGGCGTAGGTAGCTGTCAATTGGAGTCCCACTGAATGGCCCGTATTGCAGGCGTCAACATTCCAGATAACAAGCATACTGTTATCTCGCTGACCTACATCTATGGTGTTGGTCGCACTACTGCACAGAAAATTTGTGCAGTGACTGGGGTCAACCCAGCGGCAAAGATCAAAGATCTGAGCGACGAGCAGATTGAACAGCTGCGTGGCGAAGTGGCGAAGTTCACCACTGAAGGTGACCTGCGTCGCGAAATCAACATGAAAATCAAGCGCTTGATGGACCTCGGTTGCTATCGCGGTCTGCGTCATCGTCGTGGTCTGCCAGTACGCGGTCAGCGTACCAAGACCAACGCGCGTACCCGTAAAGGTCCGCGTAAGCCGATCCGCAAGTAATCGCCCCAGCGAATCGACAGGAATTTAATCATGGCAAAACCTGCTGCTCGTCCTCGTAAAAAAGTTAAAAAGACAGTGGTTGATGGCATCGCCCACATCCATGCTTCTTTTAACAACACCATCGTGACCATTACCGACCGTCAAGGTAACGCTCTTTCCTGGGCTACCTCCGGTGGTTCGGGTTTCCGCGGTTCCCGCAAGTCCACCCCGTTCGCTGCTCAAGTAGCTGCTGAGCGTGCTGGTCAAGCTGCGCTGGAATACGGCCTGAAAAACCTCGACGTGAACGTCAAGGGTCCAGGTCCAGGTCGTGAATCCGCAGTCCGCGCTTTGAACGGCTGTGGCTACAAGATCGCCAGCATCACCGACGTGACGCCAATCCCGCACAACGGGTGCCGTCCGCCGAAGAAGCGCCGCGTGTAATCCAGGAGATTGTAAAGAATGGCTCGTTACATTGGTCCAAAATGCAAACTCGCTCGTCGCGAAGGCACCGATCTTTTTCTGAAGAGCGGCGTGCGCGCGATCGAATCGAAGTGCAACATTGAAGCAGCACCTGGTATCCACGGCCAGCGCCGCGGTCGCCAGTCCGATTACGGCACCCAACTGCGTGAAAAGCAGAAGGTCCGTCGTATCTACGGCGTTCTCGAGCGTCAATTCAGCGGCTACTACAAAGAAGCAGCTGGCAAGAAAGGCGCAACCGGCGAAAACCTGTTGCAACTGCTCGAATGCCGTCTGGACAACGTTGTATACCGTATGGGCTTCGGTTCTACTCGTGCCGAATCCCGTCAGCTGGTATCGCACAAGTCGATCAGCGTTAACGGTCAGACCGTAAACGTTCCGTCCTACCAGGTTCGTGCTGGTGACGTGGTTGCTGTTCGCGAGAAAGCAAAGAACCAACTTCGCATTGTCCAAGCTCTCGATCTGTGTGCCCAACGTGGCCGCGTAGAATGGGTAGAAGTAGACACTGAGAAGAAGTCGGGCGTTTTCAAGAACGTTCCAGCTCGCAGTGATCTGTCCGCCGACATCAACGAAAGCCTGATTGTCGAGCTCTACTCCAAGTAAGGGCTAGAAAATAGGTGCATCCATGCAGATTTCGGTAAATGAGTTCCTGACACCCCGCCATATTGATGTGCAGGTTGTCAGTCCAACCCGCGCCAAGATCACACTCGAGCCTCTCGAGCGTGGTTTCGGCCACACCCTGGGCAACGCGCTGCGCCGCATCCTGTTGTCCTCAATGCCCGGCTGTGCAGTAGTCGAGGCCGAGATTGACGGTGTGCTCCACGAGTACAGCGCCATCGAAGGTGTACAGGAAGACGTAATTGAAATCCTGTTGAACCTGAAAGGTCTGGCTATCAAGCTGCACGGTCGTGACGAAGTTACGCTGACCTTGTCGAAGAAGGGTTCGGGGGTGGTTACCGCTGCCGATATTCAGCTGGATCATGATGTCGAGATCGTTAACCCCGATCACGTAATCGCTAACCTGGCGTCTAACGGCGCCCTGAACATGAAGCTCACCGTAGCTCGTGGTCGTGGTTATGAACCGGCAGACTCGCGTCAGAGCGATGAAGACGAAAGCCGCAGCATCGGTCGCTTGCAGCTTGACTCTTCGTTCAGCCCGGTTCGCCGTATCGCATACGTGGTGGAAAACGCCCGTGTCGAACAGCGTACCAACCTGGACAAGCTGGTTATTGATCTGGAAACCAACGGTACCCTGGATCCTGAAGAGGCTATCCGCCGTGCTGCAACCATCCTGCAACAGCAGTTGGCTGCGTTCGTCGACCTCAAGGGTGACAGTGAGCCAGTGGTTGTCGAGCAGGAAGACGAGATCGATCCGATCCTGCTTCGCCCGGTTGACGATCTGGAACTGACTGTACGTTCGGCTAACTGCCTTAAGGCGGAAAACATCTACTACATCGGCGACCTGATTCAGCGTACCGAAGTAGAGCTGTTGAAGACTCCGAACCTTGGCAAGAAATCCTTGACTGAAATCAAGGACGTTCTGGCCTCCCGCGGTCTGTCCCTCGGCATGCGCCTCGACAACTGGCCGCCTGCAAGTCTTAAGAAGGACGACAAGGCGACTGCCTGATCGTCGTAATCACCGAACGTTGTGTTTGGTAAGGAATGAACCATGCGTCATCGTAAAAGTGGTCGTCACCTGAGCCGCACCAGCTCGCACCGCAAGGCCATGTTCCAAAACATGGCGGTGTCGCTGTTCGAGCACGAGCTGATCAAAACTACACTGCCGAAAGCCAAAGAACTGCGTCGCGTTGCTGAGCCGCTGATCACTCTGGCCAAGACAGATAGCCTGGCTAACCGCCGTCTGGCTTTCGACCGTACTCGTTCGAAAGCTATCGTTGGTAAGCTCTTCAACGACCTGGGCAAGCGTTACGCTACCCGTGAGGGTGGCTACCTGCGCATCCTCAAGTGCGGTTTCCGCGCTGGCGACAACGCGCCTATGGCGTACGTCGAGTTGGTTGATCGTGCTACCAGCGGTGAAGCTGTATCCGCTGAGTAAGTCGGCAACAAACGAAAAACCGGGCCTTGTGCCCGGTTTTTTGTTGCCTGCTGAAAAGTGCCCGGACCGTTTCGCCTGGTTCGGCTATCGGCAAGTCTTCAGCATTAGATAATGACTATCGATGTCCATGATTTAATGAATTTGGATACTGTCACTAACATGATCGATACTCCTTTCCAGCCGATTAGCCGGCAGTTTGAAGACCGACCTAGGAAGATTGAGCATGAGCCAGATCAAAACGCTTACGACCGCCAGCGGCGCTCCTGTCGCCGATAACCAGAACTCTCGTTCCGCCGGCCCGCGCGGCCCGCTGCTGCTCGACGATTTTCACCTGATCGAAAAGCTTGCTCACTTCAACCGCGAGAACATTCCCGAGCGTCGCGTGCACGCCAAAGGATCGGGGGCCTACGGCACCTTTACCGTCACCCAGGACATCACCCAGTACACCAGCGCCAAGTTGTTCGAGTCGATCGGCAAGCAAACACCGACCTTCCTGCGGTTCTCCACCGTGGGTGGCGAGCGTGGTTCGGCCGACACTGAACGCGATCCGCGGGGTTTCGCCCTGAAGTTCTACACCGAGGAAGGCAACTGGGACATCGTTGGCAACAACACGCCGGTGTTCTTCATCCGTGATCCGTTGAAATTTCCGGATTTTATCCACACCCAGAAGCGTCTGCCGCAAAGCAACCTGAAAAGTGCCCAGGCGATGTGGGATTTCTGGTCCCATTCGCCTGAGGCGCTGCACCAGGTCACCATCCTGTTTTCCGACCGAGGTATTCCGGATGGCTACCGCCACATGCACGGCTTCGGCAGCCACACCTACAGCCTGATCAGCGCACAGGGTGAGCGGCACTGGGTGAAGTGGCACTACAAGACCCTGCAAGGCATCAAGAACCTTGCGCCGGCAGAAGCGGCACGCCTGGCGGGTACCGACCCGGATTATGCCCAGCGTGACTTGTTCGAGGCCATTGAGCGCGGTGACTTCCCGAAATGGCGCGTCTGCATCCAGATCATGAGCGAGGCCCAGGCCGCGGCCCATTACGAGAACCCGTTCGACGTGACCAAGACCTGGTCGCAGAAAGAGTTTCCGTTGATCGAAGTGGGTGTGCTCGAACTCAACCGCAACCCGCTGAATTACTTCGCTGAAGTCGAGCAGGCGGCGTTTGGCCCGAGCAACATGGTGCCAGGGGTTGGTCTCTCGCCGGATCGCATGCTGCAGGGCCGTGTCTTCGCCTACGCCGATGCGCACCGCTACCGTGTGGGCACCAATCACCAGCAGTTGCCGGTGAATGCGCCACGTAGCCCGGTCAACACTTATCAGCGCGACGGTGCCATGGCGTTTGGCAGCAATGGCGGGGCGGCTCCGAACTACGAGCCTAACAGCTATGTGGAGGCACCGAAGCAGGCGCCGCGTTATGCGGAGCCGGCACTGGCCCTCAGTGGCGCGGCGGATCGTTACGATCATCGCGAAGACACGGACTACTACAGCCACGCCGGTGCGCTGTTCCGTTTGATGAGCGACGAGCAGAAAGCGTTGCTGATCAACAATATCGCCGGCGCGATGGCCGGTGTATCGGCGGATGTCGTTGACCGTCAGCTCCAGCATTTCTTCAGGGCGGACGCCGCTTATGGAGAAGGTATCGCAAAGGCGTTGGGCGTACAGCTTAACTAAGTCTAAACGAGAAGCAGAACCGCCCTCATTTGGGCGGTTTTTGCGTTATTTAGCCCGGTTTTCTCGGATTTTCTTCACTTTTATTGCGATGAACGAGTGACCTCTCCGTCAGGTTGGTTCAAACTAGAGCCTTCAAAGCTTGTGGAGATGTAGGGCGATGCAAGGTCACCCAGATGTAATCGATTACCTCAACACGTTGCTGACAGGCGAACTGGCAGCCCGTGATCAATATTTCATCCACTCGCGGATGTACGAGGACTGGGGTTTCACCGAGCTCTACGAACGTATCAACCATGAGATGGAAGAAGAAGCCCAGCACGCCGATGCATTGATGCGCCGGATCCTGATGCTCGAAGGCACGCCGCGGATGCGTCCGGATGACTTGGATGTCGGGACCACCGTGCCCGATATGTTGGCCGCTGACCTGCGCCTGGAATACAAAGTCCGCGCCGCGCTGTGCAAAGGCATCGAGCTCTGCGAGCAGCACAACGACTATGTGACCCGCGAGATCCTGCGTATCCAGCTTAACGACACCGAAGAAGACCACACCTACTGGCTGGAGAAGCAGTTGGGTCTGATCAAGTTGATTGGCCTGGAAAACTACCTGCAATCACAGTTCTGATCGCGTGTGGAGCGAGCTTGCTCGCGATTGCGGTTAAATCGTCGCATAAATGCAAACTGACACCGCGCTATCGCGAGCAAGCTCGCTCCCACAGAAGAAAAGCAAAAAGCCCCTGCCATCGATGAGATGACAGGGGCTTTTTCGTGCCCGGGTGAAATCAGTCCCGATCACGCTCCAGCAACGGCTTGAGGTAGTAACCGGTGTAGGACTGCTTCATTTCGGCCACTTGTTCAGGCGTGCCCACGGCAATGATCTGGCCGCCCTTGGAACCGCCTTCCGGCCCCAGGTCCACCAGCCAGTCAGCCGTCTTGATCACGTCCAGGTTGTGTTCGATCACCACCACGGTGTTGCCGTGATCGCGAAGGCGATGCAGCACGTCGAGCAATTGCTGGATATCGGCGAAGTGCAGGCCGGTGGTCGGCTCGTCGAGGATATACAGGGTCTTGCCGGTGTCGCGCTTGGACAGCTCGCGGGACAACTTGACCCGCTGGGCTTCACCGCCGGACAGGGTCGTTGCCGACTGCCCCAGCTTGATGTACGACAGGCCGACATCCATCAGCGTCTGGAGCTTGCGCGCCAGGGCCGGCACCGCATCGAAGAACACCCGGGCTTCTTCGATGGTCATCTCCAGGGTTTCGTGGATGTTCTTGCCCTTGTATTTGATCTCCAGGGTCTCGCGGTTGTAGCGCTTGCTCTTGCACACATCGCACGGCACGTAGATGTCGGGCAGGAAGTGCATTTCCACCTTGATCAGGCCATCGCCCTGGCAGGCCTCGCAGCGCCCGCCCTTGACGTTGAACGAGAAGCGCCCTGGGCCGTAGCCTCGGGAGCGGGACTCCGGCACGCCGGCGAACAGTTCGCGGATCGGTGTGAACAACCCGGTATAGGTCGCCGGGTTGGAGCGCGGCGTACGACCAATTGGGCTCTGGTCGATGTCGACCACCTTGTCCAGGTGCTCCAGGCCCTTGATGCTGTCGTGGGCGGCAGCTTCGAGGGTGGTGGCGCCGTTCAGGGCCGTGGCGCTGAGGGGAAACAGGGTGTTGTTGATCAGCGTCGACTTGCCGGAGCCGGACACGCCGGTCACGCAGGTCAGCAGGCCGATCGGGATTTCCAGGTCGACGTTGCGCAGGTTGTTGCCACGGGCGCCCTTGAGGGTCAGCGACAGCTTCTTGTTGCGCGGCGTGCGTTTGGCCGGGACCTTGATCTTGACTCGGCCCGACAGGTATTTGCCCGTCAGCGAGTCAGGGTGCGCCATGACTTCGGCAGCCGTGCCCTGGGCAACGATATGCCCGCCATGGACGCCCGCGCCCGGGCCGATGTCCACCACGTAGTCCGCCAGGCGGATGGCGTCCTCGTCGTGCTCGACCACGATCACCGTGTTGCCGATGTCCCGCAGGTGCTTCAGGGTCCCGAGCAACCGGTCGTTGTCCCGCTGGTGCAGGCCGATGGACGGTTCGTCGAGGATGTACATCACCCCCACCAGGCCGGCGCCGATCTGGCTGGCGAGGCGGATACGCTGGGCTTCGCCGCCAGACAAGGTGTCTGCGCTGCGATCGAGGGTCAGGTAGTCCAGGCCGACGTTCACCAGGAACTGCAGGCGCTCGCGGATTTCCTTGAGGATCTTGTCGGCTATTTCGCCACGACGACCGGTGAGCTTCAAGCCGCCGAAGTAATCGGTGGCGTCGCCAATCGGCAGGTTGGTCACCGCCGGCAGCGTCTTCTCGCCGACCCACACATGCCGCGCTTCGCGACGCAGACGGGTGCCACGGCAATCGGGGCAGGGCTGGGTGCTGAGGAACTTGGCCAGTTCTTCGCGCACGCTGGCCGATTCGGTCTCGCGGTAGCGTCGCTCCAGGTTCGGCACGATGCCTTCGAACGGGTGGGAACGCTTGACGATGTCGCCACGGTCGTTGAGGTATTTGAAGTCGACATTCTGCGAGCCACTGCCGTGCAGGATGGATTTCTGCTGGTCGGCGGGCAACTCGTTGAACGGCTTGTCCAGGCTGAACTTGTAATGGGCCGCCAGCGAGCCGAGCATCTGGAAGTAATAGACGTTGCGCCGGTCCCAGCCGCGAATCGCCCCTTCGGCCAGGGTCAGCTCGCCATTGACCAGGCGCTTGGTGTCGAAGAACTGCTTGACCCCCAGGCCGTCGCACGTCGGGCAGGCGCCCGCCGGGTTGTTGAAGGAGAACAGCTTGGGTTCCAGCTCGCTGATGGCATGGCCGCAGATCGGGCAGGCGAAACGTGCGGAGAAAATGATCTCCTCGCCGGGCTCGTCGTCCATCGGTGCGACCAGGGCGATGCCGTCGGCCAGTTTCAGGGCGGTCTCGAAGGACTCGGCCAACCGCTGCTGCAAGTCGGCGCGGACCTTGAAGCGGTCGACCACCACATCGATCGAGTGCTTCTTCTGTTTATCCAGCTTCGGCAGTTCGTCCAGCTCGCACAGCTTGCCGTTGACCCGGGCCCGCACGAAGCCTTGGGCGCGCAGTTCTTCGAACACCATCAGGTGTTCGCCCTTGCGCTCGCGAACCACCGGGGCCAGCAGCATCAGCTTGCTGCCTTCGGGCTGGGCCAGCACCAGGTCGACCATCTGGCTGACGGTCTGGGCTTCCAGGGGAATGTCGTGGTCGGGGCAGCGAGGAATGCCGACCCGCGCATACAGCAGGCGCAGGTAGTCGTAGATCTCGGTGATGGTGCCGACCGTCGACCGCGGGTTATGGGAGGTCGACTTCTGTTCGATGGAGATTGCCGGCGACAGGCCTTCGATGGTGTCGACGTCGGGTTTTTCCATCATCGACAGGAACTGCCGGGCATAGGCCGACAGCGATTCGACATAGCGTCGCTGGCCTTCAGCGTACAACGTGTCGAAGGCCAGGGATGATTTGCCGGATCCGGACAGGCCGGTGATGACGATCAGCTTGTCCCGTGGCAGGGTCAGGTCGATATTCTTCAGGTTGTGGGTACGGGCCCCACGAATCAGGATCTTGTCCAAAGTGGCCTCGCTCGGCGGGCGTCGAAAACGTAGGAGTATACGGGCAAATACTGGATGGATGCACACTATTGAAGGCGCGATTGCAGCCATACATGAAGACTGCGCGGCAAACGGTCGCCATATACCCTCTCAATCGATGGGACTGGTAGAATCGCCGCCGGTTCACATGAGGTTTTTCCATGCAAGATCCCCACAGCGAACGCATGAGTCGTGGCGAGACACGCGCAGCAAGCGGTCTGGCCCTGGTGTTCGCCTTCCGTATGCTGGGCATGTTCATGGTGTTGCCGGTGCTGGCGACCTATGGCATGGACCTGGCAGGCGCCACCCCGGCCCTCATCGGCCTGGCGATTGGCGCTTATGGCCTGACCCAGGCGATCTTCCAGATCCCGTTCGGGATCATTTCCGACCGCATCGGCCGGCGTCCGGTTATCTACCTGGGGCTGATCGTCTTCGCCCTCGGCAGCGTGCTGGCGGCCAATGCCGACTCGATCTGGGGCGTGATCGCCGGACGCATCCTGCAGGGGGCCGGGGCCATTTCCGCGGCCGTCATGGCGCTGCTGTCGGACCTGACCCGCGAACAGCATCGGACCAAGGCCATGGCCATGATCGGCATGACCATCGGTCTGTCGTTCGCCGTGGCCATGGTGGTCGGTCCCTTGCTGACCCGGGCCTTTGGTTTGTCGGGCCTGTTCCTGGCGACCGGTGCCATGGCACTGGTGGGGATCCTGATCGTGGCGTTCATGGTGCCGCGCGCCACCGGGCCGTTGCAGCACCGGGAATCCGGGGTGGCGCGCCAGGCATTGATCCCGACGCTCAAGCACCCGGACCTGCTGCGCCTGGACCTGGGTATTTTCGTGCTCCACGCCATGCTGATGTCCAGCTTCGTGGCCTTGCCGCTGGCCCTGGTCGAGAAGGCCGGCCTGCCCAAGGAACAGCACTGGTGGGTTTACCTGACCGCGTTGCTGATATCGTTCTTCGCCATGATCCCGTTCATCATCTATGGCGAGAAACGACGCAAAATGAAACGAGTTTTGCTCGGCGCCGTCGTGACGCTGATGCTCACTGAGCTATTCTTCTGGCAGTTCGGCGATAGCTTGCGGGCCCTGGTGATCGGCACGGTGGTGTTCTTCACCGCGTTCAATCTGCTGGAAGCCTCGCTGCCGTCGCTGATCAGCAAGGTTTCGCCGGCGGGCGGCAAGGGCACGGCGATGGGGGTCTACTCCACCAGCCAGTTCCTGGGCTCGGCGTTGGGCGGGATCCTCGGCGGCTGGCTGTTCCAGCATGGCGGTTTGTCGGTTGTGTTCCTGGGATGCGCCGCGCTGGCTGCACTTTGGTTAGCCTTTGCTGTTACCATGCGCGAACCTCCCTATGTGACGAGCCTGCGCTTGCCCTTATCGCCCGAGGCGATTCGTGAGGCTGGCCTGACCGAGCGTCTGAAGGCCGTCGTTGGAGTAACCGATGCAGTGGTGGTCGCCGACGAGGCGGCCGTGTATATCAAACTCGACACCGAATTATTGGATCGCGCGACGCTCGAGCGCCTGGTGAACAACCCGGCCCCGACCACGTGCGAAGCCTAGGAGAACGTTATGGCCCGTGGGGTTAACAAAGTCATATTGGTCGGTACTTGCGGCCAGGATCCCGAAGTTCGCTACCTGCCGAACGGCAACGCCGTGACCAACCTGAGTCTGGCGACCAGCGAACAGTGGACCGACAAGCAGACCGGCCAGAAGGTCGAGAAGACCGAATGGCACCGCGTGTCGATGTTCGGCAAGGTGGCCGAGATTGCCGGCGAATACCTGCGCAAGGGTTCGCAGGTGTACATCGAAGGCAAGCTGCAGACCCGCGAGTGGGAAAAAGACGGCATCAAGCGCTACACCACCGAAATCGTGGTCGACATGCAAGGCACCATGCAATTGCTGGGTGGCCGTCCACAGGGCGACCAGCAACAAGGTGGCAACAACTACCAGCAGTCGGCTCCGGCCCCGCGTCAGCAGGCGCCTCGTCCACAGTCGGCACCACAGCCACAACGTGAGCGCCCGGCCCCACAACAGGCCGCGCCGCAACCGGCTCCGGATTTCGACAGCTTCGATGACGATATCCCGTTCTGATCCTCGCCTGAGCGCATTACGCAGGTAGGTCACGAAAGCCCCAAGCGCTCAGCACTTGGGGCTTTTTATTTGTCTGGCGCAAACCGATTCGTGAATTTGGGGACACGGGCAAGCCCGGCCTCGCTCACAGATCCAGATCCAATACCTCCTGCATCCTCTCGCCAATCGACTGACTCAACCACGCGGCATGAAACGCCATGTCCTGATCCGTCAGATCAACCCCTACCCGAAGTGCGATGGCTTTGCCATCGCCTCCGGCGAAGCCCACCACAAAGTGACAGATGTTGGCGGAAGCGGTCGTTTTGTAAGGCTTGATGTAATGGATATCGCTGTACGGCACGCATTCTTCGGTGGTTTGCCGGGCAGGGCGGCGTTGGGTGAAGGTGAGGCGTTGCTGGCGTTCGTCAAAGCAGAAGCCGAGCACCTTAGGTTCGGATGCCAGCCAGTTGAGCACGCAGACGGCTGCGAATGCGCTGATTAACATGAGTGCTATGAACAGAGGGTCCTCGATCACTCTTGTGTGGATGGGCGACAGGTTTTGTCCGACATGAAACAGCTTCGTCGATAGCACTGCCAGCCCGTAGACCGGCAAGGCCAGCAGTATCACCACGGCATACACCATCGTGCCCAGGTATCCCGGCCTCGATATCTCGCTTGAGCAATCCCACGTGGGCGGGTGCGGTGGCGCTGATGTAGCGGTCGGGAACGGGGATTCGACCAGGCGCGGCGGGCGTTTGCGTTTCATACGGCTGGCTCTTGGGAAAAATGCCCGGCCATTCTTATCGTTATTCTTCAAGTACGCCTAGTAAAAAACGGTTCGCCCGAGGTTGGGTTCTTCCTGGCCCCCGCCAATCCAGGTTTTATCTGTCTGACTTGCCGTGCTATCACCCCTCACGGCCGATAGTCCGCCGGTAATTCATGCCGCGTCGGCGCTTTTTCTTCGTGATAGTGCGGTTTGCCCTGGGGAGAGCTCATCAAGGTCGAATTGGCCAGGATTGTCTCCGTCAGCAAACAGTCTTCACCTTCCCCGAACCAGCAGGCCAGCGCCGAGTTTCGATTGCCGTGCAGGTCCACGACGGATGGCCAGTTTTCGACGCCATGGGCGTCACTGGGGCGATGTCGGGGTAGTGCTTGGGCGGCAGGACCAGCGCATCGCCGGGCCGCAGCCATAGGTCGGCCAAATGGATTTCCCTTGACGCAGGCCGCCAGCGGGCGACGCTGATCACCAGCGGCAGGCGGCCATAACGGGAAAAGAACGCGTGGGGGAAGTTGTGGTATTCGAGGTCGGTCGGGTTGTAGGTCAGCAGCTCGCGCTGGCGCGCCGGGCCCAGGTAGGGCGACTGGTGGCCGGCCCATTTCCCGTAGGTGTATTGGCCCAGGATCAGTTGGTCGTATTCGAAACGCAGGCATTCGCCGTTGCCGAGCAGGGTCATGCCAAAGGCCTGCGCCGTTTCCTTGGTTGCCCAGATCGGTGCGTAGTGCACTTCGCTGGCGTGGAAGTCGAACGTCTTGATCCAGTAGGAACCGCTGTTCGTTGCAACCTCACGGTCCCGCCAACTGATGCCCGAGTAGCGAGTGCCTAGGGACAGGGCCGGGTTCTCGGGGCTGAGCTGGATCGGGTGGCCGCGCTCCTGGACACTCGGTCGTGCCAGGCCATGGTCGTTGAACAGGTAGGGAAACCGGCGGGGATCGAGGGCGGTTTCCACGCCATCGCCGATAAAGGGAACACTGTTGAAGACTTGCATCGTATGGGGACCACGCACGCAAGAAGGCTAGAGAAAAGGGCGCTCAATCGCCCGATGAACCTGTGGGAGCGAGCTTGCTCGCGATGGCGGCGGCACATTCAACATTGAAGCAAGCTGAAGCAGCGCTATCGCGAGCAAGCTCGCTCCCACAGGGGATGTCACTATCGGGTGTCAACTGTACGGACGATGCTGCTCACGCAACCAGTCCATGCCGTGAGGTTGGCGCCACGGCCGGACGGCGGCGCGCTTTTCAACCTGGGTCAGGCACAGGGCGTCCATCCAGTAGTAGACCATCAACAGGTGAAATACCTCATCGCCGCGTCGGTCCCAGATGACGTCGTCCTGCTGGCGACCCGGTTCGATGGGCTTGAGCCGGCAGTCGCCCTGGTCGTGCATGCCCTGCAGGCAGGTTCCCGTCTCGTAGTTGATCAGCAGCACCGGGTGGTTGATTTCCGGATAAGGTTTTTCCAGCTCGGGCATGTACCAGTATTGCCCTGGATTGTGCCTGTCCGGCGTCTGCATGGCGATACGGGTCCGGTTTTGCGGATCGACCGCCAGGGCCGGTTTGGCGTCGGTATTGTTGCGCACGATGTACAGCGCGGTGCGAGGGTCTTCCTCGGTCGTTGCGGTTTTTACCAACTTGACCTTGCCGAACGAGTCGTGGGAAAACCGAGCCTTGACCTTCACCGTTGGGTTGAGGTCCTTGCCTGCCTGGCCAAAACCGGCAATGAGTCCATCGACACCGGGTGCCTCGAAGTCATTTCCCGCCAGCACATAGGTCAGGCCGGACAACGGGTTGGGCTGCATGTGCTTGGTCAGCGTGTCCCAGCGCATCAGCGATACTTCGCTGGCGCCGTTGGACAGCAGGGCCTCACGCATGGCATACGTCGGGTAGTAGCGCGCGTCGCGCGGCCAGCGCTCAGTGGCCATCAGCAATTTTTGCCCGTTTTTTTGTCTCAGCAGCAGGGCCAGCGCATCCCAGAACTGTTCAAATTCCGTGGTCGATGCATTCGCGGCGGGTGGGTAGTGGAAGCTTTCGCTGGTTTCCTTGCTTTTGTTGTCGACGAACACCATTCGCAAGGCAGGGCGGGTTGCTTCGGCCTTGGAGGTGGCTTGCCGCCCGGAGCGGCCGAGGACAACCACCGAGTCTTGCCAAGTGGCTTCGATTTCCGCCTTGTAGCTGGTGTACCACTGGTAGGCCTGCTCCAGTGCCGTACGGGTCTCGCCTTCCTTGACGAAGCGATAGACCGGCGCGATTGCCAACTCCACGACGGTCGGGTCGTCGGGCAGCGATTCGCGCCATTTGCCGAACTCCGCATTGCAATTGTTCGGGTCCACTGAGTTGAAAGCGATGGCGTGCGTGCCACCCCGGGTGGTCAGGTTGGCGTTGCGATGGGCGATGTTTTTCTTGACCGTTTCCGAGACCGAGGTGGTCGCGCTGCCGCTGACAAAGGTGCCGTATTCGGCCTTGACCATGGCATCGAGGGTGTTGGTCTTGCTGAGGAAACTCTTGAGTGCGGTCATCGCATAGTTCAGCGAACCACCGACAGTCACTTCGCTGACGATATCGGCACCAAAGTCGACCAGGAAATTGAAGAATGGCGCCGGATTGCTCGAGTCGAAGGCCTTGGGCAACTCATCGATGCGCTTCTTGAACGCTTCCGTGGCATTGGCGGGGCTGACCTCGAGGGTCAGTTTCCATAACCGCACCGTGTGACTGTAGAGCGCGGCTTCACGCTCTTCGAGCGTCTTGATGTCGCTGCCGAAGGTGGCTTTGAAACCGGCGGAAAAGGCGCCGTATTTGCCGGAGGCTTCGACACTCGTCTGGGTATGTCTTTCGAATTCGTCGCGGGAGGCAAACGTCTCGGTGGAGAAATTGTCGTTGGCCACGACCGTGGACATGGTGACGTTTTTCCCCACGTTGTAAGACGTTTTCCGGTACGGCACCGCACGTTTGCCCGACTCGGTATCGCCGACCTTCAGGCACTCCTTGCTGTCGCCGGCCCAATCGAGCCGGTTCAGTCCGCGCCCCAGTAATTGCGAGCCGCCGATATCCCGCACGTCATCGCCTGCGTTGCCCTTCAGTCCATCGCTCATCGCCTTTCTCCCATCGCTCAGGTTGTATCAACTGGGTGTCAATTGATGGGAGTGAGTATCGGGAGGGCGGTGATAGGCGGACAGTCCAGAGCGGTGTCAGTCCGGTATCAGTTTGGTATCAGGCAAAATGCCATCTTTTCATTAACCCGGGCGAGGCGCAGGAGTACACTCGATCGGCTGCCGTTGTCCCAGGGTAGAAAGGGCTATCGACATGGACTCCCGACCAAACACCTTTGTTGCCCTGCCCAGGCGTGATGCTTCGATATCCGACGGCCGTGTCCTGTTGGACGCCGTGTCGTTGAAAGGCCTGCGCAAACAGCATGGCCTGAGCCAGGAAACCCTGGCCGAGGCCTGCCTGAACCGGCATTTGTGCGTCTCGATCGCCTCCATCAAGCGGGCCGAAACCGGCAAGCCGGTGCTTTACCGCACGGCTCGGCACTTGGCGACGGCCTTCGGGGTCGATGTGAGTGAGCTGCTGAGCACTCCCGCCTCGGTGGCTTTGGCGCACATCCAACAGACGATGAACGCGGTGCACCAGACGGCCTTTGCGCAACAGGCGCTGAAACAGGTCGATGACAGCGTCATCCGCTACGTGCTGGAGCTGTCCTTTCGGATCGATGGGCTGCCCGTGACGACGTTCATGGAAGAAATCGAGCGCTTGGTACGTCAGTTCGGTGGCGTTCCACTGGGGATGACGCAGGATGTGGTGATCGCCCAGTTCGGTTCGCCACAGGCCTATCGCAGCGATAGCGAGCGGGGCCTGCTCTGCGCGCTGGCCCTGAGTCGGGAGCAATTCGTCACGTCCGGGCATGCCCTGTTACTGCGGCTTGTGCGCCTGAGTGCCGACACCATGGAGCCTGCGGTCGAGCCTGTCTTGCTCGCGCAAAAGCCGCTGTTGGAGCGTCATGGGCACGCGCCGGTGTATGTTGCGCAAAACCTGCTGGAACAGCTCGCTGCACGGTTTGAGTTTTCGTCCGGCGACGATGAGTTCCAGGCCTATCGCAAATGCCTGCGCCCGCGCAGCCTCGACGAAAACGCGCCGCGCCCGTTGGTGGGGCGGGCCATCGAGCTCTTGCAGTTCAAGGCGGTGATCGAGGCCACCCAGGAATGCCAGGACGGCCACATCGTCTATGTGCGCGGCATGGCGGGTATTGGCAAGACCCGTCTGGTCAGCGAGTTTTTCGAAATGGCCCGGCAGCGTGGCTTTGCCTGCCATCGCGGCGATGTGCTGGATTTCGGCATGGACAACAGCCTTTGGCCCCTGGGGCAACTGCTGGCCAGCCTGCTCAACCTGGGGGGCGCGGCGTCCGTCAGCGCCTCGCTGTTGGATGCCGCGTTGTCCCGCCTGAAAGTGGCCGCCGAACATCGCATGTTCTTGCAAGTGCTGACGGGGGTGTCGTCTGCCGAGCCTCCGGCCCTGTATGCCGCGATGAGCAACCAGGCCCGTACCCAGGGGCTGTTCCAGGCCTTGCTCGACGTGTTGCTGCGCAGCGCGGTGCAACAGCCTTTGCTGATCTGCGTCGAAGACCTGCACTGGGGCGATGCCACGCTGTTTATGCTGCTGGGCAGGCTGCTCGATGCCACTGACGAAGCGCCAGTGGTCTGGCTGCTGACGTCCCGTCCCGAAGGCGATCCGCTGGAAAGCGAAATCCGTACGCATTCCTCCAGCCCCATGAGTCTGCTCGACATCGCGCCGATCCGGGCGCGGGAGGCCACGGTCCTGGCGGAGCAATTCACTGAGGTCGATCCGCGCTACCGGGCCGAATGTGTCGCCCGTGCCCAGGGCAACCCGCTGTACCTGACGCAACTGCTGTCGAGCCAGCAAGGGGTTTTCCCTGACAGCCTGCGGCATCTGGTCCAGACCCGCTTTGACAAATTGGCCCCCGAGCAACGTCGCGCCCTGCATTACGCCGCGGTGCTGGGCAATCGCTTCGAGCTGACGCTGTGGCGCGAAGCACTGGGGCAGCCCGCTTATCTGCCGACCGCGGACATGCGCCAGGGGCTGTTGCGGGAGGTCGAGCCAGGCAGCTATCTGTTTGTCCACGACCTGGTCATGCACTGCCTCTACGATTCAATGCCCACGTTGCTGCGCGAGCAGTTGCACGGTGAGGTGGCGAATCTCTATCGCGCGCGCGACCGGGTGCTTTATGCCCAGCATTTGCTGCGGGCCAACGATCCGGCGGCGTTCGACGCGCTGTTGGTGGCGATGGGCGAAAAACGACTGGCCTGCCAGTACGACAGCGTCCTTGCGCTGGCGCGGCAATGCTCGGCGTTTGCCGAACGCGCGCAGGGCAATTTTCCTTTCGCGTTGCTGTGCGGCCAGGCGTGCTCGGGCCTGGGACAGACCGTGGAGGCCCGGGCGCATTTCCAGCGCGCCTTGGCATTGGCCGAGCAGCCGCAGGATCGGATCGAGGCCGCGTTGGGGCTGGCGGCAGTCCTCAATACCCTCGATTGCCTGGACGAGGAGGAGCGCCTCATCGAGGACATGCTGCCCATCGCCCGGTCCATGCAGGCCCATGCGGCGCTTGCCCGGTTGAATCACCTGCGCGGGAATATCTATTTTCCACGGGGTGATTACGCCGAGTGTCGCCGCCTTCACGAAGAGGCTTTGTCTTCTGCTCGCATCGGCCGGGACCTGGAAACCGAGGCCAAGGCCTTGAGTGGCATTGGCGACTCCTACTACGCACAAGGGCGCATGCAGACCGCCTACGAGGTCTTCGATCAATGCGTACGCCTGTGCGAGCGCAATGGGTGGACACACGTGGAGGCGGCCAACCGCAGCGCCCGTGGATCGGCGCAGTTGTACCTGGGTCAGCCAGAGCCCGCCTTGCGTGACGCCATGGAGGCCATCGAATGCAGCGCCCGGCTGGGCAATCATCGAGCGCAGGTTTTCTCGCGGCTCACTGCGGCCTGGGTGCTGGTGGCGGGCGGCCAGGATGCCTTGGCGGAACAAGAGCTGAGCAGTGCCCTGACGCTGGCACGCAGCCTTGGCGCCAGCCGTTTCGAAGCGATCCTGCTGGAAGGGTTGGCGCGGGTGGCGTTGCGCCAGGGCGAGCGCGGGCTGGCGCAGACCTTGATCATGGAGGCGGCGAGCCTGGTGGAGCGCTTCGAGTTGCAGCGCTATATCGGGCCTTGGGTCTACGGCAGCCTGGCGATGATCAGCGATGACGGACCGTTCAGCCAGCAGGCCTTGGCGAAGGGCGAAGCCCAGCTCACCCAAGCCTGCCTGGCCCACAACGCCTTGCGCTTTCGCGTGGCTGCCGCTGAAACCTGCCTGTTGGCGGGTAATACCGAAAAGGCTATCTGGCATGGGCAACAGATGGCGGCATTGCCCGAGTCGGCGTCGTGCGCCTGGATCAACCATCATGTGCGGTTGATCGATGTGGCGGGGCAGTGGCTGCGCAACGCCGATCAAGCCAGCGGCGAGAAGCTGAAGGGGATGACGCGCGAAGCGCAGCAGATGGGGTTCGTGGCGACGATGCCGCGGTTGTTGCTCGTGCTGGAGACTTGATCGCCTCCAGACACGCCGTTGATGCCCGAGGCAAAACCGCACTTGGGTGATGAAGCGCGGTTTTTTAGCTGTGCCGTGGGTTTACTGATGGTCGGCCAGGAATTGCTCGGTACTCACCACACTCGCGTAGGCAAACCCCAGCGCTGCCATGAACGCCGCATGCACCTGGGCAGCCGGTACGACCACGCCGTTGAACTCCAGGTCGAGGGTCGCGCAGGCGTCGTGGATCACCGTGACGCCGTAGCCCAGGTCCGCCGCCGCCCGCACCACGCCATCGACGCACATGTGGCTCATGCTGCCGACCACCACCAATTGTTCGATGCCGTGCTGGTCGAGGAGTGCTTGCAGTTCGGTTTCGCGAAACGAATTGACGAAGTGCTTGAGGACCACCGGCTCATCGGCGCGGTTGAGCACCTTGGGGTGCAACTGTGCGCCTTCGGAGCCTGGGGTGAAGAAGGGCGCGTCGGCGGAGGTGAATTCGTGGCGGATGTGCACCACGCTGTCGCCGGCCTGGCGAAAGGCTTCGATCAACCGTGCGGCGTTATCGGCGGCGGCATGGGCACCGACCAACGGCCATTTGCCCTGGGGGAAGTAGTCGTTCTGGATATCGACTACGATGAGCGCTTGCTTGGACATGAGGGCTTCCTTGATCAGGTGGGGTAGGGCGCCAGTATTGGCCTTTACCGCCGGTTCGAGGATTGGCCGCAACGACAATAAGCGAGGGAAAACTGACAATGGCGCAGCAAAGGGCAGTCGCCGAGCTTGGCGTGCTCATCTACCCCGGCGCGCAAATGGCGGCGGTGCATGGCTTGACCGATCTGTTCGCCGTGGCCCAGCGGATCGCGGCCGAGCACGCCAGTGCACCATTGCCACGGTTGCGGGTCAGTCACTGGCAGACCGACAACGGCGAGGCGCCGCGGCGGGTGTTCGACAGCGAAACCGGCCCGGCGGGCCATTTGGTGGCGTTGCTGATTCCGCCGTCCCTCGCCGGCTTCGATGACGACCTGGCCTCGCCGACGCTGATGGATTGGCTGCGTGCGCAGCATGCGGGCGGCACCGTGTTGGGCGGTGTGTGTGTTGGCTCGATCCTGTTGGCCGAAAGTGGCCTGCTCGATGGGCGCAGCGCCACCACCCATTGGAGCTCGGCCAAGGATTTCGCCGCCCGTTACCCGAAGATCAAACTCAACGCCGACAAACCGATTGTCGACGACGGCGACTTGATCACCACCGCCGGGCTGATGGCCTGGTCGGAACTGGGACTGCGCCTGGTGGACCGCCTGCTCGGGCCCAGCATCGCCACACGCACCGCGCAATTTCTGGTGATCGAACACAGCGACAGCGCGAGCCAGTGCGGCAGTAACTTCGCGCCCATCCTCGGCCATGGCGATGCGGCGATTCTCAAGGTCCAGCATTGGTTGCAAAGCAACGGCGCGGTGGAGGTTTCCCTCGGTGCGATGGCTGAACGGGCCGGGCTGGAAGAGCGCACCTTCCTGCGCCGGTTCCGGGCTGCCACCGGGCTCAAGCCCACCGAATACTGCCAGCACCTGCGGGTCGGCAAGGCCCGGGAAATGCTGGAGTTCACCAATGGCACCATCGACCACATTGCCTGGACCGTCGGCTACCAGGACCCCAGTGCCTTTCGCGCGACGTTCAGGAAAATCACCGGGTTGGCGCCGAGCGATTATCGGGCGAGGTTTGGGGTGAGCCCGACGGGCATTCCCAAAGGCTGACACTGGACCCTTTGTGGCGAGGGAGCTTGCTCCCCCTGGGCTGCGCCTGTAGGAGCTGTCGAGTGCAACGAGGCTGCGATCTTTCCATCACCCATTGAGTACCAAGCGAAAGATCAAAAGATCGCAGGCTTCGCCAGCTCCTACACCCACAGGGGGCTGCGTCTGCTGCTGGATATCGTGCAATTTGCGGGATGCCAAGCGAGTGTCGTGCAGAATGAAACAGGCCCGGTGCTATCAATTGCTTGCGATGCGCCCGCTTGGCTGACCCCTCCTTGCCGATGACATCATTGGCCTGATCTCTGCACCTATCCTTACCTAAAGCCATCGAGCGCAGGAGGAAGGGCACCGCATGACATCAGTCAATCGCAACAAACGAGTCGTGGCCTATTCGGTCAATCCACAAGCGCCGCGCCATGAGGTCGAGACCAACCGTGCACTGGCCCAGTGGCTGGCGCAGATCCTGGGTTGGGAGTACGGCGACAGCCATGACCCCAGTGCCGGTCAGGATCTTTATCTGTTGCCCACGCAAACCCTGATCGGCACCGAAACCTTGATGCGCCTGGGGGTGAAGGGGCCGGAGGATGTGTGGGGTGGGTATGTCGAGCATGATTTTATCTGCACCAAGGCGATTACCCACGGTCTGTTGAATAAGGACGCGGTGGCGCCCAAAGGCTGGTCGCCGCTGTTTGCCAAGCTGACGCGAGGCGCGGTGCTCGACGGCGTGACGGTCTTTTCGCTCAAGGACGCCCGCCCGGCCGCCGAACATTTGCTCTACACCGGGCCGATCCGCATCAAGCCGATCCATGCCTGCGCCGGACGTGGTCAACGGCTGATCAAGAGCCTGGCACAGTTCGATGAAATCGCCGCCGGGCCCGACGCCCAGGCGCTGTTTGGTGAAGGCGTGGCGCTGGAACAGCACCTCAACGAGGTCAAGACCCAGAGCGTCGGCCAGAGCTTCATCAACGGCCAGGTCCTGAGCTATTGCGGCGTGCAACACCTGACCCACGACAGCGAAGGGCTGGAGGTGTACGGCGGGTCGGACCTGCTGGTGGTGCAGGGCGGCTACATCGAGTTGCTCAGGCTCGAACTGCCCGACGATGTGCGCGAGGCGGTGCGGCTGGCGCAAGTGTTCGATGACGCCGCCAACCAGGCCTACCCGAGCTTTTTTGCGTCGCGGCGCAATTACGACATTGCCCAGGGCCTGGATGCCGCCGGCCAGCCTCGTGGCGGCGTGTTGGAACAGTCGTGGCGCATGGGCGGGGCCAGCAGCGCCGAACTGGCGGCGTTGCAGGTGTTCGTCGAAACGCCTGAGACCAGCGCGGTGCGGGTGTCTTCGGTGGAAACCTACCTCGACCAACCGCTGCCAGCCGGGGCCAGGGAGGTTTATCGCGGCGAGGCCCACAACAGCGACTTTCTTCTCAAATACGTAACGGTTCAATCCTATGACGGCTAGAAGTGAAACCATTCAAATCGAAATCGACGATGAACGCATGGACGGGACGTTCCTGAGCCCCAAATCGAAGGTCCCTGGCGTGTTGTTCGTACACGGCTGGGGCGGCAGCCAGGAGCGTGACCTGGAACGGGCCAAAGGCATCGCCGGCCTCGGTTGCGTGTGCCTGACCTTCGACTTGCGCGGGCACACCGGCGGGGCGGGCATCCCGTTGTCCCGAGTGACCCGTGAGGACAACCTGCGGGATCTGTTGGCGGCATACGACCGCTTGCTCGCCCACCCCGCCCTGGATACCTCGGCGATTGCCGTGGTAGGCACCAGTTATGGCGGTTACCTGGCCTCGATCCTGACGTCGCTGCGCCCGGTGCGCTGGCTGGCCCTGCGGGTGCCGGCGTTGTACCGCGACGAGCAATGGCACACGCCCAAGCGCGACCTGGACAAGACTGACCTGCTGGATTACCGCAGCACTCTGGTGCACGCCAGCACCAATCGCGCGCTGCACGCGTGCTCGCAGTTCACCGGCGATGTGTTGCTGGTGGAATCCGAGACCGATGCCTACGTGCCCCATGCCACCATCATGAGCTACCGGGCGGCGTGCCAGCAGACCCATTCGCTGACCCACCGGATCATCGACGGCGCCGACCATGCCTTGAGCGACCCCGTGTCACAACAGGCCTACACCTCGATCCTGGTGGACTGGATCACGGAAATGGTGGTGGGAGAGCGGTTGAGCATTATTCAGGCGCGCTGATCGTGGGGCCTCATCGCGAGCAAGCTCGCTCCCACAGGAGGGTGTGTGGCGATCGAGATAGGTGTGTTCACGACCGATCCAATGTGGGAGCGAGCTTGCTCGCGATGAGGCCAGGCCAGGCAACCCATCACTTCACTTGACCCCAGGCTTGACCCGCAACGCCTTGGCCTTCGCCTCGATCACCAGGTACATCACCACGGTAATCAGCAACGGCAGGATGAAATAGATCGCCCGGTAAGCGATCAGCCCCGCCAGCAGGCTGCCCCGCGACACCTCATGTTGCAGCAGGGCAACGAACACCGCCTCCAACACCCCGAGCCCCGCCGGAATGTGAGTGATGACCCCGGCGATGCTGCTGATCAGCAACACCCCGAGCACCATCGGGTAATCCAGTTTGCCGGGCAGCAAGGTGAAGATCACCGCCGCCATCAACGACCAGTTCAGCGCGCCTAACGCCAGTTGCAGCACCGCCATGCGCAGCGACGGCAGGTTGATCTCCATGCCGCGGATGGTCCAGGCCCGACGCTTGGAAAACCGGCAGGCTACCAGGTACCCGGCACTCGCCAGCAACAACAGCACGCCCACGCCTTGCAACGCATCGCTGCTGAGTTTCCAGCCCGGCGGCATGGTCACCAGGCCGCTGCTGAACACCACCCCGGCCAATGTCATGTAGCCGAACCAGTTGGTGGCCAGGCTCAGGCCGAGGATCTTGGCGATGTTCCCGCTGCTGACGCCCAGCCGCGAATACAGGCGATAGCGCATGGCGATACCGCCTACCCAGGCGCTGAGGTTGAGATTGAAGGCATAACTGATCACCCCCACCGGCAAAATCTGCCGCCAACCGAGTTTCTGGCGGATGTAGGTGCGTCCGATCAGATCGAAGCAGGCGTAGGTGATGAAGCTGGTGATGGTCAGCGCAGCGGCGATGATCAAGGTGCGCACTTTGAAATCGGCCAGGGTGGCGAACACCTCGGACCAATCGATGCGCCGGGCCAGGGTGGTGAAGAGCACGATCAACAGCAGGAAAAACGCCAGGGTCAGCGGTCTTTTCCAACGGCTCCAGCGGGATTTGGGCTTGGCCTGTTCCGGCGCATGGGCGTCTCTCGGCGCGGTGTGCGCTTCAGAGTGGTTCATGGGGTTCGCTCCGGACCGCCGTCGGCGGTGAAAAAGGTTTCAGGCGTGGTTTATGGGCCGGCAGCCAGCCGGCCCAGGCCGGGAAATGGCGCAAAAAGTGGAACACCATGAAACCGATGGTCATGCGCCACAGCAGGCCCTGCGGCGCATGATTTTCGGGCATGACCGTGCAGTGTTCGCGGCTCAGGTAATCGAGGCGCTCGAACAGCTCGCGGTTGAACGTCCGGTCCCGGATCAGCACGTTGGCCTCCAGGTTCAGCGACAGGCTCAGCGGGTCGAGGTTGCTTGACCCCACCGTGCTCCAGTCCTCATCCACCAAGGCGACTTTGCCGTGCAGCGGCCGCTCGCAGTATTCGTAGATCACCACGCCGGCCTTGAGCAGGTAGCTGTAGAGCATCCGGGCCGCGAGCTTGGCGATCATCATGTCCGGTTGCCCTTGCAGGATCAGCCGCACCTCCACGCCGCGCCGCGCCGCGTTGCGGATCTCGCGCAGCAACCGGTAGCCGGGGAAGAAATACGCATTGGCGATCACCACCCGCCGCTGGGCACTGCGCAGCACTTGCAGGTAGACCTCTTCGATGTCGGTCTGATGCTCGTGGTTATCCCGGTAGACCAGGCGCACCTGGCCGTCATGGTCGTTGAAGGCCAGCTCGTTGCGGCGGCTGCGGCGGCGTTGCCACCAATACTTGGCCCGGGACGGACGGCCGCTTTGCAGCAGGGCGAAGTGATGGATGTCCACCACCGCCGGCCCCTTGATCTCCACGGAATAGTCCTGCTTGGCCTCGGGGCCGAAATCCCCCAAGTGGTCGGCGGAAAAGTTGATCCCGCCGATGAAGGCAATCACCCCGTCCACCACCACGATCTTGCGGTGCAGGCGGCGGAACCAGTTGGTGCGGATGCCCAAGCGCCGGGGGGCCGGGTCGAACATCTGCAAGCGCACCCCGGCGTCGCTCAACGAGGCCAGGAAAGCGGTGGTCAACTCACCGCAGCCGAAGCCATCGAGGCTGACGGTGATGCGTACGCCACGCTGGGCGGCTTCCACCAGCAGGTCCCGCAGTTCGTAGCCGACCTTGTCCTCGAACAGAATGAAGGTCTCAAGCAGGATTTCTGTTTCGGCCCGGCGAATGGCCTCGAAGACCCTGGGGAAATATTCCTCGCCGTTTTCCAGCAACGTGACGCGATTGTTGCCGTGCCAGCTGTATTCGATATCGGCCAGCGCCGGGTTGCGTTCGGTGGGCGTCGTGTCGACCTGTTCCACCGTCGCCTTGTCCATCGTCGCGCTCATAATTCGATCTCCACCGACAGCGGTGCATGGTCGGAAAGGTGCGACCAGGGTCGTACGTTCAACACCTTGGGATGATGGGCCTTGAGGTTGCGCACGTAGATGCGGTCCAGGCGCAGGATCGGCAGGCGCGCCGGAAAGCTGCGGGCCGGCTTGCCCCACTGCTCGGCGAACACTTCCCGCAGGCCGCAGGGTTCGAGCAGTTCACTGGCTTTGCCGCGCCAATCGTTGAAGTCGCCGGCAACGATCACCGGTGCATCGGCCGGCAGTTCGCTCAAGCGTTGGCGAAGCAGCTTGAGTTGCTCGACACGATGACCCTCGCGCAGACCCAAGTGGACGCAGATGGCATGCACATCCTGCCCATCGCCCGGCAGGCGCAGCACGCTGTGGAGCATGCCGCGGTTTTCGTGGCCGCTGATGGACACGTCCAGGTTGTCGTGGCGAATGATCTGGAATTTCGACAACAACGCATTGCCATGGTCGCCCGCCGGGTACACCGCGTTGCGCCCATAGGCGAACTGTGGCCAGAGGGTGTCGGCGAGGAATTCGTATTGCGGCATGCTCGGCCAGTTGCTGTAGCGCTGGGGATGGTGTTCGTGGGTGCCGTGGACTTCCTGCAGGAACACCACGTCGGCGGACACGCTGCGCACCGCTTCGCGCAGTTCCGGCAGGATGAAGCGCCGGTTCAGGGCGGTGAAGCCCTTGTGGGTGTTGACGGTCAGCACGGTGAAACGGCTCACCCTGTCGAGATCCTGCCCCCCTTGTCGGGTCGGCTCGCAGGTCGCTTCGCTGGTTTGCGGACGGTTCATGGCAACACCCCTTCGGCTGGTCGCTGGCCGGGCGCGGTGGCGAGGTCCTTGTCCAGATGGAAATGTTCCAGCAAATGGCGTGCGTCGTAGGGCGCGCGGACTTTGATGTCGTTGTCGAAATAGCAGAATACTTCCCGGCTCTGGCGTGCCCGGGGTTTCTTGTCCGGGTCGATCAGGTGCGCGTCGCTCGGCTGCTTGCCGTGGCTCCAGGCCTCGATCCGGTCGCCCCAGCGCTTCAACGCCTCGTCGGTGTAGCCGCTGGCGTACAGCTCCTCGGCGCCATGCAGGCGCAGGTAGACGAAATCGCTGGTGACGTCTTCACGATAGGGCCATTTGCCGGCCGTGTCGGCGATCACCAGGGCCACGTCGTAGCGCTTGAGCAACGTGATGAAGTGCGGGTCGATGAAACTCTCATGACGGATTTCCACGGCGTGGCGCAGTGGGCGCTTTTTGTCAGTCGTGGTGCTGGCGTGGCCGTCCAGGCGCGGCTCATGCTCGCGGGCGAGGGCGGCGGCGCCTTCGGTGTCGTGGGGCAATTGCTTGAGGAAGTCTTCGAACAGCTCGGGGTCGAATTTGAAGCTGGGTGGAAACTGCCAGAGGATCGCCCCCAGTTTTTCCTTGAGTTCCAGCACGCCGGAGGCGAAGAAGTTGGCCAAAGGCTTGTGGATGTCCCGCAGGCGCCTGATGTGGGTGATGAAGCGCGGGGCCTTGACGCTGAACACGAAGCCGGGCGGCGTCTCGGCATACCACTGGGCATACCGTTCGGGGCGTTGCAGGGCGTAGAACGATCCATTGATTTCGATACTGTTGACCGCTCGCGAGGCAAATTGCAGTTCCCGTTTCTGGGTCAGCCCCTTGGGGTAGAAATCTCCCCGCCAAGGCGTGTAGCGCCAGCCGGAAATGCCAATGTGGATCGCCGTCATGTATCCCTCCCGTGCCAATGACCTCGTACCGCCTGTGTCTTTTGATGACTGTTGCGCGGCCCGGAAAGTTTCGATGGGATGCCCGGCGGCAGTGAACCTGTGGCGAGGGAGGCGCAGCAGTCCCAAAAACAGGGCCGCTGCGCGCCCCAGCGGGAGCAAGCTCCCTCGCCACAAGGTTTGTATTGGCCTTGTGAGCGAACTTGCCGGCGCAATATTGATCAGTTCCTTACCGATCCCGCGTGAAGGAGCCTCGCGTTTTGTCTCGATTGAGCACTGTATTGCTGCTGTTCTTGCTGGCGCTGACCGGCACCAGCGCCTACGGGACCGCCGCCGTCCCTGGCACCTCCAAGCCCGATGAACCGCCCGCCGAACCTGCGCCGCTGGTGCAGGGCGGTTTATTGGGGGCCATCAGTTCGAGCATCGACGACGTCCAGGACAAACTCGACCTCAACCAAAGCCTGGTGGATGCCTGGCGCCTGCGGGCGGACCGGGCGGCGGACGAGGTGGACCGGCTGGTGGACCAGACATCCCGTTCGTCCTGGCGCGTGGCGGGGGATTTCCTGTTGTTGTCCAGTGTCTGGCTCGGCGCGTTTGCGCTGATCTGGTCCGCGGCGCGGTTGCTGTTGCGACATCTGGGCCACCGGCGCTGGCTGCGCACCCGCCGGCGCCTGCGCGACCTGCTCGGTTATCTGCTGCCGTACACCGCTGCGGCATTGATCTGCCTGCCGTTGACCCTCTATGTCAGTCACTTTCTGCAAGTCTCGGTCGGTCGCGCCCTGGCGTTGTGCTTCGCCTACGCCACCAGCAGCGGTATTTTCTCCACCTCGGTGTTGCTGTGCGTGATCGTGATGTTCAACGCCGGCCACAAACGCCGGGCGGTGGCGATGATCCGGCGTTTCAGCCCCCGACCGTTGTTCCTGATCGGCTTTCTCGCCGCCCTCAGCGATGCCCTGACCAGCCCGCAGATCGCCCGGCAACTGGGCGGCAACATCACCAGCAGCGTCGCGGTGTTCACCGGGTTGTCGGCGTCGATGATCTTTGGCTGGCTGGTGATCCGCATGCGCCGACCGGTGGCGCACCTGATCCGCAACCGCCCGCTGGCCCAGCGCTTGAAACAACCGGCCTTGCAGGAGTCGCTGCGGATTTTTTCCGGGCTCTGGTATTGGCCGATCCTGTTGATGGTGCTGGTGTCGGCGGTGAGCCTGATCGGTGTCGGCGAGGACAACCAGAAAGCCCTGCGTTGCGCGCTGTTCACCACCATCCTGCTGATCGCCACGGTGTTTCTCAGCACGGTGTTCCAGCATGTCTTCAAGTCGCCCAAGGCCGAGGCCATCCAGCACAACAGCGCCTACAAGGGGCGGCTGTTGAGCCTGTTGCACGCTTTGTTGCGGATCGTCATGGCGGTGGTATTCATTGAAGTCCTCGGGCGGATCTGGGGCATTTCCCTGTTCGAGTTCGCCTCGCGCAACGCCATAGGCCGGGCGATCAGCGATTCCTTGAGCCGCATCGGCCTGATCTTCCTGATGACCTGGCTCACGTGGGTGGTGCTCGACACGGCGATCCAGGAAGCCTTGAAGCCGCCACTGAACAAGCGCGGGGCCCGCCAGCCCAGCACCCGGGTCAAGACCATCCTGCCGCTGTTGCGCAACGCAGCGAAAATCATCCTGGTGGTGATTTGCGCAATCACCACCATGGCCAACCTGGGCATCAACGTCGCACCGTTACTGGCCGGTGCCGGAGTGGTGGGGCTGGCGATCGGTTTCGGTTCGCAGCAACTGGTGCAGGACGTGATCACCGGGCTGTTCATCATCATTGAAGACACGCTGTCCATCGGCGACTGGGTGGTGCTCAGCTCGGGCCACGCCGGCACGGTCGAAGGCCTGACCATCCGCACCCTGCGCCTGCGCGACGGCAAGGGTTTCGTGCACTCGGTGCCGTTCGGCCAGATCAAGGCGGTGACCAACCAATCCCGGCAATTCGCCTTTGCGTTTTTCTCCGTGCAATTCACTTACGACACCGATGTCGACCAGGCCATCGAGCTGATCCGCGAAGCCGGGCGCTCGATCGCCGAAGACCCGTTCCTCAAGTTCAACCTGCAAGGGCCGCTGGATGTGTTCGGCGTGGACAAGATGGACCTCAACGGCGTGGTGCTCACGGCGCAGTTCCGCACCGTGTCGGGTGGGCAATATGCGGTGAGCCGGGCGTTCAACCAGCAGTTGAAGAAGCTTGTGGATAACCACCCGGCGGTGCACTTTGCGCAGACTTATCCACAGCAGGTGATGTTGCCCAAGCGGTTGGTTGAGGAGAGGAAAGAGGGGGAGGAGGTACCTGATCAACCTCGGTAGTGGGTGAGGTTTGTGGTGGGGTTGCCGGCCCTATCGCGAGCAAGCTCGCTCCCACAGTAGGTTTGTGGTGAATGTACCCCTGTGGGAGCGAGCTTGCTCGCGATAGGGCCCGCCCAGACACCCTCAACTTTTCTGAACAAGCTTGTTCCGGACCTCAGCCATCCCTTGAGCATCCAACTCCATCCAAAGATGCTGCTTGCCGGCAATCTGCGCCGCCACCGGCAACCCGTCCCGATACACCAGCCGATTACTCGCCAGCGCCGGCACTTTCGCCCCCGGCAGCAAGGTGCCGGCCAGGTTCAGCGGGTCGACCCCGCACACCGCCACCAAGCTGCCATCGGTGGGGCGGCGGCGGGTTTCGCGCAGCAGCGGAATCGCTTCGGGCAGGGCGAACTGTTCCCCCGCCAGGCCGCTGACAAACCGCCCGCCGCGAATCTCGCCCCGCGCCTCCAGGCGATGGAACGTGCGCAATAGCTCGCGCCAACTCGGCAGCCACTCGGCCTCCCGCTCCAGCAAGCGCCAGAACACCACGCCGTAACGGCGCAGCAGGGTCATGGCGATGTGTTCCAGGGTCTGCGGCGCGGTGGGCGCCGGGCGGTGGCCTTCCACGGGGGCGGGTTGGCTGCGGCGCAACAAGGCCCAGCGCCCGGCGTCGTCCATGCCGCCGACAAACGCGCCGCGCCCGCGCCGGCTGCTGCGGGCCTGGCGTTTGCTGGCCGGGGTGATCAGCGCGCGCAAGCCGGCAAAGCTGTCGGCATTCACCAACCCGGCGCCCACCAGTTCCTGCAAGGCGATTTCCAGTTCGCTGCGCAGCAGGTGGGCTTCATGGGCCAGTTCATCGAAAAACAGCGCGCCATGCTCCCTCAGGGCCTGATGGACTTTCTGCGTCTTGGGTGACAACTCATCAAGGGCTGTTTGCCCGGCCAGGCTGCTCCACAACGCCACCTGGCTGCGCGGCAGCAACACCACCGGCGTACTGCGCAGGGCACTGGCGGACGGCTTCTGGCGCGCGCTCAGGCGCGTCCATACCCATTTGCCGCTGCGGCACAACTCATCGAGCCAACTGGGCGAATAGTCCTTGATCCGCCCGGGCAACAGGTCGCTGTCCCAGGCCGAGGCGGCGGCCGGGTAGCCTTCGAACTGGCCGAGGATCGACGGCAGCACGGCATTGCCCCGGCCCTGGGTGGACGACGACAGGTGCTGCCAGTCGAACAGGAACCGCATGAAGTCCTGCAACATCACCGGCTCGATTTCCCGGCGCAGGCGCTTGACCGTGTAGCGATGGATCCGCGCCAGCAAATGCCGCTCGCACCATTCCTCCTGCCCGATGCCCGGCGTGAAGCGCCCGCGCAGCACGTAGCCTTGCTGCTCGAGCTGCGCCAGGGCCTGGGTGACCTGCGGGGTCGATAACCCCAGCGGGTAGGCGATGGCCTTCAACGGCAGCGGACCGAAGGCACTGAGCCGGGCGCGGAGCACTTCCACCAGGGCTTCGTCGACGTTCCAGGCTTCATCGAAATCGGCCGGTGGGGTCAGCGCCGGTTCCCAGCGAGCCTGTGGATAAAGGGCTTGCAAGCAGGTCAGGCGCTCCAGCGGTACCCACAGACCTCGCTCGGCGCTGATCTGTATGTGGCTGGCGCGACCACTCGCGGCCAGTGCCCGCAGCCAATCCCGCCACGATGGGTGGGCGTCGGCTTCGCTGTCGGCGATGCAGGCCAGGCTCATCAAGGCTTCGTGCATCTCATCGAGATTGGCCGGCGTCGGCCAGGCCTCATCCCGGACCGACTGGATGGCTTCGGCGTCCAGCGCGCCAAGGTCGTCGGTGGATTGTGGATCGCTCCAGCGCCGGTTGATCACCGCCTGGGTCCGCCGTTCTTCCAGCGGCGCGTCGTCGAGAAAGGTGTAGGGACGGGCGCTGAGGATTTCTGCCGCCAGCGGCGAGGGCACCGGCAGGTCGCGGCTGATCAGGCGAATCTGGCCCGCTTCCATGCGCCGCAACAGCGTCAGCCAACCTTCGCTGTCCATGGCTTCGTGCAGGCAATCGTCGAGGGTCTGTTCCACCAGCGGGTGATCGGGGATCTCCCGCTCGCCGGCGAGGTTTTCCAGGCAGGCGATCTGGTCCGGAAACACACTGGCGATCAGGTCTTCGCTTTTCATCCGCTGGATCTGCGGGGCGACTTTGCGCCCGCCGGTGTAGCGCGGCAGGGCCAGGGCCACGCCGGCGTTCCAGCGCCAGCGCACGCCGAACAGCGGTGCATCCAGCACCGCCTGGATCAGGATCTGTTCGGCGCTGTGGCTGTTCAGGTAACGCCAGACCTCGTCCAGTTCGAAGCTGTGGCTGGTGGACAGCGAGAGCACGATGGCGTCTTCACTGGCGGCGGCCTGCAATTCGAAGTTGAAGGTGCGGCAGAAGCGCTTGCGCAAGGCCAGGCCCCAGGCGCGGTTGATGCGGCTGCCGAAGGGCGTGTGGATGATCAGTTGCGTGCCGCCGGACTCGTCGAAAAACCGCTCCATCAGCAGCGTGTCCTGGGACGGCAGGGCGCCGAAGGCCAGGCGCGCCGGGGCCAGGTAGTCGACCAATTGTTCGGCGCTGGCGAGGTTCAGGCGCAAGGTACCGGTCAGCCAGTCGAGGGCCGGTTGCAGGTTGCCCGGCGTGGCGCCGAGCAGGTGGTCGAGCCGGGCTTGCAGGCGTGCCACGGCCCAAGACAATTCGTCGCTGCGCCCCGGGGCTTCGCCGAGCCAGAACGGAATGGTCGGCGGTTGGCCCTGGGCGTCCTCGACCCGCACGCGACCGGTCTCGACGCGGATGATGCGGTAAGACGTATTGCCCAGTTGGAACACATCGCCAGCAATGCTCTCCACCGCGAAGTCTTCGTTGACGCTGCCGATGTTCAAGCCCTGGGGTTCGAGCAGCACGCTGTAGTCGGCGTTGTCCGGAATGGTGCCGCCGCTGGTCACCGCCGTCAGTTTGCTGCCCCGGCGCCCGCGCAGGGTCCGGGTCACGGCGTCGCGGTGCAGGTAGGCGCTGCGCACGCCCTGGCGGCCATTGAGGCCTTCGGCGAGCATCTGCAACAGCGCCTGGTAATGCCCTTCGTCCAGCTCGGCGTAGGGCGCGGCGCGGCGGAAGGTCTCCAACAGCGCCTGTTCCGGCCATTCCTGGCAACTGACTTCGGCGACGATCTGCTGGGCCAGCACATCCAGCGGCGCCTTGGGGATGTGCAGGATGTCGAGTTCGCCGCGGCGCACGCAATCGAGCAGGGCGGCGCATTCGATCAAGTCGTCGCGGGTGGTGGCGAACAGGCGGCCCTTGGGCGTGCCGCCGACCTGGTGGCCAGAGCGTCCCACTCTTTGCAGGAACGCCGAGATCGAACGGGGCGAGGCAATCTGGCAGACCAGGTCGACATCGCCGATATCGATGCCCAGCTCCAGGGAGGCGGTGGCGATCAGTACCTGCAGTTCGCCGCGCTTGAGGCGTTGTTCGGCGTCGAGGCGAAACTCCTTCGCCAGGCTGCCGTGGTGGGCGGCCACGGCGTCCTTGCCCAGGCGTTCGCTCAGATGACGACTGAGGCGCTCGGCCAGGCGCCGCGTGTTGACGAACACCAGGGTGGTGCGATGCGCCCGGGCCAGCTCGGCGAGACGGTTGTAGACCAGCTCCCACACGTCATTGGCCATCACCGCCGACAGCGGCACCGGTGGCACCTCGATGTCCAGGTCCCGGGGACGGGCGTGGCCGATGTCGACGATTTCACAGGCGCGGCCTTCACCGACGAGAAACCGTGACACCGCTTCGATGGGCTTTTGCGTGGCCGACAGGCCGATGCGCATCAGGGGTTCGGCGCACAGGGCTTGCAGGCGCTCCAGGCTCAAGGCCAGGTGGCTGCCGCGCTTGCTGGCGGCGATGGCGTGGATTTCATCGACGATCACCGTGCGGGTGCTGGCGAGCATCTGCCGGCCGGAATCGGAACCGAGCAGCACGTAGAGCGATTCAGGCGTGGTCACCAGGATGTGCGGCGCGGTCTTGCGCATTGCCGAGCGGTCTTTTTGCGGCGTGTCGCCGGTGCGTACGGCGGTGGTGATCGGCAAGGGTGGCAAGCCCATTTTTTGCAACTGCTCGGTGATGCCGGCCAGGGGATTCTGCAGGTTGATCTGTATATCGTTGCTCAGGGCCTTGAGCGGCGAGACGTAGACCACCAGGGTCTGGTCCGGCAGGCCGCCTTGTTCCAGGCCGCGGTGCACCAGGTCATCGAGCACCGCGAGAAACGCGGTCAAGGTCTTGCCCGAGCCGGTGGGTGCCGCGACCAGCACCGAACGCCGCTGGCCGATCAACGGCCACGCCCGGGCCTGGGCGGCCGTGACCGCCGGGAAGGTCTGGCTGAACCAGGCGCGAACGGCGGGGTGAAAGCCTGCCATGGCGTGGTCGGCTGCAAGGGGCAGATTCATAGGGCAGTTTATGCGGGCGGAGCGGGGGAGATGCAAGTATCGGCTGAGATCTGCATCGCCTGTCGGGGCCTCATCGCGAGCAAGCTCGCTCCCACACAAGATATCAGTGCCTATGCGATCCCTGTGGGAGCGAGCTCGCTCGCGATAGCGGCCTCAAGGCGCACACAAATGCCGGATCCACACTTTACGGGTGACGGTTGCGCACTAAACCCGCAAAATGCAACGATTCCGGCAACGCCTGCGGGCGTTGTCGACCCAATTTTTTGTGCCAATAGAGTGGGCCTGCTGACTTTATGCGAATGCGCCTTATGTTACTGGGCGGCGGAAATGCCCTTGGGCAGGCGCTGATTCGCCTCGGTGCAGAAGAAGACATCGGTTTTCTTGCCCCCCGCCCGCCCGAAGACGGCTGGGATGCCGCGAGCCTGACGCAACTGCTCGACGACACCCGCCCGGACGCCTTGATCAACCTGGCGTACTACTTCGACTGGTTCCAGGCCGAGGCCGTCAGCGAGCAGCGCCTGGCCAGCCAGGAGCGCGCTGTCGAGCGTCTGGCCGGGCTGTGCCAGCATCACAACATCATCTTGCTGCAACCGTCGAGCTATCGAGTGTTCGACGGTTCCCGTGCCACCGCCTACAGCGAGAAAGACGAGCCCGTGCCCCTGGGCGTGCGCGGCCAGGCGCTGTGGCGGATCGAGCAAAGCGTGCGCGCCACCTGCCCGCAGCATGTGTTGCTGCGTTTCGGCTGGCTGCTGGACGACAGCGCCGATGGTACCCTCGGCCGTTTCCTGGCCCGGGCCGAGCAGCCCGAAGAACTGTTGCTGGCTGACGACCGCCGGGGTAATCCGACGCCCGTGGACGATGCCGCGCGGGTGATCATCTCGGTGCTCAAGCAGCTCGATTGCGCGGCGCCGCTGTGGGGCACCTATCATTACGCCGGGCATGAGGCGACCACGCCACTGGCGCTGGGCCAGGCGATCCTCACCGAAGCCCGCGCCCTGCATCCGCTGGCCATCGAGTCGCCCACGCCCCAGGCCCACGCCGCACGGCCGGACGCCGCGGAAGAACCGCAGCACGCGGTGCTGGCCTGCAAGAAAATTCTGCACACTTTCGGGATCAAGCCCCGCGCCTGGCGCGCCGCACTCCCGGGCTTACTGGATAGGTTTTATCGCCATGGCTGAAGGCCCTGTTTTAATCACCGGCGGCGCGGGTTTCATTGGTTCGCACCTGACCGACGCCTTGCTCGCCAAGGGGCATGCGGTGCGCATCCTCGATGACCTGTCCACCGGCAAGCGCAGCAACCTGCCGCTGGACAACCCGGCGGTCGAACTGATCGAAGGCGACGTCGCCGATGCCGCGCTGGTGGCCCGGGCCATGGCCGGTTGCAGCGCCGTGGCGCACCTGGCGGCGGTGGCCTCGGTGCAAGCCTCGGTGGACGACCCCGTGCGCACCCACCAGAGCAATTTCATCGGCACGCTGAATGTCTGCGAAGCCATGCGCCAGGCCGGTGTGAAGCGGGTGTTGTTCGCTTCCAGCGCAGCGGTCTACGGCAACAACGGCGAAGGCGAGTCCATCGACGAAGAAACCCCTAAGGCCCCGCTCACGCCCTATGCCTCGGACAAGCTGGCCAGCGAGTTCTACTTCGATTTCTATCGCCGCCAGCACGCGCTGGAACCGGTGGTGTTCCGCTTCTTCAACATCTACGGGCCGCGCCAGGATCCGTCATCGCCGTACTCCGGGGTCATCAGCATCTTCAGCGAACGGGCACAGAAAGGCCTGCCAATCACTGTATTCGGCGACGGCGAGCAGACCCGTGACTTTGTCTATGTCGAAGATTTGGTGGACTTGCTGGTGCAGGCCATCGAGAAGCCCGAGGTGGAAGTGGGCGCGGTGAACGTCGGCTGGAACCAGGCCACGACCCTCAAGCAGATGCTCCAGGCCCTGGCCGCCGTGGTGGGCGACCTGCCACCGATCAGCTACGGCCCGGCGCGTTCCGGTGACATTCGCCATTCCCGGGCCGACAACCACCGGTTGTTGGAGCGCTTCAGCTTTCCTCCGCAAACACCGATGAGTGTGGGGTTGGCGCGGTTGCTGGGGCGCTAAAACTGTGGGAGCGAGCTTGCTCGCGATAGCGCTGGGTCAGTCAGCATCATTGCTGGCTGATCCACCGTCATCGCGAGCAAGCTCGCTCCCACAGGGATATTCGTACCTTTAAGTTCGGCTTAGAACTTGTAGCCCAACCCCACCATGTAGATGAACGGATCCACGTCGACATCCACCTTGGCCCGGGTACCGCCGGCCACGGCGTTGTTGTCCACATAGGCGGTGGTGTCGATGTCGATGTAGCGGATCTGGCCGTTGATCATGATGTTGTCGGTCAGCATGTAGTCGGCACCGACTTGCCACGCCATGCCCCAGCTGTTTTTCGCCCGGAAGTTGCTGAAGCCATTGGCGCTGGCTTCGCTGCCCACGTGTTCGTCGTAGATCCAGGTGTAGTTGATACCGGCGCCGACATAGGGCTGGAACGCCGACTTGGCGTCGAGCGGGTAGTAGACCAGGCTCAGTGTGGGCGGCAGGTGCTTGAGGGTGCCGAGCTTGCCATTGGCCGCGCCGAGGGCGGTGCCTTTGATTTTCACGTCGTGCTCGAACGGCGAGGCCGCCAGCAGTTCGATACCCCAATTGTTGGTCAGCATGTAGGCGAAGTTCAGGCCCAGTTGCGTGTCGCTGCTCATGGTGGCCTTGCCGCCCAGGTCGGCGCCGGCCAGCGGGCCACGGTCGACCTTGACGCTGGAGCTGTCGGCCTCTGGATTGACGGTGATAGCGCCGGCGCGAACGATGATGTCACCGGCCGTATGGGCCTGGGCGAGCGGGGCTGCGAGCGCGAGGGCAACGAGGGAAGCGCTGAGCAAGGACTTGTGCATGGGGGCTCCAGAGGACATTTCAAAATTGATGTCCCATGGTACGGAGCCGCCTGGCCCGGTCTTTTGACACAGCTCAATGAGTCTTGGTCGATTAATTGACCCAGCTCAATGAAATGATGATGAGCAAGCCTTGACGGCCCCATCGCGAGCAAGCTCGCTCCCACACAGGTCGCATAGGCACTGAGATCTCCTGTGGGAGCGAGCTTGCTCGCGATAGCTATCTGACGGACTGCCCATCACCACCCGATTCACTCCGGCAACTCATACACATAAATCTTCTGCGCCTCCATCTGATACCCAGCGTCGGCCAGTTCACTGGTGGACGGCTTGACCTGCATCGGCCCCTCGACCCAATACGGCTGGTACAACTCGTCGAGCTTCACGCCGACCTCGCTTTTCACATGCACGATCTGGTTCGACGGCGGTGGCGGCACGTGGATGCAGGCGCCGAAATACGGCACCAGCAGGAAGTCCGTGGTGCGACCTTCCTCACTGACTTCCAGCGGCACGATGTAGCCCGGCAAGCGAATCTGCTGGCCATCGAGGGCCTTGACCACCGGCGCGTTGGGCAAATCCTGCTTGGCGGCTGGAGCGGACTCGGCGGCCAGAGCGTCGCTCATCTTCGACAGGTCGTGCAGCGGCGTCATGTTCGGCACTTCCGGCGGTGCGTCCGGCGGGATCATTTCCGACCAGGCCAGGTCCCTCGGCTCGGCCGCCCACAGCGGCAGGGCGACCATCATCAACAGCGCTAGCAGGGCGCGGGGCATCTTCAAGGTCCTCATAGACGGATCGACAGGCCGTCGGCCAACGATTGGCGATACGCGCGCCAGGCCGGCACGCTGCCCATCAGCAGGGCGGCGACCAGGATGCCAGCCAGCAGCGTCCATTCATATTCGCTCGGCCACGCCAGTGGCAGGTACAGGCCATAGGCCGACTGCACGTAGCCCTGGGCGGCGGCGATGCCGATGTACAGCAACGCCAGCCCGGCGGTGACCCCGGCCAGCGCCAGGGCAAAGGCTTCAAGTACCAGCAGCGTCGCGATGTGCCACGGCCGCGCGCCCACCGAACGCAGGATCGCCATTTCCCGGCGACGCTCGTTGAGGCTGGTGAGGATCGCCGTGAGCATGCCGATCAACCCGGTCAGGACCACGAACAGCGAAATCACGAACAAGGCCTTTTCCGCCGTGCCCATCAGGCTCCACAACTCCTGCAGTGCTACGCCAGGGAGGATGGCCAGCAGCGGTTCGCCACGGAACTCATTGATCTCGCGTTGCAAGGCAAAGGTCGAAATCTTGCTGTTGAGGCCGAGCATGAACGCGGTGATCGCCTGGGGCGTGAGGTCCATGTTTCGGGCTTGGTCGGCGCTGATGCGCCCATTGCCCTGGGCTGGCACGCCGTTCTTCCAGTCGATGTGAATCGCCTCCATGCCGCCGAGGCTGATGTGCAGCGTGCGGTCCACCGGGGTGCCGGTGCGCTTGAGAATCCCGACCACGGTGAAGGGCTTGTCGTCATGCTTGACCAGGCTGATCGCCGCCACGCCGTGGGCCAGCACCAGCTTGTCACCGAGCTTGTAGTGCAGCGCCTCGGCCACTTCGGCACCGAGCACCACTTCGAACGGATCGGTGGCGAAGGCCCGGCCATCGGCCAGTTCCAGGTGTTGCTGGCGGCCGTACTGGTAATGCTCGAAGTAGGCCTCGGTGGTGCCCATCACCCGATAGCCGCGATGAGAATCGCCCAGGGACATGGGGATCGCCCACTTCACTTTCGGGTTTTGGGCGAACTGTTCGAAGCTGTCCCAGCGGATGTTGTTGGTGGCGTTGCCGATGCGAAACACCGAATACAGCAGCAGGTTCACCGAGCCGGAGCGGGCTCCGACGATCAGGTCGGTGCCGCTGATGGTGCTGGCGAAACTGGCTCGCGCTTCGGTGCGCACACGTTCCACCGCCAGTAGCAGACAGACCGAGAGGGCGATGGCAAACGCGGTGAGGATCGCGGTGAAGCGGCGGTTCGCCAGGCTGGCCATGGCTAGACGGAACAAATACATCTCAGACCTCGAGTGGCGTGGCGGCGCGATTGAGATCGGCCAGCGAGAGGTGGCGGTCGAACAGCGGCGCCAGGCTCTGGTCGTGGCTGACGAACAACAGGCTCGACCCGGCCTCGCGGCATTCGGCGAACAACAGCCGCAGGAAGTTTTCCCGGGCGTCGTAGTCCAGGGCTGAAGTCGGTTCGTCGGCGATCACCAGTTCCGGTTGACCGATCAAGGCCCGGGCGGCGGCGACCCGTTGTTGCTGGCCGATGGACAACGAGTCGGCGCGACGCTCCAACAGGTTCGGGTCGGTCAAGCCCAGGTGGGCCAGCAGCGTGGCGGCCGCTTGATCGATACTGCCATGGCGCTGGGTGGCCCGCTGCGCGCGCAGTTTCGAGAAGTGGCAGGGCAGTTCGACGTTCTCGCTTACCGAGAGAAACGGCAGCAGGTTGAACTGCTGGAAGATGTAGCCGGTATGGTCCACGCGAAAGCGGTCGCGGCGGCCGGCGGCCAGTTCGCTGAGTTCCTGGCCGAGCAGGCGGATGCTGCCGCGATCCGGCGTTTGCACCCCGCCCAACAGCCCCAGCAGCGTGGTCTTGCCGCTGCCACTCGGGCCCTTGAGGAACAAGGTTTCACCCGCTTCCAGGCGAAACGCCGGGATATCCAGCAAGGGCGGATGCCCGGGCCAACTGAAGCCCAGGTCGGACAGTTCGATGAGTGCTTGGGTCATGTTTGTCGTTTCAAAGTGGAACCTGCGGGAGACCTGTGGGAGCTGAGCTTGCTCGCGATGAGGCCATCACCTTCAACTTGGATGTTGACCGTTGGACCGCTATCGCGAGCAAGCTTTGCTCCCACCAAGCTCGCTCCCACATCGGGTTTGCGGTGAATCAGAATTTCAGGGTTGGCGCCTTGGCCGTCACTTCCACGCCTTGTTGGCCACTCGGGCTGATCAGTTGTACCTGAATTTTCTGGGTGGCCGGGAAGGTTTTGAACAGTGTCGCCAGGTCCAGGTTCTTCAAGGCGCCAGGGACGGTGCAGGTGAATTGATAGTGGGCATGGATCTCACTGTGCTCGTGATGTGCGTCGCCATCGGCGTCTTCGTCATGGTCTTCGTGGTCCGGTTCATCGCCGAACAACGGGCTTTCCAGTTCCTGTTGGGCCACGGTGCACTTGGCGGCGGCCGGCAGGTTGAACAGTGCCAGCGGCTTGTCCAACTGCGCCCGTACCGCGGCGACCTTGGCCTTGTCGGCATCGCTGGTGGCGGCGTGTTCGAAGCCCACCAGGTTCATCGCCGGGCTTTCCAGTTCCAGCTCCAAGGTCTGACCATCCAGTGCCGCGTTCAGTCGAGCAACGCCGTGTTCATGGGCACCGAGGCTGCCATGTTCGTGATCATGGTCGTGGTCATGCTCCACCGCCGCATGAGCGACGGCCAATGGCAGCAGGGCGAACGGCAAAGCGAGAAGCAGACGACGCATGACGAGTCTCCGAAAAGGTTATGTAATCTTATAACGAAAGCGCGGAGAGTTTGACCGTCTGCTTGGCGTCGCGCAAGGGCCATGGGAGCATGCGTACATGAAATATTCAGGAGCACGGTGATGTTGCGGATACGCGGAACCGTCGGCGAGTGGCCGGTGGACTTGACGATCGAAATGGATGAGGGCGACTGGGCGCAGCTCGGCGCGCAGTTGCAAGTGGCCAAGTCCGAAGGCACGGCGGCACCGGCGGCCAAACCGACGAACCAGGACGATGCCCAATGGCAGATCGCCAAGGAACTGCTGCGCAAGGCCGGCCAACTGAGCGGTCCGGACCTGCTGGAGCAGCTCGAAGGCCTGACCGGCAGCGCCTCGGCGGGCAAGCGCCTGTTGGTGCGCCTGCGCCATAGCCCGGATGTAAAAGTCATCAGTGGCGGCGACACACCACTCTATAGCTGGCACGAAACCGCGTAGGTGCTGACGAGCGAAGCGAGGCTGCGATCTTTCCCCTGACGCTTGAGTCTCAAGCGAAAGATCAAAAGATCGCAGCCTTCGGCAGCTCCTACAGGGGAGTCAATACAACGCGGCAAACAGCTTGCGGCGATAGGTCGTCACCAGGGGATGATCGTTGCCCAGCAGTTCGAACACTTGTAGCAAGGTCTTGTGGGGCAGGCCTTCGCTGTAGCCGCGGTTACGCACGAACAGCTTGAGCAGCGCATCCAGGGCCGCTTCGTACTGTTGGCGCGCCAGTTGCTGGATCGCCAGTTGGTACACCGCTTCGTCGTCTTGCGGGTCTTTCGCCAGGCGCGCCTTGAGATCGGCGGCGTCCGGCAGGTGCTTGGCCAGGCCGAGGAACTGGATCTGCGCCTTGGCACCGGCGAGGGCGGCCTTGTGCTCATCGCTTTTCACCGCGTCGAGCACCGTCTGCGCTTCGTCCAGCTCGCCACGCTCGGTCAGGCAGCGGGCATACAGGATCAGGGCCTTGGCGTTGGTGTTGTCTTCACCCAGCAAGACGGTGAGCACGGCTTCGGCGTCGGCGAAGCGACCGTCGTCGAACAGCGCCTGGGCCTGTTCGAACGGGTCGGCGGCGGCCGGCGGTGGCATCTGCACATGGGGTTCGAGCATCGTGCGTACCGCCGATTCCGGCTGGGCACCGGCAAAGCCATCAACGGGCTGACCGTCCTTGAACAACACCACCGTCGGCAGGCTGCGAATGCCGAAGCGGGCCACAATGTCCTGCTCGATGTCGCAGTTGACCTTGGCCAGCAGCAATTCGCCTTGATAGCTCTCGGCAATGGTTTGCAGCATTGGCATCAGAGCCTTGCACGGCGCACACCACTCGGCCCAGAAATCCACCAGTACCGGTTTGTGGAAAGAGTTCGCGATCACCGATTGGTCGAAATCGGCCGTGGTAGCGTCGAAGATGTAGGGCGTTTCCTGAGTCATGGGCAATCTCGTAGAGCGCTTGAATGGGGCAACTATACGGCGTGGTGGGGGTGGCTGAAAGCGGGGTGGCGGTGAGAGAGGGCCCCATCGCGAGCAAGCTTGCTCCCACTAGGGATCTCAGCCCCTGTGGGAGCGAGCTTGCTCGCGATGCTTTCAGGGTCAGCGCCGCGCGTGGTACAGGCTCACATGCCGAAACTCTTCCGGCTCGGCCAGGTCCGGCAGGGTCATGGCCTGGAGCATTTCGATGCGCCGGTACAGCGGATGCTGGAAATCCCGCACCCGGGAATCGGCCACCAACGCCTCGCGACCACGGCTGAGGAACTGGTCGAGCAGTGGCAGGTTGGCCCGGTCGTAGAGCACGTCGGCGACCAGGATCAGGTCGAAACGATCGGCCTCGGCGAAAAAGTCCGTCGAATAACCCAACGCCACGTCATTGAGCGCAGCATTGGCCTGACAGGCGGCAATCGCCAGTGGGTCGAGGTCGCAGGCCACCACCTCCAGCGCCCCAGCCTTGACCGCTGCGATGCCCGCCACGCCGGAACCGGCACCAAAATCCAGCACCCGCTTGCCTTCGACCCACTGCGGCTGCTCGGCGAGGTAGCGGGCCATCGCCAAGCCGCTGGCCCAGCAGAAACTCCAATAGGGCGGCTCGTGGAGAATGCGCCGGGTTTCTTCCGGGCTGAAGGCGCGGTCCATGTTGTCGCCGTCGATCAGCCACAACTTCAAGTCAGCGCCGGATAGCGGACAAGCCACCAGACGCGCGTCGCCAAGCAATTCACTCAACGCCCGTTGCAGGTCTTGCGGTGCACTCATGGCGCTTTGACGAATTGCAGGGTGCCCAACGCCTGGGTGGTCGGTTGGCTGATGCGTTGTTCCGGCAAGTGCAGGATCAACTGGCCGGACTGGCTGGCGCGGCCACGCAGTTCCACGCGGGCGCCCACCGGGAAGGCTTCCGGGTTGAAGCGCAAGCGGAAGGACAGGGCCTGGTTGGTGCCGATCAGGCTGGAACTGGCAAGCAGTTGTTGTGGACGGTCCTTGTCGTCGATCACCAGTAGCGCCAGTTCCACTTCGGCTCCGGCCGGCACGCCTTGCAGGGTGCCGCTCAACTCGCGCTGGTACGCCGGCAGCGGTCCCAGCTCGGTGGCCTGCCGGGCCTTTTCCTGGGCCTGTTTCGGCGCGGGGGCCGGAGCGGGAGCGGGAGCGGCGGGCTTGGGGGCATCGCTGCTGCACGCCATCAGCAGGCTGAAAAAACTGAGCAAAACGAGCGATCGTAGCGGCATGTGTGGCTCCAGCAAGGTGAATTCCATGGATCTGACGGTAAGCCCGTCTGTATACCGTAAACCCTATGGCTTGTCTTGCCAGTGGGATGCGCTACCATGGCCCTCCCTTTTTTTGTTGCCTGCCACCATGCACTGTCCCTTCTGCGGTGCCAACGACACCAAGGTCATCGACTCGCGACTGGTCGCCGAGGGCGAACAAGTCCGCCGCCGCCGCGAATGCCTGGCTTGCGGCGAGCGTTTCACGACGTTCGAGACCGCTGAACTGGTGTTGCCGCGCCTGATCAAAACCGACGGCAGCCGCCAGCCGTTCGACGAAGAAAAACTGCGCGCCGGCATGCAGCGCGCCCTGGAAAAACGCCCGGTGAGCGTCGAGCGCCTGGAAGCGGCGCTGGTGCACATCAAGCACAAGCTGCGGGCGACCGGCGAGCGCGAGGTCAAGTCCCTGGTGGTCGGAGAGTTGGTGATGGCCGAGCTGCAGAAGCTCGACGAAGTCGCCTACATCCGTTTCGCCTCGGTATACCGGCGCTTCCAGGACCTGAACGAGTTCCGTGAAGAAATCGACCGCCTGGCCCGCGAACCGGTGAAAGAATGACCGTCCCGGCGCAGCAGGCCGTCCTCGACGCCCACTACATGGCCCGCGCCCTGGAGTTGGCGCGGCGCGGTCACTACACCACCCACCCCAACCCCCGGGTCGGTTGCGTGATCGTGCGTGACGGGCAGATTGTCGGCGAAGGCTGGCACATCCGCGCTGGCGAGCCCCATGCCGAAGTCCATGCCCTGCGGGCCGCCGGTGACAACGCCCGGGGCGCCACGGCCTACGTGACCCTCGAGCCTTGCAGTCACCACGGGCGTACCCCGCCTTGTGCCGATGCGCTGGTCAATGCCGGCGTGGCGCGGGTGGTGGCAGCGATGCAGGACCCTAACCCGGCAGTCGCCGGGCGCGGCCTGCAACGCCTGGCCCAGGCCGGCATCGCCACCGAAAGCGGCGTGCAGGAAGGTGAGGCGCGCAAGCTCAATGAAGGTTTTCTCAAGCGCATGGAACAGGGCCTGCCGTTCGTGCGGGTCAAGCTCGCCATGAGCCTGGATGGCCGCACCGCCATGGAAAGCGGCGAAAGCCAGTGGATCACCGGCCCGGCCGCACGTTCGGCGGTCCAACGCCTGCGCGCCCAGGCCAGTGTGGTGCTGACCGGCGCCGACACGGTGCTGGCGGACAATGCCCGGCTGACCGTGCGCGCCGATGAACTCGGGCTGGATGCCGAGCAGACTGCGTTGGTCATGAGCCGTCCGCCGTTGCGGGTACTGGTGGACGGGCGCCTGCGGGTGCCGCTGGATGCGCCGTTTTTCAAGGCCGGCCCGGCGCTGGTCGCTACCTGCATGGCGGTGGAAGAACAATACGCCAACGGTCCTGAATGCATGATCGTGGCGGGCGATGACGGCCAGGTCGATCTGCGTCGGCTGCTGGTGGCGCTGGCTGCCCGGGATGTCAATGAAGTGCTGGTGGAGGCCGGTCCGCGCCTGGCGGGGGCTTTCGCCCGGCAGGGGCTGGTGGACGAGTTCCAGATTTTCATCGCCGGCAAGTTCCTCGGTTCTTCGGCGCGGCCACTGCTGGACTGGCCGCTGGCGCAGATGAAGGACGCTCCCCAGCTGAAAATCACCGAAATCCGCGCCGTGGGCGATGACTGGCGAGTCATCGCCGTTCCCGTCGCGCAGGCGAGCGTATAATTCCCGGCTTTCGCTCACGCGGCGGCCCGTTCTCGAGGAGGACTCCATGTTTACCGGCATCATCGAATCCATCGGCAGCATCCGTGCACTCACCCCCAAGGGCGGCGATGTGCGGGTCTACGTCGAAACCGGCAAGCTCGACCTGAGCGACGTCAAGTTGGGCGACAGCATCGCGGTAAACGGCGTTTGCCTGACCGCCGTTGAACTGCCAGGCAACGGCTTCCTGGCGGACGTCAGCCGCGAAACCCTCGACTGCACGGCCATGAACGACCTCAAGAGTGGCAGCCCGGTCAACCTGGAAAAAGCCCTGACCCCCACCACTCGCCTGGGCGGGCACCTGGTCAGCGGCCACGTGGACGGCGTCGGCGAAGTGGTCTCGCGCACGGATAACGCCCGGGCCGTGGAGTTTCGCATCCGCGCCCCGAAGGAGCTGGCCAAGTACATCGCCCATAAAGGCTCGATCACCGTCGACGGCACCAGCCTGACGGTCAACGCGGTGGATGGCGCCGAATTCCTGCTGACGATCATTCCCCACACGCTGAGCGAAACCATCATGGCTTCGTACCGGCCTGGTCGCCGGGTCAACCTGGAAGTCGACTTGCTGGCCCGTTACCTGGAACGCCTGCTTATGGGAGACAAGGCCGCAGAGTCTGACTCTTCACAAGGGCGGGCCGGTAACATCACCGAAAGTTTTCTGGCCGCCAACGGCTACCTCAAATCCTGACCCAAGGGGGTGCCGCGTGGCGCTCAATAGCATCGAAGAACTGGTTGAAGACATCCGCCAAGGCAAGATGGTCATCCTCATGGATGACGAAGACCGCGAGAACGAAGGCGACCTGATCATGGCCGCCGAGTGCTGCAAGGCCGAACACATCAATTTCATGGCCAAGCACGCCCGTGGGCTGATCTGCATGCCGATGACCCGCGAGCGCTGCGAACTGCTGAAGTTGCCGCTGATGGCGCCACGCAACGGCTCGGGCTTCGGCACCAAGTTCACCGTGTCCATCGAGGCCGCCGAAGGCGTGACCACCGGGATCTCCGCCGCTGATCGCGCGCGCACCGTACAGGCTGCCGCCGCCCGGGACGCCAAGGCCGAAGACATCGTCAGCCCCGGCCACATCTTCCCGCTGATGGCCCAGGCCGGTGGCACCCTGGCCCGCGCCGGCCACACCGAAGCAGCGTGCGACCTGGCGCGCATGGCCGGCTTCGAACCCAGCGGCGTGATCTGCGAAGTGATGAACGACGACGGCACCATGTCCCGTCGTGCGGAACTGGAAACCTTCGCCGCCGAACACAACATCAAGATCGGCACCATCGCCGACCTGATCCACTACCGGATGATCCACGAACGTACCGTTCAGCGGATTGCCGAGCAGCCGCTGGACAGCGAACTGGGCCAGTTCAACCTGGTGACCTACCGCGACTCGGTGGAAGGCGACGTGCACATGGCGCTGACCCTGGGTACTGTATGCGCCGAAGAGCCGACCCTGGTGCGCGTGCACAACATGGACCCGCTGCGCGACCTGCTGATGGTCAAGCAACCCGGCCGCTGGAGCCTGCGGGCCGCCATGGCCGCGGTGGCCGAGGCCGGCAGCGGCGTGGTGTTGCTGCTCGGCCACCCGCTCGATGGCGACGTGCTGCTGGCGCACATTCGTGAAACCGGCGATCAGGCAGCGGTGAAAAAACCGACCACCTACAGCATCGTCGGTGCCGGTTCGCAGATCCTTCGCGACCTGGGCGTGCGTAAAATGCGCCTGATGAGCGCACCGATGAAATTTAATGCGATATCCGGTTTCGATCTGGAAGTTGTAGAATACGTGCCCTCCGAATAATGGCCCGGAGATTTCGGCATTGTTGTTCACTTGAGTAAGGCTGGTTGGATTCATTGTGGCGAGGGAGCTTGCTCCCGCTTGGGTGCGCAGCACCCACAACAGGGGCCGCTTCGCAGCCCAGCGGGAGCAAGCTCCCTCGCCACAAAAGCTTGAAAATGAACAGCATGACGGGATTTCCGATGCAGTATTCGTGGCTAATATCACTGAAGGAGCGCGTATAGAACGCGCTCTGGCTCTTTAAGAGATCTGACGAATGACCCTGAAGACCATCGAAGGTACCTTCATCGCCCCTAAAGGCCGCTACGCTCTGGTAGTGGGCCGTTTCAACAGTTTCGTGGTCGAGAGCCTGGTTGGCGGTGCGGTCGATGCCCTGGTTCGCCATGGCGTGAGCGAAAGCGACATCACCATCATCCGTGCCCCTGGCGCCTTCGAAATTCCGCTGGTTGCGCAGAAAGTCGCTCAAAAGGGCGAATATGCGGCGATCATCGCCCTGGGCGCGGTCATTCGTGGCGGTACTCCGCACTTCGAATACGTGGCTGGCGAATGCACCAAGGGCCTGGCCCAGGTGTCCATGGAATTCGGCGTGCCGGTCGCTTTTGGCGTGCTGACCGTTGACTCCATCGAACAAGCCATCGAACGTTCCGGCACCAAGGCCGGTAACAAAGGTGCCGAAGCTGCCCTGTCCGCCCTGGAAATGGTCAGCCTGCTGGCGCAGTTGGAGGCCAAGTGATTAGCGACGAAAGCGATCGTTTCAACCCGCGCGATCCAAAGCCTGCGGACGCCGGCAAGCCATCGAAAAGCGTCAAGCGTCGCGAAGCCCGTCAGCTCGCGACCCAGGCGCTGTATCAATGGCACATGGCCAAGCAATCGCTGAACGAGATCGAAGCGCAGTTTCGGGTCGATAACGATTTCAGTGATGTCGACGGTGCTTATTTCCGCGAGATCCTGCATGGGGTCCCGCAGTTCAAGACCGAAATCGACACCGCGCTCACGCCTTGCCTGGACTTGACCATCGAAGAGCTGGATCCGGTTGAACTGGCGGTTCTGCGCCTGTCCACCTGGGAACTGCTCAAGCGCGTCGACGTACCGTACCGCGTGGTGATCAACGAAGGGATCGAACTGGCGAAAGTCTTCGGTTCCACCGATGGCCACAAGTTCGTCAACGGTGTGCTCGACAAGCTCGCCCCGCGCCTGCGTGAAGCTGAAGTGAAGGCGTTCAAGCGCTGATTGGCGCTTGTTATCCCAATGGGTGAGTTTGAGCTGATCCGTAACTACTTCGCCGCCGCGCCTTGCGCGCAGGGCGGCGAGGGCGTTGCGCTGGGGATCGGCGACGACTGCGCCTTGCTGGCAGCTCCTTTCGGAGAACAGCTGGCGGTCTCCACCGACACGCTCGTGGCCGGTGTGCATTTTCCAGACCCTTGCGACCCGTTCCTGCTCGGCCAGCGCTCGCTGGCCGTGGCGGTCAGCGACCTGGCCGCCATGGGCGCCAAGCCTTTGGCCTTTACCCTTGCCCTGACCTTGCCGACGGTGACCACCGATTGGCTGCAAGCCTATGCCCGCGGTTTGAACCAGATGGCCCAGGCCTGTGGCGTGGCGTTGGTGGGAGGGGACACCACGCGTGGGCCGTTGAGCCTGACCATGACCGTGTTCGGCCACGTGCCTTCCGGCCAGGCCCTGACCCGCAGCGGCGCACAGCCCGGCGACCTGCTGTGTGTCGGCGGCGAACTGGGCAATGCCGCCGGCGCCTTGCCGTTGGTGCTTGGCCAGCGGCGCGCCGAGCCTGGGATTGCCGAGCCACTGCTGGCTCATTATTGGTCACCCCGACCGCAGATCGACTTGGGCCTGGCGTTGCGGGGAAAGGCCAGCGCGGCGATGGATATTTCCGATGGCCTGCTGGCCGATTGTGGGCATATCGCCCTGGCGTCCGGGGTAGCCTTGCAGGTTGAACGGGACCGACTGCCGCTGTCCAGCGCTCTGGTCGCGTTTCTTGGCGAGGCCGATGCCGCGCAGGCCGCCCTGAGCGGCGGTGACGACTACGTGCTGCTGTTCGCCCTGCCACCGAGCCGATTGTCGGCGTTGCAGGCCGCAGGCTGGCCGATCCATGTGATCGGCAGCGTCCTGGCCGGGCAAGGCGTCACGCTGGTGGACAGCGACGGGCACGACATCACCCCGCACGTACGGGGCTATCAACATTTTCGGGAGACACCGTGACAGATCATCCCAACCAGGTCCCGGCAGAGTTCGTTCCGCCTTCGGTCTGGCGCAATCCCTGGCATTTCCTGGCATTTGGCTTTGGTTCGGGCACTTTACCTAAAGCGCCGGGCACCTGGGGCTCGCTGGTTGCGCTACCCTTCATTCCGTTGTGGCAGATGTTGCCGGACTGGGGCTACTGGTTGATGCTCGGCATCACCATGCTGTTTGGCTTCTGGCTGTGTGGCAAAGTGGCGGACGACCTGCGGGTGCACGATCATGAAGGCATCGTCTGGGACGAAATGGTCGGCATGTGGATCACCTTGTGGCTGGTGCCGGAAGGCTGGTATTGGTTGCTGACGGGATTTCTGGTGTTCCGTTTCTTCGATATCCTCAAGCCGTGGCCGATCCGCTGGATCGACCGACAGGTGCACGGAGGCGTCGGGATCATGCTCGACGATGTATTGGCCGGGGTTTTCGCCTGGCTGGCAATGCAAGGATTGGTGTGGTGTTTCACCTGAAGGAGCCAGGCATGGGCGTAAGCCGCGCACTACTGCTGTTGCTGTGTTTAGGAGCCTGTGTGGGGGTGAGGGTGGCCGAGTCGGCGCCGCAGCCTGACAAGGTTCGCGCGGCGAGTGAGGAGTGGGCCGATTACACCCAGGCCGACGGCCAGGGCATGGGCTGGGACATCTTGCGCGCGGTGTTCGAGCCTGAAGGCGTCAAGCTGGAAATCCGCAGCGTGCCCTACACCCGTTCGATAGGGCTGGTGCAGCGCGGCGAGGTCGATGTGCAGGTCGGCGCCTATCGGGATGAATCCGAAGGCGTGCTTTACCCGAAGTGGCACTACGACGTCGATCACATCTATGCCTTGGGGTTGGCCTCCAAGCCGACGCCTACCCTGGCGACGATTGGCAACTATCGGCTGGTATGGATGCGTGGGTACGAATACAACAACTACCTGCCCAACATCCGGCGTTTCAATGAGATCCACCGGGCGGTGGGTATCTTGCCGATGCTGATCCATGAGCGAGCGGATTTTTACATCGATGCGTCGATGGAAATCGAAGAAGTGCTCGCCAAGGCCGATAACCCGAAGCAGTTCAAACTCTCGCCGCTGATCAATTTGCCTCTCTACCTGGGCTTTGCCAACACCGCCAACGGACGGGCACTGAGCGAGCTGTTCGACCGGCGGATGGAAGTGCTGGTGAAAAGCGGCCAGCTCAAGCCGATTTTCGAACACTGGAAGCAACCCTATCCTTTCGACGAGAATGGCAAGCCACCGAAGCCGTAATCAAACTTTTCGATGGTTATGGCCGACAATTCAGCCTAAGCGTCGGTCGGGACGTGCTGTTACAATGCCCGCCTCTGCGAAACTCCAGTACTAGATCAGGAGCACACCGGTGCCTGTCGTTTTTGTTGCCGCTTCCAAGCTGCCAACGCCCTTTGCGCAATTCACCATGCATGGTTTTCTCGATGAAGCCACCGGCCGCGAGCACGTCGTGCTCAGCCTGGGTGATTTCGCCGACGGTTCTCCGGTGCTGGGTCGCCTGCACTCCGAATGCCTGACCGGTGATGCCCTGTTCAGCCAGCGCTGCGATTGCGGTTCGCAACTCGAGGCCGCGCTGCAGGCCATCGCCCGCGAAGGCCGTGGCGTGTTGCTGTACCTGCGCCAGGAAGGCCGTGGCATTGGCCTGTTGAACAAGATCCGCGCCTATGAACTGCAAGATGGCGGCGCCGATACCGTGGAAGCCAACGAACGCCTGGGCTTTGCTGCCGACCTGCGTGACTACAGCATCTGCCTGCCGATGCTGGAGCATCTGGGCGTGAAGTCGCTGCGCTTGATGACCAACAACCCACGCAAGGTCAAGGCGTTGACCGACATGGGCATCGTGGTGGCCGAGCGTGTGCCGCTGCACACCGGTCACAACCCCCACAACAAACTCTACCTGGCAACCAAGGCCAGCAAGCTCGACCACATGATGGGCAACGAGCACCAAGGCGAGGTTGACCGGGCGTGACGCGCGGTCAGGTTCGGCGGCGGCTGTCGGTCAGTTGGTGGAAATACCTGGCCCTGGCCTTGCTGCCACTGTTTGTGATCAATGCGGTGTTCGGCCAGGGCGAAGCGATTCTGCCGGTGCTGGCGATGCCGTTGTTCATTGCCGGCCTGGCGTCGATGTTTGTCAGCCTGCGATTCTTCGGGCCGTATAAACAGGCCCTGGTTGCCACCCAGAAAGCCCTCGACACACCCGAAGAGCCCCAGGCCTGGATCGACCTGGCGGCCCGTCGCCGCGCCGCTTTCCTGGTGGCCGGGCTGCCAGCCTGGATCGGCGCCCTGGCGGTGTTCGTGGGCCTGGAAGCCGTGCCGTTGATGCTGCTGGCCTTGTCGACCGCCGTGTTGTTCTACCTGTACCGCATCCCGCGTCAACTCGGCTGATGAACCGCTGGCTGACGGTTTTGCTGCTGGCCGTCAGCGCCTCGACGATGGCCGCCTCGCGGGTCGTCAGCCTGGCGCCGTCGCTGTCGGAAATCGTCGTTGAACTGGGCGCCGCCGACCTGTTGGTGGGCGTGCTGGATGGCGGGGATCGCCCGCCGGCGCTCAAGGACGTGCCTTCGGTAGGCCGTTACGGGCAACTGGACATGGAGCGCTTGCTCAGCCTCAAGCCCGATCTGCTCCTGCTCTGGCCTGGCAGTGTCGGCCCGGCCCAGCGCGAGCAGCTCAAGGGCCTGGGCATCCCCATCCATGTCGCCGAGCCCCGCAGCCTCGACCAACTCATCACGCAAATCGAAGCCATCGCCAAGCAGCTCGGCCGCCCGGAGCGGGGCGTACAACGGGCGGCGCAGTTGCGCGGACGTCTCGAGGCGCTACGCCAGCGCTATCGACGGGACCCGCCGTTGCCGGTGTTCTACCAGGTCTGGGACCGGCCGCTGTACACCGTTGGTGGCGGGCAGATCATCAGTGATGCGCTGAGCGTGTGCGGTGCCCACAACGTTTTTGCCGATCTGAGCGTGCCGGCGCCGCAGGTGAGTGTGGAAGCGGTGCTGCAACGTAGTCCGCACGTCATCCTGGCCACGGAACAGACGCAGCTCGATGCCTGGAAAACCTGGCCGGTGGCGCAGGGGCGCTTGTTGTTGGTCAATGACAAAGGCCTGGAACGGCCCAGTGGGCAGATGATCGAGGCGACGGCGCGGCTATGTGAGTTGATTGCGCCAGACCGATAGACCGCGGCGCCTGTAATCGCGAGCAAGCTCGCTCCCACAGGGATTTCACGACAGATTAACTGTGGGAGCGAGCTTGCTCGCGATGAGGCCAGGCCAGACACCACAGTTCCTGGATCAGAGTGACGGGGTCCAAGTCACCCCAAACAACCACGCCCGACCTTCCTCCCGATACCCATACTGCCCGCCATCATGGCTATACAGCGCCCGGCTGTAACCCTTGTCCAGCAGGTTATCCACCTTCATCTCCAGCTTCACCTCCCGGGTCAGCGCCCAACTGCCGCGCAACCCGAGCAGGGCATAGCCGCCCAAGGCGTTGCGGTTGTCTTCGTCGTCATAGCTGCCGCTCACCGCTTGCCAGGTGGCGCCCAGGCCGAGGCGATCGAATTGCCGGTCCAGGTCCAGGCTCAAGGTCCGCCGGGCGCGGCGGGCCAGGGTGTGACCGCTGTCGCGGTCGCGCGGGTCGATGATGGCCAGGGCCAGATTGCCCTGCCAGCCGAAGACATCCTGCAGGTAGGCCATTTCAAAGCCGTCGATCCGCGCCGAGGCGACGTTCTGCGGGCGTGAGTCGCGGCCAAAAATGATCGCGTCTTCCAGGTCGGTGCGGTACAGCGAGGTTTCCAGGCGGGCGCTGTCGCTCAGTTGGCTGCGCCACTGCAGCTCGTAGCTCTTGGCCGTCTCGGGCTTCAGGTCGGGGTTGCTGAAGTCCGGGTAGTACAGGTCGTTGAAGGTCGGTGCGCGGAAGCTCTCACTGTAGGTCAGCAACAGGTCGTTGGCCGGATTGACCGGCACGGTGAGGGTGCCGCTCCAACTGTTCTGGCCGCCAAACTGTTGGTTCTGGTCGCGACGCAGGCCCAGTTCCGTCGAGAACGTTTCGGCCTGGAAGCGGTGCTGGATGAACGCTGCACGGTTCCAGCGGCTGTCCTCGTCGAACGGTGTGCTGCTGTTGACCCGGTCCTGATACCAGTCGCCGCCGACGATCAGGCTGTTGCGCTCGTCCAGCGTCACATCGTTCTGCCAGGTCACCGAATCGCGGTAGGTGTTGAAGACTTCGCGGACATCGCTGAGCTTGTCGAAGGTCTTTTCGCGGTTCTCGCTGTGGCCCAGTTCCAGGCGGGATTTCCAGGTGTCGTTGATGCGCCCGTCCACATAGGTGCTGAAGCTGCTCACCGCGAACTCGCTGTAGGGTTGCTGGGGCAGCGACTCGAACGTGCTCGGGTCGAAGCGGCCGAACGGGTTGTCGTATTCGCTTTTGCCGCGGTTATCCAGCAGGTTCAGGCCAACTTCCAGGTCATCGCTGGCCGCATGGCTCAGGCTCAGGCTGAAGGACTGGTTGCGGTTGGCATCGTCGTCGCGGTCGCTGGCGTAGGACTCGTGGGTCCGGTTGCTGCCGGCGCTGTCGTCGAGGCTGGCACCGAGGTTGAAACGGGTCTGCTCGTCGCCGCCGGACAGGCCCAGGCTGCGCTCCCAGGTCTGGTGGCTGCCGACCCCCACGTGCAGGCGCGGTTGCAGACCCTGGGTGTTGCCGCGCCGGGTGAAAATCTGGATCACCCCGCCCACTGCGTCGGCGCCGTAGATCACCGAGCGCGAACCGCGTAGCACTTCCACGCGCTCGATCTGGTTGATGTTCAGGCGTTGCAGGTTGCTGTCACCGGAGGTGGCGTTGCCGATGCGCTGGCCGTCCACCAGCACCAGGCTCTGGGCCGATTTGGTCCCGCGAATGTAAATCCCCGGCAGGCTGCCGCGCCCACCCAGCGGCGCCACTTGGACACCCGGCACGCGGCTGAGCAAGTCCGTGACACTGGTCGGTTGCAAGCGCTCGATGTCGTCGCGGGTGAACACGGTGTTGGCGGCACTGCTGTCGTTGCGGGCCTCGACCTGGCGGTTGGCGCTGATCACGATGTCGGGCAGCTTCAAGGCCTGGTCGCGTTCGAAGGTGTCGGCCAGCAGGTCGGGGGTTGGCAGTAGGGACAGGGTTAGGGCGAGGCGGAGTTTCATGGGGGTCCGGACATTTCTGATCTGCACAAACCCCTTGTGGGAGCGAGCTTGCTCGCGATGGCGGAAGATCAGTCAAGTCATCCATTGGCTGACACACCGCTATCGCGAGCAAGCTCGCTCCCACAGGGGATCTGTGTTGGCTGAACTTACAGGCCCAACAGCTGCAACCGCTGGCGCACCGCCGCTTCGATCCCCGCCTCGTCCAGCCCGCATTCGGCCAGCATCTGTGCCGGCTTGGCGTGTTCGACGTAGCTGTCCGGCAGGCCCAGGTGCAGCACCGACTTGAGGATGTTCTCCCGGGCCAGGAACTCGCTGACCGCCGCGCCGGCACCGCCCATGATGGCGTTTTCCTCGATGGTCACCAGCAGGTCATGGCTGCCGGCCATCTCGCGCACCAGGGCTTCGTCCAGGGGTTTGACGAAACGCATGTCCACCACGGTAGCGTCCAAGGTGTCGGCGACTTTCAAGGCCTCGGCCAGTTGCACGCCGAACACCAGCAGGGCGGTTTGCTTGCCCTGGCGGCGGATCACGCCCTTGCCGATCTCGATGGGTTCGAGGTCGGTCGAGAGGGTCGCGTTCGGGCCGGTGCCACGAGGGTAGCGCACCGCCGCCGGGCCATTGAACAGGTGGCCGGTGGTGAGCATCTTGCGCAGCTCGTTTTCATCGCTCGGGGTCATCACCAGCATGCCGGGGATGCAGCGCAGGAACGACAGGTCGAAGCTGCCGGCGTGGGTCGGGCCGTCTTCGCCCACCAGGCCGGCGCGGTCGATGGCGAACAGCACGTCGAGGTTCTGCACCGCCACGTCATGGATCAACTGGTCGTAGGCCCGTTGCAGGAAGGTCGAATAGATCGCCACCACCGGCTTGGCACCTTCGCAGGCCATGCCGGCGGCGAGGGTCACGGCGTGCTGCTCGGCAATCGCCACGTCGAAATAGCGCTGCGGGTAGCGTTCGCTGAACGCCACCAGGTCCGAGCCTTCCTTCATCGCCGGGGTAATGCCCACCAGGCGTGGATCGGCGGCGGCCATGTCGCACAGCCATTGGCCGAAAACGCTGGAATACTTCGGTCCACCGGCTTTTTTCGGCGCGGCGGCCGGTGCGTCCAGGGGTTCGAGCTTGGTGATGGCGTGGTAGCCGATCGGGTCGACCTCCGCCGGGGCGAAGCCTTTGCCTTTCTTGGTGACCACGTGCAGGAACTGCGGGCCCTTGAGGTCGCGCATGTTGCGCAGGGTGGCGATCAGGGTCGGCAGGTCGTGGCCGTCGATGGGGCCGATGTAGTTCCAGCCCAGTTCTTCGAACAGCGTGCCGGGCACCAGCATGCCCTTGGCGTACTCTTCGGTACGGCGGGCGATTTCCCAGGCACCGGGCAGGCGCGACAACACCTTCTTGCTGCCTTCGCGCATGCTGGCGTAGGTGCGGCTGGAGAGGATCTTCGCCAGGTAGTTGGACAACCCGCCGACATTGCGCGAGATCGACATGTCGTTGTCGTTGAGGATCACCAGCATGTTGGCGTTGACTTCCGGCGCATGGTTCAGCGCCTCGAAGGCCATGCCCGCGGTCAGTGCGCCGTCGCCGATCACGGCAATGGCCTTGCGCTCGCTGTTTTGCAGGCGGGCGGCAATCGCCATGCCCAGGGCGGCGCTGATGGACGTACTGGAATGGCCGACGCCAAAGGTGTCGTATTCACTCTCGGAGCGACGCGGGAAGGCGGCGATGCCGTCCTTCTGGCGCAGCGTGCCCATGCGCTCGCGACGATCGGTGAGGATCTTGTGCGGATAGGCCTGGTGCCCGACGTCCCACACCAGCCGATCGTCCGGGGTGTCGAACACGTAGTGCAGCGCGATCGTCAGCTCGATGACGCCCAGGCCGGCACCGAAGTGCCCACCGGTCTGGCCGACTGTATAGAGCAGTTCCAGGCGCAACTCATCGGCCAGGGTTTCCAGCTCGGCTTCACCCAGGCGACGCAGGCCGTCCGGCGTGTTGGCGCGGTCCAGCAGGGGCGTGGTCGGGCGCTTGCGGGGAATCTCTTGAAACGTCGTGGGCATCAGGCGAATCGTTATAGGTATAGAAAGAGGCGGCAGTTTACCTTATGCATCGCAAGCTGCCCACGCGTAGGCCGGAACTTGGCCGATACGCACTTATGAATGGGTTGACCCTGTATCAGCTGCGTCGTTCGACGATATAGCGCGCCAAGTCGCGCAACGGCTCGGCCGCCGCGTCAAAGGGTCGCAGCGCGGCCAAGGCCTGGTCGCGCAACTCCAGGGCGTAGGCCTTGGCCGCGGCGAGGCCGAGCAGGGCCGGGTAGGTCGGCTTGTCCCGGGCGATATCGGCGCCCTGGCGTTTGCCGAGGGTCTGGGTATCGCTTTCCACGTCGAGGATGTCGTCCTGCACCTGGAACGCCAGGCCAATGGCCCGGGCGTAGGTCTGCAAGGCTTGCAACTGCTCGGGGGTGGACCGACCGCTGGCCAGGGCACCGAGTTGGACGCTGGCCTCGATCAGCGCGCCGGTCTTGTGCCGGTGCATGTATTCCAGGGCGTCCTGGTCCAGCTTCAGGCCCACCGAACCCAAGTCGATGGCCTGGCCGCCGACCATTCCAGCGGGGCCCGCCGCCAACGCCAGGGCGCTGACCATGTCCAGGCGAATCTGCGCCGGGCAGTCGCTCAGGGCCGGGTCCAGCAGGGCGCTGAAGGCCAGGCTCTGCAAGCCGTCGCCGGCCAGGATCGCGCAGGCTTCGTCGAATTGTTTGTGGGTGGTCGGCTGGCCGCGGCGCAGGTCATCATCGTCCATGGCTGGCAAGTCGTCGTGCACCAGCGAATACGCGTGGATCAGCTCCACCGCGCAGGCCGCGCCGTTGGCCTGTTCGGCCTGGCCGCCCAAGGCTTCGCACGCGGCATAGGCCAACAGCGGCCGCACACGCTTGCCGCCGTTCATGACGCTGTAGCGCATGGCTTCGTACAGGCGCGCCAGTTCCGGGCTCGGGGCGCTGAACAACGTATCCAGTGCAGCATTGACCCGGGCCTGGCTGCTGGCCTGATAGGCACCGATCATTCAGGTTGTTCCGCGTCGAAAGGCTCTTCGGTCAGCTCACCGTCGCGTTCGAGCAGCAATTGCACCTTCTGCTCGGCCTGGGCCAGCGCCGCCTGGCAGTCGCGAGTCAAGCCGATACCCTGCTCGAAGGCGGTCAGCGAGTCTTCCAGCGACAATTCGCCGTTCTCCAGCCGTTCCACCAGCGTTTGCAGGTCGGCCAGAGATTGTTCGAAATCCAGTGCAGCTTTTTTGCGGGCCATGGCGGCTATTCCGGTTGACTGTTAAACCGGCGCGACACTAGCAGACATGGGGTTTTGGGGCAAATCAGGGCAGGGGGGATCGAAGCGGGACAACGGGCTTGCACCGGCCTGCTTTTGTGGCGAGGGAGCTTGCTCCCGCTCGACTGCGCAGCAGTCGCAATTCGGTTCAAGCCCAGCAGGTAGGGGCCGCTTCGCAGCCCAGCGGGAGCAAGCTCCCTCGCCACGGGTTTGCCTCCGAAATAAACGTCAGTTTTCGTATTCGGCTCATTTCGTGAGCCGAATACGCCTGCTATTCGGCTCACGCACCTCCCGGTACGTGATTTCCCACACAGAATCGCGTGTTCCCCGATTGTGGAAAATCCGCCGAATAGCTACTCTTCGCGCCATCTACGGCCCCTTGTAACGGGGCCTCCAGACGAAACCCGAATAATGACAAGCAGCGCCGAGGAAGGGCGCCGGGTTGCGTTGTGCATGGCAGGAGGCATACGTGCGTTTTCTTTCTTTATTGATCGTGTTGCTCGGTGCGCCGTTGGCGTGGGCCGAGCCTTCGGCCGAGCTGTCGGAGCCGGTCGGGGGCTGGCGCTACAGTGGCCTGCTCGATCGCACGGAAAACCCGCAGGTCGCCTATCCCACCCCGCCCATTGACCGGGGCGTGCAGCGCAACCGCACGATGATCGAGGGCCGGATCAAGGACATGGGCACGGCTCGCCAGCCCCATAGCCTGGCGGTCAACGGCAATCCACTGAATCTCTATACCGACGACGAGGGCCGTTTCGCCCGGCCGTATGCGTTCGGCGCCGGTTCCAACAGCGTCGAGGTGCGCAGCTCCGAAGGTCGCTCCCTCAAGCGCGTGCAATTCTATGAAGCCAACAACCTGCGCACCCCGGCACAGATCCGCGTGGTGCTGGGCTGGGACGATCCCCAGGCCGAACTCGATCTGCATATCGTCACACCCGACGGCCAACATGCGTTCTTCGGTCGGCCGGCGCTGACCAACGGCGGCGGTCTCGACCCGGACGGCGTCGACGGCCCCGGCCCTGAAATGTTCACCATGACCGCGCCGATGCACGGCACTTACCTGGTCTACGTGAACTATTGGGGCAACTACGGCAGCGGCGGCTACAACTTTGATGAGGCCAGCAACCAGAACGAGGTGATCACCTCGCAGATCAACCTGGTGCTCAACGAAAACACCGTCGATGAAAAACGCGAGACCTTTGTCGTGCCCCTGCGCGCCATTGGCGATCTGTTGCTGGTCAAGACTTTCAATTACTAAGCTCCACGGATGAACAGGCCCTTGTGAATATGAGCGACAACACTGCTTCCCCGACCACGCCGACCCCTGTCGCCAAACCTGTGCGCCGCTGGCCGGCGATACTGATCGGGCTGTGCCTGGTCGCGGGTGTGGCCGCCGGGTTGGGCTGGTTCATGACCAAGCCCAAGGCGCCACCCATGGAGTTGGCGTTGGAAAAACTCGGCCTGAGTCGCCCCGACGGCTTGCTCGAGGCGCACTCCCTGAGCCAGTTGCCCAAGGACCTGTTGGCGGTGCCGTTCCTCAAGGCCACGCTCACCGAGGACTTCGTCTTCTATTACGAGGCCCACGCCGACCGCCTCGGGCTGATCGGCAGCCTGCGCCGGATCATCTACGAGCATGACCTCAAGCTGCAGGACAGCCTGATCGAAGAGCTTTTCGACCAGCCGGCCGATGTCGCGTTGTGGCGCGGTGCGGACGGTCGCCTCAAGGATTTCCTGTTGGTGATGGATCGCGGCGGCCTGGCGAAGGTGCTGGAGCCGTTGGCGAAAGTCGCACTGGATGACGCGCAACTGAGCAAGCTCAGCGACCTGAAGGTCGGCGGTGACGACGTTGCGCTCTACCAGCTCAGCTACAACGCCAGCAAATCCCTGCTCTTCGCCTCCCATGGCGACAAGCTGGTGGTGCTGTCCAACCCGACCAAGCTGTACGACCCGGCCAGCGGCTCCGCGGTTGAACCGGGCAGCGTTTCGACGACTGCCCTGGCTGCCTTGCTCAACGGCGACAAACTGTTCCCCGAAGCCTTCGGCCTGCCGCCCAAGGCGCCGGAGGTCAAGCAACGCATCTCGGTCAACGCCAGCGTGCTCGCCATGGGCTACCAGCGTTTCATCCCGAACTTCGCCGGTTTGCGTTTCGACATGGACGACAAGGGCTGGCACAGCTTCCTGGCCATGGACGAACTGGAGAACCAGCCGGACTTCGACTTCAAGCCGATCTGGCAAGCCATGCCCATGGGCGCCAGCGCCTGCGTAGCCTTGCCCCTGGCCGCCGAGCAACAGAAACCGTTGCTGGTCAAACTCGGCGCCGACGAAAAAGCCGCCCAGGCCATGGTCGACCATGTGGCCGGCGCCGCAGGCCTGTGCTGGTACGCCGATTCGCGCCTGTACACGCCGCTGTTGGTGGCGAGCCTGAATGAAGACGATGGCAAGCTCGATGCCGACCTGGGCAACCTGTTCGGTTCGATGGTCGGCGCCTACGAAAACAATGTCGCCGAACATGCCTTCCCGGTCGTCGAGAAACAACAAGGCTCGACACACCAGTGGTTGCGTCAGGTCAGCTCCAATTTCGGCCCCTACCTGGCCAAGGAAGCGGAGCAGCCCGAGGCGATTACCGGCAAGGCGTTCCTGCGGGTCAGCCTGGCACGCCATGGTTCGACCTTGCTGTTCTCCCTCGATGACAAACTCGTGGACAAGGCCCTCGGCACCCTCGACAAACGCTTCCCGCCCATGGCCGACGTCGTGCCCAAGGACCTGCTGATGCCGGTCTACTTCGGCCCGGATTCCATGGCGCAACTGATGCAGCGTGAAACCCTCGACAGCTTGCCCCAGGACATGGAACCGGTGTTCTACAACGCCGCGCAAACCTACCTGATCCCGAAACTGCGCACCCTCGGTGGCTATGGCAAGTACGCGCTGACCTTGCCTGCAGGCAGCGAGCCGGATGGTCACTGGCAGTGGCTGCCGCTGGAATGGAAAGCGCTGTGACAGCACTGATCCGCAACCCCGCGTTGACGTTGCTGCTGGCGTTGTTGCTCGGCGGGCCGGCGCTTGCCGTCGAGGCGCCGGCGCTGGATGTGCAGCAATCCCAGGTCTTTCGCGCCTGGTTCGTGCGCATTGCCCAGGAACAACTGAGCAGAGGCCCGAGCCCGCGCTGGTATCAGCAGGACTGCGCCGGGCTGGTGCGTTTTGCCGCCAACGGAGCGCTCAAGGTCCACGATGAAAAATGGCTGCGCAGCAATGGCCTGTCCAATCGCTACCTGCCGCCGGAACTGCCGCTCAGCGATGCGCAACGGCGCCTCGCCCAGCAATGGCAGCAGGGCGGCGGCAAGGTCGGGCCCTACGTCAACGCCATCAAGCTGATCCAGTTCAACAGTCGCCTGGTGGGCCGCGATGTCGCCCAGGCCCGTCCCGGCGACCTGATGTTCTTCGACCAGGGCGACGACCAGCACCTGATGATCTGGATGGGCCGCTACATCGCCTATCACACCGGCACTACAACCCCTACTGACAACGGCATGCGCTCCGCAAGCCTGCAACAACTCATGAACTGGAAGGACACCCGATGGATACCCGACGCAGCCAACCCCAACTTCATCGGCGTCTATCGACTCAACTTTCTCTCCCAATGACCGGTGCCCGCATGTTGCGCTTGTGTTCAAAATTGCCCCTGCTGTTCGCCTTGTTGCTGGCACCTGTCGTGAATGCCGAAGACACGGTGGAGCCCAGCGGCTACACGCCGGTGGCCGGTGAAAGTTTCTTCCTGCTGGCCGACAGCAGCTTCGCCAGCGACGAACAGGCCATGGTTCGCCTCGAAGCGCCGGGCCGCGACTACCGTCGGTTCCGCATGGAGCCCTACGGCGGCGCCGACATCCGCGTCTATCGCATCGACAAGCCGCTGGATTTCCTCAAGCGCCAGAAGAACCTGCACCGCGTGGTCAGCGACGGCCAGTTCAAGGGCGAAGGCCTGTCGAACACCCTCGCGTACCTGTGGGACAACTGGTACCGCAAGTCTCGTCGGGTGATGCAACGGGCGTTCTCCTACGAGTCCCGCCAGCAAGTCACCGAAGAAGTGCCGGAATTGAAGATTGGCGACGCCCTGGTCGCGCCGACGCCGTATGAAGCGCCGGCACAGTTCGCCTTGATCCCGGGCTTGCCGGTGGTCAGCCAGTTCCGTTATCCGCTGTGGCAGGCCAAGCCGATCCAGCCGCCAGCCGGGGTCAACCTGGCCGGTTCCTCCAGTGAGTTCGTCAGCGTCGCGCCAGGCAACGTCTATGTGCCGCTGGGCCAGTTGAAGCCGGGCCTGTACCTGGTGGAAGCGCTGATCGGCAAGTACCGCGCGACCACCATGGTCTTCGTCTCCAACACCGTGGCCGTGAGCAAGATTGCCGGCGACGAATTGCTGGTCTGGGCCGCACGCAAGCATGAAGGGCGTTCGGTGCCCAAGGTCAATGTGCTGTGGACCGACGGCCTGGGCGTGATGAGCAGCGGTGCCACCGATGAAGACGGTCTGCTGCGCCTCAAGCACGTCAGTCCGGAACGTTCGTTCGTGATCGGTGAAGACGAGGAGGGCGGGGTATTCGTCTCGGAAAACTTCTATTACGACAGCGAAATCTACGACACCAAGCTCTATGCCTTCACCGACCGGCCGCTGTACCGCCCGGGGGATTGGGTGTCGCTGAAAATCGTTGGCCGTGAGTTCAAGAACGCCCGTGATTCGGTACAGCCGACCGCCGCCGACGTGAATGTCAGCGTGCTGGACGCCACCGGCACCGCGCTGCAAACCCTGGCCCTGAAGCTGGACGCCAAGGCCGGCACCCAAGGTCGTTTCCAACTGCCGGAAAACGCCGTGGCCGGCGGTTATGAACTGCGCTTCAGCTACAAGGACCAGCTCTACAGCAGCGCCTTTCGCGTGGCCGAATACATCAAGCCGCACTTCGAGATCGCCCTGAACCTGGCCAAGCAGGATTACCGTACTGGCGAGCCGGTCAAGGGCAGCCTCGTGTTGCTGTACCCGGACGGCAAGCCCGTGGTGAATGCCAAAGTGAGCCTGAGCCTGCGCGCCCAGCAACTGTCGATGGTGGATAACGAGCTGCAATACCTGGGGCAATTCCCGGTGGAACTGACCAGCAGCGAAGTGACCACCGACGCCAAGGGCAACGCGACCCTCGACCTGCCGGCCGCCGACAAGCCGAGCCGCTACACCCTCACCGTGTTCGCCAGCGATGGTGCGGCGTATCGGGTCAAGACCACCAAGGAAATCCTCATCGACCGTGGCGCGGCGAATTTCCGCCTGAGCGCACCCCAGCGCTTCAGCGCCGTCGGCCAGAAAGTGGCGTTCAGCTACGCCAACGAAGGCGGCAACGAGCAAGCCAAGGCCGTGACACCCGGCAGCTACGCCTGGGTGCGCCTGGAAGACCAGAGCACCGGCGAAGGCAAGCTGGCGGCCAAGGACAAGGGCTTCAGCCTGACCTTCGAACGCCCGGGTACCTACAACCTGACGCTCAAGGACGACCATGGCCGGGTCATCGGCGCCGCCGCCCATGCGGTGACCGGTGAAGGCATCAAGGCCGTGCCGGGCACGGTCGAGATCGTCTTCGACAAGCCTGAATACAAGACCGGTGACGAAGCGCTGGCGCTGATCACCTTCCCGGAACCGGTCAGCGATGCGTTGCTGTCGCTGGAGCGGGACAAGGTCGAGGCCACGGCGCTGCTGTCCAAGGGCGGCGATTGGCTGAAGATGGAAAAACTCAGCGACACCCAATACCGCGCGCGCATCGCCGTGAAGGATAGCTTTGCGCCCAACCTGACCTTCTCGGTGCTGTACACCAAGGGCGGCCAGTACAGCTTCCAGAACGCCGGCATCAAGGTGGTCACGCCGCAGATCGACGTTGCCGTCGTCACCGACAAGGCGACTTACCGCCCCGGCGACACGGTGACCGTGGACCTGAGCACCCAGTTCGCCGGCAAGGCGATCCCGGCGCACCTGACGGTCAGCGTGGTGGACGAAATGGTCTATGCCCTGCAACCGGAAGTCGCGCCGACCATCGACCAGTTCTTCTATCACCCGCGTCGCAACAACGTGCGCACCAGTGCCAGCCTGTCGTTCATCAGCTACGACGTGGCGCTGCCAGGCAGCCCCGGTGCGCCGGGCAAGGCCAACCGCAGCGAACGTGGGGTCAAGGTGCTGGAGCGGCCGCGGCGTGAAGACGTCGACACCGCCGCTTGGCAGCCGGAGCTGGTCACCGACGCCAGCGGCAAGGCGCGCTTCACCTTCAAGATGCCCGACTCCCTGACCCGCTGGCGCATCACGGCCAAGGCGATCGCTGACGACGGCCAGGTGGGGCAGAAGAAGCAGTTCATCGCCTCGGAAAAACCGCTGTACCTGAAGTGGAGCGGCCCGACCCGTTTCCGCACGGGCGACAAGCCGCAACTGGGCCTGTTCGCGTTCAGCCAATCGGAAAAACCACTGAAGGCCGAACTGCTGATCCGTTACGCCGGCGCTGAGCAGCGTGTGGTGGCGGAGCTGAAAAACGGCATCAACTACGTGGCGCTGCCGGCCATGGAGCTGAGCAGTGGCGACTTGAACGTGCAGTTGCAGTTGAACGGCGAAACCCAGGACGCCCTGGCCATGCACTTGAACGCCATTGGCAACGGCTGGCAAGTCACCCAGAGCCAGCGCGTTGACGTGGCAGGCGTCGACACCCCGCTGACCCTGCCGGCCGACGCCAGCGATATTCGCCTGCGCCTGGATGACAGCCCGCAAGCATTGTTCCGTTCGGCCCTGGACGACCTGCTGAGCTACCCGTACGGAGGCGTCGAGCAGACCGCCAGCCGTCTGTTGCCGTTGAGCATCGCCTATCCGACCCTGGCGTCGAACCCGCAGATCCGCGACCGCTTGCGGTTGATCATGCAAAACAGCCGCTTGCGCCTGGTGCAGATGGCCGGGCCGTCGGCGAGCTTCACCTGGTGGGGCCAGGACGGTGAGCCGGATGCCTTCCTCACCGCCTATGCCTATTACGCCGACTGGCACGCCAGCCAGGCCCTGGCCCTGAGCCTGCCGCCGGAACACTGGCAGCGGGTGCTGGAGGTCTACGCCAAGCAGGCCAGTGATACGCCGCTGCTGCAACGGGCGTTGATCCTGTCGTTCGCCAAGCAGATGCAACTCCCGGTGAACACCTTGCTCAGCGGCCTGATGGACGATCTGGCGAAGGCCAGTGAAGACAGCAGCGAGAGCGTGCTGGACAGCGGTGAAGACAGCCTGGTCATGTACGCGCCGGATTCGGCCCTTGGCTTGGCCAGCGCCCGTGTCTTGACCGCGTCCCTGGCGAAACAGGCCAAGGTGCCGTTGCCGGCGGCCTTCAGCCGTCAAGCCGATGCGGCGCAACAGCAACTGGAACTCAGCTCCCAGCCGTTCGTCGAGGCCCTGGTACTGTCGTTGCAGAGCTTCGATCAGGCCCGCGCCACCGCGCTGCTGGAGCGCGTGTTGCCACAGCAGTCCACCCTGGAACGGGCCCTGGCCCTGACCTGGTTGCAGCGCAGCATCGAACAGGCAGCGCCGGCCGTGGCCTTGGCACCGGGCGAAGGCTGGGCCGTCAAGCAGGGCGTGACCGGTGAAACCTACTGGCAGTGGCAGGGCGCGCAGCTTCCAACGACGCTGACCCTGACCGGTGCCCAGGAGCGCCCATTGCAAGCGGCACTGAGCTTCCAGAGTCAGCAACCACCGGTAGCGCCAATGGCGGTGTCCATCACCCGGCGTCTGTCGCGCCTGGTACCGGGGGACGAGGCCTTCACCTTCAAGCTCGAAGCCGTGGGCAACAAGCCGTTGTCCAGCGACAGCCTCTACCTGGATGAAGTGATCATCAACAGCAAGGCCTCGACGCCGCTGCGCTATGGCATGCTCGAAGTGCCGCTGCCGCCGGGGGCCGATGTGGAGCGCACCACGTGGGGCATCCAGTTGATGGGCAAGGCCGACAGCGAACCGACGTCCCTGGAAAAGGCCCGCTTCGAGCCCGGCCAGATGGCGTACGCGGTACCGGTGGACGCCCTCAGTGGCGAGCTGCGCCTGCGGCACTTGGTGCGCTTCTCCCAGAAAGGCCAGTTCACCTTGCCACCAGTGCGCTTCACCCAGGTCTACGCGCCGCAGAATCAGGCTCGTGAACAGAAACCTGCGCTTGGTCAGGTCACGGTCAACTGACATGCGCAGGCGGTGGGTTGGGTGGTTGTTGTGCTTGATCCCTGCGCTGGCAACGGCGCAGGACGAGCCGTTGCGCCTGGCCTTCGACGGTCAATTGCTGCGAGTGAGCCAGGCCCAGGTGCTGGATCGCCAGCCGCTGCCTGCTTCCTTGCAGGCGCCACTGGGCAGTCTGTGGAAACTGTTTGTCTACGCCTGGTTGGTGGACACCGACGCTCGCGAGCCGGTCTATGAGTGCCGCGGCGAGTCGAAGGAAGAGGTCTATTGCTGCAATGCCGGGCAGAGCATCGGTCGCGATCAAGCCTTGGTGAAATCCTGCGGTTTGTATTTCGAACCGCAGCGGCTCGGGCTTTCGGCCTCGAACTGGCGCGCTTACTGGCAGGCCCGCCAGGCGCCGGCCTGGTTGTTGGACCTGCCGGCCTTGCAGCCCCAGACGCAGGTACCGGTCACGGAACTGCTCAAGGCCCTGGCCATGCTGCCGGCCCAGGACCAGGCCCGTCGGGTGCTGCTGGATGTGGTGCTCGGCGCGGCGGACGGGCGGCTGGTCGGCGAGTTGGGCAGTCGCCTGCGGGTCAAGACCTGGAGCTGGCTGGGTGACCAGGGGCCTTCCTCCCGACAAGGCGGTTTCGCCGGTTGGCTGGCCGACGGCACTCCGGTGTGGGCCGGGGGCCGTGGCACCAGCCAGCAAGTCCTGAAGGTCTACGGCGAAGGTTTGGCGGCGGCATTGCCGTCCCGCTGGCCGGCGGAAACCGGGCGTTGCGTGGAAGTCGGCCTGTTTGCCCGCTATCCCTGGCAGCGGGTGATGGCCGGTGACCGGCCTGCCGCGCCGGGTCAATTGCGCGGTGATTACCGCGTCGAATTCACCAACGGCAACCAATTGGACATCCACAGCGATGGCGAGCTGTTCCTGATGCCCGGCAAGCTGGTGGCGCGCCTGGACCGGGAGGAATACGTCGCCCGGGTCCTGCAGCGCGAAGCCAAGGCCGAGCCCGTCGAAGCCGCCAAGGCCTTGGCCGTGGCGATCCGCACCTATCTGCTGCAGAACGCCCAACGCAACGGTGATTGCTTGAGCATCGACGACAGCAGCCATCGCCAGCGCGTCGCGCCACGCCCGGCGGCGCCTGAAACCCGCGCCATTGCCGCCTGGACCAGCGACCTGGTCCTGGCCGGCACCGACGTCACCTACCACTCCGACCAGCCCGGCCCGGACAAACTTTCCTGGGCGCAAGCCGTAGAACAAGCCAACGCCGGTCAACGCTACGACGCCATCCTGCTGCACGCCTACCCGCGTGCCAGCCTCAGCCGCTGGGACAATCCGGTGGCGTCCTGCGAGGCGCTGCCCGCCGCCCAGGACTGGCTGCTCAAGCAGCGCCGGGGCTGGCGTGAGCGGCTGGAAGGTGAAGTGGGCTACAACGAAATCAGCACTTTCGCCGTCTGCCGCGTTGCCTTTGGCCGGCCGTATGTCGACCGCGAGCGCCAGCGCATCTATGTGCGCGGCGTGCTGTCGCTGCAAGACCGCCTCGACCTGACCCATGAATATCTGCACCTGGCCTTCGAAGCTCACCCCAACGGCCAGGACGAAACCTATATCGAAGGGCTCGCCCGTCACCTCTTGCTGGAATAGACCATGACACTCCGTTATCCACAGGTCTTGCTGTTGCTCTGCGCCCTGACCGCGTTGCCACCGGCCATGGCCGCTGACGCCATCAAGCTCGACACCCCCATTGGCGGCTGGCGCAGCGGGGCGCCGGGCGGTGAAGGCGAAAGCTTCAGCCAGACCGTCAACTACCCGGCCTCGTCGGTCAACACGCCCCCAGGCCAGGCCAATACCGCCCGCATTACCGGGCAGATCAAAGGTGCGCCCAAGGACAGCAATGCGCCGGGCCAGTTGATCGTCAATGGTGTCAGCTTGCCGCTGAAGCTGGATGGCGAAGGTCGCTTCGACCGGCCGTTCTCGTTCCCCAACGGCAGCAACAGCGTGGAAGTGCGCAGCGCCGACGGCCAGCAGCGCCACCGCACGCAATTTCTCAACACCAGTGGCGGCGCCACGCCGGCCAAGCTGCGGGTGTTGCTGACCTGGGACAGCGACGGCACCGACCTGGACCTGCACCTGGTCACCCCCGATGGTGCGCACATCTGGTACGGCGACCGCGCCGCTGCCAACGGCGCCGCCCTCGACGTCGACGTCACCACCGGCTACGGCCCGGAAATCTTCGCCATGCCCGCGCCGATCAAAGGCCAGTACCTGGTGTATGTGAACTATTACGGCGGCGGTTATCGCAGTGAAGAGGACGGCGAAGAGGGCGAGGGCGGTGGAGAGCAAGCGCAACAAGCCCTGACCACCGCACAAGTCACCGTGATCACGGAGGAAGGCACGCTGAACGAGAAGATGGAAACCTTCGTCGTGCCGATGCGGGCGGTGGGTGAGCTGACGCTGGTCAAGAGCTTCAGCTATCCGTAAGCCGCCATCAGCAGCGACAACTGATGTTGCAGCCTGTGGAGATCCCCCTGTGGGAGCCGAGCTTGCTCGCGATGACGGTCTTGCATCCAGCATCAATGCAAGCTGACCCACCGCCATCGCGAGCAAGCTCAGCTCCCACAGAGGATCGATGGTGGACGCCTGATCTGTGAACGCTCAAAAAAACTGTGGGAGCCGAGCTTGCTCGCGATGGCGTCGGTAAATCCAGCCTCTCTGCAAACGGATAAACCGCTATCGCGAGCAAGCTCAGCTCCCGCAGAGGATCGATGGTGGACGCCTGATCTGTGAACGCTCAAAAAAACTGTGGGAGCCGAGCTTGCTCGCGATGGCGTCGGTAAATCCGGCCTCTCTGCAAACGGGCAAACCGCCATCGCGAGCAAGCTCAGCTCCCCCCACAGAGGATCGAGGGTGGACGCCTGATCTGTGAACGCTCAAAAAAACTGTGGGAGCCGAGCTTGCTCGCGATGGCGTCGGTAAATCCAGCCTCTCTGCAAACGGATAAACCGCTATCGCGAGCAAGCTCAGCTCCCCCACAGAGGATCGATGGTGGACGCCTGATCTGTGAACGCTCAAAAAAACTGTGGGAGCCGAGCTTGCTCGCGATGGCGTCGGTAAATCCGGCCTCTCTGCAAACGGATAAACCGCTATCGCGAGCAAGCTCAGCTCCCACAGAGGATCGATGGTGGACGCCTGATCTGTGAACGCTCAAAAAAACTGTGGGAGCCGAGCTTGCTCGCGATGGCGTCGGTAAATCCAGCCTCTCTGCAAACGGATAAACCGCTATCGCGAGCAAGCTCAGCTCCCCCCACAGAGGATCGATGGTGGACGCCTGATCTGTGAACGCTCAAAAAAACTGTGGGAGCGAGCTTGCTCGCGATGACGTCGGTAAATCCAGCCTCTCTGCAAACGGATAAACCGCTATCGCGAGCAAGCTCAGCTCCCGCAGAGGATCGATGGTGGATGCCTGATCTGTGAACGCTCAAAAAAAACTGTGGGAGCCGAGCTTGCTCGCGATGGCGTCGGTAAATCCAGCCTCTCTGCAAACGGATAAACCGCTATCGCGAGCAAGCTCGCTCCCACAGGGGGTGTCAGCATTTGTGACAGATAAAAAACTCACGCGTGAGCTATTGTGGGCTTTTGAAACTACCTGTAGTGTTTCTCACGCGTGAGTTTTTCACAGTGGGGTCAGTACCATGCCAACCAGCGCTCCATCAGATCCGCCTGACGGGTCTGTGACCGATTCAGCGAGCCGCACGGGAGAGCGCGCCAAGCCCTCTGCGAAAAAACCGTCGAGCTTCTACATGAAGCAGATGCGTGCGGGCCTGAGTGCCGCCGGGTATGTGAAACACGAGACTTGGGTGCTTCCCGAAAACCGAAGCCTGCTCAAGCAAATGGAGAAACAGCTACGCCAACCGATTCTGGCTGGCTCATTCATGTCGGAGGATTACATGAGCGCAGGTAATAACTGGAACATCGATCGCCTCTACAGCGCCCTTCAGGCCCTGGACGAAGTGGTCGCGAACGACATCACTCTCTCCCTCGTCCAAGGCTCCGAGTCCAGCATCAAGCTGGAAATGAATGACTTCGGTGGCTTGCCGATCTACATCGCAGTCGTGGGCGACCAGATCATCGTCGATACCGTCCTGGTGGATGTCGAGTCGATCAGCGACGTGGCGGCCTTCAACGACGCCGTGTTGCGCAGCCGGGAAATGTTCCCGCTGTCGTCCATCGGCATCGAGACCATGCCCAACGGACAGGTCGTCTACAACATGTTCGGCGCGCTGAGCTCCGACTCCAGCCTGACCAACGTCGTCACCGAGGTCAAAACCCTCGTCGACAACGTCCAGCGCGCCAGCGAAGCGTTCGAACGCTTCTTCATCTAATTCGCCGAACAGGAACCATCCAATGACTCAGTCCATCTGGAGCAAATTGTTCACCGCCCTGCGTGGCGGTGCCAACGAAGTCGGCGAATCGATCGTCGACCAACAGGCCTTGCGCATCCTCGACCAGGAAATCCGCGATGCCGACAGCGCGCTGGCCAATGCCAAGCGTGAGCTGGTCACCATCATGGCCAAGCACAAGCTGGCGACCGATCGCGTCGGCGAATACAACGCCAAGATCAAGGACCTGGAAGCCAAGGCCCTGGCCGCGATCCAGGCCAACCGCGAAGACCTGGCGCTGGAAGTGGCCGAAGCCATTTCGACCCTGACCAACGAACTGGACGCCGAGCAAAAGCACGCGACCGAATTCGGCGGCTACGCGGACAACATGCGCAAGGACATCACCAAGGCCGAAAGCCGCATCAAGAGCCTGCGTCAGCAAGTGGACATGGCCAAGGCCCGCGAAAGTGTGCAGAAGGCCCAGGTCAGTGCCTCGATCGCCAGCGGTGGCGCCAATGGCAAGCTGGAAACCGCCGTCGGTACGCTCAACCGCCTGCAGGCCAAGCAACAGCAACGTGCCGCTGAACTGCAAGCCCAGGACGAACTGGCCGAAGCTTCGACCGGCTCCGACTTGGAACGCAAGCTGCGCGATGCCGGCATCACGCCGAACGAAGGCAGCGCCAATGCGATCCTGGAACGCCTGAAGAAAAAATCGGCTGAGTGATCTGTTCGGGCTGAACAATCAAGGCACGCCGAGCACAAAACCTGTGGCCTTGCTCCCGCTCGACTTTGTAGGAGCTGGCGAAGCCTGCGATCTTTTGATCTTTCGCTTGGGATTCAAGTGTTTGGGGAAAGATCGCAGCCTCGTTGCACTCGACAGCTCCTACACAGCCTCTAGGGCTCAGCGGGAGCAAGCTCCCTCGCCACAATAGTGTCCGGCGCTCCTGGATTTAATTGTGACGCAGGTACTTTTATCCAAGCGCCGCAACAGGTTTAATGCTGTCCGGCCACTACGTTCGAGCGCTCACACGCCAGAGCGATGATCCCGCCAGGAACGAAGCCCCACGGAGTCAGGGACGAAATGTCGATTTTCCTTTTGTTGCGCTCGTACGCATCGTCCTTCTTCCATCGGTTCGGCTGGGCCGGCCTGGCCATTGCGTTGGGCGTGCACCTGTCCACGGCCTGGATCGGCCTGGTGCTGCTGGGCGAGCAACACCTCATCGCCGCCGCCACGTTTATCTACTTCTATCTCACCACTACGCTCACCGTCGGCTATGGCGATCTGTTGCCACAGACATCCGCCGGGCGAATTTTCGTGGCGACCTGGATCATGCTCGGGGGCATTGCCCTGTTGACGACGGTCATCGGCAAAACCACCAGCAGCGTCATCGATGTTTGGAGAAAAGGCATGAAGGGCAAAGGCGATTTCACCGGCAAGGTCGGCCACACGGTTCTCATCGGCTGGGAGGGCGCCTCCAGCGAACGGGTCATTGACCTGCTGCTGCAGGACGAAACCTCCAATGACAACCTGATCGTCATCTGCGATTGCGATCTCGAAGAAAACCCCATGCCCGGCAAGGCGTCCTTCATCAAGGGCGACAGCCTGTCCTCCGTCGCACTGCTGCAGCGCGCTGGCGTGCCGGGTGCCGAACGCGTGCTGGTGCGCACCCATTCCGACGACTTGACCCTGGCCACCGTACTGGCGGTCAATCAACTGGGGCCTGCCGGGCATGTGGTCGCCCACTTCAATGACAGCGAAATCGCCGCCCTCGCCAGCGCCTATGCCCCAAGTCTGGAATGCACCTCCAGCATGGCCATCGAAATGCTGGTGCGGGCCTCCCAGGACCCGGGCTCGTCAGTGGTCATCAATGAGTTGCTCTGTGTGGGCGAAGGCGCCACCCAGTACCTGATGAAACTGCCCGAGGCGTTTGAAGCGACGTTTGGCGAGCTCTACACCCGGATGAAAGAGCAGCATAACGCTACGCTGATCGGCTACCGCGCCCAGGGCGCCCGACACCCAGCGATCAACCCGCCGGGCGCCACGCGCGTCGTGGGCGGAGAACTCTTCTACATCGCCTCCACGCGACTCAAGGAAATTTCCCATGGGGTGGTTTAAACAGTTGATGGGGCTCGAGGCCCCGAACGCAAACACCACAGCCAGCCAGGGCGCGCCCGTCACCGGGCCGTTGGGCCTGGCCTCCGGCAAGCAGGTCATGTTCGATGCCACGCTCAAGTTGTTGCTCGACGGCAACAGCACCGTGGTCATCCCGGGTTCCCAACAGATCTGGAGCCTGGGCATCGTCGACCTCGGGCAGTCGAACTGGCTGTCGCGCTGCTACATGAACGACGAAGACTACTGGCTGCAAGTGCACACCAGCGGCGACATCGCCGGGCAGGTCGAGTCGGTGATCCTGTTCAACTACCTCAGCTACGTCACGATCAACAGCGAAGCGGAGTTGCGTCGCCTGGCCGGCCCTGAAAGCCTGATCGGCCTGCCGACCTACACCCACGACGGCGTCGAATACACCCGCGAATGGGGCACCGAGGCGGGCCAGACAGAATTGGTGACGTTGAGCGAGCGCGTGAGCAATCCGGATGAGTCCTACAGCGTCGAGCACCGTTCGATGCTGTACGCCCGCGACACCGGCCTGACGGATCGCCGGGAGTTCCTGTTGTTCTCCGTCGAAGAGGACGCCGAAGGCACCGTCAGCCTGAGCACTTCGCTGGGTATTTCGCTGTACACCACTGACCTGAACACTCTTTGAATAAGGAAGAAGTCCATGCTTGAAGCGCTCTCCATTTCCCTGAACAAGGCCGCCGTGTTCGGCTTCGCCCTGTACATCCTCGGCGCCGCCGTGCTGTTTGCGCTGTTCCAGTTCATCTACATCCATGTCACGCCGCACAAAGAGTTCGAACTGATCCGCTCGGGCAACGTGGCTGCGGCGATCGCCCTGAGCGGTGCCCTCATTGGTTTCGCCATCCCGGCCAGCAACGTGATTGCCTACTCGATCAGCATGTTGGACTTCGTCGTCTGGACGGTGATCGCCGCGGTCGTCCAGTTGCTGGCGTTCCTGGTGACCAGCCTGGTGCTCAAGGGCGCTTCGGCGCGCATCAAGCAGGGTGAAATCGCCGCCGGTATCTACATCGCCGCCGTGGCCATCAGCGTCGGCCTGTTGAACGCCGCGTGCATGACGCCGTCCACGAACTGATTGCGCCACGGAGAACGCGATGAAACGAAGCAAGTATGTCCAGCTTTCGCTGGCCGCGTCGGTCGCCATGGCGATATCCGGCTGCGGGCCGACGGAAAAAACCTACGAGTTGAAAAAGAAGTACAACTTCCAGTCCGTGCAGCAATGTGTCGATGAAAAGCTGCCGGTAGACATTTGTGCTGACGCCTACATGACTGCCATGACGGAGCATCGCCGCATTGCGCCGGTGTACGACAACCAGGCCGATTGCGATGCCGACTTTGTCCCCGATTGGTGCCAGCAGGATTCCGCCGGCAAGTTCATCCCCAAGCTGGGTGGTTTCGAGCTGAGTGCCGAGGGCGAGGTTACGCAATCGGAAGTGGACGCGGCCAGGGCCCAATTGCCGGCCTCGGAAGCGATGAATACCGGTGGAGGTTTCAGCAACCTGCTGACCGGATTGCTGATCGGCAACATGCTGAGCAGCAACCGCAACAGCTATTTCTCCGAGCCGGTCTACCGCTACCGCGATGATCGTGGCAGCTTCGGCTCCTCCACGCTCAGCCAGCGGGTGTCGACAGGCTCGACGTTCACCAGGTCCAACCAGGCGCGATACGGCAGCTACACCGACTCCATCAAGTCCAGCAGCAAGCCGATGTCCGTTGCCTCATCCACCTCCCGTGGCGGCTTCGGCAGCAAGTCCAGTGCCCGCAGCGGTTGGGGCGGTTCGAGCAGCTCCGGCGGTTGAGGAACCAGCGCCATGAAGAAGATCCATTGCGCCGAGCGTCCTGACTGGAAGCAGACCGCCGAGCAGCTCGGCTTTCTGTTCCACACCATCGACGATGAACCCTATTGGGACGAAAGCGCGTACTACCAGTTCACCCTCAAGCAGATCGAGGACGACCTGGAAGACCCGACCACCGAGATCCATGACATGTGCATGGACCTCGTGGCCCGCGTGGTCCAGAGCGAAGAGTTGCTGGAGCGCCTGAGCATTCCCGCGCCGTTCTTCGACCTGGTGCGCACTTCATGGCTTGAAGGCCACCCGCACCTGTATGGGCGCATGGATTTCTCCTACAACGGCAGCGGTCCGGCCAAGCTGTTGGAACTCAACTACGACACGCCGACCAGCCTCTACGAAGCGGCGGCGTTCCAGTGGGGCTGGTTGGAGCAATGCATCGAGCGCGGCACGCTGCCGGCCCATGCCGACCAGTTCAACAGCATCGACACCAAGCTGCACCAGGCCTTCGCCCAGTTGCAGCTCACCCAGCCGTTTTATTTCGCCTCGATGAAAGACTCAATCGAAGACAAAGGCACCACGGACTACTTGCGCCTGATCGCGGAAAAAGTCGGCATCGAGTCGCGGCACATCGATATCGAAGACATCGGCCTCAACAGTGACGGGCGTTTCGTCGACCTGGAAGAGCGCTGGATTCCACACCTGTTCAAGCTGCATGCCTGGGAGTTCATCTTCCATGAGCCTTTTGGTGCGGCGATTGCCCAGTGTGATACGCAGTTTTTCGAGCCGGCCTGGAAGTCGATCATCTCGAACAAAGGCATCCTGCCGCTGCTGTGGGAATTCAACAAAGGCCACCCGAACCTGCTCGCGGCTCACCTGGATACCGACACCAGTAAAGCGGTGCCCAAGGGCTGGGTGCGCAAGCCGTTCTTTTCCCGGGAAGGTGCCAACATCGAGCTGCAGACCGCTGACGGCTTGATTGTAAAAGAAGACGGCCCCTACACCGACGCGCCGTTCATCCTCCAGGAATTCGCGCCGCTGCCGAAGTTTGACGACAGCTACACCCTGATCGGTTCCTGGGTCATCGGCGACCAGGCAGCCGGCATTGGCGTGCGGGAAGACAACAGCCTGATCACCAAGGATTCCAGCCGGTTCCTGCCGCACCTGATCCTCGACTGACCGCCACAAGTCCCCCAGGTGCTGTGTGCTTCCCTGTGGGAGCAAGGCTTGCCCGCGACGAAGGCGACGCGGTCTTTCTGACTGACCGAGGCGGCTGCTTCGCGAGCAAGCTTTGCTCCCACAGGGACGGGTGAGTACCTGCCCCCAGGCTGTGCTCCCACAGGTTCAGGTGTTCACCGAAGACTTTGCTCAGGTCCACCAGTACCGCACCAGGTGGAAGAAGATCGGCGCGGCGAAGCAGACCGAGTCCAGGCGGTCGAGCATGCCGCCGTGGCCTTCGATCATGTGGCCCCAGTCCTTGACGCCGCGGTCGCGTTTGATCGCCGACATGACGATGCCACCGGCAAAGCCCAGCAGGTTGATCAGCAAGGCGATGAGGAACGACTGCCACGGATTGAACGGCGTGATCCACCACAGCGCGCCACCGATCAGCGAGGCCAGGAAAATGCCGCCGACAAAGCCCTCGACGGTTTTCGAGGGCGACAGATTCGGCGCGATCTTGTGTTTGCCGAACAGCTTGCCGCACACGTACTGCAACACATCCGACAGCTGCACCACGATGACCAGGTAGGCGATCAGCAACAGGTTGCGGCCTTCGAAACCGGCGATGTCCAGGGTCAGCAGGGCCGGGACGAAGGAGATGCAGAACACCGCGATCATCAAGCCCCACTGGACCTTGGAGGCGCGCTCAAGGAAGTGTGTGCTATCGCCGCCCAGGGACGCCAGGATCGGCAGCAGCAGGAACACATACACCGGGATGAAGATCGAAAACAGCCCGTACCAGTCGTAGTAGATCAACAGGTATTGCAGCGGCAGCGCCAGGTAGAACGCCGCCACCAGGGCCGGGTAGTCACTGCGCCGGGTCGGTGTCAGGGTCAGGAATTCCCGCAGGGCGTAGAACGACACGGCGTAGAACAACAGGATGACCGCCGCGTTGCCGAGCCAGAACGCCACGCCGATCACCAGCACCATGATCCACCAGGCGTTGATCCGGGCGTTGAGGTTATCGATCACCGAATTCGGCGCGCCGCGGGTTTTCAGCCTGAGAATGAAACCGATCAACGAAGCCAGCACCAGAATGGCGCCGATCCCGCCAAACAACATCAGGGTATATCGATCCATGTCAGACGTGCTCCGGGGCCAGTGCCAGCAGCGCGGCGCGGCTGCGTTCAAGGAATTGCTCTTTGCTTTCGCCTTCTTCGATGCACAACGGCGCGCCGAAACTGGTGGTGCACAACAGCGGCAGCGGCAGCACACGACCCTTGGGCATGACGCGGTTGAGGTTGGCGATCCACACCGGGATCACCTCGACCTCGGGGTGATTTTTCATCAAGTGATAGATCCCGCTCTTGAAGGGCAACAGGCCTTCCTCCGGATTACGCGTGCCTTCCGGGAAGATGATCAGCGAGTCGCCGTTTTCCAGTGCATCGAGCATCGGCTGCAATGGGCTGTAGGAAGGATCCTTGCGCTCGCGGTCCACCAGCACGCCGTTGAACACCCGGTTGATGATGTAGCGACGCACCGGGCTGGTCTGCCAATAGTCGGCCCCCGCCACCGGGCGGGTAAGCTTGCGCAGCGCCGGCGGCAGCGAGGCCCAGAGCAATACGAAGTCACCGTGGCTGCTGTGGTTGGCGAAGTAGATCCGTTGCACCGGCGTCGGCGCGCAGCCGAGCCACAGGCTGCGCGCGCCGGTGACCATGCGGGCGGCGGAGGTGATGAGGTTGGCGACCACGGGTTCGAACATGAAGATTCCTTGTCCTGAGAAGTTCGGGTAGTGACGCAATCTTTAACAGCTGTGGTGAGGGAGCTTGCTCCCTCACCACAGAAGCCTATCTAGATACTTGAAGCCAACCAGGGACTGGCCAGGATGAAGCCCAGCACCAGGACGACTTGTACGGCCAATAAGCGTGACTGCCGACGCAGCAGCAACAATGCGCCATGCCGGCGTTCGGTCCAGAGGCGACCAGCACGTGCGGCCGGTTGCAGGCCCAGCGCGGTGAGGGCCTGATCCAGGGTATAGGTGCGCTCGGCCAGGGACTGGGTGCTGTCAGCCATGCGCTGGAACAGATCGGCGTCAAACGCCACGCGCAGCGCCCAGTATTTTTCCAGCACGCCGAGCACCAGTAGCGCCGCACTCAGCAGCAGCAACCATGGATCGATGAGGCCCACCAGCCACTGCCCCAACCCCAGCAGCGCCCCAAGCAGCGTCAGCCCGGTGGACAGCTGGTCCAGCGAATGACCCCGGCGCAACAGGCTCGCCACGGTGTGGAGCTCCATATCACTGATCATGGACATGCCCCTGTGCTGTGGATAATTGCTCCAGCGCCCGACGGTGCGCCGCCTGCAAAACGATACGCGGTCGGGCGCGCTGGATTTGCACGATCGCCGCATCAACGTTCGCCGCCCGGCCACTGTGCAGCAGCCAGGCCACCACCGCCGTGGCGCTGCGCGAATAACCCAAGGCGCAGCAGACCAGCACCGGCCCGTGCTGGCGCAGGCTTTCGATAGCTTCTGCCGCTGTCAGGCATTGTTCGGCGGTCGGCGCCGTCAGGTCGAGCACCGGCAATGAGCGATAGGCGACGCCCGTGCTGTCCATGGACAGTTCCGCGCACAGGTCGAGCACGCCGGTAAACGCACTGTCGTTCAATTCCATCGGCGTGGGGATTCGCCCCAGCCAGACGTTATCCGCCACCTGATCCGGTTGCGGATGCTTGCGCGTCCACCAACGAGAATTGATCCACGCCGCCGCCAGATACGGCGCCAGCAACCAGCGCGCTGCCGGACTCAAGCGCCCATCGGCACGCTTCTGGAAACCGTCGGCACCGAACACCAGGTAATTCAGCGCCACCATGAGCACCGCGACCGCCGGCCAGATCAGCCAGAGCCACGCGCCGCCCAAGGCAAACGCCGGAATGAACAGCGCCGCCGCGCCCAGGCCATAACGCCAGGCCAAGCGTCGGCGAGCAGGATCCGCCGCCAGACGCGCACTCAGCAGCGGACTGGGTCGATCCAGCGGCCACAACCAGACACACAGCCAACCGGCCAACGCGCCCGTGGGCAGGTCAATGAAGTGATGCTGATACGTGGTCAGCACCGACACGCCGATCAACGCGAACCAACCGTGCATCAGCCAACGCCAGACCCCCTGCAAATGCCGCTGATAGCAGACCCAAAGGATGACCAGCAACGCAATGTGCAGTGACGGCGCCTGGTTGAACGGCTTGTCGAAACCCGCCAGCACCTCGAACAACCAACCGAACACACCATCCATCTCTGGCCGGGGAAGGTGAAGCGCAACGGCCAGAGCAGGAAGCAACTGACCGCAATCACCTGGGCCGTGAGCAGGCGCAAGGCATGGCGCTTGAGTTCGTCACGGCTGCTGGGCAATAGCAAGGACAGGCCGTACAACAGGTCGATCGACCAGTAAGGCACGATGGTCCAGGCCATGAACGGCATGTGGGTTTCCCAGGCGAACACCAACGTGCCGACGTCGTCACGCTGGGAAGTGACCCAGGTGGCGAAGCCGTAGGTGGTGAAGAACAGCGGCGCCAACAACAGCAGCCACAGCACCGCCGGTTTCAGCAGTGCGGGTTCGCGGGCCGGAGCGATGACGGCGTTCATTACTGCACTCGCTGCGCCAGCGAAACGCTGAAAATGCCCCATTCATCGACCCGCAGGGTGATCTTGCGGAAGCCCGCCGCCTCAACCAATTGGTCCATTTCCGCCTGGGTACGTCGACGCATCACCCAGGCCTGGCCGGCGCGGTGGCTGGTGAGGGCACGGGCGATCAGTTCCAGCTGCGGGTGCCACGGCTGGCCGGTGTAGACCAGGAAACCACCAGGCTCCACGGCTTCGGCCAGGCCCGCGAGGGAGCCGCCGACCAGTTGGTTGTCGGCGAACAACTCGTACAGGCCCGACACCACGGCGAGGGTCGGCTTGGGCTCCAGCGCCGCCAGGTCCTGGCGGTCGAAGGCATCGCCTTTGACGAATCGAGCGATATCGCCCAAGCCTTTTTCAACGATCAGCGCACTGCCATCGCGCACGTTGATGTCGCTGTAGTCGCGCAGCAGGATCGACTCGGGCAACGGGCTGACCCCTTGCAGGGCTTCGAGAATGTAGCGGCCATGGCCGGCGGCGATGTCGACTATGCGCACCTCGCGGTCCTGGGCGCGCAACTCGGCCATCGCCAGGCGCAGCAGCTCCTCGACGTTCAGCTTGCGCTGGCGAATGCCGCGCCAGCCGATGGAGTTCAGGTAGTTCTGGTCGATCATCTTGCCCAGCGCCGAGGTGCCGGTGGGGCGGTTGCGATAGACGTAATCCAGGGTACTGCCGGAGTCGAACCCGGTGTCGAAGCCCAGCTTCACCCCCGCCGACAACTTGCTGCCAAAGCGCATGCTGGCACGGGTCATGCGCCAGTAGAGGTCGCGTAGCGAGTTGTGGGGCAGCGGCGTGGCCAGGGTTTCGGCTTCGGCGCAGGTCGCGCCCAGGCGATCGGCGTCCAGCAGGGAAGGGCGGTCCAGCGGTCGGGCGAAGTTTTGCAGAATGAAGCGGCGCGCACTGGCAACGGCTGGCGCACGGTTCTTCTCGCCCAGGGTGTCGTGGAAGAAGCCCGGCAGGATGTGCTTTTCCTTGTGCAGGCTGCCCAGGCGCTCGAAGAATTGTTCCTGGGGTTTGCGGTGTACCACGAAGTCCGAGCCGGAGATCAACAACTGCGTCGGCACCTGGATCGCCTGGGCATCGGCCACTACGCGGTCGGCGGCTTCGTACAGGCCCAGCAGCACGTTCACCGAAATGGCCTTGGTGATCAACGGATCGCTGTCGTAGGACGCCACCCGCTCCGGGTCATGGCTGAGGAATTTCGCCTTGACGTAGCTGTTGACGAAGAAATTGCCGCGGAACTTGCGCATCAGCGCCAGGCCTGGACGGGCGAACGGCACGTAGAGCTTGACCTTGAACGCCGGCGACGCCAGCACCAGCGAGCGAATGCGCGGCGCGTAGTCGTGGACCCAGGTGGACACGATCACCGCGCCGACGCTTTGTGCGACCACGGCGATGTTTGCTTCGTCGATCTCATGCGCTGCGCCGATGTGATCGCAGAACGTCTGCACGTCCCGCGCACTGGTGGCGAAGCTCGGGCTGTCGCCCCGTTCACCCGGCGACTGGCCATGGCCACGGGCGTCCCAGGCAAAGAAGTCGAACCCGGGCAGGTCCAGCTCATCCACCAGGTGCGCGATGCGCCCGGAGTGCTCATGACCACGATGAAACAACAACACAGCCTGGCGGGGTTCACCCGCTGCCGCGTCGACAGCCGGCCAGTGTTGGTAGAACAGTTCCACGCCATCGTGGGTGGTGAATGTCCGGTGTTGGGCTTCGCGCATTGCAAGTTCCTTTATGCTGAGGGAGCGTTTTCCTTCACCTGGCCCAGGCCATGACGCACCCGATTGACCAAGGTATAAACCAGCAGGGCGGCAACCACCGCCATCACACCATTTATCCAGAGCGCCCCGAGCCAACCCAGGGCAATACCGGTCGCCAACACGCCAAACACGAAGGCGCGGTCACTCTTGCCCATCGGCCCGTCATAGCGCCGCGAAGCCCCTACCATCGCCCCCAGCACGCCGGCGTATTCGCTGAACAGCGCCAACAGCGTGACCAACAACACGAGCAGGAGACTGGTATCGGCAAACAGGGCAAAAGGCAGGATCAGGGCAACGTCGGCGATGATATCGCATAGCTCGTTGAGGTAGGCGCCCAGATGGGATTGCTGGCCAAATTCCCGCGCCAGCATGCCATCCACCGCATTCAACGCCATGCGCAGGAACATCCAGACCGGAACCAGGACGAAAATCCACGGATGGCTGGCGAACCAGGCAATGACCGCCCCCACCAACACCGAGACGATACCCGCGAGCAGGGTGACCTGGTTGGCGGTGACCCCGTTGTTGTAGAGGCGTTGAACCATGGGGCGCAGCAGGTTTTGAAAGGCGGGCTTGAGTTGGTAGATGGAGGGCATCGGGGGAAGATCTCGGCCGGTTGCGGGGCTGGGCTTATACAGATGCGAGATTACGATAGGTTGAGGGGTTGCTGGCGGGTATTTCTCGAGAATGAGCGCGGGTAGGCATCTATTCGCGCATTTATCTGCGCAAGACACCTCGCCACAACTCTCCTGTGGGAGCCGAGCTTGCTCGCGATGGCGGTACATCAAACAAAAAGATCTTCAGCCGGCTGACCATCTGCATGCTCATGTCGTGGCATCTATAGTCATCGGCGGGGTTCGCACGCCAAGCGTTTGAATTTAGCGAATCGCCCTACATCCATCCCCTCTTTCCCTGACTTATTTCCCTCGCCATCGCAGGCAGAGTCTCGCGCCCACTCCTACGCCGCGAGCTGCCTGCATGCCTGACTACGACAAAATCCTTGCCCAGGGCAACGTCATTGGTTCGCTGGTGATGGCGGCCATGGACCCCGAGCAGCCGGATGTCGAAGCGGTTTTCCAGGACTTTCGAACCTGCCTGAACGACTACGACGCCTGGGCTGAAAGCTTTTGGGCCGGCTGGGCGCTGGATCTTGAGCAAGTGTTCAAGGTCGGCAACGAGGTGTCCCTGGCGGCGCCGAAGAACCTGGACAAACCCGTCAGTGCCGCCGTGGTGGCTTGCCCGGCGGAAGGGCCACTGACGCTGGTGCACATGTTCCAGGCGGCGCGTTTCGTGCCGATTGGCGACACACCGGTGATGCTGGAGCCGGTCATCGATGGCATGCCGGGGAAGGAAATTTTCGGCGAGCCGATCCATCGCGTGATCGGCCCCAGCGGCATCCTGGAAGTGCCTGAGTGTTGGCGAGGCCAGCGTTATCGCATCACCTTTTTCCCCCATGTCACGGCCGATCACGTCAAGGCGTTGTATGCGTCTTACCAAGGTGTGATCGACGAACTTGAGGGCTGGCTGAAAGCGGAGTGGGAGCAGTTTCAACCACTGTGGGCGGAGTTTTCCGACGCCGGGTTTCTTCAACGCTACAACGTGTTGCAGCAGGCTGATTGGCGCGGTTTCAAAAACGCCCTGCATCAACTCTGGGACGACGTTAAGCAGGTTTTCGGGCTGCTGGCCGATCTGCAGGCCAACAGCGAACAACTGTTGGAGTACCTGACTCAAGCCGAGCTTGAACAGCTACTGAAGGCATCCTCCGAGGCAATTGCCAAAGGGTTGATGGTGTTGAGCGACGAGCCGTTGCTCTTCGTTCACGTGGCCGCGTTCACCAGTTGGCTGCGGATGTTGCCGCCTCAGTACGCGGCCGAAGTCGTCGGAGAACTGCGCGCCTCGGTACTGATCAATTTCCTGCTGATGCGTTTGACCGGGGGGCTGGGCCTGGGTCTGCGCATGAGCGGTAACGTATTGGGCCGGGTCCGCTCGGAGCGGGCCCGGGAATGGTTGCTGGCATCGAGCCTGAGACTGGGCCAGCTCACCCCCGACCGGCTCAATCAACATGCCGATGTGCTCAAACCGTTGGTGGTCAGCCAACGCGCACCTTTAAAACCGACGCCTGTCGGACCCTTGCACATCACCCCGGAACACTCTGCGCCATTGTCTGTGAGCAATCCGGCCGCCGTGGCGCGGGAAAAATCCCAGCCGTCTACCCGCCTGAGCGAACACGAACCCCACGACGACGCCCCGGCCCAATCGAAAAACCCCAACGGCGACAGCGCCGACACCGCGGCCCAGACCCAGACCAGTGGCTGCCCGGTGTCGATGGTCACCGGCGAAGAACTGCTGACCCTGGACGACGGCACCCTCGACGGGCGCTTGCCGTTCGTCTTCACCCGGCTGTACCGCACCAGCGCCGTCGCCCTGGACGTCGGCCTCGGGCGCGGCTGGAGCCATGCCCTGGCCCATCGCCTGGAGCTCGACGGCGAGCAGATCACCTGGGTCGACCAGGAAAATCGCCGCACGATCTTTCCATTGCCCACCACCCAACGTCCGGCGATCCACAACAGCCTGGCCCGGGCGGCGATCTACCTGGGGGCCGCGCCGGACGAACTGATCATCGCCCAGCCCGGGGAAAATGCCCCGTTCCTGCACTTTCGCGACGGCCACCTGATCGCCCTCAGTGACCGCTACGACAACCGCCTGACCGTCCAGCGCAACATCCACGGCGACATCAGCCGCCTGGACAACGGCGCCGGGCGCTCCCTGCGCCTGCGTTACGAACAGCGCCACTTGGTCGCCGTCGACTACCAGAGCTTCCACCCGGCCCTCACCCTCGACGAAGCCTGGCGGACCGAGCAGACGCTGGTGTCCTACCGCTACGACGGACGTTTCCGACTGATCGAAGCGACCAATGCCGCCGGTGAAAGCGAACGCTACGACTACGACGACCAGCACGTCATCCTCCAGCGGCAACTGGCCGGCGGGGCGAGTTTCTACTGGGAGTGGCAGGGCGTCGGGCCGGCGTCCCGCTGCGTACGGCATTGGGCCTCCTTCGCGCAGATGGACAGCCGCTACACCTGGGGCGAGGACGGCCGTGTCACGGTCCGGCACCTGGATGGCAGCCAGGAAGTGTATGTCCACGACGACCGGGCGCGGTTGGTGCGCAAGGTCGAGCCCGACGGCGGCGAGCACCTCAAGGCCTACGACGAACAGGGCCGGTTGATCGCCGAACAGGACCCGCTGGGGGCGGTCAGCGAATACCGCTACGACGACGTCGGACGGCTGGTGGCGCTGATTCCGCCGGACGAAGAGCCGACTTCCTACGAGTACCGCAACGGCTTCCTGCACGCCCGTTCCCGCGGCAAGGCCGTGTGGACCTACCGCCGCAATGCCCGGGGCGATGTGATCGCGAGCATCGATCCCGACGGCCAGCGTACGGAATATGCCTACGACGCCCATGGGCAACTGCTGGCCAGGTATGAGCCGGACGGTGGCGAACATCGTTTCACCTGGAGTCGCCTGGGCCAACTGACCGAAGAGGTCCTGCCCGACGGCGGTCGGCGGTGTTTTGCCTACGACGCCCTGGGACGTTTGCTCAGCCGACGGGACGAACACGGCGCCCTCACGCACTACCAATGGGACGCCGTCGGCCGCCTGCTGCAAGTCACCCTGCCCACCGGTGCGACCCGGGCCTGGAGCTACAACGCCTACGGCAAGGTCATCGCCGAGCGCGACGAGCAGGGCCGAACCACCCGCTACGAATACGCCGACGACCTGCACCTGGTCAGCCGCCGCCTGAACCCCGACGGCAGCGAGCTGAAGTACCGCTACGACTCGGCGCGGCTGTTGCTGACCGAGATCGAAAACGAATCCGGTGAACGCTATCAGCTGGACTACACGGCCAACGGCTTGATCCGACAGCAAGTCGGCTTCGACGGCCAACGCACCGCCTACGCCTACGACCTCAACGGCCACCTGCTGGAGAAAACCGAGCACGGCGAGGACGGTTCGCAACGGCTCACCCGCTACCAGCGTGACGCGGCCGGGCGATTGCGGATCAAGACCTTGCCCGACGGCCAGGCCATCGAATACCGCTACGACGAACTGGGCCGGCTGGTCCAGGTCGACGACGGCAGCGATCACCCGCTGGCCTTCGAATACGATGCCCAGGATCGGCTGGTCACGGAACACCAGGGCTGGGGCACCCTGCGTTATCGCTACGATGCCTGCGGGCGCCTCAACCACCTGCGCCTGCCGGACGACAGCCAGCTCGACTACCACCACGCCCCCGGTGGCGCGCTGACCGCCATCGACCTCAACGGCGCGCGCCTGACCGAACACCGCGTTGACGGCGGCCGCGAACGGCAACGCCGGCAGGGCCAGCTGCTCAGTGATTACACGTACGACGAACAGGGCCGCCTCAAGGCCCAGACCGTGTGGCAGAACCCCCAGCAACAACTGTTCTGGCGCGACTATGCCTACAGCCCCCGGGGCAACCTCCAGAGCCTTTCCGACCAGCGAAACCGCCGCCGCTACCAGTACGACCCGCTGGATCGCCTGACCCGCATCGACTTTTCCCACAGCGAACCGCCGGAACATTTCAGCCACGACCCGGCCGGCAACCTGCTGATGCAGGACCGCCCCGGGCCGACCACCCTCAAGGGCAACCGCCTGCTGAGGGAAGGCGACCGCCACTACGACTACGACGCCTTCGGCAACCTGATCCGCGAACGCCGCGGCCAGGCCCTGGTCAGCGCCTACCGCTACGACAGCCAACACCGCCTGATCGGCGTCACCGGCGCCGACGGCCGCGAAACGTCCTACCGCTACGACGCCTTCGGCCGACGCATCAGCAAGACCGTGGACGGCCTGACCACGGAATTTTTCTGGCAGGGCGACCAGCTCGTCGCCGAAAACAGCCCGCGCCACCACCGCAGCTATATCTACGAACCAGGCACCTTCCGCCCACTGGCCCTGCTCGACGGCGAAGGCCCCGACGCCCGCCCGTTCTACTACCACCTCGACCACCTGGGCACCCCCCAGGAACTGACCAACCCCGCCGGCCAGATCGTCTGGTCGGCGCGCTACAACGGCTACGGCAAGCTCACCGAACTCACCCACGGCGGCGGCGAACAACTGGAACAACCGCTGCGCTTCCAGGGCCAATACTTCGACCCGGAAAGCGGCCTGCACTACAACCGGCACCGCTACTACAATCCCGAGACCGGCCGCTATTTGACGCCTGATCCGAGCAAGTTGGCGGGTGGGCTCAATGGGTATCGCTACACGGTGAACCCGACGGGGTGGGTGGATCCGTTGGGGTTGGTGGATTGTCCGGGGAAGGGTGGGTGTCGGCCGGCGGTTGGGGATCAGGATCCGGCGGCGAAGGTTGGGGTGGATGAGGGGGTGAAATCCCCTCCTAAACCTACATATCTTTATCGTGGAGACTTGAGGAAGCCAGAAGTCATTTTTAAAGAAGGCTTTATGAGCTTGGGGAAAAGCACTGATTTATTGCTTCATGTTTGGGATAACAGAGACCCGCCCAGTAATTTTGTCAGTACAACTACGGATGTTGATATTGGGACCTATTTCGGAACAAAATATAATACACGGAAAGGATATCTGTATGTCCTAAAGAAAATTCCTGGGCGTGATGTGAACAAGGAGCTGCCTCGCAACGATGTTCCATATAGTTATGAGCGCGAGATTGCCATTCCTGATCGAGTAAAAGCTGAAGATATTCTCGGAGCCACTCCCCTGAATAAAGATGGTTCCTATGTTGGGTATTCTATACCCAATCCTCAAAGGAAATAAAAAATGACTAAGCAAGTTATCCCAGTTATTACAAACGGTCGAAGAGAAGAGGTGGTACTTGATGTTAATGCCAGTAAATCAACCGTCCTGCTGACCTTCAAAAACGGCTGGTCAAAAAAATACTCCGGAGTGGATGTATACGAGTGCCTTGGCAAAATTATCCAAGAGCATTCTGATTCAAAATTTTTATGCAAGGGAGCTAAACTTAGTGTGCGACCTTCTAGTATGTCCTCGCAAATGTCTTCAGGAATAGCTGCTTATGAACATGTCTTAGGTAAGCGTGCATCGAGAGCGGATCTTGTTAATATATTCGATTATGAAGACCAAGATATAGTGAGTGATCCTCAGCTACAAAAAGATTATTTCTTTCTCTGGTTGGATTCTATAAAGGATGTGGATGAATAGAGTATGGATGTGTGGAGCAAGATATTTTGATCGATTTTAGCGATATAACTCGCGGTCCACTGCACAGTCAAAAGTCAATGAAATCCCAATGTGGGAGCGAGCTTGCTCGCGATAGCGGAGTATCAGTCACCCTCAATGGCAACTGACCCACCGTCATCGCGAGCAAGCTCGCTCCCACAGGTTCATCGGTGATTCGCCGGTCGCTAATCGCCCTCAGCCATTAAAAAAACCACCCCTTTGGCACCGATAACATCGTTTCTCGGCCCCGCGGCTTTTCCCTATATTGGCCCTCAGATCCGGTGGATGGCTCAACGTCCACCCCCTCAGTGTGAGTAGCCTCAATGAACAATAAACCTGACAGCACAGGGCTTGATAACGCCGGCGCGGGAACCCGGGCGGTCTGGGGTGGGGAGCAAGTCAGGCACCCCTACAACGCCACGCAAACCCCCATCGTGGCCAGCGCCGCGTACGGTTACGACGACATCGACGTCTGGTACGACGTCGCCTTGGGCAAGGCCCCCGGTTTTATCTACAGCCGCATGAGCAACCCCACCGTCGAGACCCTCGAAGCCAAGATTCGCGAGTTGGAAATGGCCGAGTCCGCGGTGGCCTTCAGCAGCGGCATGGCGGCGATCAGCAGCGTGCTCTACACCTTCCTGGCCCATGGCGATCGTGTGGTATCGACCAAGGACAGCTACGGCGGCACCAACAAGATCTTCGAAGAATTCCTGCCGCGTACCGGCGTGGCGGTGACCCTGTGCGAGACCTTCGATCACGACGACATCGAGCGTGAAATCGCCAAGGGCTGCCAGGTGCTGTACCTGGAAACTCCCACCAACCCAACCCTGAAGATCCTCGACATCCCGCGCCTGGTGGCGGCGGCCAAGCGTGTCGGCGCGGTGGTGGTGGCGGATAACACCTTTGCTACGCCACTGAACCAGAGCCCGTTGGCCTTGGGGGTGGACGTGGTGATTCACAGCGCCACCAAGTTCCTCAGCGGCCATGGCGACGTGCTCGGTGGCCTGGTGTGCGGCCGCGAAGCCTTGATGGCCAAGGTGCGTCATTACCGGGAAATCAACGGCGCGAGCCTCGACCCGTTCTCGGCCTACCTGATCATCCGCGGCATGAAGACCCTGGCGCTGCGCATGCGCCAGCAACAACACAGCGCCCGGGCCCTGGCCGAATTCCTCTGCACCGAACCCCTGGTGGAGTCGGTGAATTACCCCGGCCTGCCCAGCCACCCGAACCACGCCGTGGCCTGCGCGCAAATGTCTGGCTTCGGCGCCATCGTCAGTTTTGTCCTGGCCGGTGGCATGGACACCGTCAAGCTGCTCCTGCCACGCCTGCGCTTCGCCCATTGCGCGGGCAACCTGGGCGCGGTGGAAACCATCTACGGTCCGGCCCGCACCACCAGCCATGTCGAGAACACCTTGGAAGAGCGCCAAGCCCTGGGCATCTCCGAAGGCCTGGTGCGGGTTTCGGTGGGCATCGAAGACACGGACGATTTATTGGATGACCTCAAACAGGCCTTCGCCTTTGTCAAAAAAACACTTGATCCGCAACTCAATGAAGTCCTCACCGAGACAGTGACCTGAAGTGTGAATGTTGATACTCCGCGACAAGGCTGTCAGCGGGGCGTTCATGAATAGGAATAATAATAAAAGCTCAGTGGCGCTTGTCTTACTCGCGCAGAGGTAGAGGCGCGCCCTGACATTTCATGAGAAACAACCATGTCCATAACAGAACAACAAACTAATACGCGGACCGGCTTCAAGCAGGAAATGCAGACGCGCCATATCGTCATGTTGGCACTAGGCGGCGTCATTGGTACCGGGCTGTTCCTCACGTCCGGCTACACCGTCAACCAGGCCGGCCCCATGGGCGCGGTGATCGCCTACATCATCGGTGCGCTGATGGTCTACATGGTGATGATGTGCCTGGGGGAACTGGCGGTGCAGATGCCCGAAACCGGTTCGTTCAGCACCTACGCCACGCGTTTCCTCGGCCCCGGCACCGGTTACACCGTGGCCTGGTTGTATTGGCTGACGTGGACGGTGGCCATCGGTTCCGAGTTCACCGCTGCCGGTATCCTCATGTCGCGCTGGTTTCCCGACACGCCGGTGTGGATCTGGAGCGCGCTGTTCGCCGGCGTGGTGTTCCTCACCAACGTGGTCTCGGTGCGTTTGTTCGCCGAGACCGAGTTCTGGTTGTCGTTGATCAAAGTACTGACCGTGGTGGTGTTCCTGCTGATCGGCGGTGGCGCGATTCTCGGCCTGCTGAACATCGACCAGGCCCACAGTATCGGCTTGAGCAACTTCACCCGCGAAGGACTTTTTCCTACCGGCTTCATGCCCATTGCGATGACGCTGCTGGCGGTGTCCTTCGCTTTTTCCGGCACTGAACTGATCGGCATCGCCGCCGGCGAAACCAAGGACCCGCAACGCAATGTACCGCGGGCCATTCGCACCACCGTGCTGCGCCTGGCGGTGTTTTTCGTCGGGACCATTTTTGTCCTGGCGACACTGCTGCCCCGCGAGCAAGCCGGCCTGGTGGAGAGCCCCTTCGTCACGGTGTTCACCTACATCGGCATTCCGTACTCCGCCGACATCATGAACTTCGTGATCATCAGCGCCCTGTTGTCGGCGGCCAACTCCGGGTTGTACGCCGCCTCGCGGATGCTCTGGACCCTCAGCGACCAAGGCCACCTGCCCAAGCAATTCTCGGCCCTGACCCGCATGGGCACGCCGCTCAACGCAATCATCGTCAGCATGGCCGGCGGCGCCGCCTCGTTGCTCAGCAGCGTGTTCGCCGCCGACACCATCTACCTGGCGCTGGTGTCGATCTCCGGCCTGGCCGTGGTGGTGGTGTGGATGAGCATCGCCGCGAGCCAGATCGCGTTCCGTCGTCACTATGTGGCCAACGGCGGCGACATTCGCGACCTCAAGTTCCGCGTTCGCGGTTATCCGTGGGTGCCGCTGGGGGCGCTGGTGTGCTGCAGCCTGGCGTGTGTCGGGATCGCCTTCGACCCTGAACAGCGGGTGGCGCTGTACTTCGGCTTGCCGTTCATCGCCTGGTGTTACTTCGTGTATTACATTACCCGCAAAAGCCGCGAGCGACGCTTGTCGGTTGCCCTCGTGGCACAACCGTCGGACGCGTTCTAAGCCGCGTCGACGGGGCGGGCAAACGTGCCCGGTGCGAGGGGGTCAACGAGGTCCAGATCATGAAGCAAAAAACGTTGCCCCCGTTGAATTGGCTGCGGGCATTCGAAGTGTCGGCCCGCTGCCTGAACTTCACCCACGCCGCCGACGAATTGTTTTTGACCCAGGGCGCGGTCAGCCAGCAGATCCGCCAATTGGAAAGCCATCTGGGGGTGGCGCTGTTCAAGCGCTTGCCCCGGGGGCTGGGACTGACCGAGGAAGGCCAGGCGTACCTGCCGGTGGTGCAGGACGCGATCACGCGACTGGCAGTGGGCACCAACGAAATCTTTGGCCAGCACAAGCGCCGGCCAATCAAGGTGCGCGGCAGCCTGGCGTTTTTCGTGCACTGGCTGGCGCCGAAACTGGTGGATTTTCGCCAGGCTCATCCCCACGTCGACATCCGCTACATCAGCAACATCTGGGTCAAGGAACTGGACGGCGAAGACGACATGGAAATCCGCTGGGGCCACGGGCAGTGGCCCGGCCTGGTGTCGCAACGCCTGACCTGGGACACCTTGTTCCCGGTATGTTCACCGGCCTTGATGACGACGCTGAAGGTGCCGGCGGACGTGGCGAAGCATTCGTTGTTGCACGTGCTGGGCTACGAAGAGGGCTGGGGGTACTGGCTGAAAATGGTCGGTGTCGACAGCGTCGATTCCTCGACCGGCATGCAATTCGACACACTGGTCTGCACGTTACGCATGGCCGAACTGGGGCAGGGCATCGCTCTGGCGCGGTCGTCGATGGTCAGTGAGTTGCTGGACGATGGGCGCCTGGTCGAACCCTTCGCCCAGCGTATCGAAGCCAGCGAATCGTTTTACCTGGTGCGCAGTTCCGGGGCCGAGCAACACCCGGACGCGGCGCGGTTTTCCACCTGGCTGGTGGAGCAGGCGCATCGTTTCAAGTGAGCCGTTTCAAGTGAATATCCGGAGTTGACCATGCGCTATGTGAGTACCCGAAATTCAGCCGTGCAGGTCGATTTCGAAAAAGTTGTGCTGTCGGCCATCGCTGAGGATGGCGGCCTGTTCGTCCCTGTCGAGCTGCCGCAGTTCGAACCCCAGGACATCGCTAACTGGTCCACATTGGCCTACGACGAACTGGCCTATCGAGTGATGCGCCCGTTCGTGGGCGAGGCGATTCCCGAGGCCGACTTCAAGCGGGTGCTCAAGGAAGCGGGCAGCCAGTTCAGCCATCGTTCTTTGGCGCCGTTGCATCAGGTGGATCGCAACGAGTGGGTCCTGGAATTGTTCCATGGACCGACCCGTTCCTCGAAGGATTTTGCCGCGCAATTGCAAGCGCGACTGGTGCAGTACTTTTTGCGCAAACGCGGGCGTCGCGCCGTGGTGATCGGCGTCACCAACGGCGACACCGGCTTGGCCGCCATCGAGGCCTTCAAGCACTGTGACGAGACCGATGTGGTGGTGATTTATCCCGAGGCCGGAGTGCCGCAAGACCAGCTTCAAGACCTGCAAGCGACGGCGCATCCGCGGGTTCATCAAGTGGCCGTCGATGGCAGTTTCGATGAATGCCAGACCTTGGTCACTCAACTGTTCCGACAGCACGAGGCGATCAGTTTCAACTCCAGCAACTGGGTCAGCGTCATGGCGCAGTTGGTGTTTTATTTCCACGCGGTGCTGCAGTTGGGCGGCGGCCAGCGACCCATTGGCTTCAGCGTGCCGGCGGCGAGTTTTGCCGAGGTCTATGCCGGCTACATCGCGCAGAAGATGGGTTTGCCGATCACGCAGATGATCGTCGCCACCAACCAGAATGACGCGCTGCATCAGTTCTTTTTGAAGAACCACTACTCGCGATTGCGCGCCAGCAAGACCCTGTCGCCGGCCATGGATTTGTCGATCTTTTCCAACTTGGAACGGTTTCTCTGGGAGCTCTATGGGCACGATGATCAAGCGGTGAGCGCGCTGATGCACACCTTCGAAACCCGTGGCGAAATGACCATCGCCAACGAGTTCTGGCTACAGGCGCGGATGATCATCGACTCGTATGCGGTCAGCGATGAGCAGACGCTGGAGGAAATCACCTCGCTGTATCGCGACACCGGTTATGTCATCGACCCCCACACCGCCACCGGCGTGCTCGCGGCGCGCTTGTACCGCCGCAGCCTGGTGGCGCCGATGGTGACCTTGGGCGAGATCTCACCGGCCAAATCGGCGCAGTTGCTCGGTGAGTTGGGGATCACGATTACGGCGCAACAGCGTCCGATTTCCGAACATGGCCCGGCGCAGATTCATCGCATCCAGCCGGACGACCTCAGTGCCCTCCATCAACTGCTCGGCGCCCTATAACCGGAGGCCCCATGAAGCGAATCCTCGACCCTCTCGACGAACGCATCATCGCCGAACTGCGCCTCAACGCCCGCGCCGCCCACGCCGAGCTGGCGGCCAAGGTCAACCTCTCGCGCAACGCCGTACGCCAACGCATCGAACGCCTCGAACGCGACGGCGCGATCCAGGGCTATACAGTGCGCACCGGGGAGGGCGCGCAAGCGTCGTCGAACATCAACGCCGTGATCTTCGTCTACCGCTACGACCGCATGCGCGGCGCCGAGGTGTTGCAAGCGTTGCAGGCCATGCCGGAAGTGCTGCAGTGCGATGTGATGAGTGGCGAGTTTGACTTGATGCTGCGGGTGGGCGCGGCGAACCCGGAGCGGGTGCATAAAGTGTGGAAAGAGATCTCCGCGCTGCCCGGGGTAGAGAACACCGTGACGTCGTTTGTGTTGTCGTCGGTGGTCTAATGCCGCAGACGCCCAGCCACCACAACCCCGTGGCGAGGGAGCTTGCTCCCGCTGGGCTGCGAAGCAGCCCCAACCAGGCTGACCACAATCCACCTGACCCACCGCGCAGGCCAATTCCAGGGGGCCGCTGCGCAGCCCGGCGGGAGCAAGCTCCCTCGCCACAAGAGCGGCCGGCGGTGTGTCAGCCAAGCAGGTGAATTTCCTGACACCAATGGACCAGGCACCGAGCAAACCTGTGGGAGCGAGCTTGCTCGCGATAGCGGTACACCAGCCGCCACTGATGTACCTGACCTGGCCCCATCGCGAGCAAGCTCGCTCCCTCAGGGGAATGTGCCCAAACACTACCGTGGCGAGGGAGCTTGCTCCCGCTGGGCTGCGAAGCAGCCCCAACCAGGCTGACCACAATCCACCTGACCCACCGCGCAGGCCAATTCCAGGGGGCCGCTGCGCAGCCCAGCGGGAGCAAGCTCCCTCGCCACAAGAGCGGTCGGCGGTGTGTCAGCCAAGCAGGTGAATTTCCTAACACCAATGGACCAGGCACCGAGCAAACCTGTGGGAGCGAGCTTGCTCGCGATAGCGGTACACCAGCCACCACTGATGTACCTGACCTGGCCCCATCGCGAGCAAGCTCGCTCCCACAGGAGGACTGTGCCCAGCCACCACCGTGGTGAGGGAGCTTGCTCCCGCTGGGCTGCGAAGCAGCCCCAACCAGGCTGACCACAATCCACCAGACCCACCGCGCAGGCCAATTCCAGGGGGCCGCTGCGCAGCCCAGCGGGAGCAAGCTCCCTCGCCACAAGAGCGGCCGGCGGTGCGTCAGCCAAGCAGTTGCATGCCCCAACACCAATAGACCAAGCACTGAAAAAAACTGTGGGAGCGAGCTTGCTCGCGATAGCGGTACACCAGCCGCCACTGATGTACCTGACCTGGCCCCATCGCGAGCAAGCTCGCTCCCACAGGAGGAATGTGCCCAACCACTACCGTGGCGAGGGAGCTTGCTCCCGCTGGGCTGCGAAGCAGCCCCAACCCGGTTGACCGCAATCTACCTGACCCACCGCGCAGGCCAATTCCAGGGGGCCGCTGCGCAGCCCAGCGGGAGCAAGCTCCCTCGCCACAAGAGCGGCCGGCAGTGCGTCTGCCAAACAAGTGAATTTCCTGACACCAATGGACCAGGCACCGAGCAAACCTGTGGGAGCGAGCTTGCTCGCGATAGCGGTACACCAGCCACCACTGATGTACCTGACCTGGCCCCATCGCGAGCAAGCTCGCTCCCACAGAGGAATGTGTTCGGCCAGTGGAACAAGCAGGCTTACCGCTTTGCCCACCCCCTGGTCAAAACGCCCAAAAAATAGAGCAAATTGGCATATTTCACTGCCCACCCCCCCCCTAACCTAGATCCCAACAACCCACCCCCGGATCAAGGACATAACAAAAATGACTGAATACAAACTGGCGCTGGTCGGCTTCGGCGGTGTGAACCGGGCATTGGCTCAGCTGATTGCCGAGCGTAACGAAAGCTGGAAAACCGACCTCGGCTTCACCCTGAAAATCGTCGGCGTCACCGACCTGTTCCTCGGTTCGGTGATGGACCGCCACGGCCTCGACGCCGGGTCACTGGCCAGACTGCCAGCCACCCAAGGCGCCATGGCCCAACTCCCCGGCGGTACCATCGACGCCCTCAACGAAGCCGTGATCAAAGACTGCGGCGCCGACATCATCGCCGAAGCCACCTTCACCAACCCGGTGGACGGCGAGCCCGCCACTTCGTTCTGCCGCTGGGCCCTGGAGCGCGGTAAACACGTGGTCACCACCAACAAAGGCCCCATCGCCCTGCACGGCGCCGAACTCAAAGCCCTGGCCCAACGCAACAACGTCGCTTTCGAATACGAAGGCTCGGTCATGAGCGGCACCCCCGTCATTCGCCTCGCCAAGCAATCCCTCGCTGGCAGCTCGATCAGCGGTTTCGAGGGCATCCTCAACGGCACCTCCAACTTCGTCCTCACCTGCATGGAAGGCGGATTGGGATTTGCTGAAGCGGTCAAAAAAGCCCAGGAACTGGGCTACGCCGAAGCCGACCCCACCGCGGACGTCGAAGGCCATGACGTGCGCCTCAAAGTCGTGATCCTCGCCAACGAACTGCTGGACGCCAAGCTCACCGTCAACGACGTCACCTGCAGCGGCATCTCCGCCCTCAGCCTCGCCGACATCGAAAAAGCCCGCGAGGACGGCGTCCGCTGGAAACTCATCGGCGCCGCCATCCGCAACGCCGACGGCTCCATCAGCGCCAGCGTCGAACCGCGCCTGCTGAGCAACGACCACCCACTGGCCAGCGTCAGCGGCGCCACCAACGCCGTGTCGTTCACCTCGGAACTGCTCGGCGCCGTCACCGTCTCGGGCCCCGGCGCAGGCCGCACCGAAACCGCCTTCGCGCTGCTGTCGGACATCATCCACATCCACCAATCGGCAACCGGCAAACAGGAGCACAACCTGTGAACGTATCGCGCCTGGCCCTGGCGGTTGTCGAACCGCACATCGAAGTCCTCAACCCCTTTGACGGCAGCGTCGTCGGCACCGTCGCGGACCTCAAAGCCTCAGAAGTCCCACAACTGCTCGAGACCGGCCGCAACGGCGTCAAAGCCTGCGCCGCACTGCCGCGTCATCGCCGCGCAAGCATTCTCGAACATGCCGCACTGAACATCGAACGCGACGCCAAAGCCTTCGCCCGACTGATCGTCGACGAAGCCGGCAAGACCCTCAAACAGGCGGAAAAAGAAGTCAAACGCTGCGTCAACACCCTCAAGCTCTCCGCCGAAGAAGCCAAGCGCAACGCCGGCGAAATCGTGCCGTTCGACGCCTACGAAGGCGCCGAATCGCGCCAAGGCTGGTTCACCCGTGACCCCCTGGGCCTGATCGTCGCCATCACTCCCTACAACGACCCGCTGAACCTGGTGGCCCACAAACTCGGCCCCGCCATCGCCGGCGGCAATGCGGTGATCCTCAAACCGTCCGAACTGGCACCGTTGTCAGCCCTCAAACTGGTCTCTTACCTGGTCGCCGCCGGCCTGCCCGAAACCGTGGTCACCGTCGCCACTGGTGGCGCCGAACTCGGCAAAGCCCTGGTCGCCGCCCGTGACGTGCGCATGATCTCCTTCACCGGCGGCTTCGTCACCGGCGAACAAATCGCCCGCACCGCAGGCCTGAAAAAACTCGCCATGGACCTCGGCGGCAACGCCCCCGTCATCGTCATGGCCGACTGCAACCTCGACGCCGCCGTCGACAGCTGCATCTCCGGCGCCTTCTGGGCCGCCGGGCAAAACTGCATCGGCACCCAACGCCTGCTCATCCACGCACCGATCTACGCCGCCTTCCGAGAACGCTTCGTCCACCAGGCCCAAGCCCTCGTCGTCGGCAACCCACTGCTCGCCAACACCGACATCGGCCCGATGATCACCCACCAAGCCGCGCAAAACGCCGAACACGTGGTCAACGAAGCCCTGCAACAAGGCGCTACCTTACTCTGCGGCCACCGCCGCCAAGGCGCCTGCTACGCCGCGACCGTGTTGGAAAACGTCGACCATGCCAGCCGACTCTGGCGCAACGAGGTCTTCGCACCGGTGGTGGTGTTGCAGCCGTTCGAGACGTTTGATGAAGCCATTGCGCTGGCTAACGAACCTGATTACGCGCTTCATGCCGGGATTTTCACCAATGACCTGTCCACGGCTATGAGTGCCGCACGACGGATCGAGGCGGGAGGGGTGATGATCAACGACTCCTCCGATTTTCGTTTCGATGCGATGCCGTTCGGGGGCTCCAAGTACGGCAGTCTGGGCAGGGAAGGGGTGCGGTTTGCGTACGAGGAAATGACCCAGCCGAAGGTGGTTTGTTTGAATACGTTGGGTTGATGGGTCAGGTCGTTGGTATCGGGCAGGTTGGTCACCTGCCCGATTTTTTGCGGCATCCCAAAGAGCCTCGAGTCTTGCGCTTCACAAATGTTTTTCCGGGGCTGTCGGGCAAATCGTCCTGGCTCATCTAAGCTGAATTTTCCTGGAAAACGCGCCAAGTGCCTTCTCATACGAATGCGGCCAACCCGGCTTGCGGCACCGCTCAGCAGCCAGGCGGGAGGAAGGATGCCGAACGTACTGGTGGTGGTCTGGGACTTCGATACACGCCGATTAAGGGTCCCCGTCGAGAATAGTCTTCTCGGCATACAGCTTAGGATCGGGGCTTTGTTGTCCATGGCGAGAACGGCCTTCGCCAAACATGTCGATCAACATCAACTGAATTATTGCCTGGTCGTCGCCCCCGAGTATCTTTTCTCCAAGGACATGCCTGTCTCGTTTATGTCGGAGGAGGAAAAAGAAATCATCCGGGCAACATTGGCAGATATTTCAACGAGAAATCCGTGGCTGATACTGGTCCCTGGCACGACGCTCTGGTTCAAATCAATGTTGCGCCCGGAATCCAGGGCGCTGAAAAGGGAAACCGGGAAGTTGAAATCATGGGGACCGGCCAGAAATATCAACAAGGCAAAATATCGTGTGGAAATGGATGCGGTTGTGAATGAAATCCCGGCGCGGGACCGCATCAGTAAAGGGATCTATGGCCATCATGCAGCGACTACGAAGGAGGAGATCGCGAAAATCGAATCAAGAGGGGCGGAAGCCAGGGACGGAATCGTCAGAAATACCGGCTTCATCATTTGGAATGGAAAGGTCTTCTATCAGCATAAACGCTACCCCAATATCGGAAATGATGGGTTGGACGAACTGGCCGGGGCGCAGTTCTGGGCCGATAAGATATTCATGCCGGGCAGTTATCGGGAAGCCCCGGCTATCCATGGGCTGCAACTGGCTTTGGAAATATGCGCAGAACATTTCATTGGCGCGACGGTTTTGCATAAGAACAACGTCCTGGATTTCCATATCCTGGTCTCGGCCAGCATTGCTCTTGCTAAAGCTCGCGTGGGCGTAAAACACGGAGGATATGTGGTTCACGCTGATTCAGGCGGCAGTTCAGTCTACCGACGCGAAGGCAGGGACTTGGTTCTGCTCCAAGCCATCGATGAAACCGAAATAGGCTTGTTGGGTGTTGAAGCTGGTCGCGCCAGGAGTTTTGTTTGCGCGATTGCCTAGACCGAGCCTGACCTCGCCGAAAGAGCTGCGGCGGATGTGAAATCCAGATCCGCGCTTACCCCGGGTATTGAGTGACTGAGCCTTCGGAATCAACCCCATCAAAACAACTGACCCACCGCCATAACAAGCATTTCACCCCAGCCCTTGGGGGCAGTCCCCCTGTGGGAGCCCCCCCCCCGTGGGAGCCGAGCTTGCTCGCGATAGCGGCACACCAGTCAACATCAATACCTCAGACCCACCACCGCACAAGCCGCTCACCACGTCCCGCTTCCCTTCATGCCGCCGATGGCGACAAATCTAAACCCCCGTGTGGCTCCCCCACCGAGTAGCGTTCAAGCACCGAGTGTGCAGGCAACGTCGTCGATCTCTCCCCAAATTAACTTCTGCAAACGTTCAAGGCTGAAACGTATCAGCTACAAGAAAAAGCCAAAATATGCACAAATGCATTTTTCCCTTGACCCGCAAGGGTGCGTCTCTATAAGGTGATTTCACTGTATGCGCATCCAGTATTTCTCAAGCATCATTTATTTGAATCCATTCATGGACGAGGTATTACCTTATGAAAACCACCACTGAAAAATTCGGTGTAACCCCCATCAACCCAGCCTCTGGACCCGCGCTGATGCGTTGAAAGTCCGGGCGGACGATCCCACCACCACTCAGCCGCTGGTCCGCGCGGATTTCCCGGTATTGAGCAACGACGTGTTCATCTGGGACACCATGCCCCTGCGCGACTTGGACGGTAACGTGACGTCCGTCGATGGCTGGTCGGTGATCTTCACCCTGACGGCCGATCGTCATCCAAACGACCCGGCGTACCTTGATGAGGACGGCAACTACGACATCCTCCGCGATTGGAACGATCGTCACGGTCGGGCAAAGATGTACTACTGGTATTCTCGCACCGGCAAGAACTGGGAATTCGGTGGCCGTGTGATGGCCGAAGGCGTTTCGCCGACCGCTCGCGAATGGGCCGGCACGCCGATTCTGTTGAACGACCGAGGTGAAGTGGACCTGTATTACACCGCCGTCACGCCGGGCGCGACCATCGTCAAAGTGCGCGGTCGGGTCGTGACCACTGAACACGGTGTCAGCATGGTCGGCTTCGAGAAGGTCAAGCCGCTGTTCGAGGCCGACGGCAACATGTACCAGACCGAAGCCCAAAACGCCTTCTGGGGTTTCCGCGACCCATGGCCATTCCGCGACCCGAACGACGGCAAGCTGTACATGCTGTTCGAGGGTAACGTGGCCGGCGAGCGCGGTTCGCACAAAGTGGGCGAGGCCGAAATCGGCGATGTGCCGCCGGGTTATGAAGATGTCGGCAACTCGCGCTTCCAGACCGCCTGTGTTGGCATCGCCGTAGCCCGCGACGCAGACGGTGACGACTGGGAAATGTTGCCGCCCCTGCTGACCGCCGTGGGCGTCAACGATCAGACCGAACGCCCGCACTTCGTGTTCCAGGATGGCAAGTACTACCTGTTCACGATCAGCCACACCTTCACCTATGGCGACGGTGTGACCGGGCCGGACGGCGTGTACGGTTTTGTCGCGGACTCGCTGTTCGGCCCCTACGTGCCGCTCAACGGTTCCGGCCTGGTGCTGGGCAACCCGTCCTCCCAGCCATTCCAGACCTACTCGCACTACGTGATGCCAAACGGCCTGGTGACCTCCTTTATCGACAGCGTACCGACCGACGCAACCGGCACGCAGATTCGTGTGGGTGGCACCGAGGCCCCCACGGTGGGCATGAAAATAAAAGGGCAGCAGACGTTCGTGGTGGCCGAGTACGACTACGGGTACATCCCGCCGATGCTCGACGTTACGCTTAAGTAATAGCAACACAGGGTTTCAGGCAGCGGGTTTGAGGTCGATGACAAAACCGTTGTGGATATGATCGAGATATCCCGCCTGATTCATTGCGACGTTGCTCGCAAGCCCCATTGAACAACGAGTCGTCACCCTCTTCGCGACTGACTGCAAGGATGCAGCCAGTCGCGAATGCATTTCCCTGCGACGTATGTACACAAGCGCCTCTGTGGGAGCGAGCTTGCTCGCGATGGCGGTGCATCCGCAACATTCCAGGCAGCTGTTTATCGTGACTCCACGAGCCTAGCCAAGACCGACATCGCCTTGCGCCATTGCCTACAACTACGCCAGAATCCGCCGGCTTGTGCGCCTTTGGCCGCGTCGGTAGTTTTAATCCTGTCACTGAGCATCAGTGATCGGGTTTAGTCGCCCGTCTCAACCTAAGGCGTACCAAGTCCCGTCGGACAGGCTGTGCTGTTCCTGTATTGATGGTGGCTGTGCGCAGGGCGCCCCCGGGCGCGCCGGGATTCTTAGGTTCACCGGTCGACTAACCTGCGCACAGCTGCCGCCCCTTCGTTTAGTCGCGAGGTGGTTACAGCATCACTTACAGGAACCTAAGTCGATGGCAAAAATTACACCGAACCCTCCGACCGCAGATGAGCATGTATCTCGCGCTCAGTCTGCTCGTAACAACAAGCTTGATGACGCTGCCAACCGGGCGTTGGATTACTACCTGAAGCCTACGCCGAAGAGCGAAACGTCTCACAAACCCAACACTATCTTCCGTATCGCTCCGGATGTTGATTCGGAATGTCTGCTTGCCAATCTCAGTGAAAACCTAGCTTCGGCCAATGCCATGATCAATGATTTGGCGTTTGGTCTTGAGGGATCACGACGGCATTTTGCGTTGGGGATTTTGCAGGTGATTGAGGTGAGCGAGCTGTTGGCGAATCGGGCTTTGGATATTGTTGAGGTGAGGTAACAAGGGGCCGCGCTTACCCCGGGTATGAAAAAAAGGTCTTGCATGGCAAGGCCTTTTTTCATGGTGCTTTATAGCTCAGCCGTCATTGCCATGTAGATCAGCAGGGCCAACCCCACCCCAGTCAGTGCAATCCAGAAGCAGTTGGCGGCCGTTATTCTGGAATTTGCTGACCTAGCGGAGCATTTTCCAGATGGTTGATTGCTGATTGGGCTCTGTAAGAAATACTGAGAAACCCAATCGTCGCCCCTCGACCGCGGAGATTTTGTAGAGTTCCCCGCGATCAATGGGAAGGAATTCTGCGATGGCAAAGCGTTACGAACTCTCGGACGAGACCTGGGATGCGGTCTCCGATCTTGTCATCGAACCCCATGTCAGGGGCGGCCTCGCTTGAACGACCGACTGATGCTTGATGGCGTGCTCTGGGTACTCTGCTCCGGGGCAGCGTGGCGAGATATGCCAGACCGCTTCGGCCCATGGTCAACGGTGTATCAACGGTTTCGGGGCTGGCGAAACCAGGGAACGCTCGATCAGATGCTCAAGCGTTGCACCTGAAGCTTGAATGAGCAAGGTTTGATTGATTTTCAGGCTTGGATGATTGACTCAATAGCTGTACGCGCAACCCGAGCCTCGTCAGGCGCCGGGAAAAAAGGGGGCATGACGAGCCTTCCGATCACGCTCTAGTCCGTAGCCGTTGCGTTTCCTTCTTTCTGGCGGTCAAGCCAGTGATATCAGCTACGCACAACCACTGCTGAATGATGTCAGTATTCCATCAAGTCACCGTGGTAGCTCGCGCAAACGTTGCAAATGGTTGCTCGCTGACAAGGCTATGATGCCGAAGTACGGCGCCATTACTGCGACCAGTATCGAGTGTAACCCGTGATCCCGATGCGTTCGATAACGTACAAACCCAAGCCGGGCTTGCCAAGACTGTTTGATCGCCACAAATATCGACAGCGCAACATCATCGAACGCATGTTTGGGTGGCTGAAGGAGAACCGCCGAATCGTTACGCGCTTCGACAAGCTCGCGAAAAGTTACGCCGCTATGGTTTCACTGGTGTGTTCCATGCGATGTTTGCGACACCTCTTTTCATACAGAGCCTAGCCCTCTAGCGTGCAGCCCCAATCTAGTGTCCCTGCTGCGGATGCGACTCTCGCTGAGCTTTCATCATTAATTGACCCTCTTCACAAATGCCGGGACACGATAGCGTGTAGGTGACCATTCATCGCTCCGCGAGGACTCAACGCCTAGCAGTGCTTGACCTGAGAGCGACCTGCCTAACTGTAGCGTCAGCTAGCGGTAGGCATGGAGGGGAATAATCCCCATAATCGCCCCCCGAAAATAGATTTCAGAACACAGAGCAAAAAAACTGTATATTCGTACAGTGTTTTTTTGATTATTGGTGAGGACCGCATGGGATACGAGCTTACTCAGGAGCAACGAGACCGCTACAGAGCGACCTCAATTCGTTCTCAAAAGCGCAAATTAGCCCTTCTTTCTGCGGAGCGTTCCGAGCCTATCCCATCTCCTATTCAAGGGAGGAGACTAGATCCCCTCGACCTGATGCCGGAGTGTACGGATCATGGTCTGACATGCTTGTCTCTGTTTTCTGGTGGCGGGGGTCTAGACGTAGGTTTCGAGCGAGCAGGATTCCAGCATACGGCCTCTTTTGAAATCCTGGACATTTGTGGTGAAACGCTACGCGCTAATCGGCCGCAATGGGATGTTAGGTCCGGTGCCCTTCAGGGAGATGTGACCAAGGTAGGATTCTCCCAGTTTCGAGGCATAGACATAGTTCACGGTGGCCCTCCGTGCCAGCCGTTTTCTGTTGCAGGCAAACAAGCAGGTGCCGAGGACCCTAGAAACATGTGGGGAGAGTTTGTCCGATGCGTTAGACAGACTCGTCCAAGGGCATTTATTGCAGAAAATGTTGTAGGGCTTTGGGATAAGAAGTTCGAGTCTTTTGTTAAAGAAACAATTATTGATCCATTAAGCGATCAATATACGATATTCAAATTCAAGTTGTCAGCACACGACTTTGGGGTGCCTCAAGCTCGCCGTCGGGTGTTTTTTGTTGGTTTCAGGACCTCAAGAGATGCTATGCGATTCCGCGTGCCCGAGCCCACGCATGGTGAAGTAGATAGTTTGTTGGGCGTTAATCTTCTTCCACGAAATACTGCCCGACGAAGCCTTGGCCTGCCTGACATAGGCTTTGATGTGGTTGCACCTACTTTGAGGTCTGGATTCACTGGCCCAAGGAATACCACGGGAATCCTAAATAGCAAAGCCTCGTTGAAAATATGGAATGACCTAGAAATCTGGCCTAGCGGTGTGCAGTTAACTCATGACTTGGCCGTCGTATACTCTCCAGAGAATGGCCACTTTAGACTTTGTGTGGCTGATTGTGCATTGTTGCAGGGTTTTCCAGAGGGCTGGCGCTTCTCTGGAGCTGTGTATCAGGCAATTGGTCAGATTGGAAATAGCGTGTGCCCTCCAGTAGCGTATGCAGTGGCTCGTGAAGTGGCTTTGGCTTTAGGTGCATTGTAATGACTGTACAAGATGATGAGCGCGAACGTGAGCTTTCAGCCCTATTCGGGCTAGAGTGGGATGCGGCGCATGAACGACACGGAGTGGATGCGCTTCTTACGGACATCCGTGTAGATGGTATGACCTATCAATTTGAGGTTGAAGTTAAGTCTTCTACAAATTTTGACATTGGTACGGCTCGTGATTTCGGTATGAGTCACATAGAGCGCTGGCGAAAAATGTTTTTTGTGTTTGGTTTTTATTCTAAAGATCGTGGCAGGCCAGAGCTACAACGGAGCCTGTGCCTAACTCCGGTAGATATGGAGCCGTGGCTGCAAAACAAAGAAGCCCAGATGTTGATTGATTTCAGACTGGCGGCACGCGTCCCTCGAAATTTGCAGCTAGAAGACCTATTTATGGTCTGTGGGGAACAGCCATTCTACTCCATTGAAGATGCCAAGCGACTGCATAAGCAGCAATATTCTGCAGCTCAGTATGCAGAAGCTGCAGACTCGCTCGAAGATGGAGTGCCGTGTATATCTCAAAATAAGATGCTCAACATATTAAAAGAACGCGCTCAATACATCGCTGAGCGTGGATCTACAGTGAACAATCCTCATATAACAAAAACCTTTTTTACGAGCTTCTTGGGTACAGATAGAGAGATAACGAATCGCACACATTGTGCAGCGCGCATTCGTTCGATAGCAGGAGAGTTTCTTCAAGCTCATCCTGGGCACCCCGCTGCACAAGTGGTTAGTTGATTTAGCGCTAGGGCATAGGTACGCAACTGTGTCGAACCTATGCCCCTAGCCTCAGAAGGCTTAGGCTCTGTACGAAAAGAGATGTCGCAAACACCGCATGGAACAAGCCAGCGAGACCATGGCGGCATAGCTTTTTGCGAGCTTGTCGAAGCGTGTCACGATGCGGCGGTTTTCTTTCAGCCAGCCAAACATGCGCTCGATGATGTTGCGCTGTCGGTACTTGAGCCTATCAAACAGTCTGGGTAAGCCGGGTTTGGGTTTGCGCTTCATTGAGCGCAGCGGGATGACGGGCTGCATTCGATATTGGTCGCAGTAACGGCGAAGTGCCTCGGCGTCGTAGCCCTTGTCAGCAAGTAACCATTTGCAGCGTTTTCGCGGGCGGCCACGTTGGCTCGACGGGATGCCGACCTCGTCCAGCAATGGCTGGGCATGGCTGATGTCACTGGCTTGACCGCCAGAGAGAAGGAAGCGCAACGGTGTTCCGTTGGCGTCGCAAAGCATGTGGATTTTGGTTGTCAGGCCGCCGCGGCTGCGGCCTAGAGCGTGATCGGCAGGCTCGTCAGGCCCCCTTTTTTCCGAGCGCCAGATGAGGCTCGGGTTGCGCGTACTGCGGTTGAGTCGATCATCCAGGTTTGCAGATCGATCAAGCCTTGCTCATTCAATCTCAGGTGTAAGCGTTTGAGCATCTGTTCGAACGTTCCCTGATTTCGCCAGCCGCGAAACCGTTGATACACCGTTGACCATGGGCCGAAGCGCTCCGGCATGTCTCGCCACGCAGCACCCGAGCAGAGCACCCAGAGCACACCATCGAGCATCAAGCGGTCGCTCAGGCGCGGCCGCCCTCGGCCATGAGTTTCGATGAAGAGGTCGGAGACCACACCCCAGGCCTCATCCGAGAGTTCGTAACGCTTTGCCATCACAGAATTCCTTTCCGTCGATGGCAGAGGACTCTACAAAATCTCAGCGTTTGAGGGGCGGCAATTGGGTTTCTCGGGATTTCGTACAGAACCTAGTAAACGGAGATGGTGCGGATCTGCTCAATGAACCCGACGCGTCGCGCCAGTGATTAGTGCGCCAAGCCGACATGCAGTCGCTCCGTAAGCGAACGGCAAACACGCCTACCGAACACCCAAATTAAGGGCAATCGATTGGAGAATATTCCCGTGCTCCGAGTAATGGCGAGTGGGCATCGTCCGATAGACAATTATCGGTAAGCGATTCAGACGCAAGCCATAGTGAGTTGACCGAATGATCCTTGGTCAGGAGGTGAACGATATCCAAGTCTAATACCATCGGATAGGGGATTTTTTGCTCTCCGATATGAACACGGTTATCTGGAAAGTTTTCGGACGGAAAATATTGTTTCAGCCATTAAAAAGCCGGCTTATGGCCGGCTTCTCGTTGACTAACTCAGTTCGTTTTTGACAAACCTCACCAGCCTTCAAAACGTACATCCGGCTCTTGCGGCCGGCTGTGGGACTTGGTCAGAAAGTGATCTGCCTTGTCGGTGCGAGGCGTGGGCTCGCAAATGTGGGGCGGAGGATACGCGGGTTTTTGGCAGAATCCCAGTGGTAAGTGGTGTGGAATCATTGGGTTAGGGGGGATTCAGGTAAAAAAGCAGGGGGCTGCTGGGCAGCCCAGCGGGAGCAAGCTCCCTCGCCACAAAAGCTCCTCACTACAAAGCTCCTCACCACAAGGCTCCTCGGCACAAGGCGCTTTGCCTGTCTTTCCGTTCGGGTGGGTCAATCGCACACCGGCGGTCTCTGTTTGTTGAGGGTGGACCACCAGAACACCCAGCCAATCACTCGTATGTTCTGCGCTTCGATCTGTTCGGCGCTGAAGACTTCGTCCGGGTAAGCCGCGCTGTTGTGGCTGCGCAGTCGCAGGCGGTTGCCGGGGATGCGGTGCAGGTATTTGATGCGCAGCATGCCGTCGTGTTCGAGGGCGTAGATTTGGCCGTCGACGATTTGGGTCAGGCCGCGGTCGATGGCGAGGGTGGAGCCGTCTTCGATGCGTTCGGCCATGCTGTCGCCGACCATGGTGAGGCAGATGGCGTCGTTGGGGTTTATTTCCAGGGTTTCGAGGTGGCTGCGGGGCAGGCGGATGGATTGGTCGGGGATTTCGACGATGTGGGTTTTGGTTTCGCCGGGGGCGATGGGGACTTCCTTATAGAAAGGCAGTTCGATGTCCGTGGGTTCCAGCACGCTGTAGACGCCATCGTTTTCGGCCGCCTCGTAGGTGGTGCCGGGGCCGAGGCCCAATGGGGTTTGCGGGCCTTCGCCGTGGGCGAGCCACTCCGGGCTGACGGTCAGCAGGCTGGCGATGGAGTGGATGCGCCCTGGCGGGATGCCACGGTTGAACCAGTTGTTCACGTGTTGGGATTTCACGCCGTATAACTTCGCGAAGTCGGCGGATCGGATGTTCGCTTCTTTTAGAAGGGCTCGGAAGCGGTCGCCACTGGAAAGTATTTTCATAAACGGAAAGTTTAGGGGCGACTGTGTTTTCGGCAATAAACGTGTCGTTCAAATATATAAGACGATCTTTCCGTTTTTGGGATTTGAAAGGCGCGGGCTAAACGTGGGTAAACGGTGTTAATACAGCTTCGTATTAGAAACCATTAAGGCATAAAAAAACCCCGGGGCAAACCGGGGTTCTTTTCAAGTTTGTTTCAGCCTTTGTAGGCGGCAACCGACTTGGTGATCGCTTCGCGGGCGGCGTCTGCGCCGGCCCAGCCTTCGATCTTGACCCACTTGCCTTTTTCGAGGTCTTTGTAGTTCTCGAAGAAGTGTTCGATCTGCTGGATCAGCAGTGGTGGCAGGTCGGTGTATTCCTTCACGTCGACGTACAGTTGCGACAGTTTGTCGTGTGGCACTGCGATGACTTTGGCATCGCCGCCGCCGTCGTCGGTCATGTTCAGGATGCCGACTGGACGGGCGCGGATGACCGAGCCTGGGGCCACTGGGTATGGGGTCACGACCAGCACGTCGAGGGGGTCGCCGTCGTCGGCCAGGGTGTTAGGGATGTAACCGTAGTTGGCCGGGTAGAACATGGGGGTGGCCATGAAACGGTCAACGAACAGGCAGTCGCTGTCTTTGTCGATTTCGTATTTGATCGGGGCGTGGTTGGCCGGGATTTCGATCGCGACGTAGATGTCGTTCGGCAGGTCTTTGCCAGCCGGAATCTTGCTGTAGCTCATTGGGCGGTGCCCCCGTTAGTTGACCAAATGACTTGGTCGGATTGACCAAAAAGTGGCGGCGATTATAGGCATATTCGGCCGCTGTTGCCACGTTACCAGGGTCTTAGAGACCTTAGTATGACGCCTGATAGACCGGATCTTCGGCTTGAAGTTGCCGCAGCCGGGCCAAAGGATCCTGGCGGTAGAAGGCCTTGAGCTGTTCATAGACCCGTGGATAGGCCTGGTGCAGCAGGTCCGGGGCGCTGAAGAAGTATTCGCTGGTGACGGCGAAGAACTCCGCCGGGTTTTCCGCGGCGTAGGGATCGATGAGGGTTTCTGCGTCGGGGTTGTGGTCCAGTTGGCGGTCGAGGTCGTCGAAGGCTTGTTGCATGGCTTCGGCCCAGTCGCTGACGCGCATGTCGGCGTGCAGTGGTGGCAGGCCGTTGGCGTCGCCGTTGAGCATGTCGAGTTTGTGCGCCAGTTCGTGGATCACCAGGTTGTAGCCGTCCCAGCCGCCGCTGGACATCACGCCGTCCCAGGCCAGGATGATCGGGCCCTGGGGCCAGGCTTCGCCGCTGTGTTCGCCGTCCCATTCGTGCTCGATGCCGCTGGCGTCGCGGTAGCGCTGGGGGCTGAGGAAGTCGTCGGGGTAGAGGACGATTTCGTGGAAGCCCTGGTACCAGTTCAGCTCGCCGAGGTGCATCAACGGCAATTGGGCCTGGGCGGCGAGGAGCAGGCGTTGTTCCTGGTGCAGTTCGACGCCGGGCAGGGCGGTGAGGTGTTTATCGTGCAGGAACAGTACGCAGGCTTCTCGCAGCCATTGGTCCTCGGCGGCGCTGATGCCGTCGAGGAAGCTCAATTGTTGGCGCACCCGTTGCCAGGTGTCCTCGGCCACGGGATGTTTGGCGAGGGTGCGTCGGCGGCGCCAGTTGCTCAGGGACCACATGGCGATCAGCGTGGTTGGGCTTTCGAGGCGCGCTGGTTCATTTTGCTGCGCACCAGGCTGATGATCATCGGCAGCAGCGACACCAGAATGATGCCCACCACCAGCAGCGACAGGTTCTGCTTGATGAAGGGCACGTTGCCGAAGAAGTAACCGAGGGTCACCAGGCCGCCGACCCAGAGGACGGTGCCGAGGACGCTGAAGCCGAAGAAGCGCAGGTAATTCATTTTGCCGACGCCGGCGACGAAGGGGGCGAAGGTGCGGATGATCGGCAGGAAGCGCGCCAGGGTCACGGTTTTGCCGCCGTGTTTGTCGTAGAAGTCGTGGGTTTGCTGCAGGTAGTCGCGGCGGAAGATTTTTGAGTTGGGGTTGCTGAACAGTTTTTCGCCAGCGGTGCGGCCGATGAGGTAGTTGGTGCTGTCGCCGAGAATGGCCGCGAGCATCAGCAGGCCGGCCAGCAGCACGGGGTCCATGGCGCCACCGGCGGCGACGGCGCCAGCGATGAACAGCAGGGAGTCGCCGGGCAGGAACGGCATGACCACCAGGCCGGTTTCACAGAAGATCACCAGGAACAGGATGGCGTAGACCCAGGTGCCGTAGTTGGTCACCAGCAGGTCGAGGTACACATCGAGGTGCAGGATGAGGTCGAGGGGATTGAAATCCATGCATAACACCTGTGGTGGTGGCCTGGCTCGGCAGGCTTTGGGTCGGGCTTGGAGTATGGCTACAGAGTGTGTAGCTTTTTCTTACAAGCCGGGAAGAGCGGCATTATACGGGCTGGAGGGCGGGGAGCGGGGTGAGTTTGTAGCCAGGGATTTCGATGTGTCGTCGCAGGGTGAAACACCCGTGGGAGCAAAGCTTGCTCGCGATGGTGGCTATTCAGTCAACATTGATGGGCCTGACGGACCGCTATCGCGAGCAAGCTTTGCTTCAACAGATCTATCTCCCATAGATATGCCTGCTTGCCCGCGATGGCGGCGGGGCAGTCAGCATTGATGTTGCCCGACAGACTGCTATCGCGAGCAAGCTTTGCTCCCACAGAACGATCAGTCCGCGGTAATCGGGTCAGAGCCCTTCGCTGATCGGTAACACGTAGTTCTTGAACTCGGTGTCTTCCTTGAAGCCGATCGATTCGTAGGTTTTCTGTGCCACTTCGTTGTTGCTGCTGGTGGAGACGCGCATGCGCACGGCGTTGGTTTCCTTGGCCATTTTTTTCGCGGTGCGGATCAGGTTGTCGGCCACCAGTTGGCGGCGGGCGTCTTCGGCGACGTAGATGTCGTTGAGGATCCATACGCGCTTGAGGGACAGGGATGAGTAGCTCGGGTAGAGCTGGCAGAAGCCCAGTAACCGGTTGTCGTCGTCATCGGGCAGGGCCAGGTAGATCACCGATTCCTTGCGGCGCAGGCGCTTTTCGAGGAAGGCTCGGGACGAGTCCGGGTAAGGCAGTGAGCCGTAGAATTCCCGGTACTTGACGAACAATGGGGTCAGCAGGTCCAGGTGTTCCAGCGTCGCTTGGATAATCCGCATGGTAGGTCTCGTCTGCAAAGGTCGACAGATATTCTGACAACAACGTCGCGCTGCCGTGCTTTTGATGCTGCCTGAAAGCGGATCAAAAACGCAATCGGATAAGCGGATCAGTTTCGGGGCGGCGCCAGTAGGAAATTACCTTTCATATCGGCTCCGTTTTCCGCCTCTAGAGTGTTCACCTGGGCTTCGTCCTTCAGATTGACGCCCGAAAGCTGACGGCGGCAGGCCTCGCGCATCAGGTAGATCAAGCGATGGGCCGCCATGCCGTAGCTCAGGCCTTCGAGACGGACGTTGGAGATGCAGTTGCGATAGGCATCGGTCAGGCCGACCTTGGGGGCGTAGGTGAAATACAGCCCCAGACTGTCGGGGGAGCTGAGGCCGGGGCGTTCGCCGATCAGGATCACCGACATTTTCGCGCCGAGCCGCTGTGCCACTTCATCGGCCACGGCGACGCGGCCCTGTTCCACCAGGATCACCGGCGACGTCGACCAGCCTTCAGCGGCGATCTGTTCTTCCAGTCGCGCCAGGAACGGCAAGGTATGGCGATGCACCGCCAGGGCCGACAGGCCGTCAGCCACGACGATGGCCAGGTCCACACCGCCGGGATGGGCCGCTGCGTAGTCTTGCAGGATTTGCGCGGAGGCCTCATCGAGCCGTCGGCCCAGGTCCGGGCGCTGTAGATAACTGTGTCGGTCGGCCGCGGCGCTGTGGAGCAGCAGGCTTTCACGGCCGCGCTCGGTCAACTGTGCGCGAATGCCCTGGTGATCGAACGCCAGGTGCACCGCATCGCGGGCCTGGGCGTGGGCGTACTGGAAATCCAGTTGCGCCTGGGTCGGCAGGCTGGTGCCGGTGCGACCGAGGGCGATGCGCGCAGGGGTGAGGTTGCGCAGGTTCAGCCAAGGGTTTTGCGGATCGACAGGTTTTTTATCCATGGGCAGTTCACTCATCCCAGATGTGCGAGGGCGTGACGGAACGCCGGTGGCAGGTTGTCGCCAAACCGCACCCGGCCATCGGCCTGGGTGAAGATGCCCATGTTCGCCAGCCAGGTTTCGAACTCCGGCGCCGGCTTCAGGCCCAGGGTCTGGCGGGCGTAGAGGGCGTCGTGGAACGAGGTGGTCTGGTAGTTGAGCATGATGTCGTCGGAGCCGGGGATGCCCATGATGAAGTTGATCCCGGCCACGCCCAGCAGGGTCAGCAGGGTGTCCATGTCGTCCTGGTCGGCTTCGGCGTGGTTGGTGTAGCAGATGTCGCAGCCCATCGGCACGCCCAGCAGCTTGCCGCAGAAGTGGTCTTCGAGGCCGGCGCGGATGATCTGTTTGCCGTTGTACAGGTATTCCGGGCCGATGAAGCCTACAACCGTGTTCACCAGGAACGGGTTGAAATGCCGTGCGACGGCGTAGGCCCGGGTCTCGCAGGTCTGTTGATCGACGCCGTGGTGGGCGTTGGCCGACAGCGCGCTGCCCTGGCCGGTTTCGAAATACATCAGGTTGTTGCCGAGGGTGCCGCGATTCAGGCTGAGCCCGGCGTCGTAGCCTTCCTGCAAGATGTTCAGGCTGATGCCGAAACTGGCGTTGGCCGCTTCGGTGCCGGCGATGGACTGGAACACCAGGTCCAGGGGCACGCCACGGTTCGCCGCTTCGATGGAGGTGGTGACGTGGGTCAGCACGCAGCCTTGGGTGGGGATGTCGTAGCGCTGGATGATGGCGTCGAGCATTTCCAGCATGGCGCAGATCGAGGCCGTGCTGTCTGTGGCCGGGTTGATGCCGATCATGGCGTCGCCGTTGCCGAAGAGCAGGCCGTCGAGGATGCTCGCGGCGATCCCGGCGGGTTCGTCGGTGGGGTGGTTGGGTTGCAGGCGGGTGGACAGCCGGCCGCGCAGGCCGAGGGTGCCGCGGAATTTGGTGACCACGCGGATTTTCTGCGCCACCAGCACCAAATCCTGCACGCGCATGATTTTCGACACGGCCGCGACCATCTCCGGCGTCAGGCCGGGGGCCAGCGCCCGCAGGCTCTGTTCATCGGCGGCGTCGCTGAGCAGCCAGTCGCGAAAACCGCCGACGGTGAGGTGGCTGACGGTGGCGAAGGCTTGTTTGTCGTGGGTGTCGACGATCAACCGGGTGACTTCGTCGACCTCGTAAGGAATCAGCATTTCCTGCAGGAAATGGCTGAGGGGCAGGTCGGCCAAGGCCATTTGCGCGGCCACCCGCTCGCCATCGTTGAGCGCGGCGATTTCGGCGAGGAAATCCCCCGAGCGTGCCGGGCTGGCCTTGGCCATCAGGTCCTTGAGGCTGTCGAAGCGATAGGTCTGGGCGCCGACGGAATGGGCGAATGCGGCCATGGGCGGTGTCCTCCTGTTCTCTAAATAACTTAAATACACCCCATAACCCTGTGGGAGCGAGCTTGCTCGCGATAGCGGTGTGTCATTCAACACATGTGCCGGATGTAAGACCGCTATCGCGAGCAAGCTCGCTCCCACAGAGGGTTGGTGTGCACTTTTAAATGGCAGGCGCCAGGCCCTCAGCCCGGCGCCGGTGCAACTTTCAGATACCTGTGAGCATAGCGTCCGCCGGCGCATCGGAGCGTTGCTTGGCGGTCAGTTGGAAATACAGGTAGCCGACAACCATGAACGCCAGGAACACCAAGCCAATCACCATGTTGAACCACGCCATCGCCACCAGGCACACCACCGCCAGGAACAGCGCAATGCCCGGTACGATCGGGTAGCCCGGCGCGCGGAAGGTGCGTTCCAGGTTCGGTTCGGTCTTACGCAGCCTGAACAGGCTGAGCATGCTGATGATGTACATCACGATGGCGCCGAACACTGACATGGTGATCATCGCCGCCGTCAGGCTCATGCCTTGCAGGTTGACCAGGCCATCGCTGTAGATCGCTGCGATGCCGATGACGCCGCCGGCCAGGATCGCCCGGTGCGGGGTCTGGAAGCGCGACAGTTTCGCCAGGCCGCGGGGCAGGTAGCCGGCCCGGGCCAGGGCGAAGAACTGCCGCGAGTAGCCGAGGATGATCCCGTGGAAGCTTGCTACCAGGCCGAACAGGCCGATCCACACCAGCATGTGCATCCAGGTCGAGTCGTTGCCGACCACCGCCTTCATGGCCTGGGGCAGCGGGTCGTTGATGTTCGACAGGGTGCGCCAGTCGCCCACGCCGCCGGCCATGATCATCACGCCGATGGCGAGGAACACCAGGGTCAGGATGCCGCTGACATAGGCGCGGGGAATCGTGCGTTTCGGGTCCTTGGCTTCTTCGGCGGCCATGGCCGCGCCTTCGATGGCGAGGAAGAACCAGATGGCGAAGGGAATCGCCGCGAAAATGCCCGGGATCGAGGCGAGGCTGAATTCATTGGAGCCGGCCCAGCCGTTGAGCACGAAGTTACTGAAGCTGAAGCCCGGCGCGACCACGCCCATGAACACCAGCAACTCGGCGACCGCCAGCACGGTGACCACCAGCTCGAACGCGGCGGCGATACTGACGCCGAGGATGTTCAGGGTCATGAACACGATGTACGCGCCAACCGCCGCGAGCTTGGGGTCCAGTTCGGGAAATTGCACGTTGAGGTAAGCGCCAATCGCCATGGCGATGGCCGGGGGCGCGAAGACGAATTCGATCAGGGTGGCGATCCCGGCGATCAACCCGCCTTTCTCGCCAAAGGCCCGTCGGCTGTAGGCAAAAGGCCCGCCGGCGTGAGGAATCGCGGTGGTCAGTTCGGTGAAACTGAAGATGAAGCAGGTGTACATCAGCGCCACCATGAGGGCGGTGACGAGAAAGCCCAGGGTCCCGGCGGTGCCCCAGCCGTAGCTCCAGCCGAAGTACTCGCCGGAAATCACCAGGCCGACGGCGATGCCCCATAAATGCAGGGTGCCGAGTGTGGGTTTGAGTTGGGTGGTAGAAGTCATAAGTCCTCTCTGTCTTTTTTATTGTTTGATCTGTTGGACTTTCGGGTTTGCTGTGGAGCGGGCACGCAAGGCTCATGCCAGAGCGGTGGGACGGTAAATTGATGTTGTCAGTGAGGGCGTCATCGCGAGCAAGCTCGCTCCCACAGTGGATCTGTTGCCAACCCTGAAAAAAGAGTTATCCACAGATCCCTGTGGGAGCGAGCTTGCTCGCGATAGCTATCTAAGGGGCAAAGCAGGAGAACCTGCCTCGCCCCAAGGGCTTAGAAGAACCCCAACGGATTGATGTCGTAGCTCACCAGCAGGTTCTTGGTCTGCTGGTAGTGGTCGAGCATCATCTTGTGGGTTTCACGCCCCACGCCGGACTTCTTGTAGCCACCGAACGCGGCGTGCGCCGGGTATAGGTGGTAGCAGTTGGTCCACACGCGACCGGCCTTGATCGCCCGGCCCATGCGGTAGGCGCGGTTGATGTCGCGGGTCCACAGGCCGGCGCCGAGGCCGAACTCGGTGTCGTTGGCGATCGCCAGGGCTTCGGCTTCGTCCTTGAAGGTGGTGATGCTCACCACTGGGCCGAAGATTTCTTCCTGGAACACGCGCATCTTGTTGGTGCCCTTGAGCAGGGTCGGCTGGATGTAGTACCCGGTCGCCAGGTTGCCCTCGAGTTTTTCCACTTTGCCGCCGGTCAGCAGCTCGGCGCCTTCGCCCTTGGCGATTTCCAGGTACGAAAGAATCTTGTCGAATTGCTGCTCGGACGCCTGGGCGCCGACCATGGTGTCGGTGTCCAGTGGGTCGCCGCGTTTGATCTGCAGGACTTTCTTCATCACCACTTGCATGAATTCGTCGTAGATCGACTCCTGGACCAGGGCGCGGGATGGGCAGGTGCAGACTTCGCCCTGGTTGAAGAACGCCAGCACCAGACCTTCAGCGGCTTTCTCGATGAAGCTCGGTTCGGCCTGCATGATGTCTTCGAAGAAAATATTCGGCGACTTGCCGCCCAGTTCCACGGTGGACGGGATGATGTTCTCGGCGGCGCATTTCATGATGTGCGAGCCCACCGGGGTGGAACCGGTGAAGGCGATCTTGGCGATGCGCTTGCTGGTGGCGAGGGCTTCGCCGGCTTCTTTGCCGAAGCCTTGCACCACGTTCAGCACGCCGGGCGGCAGCAGGTCGCCGATCAGCTCCATGAGCACGCAGATGCCCAGCGGGGTTTGCTCGGCCGGCTTGAGCACCACGCAGTTACCGGCGGCCAGGGCCGGGGCGAGTTTCCAGGCGGCCATCAGCAGCGGGAAGTTCCACGGGATGATCTGCCCGACCACGCCCAGGGGTTCATGGATGTGGTAGGCCACGGTGTTGCCGTCGATCTCGGCAGCGCTGCCTTCCTGGGCCCGCAGGCAACCGGCGAAGTAGCGGAAGTGGTCGGCGGCCAGGGGGATGTCGGCGTTGAGGGTTTCGCGCACGGCCTTGCCGTTGTCCCAGGACTCGGTGATCGCCAGCACTTCGAGGTTTTGCTCGATGCGGTCGGCGATTTTCAGCAGGACCAGCGAACGGGCCTGGGCTGAGGTGGCGCCCCAGGCATCGGCGGCGGCGTGGGCGGCGTCCAGGGCTTTTTCGATGTCTTCGGCCGTGGAGCGCGGGAATTCGGCAATGGGCTGGCCATTGACCGGGGAAGTATTGGTGAAGTACTGACCTTTGACCGGCGCGACGAACTCGCCGCCGATGTAGTTACCGTATTTGCTCTTGAACGAAACGATAGCGCCTTCAGTACCGGGGTGAGCGTAACGCATGATGAGTTCTCCTTGGCTTTTGTGCTTATACGGGAGGCCGCGCAAAATTGAGCGCTGGTAATAAAGCCTAGAGCAAAGGTTGGGCCATTGCCTTGCAGGGCCCGTAAATCAAGACTTTAGGAGGAGTTGCTCGGACAAACGGAGGGGGTGTGTGACGCTTGCGATACAGCGGGTGTGACAGTTTGTGCCAGATGCGAGACAGTCTGTGACTGGCAGGTCGCGCCAGCATTGCAAAGGCGGTTGGGCTGGAGGATGCTGGGCTTCGATCCTGGAATCTCTGGCAAATGTATTTTTGTGGCAGGACAGCTTTTGTGGCGAGGGAGCTTGCTCCCGCTGGAGCGCGAAGCGGTCCCAAGGCAGCCAACTCGGTCAGCCTGATACACCGCAAACTCAGGTTTTGGGGCTGCTGCGCAGCCCAGCGGGAGCAAGCTCCCTCGCCACGGGGTATGTGTTGGCAGGTCCAAAGGTCCTTCGGGGAGAATAATAAGAAATGCACAGCAACCATTTGAGTCGCCATGCCCAGCAAGTCCTGACGGTCACCCAGGGCAAGGCCCATCTGCAGGGCCCTGGCAGCGATCCGTCGATTGCCCGTTCCTGGCTGCGCTGTCTCGAGGACTATCACCTCGACCCGGCCCAGAACCTGGCGCCGACGGTGCTCGAGCATGGCCGGGTGCTGGAGAGCCGCGAGCGCTTGCAACAGGTGCTGCACATCGCCGGCAATGAAATGACCAGCCTGCACCAGCAACTCTCCGGCGCCGGCCACGCGGTGTTGCTGACCGACGCCCGGGGCGTGATCCTCAACTGCGTCACCGCCCCCAGCGAACGGAAGATTTTCGAACGGGCCGGCCTCTGGCTCGGCGCCGACTGGAGCGAAGCCTGCGAAGGCACCAACGGCATCGGCACCTGCCTGGTGGAACGCCAGGCCCTGACCATCCACCAGGAAGAGCACTTTCGTGGCCGCCACACCGGCCTGACCTGCTCGGCCAGCCCGGTGTTCGATCCCCAGGGCGAATTGCTGGCGGTGCTCGACGTCTCCTCGGCTCGGCCGGACGTGTCGCGCCAGAGCCAGTTCCACACCATGGCCTTGGTCAATCTCTCGGCGAAGATGATCGAGAGCTGCTATTTCCTCCGTTGCTTCGACAATCAATGGCTGCTGCGCTTTCATTTGCAGGCCGAATCCGTGGGGCTGTTCAGCGAGGGCCTGCTGGCGTTCGATGGCGAAGGGCGGATCTGCGCGGTCAACCAGAGCGCGCTCAATCTGTTGGGGCATATTCGCGGCGGCTTGCTGGGCCAGCGGGTGGAAGACTTTTTCGATTGTTCACTGGACGAGTTGCTGGGGCGGGCCAGTGCCCAGGCCAGCGCCAGTTGGCCGCTGCGCACCCGTGATGGCCGGCATTTGTTCGCCGTGTTGCGTGGGCAGCCGCGCAGTGTGCCGGTGCCGGTCGCGCCGGCGCTGCTCAAGGCCATCGAACCCGCGCGGCTGCCGGGCATCTGCCTGGGGGACGCGGCGTTGCAGGAGCATTTCCGCAAGGCGCTGCGGGTGTTCGAGCGCGATGTGCCGTTGCTGATCCATGGCGAAACCGGCTCCGGCAAGGAGGCGTTCGCCAAGGCCGTGCATCACGCCAGCCAGCGCGCCGGCAAGCACTTCGTCGCCCTCAACTGCGCGGCCATCCCTGAAAGCCTGATCGAGAGCGAACTGTTCGGTTATCGCGGCGGCAGCTTCACCGGCGCGCGCAAGGAAGGCATGCGCGGCAAGCTGCAACAGGCCGACGGCGGCACGCTGTTCCTCGATGAAATCGGCGACATGCCCCTGGCCTTGCAGACTCGTTTGCTGCGGGTGCTGGAAGATCGCCAGGTGGTGCCTATCGGCGGCGAGCCCGAGGCGGTGAACGTGCGCATCATCAGCGCTACTCACCGGCAGTTGCTCGACCGGGTGCGGGACGGCAGTTTCCGCGAGGATTTGTATTACCGCCTCAATGGCCTGGAAATCCCCCTCCCGGCGTTGCGCGAGCGCAGTGACAAGTCGCAGTTGCTGGATTTTCTGTTGGCTGAGGAGAGCGGGGCCGAGACGGTGCTCATCGAAGAGCCGGCGCGCCAGGCGTTGCTGGGGTTCGACTGGCCGGGCAACGTCCGGCAACTGCGCAATGTGCTGCGCACCCTCGCCGCGCTGTGCGACGGTGGGCGGATTGGGTTGGAGGACTTGCCGGCGATGATCCGCCAGCGCCCGGTTGCCGTGGTTGAAACGGTGGCAGAACGGCCACTGGAAGACGCCGAGCGCCTGGCGTTGCTCGATGCACTGGAGCGCCAGCGTTGGCACATGACCCACACGGCGGAACAACTGGGGATCAGCCGCAATACCCTTTACCGGAAGTTGCGTAAACACGCTATCGCCCGCTGAGCCACTGATAATTGATCTGCTGACTGCTGACTGCTGACTGCTGACTGCTGACTGCTGACTGCTGACTGCTGTTGTGGCGAGGGAGCTTGCTCCCGCTGGGCTGCGCAGCAGCCCCAAGCTTTCTTTCCCACCCTGAAACCGAAGGCGACTGCTGCGCAGTCGAGCGGGAGCAAGCTCCCTCGCCACAAAAGCTGGGTTGTACATTCCACATCGCCGCAAACTGACCCACCGCTATCGCGAGCAAGCTCGCTCCCACAGGGATTTGCGGTGTCCTGATGGCTGCCGTTCTAAACACAAGGTGCGATTTCCCCCTCCCTACGCTAACCTGCGGCCATGTTTTACGAGGTCGACTATGCACATCCATATTCTCGGTATTTGCGGCACTTTCATGGGTTCGATGGCGGTCCTGGCCAAGGAGCTGGGCCATCACGTGACCGGTTCCGACGCCAACGTCTATCCGCCGATGAGCACCCAGCTGGAAGCCCAGGGCATCGAACTGACCCAAGGCTACGACCCGGCGCAACTGGACCCGGCACCGGACCTGGTGGTCATCGGCAACGCCATGTCCCGGGGCAACCCGGCGGTGGAGTACGTGCTCAACAAAGGCCTGCCGTACGTGTCCGGGCCGCAGTGGCTGGCCGATCACGTGTTGCAGGGCCGTTGGGTCCTGGCCGTGGCCGGCACCCACGGCAAGACCACCACCAGCAGCATGCTCGCCTGGGTCCTGGAGCACGCGGGCATGAGCCCGGGTTTCCTGATCGGTGGCGTGCCGCAGAATTTCTCGGTGTCGGCGCGCCTGGGTGGCACGCCGTTCTTCGTGATCGAGGCGGACGAATACGACAGTGCGTTTTTCGATAAACGCTCGAAATTCGTCCACTACCGTCCACGCACGGCGATCCTCAACAACCTTGAGTTCGATCACGCCGACATCTTCCCCGACCTGGCGGCCATCGAACGGCAGTTCCACCATTTGGTGCGCATCATTCCGAGCGAAGGCCTGGTGATCCATCCGACCACCGAACCGGCCTTGCAGCGCGTCATTGAAATGGGCTGCTGGACCCCGGTGCAAACCACCGGTGCGGGCGGTCAATGGCAGGTGAAGTTGCTCAAGGATGACGGTTCGCAATTTGAAGTCATGTTCGAAGGCCAGTCCCAAGGCGTGGTCGAGTGGGACATGACCGGCCAGCACAACGTCGCCAACGCCCTGGCGACGTTGGCGGCGGCCCGGCATGTCGGCGTGGTGCCGTCCATGGGCATCGCCGCGTTGAGCGCGTTCAAGAGCGTGAAGCGGCGGATGGAGAAAGTCGCCGAGGTCAACGGCATCACCATTTATGACGACTTCGCTCACCACCCAACGGCCATCGCCACCACCCTCGACGGTTTGCGCAAGCGCATCGGCGAGGCGCCGCTGATCGCGATCATCGAGCCGCGCTCCAACTCCATGAAGCTCGGCGCTCACCGCGATGGCCTGCCGGAAAGCGTGGTCGATGCCGACCAGGTGATCTGGTACGCACCGGCCAACCTGGGCTGGGACCTCGGCGCCACCGCCGCGCTGTGCACGGTGCCGTCGATTGTCAGCGATTCCCTGGAAGGCATCATCGAGCGCGTGAAGAGCCAGGCCCAGCCCGGTACCCACGTGGTGATCATGAGCAACGGCGGCTTCGGCGGCCTGCATGGCAAGCTGGCCGAGGCACTGAAATGAACACGCGCTTGGAGAGCAATGGTCCCGAACGCATCACGCTGGCGATGACCGGTGCTTCCGGCGCCCAGTACGGCTTGCGCCTGCTCGATTGCCTGGTGCGCGAAGACCGCGAGGTGCACTTCCTGATCTCCAAGGCCGCGCAACTGGTGATGGCCACCGAGACCGACGTGACCCTGCCGGCCAAGACCCAGATGATGCAGGCCTTCCTCACCGAATACACCGGTGCGGCGGCGGGGCAGATTCGCGTGTATGGCAAGGAAGACTGGATGTCACCGGTGGCGTCGGGCTCCGGCGCGCCGGCGGCCATGGTGGTGGTGCCGTGCTCCACCGGGACGCTGTCGGCGATTGCCACCGGGGCCTGCAACAACCTGATCGAACGGGCGGCGGACGTCACGCTCAAGGAGCGCCGCCCGTTGATCCTGGTGCCGCGGGAAGCGCCGTACTCGAGCATTCACCTGGAGAACATGCTCAAGCTGTCGAACATGGGCGTGACCATCCTGCCGGCCTCGCCGGGTTTCTATCACCAGCCACAGACCATCGACGACCTGATCGATTTCGTCGTCGCGCGGATTCTCAATCTGCTGAACATCCCCCAGGACATGCTGCCGCGCTGGGGCGAGCATCATTTGAGCAGCGATGAATAAGCTGCTGATCGTGCTGCTGGCGCTGCAACTGACCGGCTGCGCCACCGCCCGCACCCTCGACGCGGCCAAGCCCGGTGCGCCGCTGGTGTACGCGGGCACGCGCCTGGATCTATACGCCCTCAACGGCGGATGCTGTGCCAAGGACCGCTTTGGGGCCGAGGCACCGAGCTATCCTGGCGTCGATCTGCCGGGCAGTGCGCTGCTGGATACCTTGTTGTTGCCGTTGTCGTTGTTCACAGCAATCGGCGTGGGGTTCCGAGCGACTGGGGGGATGTAGCAAACACCAGGATGGGGGCTCGGCTTTGGGGCGGTGGCGCGCCCATCGCGAGCAAGCTCGCTCCCACATTCGACCTCATTCTTCCTGACGAAACTCGGTCAACTGTGGGAGCGAGCTTGCTCGCGATGAGGTCCAGTCAGGCGCTGCAGAATCATTTCCCCAGCTTACGCAACTCATCCGACTCCACCACCCGCACCCCATCCTGCTCTTCCAGCGCCAGGCGCCACATGGCCCGGGCCAGTTGGCAGGCTTCGATGCCGTGGTACTTGCCTGGGATCAGCTTCGACAACGGCCCGGCCAGTTGCTCGGCCAGGCGCGGTTCGACGCGGTCGCCCAGCAGCAGGGAAGGGCGGCAGATGGTCAATTGCGGCCAGCCCTGGGTCTTGAGGGCCGCCTCCATCTCACCCTTGACCCGGTTGTAGAAGATCGATGACTTGGCGTCGGCTCCCAGGGCACTGATCACCACCAGGTGCCGCGCGCCCAGTTCCCGGGCGCGCTTGGCAAATGCCACCACCAGGTCCAGGTCCACCGCGCGAAAGGCTGCTTCGGAGCCGGCTTTCTTGAGGGTGGTGCCGAGGCAGCAAAAAGCGATGTCGACCTGGCCGCTGAGTTGAGGCAACACCTGGGCCGGTTCCCCCACCGGGTTTTTCAGGCGCGGGTGTTCGGCCAGCGGCCGGCGGGTGGGGGCCAGGACCCGGGTGATGGTCGGCTCGTTGAGCAGCCGGTCCAGTAGATGTTCCCCGGTCAGCCCGGTGGCTCCGGCGAGCAAAACATGCTGAGGCGTCAAGTACATAGTGTTTCCCCCTTGATACGGTTCAGCTTAGTTGCTCTTTGTGGCCTCGTCGTTCAATGCAGTACTTTGCAATGCTTTCCGGGCCTGCTGTTTGCGCAGCAGTTGCCAGTGGGAAAGGACTGTCCTTGGCGCCCACATCTGCGGTTCGGAGGCTTCGAAATTGTCTGCCTGTTCCCGTTCGGCCACGGTGGCCTTGGCCCGCTTGAAAGCCTGTTCCAGGTCGTCGGTTTGGTTCAATGCCTGGGCGAACAGCGCGTCGCCGAAGTAGGTGAAGTTGGCTTCCTCGGAGCAGCCGAAGGACACCCGGTCGGCCCGGGAAGCGGTCATGATCAAGGTGCGTTCATCCTTGAGCGCCGGGATGAAGCCGCCGGAGTAGCAGGCCGAGATCACCACGATCTTGTCGCGGTTCTTCAGCGGCGCCAGGACCACGGCCAGTTCATCGGCGGGCAGGTCGGCGAGTTCCATGCGCGGCTGGTCGAGCACCAGTTCATGCTCGCTGGTGCCGTGGCTGGTCAGGTAGATGAAAATCAGGTCTTCCGGGCCGCTGCGCTCGGCCAGGGTCGCGGCGGCGCGGCGCAGGCTTTCGCGGCTGGCCATGGGCCGGTCGCCGAGGTGATCGCGGTGGTTCACCAGGCGGATCTGCCCGAACGCGCCGAAACGGCTGGTGAGCATGTTGGCGACATAGTCGGATTCGCGCAGGAACACGCTTTGCTTGCCGTCGCCGCCCAGGGTCAGGCTGTACAGCTCCACCGCCGGGGTCGAGGCCGGGATGTTGGCCAGGGCCTCCTCCAGCAGGCGGCCCTGGGCCAGCAGGCCAAGTTCGAGCACATCCGGCAACAGCCTGCCGTCCGCGTCGCGCACCCGTTGGCCGTTGGCCCAGGTGCCGCTTTGCACGGTGCCATCGGTGAGCACCAGGGTGCCGTGTCCGTGGTAGCTGTCGCTTTCGAACTGGCCGATGTAGAAACTGCCGTCGGGCAGGTTCAGGCGGCCCTGGCCGGTAAAGCGCCAATCGTTGAATTGACCGAGGTAGTGGCTGCCGTCGGCGCCGATCAGTTCGCCCTTGCCGGTCAGCGCGCCGTCCTTGAACCGGCCGATCCAGACATCGCCGTCGGCATTTTCGTAGCGACCGCGACCGTTGAGCTGGTTGTTCCTGAAACCGCCGATGTAGACATCGCCATCGGCGCTGTTGAAGGTGCCCTTGCCCTGCAGTTGCCCGTCGACAAAATGGCCGGTGAACTGGTTGCCGCTGGCGTCGAAGCGCTGGCCTTCACCGTTGGGCTTGCCGTTGACGAAGGGGCCTTGGTACTGGCTGCCGTCGTCGAGTTCCAGGCGCCCGAGACCGGAATAGCGGTCGGCCTTGAACTCGCCCCGGTAGGTCATGCCGTTTTCCTTGAGCGTCCCTTCACCGTCCCGTCGCCCCAGCTTGAAGCCGCCGGTGTAGCTGCTGGAGGGTGTGGTCAGGCTGCCCTGGCCGTGGAACAGGCCCTGGTGGAACTGGCCGCGATAGACCTCGCCATTGCTGCCGTGCCATTCCCCGGTGCCGTGCCACTGGCCCTTGTCGAACTGCCCGGCATACCAGCTGCCGTTGGGGTAGTCGATGCGCCCCTGGCCTTGCAGCAGCCCGTCCACCAGGTCGCCGCGATAGCGGCCGCCGTCGGGCAGGCGCGCGTCGGGCGGCAGCGGCGATTCGCCGCCGCCACAGGCGGTGAGCAACAGGGTCAGGGTCAGTGGGACGAATAAGCGCATAACCGGATCCAGATCATCAAGCCACGAGTATGCCGCAGCTAGCCCCCCTGGACATAGGGAAGCGATGCGAAACTGCACGAGCGGTTTCGCGACCGCGCAGGTTTACACGAAGCAGAGCGACAGCGGCTCGGCGATGTAGGCCGGTTTTTCCGAACCTTCGATTTCCAGCGTGGCGGTGGCCTTGAGCAGCCATTGGCCAGGTTTTTTCTCGGTGGCGTCCACCAGGTCGACCTTGAGCCGGACCTTGGAATCGACCTTCACCGGTTGGATGAAGCGCACGCTGTCCAGGCCGTAGTTGACGACCATCTTCACGCCTTCGGGCAGGATCAGGATGTCTTCCATCAGCTTGGGCATCAGCGACAGCGACAGGAAACCGTGGGCGATGGTGCTGCCAAACGGGGTCTGCGCGGCCTTGACCGGGTCGACGTGGATGAACTGAAAGTCGCCAGTGGCTTCGGCGAACAGGTTGATGCGCGCCTGATCTATCGTGAGCCATTCGGAACGTCCAAGTTCCTTGCCGACATAATCTTTGAGCGCTGCAACGGGGACGTAGGGCATTGAGACTCTCCTTGGGTTCATCGGTTTTACTTTTTCTGGAGCGGGGATTGGCGTCCCCGAAAAACCACTGTAGATCAACATGGCGTGCAAGTAAGGTCACTGAACATGCTTTTTACGAATGCCGACCCATAGCGCGGGCATGCTTATAATGCCGGCGCATTCTTTGCAATTCCGTTCATTTAACGTGTGCGTTTGATTCCGTGGCGAGGGAGCTTGCTCCCGCTTGAGTGCGAAGCGCTCATGAAATGGGGCCGCTGCGCAGCCCAGCGGGAGCAAGCTCCCTCGTCACACAATCACGCCGCTCGCTTGAGTGAACCGAATTGGCGCGTTCATTGGGGCTGTTGCAGGGGGAGAGAGCGGATGTTGCTACGGGGCCTGACCTGGCTGGTGTTTTTTCAATTGCTGGGCACTGCGATCAATCATGTGTTCTTGCCGGTGCTGCCGGGGCCGATCATTGGCCTGCTGTTGCTGCTGGGCTATCTGGTGATGCGCGGTGAAGTCAGCGAACCGTTGAACCTGGCCGCCAGTAGCCTGCTGCGTTACCTGCCCTTGCTGCTGGTGCCGCCGGCGGTGGGGGTGATGGTCTATGCCGGGGCGATTGCCGCCGATTTCTGGGCCATCGTTGGCGCGTTGACCTTGTCCCTGGTGCTGTCCGTGGCGCTGACGGGCGTGCTGATGCAGCGCCTGGCCCGCCGTCACGTCGCCGCCCCGGAGGACAGCCAATGATGCTCGACTGGCAGGGCGCCTGGACCTCGGTGATCCACCATCCGCTGTTCGGCATCGGCATTACCCTGGGTGCCTATCAGTTGGTGTTGGCGGCGTTCGAAAAGACCCGCTGGGTGTTCCTGCAACCGGTGTTGATGTCGATGGTGCTGTTGATCGGTGTGTTGGTCGGCTGCGGCATCGGCTATGCCGAGTACCGCAAGAGCACCGAGATCCTCAGCATTCTGCTGGGCCCGGCCACGGTCGCCCTGGCGGTGCCGCTGTATTTGAACCTGCGACGGATCCGGCAGTTGTTCTGGCCGATTTTTACTACGCTGGTGATAGCCGGGGTGTTTGCCACGGGCTCTGCGGTGGTGTTGGGCTGGGCCTTTGGCGCCGAGCACATGATCCTGATGACCATGGCGCCCAAGTCCGTGACTTCACCGATCGCCATGCTGGTGGCCGAGCAGATCGGCGGCGTGGCGGCCATGGCGGCGGTGTTCGTGTTGATCACCGGTGTACTCGGGGCGATCCTCGGTCCGAGTATTCTGACCCGGTTGGGGGTCCATAGCCCCGAGGCCCGGGGCATGGCCCTGGGGCTGGCGGCCCATGCGGTGGGCACGTCGGTGGCGTTGCAGGAAAGCGAGGAGTCGGGTGCCTTTGCGGCGCTGGCGATGAGTCTGATGGGCGTGGCCACGGCGGTGCTATTGCCGTTGGTGGTGTCGATGACCGTTTAAGGATCTGGTTATGAGCTTGCCGCTTTTCCCGTTGAACACTGTGCTGTTCCCCGGTTGCATCCTCGACTTGCAGATTTTCGAGGCGCGTTACCTCGACATGATTGGGCGCTGCATGAAAAAGGGCGAAGGCTTCGGCGTGGTGTGCATCCTCGATGGCGAGGAAGTCGGGCACGCGCCTGAAGGCTTCGCGCGGGTCGGTTGTGAAGCGCGCATCACCGATTTTTCCCAGCAGGACAATGGTCTGCTGGGCATTCGCGTGGAGGGTGGGCGGCGCTTTATCGTCCATGGCACCAGCGTCCAGGCGGATCAACTGATGGTCGCTGAAGTCGAGTGGCTGGAGGAGGAGCCGGAGCAACCGCTGCAAGAGGAAGACGCTGACCTGGTGGCGCTGCTCAAGGCCCTGGCCGAGCACCCGATGGTCGAGGCCCTGAACATGGGCACCGAAGCGACCGGCCAGCAATCGCTGGCCAATCAACTGGCTTACCTGCTGCCGTTCAATGAGCTGGACAAGATCGACCTGCTGCAACTCGACGACCCGCAACAGCGCCTGGATGCGATCCAGGCGTTGCTCGATGAGCTGCAGGGCGAACTCTTCGCCTGACACCACAACAGCACTGATCCCCTGTGGGAGCGAGCTTGCTCGCGATAGCGGAGGGTCAGCTTGCATCAATGGTGAATGTGCTGCCGTCATCGCGAGCAAGCTCGCTCCCACAGTGGTTTCGAGCTGCGCCAGGAATCTCCTGTGGGAGCGAGCTTGCTCGCGATTGCTCAATAGGCATACCGCAACATCGCATGGGGCAAATGCCGCAGCGCGAAGAAGCTGAACACCGCCACCAGCGCCGGCAGAATCAACCACCAGACTTTCGGTGGCATGGCCGGCAGGGGGCTCTGGCGCTGGCTCAGCCACAGGGCGGCGGCACAGATGCTGGCGGCCAGCATGGCGCCGGCGACGATGTCGCTCGGCCAATGGGCGCCCAGGTAGACCCGCGACAGGGCGATGGCCAGCGCCGGCAAGCAGCCCAGCAGCAGCCAGGTCAGGCGCAGGCGTGGCGGTTGACCGCGGCCGGCCAGGACGGCCAGGGTCAGGAACAGCGCGAACGCCCCGGAGGAATGGCCGCTGGGCATGCTGTAGCTGGTCAACGGGTCGGTGAGGATTTCCGGGCGCATCCGGGCAAAGAAGTGTTTGCTGCCGGTATTGGCCAGGGCGGTGACCAGCATCGTGCCCCCGGCAAAGATTGCCTGCCGCCATTGCCGTGCCAACAGCAGCAACCCGGTCAGCAGGCTGCAGACAATCAACATGTAGCGGAATTCGCCGATCAACGTGAAGGTCACGGCGATTTCATCCAGCGTCGGGCTGCGATGCTCCTGGACCAGGGCCATCAAGCCCTGGTCGAACGCCGTCAGGTAACGAAAGCCGATGAACAGGCCGATCAGGATCACCAGGCCGATGCCGGCGATCAGCGCCGTGGCATGGCGATGGCGACGCAGGGTGCTGTTGACGCTCAGCCCGATCATCACCGCGATACTGCCGATGACCACGCCGGCCTGTGGCCAGAACCCTTCGGGCAATGGCAGGCGGAATGCCGCCCCGGTGGCCCAGCCCGGCAACAGGTAGGCCACGGTCCAGCCCGCCGCGGCCAACACGCTGACGGCGGCGAAGCGCGGGAACGGCATGTCGCACATCCCGGCCACCATCGGCAACATGGGCCGTAGCGGGCCGATAAAACGCCCCACCAGCAGGCTGGCGATGCCGTAGCGCTGGAAATAGTTTTCCGCGGCGCTCATCCACTCGGGGTGATGGCGCAGCCCGGGTAGGCGGCGGATGTTCTGGTGGAAGTGCCGGCCAAGGAAATACGACACCACGTCCCCCAGCAAGCCGCCGAGCAGGCCCAGCAGCAACGTCTCGCCCAGGGACAACGCGCCGCTGCCGGCCAGCACCGCGATGGCAAACAACAGCACCGTACCCGGCACGATCAGGCCGGCAATGGCCAGGCATTCCACGCAGGCGACGATGAACACCGCCACCGCCAGCCATTGCGGGTTGACGGTCAGCCAGCCGGTGATGCTATCGAGCCATGGGCCCATAAGGACAACTCCATTGAATATTAGTGATTGGCATGCACCGAACCCCCTGTGGGATTCTGTTGCGAACACAAAGCCTGTGGCCACTGAAGATCAACTGTGGGAGCGAGCTTGCTCGCGATTGCGGTGTTTCAGTCAACATCAATTCTGCTGACCCGACGCTATCGCGAGCAAGCTCGCTCCCACAGGGTTGTGCGGTGTGTTCATGAAAGCAAAAAATAATCACGCCCTTCGACCTGCCCCCGTCGCAGCGGGTTACGGGTGCACCACGGTGCGTAGGCGGCATCGACGAAGCGATAGAGCAGGTGTTCATCCCGTCCCAATGGAATACCCAGGCGGGTGGTCTGGATCGCGTTGACCGTTGGCACGTCCACATCTTCCACCAGCAAGCGCTCGGGGTCGAAGCGCTTGGCGTCCCAGTCCGGCACTTTCAGCCCCAAAGCTTTGCACAACAGGGTCTGGCCGGCACAGAGTTTTTGCGGTGTGCGCGGCCGGCCTTGGGCGTCGGGGTTGTTCAATAGCATCTGCGCCAGGCTCGCCGGCCCGGAAAGGGTATCGACCCACGGGTAGGCCGATTTGATCAGCACTGCATTGCCGGGACCCTGGGCGCTGAAGTTCAGCGAATCGCCGCCCCGGGCGTAGTACATATAGATGTGCCCGCCATCCAGAAACAAAGCCTTACGTTTTTCCGTGTAGCCCAGCGAGGCGTGGCTGCCTTTTTCGGCAAAGTAATACGCCTCGGTCTCGATGATCCGCGCGCTGAGCCACAGGTCGCCGACCTTGTGACGAATGACTTTGCCCAGCAGGTCTTTGGCAAGGACCTGGGCGTCGCGGTCGAAAAAGGCGTGGGGCAGGGCGTTGGGCGATGGCAAATCGGTCATGGCGATAGACGAAGTGAGGCCAAAGGAAGCGCGATGATAGCAATGGAAAGCTTAATCACCGCTGAACACTCGCTTCAACCGGCTGTTTACGCCTGTTTTACTTCTCCGCCGGTCACCACTGCGAGTCCATGCTGTTAGTCGAGGGTTACGACAGCTATAATCTGCCGCTTTCCCCATCGCCAAGACCACACAGACCATGACTGAGTCCGTTCTTGACTACATGACCCGCCTGGGTCGCGCCGCTCGCGAAGCGTCGCGCATCATCGGCCGGGCCAGCACCGCGCAGAAAAACCGCGCCTTGCAGGCCGCCGCCAATGCGCTGGACGCTGCGCGCGCCGAGTTGTCCGCTGCCAACGAGCTGGACCTGGCCGCCGGCCGGGCCAATGGCCTCGAACCGGCCATGCTCGAGCGCCTGGCGCTGACCCCGGCCCGCATCGACGGCATGATCGTCGGTCTGCGCCAGGTCGCGGCCCTGCCGGACCCGGTCGGGGCGATCCGCGACATGAGCTACCGCCCGTCGGGCATCCAGGTCGGCAAGATGCGCGTGCCCCTGGGCGTGGTCGGGATCATCTACGAGTCGCGGCCGAACGTGACCATCGACGCCGCGAGCCTGTGCCTGAAGTCGGGGAACGCGACCATCCTGCGCGGCGGTTCCGAGGCTATCCATTCCAACCGTGCCATTGCCGCCTGCATCCAGCGCGGCCTGGCCGAGGCCGATCTGCCGGCGGCCGTGGTGCAAGTGGTGGAAACCACCGACCGCGCCGCAGTCGGCGCCCTGATCACCATGCCCGAGTTCGTCGATGTCATCGTGCCACGTGGCGGCAAAGGCCTGATCGAACGGGTCAGCCGTGACGCCCGCGTGCCGGTGATCAAGCATCTGGACGGTATCTGCCACGTCTACGTCAGTACCCACGCCGAATTGCCGAAGGCCCAGCGCATCGCCTTCAACGCCAAGACCTACCGCTACGGTATCTGCGGCGCGATGGAAACCCTGCTGGTGGACCAGGCCGTTGCCCAGGACTTCCTGCCGTCGATGGCCGCCCAGTTCCGCGAAAAAGGCGTCGAACTGCGCGGTTGCGAGCGCACCCGGGCGATCATCGAGGCCGTTGCGGCCACGCAAGAAGACTGGGACACCGAGTACCTGGCGCCGATCTTGTCGATCCGCGTGGTCGACGGGCTGGACCAGGCCATCGAACACATCAACCGCCACGGCTCGCACCACACCGACTCCATCGTCAGTGAGCACCAGGGCGAAACCCGGCGTTTCGTGGCCGAAGTGGATTCGGCGTCGGTGATGATCAACACCCCGACCTGCTTCGCCGACGGCTTTGAATACGGATTGGGTGCCGAGATCGGCATTTCTACTGATAAGCTGCACGCCCGCGGCCCGGTGGGCCTCGAAGGCCTGACCTGCGAGAAGTACATTGTGGTCGGTGACGGCCAGTTGCGCGGACAGGAGCCGGTCTGACTTGGGCGACCTCGACCCGTCAGCCGCTGTGACGACGACAACTCCGCCCCGGCGCATCGGTATCCTGGGCGGCACGTTCGACCCGGTGCACATCGGCCATTTGCGCGGTGCGCTGGAAGTCGCCGACGCCCTGGCCCTCGATGAGCTACGCCTGACGCCCAGCGCCAGGCCGCCTCACCGGGACACGCCACAGGTGTCGGCGCAGGACCGTCTGGCGATGGTCGAGTGCGCGGTGGCCGGTGTGGCACCGCTGGTGGTGGATGCCCGCGAATTGCAGCGGGACAAACCGTCCTACACCATTGATACCCTGGAGCTGATGCGCGCCGAACTGGCCGTTGATGCCCAGGTTTTTCTGCTTCTGGGCTGGGACGCATTTTGCGGCCTGCCCACTTGGCATCGCTGGGAAGAGTTGCTCCAGCATTGCCACATCCTGGTGTTGCAACGCCCGGATGCCGACAGCGAGCCGCCGGATGCCTTGCGCAACCTGCTGGCGGCCCGCTCGGTGAGCGACCCGCTGGCCCTGAAAGGGCCGAGCGGACAGATTGCATTCGTCTGGCAGACGCCGCTCGCGGTATCCGCCACCCAGATCCGTCAACTGCTGGCCAGCGGTAAGTCGGTACGTTTCCTGGTGCCCGACGCGGTCCTGGCCTACATCGATGCGCACGGGCTTTACCGTGCGTCGAACTGAAAAAGGCGCGCTTCAAGGCACGTGAATGCGTGTAGCGAAGCGCCCGAACATACGAGCAAAACGAGTTTTATATGACTGACAAAGACGTAAACAAAGTAAAGCGCAAGGGCACGTTCAAGAGCGCCCCGCTGCCTGTAGAGGCACATACCGGCGTGGCGCTGGTCGGCGAAGAGCTGGTCAAGGTGGCCGTGGCGGCCCTGGAAGACGTCAAGGCCCAGGACATCCAGGTGATCGACGTTCGTGAAAAGCAAAGCATCACGGACTACATGATCATCGCCACCGGTACCTCGAACCGTCAGATTGGCGCGATGCTGGACAAGGTCCGCGAAGCGGTCAAGGCCCAGGGCGTCAAGCCGCTGGGTGAAGAAGGCAAGGGCGACAGCGACTGGGTGCTGTTGGACATGGACGATGTCATCGTGCACATGATGACCGCCTCGGCACGTCAGTTCTACGACCTGGAGCGCCTGTGGGCCGGTGCCGAGCAGAGCCGTTCGGCCAGCGCCGCGCACCACAGCCCGGAAAACCCCCATGAGCACTTCACCAAGCTCAACAAAGACCAGCAATAAGGGACCGCTGTGCGACTGCGCCTGATCGCCGTCGGTTCTCGCATGCCCAAGTGGGTGGAAGAAGGCTGGCATGAATATGCCAAGCGTCTTCCCTCCGAGTTGGCCCTGGAACTGGTGGAAATTCCGCTCAACACCCGTGGCAAGAACGCCGACGTGGCGCGTTTCATCCGCCAGGAAGGCGAAGCCATGCTGGCCAAGGTTGGACCGAACGAGCGCATCGTCACCCTCGAAGTCCATGGCAAGCCCTGGAGCACCGAGCAGTTGGCGGTGGAACTCGATCGCTGGCGGTTGGACGCACGCACGGTCAACTTCATGGTCGGCGGCCCGGAAGGGCTGGCGCCGGAAGTCTGTGCCCGGGCCGATCAGCGCTGGTCGTTGTCGCCGTTGACGTTGCCGCACCCGCTGGTGCGGATCCTGATCGGCGAACAGTTGTATCGTGCCTGGACAGTCCTGTCCGGGCACCCTTACCACAAGTAATCCTGCCCCATGCCCCAGCCGATCCGCATCAAGGACCACGAAAAAGACGCCCGTCTGGTACGGGGCCGCGTCGTGTTCGGTGCTATTACGGTGGTGACGCTGATCGGCGTGCTGATTGCGCGCTTGTATTTCCTCCAGGTGATCCAGTACGAGTACCACTCCACCCTGTCGGAAAACAACCGGGTGCACGTGCAACCGATTCCGCCGACCCGTGGGCTGATCTTCGACCGCAACGGCGTGGTGGTGGCGGATAACCGGCCCAGCTTCAGCCTGAGCATGACCCGCGAGCGCTCCGGTGACTGGCAGCAGGTGCTCGACGTGATCGTCGAAGTGCTGCAACTGACGCCCGAGGACCGGGCGATCTTCGAGAAGCGCATGCGCCAGGGCCGACGGCCGTTCGAGCCGGTGCCGATCCTGTTCGAGCTGACCGAAGAGCAGATCGCCCTGATCGCCGTGAACCAGTTCCGCCTGCCCGGCGTCGAGGTGGTGGCGCAGTTGGTGCGGCATTATCCCCAGGGGCCGCATTTCGCCCACTCGGTCGGCTACATGGGGCGGATCAACGAGAAAGAGCTCAAGACCCTCGATCCGGTCAATTACAGCGGCACCCACCACATCGGCAAGACGGGTATCGAGCGCTTCTACGAGCCCGAACTGCATGGCCAGGTGGGTTACGAGGAAGTCGAGACCAACGCTCGCGGTCGCGTATTGCGGGTGCTCAAGCGCACCGATCCGATCCCCGGCAAGGACATCGTCCTGAGCCTGGACATCAAGCTGCAAGAGGCCGCCGAAGCAGCGCTGGGCGGACGGCGCGGCGCGGTGGTGGCGCTGGACCCGAACACCGGCGAAGTGCTGGCGATGGTCAGCCAACCGAGTTTCGACCCGAACCTGTTCGTCACCGGCATCAGCTTCAAGGCCTATGCCGAGTTGCGGGATTCCATCGACCGGCCGCTGTTCAACCGTGTGCTGCGCGGCCTGTATCCGCCGGGCTCGACCATCAAGCCGGCCGTGGCGATTGCCGGGTTGGACTCCGGCGTGGTGACCGCTTCGAGCCGGGTCTACGACCCGGGTTATTACCAGTTGCCGAACTATGACCACAAGTACCGCAACTGGAACCGTACCGGCGACGGTTATGTGGACCTGGAAACGGCGATCATGCGTTCCAACGACACCTACTTCTATGACCTGGCCCACAAGCTGGGGATCGATCGGTTGTCGTCCTACATGAACAAGTTCGGTCTCGGCCAGAAAGTCTCCCTGGACATGTTCGAGGAATCCCCCGGCCTGATGCCTTCGCGCGAATGGAAGCGGGCGACCCGGCGCCAGGCCTGGTTCCCCGGCGAAACCCTGATCCTGGGGATCGGCCAGGGCTACATGCAGGCCACGCCACTGCAGTTGGCCCAGGCCACGGCGCTGGTGGCGAGCAAGGGCAAGTGGTATCGCCCGCACCTGGCCAAGACCATCGAAGGCCAGAAGCCGGTGGACCCGGACCCGATGCCGGACATCATCCTGCGCAACCCGTCGGATTGGCAGAAGGTCAACAACGGCATGCAGCAGGTGATGCACGGCGCCCGCGGCACCGCCCGCAAGGCGTCCATCGGTGCGCAATACCGGATTGCCGGCAAGAGTGGTACGGCCCAGGTCGTCGCCATCAAGCAGGGCGAGAAGTACGACCGCTCCAAGGTCCAGGAACGCCACCGCGACCACGCCTTGTTCGTCGGTTTCGCGCCGGCCGACAACCCGAAGATCGTCGTGGCGGTCATGGTCGAGAACGGCGAGTCGGGTTCCGGCGTCGCCGCGCCGGTGGTGCGCCAGATCATGGACGCCTGGCTGCTGGATGAGCACGGCCAGCTCAAGCCTGAATACGCGAGCCCCATCACTGCGGAGGCTACGGCCCGTGAAGAATAATTTCGACCGGATCCTCTCCAGCGAAGACGTGATGCGCCGTCGCGCCACCTTGTTGCAGCGCATGCACATCGATGGCCCGTTGCTGATCCTGCTGCTGACCCTGGCCGCCGGCAGCCTGTTCGTGCTGTATTCGGCCAGCGGCAAGAGCTGGGACCTGCTGGCCAAGCAGGCCACCTCGTTCGGCATCGGCCTGGTGTCGATGATCGTGATCGCCCAGCTCGAACCGCGGTTCATGGCGCGCTGGGTGCCACTGGCCTATGTGGTGGGGGTCTGCTTGCTGGTGGTGGTGGACATCATGGGCCACAACGCCATGGGCGCCACCCGCTGGATCAACATTCCCGGGGTGATCCGCTTCCAGCCTTCGGAATTCCTCAAGATCATCATGCCGGCGACCATCGCCTGGTACCTGGCCAAGCGTTCCCTGCCGCCGCAGCTCAAGCATGTGTGCATCAGCCTGTTGCTGATCGGCATCCCGTTCATCCTGATCGTCCGTCAGCCGGACCTCGGCACCTCGCTGCTGATCCTGGCCGGCGGCGCCTTCGTGCTGTTCATGGGCGGGCTGCGCTGGCGCTGGATCCTCAGCGTGATCGCCGCCGCCGTGCCGGTGTCGGTGGCCATGTGGTACTTCGTGATGCACGACTACCAGAAGCAGCGGGTGCTGACTTTTCTCGACCCGGAGAGCGATCCGCTGGGCACTGGCTGGAACATCATCCAGTCCAAGGCCGCCATCGGCTCCGGTGGGGTGTTCGGCAAGGGCTGGCTGATGGGCACCCAGTCGCACCTGGACTTTTTGCCGGAAAGCCACACCGACTTCATCATCGCCGTCATGGGCGAGGAGTTCGGCCTGGTGGGCATCTGCGTGTTGCTGCTGATCTATCTGCTGCTGATCGGCCGGGGGCTGGTGATCACCGCCCAGGCCCAGACGCTGTTTGGGAAATTGCTCGCGGGCAGCCTGACCATGACGTTTTTTGTTTATGTTTTCGTCAACATCGGTATGGTCAGTGGCCTGTTGCCGGTCGTGGGGGTGCCGTTGCCTTTCATTAGCTACGGAGGAACTTCGCTGGTGACCCTACTGTCAGCGTTTGGGGTTTTGATGTCGATTCATACGCATCGCAAGTGGATCGCGCAGGTTTGAATAAGGTGAAGAGTTCAATGCAAGCAATGCGCGGCTGGTCGACGCGATATGCGCCGTGGATCGGCCTGGTCGGCTTCCTGGGCAGTGCGTCGCAGGCCTTGGCTGGTGAATACGAAGGCTCGCCCCAGGTGGCCGAATTCGTCGGTGAGATGACCCGCGACTACGGTTTTGCCGGTGAGCAACTGATGGGGGTGTTTCGCGAGGCCGAACGCAAGCAGTCGATCCTCGATGCGATCTCCCGGCCCGCCGAGCGGGTCAAGCAGTGGAGCGAGTACCGGCCGATGTTCATCACCGAGGCGCGTATCGCCCGGGGCGTGGACTTCTGGCGCCAGCACGAGGCGGCCCTGGCCCGTGCCGAGCAGGAATACGGCGTGCCGGCCCAGGTCATCGTGTCGATCATTGGTGTCGAGACCTTCTTTGGCCGCAACACCGGGAATTTCCGGGTGATCGACGCGTTGTCGACCCTGGGCTTCGATTACCCGCCGCGTGCCGAGTTCTTCCGCAAGGAGCTGCGCGAGTTCCTGTTGCTGGCCCGTGAAGAGCAGGTCGATCCGTTGACCCTCAAGGGCTCCTATGCCGGGGCCATGGGCCTGCCGCAATTCATGCCCAGCAGTTTCCGCGCCTACGCGGTGGACTTCGACGGCGACGGCCACATCAATATCTGGACCAACCCGACCGATGCCATCGGCAGTGTCGCCAGCTATTTCAAGCGCCACGGCTGGGAAGCCGGCCAGCCGGTGGTCAGCCGTGCCGACGTGCGTGGCGAGCAAGTGGACGAGGGCCTGACCGAGGGCATCGAGCCGACGAAAACCGTCGGGGAGTTGCGGGCGTTGGGCTGGTCGAGTCATGATGCGCTGCGTGACGACATGCCGGTCACCGCGATGCGCCTGGAAGGCGAACAAGGCCCCGAATACTGGATGGGCCTGAAGAATTTCTACGCGATTACGCGTTATAACCGCAGCGTGATGTACGCCATGGCCGTATATCAACTGTCTGAAGAGCTGGTCAAAGCACGGGGCGTCAAATAATGCGGGCATTGCCTACCTATCAACCCCTGAAGCTCGTGGCGTTGGCCGCGCTGTCGCTGTTGGTCGTCAGTTGTTCGACCAGCCGCGCGCCGGCCCAGAAAAACACCACCGCCGTACGCGCGACGCCGGGCCTGGACATCAACCGGGCCCACAAGGACGGCGCGCCGTGGTGGGACGTGGATGTCTCGCGCATTCCCGACGCCACGCCGACCCTGCACACCGGTCCCTACAAGGCCAACCCGTACACGGTGCTGGGCAAGACCTATTTCCCGATGGCCGAGTCCAAGCGCTACGTGGCCTCGGGCACGGCGTCCTGGTACGGCACCAAGTTCCATGGCCAGAACACCGCCAATGGCGAGGTCTATGACCTGTATGGCATGAGCGCGGCCCACAAGACCCTGCCGCTGCCCAGCTATGTGCGGGTGACCAACCTGGACAACAACAAGAGCGTGATCCTGCGGGTCAATGACCGTGGGCCGTTCTATTCCGACCGCATCATCGACCTGTCGTATGCGGCGGCGAAAAAACTCGGTTACGCTGAAATCGGCACCGCCCGGGTCAAGGTCGAAGGCATCGACCCGCAGGAATGGTGGGCCCAACGTGGCCGTCCGGCGCCTTTGATGCTCAACGAGCCGAAAGTGGCGCAAAATGCCGCGCCAACCGTGACGGCGTCCACCGGCACGGTCGAGCAGTGGACACCACCGCCGCAGCAACACGCCGCGGCCGTGCTGCCCGTGCAGATCGATGCAAAAAAAAACGCTTCTGCAACAGCGTCTGGCCAGTTTCTGCAAGTGGGCGCGTTCGCCAACCCGGACGCTGCCGAACTGCTGAGGTCGAAGCTAAGCTCGATGGTGAGCGCCCCGGTGTTCATCAGCTCGATCGTGCGCAACCAGCAGACACTGCATCGGGTGCGCCTGGGGCCGATCGGTTCTCCGGGTGAAGTCCAGCAGGTGCAGAACAGTGTGCGCCTGGCCAATCTCGGTTCGCCGAGCCTGGTCACCGCTGAGTAATTGAATGAGGCCCGCTGGCGGTTGGAGCGGGTCAGGTTGTTGGCTCCATGAATAATAAAAGCCCGGCAAGGGCAGTGAGTGAGCAACTTAAATACGCGGCAGCTCGTTAGAAAGCTGCCTGTTTCAGTTTTGCCTTCGGGCAGTCCCATTAGCGATTTCGAGAGACGGATGAACATCACCACCTTTGCCAAACGCCTTTGCCTGCTAGTCCCGCTGCTTCTCTCACCGGCCGCGTTCGCGGTCGAGATGATGCCGGCTCCCCCTCAATTGGCCGCCAAATCCTTTGTGCTCATGGATGCCAGCAGCGGCGAGGTGCTGGTAGAGAACAACGGTGACCAGCGCCTGCCACCGGCCAGCCTGACCAAGCTGATGACCGCCTACATCGCCACGCTGGAAATCCGTCGCGGCCAGATCGGTGAAAACGATCCGGTGACCGTCAGCGAAAACGCCTGGCGCACTGGCGGTTCGCGGATGTTCATCAAGGTCGGTTCGCAAGTGACCGTCAGCGACCTGCTGCACGGCATCATCATCCAGTCCGGCAACGACGCCAGCGTCGCCCTGGCCGAGCACATCGCCGGCAGCGAAGATGCGTTCGCCGACATGATGAACAAAACCGTGGCCGACCTGGGCATGACCAACAGCCACTTCATGAACCCCACCGGCCTGCCGAACCCTGAGCACTATTCGTCGGCTCACGACATGGCGCTGCTGGCCCGGGCAATCATTCATGAAGACCCGGCCCACTACGCCATCTACTCCCAGAAGGAGTTCTTCTGGAACGGCATCAAGCAGCCTAACCGCAACCTGCTGCTGTGGCGCGACAAGACCGTCGATGGCCTGAAGACCGGTCACACCGACGAAGCCGGCTACTGCATGGTGTCTTCGGCTGTGCGTGATGGCATGCGCCTGATCGCTGTCGTCTTCGGCACCAGCAGCGAAGTGGCCCGTGCCGCCGAGACCCAGAAACTGTTGACCTACGGCTTCCGCTTCTTCGAAACCCAGACCTTCTACCAGAAGGGCACGGAACTGGCCCAGGCCCAGGTCTGGAAAGGTTCGAGCAACCAGGTCAAGGCCGGCCTGGCCCAGGACCTGACCATGACCCTGCCCAAAGGCCAGCTCAAGAAGCTCGCTGCCAGCATGACCATGAACCCGCAACTGACCGCTCCCATCGCCAAGGGCGACGTGATCGGTAAAGTCGAAGTCAAACTGGACGACAAAGTGGTGCACAGCGCTGACCTGATCGCTCTGGACGCGGTCGAGGAAGGTGGTATCTTCCGCCGCATCTGGGATAGCATCCGTCTATTCTTCTACGGCTTGTTCAACTGATCGAGTGTTGACCTGCATGGCCTCGTTCCCATCCGGAGCGGGGCCATGTGCGTTACCACGGCTTACGAGGCCGTTACGCCATGACAGACTCTGAAGTAAAGGCGCCAAAAATCGAATTTCCCTGCGCGGATTACCCCATCAAGGTAATCGGCGACACCGGCGTGGGGTTCAAGGACAAGATCATCGCGATCCTTGAAAAACATGCCACCGTTGACCACAAGACCCTGGCCGAGCGCCAGAGTACCAACGGCAAGTACACGACGATCCAGTTGCACATCATTGCCACCGGTCAGGAACAGCTCTACGACATCAACAGCGAGCTGCGAGCGACCGGTTTCGTGCACATGGTGTTGTGATGCCGGGCACGCTGGGCTTTCGCGAGCTGGGCACGATGGCCTACGAGCCGGTCTGGCATGCCATGCAACGCTTCACGAACGAACGCGGTACCACCGCCGACGATGAAGTCTGGCTGGTGGAACACCCGCCGGTGTTCACCCAGGGCCAGGCCGGCAAGGCCGAGCACCTGTTACTGCCGGGGGATATCCCGGTGGTGAAGGTCGACCGGGGCGGGCAGGTGACCTACCATGGCCCTGGCCAGCTGGTCGCCTACCTGTTGCTGGACGTGCGCAAGCTGGGGTTTGGCGTGCGCGAGCTGGTCACCCGCATGGAAACGTGCCTGATCGAGCTGCTGACCAGCTATGGTGTGACGGCGGCGGCCAAGCCGGATGCGCCGGGTGTCTACGTCGATGGGGCGAAAATCGCCTCCCTCGGCTTGCGGATCCGCCATGGCTGTTCGTTTCATGGCCTGGCGCTGAACGTGGACATGGACCTGGCGCCATTCCGACGGATTAATCCCTGTGGCTACGCGGGACTGGCGATGACCCAGTTGAGCGAGCACGCAGGATCGATTGAATTTGCCGAGGTAAGTGCCCGGCTGCGCGCGCAGCTCGTCAAACACCTCGACTATGCTGAGCAGACGACCCTCACGGGCGGAATCGACTGATATGACTACTGATGCAGTGCAAACCATGATCCCGACGCTGGACGTCACCGAGCGTCCGGCCCCGCGTGCCAAGGTAGAGGCCGGCGTCAAGCTGCGCGGCGCCGAGAAGGTTGCACGCATCCCGGTCAAGATCATTCCCACCACCGAACTGCCGAAGAAACCCGACTGGATCCGTGTGCGCATCCCGGTTTCCCCGGAAGTCGACCGCATCAAGGCCTTGCTGCGCAAGCACAAGCTGCACAGCGTTTGCGAGGAAGCGTCCTGCCCGAACCTGGGCGAGTGCTTCTCCGGTGGTACCGCCACGTTCATGATCATGGGTGACATCTGCACCCGTCGTTGTCCGTTCTGTGACGTCGGCCACGGCCGTCCGAAGCCCTTGGACACCAACGAGCCGGAAAGCCTGGCCATCGCCATTGCCGACCTGAAGCTCAAGTATGTGGTCATCACCTCGGTGGACCGTGACGACCTGCGTGACGGCGGTGCCCAGCACTTTGCCGACTGCATCCGCGAGATCCGCAAGCTGTCGCCGAACGTACAGTTGGAAACCCTGGTGCCCGATTACCGTGGCCGCATGGACATCGCCCTGGAAATCACCGCCGCCGAGCCGCCGGATGTGTTCAACCACAACCTGGAAACCGTACCGCGCCTATACAAGGCCGCGCGTCCGGGGTCGGATTACCAGTGGTCGCTGACCTTGCTGCAGCGCTTCAAGCAGATGATGCCGCACATTCCGACCAAGTCCGGCTTGATGCTGGGCCTGGGTGAGACGGATGAGGAAGTTATCGAGGTCATGAAGCGCATGCGTGAGCATGACATCGATATGCTGACCTTGGGGCAGTACTTGCAGCCTTCGCGTAGTCACTTGCCGGTGCAGCGTTTTGTGCACCCGGATACCTTTGCCTGGTTTGCCGAGGAAGGGTACAAGATGGGCTTCAAGAACGTGGCTTCGGGGCCGTTGGTGCGGTCTTCGTATCATGCGGATGAGCAGGCTAAGTTGGTCAAGGCTGAGCTTTTGGGTTCCTGATTTAGCGGTTTTTTGGTGGTGGGGTGGTGTGTATATCCGTTTCTTCGGTAACGGCTACTTACGGTTCCGCTCTTACAGCGGGTCACTTTTGGAAAAGCGCCAAAAGTAACCAAAAACGCTTTGCCCCACCACTCGGCACCTCGCCTAGGCTCGGTGTGCCCGAACGCAGGCATTGCTCCGTGGGCCGCCGCGAAGGGCCATCCATGGCCCAGCGCGGCTACCTCGGCATCCATGCCGAGGTGCCCACTGCGCAATGCCTGCGTTCGGCCATCGTGGTTAACGGGGCGCCCCAGATCAAAAAACACGCGAGGCGGCCTTATAGCCGGCCTGGTTTAGAGTGAACGCGTTCCTCCTGTGGGAGCGGGCTTGCTCGCGAAAGCGGAGGATCAGTTTGTGGTGATGTTGGCTGTGCCGACGTCATCGCGAGCAAGCTCGCTCCCACAGGTTTTTGTGTTGTGTGCAAATGCTGTGATCACCCACAGGTTTTTGTGTTGTGTGCAGATGCTGCGATCACCCGCAAGTCCATGTGGGAGCGGGCTTGTGTACCTGCCCAGATATTGTGAACACCGCCAGGCCCTGTGGGAGCGAGCTTGCTCGCGATGGCGGTGCTTCAGTTACATAGATGCTGGATGTGTCGCGCTCTTGCTTTGCTTTGGATCTTGATCTTGATCTTGATCTTGATCTTGATCTTGATCTAGGCGCCCCGTTAAACCACGCTGGCCGAACGCAGGCATTGCGCAGTGGGCATCCCGGCATGGATGCCGGGATAGCCGCGCTGGGCCATGGATGGCCCTTCGCGGCGGCCCACGGAGCAATGCCTGCGTTCGGGGATGCCGAGCCTAGGCGAGGCACCGAGTGGTGGGGCAAAGCGTTTTTGGTTACTTTTGGCGCTTTTCCAAAAGTGACCCGCTGTAAGAGCGGAACCATAAGTAGCCGTTACACAAGAAACGGATATACACACAAGCCTACAAAGCGGGAAACGCATGGACCTAACCCCACACCACCCCGTCCCAGCCCTCCCTCAAGAAGGCCTGATCGCCGTGATCGCCCCCGCCGGCCCCGCCCCCCTGGACACGGAAAAAGCCATCCAATGGATGCGCGCCCGAGGTCATGAGCTGCGAATCTTCCCAGGCGTCTACGAAAAGAACGGCTACCTCGCCGGCAGCGACGAAATACGCCTCAACGACCTGCACACCGCCTTCGCCGACCCAGAAGTCAAAGCCATCATCTGCCTACGGGGCGGCTACGGCACACCACGCCTGCTGGATCGCCTCGACTTCGACCTCCTGCGACGCAACCCCAAGCCATTCGTAGGCTACAGCGACATCACCGCCCTGCACCTGGCCATCAGCCGTTACGCAGGCTTCGTGACCTTCCACGGCCCGCTGCTCAACGCCGATCTGCTGGGCGACAAGGAACCCCCAACCGTCACCTCGTTTTTCAGCCTGCTGCGTGGACAGTTGAAGGCCGGCAGCGAACTGAACCACCCTGCGGCCTACCCATTGACCACCGTCGAGCCAGGCATCGCCCACGGACGTCTGCTGGGCGGCAACCTGTCGATCATTGCCGCGACCATGGGCACGCCTTATCAGATCGACGCCGAAGGGGTGATCCTGTTCATCGAAGACGTCAACGAGCCGCTGTATCGCATCGACCGACTGCTGACCCAACTGCGCCTGGCCGGCACGTTGGCACAACTGCGCGGTGTGTTGGTGGGGGACGTGGCCGGGGTCGATGTCGAGGCGTTGAACGGGCTGCTCAAGCAGACCTTCGCACCGTTGCGCATTCCGGTGCTGTCCGGCTGGCGCAGTGGGCATTGCGATCCGAACCTGACCTTGCCCATGGGGGCCTTGGTGACGCTGGATGCGGGGGAGAAGAGGTTGGTGTTGGGGCAGGATGTGGTGGTCAGTCGTTAGTCATGTAGCGCTTGGGAATCAGCCATCGCGAGCAAGCTTTGCTCCCACGGCTCGCTCCCGCAGGTTGATTGGGAACACCTGTGGGAGCGAGCTTGCTCGCGATGGCGGTAGCCCGCCATACGGCAATTCAGCGGCTACGCAATGCCTCCAGCAACTGCTGCGTCGGATACCCATCCGCCGGCCAGCCGAACGACTGCTGGGCGCTGCGGATGGCCTTGCGGGTGTTGGCGCCGATGATGCCGTCGGGGTTGCCCGCGTCGTAGTTGTGCTTGCCCAGCAGGGTTTGCAATTCGATGCGTTCGCTGCGGCTCAGGGGCAGGTCTTCCTTGGGCCACTGGCCGTAGACCAGCCCGCCGTCGGTGAAGCGCTTTGACAACAGCCCGACCGCCAAGGCATAGGACGACGAGTTGTTGTACTTGAGGATGGCACGGAAGTTATCGAAGATCAGGAACGCCGGGCCGCGATGGCCGGCTGGCAGGAGCAGGGACGCCGATAGCTGCTTGTCATCCGGGGTGATCGGCAAGCCGCCATATTCTGAAACGCCCAGCCGAATCCATTCGGAGACGGGCTTGCGGATCGTGCCATCGGCCAGGGTGTAGTCGAAGCCCTCGGCGAGATTGACCTCGAACCCCCACGGCTGGCCGCGTTGCCAGCCGGAGCTTTGCAGGTAATGCGCAGTCGAAGCCAAGGCATCGGTTGAGCTGCCCCAGATGTCGCGGCGACCGTCGCCATCGAAATCCACCGCGTGGGTGTTATATGTGGTGGGAATGAACTGGGTCTGGCCCATGGCGCCGGCCCAGGAGCCGAGCATTTTTTCCGGTGTGATATCGCCCTGTTGCAGGATTTGCAGCGCGGCGATCAATTGCGCATGGGCGAAGCCCGGGCGTCGTCCTTCGTAGGCCAGGGTTGCCAGGGAGTTGATCACCGACTTGCTGCCCTGGAACTGGCCAAAGTTGCTCTCCATGCCCCACACCGCCACCAGCGCTTCGCGATCGACGCCATAACGCTGTTCGATGCTTTGCAGGACCTGGGCGTTCTGCTGGATCAGGCTCTTGCCTTTGTTGACCCGCAGTGGCGACAGCGCGCCATCGAGGTATTCCCACACGGGGCGGGTGAATTCCGGCTGGCTGCGGTCGGCCTTGATCACGCTCATGTCCGGGCTGACGCCGACAAACGCACGGTCGAACAAATCGGCGCGGATCCCGGCGGCCAGGGCTTCCCTGCGAAACCCGGCCTGCCATTCAGCGAAGGTCTGGGTAGGGGCAATGGCCAGGTCATCGCCGGTGGGCACCACGGGCGGCACGATGGCCGGAGCGGTCACGGCGGGAACGGTCTGGAGCGGTTGGGCGTCGGCGGCGGTAGGTTTTTCGGCGCAGGCGACAAGCAGGACAACGCTTGCGGCAACAATCATTTGGCGCAGTGGCCAACGATGGGAAAGACAGAAGGGCATGCACGGGTCCAGAAATACAAATCAGGTGCTGACCTTAACATGCGAAAGGGGCGTAGGGCTTGTCCGAGTGTTTCAAGCGGCCAGAAAGCAAGAAGCCTCCCAGTTGTCAGACTGGAAGGCTTCGCGGCGGTAGCTGCCTTTGCCCTTGGCGGGTCGTTCCTGGCGGCTGCGGAACAGGGGCTGGGCGACGATGGACTTGGCCTTGTTGGGGCCATGCCTGGATGGCTTTTTGCTCATGATGGGATCTCTCGTGGGGTGGTTTTGCGGGGCAAATCATGGGACAGAGTTGGGGTGTTGTCCAGTCCCTGCATGCAAGAGGAAGTGTCGCCTGAAGTAACGCTTTTGTGGCGAGGGAGCTTGCTCCCGCTGGGCTGCGAAGCAGACCCAAAAAAACAGGGCCGCTTCGCGCCCCAGCGGGAGCAAGCTCCCTCGCCACCAAAAGCCCTCTGGCTTGAAGAGTGTGTTTACTCGGCAGGCAACGCCAGTCGTTGACCGGCCATCAACAACGACAACCGACTCAGGCTCATCCATGGCGAGCCGGCGGCTTGGCCCTTGATCTGCGCATCGATGCGCTGGGCCTCGAGCAGCAATTGCGCCCAGCGTGGTGCGGAGTAGCGTTGCAGGGCCTTGCTCATCAGGGGTTTGCGCTTGTCCCAGACGGGCGGGCGGGCCTGGCTGAAGGCCTTGTCCAGCGGTACGCCCTGGCTGTACTGCAGGGACAGGTTGGCCAGCAGGCGCAACTCCCGGGCCAGGGCCCAGAGGATCACCGGCGGCTCGACGCCTTCGCCCCGCAGGCCTTCGAGCATGCGCAGGGCATGGGCGGCTTCACCGTTGAGGATCGCATCGGTCAGGCCGAAGACATCGAAGCGCGCACTGTCGGCCACGGCAGCCTGTACCGTTTCTACGGTGATCTGCCCGCCTTCGGCCATCAGCTTGAGCTTTTCGATTTCCTGGGCGGCGGCCAGCAGGTTGCCTTCGACCCGGGCGGCAATCAGCTCCACCGCGTCCTGGCTGGCCGAGAGGCCGGCCTGGGACAGGCGTTGGCGGATCCAGCTGGGCAGTTGGCTGACATCCACCGGCCAGATCTGCACGAACTGGGTCTGCTGGCCCTCGACCAAGGCCTTGCCCCATTTGGTCTTCTGCGCGCTGCCGTCGAGTTTCGGCAAGCTGATGAGCAGCACCGTGTCCTCGGCCGGGCGTGAGCAATATTCGATCAGCGCAGCGGCGCCCTTGTCCCCGGGTTTACCGGAGGGCAAGCGCAGTTCCAGCAGGCGTTTTTCGGCGAACAACGACATGCTCGCCCCGGCCTGCAGCAGCGTGCCCCAGTCGAAACTGGCGTCGGCGGCGAAGACCTGGCGTTCATCGAAGCCTTGCTGGCGTGCGGCAGTGCGGATGGCGTCGGCGGCTTCCTGGCACAGCAGCGGGTCATCGCCACTGATGATGTAGACCGGCGCGAGGGCGCCTTGCAGGTGTTTGCCGAGTTGGGCGGGAGCGAGCTTCATAAGAGAAAGCGAGCGGGGCGCCGGAGCGCCCCGCAAGGCTTATTCAGCCGGGATCTGCATCGGCGACTGTTGCGGGGTTTCCGCTTCAGCCTTGCGCGCCGCTTCCAGGGCTTCGGCCTCGGCTTTGGCCTTGGCGTCGGCGGTCTGTTGCAGTTGGTCCAGTTGGGCCGGGTTCAGCTGTTGCAGGCGCAGCATCATGCGTTGCACGAGGTCACGACGCATTTCTTCGCGCACTTCGCTCGACTCCTGGTCGGAACCGGTGATGTTGTTGCCATCGTGCAGGTAGACCTTCTGCACTTGCAGCTTGTCGTCCAACAACACCAGATCGTTCTGGCCGCGGATCTCATAGCTCAGCACGTTGTTCAGTTCGTACTCGGCCGACCGACCGGCACCGGCATAGCTCAGGCTGCGCTGGGTTTGCTGTTCACGGGTCAGTACCAGCTTGTACGGCGCCCCGCCGTAGACTTTCACACCGCTGTTTTCCAGGCTGGTGCGCAGCAACTTGACGGTGTCGCCATAGGCGTCCCGTGCGCTGAGGTCCAGTTCCTTGATTGCCAGCTCGGTGGTGCCGGTGCCGCGCAGTTGGAAGCCGCAGGCGCTCAACAGGACCGCCAGGCCCACTACCAGCAGATTACGTTTGATCATCTTGTTGCTCCCCTTGAACCCTATGGGGGTCGACCATGCGACCCCGCAGGTTGTATTCGGCGCCAGGCTTGAGCCTCGCGCCCGATCCAATTAGCTTGCGACGATGTTGACCAGCTTGCCGGGCACGACGATCACTTTGCGAATCGTCAGGCCATCGACAAAGCGCAGCACGTTTTCATTGGCCCGCGCAGCGGCTTCGACTTCTTCACGTGTGGCGGCGGCCGGCATTTCGATCTGGCCGCGCAGCTTGCCGTTGACCTGGATGACCAGGGTCAGGCTGTCCTGCACCAGCGCGGTTTCGTCCACCACCGGCCAGCGAGCGTCAATCACCGGGTCGGCGTGACCCAGTTGATTCCACAGCTCGTGGCTGATGTGCGGGGTGATCGGCGCCAGCAGCAGCGTCACGGCTTCCAGGCCTTCGTGAATCAGTGCGCGATCCTGCTCGGTGCCTTGCGCGGCTTTTTCCAGTACGTTCATCAGCGTCATCACCTGGGCGATGGCGGTGTTGAATTTGTGGTTCTGGCCGACGTCATGGCTGGCCTGCTTGATGGCCAGGTGAATCGAGCGACGAACGGCTTTCTGCTCGTCGTTCAGGCCGGCGACGTCCAGCTTGCCCGGCAGGCCCTGGGTGACGTGGGCCTGGGCCAGGCGCCAGACGCGCTTGAGGAAGCGGTGCGAGCCCTCGACGCCCGAGTCGGACCATTCCGCGCTCATGTCAGGTGGCGAGGCGAACATCATGAACAGGCGGCAGGTGTCCGCGCCGAACTGGTCGATCATCGACTGTGGGTCGACGCCGTTGTTCTTCGACTTGGCCATTTTCTCGGTGCCGCCGATTTCCACCGGCAGGCCGTCGGCGATCAGCTTGGCGCTGATGACCTTGGCCTTGCTGTCGCGTTCGAGCTCGACGTCGCTCGGGTTGAACCAGGTGTAGGCACCGTTGGCTTCGCGACGATAGTAAGTCTCGGCGATCACCATGCCTTGGGTCAGCAGGTTCTTGAACGGCTCGTTGGAGCTCACCAGGCCTTCGTCACGCATCAGCTTGTGGAAGAAGCGTGCGTAGAGCAGGTGGAGAATGGCGTGTTCGATGCCGCCGATGTACTGGTCCACCGGCAACCAGTGGTCGGCCGCGGATTTTTCCACCAGGCCGCCTTCATAGTGCGGCGAGGCGTAGCGCGCGTAATACCAGGAGGACTCGACGAAGGTGTCCATGGTGTCGGTTTCACGCTTGGCCGGTGCGCCGCATTTCGGGCAGCTGCACTCGTAGAACTCGGGCATGCGTGCCAGGGGCGAGCCGGCGCCGTCGGGTACGACGTCTTCTGGCAGGACCACGGGCAACTGGTCTTCCGGCACCGGTACGTCACCGCAGGTGTCGCAATGCACGATCGGGATCGGGCAGCCCCAGTAGCGCTGGCGGCTGATGCCCCAGTCCCGCAGGCGGAACTGGGTGCGCGAGGCACCGAGGTTCTTCTTGATCAGGGCGACTTCGATGGCATCGAATGCACCTGGGAAGTCCAGGCCGTTGAACTCGCCGGAGTTGATCAGTTCGCCGTGTTCGCCATAGGCGTCCTGCCAAGGTGTCGGAGTCTGGTCGCCGGCGCTGGTGCGCACGACCGCTTTGACCGGCAGGTTGTACTTGTGGGCGAATTCGAAATCACGCTCGTCGTGGGCCGGCACGGCCATCACCGCGCCGTCGCCGTAGTGCATCAGCACGTAGTTGGCGACCCACACCGGCAGCTTCTCGCCGGTGAGCGGGTGCTCGACGAACAACGACGTCGCCAGGCCTTTCTTCTCTTGAGTGGCGACATCGGCTTCGGCGACGCTGCCGCCCTTGCATTCGGCGATGAACGCCTGCAGCTCGGGGTTGTTCTGTGCCGCCAGGGTGGCCAGCGGATGCTCGGCGGCCACGGCCACATAGGTGGCGCCCATCAGCGTGTCCGGACGGGTGGTGAAGACTTTCAGGGTGCCGGCTTCGCCAATGGAGGCGACGTCATACGGGAACTGCACTTCCATGCCCCGGGACTTGCCGATCCAGTTGCGCTGCATGGTCTTGACCTGCTCGGGCCAACCGGTCAGCTCGTCGAGACTCTCCAGGAGTTCATCCGCATAGGCGGTGATCTTGAAGTAGTACATCGGGATCTCGCGCTTTTCGATCAGCGCGCCGGAGCGCCAGCCGCGACCGTCGATCACTTGTTCGTTGGCCAGTACGGTCTGGTCCACCGGGTCCCAGTTCACGGTGCCGTTCTTGCGGTAGATCACGCCTTTTTCGAACAGGCGAGTGAACAGCCATTGTTCCCAGCGGTAGTAGTCCGGCTTGCAGGTGGTCACTTCGCGGGACCAGTCCACCGCCAGGCCCAGGCTGCGCAGCTGGGTCTTCATGTAGGCGATGTTTTCGTAGGTCCACTTGGCGGGGGCCACGTTGTTCTTCATCGCGGCGTTTTCCGCCGGCATGCCGAAGGCGTCCCAACCCATGGGTTGCAGGACGTTCTTGCCTTGCATGCGCTGGTAGCGGGAGATCACGTCGCCGATGGTGTAGTTGCGCACGTGCCCCATGTGTAGCTTGCCGCTGGGGTAAGGGAACATCGACAGGCAGTAGTAAGTCTCCTTGCCTGGCTGTTCACTGACTTCAAAGGACTTTTGCTCGTCCCAGAACGACTGGGCGGCGGCTTCGATTTCACGGGGCTGGTAGTGTTCGTGCATGGCTACTTTTGTACTGAATGGGGTGGCCCAATCCTCTTCGTGGCGATGCTGGACGCAGACGACGCCGAATGCGGCGTTTTCGATGCCCAGCCAAGCTGGAAGTGGAGTTACAGGAAGCGCCGTAGCATACATGACCGCGCTCTACCGAGGGAAACCCTGATTGCGTGCTGGCCATCGACGATCGCCGGCGAGAACCCGTGTTCAGGGCCGTTGGTCGCGGCGCCCTGCCGGTTTGCCCAGCGAAGCTAAGCTTCTCAATGGGGAGTGAGTCTTATCTTCAATGAGGTGAGGGATGGTTGAATCACAACGAAAAGTCGCTACACCTGAGTTGTATGAAAAACTGATCGATCGTCTCGGGGTGGCCCTGGACGCTGCAAGAACCGCCGGCCGCTTGCGGGATGAGCGTCCGGTAGAGCTGGAGCTGCGTGGCTTGAGCCCCGCAGAGTTCGAACTGGTCGAGGCTTACCTCGAACAGGCCGGACATCAACCCCCGCCAGTGGGGCCCAGGTACTCAAGCGTCTCGAGGCGCCCCGTTCGGCCAAGGTTGTATGGCTCAAGGACCGGACGCCTGACAAGGATGCTGTAAAGGTCCGGTCACTGCAGTTCAAGTAACGCCGGATTCACGCGTTTCGCTTTTTTTGATTCAAGGTTTTTTCGAATCTGTTGTCGCTTTGCGTCAACCCACCTAGGCTTCGGGCATCTATGGAGATGCCCGATGCCGTTTCGCTATTTCATCAAACAACTTTTATTGCCGCCCGGCATTCTTTTGCTGTTGTTGGCGCTTGCCTGGTGGTGGCGTCATTCGCGGCCGCGCCTGGCTCGCCTGTGTTTCGCCGTGGGCCTGGGCGGCTTCTGGCTGATGAGTCTGCCGGTGGTGGTGCAGTGGAGCGCCAAGGCACTGGAGCGTGAACCGCCGTTGTTGCGCAGTGAATGGGCGACCCTGGCCCAGCGTGCCGACGCCATCGTGGTGCTGGGTTCCGGTCGCGAGCGCGGTGACCTGGCCTGGGGTTCCGACCAGCCCACCGGTGTCGGCCTCGAACGCCAGCGTTATGCGGCGCGACTGGCCAAGGCGTCGGGCTTGCCCGTGCTGACGACCGGTGGCTTGCACTATGGCACCCCACCCAGTGAAGCGAAGTTGATGGCCGATTCGATGCGGGACGACTTTGGCGTCACCGTTCGCTGGCAGGAAGAGCGCAGCCGCACGACCTGGGAAAACGCCCAGATGAGTGCCGAGATCCTGCTGCCGGAAAACATAAAGCGCATTGTGGTGGTCACCCAGGCCTGGCACATGCCGCGTGCGGTCTGGAGTTTCGAGCGGTCAGGATTTGAAGTGGTGCCGGCGCCTGTCGGCTTCCTGGGCCCGGACAACGCCCGGCCATTGGGTGGCTGGATGCCGGAGTTCAAGTCGATCTGGCAGTCCGGGCAGTTGATGAATGAGGCGATGGGGTTGGTGGGGTATTGGTTGTTCTATCGCTGAGCATACGAAATGTGTGGGCTGAACATAGTTGTGGCGAGGGAGCTTGCTCCCGCTGGGCTTCGCAGCGGCCCCAAAATTTCTGGGAGCGCTTCGCACTCCAGCGGGAGCAAGCTCCCTCGCCACAAGTGCTTCCAGAAGGCTTTAAACCGTCTTGGCCATCCGGCTCGCCACCAATGCCCAGCCCAGCAGCAACACGCACAAAATGATCAGCGGCCACGAGCGCCATTGCAGGTACGGGGTCAGGTTGTGCATCGGCACCACTTCGCCGTAGAGGATGCCGCGCTCGAATTGCGGGATCTGCGTGGTGATCTGGCCAAAGGGGTTGATCAGGCCGGTCACGCCGTTGTTGGTGGCGCGGATCATCCAGCGGCCGGCTTCCAGGGCGCGCATCTGGGCCATTTGCAGGTGTTGCAGCGGGCCGATCGAGGTGCCGAACCAGGTGTCGTTGCTGATGGTCAGCAGCAGGTCGCTGCGCGCCGAGAGGCTGGCGGCGAACTCCGGGTAGACCACTTCATAGCAGATGAACGGGGCGATCTGGTAACCCTTGGCTTGCAGCAACGGCTGGTCGGCCGGGCCCCGGGCGAAGTCCGACATGGGCAGGTCGAAGAAGGCGATCAGGCCGCGCAGGATGTCCTGTAGCGGCACGTATTCGCCAAACGGCACGAGTTTTTGCTTCAGGTAGGTACCGTCACCTTCGCCGGTCACGGTGATGCCGTTGTAGTAACGCTTCTCGTGATGCACCAGTTGCCGAATCGGCACGCCGGTAATCAGCGCCGACTGCCGCTCGGCAGCGAAGTTGCCCATCATGTCCAGGTAGCCCTGGGCGGACTCCTTGAGCACCGGCACCGCGGTTTCCGGCCAGATCAGCAGGTCGACGCGCTTGGAGGCGAAGCTCATGTCGCGGTACAGCGCCAGCTGCGCGTTGAGCTGCTCGGGGTCCCACTTCATGCTTTGTTCGATGTTGCCCTGGATCGCCGCGACGCTCAGCGGATCGCCCGAGGGGCTGGTCCAGGCATGCCCCTTGAGTGCCATGCCGGCCACCCACGGACCGATCAACAGCAGCACGCCCGCGGCAATAAAACCTTTGCGGGCACCGCGGATCAGCCGCGGCGCGTTGTACAGCAGCGCGGCGGTCAGGGCCAGGGTGAAGGAGATAAGCCACATCCCGCCCAGCGGCGCGAGGCCGGCCAGGGGGCCGTCGAGCTGGCTGTAACCGGAATACAGCCACGGGAACCCGGTGAGGAACCAGCCGCGGAAGGCTTCCTGGCCCAACCACAGCGCGGCGAATGCCAGGGCATCGGCCAAGGGCGCCTCGTTGCGGCGCAGCCAGCGCGCCCACAGCCAGGCGGGCAGGGCGAAGAACCAGGCGATGGCGGCGATGAACAGCAGCATCAACAGCCCGGCGAGCAGCACCGAGGCTCCGCCGAAGTTATGGATGCTGACGTAGATCCAACTGGTGCCGGCGCCAAACAGGCCAAAACCGAAACACCAGCCACGGCCCAGGGCCTGGCGTGGCGAAAGCTCGCGCAGCCCGGCATAGAACAAGCCGACCGCCAGCAATGCCAGCGGCCAGAGGTCGAACGGTGCCAGGGCCAGGGTGGTGATCGCACCGGCCGCCACGGCCAGCAGGTTACCGGGCCAGCCGGGGCGGGTTATCCAGCGCATGTATATCCTTAGCGGGTCTCGCAGGGGTTATCGGCCAATGGGGGACAGGCGCAGCAGGTGAATCCGGCGGCTGTCGGCATTGAGGATGCGGAAGCGCCAGGAGCCGATTTCCGTGGTTTCGTTGCGCTTGGGCAGGTGCCCGAAAGCACTCATCACCAGGCCGCCGACGGTGTCGAACTCATCGTCGGAGAATTGGCTGTCGAAGAATTCGTTGAAGTTCTCGATCGGCGTCAGGGCCTTGATCAGGAAGTCACCGCTGGGCAGTGGCTTGATGTAGCTGTCTTCCTCGACATCGTGCTCGTCCTCGATGTCGCCGACGATCTGCTCGAGGACGTCTTCGATGGTGACCAGGCCGGCCACGCCGCCGTATTCGTCGATGACGATGGCCATGTGGTTGTGGTTGGCGCGGAATTCCCGCAGCAGCACGTTCAGGCGCTTGGACTCGGGCACGAAGGTGGCCGGGCGCAGCAGGTCCTTGATGTTGAAGCTGTCGCCGTTCTCCTGAAGGATCAGCGGCAGCAGGTCCTTGGCCAGCAGTACGCCCATGACGTCGTCATGGCTCTCGCCAACGACCGGGTAGCGCGAGTGAGCGGAGTCGACCACGGCGGGCAGGAATTCACGCGGGGTCTGGGTCGCCTTGATGCTGACCATTTGCGAGCGCGGGACCATGATGTCCCGCACTTGCAGGTCAGCGACCTGGATGGCGCCTTCGACGATGGCCAGCGCTTCGCTGTCCAGCAGTTTGTTCTGGTGTGCATCGCGCAGCAGCTCCAGCAGCTCCTGGCGGTTTTTCGGCTCATGGGCAAAAGCCTGGGTGAGCTTGCCCAGCCATGACTTCTGCCCGTTGCTCGATCGATCTTCGCTCATAGCGATTACTCTGAATCCTTTGTCGTTACAGTTGATGTATCAGTGTTCGTCGCCGGCGTAGGGGTCGGGATGACCCAGCTCTGCAAGCAACGTTCGTTCCAGTGCTTCCATTTCTTCGGCTTCGTCATCTTCTATATGGTCGTAACCCAGTAGATGCAAGCAGCCGTGAATCACCAGATGGGCCCAGTGGGCCTCGGGGGTCTTGTCTTGTTCCGCCGCTTCACGCTCCACCACCGGGACGCAGATCACCAGGTCGCCCAGCAGCGGGATGTCGAGCAGCTCGTCGGGAACGTCGGCGGGGAACGACAGCACGTTGGTGGCGTAGTCTTTCTGCCGCCAGGTATGGTTCAGCTCGCGGCCTTCGGGCTCGTCCACCAGGCGGATCGTCAGCTCCGAGTCGGCGCTGCGCTGGCGCAGGGCCAGTTCGCACCATTGGCGGAACTGGGCTTCGCTGGGGGCGGCGTGTTCGCAGGCCACTTGCAGGTCGAGTTCAAGCATTGTGGCGATTGCCTTTGCCTTCGGTCGTGTCGTCGGCCTCGCGATTCTCGAAGCGCTCGTAGGCTTCGACAATGCGCTGGACCAACGGATGGCGCACGACGTCCTTGGGCATGAAGTGCGTGAAGCTGATGCCTGGCACGTCCTTGAGGACCTGGATCACATGGTTCAGCCCGGACTTGGTGCCACGGGGCAGGTCGACCTGGGTGATGTCCCCGGTGATGACGGCGGTGGAGCCGAAGCCGATCCGGGTCAGGAACATTTTCATCTGCTCGACCGTGGTGTTCTGGCTTTCGTCGAGGATGATGAAGCTGTTGTTCAGGGTACGACCGCGCATGTAGGCCAGCGGCGCGACCTCGATGACCTGGCGCTCGATCAGCTTGGCGACGTATTCGAAGCCGAGCATTTCATACAGCGCGTCATAGAGCGGGCGCAGGTACGGGTCGATCTTCTGGGCCAGGTCGCCGGGCAGGAAGCCGAGTTTTTCACCCGCTTCGACCGCCGGTCGCACCAGCAGGATGCGCCGTACCTGTTCGCGCTCCAGCGCATCGACGGCGCAGGCCACGGCCAGGTAGGTCTTGCCGGTACCGGCCGGGCCGATGCCGAAGTTGATGTCGTTGCCCAGGATTTCCTTCACGTAGCGCTGCTGATTCAAGCCGCGCGGGCGAATCATGCCTTTTTTCGTGCGCAGGGCCACGGCAGGTTCCGACGGGGCGTGGTTGTCGAGTTCTTCGACAGCCGATTCCTGCAGGAACAGGTGGACCGTATCCGGCGACAGCTCGCTCCCCTTGGTTTCCCGGTAGAGACGGCGCAGCAGGTTTTCCGCGGAGGTGGTGTGCTTGGGTTCGCCGATCAGCTCGAACTGGTTTCCGCGGTTGCGGATCTCGATGGCCAGGCGCTGTTCGATCAAGCGCAGGTGCTCGTCGAATTGCCCGCACAGATTGGCGAAGCGGCGAGCCTCAAAGGGCTCGAGAATAAAGCGATGTGGTTCGATGGGTGCGTTCAAGGTCGTTTTTAGCCGCCCAGGGGCAATTGAGATGAAACCAAGGATAGCGCCAGTAGGCTGGGTGCGAAAGCTCTTAAACAGGCGAATCCGATCACAAGGCTTGGCACGATTCACTGTGGGAGCGAGCTTGCTCGCGATGGGGGCCTCACATTCAACATGAGAATTGACTGCCATGCCGCTATCGCGAGCAAGCTCGCTCCCACAGGAAGTGTGGGGTTACTGGATCAGTGAACCCCGCAGGGAGTGCGGTTGCGCGGCGTCGATGTGCACATCGGCGAACTGGCCGATCAGGGCCGGGGTGTCGCAGCGGAAATTGACGATGCGGTTGTTTTCGGTACGTCCTTGCAGCTCGCCGGGGTCTTTTTTCGAATAATCGGTCACCAGAATCCGCTGGACGGAACCGACCATTTGTCGGCTGATCTCGAAGCCTTGCTGGTTGAGGCGATGCTGCAAGGCGTTGAGCCGTTCTTTTTTCAGTTCTTCCGGGGTGTCGTCCGCCAGGTCGGCCGCCGGGGTGCCAGGGCGCTGGCTGTAGACGAAGGAATAGGAGAAGTCGAAGCCCACGTCTTCGATCAGCTTCATGGTCTGCTGGAAGTCTTTCTCGGTTTCACCGGGGAAACCGACGATAAAGTCCGAGCTGATGCAGATGCCCGGCACTGCCGCACGCAACTTGCGCAGCTTGGATTTGTACTCCAGTGCCGTGTGGTTGCGCTTCATGGCCGCGAGGATCCGGTCGGAACCCGATTGCACCGGCAAGTGCAGGTGCTTGACCAGCTCGGGAACCTCGGCGTGGGCCTGGATCAGGCTGTCGGAGAACTCCAGCGGATGGGACGTGGTGTAGCGGATGCGGTCGATGCCGTCCACCGCCGCCACCACGCGGATCAGCTCGGCGAGGTCCGCCAGGCGCCCGTCATGGGTCAGGCCGCGATAGCCGTTGACGTTCTGCCCCAGCAGGGTCACTTCGCGCACGCCGTTTTCGGCCAGGTGGATGATCTCGGCGATCACGTCGTCGAACGGTCGGCTGACTTCTTCGCCGCGGGTATAGGGCACCACGCAGAACGTGCAGTACTTGCTGCAGCCTTCCATCACCGACACATAGGCGCTCGGGCCGTCGATGCGCGGTTCGGGCAGGTGGTCGAACTTTTCGATTTCCGGAAACGAGACATCCACTTGCGGCAGCTTGGTCGCGCGCGCGGCGTCGATCATCTCCGGCAGACGGTGCAAGGTCTGCGGGCCGAAGACCACGTCCACGTACGGGGCACGATCACGAATGGCCGCGCCTTCCTGGCTGGCCACGCAACCGCCCACGGCGATGACCATTTCCGGGTTGGCCAGCTTCAGCTCGCGCCAGCGGCCGAGCTGGGAATACACCCGGTCCTGGGCGCGTTCGCGAATCGAGCAGGTATTGAGCAGGATCACGTCCGCGTCTTCGGCGCGGGCGGTGACTTCCAGGGCCTGGTGTTCACCCAGCAGATCGACCATGCGCGAGCTGTCGTACTCGTTCATCTGGCAACCGTGGGTTTCGATGTAAAGCTTCTTGGCCATGGACGGAGTCATCACGTGATTCAAAGAACCGCGCATTATAGGGAACAAGTCCCCCGGTTCCTACCGCTGTGCGAGCAGTGGCTATGCTATAGTTCGCGCCCTCATTTTTACCCGCCGATGTGTTTCGCCAGCCATGACCAAACGTGAAGCTCCAATCTACAAGGTGATTTTCCTTAACCAGGGCCAGGTGTTCGAAATGTACGCCAAGCAGATCTATCAAAGTGATCTGTGGGGCTTCCTGGAAGTGGAAGAGTTCGTCTTTGGCGAGCGCACGCAAGTGGTCGTCGATCCGAGCGAAGAAAAGCTCAAGGCGCAGTTCGAAGGCGTGGTGCGCAGTTTCGTGCCGATGCATTCGATCGTGCGCATCGACGAAGTCGAACGCCTGGGCACGCCGAAAATCAGCGAAGCCCGCGGCGCGGTTGGCAACGTGATGCCGTTTCCGATGCCGATGCCTGAGAAGTAAGACTCAAGACCGAGGTGCTCCCAATCGCGAGCAAGCTCGCTCCCACACTGGATTGTCGATGCTCGCAAACTTGTGCGCACAGAGAACCCATGTGGGAGCGAGCTTGCTCGCGATTAGGCCATCAAGGCCGAAGCAATAGTCAGGGCAGCGGTGAAAAAGGCGTACGCCCATCGGCGTTCTGCAATTCCATCAGGTATTTGCGAAAGATCTGGCCCAGCACCTGGGTCGCCACTTCCAGCTCGTCGCGGGGCATCTGCTCGGCGACTTCGTCGGCGGTGTCCAGGGCTTCTTCGGCGCCGTTGACCGCGGCCATCTTCAAGACGATGTAGGCCTGGACGTTGTTGGCTGGAACGCCTTCGCCATGGAAGAACATGCCGCCGAGCTTGAATTGCGCCTGGGCATGGCCTTGCAGCGAGGCTTTTTCGAAGTAGTTGAGGGCTTGCTTGAGGTCGCGGGGTGCAGCCTTGCCTTCGTAGTAGAACTCGCCCAACTCGTATTGCGCTTGTGCATCGCCTGCGTCCGCCGCTTTTTGACAGGCGTCGAGTGCCGGTGCGAGATCTTGTGGCTGGGTATTGAGCGTGCAACGGCCCAGCGCCGGGATCAACAACGAGTTGCCGCCTGCCTGTGCATTCGCCAGCAGCGGCTGAAGGAGCAACAGGCAGCCCAAGGCAAGGGTGCGGCCGGTGCGGTTCATGGGAATCGACTTACCTCTGAGGGGCGCGCGGACCCTCCGGGGGATCCAATAAGCGCGCATTATGAAATAAGCGGGGCCATCCTTACAAAGTCTTTACTCGTTTTTCTGCTGCACGGGAATGCTAATAGCAGCTTCGGGCATAAATACGTAGGAAAAGGGCGGGAGGTTGTCAGCAATCACTGACGCCAGCTTCAGCCAGCGTCAGTTATCCACAGGCTTACTTCAGTGCCGCGAAGGCCCGCTCGGCTGCATCGAGGGTGATCTTCAGCTCGGTCTCGCCATGGGCGATGGAGGTGAAGCCGGCTTCGAACGCACTCGGGGCCAGGTACACGCCGCCGTCGAGCATCAGGTGGAAGAAGCGCTTGAAGCGGTCGGCATCGCTGGCCATGACGTCTTCGAAGGTGACGATGTCATCGGCGCCACTGAAATACAGGCCAAACATGCCGCCGGCCTGGGTGGTCACGAAGGGGATACCCGCCGCATCGGCGCGGATCTGCAGGCCGTCGAGCAGGCGAGTGGTGTAGTCGGTCAGTTCGGCGTGGAAGCCCGGGCGGCTGATCAGGCGCAGGGTGGTCAGGCCGGCGGCCATGGCCAACGGGTTGCCCGACAGCGTGCCGGCCTGGTAGACCGGGCCCAGCGGCGCGATGCATTCCATGATGGCGCGCTTGCCACCGAAGCAACCGACCGGCATGCCGCCGCCGATGATCTTGCCGAAGGTGCTCAGGTCCGGCGTGACGCCGTAATGGGCCTGGGCGCCGCCGAGGGCGACGCGGAAGCCGGTCATCACTTCATCGAAAATCAACACCACGCCATGCTGGTCGCACAGGCCGCGCAGGCCTTCGAGGAAACCCGGCGCCGGCGGCACGCAGTTCATGTTGCCGGCCACCGGCTCGACGATGATGCAGGCCACTTCCTGGCCGACTTCGCCGAGCATCTTCTCGACTTCTTCGAGGTCGTTGAACGGCAGGGTCAGGGTGTGTTTGGCGAACGCCGCCGGCACGCCGGCCGAGCTCGGCACGCCCTGGGTCAGTGCGCCGGAACCGGCCTTGACCAGCAGGCTGTCGGAGTGGCCGTGGTAGCAGCCTTCGAACTTGATGATGCTGTCGCGTCCGGTGTAGCCCCGCGCCAGGCGGATCGCACTCATGGTCGCCTCGGTGCCGGAGCTGACCATGCGCACCATTTCCATCGATGGCACGATCGAGCAGACCAGGTCGGCCATCTCGGTCTCCATCGCGGTCGGGGCGCCGTAGGACAGGCCGTGGACCAATTGCTTGCGCACCGCATCCAGCACGTCCGGATGGCTGTGGCCGAGGATCATCGGGCCCCAGGAACCGACGTAGTCCACATAGCGCTTGTCGTCTTCGTCGGTGACGTACGCGCCTTCGGCGTGCTTGAAGAACAGCGGGGTGCCGCCGACGCTCTTGAACGCACGGACAGGCGAGTTCACGCCGCCGGGGATGTGTTTCTGGGCGTTGGCAAACAGGGTTTCGGAACGGGACATGGTTGGGCTCTCGAAAACGAAAATGGACTATTTGATCTGCAGCAGCTCGTTGAAGGCGCGGGCGCGGCGCGTCACTTCAGCGCTGCTGTCGGCGCCGAACAGGCCGTGGACCACCGCCAGCAGGTCGACCCCGTGGGCCACCAGCGGGGCGGCGTTCTCCAGGGTGATGCCGCCGATGGCGCACACCGGAATATGCAGCTTGATGCGCGCCTGTTCGAGCAGTTCAAGGTTTGCGCTGGGGGCGCCGGGCTTGGTGTTGGAGTTGAAGAAGCGCCCGAACGCGACATAACTGGCGCCTTCGCTGGCGGCCTGCTCGGCCAGGGCCAGGCTGGCGTGGCAGGTGGCGCCGACGATCGCCTTGTGCCCGAGCAGCGCCCGCACCGGCGCCAGCGGGCCATCGGTCTGGCCCAGGTGCACGCCGACGCCCAGGCGCGCGGCCAGTTCGGCGTCGTCGTTGATGATCAGCTGGGTCTTGTAGCGCTCGCACAGGTTGCGCAGGGCTTCGGCCTCGCGCAGGCGGCGGGCTTCGTCACTGCTCTTGTCGCGGTATTGCAGCAGGGTCACGCCACCTTCCAGTGCTGCTTCTACATAAGCGAGGAACTTGCCGGCCAGCAATTGGCTATCGGTGATGGCGTACAGGCCACGTAATTTCATTCCACAGGCCTCCGGTGCTACGAGCAGAAATCCAGCGGCAGGCGACGCGGCACGAACTGGCCTTTGCCCAGTTGTTCGGCATCGCGCAAGGTGCGCCAGGTGTAATCCAGTGCTGTCTTGACGGCGCTGGCGAGCTGTTCGCCCTGGGCCAGCCGACCGGCCAGGGCGCTGGCCAGGGTGCAGCCGGAACCGTGGTAGCTGCCGGGCAAGCGCTGGCAGGTAAAGGTTTCGCGGCGGCCATCGCGGCTGTACAGGCGATTATGGACTTCATGTTCGTCGCCGTGACCGCCGGTGATCAACAGGTGTTTGACGAAGGGCAGCAGTTTTTCCGCGCACTCGTCGGCGCTGCCCTCGGGCAGTTCGGCGAGGATGCGTGCTTCAGGCAGGTTGGGGGTGGCGATGATGGCCAGGGGCAGCAGGCGTTCGCGCATGGCGTAGCCGACTTCATCCTTGCCCAGGCGCCCGCCACCGCCGGCGCGCAGCACCGGGTCGCAGACCATCGGCAGATGCGGGTGGGCCTGGAGCAGTTCGACCACCGTGTCGACCATTTCCAGTGAGCCGAGCATCCCCAGCTTGACCGCCGCGACCGGCGAATCGTTGAGCACGGCATTGGCTTGCGCCAGCACCCACTCGCGATCGAGCACGCGGAAATCGCTGACATTGACGGTGTCTTGCACGGTCAATGCGGTAACGGCCGGGGCGGCATGGCAGCCCTGGGCGAGCAGGGCTTCGATATCTGCCTGCAAACCGGCGCCACCACTGGGGTCGTGGCCGGAGAGACAGAGGACAACGGGGCGAGAGCTGTAGATATTCATGGTGCGCGAGCTTACCACCAAACCTGTTTTATCGGTGGCGGGAGTCAGAGGATTTGTACGCTGCCTGTGATGGCAAGGCCCGGCTCATCGTGGCGAGGGAGCTTGCTCCCGCTGAGGTGCGAAGCGCCTCCCGATAACAGGCGGCCGCTTTGCGCCCGAGCGGGAGCAAGCTCCCTCGCCACGGTGAGTCATCGTTCAAGATTCCTGTCTGACCAAAGCAACAGCTCTATCTCAATGCTTTGCTCTGAAACGCCCGTTCTAGAGCCTTCAGTAGGAAAAATTTCAATGGTGCAAATTGGCCATCAGCGGCTATGCTAGAGATGGATCCAACACATAACAGGTAATGCCGGTTTTACGTCTACTCAGGGAATGGGGGGCTTCCTGACTCAACCGGACAGGCCACGCTGGGGCTTAAATGCGCTATTTGCTGATGTTACTGCTGTGCTTGTCCCCTCTGGCAAGTGCCCTGGAATTCGATGAATTCACCCAAAGCCTACCCTTGGGCCATGCCTTGCAAGTGTTCGAGGACGCGGGCGGCACGGCCACCCTGGATGAGGTCCTGGCCCAGTCCGCAGCGGGTGCGTTCAAGCCCCACGACAAAGCCACGTTGAACGCCGGTTACTCGCGATCAGCCTTCTGGTTGAAAATCGACCTGCACTATCGCCCCGGCAATCCGGACGCCCAGCGCACCTGGCTGCTGGAGCTGGCATACCCGCCGCTGGACCACCTCGACTTGTACCTGCCCGACGCGGCGGGGGCCTATCGGCTGGTTCGCCAGACTGGTGATGCGTTGCCGTTCGCCAGCCGCGAGATCCGCCAGAACAATTACCTGTTCAGCCTGGCGTTCAAACCCGAACAGCAACAGACCGTCTATTTGCGCCTGCAAAGCCAGGGTTCGATCCAGGCGCCGTTGACGCTGTGGTCGAGCACCGCGTACCTCGAGCAACAGCCGGTGCGCCTGTATGTGCTGGGCATCATCTATGGCGTGCTGCTGGGGATGCTGGTGTACAACCTGTTCATCTACCTGAGCGTGCGCGATACCAGCTACCTCTATTACATTTTCTACATCGCCTCGTTCGGCCTCTACCAATTGTCGGTCAACGGTGCCGCCGTGGAGTACTTCTGGCCGGACAACCCCTGGTGGGCCAACGCCGCGACGCCGTTTTTCATCGGCTGCGCGGGCCTGTTTGGCAGCCAGTTCGCCCGCAGCTTCCTGCAAACCGCCCAGCATGGCCGCTGGATGGACCGCATGCTGCTGGCACTGATCGGCTACAGCGCCGTGGTCATCAGCCTGTCGCTGATGACCAGCTATGCCCTGGCCCTGCGCCTGGCGACGGCGTTGGCGCTGGTGTTCACGGTGGCGATCTTTGCCGCGGGGTTGTTCGCCTGGTGGCGTGGTCTGCGGGTGGCGCGCTATTTCATCATTGCCTGGTCGGCGTTTCTGCTGGGGGGCATCATCAATACCTTGATGGTGCTGGGCTACCTGCCGAACGTCTTCCTGACCATGTACGCCAGCCAGATCGGCTCGGCCATCGAAGTGGCGCTGTTGTCCCTGGCCTTGGCCGACCGCATCAATGCCATGCGCGAACAGCAGGCCCAGACCCTGTTGGACGCCGGGCAGAAACTCGAAGTGCTCAACCAGCAACTGGCCCACGGCAACAAGCTCAAGGATGAATTCCTCGCCACCTTGACCCACGAACTGCGCACGCCGATGAATGGTGTGATCGGTTCCCTGGAGTTGATGGAAACCGTCGAGATGGACGAGGAGCTGACCCAGTATCAACAGACTGCCGCCGGCTCGGCGCGGGACATGATGCGCATGGTCAATGGCATCCTCACCCTCACCGAGTTGCAGGCCGGCAAGCTCAAGGTCTATCCGGCGCCGTTCAGCCTGCGTGGGGTGATCGATGCGCTGCAGGTGCAGTTCGGCGCCAATGCCGCGGCCAAGGGCCTGGATTTCAAGGTCGACGTGTCCCCGGGCCTGGCGGACCGGTTGATCGGCGACAGCGGTAAACTGGCCCAATGCCTGGAATGCTTGCTGGACAACGCGATCAAGTTCACCCGGTTGGGCGGCCTGGCGCTGCGTGTCAGCGGTCGGCCGACGGAGCTCGATCGGCTGGTGTTGTCCTTTGCCGTCATCGACACCGGGATCGGCTTTACCGACCTGGGGGAAGCGACCTTGTACCAGCGCTTCTTCCAGCTCGACGGCTCGATGACCCGCGAATATGGCGGTCTCGGCGTGGGCCTGGCCATCTGTCGGCAACTGGTGGAGCTGCTGGGCGGGCGCCTGACCCACACTTCCGAGCCTGGTCGCGGCAGCCGGTTCCAGTTGGACGTGGAGTTTGACGTGGCCTTGCCGGCGGCGGTCCCGACACCGTTTTCCTTCGGTGGCCGCCAGGGCTCGCGCCAGCCCCAGGATTGCACGGTGCTGCTGGCGGATGACAACAACATCGATCAGTTGGTCATGCGTGGCATGTTGCTCAAGTTGGGTTATCGGGTGCGCACCGCCGACAGTGGCCGCGCCGCGCTGGATCTGCTGCACGGCGAGCGCTTTGACGCGGTGCTGCTCGATTGCCAGTCGCCGCCGCTGGACGGTGTGTCGGTCTGCTGCCAGATCCGCGCGTTGTCTGGCTGCGAAGAGCTGCCGGTACTGGTGGTCAGCCCGAACCTGGGGCAGGAGCGCTGTCCCTCGGGCGCGTTGATCGACTACCTGAGCAAACCGGTGAAATTCGAGGCATTGCAGGCCACGCTCCAGCGTCGGGTGCTTTGCCCGAGGCAGGGTGAAAGCGCCGATATTTAGGCATATATGACACTTTGTTCGGCCTGGAGGCGGTGCTTAACTGAATCCCTGGCCGATCGAGGAGCCCTGTCATGAACCTGCACCAGTTCGCTGAAACCCACGACGTCACCAATCAGCCGCCGTCTCTGGATGGCGCCAATCTGTACCGCATCGACCTGCCGTTGCAGCAGTGGTCGCAGCGCTTCGGGGCTGGCTGGGCGCAGGCGCGGATCGATGCGTATGGGGCGCTGGCCGGCGGGCCGTTGATGGAAGCGGGCTTCCTGGCCAACCAGAACAAACCGGTTTTTTCCAGTCATGACCGCTACGGCCATCGCATCGATCTGGTGGAGTTCCATCCCGCTTATCACCAGTTGATGCGCACCGCCGTCGAGCATGGCCTGCCGAGTTTGCCTTGGGCCCATCCACAGCCCGGCGCACATGTCGCCCGGGCGTCGATGACCTATCTGCACAGCCAGGCCGAAGCCGGTACGGGGTGCCCGTTGACCATGACCTTCGCCAGCGTGCCGGCGCTGCGCCTGCAACCGGATCTGGCCGAGCGCTGGCTGCCGAAGGTGCTCGCCACCGAGTACGACCCGCGCAACGTCGGCATGGCCCACAAGGCCGGGGTGACCCTGGGCATGGCGATGACCGAAAAACAGGGCGGCACCGATGTGCGGGCCAACACCACCAAGGCCTATCCGGTGGGTGCCAGCGGTCCGGGCCAGGCCTATGAGCTGGTGGGGCACAAATGGTTCTGTTCGGCGCCGATGTGCGACGCTTTCCTCACCCTGGCCCAGACCGACAAGGGCCTGACCTGTTTCCTGCTGCCGCGCCATCGCCCGGACGACACGCGCAATCAGTTCTACATCCAGCGCTTGAAGAACAAGCTGGGTAACTGTTCCAACGCCTCCAGCGAAGTCGAGTTCCGTGGCGCACTGGCCTGGATGGTCGGTGAAGAAGGCCGCGGCGTGCCGACGATCATCGAGATGGTGGCCATGACCCGCTTCGATTGCATGGTCGGCTCCAGCGCCCTGATGCGCCAGGCGTTGACCCAGGCCAGCCATCACTGTGCGCACCGCAAGGTCGGTGGCAAGCTGTTGAGCGAACAGCCGCTGATGCAGAACGTCCTGGCTGACCTGGCGTTGGAAAGCGAGGCCGCCCTGGCCTTGAGCCTGCGCATGGGCCGGGCGCTGGACCATTTGAATGACGAGCATGAGGCCAAGTTCGCCCGGCTGGTGACGGCGGTGGGCAAGTACTGGATCTGCAAGCGCGCCCCCGCGATGATCAACGAAGCCGCCGAATGCATGGGCGGCGCCGGCTACGTCGAAGACAGCATCCTGCCGCGCCTGTACCGCGAAGCACCGGTCAACTCGACGTGGGAAGGCTCTGGTAACGTGCAATGTCTCGATGTGTTGCGCGCCCTGTCCAAGGAGCCGGGTGTGCTGGAGGTCTTGTTCAGCGAATTGGGCGACGGCCATGGCGACAAGCGCCTGGCCGGGCATATCCACCAATTGCAGGCAGCCTTCAAGGACACCGACGACATCCAGTACCGCGCCCGGCAATTGACCGAAGACATCGCCGTCGGCCTGCAGGCCAAGCTGTTGCTGGAGGCGGGGAACAGTGAGGTCAGCGATGCTTTTATCGCCAGTCGCCTGGGTTCGACCGGCCGGGTGTACGGTGCCCTGCCTCGGGGCTTGAATGTCGAGGCGATCGTTACCCGCTCGACCCCGCACGCCTTTTAGAAACACCACATACCCCTGTGGGAGCGAGCTTGCTCGCGATGGCGTCGGCCCATCCAGCCTCTATGGTGACTGACACACCGCTATCGCGAGCAAGCTCGCTCCCACAGTGGACCTGAGTTGTACACAACCTCTGATTACGCCATCGAACCTTGTGGGAGCGAGCCTGCTCGCGATGGCGTCGGCCCATCCAGCCTCTATGGTGACTGACACACCGCTATCGCGAGCAAGCTCGCTCCCACAGTGGACCTGAGTTGTACACAACCTCTGATTACGCCATCGAACCTTGTGGGAGCGAGCCTGCTCGCGATGGCGTCGGCCCATCCAGCCTCTATGGTGACTGATTCACCGCTATCGCGAGCAAGCTCGCTCCCACAGTGGACCTGAGTTGTACACAACCTCTGATTACGCCATCGAACCTTGTGGGAGCGAGCTTGCTCGCGATGGCGTCGGTACATCCAACCTCTATGGTGACTGATTCACCGCTATCGCGAGCAAGCTCGCTCCCACAGGGATTGTCGGCGAATGATCGAGCGCGCCAATACGCCACTGTTCCCGTCGGGCGGCGATGCAGGCAAGATGAAGGCCTGCAAGTCAGAACACAGGAAGCTGATCGTGACCGAAGCGTTTATTGTCGTTCAAACCGCCGAACAAGCCGTGGATCGTCTAGCGGCCCTGCACGAGCGTGCGACCACCGCGCTGAACCAGGCGCTGATGCGTTATCTCAAGGACCGCATCGAACCGGATGCCGAGCAGCGTGCATTGTTTCGCTATCCCGCCTTGCGCCTGACCTATCACTGCCACGGCGAAGTCCCGCAAACCACGCGGGCCTATGCCAAGGTCCAGTTGCCGGGCACCTACAGCGTCACCGTGACCCATCCCGCCGCGTTCCGTAAATACCTGCTGGAACAGCTGGTCCCGTTGATGCACGACTTTACCGTCACCGTGGAAGTGGGCGTCAGCGAGCAGAACATCCCCTATCCGTACGTGGTGGAGCAGGGTGACGAACTGGCCGGCTCCGGTGTGACCGCCGCCGTACTGGCGCGGGTATTCCCCAGCACCGACCTGTCGGCCGCCACCGATGGCATCGCCGACGGTCTCTACGACTGGGAAAACACCGACCCGCTGCCCCTGGCGCTGTTCGATGCCGCGCGGGTGGACTTTTCCCTGCGCCGGCTGGTGCATTACACCGGCAGCGACTGGCGCCATGTGCAGCCGTGGATCCTGCTGACCAACTACCACCGCTATGTCGACCAGTTCATCGTCCATGGCCTGGAGCAGTTGCGCAGCGACCCGCGCTTTGTGCGCATGGTCCTGCCGGGCAACGTGATCATCGACAAGAACATGGACCATGGCGAAGCGTCGGCCATCGCTGCCGGTGTGGTCTGGCACCGTTACCAGATGCCGGCTTATCACCTGCAGACCAACGACGGCCATGGCGTGACCCTGGTGAACATCGGCGTCGGCCCGTCCAACGCCAAGAACATCACCGACCACCTGGCTGTGCTGCGCCCGCATTGCTGGCTGATGATCGGCCACTGCGGCGGGCTGCGGCAGTCCCAGACCATCGGTGACTACGTGTTGGCCCACGCCTATATGCGTCGCGATGGCATTCTCGACCGGGTAGTGCCGCCGAACATTCCGATTCCAGCCCTGGCCGAAGTGCAGATGGCGCTTCAGCAGGCGGCGGCGAATATCACCGGCGAGAAGGGCGACGAGCTGAAAAAGCGCCTGCGCACCGGCACCGTGCTGACTTACGACGATCGCAACTGGGAACTGCGCTGGGCCCAGGAACGTCCGCTGATCAACCTGTCTCGCGCCGTGGCGGTGGACATGGAAAGCGGCACCATCGCCGCCCAGGGTTATCGTCTGCGGGTGCCCTATGGCACGTTGCTGTGTGTCTCGGACAAACCGCTGCACAGCGAGATCAAGCTGCCGGGCTCGGCCAACGCGTTCTATGAGCGAGCGGTCAACCAGCACCTGAAGATCGGCATCGAGGCGCTGGACCTGTTGCGCACCGAACTCAACTCGTTGCATTCGCGCAAACTGCGCAGCTTCGACGAGCCGCCGTTCCGCTGATCGGATGGTGGTCATTTAACGGTCGGGCCACTAGCATGGTCGGCCCCGACTGTTAGATGTTGTATTCGCCATGCCCCGTCCTCCACGCCCTGCCTCCCGTCGCCCTGGCGCGAAGCTTCCCGCCGCTGCGCCGCGCCGTGTGGCCAAGGCTCCGCCGGCCGAGCCAAAGCTGATCCTGTTCAACAAACCCTTCGACGTGCTGACGCAATTCAGCGACGGTGAGGGGCGGGCGACGCTCAAGGACTTTATCGACGTACCGGGCATCTACCCGGCCGGGCGGCTGGATCGCGACAGTGAAGGTTTGCTGTTGCTGACCAACGATGGGCAATTGCAGGCGCGTATCGCCGACCCCAAGCACAAGCTGGCCAAGACCTATTGGGTGCAGGTGGAAGGCGAACCGAATGCCGAACAGTTGCAGCGTTTGCGCGATGGGGTGGAGTTGAACGACGGCATGACCTTGCCAGCCGAGGCGCGCCAGTTGGACGAGCCGCAGTTATGGCCGCGCAACCCCCCGGTGCGTTTTCGTAAAAGCGTGCCCACGAGCTGGCTGGAGCTGGTGATCCGCGAAGGGCGCAACCGCCAGGTACGGCGCATGACCGCCGCGGTAGGCTTGCCGACACTGCGCCTGGTGAGGGTCAGGATCGGCGACTGGACGATCGAAGGGCTCGATCAGGGCCAGTGGAAAGAAGTTCCGGCGCGCTTATAACGCGCCTGATTCGATCAGGCCGATCACTACGCTCTTGATGATGAACGCGGCCACGCCGAGGCCCAACACGAAAAACAGGATGAACGAGCCGAAGCGTCCGGCCTTGGACTTCTTCGCCAGGTCCCAGACGATGAAGCCCATGAAAATGATCAGGATGCTGACCAGGCCGGTCATCATCCACTCTTCGAAAACAGCAGGATCCATCAGGACACTCCGGCGTGGGCGGGGTTGTAAGGGCGGGGCGAGTATACGGCATGGGGGAACGACGAGGGATTGGCCTGCGGCGGTGTGTCGCAGCTATTCATCGCCTTACCGGTGGCGTGACTGCCCCGGAACCTGTGGGAGCCGAGCTTGCTCGCGATGACGGCATTACGGCTGACAATGACTTGGCTGATCCACCGCCATCGCGAGCAAGCTCGGCTCCCACAGGGTTCATGGCGATATTCAGCTGCGCAGGTGAGTCAACGGCAACTCGGTACTGTTGAGCACCTGGTTCAGCACAAAGCTCGAACGCACGCTGGTCACCCCGTCGATCCGGGTCAGGTGCCCCAACAGCAGTTTCTGGTAATGGTCCATGTCCGGCACCACCACCTTGAGCTGGTAATCCGCGTCCATGCCGGTGACCAGGCTGCACTCCAGCACCTGCGGCAGGTTGCGGATGGCGGCTTCGAAGTTCTCGAAACGCTCGGGTGTGTGGCGGTCCATGCCGATCAGCACATAAGCCGTCAGGCTCAGGCCCAGTAGCTTGCGGTCGAGCAGGGCGACCTGGCGGGTGATGTAGCCGTCATCCTCCAACTGCTTGACCCGCCGCGAGCAGGGGGAGGGCGACAGGCCGATGCGTTCGGCCAGTTCCTGGTTGGAGATGCGCGCATCGCGCTGCAATTCCGCCAGAATGCTCAGGTCATAACGGTCGAGTTTGCTCATCGGTCGGGCCTTTATCTTGATAATTGCGGAGGATTATCTATCCGGGGTTAAAAATTGCGCAAGTGATGTTTATTTCCGCAATCTTCGCAATCATCTGTCGGCACCCCAGGCTTATGCTTACCACCAAGATCACTGCTCGGACAAACAGTCCAGTGCAGCCCGCCCAATCCGGCCGGCTGCGGTCGCAGTACCCACCGGTACTGGCAGACCCCCGAGCTGCACACCGTCCAGAAGACGGCGTGAGGTGAGCCGACGTCATAAGCGTCGAGCACGGACGAAATTCTCAAGGGGAGGCCGACGGGCCTCCCTTTTTTAATGCCTGCGAAATAAACCCCGTGGCTGATAATCTGTCGCAGAACCGGCCTGGGCTTTTCCAGTCTTATCATCAGGCCCTGAACCGTTGTGAGGAATTTCATGAAGTCGCGCATCTGGCGTTTGGCAGGTGTTGGTCTGTTGTGGGCAAGTGTCAGTGCGCAGGGAATCGCCGACGATCAGCAAAACCGTGGCGGCCCGGACGGCGGTCGCGGGCAGGACGGGCGCGGCGGCAACGGCCAGGGTTACTCGGGCCAGCCGCGGCCGCAGAGCAACGAAATCATTCGGGGCGACAACAGTCGTCAGTTCGAGGTCAAGCCGCAGAACCCGGGTGGACAACACTACGATCGCCCACCGCAGGACCCTAACGCTCACGGTCGTCCGCCGCAGCCTGGCAACAACTTGCCCATCCAGGGCCGGCCCGACAGCGTGACCCAGACCCGCGAACCGCAACCGGGGTATTACCGCGATATCCCTCGGCGCAACGATGGCTATCCGAACGCAGGTCCGCGACCAGACCATGACGGTCGTCCCGGTCAGCATTGGCCCGGTCGGCCGGATGGGCATGGCAACGGGTGGGGCCCGGGGCCGCAATACCGTCCGGGTTATGTGATCGACCGTTTCCCGGATCGCAACTACCGCGTGCCCTATCGCGGCCAGGACTATTTCTATTCCGGCGGCTACTGGTATCGCCCGCAAGGACCGCGTTACGTCGTGGTCGCGCCACCGCGGGGCATCCGCACTCGTTACCTGCCCGATTACGCCCGGGAAGTATGGATCGGCAGTTCGCTGTTCTTCCTCGCTGCCGGCGCCTATTACATCTACGAAGCCAACACCCAGGATTATGTCGTGGTCGATGCGCCGGTCGCCAACCCGCAGCCGCAACCCCAAGGCAACAGTTTCGATGTGGTGGCCTATCCGGCCAACGGCCAGTCGCCCGAGCAGGTCAATCAGGATGGCTACGACTGCTATCGCTGGGCGGTGCAGCAGAGCGGGTTCGATCCGCGCAACTACACCTACCCGCCGGCACCGGAAGTGGTGCAGACCTATCGCCAGGCCCAGGGCAGTTGCTTGAGCAGTCGTGGGTATCAGGTGACGTACTGACTATCCAGTGCAAATCCCCTTGTGGCGAGGGAGCTTGCTCCCGCTGGCCTGCGCAGCAGGCCCAGGATCTTGCGGTCGCTGCGCAACCGAGCGGGAGCAAGCTCCCTCGCCTCCGGTTCTGTGTTCGGCATCACGCGCTGGCGCGCTTCACCACGTCCGACGGATCGGCATGCACCAGCACTTCGGCCTTCGGATAAGCGTGGTGGATGGCATCGGCGGCCTGATCGCTGATGCCGTGGGCCACTGACAGGGTCAGGTCCCCCGGCAACTCCAGGTGCAGCTGCACGAACCAGTGGTTGCCGGAGACCCGTGTACGCAGGTCATGGGCGCCCAGCACGCCGGGCACGGCGCAGGCCAGTTCCAGCATGCGCTGGCTGACGTCGGGCGGCAGTTCTTCATCCATCAGCACCGCGAAGCTTTCCCGGGCGATCTGGATGGCGCTCCACAGGATGTACGCGGCGATCCCCAGGCCGAACCAGGCGTCGAGTCGATACCAACCGAACCCGGCCAGTACCAGCGCGACCAGGATGCTGCCATTGAGCAGCAGGTCGGAGCGATAGTGCAGCGAGTCGGCGCGCACGGCGTTGGAGCCGGTGGCGCGGATGACCCGATGCTGCAACGCCAGCAGCGCCAGGGTCAGCCCCAGGGAAAACACAATCACACCGACGCTGAGCCAGGGCGCCTCCACCGGTATCGGGGTTTTCAGGCGTTCGAAGGCCTGCAAGGCAATCAGCACCGCACTGGCGCCGATAAACAGCGCCTGGGCCATGCCGGCCAGGGATTCGGCCTTGCCATGACCGTAGCGATGGTCATCGTCGGCGGGGCGTAATGCATAGTGCACCGCCAGCAGATTGAGCAGCGAGGTGACGCCGTCCAGGGCCGAGTCGGTCAGGCCGGCGAGCATGCTCACCGAACCGCTGAGCCACCAGGCCAGGGCCTTGGCGATCACCAGTGTGAGCGCCACGGCCACCGACGCCCGGGTGGCCAGGCGCAGCAGGCGAGCGTGTTCGGTGCTGGTGGTCATGGCGCGGTCGTTCCTTCAGTGGCGCCGGTCATGCGGCCGGTTTCAGACCGAGGGTGGCCAGTTGTTGCGCGCTGCCCTTGTGCTGGATCAGTCGAGGATCGTCCAGCGGGAAGCTGCGGCCCAGTTCACGTTCCAGGATCGCCTGCAGTTTTTGGTTATTGACTGTGCCGTCGGGGTTGATGGCCGGCTTGAGTTTCTCTGGCTCGATCTGGACGCTGCGGCCCGGTTCGAAATAGATGGCGCCGGTGGCAAAGTCCACGGCGAACGCGATCAGGCCGGGGATGATGTAGAACAGCAGGCCGACGGCATCGAGGGCGGCGATGGCCGGGTCGATCTTGCCGTCGATCTGGCCGCGGCGGTCCGGGTAGAAGATCGAGCCACAGGCACTGATTTGAGTCAGCAGGGAGGCGACCAGCACGCCACCGATCACGCGAAAGGGAATACGCATAGCAATCTCCTGAACAGGTAGTAGAGGCGTTGCTGGTTGGAGTCCAGACCACGCTAAACAGTTCGCCGTTATACTCGGCCCTCTGTTTTGGAGCCAGCATGATTTCTTTGCCGATTGATGAAGTTTTACCCGCCCTGCGTCAAGCCTTGGCATCACGCCACGAAGCCGTGCTCGAAGCACCGCCCGGTGCCGGTAAAACCACCCGTGTTCCCCTGGCCTTGCTGAACGAGCCCTGGCTGGCCGGACAGACCATCCTGATGCTCGAACCCCGGCGCCTGGCGGCACGGGCGGCGGCTGAGCGGCTGGCCAGCGAACTGGGGGAAAAGGTTGGTGAAACCGTCGGCTACCGGATTCGTCTCGACAGCAAGGTCGGGCCCAGGACCCGCATTGAAGTGGTCACCGAAGGCATCCTCACCCGCCGATTGCAGGACGACCCGGCGCTGGAAGGGGTGGGGCTGCTGATTTTCGATGAATTCCACGAACGCAGCCTCGATGCCGACCTGGCCCTGGCCTTGAGCCTCAACGGTCGGGAGTTGTTTCGCGAAGACCAACCGCTGAAAATCCTGCTGATGTCCGCGACCCTCGAAGGCGAGCGCCTGGCCGGGTTGTTGGACGACGCGCCGATCCTGCGCAGCGAAGGCCGCATGTTCCCGGTGACGGTGCGCTGGGGCCGGCCATTCCAGCCTGGCGAGTTCATCGAGCCACGGCTGGTGCAGACCGTGCTCGAAGCCCTGCACGATGAAACCGGCAGCGTCCTGGTGTTCTTGCCCGGGCAGGCGGAGATCCGTCGGGTCCATCAGCAACTGGCCGAGGCCTTGGGCGAGGGCGGCAACGTCTTGCTCTGCCCGTTGCACGGCGAACTGGACCTCGCCGCTCAACGCGCCGCCATCGACCCGGCACCTGCCGGCCAGCGCAAGGTGGTGCTGGCCACCAACATTGCCGAAACCAGCCTGACCATCAATGGCGTGCGCGTGGTGATCGACGCCGGACTGGCCCGGGTGCCGCGTTTCGACCCGGGCAGCGGCATGACCCGGCTCGACACCCAGCGCATTTCCCGGGCCAGCGCCACCCAGCGGGCCGGTCGCGCCGGGCGCCTGGAGCCGGGTGTGTGCTACCGGTTGTGGTCCGAAGACCAGCATGAACAATTGGCCGCTTACGGTAGCGCGGAGATTCTGTCGGCGGACCTGGCCGGGTTGGCCCTGCAACTGGGGCGCTGGGGCGTGACGCCGCAGCAATTGGTCTGGCTCGACGTTCCGCCCGCCGCTGCGTATGCCCAGGCCCAGGACCTGCTGCAGCGCCTGGGCGCGCTGGAGGGCGAGCAACTGACCCGCCACGGCCAGGCCATGGCCGAACTGCCGGCTCACCCGCGTATCGCGCATCTGCTGTTGCGTGGCCAGTCGCTGGGGCTGGCGGACATGGCTTGCAATGTCGCCGCGCTATTGGGCGAGCGCGACATTCTGCGCGGTGCCGGTGCCGACCTGCACAGTCGCCTGGCCTTGCTGTCCGGCGAAGAACGAGCGGCGCGCGGCGCCCAGGGCGGGGTGCAGCGGGCGCGGCAATTGGCCCGGCAATATCGCGGTTACCTGCGGGGCAAGGCCGAAGAGGCCGTAGCCGATCCCGATCATCCGCGCTGGCTTGGCGCGTTGCTGGCATTGGCCTACCCCGACCGCGTCGCCCAACAGCGCCGGCCCGGCGGCGCGGAGTATCGCCTGGCCAACGGCCGGGCGGCGCTGTTTGCCGAGGCTGACAGCCTGATGAAACAGGCATGGCTGGTAATCGCCGACCTGGGCAGCCGCCAGGGCCAGCGGGAAGAGCGGATCTACCTGGCGACGGATTTCGACCCGGCGCTGTTCGATTCGGTGCTGGCCGAACAGGTCCGCGTGGTGGATCAACTGGATTGGGATGAACGCGAAGGTGTGCTGCGGGCCGAGCGCCAGCGCAAGGTCGGCGAACTGGTCCTCAGCCGCGAACCGTTGACCGGCCTGGACGAGTCAGCCCGTAGCCAGGCCCTGGTGAACCTGGTGCGGCGCAAGGGCCTGGAGTTGCTGCCCTGGACCCCGGAACTGCGGCAATGGCAGGCGCGGGTGGCCTTGTTGCGTCGCCTTGAACTGGAGGCCAAGGGCGAGAGTGAATGGCCAGACGTCAGCGACGCAGCGCTGCTGAACACCCTCGAGCACTGGTTGATGCCGTATCTGGGCCGTGTCTCGCGCCTCAGCCATTTCGCCAACCTGGACCTGTCGAGCATCGTCCACAACCTGTTGCCCTGGCCGTTGCCGCAACGCCTGGATGAACTGGCGCCGCACCATCTGAGCGTGCCCTCGGGCTCGTCGATCCGCCTGGACTACAGCGAACATCCACCGATCCTGGCGGTGCGCTTGCAGGAACTCTTCGGCCTGGCCGACACCCCGCGCATTGCCGGCGGACGCCAGGTGGTCAAGCTGCACCTGCTGTCACCGGCCCGCCGACCGGTGCAGGTGACCCAGGACCTGGCGAACTTCTGGCGCAGCACCTATGCCGAGGTGAAGAAGGATTTGAAGGGGCGCTATCCCAAGCATTACTGGCCGGACGATCCGCTGGTGGCGGAGGCGACGGCGCGGGTCAAACCGCGTAAGGCCTAGCACCCTGTATCACAACGACTGCTGCAGATGCCTCCTGACGATATCTGCAATCAAAAGGCCTGTTTTTTCGGAAAAGGCCACGGATACCTGGCCGTTGGCATACTGGATTCTGGCCGGCGCGAGGGATTCGTCGCTTTCGGTCACGCCCTTGACCACGGCATAGCCATTGACCGAGACGATCAGGCGAACTCGCTTGACCGGCAAGCCTTCTCTAAAGTCCCTTTGCAAGACGTCCGCTGGGACAATGCCTGAAATCCTCGGGTCCGACAGTGGCGAACTTGCGTCTCTCTCGTAGTGGTTGAAGAACCGCTCGATGAGTACCCCCTCTACCTGCTCGAAGGTGAACACCAGGTTGTCGAAAAGCCGATGTGGGTCAAATTCTTGTGTTCTCAGGCAGAACGTCAAGACCTTCAAGATGATTTGCGACCCTTTGAAGTCAGGGTCATCTACCGCTGGGTGGGCGCTTTCGGAGAAATGGAGCCGGGTCAGATACAGGGCATCGTCCTTGACCAGGATGTTCAAGTCGATCCTGGGAGGCGTGGTTTTTATCCCGATGGATTTAATGCCATACCATTCATAAAATCCGCCGAACCGGTCATGAATGGGTGTGTTGGGTTTGCGCCCGTTGTTGATGTCGGATTCGTAATACAGCATGTTGGAACACAAGGATTCCGCCAGTTCTTCAGTCGGCGAGATATGCGTCCAAGGCCATTCATCCAGGGGAGCGAAGCGTTCGTCTTCCGTTTCGATCCGCTGCTTGAGCTGGTTTGTCCCTGAACCGGCGAGGTAGCAGGTTCCAAAGTTCTGGGTGGTCATCGTGGCTTCAGGGCGGTGGGTATAGGCGCACTTGCCACCCTTTCCATCCAGTAGAACGCCCAGCATGTGGAATGCACCCGCGGTCTGGCCCATGCCCATTAGAATCTGGTCGATCGTGTTGGCATCGATCATGGCGTCGGGTTGATAGCCGAGCTTGATGTCAATCGACTTCGCAAGCGCCACCCAGAACTCATAGGCCGACCGACAATCCCCTGCAAAGGCGAGCATGCCGCTGTTGTTCGGCAGGATGTAGGTTTTTCGACCCATGCGCGCGATATGAAACGGCCCGTCAGCGTCATGCCAATCAGTGGGTATCAGCCCCAGCGAAGGAACCCACACGGACATCGACTGGCGCTTGTCTGGACCGTCCGCGCTGATCAAGCAGTCGGCGATCAAGTGTGGGTCATGCTCGGGGTTGATCAGGGCGATTACCGTCATGGTGAGATTCCTTTCAAGGTATGGCTGGCAACAAAAAACGCGCAATCACCGGTAAATGGTCGGAGATGCGCAAGGTATCGTCCTGGCGCACCTGGGCTTCGACCCGTTTGATCCGGGGGCTGTAGAACAGGTAGTCAACGGTGCGGTCCGGGCCGTTGAGGCCGGGGTCGTTCGGGTAGTGGGTCAGCCAGTGCTCGCGGTCGATGCCGCTGGCTTCGTTGTTGGTGGGAATCATCGGGTACTTGTCCCACAGCAGGTGCAGCGGGCTGTCGGCGGAGTAGGGCGTGCGTTGTTCTGACGGCAGGCGTCGGTACTGGCCCAGGGGCAGCAGGTTGAAGTCGCCGCCGATCAGCCAGGGCGTGCCTGCGGATTCGAACTTATCCAGTGCCTTGGTCACGGCGGTGATTTGTCTAGGCAGGGTTTCGTCCGGTTCAGTGGCCCGTTCCAGGTGCGTGTTGAGCACCGCCAGCTGGCTGCCGTCGCTCAGTGACAGATAGCTCACCAACAAGGCATTTTTCGGCTGGAACTGACGGCTGATGACGTTGGTGTCGGCCACCGGCAGTTGCACCCGTTCGGCATGGTCGATGCGGTAGCGGCTCAGGGTCGCCAGTTGCCGGCCGACGCTGCCGAAAATGTGCGGGTCGGGGATGAAGTCGGCTTTCCAGTCGAAGGCGCTGGTGCCGCACGGATAGAGGTCGGCGAGGCGTTCCTGCAGTAGCTTGAGCTGGTCCTGGTAATCGCTGGCCTTGGCGCCCTTGTCCAGTTCCTGGAGCAACACGATGTCCGGTTGCTCGTCGCGGATGACCCGGGCCACTTCGTCGAGGCTGAAGGCCATGTCTTCCAGGGTCGGGCTTTCATCGTCGCCCTGGGCCAGGTCGTGCCAGAACACGTAGCGCTTGCCGGCGAGGAACTGGACGTTCCAGGTCATCACCTTCAAGGCTTGGCCGGGTGCCAGCGCGGCTGCATTGGCGGTGCAACTGACCGGCACGCTTTCCCGGGGCTCTGGCCGCCAGGTCAGGCCGTAGATCGACAGGGCGGCCAGGCTGAGGATCAACAGCAGGCCCAGCAAGGTGTGGCGCAGTAGACGGGTCATGGCTCGGCTTATGGGCGAAACGCAAAAGTGCTCCCGAGCATAACCGAGAGCGGTTCTCAAGCCCAAGCCCAGGGCTGTCGCCGTGTGCGATCAGCGGCGCTCGGGCTTGGCCTCGATCAGCATGAACAGGCGGAACAGCACCACGGTGGTGAACAGTTGCAGGAAGCTGTGGACGCTGTCGATCAGCAAACTGACCGCGGGGTTCTGGGGTGACGGATACACCGAGACGCTGGCGCCCTTGAGCAGCCACAGCGGGCCCATCACCGCGAGAATGCACAGCAGGATCCGCCAGAAGTTGCCGCGGGACAGGTTCAGGCTTTCCTTCATCGCCGCCAGGGGGGCCAGGCCCCTGAGGACCAACAGGTATTCGCCGAAGGCCAGGGTCACCATCAGCCACAGGCCCGGCAGGAAGTACAACGACAGCCCCACCAGGATCAACAACGTGTTGAGGGCCGTCAGCAAGGCAAAGCGTGGCCACAGCGTGAGGGCCGTTGCGAGCAGGTCCCGCGTGCGTGGTGCTTCACCGCGGCTGCGGGCGTCGAGAAACAGGATCAGCGCGGCGGTGTACAAGGGGTACACCAGCAGCCCGACGATCACGCTGTAGCCGGGAAAACCGTCGGGGCCGAGGGCGCTGTCCACGCCTTGCTGCAGCAGGGCCTCGAGTATCACCAGTGGCAGGCACAACTGGGCGATCCGGCCCAAATGGCGCTTGAAGAAATACAAAGAGTCGCGCAACACGTCAAACGGATTCATGGGTCGGTATCGCAGTTGAAAAAGCGGTCCGACACTTTAACCGATCAGGCGCCCGCACAAGCAAACGTAAACATCAGGTAAAGACCATTGAAAGCTTTCCGGCGAGCCCCATTACTGATGGGCACCGGTCTTCGGGATCGGAATGGTTTCTACCCGGCAATCGAATGAGGTCGCCATGAACAACGAAGAACAAACCCTGATCGATGGACTGTTTTCACGGCTGCAACAGGCCGAAAAGGATTCAGCCCCGCGCGACGCCCAGGCCGAGGCGCGGATCAAGGAGCACCTGGCGAGCCAGCCAGCGGCGGGCTATTTCATGGCCCAGGCGATCCTGGTGCAGGAGGCCGCGATCAAGCGCCTCGATGAGCAGAACAGGCAACTCGCCCAGCAGGTCGAGCAATTGCAGGCCGAGCTGCAACAAGCGCGCAAGCAAGCGCCGGCACCCAGCGGTGGCGGTGGTTTCCTCTCGAGTATTTTCGGCGGCAGCCCGCGGGATTCGCGCCCGGCGAGCGCGCCGGCCGCCAGCGGTGGCGGTTGGCGCGAACCGGCGCAACCGTCCTTCAATGCCCCGCCCCAACAGGGCTTCGGCGCGCCGCCCGGCAATTATGGCGCACCGCAGCAACAGGCCCCGGCAGCGGGCAGCTTCCTCGGCGGCGCCCTGAAAACCGCGGCGGGCGTGGCGGGCGGCGTGATGCTGGCCCAAGGCATCAGCAGCCTGTTCCACAGCAATCAGCAACCGCAGGAGATCGTCGAGGTCATCAAGGAAGAACCGGCGCAACCGGTCAACGACACCGCAGGCAACGGTTGGGGCGATGACTCGCGCGTGGCCGACAACGACACCTACGGCAACGACCAGGGCGGGTTCAGCGACGCGGACTACAGTGACGATTCATCTTCCTTCGGCGACGACGACTCTTTCGTCTGACCTGCCATTCGTCCGGGGCGCCCTGGCGCCTCGGGTCGATTATTCGCGGAACAATCCTTCTGGCTGGCATACTGGGCGACTTTTCGGCCCTGGTGGGCTGCGTACGTGTGCATCCAAGAGGAAACGCGGTGAAAAAAATTGCAGTGTTCGCCGATGTCCAGAACCTCTACTACACCGTGCGCCAGGCTTACGGTTGCCATTTCAACTACGCCGCGCTGTGGGCCGATGTCAGCAAACAGGGGCAGATCGTCGAGGCCTATGCCTATGCGATCGATCGCGGTGACAGCAAGCAGCAGCAATTCCAGCAGATCCTGCGCAACCTGGGTTTCGTCGTGAAGCTCAAGCCCTACATCCAGCGCAGCGACGGCTCGGCCAAGGGCGACTGGGACGTGGGCATCACGCTGGACATCATGGACGCCGCCGACCATGTCGATGAAGTGGTGCTGGCCTCCGGCGATGGCGATTTCGACATGTTGCTCGAACGCATCATCCAGAAGCACGGTGTGCAAGCCGTGGCCTATGGCGTGCCGGGGTTGACCGCCAACTCGCTGATCCGCGCCGCCAGTCGCTATGTGCCCATCGAAGGCGCGTTGTTGCTCAAGAATTGATTTTCACGGAGTTCAAAAGGTTTGGAACGCATCGCAGTCATCGACTTTGAAACCACCGGGATCACCCCGAGCAGCAGTTGCCGGGCCACTGAAATCGCAGTGGTGATGCTCGAGCAAGGCCGGATCGTCGACCGCTACCAGAGCCTGATGAATGCCGGTGTGCGCGTCCCTGCGTTTATCGAGCAACTGACCGGCATCAGCAACGCCATGCTGCGCAGCGCACCCTCGGCGGAAAAGGTCATGAACGAGGTCAACGAGTTCGTCGGCATCACGCCACTGCTGGCCCACAACGCCGCGTTCGACCAGAAGTTCTGGGATTTCGAGCTGGGACGTATCAAACGCACCCGCTTGCAGAATTTTGCCTGCTCACTGTTGCTGGCCCGGCGCCTGATGCCGGCGGCGCCGAACCACAAGCTCGGCACGCTCAATGCGTTCGCCGGCTTGCCCCACACCGGCCAGGCTCACCGGGCCATGGCCGACGCCGAAATGGCCGCCAACCTCACCGCGCACCTGGCTTCGCAACTGCGGCAAAAGCATGGGTTGCGGGAGTTGTCCCATGATTTGCTGTGCAGTTTGCAGAAAGTGCCGGCGGCGAAGATCAACGAGCATCTCAAGCGCCATCGCGGGTTCTAAACACACCGCTGGGACAACTGTGGGAGCGAGCTCGCTCGCGATAGCGTCGGATCAGTCAGCCGCTTTGTGACTGACACTCCGCCATCGCGAGCAAGCTCGCTCCCACAGTTGATCAGTGTTATTTCCCATTGCCTTCCAACTGCCCCAACGGCACGCGCTTTTCAATGGCGCTGGACAGCACGATCGACGTCTTGCTGAAACCGAACTTGGCAATGCGGTTGATCAGCTCTTCCAGCTCGGGCATCGAGCCAACCGCCGCTTGCATGATCACGCACGGATCCCCGGTGACCCGGTGGCATTCGGTCAGTTGTGGGATCTTGCACAGTTCGTCGTAGGTCTTCTGGTTGCCGTGCTGGTTCATTCGCAGTTCGATGACGCACTGCACCGGCAGGCCGATCTTCGCCATGTCGACTTTGGCTTGATAACCGGTGATGACACCGCTGGCTTCCAGTTTGCTGACTCGTTCAGCCACGGCGGGGGCTGACAGGTTCACTTTGCGGGCCAGTTCGGCGTAGGACGCACGACCGTTGTCCAACAGAGCACTGAGCAACATGCGGTCGTATTTATCCACGGTTTGGCTTCCTGTCGGTGCGACTTTCGAAAGCGCGATTTATAGCGCTGATCGCCGTGTTTTGAAAAGTGTATGGCCTGGATAAACAGGTTTTGTAGCTTAATTTCCGTCTATCGCCTTTCTAGAATAGCGTCTCTCATTGTCCTGACTTCGAGCTGAACATGCCTGGCCCACGCCGTTTCCCCTTGCCATTGATCGCTGCTTTCTTTGCCTTGTACGTCATCTGGGGTTCGACCTACTTGGTGATTCGCATCGGTGTAGAGCATTGGCCGCCGCTGTTGCTGGCCGGGATTCGTTTTGTGTTGGCCGGTTCGCTGATGTACGGCTTCCTGCGCTGGCGCGGGGCGCCGGCGCCGACCTGGGCGCAATGGAAAGCCGGGGCCATCATTGGCGTGCTGTTGCTCAGTTTCGGTAACGGTGCGGTCAGTGTGGCCGAGCACACGGGCGTGGCGTCCGGGGTTGCGGCGTTGGCGGTGGCGACGGTGCCTTTATTTACCCTGCTGTGCGGATATTTCTGGGGCGCGCGTAATACCCGTCTGGAATGGGCGGGGATTGTGCTGGGGTTGATCGGCATCGCCATGCTCAACCTCGGTTCCAATCTGCAATCCAGCCCGTTGGGGGCGACCTTGCTGGTGTTCGCGGCGGCCTCCTGGGCTTTCGGCTCGGTGCTCAGCAAACACCTGCCGCTGCCGGCCGGGGCAATGGCCAGCGCCGTGGAGATGCTGGTGGGCGGTGTGGTGCTGTTGATCGGCAGCGTGGCCAGCGGTGAACACCTGGACAGCATGCCGCCGCTGGAAGGCTGGTTCGCGCTGGCGTACCTGACCTTCTTCGGTTCGATCATCGCCTTCAACGCCTACATGTACCTGCTCAAGCATGTGCGTCCGGCGGCGGCCACCAGCTATGCCTACGTCAACCCGGCCGTGGCGGTGTTGCTGGGCATCGTATTCGCCGGTGAGACCATCGGCATCGAGGAGGCCTTGGCGATGTTGGTGATCATCAGTGCGGTGGTGTTGATCGGTTTGCCGCAGTGGCGCAAACCCAAGCCTGCGCCGGCCGTCTCCTGATTTAGGGTAAACTGCCGCGCATTGCACACCTTGCGCTGATTTTTCCTACGGTATTTCCATGACTTTCGCCACCCTTGGCCTGATCGAACCCTTGCTGCGCGCCCTCGAGACGCTCGGCTACCAGACCCCGACTCCGGTTCAGGCCCAAGCCATGCCGGCAGTGCTCGCCGGTCGCGACCTGATGGCCGCGGCCCAGACCGGTACCGGCAAGACCGCCGGCTTTGCGGTGCCGTTGTTGCAGTTGCTGACCACCGAAGGGCCGAAGGTCGCGGCCAATTCGGTGCGGGCGCTGATCCTGGTGCCGACCCGTGAATTGGCTGAGCAGGTCCATGAAAGCGTGCGTCAGTACGCGCAAAACCTGCCGTTGAGCACCTACGCGGTGTACGGCGGTGTCAGCATCAACCCGCAGATGATGAAGCTGCGCAAAGGCGTCGACCTGCTGGTCGCCACGCCGGGGCGCTTGCTCGATCTGTTCCGCCAGAATGCGCTGAAGTTCAATCAACTGCAGACGTTGGTGTTGGACGAAGCCGACCGCATGCTCGACCTGGGTTTCTCAGAGGAACTGGCGAATATCTACAAGGCCCTGCCGAAGAAACGCCAGACCCTGTTGTTCTCGGCGACCTTTTCCGATGCGATCCGCTTGCTGGCCGGGCAGATGCTCAATGATCCGCTAAGCATTGAAGTGAGCCCGCGCAACGTGGCTGCCAACACCGTCAAGCAATGGGTGGTGACGGTGGACAAGAAGCGCAAGCCGGAATTGTTCGTGCACCTGATGCGCAAGCACAAGTGGAAACAGGTACTGGTATTCGCCAAGACCCGCAACGGCGTCGATGCGCTGGTGGAGAAGCTCCAGGGCCTGGGCGTCAACGCCGACGGTATCCACGGTGACAAGCCCCAGGCCACCCGCCAACGTGCGCTGGACCGCTTCAAGGCCAGCGAGGTGCAGATCCTGGTCGCCACCGACGTCGCCGCCCGTGGCTTGGACATCGAGGATTTGCCGTTGGTGGTGAACTTCGACCTGCCGATCGTGGCCGAGGACTACATCCATCGCATCGGCCGTACCGGCCGGGCGGGCGCTACAGGGCAGGCAATTTCCCTGGTCTGCGCCGATGAAGTGAATTTGCTGTCAGCCATCGAGATGTTGACCCGTCAGACGTTGCCTCGCCAGATGGAACAAGACTTCGAGCCTGAGCACCGCGTGCCGGACACCGATGCCAGCGGCCAGGTGATCAAGAAGCCGAAAAAGCCGAAGAAACCGAAAACCTCCGGTGGTGGCGGCAAGCGCAACCTGGGCAAGTGGGTGGACAGTGGCGACGCTGCGCCGGTGGAGCCTTCGGTCAAGCCTGTGCGCAAAGTGCCGGTGTTCAATACCGGGCCGCGTAAGCGTAAGCCTTGATGGCCTGTCAGGTCTGATAAACCGCTATCGCGAGCAAGCTCGCTCCCACAGTTGATCGGGTTCTGTCAGAAGGATTGCGGTAAATGTGGGCGCGAGCTTGCTCGCGATAGGCGCGCCTTGGTCTTCAACCCTGGCGCTGTAGCCACTCCAGCATTCCCAACCCCGCTGTCCGGCCACTGGCAAAGCATGCCGTGAGCAGGTAGCCGCCGGTCGGCGCTTCCCAGTCGAGCATTTCCCCGGCGCAGAAAACCCCGGGCACTTGCTTGAGCATCAGGCGTTCATCCAGGGCTTCGAACGTCACGCCACCGGCGCTGCTGATGGCTTCGTCCAAGGGGCGGGGCTTCACCAGGGTGACCGGCAAGGTCTTGATGGCCTGGGCCAGCCGCGCCGGGTCGGTGAAACGCTCGGCCGGCGTGAGCTCGCGTAACAGCGCCGCCTTGACGCCGTCGATCCCCAACTGGCTGTGCAAGTGCTTGGCCATCGAGCGTGAGCCCCGTGGCTTGTTCAGGGCCTGGAGGATTTTATCCACAGGCCGGCCCGGCAACAGGTCCAGATGAATGGTCGCGCTGCCGTATTGGTTGATGGCTTCGCGAATCGTTGCCGACAGGGCATAGACCAGGCTGCCTTCGAGGCCGGTGGCGGTGAGCACGCATTCGCCGAGGCGCGGTACATCGTCGTTCAGGCCCATGGCGATGTTCTTGAGTGGGGCCCCGGCGAATTTGCTGATCATCAGGTCGCTCCAGGCTTCTACCTCGAACCCGCAGTTGCTGGGTTGCAGTGGCGCCAGGGCTACGCCGCGTTGTTCCAGCGGTAGCATCCAGGCGCCGTCGGAGCCCAGGCGCGACCAACTGCCGCCGCCCAACGCCAGCAAGGTGGCCTTGGGGTGCAGGGTTTTGTCGCCTTCCGGGGAGGCGATGCGCAAGCTGCCATCCGGGTTCCAGCCGAGCCAGCGATGACGTGTGTGGATCACCACGCCAGCATCGCGCAGGCGCTTGAGCCAGGCGCGCAACAGCGGGGCGGCCTTCATGTCGGTAGGAAATACCCGCCCGGAGCTGCCGACAAAGGTGTCGATGCCCAGCCCGTGAATCCATGTGCATAACTCATCCGCCCCGAATGCCCGCAACAGCGGCGCGAGGTTTGGCGCGCGTTCGGCGTAGCGGGACAGGAAAGCCGGAAAGGCTTCGGAGTGGGTGATGTTCATGCCGCCCACGCCGGCCAGCAGGAATTTCCTGCCCACCGATGGCATGCCGTCGTACAGGTCGACTCGCAGGCCGGCCTGGCTCAACACCTCGGCCGCCATCAGGCCAGCGGGGCCGCCGCCGATGATGGCGATGTCTGAGGGGGAGGGCTTGGCGGTCGAGGTCATGATTTGAACTGTGGGGGCTGGGGTAGGCGGGGCATTCTACCAGCACAGATCCCGGTGGGAGCGAGCTTGCTCGCGATAGCGGTGTGTCGGCGACATTGATGTAGCTGACCCTCTGCTATCGCGAGCAAGCTCGCTCCCACAACTGGGTCGGTAGGTGTTGTTGAGAACTCTGATCAAAAAACAGCCAAGCCCCTGCAAGCTATAGGCAACATAGCCTGTAGGCCGTTTCGCTCAGGTTATCCACAGGCCGCTCCACAGGCATTGTGGGTAAAGCCCAGGTTTCAGTGACAACCTGATGACGTCCAGACCCTTTGTGCGCTGTGGTGCAGGATCCCGTGGCGGCGAGCCAGGGCCTGGCGGTCCTTGCTGTAGCCACCGCCGATCACGCCGACCACCGGGATGTCGCGGCCCAGGCAATGGCGCATGACGCTCTCGTCCCGGGCGGCGAGGCCTTCGTCGGTCAGTTTCAGGTAACCGAGGGCGTCGTCCTTGTGTACGTCGACGCCGGCGTCATACAGCACCAGATCCGGCTGGTAGAGCGGCAGCAGGTAGTTGAGCGCGTCGTCCACCACCTTCAGGTAGGCGGCGTCCTCCATGCCCATCGGCAGGGGAATGTCCCAATCGCTGTGCGCCTTGCGTGCGGGAAAATTCTTTTCGCAGTGCAAGGAAACTGTCACGGCGTCCGGGGTGTCATGGAGTATTCGGGCGGTGCCGTCGCCCTGATGCACATCGCAATCGAAAATCAGCACCCGTGAAACCCGACCGCTGGCCAGGAAATAACGGCTGATCACCGCCAGGTCGTTGAAAATGCAGAACCCGGCCGGGTGGTCGTAGTGGGCGTGATGGGTGCCGCCGGCCAAGTGACAGGCCAGTCCGTGTTCAAGGGCTTGTTCGGCGGCCAGCAGCGAACCGCCCACGGCGCGCACCGTTCGGCGGGCCAGGGCCTCGCTCCAGGGCAGGCCAAGTCGCCGTTGGTCTTCGCGGGACAACTCGCCGCCCATGTAGCGTTCGATATAGGCACGGTCGTGGGCCAGGGCGAGGATATCCGGCGGACACAGCGCCGGACGCAACAGGTCCGCGTCGCGAGTCAGGCCGCTGTCCACCAGGTGATCGCGCAGCAGGCGAAACTTGTCCATGGGGAAACGGTGTTCCGCCGGGAATTCGGGGCTGTAGTCTTCGTGATAGATCAGCGGCAGTGGCATGGTGTTTTCAGTAGTGATTGAGTGACGGATCCTACCAGCGATGTAGACTCTGGAGCATGGAAAGGGAGTGAAGATGGAGCCGATACTGGAACTGGAAAGCGCACGGTTGCTCTTGCGGCAGTGGCGCGATGATGACTTGCCGGAATTTGCCGCCATGTGCGCCGACCCGCAGGTGATGCGTTATTTCCCTGAGCGCCTGAGCCGCCTGGAAAGCGCCGCCCTGATCGGCCGCGTGCGGGGGCATTTCGCCGAGCATGGTTTTGGTTTGTGGGCGCTGGAACGCAAGGACACCGGAGACTTCATCGGCTTTACCGGGCTCGGTGTGGTCGGGTTCGACGCGCCGTTCACGCCGGCCATCGAAATCGGCTGGCGCCTGGCCCGGGAGCACTGGGGCCTGGGGTATGCCAGCGAAGCGGCGTGGACCGCCCTGCGTTGTGCCTTCGACCAGTTGACGCTGGACGAAGTGGTGGCGTTCACCGCCGTCGATAACCTGCCCTCGCAAAAGGTCATGCAGGCCATTGGCATGCAGCACGACCCGGCGGACGACTTCGAGCACCCGACACTCGCCGTCGGTCATCCATTGCGTCACCATGTGCTCTATCGCATCAATCGTGAGCAGTGGTTGCAGACCCTGCACGGTTAGCCGACACGGACGTTTACAATGCCCGCCCAAATGGCCCGGGCCAACAATCGATCCACCGCCGCAGCGTAGACTGCGCGGTCATTGCGCTGTGTGAGGAAAGTCTGAATGAGCCACGTGTTGGAAGATCTGGTCGACCTGCTGACCCTGGAACCGATCGAAGAGAACCTGTTTCGCGGTCGCAGCCAGGATCTGGGCTTTCGCCAATTGTTCGGCGGCCAGGTGCTGGGCCAGTCGTTGTCGGCGGCCAGCCAGACCGTGGAAGAGGCGCGCCATGTGCATTCGATGCACGGTTATTTCCTGCGTCCGGGCGATGCCGCGCTGCCGGTGGTCTACCAGGTGGACCGGGTGCGCGACGGGGGCAGCTTCAGCACCCGGCGGGTGACGGCGATCCAGAAGGGCAACCCGATTTTTACCTGCAGTGCGTCATTCCAGTACGACGAAGAGGGCTTTGAACACCAGAGCACCATGCCCCAGGTGGTGGGGCCGGAAAACCTGCCTTCAGAACTGGAACTGACCCAGCAGCGGGCGCACCTGCTGCCCGAGCACATGCGCGAAAAACTGCTGTGCCCCAAGCCGATCGAGGTGCGCCCGGTCACCGAAAAAGACCCTTACAACCCACAACCGGCCGACCCGGTGAAATACGTGTGGTTCCGTGCCGATGGCGCCCTGGCGGACTCGCCGGCCTTGCACAAATACCTGCTGGCCTACGCGTCGGACTTCGGCCTGCTGACCACTTCGCTGCTGCCCCATGGCAAATCGGTGTGGCACAAGGATATGCAGGTCGCCAGTCTCGATCACGCCTTGTGGTTCCATGCCGACCTGCGCGCCGATGACTGGTTGCTCTACGCCATGGACAGCCCGTGGGCCGGCAATTCCCGTGGATTCTCCCGGGGCAGCGTGTTCAACCGCGCCGGGCAACTGGTGGCCTCGGTTACCCAGGAAGGCCTGATTCGCCACCGCAAGGACTGGGCATGAGCCTGTCCGAGGTTCGTCACTGGGTGTTCGACATGGATGGCACGCTGACCATCGCCGTGCATGACTTCGCGGCAATCCGCGTGGCCCTGGCGATTCCCGCCGAAGATGACATCCTCACTCATCTGGCAGGGTTGCCCGCCGAGGAAGCGGCGGCCAAGCATGCCTGGTTGCTGGAACACGAACGGGACCTGGCGCTGGGTTCCAAGCCTGCTCCTGGCGCGGTCGAGTTGGTGCGAGAACTGGCCGGGCGCGGCGATCGCCTGGGGATCCTGACCCGCAACGCCCGCGAATTGGCCCACGTGACCTTGGAGGCCATTGGCCTGGCGGACTGTTTCGCCGTGGAGGATGTGCTGGGCCGCGACGAGGCACCGCCCAAGCCGCATCCCGGTGGCCTGCTGAAACTGGCCGAGGCCTGGAACGTGGCGCCGGACACGCTGGTGATGGTGGGTGACTACCGCTTCGATCTGGACTGTGGCCGGGCAGCGGGTGCGCGGACGGTGTTGGTGAACCTGCCGGACAATCCATGGCCGGAGCTGACGGACTGGCATGCGCGCGATTGTGTTGAGTTGCGGCGGATGCTTTTGGCTTGAGATTAATATTGGCTGGCTAGCCGCTATCGCGAGCAAGCTCGCTCCCACAGTGGATATGCGGCGAATGCAGAAAACTTTGTGGGAGCGAGCTTGCTCGCGATGAAGCCCGTCCAACCGATACAAAACTCACTGCCCAAACAACACCTTCAACCCCTCAGGCGAAGTCAGCATCCCATTGCCGTTATGCCCAACCCCCGGCACTTCGATCAGCCGCTGGTTCAGCCCCACGGGATGACGCCGGGTCAGGTAGTCGAAAAAGAAATGCCCGCGCAGTAACCGGTACGCGCCCTGGGTTTGCGCTTCACAGCCCTTGTCCAGCGCCGGATGCTCCGGGTCGACGTCCTGCTGCCCGAGCAGATAAACGATGTCGCGTTTGACGTAGTTCTCCTCCAGGCGGGCGGGCGTCTGTCCGGCGGCATAGGCGGGCAGGTCCTGCAGGCCGTATTTCCAGCGATTGAAACCAGGGCAACTGGCGGAGTCGAATGCCATGGGCCGTTGCCCATCGAAATAGGCATAGGACGACGGGTTGGCGATGACAAAACGCGGTTTGATCCGGTATTGGTCGTGGGCGAGCAGGGCATAGCGCTGCACCACCTGGGCGCCGCCGGAGTGGCCGGCGATGACGATCTCCTTCACTTCGGGAAACTGCTGCCGGTCACTGACCCGCGCAAGGATGTCATCGAGCACTTGGAAGGAACTGACCGGATTCGGCCCTGTGGATAAACCACCGGCCATCCAGTCGTTGCCGTGCCAGCGCAAAAGGTCGTTGGGCAATTGATGCCGGGCCACGTCCTGTTCGTTGAGAAACTGCGGGGCGATGATCAGGGTCGTGGCCAATTGACCCGCCTGCTCGGCGGCTTTTTCGGCGCTGTGCAGGTAGGTCTCGGCATTGCGCAGCCGACCATGGAGGATGATCAGCACGCGCTGGATGGACGCCGGGGGCGGGCTGACGGCGACGGTCATGGCGCCGCCCTTGAGTTGCAGGCGCCCTTGGGCGACCACGTTGACGCCGTGTTCCTCGGCCTGGGCAACGGCGCAGCACAGCACCAGCCCGATCAACGCGCGCCATTTCATCTACAGGTTTTTCGCCGCGAACGTGTCGCACTGGCTGACCTGGCCCTGGGCGAAGCCGGTCTTGAACCAGCGCACCCGCTGCGCCGAAGTACCGTGGGTGAAGGAGTCCGGCACTACGCGGCCCTGGCCTTGTTGCTGCAAGCGGTCATCGCCGATGGCGTTGGCGGCGGTCAAGGCCTCCTCGATGTCCCCCGGCTCCAACCAGTTCAGGCGTTTTTGCGCATGGTTGGCCCAGACGCCGGCCAGGCAGTCGGCCTGCAACTCCTGGCGTACCAACAAGCCGCCGTCGCCTTCCATCTGCCGGCCTTGCTGGCGGGCTTCCTGGATCTTCGCCGATACACCCAGCAGCGTTTGCACGTGGTGGCCGACTTCGTGGGCAATGACGTAGGCCTGGGCGAAATCGCCAGCGGCGGCGAAGCGTTGGGACATTTCCTTGAAGAAGCTCATGTCCAGGTAGACCTGGCGGTCCGCCGGGCAATAGAACGGACCGGTCGCCGAGGAGGCCAGGCCGCAGGCCGAGTTGACTCGACCGCTGAACAACACCAGTTTGGGTTGCTGGTACTGGCGTCCGGCCTGTTGGAAAACCTGGCCCCAGGTGTCTTCGGTATCGCCGAGGATCGAGCGCACGAACTCGGCCTGTTCATCGTTGGCCGGTGGCGCCTGGCGGGTTTGTGAAGTGGCAGGCGCGGACTGGTCCATCTGTCCGGCCAGTTGCCCGAGAATCTGCATCGGGTCCTGGCCAGTGATCCAGCCAATGCCGACGATCAGGAGAATGGCGGTCAGGCTCAATCCCTTGCCGCCACCGAAACGCATTCCGCCACCGCCCCCACCGTCACCACGGGCGTCCACCACGTTGTCACTGCGGCGACCTTTTTTCCATAACATGTGGGAAGTCCTCTGAATGACCCTGCTAAAAATGACTGCTGTGGCGGTGAGTCTAGCTTTTAGGCGCCCAAGGTGCGCGCCGCGCTTGAGCTGTCAGGCAACGGACACGGGTTTTGGTTCAGCGGTGAGCCAATCCTGCCTGGCTGCGGAATTTTCATTACACTTCGGATTCAGAACTTATCGCTATGCTCGCTGGCCCAATAACTGCAACGTGCGTCACGGCCCCTACATCAAGCAACGCAGGTTTCCCTCATGACCGTCAGCACACCGCTCTCCGGCGTCAATCAGGCTTTCAAGGGCATCGTGCTTATTCTGGTCGCAACGTTCCTGTTCTCCAGTCATGACGCTTTAGCAAAATATCTCTCGGGTTTCTATCCGATCGTCATGGTGGTGTGGGCCCGCTATGTGGTGCACACATTGCTGATGGCGGGTATTTTCCTGCCCCGTTCTGGGTTGCGTGTCCTGCGTACCAAGCGCCCTTTATGGCAACTGGCCCGGGCTTTGTGCCTGCTGGGCACCAGTCTGTTTTTCACCACCGCGTTGATGTTCATTCCACTGGCGGAGGCGACGGCGGTCAACTTTCTCGCGCCCGTGCTGGTGACCGCGTTGTCGGTGCCGTTGCTGGGGGAGCACGTGACGCGCGGTCAATGGATCGCGGTGATCTTCGGTTTTATCGGGGTGTTGATCATTGTCCATCCCGGTGGCGATCTGTTCACCCCGGCGGTGTTGTTGCCCTTCTGTTCGGCGTTGTTTTTCTGTTTCTACCAACTGCTCACGCGCAAGCTCAGCGAGATCGACAGCCCGACCACCAGTAATTTCTTTGCTGGCCTGTGCAACACCTTGGTGATGAGCGCGCTGGTGCCGTTCTTCTGGCAAGTGCCGAGCCTGTGGCATGGGGTGATGATGCTGGCGCTGGGTGCCTGTGGGATGACGGCGCACCTGATGCTGACCCAAGCCTTCCGCTTTGCCGCCCCGGCGCTGCTCGCGCCGTTCGGGTATTGCCAGATCGTGTTTGCCGGCCTGCTGGGCTGGCTGTTCTTCAGCCATACGCCGACGCTGACCACCGTGGTGGGCATCGCCCTGATCTGCTTGAGTGGGTTGGCGGCGGCGTGGCAGCAGCGGCGGGTTTAGCACGGATTGTGGAGGGATCGATTGTGGGAGCAAGGCTTGCCCGCGATGAGGGCGATGCGGTCCTTGATGAACCGAGGCGCCTGTATCGCGGGCAAGCCTTGCTCCCACAGTAGAGAGTCATTCCCACAGCAGTGGCTTGGCTCCCACCGTTGGATGAATGATCCGGGCTGACTGGAATCAGTTTTCCAGGGTCGGCACCTTGCGCGGCGCCATGAAGTACAGCCAGGTCAGGGCAATGAAGTACATCGCCGGAATCAGAGTGAACAGCACGGTGTAGTTGTTGTTGGTGATCGTGAGGATGTGGCCCACCAACTGGGTCATGAACATCCCGCCGATGGCCGCGCACATGCCGCCAAAGCCGAACACCGTACTCATCATGTGCTTGGGCGTGTAGTCCATCACCAGGCTCCAGATGTTGGCGGTCCAGGCCTGGTGCGCGCCGATGGCCAGGGAAATGGCGAACACTGCCATCCACAGGTTGCTTGCGCCGGCGGCCATGATCACGCCGATGATGCAGCAGGCGAACAGCAGCATGGACACCAGCCGCGCCTTGATCGGATTGAGGCCGCGACCGATCAGGAACGAAGACAGGATCCCGCCGCCCACGCTGCCGAAGTCGGCGGTGAGGTAGATGATGATCAGCGGGATGCCCATCTGGGTCACGTTGATGCCCAGGTTGTATTGCTGGTTCAGGAACGGCGGCAACCAATAGAGATAGAACCAGAACACCGGCGCGGTGATCGAGTAGGCCAGGGCGAATGCCCAGGTGCCGCGCATGCGCAGGATGCGTGAGAACGGTACGCGGACCTGGTCCGGTTCATCCTGGGCCTGGATGTAGTCCAGCTCCGACTGTTTGACGGTGGGGTGGTCTTCGGGGTTGAAGTATTTCAGGCCCCAGAACAGCAACCAGATCCCGCCCAGGGCGGCCATGCACAGGAACGCGGCCTGCCAGCCCCACACGTGCAGGACCAGCGGCAGCAGCATCGGGGTGAACATCGCGCCAACGTTGGTCCCGGCGTTGAAAATGCCGGTGGCCACGGCCCGTTCGCCCGCCGGGAACCACAGCCGGGTGGTCTTCACGCAGGCCGGGTAGTTGGCGGCTTCGGTGAGGCCGAGGATGAAGCGGCAGACCATGAAGCCCACCGCCGACGTCGCCAGGCCATGGGCGCCGGTCGCCAGGCTCCAGAGCAGCACGGCACAGAAGAACACACGCTTGACGCCGATCCGGTCGATCAGCCGCCCCTGCAACACGAAGCCGACGGCATAACCGACCTGGAACCAGAAGTTGATGTTGGCGTAATCCATCGCCGTCCAGCTCATTTCCTTGGCCAGGATCGGCTGCATGACGCCGAGGGCGGCGCGGTCGATGTAGTTCAGGGTGGTGGCGAAAAACACCAGGGCGAGCATGCCCCAACGGGTCTTGCCCACGGCCATGGCGCCGCGGATCTTGTCACCGACGCTGCCGGTGGAGGCCCCCAGGCCAGGGGCCAGGCGGGAACTTTGGGAAGGAATCATAGCGTGTACCCGTTTTTGAAATTCTTATGGTCGGTCTGGGTCTGTCCATCGACGTCGGCGATCAGGGCTTGCGTCGATGTGGGGAGCGATGGTGCGCAGTGAGCAAAAAATCGTCAATTCGGCAATCGGCATTTTGTTCGATAATCGCCCAAAAAACTAACCGGATGGTACATATTAAATTGCTGAAAGAAACCGGCAGCTCAATAATCGCCTGACTCTTTCAAAAGCGGCGCACCTTTTGTAGCCGATGCCTGTCCCGGGAGCCGAAGTCATGCAGCGTTCCATTGCCACCGTATCCTTGAGCGGTACCTTGCCGGAAAAACTCGAAGCCATTGCCGCCGCCGGTTTTGACGGGGTGGAAATTTTCGAGAACGACCTTCTCTATTACGATGGCAGCCCGCGGGAAATCAGGCAGATGTGCGCCGACCTGGGCATCGCCATCACCTTGTTCCAACCGTTTCGCGACTTCGAGGGCTGCCGTCGCGATCGCCTGTCGCGCAACCTGGAGCGGGCCGAGCGCAAGTTCGACTTGATGCAGGAACTGGGCACCGACCTGGTGCTGGTGTGCAGCAACGCCTCGGCCGACAGCGTCGGCGATGAACAGATCCTGATCGATGACCTGCGCCTGCTGGCCGAACGGGCCGGCGCGCGGGGCTTGCGCATTGGTTATGAAGCGCTGGCCTGGGGCCGCCACGTCAATACGTATCAACAGGTCTGGAACATCGTGCGTCAGGCCGATCACCCCAGCCTTGGCGTGTTGCTCGACAGCTTCCATACCTTGTCCCTCAAGGGCGACCCGAGGGCGATCGCCGAGATCCCTGGCGAGAAGATTTTCTTCGTGCAGATGGCCGACGCGCCGATCCTGGCCATGGATGTCCTGGAGTGGAGCCGACATTTCCGTTGTTTCCCGGGGCAGGGCGAATTCGACTTGCCGGGGTTCTTGGCGCCGATCATCAAGAGTGGTTATACCGGGCCGCTGTCGCTGGAGATCTTCAACGACGGCTTCCGCGCCGCGCCGCCACGGGCCAATGCTGCCGACGGTCTGCGCTCGCTGCTGTACCTGGAAGAAAAGACCCGCCAACGCCTGGCCGAAGAAGCGAGCGTCGTCGGCAATGCCGACATCTTGTTCGCCACCCCGCCGGCCAGCGAATATGACGGCATCGAATTCCTCGAGTTCGCCGTGGACGATAGCCTCGGTGCCAAGCTCTCCCATTGGCTGGAGCGGCTGGGGTTCGTCAAGGCCGGCCAGCATCGTTCGAAGAATGTCAGCCTGCTGCGCCAGGGCGATATCAACCTGATCCTCAACAGCGAACCGTACTCCTTCGCCCACAGTTTTTTCGAAGCCCACGGGCCTTCGTTGTGCGCCACCGCCGTGCGCGTGAAAAACAGTGCCAGCGCCTTGGAGCGGGCCATTGCCTACAAGGGCCAGCCCTACCGCGGGCTGGTGGGGCCCAATGAGCTGGAGCTGGCGGCGGTGCGTGCACCGGACGGCAGCCTGATCTACCTGGTGGACCAGGAAGCCGACGTCTACGGCACCGATTTCAACCTGCAGCCGGGGGCTGTCATCGGGGCCGGGCTCAAGCGCATCGACCACATGGCCATGGCGCTGCCGGCCGACAGCCTCGACAGTTGGGTGCTGTTCTACAAGAGCCTGCTGGATTTCGAGGCCGACGACGAAGTCGTCTTGCCCGACCCCTATGGCCTGGTGAAAAGCCGTGCGCTGCGCAGCCGCTGCAGTTCGATCCGCTTGCCGCTGAACATTTCCGAGAACCGCAACACCGCGATCTCACACGCGCTGTCGAGTTATCGCGGCTCCGGCGTGCATCACATCGCCTTCGATTGCGACGACATCTTCGCCCAGGTCAGTCGTGCCAAAGAGGCGGGCGTGCCGTTGCTGGACATCCCGCTCAACTACTACGACGACCTGGCGGCGCGTTTCGATTTCGACGACGAGTTCCTTAGCGAACTGGCCTATTTCAACGTGCTGTACGACCGCGACGCCCAGGGTGGCGAGCTGTTTCACGTTTACACCGAGCCGTTCGAGGGGCGGTTTTTCTTTGAGATCATCCAGCGCAAGAACGGTTACGCCGGTTATGGCGCCGCCAACGTCGCGGTGCGCCTGGCGGCCATGGCCAAGTCCCGCAGCGGTGGCTTGCGGCACGCCAAGTTGTAGAGAAATCGTAAACGCGGCGGTAATGGGCAGTGGCGTGGCTTCCTTCAGTGCACGGTGCGGCCCATAATCGCCAGCCTGTGCAGTGATGGCCGTGAGCCCCGCAATGACTATGAATCCAGAGCTTTCCGCAGCGCTCGACGAACCCGTCGCCACGCCGCGCAAGAGTCGCAAGAACAACCCGGAAAAGACCCGGGAAAACATTCTTCAGGAAGCCATCGTCGAGTTCGTCCAGCAAGGCCTGGCCGGCGCCCGGGTCGATGCCATCGCCGAGCGCATCCACACTTCCAAGCGCATGATCTACTACTACTTCGGCAGCAAGGAGCAGTTGTACGTCGAGGTGCTGGAAAAACTCTACGGGGATATCCGCACCACCGAGAGCCGCTTGCACCTGGCGGAACTGGCCCCGGTCGACGCGATCCGGCGCCTGGTGGAATTCACCTTCGACCACCACGACCGCAACGTGGATTTCGTGCGCATCGTCTGCATCGAGAACATCCACAACGCCGAGTACGTGAAGCAGTCAGGCACGATCAAGGCGATGACCAACACCATCCTCGATTCCCTGGGGGTGATCCTGCGTCGCGGCGCCGAAGAGGGCGTGTTCCGTGCCGGCCTCGAGCCGCTGGATATACACCTGCTGATCAGCTCGTTCTGTTTCTACCGAGTGTCCAACCGCCAGACGTTCGGTGAGATCTTTCAGATCGACCTGTCGGCTGAAGCGGTCAAGCAGCGGCATCGGCAGATGGTTTGTGAGTCGGTGTTGCGCTACCTGCAGCCCTGACACCGAACCGAATGTGGGAGCGGGCTTGTGTGGGAGCGAGCTTGCTCGCGATAGCGGTCGATCAGCCAACACCGATTGTGACTGAGATACCGTCATCGCGAGCAAGCTCGCTCCCACAAGTCGCTCCCACAAGGGATTTATCACCTGGCTTTAGTGGTTCATGCTCTGGAAGTGTTCCAGCATCCGCTGCGCATCCGGCGCCACGCCGCTGAACAGTTCGAACGCCTTCACCGCCTGGAACACCGCCATATTGCCGCCATCCAGGGTGCGGCAGCCGATGGCGCGGGCGTTACGCAGCAGTTCGGTTTCCAGTGGGAAGTAGACGATTTCCGCGACCCACAGGGTGCCCCGCAACAGCTCGACCGGCACCGGCATGCCCGGTAGTTTCGCCATGCCCATGGGCGTGGTGTTCACCAGGCCGTCGGCCTCGGCCATGGCGCTGGGCAGGTCATGCCCGGCGCGAGCGCGGCCTGGGCCGAAGTGTTGGTTCAAGTTGTTGACCAGTGCCTCGGCACGGCTGACCTCGACGTCAAAAATGCTCAGGGTTTCCACGCCCTCCAGCAGCAACGCGTGGGCCACCGCCGCGCCGGCGCCCCCGGCGCCCATCTGGACCACGCGCTGGCGCGCCACATCCCCCAGGCCACGGCGAAAACCTTCGGCGAACCCCAGGCAGTCGGTGTTGTGGCCGATGCGCTTGCCGTCCTTGAGCACCACCGTATTGACTGCGCCGATGCCACGGGCCTCGGGCGACAACTCATCCAGCAGCGGGATGATCGCCTGCTTGCAGGGGAAGGTGATGTTCAGGCCGGTGAAGTCCATGCGTTCGGCGGCCACCAGCAAATCAGCCAGGGCGCCGCTGTCGAGCTTCAGCGCGTCGAGGTCGATCAGCCGATAGAGGTAGCGCATGCCTTGGGCATCGCCTTCCTGCTCATGTAGCGCAGGCGTGCGGGACGCCTGGATGCCCGCACCGATCAGGCCGGCCAGCACAGTGATATTCGACATGGACATCAACCCTTCAACCGCTGACTGAAATGTTCAAGGGCCAGGCGATAACCATGGCTGCCAAACCCGCACATCACGCCAATGGCGACGGATGAGACGAAGGAGTGATGGCGGAATGTTTCGCGGGCGTGGACGTTGGACAGGTGGACTTCGATGACCGGTACTTCGCTGGCCACCAGGGCGTCGCGGATCGCCACGGAGGTGTGGGTCCAGGCTGCCGGGTTGATGACGATACCGGCGCACCGGCCCCGGGCGGCGTGAATCCAGTCCAGCAGCTCGCTTTCCTGATTGGTCTGGCGAAACTCCACCGCCAAGCCGAATTCTTCAGCGGCGCGGCCACACAGTGCCGAGATGTCGGCCAGGGTTTCATGGCCGTAGGTTGCCGGCTCACGGGTGCCGAGCAGGTTCAGGTTCGGGCCGTTGAGCACCAGAACGATCGGAGGCATCGCAATTTCTCCACATTTTTATTGTTGGTGTCGGCGGGGGTTCAGCCGGTGGAGATAAATTGTACTAGATGGTTAATTTGGTCAAATAAAGCCGATGACGTCGGGCAATAAGTGTTCGATGATCGAACAATGGGGCCTGCCGAGGTTAAAGGGGGGCATTGTGGCGAGGGGATTTATCCCCGCTCGAGTGCGCAGCGCTCGCAAGCTTTTTGCAGGACTGAAGAGCTTGGGGCTGCTTCGCAGCCCGGCGGGGATAAATCCCCTCGCCACAGGGTAATCCTTCACCTCAAAAGGAAGGACTTACCGCCGAGTCAACAACACCCCGGATTCCATGTGGTGGGTCCAAGGAAATTGATCGAACAACGCGCAACGCGTGATGCGGTGGGTGTCGTTCAGTTGCGCGATGTTCGCGGCGAGGGTGTCTGGGTTGCAGGAGATGTACAGGATGTTGTCGAAGCGCCGGGTCAGCTCGCAGGTATCCGGGTCCATGCCGGCGCGAGGCGGGTCGACGAAGACGCTGCCGAATTCGTAGCTTTTCAGGTCGATGCCCTGCAGGCGGCGGAACGGCCGGACTTCGTTCAGGGCTTCGGTCAGCTCTTCGGCTGACAGGCGCACCAGCGTGACGTTATCCACAGCGTTTTCGCTGAGATTGCTCAGCGCGGCGTTCACCGAGGTCTTGCTGATCTCGGTGGCCAGGACTTTGCGCACGCGGGTGGCCAGGGGCAGGGTGAAGTTGCCGTTGCCGCAGTACAACTCCAGCAGATCGTCGTTGCGCTCGCCCAATGCCTCGTAGGCCCAGTTGAGCATCTTCTGGTTCACCGTGCCGTTGGGCTGGGTGAAGGCGCCTTCGGGCTGGCGATAGCTGAAAGTGCGGCCGCCCACTTCGAGTTGCTCCACCACATAGTCATGGCCGATCACTTCCCGCTTGCCCTTGGAGCGGCCAATGATGCTCACGCCCAGGTCGGTTGCCAGTTTCGAGGCCGCAGCGTGCCAGTGCTCGTCCAGCGGGCGGTGATAACACAGGGTGATCATCGCGTCGCCCGCCAGGGTGGTCAGGAACTCCACCTGGAACAGTTTATGGCTCAGGGGCGCGCTGGCTTGCCAGGCGGCCTTGAGTTGCAGCATCAATTGGTTGATGCGCAGGCTGGCGATGGGAAATTCCTCGATGAGGATCGGCGTGCGCTTGTCGTCCTGGGAGAACATCGCGTAATGCCGTTCGCCGGCCTCGCGCCACAGGCGGAACTCGGCCCGCAGGCGAAAGTTTTTCAGGGGCGAATCGAACACCGCAGGTTCCGGTGCATCGAATGGGGCCAACAGGTCACGCAAGCGGGTGACCTTGTCCTGCAACTGAGCGGCGTAGGCCTGGGAATCAAAAGTCATGCGTTGAACCAACCCAACTTGATCACGAACAGGATCGACAGAATGACCAGCGCCGGGTTCAGCTCACGGCCACGGCCAGACACCAGTTTGATGGCGGTCCAGGCGATGAAGCCGAAAGCGATGCCGTTGGCGATGGAATAGGTGAATGGCATCGCCAGGGCGGTGATCACCACCGGGGCAGCGACAGTGATGTCGTCCCAGTCGATTTCCGCCAGGCCCGAGGTCATCAGCACGGCGACGAACAGCAAGGCCGGCGCAGTGGCGAAAGGCGGGACGCTGGCGGCCAGTGGCGAGAAGAACAGCGCCAGCAGGAACAGGATCGCCACCACGATGGCGGTCAGGCCGGTGCGCCCGCCGGCGCTGACGCCCGCTGCCGATTCGATGTAACTGGTGGTGGTGGAGGTGCCCAACAGCGACCCGGCCATGGCGGCGGTGCTGTCGGCGATCAGCGCACGGCCCATCTTCGGCATGTGGCCGTCCTTGCCCATCAGCCCGGCGCGCTTGGCGACGCCGATCAGGGTGCCGGAGTTGTCGAACAGGTCGACGAACAGGAAGGCGAAGATCACGCTCACCAGGCCGATGTCCAAGGCGCCCTTGATGTCCAGTTGCAGGAAGGTCGGGGCCAGGGACGGCGGCGCGGAGATGACGCCGCTGAACGGGGTGAAACCCATCAGGATCGAGACAAGGGTGACCGCCAGGATGCCGATCAGCACCGCGCCGCGCACTTTCAGCGCTTCGAGGGCAACGATCAGGACGAAACCGAGGGTCGCGAGGATCGGTGCCGGTTGCTTCAAGTCGCCGAGGCCGACCATGGTCGCCGGGTTTTTCACCACGATGCCGGCATTGTTCAAGGCGATCAGCGCCAGGAACAGGCCGATGCCCGCGGCGATGGCCGAGCGCAGCGGCAGCGGGATGCTGTTGATGATCCACTCGCGGATGCGAAAGATCGACAGCAGGAAGAACAGCACGGCGGAGATGAACACCGCGCCCAGCGCCACTTGCCAGGTATGGCCCATGTGCAGGACCACGGTGTAGGTGAAGAAGGCGTTCAGGCCCATGCCCGGTGCGAGGGCGATCGGGTAGTTGGCGATCAGGCCCATGACCGTGGAGCCAATGGCCGCTGCCAGGCAGGTGGCGACGAACACCGCGCCTTTGTCCATGCCGGTTTCGCCAAGGATGCTCGGGTTGACGAACAGAATGTAGGCCATGGCCAGGAAGGTCGTGACGCCCGCCAGGATCTCGGTCCGCACGTTGGTGTTGTGTGCCTTGAGTTGAAACAGCCTTTCCAGCATGTCTGCTCCCCGTGGCGCGCCCGGCGCCGTGAATGTATCGACCTCAACAGCAAAGCACAGGTCGCCAGCGGCGCCCGGGAATTTTCTGCGGGTCGGAAAAAGCCGCGCATCATACCAGCAGCGTAGCGTTGTGGCTGCGATCGTCGTCGATGTTTTGCCAACGCGCCAAGTGGGCCATACTGCGCGCGGTTCCGGGAGGTCTCTATGCTTCAGATGAATAAAAAGCTGCTAGCGGTCATGGGCTGCGCGCTGGGCCTGTGGTTGCCCGGCCAGGCCGCCCATGCCGCGTCGGCGCCGCCCTTGAGTGAGGTCAAGGTGCTCAAGGTCGAGTCGCCGGCCTGCGGCTTCGAGGACATCGTCCCGGGGCAGGCGCAGACGCGTTGCGATCACGGCCCGACGATCAAGGTCTATGTGCTGGAGGTCGGCTATGGCCGTCAACCCCATGTCACCCTGGACGGCTTTGAAGTCGACGGCACCCGCTCGCCAGTGTGCGCGTACAGCAATGGCAATCTCAATGATTGCTCCGTGCGGACCAAGGTCGTCGGCTATTTGTACATCTTCGACCTGAAAGGCAAGCAAGAGGGCACCTTCAGCTTCAGCAACCAGTCGATCAACGCACCGGGCAACCGGATGTCGACCCAGCTGTACATCAAATAATCGCTGGCCCTTGTAGGAGCTGCCGAGCGCAGCGAGGCTGCGATCTTTCCCCCCGACGCTTGAATCCCAAGCGCATATCAAAAGATCGCAGCCTTCGGCAGCTCCTACACTACAAGCATCACCCAGCGGAGAGTGCCCATGATGCCTGGAACCAAGATCCCCCGAGCCCTGATAGCCGTCGCCGAGGGTGTCGACGACTTGCAGACGGTCACCTTGATCGACGTGCTGCGTCGAGCGCAGATCGAAACCGTGGTGGCGAGCATCGAAGGGCGGCGCATGCTCACCTGCGCCCGCGGCACGCGCCTGACGGCCGATGGCATGCTGGTGGACGTGCTCGCACAGGATTTCGACCTGGTCGTCCTGCCAGGCGGCATCATCGGCGCCCAGCACTTGGCGGCTCATCAGCCGCTGCAACAACGGCTCAAGGACCAGGCCGCTACCGGACGTTTCTTCGCCGCCATCGCCGAAGCCCCGGCCCTGGCGCTACAGGCGTCCGGCGTCCTGCGCCAGCGCCGCATGACCTGCCTGCCCGCAGTGAGCCAGCAGTTGTCCGGTTGCAGCTTCGTCGATCAGCCTGTGGTGGTGGACGGCAACTGCATCACCGCCCAAGGCTCGGCCGCTGCCCTGGCGTTTGCCTTGACGCTGGTGGAGCAACTCTGTGGCAAGGGCGTGAGGAGCGTGGTGGCGGCAGAATTGCTGGCCTGACACTCTTGATCCACATCGGCCTGTGGCGAGGGAGCTTGCTCCCGCTCGGCTGCGAAGCAGACGCTGGCATTCTTTCATCGCGCATTTGCCTTGAACGCTCACCCCCACCCTGAAGTCGTACCCCTTATGACGGCGGTTCTCCAAAACGCCGCGAGTACGACCAACCGTGAGGTGTTCCATGAGCGCGACCCTGTCCGAAGCGACGCAGGCGTCCTTCGTCCGTCATCCGATCCGTCTGACCCTCAATGGCCAGGTGCGAGAGTTGCAAGTGCTGGCCTGGACCACGTTACTGGACCTGCTGCGCGAGCAACTGGACCTGGTGGGCAGCAAGAAAGGCTGCGACCACGGCCAGTGCGGTGCCTGCACGGTGCTGCGCGATGGCAAGCGGATCAATGCGTGTCTTACGCTGGCCGTCATGTGTGATGGCGCCGAACTGATCACTGTCGAAGGCCTGGCCAGCGACGACCAGTTGCATCCCATGCAGCAGGCTTTCATCAAGCACGACGCGTTCCAGTGCGGTTATTGCACGCCGGGGCAGATCTGCTCGGCGGTGGGCTTGGCCAATGAGGGCCGAGCGAAGACCCGTGGGCAGATCAGCGAGTTGATGAGCGGCAACCTGTGCCGCTGCGGCGCCTACACCAACATTCGCGATGCCATCGAAGAGGCTCTGCCACTTTGCCAGCAGGGAGGTGATCAATGAATCCCTTCCAATACAGCAAGCCCGACACGCTGCAGGCCGCCGTCGATTTGTCGAGCCCGGTTTCCCGCTTCATCGCCGGCGGCACCAACCTGCTGGACCTGATGAAGGAAAACATCACCCGTCCCGAGCACCTGATCGACATCACCGGGTTGCCCCTGGCGGACCTCAGTGAAACCCCTTCCGGCGGGGTGATGATCGGGGCCTTGGTGAGCAACGCCGACCTGGCCTGGCACCCGTGGATTGAGCGCCGTTATCCACTGCTGGCCCAAGCCATCCTGGCGGGTGCCTCGCCGCAACTGCGCAACATGGCCAGCACCGGCGGCAACCTGCTGCAACGCACCCGCTGCTATTACTTCTATGATGCGAGCGTACCGTGCAACAAACGCCGACCCGGCAGCGGTTGCCCGGCCCGGAACGGTTTGAACCGGATCCACGCGATTTTCGGTGCCAGCGATCAATGCGTGGCCACCCATCCCTCCGACATGTGCGTGGCCTTGGCGGCCCTGGAAGCGGTGGTCCATGTCCTGGGCCGGGGCGGGGCGCGGACCATCGAGTTCGCCGACTTCCATCGCCTGCCCGGCGCTGCTCCGGAGCGGGATAACCAACTGGCCGACGATGAGCTGATCACCGCTATCGAATTGCCTGCAGCCGGTTTTGCCGACCATAGCCACTACCTGAAGATCCGTGATCGCGCCTCCTACGCCTTCGCGCTGGTTTCAGTGGCCGCAGCGCTGGAGCTGGACGGGCCGGTGATTCGCCAGGCACGCCTGGCCCTGGGGGGCGTCGCGCACAAACCCTGGCGCGACCGCGCCGTGGAGAGCTGGCTGACCGGGCAGACCGTCAGCCGTGAAACCTTCACCGCCGCTGCCGACGCGCTGCTGCAAAACGCCGAGCCACTGGAGCACAACGGCTTCAAAGTCAGACTGGCGCGCCGGGCGATTGTCCGTGCCTTGAGTGACGCCGCATTGGGTTGCGCACCCCAGGGAGGACACGCCTGATGAACGCTCCGAGCAAATCCATAGGGCAACCCCTCGACCGGGTCGACGGCCTGCTCAAGGTGACGGGCCAGGCCCGTTACGCCGCTGAATACCCCGAGGACGGCTTGCTGCACGGCAGCGTTGTCTCCGGTACGGTCGCCCGTGGTCGCGTAGTGCGCATCGATGCATCCCGAGCCCTGGCACTGCCCGGCGTGGTCGCGGTCATCGACCACACCAACCGGCCAAGGATTGCCAGCTACGACGAGCCCTACCAGGATGCCGATGCGGCGGACGGCTCGCCGTTCCGGCCGTTGTACAACGACCAGGTGCTCTACAGCGGCCAGCCGCTGGCCCTGGTGGTGGCGGAAAACCTTGAGCTGGCCCGGTATGCCGGTTCGCTGGTGGAAATCGAATACGACGCCGAGGCGCATCAGACCGATCTGATCACCTTGCAATATGACGCCCATCCGGCACCGGCCGAACTGCCCAAGCCCCGTGGGAATTTTCAGGGCGAATACGCCAGCTCCGCGCTCAGCGTGGATGTGTCCTACAGCACGCCGGTCGAACACCACAACCCGATGGAGCCACACGCCTCCACCGTGTTGTATCAGCCTGATGGCACCCTGCACATCCACGACAAGACCCAAGGCACGCAGAACTGCCAAACCTATGTGCAAAAGGTCTTCGGTCTCGAGAAAGAACAGGTGCGGGTGTTTGCCGCGTTTGTCGGCGGCGCCTTCGGTTCCGGGCTGCGCCCGCAGTATCAATTGCCGTTGGCCGTGATGGCGGCACTGGCCCTCAAACGCTCGGTGCGGGTCAGCCTGACGCGCCAGCAGATGTTCACCTTTGGCTATCGGCCGCGAACCCTCCAACGGGTGCAACTGGGGGCGGCGGCCAACGGTCGCTTGCTGGCTGTGGGGCACACCGCTATCGGCCAGACCTCGCGTTTCGAGGACTTCACCGAACACGTGGTGGAGTGGAGCGGCATGCTTTATCACTGCGACAACGTGGCGTTGACCTATAAGTTGGTGCCGCTGGACGTCTACACGCCCTTGGACATGCGCGCGCCCGGTGCCGCCCTCGGGCTGATTGGCCTGGAATGCGCCATGGATGAACTGGCCTGTGCCCTGGCGATCGATCCGATCCAGCTGCGCTTGATCAACTACGCCGAACGCAACGAGAACGAGGGCAAGCCGTATTCCAGCAAGGAACTGCGTGAGTGTTATGCCCAAGGCGCCCGTCGTTTCGGCTGGGACAAGCGCAACCCGGAACCACGCAGCATGCGTGAAGGCCGGCAACTGGTCGGCTGGGGCATGGCCGGTGGCGTTTGGGAAGCCATGCAGCAGAAGGCCAGTGCCCAAGCCTCTCTGGATACGCATGGCAAGCTGACTGTCAGCAGCGCCACCACGGACATCGGCACCGGGACCTACACGGTCATGACCCAGATCGCCGCCGAGGCGTCAGGCGTTTCCCTTGAGGACGTCACGTTTGTCCTGGGGGATTCGTCGCTGCCCACTGCGCCGCTGCAGGGCGGTTCGTTCACCGTCTCGTCGGTGGGTAGCGCCGTGCAGCAGGCCTGTGAAGCGCTGAAGGAAAAACTCCTGGCCGTGGCTCGCCAGGCCTGCCCGGCCTTCAGTGGCGCCACCCTTGAACAAGTCACCTTCGTGGATGGCCAACTGCGGCTGGGCGAGGCGAGTGTCGCATTAGCGGAGCTGGCGCAAAAAAGTGGCGAGACACCGTTGCAGGCCCAGGTCACCGCCGAGCCGGATGCAAAACGCCAGGCCTACGCCACGGCCACTCACTCGGCGGTGTTTGTCGAAGTGTGGGTGGATGAGGACTTGGGAACGGTGAGGGTCAACCGAGTGGTCAGCGCCATCGCCGCCGGCCGGGTCGTCAACCCGAAAACCGCCCGTAGCCAGATTCTCGGTGGCGTGGTGTGGGGCGTCGGCATGGCCCTGCACGAAGAAACCCTGACCGATCACACCCTGGGGCGTCACATGAACCACAACCTGGCCGAGTATCACCTGCCGGTTAACGCCGACATCGGCGACATTGAGGTGATTTTCGTCGAGGAACATGACGAAATCGTCAATGCGCTCGGGTCCAAGGGCGTCGGCGAAATCGGCGTCGTCGGGGTGGCCGCGGCGGTGGCCAATGCGATTTACCATGCCACCGGCAAGCGGGTGCGGGACTTTCCCATCACCCTCGACAAGTTGCTCTAGGCTTTTGCTGCATCCACGGGTTCGTGCATCCGATCGCGGTTGGCCAAGGTTGGGAACAGCTTGATCCAGGTCCCGGTCACCAACAGCGTGCCGACACCGCCCATGACCACCGCCGGCACCGTGCCGAACCAGTGGGCGGTGAGGCCGGATTCGAACTCGCCCAGCTGGTTCGAAGCGCCGATGAACAGCCCGTTCACCGCGCTGACCCGGCCGCGCATTTCATCCGGGGTTTCCAGTTGCACGAACGAGGCACGGATCACCATGCTGATCATGTCTGCCGCGCCCAGCACCACCAGCACCGCCAGGGAAAACCAGAACGAGGTGGAGAGGCCGAAGGCAATGGTGGCGACGCCGAACACGCCCACCGCGGTGAACATCACCCGGCCGACCTTGCGCTCCACGGCAAACCGCGCCAGCCACAACGACATCAGCAAGGCGCCGACCGCCGGTGCCGAACGCAACAGGCCCAAGCCCCAGGGGCCGGTGAGCAGGATGTCCTTGGCAAACACCGGCAGCAGCGCCGTCGCGCCGCCGAGCAACACCGCGAACAGGTCCAGGGAGATCGCCCCGAGAATGTCCGGGCGGCTGCGAATGAAGCGAATCCCGGCCAGCAAAGAATCCAAGGTCGCCTTGCCTTTGTTCAGCGGCGTCTGCCGGGCGGGCAGGTTCAGCATCAGGCAGCAGGCGATGATGTAGAGCAGCACCGTCGGCCCATAGACCCAGACGCTGCCGAAGGCGTAGAGCAAGCCGCCGAGTGCCGGTGCGACGATGGTGGCCGATTGCTGGGCCGATTGCGCGGCGGCCACGGCGCGGGGAAACAGGCCCGCCGGCACGATGCTCGGCAGCAACGCCTGGGTGGTCGGCATTTCGAAGGAGCGAGCGGCGCCCAGCAGGAAGGCGAGGATGAAGATCATCTCCCGCGTGACGTTGTCGGTGGCGCTGCCAATCGCCAGCGCCAGGGCAATCATGGCCTGCAATGACTGGCAAATGGCGGCGACCTTGCGCCGGTCATAGCGGTCCGCCACATGCCCGGTGTGGAGCATGAACAGCACGCGCGGGGCAAACTCCACCAACCCCACCAGGCCCAGGTCCAGCACGTTGCCGGTCAGTTGATAGAGGTTCCAGCCGATGGCCACGGTGAGCATCTGGAAGCCGCTGGCGGTGAATATCCGGGCCAGCCAGAAGGCGATGAAGGGACGATGGTGACGGAGCAGCAGCGGCGCTTGGCTGGGCATCTATGACAGGTCCGATGAGGAAGGCATCGAGATTATCACCGAGCTGTAACCAGAAATTACGCCCGCTGGAAAAAATAGTTAGCCAAACATCTACTTCAATCCTTGGAACTCTGTAGGCCAGGGGCATGGCGGACAACTGTGGCGAGGGAGCTTGCTCCCGCTGGGCCGCGAAGCAGCCCCAAGAAAGGCGACTGCTGCGCAGTCGAGCGGGAGCAAGCTCCCTCGCCACGGGATATCGTGCCTTCAAAACAACGGGGTCGATGCTGGCACCCCGTGCTGAGACAACCTGTCACGCGACAAAAGACCACGCCGTCCATCGGCAATATTGCGACTACTCTTTGAGCATTGCTTGATCCAGATCAATACCCTTCGGGGCGTTGGGCTGGCGGCCATCCGGCCAGAGTCCTGCGTTGTGACGGTTATAAAAAGAACGATTTGAAAAGCATCGCACTCCATATCCCTTGGAGGCTGGTGCCAGCCCCGCCCGCAGCCGGTTTTACCTGACAGAGGAAGACTTATGTTCGGTTTGGAGGCGCTTGATCTCGCCCGAATCCAGTTCGCGTTCACGATCTCGTTCCACATCCTGTTCCCGGCCATCACCATCGGCCTGGCGAGTTACCTGGCGGTGCTCGAGGGGCTGTGGCTCAAGACCCGCGATGACACCTACCGCGACCTGTACCACTTCTGGTCGAAAATCTTTGCCGTCAACTTCGGCATGGGGGTGGTGTCCGGGTTGGTCATGGCCTATCAGTTCGGGACCAACTGGAGCCGCTTTTCGGACTTCGCCGGTGCGGTGACCGGCCCCTTGCTGACCTACGAGGTGCTCACGGCGTTCTTCCTCGAAGCGGGTTTCCTGGGGGTGATGTTGTTTGGCTGGAACCGCGTCGGCCGTGGGCTGCATTTCTTTTCCACGGTCATGGTGGCGATCGGCACCCTGATCTCGACCTTCTGGATCCTGTCCTCCAACAGCTGGATGCAGACCCCCCAGGGCTACGAAATCATCGACGGCCGGGTGATCCCGGTGGACTGGCTGGCGGTGGTGTTCAACCCCTCGTTCCCTTATCGATTGCTGCACATGTCCACTGCGGCGTTTGTCGCCACGGCGTTCTTCGTCGGCTCGTCGGCGGCCTGGCATTTGCTGCGCGGCCGCGATAACCCGGCCATCCGCCGGATGCTGTCGATGGCGATGTGGATGGCCTTGCTGGTGGCGCCGATACAAGCGGTCATCGGCGACTTCCATGGCCTGAACACCCTCAAGCACCAACCGGCGAAAATCGCCGCCATCGAGGGCCACTGGGAAAACGTCGGCAATGAACCGACCCCGCTGATCCTGTTCGGCTGGCCCGACATGCAAGCGGAAAAAACCAAGTACGCCGTGGAAATTCCTTACCTGGGCAGCCTGATCCTGACCCACAGCCTGGACAAGCAGGTGCCGGCCCTCAAGGAGTTCCCGCCTGAGGACCGACCGAACTCGACCATTGTGTTCTGGTCGTTCCGGATCATGGTCGGCCTCGGCTTGCTGATGATTTTCACTGGGCTGTGCAGCCTGTGGCTGCGCCGCAAGGATCGGATCTATCAATCCCGACCGTTCCTCTACATGGTGCTGTGGATGGGCCCGTCCGGCCTGGTTGCGATCCTGGCCGGCTGGTTTACCACGGAGATCGGCCGCCAGCCCTGGGTGGTCTATGGCTTGATGCGCACGGCCGATGCTTCGTCCGGCCACAGCTTCGCGCAGATGAGCATCACCCTGGTGTTGTTCGTCGTGGTGTATTTCGCGCTGTTCGGTGCAGGTTTGAGCTACATGATGCGCCTGGTGCGCAAGGGGCCGGAGGCCCACGAAGCCGAGCCGAGCGATGGTGGCCCGGGCCAGAAACGCACGCCGGCCCGGCCATTGTCGGCCGCCGACGACGGCGACGATGTGGACCACAACGACCGCTCGAACAAGGGGAATTGAGTCATGGGTATTGATCTTCCGCTGATCTGGGCCGTGGTCATCATCTTCGGCATCATGATGTACGTGATCATGGACGGTTTCGACCTGGGGATTGGCATCCTCTTCCCCTTCGTCAAGGGCGAGCGCGACCGTGACGTCATGATGAACACCGTGGCACCGGTCTGGGACGGTAACGAAACCTGGCTGGTGCTGGGCGGTGCCGGGCTGTTCGGGGCGTTTCCGCTGGCCTACTCGGTGGTGCTTTCGGCGCTGTACCTGCCGTTGATCCTGATGCTCATCGGCCTGATCTTTCGCGGCGTGGCCTTCGAGTTCCGCTTCAAGGCCAAGGCTGAGAAGCGTCACCTCTGGGACAAGGCATTCATTGGCGGTTCGCTGACGGCCACCTTCTTCCAGGGCGTGGCACTGGGGGCGTTCATCGACGGTTTTGAAGTGGTCAATCGCCAGTTCGCCGGCGGTTCCCTGGACTGGTTCACGCCATTCACGGTGTTCTGTGGCCTGGCGTTGATCGCGGCCTACGCGTTGCTCGGCTGCACCTGGCTGATCATGAAGACCGAAGGCAAGCTGCAAGAGCAGATGCATGACCTGGCCCGGCCTTTGGCGTTCGTGGTGCTGGCCGTGATCGGTATCGTCAGCATCTGGACGCCGCTGGCCCACGCGGACATCGCGGCCCGCTGGTTCACATTGCCGAACCTGTTCTGGTTCCTGCCGGTGCCGATCCTGGTGCTGGTGACCATGTACGGTTTGTTCCGCGCGGTGGCCCGCAATGCCAACTACACGCCCTTCATCCTGACCCTGGTGCTGATCTTCCTCGGCTACAGCGGCTTGGGCATCAGCCTGTGGCCGAACATCGTGCCGCCGTCCATCTCGATCTGGGACGCCTCGTCACCGCCCCAGAGCCAAGGCTTCATGCTGGTGGGCACGCTGTTCATCATTCCGTTGATCCTGGTGTACACCTTCTGGAGCTACTACGTGTTCCGCGGCAAGGTGACCCACGACGATGGCTACCATTGAGGGCGTCGAGCATGGCCAAACCTGACTTGAAAGACATCGAGGCCGCCGAACGCAAGCCTCTCTGGCAGCGGCTCGGCTGGCTGGCGTTGATCTGGGCTGGCAGTGTGCTGGCGTTGTTCATCGTCGCCAGCCTGATGCGGATGTTCATGAATGCCGCGGGGCTGACCACCCACTGATTTTCCTGCTGGGAGCGAGCTTCGCTCCCGCAGCGGACGGTCTATTTGCGCGCTTTGAGAATCACGAATTTCGGTGTGGCGGCCACTTGCTCGACGCCTCGGAACAACCGCGCCAGTTTGCTGTGGTAGCCCAGGTGCCGGTTGCCGACAATGTACAGCGCACCGCCCACCACCAACGCTTCGCGAGCCTGCTGAAACATCCGCCAGGCGAGGAAGTCGCCCACCACTTGCTGCTGGTGGAAGGGCGGGTTGCACAACACCACATCCAGTGACTGCGCTTCTTGCCCGGCCAGGCCATCGCCGGCTCTGATGGTCACTTCGCGTTCGCCGAGGGCCGCACGCCAGTTCTCGGCGGCCGATTGCACGGCCATGTACGACTCGTCCACCAGGGTGTAGCGGGCCTCGGGGTTTTGCAGGGCACTGGCGATGGCCAGCACGCCATTGCCGCAGCCCAGGTCCGCGACCCGGGCCGTGCCGAGGTTTTTCGGCAGATGTGGCAGGAACGCGCGCGTGCCGATGTCCAGGCCTTCGCGGCAGAACACGTTGGCATGGTTGAGCAGTTCGATCTTCGGCTCGTCCAGCCAGTAGCGCGTGGGGTAGGGCGACACGACCGGCGTGCTGTTGGGTGAAGAGGCGCTGGGTGGTGTGGCGATCAACAGCCGCGCTTTTTTCACTGCCAGGGAAGCCTGCACCGGGCCGATGTAACGCTCCAGCAAATCGCCGGCGGCCCGGGGCAGGTGCTTGATCATGGCTCCGGCAATCACCTGGGCGCCCGGCGCCAGTTGGCCTTGCAGGCGAATCAGTTGTTCCTCCAGAAGGGCCAGGGTTTTCGGTACTTTGATCAGGACGCGATCGAACGGGCCGGTCAACGCTTCGCTGGCCGGCAACGTTGGCACGGCATCGAAGGGCCGGCCATTACGCACCAGGTTTTTCTCCAGTGCCTGCAATGCCAGGAAAGAATCACCGCTGCTGGTCACCAGGACGTTGCCGGCCAGGCTGGCGGCCAGGGCGCCGAAGCCGTCATTGAGCACCAGGACCCGAGTCTGCGCGGCCGGTTGTTGTTCGGCCAGATACGCGAGCAGGTATTCATCGGCCGCATCGAAGGCTTGCAGCGGTTCGTTCTGCTGTTCGGGTTGGCGGATCAGATCGAGTTGGGCGAAAGGACTGTCGAGCAGGGGCATGGCTGGGGACTCTGGAAATCAACGAATGTCCCGCTGCCTGGAGGTAGGTGTCTGTGCGGGACCGCCTGAATGAACTGCGTCGCGCTAAAAAGCGGCATCATTCAAGAGGGACCGTAAATGGTACGTTTTTTTGTTGCACATTACTCGCGGGTTTTTCAGCTCGGCAGTGCCGCGCCACGGGTCAGATCACATGGATCTGGGCAGCCTTGGCCACCGCTGAAATTTTATTGCTGACGTTCAGTTTTCGCATGCAACTGCACACATGGAAATTCACGGTTCGTTCGGAAAGGCAGAGAATCCTGCCCACTTCCGAAGCCGTCTTGCCTTCGGCTGACCACCTCAGTACTTCGATTTCTCTCGGCGACAAGTGATAGTTCTGCTTGACTACGATGGCGTCAGACAGTTTTTTACTGGCGAGCGCATGCAGCTTTTGACTGGCGAAGATGGCGTAGCCGAGATTGCCATAGTGTTCCTCGATATCAATGGGACAATGGGTTCGTGCAAGACTGAACAGGCTGCACTGTGGCCCTTGGTCGTCATGAACGGCCTGGGTCCAGCCGTACTTGAGTCCCTGTCGATTAAGTTCTCGCCATAACTTGGGGGCCTGAGCGAAAACAGTCTCATCCCACAAGATCGGGAGCGGTGATTGATTGCAATGTGCTACTAATGGATCGCTCGACGCATAACCGTTTTGTTCATAAAGCCGGTCCCATCCATAAGGGTAGTTATTCAGGTTCACCTTGCTGGTGTGTTTGTCGGGGCTTCCGAGATAGGCTGCAAATGCGCAATATTCAAATCCCTGATTGTTAAAGAAATTCAACACCAGACGATAGGCCGCCTGCAGGTCTTTTTCACAGGATAACTTCCTCAGTAACAAGTCCTTCCACCTGTCCATCGCTCTCTCCTGGGTTTGATTCGTCCATGCGGATCCAATCCATGATGCGAATTTTTAGTGTAGGACTATTCCTAATTTGTAGTGGGATTTTTTTAATTTCCTTACGTTTATAAGTGTTTAAGTGAATAAACTTTTATTTGGTTGGTTTTACATTATTGTAACTTTGTACAAGTTTGGTGAAGGATTTAGAGGGCGAAGGCAACGACTATGACTAAAGTGCCATTACCTGCCGTCGGTGGTGAAGACGCTCACTTTGCGGGACACTGCAGGTCTTGTCCCCTAGGAGTGGCTCATGACCGACAGTGCAGAGAAGTTCACCCGCCAAACCTTGCTCGATGTCCAGCCAGTGACGTCTCATTTGTTTACGTTACGCACGACCCGGGATCGCGGCTTTCGCTTCCGGGCGGGTCAGTTCGCCCGGCTGGGCGTCGCCAAGGCGGACGGCACCACCGTCTGGCGGGCGTACTCCATGGTGTCGTCGCCCTTCGACGAGTTCCTCGAGTTCTTTTCCATCGTGGTGCCCGAGGGCGAGTTCACCAGCGAACTCAGCCGCTTGCAGCCGGGTGACGAACTGTTGGTGGATCGCCAGGCCTTTGGCTACCTGACGCTGGACCGCTTCGTCGATGGCCGGGATTTGTGGTTGCTGTCCACGGGGACGGGCGTGGCGCCGTTTCTTTCGATCCTCCAGGATTTCGAGGCCTGGGAAAAATTCGAGCGGATCATCCTGGTGTACAGCGTGCGCGAGGCGCGGGAATTGGCGTATCAGGACCTGATCAAGGAGTTGCCCCAGCGCGACTACCTGGCCAAGTACGCTCACAAGTTTCGTTTCATTGCGACCGTCACCCGTGAGCAGCACCCGGGGGCGCTCAGTGGGCGCATTACCACGTTGATCGACAATGGCGAGTTAGAGCTCGCGGCCGGCGTAGCGCTGACGCCGGAGCATTCGCGGGTGATGCTGTGCGGCAACCCGCAAATGATCGACGACACACGCAAGCTGCTCAAGGCCAGGGGCCTGCAACTGAGCCTGACCCGTCGTCCGGGCCAGGTGGCGGTGGAAAACTACTGGTAGGCTCAGGGCCGCTCGTTCTGAGCCTTGAGCAGGTCGCGAATCTCACTCAGCAGCAGCTCTTCCTTGGTCGGAACCGGAGGGGCGCTGGGGGCTACGGCTTCTTCACGCTTGAGGCGGTTGATGGCCTTGACGCCCATGAAAATGGCGAACGCCACGATGATGAAGTCGATGGTGCTCTGGATGAATTTACCGTAGGCCAGTACCACGGCAGGCGCATCACCCTGGGCGGCCTTGAGGGTGATGGCCAGGTCACTGAAATCCACGCCACCGATCAGCAGGCCGATTGGCGGCATGACCACGTCGCCCACGAATGACGAAACGATTTTGCCGAAAGCGGCGCCGATGATGATCCCGACGGCCATGTCGACGACATTGCCTTTGACCGCGAAGGCCTTGAACTCGCTTAGCACGCCCATGAGTTATTCCTTGTAACAGATGAAAGATGAGTGGCAGTGTAAATCAGCCCAACGAGTCTTGCTCGAAACGCCTGCTTACAAAGCTTCAGTTATCGACCGGGGCTTGGATGAAAAGTTTACAAAGTGCCATCAATCGCGCGTGATACGCGGTTTCGGCCCGGGGGCCCTATAACGTTTTTTCTATCGGTGCGGTACGGCATTTCTATTTAGGTTTTTCTTTTCCCGGCACTAGCCTCTGGATGGCGCACATGGATGCGCTCTATAACATCAGAGGAACATGCCTATGAACACTTCCCTCGGCCACGGGGCTTACTCCCATCGCCGCGCTCTTTTTGTGCTGACCGCGAGCCTTCTATCCTTGTCTGTCAACGCGGCCACCCTGACCCGGGACAACGGTGCGGCGGTCGGCGATAACCAGAATTCGCAGACGGCAGGTCCCAACGGTCCGACCCTGCTGCAAGACGTGCAGTTGATCCAGAAGCTCCAGCGCTTCGATCGTGAACGCATCCCCGAGCGTGTGGTGCATGCCCGTGGTACCGGTGCCCACGGCACATTCACGGTGTCCGACGATCTCAGCGACCTGACCAAGGCCAAGGTCTTCGCCGCGGGCCAGGTCACCCCGGTGTTCGTGCGTTTTTCGGCCGTGGTGCACGGTAATCATTCGCCGGAAACCCTGCGCGACCCCCGTGGCTTTGCCACGAAGTTCTACACCGCCGACGGTAACTGGGACTTGGTGGGCAACAACTTCCCGACTTTCTTCATTCGCGATGCCATCAAGTTTCCGGACATGGTCCACGCGTTCAAACCCGACCCGCGGACCAACCTGGACGATGATTCACGGCGTTTCGACTTCTTCTCCCATGTTCCAGAATCGACCCGTACCCTGACCGAGTTGTATTCCAACTCCGGCACACCGGCCAGTTACCGCGAAATGGACGGCAACGGTGTACATGCCTACAAGCTGATTAACGCCAAGGGTGAAATTCACTACGTGAAGTTTCATTGGAAAAGTTTGCAGGGCTTGAAAAATCTCGATCCGAAAGAAGTTGTGAAAGTTCAGGGTCAAGATTACAGCCATATGACCAATGATCTGGTGAGCCATATTAATAAGGGCGACTTCCCGAAGTGGGACTTGTACGTCCAGGTGCTCAATCCACAAGACCTTGCCAAGTTCGACTTCGACCCACTGGATGCGACCAAGATCTGGCCGGGCGTGCCTGAACGCAAGGTCGGGCAAATGGTCTTGAACCGTAACCCGGCGAACGTCTTCCAGGAAACCGAGCAGGTGGCGATGGCGCCAGCGAATCTGGTGCCAGGCATCGAGCCTTCCGAGGACCGTTTGCTTCAGGGCCGGGTGTTTTCCTATGCCGATACGCAGATGTACCGTCTAGGCGCCAATGCCCTGCAATTGCCGATCAACGCCCCCAAGGTGGCGGTGAACAACGGTAACCAGGACGGTGCGATGAACCCAGGCAGCACCAGCACCGGCGTGAATTACCAGCCGAGCCGCCTGACGCCTCGTGAAGAACCGCAAGCGGCACGCTACAGCCAGGCCGCGCTGAGTGGCAGCACCCAGCAGGCGAAAATCCAGCGCGAGCAGAACTTCAAGCAGGCCGGCGATTTGTATCGTTCGTTCAGCAAGAAAGAACGTGATGACCTGATCGAAAGCTTTGGTGGCTCTTTGGCGACCACTGATGACGAGAGCAAGCACATCATCCTGTCGTTCCTCTACAAGGCCGATCCTGAATACGGCACTGGCGTGGCCCGTGTCGCCAAGGGCGACCTCACCCGGGTCAAGGCGCTGGCGGAAAAACTGACTGACTGATCCACCTGTGGGAGCGAGCTTGCTCGCGATGCAGGCGACTCGGCCTGGCTGTGCACCGCAGCGTCTGCATCGCGAGCAAGCTCGCTCCCACAGTCTTGAGTTCATGGGGAGACGTCATGATGGGTAAATTCCTTTTATCGATGCTTGCGACCTGGTCACTGAGCGTACTGGCCGATCAGCCAATACCCACCGAACCGGCTGCGGTCCAGGAACAGCTGCAAAACTATTATTTCGACGCCGCTCGCCGGGGCGATGTGCCGATGCTCGATACGTTTATCGAGGCCGGTTACTCGTTGGATACCCGGGATGAGAAGGGCTACACCGCGCTGATTCTGGCGGCTTATCACGGCCACGCTCCGGCGGTGGAGCGGTTGCTGGCCGCGGGGGCCGATGCCTGTGCCCAGGACAAACGCGGCAATACGGCGCTGATGGGGGCCATTTTCAAGGGCGAAGTGCAGATTGCCCGTCGCTTGCTGTCCACCGATTGCAGCCCGGACCAACGCAACGGTGCCGGACAGACTGCCGCGATGTATGCGGGTCTGTTCAAGCGTGGCGAGTTGCTCGATGCCTTGAAGGCCAAGGGCGCCGACCTGGAGGCCCGGGATCCGTTGGGCAATACCGCGGCAGATCTGGCGAAGGGTGAAATCAGAATGCCGGCCCCTCAGTGAACCTTGGCTGGGCTATCATCGCGGTTTTACCCCGGAGTTCAGATGGCCAAGGCAAAGCGCATGTACGGCTGCACCGAGTGCGGTTCGACCTTTCCCAAATGGGCCGGCCAATGCAGCGAATGCGGGGCCTGGAACACCCTGACCGAAACCATGGTGGAAAGCGGCGGCGCGGCGGCCCCCACCGGGCGCACCGGCTGGGCCGGTCAGCAGGCGCAGATCAAGACCCTGGCCGAAGTCAGCGTTGAAGAAATCCCGCGATTTTCCACCGCGTCCGGTGAACTGGACCGGGTGCTGGGCGGCGGCCTGGTGGACGGTTCGGTGGTGCTGATCGGTGGAGACCCGGGCATCGGCAAATCCACCATCCTGCTGCAAACCTTGTGCAACCTCGCCACCCGCATGCCGGCGCTGTACGTCACTGGCGAAGAGTCCCAGCAACAGGTCGCCATGCGCGCCCGGCGCCTGGGCTTGCCCCAGGACCAGTTGCGGGTCATGACCGAGACCTGCATCGAAACCATCATCGCCACGGCGCGCGTGGAAAAGCCCAAGGTGATGGTGATCGACTCGATCCAGACCATTTTCACCGAACAGCTGCAATCGGCCCCGGGCGGCGTGTCCCAGGTGCGTGAAAGCGCGGCGTTGCTGGTGCGCTACGCCAAGCAGAGCGGCACGGCGATTTTCCTGGTGGGCCACGTCACCAAGGAGGGTGCGTTGGCGGGACCGCGGGTGTTGGAGCACATGGTCGATACCGTGTTGTACTTCGAAGGCGAATCCGATGGCCGCCTGCGTTTGCTCCGGGCGGTGAAGAACCGTTTTGGTGCCGTCAATGAATTGGGCGTGTTCGGCATGACCGACAGGGGCCTGAAAGAAGTCTCGAACCCTTCGGCGATCTTTCTGACGCGTGCCCAGGAAGAAGTCCCGGGCAGTGTGGTCATGGCGACGTGGGAAGGGACCCGGCCGATGTTGGTGGAAGTGCAGGCGCTGGTGGATGACAGCCACTTGGCGAACCCTCGGCGGGTCACCCTGGGCCTGGATCAGAATCGGCTGGCCATGCTGCTGGCGGTGTTGCACCGACACGGCGGGATTCCGACTCACGACCAGGACGTGTTCCTCAACGTCGTGGGCGGGGTCAAGGTACTGGAGACCGCGTCCGACCTGGCGTTGATGGCGGCGGTCATGTCCAGCCTGCGCAACCGGCCGCTGCCCCATGATTTGCTGGTGTTTGGCGAAGTGGGGTTGTCGGGGGAAGTGCGACCGGTGCCCAGCGGGCAGGAGCGGCTCAAGGAAGCGGCCAAGCACGGTTTCAAACGCGCCATCGTGCCCAAGGGCAACGCGCCGAAGGAAGCGCCGCCGGGGTTGCAGATTATCGCAGTGACCCGTCTGGAACAGGCGTTGGATGCGCTGTTCGAATAACACTGGCAATTGCGCAAGGAATGTATGTGGGAGCAAAGCTTGCTCGCGATGCAGGCGACTCGATTTTGAAGGGCCGCATTGCAGCCATCGCGGGCAAGCCTTGCTCCCACATGAGTCCCTCACCAAGGGGATGGCAGTTCAAGTCTGGATCAATGCCGCCAATTCCCGCTCCAGCTCGTCATGGTCGCCCAGGTTCAGCTCTATCAATCGGCGCAGGTGGGCGATGGATGCCAGGTCGATATGCTTGCAGACGAAGCCCAGGTGACCATGGTCATCATGGGCCAGGCGAATTTCCATTTTGATCTCGGCATCGGGACTCAAATGGATATCGGCCATGAAGGAATGTTCGGGATCGCCAAGCCAGGGCTCGGGTTTCTTGATCAGCAGCCCCTTGAGGGACAGGTCCAGCAGTTCCACCGACCAGATATAGGGGCCTTGGCTCAGCTCGGTCCTGGCATGGAAGTCAACTCGTACGAAGCGGCGACGCTCGCTCATGACGCATTCCCTCTGAAGATTCATTGACTATAGACCCAACTGACGGGGCATCGTCACCGTTCGGCAACAGACAGACGAATGTCGAGTATGGCCTTTGCCCGGGTTAGCGCTAAACTCCAATGGCTATCTTTCTTGTCCACCCTGGCTGGAATATAAAAATGAAAAACAATAATAGCCTGCTGCGCCATCTGCCCTGGCTACTGCTGGCCGTCGTAGGAGCGTGCGCCCTGGGCGTCGTGGCATTGCGTCGAGGCGAGGCGATCAACGCCTTGTGGATCGTCGTCGCCGCCGTGGCCATCTACCTGGTCGCCTACCGCTACTACAGCCTCTTCATCGCCAACAACGTGATGCAACTCGATGCGCGCCGGGCCACCCCCGCCGTGCTCAACAACGATGGCCTGGACTACGTCCCGACCAACAAACACATCCTCTTCGGCCACCACTTCGCGGCCATTGCCGGTGCGGGGCCGCTGGTCGGGCCGGTGCTGGCGGCGCAGATGGGCTACCTGCCCGGCACGCTCTGGCTGATCGCCGGTGTGGTGCTGGCCGGTGCGGTGCAGGACTTCATGGTCCTGTTCCTGTCCACCCGCCGCAACGGTCGCTCCCTGGGTGACATGGTGCGCGAGGAAATGGGCCGCATCCCCGGCACCATCGCGCTGTTCGGCTGCTTCCTGATCATGATCATCATCCTCGCGGTGCTGGCGCTGATCGTGGTCAAGGCCCTGGCCGAGAGCCCGTGGGGGATCTTCACGGTGATGGCGACCATCCCGATCGCGATGTTCATGGGCATCTACATGCGCTACATCCGCCCGGGCCGCATTGGTGAGATCTCGATCATCGGCGTGCTGTTGCTGCTGGGGTCGATCTGGCTGGGCGGGCAAATCGCCGCCGACCCGGTCTGGGCCAAGGCTTTCACCTTCACCGGGATCCAGATCACCTGGATGCTGATCGGCTATGGTTTCGTCGCGGCGGTACTGCCGGTGTGGCTGATCCTGGCCCCGCGGGACTACCTGTCGACCTTCCTCAAGATCGGCACCATCGTCGCCCTGGCGATCGGCATCCTGGTCACCATGCCCGAGCTGAAAATGCCGGCGCTGACCCAGTTCACCGACGGCACCGGGCCGGTGTGGAAGGGCGGGCTGTTCCCGTTCCTGTTCATCACCATCGCCTGCGGCGCGGTCTCGGGCTTCCATGCGCTGATCTCCTCGGGCACCACGCCCAAGCTTTTGGATAATGAAACCAACGCCCGCTACATCGGTTACGGCGGCATGCTGATGGAGTCCTTCGTGGCGATCATGGCCATGGTGGCCGCTTCGGTGATCGAGCCGGGCGTGTACTTCGCCATGAACAGCCCGGCGGCCATCGTCGGCGGTGACGTGGTGGCCGTGGCGCAGACCGTCAGCAGTTGGGGTTTTGCCATCACGCCCGAGGCGCTGCAAGCGGTGGCCAAGGACATCGGCGAGACCACCGTGCTGGCCCGTGCCGGCGGTGCGCCGACCCTGGCGGTGGGGATCGCGCAGATCCTGCACTCGGTGCTGCCGGGTGAGAACACCATGGCGTTCTGGTACCACTTCGCGATCCTGTTCGAAGCGTTGTTCATCCTCACGGCCGTGGACGCCGGCACCCGTGCCGGGCGGTTCATGCTCCAGGACCTGCTCGGCTCGTTCGTGCCGGCCCTCAAGCGCACCGAATCGTGGACCGCCAACCTGATCGCCACCGCCGGTTGCGTGGCGCTATGGGGTTACTTGCTGTACCAGGGCGTGATCGATCCGCTGGGCGGCATCAACACCTTGTGGCCGCTGTTCGGCATCTCCAACCAGATGCTGGCCGGTATCGCCCTGATGCTCGCCACCGTGGTGCTGATCAAGATGAAGCGCCAGCGCTACGTCTGGGTCACGCTGCTGCCGGCGTCCTGGCTGCTGATCTGCACCACCACCGCGGGCCTGATCAAGCTGTTCGACGCCAACCCGGCGATCGGCTTCCTGGCCCTGGCGCGCAAATACAACGATGCCCTGGCCGCCGGCCAGATCCTGGCCCCGGCCAAGAGCATCGAGCAGATGCAGCACGTGGTGTTCAACGCCTACACCAACGCGACGCTGACGGTGTTGTTCCTGTTCGTGGTCTTCAGCATCCTGTTCTACGCGCTCAAGGTCGGCATCGCCGCCTGGGGCACCAAGGAACGCACGGACAAAGAAGCGCCATTCCAGGCCCTGCCGGACGCTTGATAGAGGATTGCAACGATGTTCAATGACTTGAGTCGCCTGGGTAAATACCTCGGTCAGGCCGCCCGCCTGATGGTCGGCATGCCCGACTACGACAACTACGTCGAGCACATGCAAACCAAGCACCCGGACAAACCGATGATGGACTACGAGGCGTTCTTTCGCGAACGCCAGGAGGCCCGTTACGGTGGCAAGGGTGGGCCCAAGTGCTGTTGAAGCACCGCTTGGGTTGAGGTAGTCCTGTGGGAGCGAGCTTGCTCGCGATGGTGGTGGGTCAGTTGACGATGATGTCGCTGATCCACCGCCATCGCGAGCAAGCTCGCTCCCACAGTTGTTTTGGGATGGTTTCAACATTGGCGCACACCACAGAATCCCTGTGGGAGCGATCTTGCTCGCGATGGCGGAGTGTCAGTTAATGATAATGTCGACTGACCCGACGCCTTCGCGAGCAGGCTCGCTCCCACAAAACCGTTTTCCTTTCAGGCATCAAGGAGATTCAGTTTGTCCTCTCCCATCCCGGTCACCATCCTCAGCGGCTTCCTCGGCGCCGGCAAGACCACGCTGTTGCGCCATCTGCTCAAGGCCGAGCACGGCCTGAAAATCGCCGTGATCGAGAACGAATTCAGCGATGCCGGTATCGACACCCAACTGTTGGGCGACGAGCCGGTGCAAGTCATGACCCTGGCCAACGGCTGCGTGTGCTGCACCATTCACACCGACCTGACCAAAGCCCTGTACCTGTTGCTCGAGCGGCTGGACAGCGGCGAGATTGCCTTCGATCGCCTGGTGATCGAGTGCACCGGCCTGGCCGACCCGGCCCCGGTGGCGCAGACTTTCTTCATCGACGAGGACCTGCGCGAGCGCTATATCCTCGATGGGATCCTGACCCTGGTGGACGCGGCTCACGCCGACATCCACCTGACCCAGGCCATCGCCCAGGCCCAGGTCGGGTTTGCCGACCGCCTGCTCCTGAGCAAGACCGACCTGGTGGACGCCGCCCAGGTCCAGGCCCTTGGCGAGCGCTTGACGCGCATCAACCGACGGGCACCGATCAGGGTGGTTGAACACGGCCAGATCGACCTGGCCGAGCTGCTCGACATTCGCGGTTTCAATCTCAATGCGGACCTTGGCGCAGGGTTCAGCCTGCGCCCGGTGGGCAAGGCAACCCCGGGCGATCGCATCAGCAGCCTGGTGCTGCGCACCGACAAGGCCCTGGATATCGACAAGCTCAGCGAGTTCATGAACCAGTTGCTGGAAGAGCACGGCAAGCAATTGCTGCGCTACAAAGGCGTGCTGAACATCGCCGGCGAACCCCGCCGGCTGGTGTTCCAAGGCGTGCTCAAGCTGTACGGTTTCGATTGGGACACTGAATGGGCGCCCGACGAAGCCCGGGAAAGCGTGATCGTGTTCATCGCCGACGAACTGCCCGAAGAGAAGATCCGCGCTGGCTTCGAAGCCGCGCTACTTTGACGATCCCGCGCCTGCGACCAGCAGCAGTTTTTGCTCCAGATGGTCCAGGTGCTCGTCCATCAGCCGCACCGCTTCATTGACGTTGCGGCCTTCCACCGCGTCGACGATCGCCAGGTGTTCCTGCCAGGCGCAATGCCGGCGGGACTTGACCTCGTGGCGTGCCAGGGCCAGCGAGGTCAAGGGCACCAGGCTGCCGAGGAATTGCGTCAACGGCGCGTTGCCGGCCATGGCGGCCAGGTGCAGGTGAAACTCGCCGGACAGGCGTATCGCCGGGCCACGCTCGCCGCGGTCCAGGCACTGGCGCTCGTGCTCCACCAGGTCGCGCAGGCACTGCAAGTCTTTGGGTTGCGGCGCCTTGCAGGCCAGGCGCACCAGGGTCTGCTCGGCCAGGCGGCGAGCATGGAGGATCTGCCGCGTCTGCTCCAGATCCGGCGCGGCGACTTGTGGCCGATGGTTGGGCCGCAATATCACCACTTGCTGATGGGACAGGCGCGCCAGGACACGGCGAATGATGCTGCGGCTGACACCGAACACGTCTCCCAGGCTTTCCTCGGTGAAACGGCTGGCCGGAGCGATGCGTTGTTCAAGAATGGCGTCGAAGATCCGCGGGTAGATATCGTCCACCGACGGTTTGCCAATCCGGCCGGGCAGGGGCAGGGCGGCGAGTACGTTGCGGTTGTGCTGATGGGAAACGAGAGTGTTCATGGCGGTCTCCGCAGGCCCAGGTTCAAGTGCCGAGGTTGTCGTCCGGAATATTCAATTCGATGCCCATGCGTTGGCCTTCCCGGAGAATGTGCCGACGCATTTCGGCGCTGGCCTGGGCGCTGTTCTTGCCACGAATGGCGCGGACCACGGCTTCGTTCTCTTCCAGGCGTTCGGCCAGGTGCTCGGGCGAGTTGCGCAATACATCGGCGCTTTGCTTGAGGGCGTTGCTGGTTTGCTGGACCACGTTCTGGAAGATCGGGTTGGACGTCAGGGCAAACAGTTCTTCATGGAAAGCGATGTAGGCGTTGGCGCAGGCGTCGCTGTCGTTGGCTTCCAGGGCTTCGCGCATGTCCATGAGGGTCAGGCGCAACTGGCCGACATCCTTGCTGCTGATGGACTGGGCCACCAGGCCGACGATGAAGGGCTCCAGGGTGTAGCGCAGCTGCAGCAAGTCTTCCAGGCTCGCGCCGGCCATGGCACTGCCTTCGCTGACGGCATCGCCGGGATTGGCCTCCAGCACCACGACGCCTTTGCCGGGCATCGAGCGCACCAGGCCCAGGGTTTCCAGCACAATCACCGCTTCACGCAGGCTTGGCCGGCTGATGCCCAGTTGCTCGGCCAACTCGCGCTGGCCGGGCAGCATGTCACCCGAGCGCCACTGGCCCCGGGCGAGGGCGGCGCGGAGTTTCTCCACCACGGAATTGACGACGGTCGATGAGCTGATCACATGTGACTCCTTGGAAATCAATCAGGCGATGCCGGCTCTCGGGCCGGCATCGCCGTCTTTCAGAATTGCTGGTGATGGGCACTGCCCACCGGTTTTCTGGGTTGGAAGGTATAGCCTTGTTGGCCGGACAGCACCTTGCGCGCCCGGGGGACGTCGATGTCTTTCTCCCAGCGGGCAATCGCCACGGTCGCCACACAGTTGCCGATCAGGTTGGTCAGGGCCCGGCCAATGCCCATGAACCAGTCCACGGCCAACACCAGCACCAGGCCGACCACCGGGATCGCCGGGATCGCGGTCAGCGTCGCCGCCAGTATCACCAGCGCCGAGCCGGGAATTCCGTGGGCGCCCTTGGACGTGATCAGGGATACCAGCAGGATGGTCAACAGATCGCTCAGGGCCAAGGGCGTACCGGTGGCGTTGGCAATAAAGACAATCGCCAGGGTCAGGTAGATGGAAAACCCGTCCAGGTTGAATGAGTAACCGGTTGGAATCACCAGGCCCACGGTGGAGCTGCCGATCCCCAGGTGTTCGAGCTTGCGCATGATCTGGGGCAGCACGGCATCGGACGAAGCAGTGCCGAGTACGATCAGCAGCTCTTCGCGCAGGTACTTGAGAAACGGCAGCATCGGCAGGCCCGACGCACGCATCACCAGACCAAGGATCAGCGTGACGAAGGCGATGCAGGTCAGGTAGAACAGGCCGACGAGGCTGCCCAGGTGCTGCAGCGAGTCGAGGCCATATTTGCTGGTGGTGAAGGCAATGGCCCCGAACACACCGATAGGGGCCAGGCGCACGATCATGCCCATGATGCGGAAGATCACATGGCTGAGTTCGTTGATCAGCCGCGAGATGCCGGAAGCCGCGTCGCCCACCAGGTTCAGCGCGCTGCCGAACAGCACTGAAAACAGCAGGACTTGCAGAATGTTGTTTTCAGCGAAGGCACCGATCACCGAGGTTGGGATCAGGTTCATCAGGAACTGGGTGGTAGTGACCATGTGCTCGCCGCGTTGGGCGATGTCGTTCACGTCCGCGCTGGAGAGCTGCTCCAGATGGATGTTCGCGCCGCTGCCAATGCCTGTGCTGAAAGCGAGGACCAGGCCGATGACCAGGGCGATGGTGGTGAGGACTTCGAAGTAGATGACCGACTTGAGGCCGATGCGCCCGACTTTCTTGAGATCACCGGCGCCGGAGATGCCGCTGACCACCACGCAGAAAACGATCAGGCCGATGAGCATCTTGATCAGCTTGATGAAGCCGTCGCCGAGGGGTTTGAGCTGTGCTGAGTATTCGGGAAGGGTAAGCCCGCAGACGATGCCGAGCATCAGTCCGAGGACAACTTGTAGGAAGATCGACCGCGAGCACCATTTGAGCATGGGAGGGATTCCTGGTTCGGTGTCCTTGTTCGCCAGGGGGCTGGCGTCGGGACTTCATTATTGTGGTCTTACCGGTTTGTCCAGTGCAGGCGCAGTCTAGGCGCTGTTTTCGCGGATGTGCAAGTACGATGATGAGGATTTGGCTTGACCGGTCTTACCAGTTGCGGTGAAAGCCCTGAGCTTGAGCCTTTTCTCGGCCGGAAAAAAATATCGCCAGATGCCTAAGTGGTCAGTTAAGGAGAGAACCCAGGACTGTGGCGAGGGAGCAAGCTCCCTCGCCACAGGGGGATAGATGGGTTGTCCCTGCCTTGCATTAAATGTCCTACGGGTATTTTTCTCCGAGGATGCTCAGAATGAACGTCACCTTTGACTGTTCTTCCGTCTCGGCAAGATAGAGATAAGGCGAGCCCCGTAGCCTTAATCCCCCCACATGTTTTCTATTGGCTGTCATGAGCGAAATACGGCTGTGACCGGGTTTGATGGTTTTCGGCGTGAGGACATTCTGTTGAAAGTCGATAAGAGTAAAAAGTGTCGGCTTTTGAGTATTGGGATCCTGTGCGCCAAGTACTTCAAACCAACTTTTACTGAGCAGTTTGTTGTAGTGCTCGCCGGCGTTTTTCATGGTCAGCAGATAGCCACCCGCCGTATGCCGGAAATGCAGTCGCAAGGGCTCGCCACGCGTCCTCGGATCTTCGGCGCGCATGCCAAGCAGGTGTGAGTGGTCCTGGGTCTGGGGTTTGCCGGTATAAAATCCACCGCTGAAAGAACTGACGGTCGCCATCGCGGGTTTGCCATGCAGCCTTTCCAGTAGGTTGACGTGAGCGCTAAACATATCAAGTGTTGCATGAAAGGAATGTTCACTGTCCATGTGAATATTGACTCCTGTAAGGGTTGATCAAGTTTGGGGTGGGGCGAGCTGGATCTTATTGAGTTATTAGTCGCTTGTGGGGCTGCCTATATTGCAGGACGTTAAATGCTGGCTGGCGTTAGTTGTCTGGTCGTATGTTTTGCATACCAATAAAAAAGGCCCGCATCTTTCGATGCGGGCCTTTTTGGCTACGTGTGGGCGAGCTGATTAAGCGCCGTATACCGGCAGCTTCTTGCAGATAGCCTTGACCTTCTCACGCACGGCGTCGATGACCGCTTCGTTGTTCAGGTCCGCCAGGATGTCGCAGATCCAGCCGGCCAGTTCCTTGCACTCGGCTTCCTTGAAGCCGCGAGTGGTCACGGCCGGGGTGCCGAAGCGCAGGCCCGAAGTGACGAATGGGGAGCGTGGGTCGTTGGGTACCGAGTTCTTGTTCACGGTGATGAACGCCTTGCCCAGCGCTGCGTCAGCGTCTTTGCCGGAGATGTCCTGCTTGATCAGCGAGAGCAGGAACAGGTGGTTTTCAGTACCGCCGGACACCACGTCGAAGCCGCGCTCGATGAACACGCCGGCCATGGCCTTGGCATTCTTCACCACTTGTTGCTGGTAAGCCTTGAACTCAGGCTGCAGCGCTTCCTTGAAGCAGATCGCCTTGGCTGCGATCACGTGCTCCAGCGGGCCACCCTGGGCGCCCGGGAAGACGGCGGAGTTCAGCTTCTTCTCGATGTCGGCGTTGGCGCGCGCCAGGATCAGGCCGCCACGTGGACCGCGCAGGGTCTTGTGGGTGGTGGTGGTGACCACGTCGGCGAACGGCACCGGGTTCGGGTACACGCCCGCGGCAACCAGGCCGGCCACGTGGGCCATGTCGACGAACAGGTAGGCACCGACCTTGTCGGCGATTGCGCGGAAACGCGGGAAGTCGAGGATCTGCGAGTAGGCGGAGAAACCGGCCACGATCATTTTCGGCTTGTGCTCGAGGGCCAGGCGCTCGACTTCGTCGTAGTCGATCAGGCCATTGCCGTCGATGCCGTACTGGATGGCGTTGTACAGCTTGCCGGAGGAGGAAACGCTGGCGCCGTGGGTCAGGTGACCGCCGTGGGCCAGGCTCATGCCCAGGATGGTGTCACCGGCCGACAGCAGCGCCAGGTACACGGCGGCGTTGGCTTGGGAACCGGCGTGCGGCTGGACGTTGGCGTAATCGGCGCCGAACAGTTCCTTGGCGCGGTCGATGGCCAGTTGCTCGACCACGTCGACGTACTCGCAACCACCGTAGTAGCGCTTGCCCGGGTAACCTTCGGCGTACTTGTTGGTCAGTACCGAGCCTTGAGCTTCCATCACCGCGGGGCTGGTGTAGTTTTCCGAAGCGATCAGCTCAATGTGCTCTTCCTGGCGCTGAGCTTCTTGCTCCATGGCGGCAAAGAGATCGGCGTCGTACTTGGCAATAGTCAAATCACGGCTGAACATGGCGGTCCTCAAGGATCGGGGCAGAAAAGGGGGGCATTCTACCTCAACCGGTTTTGGAAGGCATATGAAAGGGCGTCATGTCGCGGACGAATGGGATTCACGCGACATTCTGCGTAGCCTTGGCGGGCCCCATCGCGAGCAAGCTCGCTCCCACATTTGGACCTGCGTGCCCATCACCCTGTGGGAGCGAGCTTGCTCGCGATGAGGCCACTACAGGCACCGAAGAGCCTCAGTCGAGCATGAACAACGCATCATTGCTGAACTGCGCTTCGAACCGATTGGCCGGCATCGGCCGGCCGAACAGGTAGCCCTGGACTTCGTCGCAGCCGTGCTCGCGCAGGAAATCCAACTGCTCGTGGGTCTCGACGCCCTCGGCGATCACCGCCAGGTTGAGGCTGTGGGCCATGGCGATGATTGCCCGGGCGATCTGCGCATCCTGCTCGCCGGACGGCAGGCCGTCGACGAAGGTGCGGTCGATCTTCAGCACGTCGATGGGGAATTGCTTGAGGTAGTTGAGCGATGAATAACCGGTGCCGAAGTCATCGACGGCGATGCTCAGGCCCAGGTTTTTCAGCCCGGCGAGGATCTGCATCGCCTCGCTGACTTCGCGCATCAGGATACTTTCCGTCAGTTCCAGCTCCAGGCAGGCCGGGGGCAGGCCGGTGCTGCGCAGGATATTGGCGATGCGCGTGCCCAACTGGCCGTCGGAGAATTGCCGGGCCGAAATGTTGACCGAGACCTTCGGTACCCGGACCTTGGCCTGGTGCCAGGTCCTGAGTTGCCGGCAGGCTTCGGTGATGACCCAGTCGCCGACGTCCACCACCAGCCCGAGCTCTTCGAGCACCGGGATGAAATCCCCTGGCGGCACCAACCCACGTCGCGGATGGCGCCAGCGCAGCAGGGCCTCGGCGCCGGTCAAACGTTTGCCATCGCCGCTGAACTGCGGCTGGTAATACAGCACGAACTCGTTCTGCTCCAAGGCGTGGCGCAGGTCGCTTTCCAGCTCCAGGCGTTCCAGGGCGCTGGCGTTCATGTCGGCCTGGTAGAACTGGAAGTTGTTCTTGCCACGCTCCTTGGCGTGATACATGGCCGTGTCGGCGTTCTTCATCAACTGGCTCAGTTCGTTGCCATCCTGGGGGCTCAGGGCAATACCGATACTGGCGGTGACAAAGAACTCCCGGCCTTCGAGCACAAAGGGCCGGACCAGGCTGGCAAGGATCTGCTCGGCCACGGCAATTGCCCGGTTCAGCGCCGTTTCCCGGCTGGCGCGGGGTTGCAGCAGCAGGGTGAACTCGTCGCCACCCATGCGCGCCACAGTGTCGTCGTCGGCGACGCAGCCGAGCAGGCGCGTGGCCATCTCCTTGAGCATCCGGTCGCCAGCGGCGTGGCCCAGGGAGTCGTTGATCGGCTTGAAGCGATCGAGGTCGAGGAACATCAGCACCACCCAGGTCTTCTGCCGCTCGGCTGATTGCAGCGCGGTGTGCAGGCGATCCTGGAACAGCGTGCGGTTGGGCAGGTGGGTCAGGGCGTCGTAGTAGGCCAGGCGATGGATACGCTGCTCGCTGGCCTTGCGTTCGCTGATGTCGCTGAAGAAGCACACATAGCTGGCCAGGTCGCCTTCGTCGTCCAGCACGGCGGTGATGCCGACCCAGGCCGGGTAGTGTTCGCCATTGCGACGCTTGAGCCAGACTTCGCCTTCCCAGGTGCTGTGCTGTTGCAACTGCTTGAGCACGTAGCGCAAGTGGGCTTCCTGTTGCTCGTCCACGGTCAGCATGTTGGGCAACTGGTCCAGCACTTGCGACACGGCATAACCGCTGACGCGACTGAAGGCTTCGTTGGCCTGGACAATGTAGCCGGCCGGGTCGGTGATCAGGATCGCCGAGGTCGAGTGCTCGAAGACCGTGGCGGCCATGCGCAGGTCTTTTTCGGCGCGACGCTGCTGGCTGATGTCGCGGCCAACGCCGAGCACGCCTTCGAACGCGCCGTGTTCATCCCACACCAGCACCAGTCGCAGCTCGATGGGGATCTTGCGCCCATCGGCGCGCAGGCAGTCGAACAGGAACAGCTGGGTCTGCATCTGGTTGCGCAGCTCGGCCAGATGCTCGGGCTTGTCCAGGGCTTTGCTGACGCGGTCCATCAGGCTGTAGATGCCGGTCAGTTGTTGTGGATTGGCGATGATCGATTGCCAGCCGTTCTGGAAAATCCAGTCGGCGGTGTAGCCCAGCACCGCTTGCACCGACGGGCTGACGTAGTTGAGCGAAAGCTTGTTGTCGGTGGAGAAGATCACGTCGCTGATGCTTTCGGCGAGCATCCGGTAGCGTTGCTCGCTGTCGCGCAGCGATTCGCTGGCCTCGATCTGCTCGGTGACGTCCTTGGCCACGCCGATGATCCGGGTCACCTGGTCATGCCGGTCACGGGCCAGTGCCTGTTCGCGAATATCGAAACAGCGCCATTTGCCATTGCGATGGCGAAAGCGCAATTGGCATTGCAACAGCTGCGTGTACCCGCCACGGCGTTGTTCCAGGCGCAGGTTGTGGTAGTGATCGGCGTCGTCGCTGTGCAGCAGGATTTCCCAGAAGTATTCGCCCATCTGGTGCAGTTCGGTGCGATCGTACCCCAGGGTCTGGCCCAGGTGATGGTTGCTGAAGATCATCCGCTGGCTGATGACATCCTGCACGTAGAGATGGTCCGGAACGGTGCGCACCACGTCGGACCAGAAACCTTCGCGTTCGAGCAGCGAGAGTTCGATCAGCTTGCGGCTGGTGATGTCGCTGATGCTCAGGATGACCGCGTTGTAGTCGGGCTGTTTTTCCGGCAGGCGCAGCACCAGCCACAGGTGCTGGTCGCGGCCATGGGCGTCCTGGAGCTTGATTTCCAGTTCCAGTTGTTTGTGTTGGTCGAGCAGCGCTTCGAGCAGTTTCGAGCCGATGGGGTTGTTGTCTGGCGTGCCCTTGCCGACCAGCAACTGCCAAGCCTGGGCACAGGAGTCGACGTTGAGCAGTTTCAACGCCATCTGGTTGACCTCGGTGACGTGGACTTCCTGGCGCAATTGCTCGAGTTGGTGAGCGGTTCGCAGCCAGGCGCGCAATTGATCGCCATTGTGCAGGCCGACCCGCTCAAAAAAGGCCTTGAGCCCCGACAGGTCCAGCACGCACAGGGCCACGCCGGTGCCTTCGAAAATATCCTGGTAACGCCGTCGACCTTCGTGCAACTGCCGCTGGCGCCGGCGCATGTTCAAGAGCGCGATCACCGGCAACAACGAGAACGCCAGGCCCAGCAGGCACTTGCCGATGAAGGCCGGCAGCAGTTGCTCGATCACCTGGCGCCGGTCGAACAGCCCCCGCAGTTGCCAGTCGCTGCTGCTCAGGGGCACGGTCAGTACCGTATTTTCCAGGTCATCCGGCGACAGGTGGGTAGGGCTGATCGATGGCAGGCTCTCGTCGCGGCTGACGATCTGCTGGTTGAGGCGGTTTTCCACCAGCCACAGCGGGCGCAGCCCCACATCGGCTTGCTTGGTCAGGGTGGCGAAAAAATTCGGGGTCAGGCGCAGGGCCCAATAGCCACGGCTGCTGCCGCTGGCCTGGTGCAACAACAGATGCACCACGGAGCCGTCTTCGGCATTGCTGAAATAATGGGCCTGGGCCCGGCTGCGCCGCACCAGCTCACCCAGGTAGTCGGCGTCATGGCTGTCGGCGTCGCTGTCACTGAGCACCCGGCCGGAAGGGCTCAGCAGTGCCAGGCTGCACAATTCGGGTAACGATTGCTGGAGTTTACGAACCAGGGCCTGCTGTTCGTCGGCACTTTGTGGCTGTTCGACGATCGGTAGCAGATTGAGGGCGATTTGCGCGTTCAGGGCCATGTTCAGGCTGACTTGCGCGGCGAGATCGGCGGTGTAGTCGATGGTGTATTGGCGCTGTTGCTGTTGGGTTTCACGCAGTTGGTCGAGCAGTTGCCAGAACAGCAAACCGAGCAACAGCAGCACCAGCGTGGCCAGCGCGCCCTTCAGTGTCCCGCGCAGGGGCGAGCCGGGCACGACAGCGGGTGCGCGAGGGGACAGGGGCGGAGTGACGTTGGACAAGCTGTAATCCTGCAGTTTGCTGGACTGGCGCGACGTGCACTATAAGCCGGACGCCCGAAGGGCGGCTAGCATGCCTTGACTTGTGGCAAAGTGCCAGCCCCTGGCGGCTGGACCTTGACCGACGGTTGAGGTAGCTTTGCCGGTCAAACAAGAGCGTTCCAGCTCCAGATTCCCAGGCTCTATCCGCCCGCAGGCATTGATGACCGTCAAGTGCCGGCGCCGCGCATGGCCTGGCTCGTTCTTTTCACCTGTCACTGACGCTAGGTTCACCATGGCTCAATACGTCTTCACCATGCATCGGCTGAGCAAAGTTGTTCCGCCGAAGCGGGAAATCCTGAAAAACATTTCATTGTCGTTCTTCCCCGGGGCCAAGATCGGCGTACTGGGTCTCAACGGCTCGGGTAAGTCCACGCTGCTGAAAATCATGGCCGGCGTCGATAGCGAATTCGACGGTGAAGCCCGTCCGATGCCGGACCTGAATATCGGCTACCTGCCCCAGGAACCGCAACTGGACCCGAGCAAGACCGTGCGTGAAGTGGTCGAGGAAGCGGTCAGCGTGATCAAGGACGCCCAGGCGCGCCTCGACGAGGTCTATGCCGCCTACGCCGACCCGGATGCCGACTTCGACAAGCTGGCCGCCGAACAGGCCAAGCTCGAAGCGATCCTGCAGGCCAGCGACGGCCACAACCTGGATCGCCAGCTGGAAGTTGCCGCCGATGCACTGCGCCTGCCGGCCTGGGACGCGAAGGTCGAACACCTCTCCGGTGGTGAAAAGCGCCGCGTGGCCTTGTGCCGCCTGCTGCTGTCGGCCCCGGACATGCTGCTGCTCGACGAACCGACCAACCACTTGGACGCCGATTCCGTCGCCTGGCTCGAACACTTCCTGCATGACTTCCCGGGCACCGTGGTTGCGATCACGCACGACCGTTACTTCCTGGACAACGTCGCCGGCTGGATCCTCGAACTCGACCGCGGCGCAGGCATTCCGTACGAGGGCAACTATTCGGGCTGGCTGGAAGCCAAGTCCGATCGTCTGGCCCAGGAATCCAAGCAGCAGTCGGCTCATGAAAAAGCCATGAAGGAAGAACTGGAGTGGGTGCGCAAAGGCGCCAAGGCCCGCCAGTCCAAATCCAAGGCACGTCTGCAGCGCTTCGAGGAAATGCAGTCCCAGGAATTCCAGAAGCGCAGCGAAACCAACGAGATCTACATCCCGGCCGGTCCGCGCCTGGGTGACAAGGTCATCGAGTTCAAGAACGTCACCAAGGGTTATGGCGACCGCGTGCTGATCGACAACCTGTCGTTCTCCATGCCCAAAGGTGCCATCGTCGGTGTGATCGGTGGTAACGGCGCGGGTAAATCCACGTTGTTCCGCATGCTGATGGGCAAGGAAACCCCGGATTCGGGCAGCATCGAAATCGGTGAAACCGTGCAACTGGCTTGCGTCGACCAGAGCCGCGAGGACCTGGACGGCAGCAAGACCGTGTTCCAGCAGATCTCCGACGGTTCCGACCAGATCCGCATCGGCAACTATGAAATCCCGTCGCGCACTTACGTCGGCCGCTTCAACTTCAAGGGCGGCGACCAGCAGAAGTTCGTCAAGGACCTGTCCGGCGGTGAGCGCGGTCGCTTGCACCTGGCGTTGACCTTGAAGGAGGGCGGCAACGTCCTGCTGCTCGACGAACCGTCCAACGACCTCGACGTCGAAACCCTGCGCTCCCTGGAAGAAGCCTTGCTGGACTTCCCGGGCGCCGCCATTGTGATCTCCCACGATCGGTGGTTCCTCGACCGTGTGGCGACCCACATCCTGGCGTACGAAGACGACTCCCAAGCGGTATTCTTCGAAGGCAACTACACCGAATACGAAGCCGATCGCAAGAAACGCCTCGGCGAAGCGGCCGCCCAGCCGCATCGTGTACGGCACAAGAAACTGGCCTGATAGGGATCGGAAATGTGGGAGCGAGCTTGCTCGCGATGGCGGTGGTCAGCGACATTGGGGTTGACTGATCCACCGCTATCGCGAGCGAGCTCGCTCCCACAGTTCTAGCCTACGTCTGCAGCGCGAAATCGAGCGAGAGTATGTTGGGGATCGTTGGATCGATCTCATACAGCAAGGCATAACCTGCCCCCGTAATGCCCGTCAGCAGGCTGACGTCGGGAACCCGACCGCTGTCGAGAAAGGGGCCTGCGAAAAACTGCCGGGCGACTTTGCCAAGGGCCTGCTTGACCCTGCTGATGCCCTCGGGGTCATCGGCGTGACGATACAAGTCATACAGGCAGATCAGATTGCCGAAATCGCCATGGCACAGGTTATAGCCATCGCCCAAGCCGTGCTGCCAAAGATTGTTCTCGCAACGCTGGATGTCGTCGAGCACCGTCTGCCGGGTGGTTTCGTCCAAGACCTCGCCCATCGACTTCATGAGTTGTCGCCTGGCGATGAGGATGCCGCCGTCTCCGTGACACCACTTGGTGGCATGGTCGACAGGGCCCAGGCCTCTCAGATCCAGCCAGAAACCCTCTCGGCTCAAGCGATTTTCACCCTCCAGTACCTGGATGGCCAAGGGCACCAACGCCCCATCGCCGGTCACATCATAGGCTTTGCACAAGGCCAGGATGACGCCGGAGAGACCATGGGACAGGCCCGTTAAAATGACGGAGCGGTCATCGCGTCGAAGAAGCTGGCTTTCTTCGATCAGTATCTGGTCCTTTATGTAGGCAACCATGCGCCGAATGGCCGGCCGCACATCCGCTTGCGCCGATAACCCATGGATATTGGCCAGCAGCGTCACCGCACCACAACAGCCGCCCAGGAAGTCGAAATCGTAGTCTTCAGGGGGTACATCAATCAGTTGGGTCAGCAGGCTGGCAATTTTCTCATCGTGTTGTGAATCGCCGGTGATTTGGCGACGATTGATGAGCAGATAGAGATAAGAGCCCAGGCCATGATAGGCACTGACGGTCAGGTCGGCTTTGAAAAAGCCAAAGTGTTGTTCCAGTGAAGCCAGTACCTGATCCAGGAGCGACAGTAAGCGTGGTTTGCCGCTTACCTTGAACAGGCTCAGATAAAACAACCCAATCCCGGCGATACCGGAGTACAACCCATGATCCATGGGTGAAGGGTATTTTCCACGAGTCGTTGGGTGCGTATGGAACGCCAACCAACTGACGTCCGTTGCCGTTCCCTTGATCGCGAGTGCTTCGAGGCGGGAACTGATGCCGAGTATTGCGTCGAGTCGATCCGCTTGGGGCGCTTTTAGGGGGGCACGTGATGACGGCTGTCCGTTCGACTCCGGATACAGACACATTTCAAGCAGTGTGAGTTGTAATGCCCTGTCGGCTGCGGACAGATTGGCTATTTTCTGTAAGCAGCTTTTTATCGGGGGTTGTACTTTCGTCATGTCTATTGTTTCACCTTGGGCGCTCATCAACGCATTGGAATTGAGCGGCATGGTGAAACACGGAATGCTGGATCTTTGCAGGTCGGCTATTTCATGGCGTGGGATGCCCTTTGCTCGATAGGGCTCTTTCAAGTCTTTCCACAGGGTTGCAAGCAGAAGCTCCCGGTCCAACATGTTTTTCATGAAGCGTGGATGACGGCTCAGGCCGATCAAGTCCGCATAACGTTGAGAGTTTTTGAGCAATACGCGGGTTGATAATTCGCCTGCGGATTGCTCAAGCATCTGCATGATCGTGTGCCGATGCGTCAGCAGTTCGCCATACGCATATTCAAAGCCGTGGACAAGTTCGGCTTTATACGTTTCATGCCCCTTGCGTTCACCCTGCAAAAGCGGCAAATGCTTTTGCTGCAGAAGGTGTTCGAACTCGACTTTACGTAAATGGTAAAAGCCATCTTCGAAAACCAGGGTATGGCGGGTGGAAATGAATAGCGCTTGCCGAGTCAGCCCGCTCTGGTCGTTATTGGATTTTTGGGAAAAGGGTACGAAGCCGCTGGAGCACACCGACTGCTGGATCAATTTGAAGGTGTTGGACAGTGCGCTATCGAGTGGCAGTTCGAGTAACAGGTCGCTGGTGGACGCAGTGAACAAGCACTCAAGATCGATCATGACAGGGCTGCTGCCACACGCAATGATGTTCTCGTAATGGAAGTCGATGCCGTTGAGGGCATGAATGACGGCGATCTGTGCGCCCATCTTTTTATAGAACAGCGCCACGTCCGCTGCGTTGGCACAAGGCGTGTTGTCGACCTTTTCTATCCAGCTATGGCGCTCACGGCTGAGGATTCTTGGCGCGTGGATGGCAAAGCAATCCGCGCCTGTCCACTCACGTAGTTGTCCAAGCAGTTGATTGAAAAAAAGTGCTTCGCGGCTTGCCCGTGGCTTGTAGACCAATGAAATCGCGCAGACCTTAACCTGGCAGACCGTTTCGCCGCGACCGTGGGGGTCACCCAGGCCGAACTCGATGGCCTCGATTTTCCGGGACGGGATCGAGAATTCCGCCTCCAGTGCTTCAACATCGTCGGCGAAATCGAGAATGACCGCATAAAGGTAATTGAGAGTGTCTTCCAGCAAATCCAGCAGCAGTGTCGCCAGTACGGGATAGGATTCGAAAAATTTCAACAACGGCAATGTGCGCAGGTGTTCGTTGAATCCGTCCAGATCAAGGTCGTCGCCGTCGGCAATTTGCGTATTCAGAAAATGGACCAGGCTTTGTTCCGAGGTGCGTCCGACTCGGGCCAGGATATAGCGCTCAAGGCTTGCCAACAGGGCGGTTTCATCAATGTGCAGTGACGCTTTGGCGTAGCGCCCATCCGCCTTGAACGTGTCGATGAAATAAAGAAAAAAACGGTAGCCAAACCAATAAAAATTGTCTTTGCCGCTCATGGTCTCTGTGTCGACGTGAATGCTGTCAAGCCGAGTGAGCTTGTTCTTCAGGTCCATCAAGACGGTTTCGCCGTCGACAGGCAGGGACGGGTGGTTGATGGGCTCCTGGGCATACGATGCCAGTTGGTCCCTGTTCAACCCGAAATGATCCAGCAAGGCCTGATCATCAGCATGCAGGCGGGTCAGGTTGTTTTCAAAAAGGGCGATGTCGCCGTCGGAAGAGAATCTGTACCGGCCTCGCTGATTCAACTGCAAAGCGTTAACAAGCATGCCGTTGCTCCTGACATGGATAGAGCAGGCGTTGCCTGCTCTATGTTTATAGGTGTTGCCTGTTTCGATCAGTTGAAGGGCTTAACACCCGAGTGTCGAGCATTCCAGATTGGTGCACGTTCCAAAGGTGTTGCACTCCATCGTCGTTGCCAGGATCGACCCCGTGTTGTTGGTGGGGGCTTGGTAAGCGTCGAACTCGCCATAGACATCGCCGGACATGTTCAGGATTTGTTCGCTCATAGTGTTTTCCTCATCAGTTATCAAACATCAAGTACAGTCGGTTGGGCGCGAGTAAGCGCATCCGAACGGTAGGATGTTGATGATGTTGTTGTATAGGTGGGGTTAGGAAGTATCAAGGGCCTGTTGTGCAGGTCTATTTTGATGGGAAAGAATTTAGCATAAAAGAGCGGTGCAGTTTATGGTTCCGCATTCGACAATGGTCAGTGCTGCTGACTCGGAGCCGAGATCAGTTACCTGTTGGTAGAACTTGAAGTCGCTGTCGAAGTCACCTGACATTGCCAGTATTTGTTCGCTCATTAGTGCATCTCCTTTCTGTTTTTACAGTGCGCCGATTACGGTGCGGGAAAAACAGTAGCATGGTCCTTATTTAACGCAAACTTGTTGTTATGACCTCATGTTGCAGTTACATATAGCTACAGGCAAGTAACAGATTGTTGTCGGGTCTTGATGTTAGAAGCTTTAATCATGATTAAAGAAACCGGCAACATCATGGGAGGTCTATCGCCACGACCTCGATGGCGAGATCTCCCAGCGGTCGCTTCCATGTCACTTCATCCCCAACCTTCGCCCCCAGCAACGCCCGCCCCAGCGGCGAGCCCCAGTTGATCAAGCCACTGGCCGCATCGGCCTGGTCTTCCCCCACTAACTGCACTCGTTGCTCATGATCCTGTTCATCGACAAAGGTCACCCAATGCCCGATCCGCACTTGGTCGGACGACGTCGGTGCAACGACCTGGGCGCTTTGCAGGCGCTGCTTGAAATAGCGCAGATCCCGTTCAAGGTCGGCGATCCGTTGTTTGTCCGCCAGTTCCCCTCGGGTCGCCTGCTGGCTGTGCAGGGCCTGCAACTCGGCGAACCGGGCCTGGAGCAGGGCAAGCCCGGTGGGCGTGACGTAATTGGGTTGCGCACTGACCTGACGTTCGACCGGCTGGTCGGCCTGGGCAGCGGCGTTGTCTTCGTTGACGAAAGCGCGGCTCATGGTGTTCTCCTCTATTGGAGTTTGGTCCATGGTCGCAGGCTTTTGGTTTCGACGAATGTCTATGCGCGACTCACGGCGAGCGATAAGCCCGGGCGGCGTCCCGATCCTTTTCTTGTTGCCAGGCACGTTCGTGGTCATCCCAATGACGATCGCGGTAGGCATTGCGCTCCTCGCTTTCGCGCATCGCCTGGCACTGCCGGAAACCATCGCTCCAGCCTTCGGCGTAGCGCGGATCCTTGAGGTACCGTGGCACGTCTTTCCTGAACTGGCCGGTGATCACCCCCGCCGCTTGCCGACCACTGCTGCAACCGTCGTCGTAGCCGTCGGCGAACGCCGGTGGGTAACCTCGGGCGATCAGGTCTTCATGAGTGGTTTCACAGCCACCGAGCAACATCAATACACCCAGTACCACTGCCGCACGCCTCATTTGAGCCTTCCTGCCGTATCCACTTATACGAGAAGTCTAGAAGCGGATTCGTCAGGCCGATGTGAAAGCCCTGTGATTAATCCGTTCGTCTCTGTGCGCGTGCAGAGCGGTGTGGCTCAATAGTGATACCACTTCACCTCGAGCATCACCTCGTTCTCCGGCGAAGCCAGGTGGCTGAACTCTCGCTGGGCACTCAAGCGCAGGCCGAGGTTGCGGGACAATTCCCACTGCTGGTTGAGGCTCAGGCTACGACGCACTTCGCCGTTGACGAAATAATCGCCCTTGGCTTCCAGGCTCAAGTTGCCCAGCGGGTTTTTCCACAGCACGCCGCTGTTGAAGCCGGCGGCCGGGGCGATGAACTGGGCGAAATCGTTGTTGTGCTCCACCCGCACCGTGCCCAGGGCAAAGCCCAGCACATCTTCGCCCAGCGCCCAGGTACCACCGGCACCGCCGTTGACGTGGCTGACCAAGGTTTCATCGTCGTGTTTGCCCGGCACCCGCTCCAGGCCGCCGGTAACCTGCCAGGACAGCGGTTGCAGCAGCTCGTTGCGTGGGGTCAGGGAGCGAATGGTCGCCAGATCCAGTTGCTGCACCTGCCAGTCATTGCCTTCGTACTGGCGCAGTTTCAATTGCAGGATTTCGATCTGTGCTCCCAGGGGGAAACTTTCGGCGTTGTCGTTGAGGTCGTGATAGGCCATGCGCAAGCCGTATTCGCCGAACGCCCGGTCGCCCCGTGTGCCGAGGCCGGCCTGCCAGGTGCGGGATTGGTGACCGTCCTCGGGCAGGCCCGGTTGCGGGATGTCGAGTTCCGGTGCGGGGTTCTGGTTGATCGCCCGCAACAGCTCGAAGCTGCGCTGGGCCCGTTGCGGATCGCGTTCCTGGCCGTTGGCACGATAGCGTTCCAGGCGATACGCCGCGTCGATGATCAGTGCCTGGCGTTCGCGGGGCAGCGCCTTGAATGCCGGTGCTTGCAGTTGCTGCTGATCGGCGCTGACGTTCAGTACCCATTGTTGTTCGTCATCGCTGAGCGGTTCGGCGCGGCTGAGCAGTTCCCGTTCCCGGGACGGCCGATACTGGATGCTTTCCACCAGGCCGGCTTCTTTCACCGCCTTGACGGTGTCGGTGGGAATCGCCGTCAGCGGGAATTGTTCGGTCAGGCGCAGGCTGGGGCGAGCCACTTGGAGCAATTCAAGCAGGCGATAGGAGCAGTTTTCGTCGAAAAAGAAATAGTCGAACTGGATCTGCTTGAGTTCCCAGACGTGCTCGACCATGCGCTCGGTTTCCGCCTGGCTCAGGTTGAGGCGGTATTCCCACAGGTCGCGGTTCTCCAGGCTACGGTACTCGGAGAGTTTTTCCTGGTACGGCACCAGGGCGAACAGGCCGGGATAGCCGCCCATCAGGCCCTTCCAGGCATAGAGGATGCTGTTGTCCGAACCTTCGATGTAGGCGCCAAAGTTGATCGCGTAGCTGAGCAGGGCGGTCTTGTCGCTTTGCACATCGGCCTGGTCGATGCGTAACAGGGTGTGGCCGAACATCGAGGACGGACTGTTGAGGTACGCGGCGGGGAAAATCATCACCGCACTGTGGGGCGACACATCCTTGAACCACTGGGTGAAGTCGCTGCAGTTGACCGCCGGCAGGTCTGTCAGGTTGAGCTGCGCCTTCAGCCAGCGGGTGCGCGCCGGGTACACGCACTGGGCATGTTGCTGGCCGGCACTGACCGGGCCATACAAGGCTTGCAGCGTGGCGGTCAGTTCACGGTCAGGGTGTTCGTTGCCGTCGGGGGCGAGGAAGAATTTTTTGTCGCTGATATAGCTGCGCCAGCCACCCAATTTGGCGGTTTCGTAGTGGCCCAGGGAGATCCAGAAGCGGTCATTGGCCAGTTGCTGCAAACGTTGAGGGTCGATATGAGGCGCGGCGGACAGCGGGGCGCACACACAGAGCGCCAGCCAGGCAAGGCGTTTGAGCATAGTCGGCTACTTGGAAAGTCGAAAAAATAAAGACCGAAGGGGCCCCAAAAAGAAAACCCGCTCCCCGAGAGGAGCGAGTGGTGCCGAGCTTAAGCTTGAGTGGCGTACTTGGCCAGGCGAGGGTCGCTTTTCAGTACGGCCAGGGTGTTGGTATGCACATCTTCTGCGGTCACGTCAGCCTTGCTGAAGATCTGCTGGAAGTGCTCGTGGGTAACAGCGGAGAAGTGTGCGCGATCTTCCGGCGCCACGCCCAGTACCACGGCATAGGTGGTCAGCGCTTCGCCCTGACCCTTGGCCATGTCTTCGGACAGCTCGTTCATCATGCCATTCATGGCCAGCCAGGACTTGCCACCGTAGGTCAGTGCCGCGTTGGTCGAGCAGCCGTTGGTGCCGGAGGTCATGCCGAAGGTTGCGTTACCGGAAGTGCCGTTGGTGGTGGATGCCAGGAAGTGTGCCGGAGTGCCACGCTGACCTTCGAACAGCATGTTGCCCCAGCCGCAATCCGGGCCGCCCGGCGCCTGAGCCATGGCGTTGAGGGATACAGCGGTGAAGAGAGTACCGAGAAGAATCCGTTTCATAGCTATGTTCTCTTTATGTGCATACCAATGGACAGGGTCTGGCCCCTACAGCTGCCAGTGGGCCGGTTATTGTTCCAGCCGCGCACTTTGGAGTTTAGGCACGATCCCAGGGTTCCGTGACATTTTGCAAAAACATTACGGGGATCGCCTGTTTACGGGGCTGCGCCCGGGGTTTTCCCATTGACTATGCTTTGGTCTGAGGCGCTCCTTGCCAGTCAGGTGCAGGCAGCGCCAGAATGCCGCTATCTGCCCCGCCTGATGTAAGGAAGCCCGATGCCTGATCCTGTTGCTGCCAGCTTGCGTCTAGCGCCCGAAGCGCTGACCCGTCCGTTTTCCGCTGAACAGTTCAGCTTCTCTACCACCAATGATCTGGAGCCCTTCCGCGGTGTGCTCGGCCAGGAACGTGCGGTCGAAGCCTTGCAGTTCGGCGTGGCCATGCCGCGCCCCGGTTACAACGTATTTGTCATGGGCGAGCCCGGCACTGGCCGGTTTTCCTTCGTCAAACGCTACCTCAAGGCCGAAGGCAAGCGCCTGCAGACCCCGGCGGACTGGGTCTACGTCAACAATTTCGATGAGCCCCGCGAGCCTCGTGCCCTGGAGCTGCCGTCCGGCACGGCCGGTGCGTTCATCGGTGACATCAACGGCTTGATCGACAACCTGCTGGCGACCTTCCCGGCGGTGTTCGAGCACCCGTCCTACCAGCAGAAAAAAAGCGCCATCGACCGCGCTTTCAACCAGCGCTACGACCGGGCCCTGGATGTGATCGAGCGCCTGGCGCTGGAGAAGGATGTCGCGCTGTACCGTGACAGCAGCAACATCGCCTTCACGCCGATGAGCGAAGGCAAGGCCCTGGACGAGGCGGAATTCGCCCAGTTGCCGGAGGCCGAGCGCGAGCGTTTCCACGAGGACATCTCCGGCCTGGAAGAGCGTTTGAACGAAGAGCTCGCCAGCCTGCCGCAATGGAAGCGCGAGTCCAGCAACCAGTTGCGCCAGCTCAACGAAGAAACCATCACCCTGGCCCTGCAACCGTTGCTGGCGCCGCTGTCGGAAAAGTACGCGGAGAACGCCGCGGTCTGTGGCTACCTGCAAGCCATGCAGGTCTATCTGCTCAAGACCGTGGTCGAGCAACTGGTGGACGACAGCAAGACCGACGCCATCGCTCGCAAGCTGCTGGAAGAGCAGTACGCGCCAAGCCTGGTGGTCGGGCATCCGTCCAGCGGTGGCGCGCCGGTGGTGTTCGAGCCGCACCCGACCTACGACAACCTGTTTGGCCGGATTGAGTACAGCACCGACCAGGGCGCGCTCTACACCACGTACCGACAGCTGCGTCCGGGTGCCTTGCACCGGGCCAATGGTGGTTTCCTGATCCTTGAAGCGGAAAAAATGCTTGGCGAGCCGTTCGTATGGGATGCGCTCAAGCGCGCCCTGCAATCGCGCAAGCTGAAGATGGAGTCGCCCCTGGGTGAGCTGGGACGCCTGGCCACGGTGACCCTGACGCCGCAACACATCCCGTTGCAGGTCAAGGTCGTGATCATCGGCGCCCGTCAGCTCTATTACGCCTTGCAGGACCTGGATCCGGACTTCCAGGAAATGTTTCGCGTGCTGGTGGATTTCGACGAAGACATCCCGATGGGCGACGAGAGCCTGGAGCAGTTCGCCCAGTTGCTCAAGACTCGCACTTCAGAAGAAGGCATGGCGCCACTGACCGCCGATGCAGTGGCGCGCCTGGCGACCTACAGTGCCCGGCTGGCCGAACACCAGGGGCGCTTGTCGGCGCGTATCGGCGATCTGTTCCAACTGGTCAGCGAGGCGGACTTCATTCGCCAACTGGCCGGTGACGAGATGACCGATGCCGGCCATATCGAACGCGCCCTAAAGGCCAAGGCCACCCGCACCGGACGCGTCTCGGCGCGGATCCTCGACGACATGCTGGCGGGGATCATCCTGATCGACACCGCGGGTGCGGCCGTGGGCAAATGCAACGGCCTGACGGTGTTGGAGGTCGGCGATTCGGCGTTTGGCGTGCCGGCGCGGATTTCCGCCACGGTGTACCCGGGCGGCAGCGGCATCGTCGACATCGAGCGGGAGGTCAACCTTGGCCAACCGATCCACTCCAAGGGCGTGATGATCCTCACCGGTTACCTGGGCAGCCGTTATGCCCAGGAATTCCCGCTGGCGATCTCGGCCAGCATTGCCCTGGAGCAATCCTACGGCTACGTGGACGGCGACAGTGCATCCCTGGGCGAGGCGTGTACGCTGATCTCGGCCCTGTCGAAGACGCCGCTGAAGCAATGCTTCGCCATCACCGGCTCGATCAACCAGTTCGGTGAAGTGCAGGCGGTGGGTGGGGTCAACGAGAAGATCGAAGGCTTCTTCCGCCTCTGCGAAGCCCGGGGGTTGACCGGGGAGCAGGGGGCGATCATTCCCCAGGCCAACGTCGCGACGCTGATGCTCGACGAGAAAGTGCTGGCCGCCGTGCGCGCCGGGCAGTTCCACGTCTATGCGGTGCGTCAGGCCGACGAAGCCCTGAGCCTGCTGGTGGGCGAGCCTGCCGGTGAGCCGGATGAAAACGGCGAGTTCCCGGAGGGCAGCGTCAACGCCCGGGTGGTGGAGCGGCTGCGGGTGATCGCGGAAATGATCAGCGAAGACGACATCAAGGAAGCGGAAAAGGAACTGGCACAGCAGGCCTTGGCGGAGGCCAAGCCGGCTTGATGTTCTCCTGACCGCCGATAAGCCCTGTGGGAGCGGGCTTGTGGGAGCAAAGCTTGCTCGCGATAGCATTTGTCCAGTCAGCAGAAGTGTTGCATGTGGCAACCTCATCGCGAGCAAGCTTTGCTCCCACAGGCTTGCTCTCACAATCAATGTTTTGTGGATTATGTTTCAAAAGTGTCGCCACTTTGGCGTCAATATTCACACTATGACCGCTCGGCGCATTCTGGTCTTGAAAGCCCGTGAGGCCGGAACTTTTCTTCTATCCTCAGCTCAAGGATAACGAGAGTCATCATTGGATCGAAACAGCCTCTTCCCGAGACTGAATACCGGATCTACCGAGGGGCGCCGCCATGTCGCGCAACCTTTGCCTCACTCGTCAATGCCTGGGCCTTGTCACCCGTATCGAATGCGCCATCCGCCCCCTGGCGGGAGATACCGGTATGTGGACCTTGCTCTTCGCCGCCGGAATGGCTGGCGAACAACCCTCCGCCATCAAGGCCCAGGGGCCATTCCCCGGCCCGACTGCCGCCGAATCCATCCTCGACACCATTGTGCAGAGCCTGACCTTGCACGGCTATGAGCTGGCCGACGACCCGCAGATCTGGTCCTTGCACATGCAGGCCCAACTGCGTGAAATCAATGGAGGCCGTTGTCGCAATGTCGGCGGCTTCGAGTTTCGTCCGCTGCATTGAAGGCCATCGCCGCACGGGCACTCGCAGAAAAATTTTGACACAAGAGCAGGGACCAGGGATGGCCCCGGCATTTGTGGGGCAGGTCGTGGCTGATATACTCGCCGCGATTTTTCAGCCCAGGTGTGAGACTCAATGGAACGCTTTATCGAAAATGCAATGTATGCCTCCCGTTGGCTGCTGGCGCCGATCTATTTCGGGCTGTCCCTGGGCTTGCTGGCCTTGGCGCTGAAATTCTTCCAGGAAGTCTTTCACATCATCCCCAATGTGTTCGCCATGGCCGAGTCCGAGCTGATCCTGGTGCTGCTGTCGCTGATCGACATGGCGCTGGTGGGTGGCCTGCTGGTGATGGTGATGATTTCCGGCTACGAGAACTTCGTTTCGCAACTGGACATCGACTCCGACAAGGAAAAGCTCAACTGGCTGGGCACCATGGACTCTTCATCGCTGAAGATGAAAGTCGCCGCCTCGATCGTGGCCATTTCCTCCATCCACCTGCTGCGCATTTTCATGGACGCCAAGAACGTCGATCCCGAGCATCTGATGTGGTACGTGATCATTCACATGACCTTCGTGGTCTCGGCCTTTGCCATGGGCTACCTGGACAAACTGACCAAGCACTGAGGCCCGTTCCTCGCGCTGGCGCAACGCCCGCCTGGCGAACTGCAGGCGGGCGTTGTCGTTTCTGGCGGGTTGCTTTGACGTGAGGGCTCGTCACCCGCCGTGGCATCTGTGCTAGTCTGCTCGCCCTTTTGGTTCCGGGCGCTCCGGGAGGCGCTGTGTCACGCACGGCAACTCTCGAGCCGTCCGCACAGCGGAGCAGCATCATGTCCGAAGTTAACCTGTCCACCGACGAAACCCGCGTCAGCTACGGCATTGGCCGTCAGTTGGGCGACCAACTGCGCGACAACCCGCCACCGGGTGTCAGCCTGGACGCGATCCTGGCCGGCCTGACCGACGCGTTTGCCGGCAAGCCAAGCCGCGTGGGCCAGGACGAGATGTCCGCCAGCTTCAAGGTCATTCGTGAAATCATGCAAGCCGAAGCAGCCGCCAAGGCTGAAGCCGCTGCGGGTGAAGGCCGTGCATTCCTGGCGGAAAACGCCAAGCGTGAAGGCATCACCACCCTGGCTTCCGGCCTGCAATTCGAAGTGCTGACCCAGGGTGAAGGCGCCAAGCCGACCCGTGAAGACCAGGTGCGTACCCACTACCACGGCACCCTGATCGACGGCACTGTGTTCGACAGCTCCTACGATCGTGGCCAGCCAGCCGAATTCCCGGTAGGCGGCGTGATCCCAGGCTGGACCGAAGCACTGCAACTGATGAATGCCGGCAGCAAATGGCGCCTGTACGTGCCGAGCGAACTGGCTTACGGCGCTCAAGGCGTTGGCAGCATCCCGCCGCACAGCGTGTTGGTGTTCGACGTCGAGTTGCTGGACGTCCTGTAAGACCCTGTCCGGTTTTACCGCCGGACAAAAAACTGTGGGAGCGAGCTTGCTCGCGAAAGCGGACAGTCAGTCGACATGCTCGTTGCTGACACACCGCCATCGCGAGCAAGCTCGCTCCCACAGGTTATTTTTGCTCATCCGTGAAACCTGCCGCTGAAATCACCCGTCGGGCGCAACGCCCGGGCATAGCAGAACAGGAACAGATTGCGCACCAGCTCCTTGAGCACCAGCGGCTCACTGGAATTGAGGCTGTTGAGGTCCAGGTCTCCTTGGTCCTGCAGTTCGTTCAAGGCTTCTTCTTCAAGCACCGCACAGACTTCCCCGGTTTCCCGATGCAGGATCCTGAGGTAGGGATGTGGGCGGTCCAGCCAGGCATCGATCAAATAAGTCATGGTTCTCATCTCCTTGATGGGTTCGATGAGAATAATTCTTATTCGCTAAATAGCAAGTCTCTATTGGCGTTGCGATTGTTTTTCTGACGATGGGTTGTGCCCGCTCAAGGCGGTTGGCACTTGGCTAACGGCCGAGAAATGGGGCTGAAGCGGGGAGGGTGCAGCTCCATCCCACACGCGGGGCATGGGATGGAATACAGCCGAATCAGACTTTTCTGACGAACTCGGATTTGAGTTTCATCGGGCCGATGCCGTCGATCTTGCAATCGATATCGTGGTCGCCATCGCATAGGCGGATGTTCTTGACCTTGGTGCCGACCTTGACCACCAGCGAGGTGCCCTTGACCTTGAGGTCCTTGATCACGGTGATGGTGTCGCCGTCCTGCAAGACATTGCCGACCGAATCTTTCTTCACGGTGTCGTCGGACGCCGCTTCAGCTTCGCCGCTGGCGGACCATTCGTGGGCACACTCCGGGCAGACCAGCTGGGTGCCGTCTTCGTAGGTGTATTCGGAATTGCATTTCGGGCAGGGAGGCAACGTGCTCACTAAGGTTCCTTGGGTATCAGGAGGGCAAAAGGGCGCACATTATATAGGGTTTTAGGCCGCAAAGGGCAGGGCGGTGAAATCCCCTGTGGGAGCGAGCTTGCTCGCGATAGCGCTGGATCAGCAACATTGGCGCTGATTGACACACCGCTATCGCGAGCAAGCTCGCTCCCACAGGTTTTCATGCAATCAGTGGGTACGAGCCACCGCAAATTCGCTCAATTCCACCAGTGCATCGCGGTATTCGCTGGGCGGCAGGGCGTCGAGGCATTTGATCGCGCGGGCGACGTAGTCCCGGGCCAGTTTCGCGGTGTACTCCAGCGAGCCGGAAGCTTCGACCGCGATACGGATGCTTTCCAGGTCTTCGATCCCGCCTTTCTGGATCGCCTGGCGTACCAGTGCCGCCTGTTCTGGCGTGCCTTCGCGCATGGTGTAGATCAGCGGCAGGGTCGGCTTGCCTTCGGCCAGGTCGTCACCGACGTTCTTGCCCAGGGTCTCGGCGTCGCCCTTGTAGTCGAGCAGGTCGTCCACCAACTGGAAGGCCACGCCCAGGTGGTCGCCAAAGGTGCGCAACGCTTCGCTCTGCTCGGCGCTGGCGCCGGCCAGGGCAGCGGCGCTGTGGGTCGAGGCTTCGAAGAGCATCGCGGTCTTGCCGCGGATGACTTCCATGTAGGTCTCTTCGGTGGTGCTGGCATCGCGTACCTTGGACAACTGCAGCACTTCGCCTTCGGCGATGATGCGCGTGGCCTGGGACAGGATCTTCATCACCGGCATCGAGCCCAGCTCGACCATCATTTCGAACGAGCGCGAATACAGGAAGTCGCCCACCAGCACGCTCGGGGCATTGCCCCACATGGCGTTGGCGGTCGAACGGCCACGGCGCATGCCGGACATGTCGACCACGTCGTCGTGCAGCAGGGTCGCGGTGTGCAGGAATTCGATGGTGGCGGCCAGCAGGCGCATGTCGTCGCCTTCGCGACCCAGGGCCTTGCCGCACAGCAGCACCAATAAAGGACGCAGGCGTTTACCGCCCGCCGAAGTGATGTAGTCGCCGATTTTCGATACCAGAGGCACGCGGGAAGTCAGCTGCTTCTTGATGATGCCGTCGACGGCGCTAAAATCGTCCGCCACCGCGCGGTAGAAAGCTTGGGGTTGCATCAGCGACAGGTGCTCCAGAAGGGTTGCGCGGCATGCTAGGACCCACGTCCGCAGGTGTCAAGGCGCGATAGACGGCTACTTGCAAGGCTCTCGTGGCTTGCGTACAATCGCGCACCCTGAACTTCCTGGGCAGCACCTGCCTTACGCAATTGCATCCGGGCCTTCCAGCCCATGCAGCCATGCCAGCCAATACCTCTTCTTATAAAGCGCTGGGTGAGCAGGATTATCGGAGAAATACCATGTCGTACGCAGTAATTGTTACTGGTGGCAAGCAATACAAGGTCGCCCCAGGTGAATACCTGAAGATCGAAAAACTGGAAATCGCTACCGGCGAATCCGTGACTTTTGATCGCGTTCTGTTGGTCGCCAATGGCGATGACGTGAATATCGGCGCTCCAGTCGTTGCTGGCGCTACCGTTGTGGCTGAAGTGATCTCCCAAGGTCGTCACGATAAAGTCCGCATCATCAAGTTCCGTCGTCGTAAGCACCACATGAAGCGTATGGGCCACCGCCAGTGGTACACCGAGATCAAAATCACCGGTATTCAGGCTTAATTTCAGCCTAATTCCTCACTAGGAGAATTGAACTCATGGCACACAAAAAAGCTGGTGGTAGTACCCGTAACGGTCGCGACTCAGAAGCCAAACGCCTTGGCGTGAAGATGTATGGCGGCCAGGCTATCAAAGCAGGCAACATCATCGTGCGTCAGCGCGGCACCCAATTCCACGCTGGCTACGGCGTGGGCATGGGTAAAGATCACACCCTCTTCGCTAAAGTCGAAGGCGTGATCAAGTTCGAAGTAAAAGGCGCCTTCGGTCGTCGTTACGTAAGCGTTATCGCAGCTTAATTGCGAGACCGCTGGAAAAGCCCTGTCTTGCGACGGGGCTTTTTCGTTTGTGGGGTGAGTCTCTTGCAAAACTGTTTGTATGGGCTGTCGGCGCTGCGGTTGGGGCGTGTCATCAGGTCGCTGCGCTCATTTTTGCAAGAGTCTTATGTCTTGTTTTTTTGGCTCGTCCGTATGGCGAGAGGCGTGTGTCATGAAGTTTGTTGATGAAGTATCGATTCGAGTGAAGGCCGGCGACGGCGGCAATGGTTGCATGAGTTTCCGTCGGGAAAAATTCATTGAAAACGGTGGCCCGAACGGTGGTGATGGGGGTGACGGCGGCTCGATCTACATGCTCGCCGACGAAAACCTCAACACCCTGGTGGACTACCGTTACACCCGGCACTTCGATGCCGAGCGTGGCTCCAACGGCGGCAGCACCGACTGCACCGGCAAGAAGGGCGAAGACCTGATCCTGCGCGTGCCAGTCGGCACCACGGTGATCGATTCGGCTACCCAGGAAGTGATTGGCGACCTGACCAAGGCCGGCCAGCGTCTGCTGGTCGCCCATGGCGGCTGGCACGGCCTGGGCAACACCCGTTTCAAGTCCAGTACCAACCGTGCGCCGCGCCAGACCACGCCAGGCAAGCCCGGCGAGCAGCGTGACCTGAAGCTGGAAATGAAAGTGCTGGCCGACGTGGGCCTGTTGGGCCTGCCGAACGCCGGTAAAAGTACCTTCATTCGCTCGGTGTCGGCGGCCAAGCCGAAAGTGGCCGATTACCCGTTCACCACCCTGGTGCCAAACCTGGGGGTGGTCAGCGTCGACCGCTGGAAGAGTTTCGTGATCGCCGACATTCCAGGGCTGATCGAAGGGGCTTCCGAGGGCGCGGGCCTGGGGATTCGTTTCCTCAAGCACTTGTCCCGTACCCGCCTGTTGCTGCACCTCGTCGACATGGCGCCGCTGGATGAAACCGATGCCGCCGATGCTGCCGAAGTCATCGTCAACGAGCTGACCAAGTTCAGTCCGGCCCTGGCCGAGCGTGATCGTTGGCTGGTGCTGAACAAGTGCGACCAGATCCTCGAAGAAGAACACGAAGAGCGGGTCAAGGAAATCGTCGACCGCCTGGAGTGGGAAGGTCCGGTCTATGTGATCTCGGCCATCGCCAAAGAAGGCACCGAGCGCCTGTGCCACGACATCATGCGTTACCTGGAAGATCGCGTCGACCGCCTGGCCAACGATCCGGCCTACAAGGAAGAGCTGGCCGAGCTCGACCAGCGCATCGAAGACGAGGCTCGTGCCCAGTTGCAGGCGCTGGACGACCAGCGTGCCCTGCGTCGCAGTGGCGTCAAGTCGGTCCATGACATCGGTGACGATGATTGGGATGAAGAGGATGTGGATGACGAAGACGGTCCGGAAATCATCTACGTTCGCGACTGATCTTGTGGTGATACCACTCAGCTGAAACCAGGGTCTGCAGGAGCCCTGTGGGAGCGAGCTTGCTCGCGAAAGCGGTCTGTCAGTTGGCATAGTTGTTAGCTGACGCGCCGCTATCGCGAGCAAGCTCGCTCCCACAGGTTCAAGTGTTTCAGCGCAGTGTTATCATCGCCGGCAAGCCGGTTCCCAAGGCGCCGCTCATTCGAGCGGCGTTTTGGTATCTGTAAAACGCAAATACGAATAATCCCATGGGCGGCGCTGGGTCGCGCCGTTCGCTGGCAAAGGTTGAAGATGATGCGGAGCAAGGTGACGGGTGCGCGGCGCTGGGTCGTGAAGATCGGTAGCGCACTGCTGACGGCGGATGGCAAGGGTCTGGATCGCCAGGCAATGGCGGTGTGGGTCGAGCAGATGGTGGCCCTGCATGAGGCTGGCGTCGAGTTGGTGTTGGTCTCTTCAGGGGCTGTGGCGGCCGGTATGAGCCGTTTGGGCTGGACGTCGCGACCCAGCGCGATGCATGAACTGCAGGCGGCCGCCGCCATCGGCCAGATGGGCCTGGTGCAGGCTTGGGAGTCGAGCTTTGCCGAGCACGGTCGCCATACGGCGCAGATCCTGCTGACCCACGACGACCTGTCCGACCGCAAGCGCTACCTCAATGCTCGCAGTACCTTGCGGGCGCTGGTGGAGCTGAAGGTCATCCCGGTGATCAACGAGAACGACACGGTGGTCACCGACGAGATCCGTTTCGGCGATAACGACACCCTGGCCGCGCTGGTGGCGAACCTGGTGGAGGCGGACCTGTTGGTGATCCTCACGGATCGCGACGGCATGTTCGACGCCGATCCACGCAATAACCCCGATGCCAAGCTGATCTACGAAGCCCGTGCCGACGACCCGGCGCTGGACGCGGTGGCGGGTGGCACGGGCGGTGCGCTGGGGCGCGGCGGCATGCAGACCAAGCTGCGTGCGGCGCGTCTGGCGGCGCGCTCCGGGGCTCACACTATCATTGTCGGCGGTCGGCTGGAGCGGGTGCTGGATCGTCTGAAGGCCGGCGAGCGCATGGGTACTTTGCTCTCCCCGGAACGCGGCATGCTGGCGGCGCGCAAGCAGTGGCTGGCCGGGCATCTGCAAACCCGCGGCACCCTGGTGCTGGACGCGGGTGCCGTGTCGGCCTTGTCCCAAGGCAATAAAAGCCTGCTGCCGGTGGGTGTGAAGCTGGTCCAGGGCAGTTTCCGTCGCGGCGAAATGGTCGTGTGCGTGGCGCCGGACGGTCGCGAGATCGCCCGTGGCCTGGCCAACTACAGCGCCCTGGAAGCGCAGAAAATCATTGGTCAATCGTCTGATGCGATTGTCGGTCTGTTGGGTTACATGGCGGAGCCTGAACTGGTCCACCGTGACAACCTGATCCTCGTCTAAGGAAAAATCATGGGTTTGGCAAAAGGATTGATCGGCTTGCTGCTGGCGGTGCCGCTGTTGGCGTCGGCCGAGGAAATTGGCCAGGTGTCGACGGTGTTCAAGTTTGTCGGGCCGAACGACCGGATCGTGGTCGAGGCATTCGATGATCCCAAGGTGGATGGCGTGACCTGTTACCTGTCGCGGGCCAAGACCGGCGGTGTGAAGGGCGGCCTGGGCCTTGCCGAGGATCGCGCCGAAGCGTCCATCGCCTGTCGCCAGGTCGGGCCCATCAACTTCAAGGGTGAGCTCAAGGATGGCGAGGAAGTGTTCAAGGAGCGTACTTCCCTGGTGTTCAAGACCATGCAGGTGGTGCGCTTTCTCGACAAGAAGCGTAATACGCTGGTGTACCTGGTCTACAGCGACCGCGTGATCGAGGGCAGCCCGCAGAATGCGGTGACGGCTATCCCGATCTTGCCGTGGGCTCGTACTCAATAGTTCGGGCACGCTCATTGTGAGTTGTGTGGGAGCAAGGCTTGCCCGCGATGCAGGCGCCTCGGTCTATCTTAATGCTGAGGCGATGCTGTCGCGGGCAAGCCTTGCTCCCACAGGGGGCTGCCCCCACATTGTTCGTGCGGTGCCTGTTAAATCCCGGGCAATAAAAAACCGACCCTGAGGTCGGTTTTTTAATGAGCGTGTCGCTTAGGCAGCAGCGGCAACGTTCAGGGCCTTTACGTGGCCATTCAAACGGCTCTTATGGCGAGCAGCCTTGTTCTTGTGGATGATGCCTTTATCGGCCATGCGGTCGATAACTGGCACAGCCAGAACGTAAGCAGCTTGAGCTTTTTCAGCGTCTTTTGCGTCGATGGCCTTGACTACGTTCTTGATGTAGGTACGGACCATGGAACGCAGGCTGGCGTTGTGGCTGCGACGCTTCTCAGCCTGTTTTGCACGTTTTTTGGCGGAAGGTGTGTTGGCCACCGTCGAGCTCCTCGAAAGACTTTTTGGGAAATAGCAAACAAAATAGGCCGCGAATCATGCCGATGAGTTGAAGTCTTGTCAAGGGCGGGTGACGCGTTCCGCTGAATGGCAGGTGCTGCGCACCGAAGGATTTCTTTCCGGCGTGCGACCTGTAAACTCGCGGGCTTTGGCTCTGCACTGTTTAGCGGCGCGGAGTATCGCACAAGTGGGCGCGTTGTTCGCCTGCTGTTTATCGACAGGCAAAAACTCTTTTCATGAATCTGCTCAAATCGTTGGCCGCCGTCAGCTCTATCACGATGCTCTCCCGCATCCTGGGGTTCGTTCGCGATACGCTGATCGCACGGATATTCGGCGCCGGGATGGCGACGGACGCCTTCTTCATCGCCTTCAAACTACCCAACCTGTTGCGGCGGATCTTCGCCGAGGGGGCGTTCTCCCAGGCCTTCGTGCCGATCCTGGCGGAATATAAAAGCCAGAAAGGCGATGAGGCAACCCGCACATTCATTGCCTATGTCACCGGTCTGCTGACCTTGGTGCTGGCACTGGTCACAGCTGCCGGCATGCTCGCCGCGCCCTGGGTGATCTGGGCCACGGCGCCGGGCTTCACCGACACCCCGGAAAAATTCCAGCTCACCACGGATCTGCTGCGGGTGACCTTTCCTTATATATTGCTGATTTCCCTGTCGTCCCTGGCCGGGGCGATCCTCAACACCTGGAACCGCTTTTCCGTGCCGGCCTTTGTGCCGACCCTGCTCAACGTCAGCATGATCGTCTTCGCCGTGTTCCTGACACCGTACTTCGATCCACCGGTGATGGCCCTGGGCTGGGCGGTGCTGGTGGGTGGCCTGGCGCAACTGCTCTATCAACTGCCGCACCTGAAAAAGATCGGCATGCTGGTGCTGCCGCGGCTGAACCTTCGCGACAGCGGCGTGTGGCGGGTGATGAAGCAGATGCTGCCGGCAATCCTCGGGGTGTCGGTGAGCCAGATTTCCCTGATCATCAACACCATCTTTGCCTCGTTCCTGGTGGCCGGCTCGGTGTCGTGGATGTACTACGCCGACCGCCTGATGGAGTTGCCGTCCGGCGTGCTGGGCGTGGCCCTGGGCACGATCCTGCTGCCCACCCTGGCCAAGACCTACGCCAGCCAGGACCGCCACGAATACTCGCGAATTCTCGATTGGGGCCTGCGCCTGTGCTTTGTGCTGGTGCTGCCGTGTTCCCTGGCACTGGGGATCCTGGCCGAGCCGTTGACCGTCTCGTTGTTCCAGTACGGCCAGTTCAATGCGTTCGACGCCTTGATGACCCAGCGTGCGCTGATCGCTTACTCGGTGGGCTTGCTCGGGATCATCGTGATCAAGGTGCTGGCACCAGGGTTCTACGCCCAGCAGAACATCCGCACACCGGTGAAGATCGCCATTTTCACCCTGGTGATGACCCAGTTGTTCAACCTGTTGCTGATCGGTCCGTTGGCTCATGCCGGCCTGGCCCTGGCGATCAGTGCCGGCGCTTGCCTCAACGCCGGGCTGCTGTTTTATCAACTGCGCAAGCAAAAGATGTATCAGCCACAGCCGGGCTGGGGCAAGTTCGGCCTCAAGCTGCTGGTGGCCGTGGCCGTGATGTCGGCGGTCCTGCTGGGGGCGATGCATTTCATGCCGGCCTGGGGCGAGGGGCAGATGCTCGCGCGTTTCCTGCGCCTGGGTGCGCTGGTGGTTGCCGGTGTGGTGGCGTATTTCGGCATGTTGCTGCTGATGGGGTTCCGTCTGCGCGACTTCAATCGCAAGGCCTTGAGCTGAGGGCGGGCCCTCGATAATCCCGGGCCGGGCAGTGGTTTTGTCGGTTCGATCACTTTGGGGTGCGGTGTTGCCTGTCGTCGGCCGCCGGGTGTGGTTATAATCGGCCACTTTATGAGCAAGAAGCGCGTTATGCAGCTGGTTCGAGGCCTCCACAACCTGCGCCCCCAGCATCGGGGCTGTGTCGCCACTATTGGCAACTTTGACGGTGTTCACCGTGGCCACCAGGCTATCCTGGCGCGACTGCGCGAGCGTGCGCTGGAGTTGGGCGTGCCCAGCTGCGTGGTGATTTTCGAGCCGCAGCCACGGGAGTTTTTCGCCCCGGACACCGCCCCGGCCCGTCTGGCCCGGTTGCGGGACAAACTGCAACTGCTGGCCGCCGAAGGTGTCGACCGGGTCCTGTGCCTGGCCTTCAACCAGCGCCTGAGCAAGCTCAGTGCCGCCGAATTCGTCGATACCATCCTGGTGGACGGTCTCGATGTGAAGCATCTGGAAGTCGGCGATGATTTCCGTTTCGGCTGTGATCGGTCTGGGGATTTCGATTACCTGCAACAGGCCGGTATCGTCCAGGGTTTCACCGTCGAAGCGGCGCAGACCGTCGAGATGGATGGCTTGCGCGTCAGCAGCACCCAGGTCCGCAATGCCCTGGCGGCGGCCGACTTCGAATTGGCCGAGCGCTTGCTCGGCCGGCCGTACCGGATTGCCGGGCGGATCCTGCACGGGCAGAAGCTGGCGCGCCAATTGGGCACGCCGACGGCCAACGTGCAGCTCAAGCGTCGTCGCGTGCCGCTGACCGGGGTGTTCCTGGTGAGTGTCGAGATCGACGGCAAGACCTGGCCCGGCGTCGCCAACATCGGCGTGCGCCCCACGGTCCAGGGCGATGGCAAGGCCCACCTTGAAGTACATGTTCTGGATTTTGCCGGCGATCTGTATGACCGGCGTTTGACGGTGGTTTTCCACCATAAGCTGCGTGAAGAGCAGCGTTTTGCCTCTCTGGAGGCGCTCAAGACGGCGATCCATGCAGATATCGCCGCCGCCCGTGCCCTTGTCGCAACCAGCGCCAATCGCTAATGAAGAGCCTTAAATGACCGACTATAAAGCCACGCTAAACCTTCCGGACACCGCCTTCCCAATGAAGGCCGGCCTGCCTCAGCGCGAACCACAGATTCTGCAGCGTTGGGACAGCATTGGCCTGTACGGAAAGTTGCGCGAAATTGGCAAGGATCGTCCGAAGTTCGTCCTGCACGACGGCCCTCCGTACGCCAACGGCACCATCCACATCGGTCACGCGTTGAACAAGATTCTCAAGGACATGATCATCCGCTCCAAGACCCTGTCGGGTTTTGATGCGCCGTATGTCCCGGGCTGGGACTGCCATGGCCTGCCGATCGAGCACAAGGTCGAAGTGACCCACGGCAAGAACCTGGGCGCGGACAAGACCCGCGAGCTGTGCCGTGCCTACGCCACCGAGCAGATCGAAGGGCAGAAGTCCGAATTCATTCGCCTCGGCGTGCTGGGCGACTTTGCCAACCCGTACAAGACCATGGACTTCAAGAACGAAGCCGGCGAAATCCGTGCCCTGGCGAAAATCGTCGAGGGTGGTTTCGTGTTCAAGGGCCTCAAGCCAGTGAACTGGTGCTTCGATTGCGGTTCGGCCCTGGCCGAGGCGGAAGTCGAGTACGAGAACAAGAAGTCCTCGACCATCGACGTCGCGTTCCCGATCGCCGATGAAGACAAGCTCGCCGCCGCGTTCGGCCTGGGCAAGCTGGCCAAGCCGGCGTCGATCGTGATCTGGACCACCACCCCGTGGACCATCCCGGCCAACCAGGCGCTGAACGTCCACCCGGAATTCACCTACGCCCTGGTCGACGTCGGCGACAAGCTGCTGGTGCTGGCCGAAGAGCTGGTCGAAGCCTGCCTGGCCCGCTACAACCTCGAAGGTTCGGTGGTCGCCACCGCCCCGGGTTCGGCGCTGGAACTGATCAATTTCCGTCATCCGTTCTATGACCGCCTGTCGCCGGTGTACCTGGCCGACTACGTGGAACTGGGCGCAGGCACTGGCGTGGTTCACTCCGCGCCAGCCTATGGCGTCGACGACTTCGTGACCTGCAAGAAGTACGGCATGGCCAACGACGACATCCTCAACCCGGTGCAGAGCAATGGCGTGTACGCGCCGTCGCTGGAGTTCTTCGGCGGCCAGTTCATCTGGAAAGCCAACCCGGCCATCGTCGACAAGTTGACCGAAGTCGGCGCGCTGCTGCACACCACCGTCATCGAACACAGCTACATGCACTGCTGGCGGCACAAGACCCCGTTGATCTACCGCGCCACCGCGCAGTGGTTCATCGGCATGGACAAGCAGCCCACCAGCGGCGACACCCTGCGCCAGCGTTCGCTCAAGGCCATCGAAGAGACCCAGTTCGTACCGGCCTGGGGCCAGGCGCGCCTGCACTCGATGATCGCCAATCGTCCGGACTGGTGCATCTCCCGCCAGCGCAACTGGGGCGTGCCGATCCCGTTCTTCCTGAACAAGGAAAGCGGCGAGTTGCACCCGCGCACCGTCGAACTGATGGAAATCGTGGCCAAGCGTGTCGAAGCCGAAGGCATCGAAGCCTGGTTCAAGCTCGATGCCGCTGAGTTGTTGGGTGACGAAGCACCGCTGTACGACAAGATCAGCGACACCCTGGACGTCTGGTTCGACTCCGGCACCACCCATTGGCACGTGCTGCGCGGTTCGCACCCGATGGGCCACGAGAGCGGCCCGCGCGCCGACCTGTACCTGGAAGGCTCCGACCAGCACCGTGGCTGGTTCCACTCGTCGCTGCTGACCGGTTGCGCCATCGACAACCACGCGCCGTATCGCGAGCTGCTGACCCACGGCTTCACCGTCGACGAGTCCGGCCGCAAGATGTCCAAGTCCCTGGGCAACGTGATCGCGCCGCAAAAGGTCAACGACACCCTGGGCGCCGACATCATGCGCCTGTGGGTGGCCTCCACCGACTATTCCGGCGAGATGGCCGTTTCCGAGCAGATCCTGCAGCGCAGCGCGGACGCCTACCGGCGGATCCGTAACACCGCGCGCTTCCTGCTTTCCAACCTGACCGGCTTCAACCCGGCCACCGACCTGCTGCCGGCCGAAGAAATGCTCGCGCTGGACCGTTGGGCCGTGGACCGTACCCTGTTGCTGCAACGCGAATTGCAGGAGCACTACGGCGAATACCGCTTCTGGAACGTCTACTCCAAGATCCACAACTTCTGCGTGCAGGAACTCGGTGGTTTCTACCTCGACATCATCAAGGACCGCCAGTACACCACCGGCGCCAACAGCAAGGCCCGTCGTTCGTGCCAGACCGCGCTGTTCCACATCAGCGAGGCCCTGGTGCGCTGGATCGCGCCGATCCTGGCGTTCACCGCCGATGAGCTGTGGCAATACCTGCCGGGCGAGCGCAACGAGTCGGTGATGCTCAACACCTGGTACGAAGGCCTGACCGAACTGCCGCAAGGCTTCGAGCTGGACCGTGCGTATTGGGACCGCGTCATGGCGGTCAAGGCCGCGGTCAACAAGGAAATGGAGATCCAGCGGGCGGCCAAGGCCGTCGGCGGCAACCTGCAGGCCGAAGTCACCCTCTACGCCGAAGAGGCCCTGGGCGCCGACCTGGCCAAGTTGGGCAACGAACTGCGCTTCGTGCTGATCACCTCCACCGCCAGCGTTGCACCTTTTGTGCAGGCCCCGGCTGATGCGGTGACCACCGAAGTCAGCGGCCTGAAGCTGAAAATCGTCAAGTCGAACCACACCAAGTGCGCCCGCTGCTGGCACTGCCGCGAAGACGTCGGCGTGAACCCGGAGCATCCGGAAATCTGCGGTCGTTGCGTCGACAACATCAGCGGTGCTGGCGAGGTTCGCCACTATGCCTAATGTGGCGCCTGACGCAGCAGGCCGTTTCGGACGGCTGGGCTGGCTCTGGTTGAGCGTGCTGGTACTGGTCATCGACCAGGCCAGCAAGTTCTACTTTGAAAGCTCGTTGACCCTGTACCAGCAGATCGTGATCATCCCTGATTATTTCAGCTGGACCCTGGCCTACAACACCGGGGCGGCGTTCAGTTTCCTGGCCGACAGTTCCGGCTGGCAGCGCTGGCTGTTCGCCCTGATTGCCGTCGTGGTCAGTGCCGTGCTGGTGGTCTGGCTCAAGCGCCTGGGGCGCAATGAGACCTGGCTGGCCGTGGCGCTGGCCTTGGTGCTGGGTGGTGCGTTGGGCAATCTCTATGACCGCATCGCCCTGGGCCACGTTATCGATTTCATCCTGGTGCATTGGCAGAACCGCTGGTATTTCCCGGCGTTCAACTTTGCCGACAGTGCCATCAGCGTGGGCGCCGTGATGCTCGCCCTGGACATGTTCAAGAGCAAGAAAACCGGAGAAGCCGTCCATGACTGAGCAGCGTATCGCTCAAAACACCGAAGTGAAGCTTCACTTCGCCCTGCACCTGGAAAACGGCGACACCGTCGACAGCACCTTCGACAAGGCCCCGGCGGTGTTCAAGGTCGGTGATGGCAACCTGCTGCCAGGCTTCGAAGCGGCGATCCTCGGTTTCAAAGCCGGCGACAAGCGCACCGTGGTCGTGCCACCGGAAAACGCCTTTGGTCAGCCCAACCCGCAAAACGTGCAGACCATGCCACGCTCCCAGTTCCAGGACATGGAGCTGTCCGAGGGCCTGCTGGTGATCTTCAACGACGCGGCCAATACCGAGCTGCCGGGTGTGGTGAAGGCGTTCGATGACGCCCAGGTGACCGTGGACTTCAACCATCCGCTGGCGGGTAAGACCTTGAACTTCGAAGTGGAAATCCTCGACGTCAAGGCGGTTTAACATTTGACCGGCAGCTTCTGCTGCCACCCGATCCACTGTGGGAGCGAGCTTGCTCGCGATGACGGAGTCACTTTCAATACAGGGGTGACTGACCCGCCGCCATCGCGAGCAAGCTCGCTCCCACACGGGATTGCACTGATTCAATTTCTTGCGCGCAAGACACGAGGCACAGCATGCAAATCAAACTCGCCAACCCCCGTGGCTTCTGCGCCGGCGTGGACCGGGCGATCGAAATCGTCAACCGCGCCCTGGAAGTCTTCGGGCCGCCGATCTACGTGCGCCACGAAGTGGTCCACAACAAATTCGTCGTCGAAGACCTGCGCAGCCGCGGGGCCATTTTCGTCGAGGAACTGGACCAGGTGCCGGACGACGTCATCGTGATCTTCAGTGCCCACGGGGTTTCCCAGGCCGTGCGCAGCGAGGCCGCTGGCCGGGGCCTGAAGGTGTTCGACGCGACGTGCCCATTGGTGACCAAGGTGCACATCGAAGTGGCGCGCTACAGCCGTGACGGTCGCGAGTGCATCCTGATCGGCCATGAAGGCCACCCGGAAGTCGAAGGCACCATGGGCCAATACGATGCCAGCAACGGCGGTGCGATCTACCTGGTCGAGGACGAGGATGACGTTGCGGCCTTGCAGGTACGCAACCCCGATAGCCTGGCTTTCGTGACCCAGACGACCCTGTCCATGGACGACACCAGCCGGGTGATCGACGCCCTGCGCGCGCGTTTTCCGGCCATCGGCGGCCCGCGCAAGGATGACATCTGCTACGCCACCCAGAACCGTCAGGATGCGGTCAAGCAACTGGCCAACGAATGCGATGTGGTGCTGGTGGTCGGCAGCCCGAACAGTTCCAACTCCAACCGCTTGCGCGAGCTGGCCGAGCGCATGTCCACGCCCGCTTACCTGATCGACGGTGCCGAGGACATGCAACGCAGCTGGTTCGAGGGCATCGAGCGTATCGGCATCACCGCCGGTGCTTCCGCCCCGGAAGTCCTGGTGCGTGGCGTGATCCAGCAATTGCAGGCTTGGGGTGCCACCGGTGCCGATGAACTGGCCGGTCGCGAGGAGAACATCACGTTCTCGATGCCGAAAGAGCTGCGCGTGCGCTCCCTGCTTTAAGTCCTTTTTCGCACAGCGCCTGTTTGGCTTCGACGCTTTCCAGGCGCACGCGACCGGAAGGCGCCAGTATCACTTGATGATGGCTGACCGGCCCGCGTTTGGCGCAGACATGCAGCGTGCCTGCCTGGAATGCGCCATTGGGATGCAGGGCTTCCCCTTGGCTGCCGAACCTCACCCGGCGTTTCACCGGCTGGTTGCCGACCACCCGGGCGCTGGCGCTGCGCTCCATCAGCACGGTCTTCTCCTTATCGTCCAGGGTGATGCGCCAGCCCCGGCCCCAATCGTTGTCTATCCCCCTGAGCACGACCGTCCGGTTGCGCGTGATGGCCTCGCTGCGCGCACTGCGTAACCCGCTGATCAGCAACTGCGCGGTGTCCTTGCGCTCGATGGACTCGATCAGTTCTTTGTAGCCCGCGTTGGCCCACGGCAGAACAATTGCGGCAATTGCCAGTCCCATGAGCAGTTCGATCAGGCTGAAGCCCTGTTGGTACATGACATCTCCTCCCTGGAGAATGTGAAGCGGTGCGATAGTGCAAGCTCTCAATGTGGCAGCAAGCATGCTGTGGCGAGGGAGCTTGCTCCCGCTGGGCTGCGCAGCGGCCCCAAAATAGCGGCCGCTACGCGCCCGAGCGGGAGCAGGCTCCCTCGCCACAGGCGGTGGTTTGTTCTAGCGTGTAGAGGCAGGTATAGCCGACGGCAACGGAGGGCACCGATGGATCTTCGTACAAAAGGTTTCACGCTGATCGAGGTGCTGGTGGCCCTTGGCGTGCTGCTGATCCTGATTACCATGGCGGTGCCGTCATTCACCGGCTCGCTGCAGAGTACCAAGGCTGACACTGAGGTTGACGACTTGCGCCGGGCGCTGAACTTTGCCCGGCTGGAGGCGATCGACCGTGGTATCACCACGCGCATCCGCCCCACGGCCGAGGGCAGCGTCTGGAGCGGCGAACTGACGGTGTATGACAGTACTGGCACGCCGGCCAATGTATTGCGGGTTGTTCCAGCGATGAGCAGTGGCGCGACTCTGACGCTAACCTCAGCAGTGAACAACATCGATTTCAACAACCTCGGCGGGTTATCGGCACCGGCCACGCCGGTGAGTTTCAATTATGTACGAGGGGCGCAGAGCAGGACGCTGAATGTCTGCCTTAATGGGAGAATCGTATTGGGTGGAAGTTGCGGATGAAGGATTGCAGTAAAAGGGCGCAGGAGGGCATGACGCTGATCGAGGTGCTGGTGGCGGTGCTGATTCTCGGTGTTGGCTTGCTGGGGGCGGCGATGATCCAGCTCAACGCGCTCAAGTACACCGACAGTTCGCGCATGACCAGCCAGGCCAGCTTCATTGCCTACGACCTGCTGGACCGCATTCGCGCCAACTCCGGTGCCGACTACACCGTCACACCGCCCAGCTCGCCGAACCTCAACGTGGCCCGGGACCAGGACCTCTACGATTTCAAGACCAACATCATCGCCTTCGGCGGCGCCACGGCCACCGGCACCATCGCCCTGAACCAGCGGGTCTACACCATCACCATTGCCTGGGACGACGCCCGGGCCGCCAACACCACCAACGCGGCCGAGGCGCGGCGCAGCTTCGTACTGACCAGCCGGGTCGCCGTCGATCCGCCGGGGACGCCGCCATGAACAGGCGTTGCCGGGGATTCGGCCTGATTGAATTGATGATTGCCCTGGTGCTCAGCCTGATCGTCATCCTGGGTGTCGTGCAGATTTTCATCGCCGCCAAGAACACCTACATCAGCCAAAGTGCGGCGGCGGTGATGCAGGAGGACGCCCGGTTCGTCCTGAGTAAAATGGTCCAGGAGATTCGCATGGTGGGCATGTTCGGTTGCCTGGGGACCATTACCGATGCTTCCACGGCCAATGACTTCAATGCCAGCCAGATCACCCCGATCCGCTGGGATAACGCCAACCGCAGATTGACCCTGGTGACCGCCGACGTAGGGAGTGGCGGTAGCGCTCCGACCTGGACCGTCGTCTCCGATTGCCGCACCTCGGCGACGGCCTATACCAACGCACGGCTACCGGCGGCGGGGCAGTTGGCCTTCCCGATCCGCCGACTGATCTACAGCTTCAACAACAACCAATTGCTGCTGGGCAGCGGCGCCGGCAACCCGACCTTGTCGGTGCTGGTGGACAATGTGCGGGCGTTCGACGTGACGTTCGGCGTGGCCGGCAGCGCGACGGACATCGCGGCGTCGAGCTATACCAGCAATCCGCCTGACCCGGCACTGATCCGCAGCGTGCGCTTGACCCTGACGCTTTTTGATCCGAGGAACGCAGTGCGCGAGCAGACCTTCAATGTGGTTGCCGCCTTGCGCAACCGGTTGCTATGAAGGAGATGACCTCGATGGGGCAGGTTCACCGCCAGCGGGGCATGGCATTGCTGGTCAGCCTGGTCTTCCTGTTGCTGCTGACGCTGATCGGTCTGTCATCGATGCAGAGCGCCACCCTCCAGGAAAAAATGACCAGCAGCGTCATGCAGCGCAACCAGTCGTTCCAGGTGGCCGAGGCGGCGCTGAGGGTGGGGGAGAGCGCGGTGCAGGTCGAGACCTATTCATTGCCGGTGTGTACCACCACGACCCAGTGCGCGCCGCCGGCGGAGTCGGCGACACTGACGGGAGCTGGGCGCAATTCGTCGTCGGGGGTGCTCTGGGTTGCCGCCGCCGGTGGGTTTTATGGTGTACAGAACATCGGCACGACGCTCACGGCGGTCAACGTGCCGGTCAATACGTCGGCGACGCTGTACCGGATCACGGCGGTGGCGGTGGTGGGGAATAACCAGCGCAGCGTGGTGGAGAGCATTTATGCGAAGTACTGAGGTGCGCGCTAGTTGGAGGCAGGTGCTGTGGGGGGGCTTGCTCAGCCTTTACCTGGCGGCGCCAGCCTATGCGTTCACGCCTTCGGATTCGCCGTTGCTGAGTGCGGCCGCCGTCACGCCGAACGTGATGCTGCTGATCGATGATTCGGGAAGCATGAACAACATTATCTGGGCGGCGGGGTTTGATCCCAATGTCTCGCGGCCTGCGGTTCTCAATTGCAATTCCAGCAACAGCTGCTTCGGTGGAACAACTCTCGATCCAGACGATGGCAACGTCTTGCTGGCAAGTCTGTTCCGTGGTGGTTGCTCCAATGGCTGGTATGGCTTTTACCGGGGCGTCCTGTCACGTGTCTGTCTGCGATTGCCAGACCCGGTGGGTGACGGCAACACGCGCTATACCACTAAATACCTGGCGTACCTGTTGACCCTAGCCAACGGCTCGAATCGGGACTTCACCACCGGCTCCATTCCCACCGACTACCGCATCAACGTGGCGCGGGACGTTTCCAACGACCTGGTCGCCAGCAACCGCGCCCTACGTATCGGCCTTGCTACCTTCAACCCGCCGAACAGCAGCAACTCCGGCCCCGGGGGATATATCGCGCGCGCCATCAGCGATCTGTCACCGGTCAGCGGCAGCGTGACCCAGACCCAAGCCAACAGCAACTACAGCGCGCTGATCAACGCCATCAACGGCCTGGGTGCGGTCGCCAATACCCCGTTGGCCGAGAGCTACTACGAGGTCACCCGCTACTTCAGGGGCATGGCGCCGTACCACAACAGCACGCCAGCCACCTACACCAGCCCGATCCAGTACCGTTGCCAGAAGAATTTCGGCGTGGTGATCACCGACGGCTTGCCCACCTATGACCGGACGTTCCCCACCAACGACCCGCTGGGCTTGGCCCGGTTGCCGAATTGGGATGGCATCAACAACGATGGCGCCGATCTCAATGGTGATGGCGAGGGCGACACGCTGTACCTGGACGACATCGCCAAGTTTGCCTTCGACATCGACATGCGCTCCACCGGCACCGACGCCACCGGCAAGAGCTGGAACGCCACGGATTTTCCCCGGCAATACCTCAATACCTATACCGTGGGTTTTACCGCCGCCAACCCGATGTTGTCAGACGCCGCCCGTTATGGTGCCGGCAAGTATTACCAGGCGACCGACAGCGAAGGCCTGAACTCGGCGTTGGCCTCTGCCCTGAGCGACATCACTTCCAAGGCTGGCTCCGGGGGCGGCGGCACCACCAACGCCGCCACCTTGTCGAGCACCTCCAGCTATTACCAGACCACGTATGACCCCAAGGACTGGCGCGGCACCATCCGGGCGTTTGGCTTTACCTCGGCGGGCACGGTCAACACGGCAGCGGTGCAATGGACCACCGATACCGCCATCGTGCCCGGCGCCACCGCTCCGATCTATCAGTCCTGGAACACTGCGACCAACGTGCCGGTGACCCTGGCCTACGGCAACTTTTCGCCGGCCCAGCAAACCAGCCTCAGCCAGAACCTGCCCACGGGGATCACCGGCAATGACCTGGTGGAGTGGAGCAAGGGCGTCAATAAAACCGGCCTGAAGGTGCGCAGCGCGTTGCTGGGGGACATCATCAACTCGCCGCTGGTGCTGGCATCGCCCAATGACCAGACCGCTGCGGACCTGCTCAACGACACCAGCTATAGCACCTACCTGGCGACCAAGGCGACGAACATGAGCGCCAGCCTGGTGGTGAACGGCAACGATGGTTTTTTCAGTGTCATCAACAGTGCAAACGGCACGCGGCGTTACGCCTACATGCCTTCGAACGTGCTGCCCTCGTTGCAGGACATCGCCGACACCAGCTACATCAACGGCGTGAGCCACAAGTTCCTGGTGGATGGACAGGTCGGTGTATACGACGTGCAATCGGGGAGCGCCTGGAAGACCGTGGCCCTGGGCGGCACGGGTGCCGGCGGCAAGACGTTCTTCGCGGTGCAGTTGTTCGATGCGGCGGCGGGCAACGCGTTTCGGGCGCTGTGGGAAATCAGCGCGCCAACCGTTGCCAACACCGCCAACGTCTTCAATGACCTGGGCTACGCCTACGCACGCCCCGAAGTCGCGCGCCTGGCGGACGGTCGCTGGGCGGCGTTCATCGGCAACGGCTATGGCAGCAACAGCGGCGTGGCGGCGTTGTACGTCGTGGATATCCGTGACGGTTCGCTGATCCGCAAAATCGTCATCAACAGCAGTGAGACCGATAACGGCCTGTCGTCGGTCAAGTTGCGGGTCAACTCCCAGAATGTGGTGCAGGCCGCGTACGGTGGCGATTTGAAGGGGCGGATGTGGAAATTCGACCTCAGCGGCACCTCGCCCACCGCGTGGGGCCTGGCGTTCGCCGGCCAGCCGTTGTTCACCGCCCCCGGCGGCGCGACCCAGCCGATCACCGTGCAGCCTCTGCTGGCAGACAATCCCCAGGGCGGCACCCAGGTTTTTTTCGGTACCGGTAAGTTCAACGAAGCGGCAGACAAGCTCAACAAGGATCTGCAAGCGTTCTATTCGATCTGGGACGCCGTTGGCGGCGGGGGGCAAATTACCGTCTCGAGCCTGCAGGCCCAGTCGATCACGGGGGTGTTTTCAGGCAGCACCGGGCAGTTCGTGACCACCAGCCAGACCGACGTGACGTACCCTGCGAAGAAGGGCTGGTACCTGCCTTTGGTGTACAACAATGTGCTGACCGGGGAGCGGGTCATCAACCCGGCCAACCTGGTGCTCGGGCGCGTGATCTTTACCACGGCCGCCGTAGACACCACCGACCCTTGCGCCAGCTTTGGTACCGGCAAACTGATCGAATTGGATGCATTCAACGGTAAGATGCTCAACTATGCGGTACTCGATACCAACAACGATGGTTCGCTCACCAGCCTCGATACGATTTCCGCCGGCGTGGTGTTCACCGGCGGTATTCCGACCCTGAGCGCCGTCGTCAGCGCCAATGGGGCCACCAATATGATCGTGAACGATTCCAGTGGCGGTATCACTGACCTGCTGGGCAAAACCGTCGGCGGCAGCCGCCGCATCATGTGGCGGCAAATACAATGAGGGCTAGGCATGCGCAGATCCAACCGGGGTTTCACCTTGATCGAAATCATGATCGTGATCGCGATCATCGGTATTGTGATCACCATCGGCTATCCGAGCCTGACCGAATACATGAAGAAGGGCCGACGCACTGAAATTACCGGGCTCTTATCCGAGCAGGCGCAGATTCTCGAGCGCTACTACTCGAAGAACAACGTCTACACCAATGCAACCGGGCTGAGCAGCGGCAACGATTTCTACACCATTACCCAGACGCTGGCGGACCAGAGTTTCACCCTGACCGCCGTACGCAAGAGCGGTTCGTCCATGGCCACGGACAAGTGCGGTGATTTCACCCTCAACAATACCGGCGTACGCAGCATGCTCAACGCCACTGCGGGGCTGACCACCAAGGATTGTTGGGGGCGCTGAGTTTCTTTCATTCGGGCGCGCTTTTGCGCCCTTTGTTTTAGTGAGTCGAATCAGAACATGACCAGGCAACAGCAAGTGGTGATCGTCGGTGGCGGAGTCATTGGCCTGCTGACGGCGTTCAATCTGGCGTCCGAAGGGCAACGTGTGGTGCTGCTGGACCGCTCCAGTGTCGGCCAGGAATCGTCCTGGGCCGGCGGCGGCATCGTTTCGCCGTTGTACCCGTGGCGCTACAGCCCGGCGGTCACGGCGCTGGCCCATTGGTCGCAGGATTTTTATCCACAGCTGGGTGAGCGCTTGTTCGCGGCCACCGGGATCGATCCACAAGTACACGTGACCGGGCTGTATTGGCTGGACCTGGACGACCAGGACGAAGCGCTGGCCTGGGCCGAGCGGGAAGGGCGCCCGCTGCGGGCTGTGGATATCTCCACGGTCCACGACGCCGTGCCGGTGCTGGGTGCGGGTTTTTCCCGGGCGATCTACATGGCTGGCGTGGCCAACGTGCGTAACCCTCGGCTGGTGAAATCCCTCAAGGCGGCGTTGCAGGCGTTGCCCAATGTCACGCTTCATGAGCATTGCGAGGTCAACGGGTTCATCCGCGATGGCGGGCGTGTCGTGGGGGTGGACAGTTCGGCGGGACCGATGCGTGGCGATCAGGTGGTGCTGGCGGCGGGGGCCTGGAGTGGTGAACTGCTCAAGACGCTAGGGCTGAAGTTGCCGGTCGAGCCGGTCAAGGGCCAGATGATTCTGTACAAATGCGCGTCGGATTTCTTGTCGAGTATGGTGCTGGCCAAGGGGCGTTATGCGATCCCGCGTCGTGATGGGCACATTCTGGTTGGCAGTACGCTGGAGCGTGAAGGTTTCGACAAGACCCCGACCGAGGTTGCGTTGGAGAGCCTGAAGACTTCGGCGCAGCAACTGATTCCGGCGCTGGCGGGTGCAGAGGTGGTGGGGCATTGGGCCGGGTTGCGGCCTGGGTCGCCTGAAGGTATTCCCTATATCGGCGAGGTGCCGGGGGTTGCTGGGTTGTGGTTGAACTGTGGGCATTATCGTAATGGACTGGTGTTGGCGCCGGCGTCGTGTCAGTTGTTTACGGATCTGATGTTGGGGCGTGAGCCGGTGATCGATCCTGTGCCGTATGCGCCGGCTGGGCGCTTGTAAGGTCCGGCTTTGATACTGCACCTGTGCTCAGATCCAATTGTGGGAGCGAGCTTGCTCGCGATGGCGGCCTGATAGTCGGCGGGGATGTTGTTGACTGAGTGCATATCCCTTTTCGCGGTACGGCTGCTGGCGGTTCCGCTCTTACAGCGGGTTACTTTCGAAAAGCCGGAATGCCGGCCCAGGCGAAAGTAACCAAAGCGCTTTTGCCCCACCACTCGGTGCCTCGCCTGTGTTCGGCCAGCGTGGTTAACGGGGCGCCCCAGATCAAGATCAAAAGCGAGGCGGCCTGACAGCCGGCCTGGCTCTCCCGCTCGTACACCTGTCAGATCTGTGGGAGCAAAGCTTGCTCGCGAGGCGGCCTTATAGCCGACCTGGCTCTTCCGGTCCTAGTGCGATCCCATTGTGGGAGCGAGCTTGCTCGCGAAGACGGCGGTACATCCAACGCTGATGCAAGCTGATCCACCGCCATCGCGAGCAAGCTTTGCTCCCACAGGGATTTGCAGTGGCCGAAAATCTGTAGATCGTCACCGACCCAATGTGTGCGAGCTTGCTCGCGAAGGCGATGGCACATTCAACGCTGATGCAAGCTGATCCACCGCCATCGCGAGCAAGCTTTGCTCCCACAGGGATTTGCAGTGGCCGAAAATCTGTAGATCGTCACCGACCCAATGTGTGCGAGCTTGCTCGCGAAGGCGATGGCACATTCAACGCTGATGCAAGCTGATCCACTGCTATCGCGAGCAAGCTTTGCTCCCACAGGGATTTGCAGTGGCCGCAAATCTGTAGATCGTTCCCGATCCAGTGTGGGAGCGAGCTTGCTCGCGAAGGCGATGGCACAGTCGATGAATATGTTGAATGCTCCGGCCTCTTCGCGAGCAAGCCCGCTACCACAGGAGAAACGCGATCACCCAGAACCAGGTCGGCTATCAGGCCGCCTCGCGGTGGACGTTGATCTCGGAGCCCCGTTAACCACGATGGCCGAACGCAGGTATTGCGTAGTGGGCATCCCGGCATGGATGCCGGGATAGCCGCGCTGGGCCATGGATGGCCCTTCGCGGCGGGCCCACGGAGCAATGCCTGCGTTCGGGCATGCCGAGCCTAGGCGAGGCACCGAGTGGTGGGGCAAAAGCGCTTTGGTTACTTTCGCCTGGGCCGGCATTCCGGCTTTTCGAAAGTGACCCGCTGTAAGAGCGGAACCGTAAGTAGCCGTTACCGCAGAAACGGATATACACACCGCCCTCACAATCGACCAGGCTTTGTGGGAATGGTCGGAAAAAATCTCCGTAGTGGAAGGCATCGACACCGAATGCCTCCTCGCCAACCTCAGCGAAACCCTGGCCTCCGCCAACGCAACGATCAGCGACCTGGCCTTCGAACTTGAAGGCTCGCGACGGCATGTTGCCTTGGGGGTACAGCAGTTGATTGAGCTGAGCGAACTACTGGCCAATCGTGTGCTGGACGAGCGGGTACCCGTGCTGGAGGGCTAGAGAGCTGTGGCGAGGGAGCTTGCTCCCGCTGGGTTGCGCAGCAGCCCCAAAAGCAGCGCCTCGATCACCTTGGTATATCAAGGTGTCAGGTTGGGGGCCGCTTCGCAGCCCAGCGGAGCAAGCGCCCTCGCCACAGGATAAGTAGGGGCTTGAGGACCGCGCTTTAATCCAGCCCCAACTTCTTCAACCGATACCGCATCGACCGAAACGACAACTTCAACCGCTGCGCCGCCGCCGTGCGGTTCCAGCGGGTTTCCTCCAGGGCTTGGAGGATGAGTTTACGTTCGACGTCTTCGAGGTAGTCTTCCAGGTTGTCGACCTGCATCAAGTCGGGGTTGCCCGCCTCAGAGCTGGCATTGCCCTCGGCCAGGCGCAGGTCGTCGGCTTCGATCAGCTGTTGTTCGCACAGGGTGTAGGCCCGTTCGAGCATGTTCTCCAGTTCCCGCACATTGCCCGGGAAACGGTAGTTTTGCAGGGCCTCCAGGGCTTGTGGATGTAGCTTGGCCGCCGGGCTGCCGGTGCTGCTGGCCAGCCGCTGAAGCATGTGATTGGCCAGCGGTTCGATGTCTTCGCGGCGTTCGCGCAAGGGCGGGACGCGCAATTCGATGACATTCAGTCGGTAATACAGATCCTGGCGAAAGCGTCCGGTGGCCACTTCGCCGTCCAGGTCCTTGTGGGTGGCGCAGAGGATTCGCACATCCACCACTTCTTCCTGTTGGCCGCCCACGGCGCGCACGGCCTTTTCCTGGATGGCTCGCAACAGCTTCACCTGCATCGCCAGAGGCAGGTCAGCCACTTCATCCAGGAACAAGGTCCCGCCGTGGGCTGCCTGGAACAGTCCGGGCTTGTCTTCGATGGCGCCGCTGAAGCTGCCTTTGCGGTGGCCGAAGAACTCGCTTTCCATCAGTTCCGTGGGAATCGCCCCACAGTTGACCGGTACAAAGCCTTGGTTGGCTCGGGGGCCTTGTTCGTGGATCAGCCGGGCGACCAGTTCCTTGCCGCAGCCTGATTCTCCACTGATGTACACCGGGGCCTGGCTGCGGGCGAGCTTTTCGATCTGTTTGCGCACGTTGCGCATTGGCGGCGAGTCGCCCAGCAGGCAGCGCTCGATGGTGCTGGTCGGTGTGGCGCCCGGTGGCAGGCGCAGGGCACTGGTGACCAGTTCCCGCAGCCGCCCCAGGTCGACCGGTTTGGTCAGGAAATCGAAAGCGCCGGCCTTGAGGGCGTCGATGGCGGTTTCCAGGCTGCCATAGGCGGTGATCATCGCCACGGGCAGCTGTGGATAACGTTGCTGGATGTGCTGCACCAGCTCTAGGCCGGTGCCATCGGGCAAGCGCATGTCGGTCAGGCACAGGTCAAAGGCATCCCCCGTCAGCAGGGCTTGGGCCTCGGCAAGGTTCTTGGCGCTGCGGGTGTCGAGTTTCATCCGGCCCAGGGTGATGTCCAGGAGTTCGCGGATGTCCGGTTCGTCATCGACGATCAGGATTCGTTGCCGTGAGCGATTATTCAAATCTGTTTCCGTCCGTGAGCAAAGGTGATGCGAAAGCAACCGCCGCCTTGGCGTGGTTTGAAGTCTAGGCGGGCTTGATTGCTTTCGCACAGCTCACGGGACAGATAGAGCCCAAGGCCGGTGCCCTGGCTACTGGTGGTAAAGAAGGGTTCGAACAAGTGCGCCTGCTGCTCGGGCGTTACGCCGGGACCGTTGTCGATGATGTCCAGTGTCGACAGCTGGCTGTGGGGGTCGATGAACAGTTTCAACCAGGCCTCGGCCTGTTCATGGACCATTGCGCTGTGGCGCCAGGCGTTGCGCAGCAGGTTGTCGAGTACCTGGGTGAGCTGGTCGGGGTCCATCAGCGTGGTGTAGTCCCCCGGGTCGATGCTCAGGTGCAATTGCTGGTGCTCGGCCATGCTTTCGCGAGCCTGCCGGACGAATTGGTCGAGCCAGGTGCGCAGGTCGAGGCGTTGGGGTGTGGTTTGTTGGCGGCGAGACAGCTGCAGAACGTTTTCAATGACGCGATTCATTCGTTGGGAGTGATCTTGAATAATCTGCGTCAGACGCCGATCCGCGTTGTTCAGTTCCTCGGATTCGCGCAGCAATTGCGCCGCGTGACTGATGGCGCCCAAGGGGTTGCGGATTTCATGGGCGATACCGGCGGTGAGGCGCCCGAGGGACGCGAGTTTCAACTGCTGGGCCTGCTGGGCAACCTGGGCCAGGTCTTCAAGGAACACCAGGATCTGCTGCTGATCGTGATGCCCCAGGGCGATGAAGCTCGGTTGCAGGGTCAGGCCCGTGCCCGTAACGGTCAGGCTGGACGGGCGCAGGCTGGGGTTGTTTCGCCACAATTGCAGGCGTTCGACCAGGGCAGTGGAGTAATCGTCGAGCGGCTGGCCGACCAGATCGTGCATGCCCAGCAGGTTCAGCGCGCTCTCGTTGGCCAGTTGCACCCGACGCTCACGGTCAAGTACCAGGATGCCGGTGCGCATGCGTTGCAGGATCAGGGCGTTGAGCGCTTCCAGGCCGATCACTTCGCTGGCCCGTTGCTCAGCCAGGGTTTCGCTGGCTTCCAAGCGTCGGGTCAGGCCTTGCACCAGCAGCGCGGCGGCAAAGCACAGTGCCCCGAGGGTGCCGGCCTGCAGATAACTGCTGGGACGGTTCGAGTCGCTCAAGCCAAGAAAGAGGCTCGAACCGACGATGCCGAGGGTGGCAACGGCCGCGATCAACAGGCCGATCCGGCCTCGCAGCAGCGTGTTGCCGATGGCCACCGAGACAATGAGCAGGTTGCCGATGGCACTGGGCACGCCGCCGGCGGCGAAAAACAGCCACGAAAGCAGCAGCACGTCGGTGAGGGCCAGGCCGAACAGCCGGGCAGGGCGACGCGTGTTCTCAAGGAACACCACCAGCAGGATGTTCAGCACCAGGTACAACCAACTGCCGCTGCGCAGCAGGTCGTCGTTGGCGAACTCCAGCAGGCGGTTGTCCATGTTGCTGGAGATCAGCAGCACCAGGGTGATGCCGATACTCAGGCGGTACAGGTGATAGAGGCGCAGCAGGCGCTGCGTCTGTTTGACGCGTGGGCTTGAGGCCTCAGCGCTCACGATTGCCCGGGCCTTGCTCGAGATGAGCCTGGCTGCAATACCATTGTTGTTCGAGGGCCAGCGCCCGGTCACGGGGCAGGTGTACGCCGCAGTGGGCGCAGCGCACCATGGGCGGTGCGTCCTGTTCCTGGGTGGCGCGCGATGCGCGGGGCCCGCTTTTCACCCCGCGAAAGATCCATATGGCGGCGGCAACGACAGCGAACAAGATCAATAAACGAAGCATGATAGGCGGCTTTCTGGCGAGTGATCAGGCAGTTTAGCCAAGGACTGGAACGGCGCACAGCGCAATAAAAGCCAGGCACAAAAAAGGGAGACCGCAGGGTCTCCCTTTTTTACTGATGCCTTGGCCTCAGTCGAACACGCCGAAGGTCATGTAGCTGAACCAGGAACGGTCGCTGGACTCGTTCTCGGGCTCTTCTTCTTCGATCACGTCGCCATTTTCATCCTTGGGCTTGAGTTCGTTCGGGATGGCTTCCTTGGCATCCTGGAACTGACGCTGTACGTCCTGGTTGGCGCGGGTTTCGCCCGGCGGCAGCGGTGGACGGGACTCGATCAGGCCCAGGGTCGCCTTGCTCAGCCACGAACGGTTGTCGGCTTCGTCGACCCGTGGGGTGAACTGGCCATCGACCAGCGATGGGTGATCCGGGTAGTTCAGCTTGAGGGTTTCCAGGCTGGTGGCCGCCAGGTCGTCCAGGTGCAGGCGCTGGTAGGCTTCGGTCATCACCGCCAGGCCATCACCCACCGAAGGGGTTTCCTGGAAGTTTTCCACCACGTAGCGGCCACGGTTGGCGGCGGCGACGTAGGCCTGACGGGTCAGGTAGTAGTCGGCTACGTGGATTTCGTAGGAGGCCAGCAGGTTGCGCAGGTAGATCATGCGCTGCTTGGCGTCCGGCGAGTAGCGGCTGTTGGGGAAGCGGCTGGTCAGCTGGGCGAACTCGTTGTAGGAGTCGCGCGCGGCACCCGGGTCACGCTTGGTCATGTCCAGCGGCAGGAAGCGCGCCAGCAGGCCGACGTCCTGGTCGAAGGAGGTCAGGCCCTTGAGGTAATAGGCGTAATCGACGTTCGGGTGCTGCGGGTGCAGACGAATGAAACGCTCGGCGGCGGATTTGGCGGCTTCCGGCTCGGCGTTCTTGTAGTTGGCGTAGATCAGCTCCAATTGGGCCTGATCGGCATAGCGCCCGAACGGATACCGCGACTCCAGCGCCTTCAGCTTGGCGGTGGCGCTGGTATAGCTGTTGTTATCCAGGTCGTTCTGCGCCTGTTGGTACAGTTCGACTTCGCTCAGGTTTTCGTCTACGACTTCCTTCGACGAGCAAGCAGCAGTCAATGCGAGGATGGCGATCAGCAGCAGGTGTTTCACTTGCATGGCGGCTTGCGTCCCTATGACGGCCGCTGTCTTGGGCGGGGCCGTCCTGTTATGATGAGCGCCCCGTTGAAAGCCTCGGGGCAAAAGACGCCGTATTTAACCACAAGCGCGCAGCCGAAACCAAAGGCTGTGCCGACGCCCAGTCCGAGCATGTCCGATAAAATAGAACTTCGCGCAGAGGTGCCGTCCGAATTGGGCGGCCAACGCCTCGATCAAGTCGCCGCACAACTCTTTGCCGAGCACTCTCGCTCGCGCCTTTCCGCCTGGATCAAGGACGGCCGCCTGACTGTGGATGGGGCGGTGATTCGTCCGCGCGACATCGTCCATGGCGGCGCTATCCTCGAACTGACTGCCGAGCAGGAGGCCCAGGGAGAATGGGTCGCCCAGGACATTGCCCTGGACATCGTCTATGAAGACGATGACATCCTGGTGATCAACAAGCCTGCGGGCCTGGTGGTGCACCCGGCGGCCGGTCATGCCGACGGCACGCTGCTCAACGCCTTGCTGCACCACGTACCGGACATCGTCAATGTGCCCCGTGCCGGCATCGTCCATCGCCTGGACAAGGACACCACCGGCCTGATGGTGGTGGCCAAGACCATCCAGGCGCAGACACAGCTGGTCACACAGCTGCAAAGCCGCAGTGTCAGCCGCATCTATGAATGCATCGTGATCGGGGTCGTCACCGCCGGTGGCAAGATCAACGCCCCGATCGGTCGTCACGGCCAGCAGCGCCAGCGCATGGCGGTGATGGAAGGTGGCAAGCAGGCGGTCAGCCACTATCGTGTGCTGGAGCGTTTCCGTTCCCACACCCACGTGCGGGTCAAGCTGGAAACCGGTCGTACCCACCAGATCCGTGTGCACATGGCCCACATCAACTTCCCGTTGGTGGGCGACCCGGCTTATGGCGGTCGTTTCCGCATTCCGCCAGCCGCCAGCCAGACCATGGTCGAATCGCTGAAGAATTTCCCGCGCCAGGCACTGCACGCGCGTTTCCTGGAGCTTGATCATCCGACGACCGGCAAACGCATGAGCTGGGAATCGCCGTTGCCGGATGATTTCGTCTGGCTGCTGACGTTGCTCAAGCAGGACCGCGAGGCGTTCGTCGGATGAGTGCCTGGCTGACGCCCGACTGGCCCGCGCCGGCCCGGGTCAAGGCCTGCGTCACCACCCGCGAGGGCGGCGTCAGCCTGGCGCCGTTCGACAGCCTCAACCTGGGCGACCATGTGGGCGACGACCCTAGGGCCGTCGCTGAAAACCGCCGTCGTCTCACCGATCAATTCGTTATCACCCCGGCCTGGCTGCAGCAGGTCCACGGCATTGCCGTGGTCGAGGCTGACCCGACCCAGGTGGCGACCGCCGATGCCAGTTGGACCGCCACGCCGGGTATCGCTTGCACGGCGATGACCGCCGATTGCCTGCCGGTGCTGTTCTGCAACCGTGCCGGCACCCGTGTCGCGGCGGCCCATGCCGGTTGGCGTGGGCTGGCGAACGGTGTGCTGGAAGCCACCCTCGACAACCTTGCCGTGCCCGCGAATGAAATCCTGGCCTGGCTCGGCCCGGCCATCGGGCCGCAAGCGTTCGAAGTCGGGCCGGAAGTGCGTGAAGCCTTCATCGCGCAACTGCCTGAGGCGGTAAAAGCCTTTGCCGCGAGCCCCAATGCTGGCAAATTCCTTGCTGACATCTATCAGTTGGCCCGCTTGCGGCTGGCGGCGCGCGGTGTCACCGCGGTGTACGGTGGGGGCCTCTGCACCGTGAACGACCCGCGTTTCTTCTCCTACCGGCGCAACCCGCGCACCGGCCGCTTTGCCTCGTTGATCTGGATCGAACGCTAGACTTCCCTGATCTGCATCAAGGCTGCGCTGCTTGAAACTTCCAGAATCGACCACATCTATAAGGGTATCTGGCAGGTTTCTTCATTCAGGATGTGTTTAGGTCCGGCCTGCTCAAAAGGAAGGTGACCCATGCGTATTGATCGTTTAACCAGCAAATTACAATTGGCCCTGTCCGATGCCCAGTCCCTGGCCGTCGGCCTGGACCACCCCGGTATCGAACCGGCGCATTTGATGCAGGCCATGCTTGAACAGCAGGGCGGCTCCATCAAGCCCCTGTTGATGCAGGTCGGCTTTGACGTCAACAGCCTGCGCAAAGAACTGGCCAAGGAGCTCGACCAGTTACCCAAGATCCAGAATCCGACCGGTGACGTGAACATGTCCCAGGATCTGGCGCGACTGCTCAACCAGGCCGACCGCCTGGCCCAGCAGAAGGGCGACCAGTTCATTTCCAGCGAATTGGTGCTGCTCGCCGCCATGGACGAGAACAGCAAGCTCGGCAAGCTGCTGCTCGGCCAAGGGGTGAGCAAGAAAGCCCTGGAAAATGCCATCAACAACCTGCGTGGCGGCGAAGCGGTCAACGACGCCAATCACGAGGAGTCACGCCAGGCGCTGGACAAATACACCGTCGACCTGACCAAGCGCGCCGAGGAAGGCAAGCTCGACCCGGTGATCGGTCGCGACGATGAAATCCGCCGCACGATCCAGGTGCTGCAACGCCGCACCAAGAACAACCCGGTGCTGATCGGTGAGCCAGGCGTGGGTAAAACCGCCATCGCCGAGGGCCTGGCCCAGCGCATTATCAACGGCGAAGTGCCGGACGGCCTCAAGGGCAAGCGCCTGTTGTCCCTGGACATGGGGGCCTTGATCGCCGGTGCCAAGTACCGTGGCGAGTTCGAAGAACGGCTCAAGGCTTTGCTCAATGAACTGTCCAAGCAAGAAGGGCAGATCATCCTGTTCATCGACGAACTGCACACCATGGTCGGTGCGGGCAAGGGCGAGGGTTCGATGGACGCCGGCAACATGCTCAAGCCTGCGTTGGCCCGGGGCGAGTTGCACTGCGTCGGCGCGACCACGCTCAACGAGTACCGCCAATATATAGAGAAGGATGCGGCGCTGGAGCGGCGCTTCCAGAAAGTGCTGGTGGAGGAACCGAGCGAAGAAGACACCATCGCCATCCTGCGCGGCCTTAAAGAGCGCTATGAAGTTCACCACAAGGTGGCGATCACCGACGGCGCGATCATCGCCGCGGCCAAGCTCAGCCACCGCTACATCACCGACCGTCAATTGCCGGACAAGGCCATCGACCTGATCGACGAGGCGGCCAGCCGCATCCGCATGGAGATCGACTCCAAGCCGGAAGTGCTGGATCGCCTGGAGCGGCGCCTGATCCAGCTCAAGGTCGAGTCCCAGGCCCTGAAGAAAGAAAGCGACGAAGCGGCGAAGAAACGTCTGGAAAGGTTGCAGGAAGAAATCGTTCGTCACGAACGCGAGTATTCCGACCTCGAGGAAATCTGGAACTCGGAGAAAGCCGAGGTCCAGGGCTCGGCGCAGATCCAGCAAAAGATCGAACAGTCTCGCCAGGAACTGGAAGCGGCTCGCCGCAAAGGCGACCTCAACCGCATGGCCGAGCTGCAGTACGGGGTGATCCCGGACCTGGAGCGCAGCCTGCAGATGGTCGACCAGCACGGCAAGAGCGAAAACCAGTTGCTGCGCAGCAAGGTCACCGAGGAAGAAATCGCCGAGGTGGTGTCCAAGTGGACCGGCATTCCGGTCTCGAAAATGCTCGAGGGCGAGCGCGACAAGCTGCTGAAGATGGAAAGCCTGCTGCACCAGCGCGTGATTGGCCAGGAAGAAGCGGTAGTGGCGGTCTCCAACGCTGTGCGCCGGTCCCGCGCCGGGTTGTCGGACCCTAATCGTCCAAGTGGCTCGTTCATGTTCCTCGGCCCGACCGGCGTCGGTAAAACCGAGCTGTGCAAGGCGCTGGCCGAGTTCCTCTTCGACACCGAAGAGGCCATGGTGCGCATCGACATGTCCGAGTTCATGGAGAAGCATTCCGTGGCACGGCTGATCGGTGCGCCACCGGGTTATGTCGGCTATGAAGAGGGTGGTTACCTGACCGAGGCTGTGCGTCGCAAGCCGTACTCGGTGATCCTGCTCGATGAGGTCGAGAAGGCGCACCCGGATGTGTTCAATATCCTGCTGCAAGTGCTGGAGGATGGTCGTCTGACCGACAGCCACGGACGTACGGTGGACTTCCGCAACACGGTGATCGTGATGACCTCCAACCTGGGCTCGACACAGATCCAGGAGTTGGTGGGCGACCGTGAGGCGCAGCGCGCGGCGGTGATGGATGCGATCTCTACCCACTTCCGCCCGGAATTCATCAACCGGGTCGACGAGGTGGTGATCTTCGAGCCGTTGGCCCGGGATCAGATTGCCGGCATTACCGAGATCCAATTGGGTCGTCTGCGCAGCCGTCTCACCGAGCGCGAGCTCAAGCTGCAATTGAGCGACGAGGCCTTGGACAAGCTGATCGCGGTGGGTTACGACCCGGTCTACGGTGCGCGGCCGCTCAAACGAGCGATCCAGCGCTGGATCGAAAACCCGCTGGCGCAGTTGATTCTGTCCGGTCGCTTCATGCCGGGCGAAACCGTAACCGGTACGGTGGAGAACGACGAAATCGTCTTCAACTGAAGGGCGGCTCTGTCGGCGATGGAAATGGCCTTGCCTTGCAAGGCCATTTTTTTCATCAGGCCGTTGAACTCAAAGGAAAAGGCTTGTAAAGTGCGCCCCGCAGTACGTCACCCCAAGGGCGACTTCTCACTGAGAAGGAATCCAAAATAAGTTGCAAATCATTGTCTTGAAAGCAATTTAAGGGGTTGACAGAGGTTTTGAAGATTGTAGAATAGCGCGCCTCAGACACACGAACGCAGCGATGCGTAAGGGTAGAAGAGGTTGAAGCTAGCTTCAACGTTGTAGCTTGAAATATCAGTTCCGTGATAGCTCAGTCGGTAGAGCAAATGACTGTTAATCATTGGGTCCCAGGTTCGAGTCCTGGTCACGGAGCCATTTCAATCGGGGTATAGCGCAGTCCGGTAGCGCGCCTGCTTTGGGAGCAGGATGTCAGGAGTTCGAATCCCCTTACCCCGACCATATTTGGGTCGTTAGCTCAGTTGGTAGAGCAGTTGGCTTTTAACCAATTGGTCGTAGGTTCGAATCCCACACGACCCACCATTTTTGAAACCAGTTCGCTGGAATCGAATCTTAAGATCAGAGGCCAAAAGCGCTGATCGAGAAGGCGACTTGCGAAGGTCGCCTTTTTTTTACCGGGGTATAGCGCAGTCCGGTAGCGCGCCTGCTTTGGGAGCAGGATGTCAGGAGTTCGAATCCCCTTACCCCGACCATATTGAAAATCCTCGTATCGAAAGATACGGGGATTTTTTTTTGCCCGTAATAAAGTGGACTGACTTAAGTCGTCGTACGACCTGCCGATAACCCAGCGACAGGGGCGTGGCCCCATCTCAGGCCAACAATAAAAAAAGGCACCCCTTATGGTTCTTCGTCAGTTGAATATTGCCCCGCGTGCCGCGTTGGGTTTTGCCTTGATTGCCGTGTTGGTGGCGTTGCTCGGGGTATTCGCGCTGGGGCAGATGTCGAGCATCCGTGACAGTGAAGTCGCCGTGGAAACCCAATGGCTGCCCAGCATCCGTGGAGGTGATGAGATTCGCGAGTGGATGCTGCGTATCCGCACGATTTCCCTGCGCATGGCCCTGGACCAGGACCCGAAGAATATCCCGGTGTACCGCGGACAAATGGACACCCGTGACAAAGAACTGGGCGAAAAAATCGCGGCTTACGAAAAGCTTGTCGTGACGCCTGAAGGCAGGGCCCTTTACGACCAATTCAAGCAGACCTTTGCCGCTTACCGTACCGGTATCGCGCAATCCTTCACCCTGGCGGAGCAGGGGCGTCGGGACGAGCTGATCAAGCTGTTGCTGGTGGACATGAAGACCGTGGTGGATGGTTCCGGCAAGCAGCTCAACGATCTGGCGGAGTTGTTCTCCAAACAGGTGTCCATCGAGAGCCAGAAGTCCCAGGAGCACTACACCAACTCCCGGATGATCGTCAGCCTGTTCGTGGTGCTCGCGGCCCTGGCCACGGTCGTGCTGGCCATGCTGCTCACCCGCAGTATCGTCAAACCCTTGGGCGAGGCGCTGAATGCCGCTGAGAGCGTGGCCCGAGGTGACCTGACCCGACCGATCGAGACCCATGGCAACGACGAAGTGAGCCGCTTGCTCAAGGCGCTGGCGACCATGCAGCAGAACCTGCGGGAAACCCTGCAGGGCATCAGCGGCTCGGCTGCACAGCTGGCCACCGCCGCTGATGAGCTGAACGCCGTCACGCTCGACAGCACCCACAGCCTGCAACAACAGAATAATGAAATTGAACAAGCTGCCACGGCGGTCACTGAAATGACCACGGCCGTGGAAGAGGTCGCGCGCAATGCGGTTTCCACCTCCGATGCCACGCGTCAGTCCAGTGAATCGGCGTCCCTGGGGCAGCAGCGGGTCAGCGACACAGTCGATGCCATCGGTGCCCTTGCCAGCGATGTGCAGGTGACGGGTGGCCTGGTGCAATCGTTGGCCAACCAATCGCAGGATATCGGCAAGGTGCTGGACGTGATCCGCGCCATCGCCGAGCAGACCAACCTGCTGGCCCTCAACGCCGCCATTGAAGCGGCCCGGGCGGGTGAGAGCGGACGTGGGTTTGCGGTGGTGGCGGACGAAGTCCGGGCGCTGGCTTATCGCACGCAGCAATCGACCCAGGAAATCGAGCAAATGGTCCAGGGCATGCGCAGCGGTGCCACCCAGGCACTCGATTCCATGCAGGCCAGTTCCAGTCGCGCCGCCAGCACCCTGGCCATGGCGGAGCGGGCAGGGGACGCGCTGCAGACCATCACGGCCTCGGTCAATGAAATCCACGAACGCAACCTGGTCATCGCCAGCGCCGCCGAAGAACAGGCGCAAGTGGCCCGCGAGGTGGATCGCAACCTGGTGAACATTCGTGATTTGTCGGTGCGCTCGGCCTCCGGTGCGGACCAGACCAGTGCCTCCAGCCATGAGTTGTCGCAACTGGCGAATTCGCTGCGCACGATGGTGCAGCGGTTTCAGGTTTGATTGAGGGTTAAGCACTGGCTGTGCCGCCCTCATCGCGAGCAAGCTCGCTCCCACAGGATGACCGCGATCAACTGTGGGAGCGAGCTTGCTCGCGATTGCGATGGATCATTCAGCCTCGATATTGCTGATCCAGCGCAATCGTCAGTCAGGCCTCAGTGCAACTTCAGCCTAGGTTCGGTCCCGCGCCCGATCTTGCTGCCCAGCATCAGCATGGCCGTGCGGAACATCCCGTACAGCGCCATCTGGTGCATGCGGTACAGCGAGACGTAGAACATCCGCGCCAACCAGCCTTCGAGCATTACGCTGCCGGTCAGGTTGCCCATCAGGTTGCCCACCGCCGAGAACCGTGACAGCGAAATCAGCGAGCCGTAGTCGGTGTATTTGTAGTCGGGCAGGGCCTTGCCTTCGATTCGCAGCTTCAGGGATTTGGCCAGCAGCGAGGCCTGCTGGTGCGCGGCCTGGGCGCGGGGCGGAACATTGCGATCACTGCCGGGTTGCGGGCAGGCGGCGCAATCGCCGAAGGCGAAGATGTTCTCGTCGCGGGTGGTTTGTAGCGTCGGCAGCACTTGCAACTGGTTGATCCGGTTGGTCTCCAGTCCGTCGATGTCCTTGAGGAAGTCCGGGGCGCGAATCCCGGCGGCCCAGACTTTCAGGCTCGCGTCGATCACCTGGCCGTCCGCGGTAATCAGGCTGTCGGCGGTCACCTGGCTGACGGCGGCGTTGGTCATGACGTTGACCCCGAGTTTCTCCAGGGTCTTGTGCACCGGCCCGCCGATACGCTCCGGCAGCGCTGGCAAGACCCGTGGACCCGCCTCGATCAGGGTGATGTGCATGTTCTCCGGCTTGATCCGGTCCAGGCCATAGGCGTGCAGTTCGTGAGCGGCATTATGCAGTTCGGCCGCCAGTTCGACACCGGTCGCACCGGCGCCGACGATGGCGACGCTGATGCGCTCGACAATATCGGTCTGTCCGGCGTGGGCACGCAGATAGTGGTGGAGCAATTGCTGATGGAAGCGCTCGGCCTGCTTGCGCGTGTCGAGGAACAGGCAGTGCTGCGCCGCGCCTTCGGTACCGAAGTCATTGGTGGTGCTGCCGACGGCAATCACCAGGCTGTCGTAGCCCAATTCCCGAGCCGGCAACAGCTCGACGCCCGCCTCGTCATAGGTGGCGGCCAGCTGGATTCTCTTGCGCTCCCGGTCCAGGCCGCTCATGCGCCCAAGCTGGAACTCGAAATGGTTCCATTTTGCCTGGGCGACGTAGTTGAGTTCGTCTTCGGAAGAGTTCAGGGAGCCGGCAGCCACTTCATGCAGCAGGGGTTTCCAGATGTGGGTCAGGTTCGCGTCGACCAGCATCACACTGGCCGTGCCACGCTTGCCCAGAGTCTTACCCAGACGGGTAGCCAACTCCAGACCGCCGGCGCCGCCGCCAACGATGACAATACGATGAGTCATGGGGATATCTCGCAAGGCTAAAGGAATTCGGTACCGTTACCCGAGCGAGCGCCAAGCGGCTCATAGCGTCAGGTAACTGATCAGTCGGCTCAACAGGCCCAGGCCAATCGTGATGGCCAGTACCACCACCAGGAGCATCCACGGCCGGAAAGGCCGGCGCTCGACTCGGTGCTGGGACAGTTGCAGGTACTCTTCGACATGCTTCTGGTCATCTGGGTTCAGGCGGCTGGTCATAAAGGCCTCGTCAGGTAGACGTTGCGAAAGGTGAAGGCGTTACAGCGTCCGGCTAGCCGGCATTGAAAGCAGCGTAGCCGCTCGCCGGCACAGGTTCGACGCTCAGGCTGTCGTCCAGGCGAATGATTCCACTTTTTAACACCCGGGCGGTGATTCCGCCATGGCCGCGTACGGCCTGGAACGTACCTTCGCCGAGGTTGCGCTCCAATCGGGCGCAAGGCTGGCACCAGCCGGTGGTTTCGAAGATGGCTTGGCCGATGCGAAAGCGCCGGCCCTTGAGGCTGAACAGATTGATGCCGCTGACCACTATATTGCGTCGCAGCTCCTGTGGCAGCACCGGCTGGTCCTCGGGGCGGCCCATCAGCGAGCCGATCACGGCCAGGTGTTCCCATTGGATCAACGTCACTTGTCGCGCATTGCGTACACCGGGGCGGGCATGATCGCCGGTCAGTCCGGCTTCCAGGCGGGCCTCCACGGCGTCCAGTTCGATCATCGGCGCGTGACCCTGGGGGCGCACGCCAATCCAGCGTACGCGGCCCTGCTGCGGCACGGCGGCGATCAGTTCCTGCAATGGGCTCACAGGCTGATCCCGACGTCGAACACGATGCTGCGCCCCAGGTTGCCTCGCAAAAAATCCGGCGCGTCGGGGTGGGCGAACAGCACCCGGGCAAACGTCGGCCCCACCAGCGACAGCGAGCGCCAGCCCTGGCGCAGGTATTCGGTCGGCGGTGGAAAGTGACTGTTGAGGTCCAACACTTCGCGCTTGAGGCTGGCGAAGGCGATGATGTCCAGGTCGCCCAGGTCCATGCCGCGTTCGGTGTAGTTGTGGGCTTTCTTGCGCAGGGTCGGGGCCAGGCGCATCAGGAATTCATTGGCCGGGATTCGCCGGGGCTTGGCCTCGCGGCGCACCAGCTGGCTGAGGGAAAAGGCGCTGCGGCGACGTTGCAGTTCATCGCGCCATTCGTCATTGAGACGGCGGCCCTCGTCGAGCACGAAAAACACCTCGAAATTGGCATCCCGAAACAGCACGTCCGGTGGCTCGCCGGCCGGGGCGAACTCGTCGGCGCGATAAGGCACGTTCAGCCCTTGCAGCAGACGCTGGCAGACCCAACGCTCACGCTCCCATTTGCGGGCATTGGAGAGAAAGGCGTTGGCTTGCTCGGCCGCGATGGTCAGCAGGCGTAAATAATCGGAATCATCCATGAGCCCAAGCTTAGCGTTCAATTGCGACAAGCTGAAAGCGTTGCGTGGATTAATGGACGTTATGGGTGGGGGTGTAGACTGCTGGTTTGAAGTAACCCCTGTTTGAGACAAGGGCAAGCGAAAGGAGTAGTCCATGATCGGTGCTGAACTGCTATCACCGCAAACCCTGGCGGTCGGTTGGCTGGTTTATGTGCCGGTGTTGGCCTGGGCTGTGGCGCGGGCACCGTGGGTCGAGCTGTTCACGGACAGCCGTCGCCAGCATTTGCTGTTCGGCACGGTGCTGGCGTTGTTCATGCTGTGGCTGGTGCGACGGGATTTCGATACGGGTGTCTCGTATCATTTCATTGGCATGACTGCCGTGACGCTGCTGCTGGACTGGCCATTGGCGATCCTGGGTGGCCTGTGCGCGCAGATGGCGCTGGTGCTGCTGGGGCGTCAGGACATGGCGGCGGTCGGAGTCAACGGTGCGCTGCTGATCCTGCTGCCGGTGCTGATCACTGAATGTTGCGCAATCCTGGTGGAGCGCGCCCAGCCGCGTAACCTGTTTGTGTATATCTTCTGTTCGGGGTTCCTGGCTGCCGCGCTTTCGGCATTGGCCTGCCTGCTGCTGGGGCTCGGTTTGCTCTGGTACGACGGCCTGTTTGCCATGCCTTACTGGCTGGAGGACTTCATCGGCTACCTCTGGCTGATCATTTTTCCCGAAGCGTTCATCAACGGCATGGTGATCAGTGCGTTGGTGGTGTTCAGCCCCGAATGGCTGGAGACCTTCAACCGCACGCGCTACCTGTCGGCACCGTGGAACGATGATGACAAGCCTTGATTCACGTCAAGGCTGCCCCACCGCACGCCCTGCATGCTCTGGAAAACTTCCAGGAGTACAACCATGAGTGTTTATGAGTGGGCCAGGCAAGAGATCAGGCGTAGCCACGATGCCGCAATGGAGATCGGTTTCGACCCGGGCTTGAGCCTGCGTGCCTTGCTCAGTGCGATCGTGCAGCAGAGCAAGACAGTACGCAGCGCTGAAGACCTGGCCGACGAGTTGAGTTTCCTGGCGGAAAACCTCGACGACGAACAGGACTACGGTTTCATGCGGCCTTAGTGATGTGAGCGAGGCTCGAAATCTTCGCTGAACAGCTCATCCTCGGCGTCGGGGCTGACCGGGATCTTGTGTTCTTCCGACGCCCAGGCGCCGAGGTCGATCAGTTTGCAGCGATCAGAACAGAACGGCCGGAATGTGCTCTGCGGGCTCCATTCCACAGGGGCGCCACAGGTTGGGCAATCAACGGTTGGGGTTTGGCTCATGAGTGGCCTCCACGCAAAGTAAGGTAAAAGTGATGCAGGCGCTCGACCTCGCTGTGCAGCCAGGCGAGGTCGCGATCATTGACCACCACGTCGTCGGCATGGCTCAGGCGATCCTGGCGGCTGGACTGGGCCTTGAGGATCGCCTGGACCTGCTGTTCGCTGGTCTGGTCGCGCTGCAACGTACGTTCGATCTGCAGTTGTTCCGGCGCATCGATCACCAGGATCCGCTGGGTCATGGCGTACTGCCCTGACTCGATCAGCAGCGGCGACACCAGGATCGCGTAGGGCGATTGTGCCTGAGCCAGGTGATGGGCGATTTCCTCGGCGATCAGCGGATGCAGCAGTGCTTCGAGCCAGCGGCGTTCATCGGCATGCTCGAAAATCAGCTTGCGCAGCGCCGCCCGGTCCAGGGCGCCGTCGGCCTGCAATACGCCAGGGCCGAAGTGCTCGGCGATTTTCGCCAGCGCCGGGCGCCCGGGCTCGACCACCCAGCGTGCCGCATGATCGGCGTCGATGACGTGCACACCCAGATCGATGAAATGCTGGGCCGCCGCGCTCTTGCCGCTGCCGATGCCACCGGTCAGGCCGAGAATCCAGGGTTTTTCCAGAGGGGTATTCATTAGAAACCGACAGACTGCCAATAGAAGTCGGTTATTTGACCACCCCAGAGCAAGGCAATCCAGCCGGCAATGGCCAGATAAGGTCCGAAGGGGATCTGCGTCGACCCGGGCGCATCACGCAAGCGCAGCACAATGACCCCGATAACGGCGCCCACCAGCGACGACAACAGCAGCGTCAGCGGCAGGACCTGCCAGCCGCCCCAGGCGCCCAGCATCGCCAGCAGCTTGAAATCCCCGTAGCCCATGCCTTCCTTGCCGGTGATCAGCTTGAACACCCAGAATACCGACCACAGCGCCAGGTAGCCGGCCACCGCGCCCCACATCGCCTGGTCCAGGGAAACGAACAGCCCGAAGCTGTTGACGATCAAGCCCAGCCACAACAACGGCAACACCAGGGTATCGGGCAGCAGTTGATGCTCGGCGTCGATCAGGCTCATGGCCAGCAGGCCCCAGGTCAACACCATCACCATCGCGGCGTGCCAGCCAAAGCCGAAATGCCAGGCGACGAACGCCGACAATGCGCCGCAGGCCACTTCGGTCAGGGGGTAACGCTTGCCGATGGGCGCGGCGCAGCTCGAACAGCGGCCACGCAGCATCAGGTAGCTCAACAGCGGAATGTTCTCCCAGGCGCGGATGCGATGGCCGCAGTGCGGGCATTGGGAATGGGGCAGCATGAGGTTGTAGACCGGGCCCGGGGTTTCGGCCGGCAGGCCCAACAGGTCGTGGGCTTGCAGGCGCCATTCGCGGTTGAGCATCTTCGGCAGGCGCCACACCACCACGTTGAGGAAGCTGCCGACGATCAGGCCGAGCAATGCCGCAACAAGCACGAAAGCCACGGGATACAGCACGAGAAATTCGCTCAGGGGCATGTCAGATCGCAGAGCCGAGTTGAAAGATGGGCAGGTACATGGCGACTACCAGGCCACCCACGACGACCCCCAGGATCACCATGATGAAGGGTTCCATCAGGCTGGTGAGGTTGTCCACCAGATTGTCCACTTCGGCCTCATAAAAACTCGCCACTTTGTCGAGCATGTCGTCCAGCGCGCCGGATTCCTCGCCGATGGCGGTCATCTGGATGGCCAGGTTCGGAAAGATCCCTGACGCGCGCATGGAAAAATTCAACTGCATGCCAGTGGAGACGTCCTGGCGGATGCGCTGCACAGCGCGCTTGAACACCACGTTGCCGGTGGCGCCCGATACCGAGTCGAGGGCTTCGACCAGCGGCACGCCGGCGGCGAATGTCGTCGAGAGCGTGCGGGCGTAGCGGGCCACGGCGGACTTGTACATCAAGGCGCCTATCAGCGGTAGTTTGAGTAGCCATTTATCGCGCCAGTCACGAAAGCGCTCGGAACGCCTGAGGGCGTATTTCACGCCAAAAAATGTCCCTACAAGCCCGCCAAGCACCACCCACCACCAATCCTGCAAGAATTCCGACAGGCCGATGACCATTACCGTGAAGGCCGGTAGCTGTGCACCGAACCCTGAAAAGACCGATTCGAACTGCGGCACCACCTTGACCAGCAGGATGCCGGTGACCACCGCAGCGACGAGTATCACCGCCGTCGGGTAGGTCATGGCTTTCTTGATCTTGGCCTTGAGCGCTTCGCTCTTTTCCTTGTAGGTCGCGACCCGATCCAGCAGCGTATCCAGGGCACCGGCCTGTTCACCGGCATCCACCAGGTTGCAGTACAAATCGTCGAAGTACTGCGGGCATTTGCGCAGCGAGGCGGCGAAGCTGTTGCCGGCGGCGACTTCCTGTTTCACCTGGTCCACCAGCTTGCGCATGTTGGCGTTGTCGAAGCCTTCGCCGATGATGTCGAACGCCTGCAACAGCGGCACGCCAGCCTTGAGCATCGTTGCCATCTGGCGGGTGAAGAGGGCGATATCCAGCGGCTTGATGCGCTTGCCCTTGCTGAATATCGAGGTGGATTTCTTGCGCACCTTCTCCGGGTTGATGCCTTGTTTGCGCAGTTGTGCCTTGACCAGGGCCGGGCTCTGTCCCGTCAGCTCGCCGGTCATTTTCGCGCCTTTGCGGTCTTTGCCTTCCCACGTATAGACGTCGGTTTTTACTGCCTTGACCGCCATGCTCAATCCTTGGTGACCCGGTTGATTTCCTCGAGGCTGGTGACGCCCTGCATCACTTTGAGCAGCCCCGATGTGCGCAGGTCATTGAAGCCGTCCTTGCGCATTTGCAGATCGATTTCCAGCGAGTTGCCCTCGGCCATGATCAACCGTTGCAGCTCGGGCGTGTTCTTGACCACTTCGTAAACCCCCACGCGCCCTTTGTAACCGTGGTTGCACTGTTGGCAACCGACCGGCTCATAGATCGTGAATGTGCCGATGCGTTCCCGGGGAAACCTTCCTTGAGCAGGGTTTCCTCGGGAATCTCGATGGCTTTCTTGCAGTGGGCGCAGAGCTTGCGCGCCAACCGCTGGGCGATGATCAGGTGCACGGCGGTGGCGATGTTGAACCCTGGAATGCCCATGTTCTGCAAGCGGATCAGGGTTTCGGCGGCGCTGTTGGTGTGCAGTGTGGAGAGCACCAGGTGGCCGGTCTGGGCGGCCTTGATGGCGATTTCGGCGGTTTCCAGGTCGCGGATCTCGCCGACCATGATCACGTCCGGGTCCTGGCGCAGGAATGAGCGCAGGGCCTGGGCGAAGTCCAGCCCCTGGCGCGGGTTCACGTTGACCTGGTTGATGCCTTCCATGTTGATCTCCACCGGGTCTTCGGCGGTGGAGATGTTGATGTCCACGGTATTGAGGATATTCAGCCCGGTGTACAGCGACACGGTCTTGCCCGAGCCGGTCGGGCCGGTGACCAGGATCAGCCCTTGTGGCTGTTTGAGGGCGGCCATGTACAGGTCTTTCTGATCCGGCTCGTAGCCCAGGGCATCGATGCCCATTTGCGCACTGGAGGGGTCGAGGATCCGGATCACCACTTTTTCGCCCCAGAGCGTCGGCAGGGTGTTGACCCGGAAGTCGATGGACTTGGTTTTCGACAGGCGCATTTTCAGCCGGCCGTCCTGGGGTTTGCGCCGTTCGGAAATATCGAGGCTGGCCATGACTTTCAGGCGGGCGGCGATACGGGTCGCCAGTTGGATCGGCGGCCGGGCCACTTCCCGCAGCATGCCGTCGGTGCGCACCCGCACCCGGTAGATTTTTTCGTAAGGCTCGAAGTGCAGGTCGGAAGAGCCGCCCTTGATCGCGTCCAGCAGCATCTTGTTGACGAAACGCACCACGGGCGCGTCGTCGGCGTCCTGGTTGCCGATGGAATCCTGCTTGGTGTCGTCGATCGATTCGATGTCCAGACCGTCCAGACCGTCCAGGTCGACATCGCCCATGCCTTCCAGGCCCGTGCTATTGGATTCGAAAAACTTTTCGATGGCGTCGCTGAGCTTGTCGTCTTCTACCAGGATGGCTTCGGTGGTCAGGCCGGTACTGAATTGAATGTCATTGATGGCTTGGTGATTGGTGGGGTCGGAGATGCCCACGAACAACTTGTTGCCGCGTCGCCACAGCGGCAGGACGTGATGTTGGCGCACCAGTTTTTCGCTGACCAGGCCCGTGGGTTGGGTGTCCTTGTCCAGGCTGTTGAGGTCCAGCAGGGCGACGCCGAAATGCTCCGAGGCGATCTCCGCGACCTGGCGGCTCTGGACCAGTTTGTTCTGCACCAGGTAGCTGACCAGGGGGATGCGACTGCGTTGGGCCTGTTGATACGCCTGTTGCGCACTTTGCTCGGTGAGCAGTTCAGCCAGCACCAATTGCTTGGTCAGGCCGCTGAGGGCGATGTCATTCATGGGGATTCCGGCGGCGGACAGTTCATGACTTATAGCCTAGTCAAGCATCGACGCCAAACCAGCGAGCCAGGGTGACAAAAAACGTCAGATAGTGCGGTTGTTGAGGTAGGACGTCGCCGTTGTGCGGGCTCAACCCCTTTATCGATGGCGCTTCAGGGTTGGCATGTGCCCTGCAATGGCTGTTTCAGGTCATGAGATTTCGACTCATGCATGGGAGATGTCTATGAATAAGCAAACGGGCTTTACGCTGATCGAGCTGCTGATCGTCGTGGCGATCATTGGCATTCTGGCGACCTTTGCGTTGCCGCAATATTCCAAATATCAGGCACGGGCCAAGGCTACGGCCGGGCTGGGGGAAATTTCTGCGTTGAAGGTACCGTACGAGGACATGATGAATCAGGGGACCAGCCCGACGGCGGCCAACATGAACATCACGACACCTACCAGCAACTGCGCAATCGCAGTCACGGGCACTGCCGCGGCAGGCACGGGGACCATCGTTTGTACCCTCTCGAATGCTCCTGCTGCCGTAGCGGGTAAGACAATCACCCTTAGTCGTGATGCCGCCGGCGTCTGGACATGCGCATCTAACGCTGCCAAGGAATTCCTGCCGGCTGGCTGCCCTGGCGTCTGATTTTCAGTATTGGGAGGGGGGCGCGTGCCCTCTCCACATAAATCCTCCGAAATTCATAAGCTTAGCAACCGCTCAAAACCCGCAAGTTGCATGTCCAGAATCAACGCTTCGTGCATTTTGCATGATCATGAAAAATACCGCTTCGCTTAACTTGCTGATTTATAAGAAATTTATAAATTTTTCAAAACTGGCACAGCCTTCGCACTACTCCTGTTAACCCTGCCGGGATGCACCTCCGGCAGTTTCTGAGAAAAACAGGAGTTACTCGTATGAAGAAGTTCGCTATCACTGCCGCCGCTGCTACCGCACTGACCCTGACCATGGCTAGCGCATTCGCCGAGACCACTCAAGCAACTCAGGCTCCTATGATGCTGGCCGCAGGCGAGGTGACAGAGGCCAAGGAAGCCACCTCCGATACCTGGATCACCACCAAAGTCAAAGCTGACCTGGTCACCGAAAAAGGCATTCCAGGTACCGACATCAAAGTCGAAACCAACAAAGGCGTTGTGTCGCTGTCGTCCACTGTTGCCGTGACCGACGCCCAGAAAACCACCGCCGTGGCAATCGCCAAGAAAATCAAAGGCGTCAAGGCCGTATCGGCTGACGGCCTGAAAGCCGAGTAAGGCTAAGACTTCTCGCCTGGACTGGGAGAGGGCACGGCAAGCGGGCTGAGTCATACGCTTGCCGTTGCTTTGGAGTTCATGCGAAAGGCCACAGGGACGTGGCCATTACAGGCCCCCGGCATTCGTGCCAGGGGCCTGTTCTATTCTGGGGAGAAAAAATGTGCGGTCCGGCCGGGGAAATCGAGTTGCCCTTATCGCGAGCAAGCTCGCTCCCACAGGGATCGAGTTCCTTCAGAAAAAGTGATCAAGCTGTTCCACAGGGATCGAGTTCTGCCAGAAGGAATGCGGTCAAATGTGGGAGCGAGCTTGCTCGCGATGGCGGCGGCACATTCACCGTCCCCGCTTGCTGGTGATCTGCACCAGCCGATTCCCCTCGAAGCGCAGGTACTGATACATGCCGCTGTTGGGCCCGTAGGTCCATTCCTCCACCGGGTATTCTTCCCGGCGATTGACACTGCGTTTGTAGCCCAGGTCATCCCGCGCCACAGGCTGCCCGCACTTTTGCAGCACTTCGCTGGAGCGGTCGCCGACGCTGATCAACTGGCTGCCGCAGCGCAGCGTATCGGCCGCCGACGCTTGGCCGGCGGCGAGCAATAGACCCAGGCTGAGCCCGTACACACACTTCATGTCATTCAGCATCCAGGTGCAGAGGAGTGATTACGCGACCGTCGCTTTCGGCCTGGCCGAGGCTGGCGTCGATGAAATACACGCGGTCGTCGGCCAATTGGCCTTTGTCCACCAGGAAGTCCTTGATGCTGCTGGCCCGTTCCTGCCCCAGTTGACGCAATAGCACGTCGCTGCCGCTCCAGAACTTGATCACGCTTTCGCGCAGTTTCTCGATGCGCGCCTTTTTATCCAGTTGCGTCCATTCGGCAGGCGGTTGAGTCTTGAGGCGCGTGCGGTAGATGCCTTCGAGCAGGGGGGCTTTTCATCCTCGGGCACCTGTATCAGCGAGGCCTGGGCCGGTACTTTGTCGCCCCGGCGTTGCAGCATCTTGTAGTAGTTGTACTGGTATTCGCGTTCCAGGCGCTGGGCGGCGAGCAATGGACCGTCGCTGCTTTCGGCGGCGGTGCCTTCGATCTCCAGGCGCAGCTCCGGTCGTTTGCCCAGGGCTTCGGAGAGTTTGAGCAGCGTGCTTTCGTTGTCCTTGCTCAGGTCGCTGGAGCCTGGCGCAAACGCCACGCTGCCCAGGTCTTCCGAGCCGCCCCCGGCCACCAGCCCGCCGATGAGCTTGAAGGGCGCCTGGGCCGCGCGGACCACCAGGTTGCGCAGGGTCTGCCAGACGATCGGCATGACACTGAACTGCGGGTCGTTGAGGTTGCCGCTGACTGGCAGTTCGATGGAAATCCTGCCCTCGGAGTCCTTGAGCAAGGCGACGGCCAGCTTCAGCGGCAGGCTGACGGCGTCCGGGCTGTCGACTTTTTCTCCCAGCTGCAATTGTTCGACCACCACCTTGTTCTCCGCCTGGAGCTGGCCCTTGGTGATTCGGTAATGCAGGTCGAGATTGAGCCGGCCCTTGCGGATGCGATAGCCGGCGAACTTGCCGGAGTAGGGCGTCAGGGTCGTCAGCTCGACCCGTTTGAAACTGGTGGCGATGTCGAGGCTGGCCATCGGATCGAAGGGGTTTACCGCCCCTTTGATGGTGACCGGTGCGTAACGGTCGACCTTGCCCTTGACGTCCACGCTGGCCGGTTGGGCCTGGCGGCTGTCGATGGTGCCGATCTGGCCATTGAGCTGTTGGATGGCCGTGGCGAAATTGGGCGTCAGGCTGAAGTCGGCGAAGTTGGCCGAACCGTCGTTGATGGCGATGCCGCCGATGTGGATGCCCAGCGGTTTTTCCTGGGACTTCGGTTTTGTCGCGGTGCTCTTCGTGCCGCTGTCGGCCGGTTGCGGGATCAGCAGGTCATCGACGTTGGTGGTGCGGTCGTCGTTGATCATGAAGCGCGCGTAAGGCTGGAACAGGTTGACCTTGTCGATGGACAGGCTGTCACCGTGCTGATAGTTCAGGCCTTCGAGGATCAGTTTCTGCCATTTGAGGAAATCACGGGTCTTGAGGGTGTCGAGGGTGTGCAACTGCTCGACCTGGGCGCGGCCGGTGACGGCGAATGCCAGTGGCTCGGTGCTCTTGAGGTCGACCGCCAGGTCACTGCCGAGCATCCCGGAGCGCAGCTCCAGGCGAATGAACGGGTTGATATACGACTGGGCGACGCGCAGGTCGATGTCCTGGGTCTTGACCTTGAGCCTGGCGCTGATCGGGTTCAGGTTGACCTCGCCATCGGCCAGGATCTTGCCCTGTTTGCCCAACCCGGTGTCCAGCTTGAGGGTAAAGGGCGAGCCGTTGAGGGTGTCGTAGTTCTGCAGGTCGAGGTTCAGCGGGCCGACCTCCAGGGCCACGGCGGGCTGCGCCTGGCGGTCGGCCAGATGCACCTGGTAGTCGCGCAGTTGCACGTCCTTCAAGATCACTTGCCACGGTTTGCTGGGCGGTGTCGGTTCAGGTTTTGGCGAGTCGGCCGCCGCCGGGGCGGATGCCGGTTCCGCCTTGACCTGCGGTTTGGCTGGCTGGCTGGCGAAGAGCTTCTGCCAGTCCAGTTGCCCGTCCGCCTCGCGAGCGGCCCAGGTTTCCAGCTTCTGGCTGCGGATCTTGCCGACCACCACTTGCTGCTTGGCCAGGTCCACCGTGGTTTCGCTCACGTCCAGGCGTTCGAGTTTCACCAGTGGGCGGCCATCGGGGGCCTTGATGGCAAAGGGCGCGACGCTGAGCGCGACGTTGTTGAGCAGCAGTTCGGTGCCCTTGGCCAGGTTGAGCTTGTAGTCGGTGCTGAGGTTCAGGACACCGTTCTCCAGCACCAGCGGTACGGCGTCGCGCACATAGGGCCACCAGGCTTTCATCTGGCCGCCAGTGACTTTGAGCGTGCCTTGGGAGGCAATCGGTGTGAGACTGAAATTACCGGTCCAGTCGACCTGTCCGCCTTCGGGACCAGCGGCCACCAGGGTCATGTCGGCATTGTCGTCGGGCAGGGTGCTGAGGTTCTTCAGCTCGAAATCGAGGGTGTCGTAGAGAAACTCGATGGGCTCACTGGGCCGCAGGTCCTGGAAATGCACGTAGCCGCCGGCCAACTTGATTCGATCGACCCGCAGGGGGAACGGCTTGGCCTCGGGATCGGCGGGCGTCGGCTCGCTGGCCGGCAGCTTGAACAGGCCCAGCAGGTTCAACTGGCCGTCCTTGGCGAACACCACTTCGGTCTTGGGCTTGTCCATCTCGATGTCGACCAGGTGCAGGGCGCCAGACCACAAGCTGTCGAGTTGCAAATTGGCGTACAGCCGTTCGAAGCCGAGCTGCTCCTTGCCTGGCTCGCCGATATTCAGGCCCCAGAGGGTGACTTCAAGGCTGAAGGGATTGAGTTCCACACGCTGGATCTGCGCCGGCACTGTCGCATGGGCGGCCAATTGCTGGTTGGCGATGCGCAAGGCGATGCCTGGCAAAATCAGAAAACCCAACAGGCTGTAGAGGGCCAGTGCGGTCAACAGGGCGCCGAAAGCGCGAATCAATCCTTTGGGCATGTGCGGCTTCATCTAGTGTGAATTCGGAGTGCCTTGGAGTATGGCATGCGTTTACGGTTCCGAAGCCACTGTGATTTATGAGAATTGTCTGGTTTTCTCGGTGAAAATTCCGACACGGGCCTAGAACTGGAGGATCAACGTCTTGAGCGGTGGCTGCCGGTCCAGGGAAGGGAAATCGCTGCCGGGCGTCAGCACGCTCCACTCGCGCACCGGGCGGCCGGCTTTTTCCGCGCAACGCAAGACCTGATCGCGCCAGTCGTCCATGGACACTTTTGCCAGGTTGTTGCAGCAGATCAGCACGCCGTTGTCGGCGGTGGTGAGCAATGCCGGCTTCAGCAGGCTTTGGTAGTCGCGCAACAGGTCGACGGTGCCGAACGCGCTTTTGGCCCAGGCCGGTGGATCGAGCAGCACCAGGTCGTACTGGCGTTGTTCCAGGCGCACGTAGCTGGGCAGTTTTTGCCCACGGCGCTGGCTGATGGGCAGGCCGGCCAGTTGGCGAATCGCCGGGAAGTAATCCGACTGCACGAACGCCATCGGCGGCAAATCGGGGTTGAGCAGGCCGTTTTCGCGACCCACCGCCAGGTTGCCTTCGGCGAAGTCCAGGTTGCACACCTCCCGCGCGCCACCGGCCGCTGCGCTCAGGCCGACGCCGCAGGTGTAGGCGAACAGGTTCAACACGCTTTTGCCGCGGCTGTGTGCCTTGACCCAGCCCCGGGCGTTGCGCAGGTCGAGAAACAGCAGTGGATCCTGCCCGGCATGGCGGCCGCGAACGCGATAATTCAAGCCCCATTCATGCCCGACCAGGTCTTGCAGGGCGGCTTCGTCAGCCTGATAGACCGTGTCCTGGCGGTCGACGCGCGAATTGCCCCGGGCGCGGTCGTTGTAGACCAACAGGGTTTCCAGGCCCAGCCGTTCGTTGACGATACCGTGCAGTTGCAGCAGGTCGTCCCGCTCCAGTGACTGATGGAAGCTCTGCACCAGCAGTTGCGGGCCGTAGCGGTCGAGGGTCAGTCCGGGCGCGCCTTCCTGGCTGCCGTGGAACAGGCGATAGCAGTCGGTGCCTTGTTGATGCAATTGGCCGAGCAGCTCCTGACGCTGGTCGAGGGCGGCGCGCAGCGCCTGATTCAAGGAAGACATGCCGGGCGCGCCTTAGAGAAATGAGGCGCGGGAGTTTAGCAGTTATGGCTGGCGTGGTCCCTGTGGGAGCGAGCTTGCTCGCGATGGTGGTCTTGCATTCAACATCGATGCAGACTGACAGGGCCCCATCGCGAGCAAGCTCGCTCCCACAGGAAACATCAGCGATTCAGGCGCTTGTCGATCAGCCCCTCCACCACGCTCGGATCGGCCAGGGTCGAGGTGTCGCCGAGGCTGTCGAGTTCGTTGCAGGCGATCTTGCGCAGGATGCGCCGCATGATCTTGCCCGAACGGGTCTTGGGCAGCGCGGGCGCCCACTGGATCAGTTCCGGCTTGGCGAAGCTGCCGATTTCCTTGCTGACGTGGGCCAGCAATTCCTTCTTCAACTCGTCATTGGCCTCCACACCGTTCATCGGCGTGACAAAGGCATAGATACCCTGGCCCTTGAGGTCGTGGGGATAGCCGACAACGGCCGCTTCGGCGATGTTGTCGTGCAGCACCAGGGCGCTCTCCACCTCGGCGGTGCCGATGCGATGCCCGGAGACGTTGATTACATCGTCGATGCGCCCGGTGATCCAGTAATCGCCGTCTTCGTCGCGGCGCGCGCCGTCGCCGGTGAAGTAATAGCCGGGGTAGGGCTTGAAGTATGTGTCCACCATGCGTTGGTGGTCGCCATAAACACTGCGAATCTGCCCAGGCCAACTGGATTTGATCGCCAGTACACCGCTGCCGGCGCCGCTGATTTCCTTGCCCACCTCATCCAGCAAGACCGGTTGTACACCGAACATCGGCCGGGTGGCGCAGCCCGGTTTGAGCCGTGGGGCACTGACCAACGGGCTGAGCATGATGCCGCCGGTTTCGGTCTGCCACCAGGTATCGACAATCGGGCAGCGCTGTTCGCCTACCACGTTGAAATACCATTCCCACGCCTCCGGGTTGATCGGCTCACCGACGCTGCCGAGCAATCGCAGGCTTTTGCGGGACGTTTCCTGCAACGGTCCGGCCCCTTCGCGCATCAACGCGCGCAGGGCGGTCGGTGCGGTGTAGAAGATGTTGACCTGATGCTTGTCGATCACCTGCCAGAAGCGCGAACTGCTGGGGTGGCTCGGCACGCCCTCGAAGATCAGCGTGGTGGCGCCGTTGGCCAGCGGGCCGTAGACGATATAGCTATGGCCGGTGACCCAACCGACGTCGGCGGTGCACCAGAACACTTCGTTGTCGCGGTAGTCCAGCACGTACTTGAATGTCATCGCCGCTTGCAGCAGGTAACCGCCCGTGGTGTGCAGCACGCCCTTGGGTTTGCCGGTGCTGCCGGAGGTGTAGAGGATGAACAGCGGGTCTTCGGCTTCCATCGGTTCGGGTGGGCAGTCGTCGCTCATGTCGTGCATGGCCTGGTGATACCAGAGATCACGGCCTTCAACCCAGCCCACCTCACCCTGGGTGCGCTCGACCACCAGCACGGTGCTGACGTTCGGGCAGCTTTCCAGGGCCTTGTCGACGTTGCGCTTGAGTGGTATGAAGCGCCCGCCACGCACGCCTTCGTCAGCCGTGATCACGGTGCGGCAATCGGCATCGAGAATCCGGTCGCGCAGGGAGTCCGGCGAGAAACCGCCGAACACCACCGAATGCACCGCGCCGATGCGGGTGCAGGCGAGCATGGCGTAGGCGGCCTCGGGAATCATCGGCATGTAGATGCAGACCCGGTCGCCTTTCTTCACGCCGCGGCTTTTCAGCACGTTGGCCAGGCGGCACACATGGTTGTGCAGTTTCTTGTAGGTGATTTGCGCCGATTCGGCGGGGTTGTCGCCTTCCCAGATGATCGCGACCTGTTCGCCACGAGTGTCCAGGTGACGGTCGATGCAATTGGCGCTGACGTTCAGCTTGCCGCCGGCGAACCAGGTCGCGTCGCCGTTCTTGAGGTCATAGCGCTGGACGGTTTGCCAGGGCGTCATCCAGTCGAGAAAGCGTGTGGCCTGCTCGGCCCAGAAGGCGCTGGGGTGTTCGATGGATTCTTTGTAGAGCCGCTTGTACTCGTCCTGACTCAGTTGCGCAGCCCGGCGGACGGCATCGGCGTGGGGGTACTGGCTGATATCGAACATGACGGTTCCTTATTCTTGTTTTTGCGACAAGTCATAAAGATGCGCCGAGTAGCGGGAGGGTTCAAGTCATGCACAAACAACTGTGGGAGCGAGCTTGCTCGCGATGGCGGTGTGTCAGTCAACATGAGTGTCAACTGATCCACCGCCATCGCGAGCACGCTCGCTCCCACAAAGGTCAGTACTTGGAGTGCGACCTACGATCAGCCGCGGTGACGCCCGCGGAAGTAGTTGATCAAGCCTTGGGTCGAGGCATCTTCGGCCGGGTTCTCTTCGCTGCCCACCAGGCGGTTGTAGACGCCCTTGCCCAGTTCCTTGCCCAGCTCCACGCCCCATTGGTCGAAGGCGTTGATGCCCCAGACCACGCTCTGCACGAACACTTTGTGCTCATACAACGCCACCAGTGCGCCGAGGCGCCGTGGGCTGATGCGTTCGACCACCAGGGTGTTGCTCGGACGGTTGCCCGGGATCACCTTGTGGGACGCCAGTTTCTGCACCTCTTCTTCGCTGGCGCCCTTGTCCCGCAGCTCGGCTTCGGCCTCGGCGCGGGTCTTGCCCAGCATCAGCGCCTGGCTCTGGGACAGGCAGTTGGCGTACAGCCACTGGTGATGGTCGGAAACCGGGTTGAAGCTGACGATCGGCACGATGAAGTCGGCCGGGATCAACTGGGTGCCCTGGTGCAGCAACTGGTGGTAGGCGTGCTGGCCGTTGCAGCCGACGCCGCCCCAGATCACCGGGCCCGTGTCGGTCGACACCGGGGTACCGTCCTGGCGCACGCTCTTGCCGTTGGATTCCATGTCCAATTGCTGCAAATGCTTGGTGATGTTACGCAGGTAGTGGTCGTACGGCAGGATCGCATGGCTCTGCGCACCCCAGAAGTTGCCGTACCACACGCCCAGCAGCGCCAGCAGCACCGGCATGTTCTGCTCGAACGGGGCGCTCTGGAAGTGCTGGTCCATGGAATAGGCGCCGGAGAGCAATTCCTTGAAGTTCGACATGCCGATGGCCAGGGCGATCGGCAGGCCGATGGCCGACCACAGCGAGTAACGCCCGCCGACCCAGTCCCACATCGGGAAGATGTTCTCTTCACGGATGCCGAAGGCCACGGCGGCGGCGTTGTTGCTCGACACGGCGATGAAGTGGCGATACAGCTCCGCTTCGGAACCACCCTGGGCCAGGTACCAGGCACGGGCGGCCTGGGCGTTCTTCAGGGTTTCAAGGGTGTTGAAGGATTTCGACGAGACGATGAACAGCGTGGTCTCGGCGCGCAGCTTCATGGTCAGTTCATGGAACTCGCTGCCGTCGATGTTCGCCAGATAGTGGCAGCGAACGCCTTTTTGCGCGTAGGACAACAGCGCTTCGGACACCAGTTCCGGGCCGAGGAAAGAGCCACCGATGCCGATGTTCACCACGTCGGTGATGGGCTTTTCGGTGTAGCCGCGCCACAGGCCGTCGTGAATGCGGCCGACCAGGTCAGTGATCTGGTTCAGCACTTTATGCACGTCCGGCATCACGTTGACGCCGTTGACCAGCAACTTGTCGCCCACCGGCCGACGCAGGGCAGTGTGCAAGGCCGGGCGATTTTCCGAGGCGTTGACGATTTCGCCCTCGAACAGCGACTTGATCGCGCCCTTGAGGTCGACTTCGTTGGCCAGGCCCACCAGCAGGTCGCGGGTCTGGGCGTTGATCAGGTTTTTCGAGTAGTCGAGAAACAGGCCGCAGCTCGACAGGGTGAATTGAGTGAAACGCTGCGGATCGGCATTGAACGCTTCGCGCATGCTGAAATCCTGCATGGCTTTGCGGTGGTCATTCAGCGCTTGCCAGGCTGGCAGAGCGGTCACGTCATGAGGGGTTCGGTAATACGCCATCGCTGCGGGTTTCCTTTTTACTTGAACGACCTTTTGTACACTAAAAATTCCGGCGCGGCTTGAGGTGGGCATCCGGACACTGCATCGACATGATCGCCAGACGCAGGGCGACTACAGTAAACCTCGCGTTGCAATCTGTCTTGACTTTGTCTGACCGGTTCCCGGTACTTTTTTATACAACGGGATGGGAAGGGTCCGACAGACGGAACGCAGATGACTCTCTGTGGGAGCGAGCTTGCTCGCGATGGCGTCAGGTCAGCCGACATCGATGTCGACTGATGTATCGCTATCGCGAGCAAGCTCGCTCCCACAGGGGTTTTGTGATGTTCAGGCGGGGGTGTCGAGGTCCAGATGCAGGTTGTCGATCAGGCGCGTGGTGCCGAGGAAGGCGGCCACCAGAATCACCAGGTCGCGGTCCTCGCTCAACGCCGGGCGCAGGGTCTTGGCGTGACGGATTTCCAGGTAATCGGGACGCAGGCCGGCAGCTTCCAGTTGCTTGAGTTGTTCGCCGATCAGCGCCGGGAAATCCCGCTGGCCCTGTTTGATTGACTCGGCGATCTGGCTCAGGACGCGATAGACCACGGGCGCGACGGCACGTTGATCCGGGCTGAGGAAGCCATTGCGCGACGACAGCGCCAGGCCATCCTCGGCGCGGACGGTCGGCTCGCCGATGATCTGGATCGGCATGTTCAAGTCATGGACCAGGGCGCGGATCACCGCCAGTTGCTGGAAGTCTTTCTGGCCAAACACCGCCAGGTCAGGCTGGACCATGTTGAACAGCTTGCTGACCACTGTCGCCACACCCTCGAAATGCCCTGGACGGCTGGCGCCGCACAAGCCTTCGGACAATTGCGGGACGCTGACCCGGGTCTGTCCGGCCATGCCGTCGGGGTACATTTCTTCGACGCTGGGGGCGAACAGCAGATGGCAGCCGGCCTGGAGCAGTTTTTCCTGGTCGGCTGCCAGGGTGCGGGGGTATTTGTCCAGGTCTTCGCCGGCGCCGAATTGCAGCGGATTGACGAAAATGCTCGCCACCACGAAGTCGGCCCGTTGTGCGGCCTTGGTGACCAGCGCCACATGACCGCTGTGCAGGTTGCCCATGGTCGGCACGAAGGCGATGCGTTTGCCTTCGCCGCGGGCACGGGCCACGGCGGCGCGCAGTTCGCGTACGGTTTTGACGGTGTTCATGCAGAAAATCCGTGTTCGGCACCCGGGAACGTCGCGGCCTTGACTTCAGCGACGTAGGTGCTCAAGGCGCCCTGGATGGAGGTTTGCCCGGCCATGAAGTTCTTCACGAACTTGGGCACGCGACCGGTAATCGACAGCCCGAGCATGTCGTGGAGCACCAGCACCTGGCCATCGGTGGCGTTGCCGGCGCCGATCCCGATCACCGGGATCTTCACCGCCTGGGTGATTTCTTCAGCCAGCTCGCTGGGTACGCATTCGAGCAGCAGCATCGCCGCGCCCGCCTGCTCCAGCGCAATCGCATCGGCACGCATCTGCCGTGCCTGGTTCTCATTGCGGCCCTGGACCTTGTAGCCGCCGAGAATATTCACCGCTTGAGGGGTCAGGCCCAGGTGCGCGCACACTGGAATGCCCCGTTCGGCCAGCAGCCGAATCGAATCGGCCAGCCACAACGCGCCTTCGACCTTGATCATGTGGGCACCGGCCTGCATCAGCATGGCGCTGTTGGTCATGGTTTGTTCGAGGGTGGCGTAGGCCATGAACGGCAGGTCGGCGAGGATCAGCGCATCGGTGTTACCGCGTTTGACGGCGGCCACATGGTAGGCCATCTCGGCGGTGGTCACCGGCAGCGTGCTGTCGTGACCTTGCAGCACCATGCCGAGGGAATCGCCCACCAGCAGCACTTCGACACCGGCCTCATTGCAGGCATGGGCGAAGGTTGCGTCATAGCAGGTCAGCATGGTGATTTTCTCACCTTTTTGCTTGAGACCTTGCAGCGTGGTCAGGGTAATAGCTGGCATGAAAAAGTCCTCATTAGGCGCTCGTGAATGACTGCGAGTAACGCGCATGATTCGTTATCTATACAGGCGCACCTTCTATGCGTGGTGCTTGTAAGGCCTGGATTGCGCCCTTTAGTGCCGCGTTGGCGGCAGCGGGACGCCTATAGTCGTGAGGAGCAATCGGGAAGTCAATTGGATGTGTTACCGGCGGGTGTTACCGGGGTTACTGATGCGTTTCAGCGTAGAGGCGTGTTTCGGATCTGACTGCCGGGTCCCGAAACCTGTGGGAGCGAGCTTGCTCGCGATGGCGGTGTGTCAGTCACCCCGGATGCTGGATGTGCCGACGCTATCGCGAGCAAGCTCGCTCCACAGGGGGATGGTCTTCGTCAGTGGGCGGGCAGGCGTTCCAGGCCGGCAAACGGGCACGCGGCAAGCAGGTCCTTGAGCAAGCGCCCATCGGCCAGGCGCAGGTCGGCGGGGGCCAGTTCGGCCAGTGGGTACAGGACAAAGGCCCGGGCCTGCATGTGGTAGTGGGGGACCTTGAGGCGGGGCTCGTCGATCAGGCGCTCGCCGAACAGCAGGATGTCCAGGTCCAGGGTGCGCGGCCCCCAGCGTTCGAGGCGTTCGCGACCCTGTCCGGTTTCGATGGCTTGCAGCGCATCGAGCAGGTCCAGCGGTGCCAGGTGGCTGTCCAGCGCCGCCACCGCATTGGTGTAGCGCGGCTGGCCGGGTAGAAGGGAATCGCTTTGATAAAATGCCGAGACACCCACCAGTTGGGTATCGGGCAATTGCGCCAGTGCCTGGACGGCACTGCGCAATTGTTCGGCGGGTTCGGCCAGGTTGCTGCCCATGCCGATGTAGATACGTTCCATCGATTACTCGCCCGATGCGCTCGGTACACCGGCACGGTTGCGCTTGGCACCGCTGCTGCGGCGACGCTTGCGTGGGCCGCTGGCACCGTCATCCTTGCCGCTGAGCTCGCGAATCATATCGCGGCGCTCGCTGTCGTTGGCGTCCTGGTAATCGGTCCACCATTCGCCCAGGCCATCGGTCTGCTCGCCCGCGCTTTCACGCAGCAGCAGGAAATCGTAGCCGGCGCGGAAACGCGGGTTGTCCAGCAGCAGGTCGGCACGTTTGCCGCTGCGCCGTGGCAGGCGCTCCTGCATGTCCCAGATCTCGCGGATCGGCATCGTGAAGCGTTTTGGAATGGCGATGCGCTGGCACTGTTCGGCGATCAGCTCGTGGGCGGCTTCCTGCATCGCCGGGATCGGCGGCATGCCACGGTCTTGCAGGCGCAGCACCCGGGCCGGCAGGGCAGGCCAGAGCAAGGCGGCGAACAGGAACGCCGGGGTCACCGGCTTGTTCTGCTTGATGCGCAGGTCGGTGTTGATCAGTGCTTCGCTGATCAAGGTGTGGGTGTAGGTCGGGTTGTGCTCCAGGGCCTCGGCGCTGGCGGGGAACAGCGGATCGAACAGCTGCAGGTCCACCAGCATCTCGAAGGTGTCTGCCGCGTTGCCTGACAGGAACAGTTTGAGCACTTCCTCGAACAGGCGCGCCGAGGGGATTTCCCGCAGCATGGGCGCCAGTTCGCGAATCGGCACGGCGCTGTGTTTTTCGATGCCGAAATCCAGCTTGGCGGCGAAACGCACGGCTCGCAGCATCCGCACCGGGTCTTCCTGGTAGCGCTGCTTCGGATCGCCGATCAGGCGGATCAGACGATTGCGAATGTCGTGTACGCCGTTGGCGTAATCGAGGATGCGTTCGCTGACCGGATCGTAATACAGGGCGTTGATGGTGAAGTCGCGGCGTTGCGCGTCTTCTTCCAACGTGCCGTAGACGTTATCGCGCAGGATACGTCCGCTCTCGTTGCGGGAAGACTGGTTGCTGTCTTCCTCTTCATCGTTTTGCGGATGATTGGCGCGGAAGGTTGCCACTTCGATGATCTCGCGGCCGAAGTGGATATGGACCAGCTTGAAGCGCCGGCCAATGATCCGCGCATTGCGAAACTCGGCCCGTATCTGTTCCGGCGTGGCGCTGGTGGCGACGTCGAAATCCTTGGGGGTGATGTTGAGCAGCATGTCGCGCACGCAGCCACCGACCAGGTAGGCCTGGTAGCCGGCGTTCTGCAAACGTTCGACGATGTTCACCGCATAACGGCTGAACTGGGCCTTTTGCAGCGAATGCTGGCCGCTGTTGAGCACTTCAGGCGTGCTGCGAATGTGTTGCGTACGACGCAAGGGAGAACGGAATGACTGGAACAGCTTCTTCAGCATGGGATGCACTGTTTGAAGGAATATTCGGCCAAAAACGAAGAATGACCGCATGATGGGCGGGGATTCTAGCATTTAGTCGAGGGATGGTGTAGGACGCAGCAGTTTTGAGCTGCAAGCTGCAAGCGACAAGCTTTGTAGGCTTCAAGGAAGGGAAATGACAGAAACCACAAGGGGAGCCGAAGCTCCCCCAGAATTAGTTGCGTGCTCTGTTTTTATTATTGGTTTCGGGCTTCTTGTTTTTGTTGAGTGCCCGCGCCACGAGGTTTTCCCTTCGTGACCCTCCCAGTCGGGAGCCAAGAGCAAACGGATTGCTTTGGTCGCTGTGTTGCAGTGATCAATCGATCCAACCAGTTCAGGCACCTGTCTTGAGACAGTTTTTATTGTTCTCGGCCTGGTTGTGGGGCAAGCCCCAAATACAACGCCTCTCCAAAAGAATCAGTTAGCTGCGCCTCTCGCCGTCTTGTTTTTATTGTGCGTGAGTCGATTCGTCTTATTTTTATTGTCTTTTGCATTGCTTGTTATTGTTCTTGTACCAAAGCTATAGCAGGGTGCGTGCCAACTTTTGCGAACCCCAGATAAACCGGGGGTTCTATGGTTATAGCCATTTTTCCGAGGCGAAAAAAAGCCGGGGTTTCGTTACCGTAAACCCCGGCTTCTGTTACGTGAAAAGGACTGAGGTAACAGTTTTTTCACATTCTCTGTGGGTGCGAGCTTGCTCGCGATGGGGGATCAGCTTGCCTATGGCGCGACTGACACACCGCTATCGCGAGCAAGCTCGCTCCCACACAGTCAGCTTTCGCTGGTCGCCCCGGTCTTGCGCCGTGGAATGCCCAGGCGCTGGCGCCGTTCCCACAGGCACTTGCGGCTGACGCCCAGCTTGCGTGCCAGTTCGGTCTCGGTCATGTGGTCCTGGTGCTCGAGGACGAAATGCTGGAAGTAGTCCTCCAGGGACAGGTCTTCGGTGGGTTCGTGGCTGGTGTTGTTGGCAGCGCCGCCCTGTTGCGGGGCCAGGCCGATGAACTCTTCGTCGTCCAGGTCACTCAGTTCGATGTCGATGCCCAACAGGTCGGCAGAGATTTCCGGGCTCTCGCACAGGATCACCGCCCGCTCGACCGCGTTTTCCAGCTCCCGAACGTTACCCGGCCAGGCGTAATGACGAATGGCCTGTTCGGCGTCCGGGGCGAACTTGAGGTCGGTGCGGTTGACCCGCGCGCTCTGGCGGGCCAAAAACGCCTGGGCGATTTCATTGACGTCCGCGCCGCGCTCGCGCAGGGCAGGGAGCTTCAAGGCGATCACGTGCAAGCGGTAATACAAGTCTTCGCGAAACTGGCCGATTTTCGCCAGGCTCTTGAGATCACGGTGGGTGGCCGCGATCAGGCGGACATCGACCTTCTGCGACTGCACCGAGCCGACCCGGCGGATCTCGCCTTCCTGAAGTACCCGCAGCAAGCGCGCCTGGGCCTCCAGTGGCAGCTCGCCGATTTCATCGAGGAACAACGTGCCGCCGTCCGCCGCTTCCACCAGCCCGGCACGCCCGGCGCTGGCGCCGGTGAACGCACCTTTCTCGTGACCGAACAGTTCGGACTCGATCAGGCTCTCCGGAATTGCCGCGCAGTTCACCGAGATCATCGGTGCCTTGGCTCGGCGTGACAGGTTGTGCAGGGCACGGGCCACCAGTTCCTTGCCGGTGCCGGACTCGCCCTGGACCAGGACATTGGAGTCGGTCGGCGCCACTTTGCGGATCTTGCTGTAAAGGTCCTGCATGGGCGGGCAGGAACCGATGATGCCGATCTCGCCATTGCTGTTGCTGGCCCCGACTTTCGCGGAGGCGCTGGCCTTGCCGACGGGTTCCGCCGGGTTGCTGGTCGCCGCCTGTCGGTCACGCAGGATGCGGGCCACGGCCTGGAGCATCTCGTCGTGGTCGAACGGTTTGGCGATGTAGTCCACGGCGCCCATTTTCATGGAGTCGACCGCCGAGCGCAGGCTGGCGTAGCTGGTCATGATCAGCACCGGCGTGCCCTGGCCGAGCTTGATCAACTCGGTCCCTGGGGCGCCAGGCAGGCGCAGGTCGCTGACAATCAGGTCGAACGTGGGGATGCTGAAACGTTCTTGTGCTTCCTGCACTGAACCGGCTTCGCTGACCTGGTACTGGTTGCGTTCCAGCAGGCGGCGCAAGGCGGAGCGGATAATTGTTTCGTCTTCGACGATCAAAATGTGCGGCATTGATTCGATTCTCTCGACGGTCTCAGTTCACAGCGGACGTCGCTTCGACATGACGCGGCAAGGTCACCCGGATACGGGTGCCGCGCTGGCTCTGAACATCGGCCGGGCTGTCGATGGTGATTTGTCCATAATGCTCTTCAACGATGGAATAGACCAGTGCGAGGCCCAGACCGGTGCCTTCGCCAGGATCCTTGGTGGTGAAGAAGGGTTCGAACAATCGGTCCATGATGTTCTGTGGGATACCGCTGCCTTCGTCTTCGACGATCAGGTCGACCGTGTGTTCGAAAGCTTCGCTCTTGACCCGCACCGCGCTGCCGGCCGGTGAGGCGTCCCGCGCGTTGGAGAGCAGGTTGATCAACACCTGGGCGAGCCGCTGGGGGTCGCCGTCGACCCAATGGTCCGGGTCGCACAGGTTGAAAAATTGCACCTCGAAATTGCGCCGGTTGAGGGCCAGCAGACCAATGGCATCCTGGGCCACTTCGGCCAGGCAGACGGGCTCGTCATTGTGCTGGTGACCGCCGGCATGGGCGAAGCTCATCAGCGATTGGACGATGCGCGACACGCGCTTGGTCTGTTCGAGGATCTGGCCGCTGATTTCCGTCAACTCACCATCGTCCTCGCGCTCTTCGCGCAGGTTCTGCGCCAGGCAGGCGATGCCGGTGATCGGGTTGCCGATTTCGTGGGCCACCCCGGCGGCCAGCCGGCCAATGCTTGCCAGTCGTTCGGAGTGGACCAGCTTGTCTTCGAGCATCTGGGTGTCGGTCAGGTCTTCCACCAGCAGCACCAGGCCGCTGTTGCCCGGTGCCAACGGCTCGTCGATCGCCGCCTTGTGCAGGTTCAGCCAACGGGTCTGGCCGTCGAGGGCCAGGTGCTGTTTGTGCAGGTGCTCGTCAGGCAGGTCGATGAAGCCTTGCAGCAAGCCTTTCCATGGCTCGCCCAGGGTGCTCAGGCGGGAACCGACCACGCGCTGGGCGGCGATTCCGGTCAGTTCTTCCATGGCCTTGTTCCACATCAGGATTTCCTGGTCCTTGGCCAGGGAACACACGCCCATCGGCAGTTCCTGCAGGGTCTGGCGGTGGTAACGGCGCAAGGCGTCCAGTTCGGCGGCCAGGCCGGTGAGGCGCGAGTGGTAATCCTCGAGGCGGCTTTCGATGAAGTGGATGTCTTCGGTGACATAGTTCTCGCCGCCGGCCTTGTAGGGCAGGAACGTCTCGACCATGTCCTGGGCCACGCTGGGGCCCATCAGGCCGGACAGGTTGGCCTCGATCCGGTCCCGCAGGCGACGCAAGGCATACGGGCGGCGTTCATCGAAGGGCAGGTAAAGGTCACGCAGGGCCTGTTCGACTTCCTTTTGCGCGGCTTTGGCGCCCAGGGGCTTGGCCAGTTGGGTGGCGAACTCCTGGGGCGAGGCGGCGTGGAGTTCACGGCGCTGCGGACGACGAACATTGTCGACCGCACAGGCTTCGGCGGCGCTGGCCTCTTCGCTGCTGGCGTTGGTGAACAGCGAGATCAGGGTGAACATCAGCACGTTCGCTGCCAGGGAAGCGATGGCCGCCATATGCCAACTGGTGTCGTCGAGCACGTAGATCATGTTCAGCAGCGGAATATAGAAACCCTGCAAGTTACCCATCAGCGGCAGCAGCATCGCCACCAGCCACACCAGGATCCCCGCCAGCAGGCCGGCGATGAAGCCGCGGCGGTTGGCGGTCGGCCAATACAGTACCGACAGCACGCCGGGCAGGAACTGCAAGGTGGCGACGAAGGCGACGATGCCCAGGTTGGCCAGGTCCTGCCCGTCGCCCAGCATCAGGTAGAAACCGTAGCCGGCCATGATGATCGCGACGATCAGCGCTCGCCGGGTCCATTTCAGCCAGCGGTAGATGTTGCCTTCGGCCGGTGGCTGGTAGAGCGGCAGCACCAGGTGGTTGAGGGCCATGCCCGACAAGGCCAGCGTGGTGACGATGATCAGGCCGCTGGCCGCCGACAGGCCGCCGACGTAGGCCAGCAACGCCAGGGCCTTGCTGTTGGCGGCGATGCCGATGCCCAGGGTGAAATATTCCGGGTTGGTGCTGGCGCCCAGCTTCAGGCCGGCCCAGAGGATCAGCGGCACCGCCAGGCTCATCAGCAGCAGGAACAGCGGCAGGCCCCAGCTGGCGCTCACCAGCGAGCGCGGGTTGAGGTTCTCGGTAAAGGTCATGTGGTACATGTGCGGCATCACGATGGCCGAGGCGAAGAACACCAGCAACAGCGTGCGCCACGGGCCTTCCTGCAAGGGCGTGTGCAAGGCGGCGAGGGCGGTCTGGTTCTGCAGCAGCCACACTTCCAGCTGTTGCGGGCCGTCGAACACGCCGTACAGGGCATAGAGACCGACGCCGCCGATGGCGATCAGCTTGATCACCGACTCGAAGGCGATCGCGAACACCAGGCCTTCGTGTTTCTCCCGCGTGGCGATGTGCCGGGAACCGAAGAAAATCGTGAACAGGATGATCAGCACACAGAAACTCAATGCCACCCGGTGCTGCACCGGTTCGCGGGTCAGGATGCTGATGGAGTCGGCCACGGCCTGTATTTGCAGGGCCAGCAACGGTAACACCCCGACCAGCATGAAAATCGTGGTCAGGGCGCCGGCCCAGGTGCTGCGAAAGCGAAAGGCGAACAGGTCGGCCAGGGAGGACAGTTGGTAGGTGCGGGTGATTTTCAGGATCGGGTAGAGCAACACCGGCGCCAGCAGGAACGCGCCCGATACACCGAGGTAACTGGAGAGGAAACCATAGCCGTACTGATAGGCCAGCCCGACCGTGCCATAGAACGCCCACGCACTGGCATAGACACCCAGCGACAGGGTGTAGGTCAGCGGGTGGCGGATGATCGCCCGGGGAATCATGCCCCGTTCGCTGATCCAGGCCACGCCGAACAGCACCGCCAGGTAGGCGGCGCTGATCAGGATCATCTGGGTCAGGCTAAAGCTCATCGGCATCTTTTTGGCTCTGCAGGATGAAGGTCACGACAATCAGGATCAGCCAGAGCAGATACGGCCGATACCAGGCACCCGTGGCATCGATCCACCAATCCATGATGGCCGGGGAGAACAAGTAAATCCCCACTACCAGGAGCAGGACCAAGCGATAGATATACATCCCGGCCTCTCTAATTTATGCGCGTGCCCGAAAACGTGCGGCGATGGTAACGGATGGGCGCCAAGCTGCAAGGGCCGTCAACGTATTTGCGCTTCGGGCAGGCTCAGTGTGCGCGGGATCTTGCCCGCGTCCCAGTGGCGAATGCCCCAGGCCAGCAGTTCCCGTGGGCTGGCGTCGTCCAGTTCGAGGCCCGGTTGCTGGCCCAGCGCGCGCAACGCCCGTAGCAGCAGCGGTGTGGCCTGGTCGGCCGCCAGTGGCGGTGAACGGTAGGACTTGCCGAGCTTGTGCCCGTCGGGCTGGGTGATCAACGGCACGTGCAGGTAACGCGGTTGTGGCAACCCGAGCAGTTCTTGCAGGTAGAGCTGGCGCGGCGTGGAGTCCAACAGGTCGGCGCCGCGCACGATATCGGTTACCCCTTGCCAGGCGTCGTCCAGGACCACGCCCAATTGATAGGCATAGAGTCCGTCGCGGCGGCGGATCACGAAGTCACCGACTTCACGGCCCAGGTGCTGGCGGAACTCGCCCTGGACCCGGTCGGTGAAGTGGTACTCGAGCTCGGGGACGCGCAGGCGGATGGCGGCGTCTTCGGTGCCGTGCCCGGCATTGCGGCACAGGCCCGGATAAATGCCCTGGTACGCCTCCAGTTGCTTGCGCGAACAGGTGCAGGCATAGGCCAGGCCTTGGCTGAACAGCCGGTTGATGACTTGGTCGTAGGCGTCATGGCGCTCGCTTTGGCGAACCATTTCGCCGTCCCATTCAAACCCGTAGCTTTCCAGCGCCTTGAGAATCGCCGCTTGCGCGCCCGGTTCTTCCCGGGGCGGGTCGAGGTCTTCCATGCGCAGCAACCAGCGCCCGTCCACGGCCCGGGCATCCAGGTACGATGCCAGTGCGGCGACCAGCGAACCGAAATGCAGGTGGCCGCTGGGGGTGGGGGCGAAGCGTCCGATGTAGGCAGTCATAGGGTGAATGTTACTGGGTCCGGGCGGTGGGCATGCAATCTCGACAACAAAACATATCCCCTTGTGGGAGCGAGCTTGCTCGCGATAGCGACCTGTCAGCCACATCACTGCTGGCTGATCCACTGCTATCGCGAGCAAGCTCGCTCCCACAGGGGGGCATCGAAGCTTGGAGAAAATATCGGAAACAAAAAACGGAGCGTATGAACGCTCCGTTTCGGTAACAGCCCCGGCGATTACTTGCCGACCTGTTTTTCCTTGATTTCCGCCAGGGTCTTGCAGTCGATGCACAGGTCGGCGGTCGGTCGGGCTTCCAGGCGACGAATGCCGATCTCGATGCCGCAGGACTCGCACCAACCGTATTCTTCGTCTTCGATCAGTTGCAGGGTCTTGTCGATTTTCTTGATGAGCTTGCGCTCACGGTCACGGGCGCGCAGTTCGAGGCTGAACTCTTCTTCCTGACTGGCACGGTCGGCCGGGTCGGGGAAGTTGGCCGCTTCGTCTTTCATGTGGTCCACGGTGCGGTCGACTTCCTGCATCAAGTCCTGTTTCCACTTGTTCAGGATCTTGGTGAAGTGCGCGCGCATGGGGGCGCCCATATACTCTTCGCCAGCTTGCGGGACGTAAGGCTCAAACCCGCTGAGCGACTGATTTTGATTTTGCTTTGCTTGGGTGGGCATGAATGGACCGCCTCTACTCTTGTAATCCACTACGCAGGATTGCTCCATCACCGACACCTGCCGGCCCTGCGGCTGCAAGCGGGCGAACTTACCAGATCAAATCGGGCCGCGCTACTCCCGGTTGTCGAGCCTGCGGCGGCCGGGGGCTGTAAAGCGTGGCCGGGTTCGCTTCGGTGGGGATCTAAACCTGCTCAATGCTTGATTCTAGTCAAGCCTGGGCCAATCGCGGGAGTCATTTCCTGCAATTCGAGGGCTCAGACCGCTTTGGTCTCGCGCGTGTTCCCGCAGTTGTTCCCGAGTTGGGTAGAATCGGTTCTTTTTCCCTTGAAGGAAGGCCAATGGCTCAGCCCTACAGTGCGCGCAGCCGCGCCATCGAACCTTTCCATGTGATGGCGCTGTTGGCTCGCGCCAACGAACTGCAAGCCGCCGGGCATGACGTCATCCACCTGGAGATCGGCGAGCCGGACTTCACCACCGCCGAACCGATCATCCAGGCCGGCCAGGCCGCGCTGGCGGCGGGCAAGACCCGTTACACCGCGGCCCGTGGCATTCCTGAGCTGCGCGAAGCCATCTCGGGTTTCTATGGCCAGCGCTACGGGGTGGACATCGATCCTCGACGGATCATGATCACGCCGGGCGGTTCCGGCGCGTTGCTGCTGACCAGCGCCTTGCTGGTGGACCCGGGCAAGCATTGGCTGTTGGCCGACCCCGGCTATCCGTGCAACCGTCATTTCCTGCGCCTGGTGGAAGGCGCGGCGCAATTGGTGCCTGTGGGGGCGGATGTGCGCTATCAATTGACGCCGGACCTGGTGGATCGTCATTGGGACCAGGACAGCGTCGGTGCGTTGGTGGCCTCGCCAGCCAACCCGACCGGGACGATTCTCACCCGGGACGAGTTGGCAGGGTTGTCCAAGGCCATCAAGGGCCACAACGGCCATCTGGTGGTGGACGAGATCTATCACGGCCTGACCTATGGCACCGACGCCGCCAGTGTGCTGGAAGTCGACGACGACGCCTTTGTCCTTAATAGTTTTTCCAAGTATTTCGGCATGACCGGCTGGCGGCTGGGCTGGTTGGTGGCCCCTTCGGCGGCCATCGGCGAGCTGGAAAAACTTGCGCAGAACCTCTACATCAGTGCGCCGAGCATGGCCCAGTACGCCGCCCTGGCCTGTTTCGAGCCCGCCACCATCGAAATCTTCGAGCAGCGGCGGGCCGAGTTCGCGCTGCGCCGCGACTTTCTGCTGCCGGCCTTGCGTGAACTGGGCTTTGGTATCGCGGTGGAGCCGCAAGGGGCGTTTTACCTCTATGCCGATATCAGCACCTTCGGCGGCGATGCCTTTGCGTTCTGCCAGCATTTCCTGGAAACCGAACACGTGGCCTTCACCCCGGGTCTGGATTTCGGCCGTCATCAGGCCAGCCACCATGTGCGCTTCGCCTATACACAGAGCTTGCCGCGGCTACAGGAAGCGGTGGCGCGAATCGAACGTGGACTGCGGAGCTGGCAAGGCTGATGCGTTTTTCCCCTGCGTTGGAAGAAGGTCGTCTGATTCGACGTTACAAGCGTTTTCTCGCTGATATCGAGACCGTTCACGGCGAACTCCTCACTATTCACTGCCCCAACACCGGCTCGATGCTCAACTGCATGGCTGAAGGCGCGCGCGTCTGGTTCAGTCGCTCCAGCGACCCCAAGCGCAAGTTGCCCGGCACCTGGGAAATCGGCGAAACCCCTCAAGGGCGGCTGGCCTGCATCAATACCGCGAGGGCCAACGCTTTGGTCGAAGAAGCCTTGCGCGCCGGAGTCATCAGTGAACTGAACGGGTTCACCGGGCTCAAGCGTGAAGTGGCTTATGGCGTGGAAAACAGCCGCATAGATTTTCGCCTGGACTACGCCCAAGGCTCGGCCTGGGTCGAAGTCAAAAGTGTCACGTTGGGTTTCGATGGCACCCAGGTGGCGGCGTTTCCCGATGCGGTCACGCTGCGCGGAGCCAAACACCTGAGGGAGCTCGCCGGCCTGGCCCGGGAAGGTGTGCGGGCGGTGCAGCTGTATTGCGTGAACCTGAGTGGCATCGAGGCCGTGCGCCCGGCACACGAGATCGACCCGGTATACGCCGCAGCCCTGCGTGATGCGGTGGCGGCGGGGGTGGAAGTGTTGGCCTACGGAGTGACGTTGACGCCCGAGCAGATGTGGGTGGACCGTGCGTTGCCAGTGTTGCTCGAACCGCTACTGTTCGACCCAGATGCCTTGCTCGTCCTCCCGGCTGTCTAGCGCGGCCAGGAACTGACCGGCGCAGGGGCCGGCCACGCATTCACCGCTCTCGATCAGGAACAGCGCGCCGTGAGTGGCGCACTGGATCAGGCTGGCGCTGGGGTCGAGGAACTGGTCGGGTTGCCATTCCAGCGGCACGCCCCGGTGCGGGCAGCGGTTGATATAGGCATATACCTGGCCGGCGCGTCGCACGGCCAGCACCTTGCGCCCATCGAGGTCGAAACCGCGACTGCCGTTGTCGGGCAGTTCGGCGGCGGTGCAAAGAAACTTCATGTGTGTCTCTATATGTCTGTCGGAGTGAGCGTCTGTGGGAGCGAGCTTGCTCGCGATAGTGGTCGATCAGCCAACATTAAGGTGACTGGTACACCGCTATCGCGAGCAAGCTCGCTCCCACAGGGGCTTCATGTAGCAAAAGATCCACGCTTGACGGTCAAATGAAAACAATTATCAAATGGCGCCTCCTTCGCAGGTGGTTGAGGATACTTGGCCCGGCCCGGTCCTGCGAAAAACTTCTTTGAGGAAGCTGCCCGATGCGCCTGAACATCCGCGTTGTTGCGCTCTGTGTCGCTCTGTTGGTCAACCAGGGGGCCAGCGCGGCTGAATCGCCGCAGCGTTGGGTCAGCGCCGGCGGCGCCTTGTCGGAGTGGGTCAGTGCACTGGGGGGCGAATCGAAACTGGTGGGCGTGGACACCACCAGCCAGCATCCTGAATCCTTGCGGGCCCTGCCCAGCATTGGCTATCAGCGACAACTGTCCGCAGAGGGCGTATTGAGCCTGCGTCCGCAGATCCTGGTGGGCACCGAGGAAATGGGGCCGCCACCTGTGCTGGCGCAAATCCGCAGCGCCGGCGTAAAGGTCGAATTGTTCTCGACCACGCCAGACCTGCCAACCCTGCAAGGCAATTTGCAGCACCTGGGGCAGTTGCTGGGGGCGCAGGCCATGGCGGCACGGCTGTTCGACCGTTACCAGGAACAGCTCGCCCAGCAACATGCCCGGGTGACCGAGGCCCAGCTCAAGCAAAAGGCTCCCGGCGTATTGTTGTTGGTGGGCAGTTCCGGCGGCAAGCCGCTGGTCGCTGGTCTGGGTACGGCCGCCGATTGGCTGTTACAGCAGGCCGGAGGTCGCAACCTGGCAACCCACAGCGGCTATAAATCCTTTTCAGTGGAAACCCTGGCCAGCCTGAATCCTGACGTGCTGGTCTTCGCCGACCGTGTCTTGAGTGGTGAAGAAGCCCGTGCGGCGCTGTTCAGGGAAAATCCGATTCTTTCCTCGACCCGGGCCGCCAGGGACGGGCGCATCATGGAGCTTGACCCCACGCTGTTGGTGGGCGGATTGGGCCCGCGGTTGCCGCAAGGCCTGGTGAAACTGACGGCAGGCTTTTATCCGGCTGAGCCGGCCGCGGCGCCATGACTTCGTTGGTCAAGCCTCGCACCTTGTTTATCGGCCTGGGCCTGCTGTGTTTGCTGGCAACCTGGCTGTCCCTGGCCCTGGGGCCGGTGAGCCTGCCACTGCTGGACACCTTGCGCGCCGCTTTACGCCTGTTGGGCCTGCCGGTGGCCGCCGATGGCCTGGAACAGGCCGAACTGATCCTCGGCCAGATCCGTTTGCCACGCACCCTGCTGGGCTTGGCGGTGGGCGGGGTGTTGGCGTTGTCCGGCGTGGCGATGCAGGGGCTGTTCCGTAACCCGCTGGCAGACCCGGGGTTGGTGGGCGTGTCCAGCGGTGCGGCGTTGGGCGCAGCCGTCGCCATTGTCGGTGGCTCGGCGTTGGGTGGGTTGCCCGAAGCCTTCGGCCCTTACGTGTTGTCGTTGTGTGCGTTCCTTGGCGGGCTCGGCGTTACGGCGCTGGTCTATCGTCTCGGTCGCCGCAATGGCCAGACCCATGTCGCGACCATGCTCCTGGCGGGCATCGCCCTGACCGCGCTGTCCGGTTCCGCCGTCGGCCTGTTCACCTACCTGGCGGACGACGCGACCCTGCGCACCCTGACGTTCTGGAACCTGGGCAGTCTCAACGGCGCCAGCTACGCGAGGTTGTGGCCGTTGTTACTGGTCAGCGCCGGCGTGGCGCTCTGGCTGCCACGCCGAGCCCGGGAGCTCAATGCGCTGTTGCTGGGCGAGTCCGAGGCAGCCCATTTGGGCGTCAACGTCGAAGCCCTCAAGCGTGAGCTGGTGTTTTGTACGGCCCTGGGGGTTGGCGCGGCGGTGGCGGCGGCGGGCATGATCGGTTTCGTCGGGCTGGTGGTGCCGCATCTGGTGCGCCTGGTGGCCGGCCCCGACCACCGTGTGTTGCTGCCCGCTTCAGTGCTGGCGGGAGCAAGTCTTTTGCTGCTCGCCGACCTGGTGGCACGCTTGGCGCTGGCCCCTGCGGAATTGCCGATCGGCATCGTCACGGCCTTCATCGGCGCGCCGTTCTTCCTCTATCTATTGGTACGAGGGCGCGCCTGATGTTGCGAGCACAAAACCTGCACATTCAGCGTGGCCGCAATACCGTGCTGGCGGACATCGATCTGCTGCTCAACCCCGGCGAAGTGCTCGGCGTGCTCGGGCCCAACGGTGCGGGCAAAAGTACCTTGCTGGCGGGCCTGTGTGGTGAGTTGCGGCCGAGCCAGGGGCAGGTCTGGCTCGAAGACCGTCCACTGGCCCAATGGCAGGGTGCCGAGCGCGCCCGTCGCCTGGCGGTCTTGCCGCAGTCCTCGACCCTGGATTTTGCCTTTCGCGTCGAGGAAGTCGTCGGCATGGGGCGCCTGCCGCATCAGAGTGGTCGGCTGCGCGACGAGCAAGTCGTCGTCGCGGCGCTGCAAGCGGCAGACGCCGCGCATCTGCACGGTCGCAGTTACCTGGCGTTGTCCGGCGGCGAACGCCAGCGGGTGCATCTGGCGCGGGTGTTGGCGCAGTTGTGGCCGGGTGAAGCGGGGCAGACCCTGTTACTGGACGAGCCAACCTCGATGCTCGATCCGCTGCATCAGCACACCATTCTCCAGGCGGTGCGTGAATTCGCCGGTCGCGGCGCCGCCGTGCTGGTTATCCTGCATGACCTGAACCTGGCGGCGCGTTACTGTGATCGCCTGTTGCTGCTCGCGTCCGGTCGGCCGGTGGCCCTGGACACGCCCCGGCACGTACTGCGCCCGGAACCGCTCAAGGCGGTGTTTGGCCTGGATGTGCTGGTGCAAGACCATCCGGAGCGCGGGCATCCATTGATCATTGCCCGCTGAGGGCGCCCTGGAGGATACGGACGTGCGCCTGCTCCTGATTCTGGCATTGAGTGTACTGACGGCGTGCCAGAGCATCGCTCCGCCCCCGCTCGACGGACGGATCCGTGATTTGCACAACGGCCAGGCCGTGACGCCACAGGCACTGGTCGAGCGCCTGGCAAAGGCGCCTCGGGTGGTGGTAGGGGAGCGGCACGACAATCCTGACCACCATGCGCTGCAGCTATGGCTGCTCCAGGCATTGGCCGGCCAGCGGGCCCAGGGCAGCCTGTTGCTGGAAATGCTCACCCCCTCCCAACAGCCACGCGTTGATTCGGTCCGCCAACTGCCCGCCTTGCCCAAGGACCTGCCCGACGCGTTGGCCTGGTCCCCCGGCTGGGATTGGAGCCTGTATGGGCCCGTTGTCGAGTTTGCCCTGGCGCAACGCTATCCGTTGCTGGCCGCCAATCTGGACGCCGCCGAGATCCAGCGTTTCTATCGGCAAGCGCCCAGCTTGACGGGCGCTCGCACCAATGCCGCCACGGTGAAGGACGCGTTGTTGGGGCAGATCCGTGAATCCCACTGTGGTTTGCTGCCGGAGTCGCAAATGCCGCCGATGCTGGCCGTGCAGCAACAGCGTGACCGGCGCATGGCCGAACGCCTGCTGCAAGCGCCGACACCGGCATTGTTGTTCGCAGGCGCCTGGCATGGGCGAAAAGATGTCGGCGTGCCGCTGCATGCGTTGGACCTTGGCGCCAGCGAGGCACCGATCGTCCTGATGTTGGCCGAGGAGGGCAGTGACGTGACGTCGGCCATGGCGGACTACGTGTGGTACACCCCGGCCATGCCGCCCCAGGATTATTGCGCGCAGATGCGTGAACACATCGGTAAGTGATATCGCAGGCAAAAAAAGACCCGGCAAGAGCCGGGTCAAATAACCGTGATTAGCCTGATGAGGAGATATCTGAGAGTCCGAACCAAGGGCTGTTCAAATATCGACCAGTCTCGCGACTGGATGTGGTAATCATAGCGATTCTCATTACCATGTCAAACATTGTTTTTGCGATTCCTCGAAATAATCTCGCGGCCAGGGTTCGCACTGGAAAAGAAAGGGCATCAGGCTTTGTGACGCGTCGAAATGGCGTCCAGCTGTTTATTCAGGGCTTCCTTGCGTTCAGCGGGAATGTCGTTCCAATGCACATCCATCAACGCCCCCTCAATGGCGTACAGCAACACCTTGGACGCCCGGAAGCCGCGCGTGCGCACGGCGCGATAGGCGTCTACCGCCCCGAGCCGGCGTAAATCGGAAGCGCTGTGGATACCCACGGCGTGCAGCCACTGGGCCGATGTCTTGCCCAGATTCTTCAGGTGTTGCAGTTCATCATTCATCGAGCCTCCTTGCGACGGCCGACTGGTGCGGTGGGCAAGCTTCTGAGCAGTGTAGCGGTCAGTAGGAAAAGCGTGATTCTTTGGTGGGATTAGATGCAAAAGCTTCTAATGCATTACGCACGATGAGGAGGGAAAAGACTGCATTCTCCAGCGCAAGCGGGGGCGCTGGAGGTCCGTTCGGTCGTGGCAGGTCCGCGCGTTGGCCGGCGCGGTTCAGGCACTGTCAGCGGGTGCGGTAGCGCAGCCGGGTGCCGAAGTTCATCGACATCAAGATTTCATCCGCAGACAGCTCGGGCGGAAAGTAGGCGCCGGATATCTGCGCATGGGCCAGGCTCGCGCCCTCTAGTGACGACTTGCGAAAATCGATGCCGCGCAAATCGGCGGAGCGGAAGTAGGCGTCGCTGAAGTCAACGTCGTCCGCGTTCAGTTCCCGCAGATCAAGCCCTCGAAAATCGCCGCCGCGCATGTCGACCGGACCTTGTGGGCGTTCGCTGTTGAACCCGGCGATATCATCTTTGCGCAGCAAGGCATAAAGCGGGGTACCGAGAAGTTTGGGAAGGCTCATTTCATATCACCTGATGGTTTTATGACGCCAGTATAGTGCCACTATTTGGCGGCCGTGAAGCCGGACATCGCTTCACGGCCGAAATAGTGATCTACAGGCCTGGCAGGCGCTGGCGGATCTGCGCGACCACGATGTCGAGCGTACCGCTTTCGTTGGTTTGGACCCGCTTGCTGCAGAGAATTTCCGTCGGGGTCAGGGCTTCACGGCTGGACTGTTGTGCGGCGATGACTGCCAGGTTCGCATCGGAGGGGTCTTGTTGATCGGCCTGGCGCTGTGCCAGCCGGCTTTCGATGACCGCTTGCGGCGCGTCGCAATCGAGGATCAGGAACGGAGCGCCAGTGGCCTCGGCGACTTTTGCCGCGGCGTCGCGCTGATCGTGTTTGAGGTAGGTGGCGTCGATCACTACTGGGAATCCGGCGCGCAGGATCGCCGCGGCGACTTCATGCAGGCGGGCGTAGGTGGCGCTGCTGGCGTCGCTGCTGTAGATGCCGGCTTGTGGATCGTTGGGGACCTGTTGCTGGCCGAACAGGCGCTTGCGCTCCACGTCCGAACGCAGGCGAATGGCGCCCAGTGCCTCTACCAGGCGCATCGCGACATGGCTTTTGCCAACGGCCGAAACACCGTGGGTGATGGCCAGGAAAGGCGAAGGAATGGTGCTGTAGCTTTCGGCCAGGTTGGCGTAGTTGCGGTATTGGCGCAGGGTGGTGGCGCGCTGCACCGGATCGGCTTCGGCCGGCATGCTGAACAGCGCGACTTTTGCCCGGACGAGGGCGCGGTAGGCTTTATAGAAGTTCAGCAGTTCCAGGCCCTGGTAGTCGCCGGTCAGTTCCAGGTACTGGCTGACGAAACGCCGCGCCAGGGACTTGAGACCACGGTCCTCCAGGTCCATCGCCAGGAAGCCGGTGTCGGCGTAGACGTCGGTGAAACGGAACGGTTCGTTGAATTCGATGCAGTCGAAAATCACCACCTTGCCGTCGATCACGGTGGCGTTGCCCAGGTGGATATCACCGTGGCATTCACGGATGAAGCCTTCGGCCTTGCGCTGGGTGAGCAGCGGCTTGAGGCGTTCGAAACTGCTTTCGGCCCAGGCTTGCAACGCTTCGAGTTGCAGCAGGTCGGCCTTGTCGTTGAGGAATGGACGGATCTGTTCGAAGTTCTGCAGCACCGGTGCCATCACGCTTTGCGGAGTACCGGCGTCGTTTTCGGCGGGCACCTTGGGCGTGGAGAGGTGGAACTGGGCGATCTGGGCGGCCATCTCGTCGATGTGCGCGGTGGTCAGTTCGCCGTTGGCTTGCAACGTGCTGAGCAATTGGCTCTGTGGGAACTGACGCATCTTCAGGGCGTATTCGATGGCCGGGCCGTCGCCACCCAGTTGTGGCGCTTCGACGCTACCGGTAATCGGCAGGACGTCCAGGTACAGGTCTTGGGTCAGGCGCTGGTTCAGGCGCAACTCTTCTCTGCAGAAATGCTGGCGCGCCTCGAGGCTGGTGAAATCGAGGAAGCCGAAGTTGACCGGCTTTTTGAATTTGTAGGCGTATGGCCCAGTGAGCAATACCCAGGAAATGTGGGTTTCGATGACCTGGAACGCTTCGACGGGATGCGGGTAGAGGGCCGGGTTTTGCAAGGCGGCGATCAGGGATTGGCTCACGGGCGGTCCTTCAGAGTCTGAGAAAATTCAAGGCCGTCATTATGGCGGCAAGCCGCGCTAACGCAAACCGCGTGGCGGGCTCATGTTGAACCGCGGCAAAGTGCGTATAATCTGCCGCCATGACTCGTACCCGATCCCCCCGTACCCCCAAGAAACCACCCGCCAGTCGCCTGCGGCCCTGGCTGGGCTGGGCCCTTAAACTCAGCCTGGTGGGCCTCGTCGTGCTCGCCGGTTTTGCGGTCTATCTCGATGCCGTGGTCCAGGAGAAATTCTCCGGCAAGCGCTGGACCATCCCGGCCAAGGTCTATGCCCGGCCGTTGGAGCTGTTCGTCGGACAAAAGCTGAGCAAGGACGACTTCCTGACCGAACTCGACGCCTTGGGTTATCGCCGTGAAAGCGTGGCCAATGGTCCGGGTGCGGCCTCGGTCAATGGCAATACCATCGACCTCAACACCCGTGGTTTCCAGTTCTATGAAGGCATGGAACAGGCGCAACCGGTGCGGGTGCGTTTTTCCGGTGACTATGTGGCAGCGCTGACCGGCGCCAACAACGCGAGCCTGTCGGTGGTGCGCCTTGAGCCGCTGCTCATTGGTGGCCTGTACCCCAAGAACCTCGAAGACCGGATCCTGATCAAGATCGACCAGGTACCGCCGTTCCTGCTCGACACGCTGATCGCCGTCGAAGACCGCGACTTCTATCATCACTTCGGCGTCTCGCCCAAGTCGATCGCCCGGGCTATCTGGGTCAACACGTCCTCCGGGCATATGCGCCAGGGCGGCAGTACCCTGACCCAGCAGTTGGTCAAGAACTTCTACCTGACCAATGAGCGCAGCCTGACCCGCAAGCTCACTGAAGCGATGATGGCGCTGTTGCTGGAGCTGCACTACGACAAGCAGGAGATTCTGGAGGCGTACCTCAACGAGGTCTTCGTCGGCCAGGACGGCCAGCGGGCGGTGCACGGTTTCGGCCTTGCCAGCCAGTTCTTCTTCAGCCAGCCGCTGTCCGAGCTCAAGCTGCATCAGGTGGCGTTGCTGGTGGGCATGGTCAAGGGACCGTCTTCCTACAACCCGCGTCGTAATCCGGAACGTGCCCTCGAACGGCGCAACCTGGTGCTCGACCTGCTGCAACAACAAGGTGTGGCGACGGCCGAGCAAGTTGAAGCCGCGAAAAAGATGCCGTTGGGCGTGACCAAGCGTGGCAGCCTGGCGGACAGTTCGTTCCCCGGCTTCATGGACCTGGTCAAGCGTCAGCTACGGGAAGACTACCGCGACGAAGACTTGACCGAAGAAGGCCTGCGCATCTTCACCAGTTTCGACCCGATCCTGCAGATGAAGGCCGAAGCCTCGGTCGAGGACACCTTCAAACGGCTGGGCGGACGCAAGGGCGCCGACGAAGTCGAAGCGGCCATGGTGGTGACCAACCCGGAAACCGGTGAAGTCCAAGCCATGATCGGCAGCCGCCAGGCCAGTTTCGCCGGCTTCAACCGGGCCCTGGATGCGGTGCGTCCGATTGGTTCGCTGATCAAGCCGGCGGTGTACCTCACCGCCTTGGAAAAACCGAGCCAGTACACGCTGACCAGTTGGCTGTCGGACGAGACGTTCTCGGTCAAGGGCGCGGATGGCCAGGTCTGGAAACCGCAGAACTATGATCGTCGTTCCCACGGCACGGTGTTCCTCTATCAGGGGTTGGCGCATTCCTACAACCTGTCGACGGCTCGCCTCGGGCTGGAAGTCGGCGTGCCGAACGTACTCAAGACCCTGGCGCGGCTGGGGGTGAGTCGCGAGTTCCCGGCCTTCCCATCGATGTTGCTGGGGGCTGGTGGCCTGACGCCGATCGAGGTGGCCGCCATGTACCAGACGCTGGCCAACGGCGGCTTCAACACGCCGATGCGCGGAATCCGCAGCGTGCTGACCGCCGATGGCGAGCCGCTCAAGCGTTATCCGTTCCAGATCCAGCAGCGCTTCGATCCGGCCTCCATTTATCTGATCCAGAGCGCGATGCAGCGGGTCATGCGTGAAGGCACCGGCAGTTCGGTTTATAACGTGCTGCCCCGGACCCTGACCCTGGCGGGCAAGACCGGGACCAGTAACGACTCGCGCGATAGCTGGTTCGCCGGTTTCAGCCAGGACTTGTTGGCGGTGGTCTGGCTCGGACGTGATGACAACGGCAAGACTCCGTTCACCGGCGCCACTGGCGCGTTGCAGGTCTGGACCAGTTTCATGCGCAAGGCCGACCCTTTGCCGCTGGACATGCCGCAACCGGACAACATCGTCCAGGCCTGGGTCGATTCGCGTACTGGCCAAGGCTCCGACGCCAATTGCCCGGGTGCCGTACAGATGCCGTATATTCGCGGCAGCGAACCGCCACCCGGTGCAGCCTGTGGCGGCACGAATCCCGCCGAATCGGTGATGGATTGGGTCAAGGACTGGATGAATTAAGCAAAGAGGGTTTCAAGTGAACAAGTGGTTGATTCCAGCGGTAACGGCCGTGGCTTTGCTCAGTGGTTGCTCTACCGTACAACGCGGTTCGATTCCGGTCGTCGACTCCGGCACGGCTGTGTCCAACAGCGAGCGGGTTTCGGCCAACGGCGGTTTCCGTCAAACGACGGTGAAGCGGCCGGCGCAGGGCCAGGTCCAGGCCATCCCGCAGGGCGACACCGGTGTCGTCGTGATGGTGCCCGGCGGTGGTGCGACAACCTCGGCGCCGATCAGCAGCACGCCGATCACGCCGGGCCCGATCACGCCAGGGCCTATCGAAACTTCGCCGATCGATCAGGGCAGCTACAGCATGCCTTCGACGCCGAGCAGCGTCCCGTCGGCAAGTTCCGGCGGTTTGTCCGCCGATGAACAACTGGACGGCCCAGTGCTGGCCCTGCTGACCACGGCACAACAGCAACAGGCTGGTGGTGACCTCAACGGTGCTTCCTCCAGCCTGGAGCGTGCCCAGCGTGTCGCGCCGCGCGAACCGCAGGTGCTTTATCGCCTGGCCCAGGTGCGCATGGCCCAGGGCGATGCGCCGCAAGCTGAACAACTGGCTCGCCGTGGCCTGACATTCTCCAATGGTCGCCCGGCACTTCAGGCCAGCCTGTGGGAATTGATCGCCCAGGCCCGTGAGAAACAAGGCGACTCCGCTGGCGCGGCGTTGGCCCGTCAGAAGGCCAAGGTTTCGCTCTGATGGATACGCGTTTTCCCCAAATCGCCGATCAGTTGCTGCTGATCGAGCGGGAGCTGCGGGTCCAGGGTTGGTGGAGCGAGGTATCGCCTTCGGCCGAGGCGCTGGCCAGCGTAGAGCCGTTCGCGGTCGATACCCTGGATTTCGAGCAGTGGCTGCAATGGATGTTCCTGCCCAGGATGAAAGCCATCCTGGAAAACGACCTGCCGCTGCCCAACGCCTCGGGCATCCTGGCCATGGCCGAGATGGTCTATGCCCAGCGACCCGGGCAGGGCGTGGGATTGCAGCGGCTGTTGGCGCAGTTCGATCAGATGATCAGTAACGTCGGCTGACCGACGTTACTGGCAGTGCTCATCGATCTGCTTGCGGGTTTCCTCGATGCGCTGGCGCCGCTCTTCGTCATTGAGGCGGCGCATTTCCCCTTCTACGTCCTCACGTACCCGCGGGTTGTTCTGCAACTGCGCCAGGTTGGTCCTGGCCTGCTCGCAAAATGCCTTGAGCTGGGCTTCCTGCTCGGCCACCTGCTTCTTGACCTCTTTATCGATCGCCTTCTGGTCGCCAATGACGCCGCCGGAAGGCGGCGCGGGCGGTTTGGCGACGGATGGCGAGGACTTGATCACGGTCGTGGCCTCTGCGTCCTGGGGCGGCTGGGATCCGAAGTGGGTGACACCTTGGGCATCCACCCATTTGTAGACCTGGGCGGCCATGCACATCGGGCTCAGGCCAACCATCAGGCTGGCCGTCAAGAAGAACATTCGCATGCTGTTTCCTTGTCTTGGGTTGCGCAATTGAAGCTAACACAGTTGCCGTTTAAGGGTTTTTTCTTGCGTTCTCATGCGCTTACTTCGAATAAAGCACATAGACGACTTGACTTGAAGGAGGCGAAACAGAAGAATCCAAAGTCCGCTGTAGAGGGACTGCCAGAAGCAGACCCACTCGGCAGATCATGAGGCGCACATCCGCGCCGACCTGTTACACCCGCAACGCGTTACCTCGCGCTGGGTGGGAAAGGCCCGCAACACTTGGGACGATCCCAATACTTGCTCAGTCAGTGCTGACGTAGTCGGCGACCACCGTCGCTCATGCTCTGCCGAGAAGTAAACCTATTAAGACCCGTCCCCTTTTTGTGGGTCGGTATTCTGGCGTTTTAGAGGTGAACAACGTGGAGCTTTTATCTGGCGGTGAGATGCTCGTCCGCTTTTTGCGTGACGAAGGCGTCAAATATATCTACGGGTACCCCGGTGGTGCTCTTCTTCATGTCTACGATGCCCTGTTCAAAGAACCGGAAGTGACCCACATCCTGGTTCGTCACGAGCAGGCGGCCACCCATATGGCTGATGGTTATGCCCGTGCTACCGGCAAGGCCGGCGTGGTCCTGGTGACTTCCGGTCCTGGCGCCACGAACGCCATCACCGGTATCGCCACCGCGTACATGGACTCCATCCCGATGGTGATCATCTCCGGCCAGGTGCCCAGCACCATGGTAGGCACCGATGCGTTCCAGGAAACCGACATGATCGGTATCTCCCGGCCGATCGTGAAGCACAGCTTCATGATCAAGCACGCGTCGGAAATCCCGGAAGTCATGAAGAAGGCCTTCTACCTGGCTGAATCCGGTCGTCCGGGCCCGGTCGTGGTCGATGTCCCGAAAGACATGACCAACCCGGCCGAGAAGTTCGAATACATCTTCCCGAAAAAAGCCAAGCTGCGTTCCTACAGCCCGGCGGTCCGTGGTCACTCCGGGCAAATCCGCAAGGCAGCCGAAATGCTGCTGGCGGCCAAGCGCCCTGTGTTGTACTCCGGTGGTGGCGTGATCCTCGGCGGTGGCTCCGCGCCGCTGACCGAACTGGCGAAAATGCTCAACCTGCCGGTCACCAATACACTGATGGGCCTGGGCGCGTTCCCAGGCACCGACCGTCAGTTCATCGGCATGCTCGGCATGCACGGCAGCTACACCGCCAACCTGGCGATGCACCACGCCGATGTGATCCTGGCGGTCGGCGCGCGTTTCGACGACCGTGTGATCAACGGCCCGGCGAAGTTCTGCCCGAACGCCAAGATCATCCATATCGACATCGACCCGGCGTCCATCTCCAAGACCATCAAGGCAGACGTGCCGATCGTCGGTCCTGTCGAGAGCGTGCTGACCGAAATGGTCGCCATTCTCAAGGAAATCGGCGAGGTTCCGAACAAGGAGTCCGTGGCCAGCTGGTGGAAGCAGGTCGATGAATGGCGCGGCGATCGCGGCCTGTTCCCTTATGACAAGGGCGACGGCAGTGTGATCAAGCCGCAGACCGTGATCGAAACCCTGTGCGAAGTGACCAAGGGCGATGCCTTTGTGACCTCCGACGTGGGTCAGCACCAGATGTTCGCGGCGCAGTACTACAAGTTCGACAAACCCAACCGCTGGATCAACTCCGGTGGCCTGGGCACCATGGGCTTCGGTTTCCCGGCGGCCATGGGTATCAAGTTGAGCTTCCCGAATGCCGACGTCGCCTGCGTCACCGGCGAAGGCAGCATCCAGATGAACATCCAGGAGCTGTCCACCTGCCTGCAATACGGTTTGCCGGTGAAGATCGTGATCCTGAACAACGGTGTGTTGGGGATGGTTCGCCAGTGGCAGGATATGAGCTACGGCAGCCGTCACTCGCACTCCTACATGGAATCGCTGCCTGATTTCGTCAAGCTGGCGGAGGCCTACGGTCACGTTGGCGTGCGCATCACCGAATCGAAGGATCTGAAGTCGAAGATGGAGGAAGCGTTCGCCATGAAGGATCGCCTGGTGGTGATCGATATTGCGGTCGACACCAGCGAGCACGTCTACCCGATGCAGATCAAAGACGGCTCCATGCGCGATATGTGGCTGAGCAAGACGGAGCGTACCTAATCATGCGACACATTATTTCCTTGCTTCTGGAAAACGAACCGGGTGCGCTGTCTCGTGTTGTAGGCCTGTTCTCGCAGCGCAACTACAACATTGAAAGCCTGACCGTGGCGCCAACCGAAGACCCGACCCTGTCGCGTCTGACGCTGACTACCGTGGGGCACGATGAAGTCATCGAGCAGATCACCAAGAACCTGAACAAGCTGATCGAGGTGGTCAAGCTGGTGGACCTGTCGGAAAGCGCTCACATCGAGCGTGAACTGATGCTGGTCAAGGTCAAGGCCACCGGCGCCCAGCGCGCCGAGATCAAACGTACTACCGATATTTATCGTGGGCAGATCGTCGATGTCAGCGCCAGCGTCTATACCGTTCAGTTGACCGGTACCAGCGACAAGCTCGACAGCTTCATTCAATCGATCGGCACTGCCTCGATTCTGGAAACCGTACGCAGTGGCGTCACCGGGATTGCCCGTGGCGACAAAGTACTCAGCATTTAAACCAAATTAGCGAATGGCCTGAATGGCCGGATATAGGGGAAATTCATGAAAGTTTTCTACGATAAAGACTGCGACCTGTCGATCATCCAGGGCAAGAAAGTCGCCATCATCGGTTACGGTTCCCAAGGTCACGCCCAGGCGTGCAACCTGAAAGATTCCGGCGTTGACGTGACTGTCGGCCTGCGTAAAGGCTCGGCCACCGTTGCCAAGGCCGAGGCCCACGGCCTGAAAGTGACCGACGTGGCTTCTGCCGTTGCCGCAGCCGACCTGGTCATGATCCTGACTCCAGACGAGTTCCAATCGGCGCTGTACAAGAACGAAATCGAGCCGAACATCAAGAAAGGCGCCACCCTGGCCTTCTCCCACGGCTTCGCGATCCACTACAACCAGGTTGTGCCACGTGCCGACCTCGACGTGATCATGATCGCGCCGAAAGCCCCGGGCCACACCGTGCGTTCCGAGTTCGTGAAGGGCGGCGGTATCCCTGACCTGATCGCGATCTACCAGGATGCGTCCGGCAACGCCAAGAACGTGGCCCTGTCCTACGCTGCTGGCGTGGGTGGCGGTCGTACCGGCATCATCGAAACTACTTTCAAGGACGAGACCGAAACCGACCTGTTCGGCGAGCAAGCCGTTCTGTGTGGCGGTACCGTCGAGCTGGTCAAGGCCGGTTTCGAAACCCTGGTTGAAGCCGGCTACGCGCCAGAAATGGCCTACTTCGAGTGCCTGCACGAACTGAAGCTGATCGTTGACCTCATGTACGAAGGCGGTATCGCCAACATGAACTACTCGATCTCCAACAACGCCGAATACGGCGAGTACGTGACCGGTCCGGAAGTCATCAACGCCGAGTCCCGTCAGGCCATGCGCAACGCCCTGAAACGTATTCAGGACGGCGAATACGCCAAGATGTTCATCAGCGAAGGCGCCACCGGCTATCCTTCGATGACCGCCAAGCGTCGCAACAACGCCGCCCACGGTATCGAAATCATCGGCGAGCAGCTGCGCTCGATGATGCCGTGGATCGGTGCCAACAAGATCGTCGACAAAGCCAAGAACTAAGTCGCGAACTTGAGTCGAAAAACGCGGCCTTGGCCGCGTTTTTTCGTTTGGGCGATGGCTTCTGGTATAAAGCTGCATCGTTTGCGGCCGAACCGTCGTCCCAGACATCTGTCGAATTTTTTCACACCGTTGCAAGGTATTGTCCATGAGCGAACGTCCCGACGAGCCAAACCAGGCTCCTGACGCCGAAAGCCTGTTGCCCATCGATGAGCACGTCGAAGAAGGCCATGACGCTGAAGGCCGTAAGGTCCGGCATCGTGGCATCTATCTGCTGCCGAATCTGTTCACCACCGCGAACCTGTTCGCCGGTTTCTATTCCATCATCAGCTCCATGAGTGCCCAGGCTGCCTTGAGCGCCGGTGATAGCGCAGGGGCGAGCCGTTACTTCGCCTCCGCCGCCATTGCCATCTTCGTCGCCATGGTGCTCGATGGCCTGGACGGGCGCGTCGCCCGCATGACCAATACCCAGAGCGCGTTCGGCGCCGAGTACGATTCACTGTCCGACATGGTCGCTTTTGGCGTGGCTCCCGCCTTGCTGGCGTTCGGCTGGGCGCTGGGGACATGGGCAAGGTCGGCTGGATGGTTGCCTTCATCTATGTGGCGGGTGCGGCGTTGCGCCTGGCTCGTTTCAACACCCAGGTCGGCAAGGCAGACAAACGTTACTTCATCGGTCTGGCCAGTCCGGCGGCGGCGGGTGTCGTGGCCGGTGTGGTCTGGGCATTCAGCGACTACGGCATCCAGGGTTCGAAAATGTCGTTCCTGGTAGCGCTGCTGGTTGCCGCGGCCGGGATGCTGATGGTCAGCAACATCAAGTACAACAGCTTCAAGGAGCTGGATCTGAAGGGCCGTGTGCCATTTGTGGCGATTTTGGCAGTGGTGCTGGTATTCGCGGTGGTGTTCAGTGATCCGCCCCGTATCCTGCTGCTGGTATTCCTCGCCTATGCCGCTTCGGGCCCGGTGCAATACTTGTTGCGTCTTCGCCGACGCTAAACGTTGCCTTAATGTAATTTCCCCCATACTCCGCAGTCTATTGGTGCATCTGCCCTCCAATACTGCGGAGTTGTCATGCTGATCAAGATCCCCAAGTCGTCCGACTGCCGTGAATCGGACGTCACGCCCGAATCCCTCTATCTATCCCGTCGTCAGATGCTCGGTGCAACCATGGCGGGTCTCGCCGTGAGCGGCTTGCCGCGATGGGCCAGCGCTGCCGACGCGGCGCGTTATGCCGAGGTCGAGCCGGGCAAGGCGCCGTCCTGGTTTGCCGAGAAATTGCCCTCCGTCCAATGGGAGGCGGTCACGGTCAAGAACGAGTCCATCACACCGTTCAAGGACGCGACCCATTACAACAACTTCTATGAGTTCGGGACCGACAAAGGGGACCCGGCAGCCAATGCCGGCTCCTTGAAGACTGAACCCTGGAGCGTGGTAGTGGACGGGGAGGTGGGTAAGCCGGGGCGCTATGGGTTGGAAGACTTCATGAAGCCTTATCAGCTGGAAGAGCGGATTTATCGACTGCGCTGTGTCGAGGCCTGGTCGATGGTCATTCCGTGGATCGGTTTTCCCATCTCGGCATTGCTCAAGCAGGTCGAGCCGACCTCCAAGGCCAAGTACATCCGCTTCGAAACCTTGCAGGACCCCAAGGTCATGCCGGGGCAGCGTTCCGGTTTCGCCTTGATCGACTGGCCGTATGTGGAAGGCTTGCGATTGGACGAGGCGATGAACCCGTTGGCCATCCTCGCGGTTGGGATGTACGGGCGGGAGTTGCCGAATCAGAACGGCGCGCCGCTGCGTTTGGTCGTTCCGTGGAAGTACGGTTTCAAAAGTGTGAAGTCCATCGTGCGCATCAGCCTGGTGAGCGAGCAGCCAAAGACCACCTGGCAAAGCATCGCGTCTGACGAGTACGGCTTTTATGCCAACGTCAATCCAACGGTCGATCATCCGCGCTGGACCCAGGCACGTGAACGTCGTTTGCCGAGCGGGCTGTTCAGTCCCAATGTACGGGATACGCTGATGTTCAACGGCTATCAGGATGAGGTCGCTTCTTTATATGCAGGGATGGACCTGAGGAAGGACTACTGATGCGTTTTCCAGTCTGGCGAATGAGCGTCTTCATCGCCGCGGCAGTCTGGCCGTTGCTCTGGCTTTACGAAGCCTTGATGAATGCGTTGGGCCCCGACCCGGGCAAGGTGCTGGTGGATCGGCTCGGGTTGGGGACGCTGATTTTGCTGTTGATCACCTTGAGCATGACGCCGTTGCAAAAAATGACGGGGTGGGCGGGGTGGATTGCGGTCAGGCGCCAGTTGGGGTTGTGGTGCTTTGCTTATGTGGTGCTGCATTTAAGCGGGTATGCGGCGTTCATACTGGGGTTCGACTGGTCGCAGTTGGGCGTCGAGTTGAGCAAGCGGCCTTACATTATTGTTGGGGCGCTTGGGTTTCTCGGCCTGCTGGCGCTGGCTGTCACGTCCAATCGCTACAGCCAGCGGCGACTGGGCGTGCGCTGGAAGAAATTGCATCGCCTGGTGTATCTGATTCTGGGGCTTGGGCTGCTGCATATGCTGTGGATCGTGCGGGCAGATTTGAAGGAGTGGTCGATATACGCCTTTATTGGGGCCGTACTGTTGATGCTGAGAATCCCGCCGGTTATGCGTCGGATCCCGCGTTTGCTGGGTAGGAAAGTCCCTTCTGCAACAAAAGCGTAATTAAGGGTTGACGGCAGATTCTGGAAGTCTATAATTCGCCCCAATTCCGGCGCAGTCGAAACGGAAAACTCCTTGAGATTCAACGAGTTAAGCAGGTTTCGAAGGTGCGGGGCTTCAGTTCATCGAAGCCCGGAAGGAGCAGGTAGAGCGGTGTTGTTTGGCTCTATATGCGGTTCGATCTTCTCGGTCGAAAGCGGTGAAAAAGAGGTGTTGACAGCAGCGAGTAACGCTGTAGAATTCGCCTCCCGCTAACGAGAGATCGGAAGCGCAAGTGGTTGAAGTTGAAAAGGAAACTTTGAAAACTTCTGAAAATAACCGCTTGACAGATGCACGGGGCGCTGTAGAATGCGCGCCTCGGTTGAGACGAAAGACTCAGCCAACCGCTCTTTAACAACTGAATCAAGCAATTCGTGTGGGTGCTTGTGGAGTCAGACTGCTAGTCAACAGATTATCAGCATCACAAGTTACTCCGCGAGAAATCAAAGATGTAACCAACGATTGCTGAGCCAAGTTTAGGGTTTTCTCAAAACCCAAAGATGTTTGAACTGAAGAGTTTGATCATGGCTCAGATTGAACGCTGGCGGCAGGCCTAACACATGCAAGTCGAGCGGTAGAGAGGTGCTTGCACCTCTTGAGAGCGGCGGACGGGTGAGTAATGCCTAGGAATCTGCCTGGTAGTGGGGGATAACGCTCGGAAACGGACGCTAATACCGCATACGTCCTACGGGAGAAAGCAGGGGACCTTCGGGCCTTGCGCTATCAGATGAGCCTAGGTCGGATTAGCTAGTTGGTGAGGTAATGGCTCACCAAGGCGACGATCCGTAACTGGTCTGAGAGGATGATCAGTCACACTGGAACTGAGACACGGTCCAGACTCCTACGGGAGGCAGCAGTGGGGAATATTGGACAATGGGCGAAAGCCTGATCCAGCCATGCCGCGTGTGTGAAGAAGGTCTTCGGATTGTAAAGCACTTTAAGTTGGGAGGAAGGGCATTAACCTAATACGTTAGTGTTTTGACGTTACCGACAGAATAAGCACCGGCTAACTCTGTGCCAGCAGCCGCGGTAATACAGAGGGTGCAAGCGTTAATCGGAATTACTGGGCGTAAAGCGCGCGTAGGTGGTTCGTTAAGTTGGATGTGAAAGCCCCGGGCTCAACCTGGGAACTGCATTCAAAACTGTCGAGCTAGAGTATGGTAGAGGGTGGTGGAATTTCCTGTGTAGCGGTGAAATGCGTAGATATAGGAAGGAACACCAGTGGCGAAGGCGACCACCTGGACTGATACTGACACTGAGGTGCGAAAGCGTGGGGAGCAAACAGGATTAGATACCCTGGTAGTCCACGCCGTAAACGATGTCAACTAGCCGTTGGGAGCCTTGAGCTCTTAGTGGCGCAGCTAACGCATTAAGTTGACCGCCTGGGGAGTACGGCCGCAAGGTTAAAACTCAAATGAATTGACGGGGGCCCGCACAAGCGGTGGAGCATGTGGTTTAATTCGAAGCAACGCGAAGAACCTTACCAGGCCTTGACATCCAATGAACTTTCCAGAGATGGATTGGTGCCTTCGGGAGCATTGAGACAGGTGCTGCATGGCTGTCGTCAGCTCGTGTCGTGAGATGTTGGGTTAAGTCCCGTAACGAGCGCAACCCTTGTCCTTAGTTACCAGCACGTTATGGTGGGCACTCTAAGGAGACTGCCGGTGACAAACCGGAGGAAGGTGGGGATGACGTCAAGTCATCATGGCCCTTACGGCCTGGGCTACACACGTGCTACAATGGTCGGTACAGAGGGTTGCCAAGCCGCGAGGTGGAGCTAATCCCACAAAACCGATCGTAGTCCGGATCGCAGTCTGCAACTCGACTGCGTGAAGTCGGAATCGCTAGTAATCGCGAATCAGAATGTCGCGGTGAATACGTTCCCGGGCCTTGTACACACCGCCCGTCACACCATGGGAGTGGGTTGCACCAGAAGTAGCTAGTCTAACCTTCGGGGGGACGGTTACCACGGTGTGATTCATGACTGGGGTGAAGTCGTAACAAGGTAGCCGTAGGGGAACCTGCGGCTGGATCACCTCCTTAATCGACGACCGCAGCTGCTTCATGAGCTCCCACACGAATTGCTTGATTCATTGAAGAAGACGATAGAAGCAGCTTTAAGCTCCAAGCTGATAGCTCACAGCTAACAGTTACAAGCTCGAAATTGGGTCTGTAGCTCAGTTGGTTAGAGCGCACCCCTGATAAGGGTGAGGTCGGCAGTTCGAATCTGCCCAGACCCACCAATTTTGTAATGGGGCCATAGCTCAGCTGGGAGAGCGCCTGCCTTGCACGCAGGAGGTCAGCGGTTCGATCCCGCTTGGCTCCACCATAAACTGCTTCTGAAAGCTTAGAAATGAGCATTCCATCAAGGTGATGGTGAATGTTGATTTCTAGTCTTTTGATTAGATCGTTCTTTAAAAATTTGGGTATGTGATAGAAAGATAGACTGAACGTTACTTTCACTGGTAACGGATCAGGCTAAGGTAAAATTTGTGAGTTGCTCTTTGAGCAAGATCGAATTTTCGGCGAATGTCGTCTTCACAGTATAACCAGATTGCTTGGGGTTATATGGTCAAGTGAAGAAGCGCATACGGTGGATGCCTTGGCAGTCAGAGGCGATGAAAGACGTGGTAGCCTGCGAAAAGCTTCGGGGAGTCGGCAAACAGACTGTGATCCGGAGATGTCTGAATGGGGGAACCCAGCCATCATAAGATGGTTATCTTGTACTGAATACATAGGTGCAAGAGGCGAACCAGGGGAACTGAAACATCTAAGTACCCTGAGGAAAAGAAATCAACCGAGATTCCCTTAGTAGTGGCGAGCGAACGGGGACTAGCCCTTAAGCTTCTTTGATTTTAGCGGAACGCTCTGGAAAGTGCGGCCATAGTGGGTGATAGCCCTGTACGCGAAAGGATCTTAGAAGTGAAATCGAGTAGGACGGAGCACGAGAAACTTTGTCTGAATATGGGGGACCATCCTCCAAGGCTAAATACTACTGACTGACCGATAGTGAACTAGTACCGTGAGGGAAAGGCGAAAAGAACCCCGGAGAGGGGAGTGAAATAGATCCTGAAACCGTATGCGTACAAGCAGTGGGAGCCCACTTTGTTGGGTGACTGCGTACCTTTTGTATAATGGGTCAGCGACTTATTTTCAGTGGCGAGCTTAACCGAATAGGGGAGGCGTAGCGAAAGCGAGTCTTAATAGGGCGTCTAGTCGCTGGGAATAGACCCGAAACCGGGCGATCTATCCATGGGCAGGTTGAAGGTTAGGTAACACTGACTGGAGGACCGAACCGACTACCGTTGAAAAGTTAGCGGATGACCTGTGGATCGGAGTGAAAGGCTAATCAAGCTCGGAGATAGCTGGTTCTCCTCGAAAGCTATTTAGGTAGCGCCTCATGTATCACTGTAGGGGGTAGAGCACTGTTTCGGCTAGGGGGTCATCCCGACTTACCAAACCGATGCAAACTCCGAATACCTACAAGTGCCGAGCATGGGAGACACACGGCGGGTGCTAACGTCCGTCGTGAAAAGGGAAACAACCCAGACCGTCAGCTAAGGTCCCAAAGTTATGGTTAAGTGGGAAACGATGTGGGAAGGCTTAGACAGCTAGGAGGTTGGCTTAGAAGCAGCCACCCTTTAAAGAAAGCGTAATAGCTCACTAGTCGAGTCGGCCTGCGCGGAAGATGTAACGGGGCTCAAACCATACACCGAAGCTACGGGTATCACGCAAGTGATGCGGTAGAGGAGCGTTCTGTAAGCCTGTGAAGGTGAGTTGAGAAGCTTGCTGGAGGTATCAGAAGTGCGAATGCTGACATGAGTAACGACAATGGGTGTGAAAAACACCCACGCCGAAAGACCAAGGTTTCCTGCGCAACGTTAATCGACGCAGGGTTAGTCGGTCCCTAAGGCGAGGCTGAAAAGCGTAGTCGATGGAAAACAGGTTAATATTCCTGTACTTCTGGTTATTGCGATGGAGGGACGGAGAAGGCTAGGCCAGCTTGGCGTTGGTTGTCCAAGTTTAAGGTGGTAGGCTGGAATCTTAGGTAAATCCGGGATTCTAAGGCCGAGAGCTGATGACGAGTTACCCTTTGGGTGACGAAGTGGTTGATGCCATGCTTCCAAGAAAAGCTTCTAAGCTTCAGGTAACCAGGAACCGTACCCCAAACCGACACAGGTGGTTGGGTAGAGAATACCAAGGCGCTTGAGAGAACTCGGGTGAAGGAACTAGGCAAAATGGCACCGTAACTTCGGGAGAAGGTGCGCCGGTGAGGGTGAAGCACTTGCTGCGTAAGCCCACGCCGGTCGAAGATACCAGGCCGCTGCGACTGTTTATTAAAAACACAGCACTCTGCAAACACGAAAGTGGACGTATAGGGTGTGACGCCTGCCCGGTGCCGGAAGGTTAATTGATGGGGTTAGCTAACGCGAAGCTCTTGATCGAAGCCCCGGTAAACGGCGGCCGTAACTATAACGGTCCTAAGGTAGCGAAATTCCTTGTCGGGTAAGTTCCGACCTGCACGAATGGCGTAACGATGGCGGCGCTGTCTCCACCCGAGACTCAGTGAAATTGAAATCGCTGTGAAGATGCAGTGTATCCGCGGCTAGACGGAAAGACCCCGTGAACCTTTACTATAGCTTTGCACTGGACTTTGAATTTGCTTGTGTAGGATAGGTGGGAGGCTTTGAAGCGTGGACGCCAGTTCGCGTGGAGCCATCCTTGAAATACCACCCTGGCAACTTTGAGGTTCTAACTCAGGTCCGTTATCCGGATCGAGGACAGTGTATGGTGGGTAGTTTGACTGGGGCGGTCTCCTCCTAAAGAGTAACGGAGGAGTACGAAGGTGCGCTCAGACCGGTCGGAAATCGGTCGTAGAGTATAAAGGCAAAAGCGCGCTTGACTGCGAGACAGACACGTCGAGCAGGTACGAAAGTAGGTCTTAGTGATCCGGTGGTTCTGTATGGAAGGGCCATCGCTCAACGGATAAAAGGTACTCCGGGGATAACAGGCTGATACCGCCCAAGAGTTCATATCGACGGCGGTGTTTGGCACCTCGATGTCGGCTCATCACATCCTGGGGCTGAAGCCGGTCCCAAGGGTATGGCTGTTCGCCATTTAAAGTGGTACGCGAGCTGGGTTTAGAACGTCGTGAGACAGTTCGGTCCCTATCTGCCGTGGACGTTTGAGATTTGAGAGGGGCTGCTCCTAGTACGAGAGGACCGGAGTGGACGAACCTCTGGTGTTCCGGTTGTCACGCCAGTGGCATTGCCGGGTAGCTATGTTCGGAAAAGATAACCGCTGAAAGCATCTAAGCGGGAAACTTGCCTCAAGATGAGATCTCACTGGGACCTTGAGTCCCCTGAAGGGCCGTCGAAGACTACGACGTTGATAGGCAGGGTGTGTAAGCGCTGTGAGGCGTTGAGCTAACCTGTACTAATTGCCCGTGAGGCTTGACCATATAACACCCAAGCAATTTGTAAACTCCAAGCCCCAGGGCGAACGAGACCAGATTGCGGTGTGTGAAGACGAAACGAACCGAAAGTTCGCGACGCTTGATCGCAACACACAAACTATCGCATACCCATTCGCTGGAACGTGACCGCAAGGCACGCGCTGGCTACCGAATTTCTTGACGACCATAGAGCATTGGAACCACCTGATCCCATCCCGAACTCAGAAGTGAAACGATGCATCGCCGATGGTAGTGTGGGGTTTCCCCATGTGAGAGTAGGTCATCGTCAAGATTAAATTCCGAAACCCCTATCTGCTGACGCAGGTAGGGGTTTTGTTTTGCCCGTCATAAAAGTCTGCGAACGCTCGTAATAAATTTGCACAGTTATTTTCGAGCTGGAGCACTAGAATAGCCCCACCTTAGCTGAGCCAGAGCTGTTTATGCCCGATCCGTCAGACGCTGATAGGTTGCCAGATCTCCCCCTGGGCGATTTGGTTGCGTGTCATGAGTGCGACTTGTTGATGCGCAAGCCCCAACTGGCCCATGGCGAAAAAGCCGAGTGCCCCCGCTGCGGTTATGAGCTTTATGCTCACCGGCACAATGTAGTCGAACGCAGTCTTGCGTTGGTGATCGCCGCCCTGCTGTTATATGTGCCGGCCAACTTTTTACCCATCATGCAACTCAATCTGCTTGGGCAGTCCTCCCAGGACACCGTCTGGAGTGGCGTAGTGGGTCTGTTCGATACCGGCATGCAAGGCGTCTCGGTAGTCGTGTTCCTGTGCAGCATGGGCATTCCGTTACTCAAGTTGCTTTGTCAGTTGGCTGTGCTGCTGACCATTCGCCTGGACGTTGGCCGTAGCTACGGTTTGTTGCTGTACCGCATTTATCACCATCTACGGGACTGGGGAATGCTCGAGGTTTACCTCATGGGCGTGCTGGTGGCCATCGTCAAGTTGGCAGACATGGCAGCCATCACCGTAGGCCTTGGCTTGGTGTGTTTCATCAGTTTGTTGCTGGTCCAGGTCTGGCTGGAGGTGGTGATGTCACCGCATCAGATCTGGCAGGCGTTATCAGGAGAAGATGCCCATGCGGGCGATTGATGCCGGCATTCTGGTTTGTACGGAATGCCATGAATTGAATCGGCAGGACGCTGAGGCCGACAAACAAACCTGTACTCGCTGCGGCGCGCTGATCCATCCCCGTCGCCCGAACAGCTTGATGCGAACCTGGGCATTGTTGATCACGGCCGCGATTCTTTATATCCCGGCCAATATGCTGCCGATCATGACCATCAACTCACTGGGCCAGGGCGCCCCGAGCACCATCATGGCCGGCGTCATCGAGTTGGTTCACCACGGCATGATTCCTATCGCCTCCGTGGTGTTCATCGCCAGTATCCTTGTGCCGACCTTCAAGCTGGTGGGCATCGCTTTGTTATTGTTTTCCGTGCAGCGGCACCAGCCCATGTCGGCGCGGCAGCGCATTCTTATGTACCGTTTCATCGAGTTCATTGGTCGTTGGTCGATGCTGGATATATTCGTGATCGCCATTCTGGTGGCGGTGGTGAATTTTGGGCGGCTCGCCAGTGTCGAAGCCGGTCTCGGCGCGATTGCTTTCGCCAGCGTAGTGATTTTGACAATGATTGCCGCAGTAACCTTCGATCCCCGACTGATTTGGGATAACACGGAGTCGGATAACGACCATGACTGATTTGCCTACCGCTAAAACCCGACCGGCCTCGAACTGGTCAGCCATCTGGGTCTTGCCGCTGATCGCCTTGATCATCGGCGGCTGGCTCGGCTGGCGGGCTTATACCGAGACCGGAATCGAGATCACTGTGCGCTTTGAGAGTGGTGAAGGCATCCAGGTCAACAAAACCGAAGTCGTCTACAAAGGGATGACGGTCGGTAAGGTGACGGCGCTCACACTCGATGACGAAGGCAGTTCCAAGGGCGTGGTCGCGACGGTCGAGATGAACAAGGACGTCGATCAGTATCTCAAGACCGGCACACGTTTCTGGCTGGTCAAGCCGAGCGTGAGCCTGGCTGGGATCACCGGTTTGGAAACCCTGGTGTCGGGTAACTATGTGGCGATCAACCCGGGTGAGGGGGAGTCGACCCGTAAATTCAAGGCCCTGGCCGAAGAGCCGCCGCTGTCGGACGCCAAACCGGGTTTGCACCTGACCCTCAAGGCTGACCGACTGGGTTCGCTGAACCGCGGCAGCCCCGTGTTCTACAAACAGATCCAGGTCGGCCAGGTGAAAAGTTACCTGCTGTCCGAGGATCAGAGCAAAGTCGAGGTCAAAGTCTTCATCGAGCCGACCTATGCCAGCCTGGTTCGTAAACACACGCGTTTCTGGAACGCCAGCGGCATCAGCATCGATGCCAACCTGTCGGGTGTGAAAGTGCGCAGCGAGTCCCTGGCCAGCATCGTGGCCGGCGGTATTGCATTCGCCACACCGGAAAGCCGCAAGGACAGTCCTCCAACGGATCCGAGCCTGCCGTTTCGTCTCTACGAAGACTTTGATGCGGCCGCTGCGGGAATCCGGGTGAAAGTCAAACTCAGCGACTTCGAGGGATTGCAGGCCGGGCGTACGCCGGTGATGTACAAAGGCATCCAGGTCGGCAGCCTGAAGAACCTCAAGGTCGATCCGGACCTGGCCAGCGCGACGGCTGAACTGACCCTGGACCCCTTGGCCGAAGATTACCTAGTCACCGGCACACAGTTCTGGGTCGTCAAGCCATCGATCTCCCTGGCAGGTATCACCGGCCTGGAAGCGTTGGTCAAGGGTAACTACATTGCCATACGTCCAGGCGATAAGGGCGGTGCGCCGCAACGGGAATTCGAAGCCAGGGCGAAGGCACCGCCACTGGACTTGCGCTCGCCGGGGCTGCACCTGGTCTTGCTGACCGAAAACCTCGGATCGCTGGAGGTCGGCAGTCCGATTCTCTATAAGCAGGTCAAGGTCGGCTCGGTGCAGAGCTATCAGTTCTCCCGCAAGAAAAAGCAACTGATCATCGGTGTGCACATCGAGAAGGAATATGAAGGGCTGGTCAACGGTTCGACGCGATTCTGGAACGCCAGTGGCATTACCCTCACCGGTGGTTTGACAGGCGGGATCCAGGTCAAGAGTGAGTCCTTGCAAAGCCTGATGGCCGGTGGCATTTCCTTTGAGACGCCAGAACCCAATGTGCCGTTGAAAAGGCGCGTTCCACGGTTCCGTCTGTTTGAAGACCGCGAAGCCGCACAGCAGAGGGGCACGGTCGTGACGATCAAGGTCGACCGCGCCGATGGCTTGCGCAGCGGTACGCCGATCCGTTTCAAAGGGCTGGATGTGGGCAAGATCGAAGAGGTCGATCTCAGCGCCGACATGCAATCGGTGTTGCTCACTGCGCGTATCACCGAAGTGCCGGAGCGTATCGCCCGGGTCGGGTCTCAGTTCTGGGTGGTCAAGCCTGAGTTGGGGTTGATGAAGACCTCCAACCTGGAGACGCTGGTCACAGGCCAATACATTGAAGTGCAGCCTTCGGCGAAAAACCTCGGGCCACAAAAAAGCTTCGTGGCCTTGGCCAACCCACCGGAAAGCGCTATACCCGAAGCGGGTCTGAGCCTGGTGCTGAGTGCGGCCCGCCGTGGTTCGTTGAAGATCGGCGTGCCGGTCACCTATCGCGAGATCACGGTGGGCAAGGTCACCGGTTATGAACTGGGCCAGACGGCGGACCGGGTGTTGATCCATATCCTGATCGAGCCCAAATATGCGCCACTGGTGCGCAGCGGCACACGCTTCTGGAACAGCAGTGGCTTCGGTTTGGACTTCGGTCTGTTCAAGGGTGCGACGGTGCGAACCGAGTCGCTTGAAACGCTGATCCAGGGCGGTATCGCGTTCGCAACGCCGGACGGTGAACGTATGGGCAATCCGGCCCGAGCGGAGCAGACCTTCCCGTTGTTCGATAAGTTTGAAGACGAATGGCTGACCTGGGCGCCGAAGATCAGTCTTGGCAAGTAGTTGTGGCGCTATCGCGAGCAAGCTCGCTCCCACAGGGATGCAGGATCGTTCATCCAGAAGCAGCAGTCCAATGTGGGAGCGAGCTTGCTCGCGATGAGGCCATCCGTTGCACTGAAGACTAAAAACTGGCGCAATAAAAAAGGCCGCGGTCCAAATGGACCGCGGCCTTTTTCATGCCCGGCTATTCACTTCACACCGGATCCAGCTCCGGCTCGTCGGCCTGCACATTCACCGTGGCCTTCACCGCATCGTGACGACGGATGTATTTCCAGTCCGCTTCGTCGATGTAGATGCCGTTCGGGCCGCTGCCGCCTTCCAGGTCGATGGCGACACTGGCGCAGACTTGCGGTTTCACACTGGCGAGGATCGGCACGAAGCCCAGTTGCAGGCTGGTTTCCAGCAGTGCCGCCTGGTTTTTCTCGTCGATGTCCGCCGCTTCGTCCAGGTAGTAAGGCAGGCGCACGCGGCCGGCTTGTTCGCGGTCCATCAGGTGCAGCAACAAGTACATGTTGGTCAGTGCCTTGATGGTCATGGTGGTGCCGTTGGACGCCGCGCCGTCGATGTCGGTGTGGATCACAGGCTGGCCGTTGACCTTGGTGATCTCGAACGCCAGTTCGAACAGGTCCTTGAGGCCGAGCTGGTTGTGATTCGCCGCCACCAGCCGCGCCAGGTACTCCTTGGCTTCTTCGTTCTTGTTGTCCTGCTCGGCGCTCTGGCTGAGGTCGAACACCGACAGCGTCTCGCCTTCCTCGTACTGACCGGCGCTGTGGATGATCTGGTCGATGTGCTTGAGCGCTTCCTTGTTCGGCGCCAGGACGATGCGGAAGCTCTGCAGGTTGGACACCTGGCGCTTGTTGATCTCGCGGTTGAACAGCGCCAGTTGATGCTCAAGGCTATCGTAGTCGCTGCGGATGTTGCGCAGGGTCCGGGCGATGTCGGTCACGGCCGCACGGCGTGCCTTGCCCAGGGTCAGGGCCTCGTCGGTGCGGTGGGCATAGGCGTTGATCAGCAGTTGCAGGCGCCGCTCCATGTCATCTTCGCTGTCGAACTTGGCCACGCCCTTGAGGCGCACCTGGGCATACAACGCTTCGATCTGGCCATCGACCCGCAGCAGCCCTTGCCAGCTGTCCTGGTAGTCGTTGAGCAGCGGCAGCAGGTTGTCCATGGAATCGTCGACCGGGTCCATGAACGGCGTGCCGAACGGCAGGTCCGCCGGGAGCAATTGACGACGGCGCAGGGCGTCGTCGAGGGTGCGTTGCTTGGCTTCCATGTCGGCGATCTGTCGGCCCACCAGTTGCAACTTGGCGGACAATTGCTGGACGCGTTCGGTGAAGGCATCGCTGGAGCGCTTGAGTTCGTCCTGGGCGGCTTCCATTTGCGCCAGTTGCTCGAGCTTCTCGCCTTCCTCGGCGCTCAGGGTCTGGCTGCGACGGAAGTCTTCCAAGGCTTTTTGCGCATCCAGTACCTGCTGGTACAGCGCCTCGGTCTGGGTCTTGCTCGCGGCGCGGTCGGCGGCCACGGCTTGTTGGGTCTTGAGCTGCTTGAGTTCTTTTTCCAGACGCTCCTTCTGGTCCCGCAGCGCGGCACGGTCGGCCAGGGCTTGCAGGGCGGGTGGCTCGATGTGGGACAGGTCGATGGACAGCCCCGGCACTTCGAAGCGCTCACCCTTGAAGCCGTCGAGGATCAGCTCCATGGATTTGACCCAATCGCCGTTCTCGTCCAGCGCGATGCCGTGTTCGCCCAGGGGCAGGCTGAACAGGGCGCTGTTGAACAAGCGCATCAGGCGTTCGACATCCTGCTGGGAGAATTCTTCACGCAGGCGGGCATAGCTGTTGTTGTCGGCGTGATCGAGTTGCTGCTTGACCGACTTCAGGCGTTTTTCCAGGTCCCGCAGGCGCTCTTCCAGGTCTTCGGCGCTGAATTGCCGGGACTGGGCCAGGGCGCCGGCCAGTTCGTCGTGGGCGTCCTTGGCGGCGAGTAGTTGCTGTTCCAGGACCTTGACGTCATCCACCAGGGCAAAGCGATGCTTGAGCACCGACAGCTCGCCGAGCCAGCGCTGGATGCCGCTGATTTCCCGTTCCAGGCGCATCAGCTCCTGGGTGCCACCGCGCTGATCGTTCTGCAGCGAGTCCTGCTCGTTGCGGTAGTGTTCGGCCTGGATAGTCAGCTCTTCCTTGCGCGCACTGGCGTAGTCCGACCAGGTGCCCAGCAACGAATCGAGCAATGGCGAGAGGCGATGCAATTTGCCGCGCAGGACATCGCGCTGCTTCACGCCATTGGCCAGGGCTTCCACCAGCGGGCCGGCGGCCACGAGGGAGTTGTAGTCCTGTTCCATGCGGCGTACGTCGCGGAAGGCTTCTTCGCACGCGGCGATGTAGTCCACGCTGCCGGAACGCAGGCTGTGCTCGAACGCATCGAGGAACAATTGCTTGAGCTTGGCCGCGGTGATTTCCCGCATGTGCAGCAGGTTGATGAACAGGGCGCGGAAGGTCTTGAGGCTTTGTTCGCTGGTGGAACGCAGCGGGATCAGCGTCAGGTCCAGCGGGATCGAGGTGTGACCACCCACCAGCAGGCGTCGCAGTTCATCCGGCTTGAGTTCGTAGGCTTTCAGGCCTTCGCGCTCCAGGTTGGTGAACAGCTCTTTCTGCCGCAGGCAGGTGTCATTTTTCTGATAGTGGGCCAGGTCCAGTTTACCGGCATAGGCAAAGAACTGGTGCCCGAAACCGCCGCCGGGACCTCGACCGACCACGCCAATGACGTGCGGGCCGTGGGGCAGGGCGACTTCCACCAGGATGTAGCTGGTGTCCGAGGCGAAGTAGAAACGCCGGGACTGCTCCAGGCTGTACTTGCCGAAGCTCATGTCCGACATGCGCGCCAGGATCGGGAACTGCAAGGCGTTGATCGAGGCGGATTTACCCAGGTTGTTCGCACCGTAAACCGACAGCGGTTCTTCCAGCGGGAACAAGCCAAGGCTGTAGCCGGCGGTGTTCAAAAGGGCAAAGCGGCGGATGCCGTAGCGTTCCTTGCTCATGCGTCGGTCTCCTGTTCTTCGGCAATGGCGCGGGCCAGGGCGTCTTCTTCGCTTTCACCTTCGAATTCGCTGAGGTCCAGCGGATCATCGGTCTGCAGCAGTTTTTCGTCGCTGTCTTCGTCGATCAATACCGGTACTGGCAACGGCAGCACGCTGTGCAGGCTGGCGGCCAGGTCGCGGTCCTGCTGGACCGAAAGGCAGACGTCGAGGAAGCGGTGCATCGGCGGCAGGAAGCGGTACACGCCGTTTTCTTCGCTGGCAAAACCCAGTTGGGTCATGCGGCGCATGATTTTTTCTTCCAGCTCTTCCTGGGTCTGTACTTCGGCCTGGATGAACAGGTCGCGGTATTTTTCCAGCAGCGAAGGCAGCTCATCGCGGCCCAGGCTGCCGCCGTCGAGCACGGCAATCGGGTCGCGGCCCTGGTCGGCCAGGTGCTCGACCAGGATGAAGGTGAACAGGGCCAGGCGCTGGGCGGTCTTGTTCACCGCCGCGGCGGCCAGGTCCGGCACGAAGTAGTAGAAGCCACGGGTGTCGCACACCAGCTCGAAGCCCAGGGCCTTGAACAGCGTGCGGTACTGGTCCTGGAAGTTCGACAGCTGGGCGTACAGCTCCGGGTCGCGGCGGCTGACGTGGTAACCCTTGAACAGCTCGCGGAAGATCGGCGCCAGCTGGGACAGTTCGGATAGATCAAGATGCATGGGGGATGCTCGCAGAATCCTCGGCGGCGGTGTCGCCGGCCGAGAGCAGGGCGAAGGAGCGCAGGCTGACCTGATGCTCGTGAGTGTGGTAGTCGCGGCGCTCCAGGCGCTCGCGCTTGAAGCGTTTTTCCCGCGACAGGCGCGAGAACCAGTACAGCAATTCGTCGGTGGCGCCGTCCGGTTCCTGTTCCAGCAACCAGGTCATCAGGTCCGGCATCGGCAGGGCGTCTTCGCAACGCTCGACCATCTCGCGCACGGTGCGTGGCGCGCGTGGTGCTTCGCCACCCTTGTGGGTCTTGTGGGACTTGGGGAAGCGCGCCGGTTTCGGTTCGAAGCGGGCCAGGGCATAGACATAGGCTTCGACCTGGCTGGCACTGCCCAGGAAGGTGCTTTGCGGCCGGGTGAACAGCGGCATGGCGGCTTGCGGCACGGCATCGATGCCTTTGCGGCGAATGGCGGCCAGGGCCAGTGCGGCGCCACGGGTCACGGCGTTGTGGCGGCGGGCTTCTTCGCGCAATGGCAGCAGCAGTTCGCGGGCATGGCGCAAGGTCAGCTGGGCGCTGGTCTGCATCTCGAGGATGCGCGCGTGGGTGCGCAGCAGCATGTCATCGTCCACCAGGTGCCCGAGGCGCTGCTGTTCGGTGAGCATGCGCAACAGCACGTTCTCGACCTTGCGTACGCCTTGCTCGAAGGCGCCGTCGGCGTTCACCAATTGGATCATCGGCTCGACGTATTCGTCCCAGGTCGCCAACACTTCGGCGTAGCGTTGACGTAGCGGGATCTGTCGGTCGCTGGTCTTGGCCCGTTCGGCCACGGCCACCAGGGCCTGTTCGTCGTTGGCGAGTTTCTTGAGGACGTCGCGCACGCGCATGTCCAGCAGGCGCAACTGGCGTGCCAGGTCGTTGCCGTCGCGAATGTCGAAGGCGTCCTGGATATAACCGGCCAGGCGCTCGAGGTGGCGCAGGTAGGCTTCGATTTCCAGGCACAGGCCCAGGCGGTGTTCGCGGCGCAGGTAGGCGAGGAAGTCGTGGATCTGGGCGTTGAGCTCGAAGCGGTTCGGGCTTTTCGCCACCGGTACGAGGATGTCCAGGCGGATCCACACGTCCAGCAGGTTGGTGATGTCCTGGGGCGTGCTGTCCAGTTGTTGGGCGGCCAGCTGTGAACGCAATTCGTTGAGGCTCAGGGTGCCCTGGTCGAAGTGCTCGCACAAAGGTTCCAGCAATGCCCAGTGTTCAGCGAGGGCGCGCAAGACGCGCTTGGGTTCGATCATCGCAATGGCCGTCGGGTTGGCAATTAAAAGCGGCGATTGTACTGCATCGAGCCGGTTGCGATTCACCCCTTGGACGGACTGTCGTTCGCTATCGATCAACAATTGCTCCAACAGGGAAGCGATCCGCGGCGAAGGGCGGTAGAATCGCTTCCACTTTCAGTTATCCACAAGTGGCCGACCCTTGCTTATCGAGTCCCGTCGCCGCGCCTATCTGACCGCCATGCAGGTGGTCAACTGGCTGCCGCGTACCGAATTGCCGTTCGCCGCCCCGTCGCGGCCCGAGCTGTTGGAAGCGCCCGAGCCCGAGTACATCGCGCCGGCCGTGACGGCGCCTGTGGCCAAGACAGTCGCCGAGCCGCCCGCGCCAGCCCCCGAGCGACCAAAAATCGAAGTGCCGCGCCCGAGCCTGGCCTCGACCCGCACCAATGCCAAGCCGGTGGAAGAGGTGGTCGAGGCGCCGCCCAAGGCTCCCTACGTCGCCCCACCGCGTTTCGCCCTGCAACTGCTGCGGGCCGGGCGTTGCCTGCTGTTGGTGGAGTTGCCCACGGGCGAGCCGTTCCAAAGCCGCGATCCGGCCTATTTGCTGCTCAAGGACATGCTGCGTGCCGCCGGTCTGCCGGACAGCCCGCAAATCATCGGCGAGCCGGTGCGTTGGCCGTTGTTGTCACGGGGCACCATGGACCAGGGGCCGGAAGCGGCGCGGGATTTCGTCCAGGGCTTCGTTTCGGCTCGGCTCGAAGACGAGCCCTGCGTGTGCCTGTGGCTGATCGGCCTGCCGGCGGTGAAGTTTGCCGGTGAAGCGGATGCCGAAGCGTTCAATCGCGAACTGCAGGTCGAAGGCCTGGGCTCGGCCTGGGCATTGCCCGGGTTGGAACTGTTAATGGAGACGCCACAGCGCAAGGCTGATGTCTGGCAAGCCATGCGCCGGCTGATGGCGCGCTGGAAAGAATCGAATGAGTGACGCTGTATCGTTCCGCCCGATGACCGAGGCGGACCTCGACGCTGTACTGAAAATCGAATACGCGGCCTACAGCCACCCCTGGACTCGCGGGATATTTCTCGACGGGTTGGGCAAATACCAGATATGGCTGATGTTCGAAGGCCAGCAGCAAGTGGGCCATGGCGTGGTGCAGATCATCCTGGATGAGGCGCACTTGCTCAACATTACCGTCAAACCGGAAAACCAGGGCCGTGGCCTGGGGTTGCGCCTGTTGGAACACCTCATGTCCATCGCCTACAAGGCCGAGGCCCGGGAATGTTTCCTGGAGGTGCGCGACAGCAACCGCACGGCGTTCCGCTTGTATGAGCGCTATGGCTTCAACGAAGTGGGCCGACGTCGGGATTACTACCCGGCGGTGGGGGGCCGTGAGGATGCGGTGGTCATGGCGTGCACCTTGGTGGACTGACGCGCCGTGACCCCATGTGGGAGTGAGCTTGCTCGCGAAGACGGCGGTATATTCGACATCGATGCAAACTGATCCACCGCTATCGCGAGCAAGCTCGCTCCCACAGGGGCTTGGCGGTGTGCATCAAGTTTGTGATCAACACAAAACCATGTGGGAGCTTGCTCGCGAAGACGGCGGTATATTCGACATCGATGCAAACTGATCCACCGCCATCGCGAGCAAGCTCGCTCCCACAGGGGCTTGGCGGTGTGCATCAAGTTTGTGATCAACACAAAACCATGTGGGAGCTTGCTCGCGAAGACGGCGGTACATTCGACATCGATGCAAACTGATCCACCGCCATCGCGAGCAAGCTCGCTCCCACAGGGGCTTGGCGGTGTGCATCAAGTTTGTGATCAACACAAAACCATGTGGGAGCGAGCTTGCTCGCGATGGCGATTGCCGGGTCAACGCTTGCCATCCAACGGGTCGATATCGGCCATCTCCGCTTCGTCCAGCCCGTCGCCTCCACCGATGTCATTTTCGTGCACGATGCTCAGGTCCCAGTCAGCCCGTTCGTCGTCGCCGGCCTCAAAGGCATCCCGGGCGCCGTCTTCGTGGATGAGGGTTTCCGGGCTCATGTCGTCATCGGTCGGTTCGTGATCATCCGTCGAGGCGCCTGTCATGCCCGCTGCTCGCACGCGTTCACGAGGCATCAGTTGTTCGCGTTCGTCTGGCGGCAATTCGTCGCCGATTTTCGCGCTGGGCTGCTCGTCGTCGAACTCCAACTCATGCATCGAGCCCATGCGATCTTCATTGTCGTCGATGGGTTCCGGTTGCGTCGCATCGAAAGGGCGTCGTGAATCATTCATGGCATTTCCTCATACTGTGGGCCTTACTGGTGTCGACCGACAGCGCAGCCAGGAATTCCAATGCATCGCCGACGTGACCTCGACCGGCGCTCGTCTGTCACAGTTGCGCACTCTCTATCGAGGCTAGACAGCATGAACGAATTACAAGATCTGATTGATAACAACGCGCGCTGGGCCGATGCGATCAAGCAGGAGGATCCTGACTTTTTCGCCAAGCTGGCTCGTCAGCAAACCCCGGAGTACCTGTGGATCGGCTGTTCCGATGCGCGGGTGCCGGCCAACGAGATCGTCGGCATGCTGCCGGGCGATCTGTTCGTGCACCGCAATGTGGCCAACGTGGTGCTGCACACCGACCTCAACTGCCTGTCGGTGATCCAGTACGCAGTGGACGTGCTCAAGGTCAAACACATCCTGGTCACCGGCCATTACGGCTGTGGCGGCGTGCGTGCCTCGATGCAGGACCGCCAACTGGGCCTGATCGACGGCTGGCTGCGCTCGATTCGCGACCTGTACTACGAGCATCGCGAGGCGTTGGGCCAGTTACCGACCGAAGAAGAGCGGGTCGACCGCCTGTGCGAACTCAACGTGATCCAGCAGGTAGCCAACGTCGGCCATACCAGCATCGTGCAGAACGCCTGGCACCGTGGGCAGAAACTGTCGATTCATGGCTGCATCTACGGCATCAAGGACGGACGCTGGAAGAGCCTGGACACCACGATCAGCGGTTTCGAGCAATTGCCGCCGCAGTATCGGCTGCGTCCGGTCGGCGCGCCCTGACGCCGGCTCGTCAGTCGCGGTGACACTGACGACGCCAGTGCCGTAGAAATGTCATTCCCTGCTCATTGGGCGGTTCGTCATAGCCGGTAATCCAGCCATGACAGTTGTACGAACCGCACCGGCAGGCGAATTGGCGATACAGTTTCTGTTCGGTACTGGCGTAGTCCATCGTCAGGCAGTCGCCTTCATCGATACGGGCCAGTGACCACAGCCACAGTTCGCTCATGTCGAGGAATACATTCGGGTTGCAGGAGTGCAGCAGCAATCCGGCGAAGCGTGGGTCATACATGTGCACGTCCGGCAGGATCTGCAACGTGTGCAGGCGCCGTCGGCTCACCAGCAACCCCGACACCCTGCACATCCTCGTCATGGGTGCGAAGGACTTGCGGGCGATGATGCCGTGGCCGCGCCCGTCGGTCGTCTGGTGCACTTCAAAATCGTGCACAGAGGGGTAGCCCAGGCGGGTGCTGAGTTGTTTTTCCGGATAGATGCAGTCCCGGTGTTGGGAACAGGTGTCATCGCGGATGAACAGGCTCATGACAGTCCTTGTCGGTGATAGACACTCGACTTGCTGGCGCCGGCGATCCTGCCGACGGTCGTTGAAAAAGCTTTTGATAGCTTCGCCCAAGTCCAGGGCCGTATCTACTGTCGAGTCTGACAGGAGCCAAAAGCGCTTTCCCGTGTCAGCGCAAGCTTACGCGGGAAGGCGCCTCAAGGTTTACACCGCCTCGGCAGGCAGCGGCATGGGCACTTTAAGTTGCGGAAGTTGCGACTTGATCGCTGGCGTTTCGCATTTTTTCGCTGCATCTGCCTCGCTCAGCTTGCGCACCGAGGTGTAGAACAATTCGCAGGTCTTTTCCTTTTGCGTGACCTGCCAGGTCTGCGTGCACTGGTTCAGCAGGGTGCTCGGGTCGGTGCCCGGCTTGCTGCCCATGCCGGCTTGCCAGCAGGCGGCGCTCAGGTCCTGGCCCATGACTTTCAAGCCGGCGGCATCGGCCTTGGCTTCGTCACCGTCGTAGTTTTCCTTGTCAGCGGCATACCAGATATAGCTCGGGTGGTTGGAGCCCAGGACCGGGACCTTGACCCCCGCGGTCGGCGTGATGGTCGCCAGGCCGAGCACGCCAACGGTCTGGCCGTACTGGGTCTTGATCCAGTTCCGAACGGGTGCTCCGAAGGCCACCATCGGCAATGCGGCGCCGCTGGCGGTTTGGGTGACCTGTGTGACCATGGTGGTCTGGTAATCGTTGAAGTAGCTGTAGAGCCCCTCCAATGTGCTGCCAGCATTGGACGGCGCTGCGATGGGCGCGATGTCGATGATGGTCTGGTAGGCCGGCGTCTGTTCAACGGCAATGCCGTTGACGGTCAGCAGCGTGGCCCAGCGATCAGTGGTCGCCGACTCCAGGTAATCCTGGGCCTGGGTCAGGGAGTAATCCGGCGGGAAGTGCAGCAACTCGACACTCTTGCGGTTTTCCAGGGCCATGCCCAGCGGCAGGAACAGGTACCAGTTGTAGGACCATTTCTTGTCGCTGTTGAGTTTCGAGGCACCGTTGTACGCCAGGTCCCCGGCGTCGAGCAGCGCCTTCAGCGGTTGGCCGTAGTTCTTGGGCACGCCGTCGATGCTGGCATAGACCTTATCGTTGTCGATGTTGACCTGGACCTTGGCGGTGTCGTAGCCGTCGCGCTGCACACTTTGGGTCAGGTAATGCTGGACGGTCTGCTCCAGGGTCCAGTCGCGAAAACAAATGACGTTGCAGTTGTTGGGGTAGGCAAAGAGGCGGGTGACGCGCTCGGTGCTGCCCAGCTGTACGTCGATCTTGGTGACGTCGGCGGCGTGGACGGTGGCGCTCAGGGTAAGGGCGGCAAGAGGGAGTACTGCGAGTTTGAACATGCTCAGATCCTTTTCAGCGTGAGGGACCCTCAAAAGCAGGGCGTATCCATACTGAAACAGACCGAGCCGAAGAAGAAGTGGGCCGATGGAAATATCGGCCCTTTTTTATGGCTTTATGGCATCACTGGCGGCAAATAACTCAAGGTCGTCCCCAGCGCCCACAGCAGCGCCAGCACCAGTGGTGTATGCACCAGCAACTGCACGAAGGAAAAACCGATCAAGTCCCTCGCCTTCAGCCCCAACACTCCCAACAGCGGCAGCATGTAGAACGGATTGATGAGGTTGGGCAGCGCTTCGGCGGCGTTGTAGATCTGCACGGCCCAGCCCAGGTGATAGTTCAGGTCGTTGGCCACCTGCATGACGTAGGGCGCTTCGATGATCCACTTGCCGCCGCCGGAAGGAATGAAAAAGCCCAGCACCGCCGAATAGACGCCCATCAGCAAGGCGTAGGTGTCATGGGAGGCGATCTGGACGAAAAAGGTCGAGATATGGTGGGCCAGGGTCTGGGCATCGCTGCCCTTGACCGTGGTCAGCAGCGCGGCGATCGAGCCGTACAACGGGAACTGGATCAACACGCCCGTGGTGGTCGGCACCGCGCGGGCCACGGCGTCGAGGAAGCTGCGCGGCCGCCAGTGCAGCAAGGCGCCCAGCATGATGAACAGGAAGTTATAAGTGTTGAGCCCGGAAATGGCACTGATCGCAGGCTTGGTCGAAAACTCGTGGAACAGCCAGCCGGCGGCCAGCAGTACCAGGGCGATGGTCAGCAGCGGACTGTGCTCCAGCCATTCTCCGGGGCGGGTACGGGGCTGCAACGCGGGCATGCTGAAACTCGGGTCGATCCCGCAGGCGGCGGCGTCACGGGCGCTGTTGGGGCCGGGAGCGGTGGCGTAGGCGACAATCAACGAGATCACGATCAGCGCCAGCAGCATCACGCCAGACTGCCAGAGGAAAATCGTCTGGGTGAACGGAATGACGCCGGTAATCGACAGGATCGAAGGTGGCAGGCTGGCCGGGTTGGCCTGCAGTTGCGCCGCCGACGAAGACAACCCCAGCGCCCACACCGCGCCCAGGCCCAGGTAGGCGGCGGCACCGGCGGCGCGGTAATCCATCTTCAGGTCGGTGCGGCGGGCGAGGGCACGCACCAGCAAGCCGCCAAACACCAACGACAGTCCCCAGTTGAGCAACGACGCGACCATGGAAATCAGTGCCACCCACGCCACCGCGGAGCGACCGTTGGTCGGAATGCGCGCCAGGCGATCGATCAATTTGACGGCGGGCGGCGAGCTGGCAACCACGTAACCGCCAATCACCACGAAGGCCATTTGCATGGTGAATGGGATCAGGCTCCAGAAGCCGTCGCCGAACGCCATGGCCGCTGCCGTGGGCGTGGCGCCGATGAATTGCGTCGCCACGGCGACCACCAGCACCGCCAGTGCGGCGAAGACCCAGGAGTCGGGGAACCAGCGCTCGGCGAAACTGGAACAGCGCAAGGCGAAGCGGGCCGAACGGCTGTCTTCGATGTCAGTGGTCACGGCAATTACCTCGTTTTTATGGTTATGGGGTATTGATGGCGGCAAGGCTCAAAGGTCAGGGCAACAGTAGAACAATCCAGTGACCGTGGAAGGCTTATCGGGTTCGAGGTCACCCGGGAATATTTTCAATGGGGCTCGCGGCGCTCTTTAGAAAAAAAATGCCGGGCCGATGGCAAGAGAACAGCCTACTAATTCTTCTGCTGTTCCTGGAGCTGCCCATGTTCAACAACCGCCTGAAGCAGGAGCTACTGGCTCTTCGCCAAGAACTGTCCAGCCTTATGCAAGTCAAGGAAAGCCTGGACCGTGAAATGCTTGGTCTCACCCTGGATGCCGATGGAAGGATTCAATCGGTCAATCAGAATTTCCTCGACGATATGAACTACAAGAGCCAGGACCTGATCGGCCGGTCTATGGATGAGTTGGTTCCCGCGTATTTGAAATCCAATGAATTCCAGGCTCGCTTCAAGGCGGCGCTGACCCGTGGCGAACACTTCTCCGGTGCCGTGCGCTTGCTGCGGGGCAATGGCCAGGAGGCCTGGCTGCGTTCGATCCTCCAGCCTGTACGGAATGCCGACGGGCGGATCCGCTTTTTTTCGATGTATTCCAATGACCTGACCCGCACCATCGAGGGTTCCCGTGAACATGAAAACCTCATCGGTGCGTTGGTGCGTTCAACGGCGGTGATCGAGTTCGATCTGGGCGGTCACGTACTGACGGCCAACGAGCGCTTCCTCAGTGCCATGGGCTATAACCTCGCGCAGATCAAGGGCAAGCATCACCGCATGTTTTGTGAGCCCGAGGAATACAACAGCGCGGAATATCAACAATTCTGGAAGCGGCTGAACAGTGGCGAGTTCGTGGCCGGGCGCTTCAAGCGCGTCGACAGCAACGGCCGCGAGGTCTGGCTGGAAGCCTCCTACAACCCGGTGCTCGATGCCAACGAGCGACTGTACAAAGTGGTCAAGTTCGCCACCAACATCACGGACCAGGTCAACCAGGAAAAAGCCGTCGCCGAAGCGGCCAACATTGCCTACAGCACCTCGTTGCAGACCGACAACAGCGCCCAGCGCGGCACGACTGTGGTGACCCAGGCCGTGGACGTGATGCGCGACCTGGCCCGGCACATGCAAACCGCTGGCGAAGGCATCGAGGCGTTGAACGAGCAATCCCAAGTGATCGGTACCATCGTCAAGACCATCAGCGGCATCGCCGAACAGACCAACCTGCTGGCGCTCAACGCCGCCATCGAAGCGGCCCGGGCCGGCGAGCAAGGACGGGGCTTTGCGGTGGTGGCCGATGAGGTGCGCCAACTGGCATCGCGTACCAGCCAGGCGACCGAGGAAATCGTCGGCGTGGTCCGCCAGAACCAGGACATGGCCCGCAACGCCGTGGCGTTGATGACCGACGGCCAGCACCAGGCCGAACATGGCCTGGCCCTGGCCGCCGAGGCGGGGACGGTGATCGTCGAGATCCAGGACGGGGCGAAGAAGGTGGTCGATGCCGTGAGCCAGTTTGCCAATCAGTTGTCCACGTAGAGAGAGTATTATTGTTTTTTACATATTAATTATTGTTTTGCGATAATTTAATGGCTATGTTTTGGGCTCCCTTATTCTGTTGGAGCCTCACATGCACTCGAATCGTCTTGCGCTGTACAGCCAGCGGATGGCCGCCGTCACCCTTGTTTTCATGGTCGCGATGATGGTCGTCAACGCCGTGGCCTGGCTGTACCCTGAAGCGGCCTCCCGATACGGCCTGGGGTTTGCCCTGACCGAGCGGCAGCTGTCGAGCTTGCCTGAAGAGACGATGCGCTTGACGGGGTGGCAGCGCCTGGGCGGGATACTGTTGACGAGCATTCCCTTGCTGGCCCTGGCGGTCGGGCTCACCAACTTGCGCAGGCTCTTCAAGCACTACGCCCAAGGGCAATACTTTTCCACTGCAGCAGCGGTTTACCTGGGAAATGCGGGGCGCGCGGTGGCGTTGTGGGTGCTGCTGGACTTCATCTGCGAGCCGTTTCTCAGCCTGCTGGTGACGATCAATGCGCCGGTCGGCCAGCGATTGCTGACCTTCAGTATTACCGCACCGTCTTTCGTCGCTTTATTTCTTGCCGCCTGTATTGCGATCATTGCCCGGATATTGTCCCAGGCCAGTGAAATCGATTCAGAAAACAGAACATTCGTTTGAGATCCCCATGCCCATCGTTATTCAACTCGATGTGATGCTGGCCCTGCGCAAGGTCAAATCCAAGGACCTTGCTGCTGCAATCGGCATTACTGAAGCCAACCTTTCCTTGTTGAAACAAGGAAAGGTCAAGGGCATACGCCTGGCGACCCTCGAAGCCATCTGCAGCTATCTGCACTGTCAGCCCGCGGATCTGCTGGTCTATCAACCGCAGGGCGAGGGCGATCAGTCGCCCAGCGCTTGACCCTCGCGCCTTGGATCCGCACCGCCGGCCAACGAGGTTTTCCCTTGCGCGTCACGCACCCGGACAATCGCCTGGGTGCCGCTGTTCATGTCGATCTCGCTCACCTCATGGCCTTTGTCTTTCAGCGCCTGGATCAGTGCCGGGCTGAACTGTCCTTTCTCCAGTTCGGTTGGGCCGTTGCGGCTGCCGAAGTTGGGAAGGTTGATGGCGGTTTGCGGGTCGAGGTCCCAATCCAACAGGCCAATCATTGACTTGGCGACGTATTCGATGATCTGGGAGCCGCCGGGGGAGCCGACAGCGGCCACCAGTTCTCCCCGACGGTCGAAGATCAGCGTCGGTGCCATGGACGAGCGTGGGCGCTTGCCCGGTTCGACGCGGTTGGCGACTTTTTGCCCATTCTCTTCGGGGATGAACGAGAAATCGGTCATCTGGTTGTTGAGCATGAAGCCCTGGACCATCAAGTGTGAGCCGAACGCCGATTCCACGGTCGTGGTCATGGACACGGCGCCACCCTGGTCATCCACGGCCACCACTTGCGAGGTGGAAATACGCAGGGGGGAACGGTCCGGGGCGTAGGCCACCTGGATGCCCGGTGGTGTCCCGGGCTTGGCGACGCCCATGCTACGAGGGCCGATCAGGCTGGCGCGGCTGGCCAGGTAGCCGGCATCGACCAAGCCTTTGAGCGGCACGGCGACAAAATTGGGGTCGGCAATGTATTGGGCGCGGTCAGCATAGGCCAGGCGCTCGGCTTCGGCGATCAGGTGCACCGCTTCGGGGGTCGGTTCAATGCCGGCGGGCTTGGCGGTCTTGACCGGTTTCAAAGGCGCGAGGGCCGCGTGGCTGTCGCGCTGTTCCAGGGCCTGCAACGTTCCGAGGATCTGCGCCACGGCAACCCCGCCCGAAGACGGTGGTGGCATGCCGCAGACTTGCCAGCGCTTGTAGTCGGTGCACAACGCTGGTCGCTCCCGTGCGGTGTAGCCTTGGAGGTCATTGAGCGAAAGGCTGCCGGGGTTGGCGTGGTTTTGTACCTTGGCGACGATCTCCTCGGCGATCGGGCCTTTGTACAGCGCATCGGGGCCTTCGTTGGCGATGCGCTTGAGCACGCCGGCCAAGGCTGGATTCTTCAGCACCGTGCCAACCGCCTTCGGGCTGCCATCAGCGTTGAGAAAGTAGGCGGCCATGTCTGGCGAGCCCGGCAAGGACGGGTCGGTAGCGATCAACGTGTGCAGGCGGGGTGAAATCGCAAAGCCTTGTTCCGCCAGCGTGATGGCTGGCTCGAACAGCGTCGCCCATTTGAGGCGGCCATGTTTGCGATGGGCCAGTTCCAGCCCACGCAACACCCCCGGTGTCCCCACGGAGCGACCGCCGATCTGGGCGGCGGTAAACGGCATGGGCTTGCCGTCGGCTTGCAGGAAAAGTCTTTCGGTGGCGCCAGCCGGTGCCGTTTCGCGCCCGTCGTAGGTGCGCACGGCCTTGCCATCCCACAGCACAATGAACGCACCGCCACCGATGCCCGAGGATTGCGGCTCCACCAGGGTCAGCACGGCCTGCATCGCGATGGCCGCGTCGATGGCCGAGCCGCCGCGCCGCAACATCTCGCGCCCGGCCTCGGCCGCCAAAGGATTGGCCGCAGCGGCCATGTGCTTCTCGGCGTAGCGGGTCTGCAGATCGGTGCGGAAGCCGGAGATGACCTCCGGTGGGGCGGGCAATGCCGGTGTCGCTGTGGAGGAGAGTGGCGCCTTACAGGCCGCGAGTGTTAGAGCGACAGCCAGCAGCGAAACGGCTGACAGGCGATGAAAATTCGGTTTGAGGTCTGTAGGCACGTGTCGCTCCATCCGTGGTGTGGAATATAGAGAACGACTGTAGCGATGGGAGGTGTAGGGCGCAAACCAGAAGCCGAATTGTTCACGCGCCATCCCCAGTCTTGAGGGCTCGACAGCGCATTTGCCACGCCGCAGTGTGGCGTGGCATCCAGGGCCGATGAACCTAAGGGGCGGGCGTCAGTGTCAGGGTGCCTTGGGTATGCCGGGCCACGTCCGTCGATGAAAGGTGCAAGGCCTGGTACTCGCCGCGCATGAAGGGCAGGACCTGATCCTCATAGTGGCTGTTGAACGGAACGCCACTCTGGCCCACCGGGAGTATGCCGAGGGCTTTGTCCGGCGTGGCCAGGTCGATGACCCGTCGCGTCGAGGGACCGTAGGTGACCGACCAGGGCGCCGGACTCAGCGGTGCGGAGAAGTTGTTCGGCACTTCGTGGCTCCCGGGGGCCGGGTAAGGGCCTGCGTTGAGCAGCGGTGCCAGCCATTTCTGGCTGCCAAGCGGATGCGCCTGCGTCAGTTGATGCACCTTGCCCCATTGCCACTGCGTGGCGTCGTCACCCAGGGTGGCCTGCAGATGGGCGATGCTGGTGTTCCAGGCACGAACGATCACGTCGGCCCGGGTCTGCACGTCCGGTTGTGTCCTGTCCTTCCACCAGGGCGAGTACTCGTCGGCGACCAGACGCGGCAGCGCAGCGTCTATTACGCGGGTGCTCAACAGGTTCTGGAACATCATATCGCCCAGCTCATCGTGCAGGGCGCCATAGCTCAGGTCATAAAGGAACTGTGTGAACAGCGTGGCGTCGATCGAGTCCAGCGGGTAGTCGCCCTGCCACTGCGCAAGCTTCTCCAGCCACTGGCGTTGGCGCGGGTCGGCAATCGCCGCGCGCAGGATCGGCAACACCGGTTGCAACACACGTTGGGCATAGCCGGTCTGGGTGTCGAGTTGCAGCCGGGTGCTTTTTTCGATGTTCCATTGATCGTCCCGGTCCAGTTGTCGGGTCAGGCGTCGACCTCGGTCGGGCAGGTTGTAATAACCGGGTATCGCCATGCCATCTGGCGAGGCGGGCTGGGCGTTGGCGGAGACGATGTAGCCCCTGGCCGGGTTTTCTTCATGCGGGTTGGCGCTGAACGGGTAGTAGCCGTCCTTGTCGGCCTCGGGGGTGCTGCCGTCGAGAATGAAATCCGCGGTGACCTGGGGCGGGCGCCTGGGCAATCGCGCAGCCGCCCACCAGGCGATGTCGCCTTGGGCATTGGCGTACACCACGTTGAGTCCCGGGGCCTTGATCAGTGACGCCGCCGTGCGAGCCTTGTCCAGCGTGTTGGCGCGGTTGAGCTGATAAAAGGCATCCACCACCGGGTTATCGCCGTCCAGGTACGACCACCAGAGGGCGATGGGCCGGCCAGGGGCATTGTCGCCCAGCGCATCATTGATGATCGGGCCGTGGGGGGAGCGGCGCAGGCGCAGCATGACCGGTTCGGCATCACGCACCTCGATACTCTGCTGTTCTTCCTGCATGGCGACCCAACGGCCCTGGTACCAGACTTCATCGGGGTTGTCGGGATTGGTGGTTTCGCCAATCAAGTCAATGTCATCGTTCTGGAACATCGTGAGGGTCCAGGCGAAGTCGTTGCTGTGCCCCAGCAAGGCGAACGGCACGAGGCTTTCGTAATCGCCGTAGAGTTCGAAACCGGGGGCGTTGAGGTGGGCTTCGTACCACACCGATGGTACGGAAAAACGGATATGCGGGTCACCCGCCAACAACGGCTTGCCGCTTTGCGTGCGCCGGCCCGAGACAACCCAGGCGTTGCTGCCCTCCATCTGCGGTAGCCCGGAATGGTTCACGGCCTGTTCGCTGAGCTGCGCCAGCGCCGCCATCGATTGCCAGTCGGTGGCGTTCAGTGCCTGGCTGCCAAGGGCGCCTCTTGGGTCCCAACTGCGATCGAAAATGGCCAGGTAGGGCGCCCCCAGCGTGTCCTTGACGTAGGTCAGCATGGGTTCGGTACGAAACGCAGCGGCGAAGCTGTAGGCCATGTAGCCGACCACGCTGTAGACGTCCTGGGCGGTGAACGGCCTCTTCTCAATACCGAGCAAGTCGAACTCTACAGGGCGTGGATTTTCCATCTGATAGGCGTTGATACCGTCCAGGTACGCCTGCAACGCCTGCCAGGTCGCGCTCTGGTGATCGGCATGCGCCACCTGCCAGTCTGCTTGTTCACGGATACGCAGGGTGCGGAACAGTCTGTCGGTGGGCAGCAGCTTGCTGCCCAGTACGGCGGCCAGTTCACCGCGGGCCAGGCGCCGGAGCATTTCCATCTGGAACAGGCGGTCCTGGGCATGCACGTAACCCAAGGCTCGGTATGCGTCGGACTCGTTGCCGGCAGTGATATGCGGTACGCCACGCTCATCGAACCGCACCTCGACTGGCGACTGTAGTCCAGGCAGGCTGGCCAGCCCCTGTCGCTGCGGTTGCTTGCCATAGAGGTAGATGGCGATCACGGTAACGCCGATCAGCAGCGCCGCCGCAACGAAGACGCCGATGCGCTTGAGCATGCGTGGTTTTGCAAGGGGCGTGGGGGGCAGGGGGACGTTGAGGGCGGTCATTGCACACCCAGCCTTTGGCGAGCGTGACGCAACCGTTGCAGCAGGTTGAGCAAGGGGCCGGTCATGACCGTGGTGACCACGGTCATGATGACAAAAAGGGTAAAGAGCTCTTTGCCGATAATCCCCAGGTCGAGGCCGATTTTCAGTACGACCAGTTCCATAAGGCCCCTGGCGTTCATCAATACGCCGATGTCAATGGCGACCGGTGTCGAATAACCGGCGAAGCGGGCGCCCAATGCACCGCCCAACAGTTTGCCGGCGATTGCCACCAGCAGCACCAGGCCTAGCAGGCTTACACCGACGGCCGAAAACGTCGCAGCGGTGGTGTTGAGCCCGGCGAGGGCGAAGAAACCGGGCATCAGCACGATGACCGCAATATGCTCCACTCGCTCGACCAGCATGTTCAGCAGCCGTTGGTCTCGCGGCAGGCACGCGCCGAACAGAAAAGCCCCGAACACGGCATGAACTTGCAGCCATTCGGTGATGCTGCCGTACACCAGCGCACCACACACAAGGACCGCGAGCAGGGTCAAGGTACGCCTGCCCTCAAGGTGGGCTATCCAGCGCCTCAACAAGGGACGAACGCACCAGAATGAAGCGCCGCACAAGGCTGCCAGGCCACACAATCGTAGAGCCAACTCCTGCCATTGACGGTCCAATTGCAAACTCATCGCGGTGATCGCCAGCAGCACCCAGGCACAGACATCACTCACGGCGGCAGCCATCAGCGAGAGCGCACCGACCTCACTGTCGAGCATCCGTCGCTCCTTCAGAATGCGCGCCAGGACCGGGAACGCGGTGACCGAAAACAGCGTTGCAATGAACAGGTTGAAGCCTAGATGGGGGACGCCGGCAGGTGCGAAGGTGCTGTAGAGAAGAGGGGCGATCGCAACGCCCAGAATGAAGGGCAGGGCAATGCTGCAGCCGGCGATCAGCAGCACTTTGCCATGGGCGTAGCGGGAGTGCTGTTCAGGCATACGGAACTCGGCGCCAACGACAAACATGAACAGCAGAATACCGAGGTCGCTGAGCACCTTTAATTGTGTAACAGCGTCGCCCTTAAATAGTGCGTGGTGGAAGTCGGGAAAGAAAAAACCAAGTACTAAAGGGCCCAATACAAACCCGGCGATCATCTCGCCAACCACTTCTGGTTGCCCTAGTCTTTTTAGAAAGGCACCTGCAACCTTGGCCGTTAATATTATAAAAACGATTTGCAAGAAGAGCATGGGGTTACCTTGTCCGAGAATTGAGGGTACGCCGCCACCGGGCTCTATATAACGTGCTGGCAGTAGGCAGAGGATGTTAGCGGAGCGCGTAGGGATAAAAAAACTATCAGATCTGGTAGTATTTTTTGATGAGATGAACCTGTTAGATTTTCCTCGCTTCGTTGTTGTGCGGCTTGTTAGTCGTGCCCGACTCATGTTTGCCGATAATTCAGAAGGTCGATTATGAAAGACGCGATATTTACGATCATTCATCAAGCCCTGATTGAAGTTAATGCCACGCGTAAAGAGAAGATCGATTTGCAAAATATCGATACGTTGGCGCTTTATGGTACTACCGGGGTGTTCGATTCCATGCAATTGGTCAGCTTTCTGGCTGCGGTAGAAGAAGGCCTGGACGACGAACTGGATATTGAAATCTCGTTGACGTCGGAAAAAGCGGTGTCACAGACCGTCAGCCCGTTCAGCAGCGTTGCCTGTTTGATTGATTTCATTATCGCCGAGCAGCAGGTTCCTCAACTGGCCTCTGCCTGAATGAACGCCACGCAGGGAGCATCGACGTGAACGTGACGGTCCGTAAAGCGCTGAGCAGTGACATGTACCCGGTGTGCAAGCTGTTGCGCGAGTCCACCTTGAACTCCAACTGGATAGGCGTAAATGTGCGCAAGCGCATGTTTGCCGATATCTGGTCCGGGGGAGAGGACTACTTCGGCTATGTGATGCTCGACGGCGACGTGGTGGTGGGTTTTCTCGGTTTGCTGTTTACCACCCAGCCCTGCAACGGGCAGCAGCGCTTCTGCGAATTGCATAGTTGGTATGTACAGGTCGAGTACCGCAAGGAAAGCCTGAAGCTGTTGTTGCCGGTACTGTCGATGCGCAAGGTCACGCTGCTCAACTATACGCCCACGCCGGATGTGTACGAGATCAGCAAGAAGTTCGGCTTTATCGACCTGGAAACCGAGCTGGTGCTGATGTACCCCTTCCCCAATCCGCTGAAAATACGTCGGCGCTATCGCCTGGAAACCGATGTCCATCGAGTCGCGGGCTGGCTGAGCGAGCAGGAAAGCGTGGTCTTCCGGGATCACGCGGGGGTCGAGTGTCGGCACCTGATGATCGTCGATTCAGTGACCGGCGAGTCCTGCTACCTGATAGTCAAGCGCATGACCCGGCGCTGGTTCGAGCCGATCGGTCGGGTACTGTTCATCGGCAACCCGCAGTTGTTTGCACGCAGTCTCGACAGTTGGCGATTGTCCTTATGCCTGCAAATGCGCGTTCAGTGCCTGGTGAGTAATGCGGCGGAACTGGCAGGGTATCCCCTTAGCGGTGTGCGGTTGATCAAGCGCGAAGTCCCGTCACTGGTAAAACCTGCTTCTGGCAGTTTGGCAAATGCACCGATAAAGCCGCTGTACAGCCTGCCGCTACTCATCGGATATAAGTTGCATTGATATGATTATATTGTTGACCGGTACCCGCAAAGGCGTTGGTAAAGAAGCGGCGCTGTATTTTCTGGAACAGGGCCACGTCGTCATTGGTTGCAGTCGCGGTGAAGGTTCAATTGAACATGAGCGCTATACGCACTTCTGTCTGGATTTGAACGACGCCAGTGCGGTCAGGAAAATGATCAAGCATATTCGCTTGAGTCATGCGCAACTGGATGTGCTGATCAATAACGCCGGCGAAGCCAATATGGCGCCTTTTCAGTTGACGCCTGCCGAGACGGTCCAGGGTTTATTTGCGAGCAATGTATTTGGCTTGATGAATGTTACCCGCGAAGCCGTCAAGTTAATGCAGAAGAACGAGCATCCGGGTGTCATCGTGAATATATCTACCGTGGCGACCCATTGGGCTATTCCAGGCCAATCGATATATGCCGCCAGCAAAGCCGCTGTCGAACAGCTGACCCGAACGTTGAGCAAGGAACTTTCGGTTTTTGGCATTCGCATCAATAACCTGGTGTTACCGCTGTACCGAAGCTCTTTGACCCGCACACTTCCTCAAGAGATCAGACAGAAGATGATTGAGCGCCAGACGATAGCCAGGCCTTGTGTGTTTACCGACCTGATCGGACCCTTGACGTTTCTTATCTCCAGCCAGTCGGCTTTTGTGACGGGTGAAACCCTCAGCCTGGGAGGTGTGCAATGAGCCGCGATGCCTTGCTGGCAACGCTGGCCGAACCGGGGCCGCGCGTGGCGCTGTTGCACGGCGAGCAGCAGTGCACCTACAGCGATCTGCATGCCAAGGTGCAGCAGTGCCTGGCCTGGCTGGTCGACCACGGCGTCAAACCGGGGGATGCGGTCATCCTCAACAGTGACTACAGCGTGTCTGGCGTCGCTGCGCTGCTGGCCTTGTACCTGAACCGCAATATTGTGGCGCCGCTAGTCGATCTCAGTGAGCGTTCCCTGCAAACCCTGCAAGGTGCCGCCCGGTGTCAGCATCGGATCGAGATCGTCGCCGATGCCTGGGGGCATCACTCGCTGGCACAACCGGTCGCCGACGAAAGCCCTGAGTACTACAGCGCGCTGCGGGAGAAGGGGCGCTCAGGCCTGGTGTTGTTGAGCAGCGGCAGTACCGGCGCGCCCAAGGCGATCCTGCATGACCTGGATGACCTGATCGACACCAAGCTGGGCAAAGAGCGCAAGAAGCCCCTTTCGATCCTGATGTTCCTGTTGTTCGACCACATCGGCGGCTTGAACTCCTTGCTCAACACGCTGGCGGTGGGCGGGTGCGCGGTGATGCCGGTCGATCGGGCCCCCGAATCGATCTGCGCGCTGGTGGCGCGGCATGGGGTGAAGGTGCTGCCGGTCAGCCCTACCTTCCTTAACCTGATCCTGATGGGGCGGCATCACGAACAGCATGACCTGTCCTCGGTACGGCTGATCACCTATGGCACTGAAAGCATGCAGCAAAGCCTGCTCAAACGGGTCCAGCAGGCGTTCCCCAAGGCCAAGATGCTGCAAACATTCGGCACCAGTGAAACGGGTATCAGCGCTACGGTCAGCCAGTCCTCGGCCAGCACCTTTTTCAAGCTGGCCGATGCGAACACTCAGTACCGCATTGTCGATGGCGAGTTGCAGCTCAAGACCCGCAGCCAGTTTGTCGGCTACCTGAACCAGGACACCGATAACGTCACCGAAGATGGCTGGTTCCGTACCGGTGATCTGGTGGAGCAGAACGAAGAGGGTTATCTGCGGATCCAGGGACGGCAAAAGGAGCTGATCAACGTCGGGGGGCTCAAGGTGCTACCCACCGAAATCGAAGACGTGATGCTGCGCAGCTCGCTGATCGACGACTGCGTGGTCTACGGCGTGCCGAATGCGATCACTGGCCAGGCTGTACACATGGATGTCATGGCCGCAGGCGTGGAGAGCAAGAAGGCCCTCAAACAGCATGTGCTCGAGCATCTGGGCAGTTGCCTGGAAGCCTACAAGTTGCCCGTCAAAGTCAACAAGGTCGATGAAATCGCTTTTTCCAATCGGTTCAAGAAGACCCGGGCGGTGCTCTCATGAGCGATATCGTGATCCTCGGCGCCGGGCGCTTCGCGCTGGAACTGGCGACTTACCTGCAAGACATCGAGCCGTTGGCAGTGGTGCGTCACCTGATCGTGCCGGATGAGGCCGGGGGCGATGCCGCCCCTGCCGCGCCGTGGCCCGCCCAAGGCCTGGACCCGCGTTATCGCTACGTCCTGGGGGTGGCCGATATTGCCTTGCGCCAGCAACTGATCGACGCGTACTTCAGCGATGGCCGTTTGTTGGCGCCCAACTTCATCCACCCCAGCGTCCGTCATCGGTTGGACTTGCGCACCAGCCGCGGCAATGTCATCGCCGCCGATTGCCACGTGGGTGTCAACACCCGGATCGGTTCCTGGAACATGATCAATTACCACTGCAGCGTGGGCCACCATTCGCAGTTGGGCGACAACAACTTCCTGTCACCGCATTTCAATGCCGGTAACAGCGTGACCCTCGGTAATCGCTGCTTCATCGGGCTCAGTACCGTGGTCACGCCCCAGACGGTGATTGAAGACGATGTGACGATCCAGGCCGGTTGCACCCTCAGCGAGTGCATCCCGGCGCATTCGCACTGCACATCCACGGCCCGCCAGAAAATCCTTCAACTGGTCTAAAGGAGTAGTACCCGCATGAACAAGTCTGCACACGTCATTATCATGGGTGGTGGTCCTGCTGGCAGTATCGCAGCGTTGACCTTGCAAAAACTCGGGCACCAGGTGACGGTGTTCGAAAAAGAGAAGTTCCCGCGCTACCGCGTAGGCGAATCTTTCTTGCCGGGCACGTTGTCGATCCTGCACCGCCTCGGGCTGAGTGAAAAGATTGCGCAGGCCGGCTACGTGCTCAAGCCTTCCGCCACCTTCCTGTGGGGCAAGACCGAAGCGCCGTGGACCTTCTCGTTCAGCACGCCCAAGACCGAAGACTGGGTGTTCGACCACGCCATCCAGGTTCTGCGCTCGGACTTTGACCAGATGCTGCTCGACACCTGCCGTGAGCGCGGTGTGCGCGTGTTCGAGGAGGCGGCCGTCATCGATGTGGATGCCGAGCAGGCCGACAACGTCAGCGTAACGGTACGGCACAAGGACGAGACCAGCGAATTCACGGCCGACTACCTGATCGACGCTTCAGGCAGCAATAGCCCGCTGGTGCGCAAGCTGGATCTGCGTGAGTACGACGAGTTCTACAAAAGCGTGGCCTTGTGGTCGTACTTCAAGACCCCGGACCCGTTCAAGAACGACCTCAATGGCACCACTTTCTCGATCACCTTCGAAGATGGCTGGATCTGGATGATCCCGCTCAAGGACGGTATCTACAGCGTGGGTACCATTGTCGACCAGAGCAAGCTGGCCGATATCAAGGCCATGGGGCTCAATGCTTTTTATGACAAGACCCTGGCCAAGAGCGAGCGAGCCCTGTCGATCCTCAACGGTGTGGAGCGTTGCGAGGATGTGAAGCTGGTGCGTGACTGGTCCTACGAAACCAAATACTTCTCCCGCAACCGCTTTTTCCTGTGTGGCGATTCGGCCTGCTTCACCGACCCATTGTTCTCCCAAGGGGTGCACCTGGCCTCGCAGTCGGCGGTCAGCGCAGCCAGCAGCATTGACTACCTGATGCAGCATCCGGAGCAGAACGAAAAGGTCCACGCCTGGTACAACCGCAGCTACAGCGAGACCTACAACCAGTACCACGAGTTTCTGGCGTCCTTCTACACGTTTGCCTCGTTCACTGAGCCGGAATCCGAGTTCTGGACCAAGCGTCGCATCAGCGAGTCGGCCGACGAACGTTTGAAGCGCAAGGAGTGGTTCGAGCAATTGGTCAACGGGGAAAAACAGAACCGCCCGCAGATTGGCGACTTCAAGGACCGCGCCTCGACCATGATTGCCATCGGCCGGCACCAGCGCAATGAGTTGACCGACGAGTTCATGGATGCCGAGCTTAACCCGGCTCGCGTGCGCTGGATCTCCGACTTGACCAAACAGTTGAACCGCATCGCCAGCTTCAACTGGTTGGGCGACCGGGTCGAGACCGCCGACTATTTCAAGATCGAGCCCCTGAGCTTCAAGCTGAGCCTCAAGCGGATCCTGTCCAACGGGGCCGGCAAGGACATGACCAAGTACACCGTGAGCGAAGCCCTGGTGCAACTGTTCAAGGACCTCTACGAGCAGAAATTCGGCTACAAGGAGTTGATGGTGCGCCTCAACGAAGTGGGGGAGGTGAACTCCTCGCAGTTCGTTATCCGGCTGATGGAGGCCGGTTTGCTCGATGGTTTCGACAAGCATGGGCAACGAGTGCTGGTGCAGGATCGCCTGCGCTTCGATGGGGTAGGTGTCGAATATGAAGTATGACGAGGGGTTCAGTTGGCTTTTCCTGGCGGGCGTCGGCAACTCCGGTGATACCCACTGGCAGCGGCATTGGAAGACCGAGCATCCCGATTCATTGTGGCTGGAGCACCGTGACTGGGATAACCCGGACTGCGAGGAGTGGGTCGCGGATTTGCAGGCGCTGTTGTCCGGGCAGCAACGACCGGTGGTCGTGGTCGCCCATAGCCTGGGGTGCCTGTTGCTCCTGGAGTGGGCGGCGCGACATCGCTCGGACCTGATGCGCGGCGCGTTTCTGGTCGCGGTGCCGGACCCCAATGGCAAGCAGTTTCCGGAGCAGGCCCGTGGCTTCCGACCGGCCGACCAACTGAGCGTCGACTTTCCGGTCACGGTGATCACCAGCCAGAACGACCCCTACGGGGACCTGGATTACGTGCAGCGCAGCGCCCGCCAGTTGGGTTGCGGTTGCACCAACCTGGGCGAGCTGGGCCACATCAATGGGAAGTCGCAGTTGGGGTACTGGGATCAGGGCTACAACCTCTTGCAATCCTTTGCCCGGTCACTGAGTCACTGAGTGACGATTGAACACAGGCTGCCACGGCGGCCTGTATTTCTTTAAGCCATCAGGACGATGCTATGTCAGCTAATGCCGTGTCTGTGCTGCCGGGCGATGAGCTTGGCGCCGCATTATCGCCATCGGTTCGAGGGGTTGCGCAAGGGCAGTGCCACCGTATCCCGGTGCATGCCCGATTTGAAGGGCACAGTGTGCCGGCCACGTTGGCGGTCCGGGACGAGGCGCATTGCGTGCTTGAAGTGCCGGCCGGTCTCTACAGTGCCAACCCCGAGCCGTTCACCGTGGCGCTGTGTTTCCAGCAGTGCCTGCATCGCCCGCAAGTGCCGGTGAACATGCAGGGACGGTGGTCAGGCAATGACCGACCCTGCCTGGAACTGGTGAGCTGCGGCTCCAGGCCGGCGTACCTGAATGAGCGCGATCGCGCCGACGCGTCACTCAGGGCGGCGGCGCGAAGCCCCATACTGTTCAATCGTCGCCTGACCGTACAGTTGCATTACCTCAGCCCGCTCAACGGCGCCTTCGAGGTACTGGACCGAGATGTAGTGATCGTGCCGGGCATGGATCTGGAACTGCAGTTCAACTGTCCCTGGAGTGGCCTGGCCATGGTGCGTGTGCAGGTCCTGGGGCGTTTCGAGGACCAGGGCCGCTTCCTCTGTCATTTCCGGGTGCTGGACAACCCCTCGAGCACCGCGGTGGCGTTGATGCTGCTGTGCCAGCGTCGGCACTTCTCCTTCGACAGCCTGCCCGTGGCGCTACGCAAGAGTCCGGCCATCGATCGCCTGATCCATGTCGCGATTATCGAAGGGACCGGCGCCATGGACGATTTGCTGACGTGCCGCCTGGCTGCCAACCGTCACTACGGTCGTCTGGAGGACGTGCAGGATCCGCGAGTCTTGTGGGATGAATGGGACCCTTACGCCATCCAGGTCTGCGCGCGGCTGGGCAACAAATGTGTGGGGGCGGGGCGTGTCGTCGTCAACAGCGGCTATCGTGAGCGCTGCGAGATCGAGATGTCGACGCCCTTGCCTCAATGGTTGTGGGCGGCGGGCTTTGTCGAGATGTCCCGGGTCGCCATTTTGCCCGAGTACGCCGGGCATCACGTGATGCTGGCACTGCTGCGCGAACTGGGCAGGATTACCCTGCATTTGCAGAGCCGGTACATCGTGCTGGACGCCATCGATATCCTGGTGCCGATCTACACCCGACTAGGGGCGCAATGCCTGCCGATCAGCAAAAAACACCCCTACAGCGGTGAAACCGTGCGCGTGATGTATTTCGACGTTGGCCGTCTTCTGAGCCGTCTCGACTGGCATTTGCCCCAGTGGCTGTTTGTCTTCGGTCCGACCATCGGGCACAGCGTGCATCGCCAGCACATTAGCCAGCTGGCCGCTCAATTCCGGGTGTCGGCCACGGGAATACGGGTCAAGCGGGGGATCGCGCGTGCGCTCAAGAAACTCATGGGTTAACCCTTCGGTCGTGAGGCTTGTCAGCTCCACCGCGTCGGCCACCCTTTACGCCGGTTGGGTAGCATTCTGCGCCCGTCAGTTACCCTGGATGGCCATGGCGCAATCGGCCTTGGCGCAGTGGCTGCTCAGTTTCGCGGCTACTTTCGCGTTCTCGGCCTTTATCAGCCGCCGTATCGGCCGCAGCCCGCACCAGGCCGTTGCGGTGCGAGTGGCCGCTTGGGCGATGTTGATCTATGCGGCTGTGCTGCTGAGCGTGCACATGATGATCGGCACGCCGGACCCGGTGCTGACCCTGCTCCCGGTATTGGGCCTGGCGGGAGCCTATGCTTTGTTCTATGCCCGGTTGCAGGTCCGTCACAATGCCCGTGAACAATCTGCATGAGCGCGTTGCAGTTGGTTGTCTTCCCGGTCCATGCACAGGCTGATGCCGCTTGGCATGCCGTGCTGGATGCACAGCAGATGCGCCACGCCGCGACCTTGGGCGAGCGCCAGCGAGTTCGTTACCTCAACGCACGCATTGCCCTGCGCCTGACGGTGGCCGGGCTTGTGCAGTGCGATCCGCAACGAGTGGTGATCGAACAGCAGGCCTCGGGGCAATTGCGCATTTGTACCCATCCCCGGCTATTCGCCAGTGTGACTTATGCCCAGCGCCTGGGCCTGCTGGCCGTGGGGTCGTCCCGTGTGGGCCTTGATTACGAGGACGGTGCCGCCCCGGTCTTCTGGCGCAGTGCTGTGCGTCGATACTTTTGCGAGAGTGAGCGTCGCTGGCTCCAGAGTCGCGATGAGGGGACGCGGGAAGCCGACTTTGTGTGGTTGTGGACCCGGCGCGAGAGTCTGCTCAAATACCGAGGGAGTGGGATACGTGGTGATACGCGGTGCTTATGTCGCCCCGAAGATGCCGCCCCTTCCCAGCGCAGTTTCAACCTGGCCGGAGGGGTCGGCACACTCACCGGTGAGGTGCTTACAGCCGATCTGTTGCCTTCACGGTTGGCCCTGTGCGGTGAGTGGTCGCCAGAACTCGATTTCAGCTGGCACCAGGCGCCTGGCCGGATGCCTTGCTGTGTCAGATCTGAATGAGCTGCATCGACAGGGCCTGGACAACGGCGGCGCTACGCGTCGTCACGCTGAACTTTCGGCGGATATTCTTGAAGTGATAGTCCACGTTGGCTTCCGAACAGCAGCAGATATTCGAGATCTCCCAACTGGTCTTGCCAAAGGCACTCCAGCGCAGTATTTCCTTTTCACGCCGGGTCAGTTTGACCTGGGTGACGGGCGCTGGCGGAACCATCAGGGCCAGGGCGGCTTGCAGGGCTGCGTCCCTGAGCATCGATAGCGTACCCATGTGGTGCCTGATCATCGCTTGCGCCTGATCAGCGTCGCGTGCCTGGAGATTGAGGCCCAATGTCCCGAACTGGCCTTGCGGGCCGTGCAGGGCGAAGGTGACGCCATGCTCCAGGCCGTGCGCCACGGCCAGCGCTCGCAGGCTGTGTTGTTGCGGTGAGCTGTACAGTCGCTCGGTCCAGACGATGGGCGTGACGTTGTGCATGCAGTGCAACATGACCGGGTCGATCCTGACGTAGCCTGCCTGTTCGTAGGCCTCATGCCAGGCTTGTGGGTAATCGCCAATAACCAGCTCGCTGCGCTCCCGTGCGTTTCTGTCTGGTTTGAGGCGCAGTTCATAGCGGCCAAAGCCCAGTTGCAGAACCGGTTCTTTCAAGCGATCGAACAGATCGCTGCTGGTCGAGATGCCGGGGCCGTCCAGAAGAAACTCAAGCGCTTGCGATAACATCATTCATTTCCTTTTCAATGATTGCCGGCTCAGCTCGCAGGATGCGGATCAACGGTTCATCAGCCAGATCGAAGCCGCGACCAACAGACCTCCAAGGCATTGCCAAACGGAGAGTTGGATATCCAGTACAGCCCAGGACAGCAGCACCGCGAACATTGGCGCCAGGAACAGCCAGCCACTGGTGCTGGTAGCGTCTGCCTGTTTCAGCGCGACGAACCACAGCCCGAACGAGCCGGTCGAGGCCGGTATGGCCAGCCAGGCAAACCAGCCCCACTGCTGGATCGAGAGGTGATCGGGCCAGTGTTCGCCGGCCAGAAGGGCGCAGGCGAGTGCCCCCAGGGCGCCGATGAACAGTTGCCAGAAACTCAAGGTCCACGTGCCGACCGCCACCGGGTTGCGCTTGATGATCAGTGTCGCGGTGGCCCAACTGACGGCGGCGCCCAAACCCAGCGTCACGCCGATCCAGGCGCCAGGCTGTGGGTCTTTTGCAAAGTCAGCGCCAATGGCCAGCGCGACGCCGATCAAGCCTGTAACCAGGCCCAACAGGCGGTTGGCCTTGAGCGGCTGCGCGAAGAACAGTCGGTTGCCTACCGCGACCCACACTGGGTTGGTGAAAAGCAGGATCGCGGCCGTGGAGGCCGAGACGGTGCGCATTGCCAGGAACAGCAGGCTCATCACGGCCGTGGTCTGGGTAAGGCCGATGATGGCGATCACCAGCACCTGCCGGGCGTCCAAGTGGCGTGGGAGCAGGTTGGCACGCCAGGAACCACCTTGCATGAACACCAACGGCAAGGTTGCCAGCGCGGCCAGGAAGAACCGCCAGCCCACCAGCATCAAGGGATCGAATCCCTGCTCGAGCAATATCTTGCCCGACACGAAACTTGAGCCCATCAGAAATGTGGACGCCAGGATCGTGACAGCGAAACCCAGTCGGCTATGGAGGCCCGTCGCCTCGCCAGCCACTGACAGGGCCATCAGCGGATCTCGATCCGCAGCGGCAGGGCCCGGCTCGGTAACAGGGGGGCGATGCGCCATTGGCCCAAGCGTTTGATGGTTTCCTGTGGCGCCGGCGCCAAGGCAAGCTGCAGCACCCCGGTACCGTCGATCAGCGCTTTGCCGGCGCTCAACCTGAGGCTCTGGCTTTGCTCCAGGAGCATGTCGCGACCTTCCCAGCTCACCCAATGACTGCCGCTCAGGGCGTAAGCAATGATGTCCTGGCGCAAGTGCAACGACATCAGCTCGGTCGGGCGAAGATAGATGTAGACCCAGTCCGGCTCGCCGTCGGATGAGCCCTGGGAATTGGCACTGAAAGAGACCGTTAACGTACGCACCTTGGTCTTCCTTCTGAAAAAGTCATTGGAAAATACATCTGCGCTTACATTAAATGGCCGGTTTCGGTAAAAACATCAGTAATTTCTTGAAGTAATTGTTAGCGGGGCTTACATGTCGGCGATCCCTCCCCTCAGTTGTCTGCGCAGTTTCGAAGCTGTCAGCCGCTTGTCCAGTGTCACCTTGGCGGCGACGGAGCTGCACGTCACTCATTCGGCGGTCAGCCAGCAGCTCAAGGTGCTGGAAGAGATGCTGGGTGTGACACTGTTCGTGCGCGAGGGACGTACCTTGCGCATCACTGAAGACGGTCGGTTGTACTCGTTGCAGGTGCGTGAGTCGTTGAAGAACATCGCCGATGCGACTCGCCAGGTTAAAGCGCAACCCAAGGCTTCGGAGCTGGTGGTGGCGGTCATGCCTTCCTTCGGCTTCTCCTGGCTGCTGCCGCGCATCGGTCGATTCCAGGCGCGTTACCCGCATATCACGGTGCGTCTGCAGGCCAGTCTCACCGTGACCAATCTGGCGCAGGAGGCGGTGGACGTCAGCGTGCGCATGGGGCGGGGCGACTGGGAGCAGGTGGAAAAACAGCTGTTGTTTCACGACGAAATGATCGTTGTCGCTTCCCCGGGCTTCAATGGCGGACAGCTACCGCATACGCCGGCGCAGATCGTCGCGAGCCCGATCATTTTCACCATGGACTCCTGGCAACCCTGGTGCGAGGCGGCGGGGCTGGACACCGAGGTCACGCGCAAGGGGCTGTGCAGCAACGATTCGAATCTGGTGCTGGAGGCCGTGCGACTCAAGCAGGGTATCGCGCTGGTGCGTCGCAGCCTGGTGCATGACGCCATCGGGCGGGGTGAACTGGTGCAGTTGAGCGAGCATGCGGTGCCGTATGCCTACCCGTATTGGCTACTGCTGCCGGACCGCGAGCGCGTCGAGGCCAAGCGGCAGCAGTTTGCCGAATGGCTGGGTGAGGAGGTTGCGTCGTATCTGCGAGAGCTCAGCCAGGTACGTCGACTGCCGGCCTGCTGAGCGGCCCTTTTTTTGAGGCATAAAAAAACGGCCTATCTTTCGATAGGCCGTTTTTTAGTACTTGGTGGTACACAGTCATTTGAACTGGTAGTGTAACTTGTTGTATTTGAAAGTCTTTAGATGTCTATTTTTTTCAGGCATACATGTAGGCATACATGCCGCATGCTTCTGCCTACTGATGCCCTGGTATCCTCGCAAGGTATAGCACCACCAGTTGGTTGGTGATGTGTTGCCATTCGGCCTGGTAGTCACTTCTTTGCCCGACCTTCTGCCGACAGTGAGGTGAGGGCAAGGGGGATGAAACTGCATCCCTATCCAGTATGTCCAGCGCCCATCGGATGTTCTATGCCATCTTTGTAGATCCTCTTTGCTCAACCCATTTCGACATCCTTTGTCAGCGGGTGAGGAGGGGCGGTGGATCAATTGGGCGTCGCAAGGCGAAGCATAGGTGGGGGGGACATTTTTGTGAGCGCTTTGCGCTCAGGCTGGTACATGAGTCTAACCGAGCCTTCACGGGCACCGTGCATCCGTTTTGGACAGCCAATGCTGTAGAAAAAACCGTGGTTTACGCGTAGAACTGCAGATAAGCCAATCCGCCATCAGTCGGCATCAGCCGTGACGTTTTTCGCGCTGATGCACTGACAGAAGAATTAGATCAATCAGAATCCGCCATGAGTGAGATTCACCGGGTTACGAGGGAACGTTTGTGCTTGAGAATAAAGGACCAGTGATCTCAGAGGAAATTCAAGAGTGGTTGAAGCGTGGCGGTCCATTTCCTCCGACGTTCGCACTGGAAACGGACGCAAATGGAAGCACGACAACCTATGAGATATTAGAAAGGGATGACGAAGGATATATCCAAAACTTACATTTACGCACGGGCAAAAAGGGCTTTGTTCTACGTGTGTTAGACCCTTTGACGAAGCGTGAGCTGGCAGCAAAGTTTTGCATTCCAGCAGACTACCGAGATAAATCACCCTTAGTTGAGGTCGAGTTAGCGTCCAAGTTGCGTGGAGCGGAAGAGTTTATTCATTTGTTAGCTGCTGTTGGTAGAGCAGTACCCTTTGAAAGTCAGCCAGTCACAGCTGACCAGCGTAAGTGGGTTTGTTTTTTGAGTGATTGGTTAGAAGGCGAAACACTACAGGAATGTTTGGATCGCAATCCCAACAAAATCGACCCGCTCTTAGTCGCGAAAATTGCGGAGTCCTTAATTCTAGCTGTATTGATTCTAGAGAGGAAAGGTTACAAGCATGACGACCTGCATCTAGGTAACGTTATGCTCGTAGAGACAGATCCGGATCGACTTGCTATTGATCCAGATTTACCTTCGCACTCAGTGAAAGTGATAGATCTAGGGAGCGTTAAGCCTTTAGATAAAGAAACTAAAAAGTCTGATGATGACTGGTCTTCTTTAGCAAAGTGCCTCGCCTTATTGCATAATCATTTACATGCCGATCGTGCAATTGCTTCTCGGCATTCTAGATTTTTGAAAGCTCTTATAGAGATTATTGAGGCTTTCGCTGATGATGACCCTGGGCGTTTTTTTCCTGAGCCGGCAATGTATGTCGAACGGATTAGAGATGCTGCACTTTCGCTTACGATGCTTCCACAAGTAAAGGCAAAGTTTCATCCGTTTGAGGCTATCAGTGCTGAACATTTAGCAAGTGATGAGCTGCTCCTGAAACTATTTGTTGATCATCTTCCTTGGATTTCTTTACTACAGACTCCTGAGCCCTCAGTATTGGTTGGGCCTCGAGGCTGTGGTAAGTCAATGGTGTTTCGTCATTTAAGTATTCGGACGCATGTCTCCAGATTTAAAAGTGATCCAGATATTCTAAATAAGCTTGGATTCTTTGGTGTTTACATTGGCTGCGCAAGCGATCTACAAAATGACCTGCTATGGATTGCACGGAAAGAAGGACGCCCGCAAGAACTAAGCGAGGAAATTACTAGCTATTTCAATCTAGTGTTGACGCGCGAACTATTACGTTCATTGGCAATGTGTGCGGTGACACCACTAATGACACAGGCGTTGGGGCTAACTGAAGCTGCTAGAATAAAATTGTCTAAGTTTATATTTGAGCAGGTTGGTTTTGATGTTGAGCTGATAAGAATTCCTGGCATGGATCCGTTACAAGCTTGCGCTGATACGCTTGATAGATTCAGATTGCAGCTGAGTCGTGACATGCTCGAAAATAGACAAACAGTATTTAAGCTTGCTCCAACGTTCATACGGGAACTTTGTAGGTATGCGCGTACATTAATCCCAGGCCTTCAGGAGTGGAGAGTCGCCTTTCTTCTGGATGACTATACTTCACATAGACTATCACCAGCGATCCAATCCATCCTCAATACTGTGCTATGGCTGCGTGACGATAGCCATGTTTTTAAGGTTTCTAGCGAGCCTTATGGCTTTAGACCGGATCACGTTGATAATTCCAGAATCGATGTGAACAGAGAGTTTAGCCTCATTGATGCGGGGCAAATTTCGATTCCGGCGGAAAAGGAAAAAGAACGGCGTGACTTTATTACAAATCTTCTCGATAAAAGGCTTGAAGCAGCGAAGTATGCTGGTACTACTCAAATACTAATCGGTGATAGTGCTTTTAAACGAGATCCTGAACTTGCTGCCGCAATCCGCTCCACTAAGGGCGGTCGCATGGGGCAAAAAGCATTTTATTTTGGAATTCACGTACTCTCCAATGCATGGAGCGGGGATGTTTCAACAATCCTTCATATGGTGAGGGAAATGTTTGCTCGTGCCTCTGTTAATGAACTAACTGTCAAGCTTATCCCTGATCACATTCAGCATAAATCTATAACTAAGGTGTCTACAGCTCTAAGAGAAAGGGTCAGTGGTTACCATCCTTATGGGGCTGAGATGGCTGGGATTCTTTCTAGCTTCGGACAGTTAGTGAAAAATCTACTCGTTGAATCCCCTGATCGAGTTGACCGCGATGGCAAACCTAAACTACATCGGCGATATCGGTTGGAGATGAGCTTGGCTTTCGGTGTGGAGCTGGATCGAGAGTTGAAAAAGCTAACCAATGGGGATGGCTTAGTAGCGCTGAAAGAGGAATTGATAAGACGTGCCGTTTTTATCGAGCTGCAGCCAAGTAGAGGGAAGGAGTCCGCTGGAACTGAAACTATGAGGTGGCAATTGCGCTCGTCATTACTACCAAGTTTTGGTACGTCTTTGATTAGAGAAGATTATATTGATATTAAACAGATAGAAGATTTTGCTGAATTTCTTACTAACCCAAAAGCCTTCGCCGCTAAGGCGTACCTACGTTATGCTCCACCTCCAGTGAATCCACTTTATCAGGATCTTTTTCCGGAGGAAGAACAATGATTGCTCGAAAAAGATTCATCCTTAAAAAGAAAAGTGTCTCGGATGCATTGGCTGTACTTCCAGAGTTGAAGCTTCTGCAGGATCAACATATTGAATTGGACATATTTATTGGATCATGTGGTTTCGAGCAGAGGATACTGGCGGTACCGGAGGCCCTGTATGAGCGGAATGTAAAAGTTACTAAAAAAATTCTGCTTGGGGTTTATGAGACGAACCCGCAGGATAATAAAAAGCGTAAAAAAGAACTTGTTCCAAAGCTGAAGAAATTAAATAAAGTTATAGAGTACTTTGATGCTGAGAGTCCGGATGAAGTATTTAAGGCGATATCCGTTGCTGTCGGTGAGAAAAAAACATCTCAACCCGTAAATGTTGGGCTAGATATCAGTGGCAGCTCCGCTACGCTCATAATGTCGACAATTCTATCTCTGATCAGAACTGGCGTTAATATTGATCTGAGGGTCTTCTATACTACGGCCGCTCTCTATCATGAACCTACTGCTGCGAGTATGAATGAACCTGTGGCCGTTTGGAGTCCGCGCGATTTAAGAGAGGTTGGAGTCATTGATGTCAGTGCTAACGAATTAGCACCTGGGATTCAGCATGATCATTTACCGAGCTATGTTATTGCTCTGCCATCGATGTTTCCGGCTAGGCTTCAGCGCGGATTAAGTTTTCTGGGTATCGGGACCTTGAGCGGCGCGGATGAAAATGTTTACTGGGTACTTCCTACCACCGATGACCCGAAACATCAGTGGAGGCAGGAACAAGTTAAGATATCTCTGCTTAATATGATATATGGAGGCTCTGAGGAGGATGCGTCACCTGTCCTCCCTGCGGAGCAATGGGAATATTGCGATGTTCTGGACTATCGTGGCTGTATTCGCATTATTATGAATCAAATTGAATCACATTCTAGCTCTAATATTTCCGTGATTCATTCTGGTACAAAAGTTCAAGCGGTCGGCGTAGCTTTAGCTTTGTCCTCTCGCAGAGAGGTTGCGTTAATTAAGTCGCGCCCACAATCGTTTTCGGCTGATCAATACTCTAGCGGAGTTGGGGATGTTTATGTGATTCACATAGAGGATCTGCAAGGTGTAAATTTGGCTCTTTCAGAGGTGGGCAGCTTCAATGTGGAGAGTAATTGATGTTTTTCTGTAAGGGTGAGAATCAAATCGTACGAGCGTTTGGTAAAAAAGAGAAACCCTTGTTATGTTTGACTACCTTGCATCATAGACGCTACGTAGAAGATATTATTCACAGCATAGGTCTCCCTACCGGGGCGCATATTCGCTTAAGGTATAGACAACAATATGTATGCTCTTCGTTATGGGACACCGTTTTTCATCGGCGCTTAGGTTCGAAGCAGAATGTTCTCATCGCTTTAATTGGTGTTAATGAGCATGGAGTGCCCGAAGTGGCACCAATTCGCAAGGGGACAGTATTTAAGGCTGCTTGTCAGGGTGAACTATTGGTATTAGATATTGCTCTTGAGGATTACGTTTTCTCTGATAACTCAGGCATAGACGTGCTTGCGTCAATACAAAATATAACTACGAATTTTCCAAGTATCGTTGGGCCAAGTAAAAGCTCGCCTGGTACTTATGTACAGTATTCGACAGCGCCTATTCCCAACTTAAAGTCGAATTCTTCAGTCGTTGGCTGGGAACGAGTTTCGAAAGCATATTTTCAGCTTGATTTTGCAGTAAGTGGCATGAGCGCAAATGCACCATTCTTATTTCATATTGGTAAGTTGGGGTGGATTACTAGAAGGAAGCTCAGAAAAACTGGAAAACTTAATGTAAGCATGGGGGATGATCTTCGGTTAGAAGTAAATACTATTGCTAGAACGAGCTCTGATGCAATAAGGAATGCTCTTGGGGAGGTAGTGTTGGATATTTCTCATCCGGCTGCAGCTTTCATAAGCTCCCGGCGCGTGAGGGCTGACTCGAGTCGAGATATTAAAAGCATCGGGGTTACCACCACACCTCTTTTTAGGGCTGCGGATGGCCATCTTTCAATACGGACATGCATATTTAAGCCGAAGGAAAAGCCGAAGGATACCGTTGCGCCATTAACGCCAGTGCAATCGTCGCAGGTAGGGATTCAACCCGCACAGCCTGTCCAGCCCGTGCCTAGCAGTCACGACTTGCTCTCAGCGGACGGTAGATCTGAAATTATTGTTGCACGATACGACTTCCCGCTTAGGGTCGGCGGATATCGACCTTGGGTGGCTTCAGGGCTTATCGCAGGCGCGGCTGCTCTGTCCGTCTATAAAGTGTCAGCTTCGGGTAAAACAGGCGATCTAGTTATCCCTATCTTGATCTTTTTCATGACATTTATCGGTTTGAGTTTTGGGATCGTTAAGAAATAACCAATTCGTCGGGTGTAAGGGAGTTCTTGATTATTTGATATGAATCTATGGACTTCCAAGTTGAATCTCGTTCGGAGCGGGGGATAGCCCACCGCTCCTTCCAGAACTTTAGCCATTCCTCATCATCGAAGTTCGCAATATTGGGTGTTTCGTTATTGCTGCATACCGATTGAATGTTATGGACTAGTTCGAAGATGAAAACTTCTCTTTTGATTCCGTGCGAGAGATAGTCTCTTGAAATGCCGAGGTCTAAAAGCGCCCTCATTATATTCTGCCATCTTACTTTTGGTCCATTCCCGAAACCGGCTGGAACATGGCGACCAGTATCTTTCAACCATCCGGTAAGCTTTGGATATAATTCTTCTAGGTGAATTGTTCCATACCCTTTCGTATAGCCCAGAGACTTAGCAAGAAGCCTATTGCCGTCTCTGAGCCGGTTGTATATTGAGCTTCGGCCAAAAGCACTGGCCGTAGTAATTGCTAACAGAGGTTGAGGTATTCGCTTGTTGAGTTGTGTGGTTTTCTTGTTGCCGTATAGACGCCAGTATTGTTGGCGTATTACTTCTGAGTGTAATAAGCCTGCAATTAATTTTCCGCCAAGGAGCGCCGCGTAAGCCGGTGTTGCTCCAATGGTGTATGCGTCAAGCGTATTATTTATAAACTCAAGTTTATTGGTTTTTTCAGCACCAAGATATTTGTCTCTACAGGCTAGATCTGCCGACGGTGATTGCAGTCCGATAATTCCTATCACTGCTTCGTGATAGCGATCCATAATTACAAATCGAAGGCGTCGGCCGTAGCCTTTAGAATACGGCATAGACCAATAGCCACGAGTTATCTTAAAGAGGTTCTCTGCAAGTGATCTTTCAGTTACCAGTACGAGTTCGGCTTGTATCTTCTCGGGGTTTATAGAGCTGCCATGCGGGAAATAACTTTTATATTTTTCCAGTTTTGATTGTAATTGAGAATAGTCAACCGATCGGTCCCATTTTTTTGCTGACAAATGGAACCCACGAATCGCTTTTTTATCACCTGTCGCCACAGAGTCGCGACAAGCAGCCCATGCCTTATGAATTTCCTCGCAAAGTTGAATTCGAGATTGTTCATCGTGGCTCGACGAGCAATCGATCAGATCCTCTTCTGGTAAAGAAGCTTGGTCTTTGCTCAGTGCAACGTTCAATTTTTGGCGGCCGGTCACTCTAGTTTTCACTCAACTTTGAAGATTTTTATCAACGTATTCGATACCAGCTTTGCTCTGAACATGGGATTGCTGAATCCGTGTGGTGTGACCATAGGATAGCACCCTAACATCCCTGCGGTATCAGGTGTGGGTGAGACCGCAGGTTGAGAACGCATCGCCTCCAAACGCCCGAGTGATTATCTCCTTGTTGTTCACTGCGTCGAGGTGTCCAGGAGGCAATAAAGACGGACATCCATGTAAAAAAATCAGCTAGAGGAATCTTGCGAGTCTGATAACCCGTGTAGGGGGCGGCCCCCTTGGGAGGACCCATGATTCCAGGTTTCGCCAGTTGGCCTGAAGTCGCTTACAAGGTCAGAGCGGATGATCTAGATCACGAGCGAGCGAAAAAGGACGCGCACTCCGTGGTGGTGGTGGTGGTGGTGGTGGTGGTGGTGGTGGTGGCGCGTACTCCTCCGCTGAAGGCCGACGCTTGGCATGGGGCAAGGGGGCTCTCAGATAGCTGTAGAATTGTGTGTTCCATGTGTTCCACATACGCTGGAAGCACCGGTTTACAAGGGTTTCGCGGCTGGAACACCGAAAATGAAAAACCGGAACACAAGCTAAGTGGTACACGCTTGGTGTTCCGCCTAGAGGCTCCGGTTTAGGATTGTTACCGCTTCAGCGGTGATATGTACGGGTCACGCTACTAGCAATTCTTCGATAGAAATTGCCTGTGCCATTTCAAGGATTTTGCGATGGGTGATGTGTTTGGGACCCATTGGGGCCTGCAAAGGGACGTTGAGATCCTCCAAGTTGCTATAGCGACGCCCGAGCGCTTTCTCTGTCGCGGTGAACTGCGCGGCGGCTTTGGCAAAGTCTTGTGCCGCCTTGTCCAAGCGTTCTGCCCAGAGTAGACGTGCAGCGTTCAGCTGATCTTGACGATAATCCGCTAGCCGCTGCTTCGCGTCTGAGATCGCAACATCCAACTTCTCGATCTCGGTCGTTAACGTAGCCAGCAGCGTATTGAGTCCACGTTTACCTTGAGAGGCTTGTGCCATTGCTTCCGAGGCTAGCTTGAGAGCCTTTTCGGCACGCTCTTCGGCTGCGTCGTCACCGTCGGCCAATGCTGCTGCGTATGCGTCGGCGGCACGTTGTTCAGCGGTTTGAGCTTTTTCGATTTCGACGCGCTGCTCCCGTTTTGCTTTCTCCAGCTTGGAGGAGATTTTCGTGCGTTTCTCTACTAGCTTCGTCAACTCGCCTTGGGTACACGTGGGCATACACGGTGGGGAAGGATAGGGGGTAGACAGAGGTGAACAGCCAGAAACAAGAAAGCCCGCACGAGGCGGGCTTCTTGAGGTGATTCATAGACTGCTGTAGACATCTATGGATCGGTACTTGGTGGCTACACAGGGACTTGAACCCCGGACCCCAGCATTATGAATGCTATGCTCTAACCAACTGAGCTATGTAGCCAAGTGGCGCGCATTATTCGCCGGTAACGAAGATGTGTCAAGCGTAAATCTGAAATATTTCTCTGCGCTTTCAACCGCTTAACAATCCCCGCTGCAAATCCCTGTCAGCTGAGCTGAAATCTCCCTGTGTTGGCACTCAAGGCCTGGCTCCCCTGACTCAAGGTATCCGCCGCCACGTTCACGGCCCGTGCGCCTTCGAGCAAGCGCATGGCCGCCTGGTCGACCTGCTGGATATTGCCGCTGACCTCGTCGGCGGTGCTGGCTTGTTCATCCACCGCGGTGGCGATTTGCGCCAGGGTGTCGGTGACACTTTGCACGGCGCTGGCAATTTCTCCCAGCCGTTCGCCCAGGCCGGTGACAGCTTGGGCGTCGGTCTGGGCCTGGCCGCAGGCGGCTTCCATCAGGCTGACCGCTTCGTTGACTGTGGCACGCAGGCTGTCGACGGTGCCGGCAATCTGTTGCGTGGAGGACTGGGTGCGTTGCGACAGGCTGCGCACCTCATCGGCCACCACGGCGAAACCACGGCCCTGTTCCCCGGCGCGAGCCGCTTCGATGGCGGCATTGAGGGCCAGAAGATTGGTCTGCTCGGCCACGCCACGAATGGTATCGACCACCAGTTGGATCTGCTGCCCTTGTTCGCTGACGCGTCCCAGTGCGGCGGCGGTTTCGTTGAGTCGCTGGTTGAGCTGCTGGATGCTCGCCGTCGTGCGCTGGCTGTCGCGACTGCTGTCGGCGGCGATGCGGCGGGTCTGCTGGGCACTATCGGAGGCCTGTTCACAACTCTTGGCCACGCCCTGGGAGGTGGCGGCCAGTTGCGTCGCGGCGGCGGCGATCTGGCTGATTTGCATCTGCTGGGCTTCGACTTCTCCCAGGGCGCCGCTGGAGTGGGTATTGAGGGTGCGCACGGCATTGCTCAACTGCAACGTTTCGTGGTCCACCCCCAGCAGGCTGTTGCGCAACTGCACCACGGCGACGTTGAGGGCGGTGCTGATGGCCGCCAGTTCATCGCGCCCTTGTACCGGCACTTGCAGGCTGAGATTGCCGTCGCGCAGGGCCTCGGCCAGCAGGGTGATGCCGCTGGCGCTGCGCCGGATCGACGCTTGCAGGCACACAAAAAGATACAGCGCCGCCAGCAGCAGGCAGCCCAGCACCGTCGCTACCAGGGTGAACTGGCGAATCGCCGAACCGTGGTAGTGATCCAGCCGCGTATCCAGTGCCACCAGTGATTGTTGCCGCAGGGTCGCCAGGTCGGTGAGGAGGGCGTCCATGTGTTTTTCGAAGTCTTCCGGCTTCAGGTTGATGGAGCCACCGAACACGCCGTCATCCAGCACTTTCAGGCCGGCGTCCAAGTGCTTGAGGCTGCCTTGGAATTGTCCGGCCCAGGTTTGCAGATCGCTGGGCAGGCGGGTTTCCAGCAATGCTCCGGTCTTGACCAGTTGGTCCCGGGCATCACCGATACGGCTGCGCAGGTCCCGCAGTTGCAGGCGACTCTGCAGCGTGAACTGGCCCGACACCACGGAGGCCTGGCCAACGCTGGCCAGACGGCCGACCCGTTCGATCAGGTCCGGTGTCTGCTGGGTCGAAATCTGGGTCAGCAGGTAGGTTTCCAGCCAGGAGGCGAGGGTCAGGCGGTTGTCCATGACCATCTGCTCGCGCAACGCCTGCAGTGCACTGAGGGCCGCGGTGAAACGGTCGTAGCCGTCCGGCCACCAACCCACGCTGCCCAGGCTCTTGGAGTCCAGACCATTGAGGCTGGTTTGCAGGGTTTGATAGCGGGCGAGGGTATCGGGTTCGACTCCTTCGGTTTGCAGGGTATTGGCCAGGTCACTGGCGGCTTGGTTGAGGGCGGGTTGCACCGCTTCGTACGCCGCCATGGCGGCCAGCGTCGCGGGTGTCGGCTGCCGATTGGTCTCGGTGGCGCGCCAGCGGGCGGCGCGGTTGCGCTGGGCGGTGAGCAGATTGTCGAGATTATCCAAGGCCAGCAATTGGCGAACCCCGGCGCGTTCTCCGGAAATCAGGCTGAGCTTGTCGCGATAGTCCTGGCCGATGAGCCACAGGCTGCCCATGAGCGGCAGGATAAAAAGCAGGAACAGCAATTGGAATTTGCGGGCGAAGCCGAAATGCCCCAACAACCTGATTCCCGGTGATAGAAAAGCCTGCATGCCCATACTCCCCTGGACACCCCTGCACTGTTTTTGTGCGTTTTTACACAGTGCAACAACGGGTGCCCTTTTAAAAGGCCTCGAAAGTTTGTCCAAATCGGCTTGGTAGGCCAGCTCTGTAGCGAAACTTCCCATTCTCGGTCTCCTTTGTAAGGAGCCGCGTTGTAGCCCATTAACAAGGCAAGATTCAGACCATGGCGTTGGGCTATCACTTTGGAATTCGACAAATTTTTCAAGGTCGATAGCAAGCTAAGGGGATAGCCTTGTCGCACCGAAAAATGGCACATTGACGCACCTGCCCATGTGCACCCTCTGTCGTATGGAAACTCCCATGGCTATCAGCAATACCCAGGCTGCCACCCCATCCGTTGCCGCCCCGACGCAAAGCAGCCCGTTGGTCATGCGCATCATCGGCGCCGTGGCGCTGGCGCACCTGATCAACGATTTGATCCAGGCCGTGCTGCCCTCGATCTATCCGATGCTCAAGGACAGCTACGGCCTGACCTTCACCCAGGTTGGCCTGATCACCCTGACGTTCCAGTTGACCGCATCTTTGTTGCAGCCCTGGGTCGGCTATCACACGGATCGCCACCCCAAACCCTGGTTGCTGCCGGCCGGGACGGTGTGCACGTTGATCGGCATTGTGATGATGTCCATGGTTGGCAGTTTTGCCTTGATCCTATTGGCGGCGGCATTGATCGGTATCGGCTCGTCGACCTTCCACCCGGAAGCATCGCGGGTGGCACGACTGGCTTCGGGTGGGCGCTACGGGCTGGCGCAATCGACGTTCCAGGTGGGCGGTAACGCCGGCTCTGCCTTCGGCCCGCTGCTGGCGGCGGCGATCATCATTCCCTACGGGCAAGGCAACGTGGCCTGGTTCGGGTTGTTCGCCCTGTTTGCGCTGTTCGTGCTGTACCGCATCAGCCGCTGGTACGCCAACCACTTGAACCTGTTCAAGCTCAAGCAAGGCCAGGCGGCCACCCATGGCCTATCCAAGGGTCGGGTCTTGAGTGCGCTGGTGGTGCTGGGGCTGCTGGTGTTTTCCAAGTACTTCTACATGGCCAGTTTTACCAGCTACTTCACGTTCTATCTGATCGAGAAGTTCGACCTGTCGGTGGCCTCTTCGCAGTTGTATCTGTTCCTGTTCCTCGGCGCAGTGGCGGCGGGGACCTTTTTTGGCGGACCGATTGGCGACAGGATCGGGCGCAAGGCGGTGATCTGGTTCTCGATCCTCGGTGTGGCGCCGTTCACCCTGATTCTGCCTCACGTCGACCTGCTGTGGACCAGCATCCTCAGCGTGGTCATCGGCTTCATCCTCGCTTCGGCGTTCTCGGCCATCGTCGTGTACGCCCAGGAACTGGTGCCGGGCAATGTCGGGATGATCGCCGGCGTGTTCTTCGGGCTGATGTTCGGCTTCGGCGGGATTGGCGCCGCGCTGCTGGGGCATCTGGCGGACATTCGTGGCATTGAGTACGTGTATTGGTTGTGCTCGTTCCTGCCATTGCTTGGGGTGTTGGCGATTTTCTTGCCGAGGACTAAAAAAGTCTGATCCGCCTCCAGATAGCCGTTGAGTTTCATGCTGAAAAATCTTTTGATCAGAACGGTGACCGCCGCCATGGGTAAGCGTAAACGCAAGACACTGCCGAAGGATTTCGGTCAGTTGTTGGAACAGGCCTCGTTTGCCGAGTTGGTCGCCGTGTTCGAGGCGTGCGAGCTTGAAGCCACTGGCGGCTACAGCAAAAGCACCGCGCTGGGCTTTTACAACTGTCCCGACGAACTGGCCCGCTGGTTGGTGGAGCAGGGCGCCGATATCAATGCCCGTGACACTTACCAACGAACGCCCCTGCACCATCGCAGTTCGAGTTGGATCGGGGGTATCGATCTGCTGCTGGATTTGGGCGCCGATATCGAGGCGCAGGACTACCAGGGCTACACGCCGTTGCATGCCGCGGCCAACAGCCACAAAGCCGAGGCCATCGCGGCCCTGATCCGCCGGGGCGCCAATGTCGATGCCAAGAGTCGGCAGGGGCACGGTGTCCTGCATATTGCCCTGGCCACTACCCGCAATGCCGATATCGAGGCCACCGCGAAAATCGCCCAGACGCTGCTGGCGGCAGGGCTGCAATGCGATGACGGTATGCTCGCTGAAGTGCAGCGCATCGGCCGTGAATTCGAATTTCACCGGGCCTCTTTCAACCCGGATTACCTCGAAGCAACGGACGCTGCCCTGACCCGTCTCTATCGCCTTTTCGACGTCGCGCCCGTTGCTTCTCGCAAGGTTCACGACGGTCAGGCCGCCATCGTCGTGACGGCCAGTGGCTGGCCAGACCAGCATCAGCAATTGTGGGAGCTGCTGGTGCCATCCTCAGGCGCCGCAGCGACGGCGCAGGGTGAGGTGATCCGCATCAGTGGCCGTATCTCCCGAGAGATTCACCACAACGGATCGGCCAACTGGGACGCCGATTTCAAAGCGATGTTGGTGGCTCTGGTTGACCATCTGGGCAGCGCCGTGCCCTTGCCTGAGGCCGACCTCGCTGAAGCCCGGGCGATGGCTGCTGTTTTGCGGGGTGGCAACGATAACGCCGAGCAGACTGATCGTCTCTGTGAGTTGGCCGTGCATTGGGTGATCGCCAACCCGCAGCCGGTGCCATTGGCGGCGCCTTCCTACAGCAGGTGACGCGACGGCGCGTCCCGCCTTTTCAGGAGCGAATAGCCCGGCGTGACACCTCGTGCGTCGGTGTTGAATTACGACCAAAGTACTGTTTTGTATAACGCCTAAGTTCGATTTTGTACAAAAGTCGGTCGTGTTAATTTGTGGCTGTGGTTATTGGTCTGAATGGATTCTGCGAGATTATTCAAGAGTGACCCCAGGGTTACTGGAAAAGCAGGGATCGCGCATTCTTTCCACCTATCGCCCTTATTGCCCTGGCACTTAAGGCCTTCGGTTCTTGATTTGAATACCTCTAGCTGCTTTTCAGGTGGATAGAGCGGATTTACGCCCCAACCTGCCACGATTCAAATACTTATAAAGCGCTGCATCGCTGTGCCCTTTCAAGGCGATTGTCTTGTGGACAGCGTAAACAGCCGTGATCGATTGTTATTTGCCGCGTCGTGCACAAGTTAAAGGCCGTCGTCTTTAGCGTTGGCAATAAATAGAATCAGGTAGGGGATGATATGAAGTTCAAGTCATTGCAGGCACGCATTTGTGTCACAGCAGGCGTATGCCTGTTTGTTTCATCCATCAGCCTGGTTGTCTACGGGCTCTTTACCGCTCGGACCAATGAGCAATACGTCGCTTCCGAAGTCTCGGCGCTGGTTGAAAAGTCAACGATCCGGGAAATCCAGAACCTCGCCGAGTCCCGTGCCAATGCCATCCAGGCCAAGTTGCAGAATGCGCTGGACGCCGCCCGCACCATGGCCAACACCTTTGCCGCCAGCAAGGCCGCGCAAAGTCCCTTGGCGTTGGGGCGTGAGCAGATCAACAGCGTATTGCTCAGCGTCCTCAAGGATAACCCGGACTTCAACGGCACCTACTCCTGCTGGGAACCCAATGCGCTGGACGGCCAGGATCCGGCGTTCCGTAACGCTACCGACGGCAATAATCCCTGACGGGACGCTTCACGCCTTACTGGACTCGCAGCGCCGACGGTCATGTCGCGGTGCAGCCATTGGTCGAGTATGACTCCCCGGATCGTCATCCCAACGGCGTGCCCAAGGGCGGCTGGTACAGCGGCCCGCGCGACACCCTGAAGGAGAGTGTGCTCGATCCCATTCCCTATGTGGTCCAGGGCAAGAACGTCTGGCTGACCACCCTGTCGGTGCCCATCGTGGCCAACGGCAAGTTCTACGGTGTGGTCGGGGCTGACTTCGATATCGCCTTTATCCAGAAACTCAGTGAACAGATGTCTGCCGAACTCTACGGCGGCAAAGGCACGGTTTCGATCCTGAGTAACCAGGGCTTGGTGGTTGCGGACAGCCAGCGCACCGACCTGATCGGGCAATCCATCAAGGCCTTGTTGCCCGACTCCTGGGAAAAAGTGCTCAGCGATATCCAGGGCGGTCGGGGTGACGGCCTGCTCAATCCACAAACCCAGAATATCGAAGTGCTGATGCCCATTGCCCTCGGTCGCACAGGCAAGCCCTGGGCGGTGTTGATTCGTTTGCCCAAGGCCGTGGTCATGGCCCAGGCCATCGCCCTGGAGCAGGAGTTGCAAGCGCGCAGTATCAGCAACAGCATCTGGCAAGTGTCGGTAGGGCTGGGCATTTCCCTGTTGGCGTTGGTCGCCCTCTGGTTCGCCACGGCGAAAATCGTCGGGCCGATCCGCGAGGCCGCTGCGTTGGCCGCCAACATCAGCCTGGGCGATTTTTCGCGCCGCTTGGTGCAGCAATCCGAGGATGAGGTCGGGCAACTGTCTGCCGCACTCAATGACATGTCCGAAAGCCTGCAACGGCAGGTGAGGGTGGCCGAGCGTATTTCCGAAGGTGATCTGGACCTGGAGGTCCGCTTGTCTTCGCCCCACGATACCCTTGGCAAGTCACTGGAGAAGATGGTCAGCAACCTGAACCAGCTGATTTCCGAGGTGCAGACCAGCGCCACCCAGATTACTGGCAGCTCGGCGCAGGTCACCGATCTGAGCCAGTCGTTGTCCGATGGTGCGTCGAACTCCGCGTCGTCCATTACCGAAATCAGCGCGGTGATGACGCAAATGGCTGCGCAGACCCGGGACAACGCCGCCAACGCCAAGAAAGCCGATGAGCAATCCCAGGCATCACGGGCCGATGCGGGGGAGAGCGATAAATTGATGAGCGAGCTGATTGCCGCGATGGCTGAAATCGACAACTCGGGCAAGGACATCACCGCGATCATCACCACCATCGACAACATTGCCGCTCAAACCAATCTGTTGGCGCTGAACGCGGCCATCGAAGCCGCCCGGGCGGGTGAGCTTGGGCGCGGTTTTGCCGTCGTCGCCGACGAAGTGCGCAGCCTGGCCGCCCGCAGCGCCGAGGCCGCCCAACAGACGGCGGCATTGATCGCCGATTCGTCGAGCAAGACCCAGCGCGGCATGATCATCGCCGGCCGGACCGCCGAATCGCTGAAAAACATCGTCCACGGAACCAGCGCGGTTTCCAACCTGGTTTCGCTGATCTACCAGGCCTCCAGCGAGCAGGCTTCGGGTTTGCAGCAGGCCAGCATCGGCTTGGAGCAGATCGATGAAGTGACGCAGAAAAACCAGTCCAACTCGCAAGAGTGCGCGGTGGCGGCCAAGGATCTTTCGGAGCGGGCCTCACTGATGCAGCGTGTGCTGGGACGTTTCAAAGTCAAAAGGGGTGGGCTAAAGCACAAGACTTCCGATTGAAAAAGCGGATAATGGCCGCCTATTTTTTGCTCGTGATGCTGGTAATCCCGTATGGAAATCAAGGTCAACTTTCTCGACAACCTTCGACTTGAAGCCAAGTTTGATGACTTTACGGTGGTGGCCGATCAACCTATCCGCTACAAGGGCGACGGCTCGGCCCCCGGGCCGTTCGATTACTTTCTGGCTTCATCGGCGTTGTGCGCGGCTTACTTTGTGAAGTTGTATTGCCAGACACGCAATATTCCCACCGATAACATTCGCCTGTCGCAGAACAATATTGTCGATCCGGAAAATCGCTACAACCAGATCTTCAAGATCCAGGTCGAGCTCCCGGCGGATATCAGCGACAAAGATCGCCAAGGCATTCTGCGCTCCATCGACCGTTGCACGGTGAAGAAGGTCGTGCAAGCCGGGCCTGAGTTTGTCATTGAAGAGGTGGAAAACCTCGACGCCGATGCCCAGGCGTTGCTGATGCCCAATTCGGTTTCCCAAGCCGGCACTTATATCGCCGGCAAGGACCTGCCACTGGAGCAGACCATCGCCAATATGTCGGGCATTTTGGCGGACCTGGGCATGAAGATCGAGATCGCTTCGTGGCGCAATATCGTCCCCAATGTGTGGTCGCTGCACATTCGCGATGCACACTCGCCGATGTGTTTTACCAATGGCAAGGGCGCGACCAAAGAGAGCGCACTGGCGTCGGCGTTGGGCGAGTTTATCGAGCGACTGAACTGCAATTTTTTCTACAACGATCAGTTCTGGGGCGAAGACATCGCCAACGCGGCGTTTGTGCATTACCCGGACGAGCGCTGGTTCAAGCCTGGCCGTAAAGATGCGCTGCCGGCGGAAATCCTCGACGAGTACTGCCTGAACATCTACAACCGCGACGGCGAGTTGCGTGGCTCCCACCTGATCGATACCAACTCGGGTAATGAAGAGCGCGGCATCTGCTCGCTGCCGTACGTGCGCCAGTCGGACGGCGAGGTGGTGTATTTTCCGTCCAACCTGATTGAAAACCTGTTCCTGAGCAACGGCATGAGCGCCGGTAACACGCTGGCCGAAGCTCAGGTGCAATGCCTGTCGGAAATTTTCGAGCGCGCGGTCAAACGCGAGATCATCGAAGGTGAATTCGCACTGCCGGATGTACCGGCCAACGTGCTGGCGAAGTACCCGGGAATCATGGCCGGTATTCAGGCGCTGGAAGAGCAGGGGTTCCCGGTCCTGGTGAAGGATGCCTCCCTGGGGGGCGAATTCCCGGTGATGTGCGTCACGTTGATGAACCCGCGTACCGGCGGTGTGTTTGCCTCGTTCGGCGCACACCCGAGCCTGGAAGTGGCGCTGGAACGCAGCCTGACCGAATTGTTGCAGGGCCGCAGTTTCGAAGGCCTCAACGACTTGCCCCAGCCGACGTTTGAAGGTCATGCGGTGACCGAGCCGAATAACTTCGTCGAGCACTTCATCGACTCCAGCGGCGTGGTGTCGTGGCGCTTCTTCAGCGCCAAGTCAGATTACGAATTCGTGGAGTGGGACTTCTCCGGCCAGGGTGAAAACTCGAATGCCGAGGAGGCCGCGACCTTGTTCGGCATCCTCGAAGGCATGGGCAAGCAAGTGTACATGGCGGTCTACGAGCATATCGGCGCGAAAGCGTGCCGCATCCTGGTGCCGGGCTATTCGGAAATCTATCCCGTGGACGATCTGATCTGGGATAACACCAACAAAGCGCTGTTTTTCCGCGCCGACATCCTGAACCTGCATCGCCTGGACGAAGACGAACTGCAAGCGCTGGTCGAGCGTCTGGTGGAAAGCGAGCTGGACGACTACACCGACATCACCACCTTGATCGGCATCGAGTTTGATGACAACACGGCTTGGGGCCAGTTGACGATCCTGGAGTTGAAGCTGCTGATCTATCTGGCCTTGCAGCAGTACGAAGAGGCGAAGGAAGCGGTGGAAACCTTCTTGCAGTACAACGACAACACGGTTGAGCGCGGGTTGTTTTACCAGGCCGTGAATGTGGTGCTGGAGATGAAGCTGGACGAAGACCTGGAGCTGGAAGACTACGAGGCCAATTTCCGCCGGATGTTCGGCAACGAGCGGATGGATGCGGCGATCGGCTCGGTGGACGGCAGCGTGCGCTTCCATGGCTTGACGCCGACCAGCATGAAGCTGGAGGGGCTCGATAGACACCTGCGCCTGATCGACAGCTACAAAAAACTGCACGCGGCGCGGGCCAATGTGTCGGCTTTATCTTCGGGGCTCGCCCCGTCGCTTGGCTAAACTCAGCGCTTGCATAGGGTTCGGTTTTTTCCGAACCCCGAGATTCAGTCAAACGGAACGAAAGCGCAGGATCTGCGCGCCGTCGAAAGGGTCGATCAGGTAATGGGCGTGCACGCCGAACGTATCCTGCAAGCGTTGCGGGGTCAGCACCTCAAGAGGTTTGCCGAGGGCCACCAGCCGGCCCCGTTCCAGTACCGCCAGGCGATCACAGGTTAACGCCTGGTTCAGGTCGTGCAGGGCGATGACCGTCGTGACGGGTAGCGCTTGCACGACTTTCAGGATGGCGAGCTGATGCTGGATATCCAGGTGATTGGTGGGTTCGTCCAGCAAGAGAATCTGCGGGCGTTGGGCCAGGGCCCGAGCGATGTGAACGCGTTGACGTTCACCGCCGGACAGACTGTGCCAGGTGCGGTTTTTCAAGTGCGCCGCATCGACGTCCCACAGCGCCTGCTGGACGATGGCCGCGTCTTCGTTTGACCACGGACTCAAGGCTGACAACCACGGCGTTCGGCCCAAGGCAACGGCATCGAACACGCTGATCGCATCCAGTGTGTCGGCTTGTTGCTCAACCACAGCCAGGGTCTGCGCGACGGTTCGCCGTGCCAGCGTCTTGAGGGGCTGGTTGTTGAGGCGAATGTCGCCCCGGCTGGGGGCGCGCACGCCCGCCAGCAGTTTGAGCAGTGTGGATTTTCCCGAACCGTTGGGCCCGACGAGGCCCAGGGTTTCGCCCCGACGGATGTCCAAGTGGATATCGTGCAACAACTCGGCGTCCCGCACATGGAACCCTAGGGCGGAACAACTCAGCACGGATTCGCCGATGACAGAGGTGACGGCATTCATCGGGCATTTCTCCGACCGATCAGGATCAACGCGAACACCGGAGCACCCACCAGTGCAGTGATGACGCCGACCGGGATGACTTGGCCTTTGATCAGCGTTCGCGAGAAGACATCGGCGGCGATCAGGAACACCGCGCCACCCAACGCACTCGCTGGCAACAGGCGCGCATGCCGGGTCCCCAGCAACAAACGCACGGCATGGGGAATGACCAACCCGACGAAACCGATGGAGCCCACAATCGACACCATCACCGCTGTCACCAGTGCCGCGCAGCTGATCAGCAGAAATTGCACCCGGCGTACCGGAATGCCAAGGGAGGCGGCCGAGTCGGCGCCAAAGGTAAAGGCGTCCAGCGCCCGCCGGTGCCACAGGCACACCGCAAGACCGATCAATGCCACGGGCACCGACAGCCACACCGACGGCCAACGGACCCCACTGAGATTTCCCAGCAACCAGAACATGATGCCGCGAGCTTGTTCGGAGCTGGCGGACTTGGTAATCAGAAACGCGGTGAGCGCATTGAACAACTGCGAACCGGCAATCCCGGCCAGGATGATCTGCCCGGTGCCAGCGGGTGAGCGGCTGGCACGGGCCAGCAAAACGACCACGGCGAACGCGGCAACGGCCCCGGCGAAGGCCCCGACCGACAACGAAATCAGCCCCGCCCCAATGCCCAGCAGCGCCACCAGTACCGCGCCTGTCGAGGCGCCGGCGGAGATGCCGAGCAGGTAAGGATCGGCCAACGGGTTACGCAACAGCGATTGCAAGATCACCCCGCAGGTCGCCAGGCCCGCACCGCAGGCCGCCGCCACCAGCGCACGGGTCAGCCGGTAGTTCCAGACGATGCCTTCGTCTATCGGGTCGAGGGCATAACCTGCGGCCCACAGTTTGTTGGCCAGCACCTGGAACACCACACTCGGCTCGATACTCGTCTCACCGATGGCCACGCCGGCAATCACTGCCAGGAGCAGCGCCGCCAACGCCAGCAACGTTCGAATCAGCGTCGGAATCATTTCGGCAGGTCGTAGCCGCTGATGGCCGTCGCCAGGGTTTCCAGGCCGTCGAACATTCTGATGCTCGCTTGCATGGCCATCGCATCGAGAATGATGATGCGGTTGTTTTTCACCGCGTCCATATTGCGGGTCACCGGGTCACTGCGCAGGAATTGCAGCTTCTTTTCATGGTCATCAGCCGGAAAGCGTCGGCGATCCATGCGGGCAATGACCAGGAAGGTCGGGTTGGCCTTGGCGATGGTTTCCCAGCCGACGGTCGGCCATTCCTCATCGGATTCGACCACGTTGCGCACGCCCAGGGTACTGAGCATGAAGTCAGGAATGCCCTTGTGCCCGGCCACATAGGGGTCGATATCCAGACTGGCGCTGGAGAACCAGAACAGCGCGCTCGTCTGCTTGAGGTCCTTGGCCTGCACCGTGGCGATAGACTTCGCCAGGCTCGCCTTGAGTTGGGCATTCAACTGCTGGCCACGCTCCTGTACGTCGAAGATTTCAGCCAACTGGCTGATGCTCTTGTAGATGCTGTCGATGCGAAACGCCTCCAGCCGCGTGCCGTCCGCACCGACCAGATTATCCTTGGCTTCGCAATCGGAGGGCATCAGGTAGGTCGGGATCTTCAGTTCGTGAAACTGCTGGCGGGTACCGACCACCCCTTGCGGCCCGACCATCCATTCCAGTTCCACCGCCACCAGTTGCGGGCGTTTGCCGATCACCGCCTCGAAGCTCGGCTCGTTATCAGCCAGGCGTTCGATCTTGTCGTTCTGCGCCTTGTATTTCATCTGCACATCGTTGAACCAGAGCGAAGTGCCGACCACCTTGTCGCTCAACCCCATGGCATAGAGCATTTCAGTGCCGGCCTGGCCGATGGTCACGGCGCGACTGGGCGATTGCTCGAAAGTCAGCGTGCTGCCGCAGTTCTCGAGGGTCAGGGGATAGTGAGTTGGAGCCGCGTGGGCGAGGCTCGGCAGACCCAGGGCGATGACAAGGGGGGCAAGGCGGGGCAGCAGCATGACGCAAACTCCAGTTGACCGTACACGGAGCAGGGGACGGACTGGAAAACACATCATCGAACGCTGCCGCTGAAGCACTGAAGTGCCGATCGGCCCAGTGACGCGCAACGCAAGGATGCCCTTCCCGGACACCCCGCCGGTTAGTGATTGACTTGGCCGGCAGGTCTCCTGACTGATGCGTCATCGCCTGGCTCCAGCCTTCCCGGGGCGATCCCAGTGGCCATTGAGGAGCAGGCTCAGCACCTACAGTTGCGGGGGCAGTTCCGTTTGATGCCGTGCGTGGCATCTCGGATTCCCTATTAGTCCCGTGGGGGAACCGGCGCTGGGCATGGTAGTCGATCAGGGTGTTTATCACCACTCGCCACTGAGAGGTCTTCTCCTGGCGTCGTACGGTTGCGGGAATGATTTTCCGGAGGTGCGGCATAGCGCCGCTTCTTGCTATTCTGGTCGCCCTCTTCATGGACGAACACTGAGACAAACCATGGCTAACTACACCCCGTCACACATCGGGAAGATATTGCTGGGCCTGCTGTTTGCCCTGATTGGTATCGGTTTGTTGAGCATTGCCATCAATCTCACGCTTGAGCGACGCGAGTTTCTCGACCGCGCACAGACCGCCGATGGCATCGTCAGCCACTTGAATGCCGGTGGTTCGCATCCTGAGATCGCCTTCACCACGAGCAGTGGTGAAAAAATCTCCTACCCCCAGGGCGGCTTCATTTTCGGCTATCAGCAGGGTCAGCCGGTGCGGGTGCATTACCTGCCCGAGCAGCCTGCCAACAGCGCCATCGTCGATGACTTGGCCGCGCTGTGGGGCACTTCCGGGGTCCTGGGTCTTATCGGTCTGGTGTTCACGCTGGTCGGTCTGGCAAAAGCTATCCGTCAGCGCGGTCGCGGTGCGGTTCATTCACATAAAGGACTTTAACGTATGAGCTACAACATCCCGATCCCGGTCAATGAAAGTCGCTGGCAGTATCAGACCGCCAGCGGCGGCGGCCTGACCGTGGTCATGGTGGCGGGCAGCGGCGGTTCGATCATCCTGCGTTCGCCCGAGGGCGAGGACATCAGCTACCGCTACGGCGGCGTCGGAGTCGGTGCCGGATTCGGCGCGCGGCTGCCGCGTTTCGGCAAGATCAATATCCAGATCAAGGGCAAGGGTGTGGCTGCGGCCGGCGCGGCGGAGGCGTTTCCCAGCACCGGCAAGGTGTTTGTCAGCGATGCCTTGGTCGCTCGTGACCTGACCAGTGACGATATCACCGGACCTTGCATGTACACCGAAGTAGGGGTGGGCCTGGGAATCGGCGGCTCGGCCACGGCGCTGTTGTTCGGGCTTGATCCCAAGTTGCTGGCGTTGTCGATGGCACTGAATTCCAACCCGGCGACCTCGCTCATCGCTTCCACCCTGGTCAACCAGCGGCTGGCGAAGTCGGCCAAGGGGGCGGTGGTCATGGCCGGTATAAACGCTGGCCTGCAGGCCGGTGGCGGCGCTGCGATTTACATAGGCTATCTGTTCTAGTCGGATTGTGGAGTAATGCCACGGCTATCCCGGCATGCATGCCGGGATGCCCACTCCACAATGCCTGCGTTCGGCCAGCGTGGTTAACGGGGCGCCCCAGATCAAGATCAAAAGCGAGGCGGCCTGACAGCCGGCCTGGCTCTCCCGCTCGTACACCTGTCAGATCTGTGGGAGCAAAGCTTGCTCGCGAGGCGGCCTTATAGCCGACCTGGCTCTTCCGGTCCTAGTGCGATCCCATTGTGGGAGCGAGCTTGCTCGCGAAGACGGCGGTACATCCAACGCTGATGCAAGCTGATCCACCGCTATCGCGAGCAAGCTTTGCTCCCACAGGGATTTGCAGTGGCCGAAAATCTGTAGATCGTCACCGACCCAATGTGTGCGAGCTTGCTCTCGAAGGCGAGGGCACATTCAACGCAGATGCAAGCTGATCCACTGCTATCGCGAGCAAGCTTTGCTCCCACAGGGATTTGCAGTGGCCGAAAATCTGTAGATCGTCAGCGACCCAATGCGTGCGAGCTTGCTCGCGAAGGCGAGGGTACATTCAACGCAGATGCAAGCTGATCCACTGCTATCGCGAGCAAGCTTTGCTCCCACAGGGATTTGCAGTGGCCGCAAATCTGTAGATCGTTCCCGATCCAGTGTGGGAGCGAGCTTGCTCGCGATGACGGTGGTTCAGTTACATAAATGCCGGAGTGAGGGCATGCCGAGCCCTAGCGAGGCACCGAGTGGCGGCCACACTGAATGGATTCTGGAAATCGAGGCATGCATCAAGTCCAGTCATGCACCTCACTGGAAGGTGATTTCGTGACCAGTTGCAGACGAAGCGCGCAGTGTACGCAGCCCTGCAAACACTATCAGCACCATGGCCAGGCCCGCGACAATCGCGACGCCGAACCCTGTCTGGGCGCCACAGGCGTCGATGACCAAGCCCGCCAATACGCCGCCGAGCGCTACGCCGATGCTGACGCCGGTCGACATCCACGTAAACCCTTCGGTGATCCTGGAAGGCGGAACAATCATCGTACCGAGATTCATGATGATGACCATCGTTGGCGCAAACGACATGCCTGCCAAAAATAGCATTCCGGAAAGGACATAGACGTTCGGTGAAAGAATGGGCAACACAGCAGTGACCGCCGTTACCAGCGAGCCGATAAAAAACTGCTGATCAATCGGCATGGAAGCCCTTAAGGCGCCGAACGTCAGGCCAGCGATCAGTGAGCCGAGGGCATAGGTTGCCAGGATGAAGCTGGCAGACGCCGGCCAGCCCTGTGCGTTGGCGAAGGCGACAACCGCCACGTCAACGGATCCTCCAATGACGCCCATCGCCAACAGTGCCAGCACGATGGTAGGAACGCCGGGGATAAGCAAGGCCGACCCTGTACTCCTCGCCGTGCCCACGACCACCTTCGGTTCCGTCTGCCGCTGCATGAGAAACGCCGTCACGCCGACTATCAACAACAAGACCGCAGCAAGGGGCCCGGCTTGGGCGAAAAAACTGATGCTCAAACCAATGGCAAGTGGTGGGCCGATGACAAAGGCCAGTTCAGTTATAACGGTATCCAGGGAAAAGGCTGTGTGTAGCTGTGGCTTGCCACGGAAAAGTTGTATCCAGCGTGCCCTTATCATGGCGGGCATGCTTGGCATCGTGCCCGCCAATGCCGCGAGAATGAACAGTAATGTGACCGGAGCGCTCATATACACGGCAATGATCAGCGCGAGCAGCATACTGGTGCTGAAGGCCGCCAAAGGGGGTAGAACCCGGCGTTGCCCCCGCCGGTCGACGAGTTTCGATACTTGCGGACCGATAAGCGCAGTCGCCAGGGTGTAAGTGCCGGCGACCGCGCCTGCCAGCCAATAAAGTCCTGTCTGCTGCACCAGCATGGTGATGATGCCAATGCCGATCATTGCCTGTGGCAGACGGGCAATGGCGCTCGTAATCACTAGCCCGATGGCGCCCGGGGCGGAGAAAAGTTCGCGGTAGGGGTTTGCCATGATGCTTCCTTTATCATGTGACACTGATGAATAACCCGCTGCCTGTGACACAAACTGATGGGACGGCAAACCGGCGGCTGGTCATTTGAGCACGCCTGCGAATGGGCCGTTACACGTTATTTGGGCAGGCCAGTTATTCAAGCAAACGAAGCCCAGGCGGAGGCGGGCGACGGATTGATATCGGACGGTTCTGAATTGCAACGAGATGCTCCAACGCAAAAGCCCCGCATCGCGGGGCGATAACGGGGCTTTTTGGATACTGCGTGGAGCGGCGTGGCGGGTTAGACGTTAAAACGGAAGTGCATCACGTCGCCATCCTTGACGATGTATTCCTTGCCTTCCAGACGCCATTTACCCGCTTCCTTGGCGCCCGCTTCGCCCTTGTACTGGATGAAATCCGAGTAGGCGATGACTTCGGCGCGGATGAAGCCTTTTTCGAAGTCAGTGTGGATCACACCGGCGGCTTGCGGTGCGGTGGCACCCACGCGGACGGTCCAGGCGCGCACTTCTTCGACACCGGCGGTGAAGTAGGTCTGCAGGTGGAGCATCTCGTAGCCGGCGCGGATCACGCGGTTCAGGCCAGGCTCTTCCAGGCCCAGGGCCTCGAGGAACATGTCTTTCTCTTCACCGTCGTCCAGCTCGGCGATTTCCGCTTCGATCTTGTTGCAGACCGGAACGACCATGGCGCCTTCTTCCTCGGCAATGGCCTTGACCACATCCAGGTGCGGGTTGTTCTCGAAACCGTCTTCAGCGACGTTGGCGATGTACATGACCGGTTTGGTGGTCAACAGGTGGAAGCCCTTGATCACCAGCTTCTCGTCGGTGCTCATGTTCTTCATCAGGCTGCGTGCAGGCTTGCCTTCGGTGAAGTGGGCGATCAATTGTTCCAGCAGGCCTTTCTGGACGACCGCGTCCTTGTCGCCGCCCTTGGCGTTGCGGGCAACTTTCTGCAGTTGTTTTTCGCAGCTGTCGAGGTCGGCGAAAATCAGTTCCAGGTCGATGATTTCGATGTCGCGCTTCGGGTCGACGCTGTTGGAGACGTGAATCACGTTCTCGTCTTCGAAGCAGCGCACCACGTGGGCGATGGCATCGGTTTCACGGATGTTGGCCAGGAACTTGTTGCCCAGGCCTTCGCCTTTCGACGCGCCAGCCACCAGGCCTGCGATGTCGACGAATTCCATGGTGGTCGGCAGGATGCGCTTGGGGTTGACGATAGCCGCCAAGGCTTCCAGGCGCGGATCGGGCATCGGCACGATGCCGCTGTTCGGCTCGATGGTGCAGAAGGGGAAGTTCTCGGCCGCGATACCGGATTTGGTCAGGGCGTTGAACAGGGTGGACTTGCCGACGTTAGGCAGGCCGACGATGCCGCAATTGAATCCCATGGTGTTTCCCCTCGGATAAGTGTCAGGCCTTCTGGCTGTGCAGGTTTTTCATCGCGCGGTTCCATTCACCGGCGAGGATATCCGGCAGCACGCCGAGGGCAAAGTCGATGCTGGCATCGAGTTTTTCCTGTTCGGCGCGAGGCGCACGACCCAGGACAAAGTTAGAAACCATACTGGCAACGCCTGGGTGGCCGATGCCAAGCCGCAGGCGGTGAAAGGTATTCTGATTACCCAGTTGCGCGATGATGTCGCGCAACCCGTTGTGACCGCCATGGCCGCCGCCTTGCTTGAGCTTGGCAACGCCCGGAGGCAGGTCGAGTTCGTCGTGGGCCACCAGGATTTCTTCAGGCTTGATGCGAAAGAAACCGGCCAATGCCGCCACGGCCTGGCCGCTGCGGTTCATGTAGGTGGTGGGGATCAACAGGCGAACATCCTGACCCTGGTGCGAGAAGCGCCCGGTCAGGCCGAAATACTTGCGATCGGCCGTGAGGCTGACGCCTTGTGCGTGCGCGATGCGCTCAACAAAAAGGGCCCCTGCGTTATGCCGGGTCTGTTCGTATTCAGCGCCTGGATTTCCCAGGCCAACGATCAGTTTAATGGCAGTCACGATAGGGGCCCTTCCTGGAGTGTGGATAACGATGTCGCAATCAGGCGGTGTTGCGACAGTGGACGAAAATGGCGGATTTACCGTTAAGTAAACTTCGCGTTCTCGCCCGCTGTCTCGCTACGTTCCAGTCCGCGATGTTTCCGGTCACTCCGGCGACAGAGTGAAATTACTCTGCAGCGCCTTCTTCAGTGGCTTCTGGAGCAACACGTGGAGCGTGGACGTTGGCAACAGCCTTGTCATCGCCGTGTGCCAGAGCAACAAACTCAACGCCTTTAGGAGCCTTGAGGTCGGACAGGTGAATGATCGTGCCAACTTCGGCGTCAGCCAGGTCGACTTCGATGAATTCAGGCAGGTCTTTCGGCAGGCAGGAAACTTCCAGCTCGGAAGTCACGTGCGAGATCTCGCCGCCTTTCTTGACCGGAGCAGCTTCGTTGATGAAGTGCACTGGAACAACAGCAGTCAGCTTCTGACCGGCAACAACGCGGACGAAGTCAGCGTGCATCACGTGGCCTTTGGCCGGGTGACGCTGCAGGGCTTTGATCACGACGTTTTGCTTGGTGCCGCCAACGTTCAGCTCGATGATGTGGCTGTAGGCCGCTTCGTTTTCGAGCAGTTTGGCAACTTCTTTGGCCAGCATGCTGATGGACTCAGGGGCTTTGTCGCCACCGTAGACTACAGCTGGAACCAGGCTTGCGAGACGACGCAGGCGGCGGCTCGCACCTTTCCCCAGGTCGGAACGCACTTCAGCATTCAGAGTAAAATCGTTCATGTTGTATCTCCAAAATAGCCATGACCGAGTGACGTTTGCGACCAGCGTCAGGCACGGTATGGGCAAAAAAGCCCCGCCCCGACAGGTGATGTCGGGGCGGGGCGCTTTTCGTCAACGAGATGTCCTGGGAAGGGCAGGGCCCTTAGCGGAACATCGCGCTGATCGATTCTTCATTGCTGATGCGGCGAACCGCTTCGGCAACCACCGGTGCGATATCCAGTTGACGGATACGCGCACAGGCTTGTGCTGCAGCGGACAGCGGAATGGTATTGGTCACCACCAGCTCGTCCAGCACGGAATTTTCAATGTTCTCGATTGCCCGACCGGACAGCACAGGGTGTGTGCAGTAGGCAAAGACCTTGGCAGCGCCATGCTCTTTCAGGGCCTTGGCCGCGTGGCACAGGGTGCCGGCGGTATCGACCATGTCATCGACCAGGATACAGGTGCGCCCTTCGACGTCGCCGATGATATGCATCACTTCGGAGTGATTGGCTTTCTCACGGCGTTTGTCGATGATACCCAGATCCACGCCCAGGGATTTGGCAACAGCCCGTGCACGCACGACGCCGCCAATGTCCGGGGACACGATCATCAGGTTTTCGAAGCGCTGGTCTTCAATATCATCCACCAGGACGGGGGAGCCGTAGATGTTATCCACGGGAATATCGAAGAAACCCTGAATCTGGTCAGCATGCAGATCAACCGTGAGGACACGGTCGATGCCGACTACGGTGAGCATATCAGCCACGACTTTCGCGCTGATGGCCACACGTGCGGAACGCGGACGGCGATCCTGACGGGCATAACCAAAGTAAGGAATAACAGCAGTGATACGAGTAGCCGAGGAACGGCGGAAGGCATCAGCCATCACGACGAGTTCCATCAGGTTATCGTTGGTCGGAGCGCAAGTCGGCTGAATAATGAAGACGTCTTTACCGCGAACGTTTTCATTGATCTCGGCAGTGATTTCGCCGTCGGAAAATTTACCGACAGAAATGTCACCGAGAGGGATATGCAGCTGACGTACGACACGCCGAGCCAGATCGGGGTTGGCGTTCCCCGTAAAGACCATCATCTTGGACACGCGCAGTACCTGAAGGCTGAGGGTATACCTGGATGAGTATAGGAAAATGGCAGGGGCGGCTGGATTCGAACCAACGCATGGCAGGATCAAAACCTGCTGCCTTACCGCTTGGCGACGCCCCTGTATCTGTTGCTGCGAGTGCCCAGCACTCGATTCCTTTTAGAGCAGGTCTTGCAGCTTGCGATGCAACATCGAAACGTTGCTTCCTTTTGCTACAAACCCTGTAAGGGTCTCTGTAAGAAGGGCCGAGACTTTATCAGCTTCAGCTTTGCTTGGGAAGCCCCCAAACACACAACTTCCAGTTCCGGTGAGTTTTGCTTCGGTAAATTTACCTAACAAATTCAAAGCGTTACGAACATCTGGATAACGCCTTGCTACCACCGGTAAGCAGTCATTTCGACTGTTTCCCTTGGGAACGGGGCGCACTTTAATGGGAGGAGAGTTACGTGTCAACAGTGGATCTGAAAAAATTTCTGCTGTACTTACAGATACTTGCGGCACCAGCACCAAGTACCAGGGTTCCTCGGGTTCCACTGGGGTGAGTTTTTCCCCGACGCCCTCGGCGAAAGCGGCGTGGCCATGCACGAAAACCGGCACGTCGGCGCCCAGCGTCAGGCCCAGGGCAGCCAGGCGATCAATGTCCCAGCCAAGCTGCCACAAATGGTTGAGGCCCAACAAAGTCGTCGCCGCATTCGAGCTGCCGCCACCGATGCCGCCGCCCATGGGCAGGATTTTCTCGATCCAGATATCGATGCCCAGCGTACAACCGGATTGCGCCTGGAGTTGTTTCGCGGCCTTGACGATCAGGTTGCTGTCGTGGGGCACGCCTTCGAACTCGGTGTGCAGATGAATCACGCCGTCGTCGCGCACGGCGAAGGTGATGTCGTCGCCGTAGTCCAGGAACTGGAAGATCGTCTGCAACTCGTGGTAGCCGTCCGGACGACGGCCGAGGATGTGCAGCATCAGGTTGAGCTTGGCCGGGGAGGGCAGGGTCAGGCGTGCAGCGGTCATGTCATTGCCCCAGCTTGCGCGGCTGCCATTGCTTGATCACCAGCGTGACGTCGAGGTTGCTGCCGTGCAATTTGATGCGTTCGGGCAGCCAGTAGCCGTTCTGCTGGGCATAGCTGAGGTATTCGATCTGCCAGTCATCCTGTTCCAGGTTGGACAGGCGGCTGTCGGCATCGAGGGTCAGGCGACTTTTACTGTCCGGCGCTGGCAGCCCGCGGACCCACCAGGTCAGGTGGGAAACCGGCAGTTTCCAGCCCAGTTGCTCTTCCAGCAGCGCTTCGGGGCTCGGGGCCTCGTAGCGTCCCTGATTGGCGACTTCCAGGGAAACCTGGCCCGGCCGGCCAGTCAGGCGGGCCGCGCCGCGACCCAGTGGGCCCGACAGGCGAATGTCGTAGTAGTCCTGGCGTTGCAGCCAGAACAGCGTGCCGCTGCCCGAGTCTTTCGGGGCGCGGATGCCGATCTTGCCGTCGATCTGCCAGCCGTCGAGGCCGCTCAGTTGTTGCTTGTGCTCGCGCCACTGGGCCTGGTTGCCCTGGCCCTGGACGGATTCACGGGCGCCGAAGCCCGCACAACCGGCGAGCAAGGCAATGAAGCTGAAAGCGATGAGATGGCGCAAAAACATAATCTTAAAGGGTCTCGGATCCGGTCAGGCGTTTGATGGTGCTGCGCAAGATAGGGCTGTCAGGCTGATCCTTGAGGAATCGGCTCCAGATCTGCCGGGCTTCGCGTTGTTTGCCGTTGGCCCACAGGACCTCGCCCAGGTGAGCGGCGACTTCCTGGTCGGGAAAGCGCTCCAGGGCCTGGCGCAACAGGCGTTCGGCTTCGTCGAGATTGCCCAGGCGGAAATTCACCCAGCCAAGGCTGTCGAGTACCGCCGGGTCTTCCGGATTGATCTGGTGGGCCTGTTCGATCAGTAGCTTGGCTTCGTCATAGCGGGTGGTGCGATCCGACAAGGTGTAGCCCAGGGCATTGAGGGCCATGGCGTTGTCCGGGTCACGCTGGATGATCAGGCGCAGGTCCTTTTCCATCTGGGCCAGGTCATTGCGTTTTTCCGCCAGCATGGCGCGGGTATACAACAGGTTCAGATCGTCCGGGTACTGCTTCAAGGCTTGCTGCAGTACGTTCCAGGCCTTGTCGCCCTGATTGTTGGCCGACAGGGTTTCGGCTTCGATCAGGTACAGCTGGATGCCGTAGTCCGGCTGGGAGTCGCGTTGTACCGCGAGGCGGCTCTGGGCATCGGCGGTCTTGCCATTGCTGATCAGGATATCGGCCTGGCGCAACTGCGCCGGCAGATAGTCGTTGCCCGGGCCGACCTGGGCGTACTCGATCAGTGCGCTCTCGGGGTCGTTGCGTTCTTCGGCGATGCGACCCAGGTTCAAATGGGCCGAGTCGACATGACTTTCCCGGGCGATCAGGTCTTCCAGGTAACCCTTGGCCTCTTCCCAAGCCTTGGCTTCCAGGCAGACCAGCGCCAGGGAATAGCGCAGCTCGTCGTCTTCCGGGTATTGCTGGACCAGGCTGGAGAACTCCACCTTGGCGTCGTCCATGCGGTTGTTTTCCACCAGCATGCGGGCGTAGGTGAGGCGCAGGCGTTTGTCGTCCGGGTACTTCTTGATGCTTTTTTCCAGCAGCGGCAAGGCTTCGTCGCCGCGGTTCAAGCCTTGCAGCAGGCGGGCACGCAGCAGGATCGGCGCCACTTCGCCGGCTTCCGGCGGGTTGTCTTCCAGCAGGGTGAGGGCGCCCTGGGTGTCGCCATCCTGTTGCAGCAGCAGGGCCTTGCCGAAAATCAGCTGGCCGTTATTCGGGTGGCGCTGCAACAGGCGATCGAAGCTTTTCATCAGGCCGTTGCGGGTTTCCTGGTCGGTATCGGCGGCGGACAGCGCCAGGAAGTCGAAATGGGTGTCGCCCTTGCCCAGCAGGACTTTCTCCATATAGACCATGGAGTCGTCGTAGCGCCCGGCCCGGGCCAGTTGCACGGCGGCGGCGCGCTGTGCTTCCAGGTCATCGGGGGCATTCCTGGCCCAGATCAGCGCGGTATCCAGCGCGGGCTGGTCGGCGCCCAGGTATTCGGCAATGCGAAATGCCCGTTCGGAGATGCCCGGGTCCTGGGTATTGATGGCCTGGGTCACGTAGTTGTCCAGCGCAATGTCGAAGCGATTGCGTTGGCCTGCCAGTTCGGCGCTCAACAGGCTGAAGATGGTTTCTTCGCTGAACGAGCCATAGACCTTGGGTTTTTCAGGGGCCTGCACACTGTCTTCGACTGGCGGCGTACCGTCTGTCGAAACGGGGGCCATGGACTGGCAGCCGCTGAGCAAGGCAAGGGCGAGGAGCAACGCGGAAGATCTATTCATATAGGAAGAGGACGACTAACCTGCGGTCGGATCATCATGACACAAGCGTTGGGTCAAACATAACCGCCCCGTCGATTTACAACCCAGGGCAGGGCGATAGAGATCGAGTGGTTGTTCTGAATCTGACGAAGTAGGACAATTGCCGGCTTCACGTCACCATCAGCGACCTTGAATGGCCTTCCTTGCACTCGGTATTAACCACAAGACTGCTTCAGTAGACGTCCGCGAGCGCGTGGCCTTTACGCCTGAGCAGCTGGTTGAGGCCCTGCAGCAGCTCTGCCGACTCACCGACAGCCGCGAAGCTGCGATCCTCTCCACCTGCAATCGCAGTGAGCTTTATATAGAACAGGATCACGTTTCGGCCGATTCAGTGCTGCGCTGGCTGGCCGAATATCACAACCTGAGCCTTGAAGAGCTGCGCGCCAGTGCTTATGTGCACGAAGACGATGCGGCCGTTCGTCACATGATGCGCGTCGCCTCGGGGCTCGACTCGCTGGTGCTGGGCGAGCCGCAGATTCTCGGCCAGATGAAGTCGGCCTACGCCGTGGCCCGCGAGGCTGGCACCGTCGGCCCGCTGCTGGGGCGCTTGTTCCAGGCCACCTTCAATGCCGCCAAGCAGGTGCGCACCGACACCGCCATCGGCGAGAACCCGGTGTCGGTGGCGTTCGCCGCCGTCAGCCTGGCGAAACAGATTTTCAGTGATTTGCAACGCAGCCAGGCGCTGCTGATCGGCGCCGGCGAGACCATCACCTTGGTCGCTCGCCATCTCCACGACCTGGGTGTGAAACGCATCGTCGTTGCCAACCGGACCCTGGAACGGGCCAGCACCCTGGCCGAACAGTTCGGTGCCCATGCGGTGCTGCTGTCGGACATTCCCGCTGAGCTGGTGCACAGCGACATCGTCATCAGTTCCACCGCCAGCCAGTTGCCGATCCTCGGCAAGGGCGCCGTGGAAAGTGCCCTGAAGCTGCGCAAGCACAAGCCGATTTTCATGGTGGACATCGCCGTTCCCCGGGACATCGAGCCAGAAGTCGGCGAGCTGGACGACGTTTACCTCTATAGCGTCGACGACCTGCACGAGGTGGTGGCCGAGAACCTCAAGAGCCGGCAGGGCGCAGCCCAGGCGGCGGAAGAGATGATCGGCGTCGGCGCCGAGGACTTCATGGTGCGCCTGCGCGAGCTGGCGGCGGTGGATGTGCTCAAGGCCTATCGTCAACAGAGCGAACGCCTGCGCGACGAGGAGCTGCAAAAGGCCCAGCGCCTGCTGGCCAACGGCGGCAGTGCCGAAGAGGTGCTGGTGCAACTGGCCCGCGGCCTGACCAACAAGCTGCTCCACGCCCCCAGTGTCCAGCTCAAGAAGCTGACAGCCGAAGGCCGCCTCGATGCGCTGGCCATGGCCCAGGAACTCTTTGCCCTCGGTGAGGGCTCACCGGATAGCTTTTCGGATAAAAAAACGCAATGAAAGCGTCACTGCTCAACAAACTGGACATCCTCCAGGACCGTTTCGAAGAATTGACCGCCTTGCTGGGCGATGGCGAAGTCATTGCCGACCAGAACAAATTCCGCACCTATTCCAAGGAATACGCGGAAGTCGAGCCGATTGTCGCCACCTATAAACAGCTGCTTAAAGTGCAGGGCGACCTCGAAGGCGCCCAGGCGCTGCTCAAGGACAGCGACCCGGACATGCGCGAAATGGCCGTGGAGGAAGTGCGCGAAGCCAAGGAACAGTTGCTCGAACTGGAAAGCAACCTGCAGCGCATGCTGCTGCCCAAGGACCCGAACGACGGGCGCAACGTGTTCCTCGAGATCCGTGCCGGCACCGGCGGCGACGAAGCGGCGATTTTTTCCGGCGACCTGTTCCGCATGTATTCGCGTTATGCCGAGCGTCGCGGTTGGCGGGTGGAGATCCTGTCGGAGAACGAAGGCGAGCACGGCGGCTATAAAGAAGTCATCGCCCGGGTCGAAGGCGACAATGTCTACGGCAAGCTGAAGTTCGAATCCGGCGCCCACCGCGTGCAGCGCGTGCCGGCCACCGAGTCCCAGGGGCGCATCCACACCTCGGCCTGCACCGTGGCGGTATTGCCCGAGCCGGACGAGCAGGAAGCCATCGAGATCAACCCGGCGGACCTGCGGGTCGACACGTACCGTTCCTCCGGCGCGGGCGGCCAGCACGTCAACAAGACCGACTCGGCGATCCGCATCACGCACTTGCCCTCGGGCATCGTGGTCGAGTGCCAGGAAGAGCGTTCCCAGCACAAGAACCGTGCGCGGGCCATGGCCTGGTTGTCGGCCAAGCTCAACGACCAGCAGACCAGCGCCGCTGCCAATGCCATCGCCAGCGAACGCAAATTGCTGGTGGGTTCGGGCGATCGTTCCGAACGGATCCGCACCTACAACTTCGCCCAGGGCCGGGTCACCGACCATCGCGTCAACCTGACCCTGTATTCCCTGGACGAGATCCTGGCCGGTGGTGTCGATGCGGTCATCGAGCCGTTGCTGGCCGAATACCAGGCCGACCAGTTGGCGGCGATTGGCGAGTAAGCACAGGTGAATAAATGACCATCATCGCCAGTCTGTTACGCGCCGCCGAGCTGCCGGATTCGCCCACGCCACGGCTGGATGTCGAGTTGTTGCTGGCCGCTGCCCTGGGCAAGTCCCGCAGCTTCCTGCACACCTGGCCCGAGCGGATCGTGCCCAGCGAGGCGGCGTTGCTGTTCTCCGAATACCTGCGTCGCCGTCGCTCCGGCGAGCCGGTGGCCTACATCCTTGGGCAACAGGGTTTCTGGAAACTCGACCTGGAAGTCGCTCCCCATACGCTGATCCCGCGTCCCGACACCGAACTGCTGGTGGAAACCGCACTGGCCTTGCTGCCCGCGACACCGGCCCGGGTCCTGGACCTGGGCACCGGCAGCGGCGCGATTGCCCTGGCATTGGCCAGTGAGCGTGCGGCCTGGAACGTCACGGCGGTCGACCGGGTGCTGGAGGCCGTGGCCCTGGCCGAACGCAATCGCCAGCGCCTGGACCTGCGTAATGTCACGGTGTTGAGCAGCCACTGGTTCAGCGCCTTGGAGGGCGAGCGTTTCCAGTTGATCATCAGCAACCCGCCGTACATCGCGGCCAGCGATCCGCACCTGGCCGAGGGCGACGTGCGTTTCGAACCGGCCAGTGCCTTGGTGGCCGGGCCGGACGGGCTGGATGATCTGCGCCAGATCGTGGCCCAGGCGCCGGTGCACCTCGAACCGGGCGGCTGGCTGATGCTCGAGCATGGTTACGACCAGGCCGAGGCAGTGCGCGACTTGCTGAGCGCCCAAGGGTTTGTTGACGTCCACAGCCGCAAGGACCTGGGCGGCCATGAGCGTATCAGCCTGGGGTGCCTGCCGTGCTGAACGATCAGGAGCTGTTGCGCTACAGCCGGCAGATACTGTTGCAGCATGTCGACATCGACGGCCAATTGCGTCTCAAGCAAAGCCGCGTGTTGATCATCGGCCTCGGCGGGCTCGGCGCTCCGGTGGCGTTGTACCTGGCCGCGGCTGGCGTGGGCGAGATGCACCTGGCGGATTTCGACAGCGTCGATCTGACCAACCTGCAACGCCAGGTCATTCACGACACCGACAGCGTCGGCCTGAGCAAGGTCGATTCGGCGATGCGGCGCCTGGGAGCGATCAACCCCGAGGTTCGGTTGGTGCCTCACCGGGCCGCCATGGACGAAGACAGCCTGGCCGCAGCAGTCGCGGCGGTGGATGTGGTGCTCGACTGCTCGGACAATTTCTCGACCCGCGAAGCGGTGAACGCAGCCTGTGTCGCGGCGGGTAAACCGCTGGTCAGCGGCGCGGCGATTCGCCTGGAAGGGCAGTTGTCGGTGTTCGATCCGCGCCGCCCTGAAAGCCCTTGCTACCACTGCCTCTACGGCCACGGTAGCGAAGCCGAGCTGACCTGCAGCGAAGCCGGTGTGATCGGGCCGCTGGTGGGGTTGGTGGGCAGTCTGCAAGCCCTTGAGGCCTTGAAGTTGTTGGTCGGTTTCGGCGAGCCGCTGGTGGGACGACTATTGCTGATCGACGCCCTGGGCACGCGTTTCCGCGAATTGCGGGTCAAGCGCGACCCGGGGTGCAGTGTCTGTGGTGGCTCGCATGAATGACGCACCGGTGGGCGTGCTGGACTCGGGCGTCGGCGGGCTGTCGGTGCTGGGCGAGATCCGTCAGTTGCTGCCCAATGAGTCGCTGCTGTACGTGGCTGACTGTGGGCACATTCCCTACGGCGAGAAGAGCCCGGAATACATCCGACAGCGCAGCACGATCATTGCCGACTTTCTCTTCAGTCAGGGCGCCAAGGCGTTGGTGGTCGCCTGCAACACCGCAACGGTGGCCGCGGTCGCCGATCTGCGACGCGATTTTCCTCGCTGGCCGATCGTCGGCATGGAGCCGGCGGTCAAACCGGCGGCCGCCGCAACCCGCAGCGGTATCGTCGGGGTGCTGGCGACCACCGGCACCTTGCAAAGCGCCAAATTCGCCGCCTTGCTCGACCGTTTCGCCACCGATGTGCGCGTCATCACCCAGCCGTGCCCGGGCCTGGTCGAGTTGATCGAAGCGGGGGACCTGCACAGCCAGGCCCTGCATCAACTGTTGCAACACTACGTCGAGCCGTTGCTTGCAGCCGGCTGCGATACGCTGATCCTGGGCTGCACCCACTATCCATTCCTCAAGCCTTTGCTCAAGGACATGATCCCAAGGCACATCAGCCTGATCGACACCGGCGCCGCCGTGGCCCGGCAACTTCAGCGCCTGTTGGCCGAACGTGGGTGGCTGGCAGAGGGGGCGCCCCATGAAACGCAATTCTGGACTAGTGCAGACCCGATACATTTGAGAAAAATCCTACCGCTGCTATGGCATTCGTCTGGCGTTGTGCGAAGCTTCGAACTGTAAGAAAAACGTGAAAATTGTGTGAAACGGGCTGAACTTCTGTTTTACCGCGGATTTCTATAGCTTTGTCTGTTTGTAACTAAACTAACTAAGTCGTTCGCAAAGGATGTTTCTAATGAAGCGCTTATTCTGCTTTGCCGCGTTTGCGGCTGCATTGCTGGGGCACACTTACACCGCTCAGGCGGCGGGTGTGGAGTTTGGGGTTGGACAAACTAGCGACTCGACCATGACCTATCGCCTGGGCATGCAGTTCGACTGGGACAAGAGTTGGCTGCAAAGTGACGTCGGTCGCCTGACTGGCTATTGGAGCGGCGCCTATACCTATTGGGAAGGGGACGAAACGTCCAGCAACCATAGCCTGTCGTTCTCGCCCGTGTTTGTGTATGAATTTTCCGGCCAGAACGTGAAGCCTTACATCGAGGCGGGTGTTGGCGTTGCACTCTTCGCCAACACCGAAGTGGAAAGCAACAAGTTGGGGACGGCCTTCCAGTTCGAGGATCGCATCGGGTTCGGCCTGCGCTTCAATGGCGGACATGAAGTGGGCATTCGCGCCACTCATTACTCCAACGCTGGTATCAAGTCGACCAACGATGGTGTGGAAAGCTACGCGCTGCACTACACGATGCCGCTGTAACACCTGAACAATTGTGGGAGCGAGCTTGCTCGCGATAGCGATAGACCAGCCACCTTGAGTTGTCTGACCTACCGCTATCGCGAGCAAGCTCGCTCCCACAGGTTTTTTCGCTTACCGATACGCCGTCGCAATGCCCTGGCGTTCTTCCAGGCATTCCGGCGCGCCCATCTCGAACTCGCGGCAGATCAGCGGGCGCTTTTCGTAGATGGTGCACATCATGCTGTCGCGATCCAGGGCCGCGCACCAGCCGTCGTCGAGCCGCAGCATCACTTCCCCACCCCAATCGTCCGTATCGATAAAACGCTCCGGGACCCCGGTGTCGGTGATCAGCATCACTTCCAATTGGCAGCAGCACGCCGCGCACGTCGAGCAGGTGACGGCCGGTGCCGGGATTTCATGGAGGGGGATGGTTTTCATGGCGCGCAGTGTAAGGCAATCGGCGGCTCAGGGGCGTCCCTTGATCGGATCGCCGCTTTTGGCCTGGCATGAGTCGATGTCGGCCGGCAGGGTTTCGCTGGATGAAGGCAAGGGCCACAGTGCGCTCATGGACGCGATGGGAAGTGCGACTTCCCGGGGGCGTTCGACCAAGTGCTTCAGCACATGCCGCGCCGCTTCTTCTGGCGACCAGTGGACCGGGAATGGGAAACAATCGTCGGGCCCCAGCGATGGGTCGTCGTAGCCTGGGTGCACCCAGGTCACATCCACGCCCGCAGCCGCCAGCTCTGCCCGAGTCGATTCGAACAGATGGCGCATCCCGCTTCCACCCGCTTCGATGTTCGAGGGCGGCAGATACGTTGCCGGGCTGGCAATACCCACCAGATGCGGTTGGGTTCCGGCGCGCAACAAGGGCATCGCCACTTCGATGCAGAAACTGGCGGCCAGCAGGTTACTGCGCACGATATGCTCGATCAATCTGTGGTCAGTATGCTGTTCGTCAACGTACTCAGTCGTTCCAGCATTGAGGATCACCTGATCCAGGGCACCCCATTGCCGGGTGATCTGTTCACCGATCTCGCGCACGGCCTGGCTGTCGGTCAAATTACCGGGCACGGTCAGCACTTGTCCTGGATAACGTACCGAAAGGTTTTCGCCCGAGCGGGGCGAGTGCGAGCTGACGGCCAGGTATGCACCTGTCTCGAGTATCGCTTCAGCCAACGAAGCGCCGATTCCGTTGCCGGCCCCGGTGAGCCAATAGCGCCGGGGCAGTCTTGAACCCATTCCGTACTCCTTTCGATTGCATAACGCTGATACACGACTTTCAGTAGAGTTCGTACGATTAGTACGACTATAAGTTATCGGGTAAAGATTGCATCCCGCGGCCCGGCAATTTCATGTCCGCTAATCGCCCACCCCTTCAACGGCTGCGTCCTGTCGCGTCGGCAGGTTTCTGAACGCTGCCAGTGCACGCGCTCTGGATTCGCGCAAATCGACGATCGGTGCCGGATAGTCCACTGCGCCAAACAAGCCGCCCTGGGTATTTGGGTTATGGACCTGTTGTCTGTCCAGGTCGTTCAGTTCAGGTAACCAGTACTTGATGAACAGGCCCTCGCGGTCAAATTTTTCCGACTGGCTCAAAGGGTTGAAGATGCGGAACCACGGTGCCGAGTCGGTGCCGGTGGAGGCGCTCCACTGCCAGCCGCCATTATTGGCAGCCAGGTCGCCGTCGATCAGGTGCTGCATGAAAAAACGCTCGCCTTCACGCCAATCGATCAGCAGGTTCTTGGTCAGGAACATGGCGACCACCATCCGCAAGCGGTTGTGCATCCAGCCGGTTTCCAGCAATTGGCGCATGGCCGCATCGATAATCGGCAGGCCGGTGCGTGCCTGTTTCCAGGCCTCCAGTTCGCCGGGGGCCTTGCGCCACGCCAGCGCCTCGGTTTCCGGGCGAAACGCGCGGTGGCGCGACACACGTGGATAGCCCACGAGAATGTGCTTGTAGAACTCGCGCCAGAGCAATTCATTAATCCAGGTCACGGCGCCGGCACTTCCACTCTCGAACTCGCCCCGGTTGGCTTGCAGCGCGGCATGCAGGCACTGACGTGGCGACACCACCCCGGCTACCAGGTAGGCCGAGAGCTGGCTGGTGCCGGGCCGGGCCGGGAAGTCCCGCTCGTGCTGGTAATCGTCGAGGTGCTGGTCGACAAAACTGTCCAGGCGCCGTCGGGCTTCGGTTTCACCGGCGGGCCAGAAGGCGCGCAGTGTTTCGCTGGGCGGGGCGAACCCATCGACGTGCGTCGGCACCGGATCGCGGGCAATGCCGGTGGAGGCCTGCTGGCGCGGTGTGGCGACCAGGCTCGGCAGCGAAAAATGCAGACGGTTGTAGCAGACCTTGCGGAACTGACTGAACACCTGGAAATAATTGCCGGTCTTGGTCAGCACGCTGCCGGGCCTGAACAGCAGTTGGTCGAGGTGACGGTGAAACTCGATGCCCTGATCATTCAACGCACGGGCGACTTCGGTGTCGCGCTGCGTTTCATCCAGGCCGTACTCTTCGTTGACATGCACGGCGGCAACGTTCAGTTCGCGACATAGCTTGAGCAGCACGCGTGGCGCCTGGTGCCAATGTGTTGCCTCGCGAATCAAGAGCGGGATGTTCAATTCGTCCAGGGCCACGCTCAATGCGCCGAGGTTGCGCAGCCAGAAATCGATCTTGCACGGTGCGTCGTCATGGGCACGCCATTGTTCGGGGCTGGTCAGGTACACCGCCACGCATGGCCCTTGGGCTGCGGCCGCCGCGAGGGCGGTGTTGTCGTGCAGGCGCAAGTCGCTGCGCAGCCAGATCAGTTGCATGCTGTTTTCCATCTAAAGGAGTTCTCTGCGGCTCAGTTCGCGGTGAGCCGATAGCGGGTCTTCGGCCCAGGACAGGTCAATCATCGAAACGCCTGTGGATAACCGGGCGTGGTGGATCGACGCGGCCGGGCCGGCAATGATGATCGGGCAATCGATGCCACCCAGCAGCCTGGGCAGTTGGGACAGGTTGATGGCGTGACTGGAATACAACAGGACGCCGCGAGCCTTGAGACGTTCGACCGCCAGGGCCAACTCCCCCGCCGGTAGCGGGCTGTCGAGCACCTCCACCGGGCAATCGGCGCTGCTGGCCAGCCAGGCGGTGAGCCACAGGTGCGGCTCCTGGGGCAAGTCCGAATGATTGACCAGCAACAGTGGCGCACCGCGCAACTGACGGTTGTTGTGGTAGATCCGGCTGCCAAACTTGCTGCGCAGCCACGAGTACAGGAAGACCCGTTCCAGCTGCGCGCCGAACTGGCCTTGCCAGCGCACGTGCAGCTCGGCCAGTAACGGCAAGAGCAATTGCTCGCACACGGTCCAGGGCGGATACAGCGCCATCGCCTGGTTGACCAGGTCATCGATCTGACGCTCGGCCAGTTGCGTCACCGCCAGCGCCAGGGCGTGGCGCTGACGCTGCCAATCGTTCTCCGGTGGCGGCGTGGGGGCTGTCGGCAGCGGCGGTGTGTCCAGCAACGGCTTGATCTTGCTCACCGCGACGCCACGGTCGATCCAAGTGAGGATGCTGCGGATCCGTTGCACATGGTCGGCATTGAACAGGCGATGCCCCTTGGGCGTGCGGTGCGGCACGATCAGGCCGTAACGGCGCTCCCAGGCCCGCAGCGTGACAGCGTTGACACCGGTCTGCCGGGCGACTTCGCGTATGGGTAACCAGCCTTGCGCCAAGGCCTTGGCAAAGTCGGCCCCCAGGTCTTCGCGGGCGCTGGAATCGGGGTCGTTGTTCATCAAATGGCGTTTCGCAAACTGAGGTTTTCCGGGTGCGGCTGCAGGTAGACCTGCTGTGCCAGGTAAGGATCGGGGTGCTGGCGCAGGTGATGCTTGAGCAATGTCAGCGGCACCACCAAGGGCACGATGCCGAGGCGGTACTGCCCGATGAGATGCTGTACCTCCTGCTTGTCGTCGGCGTCGATGGCACGCTTGAGGTAACCGCTCAGGTGTTGCAGCACATTGGTGTGGGTGCGGCGAGTGGCGCATTTCTTCAAGGCGGCCATCAATGCACTGAAGTAGCGTGGACCCAGTTCATTGGGGTCGGCCTTGCCCATGTCACCCAGCAGTTTGCCCAGGGCCTTGTACTGTTCGGGGTTGTGAGCCATGAGCAGGTATTTGTAGCGTGAGTGGAATTCGATCAGGTCGCGCCGGGTCAGGCCCTGGCGGCGCAAGGGTTGCCAGGCGGCATAGGCAAACACCCGGGTCAGGAAGTTCTCCCGCAGTACCGGGTCGTTGAGGCGACCGTCTTCCTCCACCGGCAGATCGGGATGGCGTTCGCAAAAGGCCTGGGCATAGATACCGCGTCCGCCGCCTTCCTGGGGGACACCGTTGTGGTCATAGACCTTGACCCGCTCCAGTCCGCAGGACGGCGATTTCTGCATGAAGATGTAGCCGCAGAGGTCATCCAGTTCCCCGGCCATCTGCTGCCCATAGTCGGCCAATGGCCGGGTCACGTTGAGGTCGCGATTCACCGTACCGAGCGCCTCGGGGTGTTCAGGATTGCCCACCAGGCGAATCGGCTCCCGGGGAATGCCCAGGCCGATGGCGACTTCGGGGCACACCGGCACGAAATCGAAGTAATCGATGAGGGTGCGGCTGCACAACGACGATTGCTTGTGCCCGCCGTTGAAGCGAACTTCGGCACCCATCAGGCAGGCGCTGATGGCGATTCTGGGTTTGGCGATGGCTGCGCTGGGCATGGGCGACCTCTGATGGGTTAATCTTGTACAAATTTATATTTATGTACAATATTTTCATCATAGGTCCGAATGCACACAAGTCAACCGGATTCATCGAGGGGCTGGGCGACGTCAGTGGGTGCCGCGGGCAGGCTGCTGTCTCTTTCGACAGCAGCGAAGAGCGATGGGGGGCGCGATCTATTGCAGGCTTGCGTGCAGGCGGCGTGCAGCCTCCTGGCCGCTGAGCCATGCGCCTTCGACCCGGCCGGACAGGCACCAGTCACCGCACACGTACAGCCCCAGGTCGGCATCGGCCAGGGCGCCCCATTCATGGCTGCCGGCGGGGCGGGCATAGAGCCAGCGATGGGCCACGCTGAAGCTCGGTGCGGGCATCGCGCTGTGCAGCAGTTCGGCGAACGCACCGTGCAGGTGTTCGATCACCGCTTCCTTGGACAGGTCGATGTGCTGCCGGCTCCAGTCGCTGGTGGCGTGCAGTACCCAGGTGTCGAGCTTGCTGTCGCGTCCCGGTTTGCTGCGGTTGCGCGCCAGCCAGTCCAGAGGACTGTCTTGTACGAAGCAGCCCTCCATGGGCGTATCCAGCGGGGCTTCGAAGGCCAGGGCCACAGCCCAGGTCGGGTCCATCTTCACGCCGGCCGCCACGGCGGCCAGCTTCGGTACGGCCGCCAGCAATGCGGTGGCCTGGGGCGCGGGCGTGGCGATCACCACGTGGCCGAAGGGGCCGTGGGTGAAACCTTCCGCGTCCTGCAGATGCCAATGCTCCTGGCCGCGGTACACCTCGGTGATCCGGCAGGAAAACTGCACCTGCAGCTTGTCGAGCAAGGCGCGGGTGATGGCGCTCATGCGCGGGGTGCCGACCCAGCGAGTCTGTTCGTCCGGCGATGGGCTCAGTTGCCCATTCTGGAAGTTGTAGAGCTGCGGGTTCCATTCCGCGGCCCAGCCGTTGGCTTGCCAGCGCTGGACCTCGGTGACGAAGCGGCGATCGCGGGCAGTGAAGTACTGCGCGCCCATGTCCAGTGCGCCAGCGTCGCTGCGCTTGCTCGACATGCGTCCGCCACTGCCGTGGCTTTTATCGAAGAGTTGAACGATATGCCCGGCCTCCGTCAGGGCCTGGGCGGCTGAAAGTCCGGCGATGCCGGTGCCGATGATCGCGATAGGTACAGTCATGAGGGCCTCGTTTACCTTTCTGTACAGACTACGCCGTCGTTTAAACCTGTACAATTCGGGTTTTTGGTATAAGTTTTACCGTTCGCGTTTGGACAGGTTGTCCTATTGTTAAACACAGACCCCGTCCGATACGAAAAATCCCTGCTTATAAAAATAGACTAATGGGCCGGGTAAAACGCGATTCGAGGAACATCTCATGCACATATTGCTGACCGGCGGTACTGGTTTGATCGGACGTCAGCTCTGCCGTCTCTGGTTGCAGCAGGGGCATCGCCTGACGGTATGGAGTCGCCGACCCGAAGAGGTGGCGAAAATCTGCGGGACATCGGTGCGGGGCGTGGCCAAGCTCGACGAAATCCACGAGCCGGTGGACGCGGTGGTCAACCTCGCCGGCGCCCCCATCGCCGACCGTCCCTGGAGCCATAAACGCAAGATGTTGTTGTGGAGCAGTCGTATCACGTTGACGGAAGTTCTGCTGGCGTGGCTGGAGCGTTGCGAGCAGAAACCGCAGGTGCTGATTTCCGGTTCCGCGGTGGGCTGGTACGGCGACGGTGGCGAGCGTGAATTGACCGAGGAATCGGGACCGGTGAGCGAAGATTTCGCCAGCCAGTTGTGCATCGCCTGGGAAGAAACCGCGCAACGGGCCGAGGCCTTGGGCCTGCGCGTGGTGTTGGTGCGTACCGGTCTGGTCCTGTCCGCCGAGGGCGGCTTTTTGTCGCGGCTGCTGTTGCCATTCAAGCTGGCGCTGGGCGGGCGTATCGGCAATGGTCGGCAGTGGATGCCGTGGGTTCACATTGACGATCAAATCGCCCTGATTGATTTTCTTCTGCACCGCACCGATGCCAGCGGTCCTTATAATGCGTGCGCGCCGAACCCGGTGCGCAACCGCGATTTTGCCAAGGCCCTGGGGCGAGTATTGCACCGGCCGGCCGTGGTGCCGATGCCGGAGCTTGCGCTGAAGGTCACGCTGGGGGAATTGTCCTTGCTGTTGCTCGGCGGCCAGCGCGCCACGCCGGCCCGATTGCAGGCGGCGGGTTTCACATTCCGATTCACTGATTTGCCTGCGGCCCTGGAAGACTTGTCCAGCCGCCTTTGAAATAGGACGTTGCATGACCGATCACGCGTTGCTTCTGGTGAATCTGGGTTCGCCTGCCTCCACCTCGGTGGCCGATGTGCGCCGCTACCTCAATCAATTCCTGATGGACCCGTATGTCATCGACCTGCCATGGCCGGTGCGGCGTTTGCTGGTGTCGCTGATCCTGATTCGGCGTCCCGAGCAGTCGGCCCACGCCTACGCCTCGATCTGGTGGGAAGAGGGGTCGCCGTTGGTGGTGCTCAGTCGCCGGCTGCAACAGGCCATGATCGCGCAGTGGACCCAGGGGCCGGTGGAGCTGGCGATGCGTTATGGCGAGCCGTCCATTGAGTCGGCGCTGGTACGGCTGGCGAGTCAGGGTCACAAGAAGATCACGTTGGCGCCGTTGTATCCGCAGTTCGCCGACAGCACCGTGACCACGGTGATCGAGGAGGCCAAGCGGGTCGTGCGGGAAAAGAAACTCAATGTGCAGTTTTCGATCCTCCAACCGTTCTACGATCAGCCCGAATACCTCGATGCCCTGGTGACCAGCGCCAAGCCGTACCTGATGCAGGAACACGATCATCTGTTGTTGAGTTTCCACGGCTTGCCGGAACGGCACCTGACCAAGCTCGACCCGACGGGATTTCATTGCTTCAAGGATGCCGACTGCTGCAAGAACGCGCCGCCGGAGGTCATGGCGACCTGTTACCGCGCGCAATGCATCCGCACTGCCGAACTGTTTGCCCAACGCATGGGGCTGGCGGATGGCAAATGGTCGGTGTCGTTCCAGTCGCGCTTGGGGCGTGCCAAGTGGATCGAACCCTACACCGAGGCGCGCCTGGAGGAACTGGCCCAAAGCGGCGTGAAGAAAGTGCTGGTGATGTGCCCGGCGTTCGTGGCCGACTGCATTGAAACCCTGGAGGAAATCGGCGATCGCGGCCGTGAACAGTTCCGCGCGGCAGGGGGGAGGAGTTGGTGCTGGTGCCTTGCCTCAATGATGAGCCGCAGTGGGCGCAGGCGTTGAGTACTCTCTGCGAACGGGCTCCGATCGCGTTGTAAGGTTCAAGGGCCTCATCGCGAGCAAGCTCGCTCCCACATGGAATCTGCGGTGGACACAAATGTTGTGACCACTCGAGACCCTCTGTGGGAGCGAGCTCGCTCGCGATGGCTATCAGGCCGACAACAAAGCCTTCAAGCTTGAGTCACAGCAGCGGCTCATCCGCCTTCTTCTGCTTCCAGCCGTCATTGCCCGGCAGCAGCAGGTTCAGCGCGATCGCCACCACCGCGCACAACGCGATGCCTTTGAGGCCGAAGTCGTCCGGGCCGGTGCCGGTGCCCACCAGCACGCCGCCGATGCCGAACACCAGCGTCACCGAAACGATCACCAGGTTGCGCGCCTCGCCCAGGTCGATCTTGTGGCGGATCAGCGTGTTCATGCCCACCGCCGCAATCGAACCGAACAACAGGCACAGGATTCCGCCCATCACCGGCACCGGGATGCTTTGCAGCAGCGCGCCGAACTTGCCGATGAACGCCAGGCTGATGGCAAAGATCGCCGCCCAGGTCATGATCTTCGGGTTGTAGTTCTTGGTCAGCATCACCGCGCCGGTCACTTCGGCGTAGGTGGTGTTGGGCGGGCCACCGAACAGGCCGGCGGCGGTGGTGGCAATGCCGTCACCGAGCAGGGTGCGGTGCAGGCCGGGTTTCTTCAGGTAGTCGCGACCGGTCACGCTGCCCACGGCAATCACGCCGCCGATGTGCTCGATGGCCGGTGCCAGGGCGACCGGCACGATGAACAGGATCGCCTGCCAATTGAACTCCGGCGCGGTGAAGGCTGGCAGGGCGAACCAGGGAGCGGCGGCGATTTTCGCGGTGTCCACGACCCCGAAGAAAAACGCCATGGCAAAGCCCACCAGCACGCCGGAAATGATCGGCACCAGGCGGAAAATGCCCTTGCCGAACACCGCCACGATCAGGGTGGTGAGCAGGGCCGGCATCGAGATCATCATCGCGGTCTGATAATGAATCAGCTCGGTGCCGTCACCGGCCTTGCCCATTGCCATGTTGGCGGCAATCGGCGCCATGGCCAGGCCGATGGAAATGATCACCGGACCGATGACCACTGGCGGCAGCAGCCGGTCGATGAACCCGGTGCCCTTGATCTTCACCGCCAGGCCCAGGAAGGTGTAGACGAAACCCGCCGCCATCACCCCACCCATGGTCGCGGCCAGGCCGAACTGGCCCTTGGCGAGGATGATCGGGGTGATGAAGGCAAAGCTCGAGGCCAGGAATACCGGTACCTGGCGCCCGGTGACGAGTTGGAACAGGATCGTTCCCAGGCCGGCGGTGAACAGCGCCACGTTAGGGTCCAGCCCGGTGATCAGCGGCATCAATACCAGCGCGCCGAAGGCGACGAACAGCATCTGCGCGCCGGACAGGACCTGGCGCCAGAGCGGATCGTTGAACTCATCCTGCATGCTCAAGCGTCCTTCTGCTTGGTGCCGAAGATCTTGTCGCCGGCATCGCCCAGGCCCGGGATGATGTAGCCATGCTCGTTGAGTTTCTGGTCGATGGAGGCGGTGTAGATGGTCACGTCCGGGTGGGCGTCCTGCACGGCCTTGATGCCTTCGGGAGCGGCGACCAGCACCATGGCGCGGATCTCCCGGCAACCGGCCTTTTTCAACAGGTCGATGGTGGCGACCATGGAGCTGCCGGTGGCAAGCATCGGGTCGATGATCATCGCCAGGCGCTCGTCGATTTCCGGCACCAGTTTTTCCAGGTAGGTGTGGGCTTGCAGGGTCTGCTCGTTGCGAGCCACGCCCACGGCGCTGACCTTGGCCCCCGGGATCAGGCTCAGTACGCCTTCGAGCATGCCGATGCCGGCGCGTAGGATCGGCACCACGGTGATCTTCTTGCCGGCGATTTTCTCGACCTGGACCGTACCGGCCCAGCCGTCGATTTCGTAGGACTCCAGCGGCAGGTCCTTGGTGGCTTCGTAGGTGAGCAGGGCACCGACTTCCTGGGCCAGTTCACGGAAGTTCTTCGTGCTGATATCGGCGCGGCGCATCAGGCCGAGTTTGTGTCTGATCAGCGGATGGCGGATCTCGAGGATGGGCATGGGGAAGGCTCCGGCGGCGGGCAAAAAAACCGGCCTAGATTAATCTATCCGAGGGTGTTGTCCTATAGACAATACAGAACGTTAGTCCACAAACGCTTGATCTGGCCGGGCGGGATGCGTACCTTTGCCGGCTTTTCCGAACCCTGCCCCCCTGGAGAGCGCCATGTCCGCTGATCTCGAGCATATCCGTCAAATCATGCGAGAGGCTGACTGCCTGTACACCGAAGCCGAAGTCGAAGCGGCCATCGCCCGTGTCGGTGCGCAAATCAACGAGCAACTGGCCGATGCCAATCCGGTGGTGTTCTGCGTCATGAACGGCGGGCTGATTTTCTCCGGCAAGCTGCTGACCTGTCTGAACTTCCCCCTGGAAGCGTCCTACCTGCACGCGACGCGTTATCGCAACGAAACCAGCGGTGGCGACCTGTTCTGGAAAGCCAAGCCGGAAGTCTCGTTCATCGACCGCGACGTGCTGATCATCGACGACATCCTCGACGAAGGTCACACCCTGGGCGCGATCATCGACTTCTGCAAACACGCCGGCGCCCGCGCCGTGCACACCGCCGTGCTGATCGACAAGGACCACGACCGCAAGGCGCGGCCGGACTTGAAAGCCGATTTCGTCGGCCTGCCGTGTATCGACCGCTACATCTTCGGCTACGGCATGGACTACAAAGGTTACTGGCGCAACGCCAATGGCATTTTCGCCGTCAAGGGGATGTAATCGATGACTCGGCCAAGTTTCCTGGAACAAGCGTTGTTCGATGAATTGGCCGAGAAAGCCGCGGCCAGTCCTCGCGGACGCCAGCACCATAACTTCCATGAGATGGATGAACCGTGCCACCGCATGGCGGTTGGCTTGCAGCCTTGCACCTACGTCCCGCCGCACCGCCACCTGAGCGCCGATAAGGCGGAAACCTTGCTGGTGCTCAAGGGGCGGCTGGGGGTGTTGATTTTCGACGAGGCCGGTGCGGTGGTGGACAAGCGGATCCTGCAGGCCGGTGGCGATTGCCTCGGCGTCGACCTGCCCTCTGGCGTGTATCACGGGTTGGTGGTGCTGGAAGCCGACAGCCTGATGTTCGAATGCAAGGCCGGTCCCTACCGGCCCGTGGGCGAGGGCGAACTGGCCCACTGGGCGCCCCGCGAAGGCGAGCCAGGCGTGGCCGAGTACCAGGCCTGGATGCGTGCTCAGTTCGACTGAGCACCGAATCAGGCAGGGCAGCGGAGATTTTGTGGCGAGGGAGCTTGCTCCCGCTTGGGTGCTTGGCACCCACCTGCAATTGGGGCTGCTGCGCAGCCCAGCGGGAGCAAGCTCCCTCGCCACCGTTCAAGCAAGTTTTGGATGAGCGGTGCTGCCGCCGGCCAACCACTGCTCACTCTTGACCCGCGCCTGCTCCAGGGTCTGCACATAGGCCAATTGCCGCTGTTCGCGATGAATGCCGGCGCGGCGCAGTTTCAGGCGCACCCTGGGCGCGGTCGCCACCAGGATCAGGCCGATGCCGTGCTTGCGGTAATCCTTCAGGATATTTTCCAGCGCAGCCAGCGCGGTCATGTCCAGCATGGGCACGGCGCTCATTTCCACGACCACCACCCGAACGCCCGGGTCGAACCGGCGCAGCACATCCAGGGCTTTTTCCGCCGCGCCAAAGAACAACGGTCCACGAATGGCGTAGCAGCGAACGTGCTCGGGCATGTCCAGCAGGGCCTGGTGAAAATGGCGCGGCAACTCGGCGCTGTCGGTCAGTTCGCTCATGCGCTTGATGAACAGCCCGGCGGCCAGCAGCAGGCCGACGGCGACAGCCAGGACCATGTCGAACAGCACCGTCAGGCCCAGGCAGGTCAGCAGCACCAGCACGTCGCTGCGCGGGGCGATGCGCAGGGTGTGCAGCACATGCCCGGCTTCGCTCATGTTCCAGGCGACCATCACCAGCAGTGCGGCCAGTGCGGCCATGGGCAAGTAACTGAACAGCGGCGCCAGCAGCACAATCGCCACCAGCACCACGAGGCTGTGGATGATTGCGGCCAGCGGTGAAAAGGCGCCACTGCGCACATTGGTGGCGCTGCGGGCAATGGCGGCGGTGGCGGTGATGCCACCGAACAGCGGCGCCACCAGGTTGCCCAGGCCCTGGCCCATCAGTTCGGCATTGGGATCGTGCTTGCTGCCGGTCATGCCGTCCGCCACCACCGCGCACAACAGTGATTCGATGGCACCGAGCATGGCGATGGCAAAGGCGGGCGCCAGCAATTGGCGGATCAGGTCATAGGACAGGATCAACGGACGTCCCTGGCTGTCCGGCAGGTTCCAGGGCCAGTCGAAGCTGGGTAGGAAGGGTGGGATGCCCGGGTGAGCGATGCCATCGACGACGTAGCTGAAACGTTCGCCCAGCGTCGCGATCGGCCATCCGCCGCGCTCCATCGCCAGCCCCAGCAACGTGCCCACCAGCAGCGCCACCAGATGCCCGGGCACCCGTGGCACCCAGCGCGGCCAGACAATCAGCACCGCCAGGCACACGGCCCCGATGACCCCATCACCCAGACGGGCACCGGGCAGCGCCACGATCAATTCGCCCAGCTGTTCGATGTAGTGTTTGGCTTGGCCGGCAGTGGTCAGCCCCAGCAGATCCTTCAGTTGCAACGTGGCGATGACCACGCCGATGCCCGCGGTGAAGCCGAGGATGACCGGATAGGGAATGTACTGGATCAGGCGGCCGGCGCGTATCAGGCCCAGGGCGATCAAGATCAGGCCGGCGAGCATGGTACACAGCAGCAGGCCGCCCAGGCCGTATTGTTGGGTGATGGGCAGCAGGATCACCACGAACGCCGCTGTCGGCCCGCTCACGTTGAAGCGCGAGCCGCCGGTGAGGGCGATCAGCGGTGCCGCCACCAACACCGTGTACAGACCGTGCTGCGGCGGCACGCCGACGGCAATCGCCAGGGCCATGGCCAGGGGATGGCGATAATGCCGACGGTCAGCCCGGCCACCAGATCGCCGCGCAGGCGTTCCAGGGTGTAGCCGGCACGCCAGGTCTGGCGCCAGGCGGCGAATAACGGTGGTGCGGAGAAAGCCATGAATACTCCTCGCAAGGGGGGCTGGCACTGGCCCCGTGGCGAGGGAGCTTGCTCCCGTTGGGCTGCGCCCGTAGGAGCTGTCGAGTGCAACGAGGCTGCGATCTTTCCCCTGTCACTTGAGTCTCAAGCGAAAGATCAAAAGATCGCAGCCTTCGGCAGCTCCTACCAAACCCAGCGGGAGCAAGCGCCCTCGCCACAAAGGCATGCATCAGTGATATCGATGCTGATGGCCTCTTTGAGTATGCCGTGCCCGCTGTCCGGATGTATTGATCCGGATCGCTTATTTTTACTGTCCGTGCTCATGCTAGAGTGCCCGGCCAAGATTCTGGAGGTTGTCATGCGTGTATCGATCCGCCGCTGCGCCACTTCACTGTTGATCGCCAGCCTGCCTTTGACGGCCGTGGCCGCGCCGATGCACAGCCAGTTCCTGCCGCCGGATGACCTGGTGGTGCGCCAGGAACAGCCCGAACAGCAGCAGTTGCTGCAAGTGACCGAGTATTCGGTGGTGCTGGGTAACCAGCGCCAGTCCAACCAGCAACCGATCCCGGTCACTTCGCCCTTGCTGGTCCGTCTCAAGGGCAAGTCCTTGAACAAGGGGGCGACCATCAGCCAGGTGATCCTCAACTTCGACGGCGAAAGCAAAAGCTTGAAGAAACCGGCCTTCGACGAGGCGAGCAAGACCCTGACACTGTCTTATCCACAGGCCCAGTACCGGGTGGTTATCGACCTGTTGCGCAACAATACGGTCTACGTGCAGTTCCTCACCTACGCCAACGGCCATATCTGGGCCGACCTGCACACCGGCATCGAACGCCCGCGTTGAGCCCCGAGGCCTGCCGGGGGTAAACTGCCCGCCCCCGTGAATTGTGCGAGTTGGAGCCGGCAATGCGTAAAGACAAGAAACAAGTGATTGGCGACGAGATTGGCGATGAGCAGATCAAGCTGTTCCTCAATTTCGAGCCGGTCGATGCCACTTCGCCTTCATTGCACAAACTGATCAAGGCCTACCGTGGCCTGCGGGTCGACGATTTCGAGCGTTTCTTGACGTTCTTCGTCGAGGCCGGCCATGACCTCGACGGCAAGGATGAGCACGGCAACGATTTCGTTGCGCTGATCCAGGACCAGCGCAATGCCGAGGAATACATCGAATTGATCAACAAGGCGCGCCGCTGAGTTGAACCCCTGTCAACGCTCTTCGGAGCGTTGACTCGTTTGGGCTGATCGCAACTAATCTCTTCTTCTGCAAGTTGCTCCGAAAGGTTATGTCACCATTCGGGCTGTTTTGTTTTATTTGAATTTCCATTACTTTTGCGCCGAAGCCAAGTGGCTTTGACGTCATCGTTTAAATGGAGCTTTATTCATCATGGAAGATCAAAAGAAGTTTGTCGCCGGGGTGTTGTTGTCCCTGGCGGCGTGTCTGGCAAGTTCCGCTTCCTGTGCGCGGGATGAAATTGTCAATGTCGAAGTCTATAACGCAACCGCCGCCGTCATCGTTCCCGGCAGAGATTTTACCTGGACGCAGAATCCGGCCAATGCAGGCCACAGCTTTTCGATAAACCCGGGCGAGAGCCAGGAATTAACCTACTACCTGCCCCAGTCACGCGCCGAGCGAGAGGCCTTCAGCTATACGCAAGGCAGCCGAACCTGTCATTTTAGCTTTGGACATGTCGCAAGGGCACCGGGCAGTGATAAAGAGGCAATGCCTTATCATCGCTGGGTCAAGGCGGAGCCGGCGGGTTCCTGTGTCGCTGAATTGTTTTATGTTGAAGATGATGACGACTATGTGAGTCACGGTGGAACACGCGTCAAATTCAGCATGAACTAACACCGAGGAAATAAAAAAGCCTCCCGTCTGCACGGGAGGCTTTTTTATATTAGCGGCAAGGTGTCAGGCGTAACTTTGAGCCTTGCTGTCTTCAACCAACTCCAACGCAATGTTGTTCTGCGCGTTGATCTTGCGATACAGCGCCGCGTCGGTTTCCAGCACTTTTTCCCGGGCCGGGAAAATCTCTGCGAGCTTGCCAGCCCACTCGCCCTTGGCCTTGTCCGGGAAGCAGCGCTCGATCAGCTCCAGCATGATCGATACGGTCACCGAAGCACCCGGCGATGCGCCGAGCAGGGCGGCGAGGCTGCCGTCCTTGGCCGCCACCAGTTCGGTGCCGAACTGCAGGACGCCACCTTTCTTCGGGTCTTTCTTGATGATCTGCACCCGTTGGCCGGCCACTTCCAGGCGCCAGTCTTCGGCTTTCGCCTCGGGGTAGAAGCGACGCAGGGATTCCAGGCGCTGCTCCATGGACTGCATCACTTCGCTGATCAGGTACTTGGTCAGGTCCATGTTGTCCCGGGCCACGGCCAGCATCGGGCCGATGTTGCCGGCGCGTACCGACAGCGGCAGGTCCATGATCGAACCGTGCTTGAGGAACTTGGTGGTGAAACCGGCGTATGGTCCGAACAGCAGGGATTTCTTGCCGTCGACCACGCGGGTGTCCAGGTGCGGCACCGACATTGGCGGCGAGCCCACGGCGGCCTGGCTGTAGACCTTGGCCTGATGGTGCTTGACCACTTCCGGGTTGTCGCAACGCAGCCACTGGCCGCTGACCGGGAAGCCACCGAAGCCCTTGCTTTCCTCGATGCCCGAGGCTTGCAGCAGCGGCAAGGCCGCGCCGCCGGCACCGAGGAACACGAACTTGGCGTCGACTTCGCGGGTGCTGCCGGAATTGACGTCCTTGATGCTCACGGTCCAGCCGCTGCCGTTGCGCTTGAGGCCGGTGACGCGCTTGCAGTATTTGACCTGGGTGTCCGGGGCGCTGGTCAGGTGCTTGAGCAACTGATTGGTCAGGGCGCCGAAGTTGACGTCGGTCCCGTTCATGACGCGGGTGGCGGCGATGACTTCATCGTCCGGCCGGCCAGGCATCATCAACGGCATCCACTCGGCCATCTGGCCTTTATCTTCGGTGTATTCCATGTCGGCGAAGGCGTGATGCTGGCGCATCAGCTCGAAGCGCTTCTTCAGGAACGCCACGCCTTTGTCACCCTGTACGAAACTCAGGTGTGGCACCGGGGCGATGAAGGACTTGGAGGAGCCGAACGTGCCTTTCTGGGTCAGGTACGTCCAGAACTGCTTCGACACTTCGAACTGGGTGTTGATGTGCACGGCTTTCTTGATGTCGACCGTACCGTCGGCCGCCTGGGGCGTGTAGTTGAGCTCACACAGCCCGGCGTGGCCGGTACCGGCGTTGTTCCACGGGTTGGAACTCTCCGCGGCACCGGAGTCCATCAGCTCGACGACTTCCAGCGAGATCGCGGGGTCGAGCTCCTTGAGCAGCACGGCCAGGGTGGCACTCATGATGCCGGCCCCTACCAGAACTACATCGACTGCTTCGTTATGCGCCATTTAACGCGTCTCCAAAATCTGCAGCACCAAATTGTCGGCATAGCGGCCAGGAGTGGCGGGGCAGGTCAGTTGCGCCCCAGTTATCCATGGCCAGGATCGCCATGTCCGAATCTTCGCAATTTTTCGCACCTACTGCGGATGCATGCAGCCTGGCCTCAAGAGTCACATGAACTCATTTAAGCGCCGGGCAGGCAATTCGACTTATGGCCGAGACATCCGTTCGTGCAACCAAATCCGTAGCGGACAGGCTTCAGGCGCCGGTTCTTGAGCGATATCCGGTCCTGTGTCGTTGGGCTGTTTCAGACGCTAATGGTGCTTGTTCAGACGCAAAACTCTTCATTTGCTCGCCACACTCTCGTGAAGTTGTGAAAACCCGTTTTTTCACGCTCTTTTGAAGACGTGAACCTCAAAAAAGGGCTGTCCCAGCCTGGCACCGTGCCCGGTTTGGTTGCCCCCATGGAGTACATGACAGGCAAAACAGGCAGACAGCTCAGTGACCGAGCGTAATGACAGCTCTGCAGATTCGCGAAAAGTGGTGATTTGCCTGGAGAACAGCAAGCGCGCCAGCTTCACTCGATCTGTGTGGGCGGCTCTCTGTGGGCGGTGCGGGGTGCCAATACCAGCGCATCAGCGGTGTTGCGAGGCCCGATCAGGAGACGTCCTTATAATCGGGGGAGATTGTATCGAAGAAACGCAGGGAAATGGTCGTGTTTAATGACTTTTATTAGCCGTCCGGTCAGATGGTCAACAGTTGCCGGTTGCGTGCGCGGGCACGAAGCGGTTGCACGCGGGCGCTGGCGGGCAATGGCTGGTGCAACCAGTTGAGGCGGATTTCGTCGATTTCCACCCAGCCCTCGCCCATGGGTTGCAGGCTGCACTGCTTGAAGGCCTGGCAACGGCCGTTGCGATCGAGCAGGGCGAAGCTGCGGTGATGGGGACGCGGGGTGAACAGGGAAATGAGGAAGCGCATGAGCGGATACCGGGTCAGGGAGCTTGGAGCAAGCCTGACAGCGGGCCATGACATGCCGGTGTAAGGACCGTGACAATGGGGTGACAGGAACCGGCAATCACGGCCCGTGTCAGACATTTCAGTATTCATCGTGCGACGCTAGTTCACGGCGATGGCGCACCGCTATACTGCCGGCCTGTTTGTGCCCGATTCTGGAGAGAAGAGCATGTTGCAACGCCTGTTGTTCGGTTTGATCGCTGTGACCAGTCTGACCCTCGTCGGCTGCGCCCACAGCCCGCAACAACTTAACCCGGAGCCCAAGCTCAATGCCCAACTGGCGCCTGTGGGTCGTGGCCAGCCGGTGGTGGTGCGGGTCGTGGACGGTCGTCCGTCGCCGACGCTCGGCACCCGTGGCGGGCTGTACCCGGAAACCAGCGTGATCACGGTGCAGGGTGCGCAGATCCTGCCCAAGCTGCAGGCCCAGGCTGAAGCCGCGGTGCGTTTGCTGGGCTTCACGCCGACCGCCAATGCCTTGAATGCACCGCAACTGACCGTGACCCTGGCTGAGCTCAAGTATCAGTCGCCCAAGGAAGGCATGTATGTGACCGAAGCCACCATCGGCGCGACCTTCCGCTCCGACGTGCAGAACGCCAACCGCCGCTACAGTGGTCGTTACGGTGCGTCCCTGGATCAGCGCTTCGGCATGGCGCCTAACCAGGACACCAACACCAAGCTGGTCAGTGACGTATTGAGCGATGCCCTGACCCGGCTGTTCAAGGACCCGACCATTGGCCAGGTGCTGGCTGAGTAAGCATTAAGTCCTGTAACCCCTGTGGGAGCGAGCTTGCTCGCGATAGCAGCGTGTCAGCCATCTTGATGTCGGCTGATCCACCGCTATCGCGAGCAAGCTCGCTCCCACAGTTTTTTCAGGCGGCCTGGGAATAGAATTCCAGCACGCTGATCCCGGTCAGCAGGTCTGTTTCAGGCAGGTCGGCATGTTGATGGCCGCCGAGGGCGCAGTACACCAGCCAATGGCGGTCCTGCACATTGAAGGACAGGCTGTCGACGAGGTTCTGTTGTTCGTCGCTTGGGCTGATGAGATAGAGGCGATCCTGGTTTTCGGCGTGCAGCATGACGGGTTCCGTGCGGGTTTGAAGGGCGACAGAGTGGCCTATTCAGATGACGAAACCGTGACGGGGGAAATTAACCCGAGGATTGATTGCGGAGCCTGTGGCGAGGGAGCTTGCTCCCGCTGGGCTGCGTAGCAGCCCCCGACTAGCGTCTCGGTGTGTCAGGTTAATCGTGCAAGCTTTTTTTGGGACTGCTGCGCAGTCCAGCGGGAGCTAGCTCCCTCGCCACGAAGTCACCAGGCCATTATCCCAGCCGGTCGTTACTGGTCGGAAAAAACGGTGCAGGACGGCAGGCTTTCGGTAGAATCCGCGCCCTGTTCGTAGGCTACCGGGCGTGTCTGTCCTGTCCGTTTTTCGCTTGAGGTTCGTGATGTCGCTGCATCTGTTTTCGTTGTTCGCCGCCCACCCCGCCAAACTGATCAACCTGCTCGCGTTGCTGTTTGCCTGCCCGGGCGGCTGGGTATTGCACGCGACGCGTCGCCGTGAACAACGGGCGCGAGCCTGCCTGCAAGCACGCAATGGCAATGGCGAGGAGCGCTTCGAAGCACTGCTGGACCTGGCCACCCAGCGCATGAACCGGTTTTTCTATCGGTTCGGCTTTGGCTGCCTGGCGCTGGCGTTGCTGGTGTCGTGGATCAGTACGCAGTTCTGACTGCGTAGCTGTGGCGAGGGCGCTTGCAGCGCAAGCGAGGGCCGCCAGGCAAAGGTGCTTTTGTGGCGAGGGAGCTTGCTCCCGCTGGGCTGCGAAGCAGCCCCCTCTTGAACGGTCAGCCCCAAGGCTCTGACTAACCGCAAGCCCGTTTTGCGATTGCTGCGCAATCGAGCGGGAGCAAGCTCCCTCGCCACAGAGACCCTGTGTCCCCAGACCTGTCGCTTAAAGCGCCAACCCGGCCTTGACCCGATACTGATTACGCACCGGCGTCGCATATTGCAGCACCAGGAACGGCCGGTGTTCCGGCGGGCAAGCGTCCAGCCGGCGCTGCCATTCTTCCTGGGCCTTGGCCAGTTCATCGGCACCAAACACTTCGGCCGCCGTCGGCACCTGCAACTGCGGGTCGGCGTCGGCCCATTGGGTGTAAGCCAGGTAATGCACCGGGAACAGGCGGTAGCCGCCGAGAATCTGCCGGTCCATTTCCAGGGCCAATTGCTTGGTGTCCTCGAACAGCTCGGTGATGGGCGCGGCGAAGTTCACGTGGACCCGGCCCTTGTAGCCGGTGATGCCCTTGGCGATGCTCACGTCGTCCTCGCCCGGTGCCTTGGTGTAGGTGCCGGTGGTGGCGCGGATGTACAACTCGCGGGCCTTGGCCTGGTCGCACGGGTCGTATTCGTAGCTGATCGACACCGGCGTGAGGTTCAGCGACTGGATCACCTCGCCGAACGGCTCGTCCTTGCGGCTCATGTGGAACATCTTGAGGATCGCCGATTCGGTCCGGTCGTCGCCGTCCTTGGCCCGCCCTTCGGCCTGGGCGATCCAGATCGAGGCGCAGTCGTTGCGGATCGAATGGTTGATGTACGCCGACAGCAACTGGTACGCCGCCATTTTTTCCCGCCGTCCGGTGATGGAGCGGTGCACGATGAAGCTCTTGTTCAGGCGCATCAGGTCGCTGACAAAAGGTTTCTGCAGCAGGTTGTCGCCAATGGCGATGCGCGGCGTCGGCAGGCCGGCGTGGTATACGGCGTAGTTGACGAAGGCCGGGTCCATCACGATATCGCGGTGGTTGGCGATGAACAGGTACGCGCTGCCGGACTTGAATTGCTCCACGCCGGTGTAGGTCACGCCATCGGTGGCGCGCTCGATGGTGTGGTCGACGTAGAACTCCACCTTGTCCTGCAAAGTGGCGACCGACGTCACACCGGCGAACTCACGGCGCAATCTTTGCGCTATAAGGGGTTTGAGCATCCAGCCGAAGGCGCCGGCCAGGCGTGGGAAGCGGAAGTGGGTGAGGATATCTAGAAACGCCTTGTCGCCGAGCAGCCGTGCCAGCACCGCTGGGACTTCGCTGTCGTCGTAAGGTCGGATGGCATCGAATTCGCCCATCATGCTCTCTTGTTGGAAACGGCTAGGGTAAGTAAAGGTTCGATCGAAAAAACGACGGGGCACGGCCTGGAAGATAAGCCAGACGAAAATAGCCCTGCAAATAGACCGGCGATTATACGCACAAGTCACTTGGGAGACCGCGATGCTGGAGCAGGCTCATTATGATTGTCCCTATTGCGGGGAGGATGTGGAGACAACCGTGGACTTGTCCGGCGGCGACCAGACCTACATCGAGGACTGTCAGGTGTGCTGTCGACCGATCACCTTTGTGCTGCAGGTCCATGGCGAGGAATGGCATCTCGAAGTCTTCAGCGAAAACGAATGATGGGGCGCCCATGCAGCGAATCTACGAGCTGGAAAACCTGATGGAAGGCGAGTTGTTGCAAGGGATGCTTGCGAGCGAAGGCATCACGGCGCATCTGGTGGGGCGTGATTTGCTCGGCGGCGCGGGGGAGTTGCCCATGCAGGGCCTGCTGGGGCTGGCGGTGGAGGACGAGCAGGCGCAATACGCCCGTGAGTTGATCGCCGCGTACAATGTCGCGCTGCCGCTGCCCGGCGATGAACCGGACAGCTACCCCGGCACGCTGGTCTGTTAGGCTGGCGGTCGTTCGTTCGTTCTATCAAGAGTCGTGTTGCCCCATGTGTGGACGTTATGCCCTGTTTCGCTGGAACCCCACCTTTGCGGGCCTGCCCGGTTTTCCCGCCGATCAGAAGGCCCAGTGGAATATTTCGCCCAACGATTCGGTGCTGATACTGCGGGCCGGCGCCGAGGGCCAGCGCGAGCTGGCTCGGGCGCGTTGGGGCCTGACGCCGCCGTGGCTGACCGACTTGTCCCGCACCCCGGCCCATGCCCGGGCCGAAACCGTGGCCGAGCAGCCGATGTTTCGCGAGGCCTTGCGCCTGCGCCGCTGCCTGCTGCCGGCCAACGGCTTTTATGAGTGGCGCGGCGGCACACGCAAGCGTCCGTACTGGCTGACGCCGGGGAGGGCTCGTCGCTGTTTTTTGCCGCGATCTGGGAAGCGTATCCGGTGCAGGAGCAGGTATGGCTGAGCACAGCGGTCATCACCCAGCCGGCGGCGGGTCAGCGCCGGCCGTTGATCCTGGACGAAGAAGGCCAGCGCCTGTGGCTCGACCCGCAGACACCGCTGCATGCCTTGCAAGGGTTGCTGGCAAGCGAGCCGGCGCCACTGCGCGAGCGGGTATTGGCCAATATGGTCAATGATCCGAAGCTCAATGGGCCGGAGTGCTTGACCCCGGCTTGAGCTTTGCGGGGATTGTGCCGGCCTCATCGCGAGCAAGCTCGCTCCCACAGTGGGGTGTTCACAAAAAATGTGTTCACCGCCTACCCCCTGTGGGAGCGAGCTTGCTCGCGATGGCGTCGTGTCAGTCAACCTACTCGTGGTGCGGTTCGCCCAGGAAGGTCAGCGAGGTGAACACGCCGCGGGTGGCCACGTCCTTGTTGTCCTTGAGCGCAGTTTCCATCTGCGCCGCGATCACATTCAGGCCTTCGTTGCGCACCAGCACCTTGGCCCGGCCTTCTGCATCGGTTTCGGTCGAGACGGTGTTCGGCGCGCTGCGGTAGTCGCCCACCAGTTTCACACCGGCCGCCGGTTTGCCATCCAGCAGCACCCGTACCGGCAATGACTGGCCCGGGCCTACGGTCAGCGGGTCGACTTCCGGCAGGATCACGAACTTGATCGGTGCAAGCGCCGGCAGTTTCGCCCCCGGCTCATAGATCGCCAGGCTGTACTTGAACGTCTGGGTCGACTCGATCGCCCCGGGCACTTTGCTGCGGCCTTCGTTGATCCACTTCTTGTCCGCCGTCTGGGACCACATGCCATTGTCCAGCGCCACCGCCAGCACGGCCGGTGGCTTGAGCGGTTGCAGGCGGGCGTGGTCCGGCAGGCGCTCTACGGTGACCGGAATCATCTTGCCGCCCAGGTCATAGGCCCAGGCACCGCTGATTTTCTGCGCCTTGAAGGCATTGTCTTCGGCACCGTGGCCGTAGATCACTTCGATGTTGCCGCGACGCTGTTCGGTCCACAAGCCATGGGCCGAGGCCTGTGTGGCCAGGAGCAGGCCGAGCAGGGCGAAGGTCTTGGGGTGTTTCATGGCGTTTTTCCTTTTACAGAGCGAGGGTAAGACTGACGGTGAAATTGCGTGGTTCGCCGGGGGTGACCCAGTAGTTGCTGTAGGCGCGCTCGTAGTATTTTTCGTCGAAGACGTTGTTCAGGTTCAGGCCCACGGTGACGTCGTCGCTGGCCTTGTAATGGGCCAGCAGGTCCACGGTGTGATAGGCCGGCAGTTCGAAATCCTTGCCGGCTTCGCCCGAGCGATCGCCGACGTAAGTGAGCGCCGCGCCGACATCCGAACCGCGCAGGTGCCCGTCCTGGAATTCGTAGACCCCCAGCACGCTGCCGCTGTGTTTGGCGACGCCGAGGATCCGGCTGCCGGTGGGAATGGTTTCGTCGCCCTTGGTCACTTCGGCATCGATGTAGGCATAGGCGCCGATCACCCGCACGGCGTCGGTTACCTGCCCGGTCACCTGCAGGTCGATGCCCTGGCTGCGGGCCTTGCCGATGGCGCGGCTGAAGTCGGTCCCGGCGACCGGGCTCAGGACGTTTTCCTTCTCTATATGGAAGGCCGCCAGGGTGGTGCTCAGGCGATCGTCGAACCACTCGCTCTTGATCCCCACTTCATAGCCGACGCCTTCCTCGGGGTCGAAAGTCTTGCCACTGGCATCCAGGCCGTTGTTGGGCTTGAACGAGGTGGAGGCGTTGGCGAACAGCCCGACTTCGGGTGTCAGTTGATACAGCAGGCCGGCCCGCTGCGTCAGGGCATCATGGCGTTGGCGATTGGTGCGATTGCGGGTGTGGTCGTCGATGCTCTGCTCGAAATGCTCATACCGCACGCCGAGCATGCCCCGCAGCTTGTCAGTGAAGATGATCTGGTCCTGCAGGTTCAGTGCGCGGCTTTGCACATGTTCGAAGAAGTCTGTGCCGGAGGGCGTGCCAGTGGGTTTTGGCTGGCCGTAGACTGGCTGATAGATGTCGATGGGGTAAGCGCCGGCGATGTTGGTCACGCGTTCGTTCTTGCGGTAGTCCTCGTATTCGCTGCCGATCAACAGTTCGTGCTGCCAGGGGCCGAGGTCGAACATTCCACGCAATTCAAGTTGGGTGATGCTGTCGTGCCAATTGTTGTCGCGCTCGCGGTAGCGGCGATTCACTGTGTGGCCGTCGGCGTTCAGCGGGCGCGCTTCAGAGGCGAAGCCCCAGAGCTCACCTTGCTTGTAGTGGCTGGCCAGGCGCAATTGCCAGGTGTCATTGAGCTGATGCTCGAGGGCGGCCTGGAGCATGTTGTTGTGGTTGTCGATGTCGCCGTCGTTGGGTTCGCCCAAAAAGGTCGAACGGGAAACGCCGCTCCAGCGATTGTTCGGGGCGACAATGCCACGGTCGAATGTCGAGCTGTGGCGCACGATTTCGCTTTCCACCAGCAACCGGGTGTCGGGGTTCAACTGCCAACTGATGGAAGGCGCGACGAAGACGCGCTTGCTGTCGACGTGATCGCGAAAGCTGTGGTTGTCCTCGACCGCCAGGTTGACCCGCGACAGCAGGTTGCCCTCGGTGTCCAGTGGCGTGTTGACGTCCAGCGCGGTGCGGTAGCGGTCCCAACTGCCGGCGCTGGTCTGCAGGGTGGTGAAGGCTTCCGGTTGCGGTTTCTTGGTGACAATGTTCACCGTACCGCCGGGATCGCCCCGGCCATACAGGCTGGCAGCCGGGCCCTTGAGCACTTCGATGCGTTCGATGTTCGCGGCGTCCGGCGTGCTCGGATAACCGCGGTTGGCGCTGAAGCCGTCCTTGTAGAACTCCGAAGTGGTGAAGCCGCGCACGCTGTATTCGTAGAGCGTCAGGCCGCCGAAGTTGTTCTGCTTCGACACACCGCCGGCATATTCCAAGGCTCGCTCGACGCTGGTGCTGCCCAGGTCCTTGAGCACGCTGGCGGGAATCACGCTGATCGATTGCGGGATGTCGCGCAGGGCGGTGTCGGTTTTGGTGGCGCTGGCCGAGCGGGTGGCGCGATAGCCCGTGACAGGGCCGGTGGGGGATTCGTAGTCGGACGTCACGGTGATGGCGTCCAGTTCCAGGGGCTGGATTTCCTCGGCGTAGGCCGGATCGCCCAGTAGTCCCAAGGCGAGGCTGGCAGCTGAAATCCGTTTTAGGGGTGGCATGTTATGTTGTTCCAATTTATTTTATTGAAACAATATAACACTACTAATGAGAACTTATGCTATCTGTATTTTTCAGAGAAAACTGAACCGGACACTGGTTTTGTGGCGAGGGAGCTTGCTCCCTCGCCAGGGGGATTTGAGAGGTTTACTGTTCTTCCTTGAGCACCACCGGTGCCGGCGGTGGGCGCAGGCCGATTTCGGCGGTGAGCTTGAGCTCCTTGCCGTTGCGCATGACCTGGATCGTTACCTTGTCGGTGGGCTTGATCCGCGCCACCTGGTTCATCGAGCGGCGGCCATCGCCGGCCGGTTCGCCATCGATGCTCAGGATCACATCGCCCAGTTGCAGGCCGGCCTTCTGCGCCGGACCGTCGCGGAAAATCCCCGCCACCACGATACCGGGCCGTCCGGACAAGCCGAAGGACTCCGCCAGTTCCTGGGTCAGCGGCTGGACTTCAATGCCCAGCCAGCCACGGATCACCTGGCCGTGTTCGATGATCGACTTCATCACCTCCATCGCCAGCTTCACCGGAATGGCGAAACCGATGCCCTGGCTGCCGCCCGACTTGGAAAAGATCGCCGTGTTGATCCCGGTGAGGTTGCCGTTGGCATCCACCAGCGCGCCGCCGGAGTTGCCGGGGTTGATCGCGGCGTCGGTCTGGATGAAATCCTCGTAGTTGTTGAGGCCCAACTGATTGCGCCCGGTGGCGCTGATGATGCCCATGGTCACGGTCTGGCCGACGCCGAACGGGTTGCCGATGGCCAGGGTCACGTCGCCGATGCGAATGCTGTCGGAGCGGCCGATGGTGATGGCCGGCAGGTTCTTGAGGTCGATCTTCAGCACCGCGAGGTCGGTTTCCGGGTCGCTGCCGATCACCCGGGCCAGGGTTTCACGGCCGTCCTTGAGGGCCACCACGATCTGGTCGGCACCGGCGGTGACGTGGTTGTTGGTCAGGATGTAGCCTTCCGGGCTCATGATCACGCCCGAGCCCAGGCTCGACTCCATGCGCTTCTGCTTGGGCGAGTTGTCGCCGAAGAAGCGCCGGAACTGTGGGTCTTCGAACAGCGGATGGCTGGGCTTGTTGATGACCTTGGTGGTGTACAGGTTCACCACGGCCGGCGCGGCGGTGGTCACGGCGTCGGCATAGGACACCGGCCCCTGCTGCACCGCCTTGGTTTGCGGCGCTTGCTGCAGGTTGACGTCGAGGCTCGGCAGGCCGACCCATTCCGGGTAGCGCTGGATAATCAGTAGAGCGACAAGCACGCCGGCCAACAGCGGCCAGCCGGAAAAACGCAGCGCCTTGAGCATTAAGCACGTCCTACAAAGGTTGCAGGCGGTATGAGACCGCCCATAATGTCGCGCATTATACGAGGCCGCGCGCGCCTCTGAACGGGATATTTAGGAGTCTTTTATGGCCGTAGCCCTGAACACCCTGGTTGAAGAAGCGGACCGTTACCTGGCAAGCAGCCGGATTGCCGATTATTGCCCCAACGGCCTGCAGGTCGAAGGCGCGCCCCAGGTGATGCGCATCGTCAGCGGTGTCACCGCCAGCCAGGCGCTGCTCGATGCCGCCGTCGAGGCCGAGGCCGACCTGGTGCTGGTGCATCACGGTTATTTCTGGAAGGGCGAGAACCCTTGTATCACCGGCATGAAACAGCGTCGCCTCAAGACGTTGCTCAAGCATGACATCAGCCTGTTGGCCTATCACTTGCCCCTGGACCTGCACCCCGAGGTGGGCAATAACGTGCAGTTGGCCCGCCAGTTGGACATCACCGTCGAGGGCCCCCTGGACCCGGATAACCCCAAGGTTGTCGGTCTGGTCGGCTCCCTGTCCGAACCAATGACGGCGCGGGATTTCGCGCGCAAGGTCCAGGATGCCCTGGGGCGCGAGCCCCTGCTGATCGAAGGCGGGCAGATGATCCGCCGGGTCGGCTGGTGCACCGGTGGTGGCCAAGGTTATATCGATCAGGCGGTGCTGGCCGGGGTCGACCTGTACCTCAGCGGCGAGGCGTCGGAGCAGACATTCCACAGTGCTCGGGAAAACGGCATCAGCTTCATCGCCGCAGGGCATCATGCGACTGAACGCTACGGTGTCCAGGCGCTGGGTGACTACTTGGCGCGACGCTTTGCCCTGGAGCACATCTTCATCGATTGCCCGAATCCCATCTGACTGCTTATAACCATTGTGGGAGCGAGCTTGCTCGCGATGGCGGTGGGTCAGTCAACCTCAGTGCTGACTGATACACTGCTATCGCGAGCAAGCTCGCTCCCACAAAAAGCGGTTGCAGTGCCCGAACCACCAGGCATATCCATATGCTGTTTCGATCTAGTTGGCGCCCTGATTAGAAGAGGTCGCTGTGCTAGGATTCCCCGCTCGAACACGGCCCGCTGGCCGTTCATAAGAAAGTTTTCGTGAGTAGCCATGGTCGACAAACTGACGCATCTGAAACAGCTGGAGGCGGAAAGCATCCACATCATCCGCGAGGTGGCCGCCGAGTTCGATAACCCGGTGATGCTGTACTCCATCGGTAAAGACTCCGCCGTGATGCTGCACCTGGCACGCAAGGCGTTCTTCCCCGGCAAGCTGCCGTTTCCGGTGATGCACGTCGACACCCGCTGGAAATTCCAGGAAATGTACAAGTTCCGCGACCGCATGGTCGAGGAACTGGGCCTGGACCTGATCACCCATGTGAACCCGGACGGCGTGGCGCAGGGCATCAACCCGTTCACCCACGGCAGTGCCAAGCACACCGACATCATGAAGACCGAAGGCCTCAAGCAGGCCTTGGACAAATATGGTTTCGACGCCGCGTTCGGCGGTGCCCGTCGCGATGAAGAGAAATCCCGCGCCAAGGAGCGCGTGTACTCGTTCCGTGACAGCAAGCACCGCTGGGACCCGAAGAACCAGCGTCCGGAACTGTGGAACGTCTACAACGGCAAGGTCAACAAAGGCGAGTCGATCCGCGTATTCCCGCTGTCGAACTGGACCGAGCTGGACATCTGGCAGTACATCTACCTCGAAGGTATCCCGATCGTGCCGCTGTACTTCGCCGCCGAGCGTGAAGTGATCGAGAAGAACGGCACGCTGATCATGATCGACGACGAGCGCATCCTCGAGCACCTGTCCGACGAAGACAAAGCCCGTATCGTCAAGAAGAAAGTGCGTTTCCGTACCCTTGGCTGCTACCCGTTGACGGGCGCGGTGGAGTCCGAGGCCGAAAGCCTGACGGATATCATCCAGGAAATGCTCCTGACGCGAACTTCCGAGCGCCAGGGCCGGGTCATCGACCACGATGGCGCAGGCTCGATGGAAGATAAAAAACGTCAAGGTTATTTCTAAGGGGCTGTCATGTCGCATCAATCTGATTTGATCAGCGAGGACATCCTCGCCTACCTGGGCCAGCACGAGCGTAAAGAGCTGCTGCGCTTTTTGACCTGCGGTAACGTCGACGACGGCAAGAGCACCCTGATCGGGCGCCTGCTGCACGACTCCAAGATGATCTACGAAGATCACCTGGAAGCCATCACCCGCGATTCGAAGAAAGTCGGCACCACCGGGGACGATATCGACCTGGCGTTGCTGGTCGACGGCCTGCAGGCCGAGCGCGAGCAAGGCATCACCATCGATGTCGCCTACCGCTATTTCTCCACTGCCAAGCGCAAGTTCATCATCGCCGATACCCCCGGCCATGAGCAGTACACCCGCAACATGGCCACCGGTGCCTCCACCTGTGACCTGGCGATCATCCTGGTGGATGCCCGCTACGGCGTGCAGACCCAGACCCGTCGCCACAGCTTCATCGCCTCGTTGCTGGGCATCAAGCACATCGTCGTGGCCATCAACAAGATGGACCTCAAGGACTTCGACCAGGGCGTGTTCGAGTCGATCAAGGCCGACTACCTGAAGTTCGCCGAAGGCTTGAAGATGAAGCCCACCAGCATGCACTTCGTGCCGATGTCCGCCCTCAAGGGCGACAACGTGGTGAACAAGTCCGAGCGTTCGCCGTGGTACACCGGCCAGTCGCTGATGGAAATCCTCGAGACCGTGGAAGTGGCGGGCGACCGCAACTTCACCGACCTGCGTTTCCCGGTGCAGTACGTCAACCGTCCGAACCTGAACTTCCGCGGTTTCGCCGGCACCCTCGCCAGCGGCATCGTGCACAAGGGCGACGAAGTGGTGGTGCTGCCGTCGGGCAAGAGCAGCCGCGTGAAATCCATCGTCACCTTCGAAGGCGAGCTGGAGCACGCCGGTCCAGGCCAGGCGGTCACGCTGACCATGGAAGACGAGATCGACATCTCCCGTGGCGACCTGTTGGTGCATGCCGACAACGTTCCGCCGGTCACCGACAGCTTCGAAGCGATGCTGGTGTGGATGGCCGAAGAGCCGATGCTGCCGGGCAAGAAATACGACATCAAGCGCGCCACCAGCTACGTGCCGGGCTCCATTGCCAGCATCGTCAACAAGGTGGATGTGAACACCCTTGAAGAGGGCCCGGCCAGCGCGCTGCAGCTCAACGAAATCGGCAAGGTGAAGATCGCCCTGGATGCGCCGATCGCCCTGGACGGTTACGAAAGCAACCGCACCACCGGCGCCTTCATCGTCATCGATCGCCTGACCAACGGCACGGTCGGTGCCGGTATGATCGTCGCCCAGCCGTTGACCCACGGCAGCAGCACGCACCACGGCAAACTGGCCCATGTGTCGGTGGAAGAACGCGCCCAGCGCTTCGGCCAGCAACCGGCCACGGTGTTGTTCAGTGGTCTGTCGGGCGCGGGTAAAAGCACCCTGGCCTATGCGGTCGAGCGCAAGTTGTTCGATTCGGGTCGTGCGGTCTTTGTCCTCGATGGCCAGAACCTGCGCCATGACCTGAACAAGGGCCTGCCCCAGGATCGTGCCGGGCGGACCGAGAACTGGCGCCGTGCGGCGCATGTCGCTCGTCAGTTCAACGAAGCCGGCCTGCTGACCCTCGCCGCGTTCGTCGCGCCGAGTGCCGAAGGGCGTGAGCAGGCCAAGGACCTGATCGGCCGTGAGCGTCTGCTGACGGTCTACGTCCAGGCCTCGCCAGCAGTGTGTGCCCAGCGTGATCCGCAAGGGCTGTATGCCGCCGCCGGCGACAACATCCCGGGCGAGTCCTTCCCGTATGACGTGCCGCTGGATGCCGACCTGGTCATCGACACCCAGGCGCTGACACTGGAAGAGAGCGTCAAGCAGGTGCTGGATCTGCTGCGCAAGCGTGGGGCGATCTAAGGAACGCCGCTGTCAGTAAAAAGCCCGCAGATGAGTGATCGTCTGCGGGCTTTTTGTTGTCTGGAAGGACGCTATCGCGAGCAAGCTCGGCTCCCACAGGGATGTCCGTGTTCACCAACAATCCCTGTGGGAGCCGAGCTTGCTCGCGATGAGGCCAGTACAGACACCTCAGGATTTACCGGGATACTCGCGGTGCATCTGCGCAAGCAACGCATCCTTGTCCTGCCACAGCTGGTTGATCCAGCCCTGGAACTCCAGGCGATACACGCCGTCCTGGTCGTAGTTCTTGCCGATGAACTGCGGCGGAATCTTCAGTTCCTGGAAGTGCACCACCACTTCCCCAACGTTGCCGCAGAGCAAATCCCAATACCCCGGACGTCCGCCCGGGTAATGGATGGTCACGTTGATGATCGATTCCAGTTGCTCACCCATGGCATCGAGCACAAACGCGATGCCGCCAGCCTTGGGCTTGAGCAGGTAGCGAAACGGTGACTGTTGCTGGGCATGCTTGCCGTCGGTGAAACGCGTGCCTTCGACGAAGTTGAAAATGCCCACGGGGTTGTTGCGAAACTTCGCGCAAGTCTTGCGAGTGGTTTCCAGGTCCTTGCCTTTCTTTTCCGGGTGTTTCTCCAGGTACGCCTTGGAGTAACGCTTCATGAACGGGAAGCCCAGGGCCCACCAGGCCAGGCCGATCACCGGCACCCAGATCAGTTCCTGCTTGAGAAAGAACTTCAACGGCCGGATGCGCCGGTTCAGCACGTACTGCAACACCATGATGTCGACCCAGCTCTGGTGGTTGCTGGTGATCAGGTACGAATGCTGGTAGTCCAGGCCCTCCAGGCCACTGAGGTGCCAGCGGGTACGGCGCAGCAGGTTCATCCAGGCCTTGTTGTTGCTGATCCAGGCCTCGTGGATGTGGCCCATCAGCCAGTCGGTGAAGCGCTGGGCGGTGGGGAAGGGCAGCAATAGCTTGAAAATCGCCACGATGAACAGCGGCGTGCAGCAGGCGATGGTGTTCAGCGCCAACAGCAGCGAGGCAATGACGCCGCGCAAAGGGGGAGGCAGGAAGTCCAGCATTTAAATATCCAGAGGTCGGTTGGCGGCTTGGATCGCGGTCAGGGCGATGGTGTACACGATGTCGTCGACCTGGGCGCCGCGGGGCAAGTCATTCACCGGTTTGCGCAAGCCTTGCAGCATCGGCCCGAGGCTGACGCAATCGGCGCTGCGCTGCACGGCCTTGTGGGTGGTGTTGCCGGTGTTGAGGTCGGGGAAGATGAACACCGTCGCCCGGCCGGCCACCTGGCTGTTGGGCGCCAATTGCCGCGCCACGGTTTCATTGGCGGCGGCGTCGTATTGCAGCGGACCGTCGATCAGCAGGCCCTGCTGGGCTTCGTGGGCCAGCAGGGTGGCTTCACGGACTTTTTCCACTTCTTCGCCACTGGCCGACTCGCCGCTGGAATAGCTGAGCATCGCCACCCGTGGCGTGATGCCGAACGCGGCGGCCGAGTCGGCGCTTTGCAGGGCGATTTCCGCCAGTTCCGCAGCGCTGGGGTGCGGGTTCATCACGCAGTCGCCGTAGACCAGCACTTCTTCGGGGAAGAGCATGAAAAACACCGAGGACACCAGGGAGCAACCCGGCGCGGTCTTGATCAGTTGCAACGCCGGACGGATGGTGTTGGCGGTGGAGTGGATGACTCCGGATACCAGTCCGTCCACTTCATCCAGGGCCAGCATCATGGTGCCGATGACCACGGTGTCTTCCAGTTGCTGCTCGGCCATCGGCGCGTTCAGGCTCTTGCTCTTGCGCAACCTCACCATCGGTTCGACATAACGCTCGCGAATCGAATCCGGGTCGAGAATCTCCAGCCCCGGCGGCAGCTCGATGCCTTGGGCGCGGGCCACCGCTTCGACGTCGGCCGGTTTGGCCAGCAACACGCAGCGGGCAATGCCCCGGGCCTGGCAAATGGCGGCGGCCTGGACGGTCAGCGGTTCGCTGCCTTCGGGCAGCACGATGCGTTTGTTGGCGGCTTGGGCGCGCTGGATCAACTGATAGCGGAACACCGCCGGCGACAAGCGCATTTCCCGCGGTGTGCCGCAGCGCTGGTGCAGCCATTTGGCGTCCAGGTGGCTGGCGACGAAATCGGTGATGATCTCCGCACGTTCGCGGTCATCGATGGGAATTTCCTTGTTCAGGCCGTTGAGCAGGTTGGCGGTGTCATAGGAGCCGGTGCTCACCGACAGCACCGGTAACCCTGCCTGCAAGGCGCCGCGGCACAGGTCCATGATGCGTGGGTCGGGCAGGGTGTCGCTGGTCAGCAGCAGGCCGGCCAGTGGCACGCCGTTGATCGCGGCCAGGCTCACGGCGAGGATGATGTCGTCGCGATCGCCGGGGGTTACCACCAGCACGCCGGGCTTGAGCAGTTCCACCGTGTTGCGCATGGTGCGGGCGCAAATGATGATGTTGCTCATGCGCCGGGTTTCGTAGTCGCCGGCATTGAGCACTTGGGCGCCCATCAGGTCGGCCACGTCGCGGGTGCGCGGGGCGTTGAGTTCGGGGCGAAACGGGATGCAACCGAGCAGGCGGAAATCGCCGCTGCGCAGCAAGGGCGAGTGCTCCTTGAGCCGTGCGGAAAACGCCTCCATGCTTTCCTCGGTGCGGACCTTGTTCAGGATCACCCCGAGGACTTTCGGGTCCTTCGGCCCGCCGAACAGTTGCGCCTGCAACTCTACCCGCCCGGAAAGCTCGGTCAGCACTTCGTTCTCCGGTGCCGACACCAGGATGACCTCGGCGTCGAGGCTCTTGGCCAGGTGCAGGTTGACCCGGGCGGCGTAGCTGGCGTTGCGGGTCGGGACCATGCCTTCGACGACCAGCACGTCCTTGCCGATGGCCGCTTGCTGGTAAAGGGTGATGATTTCTTCCAGCAGCTCATCGAGCTGGCCGTCGCCGAGCATGCGCTCGACGTGCGCCAGGCCCAGGGGCTGCGGAGGCTTGAGGCCATGGGTGCGGGCCACCAGCTCGGTGGAGCGCTCCGGCCCGGTGTCGCCGGGATGCGGCTGGGCAATGGGTTTGAAAAAGCCGACTTTCAGCCCGGCCCGTTCGAGGGTACGCACCAGCCCGAGGCTGATGGAGGTCAGGCCCACACCAAAATCGGTGGGTGCGATAAAAAAAGTTTGCATGCGGATTCTCTAAAGGAGCATGGCAATGGCGCGGCCTATGACTGGCCGTCTACCCACAATTCAGTCGCCAAGGTTATCGCTAACCGGGCCTTGAGCGCACCAGCCGCAAGCAAAGGGCTGGCCTATTTTTTCAATACGTTGCACAGGGTCCAGTACCCAGGCCCGGGACTGCCAGGGTGGCTGGTGGCGCAGGTGCTGGGTATGGCCGCAGGACAGCTCGGCCACCCAGTGCCCGTCCTCATCCTGATGCAAACCAGTGACCGTCGGTCTGTTCGAGCAGGCCCGTTTGTCCGGGTTCCGTTCGCTTTCGGGCAAATCCTTGTTTAGACTTGTCCGTTCTTCATTCTTATGCAAAAGGTCTCGCCCCATGCTGATCGCCGCCAATAAGGCTGTCTCCATCGACTATACCCTGACCAACGACGCTGGTGAGGTCATCGACAGCTCTGCCGGCGGCGCTCCGCTGGTCTACCTGCATGGCGCAGGCAACATCATCCCGGGCTTGGAAAAAGCCCTGGAAGGTAAAGCGGTCGGTGACGACCTGAACGTTGCCGTCGAGCCGGAAGACGCTTACGGTGAATACTCCGCCGAACTGGTCAGCACCCTGAGCCGCAGCATGTTCGAAGGCGTGGATGAGCTGGAAGTGGGCATGCAGTTCCACGCCTCGGCACCCGATGGCCAGATGCAGATCGTCACCATCCGCGACCTGGAAGGCGATGACGTCACCGTTGACGGCAACCACCCGTTGGCTGGCCAGCGCCTGAACTTCAAGGTCAAGATCGTCGACATCCGTGACGCCAGCCAGGAAGAGATCGCCCATGGTCACGTCCATGGCGAAGGTGGTCATCACCACTGATTTGTGCGCTACGCTCAAGTTGACTGGAGAGGCGCCCTATGGCGCCTTTTTAGTCGCTTGCTGTTAGCATCACCCATGGCTGTTTTCGAAAAGATCCGCAAACCTGGAGTTCGTCATGAGTGCTTTCCACGACCTTAAACTCAAAGCCCTGGATGGTCAGGAGCTTGCTCTGGCGCCGTTCAAGGGGCAAGTCGTGCTGGTGGTCAACGTCGCCTCCAAATGTGGCCTGACGCCTCAGTACGCGGCGCTGGAAAATCTTTACCAGCAATACAAGGACAAGGGGTTCAGCGTCCTGGGCCTGCCCTGCAATCAGTTCGCCGGGCAAGAGCCGGGGACCGAGCAGGAAATCCAGGAATTCTGCAGCCTCAACTACGGCGTGACGTTCCCGCTGTCCAGCAAGCTGGACGTGAACGGTCACGATCGTCACCAGTTGTACCGTCTGCTGGCGGGCGAGGGGGCCGAGTTTCCCGGGGACATTACCTGGAACTTCGAAAAATTCCTGCTCGGCAAGGACGGCCGGGTGCTGGCGCGCTTCTCGCCGCGTACGGCGCCGGATGATCCCACGGTGATCCAGGCGATCGAAAAAGCACTGAGCTGATTCCCAAGGGCATTGCAGCCATGATGATGTCCCCCTGTGGCGAGGGAGCTTGCTCCCGCTGGGCTGCGCCCGTAGGAGCTGTCGAGTGCAACGAGGCTGCGATCTTTCCCCAATCACTTGAGTCTCAAGCGAAAATCAAAAGATCGCAGCCTTCGGCAGCTCCTACCAACCGGGCGGGAGCAAGCTCCCTCGCCACAGGGTTCTGGTCGAGCCCCCTCAGCGCTTCCTTCTGATCCTTAATCATTCAAATCAATAGTGCTACCCAGCGCTCCCCGTGCTCCATATTATCGTCGTCATATCCGATCTGTGACTTCGTCCCGTGGAGTGCCCCATGCCTGCAAAAGCCCTGTTCAAACCCTTCCACCTCGGCGCGTTCGAATTGCCAACCCGGGTGGTGATGGCGCCGATGACCCGTTCCTTTTCGCCGGGCGGCGTGCCGAATGCCAAGGTGGTCGAGTACTACCGTCGCCGCGCGGCGGCCGGGGTCGGCCTGATCATCACCGAGGGCACGACGGTCGGGCACAAGGCCTCCAACGGTTATCCGAATGTGCCGCATTTCTACGGCGACGCCGCGCTGGCCGGTTGGAAGCAGGTGGTCGATGCGGTGCATGCCGAAGGCGGCAAGATCGTTCCACAGTTGTGGCACGTGGGCAGTGTGCGACGCATCGGCACCGAGCCGGATGCCAGCGTGCCCGGCTATGGTCCGAGCGAAAAACTCAAGGACGGCCAGGTGGTGGTCCACGGCATGACCCAGGCCGATATCGACGAGGTTATCGCTGCGTTTGCCCAGGCGGCGAAAGACGCCCAGAGCATCGGCATGGACGGGGTGGAAATCCACGGCGCCCACGGCTATCTGGTGGACCAGTTCTTCTGGGAAGGCAGCAACCAGCGCACTGACGGTTATGGTGGCAGCCTGGCCAACCGCTCGCGCTTCGCGATCGAATTGATCCGTGCCGTGCGGGCGGCGGTGGGCGAGGGTTTCCCGATCATTTTCCGCTTCTCCCAATGGAAGCAGCAGGATTACACCGCGCGCCTGGTGCAGACCCCCGAAGCCTTGGGCGAATTCCTCAAGCCGTTGTCCGAGGCGGGCGTGGACATTTTCCATTGCTCGACACGGCGTTTCTGGGAGCCAGAGTTCGAAGGCTCCGAGCTGAACCTGGCCGGCTGGACCCGCAAGCTCACCGGCAAGCCCACCATCACCGTCGGCAGCGTCGGCCTGGATGGCGAGTTCCTGCAGTTCATGGTCAACACCGACAAAGTCGCACAACCGGCCAGCCTGGAAAAGCTGCTGGAGCGCTTGAACAACGATGAGTTCGACCTGGTGGCGGTGGGGCGTGCGCTGCTGGTGGATCCGGACTGGGCGCAAAAAGTCCGAGAAGGGCGGGAGCAGGAGATCTTGCCGTTCAGTCGCGAAGCCTTGATGACCTTGGTTTAAGCGGCGCCTTGTAGGGCCTCATCGCGGGCAAGCCTTGCTCCCACAGAGTTGTCAGTCGTGTGGGAGCAAGGCTTGCCCGCGATGCTTTTCAGCGTTGCGACACGGCCTGAGGCAGCGACGATTCGACCTGACAAACCCCTCGCAGCTGCGCTTCAAATTGCTCGATCACCGCCGCCCAACCCTGGCGACTGGCATGCTGGCGCGCATTGAGCCGCACACAACGCAAGGTCTCGCGCTCCTCCAGCAGCCAACGGGCGGCATCGCAGAACGCCTCTTCATCCCCTGGCATCGCCAGCACGCCGTTATAGCCGTGGCGAATGTGTTGCGCAGCCGCGGCCTGATCGTAGGCCACCACACCCAGCCCGGACGCCAGCGCCTCCAACACCACGTTGCCGAAGGTTTCGGTCAGGCTCGGAAAGACAAACACATCCCCGGACGCATAGTGGCTGGCCAGCGCCTCGCCGCGTTGCGAGCCGCAAAAGATCGCCTCGGGCAATTCCTGCTCCAGCTCGGATCGTTGCGGGCCGTCGCCGACTATCACCAGCTTCATCCGTCGCCCCGCAAAAGCGCTGCACAGCGTCTCGAAACTGCGCTTGAGCAGCCCCAGGTTTTTTTCCGGCGCCAGGCGTCCGACATGGAGCACGGCGATGTCGTCGTCGCCCAGGCCCCACGCTTCGCGCAGGCTCGACGAGCGCTTGACCGGGTGGAACAGTTGGCTATCCACGCCGCGGGACAACAACGCCACGCGCTCGAAATGCCGTCGTTCCAGTTCCAGGCGCTGGCTGAGACTGGGCACCAGGGTCAGGCTGGAGCGGTTGTGAAACCAGCGCAGGTAATGGGTGAGCACGCGACTCAACAGCCCGAGGCCGTACTGTTGGGTGTATTGCTGGAAATTGGTGTGGAAACCACTGACCACCGAAATACCCAGGCGTCGTGCCGCCCGCAGTGCCGACAAACCCAGCGGCCCTTCCGTGGCGATGTAGAGCACGTCCGGACGATGACGTTTCCAGCGCCTGAGCAGCTTGTGCATCGACGCCTGGCCCCACTGCAAGCCCGGATAGCCTGGTAACGGCCAGCCCCGGCACAGCAGCAACTGCTCGTCACTGGCTTGGCGTAAGTCGTCGGCCTGGCGAGGCCGTATCAACTCGACCTGATGCCCGCGGGCGCGCAAGCCGTCGTACAGGCGGCCCAAGGTATTGGCCACGCCATTGATTTCCGGCGGGAAGGTTTCGGTGATCAGGGTAATGTGCAGGGGTGTGGTCATGACCCCAGTGTCGACCGGGGCCATTTCGTCATTGTGACGCCAGGATGATGGATTTGTGACGGCTCAGCCCTGACGGGCCAGGGCGGTCTCGGCGCCTTGCTCGCGCACCCAGAACAAGGTCGCCCCGGCCACCGCCGCTGGCATCATCAGGATGTTCACCACCGGGATCAGCAGCACCAGGTACACGCTGCCGCCAAAACCCAGGCTCTGCCAACGCTTTTCCCGCAGCCAGGCGAGCATTTCGTTCCAGCCCAGCTTGTGGTTGTCCGCCGGGTAGTCGATGTACTGGATCGCCATCATCCACACGCCGAACAGCAGCCACAGCGGCGCGGCCACCAGATTGACCACGGGGATGAACGACAGCACGAACAACCCCAGGGCGCGGGGCAGGAAATAGCCGAGTTTGCGCGCTTCCCGACCGAGGGTCCGGGGGATCATGGCAATCAATTCGGCCCAGCTGAAGGCCGGGAAGTCGTCGGTGCCACGGATGACCACTTCGACTTTTTCCGCGAGAAAACCGTTGAACGGCGCGGCGATGATGTTGGCGAGCATGGTGAAGGTAAAGAACACCATCAGCACGACGAGCACCACGAACAGTGGCCAGAGCACATAGCTGAGGAAACTCAGCCACTCTGGCAGCGACGGCATCAGCGTATCGACCCACAGGCTGAACTGATGGCCGGCCAGGTAGATCAATCCGACGAACAGCACCAGGTTGATCGCCAGGGGCAAGAGTACGAACAGGCGCAGGCTCGGGCTCAGGACCAGCTTGAGGCCTTCTCGCAAATATTGCGGGCCGGACAGGACGGGGGCGGGCATAGGTGACTCCGAGCGAAGGTGAACGCGCCGACCTTACCGGCTTTGCCCAGCGCGGGAAAGCGGCGACATGGCGTGTAACAACGTTTCTTGAGGCGAGGGCGCCTATTAAAAGGGCCGCTGGGAATAGAGCTCACCTATGAGCTGGATTGTTAAACCGTATTTCCTTAATCTTCGCTCCCTCGATACGCTGCACCCATTCTTTTGCAGGACTGTCGAACCCAAGCCTTCCCCAAGTGCGTCAACGGTCCTTTTTTATTCACGCCGCTCACCCGGCGTTCCGGCCCGCAAGGTCCGGTCAACAGGAGCAGGTCATGTCTGAAGTGCGTCATTCGCGAGTGATTATCCTTGGTTCCGGCCCTGCCGGTTACAGCGCTGCGGTCTATGCGGCCCGTGCCAACCTCAAGCCGCTGCTGATCACCGGCATGCAGGCCGGCGGTCAATTGACCACCACCACCGAAGTCGACAACTGGCCGGGCGATGTCCATGGCCTGACCGGCCCGGCCTTGATGGAGCGCATGAAGGAACACGCCGAGCGCTTCGAGACCGAGATCGTTTTCGACCACATCAACGCCGTGGATTTCGCCGCCAAGCCGTACACCCTGACCGGCGACAGCGCGACCTACACCTGCGATGCCCTGATCATCGCCACCGGCGCCAGCGCTCGTTACCTGGGCCTGCCGTCGGAAGAAGCCTTCATGGGCAAAGGTGTGTCGGCTTGCGCCACCTGCGACGGTTTCTTCTACCGCAACAAGCCAGTGGCTGTGGTCGGCGGCGGCAACACCGCGGTCGAGGAAGCGCTCTACCTGGCCAACATCGCCAGCACGGTCACCCTGATCCACCGTCGCGAAACCTTCCGCGCCGAGAAGATCCTGATCGACAAGCTCAATGCCCGCGTCGCCGAAGGCAAGATCATCCTCAAGCTCAACGCGACCCTGGACGAAGTGCTGGGCGACAACATGGGTGTGACCGGTGCCCGCCTGAAGAACAACGACGGCAGCTTTGACGAGATCAAGGTCGACGGTGTCTTCATCGCCATCGGCCATACGCCGAACACCTCGCTGTTCGAAGGCCAGCTGGAACTCAAGGACGGCTACCTGGTGGTCAAGGGCGGCCGCGACGGCAACGCCACCGCCACCAGCGTCGAAGGGATCTTCGCGGCCGGCGACGTGGCCGACCACGTCTACCGCCAGGCGATCACCTCGGCCGGTGCCGGTTGCATGGCAGCCCTGGACACCGAGCGTTACCTGGATGGCCTGCAGAACGCTTCGTTCTGATCCATCGGGCATAAAAAAACCGGCTTCGGCCGGTTTTTTAATACCCGAATACCTGGCGGTGAACCCTTGTGGGAGCGAGCTTGCTCGCGATGGCGGTGTATCACTCAACATCGATGTCGGCAGACTTGACGCTATCGCGAGCAAGCTCGCTCCCACAGGGTTTTTGTGTGCTCAGAAGCACTGCATTCAGGCCAGCTTCGCCAGGCACGCCTCCAGAATATCCAAGCCCTCTTCCAGCACTGCCGGCTCGGTCGTCAACGGCGCCAGCAGCCGCACGATGTGTCGCGACTTGCCACTGGGCATCAGCAGCAGGCCCGATTCCCGTGCCAGGGCCAGCAGTTGCGTCAATTGTGCCGACGCCGGGGTGCCGTCGGCCTGGCTCAGCTCGATGCCGCGCATGGCGCCGATGCCGGTCAGGCGGCCCAGGTAAGGGCTTAGCCCGCGGCTGCGCCAGGATTCGTAGCGACTGACGATCGCCTCTTGCTGTTGCACGCCCCAGGCGTGCAGGTTGGCGTCGGTCATTTCGTCCAGGGTCGCCAGTGCGGCGGCGCAGGCGATGGGGTTACCCGAGTAGGTGCCGCCCAGGCCACCCTTGGGCAGGTTGTCCAGCAGCGCCTTGCGTCCCACCACCGCACCGAGGGGCACGCCGCCGGCAATGCTTTTGCCCAACAGGATCAGGTCTGGTTCGATGCCCAATCGGGAGAAGGCAAAGCGCTGGCCGGTGCGGCCGAAGCCGGACTGGATCTCATCGATAATCAGCACAATGCCCTTGTCATCACAGAACTGCCGCAGAGCCTGGGCGAAGGGCACGTCCATCGCCAGGAAGCCGGCTTCGCCCTGCACCGGTTCGACAATGAAACAGGCCACGTCATTCACATCGATCTCGACGCTGAACAGCCGCTCCATGGCTTTCAAGGCCTCTGCGCAGGTGACGCCGTTGTCCTGGCTGGGGTACGGCAGGTGATACACCGGCCCGGGCAGGACACCGACTTTCTGTTTGTAAGGCGCGACCTTGCCGTTGAGGTTGAGGGTCGCCAGGGTGCGGCCGTGAAAGGCACCGTCAAACGCGATCACGGCGGTACGGCCCGTGGCGCCTCGCACGATCTTCAAGGCGTTCTCCGCCGCCTCGGCGCCGCTGTTGGTGAGCATGCCGCTGACCGGGTAATCCACCGGGACAAACGCCGCCAGGCGTTCCATCAATTCGATATAGGGAGCGTGAGGGGCGGCGTTGAATGCGTAGTGAGTCAGCCGCGTAGCCTGTTCGCGGATCGCCTCGACAATGCGCGGATGACAATGGCCGAGGTTCAGCACACCAATGCCCCGACAAAGTCGATGTAGCGTTTGCCGTCGGTGTCCCAGACCTCGGCATTCCTGCCGTGGCTGAGGCTGACGGGATGCACGATGGAGATCGATTGGCTGATGGTTTCGCTGCTCATGGATGACGGCCCGGACGAAGGAGAAATTTCCGTTATCTAAGCCGCGAGCAGAGGGGCCCGGCAAACGAAATAAAGTTGCCGGGTCAATCTTAAAAGTCGGGATGTGGTGAGGCGCCGCTCACTTGGACTGAACCTGTGGCGAGGGAGCTTGCTCCCGCTGGGGCGCGAAGCGGCCCGAAACCTGGCGACCTGGTGTGCCAGGCAAATTGAGTTTGACTGCTTGGGTCTGCTGCGCAGCCCAGCGGGAGCAAGCTCCCTCGCCACAAAAGCGGATCCTCACCACACAGGCAGGATCGATCAGCGCCGTTGCAGCGGCTGCTCGTCGAACTTCACGCCTGCCAGCCCATGCACCATCAGCGCGCGAATATTGCCATGATCACTGCCTTCGGGCGTGGCCAGTACCGAACGGTAATGTTCGCCGAATGCCAGCAGAGCTTCTTCATCGCTCAAGCCTTCGAGCAGTGCCAGGCCCAGGGTCTTGCACGAACCTTCGTTCTGCCCGGCGGCGTTTTGCACGCCGCCGTTATTGAAGGCCTGGGGCTGGTAGTCGTAACCGGCGGCGATAAAGGCCAGGGTGTCGGCGAAGGCATGTTCGCCGCTCTTGAGGCGGGTACGCAGGGTATTGAGGTCAGGCATCGGGTTTTCCTTTGGCGAACGCCGCCTGTTGTTCGGCGCTGGCTTCTTTCTGGTATTGGGCTTTCCATTCGGCGTACGGCATGCCGTAGACCACTTCGCGGGCGTCGTCGAGGCTGACCTCGACCTGGCGCTCATCGGCGGCGGCCTTGTACCACTTGGACAGGCAGTTGCGGCAGAAGCCGGCGAGGTTCATCAGGTCGATGTTCTGCACATCCTTGCGGCTGTCCAGGTGGGCAACCAGCCGACGGAAAGCGGCGGCTTCGAGTTCGAGGCGTTGTTGGTCGTTCATGGGGATCTCTGCGAAACAGCTTCAAGCGGCGCGCTTCAAGCTGCAAGTTTGGATTACGGTGGTCAGGCTCGAAGCTTACAGCCTGAAGCCTGTAGCGGCTATGAAGCAGCCCGGCTTGCTGCGAGCGTAATCGACACTGATTCGGCGAATCGCAAGGCGTGGGGCTTGTCGACTTCGACTTCGGCGTACAGCACCGACTCGTTGGCCATGACCAGGTCGAGCAATTCCTGGGTCAGGCGTTCGAGCAGGGCGAAGCGGTTGCCTTCCACGTGGGCGATGATCGCCTTGGTGATGGTGCGGTAGTTCAGCGCGTGGTCGATGTCGTTGTCGCGCACCGCCTCCTGGGCGGCATAGAGGATGGTCAGGTTGATCAACACATCCTGCTTGTTGAGGATTTCATCCTCGTTGATGCCGATGAAGGTGCGCAGGCGCAGGTCCTTGACCTTGATGCGTGCCATGGCTGGCTGAAGTTGTGGCATTTACTTGCTCCGTCGAATCAATTGCAGGAACTCCTGGCGCGTGGTGCTGGAATCGCGAAAGGCGCCGAGCATCACCGAGGTGTTCATGGTCGAGTTCTGTTTTTCGACACCGCGCATCATCATGCACATGTGCTGGGCCTCGATCACCACCGCCACGCCAGCGGCCTGGGTGACCTGCTGCACCGCGTCGGCGATTTGCCGGGTCAGGTTCTCCTGGATCTGCAGGCGGCGGGCGAACATGTCGACCAGCCGGGCGACCTTCGACAGCCCCAGGACCTTGCCGGTAGGAATATAAGCCACATGGGCCTTGCCGATGAAGGGCAACAGGTGATGTTCGCACAGGGAATAAAGTTCGATGTCGGCGACGATCACCATTTCATCGTTGTCAGAGGCGAACAGCGCGCCGTTGACGATCTGCTCGACGCTTTGTTCATAGCCGTGGCAAAGGTACTGCATGGCCTTGGCGGCACGCACCGGGGTGTCGAGCAAACCTTCGCGCTCGGGGTTTTCCCCCAGGCCGATGAGGATCTCGCGGTAGTTCTGGGGCAGGGATAGCGTCATGGTGCATCCTCGAAACAAGGCTATTTGACGTGCCGCCCGCCGTTGACGGTCAGGGTCGTGCCGGTGACATAAGGGTTGTCCAGCAGATAACGCAGGCTCTGGTAGATCACTTCGCTGCCGGGTTCGATACCCAGTGCGGATTTGGCCAGTGCCTTGGCGCGGTAAGCCGCGTCGTCTTCGGGGTTGAACAGTAGCAGGGCCGGGGCGATGCCGTTGACCTTGATCGCCGGGGCGAACTTGGCCGCGAACGACAGGGTCAGGCTTTCCAGGCCGGCCTTGGTGGCGCAATAGGCGATATGTCGGGCGCTGCCCTTGCGGGTCACGTCATCGCTGATGTGCACGATATCCGCCGGCGTTGAACGCAGCAGCAACTCGGCGCAATGCAGGTTGATCAGGTAAGGCGCAAGCATGTGCACGCCGAACATGGCGTTGAAGGCCGCCGCTTCGCTGCCCGGGCCTTCGGCCAGCCAGGCCGAGGCGTTGTGCACGATGGCCCGCAGCCGGTCGGTGTGTTGCTTGAGTTGCTCGATAAAGGCCAGGATCCCCGTTTCGCTGGAGAAGTCGGCGAACAGCACCACTGCCCCCAGGTCCCGCAACGTTTGCACGCCGGGGCGCTCGGTGCGATAGGTCGCGATCACCGGATGCCCGTCCTCCAGCAAGCGCCGGGCGCAATGCAGGCCGACGCGCTGGGCTGCACCAGTGATCAGGATCGGAGCGGTGGCGCTGGACATGGGACGGCTCGGTTCACGGCAAGAGCAAAACTATAACAGCGACGCGGGGCGCGTCCTATGCACAAAGGTCAATCCGGTCGTGACCAGTTGCCCATTGTGGGCGCGAGCTTGCTCGCGATGACGGCCTGACCTTCAATATCCTCATTGACTGTCACACCGCTATCGCGAGCAGGCTCGCTCCCACAGGAGGACTATCGAGGCAGGTGGCCTCAATGATTCTGCGTAGCCGGCAATGCCCGCTGCGGCGCGCCGTTGAGCCAGTTCGCCAGCAGATGGGTCGACATCGGGATAAACAGGTAGACCATCAGCGGTGTCAGGATGACGGTGCTGATGAGCACGCGGCTCAACAGGCCCAGTTCGCCCAGCAGCGGTCCCAACAGGAAATTGAACAACAGCGACACGGGAAAGAACGCCAGCCAGATGGCCACGGCCTGTTTCCAACGTGGCGGACGCTGGCCGACCGTGCCGAACCAGCCATCGATGCCACGCACCCGATGTTCGGAGGGATGGGCAAACAGATCGCTGCCCCGTCCCAGCCAGGCCGTGCGCGAGGCGGAGTGTTCCCAGGCGTGCAGTGTCTGCTCGTCGGCAAAACGGAAAATGATCTGGAATTCATCGTCCTGGGGCGGAGGCGCAAGCACGCCGGACCCCAGGTAACCAGGGAAGTCGGTGGCCAATTGTTCGCCTTCGCGCAACCAGGCAATCAGATCCTGATAACGTCCATTGGCGACGCGGCGGGCCACCATCAAAGTGACGGGTGAGGTCGACATTATGTATCTCCGTAAGACAGGCGCAGTGCTCCGGGTAGGAGGTTTGCGGGGGACGCCCCGGGGTGGTGGGTAGCGTCTGGTCGTCAAAAAACAGGCAAGGATTATTCCCGATTGTGCGTAAAACAACAAAATCGCACACCTGAATACGTTTGCCCTTGTCATGACATGTCTTGGAGGAGGAAGATAGGATCCAATTGCCAGCCGGAATTGTCTGCCAAAATGAGCGTAATCACAGAGGATAGCTTTATTTTCCAGGCATCAGCCTTGAAAAGGGAAGATCTGTTTCCCATTCGCGAAGTCGCCCGCATGACCGGCGTGAACCCCGTGACCCTACGCGCATGGGAGCGGCGCTACGGTTTGATCCAGCCTACTCGCACCGAAAGTGGGCATCGCCTGTACTCGTTGAGCGATATCGAAAAGGTTCGCAGCATCCTGGCATGGATCGAGCGCGGCGTGGCAGTCAGCAAAGTGGGCAAGATCCTGGCCAAGACCGAGGCGGTGCAACCGGTGTCCACGCTGCTTTCATCCGACCTGGTCAAGGCTGATCACGCCCGCTGGCAACAACAGGTGGCGGACGCGGTTGGCAACTTTGACGATGTGGAACTGGATCGCGTCTACGGCCAGGTCTTTTCCACCTACACCGTGCCGGTCGTATTCCAGGACATCCTGATGCCGCTTTGGCGACAAATGCTGTATCGCCAGCCAGAGTTCGGGCAAATCAGTGAATGGGTGTTTTTCGACGGGTTCCTGCGTTCGCGCATCATCCAACGGCTGTTGTTCAAGCGCGAAGGTCATTCGCCGCGGGTCCTGGTCTGTGCCCTGGCCGGCCAGTGCCGTGAGCTGGAGTTGCTGGTCACGGCGCTGTTCCTGTCCAGCGCGGACGTGGGCGTCAGGGCGCTGTCGATCGGCCTGCCATTCAACGAACTGACCTTGGTGTGCCAGAAGATCCAGCCGCTGGCCTTGGTGCTGGTTTCCAATCATGCGCCGGTCCCGGACTTGTCCAAGCGCCTGGGCAAATTGGCGATGAGCCTGGATTGTCCGTTGATGCTGGCCGGTGAAGCATCTGACCTGGCGCAGGAAAGCCTGGCTGGCTCGTCGATCGGTTGCCTGGGTAACGAAGGCATAGTGATGCGCCAGCGCCTGCGTCAATTTCTGGCAGGCACCCTCGACACCTAGAGATGCATGGAGGGATGGGTCAGGCGATGTTGCTGCAGGATGTACTGGCGTAGGCGCTCAGTCTCGTCCTGGTCATTCTGGTTCAGGTGGTAGGCCAGCAAACCTCGATCGGTTTCCCGTTCGAAGGCACCACGCAACGAAATTCTTTCGTAGCCTGAGGGGCTGAACCACAAGGCAAACTGCTTCGGTGGCTTGGTCCGGCTGCGGTTCTCCAGCAATACACCCTTGCAGGACACTTCGTGGACCCAGAGCGGTCCCGGCTGGCCCTTGATATTTTCCAGCGCCACCGGCTCGTCGAGCGTCAGGCGCCACGGGCGTATCTTCGGTCCGTCTTCGTAGATGCTGGGCACCCCCAGGCGCAGGTGCATCGCATGGAATTCGTCTTCTACCAGGTGCAACGGAAACGTCATTTGCTGATTTTCGAAATTGGCTTGCAGGGTGACCTGCTCATTCGCCGCCAGGCGCGTCAACAGATCACGGATCTGCGACCCACCGTTGACCAGCAAGCTCGACGTGACATCCCGCTCGTTCAACTGCGGGTTGTGTTGCATGGTCCGGATGAAATCCAGTTCATCCTGCGTCAGAAGGGCATCGCGCTGCATGGTCGGCTCGAAAGGATAATTTACATTTTCACTGGTGATTGTAGTGACTGACCGTTAATTCGGGGTTTTGTTTGCACCGTTCGTCGCCTCAAGCCGGGCAATCGTTTCCCGGGCTTCGGCCAGCTCCTTTTCCAGCTGGGCGACGCGTTGTTGAGCCTTGACCTGGGTCGTGACGTCTTTTTGCACACCGACGAAATAGGTGTACCCGTCAGCCTGGTTTTTTACCGTGGACAATGACAGCTCATTCCAGAACGGCGTGCCGTCCTTGCGGTAGTTGCGCAGCACCTCTCGACAGGCACCGCCCTCTCGCAAGGCCTGGCGAATCGGCTCCAAGGCCGATTGGTCCCGATCACCCGACTGCAGGAACCGGCAATCCTGGTAAAGGATTTCGTCGCGGTGATAGCCGGTCAGGCGTTCGAAGGCCGGGTTCACATAGATCAGGATATTGTCTTCGCCTTCTTTTTCAGCGATGACAATCCCGTCGTTGGAAGCATTGATGACCAATTGCATCAGTTGAGCGTTGATCATTTGAAAGATCCCTTTTGAACATCCCTGTTGAATCAGCATTTTAGAAGAAATCGAAGGGCTGTCCACTGGCCATTACTGCCGTTGAGAGCCATTCGCAGCCTTGTGGGTGCAACTGTTACTATCCCGGCTCTTTTTTCAGGATCAGGATCAGATTGATGAAAGTCGCCATTCTTTCCGGCTCAGTGTATGGCACCGCCGAAGAAGTCGCCCGGCACGCCGCCAAACTGCTGCGCGACGCGGGCTTCGATGCCTGGCACGACCCTCGTGCGACCCTGGCGGATGTCCAGGCATTCGCGCCAGAAGCTTTGCTGGCGGTGACGTCTACGACCGGCATGGGCGAGCTGCCAGACAGTCTGATGCCGTTGTATTCGACCATCCGCGACCAATTGCCAGGGTTCTTTCGCGGCTTGCCCGGCGCGGTGATTGGCCTGGGCGATGCCAGTTACGGGGATACCTTCTGCGCCGGCGGCGAGCAGATGTGCGAACTGTTCGCCGAACTGGGCGTTCGCGAGCTGCTGCCGATGCTGCGTCTGGATGCCAGCGAAAGCGTCACGCCGGAAACTGACGCCGAGCCGTGGCTGGCTGAGTTGATCGACACGTTGCGGTCTTGAAGCGGATGCGCTGACTCGTTTGGCCAGTAAGCTGGCTGCCAATGCAACTACCGCCTCTGAAAGACCTGACTAGACTGACTTTCTTGAGTACGACGTTTTGATGACAAAACTCCTATAACAAGAAACCAGAGGCCATAGCCGTGAGCGTAGCGCCCGTCCAAACGACACTCAGTATCAAGGAACAGGTCAGTGCGGCCGAATGGCAAACCCGGGTGGACCTTGCCGCCTGTTATCGACTTGTCGCGCTACATGGCTGGGATGACCTGATCTTCACCCATATCTCTGCGAAGGTCCCCGGCACCGAGGATTTTTTGATCAACCCGTTCGGGCTGATGTTCCATGAAATCACCGCCTCGAGCCTGGTCAAGGTTGACCAGGCCGGCAACAAGTTGATGGACAGCCCCTACGAGATCAACCCGGCTGGCTACACCATCCACAGCGCGGTGCATGAGGTGCGCCATGACGTGGCTTGTGTGCTGCACACCCACACCGCCGCCGGTGTCGCGGTGTCGGCGCAGAAGCAAGGCGTGTTGCCGATCAGCCAGCAAGCGTTGTTCGTGCTGTCGAGCCTGGCCTATCACGCTTACGAAGGGGTGGCCTTGAATCACGAAGAAAAGGCGCGCCTGCAGGCCGATCTGGGCGACAGCAATTTCCTGATGCTGCACAACCATGGCTTGCTGACATGCGGCGGCACCATCGCCGACACCTTCCTGATGATGTTCACCTTTCAACGGGCCTGTGACATCCAGGTCCTGGCCCAGAACGGCGGGGCCGAATTGATTGCCATCGAACCGCAGATTCTGGCTGGCGCCCGGGCGATGATCGCCGGGGTGACCAAAAGCGCCCAAGGCATGGGCGGCGCCTTGGCCTGGCCGGCGTTGCTGCGCAAGCTTGATCAACAAGACACCGGGTATAGAAGCTGATGCCCCTGGCCCAGATTCCCCTGCGTATTTGGCGCCAGCGCGGCCAGACTTTCCTGTTCCGTGGCCACGCCATCCGTTACTGGGTGGCGGGCCAGGGTGAGCCGCTGCTGTTGATCCATGGTTTTCCCACCGCCAGTTGGGATTGGCATTACCTGTGGCAACCCTTGGCGCAACGCTACCGGGTGATCGCGTGCGACATGCTCGGTTTCGGCGATTCCGCCAAACCGATGGATCACGCTTACAGCCTGCTGGAGCAAGCCGATCTGCAGCAAGCCTTGCTGGCGCACTTGAATGTGAAGGGCGCGGTGCATGTGCTGGCCCACGATTACGGTGACAGCGTGGCCCAGGAACTGCTCGCCCGGCATTACGAAGCACGCATCCACCTTGAGAGTTGTGTCTTTCTCAATGGCGGACTGTTCCCCGAAACACACCGGCCGGTATGGGCTCAGAAACTCTTGTTGAGCCCCCTGGGCTGGCTGCTGGGGCGGATGTTCTCCCGGGAAAGCCTGGCCAGCAACTTTCGGCAGATTTTCGGCCCCGGGACCGGCCCTACCGAAAGCGAGCTGGATGACTTCTGGAGCCTGGTGGAGGCTCATCACGGTCCGCGGATCATGCACAAACTCATCGGCTATATTCCCGAACGCCGTGTGCAGCGTGATCGCTGGGTGCTGGCGATGCAGCGCGGCGAAGTGCCGTTGCGGGTGATCGACGGTGCGGTCGATCCGATTTCCGGTGAACACATGGTGGCGCGCTACGAGGCCCTGATCCCAAACCCGGACACGGTGTTGCTGCCCGACATCGGGCATTACCCGCACACCGAGGCACCGGTGCAGGTGCTCAAGCATTACCTGGCGTTTCGCGAAACCATCGCCGCGCCGCACAGACAAATGGCCTGTTCCTGACGCATCTCTTCTGACTGAAAGACCGCTATCGCGAGCAAGCTCGCTCCCACAGTGGGTCGATTGTAAATACGGAATTTGTGAACAACAAAACCCCTTGTGGGAGCGAGCTTGCTCGCGATAGCGGTCCCCCGGCCAGCAGGAAAATCGAATGCGCTGCCGTCGTTTGGGCCTGCATCATCCCCCCGCCTTATCGGCCACCATTCACTGGCAGTCGTGTTGATTGTGACCGGCCGAGAGGTGCCGGACACTCGTGGTCATTGTCCTGTCCGCCTGCTGGAGTTCTGCCATGAGTGAGTCTGTGCGCTTCGAAGATAAAGTCGTGATCGTCACGGGAGCCGGCGGAGGCCTGGGACGCGCCCATGCGTTGCTGTTCGCCAGACAAGGCGCGAGAGTGCTGGTCAACGATCTTGGCGGCTCGGCGCAGGGGGAAGGGGCCAATGCCTCGGCAGCGGATCGGGTGGTCGCCGAAATCCGCGAGGCGGGCGGCATCGCCGAGGCCAACCACGACTCGGTCACCGATGGCGACAAGCTGGTACAAAACGCGCTCGATGCGTTCGGTCGCGTCGACGTGGTGGTCAACAATGCCGGGATCCTGCGGGACAAGACGTTCCACAAAATGGACGACGCCGATTGGGACCTGGTCTACCGCGTCCACGTCGAGGGTGCCTACAAGGTGACCCGGGCCGCATGGCCGCACCTGCGTGAGCAAAACTACGGGCGGGTGATCTTCACCGCGTCCACCTCGGGCATCTACGGCAACTTCGGCCAATCCAACTACGGCATGGCCAAGCTCGGCCTTTATGGCCTGACGCGGACCCTGGCCATCGAAGGCCGCAAGAACAACATCCTGGTCAATGCCATCGCCCCCACTGGCGGCACCCGCATGACCGAAGGCCTGATCCCGCCGCAGGTGTTCGAACAACTCAAGCCCGAACTCGTCAGCCCGCTGGTGGTGTACCTGGCCAGTGAGACCTGCCAGGAAACCTCCGGCTTGTTCGAAGTGGGCGGCGGCTGGATGGGCAAGGTGCGCTGGGAGCGCAGCCTGGGTGCGGGCTTCGACCCGCGCAAAGGCTTTTCGCCCGAAGACGTCGCCGCCCATTGGCAGCAGATCTGCGACTTCGAGGATGCGGTACACCCGAACGACAACCTGGAAGCCTTGAAAGAAATGATGGCGAATCTGCAACGCCACGCTATCTAAACCTCACCGCCCGTGCCGCTTGCCGCCAGGCGCGGCAAGCGTGCTGATGGACAATTCTTTGTTCACCCGGGCCGCCAGGTTCGCGGTGGTCTCGATAGGGCCCTATCCCACACGGCTCAACATCCAGGCAAAGCGCGCGCCGGGGATTTCCTACAGCAACGTAGGAAACAAGAAGTTTTAACTCGGAAATCACCGCACATAAAAAAGGCCGCTGCAAAAAGCAGCGGCCTAAGCGTGACGTTGCAAAGGAGCTACAAACCAACGTCGATAAACACGGGATGATGGACCGATACACCAATCCATCCGAATGACGGTGCGCCAGGCTGGAGGGAAAGCCATGGCGACTTGCGCTTGCAGGCCCGTTGCCCTGCAAGCCCGGCCAGCATAGGGAACGAGCCCGGCGGGAAACAGCCCGGATCCGGACATGCACCGTTGCAGGGCGCGTAACAGTCGCAGGCGGGGCAGGAATATGCGTGGCGCTGATGGCCCATCATCCAGTCCGTCCATGGGGCGCGCAAACGCCCGTCCCGCAGGGGCTGTAATCCTTTTGAGGTACAGCGCGAATACCTCCTTGGTGCGCTTATCGCCCATGGCGTGCGGCAGTAGAGTGAAGCCTCTGTCACTCACCGGGGAAGACGCATGACAACAATAACAATGCGCGCCATCTTCAAGCCGCAGGCGCTGGCCGTCGCGGTGGCCTTGGGTTGCTCTGCCCAGGCGCAGGCCGTTTCATTCAACATTGGCGAGATCGAGGGTCAGTTCGATTCGTCGCTGTCCGTGGGCGCGAGCTGGGGCATGCGCGATGCCGACAAAGACCTGGTCGGCACGGTCAACGGCGGGCGAGGCCAATCCTCCACCGGTGATGACGGACGGCTGAATTTCAAGAAAGGCGAGACCTTTTCCAAAATCTTCAAGGGCCTGCACGACCTCGAGCTCAAGTACGGCGATACCGGTGTGTTCGTGCGTGGCAAGTACTGGTATGACTTCGAGCTCAAGGATGAGGGCCGCGAGTTCAAGGACATCAGCGACAGCAATCGCAAGGAAGGCGCCAAGTCCTCGGGGGCACAGATTCTCGATGCCTTCGTCTATCACAACTATTCCATCGCCGATTTGCCAGGCACCGTGCGCGCCGGCAAGCAGGTGGTCAGCTGGGGGGAAAGCACCTTCATCGGCAACTCCATCAACAGCATCAACCCGGTGGACGTGTCCGCGTTCCGTCGCCCCGGTGCGGAGATCAAGGAAGGCCTGATCCCGGTGAACATGCTGTTCGCCTCCCAGGGCCTGACCGACAAGCTCACCATCGAAGGTTTCTACCAGTTGGAGTGGGATCAGACCGTGGTGGATAACTGCGGCACGTTCTTCGGCAACGACGTGGTGGCCGATGGTTGCACCAGTGGCTACACCGTGGGCAGTCCGGCGATTGCGCCGTTCGTGCCCTTGACCCAGGCATTCGGCCAGGAGATCCAGGTGTCCAGGGAGGGGGTGATCATTCCCCGTGGCGGCGACCGCGACGCCCGCGATTCCGGCCAATGGGGCACGGCGTTGCGCTGGCTCGGCGATGACACCGAGTACGGCCTGTACTTCATGAATTACCACAGCCGTACGCCTACCGTCGGGACCACCACGGCGGGGCTGTCGACGCTGGCGGCGTTGCCGGGAATGGTCGCGATCGCCAACGGCCTGGCCCCGGGCAGCGGTGCGGGCCTGGCGCAAAGCGTGATGCTGGGCCGTGGTGGGTACTACCTTGAATACCCGGAAGACATCCGTCTGTACGGCGCCAGTTTCTCCACGACGTTGCCCACCGGCACCGCCTGGACCGGGGAAATCAGCTACCGTCCCAACGCGCCGGTGCAGGTCAATACCAACGACCTGACCCTGGCCCTGGTCAACCCGATTGCCGGTGGCGCGGCATCGCCTATCGCAACCGCACCGGGTGCCGACAACACCGGTTACCGGCGCAAGGAAGTGACCCAGGTCCAGAGCACCCTGACGCACTTCTTCGATCAGGTGCTGGGGGCTGATCGCCTGACGCTGGTTGGCGAAGCGGCGGTGGTGCATGTCGGTGGCCTGGAGTCCAAGGACAAGCTGCGTTATGGCCGTGACTCGGTCTATGGCCAATACGGCTTTCAGGGCGACACCGATGGTTTCGTCACCTCGACGTCCTGGGGCTACCGCGCCCGGGCGATTCTCGATTACTCCAACGTGATCGGCGGAGTGAACTTCAAGCCCAACGTGTCCTGGTCCCACGACGTGGCCGGCTATGGCCCCAACGGTTTGTTCAATGAAGGCGCCAAGGCCATCAGCGTTGGTGTCGATGCCGATTACCGCAACACCTACACCGCCAGCTTGAGCTACACCGACTTTTTTGGCGGCGATTACAACGTTCTCGAAGACCGCGATTTCCTCGCGCTGAGCTTCGGCGTGAACTTCTGATCTGGCTGACAAGGAAAACCCAATGCGCAAGATGATCCTGCAATGCGGTGCCCTGGCCTTGAGCCTGCTGGCCGCGAACGTGATGGCGGCGGTTTCGCCGGAGGAAGCGAACAAACTGGGCACCAGCCTCACGCCGTTGGGCGCGGAAAAAGCCGGCAATGCCGATGGCTCGATCCCGGCCTGGACCGGTGGCATCGCGAAAAACGCCGGGGCGGTGGACAGCAAGGGCTTTTTGGCCGACCCGTTCGCCAATGAAAAACCGTTGTTCACCATCACCGCCGCGACCGTGGACAAGTACAAGGACAAGCTCTCCGAAGGGCAGGTGGCGATGTTCAAACGCTACCCGGAGACCTACAAGATCCCGGTCTACCCGACCCATCGAAGTGTCGCGTTGCCGCCGGAAATCTACGAGTCGGCCAAGCGCAGCGCCCTCAACGTGACGTCCATCAACGACGGTAACGGCTTGTCCAACTTCACCGGCAACCGTTACTACGCCTTCCCGATTCCCAAGAACGGCGTGGAAGTCATATGGAACCACATCACCCGTTATCACGGCGGCAACCTGCGACGCATCATTACCCAGGCTACGCCACAGACCAATGGCGGCTTCACGCCGATCCGCTTCGAAGAAGAAATCGCCGTGCCGTTCCTGATCAAGGATGCCGACCCGGAAAAGGCCAGTAACGTACTGACCTATTTCAAGCAGGAGGTCACCGCCCCGGCACGCCTGGCCGGTAACGTGCTGCTGGTGCATGAAACCCTCGACCAAGTGAAGGAACCTCGCCTGGCCTGGATCTACAACGCCGGCCAACGCCGTGTGCGTCGTGCCCCGCAAGTGGCCTACGACGGCCCGGGCACCGCCGCCGACGGGTTGCGCACCTCCGACAACTTCGACCTGTTTTCCGGCGCGCCGGACCGCTACGACTGGAAGCTGATCGGCAAGAAGGAAATGTACATCCCGTACAACAGCTACAAGCTTGATTCGCCCAGCCTCAAGTACGATGACGTGATCAAGGCCGGTCATATCAACCAGGACCTGACCCGCTATGAACTGCACCGGGTCTGGGAAGTGGTCGGGACGGTCAAGCCCAGCGAGCGGCATATCTACGCCAAACGCCACATGTACTTCGACGAAGACAGCTGGCAGGCGGCGCTGGTGGACCACTACGACGGTCGCGGTCAACTGTGGCGGGTGGCCGAAGGTCATGCCCAGTACTACTACGACCATCAGAACCCGGGCTACACCCTGGAGGCGCTCTACGACATCATCGCCGGCCGCTACATCGCGCTGGGGATGAAGAACGAAGAGAAACACAGCTACGAATACGGCTTCGAAGCCCGGGCAGCCGACTACACGCCGGCGGCGCTGCGTTCAACCGGGGTTCGGTAAGGGGCCGACTGTTGGAAAGAGAACGGTGGCGAGGGGATTTATCTGTGGGAGCAAGGCTTGCCCGCGATGGCCGCACCGCAGTCTGAAAGCTGAACCGCGTTATCGTTCATCGCGGGCAAGCCTTGCTCCCACGGTGAATCCTTTCCCCACAAGGTTGTGCCTGACTTGATAATCGTGATCGACCGGCAGCCCCTCTGCCGGTCGTTTTTTTATGGGCGACAATCAGCGCGCTGAATACTTCTCCAAAGGTCGGCGACACAGGACTAGGGTGGTGAGATAACAATAAACAGGATCACCCACATGACCGCCATGACTCCGTGTCCGGACCGTCCAGGATTGCTGCCTCGCCTGTCCTCGACACATCTGCCGCGGCGGTCCCTGAGCGAGCCGCTGCTGGCTTCCGAGGCGCGGGTCAAACTGCTCTGTGCGCCGGCGGGCAGCGGCAAGAGTGCGTTGTTCGCCGAGTGCTTCCTGCAAGCGCCCAGCGACTGTCGGCTGCATTGGTTGCCTTTGGGGGGCGTGGCGTTAAGCGCGGTGCAAATGTGCGAGCACCTGGCGCAGACCCTCGGGCTGCCGATGCTGGACGAAGCGGGTTTGTTGGCCCACCTGGCGCGTTTGCAAACCCCCACCTGGTTATTCCTGGACGACTATTGCCGGGTGCCGAATCCCGAGCTGGACCAACTGCTCGACCGTTTGTTGAACACCAGCAGCCCGGCATTGCACCTGTGGTTGAATGGCCGCCGCCGCCCCCACTGCAACTGGCCGCGACTGTTGCTCGATGACGAACTGCACGAGTTTGATCCGCAGGCGTTGTTCTTCACCCCTGATGATGTCCAGCCACTGCTTCGTCATCTGCCCGGCCCCCAGGCTGCCCGCACGGCTCGCGAGGTGATTCAGCGCAATGGTGGCTGGTGTGCCGGTGTGCGCATCACCCTGCTCGAGCGCTGCGAATGGGCGCGCAGTCATGCGACACCGGGGCGGCCGGGGACCTTGCTCGACTACCTGGAGTACGAACTGTTCAGCACGCTGACCCCAGACCTGGCACAGGCCTGGCGCGTGCTGGCGCATCTGCCGCGGTTCAATGCCCGGCTGTGCGAGCACTTGTTCGGCGACACGGTGGGCGCCCAATGCCTGCCGTTGTTGCTGGAGTTGGGGTGTTTCATCGAGCCGTGGGAGCAGACCTCGGATTGGTTGCAAATCTTCCCGGCCCTGGCCCGGTTGGTGCGCGAAGAGCCCTGGTCCCAGGGGCGCTCCTGGCATCGCCGGGCCTGCCAGTGGTTTGCCGCCGAGCAGGACTGGCAAATGGCGTTCGAGCAAGCCATGTTGGCCGAGGAGTTCGAGACCGCGGTCAGTTTCTTGCAGCATTTGAGTTTCGAGCACGTCTTGCAGCGCCGTAACGTGGTGCTGTTGCTGAGCTTGCACGATCAACAAGGCGAAGCGCTGACCCTTGATACGCCGCAGTCGGTGGGGCTGGTCACCGCCGCGCTGTTGTTCGCCGGACGCTTCGATGAGGCGTCGACATGCATCGAGCAACTGGCCAGGTTTCTGCCGCAGCCTTCGGCCTGTCGGCAGCGACAGGTGCTGGCCAGGTGGCTGGTTTTGCGCGGCTGGTTGCTGCACCTCTCGGGCGATGGCGAACCGGCGCGTGAACATTTCCTCCAGGCCCAGGCCAGCCTGGACCCCGAGGCCTGGTCCCAACGGGTGCTGTGCCTGGGTGGGCTGACGCAGCAGGCGCTGCTGGCCGGCGAACTGGCCTCGGCCCAATGGATCAACCGCCAGGCGTTATGCCTGGCGCGTGCGCAGGGTTCGCTGGTCTTTGAAGGATTGCTGGAACTGGACCACGCCCAGGTCCTGGAGCAACGCGGCGCGCCGCATCGGGCCGATCATTTGCTGGCCGCTGTCCAGGCACTGCTGGATAAACCGGGCCAGGACTTTTCTGCGCTGTTGGGACGGATTGCCTTGCGGCGCGGGCGCCTGGCGTTGCGCATGGGGTTTGAGGAACGGGCCGCCGAGCACTTTCAAACAGGCTTGGAAACGGGCCTGCACAGCCAGGACAAACAGGTGCTCTATGGCTTTCTCGGCAAGGCCTGCCTGGCTGCCAACCAGGGCGACTACGGCGAGGCCTTCATGCACCTGCGCGATGCCGAGCGGGTCATGCAGCAGCGCCACATTCCCGACACCGTTTACCGTGGCGTGTTGTTGCAAACCAGCTGCCAGTTCTGGTTGCAACAGGGGCGGGCGGAACTGGCCCATGAAGCCTTGACCCGCGTCTTGCGGCATTTTCGCGGACCCCAGGCCAAGCACGCGCCTCCCGCGACCCTGGAACTGATTGCGCGACTTGAATACCTGCTGGTGCTGGCCGAAGTCTACTTGCAGCGGGCGCAGGCGCCACAGGCGCGCCTGCAGGCCATGATCGCCCAGGCGCAGCACGGTGAAATGCACAGCCTGGAAGCCGAACTGCACCTGGTGCTGACGGAGGTCGTCTGGTTGTCCGGCGATCGTGCCCAGGCCCGCGCACTGCTGCAAGAGGGGCTCAAGCGAGTCACGTGCTGGCGGGCCCAGCAAGCGTTGTGCGAACTGCGCTTGCGCCAGCCCGAACTGTTGCGCTGGGGCCAATCGGCAGAACAGGCCGAGTCGCCTGTCACCGCCGAGGACACCTTGCTCAGTCATCGCGAGCTGGAGGTCCTGGAGCTGATTGCCCAAGGGCATTCAAACCAGCAGATTGCCGAACAGTTGTTCATCTCGTTGCACACGGTGAAAACCCATGCGCGTCGCATCCACAGCAAGTTGGGTGTGCAACGACGTACCCAGGCGGTGGCAAAAGCCAAGGGCATGGGGGTGATGGGGTAGCGGCAATGAGTGATTTGAAACCTAAGGAAGCTCTGAAAAAAACCGCATGTTAAGAAGTGAAAGGTCTGTAACCTGCTAGGTTACTGGGCTTTATCTTTTGGAGGGGAGCTTTTTTCGGCCATCCTTAGTGAAGGCGTAATTCATGTTTCAAGTTGGACTATGGGCTTTTTATTTGGTTCTATAATAGAAGGATTGCCTAAAGCTAACTTGAAGGATTTTGGGTTGAAGTTGGTGTGCAAAACATTGTTTAGGGTTGGGTTGTAAGCGTTGGCTAGGATAATAGCTGCTCTCGCCTTGCTCTTTTTTGTATAGGAGGTTGTTATAGGTCTAAGTTAGTTTTTGATGCGTTTGGAGATGCAACTGTCAATGTCGGTGATTTTGTCAATGCCACAGCTTGAAGTGTTTTTTATTGTTGATAGGCACTTTTCGCGCTCTTGAAAATTTGGGTTTTCTTCATATTTTATACAGGTGCTTATTTGTGGGATGATTATGCTCGCCTCTCCTTTTTTTGGAGTGTTGTTGGATGGGTTGTATTTTTTGCTGAATTCAGTGCATATTTTTTTTGTTGTGATTTCTTGGCCGCACAAGTTGATAATGCATTGATCTTGTTGAGATTTTAAGTTAATGCAGTCGTTTCGGGCTTCGGTTGTTTTGGCTTTGTCATGTTCGGATTTTGTTTGTTTATCTTTGGCCAATTGTTCGTTCTCTTTTTTTTGAATCTCTCCCTGAACAATTGCTTCCCCTATGCTGTTCCATTCTCTGGACTCTGGTTTCGTGCCGATCTCGCTAGGGTTAAGTTTATTGAGTTTGGTGAAGCTCGGTTGAGGTGTCTCTTCAGAGGTTGCGGCGTCTAGCTTTTCAAACTTACGTTCTAAAGCTGCTGAGCGGTCAGCATCGCTCTGTTCCACTTCTTTGAAATGTTCGGCTAAGCTTTTTTTCTGTGCGGATTTCGCAGTGGTCTCTTCGGAGTTTTCATCTGCTTCCTTGATTTGATCTGCTAAAGAAACTTTAGTGGCGGGTTGCTTTAGTTCTTTTGTTGATTCATTTGTTGCGCACCAAGCGTATGTGACACCTTTACAGAACCAATAGCCTCTGCGGTTCTGTTTGCAGTCTGGGGCCTGTTTTTCAGTGGCGATTTTCACACATCCGTATGAGCTTATGGCGTTCTCGATGGCGCTTTGGCTAGGGTATGCGGCATTCCTTCTCGCTAAGTTGAGATCTTTTTCTCCAACTATCTGAGCCTCTCCATACACAGGGGTTGCGGCGCTGGCTATCTGAACGTGTGTGGTCAGCACGATAGCCGCTAAAAGTGAAGTGGAATATTTATGCATCAACATAGTTGCTACATCTCGGATATTAGTTGAGTGGTCCGTTCATAATACTTTCCTGTCTTGCCGTATTTTGCGAGGTATTTCTTAAGGTAGATCATTGCTTTTTTTGACTCGCCAGACATTTTCAGTGATTTGGCATAGTAATAGTAAAAGTCCTCGGGCAGATCCTGTTGACGGCGCTCAAGCATGGAAAAATACAGGAGTGACTCTTTGTATGAGTTGTTTTCGATTAGATTGGCAATTTTCTTCAAGATGATTTGTTGTGCGGTTTCATCATCAAGGTCGGCATATGGATCGCTGTCGATAAAAGAAAAATAACCATCGGTATAATTCAGCGCCTCGCCTACGGTAGAGGGCGGTAGTTCCCTTTTGGAAGAGATTTGTAAAACGCAATTATCACTCTTGGGGATTTCGTCAGAAGAGAAGTAAAAATCAAGGTAGTATTCATTCCATCTTTCGTTGGCATTATTTAGCATGGGTAGTACTGATTGTTGTACGTTTGAGATGTGCAGTAAGGTTGTATTTTCTTTGAGGCGCTGCAGGTGGTCGCAGCTAATAATAAAGCCTCTGGGGTCTGTGGATGAGCTTTCTATTGTGTGGCGATACACATTATATTTATCGCGAAAAACTTCTAGCTGTATTTCCTTGTTGACTTTAATTGCCAAGGAGGGGGGGAGGTCTTTGATTGACGTGTCTAGAGGGAGCTCTTGGCCAAGTGCGCTTAGTGAAAATAGTAGCGTTGATGTCAGAAATATTTTATTCATGGGTTCCTTTTGGCTATGTTTTAATCTTTGCTATTAGTGTTGTTTGATTTATTGATTTTGTGCAGTTGACGCTGTATGGGTGAATCCTACTCCGCTCTTCATAGTTACGCCAATTTTTAAGTGGAACAAAAAATCCTTTAGAAAACTCTGAAGAAGGCGTCCTGCATTTGGCAGAATAGCCTGACGCCACCCGCCGAGTTTTCCGATGAGCCAGACCCAGCGATGGAAGAGGCGCTGTACGAGACCACGATTCTGCGTCAGTTCGCTAGGCTGATCAATGCGCACAACTCGACCAACAGTAGTTTTTGATCGACTCACCATTTTTTAAATCGGCGGAGGCTGAAGGCAGCCAGAATACATGGCTACTTCAGACCATCCCTAACGCACGCTTACACTTGCCTTTTTTACAGTCGGGCGCTGGTCTGTGTATAACGGCCTGACTGAAGTTCAACTCTCAAGTTGCCGCTTCAGTTGACCGGATGCCATGTTGTTGCATCGCGCACCCCCCATAACGGCTTGAACAGGAAGTTCGAGCCCATGAAATGACAAGGATGTCTTATGAATACCCCGTTGTTTTCTTCTCACTCCGAAAGACTGCTAGCACTGAAAAACACGCGCGTGGATTTTGCCGTGCAGGTGCTATTGGATCATTACCTGGAGCCATTGGACGTCAACCCATTCACGGCCTATGTGAACACGTTGATGGACTTCCCCAAACTCGAAACAGGAATTTCTCGAACGTTATTCGAGGAAACGCTGGCCTGGGTTGAAAAGCAAAGTCTGCCAACCTATACACAAGGAATCAGTAATGTGTTCAGCAGGCGTTATTCCTTTGCTGCCGAAGATCGGCTAAAGACCCTGGACTTGATCGCCTTTGAAAAAATCGTCATAGACATCGTTGCAAGTTTGACGGAAAAACCTGCAATCGATTTATCCCCGCACCCCCTCAGGCCATTGACCGCCGAGGATGTTCATGGGGCTTTGAAAGTTCATGCACCCAACATCTATCCAGAGGGCGTGTATGTGACCAGTTTTATTGACCATGGCCTCGGCAGGCGCATGGTGTTGTCTTCCGAGAGGCTGGTTGAGTATCTACTGGGTCATTTCAAGAACGATGTGATTCCCTTCCATTCGAAGGGCAGCCAGCAAGGCATTTATACCGTCGGCTTCAGCGGCGAAGAGCGCCACCTCCATCCGCAACTGATCATCCCGCATCTCAATGATCTAGTGATCAGGATTGTCCCGGATTTCCTGGGCTGATCCTGGACCCGCCTCATACCCCATCCGCCAACTCACGGCCCGGGTCGCCGCCAACAGTCGTTGCGCCGCCGGGCCGTTTTCGTCGGCGTGGAACAGCGAGGTCGGGCCGACGACGGTCATCACAGCCTTTACTTCGCCGACCGCATTGAAGACCGGGGCGGACAAGGCGTCCACGCCCGGCATCAGCAAACCGTGCACATGGTGCAGGCCACGGCGGCGAATCTGCTCGCACAGGGTGGCATAGGCGCGATCATCGGCCAGGGCGTGGTGCTCGGTGTCTCGCACTTCCTGCTCGCGCAGGCCGATCGTCTCGCGCGCTGGCAGATAGGCGCTGAACACCAGCCCCGTGGACGAGCTGAGCAGCGGCAACACCGAGCCCAGTTGCGTCACCACGGTCACGGCCCGCACGGCGGGTTCGATACGCACCACGGTCGCGCCATGGTTGCCCCACACCGCCAGGAAGCAGGTTTCGTTCAAGTCATCGCGCAACTCGGCCAGGGGCAGGGCGGCCACTTGCAGCACGTCCATGCCGTTCAACGCGGCCAGGCCCACGCGCAGGGCCTCGCGGCCCAGGCCGTAGTGGTTGGTGGCGGTGTTCTGCTCGGCGAACCCGCTGGCGATCAAGGCCTGCAAGTAGCGATGGACCTTGCTCGCCGGCATCTGCACGTGCTCGGCCAGGCGCGACAGGGACGTGGAGGGGGAGAGTTCGGCCAGGGCCTTGAGAATGTCGGTGCCGACTTCGGCCGAGCGGACTTTCTGTTTACCGTTGCTGAGCGGGGTTTCCATGGAGGCGCAGGGTCCAGAGGCGAATGGGCGTCTTTATAGCTTGACGGTCGCTGTCGAGCAAATTACGTTATGCGTAATTGAATTACGATAAAAATAACCCGGTGCGCCTCAACCACTCCATTGAGTGACAGGCCGCAGTCCCAGGAGGCTCCATGAACCTCGATTCCACCATGTCGGACCTGGCTTACCAGTCAGGCTTGGGCAACGAATTTGCCAGCGAAGCCTTGCCCGGCGCCTTGCCCATCGGCCAGAACTCCCCGCAGAAAGCCCCGTACGGTCTCTACGCCGAGTTGTTTTCTGGCACGGCGTTCACCATGGCCCGCAGCGAAGCGCGGCGTACCTGGATGTATCGCATCCGGCCGTCGGCCAATCACCCGGCCTTCACCAGGCTCGAACGGCAATTGGCGGGTGGCCCGCTGGGTGAGGTCACGCCCAATCGCCTGCGCTGGAACCCGCTGGACATTCCCGCCGAGCCCACCGATTTCCTCGACGGGCTGGTGTGCATGGCGGCCAATGCCGGCGCGGACAAGCCAGCCGGCGTCAGCCTTTATCACTACCGGGCCAACCGCTCCATGGAGCGGGTGTTTTTCAATGCCGACGGTGAGTGGTTGATCGTGCCGCAACTGGGACGGCTGCGGATCGCCACCGAACTGGGCGTACTGGAACTGGCCCCGCTGGAAATCGCCGTGCTGCCCCGGGGCCTGAAATTTCGCGTTGAACTGCTCGACCCGCAGGCCCGGGGTTACCTCGCCGAAAACCATGGCGCGCCGCTGCGCCTGCCGGACCTGGGGCCCATCGGCAGCAACGGTTTGGCGAACCCGCGGGACTTCCTGACGCCGGTCGCCCGTTACGAAAACCTCGCGCAACCGACCACCCTGGTGCAGAAATTCCTCGGTGAGCTGTGGGGTTGCGAGCTGGATCATTCGCCTCTTGACGTGGTGGCCTGGCACGGCAACAACGTGCCGTACAAGTATGACCTGCGCCGTTTCAACACGATTGGCACGGTCAGCTTCGATCACCCGGATCCGTCGATTTTCACCGTGCTGACCTCGCCCACCAGCGTCCACGGCTTGGCCAACCTCGATTTCGTGATTTTCCCGCCCCGTTGGATGGTGGCGGAAAACACCTTCCGTCCGCCGTGGTTCCACCGCAACCTGATGAACGAATTCATGGGCCTGATCCAGGGCGCCTACGATGCCAAGGCCGAAGGTTTCCTGCCGGGCGGTACGTCCTTGCACAGTTGCATGAGCGCCCATGGCCCGGACGGCGAGACCTGCACCAAGGCGATCAACGCTGATCTTCAGCCGGCGAAAATCGACAACACCATGGCCTTCATGTTCGAGACCAGCCAGGTCTTGCGCCCAAGCCGTTTCGCCCTGGACTGTCCGCAACTGCAAACCGACTACGATGCTTGTTGGGCCTCGCTGCCTGTCACGTTCGACCCGACCCGGAGATAACCATGACTCAAAGTTCCCCTGCCCGTAGCTGGGTCGCCAGTGCCAACGGCCACGCCGACTTCCCGTTGCAGAACCTGCCATTGGGTGTCTTCAGCGTCGATGGCGGTGCCTTGCGCTGCGGCGTGGCGATTGGCGAGCGGATTTTCGATCTGCAGGTGGCGCTGCAAGCGGGCTTGTTTGATGGCGCGGCGCAACAAGCCGTCGAAGCCATGGCCGGCGGCCAGTTGAATGGTTTTTTCGACCTGGGCCGCAGCGCCCGGGTTGCCCTGCGTGAACGACTGCTGGAACTGTTGCGCGAAGACAGTCCGTTGCGCGGCAAGGTCGAAGCGCTGGAGGCGAAGTTGCTGCTCCTCGCCGCCGACTGCCAGATGCACCTGCCGGCCAGGATCAACGATTACACCGATTTCTACGTGGGTATCGAACACGCGCAGAATGTCGGCAAGCTGTTTCGCCCCGACAATCCATTGCTGCCCAACTACAAATACGTGCCCATCGGTTACCACGGTCGCGCTTCGACCATTCGCCCGTCCGGCACCGACGTGCGCCGTCCCAAGGGCCAGACCCTGCCGGCCGGCCAGACCGAGCCGACCTTCGGCCCGTGTGCGCGGCTGGACTATGAGCTGGAGCTGGGCATCTGGATCGGCAAGGGCAATGCGCTGGGCGAACCGATCCCCATTGGCGATGCCGCCGAGCACATTGGCGGGTTCTGCCTGCTCAACGACTGGTCGGCCCGGGATATCCAGGCCTGGGAATACCAGCCCCTGGGGCCGTTTCTGTCGAAGAGTTTCCTGACCAGCATTTCGCCATGGGTGGTCACGGCTGAGGCCCTGGAGCCGTTCCGCCGCCCGCAACCGGCCCGTCCGGAAGGCGATCCGCAACCGCTGCCGTATCTGCTGGACACGCGGGACCAGGCCGGCGGTGCCTTCGACATCGAGCTGGAGGTCCTGTTGCTGACCGAGGCCATGGTCGAGCAGAACCTGCCGGCCCAGCGCCTGACCCTGAGCAACACCCGGTACATGTACTGGACCGTGGCGCAAATGGTCGCGCACCACAGCGTCAACGGCTGCCAGTTGCAGGCCGGCGACCTGTTTGGCTCGGGCACCTTGTCGGGGCCTGAAAACCATCAATTCGGCAGCCTGCTGGAAATCACCGAGGGCGGTAAGAAACCGATCGAACTGGCGTCTGGCGAAGTGCGCCGATTCCTCGAGGACGGTGACGAAATCATCTTGCGGGCCCGTTGCCGCCGCGAGGGTTTCGCCTCTATCGGTTTTGGCGAGTGCCGGGGCAAGATCCTGCCGGCGCGTTGAGGGGGGGAGTGCATGGAACTCTATACCTACTACCGCTCCACCTCGTCCTATCGGGTGCGCATTGCGTTGGCGCTCAAGGGCCTGGATTACCAGGCCTTGCCCGTCAACCTGATCGCTGCGCCTGGGGGCGAGCATCGCCAGCCGGCCTACCTGGCGATCAACCCCCAGGGCCGGGTGCCGGCGCTGCGTACCGATGAGGGCGCGTTGCTGGTGCAATCGCCGGCCATCATCGAATACCTGGAGGAGCGTTATCCCCAGGTGCCGCTGCTCAGCGCCGACCTGGCGGTGCGCGCCCACGAGCGTGGGGTCGCCGCATTGATCGGTTGCGACATTCATCCCCTGCACAACGTCAGCGTGCTCAACCAGCTGCGGCAGTGGGGCCACGATGAAGCGCAGGTGACAGAGTGGATCGGGCATTGGATCAGCCAGGGCCTGGCGGCGGTGGAGCAGTTGATTGGCGACGACGGCTACTGCTTCGGCGCGCTGCCGGGGTTGGCGGATGTGTTCTTGATCCCGCAGTTGTACGCGGCCGAGCGGTTCAATGTGTCTTTGCAAGCGTATCCACGAATTCGTCGGGTCTCGGCGTTGGCGGCTGGGCATCCAGCGTTCCAACAGGCGCATCCGGCGAAGCAGCCGGATACCCCCTGAGGGCTCACACGGGTCTGACGACCAAGTGATCTTGTGGCGAGGGAGCTTGCTCCCGCTGGGACGCGAAGCGGCCCCAAGCTTTTTGGCGGTTGCTGCGCAACCGAGCGGGAGCAAGCTCCCTCGCCACAGGGCTGTCATCGCTCCGGAACAAAGTCCACCGGCTCAATGCACCACCGAATTCGGCGGCAAATGCCCCAGCCGCTCAGTCAGTCGGATTCGCTGGATCGGATCGTCGCTGAGCATCAGGGCATGCTCCAGGTCGAAGCGTTCGGCGTTGGGGCAATCGAGTCGCTGATACAGGCTGGCGCGGGCCAGGTAATCGGCGGCGCTGGCGTTGCCCAGTTCCAGCACCCGTTCGGCGTCGATCAGGGCCGCGATGTAATCGTCGTTCGCCAGATGCAGTTGGCGCAGGTTGCGCGACAGGCGCTGCAGCATCTGCATCGGCTCGGCGTTGACCAGGTGTTCCGCCTTGAGCAGCATGTTCGCTCCGTATTGGCGCTGTAGCAGTTCCCGGCAGTCATTGGGGTACAACCGGCGCCCACCGCACGGATCGAGCAGGTGATCGGCGCCGGGCACCTTCAACAGGAAATGCCCGGGGAAATTGACACCGACCATCGGAATTTCCAGGCCACGGGCCAGTTCCAGGGCAATCAACCCGAGGGCCAGGGGCTGCCCGCGCTTGCGTGCCAGGACTTGGTCCAGCAACGCCGCGCGTGGTCGCAGGGGAGTGAAGTCGTCTTGGGCGAAACCCAGGTCATTGAGCCGTCGCAACAAGGGCTGGCCCAGCTCGCTGACAGGCAGCATCGGCAGGCCATGGCTGACCCGCTGTTGCAGCTCCTTGAAATCCTTCAGCAAGGCCGGGACGTCGACGTCGCGATCATGTTCGGCAGCGATCCACAACGCCGCTTCGAACAGCGCCGGTGGTGAGCGGTGCAGACAGTCAAAAAAGGCTTGGCGCGGTTTCATCGAACTCTCCGGGCTATGCTCCCGTTTTAGCCCTGCCATGGATTTTCGTCCAGTCTCGAACAGCCGCTGTCACAGGTTATGCCGAAAAAGACTGACCGCCCTGGCGACTTATTCCGGCGTGCTCCAGCAATTTTCGACTGCACGCCTATACTGGCGAAACAAACAAAAGTGATTCGGGAGCCTTACGATGTTTGCTCTCATGCAAAGCTCCCGCCTTGAATCGCTGCACCTAAGCGTAGACCCGACGACCGGGTTGAAGGCGGTGATTGCTATTCATTGCAGCCGTCCCGGGCCAGCCCTGGGGGGCTGTCGTTATCTTGCCTACCCCGACGACGAAAGTGCCGTGGCAGACGCCGTGCGCCTGGCTCAAGGCATGAGCTACAAGGCGGCGCTGGCCGGCTTGCCCGTGGGCGGCGGGGTTGCGGTGATCATGCGTCCGGCCCATGTCGAGAGTCGGGCGGCGCTGTTCGAAGCCTTTGGTCGTTGCATCGAGCAATTGGACGGACGCTACATCACGGCCATCGACAGCGGCACATCGGTGGCCGACATGGATTGCATCGCCCAGCAGACCCGCCATGTCACCAGCACCACGGCCTCGGGAGACCCCGCGCCCCACGCGGCAATGGGCGTTTTTGCCGGCATTCGTGCCACCGCCATGGCCCGCCTGGGGAGCGATAACCTCGAAAGCCTGCGGGTGGCGATCCAGGGCCTGGGCAATGTCGGTTATGCCCTGGCCGAACAACTGCACGCGGCGGGTGCCGAACTGCTGGTCAGCGACATTGACCCTGGCAAGGTGCAACTGGCCATGGAGCAACTGGGCGCCCATCCGATCGCCAACGACGCCCTGCTCAGCACCCCCTGCGACATCCTCGCCCCCTGCGGCCTGGGTGGGGTGCTCAACAGCCACAGCGTGGCGCAACTGCGCTGCTCGGCCGTTGCCGGCTCGGCCCACAATCAGTTGAGCAGCCTGCAGGTGGCCGACCAGTTGGAAAGGCGCGGGATTCTTTATGCGCCGGACTACGTGATCAACTCCGGCGGGTTGATCTATGTCGCGCTGAAGCATCGCGGCGAAGAACTGTCGACGATCACCGCACATTTGTCGAAGATCGGCGCCCGGCTCACGGAAGTCTTCGCCCACGCCCAGGCGGAGAAGCGCTCACCGGCGCGGGTGGCCGATGAGTTGGCAGAGCGCCTGCTGTACCGCTGAAAATCAAAAGGAAGCAATGGGTAGCAGTGAAGCAGCCTAGCTGTGGGAGCAAGGCTTGCCCGCGATGCAGACGCCGCGATTGTTCAGGCTAATCGAGTCATCGTTCATCGCGAGCAAGCTTTGCTCCCACAGCTACAATTACCTCAGCAGGTACACCGGAAAGCATTCACACAAATGCATCACCCGGCGTCGGGTGTTATCCAGGCGTGCGGCGTTGTCCGGTTGTTCCAGCAGGTCGGCGATCAGATTCGCCACTTCGGCACATTCCGCTTCACCAAAGCCACGAGTGGTCAGCGCTGGGGTGCCGATGCGAATGCCACTGGTGACCGCCGGTTTTTGCGGATCATTGGGGATCGCGTTTTTGTTCAAGGTGATGTGGGCGCTTTCCAGCAACGCCTCGGCGTCTTTGCCGGTGATGTTCATCGAGCGCAGATCGAGCAGGAACATATGGCAGTCGGTACCGCCGGACACCACCCGCAACCCGCGCCGGGTCAGCACATCGGCCATGACCCGGGCGTTGTCGATCACCCGCTGCTGGTAATGCTTGAACCCGTCGCCCAGGGCTTCGTTGAAGGCCACGGCCTTGGCGGCAATGACATGCATCAGCGGGCCGCCCTGGTACACCGGGAAAATCGTCTTGTCGAGCAGGGCGGCGTATTGCGCCTTGGCCAGGATCAAGCCGCCGCGGGGGCCGCGCAGGGTTTTGTGGGTGGTGGAGGTGATGAAGTCGGCGATGCCCACCGGCGAGGGGTACACGCCGGCAGCGATCAACCCGGCGTAGTGCGCCATGTCCACCATCAGGTAGGCGCCGACTTCATCGCAGATCTTGCGAAAGCGCTGGAAGTCGAGGGTCCGCGAATAGGCCGAGGCCCCGGCGATGATCATTTTCGGCCGGTGTTCCCGGGCCAGGGCTTCCATTTCTTCGTAGTCGAGGGTTTCGGTTTCCGTGTCCAGGCCATAGGAAAAGGCTCGGTAGAGCTTGCCGGAAAAATTGACCGAGGCGCCGTGGGTCAGGTGGCCGCCGTGGGCCAGGGACATGCCCAGGATCGTGTCGCCGGGTTCAAGTACCGCCAGGAAAACCGCCTGGTTGGCCTGGGAGCCGGAGTGCGGCTGCACATTGACGTATTCGCAGTTGAACAACTTGCGAGCGCGTTCGATGGCCAGGTTCTCGATCTCATCGACGACCTTGCAGCCGCCGTAGTAACGCTTGCCGGGATAGCCTTCGGCGTACTTGTTGGTGAGCACGGAGCCTTGGGCCTGGAGCACTTCTTCGCTGACGTAGTTTTCCGAAGCGATCAGCTCCAGGTGGGTTTCCTGGCGATTGCGCTCGCGGTCGATCAGGCGGGCAATGGCGGGATCGAAATTTTGCAGGCTCATGGTGTGGATTCCTTAGATAAGCGCTTCGGCCGGTGGCGCAGTCACGTGATGTGGCAACACCCGTGGCTGGCTTTTGGACGAATCGGATAGAAAAATGGAGGTGTCTTTCAAACCGCTGCCGGTGATCAGGATCACGGCGGTTTGCGGTGTGTCGGGGTGCGTTTCTGCGTACTTGAGCAGGCCGGCGAAGGCGCTGGCGGCGCCGGCTTCCGGAAACACACCGGTGCTGGCGGCCAATCGGGAAGCGGCGGCGACAATGCTCGGGTCGCTGACGCAAATGAACTCGCCGTCGCTGGCGGTCACCGCGCGCATGGCCTTGAGACGATCACGCGGCAGCGCCACGTTGATGCTGCTGGCCAGGCTGGTGGGCGGCAGGCGTTCGGTTTGCTGCATCGAGCGGTCGTGGCGCCAGGCGCGGTACATGAAGTTGCTGTGCTCGGCCTGCACGCCGATCAGGCGTGGGATACGTTCGATCCAGCCCAATTGCAGCAAGTCGAAAAAGCCTTTGTAGACCGAGCCCAGGATGCAGCCGTTGCCGACGGGCACGAACACCAGGTCCGGCACCTGCCAGTTGAGTTGTTCGCACATCTCGAAGGCGACGGTCTTCTTGCCTTCGCTCATGTACGAGTTGATCCCGGTGGTGCGGTTGTACCAACCATGTTTTTCGCAAGCGTTGAGGCATTGTTCGAAGGCTTCGTCGTATTGCCCGTCGACCAGCACGATCTCCGCGCCGTAGCCTTGCATCTGCGCGAGCTTTTCGCGGGGTGCGCTCTTGGGCAGGTAAATGACGTTGTGCAAGCCCAGGCTGGCGCTCATTCCGGCCAATGCCGAAGCGGCATTGCCGGTGCTGGCCACCGCCACGGTGCGTGCACCGGACTGCATGGCGTGGGCCACGGCCAGGGCGCTGGCGCGATCCTTCAATGACCCGGTCGGTTGCCGCGATTCGTCTTTTACGAAGACTTTGATCCGGGCACCTTTGCCGAGCAGTTCCGGGCGCGAGTACAGCGGCGTATTGCCCACCAGTAACGGTGGAATGAACTGCGTCGAGCTCAACGGCATCAAGCGGTCATAGCGCCACATGCCACGGGCGTGGTCATGGGCCAGGCTGTCCCGGGACCATTCGCGCTTGAGCGTCGGGTAATCGTAAAGCGCGTCCAGGGCACCGTCGATGTTGCAATGAGGGCAGTAGTAGCTGACCTCATGGGGCTGGTAGCTTCGATCGCAAACCAGGCACTGCAATACATACTCTCTGTACGAATTTTTCATGGTCACCCTCTGAAAGTACGCTGTGCTGGTGCTTTCCTTGCCAGCGTCGATCCGGCTCACCGGACCGACGGGCACTCTGCTGACAGAAGGTGTTTCAGATCACCATGATGGCGTCGATGGCAACCAGGGTATTGCGGGCCAGCGCGCTGGCGCCGGCGGTGGTGCGGGCCGGATAGGGCTTGGTGAAGTACTCTTCCATGACGCGGTTGAGGGTCGGGAACTCACTCAAGTCAGTGATGAACGCCGTGACCTTGACCACGTTCGCCAGGGTGCCGCCCGCCGCTTCGGCCATTTGCACCAGGTTGTCGAGGGTCTGGCGCAGTTGGCCTTCGAAATCCTTGGCCAGTACTTCGTTGTTCAGCGCCGAGACCGGGGTCTGTGCCGACAGGTAGATGGTCTGCCCGTGGCTGACCTTGATGCCCTGGGAGTAGGTGCCCAGTGGCAGTGGCGCCTTGTCGGTGAAAATGACGTTCTCTTCGCCCAGGAAAGGTTTGGTGGCGGACTGGATTTGAGCGGTGGTTTGCATGGTGACGTTCCTTGTTAAGTGGATGGGTTAGTGCAAATCGGCAACCTGCTTGACGGCCAGGCTGGAAAATTCCTCGTCGCGGCAGCGGGCCGGGGAAAAGTGCTGGTAGTTGAGTTGCAGTGCCGCCAGGTCGGCCGGCATGGCGATGCCCAGCGCCGCATGACTGCACAGGCGTGCAATGGCGGGCGCGGCCTGGATGCCGTAGCCACCAAGGGCGGCGAGCCAGATAAAGCGCTCTTGCTGCGGGTCCTGGCCAAGCACCGGCGAGCGGTCGGCGACGAAGGTGCGCAGGCCCGCCCATTTATTGATGATCGAGCGGGGGCGCAGGCGCGTGGTGTTCTGCAGGCGATCCATGGTGATGGCAAGGTCAAGCTCTTCCGGCAATGCATCGCAGGGCAACGACGGGCTTTCATCGCAGGGGGAGACGATCAGGCGCCCGGCTTCAGGCTTGATGAAAATGTCCTCGTCCACCGTGCCCAGGTAGGGCGTGTGGTGCACGTCGCACTGCGGGTCGACCGCCAGCACGGTGCGCCGCAACGGCCGGACACCGACCTTGGGCACGCCGCAGCGCTCAGCGATTTCATCGGCCCAGGCCCCCGCGGCGTTGACCACGATGGCGGCTTGCAGGGACTGGCCGTCCCGGGTGTGCAAGCGCCAGTGCCCGTCACGATATTCGCCACGCAGCACTTCGGTCTCGCGCTTGACCACGCCACCACGGGCACGCAGGCCACTCAGGTAAGCCCCATGAATGCCATGCACATCCAGGTCGAAGGCGCTGGGCTCGTAGATCCCTGCGCTCCAGGCACCTTCGGCGAGGTAGGGGACCAGCTCTTGCACGTGCTTGTTGTCGAGCAGCTCGGCCGTGGGCACTTGCTCCAGCACGGCGTTGAAACGCGCTTTGAGTTTGTCCACCCGTGCCGCCTGGGCCACGATCAGTGCGCCCCGCGGCGCCCATAGCGGATGCTCGGCCAAACCCTCGGGCGGGTTCTCGAAAAAGCGTCGGGACGCACAGGTCAGCGAACGGATCTGCTGGTTGCCGTAGCTTTCCATCGAGATCGCGGCCGACCGCCCCGTGGTGTGATAAGCCAGTTGCTGTTCCTGTTCGAGCAGGCAGACGCTGCCATGGCCCGCCAGTTCATAAGCGGCTGAGACGCCGGCGATGCCGCCACCGACCACGATGAAGTCGTAACGAGCGATCATGGTCGGCTGCCCTCGGCGATAGCGGCGGCTTTGCTTTCCCGGGTGTAGGTCAGCACGAAGTGCGCCACGAGACCAAAGATCAGCCCCCAGAACGCGGCGGCCAGGCCGAGGAAGCTCATGCCCGAGGCCGTCACCAGGAAGGTGATCAGCGCAGCTTCCCGCTGCTTCTCATCGGCCATGGCCCCGGTCAGCCCGGCACTGATCGCGCCAAACAAGGCGAGGCCGGCGAGGGAGGCGATCAATTCCTTTGGCAGTGCGGAAAACACCGAGGCCAGGGTCGCGCCGAAGGTGCCCATCAGGATGTAGAACACTCCGCAGGCAATCCCGGCGATGTAGCGTTTGTCGCGGTCCTCGTGGGCTTCTCGACCGGTGCAGATCGCTGCGGTAATGGCCGCCAGGTTAAGGCCGTGGGACCCGAACGGGGCCATCAGGGCAGAGCCGATCGCGGTGACCGAAATGATCGAGCGAGCTGGCGTGTTGTAGCCCGAGGTGCGCAATACAGCCATGCCGGGCACGTACTGGCCGGTCAAGGTCACCAGCGCCAGTGGCAGGCCGATGTTGATGATCGCGTGCCAGTTCCATTGCGGTGCGATGAAGACCGGATGGGCCACGGCGATGGTGATCGAGTTGCTGTTGAGTTCACCGAACGAGGCAGCCACCGCGCAGCCGATGATCAGCACCGACAGAATGGCGTAGCGTGGTGAAAAACGCTTGAAGACCAGGTAGGCCGCGATCATCGCCAGCACCATCGCCGGTTGCAGCTTGATCGACGTGAACAGCTCGGCACCGAAGCGGAACAGGATGCCGGCGAGCATGGCGGCGGCAATGGCCTTGGGCAGGCGGCTCATCAGTTTGTCGAATGCCCCGGACAAACCGACCACGGCAATGATCACCGACGCCACCACATAGGCACCGATGGCCTGGGGCAGGGTCACGGTGGGCAGCATCGATACCAGCAATGCCGCCCCCGGTGTCGACCACGCGGTGATGACGGGGACACGCAGGCGCCAGCTCAGGAGCAGGCCGGTAATTCCGCTGCCGATGGAAATGGCCCAGATCCAGGAAGACACCACGTCATCGGGCAGGTGGGCTTCCTTGGCTGCCTGGAACACGATGATGAGCGGGCCGGCGTAGGAAATGATCACGGCGATGAAACCCGCGATGATCGCTGACAGGGATAGATCCTTTCTGAATGTGTCCATGATGTCTCGACTTGGCGCGGCAGGAGCCCGCAGTGGATGATTGAGTCGATTGCTTCGATTCGAGATCAGTGTATTTGAATGAATTGAGTTGATTCAATAGGTGGCGGGATTGTTACGAGATATTTTTCTGTCATGACGGGGTTTTTTTAGTGGTTTTTGTGGTTAATTATTTGATTTGTATGAATATTATTCTCTTTAAAAATTTATTAGTATTCCATTGATTAACGATTCAATAATCGTATCAATCGACTCAATTCGCCGGATGTGTCGAATTATTAGTTGCCTAACCTCCATGTGATATGCTCGGATATTCATCATTTCTACGATGGGCAGTGATCATTCATGTGGGTTCCCCAGCTAAGCGAGTTCAGCCAGCCGATGTATTTGTCGATTGCCGATGCGTTGGCGCGCGATATCAACAACGGCGTGCTGAACGAGGGTGATCGCTTGCCGACCTTGCGGGAGCTGGCGACTACCTTGAATGTCACGCCGGGCACCATCAGCCGGGCCTATAGCGAAGCCCATCGGCGTCGGCTGGTGCAGGGGGAAGTGGGGCGTGGCACTTATGTGCTCAACCAGAAGCAGCTGGAACTGCCGGCCAGCAACAGCGCTGCCGCGCCGTTGAACCTGGGGCAATCCGAACTGCTTGATCTTTCGATCATCAAGCCCTACAGCGAGACCCTGGAGTACTGGTTGCGCGGCGCGCTGGTGGGCATGGCCAAAAGTACCGATTTCGCGCGCGCGCTGGATTACGCGCCGGACGGCGGTCACCCGGCGCATCGTGAGGCGGGGGCTCAATGGTTGCGTCATTCATTGCCCGACGCGCAATGGCAACAAGTGGTGATTACCGCCGGGGCCCAGCATGGCTTGATGGTTGCGATGAGCGCCCTGACCAACGCCGGTGACCTGGTGCTCTGCGAGGCGCTGTGCTATCCCGGCATCATTTCCCTGGCCCACGGCCTCGAGCGTCGCCTGCGTGGCGTGCCGATGGATGACGAAGGCATCATCCCCGAAGCCTTGCGCGAACTGTGCCTGCGAGAGAAGCCGGCGATGCTGGTGTGCGTGGCGACCTGCCAGAACCCGACGGCGGCGATCATGTCGCAGAAACGTCGGGCCCAGATTGCCGCGCTGGCCGAGGAATTCGATTTCATCATCCTGGACGATGACATCTATGGCTTCCTGGCTACCGATCCGTCGATCAAGCCGTTGTCGGCCTTTGCGCCGGATCGTTCGGTGTACCTGACCAGCCTGTCGAAATCGGTCATGCCGGCGCTTCGCATCGGTTACATCTACAGCCCGCCGAAATTGCTGTCGCGCCTGACTTCGATGGTCCGCAGCAGTGTCTGGATGCCGTCGCCGTTGACGGCGCAGTTGGCCAGCAATGTGATTACCGAAGGCCTGGACAAGAAACTGATCCGCATCCAACGCAACGAGGCGGCGGGGCGGCAAGCGATCGCCCGGGAAATCTTTGCCAATTTCGAGCTCAAGACCCAGCCGTACTCCTATCACGTCTGGTTGACACTGCCCGAGCCATGGACCAGCGACGAGTTCACCATGCTTGCCCGGGCCAACGGTGTATTGGTGCTCAGCGGCACCCAGTTCCAGGCTGAGCGTTCAGGTACCACCCGGTGCGTGCGGTTGGTGTTGATGTCGCCCACCAGTCAGGACGAACTGCGCTTCGCCTTGACGAAGCTGGCGAGCCTGATCGATTCGGATCCGCGTCGTTATTACTAAAAAGATCGCAGCCTTCGGCAGCTCCTACACGGTTGTTCCATGTGGGAGCTGCCGAAGGCTGCGATCTTTTTGGGTTACTCGTCCGACGGGTTGAGCAGTTCGGACAAGGCGTCCGGCTGGCTCTTGAAAGCCTTGGCGAACACATCCCGATTCTTCGCCATGTAGATCCCGGCTTCTTCGACCTGTTGCTCGCTCAGTGATGGAACGGCTTTCTGCAACACTTCGGCCAGCAATTCGGCGAGCTCCAGCATTTTGTCATGACGGTCAGCTTCGGCTTTATCCATGAACAAGCGCTCCAGATCTCGGCTGCTGCGGTATACCACTTCGACGGCCATTCACCACCTCACATGCCTTCACATTGGTTTGTCTTTGCGACTACTGTATTTATATACAGGCAAAAGAATAAGCGAATCCTGTTGCTTTGGATAGTGGCTTTTTAATGTAGACCGATTTCGGCATGTGAGAGCGAAGCGTATGTGAGCAAAGCTTGTGTGGGAGCAAAGCTTGCTCGCGACAAGGCCGAATGAAGCGCCCAAAAGTGCCGGATACCAGCCTATCGCCATCTCACCCTCAGTCGCTGGCCTTTTTTCTGCATGCAGAACAACCGTCACGTCCAATCCGCATCATCCGGTCGAACCGACCTAAGGAAACTACATCGTGAAAATAAACTGGGCCGAGAACCTGCGCCAGAACGTCCATCAACTGGCCGAGTCCCTGGGAAACCTGTTCGTCGAGACCTTCCACTACCTGGCGCTGTTCGCCATCGGTGCGGTCACCGCGTGGGCGGCGGTGATGGAGTTCTTGCAGATGCTCGAGGCGGGGCACATCAAGATCGACGACATCCTGCTGCTGTTCATCTACCTGGAATTGGGGGCGATGGTCGGGATCTACTTCAAGACCAACCATATGCCGGTACGGTTTCTGATCTACGTGGCGATCACCGCGCTGACGCGGTTGCTGATTTCCAACGTTTCCCACCACAGCCCGCCCGACCTGGGGATCATCTACCTGTGCGGTGGCATCCTGCTGCTGGCGTTTTCGATCCTGGTGGTGCGCTACGCGTCGTCGCAGTTCCCTTCGGTGAAGATCGAGCACCCGCACCGCAAGGTCGGCGCGGGTTCCAGCGAACATGCCGAAGTGGAGAAGGGTGAGATTTAAAGGCCGGCGGCAGAAGGTGCCGGACCCTGTGCATGCGGTGGTGGCAGCTTGATGTTGTCGCCGCCGGTCATGGCTTCGAGGATGGCCACGGCGCTGTGGCCCTGCTCGATGGCAATGCCGAACTGAATGCTTTGCACCAGGCGCTTGAGCCGCTCCGGGTCGTTGCGTTGCTGGGCGCTGATCATGCGTTTGGCGACGATGCGCCCGCTCTTGGACAGGGTCAGCATGATGCTGCCATCCAGGCCCTGGATACTCAGGTTGATTTGATAGTGCGGCGCAAAAGCGTCGGTAATGATCTGAAAAGGGTTGTCCATGATGCGTCACCGCCTGATTGAACGTGCAGTTGTTGACCGGCCGTGATCGGGATTAGTTCGCAACACTGGACCATCGGCCATTCCATGATCGTGTTCATCTCGAATTTTCCAGGGCTGGGCAGGCTTCAAACCGAAAGTCGCAGTCTGCGGCAGCGCCTACAGGGAGTTAGCAAGTGGCATGCCGGAAAAACCGTCGGACAATGATCCCGGCGCCCAAGCGCCGAACGGTCTGGAATGGGGCTGCCCGTTTCGGGGCAATAACGTGCGGATGTTCGTTGACGGTGCAGCAGGGGAGGCGATTTGCGGCGGGTGGGCAGGGCGGGGCAACTCCCGACCTTAACAGTGCCTTTGCCCGTTGTCCGGCTTTATTTGCAAATGGATATTTATATTTTCCCAGGGGTTGAATTGTTCTTCCGCCAGCCCGACTCTGTATTCAAGGGGCCGTTGCATTCACGTCGATGGCCCCCGGCGAGCTAGCTGAAATAAGGGATGAACTATGCAAATCCAAGTCAACAGCGATAACCATATTCAAAGCAGCATCCGACTGGAGGAGTGGGTACGTACTACCATCGAAAGCACGCTCGAACGTTATGAAGAAGACCTGACACGGGTCGAGGTTCATTTGCGGGACGAGAACGGCGACAAGCCCGGTCCCCATGACCTGCGTTGCCAGCTTGAAGCGCGGCCTAAAGGCCACCAGCCGATTTCCGTGACGCACAAGGCCGATACGCTGGAACTGGCGATCGAGGGGGCGGCCACCAAGCTTGAAAACGCCTTGGAGCACTTGTTCGGCAAACTGCGCGGCAAGCGCGCAACCATTGCGACGCCGACCGAATCCGTTGCCTTGGCCGATGCGCTATTGGAAGAAGAATTCCTGGAGAACGAACGGGCCGCACTCAACGGCTGAGCCCGATCGCTTAAAGTCACTCACCGAACGGGCCTGCAATCGCAGGCCCGTCTTGTTTCAGCGGTTCACCGTAGCCCCGAATCAAAACGCCACGGAGGTTTGAACATACAGCGTGCGCGGCTCCCCCACATACTTGCCTCGGTTGTTGTCGTCGAACGAGCGGGTGAAGTATTGGGTATTGAAGATGTTCTTCACACCCACCGCCACGTTCAGGTCCGACAGTTGCGGGCCGAAATCATAGGCAGCGCGGCTGCTGAACAGCATGTAGCCGGGGATATTGCCGGTACTGCCGTCGGCGCTTTCAGCCCGGGTGTTGGCGTTGTCGGCAAACTGCGCGCTCTGATAGGTGCTGTCCAGGTTCAGCTTCCACGGCCCGTCCGTATAACCCACGCCCAGGGTGCCTTTGTGCTTCGAAGAGAATGGCACGCGGTTGCCTTTGTTCGGCCCGTCTTCACGAATGGTGGCATCGACGAAGGCATACGTGGCGTACACGTCGAAACCGGTCAGCGCGGGGCTCAGGCCATCAAGGGCGTAATTGATGCTGGTTTCGATGCCTTGGTGGCGAGTCTCGCCGCGGGCAATCACTGAATCGTTGGTCTGGTTGCTTTCATACTGGTTGTCGAAGTTGATCAGGAATGCGCCGATCTCCGCCCGCAGGTTGCCATCGTCATAGCGGGTACCAAGCTCCCAGGTGCGGGCCTTTTCCGGTTTCACTTCACCGCTGCTGACACGGTTGGGCATCTGGCTGTACTGCACACTGCCGAACGAGCCTTCGGTATTGGCATACAGATTCCACTCATCGGTCAGGTGATACAGCACGTTCAATGCCGGCAAGGCCGTGTTGTAGTCGCCCTTGTACTTCACATTCGTCAGGTTGTTGGTCTGCTGGGATTCGATCATTTCGTAGCGAACACCCGGCGTGATGGTCCATTTCCCGATGTCGATCCGGTCATCGATGAAAAACGCATTGGCCTCGGTGCCCCCACGCGTATCACGGTCGTTGCGACTGGAGGTGGTCGGCAATTCGTTGCTGGCGATGGGCGTGCGATAACGCAGCTCATGGCCCGCCTCGTTGATGTAGCGATAGCCGACGCCGACCTCATGGCTGGTGGGGCCGAGGTCGAAGCCTTGGGCGAAACGGGTTTCCAGGCCGCGGACCCAATATTCGCGAGGCGACAGGGACAGGAAGGTGCCCTGGTCCAGGTAGCCGCTGCGCAAAGTCTTGGTGAAGAACGTGCTGGCGGTGAATTCCCGGCGGTCCTGTTGGTAGCGGTAGCCGAAATTGACCAGGGTGCGACGGCCCCAGAAACGGTCGTTCGGGCGTGTGGATTGATACGGGTTGGCATCGTAGTCGGCCACATTCAGGCCGCCGGGCATATCGGCCTCGCCTTCGTAATATTGGGCCATGGCATTGAAACTGTTGGCCTCGTCCAACTGGTAGTTACCCTTGAGGATCAGGTCATCGATTTGTGTGTCGCTGTGTTCGCGCCAGTCGCCGCCGCGGGTGCCGGAATACAGCAGGGCACCGCCCAAGCCGTTGTCGGCGGTGCCGCCCGCCAGCAGATTGGAGGACGTTTTGAAACCGTCATGGCTGGAGGATGGGCTCGTCTCGGTCTGGAAGCCCCCCTTTACCGTGGGAGCATCGGGAATCGCCCGCGTCACGAAGTTGACCACGCCGCCGACGTTTTGCGGGCCGTAGCGCACTGCGCCGCCGCCGCGCACGACATCCACCGCGTCCATGTTGCCCATGCTGACCGGCGCGAACGATAGCTGCGGTTGGCCGTAAGGTGCGAAAGGCACCGGGATGCCGTCCATCAGCACCGTGGAGCGTGAGGCCAGGCGTGGGTTGAGCCCGCGAATACCAAAGTTCAGCGCCATGTCATGGCTACCGGTGCCGTTGTTTTCCGGTGCATTGACGCCGGGAATGCGATTGAGCACATCCCGCGCCTGCGTCGCACCTTGGCGTTCGAACGCTTCACGGCGGATGACGTCACGGGCGCCGGGGTGTTCGAAGACATTGGCTTGCGCGGCGTCGCCGAGCCAGTCGCCGACCACGGTGGTGGTGCCGATGTCCAGCGCGGTGGTGGTGGCCGGTTGCAGGCTGAAGGCGTTATCTCCCTCGGGCCGGGCTTGCAGGCCTGTGCCTTCGAGCAGCGCGCTCAGCCCTTGCTCCGGGCTGTAGCTGCCTTCCAGGCCGCGACTCTGCAGGCCAGCGGTTGTCTGCGAGCCGAAGGAAATCAACACCCCGGCCTCGCGTCCGAACTGATTGAGGGCATTTTCCAGTGACGACGGCGCGATGTGATAGGCCTTGGCATCGGCAGCCTGTACGCAAGGCAGTGCGACGAAACTCAAGCTGGCCCCCAGGAGCCATTGACGCATGGTACGGGCCAGTGGGGTGAGACGGGTAGGTTGCTGCGGCATGGATGAGGATCCCGAGAAGGTTGTATCGAAGTGGCTTTCCTTCTCTGTCACCCGAGGCGGGGAAAACGGCTCACGGTTGCGTGTTTTTTTTCCAGCAGGACGGTCATGGTTCAAGCACGAGCCTCGACCGAGACCCAATAGCGGGTAAAGCGGCGTACTTTGACCGGCAGGCTGACCTCCAGCAGATCGAGGATTCGTTCGCTGTTGTCCAGTGGATAAGTTCCGGAGATCAGAAGGTTGGCGACCGCCTCGTCGCAGTGCAATTGGCCGCGGCGGTACCGGCCGAGCTCGTCGAGAAAGTCCGCCAGGCGCATGTGCGCGGCTATCAGCATGCCTTCCGTCCAGGCGCCGCTGTTGGCATCCAGCGCCGTGGCGGGCCCGGCGCCGTTGATGCCAAGGCTCAGTTGCCGTGATGCACCCAGCAACGAAGACGGGCCGTGTCGGCTGTGAATGTCCACCTCGCCTTCAAACACCGCCACCTGGGTGTGTTCCGGATATTCGCGTACGTTGAACCGGGCGTTGCGGCTTTCCAGCCGGCCATGGGCGGTCAGTACGTGCAGGGGCCTGGGGTCCCGGGCCGCCGTCAACAACAGTTCACCCTCCAGCAGGCGGATCAAGCGGCGTTGAGCGTCGAAGCGAACGTCGACCGCGCTGCCGCTGTTGAGTTGCAACTGGCTGCCGTCATCCAGCATCAGGCGACGCCGTTCGCCCACCGGGCTGCGGAAATCGGCCATCAAGGGTGGCAGCCACTGGCGTTCACGCAGGCCCCAGGTCAACGTTGAGCCGGCCCCCAGTACCAGTAACGTTTTGAGCGCCCGCCGCCGCATGGCGGACTTCGGTGCATTGAGGGTCGCATGGGCTAACGCAGGGGATACGCTGCGCAGCCGTTGATTGACCCGTTGGATATGTTCCCAGGCACGGCGATGCTCGCTATGAGCATCGAGCCATTGCTCCCAGGCTTGCTGTTGGCGGGTGTCGAGTGGGCCTTGCTGCATTTCCAGGAGCCAGTGCACGGCCTGCTCGGCGACTTGGGCGCTGACGTCAGGTGCGCCGTTGATCGACGGGGTCATAAGGCGAAGTAGCAGCGCATCGCTGCCTTGTTCAGATGGCGCTTGACCGTTGCCAGGGAAATCCCCAGTTCACGGGCGATTTCGTTGTAGGTCAGGCCATCGACCTGGGCCAGCAGAAACGCCTGCTTGACCGCTCGCGGCAACCCATCGAGCAGTTGGTCCAGTTCCGTCAGGGTTTGCAGGATGATTGCCCGTTCTTCCTCCGACGGCGCCACCTGCTCCGGCAGTTGGGCGAGGGTGTCGAGGTAGGCGCGCTCGAGGTCCTGGCGGCGGTAATGGTTGAACAGTACGCGCTTGGCAATGGTCGTAAGGAACGCGCGGGGTTCCAGGACAGGCTGCGGATTGCGCGTCGTCAGTACGCGCATGAAGGTGTCCTGCGCCAGGTCGGCGGCGCTGTCGGGGCACCCGAGTTTTCTTCGCAACCAGCTGTTGAGCCAACTGTGATGGGCGTTGTAGAGCACTTCGACGGTGTGTGCAGGCGGCAACGAGGAACATCCCGACAGCGCTGAGCTGTGCTAGAGAACAAGAATTGTTCGCATTGTAGGGGCGCGGCAGTGGCTACGGCAATCGGGATCAGTGCCGGGTTGTTTCATTTGGCCGGAGCGCGGTGGCGCCTAGCGCAAGAATGCCTGTCGATATTCCCCGGGGCTCGCCCCCAAGGTCTGGCGAAAACGGTTGGTGAAGTGGCTGGCGCTGGCGAATCCGCAGGCCAGTGCCACCTCGCCCAACGGTTGTGAGGTGGTGCGCAGCAAGTGTTGCGCGCAAGCCAGGCGCCGGGCCAGTACATACTGATGGGGCGGCAGTCCGAAGCTTTCGCGGAACATCCGCGCGAAGTGGTATTCGGATAACGCGCACAACGTCGCCAATTGCCCGAGGCTGATGGGGTCGGCCAGGTGGCTGTCGACGTAATCCACCAGCAACCGCCGCTGGTGAGCCGCCAGGCCGCCCTTGAGGCGAAGCCCCTGGCGCTGGCCGACCTGGCTGAGCAGCAGGTGGTTGAGCAGGTCATGGGCCAGGCTGGTGGTCAACAGGCGTTCCCCGGGTTCGTCCCAGTTCAGCGCGATCAACTGGCGGAAGCGACGCGCCTGCTGCGGGTCGTCGAGGAATGTCTCCTCGTGCAACTGCACCTGCCGCGGTTCGCGGTCCAGTAGCGTGATGCACCCAAGGGCGAATTGTTCAGCGCTGAAATACAGATGGGCGAGGCGAATGTCGCCGTTGATGACCCAGGCCGATTCATGGCCGGCGGGCAGTACGCAGAGTTTGCCCGGCGCCCCTGTGGTATCGGGTCGTTCGCGGCGAAACGTACCGGTGCCACCGGCGATGTAGCAGGACAACGTATGGTGGGTCGGCGCCTCGTAGTCCTGGGCATCGTGATGGTTGCTCCACAAAGCGGCCGCCATGCCGTCTCCGAGCTCGGCGCTGTGCTCCAGGCGAGCATTGGGCGAGCTGTTGAGGGCTTGGAAGACTTGCAGGCTTTGCAATGTGGGCATGATCGGTTCTCTCCAACGCCTTGCATCCTACTCCCTCGCCCCGTTCCTGCCAGCCCGCCAGCCGACAAAACCGCAAGTTTATGCAAGTGCCGCAGCTGCGGCGGCGTGACACTGAAGGTCATTGTCAGGAGTCGTCACCATGAACCTCTCGTTGTACCTGCTTACCGTGCTCATCTGGGGCACGACCTGGATCGCCCTGAAACTGCAGTTGGGCGTGGTCGCCATCCCGGTGTCGATTGTCTATCGCTTCGGTCTCGCGGCGCTGATCCTGTTTGCCATGCTCCTGCTCAGCCGCCGCTTGCAGGTGATGAACCGGCGCGGCCATTTGATTTGCGTTGCCCAGGGCCTGTGCCTGTTCTGCATCAACTTCATGTGCTTCCTGACTGCCAGCCAGTGGATCCCCAGTGGCTTGGTCGCCGTGGTGTTTTCCACGGCCACCCTCTGGAACGCCCTCAATGCCCGGGTTTTCTTCGGTCAGCGGATTGCCCGTAACGTGCTGTTGGGGGGCGCCCTGGGGCTTTCGGGGCTGGCCTTGTTGTTCTGGCCGGAACTGGCCGGCCACAGCGCAAGCCCGCAAACGTTGCTCGGATTGGCACTGGCGCTGCTGGGGACGTTGTGTTTCTCGGCGGGCAACATGTTGTCGAGCCTGCAACAGAAGGCTGGCCTCAAGCCATTGACCACCAATGCCTGGGGCATGGCCTATGGCGCAGCGATGCTGGCGGTGTGGTGTGGGTTCAAAGGCATTCCGTTCGATATGGAATGGAACACGCGCTACATCGGCTCGTTGTTGTACCTGGTCATCCCGGGGTCGGTGATCGGCTTTACCGCCTACCTGACACTGGTCGGGCGCATGGGGCCGGAACGGGCGGCGTATTGCACCGTGCTGTTCCCGGTGGTGGCGTTGAATGTCTCGGCGTTTGTCGAGGGCTACCAGTGGACAGTGCCGGCATTGGTGGGGTTGGTGCTGGTGATGCTGGGGAACGTGCTGGTGTTCCGCAAGCCACGGCCGGTGGCGACGAATGTCGCCTTGGGCGCACGCTGACATATAACGTCCAGAGATAAACCTGTGGCGAGGGAGCTTGCTCCCGCTGGGTTGCGAAGCAACCCCAAGGTCTATCTGCCACCGCAATGTGTCAGATAAACCGTAGGGGGCTGCTGCGCAGCCCAGCGGGAGCAAGCTCCCTCGCCACGGTGTGTTCCCCCGGGGGCTTTTGCGGAGGATTTATTTCCAGACTTGCGGGTTGACCAGGTTCTGCGGTCGCTCACCCAACAAGGCACTGCGCAAGTTATCCACAGCCAGATTGGCCATGGCCTCACGGGTTTCGTGAGTCGCCGAGCCAATGTGGGGCAGGGTCACGGCGTTTTTCAGCTGGAACAGCGGCGATTCGGCCAATGGCTCTTTCTCGTAGACATCCAGCCCGGCACCGCGGATGCGGTTGTTCTGCAACGCTTCGATCAGCGCGGGTTCGTCTACCACAGGGCCGCGGGAAATGTTGACCAGGATGGCACTCGGCTTCATCAGGCCCAGTTCACGCTGGCCGATCAGATGGCGGGTTTTCTCGCTCAACGGCACCACGAGGCAAACGAAATCGGCTTCGGCCAGCAATTGGTCCAGTTCGCGAAATTGTGCGCCCAACTGGTTTTCCAGCTCGGTCTTGCGACTGTTGCCGCTGTAGATAATCGGCATGTTGAACCCCAGTCGGCCACGCCGGGCAATGGCTGCGCCGATGTTGCCCATGCCGACGATGCCCAGGGTCTTGCCATGTACGTCGCTGCCGAACAACTGCGGGCCGACCGTCGCTTGCCATTGCCCGGCCTTGGTCCAGGCGTCCAGTTCGGCCACGCGCCGGGCGCTGCTCATCAGCAGGGCGAAGGCCAGGTCGGCGGTGCTTTCGGTGAGCACGTCGGGGGTGTTGGTGAGCATGATCCCACGTTCATTGAAGTAGGCCAGGTCATAGTTGTCGTAGCCCACCGACACGCTGGAGACCACTTGCAGGTTCGTGGCGCTCTGCAGTTGCTCGCGGCCGAGCTTGCGACCGACACCGATCAGCCCGTGGACGTGAGGCAAGGCTTCGTTGAACTGCGCGTTGATGTCGCCGTTCGACGGGTTGGGGACGATCACTTCGAAGTCCTGGCGCAGGCGTTCGATCATCGGGGGCGTGATACGGCTGAAGGCAAGTACGGTTTTTTTCATCGTGCAAGGCTCATCTGCAGGGAATACCAAGCACGCTAACATTCCTGGCGCGGGTTAGGCGAGAGGGGAGGGTGTAATCGCAGCGCCGCCAGTCCTCTGTGGGAGCGAGCTTGCTCGCGATAGCGGTCTGTCAGTCCATTGCGAGGGCCTGGGCTGGCGCCATCGCGAGCAAGCTCGCTCCCACAGGGGATCTTTACAAACTCAGGCGGCTCGCAGGGAAATGAAGGCGTAGGTGACCGGTGTTTCAGTGACCACCCGCGCGCCGCTGGCCGAGACCTGGTTGGCCACGTCCTCGCCGGACAGGTGGAACTGCCATTCGCCAGCCGCCTGGTCCAACGGCTGCGAGCGGGCTTGATCGATAGCGGCGGCAAACGCAGCCATGTTCGGCAGGTAGGCCGTGAATCCGTCGCCCTTCAACGCCGTCGTGTGGATGCCCAGCGACATGCAGATGCGTTCCTTGAGCGCGATTTCCTCACGATCGGCCTGGCGTGAACGCTCGATCAAGCGGGCCAGTTCCTGGTCCACCAATTCACCGCCCAGTATCAACTGCGGCCCCGTTTCCCACGACTCCGGTGGGCAATCCTTGGCGGCGGGATTGAGCGGGATGTGTGGATTGATTTCCATGGGATAAATGCGGCACACCAAGGGTCTGCGCTCATAGATGCGGCACAGGTTTTCGTCGTCCAGATTATGGCAACGACCCACGTTATAAGCGGCGAACGTGATCGCCACCAGCGCGTCGCTCGTGCCGCTACGGACCACTGCCGAGCGTCGTTCGGCATGTTCACGTTGCGCCACCGGAAGGCCGAGGCCATTGGGCAGGAAGGCCTCGACCAGGACAATCACCTGGCCGCCGTCATTGGCCCACATCCTGGCTTCGTCGAGGGTCAGGGGAACGTGATGGCCGGTACAGCATTTACCGCACCCTACACAGGAAAACGTGGTGTTCATTGATCGACCGAAGGCAATAGGCTGAAAGCAGCGCCGGAAAAACGCCGCGATAAGCCCTGCGAAGCAAGTTATGCGCCATTCATCGAGGGGCACCGGTCGAGCGGATCGAGTCCCATTCGGTGACGAAGGCGGTCCTGGTTTTCTTGCGGTAGAGGCACAACTCGGTGCCGGTTGTGCCTTTCATGTGTTTCTGTGGGTATTGGCCTTGCAGCAACACAGCGGTGTAGCCCACCCGATCGTCGAATTGCGCGGCGGTGCCGACGGGTTCGGGGTCTTTAAGGCCGCTGGCCTTCAGGCAACTGGCGAGCACTTTTTTGTCGTAGGCGGCCCAGGCGTCGGGGCTGGAAGCCTGAGCCTGAAAGGCCATGGCGGCAGTGAGGCCGAGGAGCATCAGCGCAGGGGTTTTCATCAACAATGTCCTTGTTCAGGGAACCAGGACAGGAGTATGCCTGAGGTCGGAGCTGTCTGAAGTTGGAGCAGTGTTCAGAGGCCGCGAGGATCGCAGCCTCCTGGCATTCGGCCTGCCTTGCCGCGGGTGAGTGTCAGCGCCCTTGTTCGGTGACGGCCTTGGCCGCGGTGATCAGGCACTTGGTCAATTCCGGCGACGAGAACTTGGTGAGCACCCCGTTTGCGCCGGCCAGTCGCGCCTTCTCACTGTTCATGGCGCTGTCGAGCGACGTGTGCAGCAACACGTAGAGGTGCGCGAAGTCCGGCGTTTCGCGCAGGGTCCGGGTGAGGGCGTAGCCGTCCATTTCCGACATTTCGATATCGGAAACGATCAGGTTGATCTCCTGCGCAGTGCCCTGCAGTTCCAGCAGGCAGTCGATGGCCTCCTTGGCGCTGCGGGCGGTGTGGCATTGCAGGCCCAGGTTGCGCAGGGTATGCACCGATTGCTGCAACGCCACCTGGCTGTCATCGACCACCAGGATCCGGGCGTTGCCCAGGACCTCGGCGTCTTCCATGCTCAGTTCGGTCGGCGCGGTTTCGATCTGCGCGGGTGCGATGCCGTGGATCACCTTTTCGATGTCCAGCACTTGCACCAGCGTGCCGTCCACCGAGGTCACGCCGGTGATGAACGCACGTACGCCGCCGGAGCCGTAGGGCGGCGGTTTGATGTCGGTGGTCAGGCAATGCACGATCTTGCTCACCGCCTGCACATGCAGGCCCTGTTTGGAGCGGCTCACGTCGGTGACGATCAGGCAGCCGCCGTCCGGATCTTCCAGCGGCCGCTCGCCAATGGCGCGGCTCAGGTCGATCACCGACAACGACGTCCCGCGCAGGGTGGCGATGCCTTTGACGTGCGGATGGGACTCCGGCAGTTTGGTCAACGGTGGGCAGGGAATGATTTCACTGACCTTGAGCAGGTTGATCGCCATCAGCTTGCCGCTGCGCAAGGTAAACAGCAGAAGCGAAAGTGAATCTGCGCGGGCTTTGTTGGAAGACATAAAAACCTTCTGTGGAAAAAGGTGGGGCGAGCCTGAAGGTCGCCAAAACAGCTTTTGATATTGGGTTATCGACTTGTCGGGGGCAGGCTTTAGGACGAAAGCGGTCGACAACAGGGATCGTTGTAACAAGATCCCTGTGGTGGGGCGTTTTTGTGGCGAGGGAGCTTGCTCCCGCTCGAGCGCGCAGCGGTCGCCCGATCAACATCGCGCCGCAGCCGATAGGGAGTGCGTCGCACTCCAGCGGGAGCAAGCTCCCTCGCCACGGGAAGCGCACGGTCGATCACTTCAGCCCCAACCGCCGGGCCATCCGCCCCAGGTTCGCCCGATCCAGCCCCAGCTCCCGGGCGGCGCTGGCCCAGTTGTGCTGGTGCCGCTCCAGGCTGGCGGCGATCAGATTGCGTTGGAATTCGTCCACCGCTTCGCGCATGTCTCCCGTCACGCCCAACAGGGTCGGTGCCGGGCCGGTGGACGATGGGGCAGGGTTATCCACAGGGGCTTGGGGCAAACCCAGGTCCTGGGCGCTGAGGCTGAGGATCTTCGGGCGTGTCGGGCAGCGGCCCAAGGCCTTCAGGGCACTGCGGCCAATCAGGTGTTCCAGTTCGCGTACGTTGCCCGGCCAGTCGTAGGCCACCAGTGCGGCCTGGGCGTCGTTGGTCAGGCGCAGGCTGCCCAGGCCCATGCGTGAACGATTCTGTTCCAGGAAGAAGCCGCTGAGCAGCAATACGTCCCGTCCGCGCTCACGCAGCGCCGGTACCTGCAATGGATACACGCTCAAGCGATGGTAGAAATCGGCCCGATAACGGCCGTTGCGCACTTCTTCGGCGAGGTCGCGATTGGTGGCCGCGATCAGGCGCACATCGACCCGGTGCTCCTTGTCCGAACCCAGGCGCTGCAGTTGGCCGCTTTGCAACACCCGCAGCAACTTGGCCTGGACAGTCAGGGACAACTCACCCACCTCATCGAGGAACAGGGTGCCGCCGTCGGCCAGTTCGAATTTGCCGCGCCGGTCGTTCGTCGCCCCGGTGAAGGCGCCCTGTACGTGGCCGAAGAGTTCACTTTCCACCAGCGTATCCGGCAGGGCGGCGCAGTTGAGGCTGATGAGCGGCTGCCCGGCGCGTTTCGACGCGGCATGGATGGCCTGGGCGACCAGCTCCTTGCCCACACCGGTTTCGCCCGTGATCAATACGGTCAGGTCGCTGCCGCCCACCAGCGTGATCTCTTCCACCAGGCGCTTGTGGGCCTTGCTCTGGCCGACCATGTCGCGATGTTGCTGGCCGCTGGCCTGGCGATAGACCTCGGCGCGACGGTGCTCATCCTCGGCCTTCAAGGCCAGGCGCTCGATGCGTTCGGCGGCGCTGACCGTGGCGGCGGCGAGGCTGGCGAAGGCTTGCAAAGCGCTCAGGTCGATGGGTTCGAAGCGTTCCGGGTCCAGGGAATCCAGGGTTAGCAGGCCCCAGGGCCGCTCGTCGACAAACAGCGGACACCCCATGCAGTCATGGACTTCCAAGTGCTCGGCCAGCCCGTCGACCAACCCGTCGTACGGATCGGGCAGGCCGCTGTCGGCGGCGAAGCGGGTGGGCTGCGGGTTCGCCAGCAGCGCTTCGAAGCGTGGGTGTTCGCTGACCCGGAATCGCCGGCCCAGTGTATCGGTGCTCAAACCGTCCACCGCCAGGGGCACGAGGCAGTCCCCGTCCAGGCGTAGCAGCGCGGCTGCGTCACAGGGCAGCAGCGCGCGCAGGGCGCCCAGCAAGCGGCGATAGCGCTCGCCTTCAGGCAGTTCGCGGGACAGGTCTGCTACCAGGGGCAGTAAGGCTGTGAGTAGAGAGGTTGCAGTCATAAGGACTCCATGTAGTCCAAAAGACTCTAAATCGTTCCGTGTCTTTATGACTACTTTTTATTTAACTGATTGAAAAATAAATAAATAAATTATGGCACGGAAACTGATAGTAGAGCCGTAGTTGTTATTCAAGTCCTTGCATGGAGTCACCTTATGCTCAGCCAAGAAGAACGCGCCATCATTCGTTCCACTGTTCCCTTGTTGGAAAGCGGTGGTGAAGCGCTCATTACTCACTTCTATCGCATGATGCTGTCCGAATACCCGCAAGTGCGCCCCCTGTTCAACCAGGCTCACCAAGCCAGTGGCGATCAACCCCGTGCGCTGGCCAACGGCGTGTTGATGTATGCGCGGCACATTGACCAGCTCGACCAGCTGGGCGACCTGGTGGCGAAAATCGTCAACAAGCACGTTGCCTTGCAGATCCTGCCGGAACATTACCCGATTGTCGGTGCGTGCCTGCTGCGAGCCATTGCCGAGGTGTTGGGCGCAGAGATCGCCACGCCCGAGGTGATCGCGGCGTGGGGCGTTGCCTACAACCAGTTGGCCGATATCCTGATCGGTGCCGAAGCCGGCATGTACGACAAGAAGGCCGAGGCGCCGGGCGGCTGGCGTGGCGAGCGTGAGTTCATCCTGGCGGCCAAGGTCCAGGAAAGCTCGGAGATCACCTCGTTCTACTTCGAACCGGCGGACAAGGGCCCGATCCTGGTGGCCGAGCCGGGCCAGTACATCGGCATGAAGCTCATCCTCGATGGCGAGGAAGTGCGCCGTAACTATTCGCTGTCGGCCCTGGCGGACAATGGTCGGTATCGGATCAGCGTCAAGCGCGAGCCGGGCGGGCGGGTGTCGAACCACCTGCATCATCATTTCGAAGTCGGCAACCGTATCCAGTTGTTCCCGCCGTCCGGGGATTTCTACCTGACCGCCAGTGACAAGCCGCTGGTGCTGATCAGCGGCGGCGTCGGCATCACGCCGACCCTGGCCATGTTGCAGGCGGCACTGCAAACCGAGCGGCCGGTGCATTTCATTCACTGTGCACGCAACGGCCGCGCCCATGCCTTTCGCGACTGGATCGACGACTTGGCCAGGCGGCATCCGCAACTCAAGCGCTTCTACTGCTACGACGAAGACGATGGCTTGAGCCCAGCGGCGGATAAGGTGGGGCTGCTGAGCCAGGAGCAATTGGCGCAATGGCTGCCGGAGCAGCGTGACCTGGACGCCTATTTCCTTGGGCCGAAGGGTTTCATGGGCGCCGTCAAACGCCACCTCAAGGCCCTGGGCGTGCCGGACCGGCAGAGCCGCTACGAATTCTTCGGTCCGGCGGCGGCGCTGGAGTAAGGTCGCGGCGAACCGGGAGACCGGGTTGCCTTCATCGCGAGCAGGCTCGCTCCCACAAGGGATTAGCGCTGGACACAATTCCTGTGGACACCGCAAAAAACTGTGGGAGCGAGCCTGCTCGCGATGGCATTGTCACATTCAACAGCAATGCAAGCTGACCCACCGCTATCGCGAGCAAGCTCGCTCCCACAAGGGATTAGCGGCGGACACGACGCCTGTGAGCACCGCAAAAAACTGTGGGAGCGAGCTTGCTCGCGATGGCATTGTCACATTCAACAGCAATGCAAGCTGACCCACCGCTATCGCGAGCAAGCTCGCTCCCACAAGGGATTAGCGGCGGACACGACGCCTGTGAGCACCGCAAAAAACTGTGGGAGCGAGCTTGCTCGCGATGGCATTGGCACATTCAACAGCAATGCAAGCTGACCCACCGCTATCGCGAGCAAGCTCGCTCCCACAAGGGATTAGCGGCGGACACGACGCCTGTGGACACCGCAAAAAACTGTGGGAGCGAGCTTGCTCGCGATAGCGGCAGCAGCCCCATCCCTGTCCAACCGCCAGAATTAATCCCCGCTTAACCTTCTTGCGGTCTATTCCCTCCAATGTCGACGCTCGCTGCTCGTTCACTGTCATGGTCAGCGTGTAGACTTCGGTACATCCGATCGCGCGCCGGGTGTCGCGAGGCTGCGCGTCGATCCATGCAGACAAAGGGAAACGCAATGAGTGAGGAAATGATGCGGCTAGGCCGTGAGCGGCGCTATCTGGTGCTGCTGGGGCTGATCTGCCTGGCGCTGATCGGCGGTGCGCTGTACATGCAGGTGGCCCTCGGCGAGGCACCGTGCCCGCTGTGTATCTTGCAACGCTATGCGCTGTTGCTGATCGCGATCTTCGCCTTCATCGGCGCCGCCATGCGCACCCGCCGCAGCCTGACGATCTTCGAAGGCCTGGTGGTGCTCTGTGCCCTGGCCGGTGCCGGTGTGGCAGGGCATCACGTGTACACCCAGTTCTTCCCCGCGGTCAGTTGCGGCATCGACGTATTGCAACCGATTGTCGATGACCTGCCGCTGGCGAAGATCTTCCCGCTGGGTTTCCAGGTCGATGGCTTTTGCTCCACGCCCTACCCACCGATCCTGGGCCTGTCCCTGGCGCAATGGGCGCTGGTGGCCTTCGTGTTGACGGTGGTGCTGGTGCCGTTGCTGGTGTCGCGTAACCGCAAACCGCTTCGCTGAAACGCCTCGATGAAACGCCCCGGTTCTCTCCAGGAGAGCCGGGGCGTTTTACGTTTCACGCTCAAGACGGAGCGTCCTTGATCCGAGGCAAGAATGACCTGCGGCAATGTGCGACACGTTGTCACATATCTTGCGGTGCTCAGCCTTGGCGAGGGCGATAAAGCACGCTTTCCTGTAACAAAAAAATGTCTGGTTTCGCAATCGGCGTATCGCTTGTAGCAGGCATTTTTAACAGCGACGCGTCAGACGCCGAAGGCCCCGAAAACTGGGCGCTTGTCGGGCAAAAAACCTCGTGATGATCCTCTCGAGCTGTCTAAATCGGGCGTAGTAGACCTATGTTTTTTGGGGTTCTTGTTGAGAATGAATTTCGATAACATGCTGGCCCGTTGCAATATCGGCAAGAGATTGTTGCCGGATCGGATAAAAATTATTTCGGGATGAGACATGGTCTACAGCGCGTCACCTCACTACAATCGCCCGCACCGATTTTCCGACCCGGCTCAGGCTTGAGCATGAGAGTGGTCGAAGGGCGCCAGCGCCCCATGCGACCCCAGGTGTCGGTGCCTCCAACTACCCGCACCAAATGGAATTGGGCTTGAACTAGGCCTTTTGACCAACGAATAAGAACTCACTGCTGGCCCGGGATGTGTCGAACAGCCGCTGACGTTCGATGGGCAGCCCTTATTCAATCCAAGAAATGCCAACCCTTGGCAGGGTGAAGTGTTGGCGATCAAAACCCAACTGCATTGCGCAAGCTGCTTTAGAGGTCGTGAGATGAGTAAAAACAGGTACCCCCGATTACTAGGCTTGTTGCCGCTGCTTGGCACGTTGCTGCTGGGAGGCTGCAACATGACCTTGCTCGATCCCAAGGGCCAGGTCGGCCTGGATGAACGAAACCTGATCATCACCGCCACACTGCTGATGTTGCTGGTCGTCGTGCCGGTCATCGTCATGACCTTCCTGTTCGCCTGGAAGTACCGCGCAACCAACACCAAGGCCACGTACACGCCGAAATGGTCGCATTCGACCAAGATCGAAGTGGCGGTGTGGACGATTCCAGTGCTGATCATCATTGCCCTGGGTTACATCACCTACAAGTCGACCCACGCCCTGGACCCGTATCGTCCACTGGATTCGGACGTCAAGCCGATCACCATTGAAGTGGTTTCGATGGACTGGAAATGGCTGTTCATCTATCCGGAACAAGGCATCGCCACCGTCAACAAGATCGTGTTCCCGGCCCACACGCCGATCAACTTCAAGGTCACCTCCGACACCGTGATGAACTCGTTCTTCATCCCGGGCCTGGGCGGCCAGATCTACGCGATGGCGGGCATGCAGACCAAGCTGCACCTGATCGCCAACCAGAACGCCGAACTCGACGGTATCTCCGCCAACTACAGTGGCGCGGGTTTCACCGGCATGAAGTTCAAAGCAATCGCCACGACCCAGGAAGATTTCGACGCCTGGGTCAACGATGTGAAGAAGGCACCTAAACAGCTTGAAAAAGCTGAATACGAAGCCCTTTCCAAGCCGAGCCAGAACAACCCAGTCGAACTCTACTCGTCGGTTACGCCGAACCTGTTCCAGACCATCATCGACAAGTATGAAGGGATGAATCCGGGCAAGCCGATGCACCACGAGAAGAACGAGAAGGAAGTGGCTCACAACATGGAAGGGATGGACATGAGCTCGCATTCAGCTGCCGGGGCAGAGGAGTAAACGATGTTTGGTAAATTAAGTTGGGAAGCGATCCCGTTCCACGAGCCGATTGTCATGGTGACCCTCGCCATCATCGCGCTCGGTGGTCTGGCATTGTTTGCAGGCATCACTTATTTCAAGAAGTGGACCTACCTGTGGACCGAATGGCTGACCTCGGTCGACCACAAGAAAATCGGCGTGATGTACATCATCGTCGCCATGGTCATGCTGCTGCGCGGCTTTGCCGACGCCATCATGATGCGTACCCAACTGGCCATGGCCACCGAGGGTTCGCCCGGCTACCTGCCGCCTGAACACTATGACCAGATCTTCACCGCCCACGGTGTGATCATGATCATCTTCATGGCGATGCCTTTCTTCACTGGCCTGATGAACCTTGCAGTGCCGCTGCAGATCGGTGCCCGTGACGTGGCCTTCCCGTTCCTGAACTCCCTGAGCTTCTGGCTGCTGGTGTCCGGCGTGGTGCTGATCAACCTGTCCCTGGGCGTTGGCGAATTCGCCAAGACCGGCTGGGTGGCCTATCCGCCGCTGTCGGGCTTGCAATACAGTCCGGGCGTGGGGATGGATTACTACATCTGGGCGCTACAGCTATCCGGGTTGGGGACAACGCTGACGGGGGTCAACTTCCTGGCCACCGTGCTGAAGATGCGTACCCCGGGCATGAAGCTGATGGACATGCCGATCTTCACCTGGACCTGCACCTGGGCCAACGTCCTGATCGTCGCGTCCTTCCCGATCCTGACCGCTACCCTGGCTTTGCTGACGCTTGACCGCTACATGGATTTCCACATTTTCACCAATGAACTGGGTGGAAATCCGATGATGTACGTCAACCTGTTCTGGGCCTGGGGTCACCCCGAGGTGTACATCCTGATCCTGCCGGCGTTCGGGATTTTCTCCGAAGTCATCTCGACCTTCTCCGGCAAGAAACTGTTCGGCCACCACTCGATGATCTACGCTTCCGGCGCGATCTCGGTACTGGGCTTCATGGTCTGGCTGCACCACTTCTTCACCATGGGCTCGGGTGCCAGCGTCAACGCCTTCTTCGGCCTGGCGACGATGCTGATTTCGATCCCGACGGGGGTGAAGCTGTTCAACTGGCTGTTCACCATTTATCAGGGCCGCCTGCGTTTCACCAGCCACGTGATGTGGACCCTGGGCTTCATGGTGACCTTCGCCATCGGCGGCATGACCGGCGTACTGCTGGCCATCCCGGGTGCTGACTTCGTGTTGCACAACAGCCTGTTCGTGATCGCGCACTTCCACAACGTGATCATCGGCGGCGCCGTGTTCGGCTACATCGCCGGCTTTGCCTTCTACTTCCCGAAAGCGTTCGGCTTCAAGCTGCACGAAGGCTGGGGCAAGGCAGCGTTCTGGTTCTGGATTACCGGCTTCTTCGTCGCGTTCATGCCGCTCTATGTACTGGGCTTCATGGGCATGACCCGTCGCCTGAACACCACCACCAACCCTGAGTGGGTGCCGTACCTGTACGTCGCCATGTTCGGTGCGGTGATGATCGCTGTCGGCATCGCCTGCCAGTTGATCCAGTTGTATGTCAGCGTGCGCGACCGCAACAAGCCAGAGAACATGTGCGAACACGGCGACCCGTGGAATGCCCATACCCTGGAATGGTCGACCTCTTCGCCACCGCCGTTCTACAACTTTGCCGTGCTGCCAAAAGCAGACGTCATCGACCCGTTCACCGAAGCCAAGGAAGCCGGCACCGCGTACCAGGCTCCGACCAAGTACGAGCCGATCCACATGCCTAACAACACCGCCACCGGTGTGGTCATGGGCGCGCTGTTGACCGTGTTCGGTTTCGCGATGATCTGGCACATCTGGTGGCTGGCCATCGCCAGCCTGGTCGGCACCGTGGTGTATTTCGTGATCCATGCCGCCCGTGACGATCAGGGCTACATGGTGCCGGTGGATGTCATCGAACGCATCGAAGCCGAGCAGCACAAGCGCCTGGTAGCGGCCGGGAAAGTCCCCGCCACCGCCACCCGTGTTGAAACCTCGTTGGAACAGGCTTAAACCATGTCGAACTTAGTGACCAATGTTGGACACGCCCATGGTCATGACCATGGGCACGATGACCATCACCACGACTCGGGCGAGATGACCGTATTCGGTTTCTGGCTCTACCTGATGACCGACTGCATTCTGTTTGCGTCGATTTTCGCGGCGTACGCGGTGCTGGTTAACAACGTCGCCGGTGGCCCGTCGGGCCACGACATTTTCGAACTGCCGTACGTGCTGGGCGAAACCGCGCTGCTGCTGTTCAGCTCGATCACCTACGGCTTCGCCATGCTGGCGTTGTTCAAGGGCAAGAAAAACCAGGTCCTGGGCTGGTTGGCCATGACCTTCCTGTTCGGTGCCGGCTTCATCGGCATGGAGATCAATGAGTTCCACGTATTGATCTCCGAAGGCTACGGTCCTAGCCGCAGTGGCTTCCTGTCCGGGTTCTTCACCCTGGTCGGCACCCACGGCCTGCACGTGACCAGCGGCCTGATCTGGATGGCGATCATGATGTATCAGGTCCAGAAAAACGGCCTGACTGCCACCAACAAGACGCGCCTGAGCTGCCTGAGCCTGTTCTGGCACTTCCTGGACGTGGTGTGGATCTGCGTATTCACCGTTGTTTATCTGATGGGGACCCTGTAAATGGCTAACGCACATTCCCATGATGGCCATGACGCCGGCCACGGCAGCGTCAAGTCCTACGCCATCGGTTTCATCCTGTCGGTGATCCTGACCGTCATCCCGTTCGGCCTGGTGATGTACCCGTCGCTGCCCAAGAGCCTGACCCTGTGGATCATCCTGATCTTCGCCGTGGTCCAGGTATTGGTGCACCTGGTGTACTTCCTGCACCTGGACCGCTCCGCCGCCCAACGTAACAACGTGGTCGCGTTTGTCTTTGCCGCGATCGTGATTGTCCTGCTGGTTGGCCTGTCGTTGTGGATCATGTTCAGCATCCACACCAACATGATGGCGCACTGAGGAAAGTCCGGATGTCCCTGAAGCACTTTATCCAAATCACCAAGCCGGGGATCATTTTCGGTAACGTGCTTTCTGTGGCAGGCGGGTTTTTCCTGGCCTCGAAAGGGCATGTCGATCTGGCCATCTTCCTGGCGGCGATGATCGGCACTTCCCTGGTGGTGGCGTCCGGTTGCGTGTTCAACAACTGCATCGACCGCGACATCGACATCAAGATGGAACGCACCAAGAATCGGGCGCTGGTCCAAGGCCTGATTCCGGTGCAACTGGCCCTGGCATTCGCCACGGTGCTGGGCGTTGCCGGGGTGGCGCTGCTGTACTGGGTCGCCAACCCGTTGGCGGCGTTGTTCGCGGTGATCGGTTTTGTCATCTACGTCGGCCTCTACAGCCTGTACCTCAAGCGCAAGTCGGTCCACGGCACGCTGGTGGGCAGCCTGTCGGGGGCGATGCCGCCGGTGATCGGTTACGTCGCGGTAAGCAACAGCTTCGACATGGCAGCGCTGACGCTGCTGGTGATGTTCAGCCTGTGGCAGATGCCGCATTCCTACGCCATCGCGATCTTCCGCTTCAACGACTACCTGGCGGCCTCGATTCCGGTGCTGCCGGTCAAGCGCGGTATCCGCGTGGCCAAGAAGCACATCCTGCTCTACATCCTGGCCTTCCTGGTGGCGACCTTGATGCTGACCTTCAGCGGCTACGCCGGCATGAGCTACCTCGCCGTCGCCGCCGCCATGGGCATGTACTGGCTGTACATGGCCTGGACCGGCTACAAGGCGGTGGATGACACGGTCTGGGCACGCAAGCTGTTCGTGTTCTCGATCTTCACCATCACCGCCCTGAGCGTCATGATGTCCCTGGACTTCAAAGTGCCGAGTGAGCTGCTGCTGACGTACGCGCCTTAAGCTTCAGATGCTGCAAAAAAAGCCCCGCCTTCGAGAGAAGCGCGGGGCTTTTTCATGGACGTTGCCCTGGCTGCCGATGTTCCTGTGGGAGCGAGCTTGCTCGCGATAGCGGTGGTTCAGCCTGCATGAGTGTTGAATATGACGGCCTCATCGCGAGCAAGCTCGCTCCCACAAGGGTTGCGGAGTATCTGTTATTGCCTTATGAATGCTGGTCGGTTTTGGATGTTCGCTATCTCTGATAAGCAAGGACGAGTTGGAAAACCTGACCTCCGAGCAAGAGAAGATGCTCAAGCGCGCCATAGAAGCTGAGTTGAAAGTGCGAGGTACCTTATGAAAAAACGTGATCTGTTTGCCGAGATGATACAAGGCGTCGAGGAGATGGCCGCTCACCGGGAGGGCAAGATCACCCTTCGTCAGCTGTCGATCGAGGATAAACCGGTTCCCGAGGTGTCGGCTCGGGAAATCGTGGCGTTGCGCGACAAGCTCCATATGTCTCAGGCCGTTTTCGCCAAGAGCATCAGGACCAGTCCTGGCACCCTTAGGAACTGGGAGCAGGAGAAGTCCAAACCCAACGCCCAGGCGGCTCTTCTGATCAGGTTGGTCGAGAAGTTTCCAGACATGGTCGAGCGGCTCGGCGCTGTTTGAGGAACTCATATCTCTCCCATGAAAAAGCCCCGCCTTCGAGAGAAGCGCGGGGCTTTTTCATGGGGGTTGCGGGCTGCCGATGTTCCTGTGGGAGCGAGCTTGCTCGCGATGGCGGTGGTTCAGCCTGCATGAGTGCTGAATGTGCCGGCTTCATCGCGAACAAGCTCGCTCCCACAGTGGCCTCGGGTGAGGCTTATTGCTGGGCGATGCTGTAGCCGTCGAAGGCTTTCTGCTGTTGCAACGCAGTGACGATGCCTTTGCGGGTGGCCGGTTGTTCGGTGCCGTCGTTGTCCAGGAAGGTTTCGCTTTCCAACTCGGCTTCGTCGCCTTCGCCTACGAAGTTGAAGCCCAGGAACTCGAAGGCTTCGCGGTCGACGTTCGGCTTGGAGCGTGGTGTGCGCAGGGGCAGGGTGACGCTGATGCCGTCCTTGCTGATGACAAACACTTCGGCTTCCTTCTTGCGCGAGGCCTTGCCCTTGCTGCCGCTTGGGTTGCTGATGGCCTGATGGGTCTGGTTCAGTACTTTCAGGGCCAGGCCGTAGACCAGTTCCTGGAACGATGGGTCGTCCTTGTAGCTGGAGAGGATGCGGCTGATCGGGAAGCGGCTGCTCAGGTCTTCCAGGGCCGCGAAGTCGGCGGCTTCGGCGTCCTTGAGCTGTTTGAGCTGGCCCATCAGTTCGTAGGCCTTGTCGTCGTCGAAGGCATCGTGGGCCTGACGGATGGCGTTGCGCAGTTCGCGGATCTGGTCGCTTTCGCGGTTCGACTGGAACGCATCGAGGACCATTTCGCTGATGGTTTTGGCCTGGGGCAGATGCTGTGAAAGATTGATGGAGTTTTCGTATTCCGCTTTGGACGACAGGGTGACTACGGATTCAGCGGTGTTGGAATCGGACATTGAAATTTCACTACTTCTGTTAGCGGGATGAGGCGAGAAAGGCATTGAGCTTTTTTCCGGTCGCCTAATCTATTGGACCCGAGCGGTGTTGTCACGGTCGGACCGGCAGCAACTGACCATTTGTTGCCGGTGACGGCTTTGCGTCTTGCATCAGGCCCATCAAGCGCAACGCGTCGGCGGTCGCAGCGCCACTGGCGGTGTTGTCGAAGATGCACCATGTCGGGGTACCGTTCATTCGCAAATCACATTCTTGCCCGCCATCTTGGAGCGATACAGCGCCTGGTCTGCCCGGTGCAGCAACGCCGAGTGCTGTTCATCCTCCAAGCGCTGCACCACGCCAAAACTCATGGTGATCTGGAAGTCGCCCACCGGCAGCAGGTCGGACAGGCCACGACGAATGCTTTCCGCCAGCAGGCGGGCGTCGGCCAGGGTGGTGTTGGGCAAGATCATGATGAATTCGTCGCCGCCCCAGCGCACCAGCAGGTCACTGCCGCGCTCGCAGCGCTTGACGCTCTGTACCACTTGCACCAGCGCTGCGTCACCGAAGGCGTGGCCGTAGCGATCGTTGATGTCCTTGAAGTCATCGACGTCCATGGCGATCAGCGACAACGGCTCGCGGAAACGCTGTGCGCGCTCACAGGCCAGCGGCAGTGCCTGGTCCAGGCGATAACGGTTGGCGACCCGCGTCAGGGCATCGGTTTCGGCAAGCCTGCGGTTTTCGTCGAGTTGGAGCTGCAACTGATGGTTGACCCGGGACAGTTCGCGGGTGCGTTCTTCAATGATGGCTTCCAAGGATTTGTTACGCCGTTCCAATTGTTCGAACAGGCGCTTCTTGTCGTCGATACTGCGATGGGCGCCGATCATGCGGGCCACCGTGCCGTCCGGGTTGCGGGCGATCACGTAGCCGCGATCCTCGATCCAGATGTAGGACCCGTCGCACGTGCGGCAACGGTACTCGGCTTGGTAGCGGTGGGATCGTTGTTCCAGGTAGTCGTCGAACAACGCCATGACCCGTGGGTAATCCTCCGGGTGGATCACGCTTTCCCAGGTCAGCACGGTGTTGTCCAGTGAATGAGGCAGGTAGCCAAGCATCGTGTACCAGCCGGGGTTGCGGTAGACGAAGCCGGTGTTGGCATTCCAGTCCCAGATGCCATCGCTGACCAGTTCCAGGATGGTGTGCAGTACGCCTTCGTCCAGATCGGACAGGTCGAACCGCAGCATGTCGATGTTCGAGGCATCTCCCATCGTCGTTTCCTCATCACCCTTGATATCAAAATGCTCGTCCAAGGAGGAAGAGTAGCTGATGGGGCGCGGGGTCACTAGCGGGGGCGATGTCCTGTAGGAGCTGCCGAAGGCTGCGATCTTTCGGGCTTTCGCTCGGGACTCAAGCGTCTGGGGAAAGATCGCAGCCTCGTTGCACTCGTCAGCTCCTGCGTCGTCATTCGGGTTGGGCTGGGGGTTTACCCCATTTCTCCAGCGCGAACTCGACAAAACTGCGCAGTTTCGGCAAGCGGTAGCGATCCTGCGCGTACATCAGGCTCATCGGCCGATGGGGCAATTGGTAGCCCTGCAGCAACGCCACCAAGTGCCCCTCCTTCAGGTCCTGGGCCACCAGGGCATCGGGCAGCATCACCACGCCCATCCCGGCCAGGGCGGCGCGATGCAGGCCCGAGGAACTGTTGATCAGCATCGGTCCGTTCACCGGGACTTTGATCTCGCCGTCCGGCCCGTTGATGGGCCAGTGATCCTGGGCGAAGCGCCATTCGTCTGCTGCCGAATAGGCAAACGACAGGCAGTCGTGTCGTTGCAGGTCCGCCGGTTGTTCCGGCGTGCCGCGCCGGGCCAGGTAAGCGGGGGAGGCGCAGATGGTCAGGGTGTAGTCCAGCAACGGACGGGCAATCAGCTTCGGGTCGGGATGGCCGAGGCGGATGGCGACGTCGAAGCCATGGTCGAGCAGGTCCAGGCGCTGGTTGGTCAGCACCACGTCGAGCTTGACCTGGGCGAAGCGCTGGCTGAATTCGGCCAGCGCCGGTGAAAGGCGTTCGGTACCGAAGGTCAGTGGTGCGGTGATGCGCAGGGTGCCGGTGGGCTCGCCTTGGGTCTGTTCGGCCAGGCGTTCGGAGTCGGCCACCAGCCCCAGTACTTCCAGACAGCGCTGGTAGTAGGCCGAGCCGAATTCGGTCAGGCGCTGGCGCCGCGTCGTACGGTTGATCAGGCGCACGCCGAGGCGTTGCTCCAGGGCACGAAGATGATTGCCCACCATGGTGGTGGACATTTCGCACGCCTGGGCCGCCGCCGTCAGGCTCCCGGTTTCTACCACCTTCACGTAAACGGTCATCGCCTGGAACAGGTCCATTATAAAGCTCAGCTTATAAATGATTGAAGTAAAGCAGCGTTTATCCAGCCTTGGTGGCTAACCATACTGGAAAAAACCACCCGATGGAGCTTGATGCCATGACCGCTGCCTGCCTGATGACCACTTACCAACCCCTGGCGCTGAATTTCACCCATGGTTTGGGGACGCGCCTGTGGGATCAGGACGGTCGTGAATACCTCGATGCGGTGGCGGGCGTGGCGGTGACCAATGTCGGCCATTCCCACCCGCGGCTGGTGGCCGCCATCAGCGAGCAGGCCGGCCTGCTGTTGCACACCTCCAACCTGTACAGCATCGATTGGCAGCAACGCCTGGCGCAAAAGCTCACCCAGCTGTCGGGGATGGAGCGGGCGTTTTTCAATAACTCCGGCGCCGAGGCCAACGAAACCGCGCTGAAGCTGGCGCGCCTCTACGGCTGGCACAAGGGTATCGAGCAGCCCTTGGTGGTGGTCATGGACAACGCATTCCATGGACGCACCTTGGGCACCATGTCCGCCAGTGACGGTCCGTCCGTGCGGCTGGGTTACAACCGGTTGCCGGGGGATTTCATCAAGGTGCCGTTCGGCGATCTCGCGGCGCTGGAACAGATTCAACAGGCTCACGCCGAACGCATCGTCGCGGTGCTGGTGGAGCCGATCCAGGGTGAGAGCGGTGTGCAACTCGCACCACCAGGGTACCTCAAGGCCTTGCGGCAGTTATGCAGTCGGCGCGCCTGGCTGTTGATGCTCGACGAGATCCAGACCGGCATCGGGCGCACCGGCCAATGGTTCGCGTTCCAGCACGAGGGCATCGTGCCGGATGTCATGACCCTGGCCAAGGGCCTGGGCAACGGTGTGCCTATCGGTGCCTGCCTGGCACGGGGCAAGGCTGCCGAGCTGTTTACCCCTGGCAGCCATGGCAGTACGTTCGGCGGCAATCCGCTGGCCTGTCGGGTCGGTTGCACAGTGTTGGACATCATCGAGGAGCAAGCGCTGGTGGGTAACGCCAGGCACCAGGGCGAACAATTGCTGAGCCGGCTGCGGACCGAGCTGGCGGACAACCCGAATGTCTTGGCGATTCGCGGGCAGGGCTTGATGATCGGCATCGAACTCAAGCAACCGGTCCGCGACCTGACCCTTCGCGCCGCCCGGGACCACGGCCTGCTGATCAATGTCACCCGGGGCCAGACCATCCGCCTGCTGCCGCCGCTGACGATCGATGGGCGGGAAGTGGAGATGATTGTCAGGGGTGTGAGCCGCTGTCTGGCGCAAGGCTGAGGCAACCCGCCCAGACGACGGTTTTTTCTGAAGCAGCCGGGCGAAGCGCAACGCAGCGGGACGGAATTTTTAACGATTGCCGCGTTCCAACGCCTGCCAGAGTCGATTGCCTACGCCCTGGCACTTCAGACTGAAAACCAGGAGCATTCCATGTTCACCTCGCGTCGCTTGATCGTTGTCGCTACTGCTGTGGCCTTGTTGTCCGGCTGTGCGTCGCCTAACCCCTATGACAACCAGGGCCAGGCCTCTACCGAATCGTCGGGCATGAGCAAAACCGCCAAGTACGGCGGCCTCGGTGCGCTGGCGGGGGCGTTGGCCGGTGCGGCCATCGGTCACGATAACCGGGGCAAGGGTGCGTTGATCGGTGCGGCGGTGGTGGGGGCTTCCGCGGCCGGCTACGGTTACTACGCCGACCAGCAGGAAAAGAAACTGCGCGCCAGCATGGCCAATACCGGCGTTGAAGTGCAGCGCCAGGGCGACCAGATCAAGTTGATCATGCCGGGCAACATCACCTTCGCCACCGACTCGGCGAACATCGCGTCCAGCTTCTACCAGCCGCTGAACAACCTGGCCAATTCCCTCAAGGAGTTCAACCAGAACCAGATCGAGATCGTCGGTTACACCGACAGCACCGGCAGCCGCCAGCACAACATGGACCTGTCCCAGCGCCGTGCCCAGAGCGTGGCGACCTACCTGACGTCCCAGGGCGTGAGCGGTGCCAACCTCTCGGCCCGTGGCGCCGGCCCGGACAATCCGGTGGCCAGCAACGCCGACGTCAATGGCCGCGCGCAAAACCGTCGTGTCGAGGTCAACCTCAAGGCCATTCCTGGCCAGCAATATCAGGAGGCGCCGCAGCAGCAGGGGCAGACTTACCAGCAGTACCCATGATCGCTGGGCGGTAAATGAAACGGGGGCTCTGGAAACAGGGCCCCCGTTTTTTGTGGCTGGCGCCACCCCTGTGGGAGCGAGCTTGCTCGCGATAGCGGTCTGCCTGAGCCGGTGATGTGGGATGTGCCGCCATCATCGCGAGCAAGCTCGCTCCCACAGGGGATTTTCCTGGACTAAAAAAAAGCCCGCCCGATCATGTGATCGGGCGGGCTTTTGGTGTCGCTCGCAAATTACTTCTTCAAACCGTAATGCTCATCGAGCATGCCGGGCGAATTCGGGGCCTTGGGGGCGTAGTCCCGCGGCGGTTCCTGGATCCCTTTTGGTGGGGTCAGGCGTTCCCGTGGAGTCTGTGCCGCATCGGCTTGCAGGGCGGCCAGCAGGCGCTGGCGAGTCTGCTCGTCCAGGGCCAGGCGATTGGCACCCTCGGACAAATGATCCTGGACATCCTGGTAGCTCTGGGTGAGTTTTTTCACCAGAGAAGCGGTGCTGTTGAAGTGGGTGACCACTTCATTCTGATAACTGTCGAAACGTTCCTGAATGTCGTCCAGCTGACGTTGCGTGCTGTTGGGCACCGCATTGGGCAGCAGTCGGGCAAGCAGGAATCCAATGGCGACACCGGCAACCAGGGCAAGAGTCGGCAACAACCAAACTAAGAGCGAGTGTTCCACGAGTCCTTCCTCTATAAACGGCTTTGCTTTACGTTAACGGCTCGGACCTGCGCTGTATACCGCGAAGAACATCGCAATCATGCCAGGCACAGACTTTAGCTAGACGAGTCGACCCAATTCGGGGTCACGGAGTTCTTTACCTTGCTTATGCGCGAAACCCCTGTCGTCATCGATGGCCCCGTGGGCCAACTGGAAGCCTTGTACCTGGACAGCGAGGCCCCCCGTGGCCTGGCGCTGATCTGCCACCCGAACCCGGTGCAGGGCGGGACCATGCTCAACAAAGTGGTCTCGACCCTGCAACGCACTGCCCGCGATGCTGGGCTGGTTACGTTGCGTTTCAATTATCGTGGCGTGGGTGCCAGCGCCGGCACCCATGACATGGGCACTGGCGAAGTGGATGACGCCCAGGCTGTTGCCCAATGGTTGCGTGAAAAATACCCGCAATTGCCCCTGACCCTGTTCGGTTTTTCCTTTGGCGGCTTTGTCGCCGCCAGCCTTGGCGGGCGCCTGGAAGCCCAGGGGCAACCGGTCAAGCACCTGTTCATGGTGGCCCCGGCGGTGATGCGCCTGGACGAGCGATCGCCCTTGCCGACCGGTGGCGAATTGACCGTGATCCAGCCGGAAACCGACGAAGTGGTCGATCCGCAGCTGGTTTACGAATGGTCCGACACGCTCCAACGCCCCCATGAGCTGCTGAAAGTGGCAGAATGCGGACACTTTTTTCATGGCAAGCTGACCGATCTCAAGGATCTGATTCTGCCGCGCCTCTCGAATTGATAGCAGTCTGACAAGCGATAACCCATGACGACGCGTACCCGTATCCTGACCGGCATCACCACCACCGGCACCCCGCACCTGGGCAACTATGCCGGCGCCATCCGTCCGGCGATCCTCGCCAGCCGCGACAGCAACGCCGATTCGTTCTACTTCCTGGCCGACTACCACGCCCTGATCAAGTGCGATGACCCGCTGCGTATCCAGCGTTCGCGCCTGGAGATCGCCGCCACTTGGCTGGCCGGCGGCCTGGATGTGGACCGCGTGACGTTCTATCGCCAGTCCGATATTCCCGAGATCCCGGAACTGACCTGGCTGCTGACCTGCGTCGCGGCCAAGGGCCTGCTCAACCGTGCCCACGCCTACAAGGCCTCGGTGGACAAGAATGTCGAGGCCGGCGAAGACCCGGACGCCGGTGTCACCATGGGCCTCTACAGCTACCCGATCCTCATGGCCGCCGACATTCTGATGTTCAACGCCCACAAGGTCCCGGTCGGTCGCGACCAGATCCAGCACGTGGAAATGGCCCGCGACATCGGCCAGCGCTTCAATCACCTGTTCGGCCAGGGCAAGGAGTTCTTCACCATGCCCGAGGCGCTGATCGAAGAAAGCGTGGCCACGCTGCCGGGCCTCGATGGCCGCAAGATGTCCAAGAGCTACGACAACACCATCCCGTTGTTCAGCAGCGCCAAGGACATGAAGGACGCGATCTCGCGGATCGTCACCGACTCCCGTGCCCCGGGCGAAGCCAAGGATCCGGACAATTCGCACCTGTTCACCCTGTTCCAGGCCTTCGCCACTGCCGAACAGTCCGCCGAGTTCCGCAGCGAACTGCTGCAAGGCCTGGGTTGGGGCGAAGCCAAGAACCGCCTGTTCCAGTTGCTCGACAACGAGCTGGGTGAAGCGCGCGAGCGTTATCACCAGTTCATCGAACGTCCGTCGGACCTTGAAGACATCCTGCAACTGGGCGCGAGCAAGGCCCGGGCCGTGGCAACGCCGTTCCTCAACGAACTGCGCGAGGCCGTTGGCCTGCGTTCGTTCGTCAGCCAGGTCCAGGTGGCAACCCAGGTCAAAAAGAAAGCGGCCAAGGCGGCTCGTTTCGTCAGCTTCCGCGAGGATGACGGCAGTTTCCGTTTCCGCCTGCTTTCTGCCGATGGCGAGCAACTGTTGCTCTCGAACAATTTTGCCGATGGCAAGACTGCAGGGCAGGTGACCAAGCAATTGCAATCCGGCCAACCCTTGGACGTGCGCAGCGACGACCTGGGTTTCAGCGTCTGGCTCGACGGTGAGTGCGTGGCGAACAGCCCGGCCTTCGCCGACAGCGCCGCCCGGGATGCGGCCATCGATGCGCTGCGCGTTGCCCTGACACCTGCCCAGGACTGATCGCTGCGCGTCACCCGACCATCGGCCCGAATAAGGGCCGATTGCCATTCCTCTGGGCCATCGCTACAGTGACGGCCCGTTTTTGTTGCCTTGCTAACGAATATGACGCCCCTAGAACGATATCAAGCTGATCTGAAACGCCCGGAGTTCTTCCACGACGCAGCCCAGGAAACGGCGGTGCGGCATTTGCAGCGCCTGTACGACGACCTGGTCGCGGCCTCGAACAACAAGCCGGGCCTGTTGGGCAAACTGTTCGGCAAAAAAGACCAGGCACCGGTCAAGGGCCTGTATTTCTGGGGCGGCGTTGGCCGTGGCAAGACCTACCTGGTGGACACCTTCTTCGAAGCGCTGCCGTTCAAGGAAAAGACACGCACGCACTTCCACCGCTTCATGAAGCGCGTGCACGAGGAAATGAAGACCCTGGGGGGCGAGAAGAACCCGCTGACCATCATCGCCAAGCGTTTTGCCGACGAGACCCGGGTGATCTGCTTCGATGAGTTCTTCGTTTCCGACATCACCGACGCCATGATCCTGGGCACCTTGATGGAAGAGCTGTTCAAGAATGGCGTGACCCTGGTCGCCACCTCGAACATCGTGCCGGACGGCCTGTACAAGGACGGCCTGCAGCGGGCGCGGTTCCTGCCGGCCATCGCGCTGATCAAGGAACACACCGAAATCGTCAACGTCGACAGCGGCGTCGACTACCGCCTGCGTCACCTCGAACAAGCGGAGTTGTTCCACTTTCCGTTGGATGCCGCCGCCGAAGAAAGCCTGCGCAAGAGCTTCCGCGCCCTGACGCCGGAATGCACCCAGGCGGTGGAAAACGATGTGCTGATCATCGAAAACCGCGAGATCCGCGCCATCCGCACCTGTGACGACGTGGCCTGGTTCGACTTCCGCGAACTGTGCGACGGCCCGCGCAGCCAGAACGACTACATCGAGCTGGGCAAGATCTTCCACGCCGTGTTGCTCAGCGGCGTCGAGCAGATGAGCGTCACCACCGACGACATCGCCCGTCGCTTCATCAATATGGTCGACGAGTTCTACGACCGTAACGTGAAGCTGATCATTTCGGCCGAAGTCGAACTCAAGGACCTCTACACCGGCGGTCGCCTGACCTTCGAGTTCCAGCGGACCTTGAGTCGTTTATTGGAGATGCAATCCCACGAATTCCTGTCGCGAGCGCATAAGCCGTAGGGTGATTCGCAAAGCAAAGAAGGCCTGCGTTCGCAGGCCTTTTTTGTACGCTCGAAATCAGTCGGTCACTGCAAAACCCTGTGGGAGCGAGCTTGCTCGCGATGGCGTCTTGTCAGTCAACATCAGGCCTGCTGAACCACCGCCATCGCGAGCAAGCTCGCTCCCACATGGGATTGCGTTCAGCTCTGGTTCACGCCGCCTGCTGAAACTGCTGCCGATACTGGTTCGGCGACAGGTCGGTATGTTGCCGGAACAAGCGTGCGAAAAAGCTCGCGTCGTCGTAGCCGACTTCGTAGCTGATGGTCTTGATGCTCTTGCGGCTGCCGGAGAGCAGGCCCTTGGCGGTTTCGATCCGCAGTCGTTGCAGGTAATGCAGCGGCTTGTCGCCCGTGGCGGTCTGGAAGCGGCGCATGAAATTGCGGATGCTCATGCCATGCTCCCGGGCAACATCCTCGAAGCGGAATTTATCGGCGAAGTGCTCTTCGAGCCATTGCTGGATCTGCAGGATGATCACGTCCTGGTGCAGTTTCTGCCCGCCAAAGCCGATCCGTCCCGGCGAATAGCTGCGTTGCACTTCATACAGGATGTCCCGCGCCACGGCCTGGGCCACATTGGCGCCGCAGAAGCGTTCAATGAGGTAAATGTAGAGGTCGCAGGCTGAGGTCGTGCCGCCGGCGCAAAACAGGTTGTCGGCGTCGGTCAGGTGCTTGTCCTGGTTCAGGTGCACCTGGGGGAAGCGCTCCTTGAAGGCGTTGAAGAAGCGCCAGTAGGTGGTCGCTTCCTTGCCGTCGAGCAGACCGGCTTCGGCCAGCCAGAACACCCCGGTGGCTTCGCCGCAGAGGACCGCGCCGCGAGCGTGTTGTTCGCGTAGCCAGGGCAGTACCTGGGGGTAGCGTTGGCAGAGGCTGGCGAAATCATCCCAGAAGGCCGGCAGGATGATGACGTCGGTGTTTTCCAGGCCTCCGTCCACCGGCATGATCACATCGCTGAAGCTGTTCACCGGTTTGCCATCGGGGCTGACCACCCGGGTTTCAAACGCCGGTGTCAGACCGTGGCCCAGCTGTTTGCCATAGCGCAGGCTGGCCAGGTGGAAAAAATCCTTGGCTTGCATGAGGGTGAAGGCGAAGACCCGGTCGATTGCCAGGATGCTGACGCGCCGCAAGGGCGTGGAGGCGTGCATAGACATAATTCATCTTTATTTTTATAGGGGAAAGTGGTCACTAGACGGCTGGATCGTCTTATTTTTTGTCGGATGTGTCCAGTGTCCTGTCGTACACCGCAGGCTTAGGCTCTGTCGGATAACCACGTCCAACAATAATCAAAGGTGCGCCATGATCCCAAGAACACTGTTCAGTCCCGAGCACGAATTGTTTCGCGACAGCGTACGAACCTTCCTCGAAAAAGAAGCCGTGCCGTACCACAGTCAGTGGGAAAAACAGGGGCATGTCGATCGCCAGCTCTGGAACAAGGCGGGGGAGGCGGGGATGTTGTGCTCGCACCTTCCAGAGGCTTATGGCGGGTTGGACGCGGACTTCCTCTACAGCACGGTGGTGATCGAGGAGATCGGCCGCCTGGGGCTGACGGGGATCGGTTTCTCGCTGCATTCCGACATCGTCGCGCCGTACATCCTGCATTACGGCAGTGAGGCGCTGAAACACAAGTACCTGCCGAAACTGGTGTCTGGCGAAATGGTCACGGCCATCGCGATGACCGAGCCGGGCGCCGGTTCCGACCTGCAAGGGGTGAAGACCACGGCGGTGCTGGACGGTGACGAATACGTCATCAACGGCTCCAAGACGTTCATCACCAATGGTTTCCTGGCGGACCTGGTGATTGTGGTCGCCAAGACCGACCCCAAGGCTGGTGCCAAGGGCACCAGCCTGTTCCTGGTGGAGGCGGGCACGCCGGGCTTCGAAAAGGGCAAGCGCCTGGAAAAAGTCGGAATGAAGGCCCAGGACACGTCGGAACTGTTCTTCCAGGATGTCCGCGTGCCGAAGGACAACCTGCTCGGGCAGGCCGGAATGGGCTTTGCCTACCTGATGCAAGAGCTCCCCCAGGAGCGCCTGACCGTCGCCATCGGCGGCCTGGCTTCGGCCGAAGCGGCGCTGCAATGGACCCTGGACTACACCCGCGAGCGCAAGGCGTTCGGCAAAACCATCGCCGACTTCCAGAACACCCGTTTCAAGCTCGCGGAAATGGCTACCGAAATCCAGATTGGCCGGGTCTTCGTCGACCGCTGCCTGGAACTGCACCTGCAAGGCAAGCTGGACGTGCCGACGGCGGCGATGGCCAAGTACTGGGGCACCGACCTGCAATGCAAGGTGCTCGACGAGTGCGTGCAGTTGCATGGCGGCTACGGCTTCATGTGGGAATACCCGATTGCCCGGGCATGGGCGGATGCGCGGGTGCAGCGGATCTATGCCGGGACCAATGAAATCATGAAGGAGATCATTGCGCGGTCGCTTTGATGCGGTGGTGGGCTTGGGTCCGCTATCGCGAGCAAGCTCGCTCCCACATGGGGCTCCTGCATTGGCGCAGAAACCCTGTGGGAGCGAGCTTGCTCGTGATGGGGCCTATGAATCAATCAAGGCGCAGGGTTCGGCTGATCCTTGTGAATCGCCTCGATCCCCGCCAGCACTTCGTCCGACAGCTTCAGGTCGGCGCTTTCGATGTTGCTGTCCAGTTGCTCCAGGGTGGTGGCGCCAATGATGTTGCTGGTCACGAACGGCTGTTGGGTGACGAACGCCAGGGCCATCTGCGCCGGGTCCAGGCCGTGCTCACGGGCCAGCGCCACGTACCGGCTGCACGCGGCTTCCGATTGAGCGTTGAAATAGCGTGTGAAGCGGCTGTAGAGCGTCAAACGCCCCTTGGCCGGTCGTGCGCCGTTCTCATATTTGCCCGACAGGAAGCCGAACGCCAAGGGTGAGTAAGCCAGCAGGCCGCACTGTTCACGGATGGCGATTTCCGCCAGGCCGACCTCGAAGCTGCGGTTGAGCAGGTTGTACGGGTTCTGGATCGACACCGCCCGCGGCCAGCCACGGGCCTCGGCCAGGGCCAGGAACTTCATGGTGCCCCACGGTGTTTCGTTGGACAGGCCGATGTGGCGGATCTTGCCGGCCCGGACCTGTTCGTCCAGGGCTTCGAGGGTTTCCTCCAGTGGGGTGAACGTTTCGTCGGCCTTGTGCTGGTAGCCCAGTTGACCGAAGAAGTTGGTGCTGCGCTCCGGCCAGTGCAACTGATAGAGGTCGATGTAGTCGGTTTGCAGGCGCTTGAGGCTGGCGTCCAGCGCTTCGACGATGTGCTGGCGGTTGTGCTTGAGGTTCTTGTCACGGATGTAGTCGATGGTGTTGCCGGGACCGGCGATCTTGCTCGCCAGGATCCAGTCGGCACGGTCGCCGCGGCTTTTGAAATAATTGCCGATGTAGCGCTCGGTGGTGGCGTAGGTCTCGGCCTTGGGGGCACCGGGTACATCTCGGCGGTGTCCATGAAATTGATGCCGGCACCCTTGGCGCGTTCGATCTGGGCGAAGGCCTCGGCCTCGCTGTTCTGCTCACCCCAGGTCATGGTGCCGAGGCACAGGGCACTCACGTTCAGATCGGTACGGCCTAGCTGGCGATAGTCCATCGGGAACTCCTTGGGCAAAACAATCATAAAAGCAGGTTGAAATATTTTTCGCAATCTGCATAATTGCGCACCTCTTTCTGCAGTGGAAGTGATGCGCCGCCGCCGAAGAATCTTGCCGTTGAACGGACGCGCCGACCCGAGCCCCCGAAAGCGTCTGTATCCGGCTGCCTTTGACTTGTCAAAGTACGCACTATTCAGTAAGATCCGCCGTCTAATTTACAGGGCGGCCCCTGAGGCTATAAAGAATGAAAACTTTTACTGCTAAACCGGAAACAGTAAAGCGCGACTGGTTTGTCGTCGACGCTGCTGGTCAGACCCTGGGTCGTCTGGCCACCGAAATCGCGAGCCGTCTGCGTGGCAAGCACAAGCCTGAGTACACCCCTCACGTTGACACCGGTGACTACATCGTCGTGATCAACGCTGAGCAAGTACGTGTTACTGGCGCTAAAACCACTGACAAAATGTACTACTCCCACTCCGGTTTTCCTGGCGGCATCAAGTCGATCAACTTTGAAAAGCTGATCGCCAAAGCCCCTGAGCGCGTGATCGAGACCGCGGTTAAAGGCATGCTGCCTAAGAACCCACTGGGTCGCGACATGTATCGTAAGCTGAAGGTTTATGCGGGCGCTGCTCACCCTCATACTGCTCAGCAGCCCCAAGAACTGAAGTTTTAACGGAATAGTTCATTATGTCGGCGACTCAAAATTACGGCACTGGCCGTCGCAAGACTGCAACCGCACGCGTTTTCCTGCGTCCGGGCACTGGTAACATCTCCATCAACAACCGCTCCCTGGATAATTTCTTCGGCCGCGAAACTGCCCGCATGGTAGTTCGTCAGCCGCTGGAACTGACCGAGACCGTCGAAAAATTCGACATCTACGTCACTGTTATCGGTGGTGGTGTAAGTGGTCAAGCTGGCGCAATCCGCCACGGCATCACTCGCGCCCTGATGGATTACGACGAAACTCTGCGTGGTGCTCTGCGCAAAGCCGGCTTCGTAACTCGCGATGCTCGCGAAGTTGAACGTAAGAAAGTCGGTCTGCGTAAAGCGCGTAAGCGTCCGCAGTACTCGAAGCGTTAATTTCGCTTCCGCTTTCAAAAGGCGCCCAGTTCCTCACGGAGCTGGGCGTTTTTTTATGGGCAAAAGAATTGCTCTGTGACAACTTGCCACATTCGTAGAGCCCCTATACTACAAGGCTTGGCGGTTTGGCCGCTTGGTAATTACCTTGTCAGAATTGGGGCTTTTCATTACCATTCGGCAAAATTTTTATAAGTTCAGATTTTTACTTAGTAGACGCCTGATCTAACAGGCCACAAAGCTGATGGGAGAGGACTGAATGAGCAATGACGGCGTGAATGCAGGCCGGCGTCGCTTCCTGGTAGCAGCCACATCCGTGGTGGGTGCTGCAGGAGCGGTGGGGGCTGCGGTCCCGTTCGTGGGGTCATGGTTTCCCAGCGCCAAGGCGAAAGCCGCAGGTGCACCGGTGAAAGTGAATGTCAGCAAGATCGAGCCAGGCCAGCAGATGATTGCTGAGTGGCGCGGCCAGCCGGTGTTCATCGTCCGCCGTACAGAGGAAATCCTGGGGAATCTGAAAAAGATCGAGGGTCAGTTGTCCGACCCGTCCTCGAAGAACTCTACGCAACCGACCTATGTCGACCCGCAGACGCGTTCGATCAAGCCAGAGGTCCTGCTGCTGATCGGGATCTGTACGCACCTGGGTTGCTCGCCAACGTTCCGCCCTGAAGTGGCGCCTGCCGACCTGGGCAAGGACTGGGTCGGTGGTTATTTCTGCCCTTGCCACGGCTCCCACTACGACCTGGCCGGTCGCGTCTACAAGTCGCAGCCTGCACCTCTGAACCTGCCAGTTCCCCCGCATTCCTATGAGACCGATGACATCATTGTCGTTGGCGTCGATACGGAGAAAGCGTGATGAGCAAACTAATGGATTGGGTTGATGCGCGCTTTCCCGCGACCAAAATGTGGGAAGACCATCTCAGCAAGTACTACGCTCCGAAGAACTTCAACTTCTTCTACTTCTTTGGCTCCCTGGCGCTGCTCGTTCTGGTCAACCAGATCGTCACCGGTGTCTGGCTGACCATGAGCTACACCCCGTCGGCGGAAGAAGCGTTTGCCTCCGTCGAATACATCATGCGCGACGTCGAGTACGGCTCGATCCTGCGTCTGCTGCACTCCACCGGCGCTTCGGCGTTCTTCATCGTGGTCTACCTGCACATGTTCCGTGGCTTGCTCTACGGTTCGTACCAGAAGCCGCGTGAACTGGTGTGGGTCTTCGGCATGCTGATCTACCTGGCGCTGATGGCCGAGGCCTTCATGGGCTACCTGCTGCCGTGGGGCCAGATGTCCTACTGGGGTGCCCAGGTGATCATCTCGCTGTTCGGTGCGATCCCGGTCATCGGTGACGACCTGACCCAGTGGATTCGTGGTGACTACCTGATCTCGGGCATCACCCTGAACCGCTTCTTCGCCCTGCACGTGGTCGCCCTGCCGATCGTGATCCTCGGCCTGGTGGTGCTGCACATCCTCGCGCTGCACGAAGTCGGCTCGAACAACCCGGATGGCGTGGACATCAAGAAACACAAGGACGAGAACGGCGTACCGCTGGATGGCATTGCCTTCCACCCGTACTACACCGTGAAAGACATCGTCGGCGTGGTGGTCTTCCTGTTCATCTTCTGCTCCATCGTGTTCTTCTTCCCGGAAATGGGTGGTTACTTCCTCGAGAAGCCGAACTTCGAGCAGGCAAACGCGTTCAAGACCCCTGAGCACATTGCCCCGGTCTGGTACTTCACGCCGTTCTACGCGATCCTGCGGGCGATCCCGGACAAGCTGCTGGGCGTTATCGCCATGGGCGCGGCCATCGCCGTGCTGTTCGTCCTGCCGTGGCTGGACCGCAGCCCCGTCAAGTCGATGCGCTACAAAGGCTGGCTGAGCAAGATCTGGCTCGTGGTGTTCTGCATTTCGTTCGTGATCCTGGGCGTGCTGGGCGTACTGGCACCGACACCTGGACGCACGCTGCTGTCGCAGGTTTGCACCTTCCTGTACTTCGCCTACTTCATTCTGATGCCTTTCTACACCAGGCTCGAGAAGACCAAACCGGTTCCGGAAAGGGTGACTGGCTGATGAAAAAGCTATTTGCTGTACTGATTCTTGCTGCTATGCCTGTACTGTCCTTCGCGGCTGAACACGGTGGTCCGGAGCTGGAAAAAGTCGACATCGACGTTTCCGACAAAGCGGCCATGCAGGACGGCGCACGTACGTTCGCCAACTACTGCATGGGTTGCCACAGTGCCAAGTTCCAGCGCTATGAGCGCGTTGCCGATGACCTGGGTATCCCCCATGAGCTGATGCTCGAGAAGCTTGTGTTCACCGGTGCCAAACTGGGCGATCACATGACCATCGGCATGCAGCCTGCGGACGCCAAGACCTGGTTCGGCGCCGCGCCGCCGGACCTGACCCTGGTTGCCCGCGTGCGTGGCACCGACTGGCTTTACGGTTACCTGCGTTCGTTCTACGAAGACCCTGCACGTCCATGGGGCGTGAACAACAAGGTCTTCCCGAACGTCGGCATGCCTAACGTTCTGGTCGGCCTCCAGGGGCGCCAGGTGGTAGGCTGCAAACAGGTTCAGATCGTTGAAGACGGCAAAAAGCAATTCGATCCGCTGACTGGCTCCGCTTTGACCCATGAAGCCTGCGACCAGCTGACCGTATTGCCGAACACCGGCAGCCTGACCCCGGAGCAGTTCGATGAGAAGGTCAAGAACCTGGTGACCTTCCTGGCCTACTCGGCCAACCCGGTGAAGCTGGAGCATCAGCGCATCGGTACCTATGTATTGCTGTACCTGGCGTTCTTCTTCGTATTCGCTTACCTGCTCAAGCGTGAATACTGGAAAGACGTGCATTGATAAAGCTGTAAGCCATTGCTGTGAATCGTGCGCGCCCAAGGGCGTCTCTAGACATGTAACGAGCCTGGCCCGCCAGGTGTTACGGGAGACGCCCTCTGGGCGCGCTCGTTTTTCCGTTTTTCGATAATTTCAACAAGCGAGGAGGATCGCCATGGGCGTGACCAATCGGTTGGCCTGTTACTCCGACCCCGCCGACCACTATTCCCACCGGGTACGCATCGTACTGGCAGAGAAGGGTGTCAGCGCCGAGATCATTTACGTCGAAGCGGGTCGTCAGCCGCCGAAGCTGATCGAAGTGAACCCTTACGGCAGCCTGCCCACATTGGTCGATCGTGACCTGGCGTTGTGGGAGTCGACCGTGGTGATGGAATACCTGGATGAGCGTTATCCGCATCCACCCTTGCTGCCGGTTTATCCTGTCGCGCGTGCCAACAGCCGTTTGCTGATCCATCGCATCCAGCGTGACTGGTGCGGGTTGGTGGATCTGATCCTGGATTCCCGGACCAAGGAGCCGGCGCGGGTCGTGGCGCGCAAGGAATTGCGTGAAAGCCTGACGGGCGTATCGCCGTTGTTCGTCGACAAGCCGTTTTTCCTCAGTGAGGAACAAAGTCTGGTGGATTGCTGCCTATTGCCCATACTCTGGCGTTTGCCGATTCTGGGTATCGAACTGCCGCGGCCTGCCAAGCCGCTGCTTGATTATATGGAGCGCCAATTTGCGCGTGAGGCATTCCAGGCGAGTCTGTCTGGTGTCGAACGCGACATGCGCTAAGGCTTAGGGAGCCGCTATGAACTCCAGTCGACCTTATCTGGTCCGCGCGCTCTACGAGTGGATTGTGGACAATGATTGCACCCCGCACATGCTCGTCAATGCCGAGTTTCCATCGGTGCAGGTGCCGCAGGGTTTTGCCAATGATGGGCAGATTGTCCTGAACGTGTCGCCAGCCGCTGTGCGTCACCTGCACATGGATAATGATGCCGTCAGTTTTGAAGGGCGCTTTGGTGGTGTGCCACACACCCTGTACGTGCCTGTTGCGGCGATTCTGGGGATTTATGCCCGGGAGAATGGCCAGGGCATGGTGTTTGAGCTGGAAGCGCCGTTGGACGGTGAAGAAGAGTTCGAGCCGGATGATGACCTGCCACCGCCGGATGACGAGCCGCCGCGGCCTAGTGGTCGGCCTAGTCTTAAGGTGGTGAAGTAGCGGGGCAGGTAATCTGTTCGCTGTTCGCTGAGGGAAATGCCCGTGTCGTGAGATGTGGGCATTTTTTTTTTGGCTGCATTCACTGGTGGATTGGTGTGTATATCCGTTTCTGCGGTAACGGCTACTGGCGGTTCCGCCCTTACGGCGGGTCACTTTCGAAAAGCGCGAAAGTAACCAAAGCGCTTTTTGCCCCACCACTAGGCACCTCGCCTAGGCTCGGTGTTCCCTCACTCCGGCATTGCTCCGTGGGCCGCCGCGAAGGGCCATCCATGGCCCAGCGCGGCTATCCCGGCATCCATGCCGGGATGCCCACTGCGCAATGCCTGCGTTCGGCCGGCGTGGTTAATGGGGCGCCCAGATCAAAAGCAAAAGCAAGGCAAAAGCGAGGCAAAAGCGAGGCGGCCTTATAGCCGACCTGTCTCCTCCGGCTGTACCCGATGATTCCATTGTGGGAGCGAGCTTGCTCGCGATGGCGTCAGGTCAGCGGCATCGATGTTGGCTGATACACCGCAATCGCGAGCAAGCTCGCTCCCACAGTTGATTGGGGTGCAGCCAGAGAGACGGGTCGGCTATAAGGCTGCCTGGCTTTTGCTTTTGATCTGGGCGCCCCGATCAAATAAAAAAACGGCGCTCCTCTGTATGAGTGAGCGCCGTTTTTTCCAGCCACATGCAGCCTCAAGAGCCGCGAGTCGCCTCAGTCGATGTATTCAAACAACTTGACGATTTTCTGCACGCCGGACACACCCTGCACCAGGTTGGTCGCCTGGGCGGCTTCCTGCTTGGTCAGCAGGCCCAACAGATAGACGATGCCGTTCTCGGTCACAACCTTGATGCGCGAGCCAGGAATGCTGGCGTCGGTGAGCATCTGGGTCTTGATCTTGGTGGTCAGCCACGCATCGTTCTGGCGCGCCAGCAGCGAGGAGGGTTGCAGGACCTGCAGTTCGTTATGCACGGTCTTGACCCGCTGTACGGCGCTGGCTTCCTGCTCGGCCTTGGCCTTGAGGTCGGCACGTGGGGTCTGGCCGGCCAGCAGTACGACACCGTTGAAGCTGGTGACGACGATGTGCGAGTTGTTGTCCAGGTCCGGGTCGGCCTTGGCAATGTTCACGCCGACCTTGGTTTCAATCAGGGAGTCGTCGATCTTGCTGCCGAAGGTGCGGGTGCCGCGGTCGTCTTCAATCGGCTTTTCCCGGCTGGCGTTAACCACCGATGTGCAGCCGCTGATGCCGAGGCACAGGGTCAGGGCCAGAAGGCCTAGGCGATTAGGGGTCATTCTTCACTCCCGAACAGTTGGCTGTCGATCAAGTCGCAAAGGCAGTGGATCGCCAGCAGGTGGACTTCCTGGATACGTGCGGTGACATTGGCCGGTACGCGGATCTCGACGTCTTCGGGCAATAGCAGTGATGCCATGCCGCCGCCGTCACGACCGGTCAATGCTACGACAATCATTTCGCGATCATGTGCGGCCTGGATCGCTTGAATAATATTGGCCGAGTTGCCGCTGGTGGAAATCGCCAGCAGCACATCGCCGGGTTGGCCCAGGGCGCGGATCTGTTTGGAGAAGACTTCGTTGTAGCTGTAGTCGTTGGCGATCGAGGTGATCGTCGAGCTGTCGGTGGTCAGGGCGATCGCCGGCAGGCTCGGGCGTTCGCGCTCGAAGCGGTTGAGCAGCTCCGACGAGAAATGCTGGGCGTCGCCGGCCGAGCCGCCATTGCCGCACGAAAGCATTTTGCCCTCGTTGAGCAAGGCGTTGACCATCACTTGGCTGGCTTGCTCGATGTGCGGTGCAAGTACGTCCATCGCCTGTTGCTTGGTGTCGATACTGGCCTGAAAAAGCTGGCGAATTCGCGATTGCATGTCCATCTGTGTGACCTTAAGTAGCGCGGCTTATGGGCACAAACATGTGCGGCGCGCAAAGCAAAGAGCAAAAAAGTTAGGTGAAGGTGTCCGGCTCGGCATGGGCGCTCAACTGTCGAAGGCGTTCTGCAGCCAGTTCAGCTGGGCGGCGTTGCTGTCGATGGCAACCACGTCGAAGCGGCAGGGGTAATCGGCCCAGCGAGACTCGCGTTGCAGGAAATACTGCGCGGCGAACACCAGCTTCTGGCGCTTGCGCTCGTCAATGCTGTCGAGCGCGCCACCCCATTGGGTATTTTTTCTGTAGCGGACTTCGACGAATACTACTGTATCGCCGTCAAGCATGACCAGATCAAGCTCGCCGCGTTTGCACAACCAGTTCTGCGCCACCAGCCGCAGACCGTGTTGCTGGAGATGCGCGAGGGCCTGGTCCTCGGCATCCCGTCCGCTTTGCTGGCGTGATCGGTCAGGCATCAGCGCTGGGTGTCCGGCAGGCGCTGCACCTGGCCGTTGACGAACTCGGCCCATGGCAGTTGACGCTGTACGCGCTGGGTGGGCGACACGGCCAGGCTGCCCGACAAGCCTTCGATGCGGCTGTCCGGCAACGTCTTGAGTTGGCCAAGGCGTGGTGCCAGGCGATAGGCATCTGCGCCCATCGCGTACAGCCGACCCAGGCTGCCACCCGCCTGGGGCCACTGCGCCGTGACCTGCTTGCGCAGCGGGTCATTGGCGTCGAGCAGCCACGGAGTTTCGCAGAAGCGGATGCCGCTCATGTCGTTGTACTGGTTCTGGTCGCCGCTGGCGCTGAACACCGAAGACGTCGCGTAGACCGGCACGTCGCCGGCGTATTGGAAGTTCAGGGTTGGCTTGATCTGCTGGGCCTGCTGCGGTGTCGAGGCCAGGAAGATGAATTCGATGTCCTGGCGACGGGACGGCTGGGCCGCGACCGTGGTGCCCACGGTGCTTTGCAGGCTCTTGGCGCGACCTTCGCTCTGGCGCAACTGGAACATGTCGGCGATCTGCTGGGCCAGTTGGACCGGCTGGTCGACCCGTTCGATCGCGACGATGGTGCCGCCGTTGGCCTGCCAGTCCTGGCTGAAGGCTTTCAGTACACGATCGCCCCATTCGCCCTTCGGTACCATGGCGGCGGCGCGGTGCAGGCCATCGGCGCGGGCGCGACGGGACACTTCGCGAGCTTCATCCTCGGGTGCCAGGCCGAACTGGAACAGTTGTGGTGGCCCTTGTTCACCTTCGCTGTAGTTCAGCGCCAGGGTAGTGATTGGCAATTGCGGGCGGGTGCTGATCTGCTTGACCAGGGGTTTTTCCAGCGGGCCGATGACCAGTTGCACGCCGTCGGCCTGGGCCTTGCGATAGAATTCGTCCATGGAGGTCAGGCTGGCGCTGTCATAGAACTGGATGCTTGGTGGCGTTTGCCCGGCCTGCTGGGCCTGGTAGTGCGCGGCCATGAAACCCTCGCGCAAGGCCTTGGCAACCGCTGCCAGCTGGCCACTTTGTGGCAGCAGCAGGGCGATCTTGCTCAGTGGCTGGCTGGCCAGTTCCTTGAGCTTGACCAGGGGCGTCGGCAGTTGCAGGGCCGCGGGATGTTTCGGGTTCTGTTCGCGCCAGTGGTCGATGGCCGCCTGCTGCTGTTCCAGGGTGCCGGCGGTCTTGACGGCCTGGGCCAGGCTCAGCCAGCCGCCGAGGTCGTCGTTGGAGGCGGGCTGCAACTGGTCGGTGGGCAGTGAGGCGATCAGCGACCAGATGGCTTCGTGGTTTTTCGCCGCGGCGTCGTCCTTCAGCAAGGGCGCGATGAAGATGCGCTCCTTGGCGGCGGCCAGGGTCTGGCCGTCGGCTTCGAGGGCGCGGGCGCGGACGGTCCCGGTGCGGACCTGCTGCTCCACTGGCATTTCGCTCAGGTGTTGCAGGCTTGGGTGGCTCAGGGCGGTCAGCGCGGCCTTGGGCTGGTTGCGGGTCATCGCCAGTTCCGCCGACAGCGTGCTGGCGAAAATCTGCTGGCCGGGCTTGAGTTGCTCCATCGGCACTTGTTGCAGGATCTGTGCGGACTGGCCGGCATTGCCCTGGCGGTAGGCCAGGTCTGCGGCACTCAGGCGTAGCAGGGCGGCTTTTTCCGGGGTTTTGCTTTGGGTGGCCTGTTCGAGCAACTGCTCGATACTGGCATCCGGGGTCCGTGGAAGTTCGCCAAGGCTGGACGAGGGCGAGCTGGCGCAGGCCGCCAGGAGGGCAGCGAGGCAGAGGGCGGAGAGCAGCCGCAGGCAAGCGATCATGTAAGTGTTCCTGATACGAGATCAAATTAGCGTCGAATTGTACCCAAGCACTGGCCGGGGCGCGATGTTACTGGCGTGAATCGATCAATTTAGGTATTTCAAAGAGTGCGGCGCGCCACAAAAGACAGGGTATTGCCTCTGTGGTGAACAGCTGAGACGGCCGTCACACGCTACAATGGCGGTTTTTACGATCATGAGGTGCGCGTTTTGACTGCTCCAGGTGCTTTGAATTCCGCTGCCGGCTCGCTTTATGTGGTGGCGACGCCCATCGGCAACCTGGACGATATCAGTGCCCGGGCGCTGAAAATCCTGCAGGAGGTCGCGCTGATCGCGGCTGAAGATACGCGTCACTCCCAGCGCCTGCTGCAACATTTCGGCATCTCCACACCGTTGGCGGCCTGTCATGAGCACAATGAGCGGGACGAAGGCAGTCGTTTCATTACCCGGCTGCTGGCTGGCGATAATATCGCGCTGATTTCCGATGCGGGTACGCCGTTGATTTCCGACCCCGGCTATCATCTGGTGCGCCAGGCCCGGGCAGCGGGCATCAGTGTGGTGCCGGTGCCGGGGGCTTGCGCGTTGATCGCGGCGCTGTCGGCGGCAGGCCTGCCGTCGGACCGTTTCATCTTCGAAGGTTTCCTGCCGGCCAAGGCGGTGGGGCGGCGGGCGCGCCTGGAAGCTATAAAGGAAGAGCCGCGCACGCTGATCTTCTATGAGGCGCCGCACCGCATTCTGGAGTGCCTGCAGGACATGGAGCTGGTGTTCGGTGCCGAACGCCAGGCACTGCTGGCCCGGGAGTTGACCAAGACCTTTGAAACCCTCAAGGGGCTGCCGTTGACCGAGTTGCGCGCCTTTGTGGAAAACGACAGCAACCAGCAACGCGGCGAGTGCGTCGTGCTGGTGGCAGGCTGGACGCCGCCGCAAAGCGAGGATGCCGTCAGCGGCGAGGCGATGCGCGTCCTGAACCTGCTGCTCGAGGAAATGCCCCTCAAGCGCGCCGCGGCCCTTGCGGCGCAGATCACTGGCGAGCGCAAGAATGTGCTGTATCAGGTCGCACTGGAAAAACAGAAAGACCAGTGAAACCGGGACAAGGTGCTGGCCCGGGGCTTTTAGCGCTTGTTCTTCAAGCGCTCTACCGTTAACCTTCGCGGCGGAGAGTCGATCGGACAGTCGCTGCCCTCTATGAGAATTAGGGGGGGGAGGAAAGTCCGGGCTCCATAGGGCGAAGTGCCAGGTAATGCCTGGGAGGCGTGAGCCTACGGAAAGTGCCACAGAAAATAACCGCCTAAGCGTTTCGGCGCCGGTAAGGGTGAAAAGGTGCGGTAAGAGCGCACCGCACGGCTGGCAACAGTTCGTGGCTAGGTAAACCCCACTTGGAGCAAGACCAAATAGGGTCCCAAGGCGTGGCCCGCGCTGGGACCGGGTAGGTTGCTAAAGATGTCCAGTGATGGCCATCGTAGACGAATGACTGTTCAAGACAGAACCCGGCTTACAGATCGACTCTCCACCTTTTCCCTTCCTGCCGGAATCACTGGCAGACGCAGTTCCTAAGACCAAAAAAATCTTACTCTTAACAAATCACTTTAACTTGTGCGCGCAGTCCCCTGTGCTGCTTCAGGTTGGGGCGAATTTTCCTACGTCAGATTCTTGTTACCCCTCCTGAAACGCTCCTAAATCTCCGATCTATAAGGCTTTTCCTTCATTACGCGCCTTGACGGTGCGGTGGGCGCATTCCTATAGTGTGCGCAAGTGGCGGAAAGTGGCATGAAGTGGGTTTTTTTGAAGGTAAAACGCCAAAAAGTGGAGAAACGCTGACGTGTTTCGCGGAGCTAACGCTATCAGTCTCGATGCAAAAGGCCGGCTTGCCATGCCCAGCCGGTATCGTGACGAGCTCGTTTCGCGAAGTTCGGGGCAGTTAATCGTCACGATCGACGCCGTTGACCCATGTTTGTGTGTTTACCCTCTGGATGAGTGGGAAATCATCGAAACCAAACTGCGCGCACTGCCTTCGCTGCGTGAAGAAAACCGCCGTCTGCAACGCTTGCTGATCGGTAATGCCGTCGACCTCGAGCTCGATGGCAGTGGTCGTTTCCTGGTGCCGCCGCGCCTGCGCGAGTACGCCAAGCTGGACAAGCGCGCGATGCTGGTGGGCCAACTGAACAAGTTCCAACTGTGGGACGAAGATGCCTGGAATGCGGTTTCTGCCGCTGACCTCGCTGCTATTCAACAACCGGGCGCCATGCCTGACGAACTGCGTGATTTGATCCTGTGACTATTGATAGCGGCTTTAACCACATCACCGTACTGCTTGACGAAGCCGTCGAGGCTCTCGCCGTACGTCCTGATGGTTGCTATCTGGACGGCACGTTCGGGCGTGGCGGGCACAGCCGGTTGATTCTCAGCCAGCTCGGGCCGGACGGCCGGTTGCTGGGGTTCGACAAGGATCCTCAAGCGATTGCCACCGGGCAAGCGCTGGCGGCCGAAGACGGCCGCTTTGTCGTTGTGCAGCGCAGCTTTGCCGAGCTGGGCGCGGAAGTCGCCGAGCGTGGCCTGGCCGGCAAGGTCAGTGGCGTGCTGCTCGACCTGGGCGTGTCGTCGCCACAACTGGACGACCCGGAGCGCGGCTTCAGTTTCCTCAATGACGGCCCGCTGGACATGCGCATGGACCCGTCCCGCGGGATCAGCGCCGCCGAATTCGTCAACACCGCCCCGGTGGAAGAAATCGCCCGTGTCTTCAAGGAATACGGTGAAGAGCGTTTCTCCGGCCGCATGGCCCGCGCCGTGGTCGAGCGCCGCGACATCAAGCCTTTCGAGCGCACCGGCGACCTGGCCGAGGTGTTGAAAGTGGCCAACCCGGCCTGGGAAAAGGGCAAGAACCCGGCGACCCGGGCTTTCCAGGGCCTGCGCATCCACGTCAATAACGAACTGGGCGATCTGCAGGTGGGTCTCGAAGCGGCACTCGAGGCACTGGAAATCGGCGGTCGTCTGGTGGTGATCAGCTTCCATTCCCTGGAAGACCGCATCGTCAAGCTGTTCATGCGCAAGCTCACCAAGGGTGAAGCCGATAACCTGCCGCGCAATCTGCCGGTACGTTTCGAAGCCTTCGTGCCGAAAATCAAGATCCATGGCAAAGCGCAGTTCGCTTCCGAAGCCGAACTCAAGGCCAACCCACGTGCCCGTAGCGCCGTCATGCGCGTCGCGGAGAAGTTGCGGTGAGCAAGCTCTTCGCCAAGCCCCTGCCCGGCGGCAGCTTTTTCATGCTGCTGCTGTTTATCGGCGTGCTCGTGTCGGCCATCGCCGTGTCCTATAGCGCGCACTGGAACCGGCAGTTGCTCAATACCCTTTATAACGAACTCAGCGTGCGCGACAAGGCGCAGGCCGAGTGGGGGCGGTTGATCCTGGAGCAGAGCACCTGGACCGCCCACAGCCGTATCGAAGTCCTGGCCACCGAACAGTTGAAAATGCGCATTCCCGGCGCCGCCGAAGTGCAGATGGTGGCGCCATGATGAAACTCGAAGGGGCGCTGTTCCCGTGGCGGTTTCGTCTGGTCCTGGGCTTGCTCGGGATCATGGTGGCGGCGATTTCGTGGCGCATCATCGACCTGCAGGTCGTCGACCGTGACTTCCTCAAGGGGCAGGGCGATGCCCGCAGTGTGCGGCATATTCCGATCCCGGCTCACCGTGGCCTGATCACCGACCGCAATGGCGAACCCCTGGCCGTGAGTACCCCGGTGACCACCTTGTGGGCCAGCGCCAAGGAAATGCAGTTGGCCAAGGAAAAATGGCCGGCCTTGGCCGCCGCCCTCGGGCAGGACCCCAAGGCCCTGGCCGAGCGCCTCGAAGCCCAGGCCAACAAGGAATTCATTTACCTGGTGCGCGGCTTGACGCCCGAGCAGGGCCAGAGCGTGCTCGACTTGAAAGTACCCGGTGTCTACGGCATCGAAGAGTTCCGGCGTTTCTACCCGGCCGGTGAAGTCACGGCCCACATGGTCGGGTTTACCGACATCGATGACCGGGGCCGGGAAGGTGTCGAACTGGCCTATGACGAATGGCTCGCCGGGGTCGCCGGCAAGCGACAGGTCATCAAGGACCGGCGCGGCCGGCTGATCAAGGATGTCCAAGTCACCAAAAACGCCAAGGCCGGCAAGCCCTTGGCGTTGTCCATTGACCTGCGCCTGCAATATCTTGCCAACCGCGAGCTGCGCAATGCCATCGTCGAGAACGGTGCCAAGGCTGGCAGCCTGGTGATCATGGACGTGAAGACCGGCGAGATCCTGGCGATGGTCAACCAGCCGACCTACAACCCGAACAACCGTCGCAACCTGCAGCCGGCGATGATGCGCAACCGCGCGATGATCGACGTGTTCGAGCCGGGTTCGACCATGAAGGCCGTGTCCATGGCCGCCGCCCTGGAAACCGGGCGCTGGAAGCCGAGCGATACCGTCGAGGTGTACCCGGGCACCCTGCAGATCGGCAAGTACACCATCCGCGACGTGTCCAAGACCGAAGGTCCGGTGCTCGACCTGACCGGCATCCTGATCAACTCCAGTAACGTCGGCATGAGCAAGATCGCCTTCGATATCGGCGGCGAAACGATCTATCGCCTGGCCCAGAAAATCGGCCTCGGCCAGGACACCGGCCTGGGCTTCCCGGGCGAGCGTGTCGGCAACCTGCCGAACTACCGTGACTGGCGCAAGGCTGAAACCGCCACGTTGTCCTACGGCTACGGTGTTTCCGTGACTGCGATCCAGTTGGTCCATGCGTTTTCCGCCCTGGCGAACAACGGGCGCATGGCAACGCTGACCCTGATCAAGACCGACAAGGCGCCGCAGACCACCCAGGTGATCCCGGAAAACGTCGCCAAGACCATGCAGGGCATGCTGCAGCAGGTGATCGAGGCGCCGCGTGGTGTCTATCGCGCCCAGGTGCCGGCGTACCACGTGGCAGGTAAATCGGGTACGGCCCGTAAAACTTCCGTGGGCACCAAAGGCTACGCCGAGAATTCCTACCGTTCGCTGTTTGCCGGATTCGGCCCGATGAGCGACCCGCGCTACGCCATCGTCGTGGTCATCGACGAACCGAGCAAGGCGGGTTATTTCGGTGGCCTGGTCTCGGCGCCGGTGTTCAGCAAAGTGATGTCCGGCACCCTGCGCCTGATGAACATTACCCCGGATAACCTGCCGCCGACCCAGCAGGCCAATACCGCACCGGTCGTTCCCTTGAAAGCCGAAGGAGGGCGTGGCTGATGTCCCTGAGCCTGAACAAGATTTTTGCCCACGCCGGTCACGATCTGCTGATTCGTGAATTGGCCCTGGACAGCCGCAATGTACGTGCCGGGGACTTGTTCCTGGCGGTGCCGGGCGCCCGTGTCGATGGCCGTGACCATATCGCCGACGCCTTGAAGCGTGGCGCGGCTGCCGTGGCTTATGAAGTGCAAGGCGCCACCGTGCTGCCCATCACTGACGTGCCATTGATTCCGGTCAAGGGCCTGGCGGCGCAGCTGTCGGACATCGCCGGGCGTTTTTATGGCGACCCGAGCCGTCACCTGAACCTGGTGGGCGTGACGGGTACCAACGGCAAGACCAGCGTGACCCAACTGGTGGCCCAGGCGTTGGACCTGCTCGGCCAGCATTGCGGGATTGTCGGCACCTTGGGCAACGGTTTTCATGGTGCGCTGGAAAGCGGCCTGCACACCACGCCGAACCCGATTGCCGTGCAAGCGACCCTGGCGGACCTGAAGAAGGCCGGTGCCAAGGCCGTTGCGATGGAAGTCTCGTCCCATGGCCTGGACCAGGGCCGAGTGACGGCGCTGGCATTCGATGTGGCGGTGTTGACCAACCTGTCCCGGGACCACCTAGATTACCACGGTACCATGCAGGCCTACGGCGAAGCCAAGGCCAAGCTGTTTGCCTGGAATGACTTGAAATGCCGGGTCATCAACCTCGACGACGAGTTCGGTCGGCAACTGGCCGCCGACAAGCGCGAGTCCCGGTTGATCACCTATAGCCTGGAAGATACCAGCGCCTACCTTTATATACGTCAGGCGCAGTTCAATGATGAAGGCGTGCGCGCCACGCTGGTCACGCCCCAGGGCGAGCACCATTTGCGCAGCACCTTGCTCGGCCGCTTCAATCTGAGCAACGTATTGGCGGCCATTGGCGCCTTGCTCGGCCTGGACTATGCGCTGGACGAAATTCTCAAGGTGCTGCCAAAGCTCGAAGGGCCAGCCGGGCGCATGCAGCGCCTTGGCGGTGGGGCCCAACCGTTGGTGGTGGTCGATTACGCCCATACCCCTGACGCGTTGGAAAAAGTCCTCACGGCCCTGCGTCCTCACGCCAAGGGCAAGTTGCTGTGCCTGTTCGGCTGCGGTGGCGATCGTGATCGCGGCAAGCGGCCATTGATGGCCGAAGTCGTGGAGCGGCTGGCAGACGGTGTGCTGGTCACCGACGACAACCCGCGCAGCGAAGACCCACTGCGAATTTTCGACGACATCCGCGCCGGTTTTACCGCTGTGGATAAGGTCAACTTCGTCGCTGGTCGCGGCCAGGCCATCGCCCAGTTGATCGCCAGCGCCTCGGCGGACGATGTCATCGTCCTGGCAGGCAAGGGCCACGAGGACTATCAGGAAATCAACGGCGAACGCCATGCGTTCTCCGATCTGGTGGAAGCCGATCACGCCCTGACCGCGTGGGAGGTGGCTCATGCTTAAGGCCCTGAAACTCAGCGAACTGACCAACGCCCTGAATGCGCGCCTCATCGCCGCGGACGCCAGCTTCGACGGCGTCAGCATCGACAGCCGGGCGATCGCACCGGGGCAATTGTTCGTCGCCCTGGCCGGGCCGCGTTTCGATGGCCACGATTACTTGAACGAGGTCGCGGGCAAAGGTGCGGTCGCAGCCCTGGTCGAGCGGGAAGTGAGCAACAGCACGTTGCCGCAATTGCTCGTCAACGACACTCGCCAGGCCCTGGGCCAGCTCGGTGCACTGAACCGTGCGGCGTATGGCAACCCGGTCGCCGCCATCACCGGCTCCAGCGGCAAGACCACGGTCAAGGAAATGCTTGCCAGCATCCTGCGCACCCGCGGTCCGGTGCTGGCGACCCGTGGCAACCTGAACAACGACCTCGGCGTGCCGCTGACCTTGCTGGAGCTGGCGCCGGAACACAGCGCCGCCGTCATCGAGCTGGGGGCTTCGCGGCTCGGCGAGATTGCCTACACCGTGGCGATGACCAAACCTCACGTGGCGGTGCTCAACAACGCCGGTACCGCCCACGTCGGCGAGTTCGGCGGCCCGGAAAAAATCGTCGAGGCCAAGGGCGAGATCATCGAAGGGCTGGATGCCGATGGCGTCGCCGTGCTGAATCTCGACGACAAGGCTTTCGAAATCTGGAAGACCCGGGCGGGCGAGCGCAAGGTGCTGACCTTTGCCCTGAGCAACCTCGCCGCGAATTTCTACGCCAGCGACCTGGACCGTGATGCCCGTGGTTGCCCGGCCTTCAACCTGCACAGCCCCGACGGCGCCGAGCGGGTCCAGTTGAACCTGCTGGGTACCCATAACGTTGCCAACGCCCTGGCCGCGGCGGCTGCCGCCCATGCCCTGGGTGTGTCGCTGCCGGGCATCGTCGCCGGGCTGAACGCCGTGCAGCCGGTCAAGGGGCGCTCCGTCGCGCAACTGGCCAGCAATGGCATGCGCGTCATCGACGACACCTACAACGCCAACCCGTCGTCCATGTGCGCGGCCGTGGACATCCTCGCCGGTTTCTCCGGCCGCACCGTGCTGGTGTTGGGTGATATCGGTGAACTGGGCGAGTGGGCGCAACAGGGCCATCACGACGTTGGTGCCTATGCGCGCGGCAAGGTCGATGCGCTGTATGCGGTCGGTCCGATGATGGCCCATGCGGTCGCCGCGTTTGGCGAACACGCGCGGCATTTCACCACTCAAGCCGAACTGATCCAGGCCCTGGGCGCCGAGCAGGACCCGAACACCACCTTATTGATCAAGGGCTCACGCAGCGCAGCGATGGAAAACATCGTCGCGGCACTGTGCGGCGCCTCCACGGAGAAACATTAATGCTGCTGCTGCTAGCGGAGTACCTGCAACAGTTCCACAAAGGCTTCGCGGTCTTCCAGTACCTGACCCTGCGCGGGATCCTGGGTGTGCTGACCGCGTTGTCGTTGTCGCTGTTCCTGGGCCCGTGGATGATCCGCACCCTGCAGAACCTGCAGATCGGCCAGTCGGTCCGTAACGACGGTCCGCAATCGCACCTGTCCAAATCCGGCACCCCGACCATGGGTGGCGCGTTGATCCTGTCGTCCATCGGCATCAGCACCTTGCTCTGGGCCGACCTGGCGAACCGTTACGTCTGGGTCGTGCTGTTGGTGACTTTGCTTTTCGGTGCCATCGGCTGGGTCGACGATTACCGCAAGGTGATCGAGAAGAACTCCCGGGGGCTGCCGAGCCGCTGGAAATATTTCTGGCAGTCGGTGTTCGGCCTCGGCGCGGCGATCTTCCTTTACATGACCGCCGCCTCGCCGGTGGAAACCACCCTGATCCTGCCGATGCTCAAGGACTACAGCATTCCGCTGGGCGCCGGTTTCATCGTGCTGACCTACCTGGTCATCGTCGGGTCGAGTAACGCGGTCAACCTCACCGACGGCCTTGACGGCCTGGCGATCATGCCGACGGTCATGGTCGGCGGCGCGCTGGGGATCTTCTGCTACCTGTCGGGTAACGTGAAATTCGCCGAATACCTGCTGATCCCTTATGTGCCGGGGGCAGGCGAGCTGATCGTGTTCTGCGGTGCACTGATCGGTGCCGGCCTGGGCTTTTTGTGGTTCAACACCTACCCGGCGCAAGTCTTCATGGGCGATGTCGGCGCGCTGGCGCTGGGCGCGGCCCTGGGCACCATCGCGGTGATCGTTCGCCAGGAAATCGTCCTGTTCATCATGGGCGGCGTGTTCGTGATGGAGACCCTGTCAGTCGTCATTCAGGTTGCTTCCTTTAAATTGACCGGCCGCCGCGTATTCCGCATGGCGCCGATTCACCACCACTTTGAACTCAAGGGCTGGCCCGAGCCGCGTGTGATCGTCCGTTTCTGGATCATCACCGTGATTCTGGTGCTGATCGGCCTTGCCACCCTGAAGCTGAGGTAGAACGAGTGTCCCTGATCGCTTCTGACCACTTCCGCATCGTTGTCGGCCTCGGCAAGAGCGGCATGTCCCTGGTTCGCTTCCTGGCGAACCGGGGCGTGTCGTTTGCCGTGGCCGACACGCGGGAAAATCCGCCTGAGCTGGCCACGCTGCGCCGTGACTATCCCCAGGTGGACGTGCGTTGTGGCGAGCTGGACGTCGAGTTCCTGTGCCGCGCCGATGAGCTCTACGTGAGCCCCGGCCTGGCCCTGGCGACTCCGGCCCTGCAGGCGGCCGCTGCCCGTGGCGTGAAACTGTCCGGCGACATCGAGCTGTTCGCGCGTAACGCCAAGGCGCCGATCGTTGCCATCAGCGGTTCGAACGCCAAGAGCACCGTCACCACCCTGGTGGGCGAGATGGCCGCGGCGGCCGGCAAGCGCGTCGCCGTGGGCGGCAACCTCGGTACCCCGGCCCTGGACCTGCTCAGCGACGACGTCGAGCTGTACGTGATGGAGCTGTCGAGCTTCCAGCTGGAAACCACCGACCACCTGGGCGCCGAAGTGGCCACCGTGCTCAACGTCAGCGAAGACCACATGGACCGCTACAGCGGCCTGCCGGCCTATCACCTGGCCAAGCACCGGATCTTCCGCGGGGCCCGGCAGGTGGTGTTCAACCGCCAGGACGCCTTGACCCGTCCGTTGCTGGGCGAGGGCATGCCGTGCTGGTCCTTCGGCCTGGGGGTTCCGGATTTCAAAGGCTTCGGCTTGCGCGAAGAGAATGGCGAGAAATACCTGGCCTTCGAATTCCAGAACCTGATGCCGGTGCGCGAACTGAAGATTCGTGGCGCCCACAACCAGGCCAATGCCCTGGCCGCGTTGGCCCTGGGGCATGCGGTCGGCCTGCCGTTCGACGCCATGCTATCGGCCCTGCGCACGTTTGCCGGTCTCGAACACCGCTGCCAGTGGGTGCGCGACCTCGATGGCGTGGCCTGGTACAACGACTCCAAGGCCACCAACGTCGGTGCCGCGCTGGCGGCCATCGAAGGGCTGGGGGCGGACATCGCAGGCAAGCTCGTGCTGATCGCCGGCGGCGACGGCAAGGGCGCCGACTTCAAGGACCTGCGCGACCCCGTGGCAGCCAACTGCCGTGCCGTGGTGCTGATGGGCCGCGACCGCGAATTGATTGCCCAGGCCCTCGGCGATGCCGTGCCGCTGGTTCGCGTCGGTTCGCTGGACGAGGCGGTGCAGCAATGCCGCGCTCTCGCGCAGCCGGGCGATGCGGTGCTGTTGTCACCGGCCTGCGCCAGTTTCGACATGTTCAAGAACTATGAAGAGCGCGGGCAGTTGTTCGCCCGGGCCGCGGAGGACTTGGCATGAGCCTGATGAACATCATCAAGCCGTACCCGTCGCCGTTGATCACCGGACGTGGCATCGACCTGGATTTCCCGATGCTCGCCGGTTGCCTGGCCTTGCTGGGCCTGGGCCTGGTGATGATCACCTCCGCGTCGTCGGAAGTGGCCGCCGTGCAGTCGGGCAACACCCTTTACCACATGATCCGCCACCTGGTTTACCTGGTGATCGGCCTGGGCGCGTGCATCGTCACCATGATGGTGCCAATCGCCACCTGGCAACGCCTGGGCTGGTTGATGCTGCTCGGTGCCTTCGGCCTGTTGGTGATGGTGCTGGTGCCGGGGATCGGCCGCGAGGTCAACGGTTCGATGCGCTGGATCGGCTTCAGCTTCTTCAACGTGCAGCCCTCGGAGATCGCCAAGGTCTTCGTGGTGATTTTCCTGGCCGGTTATCTGGTGCGTCGCCAGAAAGAAGTGCGCGAGAGCTGGATGGGCTTCTTCAAGCCGTTCATCGTCTTGCTGCCCATGGCGGGCCTGCTGCTGATGGAGCCGGACTTCGGCGCCACGGTGGTGATGATGGGCGCCGCCGCGGCGATGCTGTTCCTCGGTGGGGTCGGGCTGTTTCGCTTCATCCTGATGGTGGCGTTGGCGGTGGCGGCCGTGACCGTGCTGGTTCAGGCGCAACCGTACCGGATGGCGCGCCTGATCACCTTTACCGACCCGTGGGCCGACCAGTTCGGTTCCGGCTATCAATTGACCCAGGCCCTGATTGCCTTCGGTCGCGGCGAATGGTTGGGCGTGGGCTTGGGCAACAGCGTGCAGAAGCAGTTCTACCTGCCGGAAGCCCACACCGACTTCGTATTCTCGGTACTGGCCGAAGAGCTGGGCGTCGTCGGCTCCCTGTGCACCGTCGCCCTGTTCGTGTTCGTCTGTGTGCGCGGCATGTACATCGGCTTGTGGGCCGAAAAGGCCAAGCAGTTTTTCGCCGCTTACGTGGCGTATGGCTTGTCGTTCCTGTGGATCGGCCAGTTCCTGATCAACATCGGCGTGAACGTCGGCCTCTTGCCGACCAAAGGTCTGACGCTGCCGTTCCTCAGTTATGGCGGCAGTTCCCTGGTGATCTGCTGTGCCTGTCTCGGTCTGTTGCTGCGTATCGAATGGGAGAGCCGAACCCACCTGGGCAGCGAAGAGATGGAATTCCAGGAGAGCGACTTCGCCGAGGAGCCGACTCATGGGCGCTAACGTGCTGATCATGGCGGGCGGTACCGGCGGGCACGTGTTCCCGGCGCTGGCCTGTGCCCGGGAGTTCCAGGCGCGGGGCTACACCGTGCACTGGCTGGGTACGCCGCGGGGGATCGAGAACGAACTGGTGCCTGGCGCCGGCCTCGAACTGCACCGGATCGACGCCAGCGGCCTGCGGGGCAAGGGCAAGTTGTCGTTGCTCAAGGCGCCGCTGATGCTGCTCAAGTCGATCTGGCAGGCGCGAGCGATCATTCGTCGGTTGCGCCCGGTGTGCGTGGTCGGGTTCGGTGGTTATGTGACCGGCCCTGGCGGCGTTGCGGCAAAACTGGCCGGCGTGCCGGTGATCGTCCACGAGCAGAACGCCGTGGCCGGTACCGCCAATCGGTTACTGGTGCCGTTGGCCGCCCGGGTCTGTGAAGCCTTTCCCGACACCTTTACCCTGTCGGGCAGCCGCCGCACCACCGGTAATCCGGTGCGTACCGAGCTGTTCCTGGAGACACCGCGCCCGGCCCTGGCTGGACGCAAGGCGCGTTTGCTGATCCTGGGTGGAAGCCTGGGGGCAGAACCGTTGAACAAATTGCTGCCCGAAGCCTTGTCGCTGGTCGCTCCCGACCTGCGGCCGGAAGTGTTCCATCAGGCTGGCAAACATCACGATGAAGTGACCGCCGAGCGCTACCGCGCCGCCGGCGTCGAGGCGCAAGTGCAGCCTTTCATCAAAGACATGGCCCAAGCCTATGGCTGGGCCGACCTGGTGGTCTGCCGCGCAGGCGCGCTGACCATCAGTGAACTGGCTGCCGCCGGTCTGCCCTCGATGCTGGTGCCTTTGCCCCACGCCATCGACGATCACCAGACCCGTAACGCCGATTATTTGGCCCGTGAAGGCGCTGCCTTCCTGATGCCGCAAAGAACGACTGGCGCCGCGGATCTCGCCGCCCGCCTGACAGAGGTTTTGATGCAGCCGCAACGACTTGAAGACATGGCCCGCGCCGCCCGCCGCCTGGCCAAACCCGATGCCACGGCCCAAGTGGTCGATACCTGCCTGGAGGTGGCCCATGGTTGAGAATCGCAAAGCCATGCCGCAACCGGAAATGCGCCGTATCCGCCGTATCCACTTCGTCGGTATCGGCGGCGTGGGCATGTGCGGGATCGCCGAGGTATTGCTGAACCTGGGTTACCAGGTCTCGGGTTCCGACCTGAAAGCTTCCCCGGTCACCGAGCGCCTGGAGTCCTTCGGTGCGCAGATCTTTATCGGTCACCGTGCCGAGAACGCCGCCGATGCTGACGTGCTGGTGGTTTCCAGCGCCGTGAACACCTCCAACCCGGAAGTCGCCACCGCCCTGGAACGCCGCATTCCGGTGGTGCCACGGGCTGAGATGCTCGCCGAGCTGATGCGCTATCGCCATGGCATCGCCGTCGCCGGTACCCACGGCAAAACCACCACCACCAGCCTGATCGCCTCGGTGTTCGCGGCCGGTGGCCTGGACCCGACGTTCGTGATCGGTGGTCGTCTGAATGCCGCGGGCACCAATGCCCAGCTGGGCACCAGCCGCTACCTGATCGCCGAAGCCGACGAGAGCGATGCGAGCTTCCTGCACCTGCAACCGCTGGTGGCCGTGGTGACCAACATCGACGCCGACCACATGGCGACCTACGACGGTGACTTCAACAAACTGAAGAAAACCTTCGTCGAGTTCCTCCACAACCTGCCGTTCTACGGTCTGGCCGTGGTGTGCCTGGACGACCCGGTGGTGCGTGAAATCCTGCCGCTGATCAAGCGTCCGACCGTGACCTACGGCTTTGGCGAAGACGCCGACGTGCGCGCCATCAATGTGCGCCAGCAAGGCATGCAGACGTTCTTCACCGTCTTGCGCCCTGATCGCGAGCCGTTGGACGTGTCGGTGAACATGCCCGGCAACCACAACGTGCTCAATTCCTTGGCCACCATCTGCATCGCCACCGACGAAGGCGTCAGCGATGAAGCCATCGTCCAGGGCCTGTCCGGGTTCCAGGGCGTGGGCCGACGTTTCCAGGTCTACGGCGAACTGCCGGTGGACGGCGGCAACGTGATGCTGGTGGACGACTATGGCCACCACCCGACCGAAGTCGCGGCGGTGATCAAGGCCGTGCGCGGTGGCTGGCCGGAGCGGCGCCTGGTGATGGTCTACCAGCCGCACCGCTATAGCCGCACCCGCGACCTGTATGACGATTTCGTCCAGGTGCTGGCCGACGCCAACGTGCTGCTGTTGATGGAAGTCTACCCGGCCGGTGAAGAGCCGATCCCCGGGGCCGACAGCCGCCAGCTGTGCCACAGCATTCGTCAACGCGGCCAGTTGGACCCGATCTACATCGAACGTGGCGTAGACCTCGCGCCGCTGGTCAAGCCGTTGCTGCGCGCCGGCGACATCCTGCTGTGCCAGGGGGCCGGTGACATCGGTGGCCTGGCCCCGAAACTGTTGAAAAGTCCGTTATTCGCCGGAGCAATCGTGGCCTCCAGCGAGGGGAAACTGAAATGACTGCTGCCTACGCCAACCTGGTCTCGACCCTCGATCCGCAAGCCTTCGGCCGCGTGGCCGTGCTGTTCGGTGGCAAGAGCGCCGAGCGCGAGGTGTCCCTCAAGTCCGGCAACGCCGTGTTGCAAGCCTTGCAAAGTGCCGGCGTCGACGCCTTCGGCATCGATGTGGGCGACGATTTCCTGCAGCGCCTGCTGAGCGAAAAGATCGATCGCGCGTTCATCATCCTCCATGGTCGCGGCGGCGAAGACGGCAGCATGCAAGGCCTGCTCGAATGCCTGGGGATCCCCTACACCGGCAGCGGCATCCTGGCATCCGCCCTGGCGATGGATAAACTGCGCACCAAGCAGGTCTGGCACAGCCTTGGCATTCCGACGCCGCGTCACGCCGTGCTGGCGTCCGAGGCCGATTGTATTTCGGCGGCCACGGAACTGGGCTTCCCTTTGATCGTCAAACCGGCCCATGAAGGTTCAAGTATCGGCATGGCGAAAGTGAATTCGCTGCCTGAGTTGACCGCGGCATGGAAGGACGCCAGTTCCTACGATTCGCAAGTGTTGGTCGAACAATGGATCACCGGTCCCGAGTTCACCATCGCCACCCTGCGTGACCAGGTGTTGCCTCCGATTGCGCTGGGCACGCCCCACACGTTCTACGACTACGACGCCAAGTACATCGCCAACGATACCCAGTACCGCATTCCCTGCGGGCTGGACGCTGCCAAGGAAAAAGAACTGATGGACCTCACGGCCAAGGCCTGTGAGGCGCTGGGTATCGCCGGTTGGGGCCGGGCAGACGTGATGCAGGACGCCGATGGGCAGTTCTGGTTCCTGGAAGTCAACACCGCGCCCGGCATGACCGATCACAGCCTGGTACCGATGGCGGCCCGTGCCGCCGGTCTGGATTTCCAGCAACTGGTGTTGTCGATCCTGGCGGCCAGTGTCGGCCCTCAAGAGCCAAGAGGTTAAGCCATGCAAGGCGCATCGCTTCGTCATCAGCCATCCGCACCCGGTCGCAAGCCGGTGCCGCGGGGTGCCAGCCGAATGGTGGCCAAAGAGCCGATGTCGGCGCGCTTGCCGAAAGCCAACTTTGGTTTTCTCAAGAGCCTGTTCTGGCCGGTGCTGCTGGTGGCGTTGGGGTTCGGTACCTATGAAGGCGCGCAACGGTTGCTGCCTTATGCCGACCGGCCGATCGCCCGGATCAACGTCCAGGGCGACCTGAGCTACATCAGCCAGCAGGCAGTGCAGCAGCGGATCGCCCCGTTCGTCGCGTCGAGTTTCTTCACCATCGACCTGGCGGGCATGCGCACGGAGCTGGAGCAGATGCCCTGGATCGCTCACGCCGAAGTCCGGCGGGTGTGGCCCGACCAGGTGTCGATTCGCCTGGAAGAGCAACTGCCGGTGGCCCGCTGGGGCGACGAGTCGTTGCTGAACAACCAGGGCCAGGCGTTTACGCCGCGAGAACTGGCCAACTATGAACATTTGCCACAACTGTTCGGTCCACAGCGGGCCCAGCAGCAAGTGATGCAGCAATACCAGGTGTTGAGCCAGATGTTGCGGCCGTTGGGCTTCTCCATCGCGCGCCTGGAATTGCGTGAGCGCGGCAGTTGGTTCCTGACCACTGGCGCGGGCAGCTCGGGGCCGGGCATCGAGCTGTTGCTCGGGCGCGGCAACCTGGTGGAAAAGATGCGCCGCTTCATCGCCATCTATGACAAGACGCTCAAAGAACAGATTACGAACATTGCGCGCATCGATCTGCGCTACGCCAACGGCCTGGCCGTTGGCTGGCGGGAACCTGTAGCGCCGACGACGGCCGAACCCGCCGTCGCGAAGAATTAAGAAGAGGCAGGACCCATGGCAAACGTGCAAAGCGGGAAAATGATCGTCGGTCTCGATATCGGCACTTCCAAGGTGGTGGCGCTGGTAGGCGAAGTCGCGGACGACGGCACGCTGGTCATCGTCGGGATCGGTACACACCCGTCCCGCGGCTTGAAAAAAGGCGTGGTGGTGAATATCGAGTCCACCGTGCAATCGATCCAGCGCGCCATCGAAGAGGCGCAGCTGATGGCCGGTTGCCGGATCCACTCGGCGTTCGTCGGCGTGGCGGGCAATCACATCCGCAGCCTGAACTCCCACGGCATCGTGGCGATTCGTGATCGCGAAGTCAGCTCCGCGGACCTTGAGCGCGTACTCGACGCGGCCCAGGCCGTGGCGATCCCGGCCGACCAGCGTGTGCTGCACACCCTGCCGCAGGATTACGTGATCGATAACCAGGAAGGCGTGCGTGAGCCCCTGGGCATGTCCGGCGTGCGCCTGGAAGCCAAGGTCCACGTGGTGACCTGTGCGGTGAACGCCGCGCAGAACATCGAGAAATGCGTGCGTCGCTGCGGCCTGGAAATCGACGACATCATCCTCGAGCAACTGGCCTCGGCCTACTCGGTGCTGACCGACGACGAGAAAGAGCTGGGCGTGTGCCTGGTGGACATCGGCGGCGGCACCACCGACATCGCGATCTTCACCGAAGGCGCGATCCGCCACACGGCCGTGATCCCGATTGCCGGCGACCAGGTGACCAACGACATCGCCATGGCGTTGCGCACCCCGACCCAGTACGCCGAGGAAATCAAGATCCGTTACGCCTGCGCCCTGGCGAAGCTGGCCGGTGCCGGTGAAACCATCAAGGTGCCGAGCGTCGGCGACCGTCCACCGCGCGAATTGTCGCGCCAGGCCCTGGCCGAAGTGGTCGAGCCGCGCTACGACGAGCTGTTCACGCTGATCCAGGCCGAACTGCGTCGCAGCGGCTACGAAGACCTGATCCCGGCCGGCATCGTGCTGACCGGCGGTACGTCGAAGATGGAAGGTGCGGTGGAGCTGGCCGAAGAGATTTTCCACATGCCGGTGCGCCTGGGCGTGCCCCATGGCGTCAAGGGCCTGGATGACGTGGTCCGCAACCCGATCTATTCCACCGGCGTGGGCCTGTTGATGTACGGCCTGCAGAAACAGTCCGACGGGATCTCGTTTTCAGGGATCGGCAGCCGCGACAGCTACAGCAGCGACGAGCCGAAGGCACCGCTGTTCGAGCGGCTCCAGGCTTGGGTCAAAGGCAACTTCTAAACAGTTTCAAAGCTTCACGCGGCAGGTTTCAGGCTTGGCGCTGGAAGACGCAGCAAACGCAGTAGGCGAAAAAACTAGAGAATGAAAGGAGAGGGAAAATGTTCGAACTCGTAGACAACATCCCCGCTAGCCCGGTTATCAAAGTAATCGGTGTCGGCGGTGGCGGCGGCAACGCTGTCAACCACATGGTCAAGAGCAACATTGAAGGCGTTGAATTCATCTGCGCCAACACTGATGCCCAGGCGCTGAAATCCATCGGCGCGCGGACCATCCTGCAACTGGGCACTGGCGTGACCAAAGGCCTGGGTGCCGGCGCCAACCCTGAGGTCGGTCGTCAGGCCGCTCTCGAAGACCGTGAGCGCATCGCTGAAGTCCTGCAAGGCACCAACATGGTGTTCATCACCACCGGCATGGGCGGCGGCACCGGTACGGGTGCGGCGCCAATCATCGCCGAAGTGGCCAAGGAAATGGGGATCCTCACCGTTGCGGTGGTGACCCGTCCGTTCCCTTTCGAAGGCCGCAAGCGTATGCAGATCGCCGACGAAGGTATCCGTCTGCTGTCTGAAAGCGTCGACTCGTTGATCACCATTCCCAACGAGAAGCTGCTGACCATCCTGGGTAAAGACGCAAGCCTGCTGTCGGCTTTCGCCAAGGCTGACGACGTACTGGCCGGTGCCGTTCGCGGTATCTCCGACATCATCAAGCGTCCAGGCATGATCAACGTCGACTTTGCCGACGTACGGACTGTCATGAGCGAAATGGGCATGGCAATGATGGGCACTGGCTGCGCCAGCGGTCCGAACCGTGCACGCGAGGCCACCGAAGCGGCCATCCGCAACCCGTTGCTCGAAGACGTGAACCTGCAAGGTGCACGCGGCATCCTGGTGAACATCACCGCCGGTCCTGACCTGTCCCTGGGTGAGTACTCCGACGTGGGTAGCATCATCGAAGCCTTCGCTTCCGAGCACGCGATGGTCAAGGTCGGTACCGTTATCGATCCGGACATGCGCGACGAGTTGCACGTTACCGTGGTTGCCACCGGTCTGGGCGCGAAAATCGAGAAGCCTGTGAAGGTCATCGACAACACCGTTCACACCTCCATGGCTTCGCAACCGCAACAACAAGTGGCTTCGCGCCAGGAAGCGCCTGCGGTGAACTACCGTGACCTGGACCGTCCGACCGTCATGCGCAACCAGGCCCAGGCCGGTACTGCGACTGCCGCGAAGATGAATCCGCAAGACGATCTGGATTACCTGGACATCCCGGCTTTCCTGCGTCGTCAGGCCGATTGATGAAATGTATCAGGGGGATACGGGTGATTGGTGTTCAGCAAAGGTCTGGTCTGCTATCATCGCCAGCCTTTGTTGATACCAGTTCGCAATTTGCGCTGAAGCGGCCCATGCCATGATTAAACAACGCACCCTGAAGAATATTATCCGTGCCACAGGTGTCGGCTTGCACTCCGGCGAGAAGGTCTACCTGACCCTCAAGCCCGCGCCTATCGATACCGGCATTGTGTTTTGTCGTGCCGACCTCGACCCTGTGGTGCAGATTCCTGCTCGCGCGGAAAACGTTGGTGAAACCACTATGTCGACCACACTGGTCAACGGTGACACCAAAGTGGATACGGTGGAGCATTTGCTCTCGGCCATGGCTGGCCTGGGCATCGATAACGCCTACGTCGAGCTCTCCGCGTCCGAAGTCCCGATCATGGATGGCAGTGCCGGACCCTTCGTATTCCTGATTCAATCGGCTGGCCTGGAAGAGCAGGACGCAGCCAAGAAGTTCATCCGCATCCTGCGGGAAGTGACAGTGGAAGACGGCGACAAGCGCGCCACTTTCGTCCCTTTCGAAGGTTTCAAGGTGAGCTTCGAGATCGATTTCGATCATCCGGTTTTCCGTGACCGCACCCAGAGTGCAAGCGTGGATTTTTCCAGTACTTCGTTCGTAAAAGAAGTCAGCCGCGCCCGTACCTTTGGTTTCATGAGTGATATCGAGTACCTGCGCAAGCACAACCTCGCACTCGGCGGCAGTGTTGAAAACGCGATCGTGGTCGATTCCGATGGTGTATTGAACGAAGACGGTCTTCGTTATGAAGACGAATTCGTCAAGCACAAAATCCTCGATGCAATCGGCGACCTCTACCTGCTGGGCAATAGCCTGATTGGTGAGTTCAAGGGCTTCAAGTCCGGCCACGCACTGAACAACCAGTTGCTGCGCAAGTTGATTGAGCAGAAAGATGCTTGGGAAGTCGTGACGTTCGAAGACGCCAGTACCGCACCAATCTCTTACATGCGCCCTGTCGCGGCGGTGTAAGCAAAAAACCTCTCTAGTTTTTAAGGGCTGCCTTCGGGTGGCCTTTTTTTATGGGCGGGTTTTCGTCGGGGGCGAAGGGGAAACTTGTGGCGAGGGAGCTTGCTCCCGCTGGGGCGCGCAGCGGCCCTGAAATCTGGCGCCGCGGTGTTTCAAACTCATTAGTCAGGGCCGTTTGGGGCTGCTGCGCAGCCCAGCGGGAGCAAGCTCCCTCGCCACGGAGAGCCGTGTCCATAGCCTTTGGATGTTGCGGTGTTACATCGCGCAGACCACACGGTTGCGCCCGCTGGCCTTGGCCTGGTACAGCGCCTTGTCCGCGGCGAACAAGAGTTGTTCGAGTTTGCTGTACGGTCCCTGAGTCCAAGTGGCGATGCCGATACTGACCGTCATGGGCGCTTCCCCCTCGGACACCGGTGGCAGTTGTTCCACCGCGTCACGAATATTCTGGGCCATGGTGAAGGCGCCAGCGGTGGTGGTCTCCGGCAGCACCACCGAGAACTCCTCACCGCCATAGCGCGCCACCAGGTCGGCGGGGCGTCGGACATGCTGGCCGATCAATTGCGCCAAGGTGCGCAGGGCCTCGTCACCCTGCTGATGACCATGGCGATCGTTGAACGCCTTGAAATGATCGGCATCGATCATCAGCACAGACAACGGTTGGCCCGAACGTTGGGCGCGCAGCCATTCCTGTTGCAATGTCTCGTCCAGTGTTCGTCGGTTGGCCAGGCCTGTGAGGGCGTCGACGGACGCCAGTTGGGCCAATTCCCGTTCAGCTCTGTAACGGCGGCGCAATTCGCGGCGCAGCAGCCAGGTGAGCCAGAGCAAACCGATGCACAGCGCGCCGGTGGCGCCGCTGACCAACAACGCCGTGCGTTGCCATGAGGCGAAGACCTCTTGGTAGGAGAGCGCTACCACGACGATCAACGGCAGGTTGCCCACCTGGGAAAAGGTGTACAGCCGCTGTGTCTGATCAACACTGGAGATGCCGGTAAAACTGCCGTTACCTTCACGCAGGATGCGTACGAAGTTCGGTCGGTTGCTGAAGTCCTTGCCGATCATGTCGTCGGCCAGGGGCGGTTCCTGGGCCAGCAGAATCCCATCGCGGCTGACCAGGTTGACCGTCCCGTGGCCGACGTTCAGGCTTTTGAACAGCTGGCTGAAGTAGTTCAGGCGCATCGCGGCCTCGGCCACGCCCATGAACTCACCCCGCTCGTCGCTCAGTCGATAGCTGAAACTGATGCGCCAATCGTGGGTGGCACTCCTGGAACGGAACGGGCGACTGATCATCATGCCCAGGCTCGGGTCCTGGACATGGGACTGGAAATATTCCCGGTCGGCGTAATTGCCTTTGCGCGGTTCGACCGAGGCGGAGTCGGCGATTACATCGCCACGCTTGTCGAGCAGCAGGATGTCGCCTTTGTAGGGGGCGGCGGTGGCGCGGTCGAACAGCGCCAGATGGCGAATCGCCGGCGAAACGTCTTTCAGGTCGTCGCGTTTGGCGGCGGCGACCAGACCTTGCAGCGACAGATCGTAGAGCTCCACGTTACGCAGCACATCGGCGTCAATCAATTGCACGATATTGGTCGCCGCACGTGTTGCCGCCTGCTGTGCGGCGGCATGTTCGCGGATCAACAGAAACGTCACGATGCTCAGGATGGCAATGACAACCAGCGAGCTGGCCAGTACGAATACCCGTTCCGAACGTCTCGAAAGCGGGGTGTTGCCGGGTGTCGCACTGCGCGCGCTCATGGTTCCGATGTCTGCATTGTCATGTGGCTGGGATCCGTCCCAAAGGATTGCAAACCGGCAATGAACCAGATGCTGGCCTTTTGCTGATTGTGCTTGGATCAATGAGAGCGGGCAATCAGTGTTTGCGCGATTACCCGGTAATTAATGAAAGCTGGGGGCGCGTTCGGACGGTATTCCGATTTTGCTACAGTTGGCTTTCGCCCAGCATTCATTGGCCTGGAAAGACCTGAAGAGGCGTACAAACTTATGGGAGGAGGGGCGTCAGGCTGGCAAGCGGATCCCGAACGTGTTGGCACCCTGGTCGCTGTGCACAAACACATCGCCACCATGCATCAGTGCAATGGCCTTGACGATGGCCAGCCCCAACCCATGGTTGGCACCACTGTTGCTGCGCGAGGCATCGACGCGATAGAAGCGTTCGAACAGGCGTGGCAGATGCTCGCCGGCAATCGGTTCGCCGGGGTTGGTGACGGCGAGGGTGATCTCGTCACCAAGGGCTTCGATGCGCACGTCGATCACTTGCCCGGGCGCGGTGTGCTGTACGGCGTTGCTCAGCAGGTTGATCAGCGCCCGCCGCAGGTGAGCGATCTCGATGTTGGCCTGGGCGTCGCCGCTGACCCGGACCTGGACCTGGGCATCTTCCAGAATGAAATCCAGGTAATCGAGGGTGGTCGCCACTTCGCCGGCCAGGGAGGCGCTGGTCAACTTGGTGGCCTTGCTGCCCTGGTCGGCGCTGGCCAGGAATAGCATGTCGTTGATGATCGAGCGCAGCCGCTCCAGCTCCTCGAGATTCGATTGCAACACTTCGAAGTAATGTTCAGCCGAGCGGCCACGGGTCAGTGCCACCTGGGTCTGGCCGATCAGGTTGGTCAGGGGCGAGCGTAATTCATGGGCGACGTCGGCATTGAACGACTCCAGCCGCGAGTAAGCCTGTTCGACCCGGTCCAGGGTGGCGTTGAAGGAACTGACGAACTGGCTCAGCTCCGGCGGCAAGGGCGACAGTTGCAAGCGCCCGGACAGGCGGGGGGGGCCAGGCGCCGGGCTTCCTCGGACAGCTTGATCAGCGGTTTGAGACCGATGCGTGCGACCCAGTAGCCCAGCAACGAGGCCAGGACTACGCCGACAATCGCCAGGCTCACCAGCGCCACCAACAGGCGATGCTGGGTCTGGTAGAAGGTCTCGGTGTCGATGCCGATCATGAAGCGCAGCGGCGGGCGTTGGTCCTTGGCCGGGAATTGGCTCACCAGCACTTTCATCGGGTAGTGCCGATGGGGCAACGTCAGGTCGCGCTTACCCAGCGGGCCTTGGGCAAAGGTGCGGATCTGCGCATCGGGATCGCCGTATTCAAAGCGCGGATCGTCGCTGACGATCCAGAAATGGATGCGCTTGTCTTCTTCACCGAGCAATCGCAGCTTGTTGTTGATCTTCACCCAGTGTTCAGGCGTGCCGTAGCGGCCGACGGTGGACTCCAGGACGCTGTAGCGGGCATCGAGCTCGGCTTCGGGCAACAGGCCCAGGCCCCTGCCGACCTGTTGGTACAAAGCGCCCCCGATCAACAGGAACACCAGAGCCGCCACCAGCGTGAACATGGCGCTCAAGCGCAGGGCGATGCTCTCAGGGACGCTCATCGCTGCGACTCTCCAGCACATAACCCATGCCGCGAATGGTGTGCAGCAACTTCTGTTCGAACGGCCCGTCGAGCTTGGCCCGCAAGCGTTTGATCGCCACTTCCACCACGTTGGCGTCACTGTCGAAGTTGATGTCCCAGACCATTTCGGCAATGGCGGTTTTCGAGAGGATTTCGCCCTGGCGGCGAGCCAGGACGCTGAGCAGGGAGAACTCCTTGGCGGTCAGGTCCAGGCGCTGGCCGGCGCGGGTGGCCTTGCGGCTGATCAGGTCGATCCACAGGTCGGCGATGCTCACCTGCACCGGTTCATGGCCGCCGCTGCGGCGGGTCAGGGCTTGCAGGCGCGCCACCAGTTCGAGGAAGGAGAAGGGCTTGCCCAGGTAGTCATCGGCCCCGTCGCGCAAGCCCTTGATGCGGTCTTCGACCCGTTCCCGGGCGGTGAGCATGATCACCGGTGTCTGCTTGCGGGCGCGCAGGGCCCGCAGTACGCCGAAGCCGTCCAGGCCCGGCAGCATCACGTCGAGCACGATCACCGCATAGTCGGTTTCCAGGGCCAGGTGCAGCCCTTCGATACCGTCTGGCGCCACGTCCACGGTGTAGCCCTGTTCGGTCAGGCCGCGGTGCAGGTAGTCCGCGGTTTTTTCTTCGTCTTCAATGATCAGAACGCGCATGGCCCCGCCTCAGTGGTCTGTGCTCGCCAGCGCCGCCGTCGGCGCCGACCCTGGCTGATGTGCGGGCCGATGGAACACTCGCTCGAGCCACAAGTATATGACCGGTGTCGTGAACAGCGTCAGCGCCTGGCTCACCAACAGGCCGCCCACCACCGCGATGCCCAGGGGCTGGCGCAGTTCCGCGCCGGGGCCATAGCCGAGCATCAGCGGCAGTGCACCGAGCAGGGCCGCCAGGGTGGTCATCATGATCGGGCGGAAGCGTGTCAGGCACGCCTGGAAAATCGCCTCCTGGGGGGCCAGCCCTTTGTTGCGCTGGGCGTCGAGGGCGAAGTCGATCATCAGGATGCCGTTCTTCTTGACGATCCCGATCAGCAGCACCAGCCCGATCAGCGCCATGATCGAAAAGTCCTGGCCCAGCAGCCAGAGCATGATCAGCGCGCCGAGGCCGGCCGAGGGCAGGGTGGAGATGATCGTCAGCGGGTGCACGAAGCTCTCGTAGAGCACGCCGAGAATGATGTACACGGCCACCAGCGCGGCGAGGATCAGCCACGGCTGGCTCGCCAGCGAGCTTTGGAAGGCCTGGGCCGCGCCCTGGAAATTGCCGGTGATGGCGGCCGGCATGCCGATTTCGTTCTTCGCCTGGTCGAGCAGGCGCACCGCGTCTCCCAGGGCCACGCCGGGCGCCAGGTTGAACGACAGGTTGGCGGCCGGGAACATGCCGTCGTGGGCAATCGACAGCGGGCCGTTGCTCGGCGCATCGAAGCGGGCCAGGGCCGAGAGCGGCACCATTTCCCCACTCAGGGGCGAACGCAGGTAGAAATACGCCAGGCTTTCGGCCTTGCCCCGCTGCGCGGTATCGAGCTCCAGGATCACGTTGTACTGGTTGGTCTCGGTCTGGAATTCATTGATCTGCCGCTGGCCGAAGGCGTCGTACAGGGCCTGGTCGACATCGGTGGCGGTGAGGCCGAAGCGCGCCGCCGCGCTGCGGTCGATGTTGATGTGGGTGATGCTGCCGCCCAGTTGCAGGTCGTTGGAAATGTCACGGAACGCCGGGTTGCCGCGCAGCTTGTCGGTGAGTTTTTGCGTCCAGGCGTTGAGGCTCGGCCCGTCGTTGCTCTTGAGCACGTATTGATACTGGGCGCGGCTGGGGCCGGAGCTGAGGTTGATGTCCTGCCCGGCCCTGAGGTACAGCACCACGCCGGGGATTTTCAGCAGTTGCGGGCGGATCCGGTCGATGAAGCCGCTGGCCGATACGTCACGTTCGCCCCGGGGCTTGAGGGCGATCCAGAAACGGCCGTTGGCGATGGTCTGGTTGTTGCCCGAGACGCCGACGGAGTGGGAGAAGGTCTGCACCGCGGGGTCGGCGGCGACGATGTCGGCCAGAGCCTTGTGCTTGGCCACCATGTCCGGGAACGACACATCGGCGGCGGCTTCGCTGGTGCCCAGCACCAGGCCGGTGTCCTGCACCGGGAAGAAACCCTTGGGAATGAACACATAGCCCACCACCGCCATCGCCAGGGTGAGGCCGAACACGCCGATCATCAGCTTCTGATGGGCCAGGGCCTTGCGCAGGCCCCGCTCATACCCGCCCAGCAGGCGTTCGCCGAACCCCGCCTTGCCATGGGCGTGATGCACCGGGGCGCGCATGAACAGCGCGGCCAGGGTCGGCGCCAACGTGAGGGACACCACCACCGAGATCAGGATGGTCGAGGTGGCGGTCAGGGCAAACTCCTTGAACAGGCGCCCGACCACGCCGCCCATGAACAGCAGCGGAATGAACGCGGCGATCAGCGAGAAACTGATGGAGACCACGGTAAAGCCGATTTCGCCGGCCCCCTTGATCGCCGTCTCGCGCATGCCATCGCCGGCCTCCAGGTGCCGGTGGATGTTCTCCACCACCACAATCGCATCGTCCACCACGAACCCTACCGAGATGACGATCGCCACCAGGGTCAGGTTGTTCAGGCTGAAACCCATCACGTACATCAGGGCGAAACTGGCGGTCAGCGACACCCCCAGCACCGCCGAGACGATCAGGGTCGCCGAGAGCTGGCGCAGGAACAACGCCATCACCGCCACCACCAGCAGCACCGCGATCAGCAAGGTGATTTCCACTTCGTGCAGCGAGGCGCGGATGGTCTGGGTGCGGTCGATCAGCACCTTGACCTGCACCGCCGCGGGCAACATGGCTTGCAGGGTGGGCAGGGCCGCCTGGATGCGGTCGACGGTCTCGACGATATTGGCCCCCGGTTGCCGGAAAATCACCAGGTTGACCCCGGGCTCGTTGTCGGACCAGGCCTGGACGTAGGCGTTTTCCGAGCCGTTGACCACCTTGGCGATGTCCTTGAGGTGAACCGGTGCCCCGTCCCGGTAGGACACGATCAGCTCTCCGTACTCCGCAGGCTTGAACAACTGGTCGTTGGTGGACAGGGTGGAAATGCTCGATTCACCGTACAAGGCGCCCTTGGCCAGGTTGAGGCTGGCCTGTTGGAGCGCCAGGCGAATGTCCGCCAGGGTCAGGCCGATGGCGGCGAGCCGGTCGGCCGAGGCCTGAACGCGGATCGCCGGACGCTGCTGGCCGGTGATGTAGATTTGTCCTACGCCATCGATCTGGCTGATCTGACGGGAGAGCAGGGTTTCGACGTAGTCGCTCAGTTCGGTGCCGGGCATCAGCGTGGAACTGATGCTGAGGATCAGCACCGGACTGTCGGCGGGGTTGACCTTGCGCCAGGTCGGCAGGTTCGGCATGTCGTTGGGCAGTTTGCCGGCGGCGGTGTTGATCGCCGCCTGCACTTCCTGGGCGGCGGTGTCGATGCTTTTATCGAGGCTGAATTGCAGGATCAGGTTGGTCGAGCCCAGGGCGCTGCTGGAGGTCATCTGGGTAATGCCGGGAATGGCACTGAATTGCACTTCCAGCGGCGTCGCCACCGACGACGCCATGGTTTCGGGGCTGGCCCCGGGCAACTGGGCGTTGACCTGGATGGTCGGGAATTCCGCCTCCGGCAACGGCGCGACGGGCAGGCGAGGAAACGCGATCACCCCCAGCAGCACCAGGGCAAAGGTCAGCAGTACCGTGGCGATAGGGTGGTCGATGCACCACGCCGAAACCGAACCGCGCCCCTTCATGGCTGCGGCTCCGCGGTCTTGGCCAGGGCGGGTGGATCGCTGAGCACCTGGATGTGGCTGCCCGGCTTGAGCCGCGACTGGCCGTCGCTCACCAGTTGGTCGCCGGCATTCACCCCCTTGATGATGTGCAGGTCGCTGTCCTGGTAAACCATCACCACCGGCACGCTCTCGACCTTGTCGCCCTTTATGCGGTACACGAAGTGTTGCTCCAGGCCGCGCTGGACCACAGTAGGCGGTACCACCAGGGCGTCCTTGTCGATGGCGGTCTGGATTTTCAGTGTCACCAGTTGCCCCGGCCACAGCCGTTGCGCGGCGTTGTTGAATTCAGCCTTGGCCCGCAGGGTTCCGGTGTTGGCGTTGATCTGGTTGTCGATGAGGCTCAGGCGCCCCTCGCCGAGCAGCTCCCCGGTGGCGCCATCGGCGCCGATATAGGCCTTGACCAAGGCTTGCTCGGGGGCGGCGATCAACCGTTGCAAGGTGGGCAGCATTTGCTGGGGCAGGGAGAACTCCACGGCGATGGGGTCGATCTGGGTCACCGTGAACAGGCCTTCGGCGTCGCTGGTGCGCAGGAAGTTGCCTTCGTCCACGTTGCGAATGCCGACGCGACCGCTCACCGGGGAGCGGATCTGGGTATAGGACAGTTGCACCTGTGCCGAGTCAATGGCCGCCTGGTTGCCCTGGGCGGTCGCCTTGAGCTGGTTGACCAGCGCCTGTTGCTGGTCGTAGGTCTGCTTCGAGACGCCGTCATCGACGCTCAGCAATTTGTAGCGCTTGAGATTGACCTGGGCCACCGCCAGTTGTGCCTGGCTTTCGCCGAGCTGGGCCCGGGCCTGGTCGAGGCTGGCGCGGATCGAGCGGTCGTCGATGGTCGCCAGCAGGTCACCCTTCTTGACCAGTTGCCCCTCCTTGACCAGCAGTTGGGTGAGGATGCCGTCGATCTGCGGGCGGATCACCACGCTGTGCAGCGACAGCACCGTGCCGATGCCGCTGGCGAAGCGCGGTACATCCTTTTGCATCACGCTGACGGCCCGTACCGGAACGGCGGCGGGAGCGCCGGGCCTGGCGGTCACGGGCTTGAGCACAAACCAGAGGGCGAGGGCCGCCAGGGCGATCAGCAGCACGACAATCAGGACAGTTTTCTTCTGGATGCGCATGGATATGAAGGGCCGGTTCGAGACGCAAGAGTTGGAGCTTTCTTATATAGCGTTGCGAGCCGGTCAGGAAGGTGACGCCTAACTGACAGGCTTGTCAGTTTTGTCCCGGCTTGTTGTCGGATGAATGCATATGCCGGATGAAACTGCCAGCGCGCAGTGATATCGGGCAGGTATACTGCCGCCTTTCGCGGCTCGCCCTTCGGGCCCGACTTGCATGCATGACCCGGAGCCTTACATGACTTCCCCGACACCTTCGCCCGCGGACGATCTCCCCGGCGGCGAACAGGCCGATTTGCCCGTCAGCGATGTTTCCAGCAGCGAGGACATCAAAGCGGCGATCCCGGCTTTCAAATTCCCGTTCAAACCTGGTGAACTGGCGGCGGCCAAGGGCGCCGGGCAACAGCCGTGGTACAAGAACGGCGCGAAGAATGGCCATACCAAGACCCCGGGCGCTGCGCCTCCCGGCACGCGGCGTTCCATGGGCAAGCGCTGAATTGCTCCTTCGAGCACGGGGGCGACTTCAGCTCGTGACCCGTGCGCCTGCCAGGCTGCCACTCAATTCGTAAGCCGTCAGCTCAGCCTGGTGCGCCGCGAGGATTTCCGGCAACGAGCCGCGCAGGTACTCGACCCAGGTCTTGATCTTCGCATCCAGGTATTGGCGCGACGGGTAGATGGCGTAGAGGTTCAGTTCCTGGGAGCGGTAGTTGGGCATGACCCGCACCAGCGTGCCGTTGCGCAAGCCTTCGATGGCCGCGTACACCGGCAATACCCCCACGCCCATGCCGCTGGTGATCGCGGTTTTCATCGCATCGGCGGAGTTCACCAGGAACGGTGAACTGTTGATGGTGACCATCTCTTGGCCTTCCGGGCCGTCGAACACCCATTTTTCCAGCGGGATGACCGGGCTGACCAGGCGCAGGCAGGCGTGGTTGAGCAGGTCGCTGGGTTTTTGCGGGCAGCCGCTGGCTTTCACGTAGGCGGGCGAGGCGCAGACAATGCTGTAGGTGATCCCCAGGCGCTGGGAGACGAAGCCCGAATCCGGCAGTTCGCTGGCGAGCACGATGGAGACGTCGTAGCCCTCATCGAGGATGTCCGGCACCCGGTTGGCCAGGGTCAGGTCGAAGGTCACGTCCGGATGCGTCTTGCGGTAGCGGGCGATGGCGTCGATCACGAAATGCTGGCCGATGCCGGTCATGGTGTGGACCTTCAACTGCCCGGCCGGTCGCGCGTGGGCGTCGCTGGCCTCGGCTTCCGCTTCTTCGACGTAAGCCAGGATCTGCTCGCAACGCAGCAAGTAGCGTTTACCCGCCTCGGTGAGTGCAATGCGCCGCGTGGTGCGGTTGAGCAGGCGGGTTTGCAGATGGGCTTCCAGGTTGGAAACCGCACGCGAGACGTTGGCTGTGGTGGTATCCAGTTGCACGGCGGCGGCGGTGAAACTGCCGGCTTCGGCCACACAGCTGAACGCGCGCATGTTTTGCAAGGTGTCCATGGAGGGCTCTCTTGGGAGGTGGCAAATTGTGACATGAAGTTACAGAGATGCGGGACCCGACTAATGGATTATCGCGTTAACGGTAACAAAGATTCGCAGAAAGGTCGGCTTATCGCCGTTCGGCGGGGTGCCTAGAATTGCCGCCAAAGCAGGAGCGGGCCTTGGTGGGCACCTGTGGGAGCGAGCTTGCTCGCGATGAGGTCATTGCATTCAACATTTGAGGTGAATGTCCGGACGCCATCGCGAGCAAGCTCGCTCCCACAAGTTTGCGTCAACAGGCAGCCATCCTCGTCGTCATGCCCCTCCCTCAGGAATTTTGCGCAAGTGCCGCGTCGCATCAGCAGAGAGCTGAAGACTCTCAGTGTTTGGGTTCTGACATTAACCATCAGCGGTTGCATTGGCACAGGTGGTATTGCACCGCAAGGCCAGGTGTTGCCGGCCAATCAACTGGCGACCGATGCCGCCATCCGCGAGGCCGCCCGCGACGCCCGCTGGCCCACCCGCCAGTGGTGGCAAGCCTATGGCGATCGGCAACTGGATCGCTGGATCGACCTGGCCGTGCAAGGCAGCCCGAGCCTGGCCATGGCCGCGGCGCGAGTACGCCAGGCCAAGGCCATGGCCGGTATTGCCGAGGCCGCCGAGTCGTTGCAGATCAATGGCGAGTCGACCCTCAAGCGCCATAACTGGCCCACCGATCAGTTCTACGGCCCGGGCGAGTTGGCCGACACCACGACCTGGGACAACAATGCTGCCCTGGGCTTGAGTTATGCCCTGGACCTGTGGGGCCGTGAGCGCAATGCCAGCGAACGGGCGGTTGACCTGGCCCACGTCAGCGTCGCCGAGGCACGGCAGGCGCAACTGGAATTGCAGAACAACATCGTGCGCGCCTACATCCAGTTTTCGTTGCACTACGCCCAGCGCGATATCGTCGCTGCGACCCTGCGCCAACAAGAGCAGATTCTCGACCTGGCGCAGAAGCGCCTGGACGGTGGCATCGGCACCCATTTCGAAGTCAGCCAGGCCCAGGCGCCACTGCCCGAGACCCATCGCCAACTCGATGCCCTGGACGAGGCCATCGCCTTGAGCCGCAATCAATTGGCGGCCTTGGCGGGCAAGGGACCGGGAGCGGGTGCGCAGTTGCAACGTCCGACCCTGGTCCTCGGCGCGCCCTTGAAGCTGCCGTCGGCCTTGCCCGCCGAACTGCTTGGCCAGCGTCCGGATGTGGTGGCCGGGCGTTGGCAAGTGGCGGCCCAGGCCCGGGGCATCGATGTGGCGCGGGCCGGCTTCTATCCCAACGTCGACCTGGTGGGGAGCCTCGGCTACATGGCCACCGGTGGCGGGGCGCTGGAGTTTTTGACCGGCAAGAAACTCACCTACAACGTCGGGCCGGCGATCACGTTGCCGATCTTCGACGGCGGGCGCCTGCGTTCGCAGTTGGGCGAGGCGGCCGCCGGGTATGACATCGCCCTGGCGCACTACAACCAGACACTGGTGAACGCGCTCAAGAGCATTTCCGATCAGTTGATCCGTCGCGAATCCATGGACAAGCAGCAGGCCTTCGCCGCCGAATCGGTGGCCGCGGCCCAGCGTACCTACGACATCGCAAAGGTGGCGTTCCGGCGCGGCCTGACGGACTACCTCAATGTGCTCAACGCCCAAAGCCTGTTGTTCAAGCAGCAACAGGTGCAACAACAGGTGGAGGCGGCTCGCCTGACGGCCCATGCCGATCTGGTGACGGCGTTGGGCGGTGGGCTGGAGGCCGGCAGCGACAGCCCCGACCTGAACCACAATGCTGAGTAGGCCTGTCGTGATGTCCTTACTTGCCCCCGCACGCCGGCTGTATCGCCTCGAATGGCGCCGTGGTTTCTTCGACTGGGCCCGCTGCGACGGGGTGACCTGGGTCTATATCTTCAAGGTCCTGTTTGCCGCGTTCCTGACCTTGTGGCTGGCGATGCGCCTGGAATTGCCACAACCGCGCACGGCCATGATTACTGTGTTCATCGTCATGCAGCCCCAGAGCGGGCAGGTGTTCGCCAAGAGCTTCTACCGTTTCCTCGGCACCCTGGCGGGTTCTGCGGTGATGGTGGCGCTGATCGCCCTGTTCGCCCAGAACACCGAGCTGTTCCTTGGTTGCCTGGCGATTTGGGTCGGCATCTGTTCGGCAGGGGCGGCGCGGTATCGTAACTTCCGTGCCTATGGTTTCGTGCTGGCTGGCTACACCGCGGCGATGATCGGCTTGCCAGCGTTGGCCCACCCCGAAGGGGCGTTCATGGCGGCGGTCTGGCGGGTGCTGGAGATTTCCCTGGGAATTCTCTGCTCGACCCTGGTCAGTGCCGCGATCCTGCCGCAAACCGCCAGCGCCGCCATGCGCAACGCCTTGTACCAGCGCTTTGGCGTGTTCGCCCTGTTTGTCACCGACGGCTTGCGCGGACGCAGCAAGCGGGAGGCCTTCGAGGCCGGTAACGTGCGCTTCATCGCCGAAGCCGTCGGGCTGGAGAGCCTGCGCAGCGTGACGGTGTTCGAAGACCCGCACATGCGTCGGCGCAATGGCCGGCTCAGTCGCTTGAACAGCGAATTCATGGGTGTCACCACCCGTTTCAATGCCTTGCACCAATTGCTCGAACGCTTGCGCGGCGGGGCGGCGGATCATGTGGTGAACGCCATCAAGCCTGGTTTGCAAAACTTGGCCGAGCTGCTGGACGGCTTCAGCGCACGGGCCTTGACCGACGCCGACGCAGCGCGGTTGGCGGCGGCGCTGGCAGACTACAAGACTGACCTGCCGGCCCAGGTACGGCGCTTGCGGGCAGCGTTCCAGGACACCGCGCCAAGCGATGGCGAGCAGTTGGACTTTCATACCGCTTATGAGCTGCTTTATCGCTTTGTCGACGACTTGCACGGCTACGCCCTGACCCATGCCTCCCTGGCCGAGCATCGCCACGAGCGCGAGCGCTGGGACGAACCGTTCGTGCCCCAGACCAACTGGCTGGCCGCCACGGCATCGGGGTTTCGCGCCGCTTTCATCCTGCTGGTCCTGGGCAGCTATTGGGTCGCCACGGCCTGGCCGAGCGGCGCGACCATGACCATGATCGCCGCGGCCACCGTGGGTCTCTCGGCCGCCACCCCGAACCCCAAGCGCATGGCTTTCCAGATGGCCTGCGGTACGTTGTTCGGGGCGCTGGTCGGCTTCGTCGAGATGTTTTTCATTTTCCCGCTGATCGATGGTTTTCCGTTGCTCTGCGTGATGCTCGCTCCCGTCATCATGTTCGGTTCGTTCCTCAGTTCCAGGCCGCAATACGCCGGGGTCGGGCTGGGGCTGCTGATTTTCTTTTGCACCGGCTCAGTGCCGGACAACCTGACGGTCTACAACCCTTACGCCTTCATCAACGACTACATCGCGATGATCCTCGGCATGTTGGTGTGCGCCGCTGCCGGGGCGATCATCCTGCCGCCCAACAGCCGCTGGTTGTGGCGTCGATTGGAGCAGGACCTGCGCGAGCAAGTGGTGTTCGCCATTAGCGGTCGTCTGAAGGGGCTGGCTTCGAGTTTTGAAAGCCGCACCCGCGACCTGCTGCACCAGGCCTACGGTCTGGCGGCGGGGCAACCCCAAGTGCAACGGGACTTGCTGCGCTGGATGTTCGTGGTGCTGGAAGTCGGCCACGCGATCATTGAGTTGCGCAAGGAGCAGGCCATCTTGCCGGTTCACCCGGCGTATGCCGAAAGCCAGCCATGGCGCCAGGCGATTCGGGTGATGGGGCGGGCGCTGGTGCGACTGTTCCGCCAGCCGGGCCAGAGCAATCTGGAGCGTGCGTTGGTGGCGGTGGATCATGCCATCGGCCGCGTGCAGGCCACCGACGAACCTTTCGCCCCGCATTTCGACACCTCGGCCCTGCGCCGGGTGAAGAGCTACCTGCATTTCATCCGCACTTCGCTGCTGGACCCGCAATCGCCATTGGCCGGCTATGCCATGGCGCATGCCACATCGCTTCCCCAGGAACCTGAACATGCCCCGTGAGATCGCCTTCCATGGCGTGTACATGCCCACCATGACCCTGATGTTCTTCATCGCCGCCGGCCTGGCCTGGGCCTTGGACCGCTTCCTGTCGGGGTTGGACCTGTACCGTTTCTTCTGGCACCCGGCGTTGTTGCGCCTGAGTCTGTTTACCTGTCTGTTCGGCGCGCTGGCGCTGACGGTCTACCGTTGAGATCGATGCGATGAAAAAGTTTTTCAGCCTGCTGGCGACGCTGTTGGTACTGGCCCTGGCGTTGTGGATCGGCCGTACGCTGTGGGTCCATTACATGAACACGCCCTGGACCCGCGATGGCCGGGTGCGGGCCGACATCATCAATGTGGCCGCCGATGTCAGCGGCGAGGTGGTCGAGGTGTCGGTGCGCGACAACCAGTTGGTGAAAAAGGGCGACTTGTTGATGCGCATCGACCCCGAGCATTACCGCATCGCCGTGAAGCAGGCGCGCTCCCTGGTGGCGTCGCGCAAGGCCACCTGGGAGATGCGCAAGGTCAACGCCCATCGACGTGCCGACTTGGACAGCCTGGTGATCTCCCGGGAAAACCGCGACGACGCCAGCAACATCGCCGACTCGGCCCTGGCCGACTACCAGCAGGCCCAGGCCCAGTTGGAAGCCGCGGAGCTGAACCTGTCGCGCACCGACGTTCGCGCGGCGGTGGATGGCTACGTCACCAACCTCAACGTGCACCGCGGCGACTATGCGCGCATCGGCGAGGCGAAAATGGCCGTGGTGGACATGCATTCGTTCTGGGTCTACGGCTTCTTCGAAGAGACCAAGTTGCCCAAGGTGCGGGTCGGCGATTCGGCGCAGTTGCAGTTGATGAGCGGTGAGACGCTCAAGGGCCATGTGGAAAGTATTTCCCGAGGCATCTACGACCGCGACAACCCCGAAAGCCGCGAACTGATCGCCGATGTGAACCCCACGTTCAACTGGGTTCGCCTGGCCCAGCGAGTGCCGGTGCGCATTCATCTGGATGAAGTGCCGGACGGCGTGCTGCTGGCGGCGGGGATGACCTGCACGGTGGTGGTGGAGCCCCACGCCAAGCGCTGAGGCATCGCATCATTTGTGGGGGATGGTGAGATTTGATCTACACCACAAATCCCTGTGGGAGCGAGCTTGCTCGCGATAGCGGTGGTTCAGCCGCATCGAGGGTGGCAGACACGCCGTCATCGCGAGCAAGCTCGCTCCCACATTTTTTCCGGGGTGATGGCGAGATTTGGTGTACACCACAAGTCTCCTGTGGGAGCGAGCTTGCTCGCGATAGCGGTGGTTCAGCCGCATCGAGGGTGGCAGACACGCCGTCATCGCGAGCAAGCTCGCTCCCACATTTTTTCCGGGGTGATGGCGAGATTTGGTGTACACCACAAGTCTCCTGTGGGAGCGAGCTTGCTCGCGATAGCGGTGGTTCAGCCGCATCGAGGGTGGCAGACACGCCGTCATCGCGAGCAAGCTCGCTCCCACATTTTTTCCGGGGTGATGGCGAGATTTGGTGTACACCACAAGTCTCCTGTGGGAGCGAGCTTGCTCGCGATAGCGGTGGTTCAGCCGCATAGAGGGTGGCAGATACGCCGTCATCGCGAGCAAGCTCGCTCCCACAGGAATTGACCACAACAGCAAAAAAGCCTGCGTTGATTACAGCGTTTTTCCCAACCCGAACCGCTTCATCAACCCCTTCTCCAGCAACCCTTTGGGCAACAAACCCGCCATCAACGGCAGCGCCCGGCTGCCGTTGCCCAGACGCAGCAAGCGGGGTGGCTTGGGTTGTTGAACCGCCTTGAGCAGCGCCGCGGCGAATTCGTGGGTGGGGGTCGGGTTGTCCTGGGAGGCCTTGGCCCGGGCGCGGATGCCATCGCGCAGGGGCCACCAGGGCGATTGTTCGCTGATCAATTGTTCGGCTTCATGACCGGCATTCTTGGCGAAGCTGGAGGCAATCGCGCCGGGCTGGACCTCCATCACGCGGATGTCGAAGGGTGCCAGCTCCATGCGCAAGGCATCGCTCAAGGCATGCACCGCCGCCTTCGAAGCGCAATAAGCGCCAGCGAACGGCGTGACCAGCACCCCGGAAACGCTGCCGATGTTCACCACCAGCCCCCTGGCCCGGCGCAGCACCGGGAACAGCGCCCGGGTGACCCCGACGATGGCGAACACGTTGGTTTCGAACTGACGCTGCATGGCCGGCACGCCGCCGTCCAGCAGCGGGCCCATGGCGCCGTAGCCGGCATTGTTGACCAGCACATCCAGGCCGCCACATTGCTGGTTGATCCGCTCACCCAGTTGTTCCAGGGCCTGGCCATCGTTGACGTCCAGTTGCACGGCGGTGAACCCGGCGGTGGCGAGTGTCGCCACGTCTTCAGCCTTGCGCGCCGTGGCCCAGACCTGATAACCCGCGGCCTTGAAGGCGTCGGCGAGGGCGCGGCCAATGCCGCTGGAACATCCGGTAATCAACGCAACAGGCATGGCGCGGTCCTTGTGCAAAAAGTTGGGGGAGGGCAATCAGTTGGAAAAGCTACCGTGCAATCGCTCGGCGCGAAACTCCAGGGTCTGCGGACGATAACCCGGGCGCAAAGGCGGCAGCGGCAGGCAGTCTTGCCAGTCGGCGCCGGCTTGCAGTTCGCCGGGGCCACGGTAGCGCGGAGCGTTGTAGGGGCTGTCGGCCAGGTTGATGGTGTCCCCGGGCGCATAGGCCGCGACCCGCCAGCGCAGCTCGATCAGCGGCACGTCGTTGTTGTTTTTCAGGGTCAGCGACAGCGGCCGGTCGACAGGGCATTGTTCGGGGGCATAGCGGATGCGCAGTTCCAGGCGCTCCAGTTGCCGGGTCTCGCGGTTTTCCTGCCAGAGCACCCACGCGGCGACCAGTCCCAGCCCGATGAAGGCCGCCAGGGAGACCGGCAAGGCCTTGGCCGGGTAGCGCAACAGCAGGATGAGCCAGGTGATGACCAGCAAAACGCCGATAAGCATGGTGGAAGCCTCCGTTACCGTAGGCACATCCTACCGAAGGGCGCGGGCAATGTTGAAGCAATGATGCCAGGCGATCACCCGACAAAAAAAAAGCCCCCACCCAACCCACTGCGGATAGGGGACGCAGTGGGCTGGACGGGGGCTTCTCGTAACGCTGATCTTTACTGATCGTTGTCGATCATTACTGGGCGATGGTTTTCACCGAGACGCCGCGTTCGATCGGGGTGGAGCGACCGTAGATGTCTTCGAAACGTTCGATGTCATCTTCGCCCAGGTAGCTGCCGGACTGCACTTCGATGATTTCCAGCGGGATCTTGCCCGGGTTGCGCAGACGGTGGACCGACGCGATCGGGATGTAGGTCGACTGGTTTTCGCAGAGCAGGAACACGTTCTCGTCGCAGGTCACTTCGGCGGTGCCGCTGACCACGATCCAGTGTTCGGCGCGGTGGTGGTGCATCTGCAGCGACAGGCACGCGCCCGGCTTGACCGAGATGTGCTTGACCTGGAAACGACCGCCCATGTCCACCGAGTCATAGGAACCCCACGGACGATAGACCTCGCAGTGGTTCTGGGTCTCGGTGCGGCCCTGTGCGTTGAGGGTGTTGACCATCTGCTTGACGCCTTGGACCTTGTCCTTGTGGGCGATCATCATGGCGTCCTTGGTTTCGACCACCACGATGTTGTCCAGGCCGATCACCGACACCAGCTTGCCGTTGCCGTGGATCATGCAGTTGCGACTGTCCTGGACGACCACGTCGCCCTTGGTGACGTTGCCGTTGGCGTCCTTGGCATTGACTTCCCACAGCGACGACCAGCAGCCGACATCGCTCCAACCGGCCGACAGTGGGACCACACAGGCGCGCTGGGTCTTTTCCATCACCGCGTAGTCGATGGAGTTGTCCGGGCAGCAGGCGAAGGTGGCTTCGTCGAGGGTAATGGTGTCGGCCGTCTGCTCACTGCGCTCCAGGGTCAGCAGGCAGGTGTCGTAGATGTCCGGATCGTGCTTTTTCAGCTCTTCGAGGAAGCGGCTGGCGCGGAACAGGAACATGCCGCTGTTCCAGAAGTAACCGCCGGCCTCGACGAACTCGGTGGCACGCTTGACGTCGGGTTTTTCGACGAAGTGCGAGACGCGGCTCACGCCTTCGGGCAGCAGCGCATCGTTGGTCGACTTGATGTAGCCATAGCCGGTTTCCGGTTTGGTGGCCGGTACGCCGAACAGCACCATCTCGCCACGCTCGGCGGCCACGGTGGCCAGGGCCAGGGCGCGTTGCAGGGCTTTCTGGTCTTCCAGCACGTGGTCGGCCGGCAGCACCAGCATCAACTCGTCGCGGCCTTCGTTGACCAGCATCATGGCCGTCAGCGCCACGGCCGGTGCGGTGTTGCGCCCGAACGGTTCCATCAGGATGCGCTGGGCTTCGAGCTTACGGTTGGCCAACTGTTCGTTGACGATGAAACGGTGGTCTTTGTTGCAGACCACGATCGGCGTGTCCATGCCTTCGAACACCAGGCGCTCGAGGGTCTGCTGGAACAGGGTGTGTTCACCGGTCAGGGCCAGGAACTGTTTAGGGAATTGCTTGCGCGAAAGCGGCCAAAGACGTGAGCCACTACCACCTGACAAGATCACCGGAATCATGTTTGTTACTCCTTGAAGCGAAATGGTTGTTAGAGCTACTGCGTTCTGTCGTTTCACTCTCTTGTTGTTGTTCCGTACCCGAATGACAGCTGTGTCCAGTGTGGGAGCGAGCTTGCTCGCGATGGCGGTGTATCAATCGACATCCATGTTGAATGTCAGATAGCTATCGCGAGCAAGCTCGCTCCCACAGGGCACAGCGTCAGTCAGGAAATCTCATCAGCGGGTCGACACCGGGCGTTTCACCCACACTGGCGACAGGCTGCTGCCCGAACCGGTGACGTACAGCACGGCGGCTTCGCCGCGCTCCAGGGCCACAGGCTTGAGGTCGCCGACTTTCTTGTCGCCTTCGAACAGGGCCAGGGACACTTTCACCGGGTTGATCTCGCGTTCGCCACGGCCCTTGGCAGCCACGTTCGGCACCACTTCGGTCTTGCCGTCGGCGGTCTTGAGGGTCAGTGCCTTGTCGCTGAGGTTCTGTACGCGGACCAGGGACTTCTGCTTGTTCTTGAATGGCGGTTCTTCGATCAGTTGCGGCTGGCCAGTGGCGTTGTTGACCAGGGTGTAATAGTGATCGGAGGCCAGTTTCACCGGCACGGTCTGGCTGCCGACCTTGGCGCTGTAGTCGCCACCGGGCATGAAGCTGAAGTCGCTGCTGGCCAGGGGGGCTACGTCGCTGATGTTGGTGCTGCCGACGGTGGCGCTGACTTCGGCGTTGGCGGCGTTATAGACCCGCACGAAGCTCGAGCCTTTTGGCGCGACCGGGCCGTACAGGGCCGAGTCACCGGCAAAGGCGGACAACGAGAGGGCGCTCATGCTGGCGACGAGGGCAACGGCCTTGAAGGAGCGAGCAGCGAGACGGCGAGGAGTAGTGTTGAAAGTCATGGTGGACCTCTCTTTCAGTTTTGCGCCCGGTCGGGCGTCTCGGATGGGGTGTTGGCGGCTACGTTCTGTTGGCGAGCGCCGGCTTGCTTGAGCTCTGCGACCCACTGTGGGTCGGCGTCGCCGATTTCGTTGTTTACAGGCAGGTAACGTTCAGGGAACTCCCAGATCAGCACCTGTGGCGGGCTGTTCTTGAAGGCATCGCTCTTGAGATAACTGAGCATTGGCAGAATCGGGCCGTGGCCGTCTTCGGCGTAGTTCACGACATCGCTGTGCAGGGCTTGCTTGAGTGCACCGACGAAGTTCCAGTTAGGGTTGGCGCTGTAGCTGGTGCCGATCAGGGCCACGGGCACCTGGGCATCGGCGAACAGCGCGTCGTCGCCGGCCGGCTGGTCGTCGGCTTCGCGGGTGTTGCGCTTGACCAGCGGCTCCTGGGCTGGCATCAGGTTTTCGAACAGCGGGTCCAGCGGCAGGAACTGGCGCAGGTCGCCCTTGTGGGTGATTTTTTCTGCAGGCTCGGTGACGAAGCGCTGCGGCTCGCCGTTGAGCGGCGTGCGCTCGGCAATGGCCTTGGCCAGGTTCTCGGCAGCGACCTGGGCGCCTTCCGGGGTCCAGTGGGTGTCGGTGCGCAGGAACACTTGCTGGCCGTTTTGCTTGGCCTGTTGCAGCGGGCCGAGCAGGTCAGGCGCAAGGATATTGTCCGCCGCGACGCGAGCATGGAAATCCTGGTAGAGGTTGGCGTGGATGCTCGATGGCTTCACTTCGCCCAGGTGCTCGGGGTACAGCCGCGCCTTGGCCGGCACGATCGCCATGACCAGGGTGATGCCTTGTTCCTTGAGCTTCTGGCGCACGCCTTCGACTAGCGCGTAGTTGCCTTGCAGGTTCAGCTCTTCGTTGACGATCGGGTTGAACTCTTCGTCGCTGTACAGCCACTGGTCGCGGCCCAGGACCACGCCTTTGCGGCCTTCGTTGAACAGCTTGTAGTCCAGCGCGGCCCAGATGTTGGTGCCCAGGCGCTTGATCGGGAACTCGTCGTCGTAGTGCGTTTCCACGGCCTTGGCCCAGCGCCCGTTGAGCACAGTCGCGTCGGGGTTGGTGCTGAAGCCGAAGAAGCTGCGCATCGACCAAATACCCAGGGCTGTCAGGATCAGCATGAACAGCACGACGTAGAAGATGCGTAATGAGCGGGTCATATTCAGATCCCTCAGAACTGGAAGTAAAGGAACGGCGAGAAGCTTTGCGCCGAGAGTTTGAGAATCGAAGCGATGAACAGCAGCAGCACGAGGGCGCGCATCACGTAGCGCGACCAGTCCACGGTCCAGTAGGCCGGTTGCACCTGGGCTTCGACACCCACGGTGTAGCCCGGTTCATGGATCGCCGCCGGGTTGTCACCCGGTACCGCCTTGATCATCCCCGGCTGCGCGGTGGCCGGGCCGTTGGCCTCGGTGTTGACCTCAGGCTTGGCCTTGACCGGCGGACGGTTGGTGTAGAAGTCCCGCAGGCCGAAGAAGGCGAGGGTCACGTAGGCCACCACCAGCGTGGCGATCTGCAGGCCGGTGAGGTTGGCGCGAGTCAGTTCCGACAGCGACCAGTCGCCGAAGCTGAACATGGCGCCGTACATGCGACCGGCCACGTGCAGGTTCTCGGCCCGGAAGATCACCCAGCCCATCACCACCAGCAGGAAAGTCAGCGCCCAGCGGATCGGGTTGATGCTGCGTGGCGTGGTGTTGATGCCCACCGCTTTTTCGATGGCCAGCCACATGCCGTGCCAGGCACCCCAGATCACGTAGGTGATGTTCGCGCCGTGCCACAGACCACCGAGGAGCATGGTCAGGAACAGGTTGCGATAGGTCATCAGCGTGCCTTTGCGGTTACCGCCCAGGGTGATGTAGAGGTAGTCACGCAGCCAGGTCGACAGGCTGATGTGCCAGCGGCGCCAGAACTCGGTGATCGACTGGCTGATGTAGGGCTGCTTGAAGTTTTCCATGAAACGGAAACCCATCATCAGGCCCAGGCCGATGGCCATGTCGCTGTAGCCGGAGAAGTCGAAGTACAGCTGCGCGGTGTAGGCCAGGGCGCCGAGCCAGGCATCGCCCGTGGTCGGGTTCTGCAAGGCGAAGCAATGGTCGGCCACCACCGCCAGGGTGTCGGCGATGAACACTTTCTTGATGAAGCCCTGCATGAAGCGGGTGCAGCCTTCGGAGAACTTGTCCAGCGTGTGGGTGCGGTTGTTGAACTGGTCGGCCAGGTCGCGGAAACGCAACACGGGGCCGGCGATCAGGTGCGGGAAAATCGCCACGAACGCTGCGAAGTCGATCAGGTTGCGGGTCGCCGGCGTGTCACCGCGATAGACGTCGATGATGTAGCTGATGGACTCGAAGATGTAGAACGAGATCCCGATCGGCAACAACACGTGGGTCAGGATGAACGGGTTGAGACCGAAGCCGGTGATGATGGCGTTGAGGCTGTCCACGCCGAAGTTGGCGTACTTGAAATAGCCCAGGATGGCCAAGTCCACGCCCACGCCGAGCAACAGCCAGCGCTGGGCCGGTTTGGTGCGCACACCGGCGGCGCCGACCTTCAGGCCGATCCAGTAGTTCCACAGGGTCACGCCGGCGAACAGGGCGAGGAAGTCCACCCGCCACCAGGCATAGAACACGTAGCTGGCGATCAGCAGCAGCAGGTTGCGATAGCGTTGCCCGCTCAAGTAGTACAAGCCGAGAAAGATCGGCAAGAACAGGAACAGGAACACGTTGGATGAAAATACCATCCCGATCTCTCCATGTTGAATCAACAGTCAAGGGCCAGAGCCCCCCCAAACCCCCCATGAAACCGGGAGGTTGATTACATTCGAAACAGACCACATTCCCTGTGGGAGCGAGCTTGCTCGCGAAAGCGGTAGATCAGTCGGCATCACTGTTGGATGTCAGACCGCATTCGCGAGCAAGCCCGCTCCCACAAGGGGATCGTGTTGGCCTACGAACCTTTGCCTTTCTCGTTGGCCGGGTCGTACACCCGGGTCAAGTCCCCGCCGAGGCGGAAGGTCTTGAACGGTTGCATTTCATGCTTGCGCTCCAACACATCCTCGGAGCAGGTGTAGAGGCTGCAGAACGGTTCGAGCCAGGCGAATTTCGAATCGACCTTCAGGTCTTTCATGTCCTGCTCGTCGCCGTTCTTCTCTTCGAAGATGTCCGGGTCTTTCACCCCGGCCAGCACCCGGTCACCCAGTCGCTTGAGGGCGCCGTTGTTTTCCTGGCGCAGGTCCACACCGTTGACCTGGGCGAAGCTGGCGATCATTGCCAACGGCGGCAGGGCATAGTTGTGGTAGGACAGGGCCCGTTGCTTGCGCTTGAGTTCGTTGGGCAGGAAACCGTCGGCATCGACCTGGTTGACGCCGACCTTGTATTCCTTGACAGCCCAGTCGAACAGGTCGCGACGGTTGGTTGCCACGGAGGTGGCCATCACCGACCAGGCGGCCCAGTAGGAATGGTTGTTGGTCTTGTCCAACGGCAGGTTGTCCCAGTCGCTGACCACCTGATCGGCCATCCGGCTGAACCAGCCTTCGATCAGTTGCGCCTGCTCCTGGTGGTTGGCCAGTGGGCGCGACTCGGAGAACTTCAGGCGCACATAGGCCGAAGCCATGCTGCCCAGCGCCCATTTGCGCATGGACTTGCCGGTGTGGTTGAAGTCCTTGGACATCAGCGCATCGGCCTGGGCCCAGGCGGTCAGCCAGTTCAGCGTGCATTCCAACTGCTCGGGGCGGCCGTCACGCATGAACTGCATGACTTGCTTGCTGACGCCCCGCTCGATCTTGGTGATGTCGGCGGTGCTGTCGCGGAAGGCTTTTTCCGATTGCACGTTCAACGTCGCGCGGGCCTTGTCGGAGCCCTCGTACTTGCTGCGAAATTGCAGGGAACCGGTATAGGGCGTCGGCGTGGCGTCGCAACCTTTGGCCGCTTCGCCGGCCTTGACCTTTTCGATCGGTGCGAAGTAACCCTGTGGCGGGCGCAGCGGGGCCGCGGCCTGCGTGGCCCCGGCGAACAGCGCCAGGGTCAGCAGGGAGGGCGCCAGCAGCGTTTTCAACGTTCGGGTGCGCGTGGTACTGGTCATGAGACGAGACCTCATTGTCCGATTTGAGCCGTTTGTTGCCCGGCTTGCGGAGATGCGTTGCGTTTGCAGATTTTCGCTTCGATTTGCAGTGGCTCTTTACCGGCTTCAGGGCCCTGGACTTCAACGGCTAGCAGGTTCTGCGAAGCCCAGTCCTCGTCGGTGCGCAATTGGAAGGCGAAACGTCCGTCGGTGTCGGAGGTATCCGGTTTTTCGATCTTGATATCCTCGTGGCGCCCATTCATGTACCAGAGGGTGGCTTGCAAGGTTTTCACCGAGGTGTCGGCGAAGCGGATGTCGACCTGGTGGCTGCTGTTACGCAGATCCATGTTCTTGGTATTGACCATCAATTCGTTCTTGCCTGGCTTGAGCGCGGTCTTGCTGCTCATGAGGGCCGGCTTGCCTTCGCAACCGTTGTTGTCCAGCAGCGCCATCATCTGGCGGTAGATGGTTTCCTGGTCCAGGCGATACAGCGGCGAGAATTCCCAGATGAGGATTTTCGGCGGGCTCTTCTGGAACTCTTCGCTGCCCAGGTACTGGATCATCGCGCCTTCCAGACCGCCGCCAGGGAAGGCGACGTTGAGGATGTCGGCGCCGATGGCTTCTTCCAGGAAACCGGCAAAGTTGTAGTTCTTGCCGCTGTGACTGGTGCCCACGAGGGTGATCTGCGGGTTGCCGGAATCGCTGAACAGGTCGCCGTCGCCAGCCTCGCCCTTGGGTTCGGTGGTGAACTGGTCCATGTACTGGATCGCATAGCTGGTGCCGCACAGCTGCCCTGCCATGTTGTGCAGGGTGCCGGTCTTGCCCATGCGGCCGGACTTCTTGGTCTCGAACTCACGCTTGGGAATGTCGGCGAAGGCCGGGATCTGCTTGACCTTCTCGGCGACGATCTTGGCGGTGCGCTGGGCGCCATACGGCGTCCAGTGCTGGTCGCCACGGAAATAGAAATCGTGGGCCGGCAGCGTCTCGGGCAGGTTTTCGTTGGTCAGCGGCGACAGGTCCGGCACCACATAACCCATCTGGGCGAAGCGGCCGAGCATGGATTTGTAGTTGGTCAGGGCTTTCTCGTAGTCGAAGGCGGCCTTTTCCTGTGGGTTGAGCTTGTTGCGGTTCACCAGGCCCCGGGTCGGCTGGTAGACGATCACCAGCTCGACGCCTTTTGCCTTGAACGCATCGTGCAACTGTTGCATGCGCTTGTAGCCGGCGGGGGTGGTGTTGAACTCGGTGCGCAGGTCTTCCTGGGTCCGGAACAGCCAGTCGCCCTGGGCCTGCACCAGCGTGGTGAAGTTCTGCTGGTAGCGCGTGGTGTAGTTCTTCGCATCATGGGCCGCCGGGCACAGGTTGCAGCACGGTTCGGCGGTGAAGCTCGGCGCCTTGATTTCATCGGCGCGCGCGCCGCTTGCAGCGGCGAGAATGCCGGCAGCCAGGGCGGAGAGGCCCAAAAGTTTGATCATCTGTGGGTTCATAAAGGTCATCCTCAGTCCCGCAATTCGGTCTGGCGTTCGACAGGGTCGATCAGCACGGCTTTCTGCTGGCGCACCAACAGGTCGAGAATTTCATCCTGGCGTTCGCCAAGGATCCCCGTGAAGCTGATGCCGCTGGATTTGGTCGGCGCGAGCATGGACACGCGGTACAGCTCGACGCTCAACGGCGAGTCGATGGACAGCGGGCCACTGCCGTTGGCAGCCAGTTCGCCGCCGACCACGATCAGCGAGACTTCGGCGTCGAACGGGTCGAGCTTGATGTCACGGTCGGTGTCGGACAGGTCCTTGATGTGACCGTAGATACCGGTCAGGCCGTTGGCCATGGACACGTTTTCGTAGAGGCGGATGTTCACGCTGTTACGAATCCGGATGCCGTGGCGGCGATTGCTGATCACCTTGTTGCCCCACAACAGGTTGTCAGCACTCTCATAGAGCGTGATGCCGTCGGTGTGGTTCTTGTAGATCTCGTTGTAGGCGATCAGGTTGTTCACGCTGTTACGGTCGATCACCAGGCCCGAGAGTTTGTTGTCGTAGCTGCGGTTGTTGAAAATGAAGCTGTCGTTGACCTCACGGGAAACAATGATCCCGTGCTTTTTCTTGGTCCCGTAGACGGTGTTGTCGGCGATGATCAGCCGATGGGAACGGTCATGGGGGTCGATGCCGTAGACGATGTTGTCTTTGTAAGTGTTGCCCTTGACCACGAAGTCGCGGGTTTCGTAGCAGTAGAAGCCGTACCACATGTCCGAGAACTCGGAACCGATGATCCAGCCGGTGGGTTCCGGACGCTTGAGGACCTTGGCCATGTTCGGCGTGTACTGGGAAATACTCACCCCGTACGACTTACTGTTGGCGTAGCCGAAACTCGCCATCTTGGTGTTGACGATGTAGGTCTCGGTGCCACCCCAGGCCAGCAGGAACGGACGGAATTCCTTGGGCGAGCGGAACGTGGCGGGGCCGTTGTCCTTTTCACGCCAGCCGGTGACCTTGGTGTCGCGGATGAACATATGGCCATCGTTGACCAGGAACGAGCCGCCCTCTTGGGACAGGCGCAGTTCCTGGGTCTGTTTGTCGATTTCCAGGATGCCTTTCTGGCCGACCACGATCGGAATCTTCGCCAGGTAGACACCTGGCGAAGTTTCGATGATGTACTTGGGCGCCTTCTTGGCCAGGTCCTTGAGGTTCATGTAGCCGTCGTCGAGGAAGATGGCCTGTGGGATACCGTGCTGACGCACCACCCACTCGGCCATCTTGTTGTCGCCGCCGATGAAGTCCTTCAAGGCGTTTTCCTGCATCATCCGGCGCACGCTGACCTTGCCGGGCTTGGTGCGGACGATTTTTGCCGCGACCGCTTCGGCGGTATAGCCGGAGAGGTCGGGCAGGGTTGGCTTGGCCAGTTCCAGTGGTGCGGTCGGTGCACTGTTGACGGTGTAGGTCTTGGCCCGTTGCAGTTCCTTGACCACGTTGCCCGGTTTGACCACCGGTTCAACGTTGGCGAACGCCGGCGAGCCGGCCAGCAGCATCGCTGCGACCAACAGGCTGATCGAACCTTTCATCGCCTGGCTGTTCCTGAGGTAGCGGTTCATATCGGGCACTCCCATGGCCATTCGCATCAGAAGCGCCAGATCACGTCGACAAAGGCGCGATGCATGTACGAATCGACCTCTTTGCCGTAGGCGTCGCCTGGCTTGAACACGCCGCCACGAAAGCGCACCAGCGCCGACGGCTCATCAATGGACTGACTCAGCGCGGCCGGCAGCAGGCCTTGCTTGAAGTACTTGGTAACGACCAGGTCGACTTCCTGGCCCAGGTCCTTGTCGCCATCACGCAGCGGCAGGGTCGAGGTGGACAGGATCGCGCCGGTCACGTCATCGGTGTTGTTTTCCACGGCGTTGATGCCGTTGCTGCCCACCGGCTTGTTACCGTCCACGCGCCAGAACTTGTGGTACACCAGGCTGGCGTCGTATTCGTCACGCAACTGCCAGGAACCGAACAGGCTGGCGCTCTGGGTGTTGGCCATTTCGCCCCGGAACGCTTCGCCGAAACGGTGGACCCGCGAGCGGGTGCCGGTGAAGTTCGAGCGGTTGCTTTGCAGGCCGTTCTGTTCGTAGTCCTCGCTGGCGCGGGCATAGGCCGCACCGACTTGCCATTGCGGGTCGAGACGCAAGCGGATACCCAGGTCAGTGGCCCAGCCGTCTACATCATCGCTGTGCTTGGCTTCTGTCGGGCGCGTGCCGTCGGCGTTGAGCGGGTTGACGGTGTCGCGGTCGCCGGTCATGCCGGTGATGCTGGCCCAGTAGTTGACGGTGTTGGTGTTGCGCCAGTTGTAGGCGTCGCTGTTGGCTTCCAGGCCGAGCCAGGTCAAGTCGCCGTTCTGGGTCTTGTCCAGGGTGTCGGTGGCTTCGCCCGGGGTCGGGTAGTCGAGGCTGCCATTGTCATGAGAGTGGTGGGCGCGGATACCGGCCCACTGGCCTGGCATCCACTGGTAGCCCACGTCGCCATAGACGTGCAGGCGGTCCTTGTCCTTGGGGGACAGTTCCTTGAGGTCGGTGCGGTACTCGCTGAAGCGTTCGGCCACGCCGAGGTTGGCCCGCAGCAAGGTGGTGTCGAAGGTCCAGTTCAGGGCTTCGATGTTGGTGTCGCGCCATTGGCCGTCGTCATTGCGCAGGCGTTGGCGACCGAACTTCAACTGCTCGCCCGGGTAGGGGGTCAGGCCGCGGTAGCCGATCCAGAACTCGCGCATGGCCAGGTAGCTTTTCTTGGCTTCGCGATCGCCGCTGTCGGTTTGCTGGGTGCTGCCATCGGACTGCTGCAGGGTGTCGGTCTCGATGATGTCGGAGGACGTCACGGCCTGGGCCATGGCGTAGGCGCTCCAGGCACCGCTTTCGCTTTCACCGTAGACCCAGGGACGCAGGTCCAGGCCGACACCGTTGACGTCGCCACCGCTCTGGGTGCCGAGGTCACGGTCGTCTTCGGACTGGCCGGTGATCTTCACTTCCAGGCCGAAATTCTTGGTGTCGGTCAGGGCCGCCAGGGTCGGGCAGGACCACAGCAGGGCACACGTCAGGCCAATTCCGGCCTGCACGAAAGGATTGAGCTTCAAAGGCTTCATAGAGGTTCCTCGCCGTCATCTTCTTTTAGGGCTTGCAGTTCCAGCGTATCGGGGCTCATGGCGCCGCGAATGGCCTGCTCTTGTTTTAGCAGGCGCTGGGCTTGTGCAAGTTGTTCCGGCGGTAATTGTGCTTCGAGGGTTTGGGCAAGCTCGGTGGCTTGCGGGGTGTTCTGCACCTTGGCCAACTGGCTGAACACATAAGCGTTGACCGGGTTGGGCTTGGTGCCCTTGCCCTGGGAGAACAGCTGGGCAATGGCGAAGTCGGCACTGTTCTGGCCGTTGCGGGCGGCCTTGAGCAGGTGGTCCAGGGCTTTTTGCGAGTACACCTGGCCCAGGTAACCGCGGCGATAGATCTGGCCGAGGTAGTAATCGGCGGCCACTTCGCGGCCAACGGCTTTCTGGAAATGCGCCTCGGCGGCCTTGGCATCGGCCGGGACCCACTTGCCTTCGTAGTACAGCTTGCCCAGCAACAGCTCGGCGCGAGGCTGGTCGGCGGCGCGGCCGTTTTCCAGGTATTGCATCATCTTGTCGACGTCTCCCAGTTCCGGGAAGTCGTAGAGCAGTTGCGCCAGGCTGACCCAGGCTGCGGGATAGCCAGGGGCGATGCCTTCGAGCAACGACTGGGCGGTCTTTTCGTCAGTCTTGCCCAGGCTGGCATCGGCCAGGACACGGGCAACGCTGTCCACGCGCTGGGCGGATACGACGCCACGGGCGTGACCGTCCTGCATCTGCTTGAGCAATGCGGCCTGCTGTTCCGGCTGGCCGCGTTTCTGATAGACCGTGGCCAGTTCGACGTAGCAGATGTCCGTGGTCGCCAGCGCGGCCTTGCAGACCTTCTCGACTTCATCCAGGTGCTGGTCGTAGGTGCCCTGGGTGCGGTAGAGCAGAATCTGCGCCAGGCCCGCTTCCGGGTAGCCGGCGCTGCGCCATTGGCTGATCTGCTGCTGGGCGTTGACGTTCGGGAAGCTGTGGGGATATTGCAGGTACAGCATCGCCAGCGGGATCAGGGTGTTACCTTCGCCGTTGGCGAAGGCTTTCTTCAACAGGCCTTCGGCTTCGTGTTTTTCCGCTTCGGTGGAGCCGGGCTTGGCCACCAGCAGGCGACCCAGGCGAGCCTGGGCCCGTGGCGAGATATCGGCCGCGGCGCGGTAAGTCGCCTCGGCTTTTTTCATCTGCTCGGGGTCGCGGCTGTCCACCTGGATGTCGGCCAGGCCCACCTGGGCCTCGCTGTAGCCCAGGTCGGCCAGTTGCTGATAGTTCTGCTGCGCCAGCGCCGTGTCGCCGCGCTTGAGCGCTTCGTTGGCCAGGCGCTGGTCGGGCAGGCCGGCACAGCCGCTGAGACTGACTGCCAGCGCCAGAGCACACAACGCATATCCTGTGTGGGAGCGAGCCTGCTCGCGATGCAGGCCGCTCGGTGTACCAGACAGACCGCGTCGATCCCATCGCGAGCAAGCTCGCTCCCACAGGGAATGCGGTGCATTGTTGTTTTGTGGAGTGGTCACGGGCATATCCTCGACTTAAATACCGACGGCCATGGCTTTGTCGATCAGCCAGTTCAGGTTCGGGCCACGGTCGCTGGTGACTTCGACCGGACGGCCGGCCAGCGAGCTGTCCAGGGGTTCGTCAGGTTGGATCAGCACACGGATATCGGAAGACAGGTCGGCGCTTTTCAGGCTGGTGCTGCTGACGATCTTGCCGGTACGGGTGGTGTCTTCGCCGGCGACCTGGAAGCTGACCGGGGTGCCTGGGCGCACGTCGCTGAACTGGCGATAGGAGAAGCGCGCTTCGACGTTGGCTTCGGTGCCTCGTGGGACCAGTTGGAAGATCACGTCGCCCTTGCTGGCGTACTGGCCGTTTGCGACCAGTTGCTGGGCCACGATGCAGTCGCACGGGGAGGTCAGGGTGCCGGTCATTTGCTTGCCAAACAGCTCCTCGACCTTGGCCGGCTGCAACTGGTTGTCGTCCAGGTGACCCTTGAGCACGTCGAGCATGCTGGTGCTGAAGGTCGCCAGCGGGGCGCCCTTGGCGGCCACACCGTCAGCCTTGACCAGGCTCTGCACGGTGCCGTCGCGCGGCATGGTGATGGCCATGCCCGGTACGTTCACCAGGCCGGCCTGGGCGTGGCTGACGAAGTACATGCCGTACACCGACTTGAAGATGAAACCGAACGCCGCGAGGCCAACGACGAAGACCCCCAGGCTGAAGGTCACGGCGCGCAGGCGACCCATGGCACTCATGCCACCGTTTTCGTCTTTCTGCTTGCGGGCCTTGGTGAAGTTGTCGCGCTGCAGGGTCGCCAGCACGTCACCGACACCGACGATGTCGCCGGCCAGGTGCGAGGTGATGATGTGACGCAGTGTCGAGATGTCCCGCGGCTCCAGGTTCTGGAACTGGCAACCGGTGCGGCCGGTCTGGCGGTCGTAGGAACGGATCTGCAACTCCACGTCCATGGCCAGGCCAAGGTTGTCGATCACGAACTGCAGGCGAGCCTTGTAGGTCTCGCCAACCTTGAGCGGCAGTTGGCCGGCGTTGAAGCACAGCCCACCGGCGGACAGGTCCAGGACCTTGACTTCCATGGGCGTGCGGTCGGGGCCGAAGAAGCGCAGCTTGGCCGGGATTTTGACCCGGGCATGTTGGCGCTGGGCTTCGGATTCATGCACTACGTTGACATTCACGGCGGTGTTCATAGGGGCGATTTCCTAGTTAATTCATTCAAGTCCGGTCAGACCATCGTCAGCAGCACGGCGACAAAAATGCTGCCGGCGGAGAAGGTCATGGTCCGAGACGACCAAGTGTTGAACCAACGTTGAAAGCTGGCGAGATCACGGGTCAGTGAGGTGGGCTGGCGGGTCCAGGACTGCTGGTCAAGGCGGAAGAACACGTAGATCTTCACCAGGGCCCCGACGATCTGGTTGTAATAGAGAATCGCCGGGTAGGCAGGGCCGATCTTGTGTCCGGAGCACGACAGCAACAGGGTCAACAGCAACCGGGTGATGCCGATCCACAGCAGGTACACCAGGATGAACGCGGTGCCGTACTTGAAGCTGGCGATCAGTGCCACGGTCAGGCCCAGCAGCGAGGTCCACATCGACACGCGCTGGTCGAACAGCACCACCGAGGTGAACAGGCCCAGACGGCGCATGCCCAGGCCCAGTGCCCGGGAGTTCTGCCGCAGGTTGTTGCCGTACCAGCGGAACATCAGCTTGCGGCTGGCCTTGATGAAGCTCTTCTCCGGCGGATGCTCGACGGTGTTGATCGCCGCATCGGGCACGTAGAACGTGTCGTAGCCCAGGCGCATCAGGCTGAACCAGCTCGACTTGTCGTCGCCGGTCAGGAACTTGAAGCGGCCCAGGCGCCAGTGTTGCAGCGAGTCGCTTTCCACGTCGGCGATGAAGTCCGGGTTGGTGACCACGGTGGCGCGGAACACCGACATGCGCCCGGTCATGGTCAGCACGCGCTTGGACAAGGCCATGGAGCACATGTTGATGTGGCGTTGGGCGAAGCGCAGTTTGTGCCACTCGCTCATGATGTAGCCGCCGCGCACTTCGCAGAACTCGTTGGTGGTCAGGCCGCCGACGTTGCCGAACAACTGGAACCACGGCACGGTCTTGCGCACGACGCCTTCGGCGAGCACGGTGTCGCCATCGATCACGGCGACCACGGCGCGGTCGTCCGGCAGGTGGCGGGAGATGGCGCGGAAGCCGTAGGCCAGGCCGTCACGCTTGCCGGTGCCAGGGATACGCACGAAGTCCAGCTTGACCCGCGCAGGCGGGTTCATGCGGGCCCAGAGGCTCTTGACCAGCAATTCGTCGGACATTTCCACGATGGAGCAGACCACAGTGGTGGGCAGCCCGCAGTCGATGGCCTCGCGGATCACCGAGCCATACACCTGGGCAGTGGTCAGCGCGTCGATCCGGAAGCTGGTGACCATCAGGTACACGTGGGACGGATCCGCCGCCTTGCCCAGCTTGCGGACCTTGCGGCGCAGGTGTGGGTAGACGATGTACAGGAAGATCATGCCGCGCACGAAATGCGTCGCTCCCATGGAGTAACGCCAGATGCCCACGGCGCCGATCAGGAAGATGAAATCCTTGGATTCGGAGTCGAACGTGGACGTGGGCAGCGCCATGGCGATGCCCATCAATAAACTCAAGTAAAACAGCCAACCGGCGGCCTGAAGCAGGCCGTGCTTTAGCCTGTGCATAATCTGCATCCGTCTCTATCTCGGGCGGGCCTTGTGGGCGGCCCGATGGGTTAAGGCAGGCGAAAGGCCGGCCGAGGCATGCCCCGGCCGGCAAACAGACTTACCAGCAGATGCCTTCGGTCCGGCCACTCGGGTTGGTGGCCTTGGACATGAAGCCGACCAGGTCGATGACCTGCTTGCCTTCCGGTACGTTTTCGGTCAGCGCGCGGAACTTCTCGTCGCGGTTACCCAGGATGATGATGTCGGAGCTGTCGATCACCGAGTCGAAGTCGGCGTTGAGCAAGGACGAGACGTGAGGAATCTTCGACTCGATGTAATCCTTGTTCGCACCGTGGACGCGGGCGTATTCGACGTTGCTGTCGTAGATCTTCAGGTCGAAACCCTTGCCGATCAGCATTTCCGCCAATTCCACCAGCGGGCTTTCACGCAGGTCGTCGGTGCCGGCCTTGAAGCTCAGGCCCAACAGGGCGACTTTGCGCTTGTCGTGGCTGGAAACGATGTCGAAGGCGTTCTGCACCTGGGACTCGTTGCTGCGCATAAGCGAGTTGAGCAGCGGCGCTTCCACGTCCAGGGCGCCGGCGCGGTAGGTCAGGGCGCGAACGTCCTTGGGCAGGCAGGAGCCGCCGAAGGCGAAGCCTGGGCGCATGTAGTACTGGGACAGGTTCAGGGTCTTGTCCTGGCAGACCACGTCCATCACTTCACGACCATCGACGCCGACGGCCTTGGCGATGTTGCCGATCTCGTTGGCGAAGGTCACCTTGGTGGCGTGCCACACGTTGCAGGTGTACTTGATCATCTCGGCGACGGCGATGTCCTTGCGGATGATCGGCGCATCGAGCTCTTCGTACAGCGACTGCAGGACGTCACCGGAGGCGGTGTCGAACTCACCGATAACGGTCATTGGCGGCTGGTCGTAGTCTTTGATCGCGGTGCTTTCACGCAGGAACTCAGGGTTGACCGCGACACCGAAATCGACGCCGGCTTTCTTGCCGGAGCAGTCTTCCAGGATCGGGATGACAACGTTTGCCACGGTGCCTGGCAATACGGTGCTGCGCACTACGATAGTGTGGCGGGTGGTCTTGTCACGCAGGACAAAACCGATCTCGCGGCACACCGCTTCGATGTAGTTCAGTTCCAGGTCGCCGTTCTTTTTGCTCGGTGTACCGACGCAAATCATCGACAAGTCAGTATCGCGAATGGCTTCGGCGAAGTTGGTCGTGCCGCGCAGTCGGCCAGTTTGAATGCCTTGCGCCAACAGCTCGCCAAGACCCGGTTCAACGATTGGCGATTTGCCGGCGTTGATCATGTCGATTTTGTCTTTGGCGACATCCACGCCAACTACATCATGGCCCCGTGCAGACAGGCAACCGGCACATACTGCACCGACGTAACCCAAACCAAATATGCTAATGCGCATCGCATTTACCTCTGTTTTCACGCCATTAAATGGCCGGAGTTAATAGTGTTCAGCGGTCATCGAGCACTCGGAAGTGTGGAATGCAGGCGCCACAGTGCCGTGTGCAGGCATACAAAGTTCCGAGTGTCTAAATAAGTGCACTCAAGTTGTGCGCAAAGCGGCCTAGTTGTTATGACCTGCCCTGTTATGCAGCCAGTCCCTGTTAATCAAGAACGCTCGTGCAAAAAGTCTCTCACCTCTGATCCCTGGCAAAAGCCCACAAAATCAGAAGCTTGTGTGCTCGGGTGAGCACGTTATAGGGGCGCAGCCTTGGCCTTGTAGGGGATAGTAATGGTGCGTTATCTCCTGTCCTTTATAAGATGGATCCAAATAGGCGACCGTTTCGCTAAATTGCCATGACAACTTGGTTACTTGGATCGACGGCCTATGTAAGTCATCTCTTACACGCTCCGTGAGAATCGTTACGGGTGGTATGAGCCGTGCAATTTCACATAGTTCCGATCCGCTCATCGCGATTTTCGTAATTTTTCGAAATATTATCGAAGATGGCACTGCCCTCAATATGATGGCACTTGCCGTTTCATCCTTTGTTAATGGGGAGTTAGGTGGGGTAGATAGTTTTGTGCCACTACGGATAAAAAATTTTGGTGCCACTACGCAAAAAACTGACGAGTGTCGAGTGAAAGAAAAGTTAGCGGGGGAGTGGGGCGATTTATTGACGTCACGAAACTGGCGAAACAGGCGGGGAACTAAGATGACCGATCGGGGCTTGATCGAAGTCCCCGATCAGGGACGATATAAGGTTATGCCTTATTCGGGAGCGTGATCGCGCAAGAACACGAGTTTGTCCTGGCTCGATTGTTGTGCGTTGAAGCGATAGCCCTGAACATCGAATTGGCTGAGTGCCGCAGGGTCGTTGATGCGTTCTTCAATGACGAAACGACTCATCAGGCCCCGGGCCTTTTTGGCGTAGAAGCTGATGATCTTGTACTGGCCATTTTTCAAGTCGCGGAATTCGGTATCGATGACGCGCGCTTTCAGTGCGCTGCGCTTGACCGCCGAGAAGTATTCATTGGACGCCAGGTTCAGCAGTACGTCGTCGCCCTGGTCGGCGAGGGCTTCGTTCAGCCATTCGCTGATGCGCGTGCCCCAGAAGGCGTACAGGTCCTTGCCGCGGGCATTGGCCAGCTTCGTGCCCATTTCCAGGCGATAGGGTTGCATCAGGTCCAGTGGGCGCAGCAGGCCATAGAGGCCGGAGAGCATGCGCAGATGTTGCTGGGCATAGTCGAAGTCGGCTTCGCCAAAGCTTTGCGCATCGAGGCCGGTGTACACGTCACCCTTGAAGGCCAGCAGCGCCTGCTTGGCGTTGGCCGGGGTGAACGCCGGCGTCCAGCTGCCGAATCGCGCGGCATTGAGGCCGCCGATCTTATCGGAGACATGCATCAGCTCGCTGATCTGTGCCGGCGAGAGGTCGCGCAGCTGTTCGATCAGCTCCTGGGAGTGATCCAGGTACTGCGGCTGGGTAAAGCGCGCGGTGGCCGGCGGTGTTTCGTAATCGAGGGTCTTGGCGGGGGAAATCACCATCAGCATGCAATCGTCTCCTTGAAGGTTCGGCGATTCTAGGGGGTTGTCCGGGTGGACTCCAGCTATCGAGGCAATAGGTGATGGATGGGCGAGCATTGATGGGTTTTTGTGGCGAGGGAGCTGTGGGAGCAAAGCTTGCTCGCGATGAACGATGACGCAGTCTTGCAGATGGACCGTGTCACCTGCATCGCGAGCAAGCTTTGCTCCCACAGGTCTGCTCCCAAGTCCACTGACCGCAAGGGTATTACGCCAGGATCGGCTATGATGCCGCGCGGGTTTCGTTATGGAGACATCCCTTTTGCGCATCGCCCTTGTGTTATCGGCCTGGCTGTTGAGCTTCGGCGCCCTCGCGGCGCCCAACGACGTCGCCACCCTGGACCGCACGACCTGGCCGGAACAACTCACCAGCCCGACGCTGTTCGACGTGGCTTCGCGGGCCGAGATCCTGATGTTCGCCCGGGGCTTGCTGGACGTCGATGCCATGGATGAAATCGCGCTCAAGCAGTACCTGGGGCTGCGCACGGTCAATATGGCCGCGATCGACACCCTGCGCGCCCGGCTGTGGCAACGGTTGCTGAGCAACTACAACTTTGCCCAGCGCAGTTGCGACCAGGATGCGTCCTTCTGTTACCTGGTCGAGGACATGGCGACCCTGCGTGAAGAGGCTCGCAGGTTCCATCTCGATGACGACTCCTACTACATCAAATGGGCGGCGCCGAGCCAGATCTTTCATACGCAATATCGTGATGAACTGCTACGCAAAGCCGCGCTTTTTCCGCAAACCAGCAGTGAAATCGCCCGTTTTGGCGAATACGAGCGCAACGGCGAGGAGATGAACGACCGGCTGTTCCTGTTGACCTTCGACAGTGCCGCCAACGTCGTGCCGGACAACACCCCGTGGCTGACCGAATACCTGCGCAAGGCGAACATGAACGGCACCTTCTTCGTGCTGGGCAAGGACATCCAGGCGCGGTTGGAAGAGCGCTCGGTCAACAGTCTCCAGATGTTGTATGCGGGACAGTGCGTGGGTGTGCAGGGCTGGGAGTTCCGTTCCCACAGCCATTGGCAGGACTGGCAAGACTCGGTCCGGCGCAGTGTCGAGCTGGTCAAGGGCAAACTGCCCGAGAATTACGTGCCGCTGTTCCGCCCGCCCCAAGGCCAGCGTCGTGGCGATGCCGAAGGATTTTTCCGACAGCAGGGCCTGCAGGTGGCGCTGTGGGACATCGATCCCCAGGACAGCGGCAATCGGCTCAAGCCTGAGCAAAGCGCCCAGCGAGTGCTGACCCTGATGCTGCTGTGGCGCCACGGGGTGATCAATTTCAACGCCAAGCAGGATGGGGTGAAAACGGCGATGCCCTGGCTCATGGCGCAGACGGCGCAGAGCGGGATCGGGTGGGCGGACTGTCAGGAGGCGTTTCGCTGAAACCGGGAAAACCCCGGAAACATTGGGGAAGGAGGAAAATCCGGGACACATTCATGACAACCGGACTTCCGACTTTAACGGCGCGACGGCGGTACGCCAAGGGTTATTCGTCACTCTGAAAAATAAACTTCAAAAAAGCGTCAAAGTGCTTTTTCCTGTCATGGTTTTTGGAGTATCAAGAAGTCAGACCGCCGAAACCTGCAACACAGGTGGCGTCTTCCAAGACCCAGATTGTGTGCAGTTCACCTGAATCCTCGCGGGTGAATTCGGTGGCTACCTCGAGGCGCAGCACTGTCACGGTATTGCGTCGAATGGCCCCCACATAGGTGACCGAGTATGGATGACCACGGACGTAGCCCTTCCTCCAACCAGCCAATCCTCTATGTACTCGATACCAACGTATTGATCCACGATCCAAACGCGCTCCTGAACTTCGAAGAACACCACGTCGCCATCCCGATGACCGTGCTTGAAGAGCTGGACAAGCTCAAGAGCGGGCACCACAGCGTTGCGGCCGAATGCCGGCAGGCGATCCGCCTGATCGACAAGACCTTGGGGGATGCCTCCCCGGAAGACGTTGAGCTCGGCGTGCCGATCCAGCGCGGCAAAAGTGGTCCCAAGGGCTTGCTTTCGATCCTGATGAGCAAGCGCACCGAACCCAACCTGGTGCTGCCTGAACACCTGAACGACAACATCATCATCAACCAGTTGATCGACCTGCACGCGCGCAACAAGGACCAGTCCGTGGTGCTGGTGACCAAAGACATCAACATGCGCCTCAAGGCCCGCGCCTGCGGGATCGCGGCGGAGGACTACAGCACCGACCAACTGGTTGACGACGTTTCGCTGTTACCCAACGGCTACCACACCATGACCGGCTCCTTCTGGGACCGTGTGAGCAAGGTCGAGACTCGCCAGGACCATGGCCGCACCTGGCACCAGGTGCAACTGATCGACAACCTGCCGGCCGTGCACATCAACGAGTTCATCATCGACGAACAAGGCTTCGTCGGCTGGATCAAGGAAATCCAGGTCGACAAACTGCTGATCCTCGACTTGCACCAGGAACCGCTGCTGCACCAGGAAGCCTGGGGCCTCAAGCCTCGTGACATCTACCAGAGCCTGGCCCTGTTCGCCTTGCTCGACCCGGATATCCACCTGGTCAACCTGTCCGGCGCCGCCGGTTCCGGCAAGACCATCCTGGCCCTGGCCGCCGCCATCGAGCAGACCATGGTCAGCAAGCGCTACCGGCGCATCATCGCCACCCGCAGCGTGCAGGGCCTGGACCAGGAAATCGGTTTCCTGCCCGGCACCGAGGCGGAGAAAATGGAGCCGTGGCTGGGGGCGATCACCGACAACCTCGAAGCCTTGCACATGGATGACGAAAGCACCCATGGCAGCGTCGACTACATCCTCAGCAAAGTGCCGTTGCAGTTCAAATCCCTCAACTACATTCGCGGGCGCAGCTTCCAGCAGAGCCTGATCCTGATCGACGAATGCCAGAACCTGACCCCGCACCAGATGAAAACCATCATCACCCGTGCCGGCGCCGGTTCCAAAGTGGTGTGCCTGGGTAACCTGGCGCAGATCGACACCCCTTACCTGTCCGCGACCAGCTCCGGGCTGACCTACCTGACTGAACGCTTCAAGGACTTCCCCAACGGGGTCCACATCACCCTGCAGGGCGTACCGCGCTCGATCCTGGCCGAATACGCCGAATCCCACCTGTAACCCCAACCCAACCGGGCGGCCTTCAAGCCGCCCGGTTTTTCATGGCTGTACAAAAACTGTGGGAGCGAGCTTGCTCGCGATGACGGCGTATCAGATAAAAAATAAGTGTCTGACCCACCGCCATCGCGAGCACGCTCGCTCCCACAAGGTTTTGCGCTGACTTTCGAGTCCGATACGCAAGTGGGGTGCGACAATCAACCCTGCCGGAATCTGACCCACAGGTTTACAATCGACATTCCCGATCAGGAGTAACCCTGTGCTGACTCATCTCGATTCCCAAGGTCGCGCCAATATGGTCGATGTGACCGACAAGGCCGTGACGTTCCGTGAAGCCACGGCCGAGGCCTTTGTGCGCATGCTGCCCGACACGCTGCAGATGATCGTCAGCGGCGGTCACCCCAAGGGTGATGTGTTCGCCGTCGCGCGCATTGCCGGCATCCAGGCGGCCAAGAAAACCAGTGACCTGATTCCGCTCTGCCACCCGTTGCTGCTCACCGGCGTCAAGGTCGAGCTCAACGCCGAGGGCGAGGACCGGGTGCGCATTGTCGCCCGCTGCAAACTGTCGGGGCAGACCGGCGTGGAAATGGAGGCCCTCACGGCCGCCAGCGTCGCCGCGCTGACCATCTACGACATGTGCAAGGCCGTCGACCGTGGCATGACCATCGAAGGCGTGCGAGTGCTGGAGAAACTCGGCGGCAAGAGCGGCCATTTCCAGGCGGATGCGTCATGAAGATTACCGTGAAGTTCTTTGCCCGTTACCGTGAAGCACTGGGTGTGGATGCGGTAAAGGTGGACGGCGATTTCGCCACGGTCGACGATGTGCGCGTGCTGCTTGCCCAGCGTGACGGTGCCGACGTGCTGAAGGAGCAGAACCTGATGTGTGCGCGCAACGAAGAGCTGTGCCAGCTCGATGAACCGTTGGAGGAGGGTGACGAAGTCGCGTTCTTCCCCACTGTGACGGGAGGCTGAAGCATGGCGATTCGTGTGCAGGTCGAACCGTTCGACCCGGGCGTCGAAGTCAACGCGATGCACGCGGCCAATGTCGGCGTGGGGGCGGTGGTGAGCTTCGTCGGCTACGTGCGTGATTTCAATGACGGCCTCGACGTGTCCGGGATGTTCCTGGAGCACTATCCGGGCATGACTGAAAAGGCTCTCGGCAAGATCGCCAGCGAGGCCGAGCAACGCTGGCCGTTGCTCAAGCTGGAAGTGCTGCACCGCATCGGTGCCCTGGAACCGGGCGAGCCGATAGTCTTCGTCGCGGCCGCCAGTGCTCATCGCCAGGCGGCGTTCGACGCCTGCGCCTTTGTCATGGACTACCTCAAGACCCGTGCGCCGTTCTGGAAAAAGGAAAACACCGTCGACGGCCCACGCTGGGTTGAAGGGCGGGACAGTGATCATGCGGCGGCGGATCGCTGGAAGCAGTAAAAGCCCCCCTGTAGTTTTTTCGCAAGCCATGAGTCCGTCATCGCGAGCAAGCTCGCTCCCACACTGGATCTTTATGCATCAAGGATCCCCTGTGGGAGCGAGCTTGCTCGCGATGAGGCCATCAGCCACCCATCACATCCCCCTGCCTACCGATTGACGATATGTACATTAAAGTCCAGTATGGATTTATAAGTACAAAAAAACTGCGTTCACCTTTCTCTGCCAAACCAACAACAACCTGCGAGAGATTGATCATGAGCAAACTCCCCCTCATCACCGGCCTGGCCTTGAGCCTGTTGGCCTCCAGTAGCCTGTTCGCCGCTGAGAAAACCTTGCGCATCGGCATCGAGGCAGCTTATCCGCCGTTTGCTTCCAAGACCTCGGAAGGGAAAATCGAGGGGTTCGACTACGACATCGGCAATGCCCTGTGCGCGCAGATGCAGGTCAAGTGCCAATGGATCGAGGGTGAGTTCGACGGGCTGATTCCATCGCTCAAGGTGAAGAAGATCGACCTGGCGTTGTCGTCCATGACCATCACCGAAGAGCGCAAGAAGTCGGTGGATTTCACCCACAAGTACTACTTCACCTCATCGCGCCTGGTCATGAAGGAAGGGGCAGTGGTCGATGACCAGTATGCCAGCCTCAAGGGCAAGACCGTGGGCGTGCAACGGGCCACCACCACTGACCGCTACGCCACTGAAGTGCTCGAACCCAAGGGTGTGACGGTCAAGCGCTACAGCAACAACGAAGAAATCTACATGGACCTGGCGTCCGGTCGCCTGGACGCGATTTTCGCCGACACCATCCCGCTGGAAGACTTCCTGTCGATGCCCCGGGGCAAGGGCTACGCGTTTGTCGGTCCCGAACTCAAGGACCCGAAATACGTCGGTGAGGGCGCCGGTATCGCGGTGCGCAAAGGCAATACCCAACTGGTGGCGGACTTGAACAAGGCCATCGATGGGATTCGGGCCAATGGGAAGTACCAGGAGATCCAGGCCAAGTATTTCAAGTCGGATATCTATGGTGACTGATTAATCGCTATCGCGAGCAAGCTCGCTCCCACAGGGGATTGGTGTCGTACACGATATCTGTGTGCAATGAGATCGAATGTGGGAGCGGGCTTGCTCGCGAAGGCGTCAGACCTGGCAAAGCAGATTTCAGCCCTTCAACTCCTTCAAATGCTTGTACACCGTCGCCCGGCCCATGTTCAGCACATTGGCCACATAGTTGGACGCGCTCTTGCCCTTGAACGCGCCTTCGGCATGCAGCGCCAGCACCAGCTCGCGTTTGTGATCGCGGGTCAACAGGTTCAGGCTCAGCTGACGCTCGCGCATCCAGGCGTGGAGGAAGGTGTTGATCCGCTCCTGCCAGTCATCGCGAAACAGTGAGTCCGGCTGGGGAATCAACTTGCCCGGCGAGAGGAACAAATCCAACGCGGCCTTGGCATTCTCGAACAGCGAAATATTCAGGTTGATGCACAGCACCGCCAGCGGATGACCGTGGGCGTCGCGCAGGACGCTGCTGAGGCTGCGAATCTTCTGTCCGTCCCAGTTCAGTTTCTCGTACGGCCCGATGTTACGTTCGCTGACGTCTTCACTGAGCATGTCTTCCAGGGACGAGTCATCGCCAATCTCGCGCTTGGACAGATTATTGGCGATGTAATCGACTTTCTGGCTGCGCAGGTCGTGCAGCACCACTTCGGCGTGGGGGTAGAACAGCGTGGCGATGGCGTCGGCGATGGTGCGGAAGTTTTCCAGCGCCGGATCGGATGGCGAAGCGGTCATGACAGGGCTCCAGGCAGCGTCAGCGCCCCGTGGAACAGGGGCGCGGGGGAGTGTGCCGCAATCGTGGCGATGCGTCACCCCGGTTGGCTCACCCCAAGCGCTTGGGGGAGAGCATGGCGCTGCTCAGGCCGAAACGGGCCAGGGCTTCGGGCAGCGGTTCGCCACGTACCAGCGCGGCGCTGGCCTGGCCCATGGCCGGTGACGTCTGGATGCCGTAGCCGCCCTGGGCCGCGACCCAGAACAGTCCGGGCACCTGTGGATCGAAACCGGACAGCAGATCACCGTCGTGGACGAAACTGCGCAATCCGGCCCAGGTGCGGGTCGGGCGGCGGATGGTCAGGGTGGTGGCTTCTTCGATCTGGTAGATGCCCATGGCGATGTCCAGCTCTTCCGGCTGAACGTCGTGAGGCTCCACCGGGTCGGCGTTGGCCGGCGAGCCGAGGAACATGCCGGCGTCGGGCTTCATGTAGAAGGATTCGTCCAGGCTCACCAGCATCGGCCAATCATGGATATCCACGCCTTCGGGGCCGGCGAAGATGAATGCCGCACGCCGCTTGGGTTGCAACCCCAGCTTCCGGGCGCCAGCCAGGACGGCCACCTGATCGGCCCAGGCGCCGGCGGCATTGATCACGATGGGGGCGGTGAAGCGTTGGCTGGCGGTCTTCACCTGCCAAAGTCCCTGGTCGTCGCGGCTCAGGCCCAGCACTTCACTGTCGGTGTGCACTTCACCGCCATTGCGGCGAATACCGCGCAAGTAGCCCTGGTGCAGGGCGTCGGTGTCGATGTCGCAGGCCGTCGGGTCATAGATCGCCCCGTGGACCTTGTCCCGTCGCAGGATCGGCAGCCGCACACAGGCTTCTTCGGCGCTGAGCAGTTGCATCTGCGGCACCGTGGCCTTGGCGCTCAGGTACTGGTTGTTCAGCTCGGCCGGATCGCCGGTGAAATCCACGGTCATTTCGCCCCGTGGACTCAGCAACGGGTGCTCGCAGAAACCGGCCGGCGGGGCGTCGAAAAAATCCCGGCTGGCCTGGGTCAGCGCCCGCACCTGCGGGGTGCCGTAGGCGGCGGTGTACAGCGCCGCCGAACGTCCGGTGGAGTGATAGGCCGGATGGGATTCGCGTTCAAGCACAATCACCCGGCCGTGGGGTGCCAGCCAGTAACCGGTGGAAGCACCGGCAATGCCGCCGCCGATGATGATGAAGTCTGCTGAGGTCATGAAATGCTCCTGTGGAACACAGTGCCGGGACTCTGGAAAAAACGGTGGGAGCGAGCTTGCTCGCGATGGCGGCCTGACAGTCGACATGGGTGGTGACTGACCCACCGCTATCGCGAGCAAGCTCGCTCCCACAAGGGAAACTGGGGTGTGTCAGTTGCGAAGTCGGTACAACGCATTCGCCAGCGCAACATCCTCCAGCCCCAGGCCGATGGAGCGGAAGAACACGTGGCGTTGGTAGTCGGGACGCGCCACGTGTTCGCTGAGCAATTCAGGCAAGTCGCCGACGATGCGCGACGCCTCCCAGCCGTGTTGTTCGCCGGCGATCAGCATTTCACCGGCCGAGCCCGGGGTGGTCTGACGATAGTCGCAGAACACGTCCATGTCGTTGAGGCGTTGGGGCGGTATTTCGTGGGCGCGTGGGGCGTTGGTGCTGATGGAAGTGATCAGCGCCGGTTTGTCCAAGGTCTGCGGGTCGAGCACAGCTTTGGCGGACGAAGTGCAGAGCATCACCACATCGGCGTCGTGCAGCGCGGCTTCGAGGGTGTCGACGATTTGCAGGCGCGGGTCCAGGCCGGTGAGCGAGGCACGTTCCTGTGCCGACTTGCTCTTCAGGCCTGGCGAGTAGAGGCGGATGCCTTGCCAGTCCCGCAGGTTCTTGACGTAGTGCACGTGCGCCTGGGCCACCGCGCCGCTGCCGATGACCGTCAGGCGCCTGGCGTTGTGCGGGGCAAGGGCATCGACGGCGACGGCGGTGGTGGCGGCGGTACGGGCGGTGGTCAGTTCGGCGGCGTCGCACAGCAGCAGCGGCTGGCCGGTCTGCATTGACATCAGCAAGGTCCAGGCGGTGACCAATGGGCCTTGCTCGCGCACGATGTAGGGCGAGGTCTTGACCCCATAGACCTGGTCTTCAGCCAGCACGCCCAGGTAGTTGATGAAATCCCCGGCGCCGTGGGGAAACACCACCAGTTGCTGAGGCGGCTGCACCGCTTGCCCGGCCGCCAGATCACGAAACAGCTGGCGCAGGATGTGCGGCACGTCGATTTGCCCGAGCAGTTCACGGACTTGGGCTTGGGTCATCACAGAGGGCGTGCTGGGCATGGAGGCTCCGGGTACCGTGTAAACTAATTTGTCCATTATGGACTTTTAGTTTAATCGAGCAATATCCCGGGGCAAAAAAAAGCGCAGCTCGTTCTGGCTGCGCTTTTTGCTCTGTGGAGACGGTTAAGGGCGCTTGCGCTCGACCGGTCGCAACAGGTGGGTCGGTGGCATTTCACAACTGATCTTGCGCCCCAGCAACGCCTCGATCGACGGCAACTGGTAGGAGTCGTCTTCACCGGCGAAGCTGATCGAAACCCCGGCGGCCCCGGCACGCCCGGTACGGCCGATACGGTGCACGTAGTCGTCCGGTACTTCCGGCAGGGTGAAGTTGATCACGTGGCTGATGCCGTCGATGTGGATGCCGCGGCCGGCCACGTCGGTGGCAACCAGCACGCGGATCTTGCCTTCGCGGAAACCTTCGAGGGTCTTGATGCGCTTGTGCTGGGGTACGTCGCCCGAGAGCTGGGCCGCGTTGACGCCATCGCGCACCAGGCGTTCTTCAATGCGCCGCACTTCGTCCTTGCGGTTGGCGAACACCATCACGCGCTCCCAACCGTTGTCGTTGACCAGGTTGTAGAGCAGCTTGTACTTGTCGGCACCGGCGACTGCGTAGATATGTTGTTCGACGTTTTCGCTGGCGACGTTCTCGGCTTCGATCTCGACGATGGCCGGGTCGGTGGTCCACTGCTTCGCCAGGTTCATCACGTCCTCGGTGAAGGTGGCGGAGAACAGCAGGGTCTGGCGTTCGCTTTTGGGTGGGGTCTGGCGAATGATCTGGCGCACTTGCGGGATGAAGCCCATGTCGAGCATGCGGTCGGCTTCGTCCAGCACCATCACTTCGACCATGTCCAGGTGCACGTCGCCGCGCTGGTTAAAGTCCAGCAGACGGCCCGGCGTGGCGACCAGGATGTCGCAATGGCGGGCTTCGAGGTGCTTGAGCTGCTTGTCGAAATCCATGCCGCCCACGAACGTCATGACGTTCAGGCCGGTGTATTTGGTCAGGTCGGCGGCGTCCTTGGCGATCTGCACCACCAACTCACGGGTCGGGGCGATGATCAGCGCCCGTGGTTCGCCCATGTAGCGTTCTTTGGGCGGCGGGGTCTGGAGCAGCTGGGTGATGATGGAAATCAGGAACGCGGCGGTCTTGCCGGTGCCGGTCTGGGCGCGACCGATGGCGTCCTTGCCGGCGAGGGTGTAACCCAGCACTTGCGCCTGGATCGGCGTGCAGTATGGGAAACCCAGGTCCTGGATGGCGTGCATCAGTTCCGGGGCGAGCTTGAAGTCGTGGAAGCGCGTCTTGCCTTCCTGGGGTTCTACGGCGAAGTCCTCGAGTTTCCAGGCGACGACCGGCGGTTTGGGTGCGCGTTCGCGACGCGGCCGGGGGCTTCGTTGCGGGGTGTCTCGGGCTCGGGGGACTTGACTGGCTGGGCGACGGGTTCTTTTTTCGCCTGTGCAACGGGGGCCGTCCGGCGCGGTTGTTGCGCATCGGTACGGCTCGGGCCGTGGGTCGGCGCAGTGGAGCCAGGCGCGAGTTGCTCGGCCTCGCTTTTACCGAACATCTTCTTGAGTGCTTTGAGCACGGTCATCTCATCGATTGGTTAAGGAATGTACGCCGGCCAGTGTAATGCAAGAAACGGGCGCGGCGTAGTGGGATCGTCAAAGGACCGGCGTGGCGATTGGCCTCTTAGCGCAACCGTTCGGCCAGCCAGGTGCCGATGTCATGAATCTCCTCGGGTAACACTTCGTGGCCCATTGGGTATTCCTGCCATGTCACGGTGACACCATGCTGCTTCAAATACTCTTTTGCGGTCCGGCCCATGGGGTTGAGTACCACTTCGTCGTATTGACCGTGCAGGGCCAGGACCGGAATGCGTTGCTGGCTGGCCGACAATTGCAGTTCATCGCTGAACGTCGGTGCATAAGTAGACAGTGCGATCACGCCGCCCAGTGGCCCCTGCCATTTCACGAAGGCGGTGTGATAGACCACCGCGCCCCTTGGGAAAAACCGGCGAGGAAAATCCGCGAGGCGTCTATTCCGCTGGCTCGCTGGGTTTCGATCAGGTCGATGACCCGTTGCGCCGAGGCTTCGAGTTGCTGTTCATCAATGGCCCGCGCCGGGCTCAAGGCGCGGATGTCGTACCAACTGGGCATCTCATAGCCGCCGTTGATCGTTACTGGCTGGGTTGGCGCCTGGGGTAGAACGAAACGTGTGGTGAGCAGTTTTTGCTGCAGCATTTCGGCCACTGGCAGGAAATCATAACGATCGGCGCCCAGGCCGTGGAGCCAGATAACGCACGCGTCAACAGTGCCGCTGGGCTCGAGAATCAAGGGGTCGGTCATGGTTGTGCTCCAAATCTGTGCGGGTGCGCCCAATCAGTGCGTGATTACAGTGCGCTCCCGGTGCCTCAGTTAATTAGATGTCGCAAAGTTGAAAGTTTTTGTCTTGACGTGTTTTACATGGCCCAAGCGCAGCGGTCTGGTACGGGCTTTGCTATGGGGTTGCTGAGTGATGATTCTTACGCTGCGCGGTAACACTATCAGTTAGACGCGCCGCATGGGATATCAGAAATCCGGTGATGAATGTTCGCCAGCAGCCGCTACGGGCTTCGCGAACGTGAAGGGCTACAGCCCGTTCGGCCGATTGGTGAGAGATGGGCATGACCACTGTTTACGGACATCCTCATTATTAGACTCATAGCGAAGGTCCAGACGTCGGTTGACCCTAAAAAAAGCCAACAAGGGTCGGCAATGCCTCAAAAGGGTGCGACAGGACTCGAGCTCCGACACAACAAGAGCAAAACTGGAGGTTTGAATGAAGTTACTGAAATCCACCCTGGCAGTCGTGACTGCAGCAGCAGTACTCGGTGTCAGCGGGTTCGCTCAGGCGGGTGCAACCCTGGATGCCGTGCAGAAGAAAGGTTTTGTGCAATGTGGTGTGAGTGATGGCTTGCCGGGTTTCTCGGTGCCTGATTCGACCGGCAAGATCGTCGGTATCGACGCTGACTTCTGCCGTGCCGTTGCCGCTGCGGTATTCGGCGATGCGACCAAGGTCAAGTTCAGCCAGTTGAACGCCAAGGAGCGCTTCACCGCGCTGCAGTCCGGCGAAATCGACATGCTCTCGCGCAACTCCACCATGACCAGTTCCCGTGACGCGGGCATGGGCCTGAAATTCCCAGGCTTCATCACCTACTACGATGGCATCGGCTTCCTGGCCAACAACAAGCTGGGCGTCAAGAGCGCCAAGGAACTGGACGGTGCAACCATCTGCATCCAGGCCGGTACCACCACCGAGCTGAACGTTTCCGACTACTTCCGCGCCAACGGCCTGAAGTACACCCCGATCACCTTCGACACCTCCGATGAAAGCGCCAAGTCGCTGGAATCCGGTCGTTGCGACGTGCTGACCTCCGACAAGTCCCAACTGTTCGCCCAGCGCAGCAAGCTGGCTTCGCCGAAGGACTACGTGGTTCTGCCGGAAACCATTTCCAAGGAGCCCCTGGGTCCGGTCGTGCGTAACGGTGACGACGAGTGGCTGGCCATCGTGCGCTGGACTGGCTACGCACTGCTCAACGCTGAAGAAGCTGGCGTGACCTCGAAGAACGTCGAGGCCGAAGCCAAATCCACCAAGAACCCGGACGTGGCTCGTATGCTCGGCGCTGACGGTGAATACGGCAAGGATCTGAAACTGCCGAAAGACTGGGTCGTGCAGATCGTCAAGCAAGTCGGCAACTACGGTGAAATGTTCGAGCGCAACCTCGGCAAGAGCACTCCGCTGGAAATCGACCGCGGCCTGAACGCTCTGTGGAACGCTGGCGGCATTCAATACGCACCACCAGTGCGCTGATGGTTCTATCACCCGGTGGGCCAACCACCGGGTGATGTTCTGTTCCATTCTTTGCGGGGCACTTCATGCAAAATTCAATCGGCGCACCTAAGCAGAGGCTTAGCCTCAGCGATCCACGAGTGCGTGCGTGGGTATTTCAGATCGTCACCATCGTGGCGGTTATTTCGCTGGGCTGGTTTCTGTTCGATAACACGCAGACCAACCTCGCGCACCGGGGCATCACTTCCGGTTTCGGCTTCCTGGAACGCAGTGCCGGCTTCGGCATTGCCCAACACCTGATCGACTACACCGAAGCGGACAGCTATGCCCGCGTCTTTGTCATCGGGTTGCTCAACACGCTGCTGGTGACGTTCATCGGCGTGATCCTGGCGACCATCCTCGGCTTCATCGTCGGCGTGGCGCGGTTGTCGCAGAACTGGATCATCGCCAAGCTGGCAACCGTCTATGTGGAGGTTTTCCGCAACATCCCGCCACTGCTGCAAATCCTGTTCTGGTACTTTGCCGTGTTCCTGAGCATGCCGGGACCGCGAGCCGCCCATAACTTCGGCGACACCTTCTTTGTCAGCAGCCGCGGCCTGAACATGCCTGCCGCGCTGGTGGCCGAAGGGTTCTGGCCGTTCGTGATCAGCATCGTGCTGGCGATTGTCGCCATCGTGCTGATGGCCCGTTGGGCCAACAAGCGTTTCGAAGCGACCGGTGAACCGTTCCATAAATTCTGGGTCGGCCTGGCGCTGTTCCTGGTGATCCCGGCCTTGAGCGCGCTGCTTTTTGGTGCGCCGGTGCACTGGGAAATGCCGGAGCTCAAGGGTTTCAACTTCGTCGGTGGTTGGGTTCTGATTCCTGAGCTGCTGGCCTTGACCCTCGCCTTGACCGTATATACCGCGGCGTTCATCGCCGAGATCGTGCGTTCGGGCATCAAGTCGGTGAGCCATGGCCAGACCGAAGCGGCCCGCTCCCTGGGGCTGCGCAACGGTCCGACCCTGCGCAAGGTGATCATCCCGCAAGCCCTGCGCGTGATCATTCCACCGTTGACCAGCCAATACCTGAACCTGGCGAAAAACTCCTCCCTGGCCGCCGGTATCGGCTACCCGGAAATGGTGTCGTTGTTTGCCGGCACGGTGTTGAACCAGACCGGCCAGGCCATCGAGGTGATCGCGATCACCATGAGTGTGTACCTGGCGATCAGTATCAGCATTTCCTTGCTGATGAACTGGTACAACAAGCGCATTGCGCTGATCGAGCGGTGAGGAAACGCGCATGACGACTCATACTTTCAAACCTGACATGCCCCCGCCGAGCAGTAGCATCGGCGTGGTGGCGTGGATGCGCGCCAACATGTTCTCCAGCTGGCTCAACACGCTGCTGACGTTGTTCGCGTTCTACCTGATCTACCTGATCGTACCGCCGCTGCTGCAATGGGCGATCCTCGATGCCAACTGGGTCGGTACCACTCGCGCCGACTGCACGAAGGAGGGCGCCTGCTGGGTGTTCATCCAGCAGCGCTTCGGCCAGTTCATGTACGGCTACTACCCGGCGGACCTGCGCTGGCGCGTAGACCTGACCGTGTGGGCGGCAGTGCTCGGCGTGGCGCCGCTGTTCATCTCGCGCTTCCCGCGCAAGGCGATCTACGGCCTGAGCTTCCTGGTACTGTACCCGATCATTGCCTGGTGCCTGCTGCACGGTGGCGTTTTCGGTCTGGATGCCGTGGCGACCAGCCAGTGGGGCGGCCTGATGCTGACGTTGGTGATCGCCACCGTCGGTATCGTCGGCGCACTGCCGCTGGGCATCGTCCTGGCCCTGGGCCGGCGTTCGAACATGCCGGCGATTCGTGTGGTCTGCGTGACCTTCATCGAGTTCTGGCGCGGTGTGCCGTTGATCACGGTGCTGTTCATGTCGTCGGTGATGCTGCCGCTGTTCCTGCCCGAAGGCATGAACTTCGACAAGCTGCTGCGAGCACTGATCGGGGTGATCCTGTTCCAGTCGGCCTACGTGGCCGAAGTGGTGCGCGGCGGCCTGCAAGCCATTCCCAAGGGCCAGTACGAAGCGGCCGCGGCGATGGGCCTGGGGTACTGGCGCAGCATGGGCCTGGTGATTCTGCCGCAAGCCCTGAAGCTGGTGATCCCGGGTATCGTCAACACCTTCATTGCGTTGTTCAAGGACACGAGCCTGGTGATCATCATCGGCCTGTTCGACCTGCTCAACAGCGTGAAACAAGCTGCCGCCGACCCGAAATGGCTGGGCATGGCCACTGAAGGCTATGTGTTCGCCGCCCTGGTGTTCTGGATTTTCTGTTTTGGTATGTCCCGCTATTCCATGCATTTGGAACGCAAGCTGGACACTGGCCACAAGCGTTAGGAGCGTAGTTTATGAGTGAAGCGATCAAACAGCCTGTGAGCCCTGAAGGCATTATTCAGATGCAGGGCGTCAACAAGTGGTACGGCCAGTTCCACGTGTTGAAAGACATCAACCTGAACGTCAAGCAGGGCGAGCGTATCGTGCTGTGCGGCCCGTCGGGCTCCGGTAAGTCCACCACCATCCGCTGCCTCAACCGCCTGGAAGAGCACCAGCAGGGTCGCATTGTGGTCGACGGCGTGGAACTGACCAACGACCTCAAGCAGATCGAAGCGATCCGCCGTGAAGTCGGCATGGTGTTCCAGCACTTCAACCTGTTCCCGCACCTGACCATCCTGCAGAACTGCACCCTGGCGCCGATGTGGGTACGCAAGATGCCCAAGCGCAAGGCCGAGGAAATCGCCATGCATTACCTGGAGCGCGTGCGCATTCCAGAGCAGGCGAACAAGTATCCGGGCCAGCTCTCCGGCGGTCAGCAACAGCGTGTGGCTATCGCCCGTGCCCTGTGCATGAAACCGAAAATCATGCTGTTCGACGAGCCGACCTCGGCCCTCGACCCGGAAATGGTGAAAGAGGTGCTGGACACCATGATCGGCCTGGCCGAAGACGGCATGACCATGCTCTGCGTGACCCACGAAATGGGCTTCGCCCGCACCGTGGCCAACCGCGTGATCTTCATGGACAAGGGTGAAATCGTCGAACAGGCCGCGCCGAACGACTTCTTCGACAACCCGCAGAACGACCGCACCAAGCTGTTCCTGAGCCAGATTCTGCATTGATCCAGTCTTAGGCAGTGAAATAAACCCGGACGTGTTCCGGGTTTATTTTTGTGCATCGGTGCTCAGGAAACCGTGAGGGTCTCGTGTTCCTTGTGCACCGTCGTTTTGAATTGCCGCAAGTCTGCGTCTTCAGCGAAGGCATGGACATCGGCAAGCAAATGCGGATAGCGATCAAGCAGGCGCATCAGCAAGATCAACGCCTTGGGTGGCACTACCTCGCCGCGCTCGTAGCGGGAAAACGCATTGTGTCCACCGCCCGATAGCAGCAGTACCGCTTCCTTTTGCGATAGATGCAGTTTGCGCCGGACACGTTTGATCTCTTCGCCGATCATTCGCCTGGCCGCGTTGACCAGCTCATCACCTGCGTGGTCGTAGCGATCCGAGCAGCTTGAATCGAGCTCGACTTCGCCGCACATCTGACATTCCCAGCCAGACAAGTCATCGACCCGGCGTTCCAGTCCCTTGACGCTCATGGTTTCGCCGCGACCTTCGAAATGCAACATGCCTTCCGGGGCACCACAGCTGAAGCATTGCTGGTGTTTCATGAAAGCTTTCCCTTTAAGCCACCTGACATCTGCCTGTATCGCCGCCAAGGCGTAGTGGGGTGTGTTCTTTTCCATAGAACGGCGTGCCTTGTCCTTAAAATTACCCTTAAAGGGTAATTTTGACTAATCGAAAATCTCGTTTCTTTACCTCCCGTTGACCCTAGGCGGTTGCCGTCCTACGCGAAGCTGACTAACATGTCAGAAAATTCATCCTATGATTGGATGAAAGGGTGGGTTCCATGTCAGACATTTCTCCATTAATTAAGCGGTCCTTGGTCGATCAAGCCCTGGACCAACTGCGCCAGCGCATCAGTGATGGCGTGTGGGTCGTGGGCCAGCGTTTGCCCACCGAGCCCGAGTTGGTGGCCGAGCTGGGTATCAGCCGCAATACCGTGCGCGAAGCCATGCGCGTGCTGGCGTTTTCCGGGCTGATCGAGATCCGCCAGGGCGACGGCAGTTATGTACGGGCGACGGTGGACCCGCTCGATACCCTCAAGGTGCTGTCGCGCTGTTCGCTGGACCAGGCCCGGGAAACCCGGCATATCCTCGAAGTCGAGGCCATTGGCCTGGCCGCGCTGCGGCGCACCGAAGAAGACTTGCTGGCCTTGCGCAAGGCGCTCCAGGCCAGTGGCGAGCATTACCACGGCGACCTGGAGCACTACATCGCCTGCGACCTGGTGTTCCACCGCCTGCTGGTGGATGCCGCGCACAATCCAACGCTCAGCGAGCTTTATCGTTACTTTTCCAGTGTGATCGGCGCGCAGTTGCGCCAGAGCCTCAATATCGTCCCTCGCCATCAGCATGTGTTCGACCTGCACGTCGACATTCTCGAAGCGGTCGAACGCCAAGACCCGGAGCAGGCCAAGGCCCTGTGCCGGCAGTTGATCAATGAACCTTGAACCCGAGCTTTCCATGTCCCGCGATCTGCTTGACCCTGCCACCTCGACGGCGTCCAAACGTGCCGCCGAACTCGAAGAACTGTTGATCGATGCCGAGGCCGACGATGAACAGGCCCAGCAACGCCATCCTCTGGTGCGCCGGCCCTGGCTGTTGCTGCTCGGGCTGATCCTGGTGGCGCTGAACCTGCGTCCGGCGTTGTCGAGCATGGCGCCGCTGCTCAGCGAAGTATCAAGAAGCCTTGGCCTGTCGGCTGCCCAGGCCGGTTTGCTGACCACGTTGCCAGTGCTTTGCCTGGGCCTGTTCGCGCCGCTGGCGCCGGTGCTGGCGCGGCGCTTCGGGGCCGAGCGCGTGGTGCTGGGGATCTTGCTGACACTGGCGGGGGGGATTGTTCTGCGCAGTGCGTTCGGTCAGGTTGGGCTGTTCGCCGGCAGTATCCTGGCCGGTGCGAGCATCGGCGTGATCGGCGTGCTGCTGCCGGGCATCGTCAAGCGCGACTTCGCCAAACAGGCCGGTGCCATGACCGGTGTCTACACCATGGCGCTGTGCCTGGGCGCGGCGATGGCGGCCGGGGCGACAGTGCCGTTGAGCGAGCACCTGGGCCACAGCTGGGCCTTGGGCCTGGGATTCTGGGTGGTCCCGGCGCTGTTGGCCGCGGTGTTCTGGTTGCCGCAAGTGGGCGAGAAACACGGCGCCCATCAGGTGGCGTACCGGGTCCGCGGCTTGCTGCGTGATCCCCTGGCCTGGCAAGTGACCTTGTACATGGGGCTGCAATCGTCCCTGGCCTATATCGTCTTTGGCTGGCTGCCCTCGATCCTGATTGGACGTGGCCTGACCCCGACCCAGGCCGGGCTCGTGCTGTCCGGCTCGGTCATCGTGCAATTGATCAGCTCCCTCGCGGCGCCCTGGCTGGCAACGCGCGGCAAGGACCAGCGCCTGGCCATCGTGATCGTCATGCTCATGACCCTGGGCGGGCTGTTCGGTTGCCTCTACGCCCCCTCGATGGCTTGTGGGGCTGGGCGATATTGCTGGGCTTGGGGCAGGGCGCGACGTTCAGCCTGGCGCTCACGCTGATCGTGTTGCGTTCGCGGGATGCCCATGTGGCCGCCAACCTGTCCAGCATGGCCCAGGGCTTCGGCTATACGCTGGCGTCGCTGGGGCCCTTCGCGGTGGGGGTGGTCCACGACTTGACCGGTGGCTGGAATGCCCTCGGCTGGATCTTCGGCCTGGTTGGCCTGGGGGCGATCATCGCGGGCATCGGCGCAGGCCGGGCGTTGTACGTCGGGGTCGAGAGCGAAAGAGTCACCGACCTTCGTTGATATCATTTTCATGGCGAATGACGATAGTTTTCCCCGCGTTGGCAGATTATCGTGCAGGCCTACTGAAACGTTTTTCGGAGCCGGTCCATGAGTGATGCCCACAACGCCTTGATCACCCGTTTTTATCAGGCCTTCCAGCGCCTGGACGCCGACGCCATGAGCGCCTGCTACACCGACGACGTGCTGTTCAGCGATCCGGCGTTTGGCGAGCTGCGTGGGCGCGATGCCGGCGACATGTGGCGCATGTTGACGACCCGGGCCAAGGACTTTTCCCTGACCTTCGATAACGTGCGCAGCGACGAGCGTACCGGCGGTGCTCACTGGGTGGCGACGTACCTGTTCAGCCAGACCGGCAACATCGTGATCAACGACATCCAGGCGCGCTTCGTGTTTCGCGATGGCAAGATCTGCGAGCACCATGACAGCTTCGATCTGTGGCGCTGGTCCCGCCAGGCGTTGGGCACCAAGGGCCTGCTGCTGGGGTGGACGCCGTTGGTGCGCAACGCCGTCAGGGCCCAGGCGCTGAAGGGGTTGCGGGCGTTCCAGGGCAGTCGCTGATAAGATTGCGGCTTGTCTTTGCCCACCTGTTGACCATCTTGTGACGACCGCCGACCTCTCTCCCGATCTGCCTGCGCAAGGCCCCGCCGAAGCGGACAAACCCTGGTTCGTCTACTTGGTACGGGCCGCCAATGGTTCGCTGTACTGCGGCATCAGTGATGATCCGGTGCGGCGTTTCGCCAAGCATCAAAGCGGCAAGGGCGCGCGCTTCTTCCTGTCCAGCCCGGCAGTGGCCCTGGTGTATACCGAGGCCTGTCGTGACAAGGGCGAGGCCCTGCGCCAGGAGCGACTGATCAAAAAGCTCAAGAAAAGCGCCAAGGAATGCCTGGTGGCCAGTGCGCTGTCGCTTCATCAGCCTGGCTGATAGGCCTTTATCAGGCCGGTAGGCTGGCCCGGTCAGTCGCGCTAAGCTGCAAGACTTCATTCCTGCAGTGGCGAGTCTCATGTCAGAGCTGATTCTTCATCATTACCCAACGTCTCCTTTCGCGGAAAAGGCCCGGCTGTTGCTGGGCTTCAAGGGCCTGTCCTGGCGTTCGGCGAGCATTCCGCCAATGATGCCCAAGCCTGACCTGACGGCGCTGACGGGCGGCTATCGCAAGACGCCGGTATTGCAGATCGGCGCGGACATCTATTGCGATACGTCCCTGATCGCCCGTCGGCTGGAGCAGGAAAAAGCCTCGCCGGCCCTGTTCCCCGAAGGCCGGGAAATGCTGGCTGCGTCCTTTGCCGCCTGGGCCGATTCGGTGGTGTTTCAGCACGCGGTGAGCCTGGTGTTCCAGCCTGAATCGGTGGCGGTGCGTTTCGCCAAGCTATCGCCTGAAGCCATCAAGGCGTTCATCAGCGACCGCGCCGGGCTGTTCAGTGGCGGCACGACCACGCGCTTGCCTGCCGACCAGGCCAAGCACCAGTGGCCGACGATCATGGCGCGCCTGGAGCAGCAGTTGCAGCGCGAGGAGGGCGATTTCCTGTTGGGTGAACCGTCGATTGCCGACTTCGCCATGGCCCATCCGCTGTGGTTCCTCAAGGCCACCCCGGTGACCTCGCCGCTGGTGGACGCGTATCCGGCTGTTTCGGCATGGTTGGCACGGGTGCTGGGTTTCGGCCATGGCGCGTCGAGCCAGATAAGTGCCGAAGAAGCCTTGGACGTTGCCCGCAACGCGACACCGGCAGCGCTGCCGGATGAGTCGTTCGAAGAGCCGAACGGCTTCACGGCAGGGCAGCAGGTGACCATCGCCGCGACGGACTATGGCGTTGATCCGGTAGTCGGGGAGTTATTGTTTGCGGGCAGCGAAGAATTGATTCTGCGTCGCGAAGATGAGCGTGGCGGGGTGGTGCATGTGCACTTTCCGCGGTTCGGGTTTCGGATCGAGGCTCGCTGAGCGACGAACGACCTGTGGGAGCGAGCTTGCTCGCGATGGCGGCGACACATCCGACATTGATGCAAGCTGACCCATCGCTATCGCGAGCAAGCTCGCTCCCACAGGGGATTTGCCACGATGACTAGATGGCAGACAACGCCTTGAGAATATTCTCCGGCTCGTACCCACGAATCAACGTGCCATTCACATCAAGGATCGGAATCCCCCGGCCACCCAACGCCTCGTAGGCCTTGCGCGCCTCGGTGTCCTTCTCGATATCGAACTCGCGAAACGGCACGCCTTTTTCATCCAGGAACCGTCGTGTGGCCTTGCAGTAGCCGCACCAGTCAGTGGCATACAGCACGACCCGAGCATGGGTTCGGACCTGCTCGGAAACCATCTGTGATGGGTTGAACACCCGCTCGATCTTGCCCCAGTTCTGGTACGCCACCACTACCAGCAGAATCAGCAGAAACTTCTTCAGCACCCTACCGAGCATCAATTACGCCGCTTGAGCTGGTCGGTCAGCGAGGTCGGCAATCCCTTGATGATCAACGTACCGGCTTCCTCGTCATACTCGATCTTGGAGCCCAGCAAGTGCGCTTCGAAGCTGATGGACAAGCCTTCGGCGCGACCGGTGAAGCGGCGGAACTGGTTGAGGGTTCGTTTATCCGCCGGGATTTCCGGCGACAACCCGTAGTCCTTGTTGCGGATGTGGTCGTAGAAGGCTTTCGGGCGATCTTCGTCGATCAACTCGGACAGTTCTTCCAGGCCCATGGGCTCGCCGAGCTTGGCCTGACTGCTGGCGTAGTCCACCAGGGTCTTGGTTTTTTCCCGGGCATCGTCTTCCGGCAAGTCTTCGCTTTCGACGAAGTCGCTGAAGGCCTTGAGCAGGGTCCGGGTCTCGCCGGGGCCGTCGACGCCTTCCTGGCAGCCGATGAAGTCGCGGAAGTACTCCGAGACCTTCTTGCCGTTCTTGCCCTTGATAAACGAAATGTACTGTTTCGATTGTTTGTTGTTCTGCCATTCCGACACGTTGATCCGCGCCGCCAGGTGCAACTGGCCCAGGTCCAGGTGGCGGGATGGGGTCACGTCCAGTTCATCGGTCACCGCCACGCCTTCGCTGTGGTGCAGCAGGGCGATGGCCAGGTAGTCGGTCATGCCCTGCTGGTAATGCGCGAACAACACGTGGCCGCCCACCGACAGGTTGGACTCTTCCATCAGTTTTTGCAGGTGTTCCACCGCCACTCGACTGAACGCGGTGAAATCCTTCCCGCCATCCAGGTACTCCTTCAGCCAGCCGCTGAACGGATGTGCCCCGGACTCGGCATGGAAAAACCCCCAGGCCTTGCCTTGCTTGGCGTTATAGCTTTCGTTGAGGTCGGCGAGCATGTTCTCGATGGCCGTGGACTCTGCCAGTTCGGAGTCGCGGGCATGGAGCACCGCAGGGGTGCCGTCGGGTTTTTTGTCGATCAGGTGGACGATGCAATGACGGATCGGCATGGATTTCTCGGCTGATGAAAGAGAGGAGGGCGTGCTCCCCGAAAAAGGCCCAGTGTACCGCAATCACTGGTTTTGGAACCCGGCAAAGGCCCTTTCAGGCCCGTCCGACTGCCTATATGCATTTTTTTAACGTTTTAGCGCAAGAAAGCTGACCAAATGGGTAGCTAGAGGCGGATATTTCAGAGGCGTTGTGCTAGTTTTGCCCGGTCTTACGCGAAGTCACTGCGTTAAGCGTGCATTCAGCATCTGTCAGGTCGAACCAAACCCGGTTTTCGGCATCTATTACCCCGATCCGTCGTGGTGATTGCCGAGGGTGCCTGATCCAGAGAGATCGGGCTCGATGGCTGACACTGCACTCTGCAATCCATATGAATTTGATAGGGAAGGAACACTACATGGCTCTTACTAAAGACCAACTGATCGCTGACATCGCTGAAGCTATCGACGCGCCAAAAACCACCGCGCGTAACGCTTTGGACCAACTGGGCCAAATCGTTGCCGATCAGCTGGAAAACGGCGGCGAAATCACTCTGCCAGGTATCGGCAAGCTGAAAGTCACCGAGCGTCCTGCCCGTACCGGCCGTAACCCTTCGACTGGCGCTGCCATCGAAATCGCTGCCAAGAAAGTGATCAAGCTGGTTGTGGCCAAAGGCCTGACCGACGCGGTCAACAAGTAAGATCGCTGTAAAAAAAACCGTGCCTCGGAGCGATCCGGGCACGGTTTTTTATTGCCTTGGAAAACCGCCCGTAGGAGCTGTCGAGCGGAGCGAGGCTGCGATCTTTCCCCTGGCTGTTAAATTTCAAGCGAAAGATCAAAAGATCGCAGCCTCGCTTCGCTCGGCAGCTCCTACGCTAGCGCAATGTCCTTCTAATCTTTGCGAACCCAGCGCGCCTGGCGCCAGGCCTGTTGCTGCACCTCGGTCTGGAAGGTCCAGGCCACGAAACGACTCTGCTTCTGGCCCTGGGACATCTCCACCACGTGGCTGTGCAGCGCCCCGGCCTTTTTCAGCGCGGCCTGAATCGCCGGCAGGTTCGACGCCTTCGACACCAGGGTGCTGAACCACAGCACTTGGTTGGCCAGTTGTGCGCTTTCGCTGATCAATTGCGTCACGAACCGGGCTTCCCCACCCTCGCACCACAACTCCGCAGCCTGGCCGCCAAAATTCAGCACCGGCAGCTTGCGTTTCGGATCGGCCTTGCCCAACGCACGCCACTTGCGCTGGCTACCCTTGGTGGCTTCTTCCAGGGACGCATGGAACGGTGGGTTGCACATCGTCAGGTCGAACCGTTCGCCATCCTCCAGCAGACCCAGGAGGATCTGCTTGCGGTTGGCTTGCTGGCGCAACTGGATGGCCTTGCTCAAGCCGTTGGATTGGACGATGGCCTTGGCCGAGGCAATGGCGGTCGGGTCGATCTCCGAGCCCAGGAAGTGCCAGCGGTAGTCGCTGTAGCCGATCAACGGATAGACGCAGTTGGCGCCGGTGCCGATGTCCAGCACCTTCACCGCCGCTCCCCGAGGAATTTCGCCGTCGTTATGACTGGCGAGCAGATCGGCGAGGAAGTGCACATAGTCCGCGCGACCAGGCACCGGCGGGCACAGATAGTCGGCCGGGATATCCCAGTGGGCGATGCCGTAAAAGGATTTGAGCAGCGCCCGATTGAACACCCGCACAGCTTCGGGGCTGGCGAAGTCGATGCTTTCCTTGCCGTAGGGGTTGATGATCACGAACTTGGCCAACTCTGGCGTGGACTTGATCAGCGCGGGGAAGTCGTAGCGACCCTGATGGCGGTTGCGCGGGTGGAGGCTGGCCTTCTCCCGCGGCACCACAGGTTTGGCCTCGATGGCGGGCTTGGGCTTCTGGCGGACAGGTTTTGGGGCGCGAGGGGCAGTCATGGGCGGGTCGATTCGGGGTGGCTCAAAAAGTGGCGGGTATTGTCCCACATCCAGCCTGGTCTTGATGACTGCACAGTTCAAATGTGGGAGCGAGCTTGCTCGCGATGGCGGCGACACATCCGGCATTGATGCAAGCGGACCCTCCGCTATCGCGAGCAAGCTCGCTCTCACAGAGGGGCTCAGCATGAGTAAGAAAGTGCCAGGCAGAAAAAAGGAGGCCACCAGGGCCTCCTTCTTCAGTGACGAACCGCCGTTACAGGCTGGAGATCCGCCCATGCTGTTCGGCCAGCTTGCCCAGGGCCTGTTCGGCCTCGGCCAGTTTGGCCCGTTCCTTCTCGATGACTTCGGCCGGAGCCTTGTCGACGAAACCGGCGTTGGACAGTTTGCCGCCGACCCGCTGCACTTCACCCTTCAGGCGCAGGATTTCCTTGTCCAGGCGCGCCAGTTCGGCGGCCTTGTCGATCAGGCCAGCCATCGGCACCAGCACTTCCATCTCGCCGACCAGGGCGGTGGCGGACAGTGGTGCTTCTTCGCCGGTGGCCAGTACCGTCACCGACTCGAGCTTCGCCAGCTTCTTGAGCAGCGCTTCGTTTTCGTTGAGGCGGCGCAGGTCTTCGGCGCTGGCATTCTTCAGGAACAGAGCCAGCGGCTTGCCCGGGCCGATGTTCATTTCGGCGCGGATGTTACGCAGGCCCAGCATGAAGGTCTTGAGCCATTCGATGTCGTCTTCGGCTGCCGGATCGATGCGGGTCTCGTTGGCCACCGGCCACGGTTGCAGCATGATCGTCTTGCCCTGGATGCCCGCCAGCGGTGCGATGCGCTGCCAGATTTCCTCGGTGATGAACGGCATGAACGGATGCGCCAGGCGCAGGGCCACTTCCAGTACGCGAACCAGGGTGCGACGGGTGCCGCGCTGGCGCTCGACCGGTGCGTTTTCGTCCCACAGCACCGGCTTGGACAGCTCCAGGTACCAGTCGCAGTACTGGTTCCAGATGAACTCGTACAAGGCTTGTGCAGCCAGGTCGAAACGGAACTGGTCCAGTTGGCGGGTCACTTCGGCTTCGGTGCGTTGCAACTGGGAAATGATCCAGCGATCGGCCAGGGTCAGCTCGTAGGCTTCGCCGTTCTGGCCGCAGTCTTCGCCTTTATCCAGCACGTAGCGCGCGGCGTTCCAGATCTTGTTGCAGAAGTTGCGATAGCCTTCGACGCGACCCATGTCGAACTTGATGTCGCGACCGGTGGACGCCAGCGAGCAGAAAGTGAAACGCAGGGCATCGGTGCCGTAGCTGGCGATGCCCTCGGCGAATTCTTCGCGGGTGGCTTTCTCGATCTTCTTCGCCAGTTTCGGCTGCATCAGGCCGGAGGTGCGTTTCTGCACCAGGGTTTCCAGGTCGATGCCGTCGATGATGTCCAGCGGGTCCAGGACATTGCCCTTGGACTTGGACATCTTCTGGCCCTGGCCGTCGCGCACCAGGCCATGAACGTAGACCGTCTTGAACGGTACTTGCGGGGTACCGTCTTCGTTCTTCATCAGGTGCATGGTCATCATGATCATCCGGGCGACCCAGAAGAAAATGATGTCGAAACCGGTGACCAGCACGTCGGTGGAGTGGAATTTCTTCAGGAACTCGGTCTGTTGCGGCCAGCCCAGGGTGGAGAAGGTCCACAGGCCCGAGCTGAACCAGGTGTCGAGGACGTCGTTGTCCTGCGTCAGGGCGACGTCCGGCCCGAGGTTGTGCTTGGCGCGGACTTCGGCTTCATCGCGGCCGACATAGACCTTGCCCGATTCGTCGTACCAGGCCGGGATGCGATGGCCCCACCACAGCTGACGGCTGATGCACCAATCCTGGATGTCGCGCATCCACGAGAAGTACATGTTTTCGTATTGCTTGGGCACGAACTGGATGCGGCCGTCTTCCACGGCGGCAATCGCCGGCTCGGCCAGCGGTTTGGTGGACACGTACCACTGGTCGGTCAGCCACGGCTCGATGATGGTGCCGGAGCGGTCGCCTTTCGGGACTTTCAGGGCGTGATCGTCGACGCTGACCAGCAGGCCGGCAGCCTCGAATGCCGCGACGATCTGCTTGCGCGCCTCGAAGCGGTCCAGGCCGGCGTATTCGGCCGGCAGCGTGCCGTCGACGTTTTCGTTCAGCGTGCCGTCGAGGTTGAACACCTGGGCCGCCGGCAACACGTTGGCGTTCTTGTCGAAGATGTTCAGCAGTGGCAGGTTGTGGCGTTTGCCGACTTCGTAGTCGTTGAAATCATGGGCCGGGGTGATTTTCACACAGCCGGTGCCGAATTCAGGGTCGCAGTAATCGTCGCCGATGATCGGGATGCGACGGCCAACCAGGGGCAGCTCGACGAACTTGCCGATCAGTGCCTGGTAGCGCTCATCGTTCGGGTTTACCGCCACGGCGGCGTCACCCAGCATGGTTTCCGGACGCGTGGTGGCGACGATCAGGTAATCCTTGCCTTCGGCGGTCTTGGCGCCGTCGGCCAGCGGGTACTTGAGGTTCCACAGGAAACCTTTCTCGTCGTGGTTCTCCACTTCGAGGTCGGAAATGGCCGTGTGCAACTTGGTGTCCCAGTTGACCAGGCGCTTGCCGCGATAGATCAGCCCGTCTTCATGCAGGCGCACGAAGGCTTCCTTCACCGCTTCCGAAAGACCGTCGTCCATGGTGAAGCGCTCGCGGCTCCAGTCCACGGACGAGCCGAGGCGACGGATCTGGCGGCTGATGTTGCCACCGGACTCGTCTTTCCATTCCCAGACTTTCTCGAGGAATTTCTCGCGGCCCAGGTCGTGGCGATTCTGGCCTTGGGCTTCGAGGCGACGTTCCACCAGCATCTGCGTGGCGATACCGGCATGGTCGGTGCCCGGCTGCCACAAGGTGTTGCGACCTTGCATGCGACGGAAACGGATCAGGGCGTCCATGATCGCGTTGTTGAAGCCGTGGCCCATGTGCAGGCTGCCGGTGACGTTCGGCGGCGGGATCATGATGGTGTAGGAATCGCCCGCGCCTTGCGGAGCGAAATAATTCTCGGACTCCCAGGTGTTGTACCAGGAAGTTTCAATGGCGTGCGGCTGGTAGGTCTTATCCATGCGCGGCGGGACCCTATTGGCATTTATTCAGGAAAAGCCGGGAAGTATAGCGGGCGGGGCTGGTGCAAGCCACAGGCTGGAGGCGCCGGGCGCAGAGTTTGTGGGCACTGTCGAACCCTGTGGGAGCCGAGCTTGCTCGCGATGGCGGCGGATCCGCTGCATCAATGCCGGATGTGCCGCCGCCATCGCGAGCAAGCTCGGCTCCCACAAGGTGTCCACTGTGAGGCAGGAAAACCTACTCGTAGTGGCTGAGCAACCGCTCCATCCGCGCATCCAGCCGGCGCTTGATCTCGGTTTCGATGTGCGGGGCGAAGTCGTCGATGACGTCTTGCATGATCAACTGCGCCGCAGCGCGCAATTCGCGGTCCAGGTGCAGCAGGGCGTCGGGGCCCTTGGCTTCGGCCTTGGCGGCAGGCTCGGGTTCGGGCTGGCCGTTGATCGGATCGAACAGCAGGGGAATCTGCTCGTCATGCACCGGCTCGTGCACGACCGTGTCGGTCAGCAGTGGCGGTTGCAGGTTGTCGTCGCCGAGCAACTGGCGGATCGACTCGAGGTCATCCAGCAAGTGCGCGGGCTTTTGTGGCGATTTTGGAGTGTCCATCGTAGGGCTCAGAGTCGCTGTAAACGGTGGTCTTGCAGAGGATAGCCCTGTTCGCGGTAGAAACGGAAACTCTCCCGCGCGGCTTGTCGGATGGCCGGGTCTTCCACCACCACTTCCGCCACACGGGCGAAGCGCTGGGCAAAGGCCGGTACTTTCAGGTCGAGGTTGACCAACAGGTCCTGGTGCTGGCCGCAGTCATCTCCCAGCCCCAGCACGATCAATCCCTCGGGTTCGCTTTCGGCCGGGCCGTGGGGCACGAAACTCTCGCCCTTGAAAGCCCATAGGCGTGCGTCCAGGTCATCACGCTGGGTGGCATCGCTGCAATGCAGGTAGATGCGGTGTCCCATGCGCCAGGCCTTTTCGACGAGCTTGCAGGCGAAATCCAGCCGCGCCGACGGATCGGCGCTGGGCAGGATATAGAAATCGACTTTGGTCATTGCGGTTCCTGAGCCGTCGCTGGCACCACCCGAGGGCGACGCCAACGACGGTCATTGGTGTCAGGCCTTGGCGCGGTCCAGCAGGTACTGGGTCAGCAGGGGCACTGGACGACCGGTGGCGCCCTTGTCCTTGCCGCCGCTGGTCCAGGCCGTGCCGGCGATGTCCAGGTGCGCCCAGTTCAGGTTCTTGGTGAAACGCGACAGGAAGCAGGCTGCGGTGATGGTCCCGGCTTTCGGGCCGCCGATGTTGGCGATGTCGGCGAACGGGCTGTCCAGTTGTTCCTGGTACTCGTCGAACAAGGGCAACTGCCAGGCGCGGTCGTCGGCTTGCTGGCCGGCGCTGAGCAATTGGCCGATCAGTTCGTCGTTGTTGCCCAGCAGGCCCGAGGTGTGGGCGCCGAGGGCGACGACGCAGGCACCGGTCAGGGTGGCGATGTCGATCACCGCTTGCGGCTTGAAGCGCTCGGAGTAGGTGAGGGCGTCACACAGCACCAGGCGGCCTTCGGCGTCGGTGTTGAGGATTTCCACGGTCTGGCCGCTCATGGTGGTGACGATGTCGCCCGGACGCGAGGCCGTACCGCTGGGCATGTTCTCGGCGCAGGCCAGGATGCACACCAGGTTGATCGGCAGTTGCAGTTCGAGCACGGCGCGCAGGGTGCCGAACACGCTCGCGGCGCCGCCCATGTCGTACTTCATTTCATCCATGCCGGCGCCTGGCTTGAGGCTGATGCCGCCGGTGTCGAAGGTGATGCCCTTGCCGACCAGCGCGTAAGGCTTCTCGGACTTCTTGCCGCCGTTGTATTGCATGACGATCAGGCGTGGCGGCTGGGCGCTGCCCTGGCCGACGGAATAGAACGAACCCATGCCCAGGTCCTTGATCTTCTTCTCGTCGAAGACTTCGACTTTCAGGCCCTTGAACTCCTTGCCCAGTGCCTTGGCCCGTTCGCCGAGGAACGTCGGGTGGCAGATGTTCGGCGGCAGGTTGCCCAGGTCGCGGGTGAAGGCCATGCCGTTGGCAATCGCGGTGGCGTGGGTCACGGCACGCTGGACTTCAGTCTGGGCGGCCTTGATGGTCAGCAGGGTGATTTTCTTCAGGGCGCGGGGTTCGGCTTTCTGGCTCTTGAACTGGTCGAACTGGTATTCGCCGTCCACCAGGGTTTCCGCCAGCAGGCGGTTCTTGCCATAGCTGTCGCGACCCTTGACCACCAACTCGTCCAACGCCAGGACGGCATCAGCGCCGCCCAGGCCCTTGAGGGTGCCCAACACGCCGGCGATGATTTTACGGAACGGACGGTCGCCCAGTTCGGCGTCCTTACCCACGCCCACCAGCAGCACCCGATCGGCTTTGAGGTTGGGCAAGCTGTGCAGCAACAGGCTCTGGCCGACCTTGCCGGCCAGGTCGCCGCGCTTGAGCACGGCGCTGATGGCACCGCCGCTCAGGCTGTCGAGCTGGGTGGCGACGACGCCGAGCTTGCGGTTTTCACCGACGGCAACCACCAGCGTGGCGGTTTTCAACGTTTCTGGGCTGACGCTTTTTACAACCAGTTCCATGTCCGGATCCCTGAGTGAATGGTCAAGAGGCCAGGCGCCGACACAATGGCGCGCTGAGCGAGCTTCTTCTATATAAAAGAAGCGCCGGTGCTTGCCGGCGACAAAGGCCGCAGTTTGAACCCCGGCGCCCGAGCCTGACAACCCTCGGCGGCGCTAACTTTTGGCTTTAAGCAGCGGTTTAAAGCGTGCGAAGTGACAGGCGCCTCCAATCACAGGATAATGCGGCTCTTTTTTCGGCGGTTCGCGTTGGCGGACCGGCTCGATACGTTTGCTTGTTTGGCCGCCTTAGCCTGACAACCTTGGAGTGTCTGGTTTGATCGTCTTTCGTTATCTATCCCGCGAAGTCCTGCTGACCCTGAGCGCCGTGAGCGCCGTGCTGCTGGTCATCATCATGAGCGGACGCTTCATCAAGTACCTTGCCCAGGCGGCCTCCGGCGCCCTGGATCCGGGCTCCCTGTTCCTGATCATGGGGTTCCGCCTGCCGGGCTTCCTGCAATTGATCCTGCCGCTGGGGTTGTTCCTCGGCATTTTGCTGGCCTATGGGCGCTTGTACCTGGACAGCGAAATGACCGTGTTGTCGGCCACCGGCATGAGCCAGCAACGGCTGTTTCGCATGACCCTGTTCCCGGCCACATTGGTGGCGCTGGTGGTGGCCTGGCTGAGCCTGAGCCTGTCGCCCCAGGGCGCCAACCAATTCCAGCTGCTGATCAACCAGCAGGACGCCATGACCGAATTCGACACCCTGGTGCCAGGGCGTTTCCAGGCCCTGCGCGACGGCACGCGGGTGACCTACACCGAACAGCTCTCGGATGACCGGATCGACCTGGGCGGCGTCTTCATTACACAAAAGAACCTGTCTTCGGACTCCAAGAAGGACCGTGGCATTTCCGTGCTGGTGGCCGAGAAGGGCCGGCAGGAAATCAACCCCGACGGCAACCGCTACCTGATCCTGCACAATGGCTATCGCTACGATGGCAAGCCGGGGCAGGCCGACTACCGGGCCATCAAGTACGACACCTATGGCGTGCTGTTGCCCAAGCCCGAGGTCAGCGACGAAGTCACCGACCGCGACGCGATGCCCACCGCCAGCCTGCTGGGCAACAAGGACATTCGTGCCCGCACCGAGCTGCAATGGCGCCTGTCGTTGCCGCTGCTGGTGTTCATCGTGACCCTCATGGCGGTCCCGCTGTCACGGGTCAACCCGCGCCAGGGTCGTTTCCTCAAGTTGCTGCCGGCGATTCTCCTGTATATGGCTTACCTGACCATCCTGATTTCCGCCCGCGGCGCCCTGGAGAAGGGCAAGATCCCGCCAGCGCTGGGCTTGTGGTGGGTGCATGGCATCTTCCTGGCCATCGGCCTGGGGCTGCTCTATTGGGAACCCCTGCGCCTGAAACTGGCCAGTCGTCGCAGCGCGCAGGAGGTGGCCCGTGGTTAAACTCGACCGCTACATCGGCAGCAGTGTGTTCATGGCGATTCTCGCGGTGCTGGGGATCATCCTTGGCCTGGCGACCCTGTTTGCCTTCATCGATGAAATGAGCGACGTCAGCGACACCTATACCCTCACGGACGTGGCGAGCTACGTGCTGCTGACCGCGCCTCGGCGCCTGTACGACATGCTGCCGATGGCGGCGCTGATCGGCTGCCTGATCGGCCTGGGCAGCCTGGCCAGCAACAGCGAGCTGACCATCATGCGCGCCGCAGGCGTGTCCATTGGTCGGATCGTCTGGGCGGTGATGAAGCCGATGCTGGTGCTGATGCTGGTGGGTGTGTTGATCGGCGAATACATCGCCCCGGCCACCGAGAACACCGCCCAGGCCAACCGTTCCCTGGCCCAGGGCGGCGGTGATGCGCAAAGCGCCAAGCACGGCCTGTGGCACCGCCAGGGTGACGAGTTCATCCACATCAACTCGGTCCAGCCCAATGGCATCCTCTATGGCGTGACCCGCTATCGTTTCGACGACCAGCGGCACATGCTGTCATCGAGCTTCGCCAAGCGCGCGAACTTCGCCGAGGACCACTGGCAATTGAGTGATGTCACCACCACCCTGTTCCATGACAAGCGCACCGAAGTGGTCGCCGCCCCGCAAGAGCGTTGGGACGTGTCGATCAGCCCGCAGTTGCTCAGCACCGTGGTGATGGCGCCGGAATCGCTGTCGATTACCGGTTTGTGGGGCTATATCCACTATCTGGCGGACCAGGGCCTGAACAATGGCCGCTACTGGCTGGCTTTTTGGGTCAAGGTGTTGCAACCGCTGGTCACCGCCGCCCTGGTGTTGATGGCGATTTCCTTCATTTTCGGCCCGCTGCGTTCGGTGACCCTCGGTCAACGGGTGTTTACTGGCGTACTGGTAGGTTTCACCTTCCGTATCGCCCAGGATCTGCTGGGGCCGTCGAGCCTGGTGTTCGGTTTCTCGCCGCTGTTCGCGGTGCTGGTCCCCGCCGGTGTCTGCGCGTTGGCCGGGCTCTGGTTGCTGCGTCGGGCGGGTTGAGCTACATCCAACGTGGCGAGCGGGCTCCCTCGCCACAAGAGCTCATCGACAGGCGAACGTGACGCTTGCGCGGTGTATCAGGTACAATTCCCGGCTATTTTTCGGCGGGCCATGCCTGCAGCCTTTTTGAGTGTTGATCCGTGAGTGATTTGAGTCATATCCGCAATTTCTCCATCATCGCCCACATTGACCATGGCAAGTCGACGCTGGCTGATCGCTTCATCCAGATGTGCGGCGGCCTGGCCGAGCGTGAAATGGAAGCCCAGGTCCTGGACTCCATGGACCTCGAGCGCGAGCGCGGGATCACCATCAAGGCCCACAGCGTTACCCTCTATTACAAGGCCCGCGACGGCGTCACCTATCAGCTGAACTTCATCGATACCCCGGGCCACGTCGACTTCACCTATGAAGTCAGCCGGTCGCTGGCGGCCTGTGAGGGTGCATTGCTGGTGGTCGATGCCGGCCAGGGCGTCGAGGCCCAGTCGGTCGCCAACTGCTACACGGCCATCGAGCAGGGCCTGGAAGTCATGCCGGTGCTGAACAAGATCGACCTGCCCCAGGCCGATCCGGACCGCGTGAAGGAAGAAATCGAGAAAATCATCGGCATCGACGCCACCGACGCGGTCACCTGCAGCGCCAAGACCGGCCTGGGCGTGGATGAAGTGCTCGAACGCCTGGTCACCACCATTCCCGCGCCAACCGGCAACATCGAGGATCCGCTGCAGGCGTTGATCATCGACTCCTGGTTCGACAACTACCTGGGCGTAGTCTCCCTGGTTCGCGTGCGCCATGGCCGCGTGAAGAAGGGCGACAAGATCCTGGTCAAGTCCACCGGCAAGATCCACCTGGTGGACAGCGTCGGGGTCTTCAACCCGAAACATACCGCCACCGTCGACCTGAAGGCCGGTGAAGTGGGCTTCATCATCGCGGGCATCAAGGACATCCACGGGGCGCCGGTCGGCGACACCCTGACCTTGAGCTCCACCCCCGACGTCGATGTGCTGCCCGGTTTCAAGCGCATCCAGCCGCAGGTCTATGCCGGCCTGTTCCCGGTCAGTTCCGACGACTTCGAGGATTTCCGCGAAGCCCTGCAAAAGCTGACCCTGAACGACTCGTCCCTGCAATACACTCCGGAAAGCTCCGACGCCCTGGGCTTCGGCTTCCGCTGCGGGTTCCTGGGCATGCTGCACATGGAAATCATCCAGGAGCGCCTGGAGCGCGAGTACGACCTGGACCTGATCACCACGGCACCGACGGTAATCTTCGAGCTGCTGCTCAAGAACGGCGAAACCCTCTACGTCGACAACCCGTCCAAGCTGCCGGACCTGTCGGCCATCGAAGACATGCGCGAGCCGATCGTGCGGGCCAACATCCTTGTGCCTCAGGAGCACCTGGGTAACGTCATTACCCTGTGCATCGAGAAACGCGGTGTGCAACACGACATGCTGTTCCTCGGCACGCAGGTCCAGGTGACCTACGACCTGCCGATGAACGAAGTGGTGCTGGACTTCTTCGACCGCCTCAAATCCACCAGTCGCGGCTATGCTTCGCTGGACTATCATTTCGATCGTTACCAATCGGCTAATCTGGTGAAACTGGATGTGCTGATCAACGGTGAGAAAGTCGATGCCCTGGCATTGATCGTGCACCGTGACAACGCGCACTACAAAGGTCGTGCATTGACCGAGAAGATGAAGGAACTGATTCCGCGGCAGATGTTCGATGTGGCAATCCAGGCCGCCATTGGCGGGCAGATTGTGGCGCGTACAACCGTCAAGGCGCTCAGAAAGAACGTATTGGCCAAATGCTACGGCGGCGACGTCAGCCGTAAGCGCAAGCTGTTGGAAAAGCAGAAGGCCGGTAAAAAACGCATGAAGCAGGTCGGTAACGTGGAAATTCCACAGGAAGCCTTCCTTGCGGTGCTCAGGTTGGATAGTTAGGTCCTATGTCGCTAAATTTCCCGCTGTTGCTGGTTATCGCCGTGTTTGTCTGCGGCCTGTTGGCGTTGCTTGATCTGTTGTTCCTGGCGCCTCGGCGCCGGGCGGCCATCGCCTCTTATCAGGGCAGCGTCAGCCAGCCTGATGGCGTGGTGGTCGAAAAGCTCAACAAGGAACCGCTGCTGGTCGAATACGGCAAGTCGTTCTTTCCGGTGCTGTTCATCGTGCTGGTGCTGCGCTCGTTCCTGGTGGAACCGTTCCAGATCCCGTCCGGCTCGATGAAGCCGACCCTGGACGTGGGCGATTTCATTCTGGTGAACAAGTTCTCCTACGGGATCCGCCTGCCGGTGATCGACAAGAAAGTCATCGAGGTGGGTGACCCGCAGCGCGGTGATGTCATGGTGTTCCGCTTCCCGAGCGACCCGAACGTCAACTACATCAAGCGCGTGGTCGGCTTGCCGGGCGACACGATCCGCTACACCGCCGACAAGCGTCTGTTCGTCAATGGCGAATCAGTGGCCGAACAATTGCTCGGCTCCGAGCCGGGTACGCTGGGCAGTGCCGAACTCTACCGGGAAAAACTCGGCGAGGCCGAACACCTGATCCGCAAGGAAATGAGCCGCTACCGCGCAACGCCGGACCGTTCGTGGACCGTGCCGGCGGGGCACTATTTCATGATGGGCGACAACCGCGACAACTCCAACGACAGCCGTTACTGGGATGATCCGAACATTCCCAAGGACCTGCTGGGCATGGTCCCGGACCGAAACATCGTCGGCAAGGCCTTTGCGGTCTGGATGAGCTGGCCGGAACCCAAACTCAGCCACCTGCCGAATTTCTCGCGGGTTGGCCTGATCAAGTAATCACACACGGCGCTGTTGAACACAGCGCCGAATGCTTTTCTGGAGCCTGCACAAGGTTGCCCGGAGGCATGAAGCCAACGATAGTCAGGACGTCATTTTTGAACACAGCGTTAATTGTCCCAAGCCAACGGTGCCTTGCCACCGTGGCGGTGGAATCCAGCCACGAACTCAGCGTGGGTAAACCGTGAGCGTTTCTCTAAGCCGTCTCGAGCGTCAGCTCGGCTACACCTTCAAGGACCCGGACCTGATGCTCCTGGCCCTCACTCACCGCAGTTTTGCCGGGCGCAACAACGAGCGCCTGGAATTCCTCGGTGATGCCATCCTCAACTTCGTGGCCGGCGAGGCGCTGTTCGAGCGCTTCCCGCTGGCCCGCGAAGGCCAGTTGTCGCGTTTGCGCGCGCGGTTGGTAAAAGGTGAGACCCTGGCCGTACTGGCCCGTGGTTTCGACCTGGGCGAATACCTGCGCCTGGGCTCCGGTGAATTGAAAAGCGGCGGTTTCCGTCGCGAGTCGATCCTGGCCGATGCCCTGGAAGCGTTGATTGGCGCGATCTACCTGGACTCCGGCATGGACATGGCGCGCGAACGCGTGCTGGCCTGGCTGACTTCCGAGATCGACAGCCTGACGCTGGTGGACACCAACAAGGATCCGAAGACCCGTTTGCAGGAATTCCTGCAATCGCGCAGTTGCGAACTGCCGCGCTACGAAGTGGTGGATATCCAGGGTGAGCCGCATTGCCGAACCTTCTTCGTCGAATGCGAAGTTGTCCTACTGAATGAGAAAAGCCGGGGTCAGGGTGTGAGTCGTCGTATTGCCGAACAGGTAGCGGCCGCCGCAGCACTGATTGCCCTGGGCGTGGAGAATGGCAATGACTGATACAACCGTCACCCGCTGCGGCTATGTCGCCATTGTCGGTCGGCCGAACGTGGGCAAGTCCACGTTGCTGAACCACATCCTGGGCCAGAAACTGGCGATCACCTCGCGCAAGCCCCAGACCACCCGCCACAACATGCTGGGCATCAAGACCGAAGGCGCCGTGCAGGCGATCTACGTCGACACCCCGGGCATGCACAAGGGTGGCGAAAAGGCCTTGAACCGCTACATGAACAAGACTGCCTCGGCGGCGTTGAAAGACGTCGACGTGGTGATCTTCGTGGTCGACCGCACCAAATGGACCGAAGAAGACCAGATGGTCCTCGAACGCGTCCAGTACGTGACAGGGCCGTTGATCGTGGCGCTGAACAAGACCGATCGCATCGAAGACAAGGCTGAACTGATGCCGCACCTGACCTGGCTGCAGGAACAGTTGCCCAATGCCCAGATCATCCCGATCTCTGCCCAGCACGGCCATAACCTCGACGCGCTGGAGCGGGTGATTGCCGAACACCTGCCGGAAAACGATCATTTCTTCCCTGAAGACCAGATCACCGACCGTAGCAGCCGTTTCCTCGCCGCCGAGCTGGTGCGCGAGAAAATCATGCGCCAGATGGGCGCCGAGCTGCCGTACCAGATCACGGTCGAGATCGAGGAGTTCAAGCAACAGGGCAAGACCCTGCACATCCATGCGTTGATCCTCGTCGAACGTGACGGCCAGAAGAAAATCATCATTGGCGACAAGGGCGAGCGCATCAAGCGCATCGGCACCGAGGCGCGCAAGGACATGGAGCTGCTGTTCGACTCCAAGATCATGCTCAACCTGTGGGTCAAGGTGAAGGGCGGCTGGTCCGATGACGAGCGTGCGCTGCGTTCGTTGGGTTACGGCGACCTGTAACCCCAGGATCATGGTGGGCGGGCTTTTGTGGCGAGGGAGCTTGCTCCCGCTCGGCTGCGAAGCAGTCGTAAAATCAGGCAATGCGGTGTGTCTGACTGAACGAAGTCGTTGAACCTGGGGCTGCTTCGCAGCCCAGCGGGAGCAAGCTCCCTCGCCACGAAGCTTTCTTCCATAGTCGATATCTTCTGATATTCAGGCCCCTGATGCCCCCAACCCAACCCACCGGCCAATCCGCCTACGTCCTCCACAGCCGCGCCTACCGCGAAAGCAGCGCCCTGGTGGACTTCCTCACGCCCCAGGGGCGGCTGCGGGCGGTGTTGCGGGGGGCGCGGGGCAAGGCGGGGACGCTGGCGCGGCCGTTCGTGCCGCTGGAAGTCGAATTTCGCGGGCGGGGCGAGTTGAAGAACGTCGGGCGCATGGAAAGCAACGGCGTCGCCGCCTGGCTCAACGGCGAGGCGTTGTTCAGCGGCTTGTACCTCAATGAACTGCTGATCCGCCTGCTGCCCGCCGAAGATCCTCACCCGGCCGTCTTCGACCACTACGCCGCCACGCTGCTGGCCCTGGCCGAAGGCCGTCCGCTGGAACCGCTGCTGCGGTCGTTCGAATGGCGCCTGCTGGATGACCTGGGCTATGGCTTCGCCTTGAGCACCGACCTGCACGGTGAGCCCATCGCCGCCGACGGCCTCTACCGTTTGCAAGTGGATGCTGGCCTGGAGCGGGTCTACCTGCTGCAACCGGGGCTGTTCAACGGCGCCGAGCTGCTGGCCATGGCCGAGGCCGACTGGAGCGCGCCGGGCGCCTTGTCGGCGGCCAAGCGCCTGATGCGCCAAGCCTTGGCCGTGCATTTGGGCGGTCGGCCCCTGGTCAGTCGCGAGCTGTTTCGCAAGCCCTGATCAACCCGTATGCTGTGGGCCGACTATCTGTCCCTTCAGGAGCCTTTTTGTGAGCACCAGCAATCGCATTCTTCTCGGCGTGAACATCGACCATGTCGCCACCCTGCGCCAGGCCCGCGGTACGCGCTACCCGGATCCGGTCAAGGCCGCGCTGGACGCGGAAGAGGCGGGTGCCGACGGCATCACCGTGCACCTGCGTGAAGACCGTCGCCACATCCAGGAGCGCGACGTGCTGCTGCTCAAGGACGTGCTGCAAACCCGCATGAACTTCGAAATGGGCGTGACCGAGGAAATGATGGCGTTCGCTGAGCTCATCCGCCCGGCGCACATCTGCCTGGTGCCGGAGACGCGCCAGGAACTGACCACCGAAGGCGGCCTCGACGTAGCGGGGCAGGAATCGCGGATCAGCCTGGCGGTGGAGCGCTTGTCGAAGATCGGCGCCGAGGTGTCGCTGTTCATCGATGCCGACGAACGGCAGATCGAAGCGTCCAAGCGGGTCGGCGCCCCGGCCATCGAACTGCACACCGGTCGTTACGCCGATGCCGAAACCCCCACCGAGGTGGCCGACGAGCTGCAGCGGGTCGCCGATGGCGTCGCCTTTGGCCTGGCCCAGGGCTTGATCGTCAACGCCGGCCATGGCCTGCACTACCACAACGTTGAAGCCATCGCGGCCATCAAGGGCATCAACGAGCTGAACATCGGCCACGCGCTGGTGGCCCATGCGTTGTTCGTCGGGTTCAAGTCGGCGGTGGCGGAAATGAAAGCGCTGATCCTGGCTGCCGCCAAGTCCTGACCGCAGCCACCATCCCCTGTGGGAGCAAGCTTTGCTCCCACAGATCTGCTTCCACAGGCTAGCTCCCGCAGGCCCGCTCCCACATTAAGGGTTGTGTACAGCTGTCAGAGCTGCGGGGATTCCTGGTTCGGCTTGCTCTTGTCCACACCCGGCACGTGCAGGTTGCCCTCGGCCACCTGGTCGCCTTCGAGCTGCGGCTGCGTCACCCAGGTCAGGATGTCGTAGTAGCGACGGATGTTCGCCACGAAATGCACGGGCTCGCCGCCCCGGGCGTAGCCGTAGCGGGTCTTGCTGTACCACTGCTTCTGGGACAGGCGCGGCAGGATCTTCTTCACATCCAGCCACTTGTCCGGGTTCAGACCTTCCTTGGCCGCCAGTTTGCGGGCGTCGTCCAGGTGGCCGCTGCCGACGTTATAGGCAGCCAGGGCGAACCAGGTGCGGTCGGGCTCCTGGATGCTTTCGTCCAGTTGGTCCTTCATGTAGGCCAGGTACTTGGCGCCGCCCATGATGCTTTGCTTTGGGTCCAGGCGGTTGGACACGCCCATGGCCTGGGCGGTGTTCTGGGTCAGCATCATCAGGCCGCGCACGCCGGTCTTGGACGTGACCGCCGGTTGCCACAGTGATTCCTGGTAGCCGATCGCGGCCAGCAGGCGCCAATCGACTTTTTCCTGCTTGGCGTAGGCCTTGAAGTGCTGCTCGTATTTGGGCAGGCGTTGTTGCAGATGCTGGGCGAACGTGGTGGCGCCCATGTAGCCGAGGACATCGACGTGGCCGTAGTAGCGGTCCTTGAGGCGTTGCAGCGTGCCGTTCTTCTGCACCTTGTCGAGGTAGCTGTTGATCTCGTTGAGCAGGCTGTTGTCTTCACCAGGGGCCACCGCCCAGCTCTGGTTGCGGGCATCGCCGAGGTCGAAGGCCACGCGCACGTTGGGGAAGTAGACCTGATTCATCGCCACTTCGTTGGAGTCCACCAGGGTGAGGTCGATCTGGCCCTCGTCGACCATGCGCAGCAGGTCGACCACTTCAACCGCGTCGGACTCTTCGTATTCGATGCCGGGGTATTGCTGTTTCAGCTGCGCCAGCTGTTCGGCGTGGCTGCTGCCCTTGAGCACCATGATCTTCTTGCCCGCCAGGGCGGCCGCGTCGGTGGGGCGTGACTGGCCATTGCGGTAGATGACCTGCGGGGTGACTTCCAGGTAGGCGTGGGAAAACCGCACCTGCTTCTTGCGCTGTTCGCTGCTGACCAGGCCTGCGGCCGCCAATACCGGACCGTTGGGTTTGCCGATCTGGTTGAACAGGTCGTCAAGGTTGTCGGCGGTCTCGATCTTCAGTTCCACCCCCAAATCGTCGGCGAAGCGCTTCACCAGCTCGTATTCGAAGCCGGTTTCACCGTTACGATCCTCAAAGTAGGTGGCGGGGCTGTTTCGGGTAACCACCCGCAGCACGCCATCCTCCTTTACGCGCTCCAGTGTGTTGGGTTTCTCAACACAACCACTGAGCACCAGGAAGAGTCCGGTTGCGATCAGCCATCTGGCATATCGCGGACGCAAAGCCGTTGGGGAAAACATCTGCGCAGTATACGCAAACGGCCCCTACCGCCATATCTCGACAGCAAAAGGCCAGTCTGCTAGCGGTTGCAAAACATGTCCGCAACACCGGCCCGCCGGGGTGTGGCGGGCTTTGCACCGCTGAAAAATATCTCTGCGCGAACCTTGGCACGAGGGCTCAATACCTCCGTACGCGTAAAGACCGACATTCGGCCAGCACCGTGCGTGCCGTTTCGGGTGCCGTTGCCGGCGGTTTAGGCTAGAATGCACGGCCTCAAAGCACACCCCCTTCCCGAGGCTGTCCCGAAGATGTTGATCCTGCGCGGCGCTCCTGCCCTTTCTGCCTTTCGCCACAGCAAACTCCTTGAGCAACTGAGCCAAAAGGTTCCGGCTGTCAGTGGCTTGTATGCTGAATTCGCTCACTTCGCCGAAGTCACCGGCGGTTTGACCGGCGACGAACAGCAGGTGCTCGCGCGCCTTCTGAAGTACGGCCCCAGTGTTCCTGTCCAGGAGCCGGCCGGTCGCCTGTTCCTGGTGCTGCCGCGTTTCGGCACCATTTCGCCATGGTCGAGCAAGGCCAGCGACATCGCCCGCAATTGCGGCCTGACGAAGGTCCAGCGCCTGGAGCGCGGCATTGCCTTTTATGTCGCCGGTGAGTTCAGCGAGGCCGAGGCCCGGTTGATCGCCGAAGGCCTGCATGACCGCATGACCCAGGTCGTGCTGGGCAACCTGGAGCAGGCCGCCGGTCTGTTCAGCCACGCCGAGCCCAAGCCGCTGACGGCCATCGACGTACTGGGCGGCGGCCGTGCCGCACTGGAAAACGCCAACGCCGAACTGGGCCTGGCCCTGGCCGAAGACGAGATCGATTACCTGGTCAACGCCTTCCAGGGCTTGAAGCGCAACCCGCACGACATCGAACTGATGATGTTCGCCCAGGCCAACTCCGAGCACTGCCGCCACAAGATCTTCAACGCCAGTTGGGACATTGACGGCCAGAGCCAGGAAAAAAGCCTGTTCGGCATGATCAAGAACACCTATCAGATGCATAACGAAGGTGTGCTGTCGGCCTACAAGGACAACGCGGCGGTGATCGTCGGCAACGTTGCCGGTCGCTTCTACCCGAACCCCGAGACCCGCCAGTACGGTGCGGTCCAGGAGCCGGTGCACATCCTGATGAAGGTCGAGACCCACAACCACCCGACCGCCATTGCGCCGTTCCCGGGCGCGTCCACCGGTTCCGGTGGCGAGATCCGCGACGAAGGCGCCACCGGGCGCGGTGCCAAGCCCAAGGCCGGCCTGACCGGCTTCACCGTGTCGAACCTGCAGATCCCGGGCTTCGAACAGCCGTGGGAAAAGCCCTACGGCAAGCCTGAGCGTATCGTCAACGCCCTCGACATCATGATCGAAGGTCCCCTGGGGGGCGCGGCGTTCAACAACGAATTCGGCCGTCCGGCCCTGACCGGCTACTTCCGTACCTTCGAACAGTCCATCACCACCCCCCGTGGTGAGGAAGTCCGTGGTTACCACAAGCCGATCATGCTCGCGGGCGGCATGGGCAACATCCGCGCCGAACACGTACAAAAAGGCGAGATCCTGGTCGGCTCCAAGCTGATCGTCCTCGGCGGCCCGGCCATGCTGATCGGCCTGGGTGGCGGCGCGGCTTCCTCCATGGCCACCGGCACCAGCTCGGCCGACCTGGACTTCGCCTCGGTCCAGCGGGAAAACCCGGAAATGGAACGCCGTTGCCAGGAAGTCATCGACCGTTGCTGGCAGTTGGGTGAACACAACCCCATCAGCTTCATCCACGACGTCGGCGCGGGCGGCCTGTCCAACGCCTTCCCGGAACTGGTCAACGACGGCGGCCGCGGTGGCCGTTTCGAACTGCGCAACATTCCGAACGACGAGCCGGGCATGGCCCCGCACGAAATCTGGAGCAACGAATCCCAGGAACGTTACGTCCTGGCGGTCGGCCCGGCCGACTTCGAACGCTTCCAGGCCATCTGCGAGCGCGAGCGCTGCCCGTTCGCGGTAGTGGGTGAAGCCACCGCCGAGCCGCAACTGACCGTGACCGACAGCCACTTCGGCAACAGCCCGGTGGACATGCCGCTGGAAGTGCTGCTGGGCAAGGCCCCGCGCATGCACCGTTCGGCGGTTCGCGAAGCGGAGCTGGGCGATGATTTCGATCCGTCGACCCTCGACCTCGCCGAGTCCATCGAGCGCGTGCTGCATCACCCGGCCGTGGCGAGCAAGAGCTTCCTGATCACCATCGGCGACCGCACCATCACCGGCCTCGTGGCCCGTGACCAGATGGTCGGCCCATGGCAGGTGCCGGTGGCCGACGTGGCCGTGACCGCCACCAGCTTCGACGTCTACACCGGCGAAGCCATGGCGATGGGCGAGCGCACGCCGCTGGCGCTGCTGGATGCCCCGGCCTCGGGCCGCATGGCGATCGGCGAGACCCTGACCAACATCGCGGCTTCGCGTATCGGCAAGATTTCCGACATCAAGCTGTCGGCCAACTGGATGTCCGCCGCCGGTCACCCGGGTGAAGATGCCCGCCTGTACGACACCGTCAAGGCTGTCGGCATGGAGCTGTGCCCGGAGCTGGGCATCACCATTCCGGTGGGCAAGGACTCCATGTCCATGGCCACGCGCTGGAACGACGAAGGCGTGGACAAGAGCGTGACCTCGCCGCTGTCGCTGATCGTGACCGGTTTCGCCCCGGTCACCGACATCCGCCAGACCCTGACCCCGCAACTGCGCATGGACAAGGGCACCACCGACCTGATCCTGATCGACCTGGGCCGTGGCCAGAACCGCATGGGCGCCTCGATCCTGGCCCAGGTGCATGGCAAGCTCGGTTCGCAAGCGCCGGACGTCGACGATGCCGAAGACCTGAAGGCGTTCTTCGCCGTCATCCAGGGCCTCAACGCCGACGGTCACCTGCTGGCCTACCACGACCGTTCCGACGGTGGTTTGCTGACCACCGTGGTGGAAATGGCCTTCGCCGGTCACTGTGGCCTGAGCCTGACCCTCGACAGCGTGGCCGAGTCCACGGCTGAAATCCCGGCCATCCTGTTCAACGAAGAACTGGGTGCGGTGATCCAGGTTCGCCAGGACGCCACCCCGGACATCCTCGCCCAGTTCAGCGCCGCCGGCCTGGCCGATTGCGTCTCGGTGATCGGCCAGCCGATCAACAACGCCCACATCAACATCACTTTCAATGGCGACACCGTCTTCGAAGGCCAGCGCAGTCTGTTGCAGCGTCAGTGGGCTGAAACCAGCTACCAGATCCAGCGCCTGCGCGACAACGCCGAGTGTGCCGAGCAGGAGTTCGACGCGCTGCTGGAAGAAGACAACCCGGGCCTGAGCGCCAAGCTCAGCTACGACGTCAACCTCGACGTGGCCGCGCCCTACATCAAGAAAGGCATTCGCCCACAAGTGGCGGTCCTGCGCGAGCAGGGCGTCAATGGCCAGGTGGAGATGGCGGCAGCGTTCGACCGCGCCGGTTTCAACGCGATCGACGTGCACATGAGCGACATCCTGGCCGGTCGTGTCGACCTGAACGACTTCAAGGGCATGGTCGCCTGCGGCGGTTTCTCCTACGGCGACGTGCTCGGTGCCGGTGAAGGCTGGGCCAAGTCGGCGCTGTTCAACAGCCGCGCCCGCGACGCGTTCCAAGGTTTCTTCGAGCGTAACGACAGCTTCACCCTCGGCGTGTGCAACGGTTGCCAGATGATGTCCAACCTGCACGAGCTGATCCCGGGCAGCGAATTCTGGCCGCACTTCGTGCGTAACCGTTCCGAGCAGTTCGAAGCGCGCGTGGCGATGGTCCAGGTCCAGGAGTCGAACTCGATCTTCCTGCAGGGCATGGCCGGTTCGCGCATGCCGATCGCCATCGCCCACGGCGAAGGCCATGCGGAGTTCGAAAGCGAAGAAGCCCTGCTCGAAGCCGACCTGTCCGGTTGCGTGTCGCTGCGTTTTGTCGACAACCACGGCAAGGTCACCGAAACCTACCCGGCCAACCCGAACGGCTCGCCGCGCGGGATCACCGGCCTGACCAGCCGCGACGGCCGTGTCACGATCATGATGCCGCACCCGGAGCGGGTGTTCCGCGCGGTGCAGAACTCGTGGCGTTCGGACGACTGGAACGAAGACGCGCCCTGGATGCGCATGTTCCGTAACGCCCGCGTCTGGGTGAACTGAGACGGTGTACAAGCTCTGCTTCTTCGTCCCGGCCAGTCACGTGGACGAGGTCAAAAGCGCCGTATTCGCTGCCGGTGGCGGGCGAATCGGCGGCTATGACCACTGTGCCTGGCAAGTGTTGGGCCTGGGCCAGTTTCGCCCGTTGGACGGCAGCCAGCCGTTCATTGGCGAGGCGGGGCAGGTCGAGCAGGTCGAGGAGTGGAAGGTAGAGCTTGTCGTTGCCGATGAGCTGATTCGTGGGGTGGTGAAGGCGCTGAAACAAAGCCATCCCTACGAGACGCCAGCGTATGAAGTGTGGCGGTTGGAGGATTTCTGATCCTCGGTTCGCTGAAATGAAAAACCGCTGATTGAACCAGCGGTTTTTTATTGCCCGGGTGAATGGCAAAACCATGCCCGCCAGCGCAAGCAGGTCCAGTGATCCCAGAACCTGCGCTTGGCACAATCCACCCTGTGGGAGCGAGCTTGCTCGCGATAGCGGTAGGTCAGCTTACATAAACGGTGGATGTGCCGCCGTCATCGCGAGCAAGCTCACTCCCACATGGGACCTCCAGTGGGCCCGAAATATGTGCTCGACGCCAATCAACTGTGGGAGCGGGCTTGCCCGCGAAGGCGTCGGGTCAGCTTGCATTGATGTTGGATGTACTGGCCTCTTCGCGAGCAAGCCCGCTCCCACACGGGATCGTCCTGGTCTGTCTACTGATGCCGGTTCTCGAGGCGGCAAGCTTCTTTTTCAATGCCGATGCACTCGACCGGTTCACCCACGCCTTTCTCGAACCGGCGAGCATTCATCAATAGCCCGCCCTTGATGCCGCCAATGAATGCGAAGGCGCCTGGACGGTTGCCGGTATTCTCCCCTGACAGATCCACCGCCACACTGTTGGGCCTGACCTCATACACCCAGCCGCCGTCTGCCGCTTCCGTGACCGCCCAGATCTTGGCGTCGCTATAGTCACGAAACGCCACGACGACCGATTGAATGGAAGGAGACTCCGGGCTGCTCGCCCAGCGCAAGACCGGTGGTTGCGAGTTTTTTGCCCGTAACCCACGGGCAAGTGCGTCCGCTCCTTGCACTGGGTTGATCCTCGAGGAACCCACCGCCCAGAGTGATTCCTTGTTCGTCACCCAGGCCAGGCCTTCTGGCGGGGTGATCTTGCTCCAATCGATGGGCGTCGCTGCGACTTCCAGCATCGTCTCGTGACCGGAGGGTTCGCGATAGTCCGGGTTGGCGATGCAATCGGCCAGGTCGGTTTTCTTGCAGGCCTGCTTGATAAAGTGCCCTTTGACCCCGCCGGGGTAGCTGATCTCTTCCTCGCCGATAATAGGTCCCCCCGATTCCTGTTGGTCGATGCCATGGGGGGCCTTGAATTCGAATACCCATTCGTTGGCGAAGCTCTGGGCGATACGCTGGCTGCGCGTGGTACTGCTGTAGACCGAGCGCTGGGCCCCGGCCCCGTGCTTGAACCAGTTGTACATCCATGTGTCCTCGGGGAAGGTCACGGATTTGGGCAGCAAGCCGTCCTGGAAGGCCTCGAGGCCTTGATTGGTGGTGTCTCCCCGATAGAGCGTGTCCAGGTCGGTCCGCCAGCGCAATAAGGGTTGGGTCTTGCGGATATCCACGCTGGGATCCGCCGTGACCTGGAGCCAGGCCTGGTACCAAGGTTCATCCTTCCGCGCCGAGTCCTGGGTCGTTGCCCACGCATTGGGGTTCGCTTGCCAGGTGCCTGCCAATACCATGGCGACAGTCGCCGCCCGTATAAAACCGCTGCTTCTACTCATGATGTGGACACCTCTCCTGAAACGAGGATGCCAATCGAATCACATACTTCATTACGACCTATTCTTCGAATTGACAGTTTAATTATCGATTGCTCAGTGCCAAGGCAACGCTGGGGTGTGCCTCGGTTCACTGCGTGAGAGTGAGAATAGATGACTGTGCTGGGCTGTAAGATCTTATTTTGTAACAAGCATCTCAGTTGGAAGCGACCGCGAATATCAGCATGTGTTTGTTGGCTGTTACTGGTCGGAATTATCCGTTACCTGTTATTTCTGACAGTTGCTGGCTCTTGGTCGATGACCTTTAATCGAGGGTTTTGTCGAGGGTTCGCGCTAGATAACTTTTCGGTTGGGTACAGGCTCGGACTTGATGCAGTAAGTACCGGCCTCATCGCGAGCAAACTCGCTCCCACAGGAGCAGGTGCCGATCACAGGTTTTGTGAACAACACCCAGCCACTGTGGGAGCGAGCTTGCTCGCGATAAATCGAAAGACGAATACAAAAATCCCGGTAGAACACTAGGCCCCTGCATCGACCTTGCGGCCATGCGCCAGGCCGTCCAATGCCTGCCATAACCGCGGCGCCTTCTCCCCCAGCAGCAAGTGCCAGACGCCATCCTCCAACGAGCTCATACCCTGACACCCCAACCCTTTGAGCCGGCTTTCCGACAAGCCCTTGTCATCGGCCAGCCGCACCCGTAGCCGGCTCGTCGCCACGCACTCGAGTTGCAGGACATTGTCCTGGCCTCCGAGGGCGTCCAGCCATTGTTGCGCTTCAGTGCTGGAAAGGGCGGCAGGCGTTGTCGGTGCAGGGGCATTCGGCACCGGTGCGGTGACCGGGCGAAGGGAGGAGGGCACCGCCAGGCGGATTTCATCGGCAATGCTGTCGGCCATCGGCCCCACCACCACCTGCAGGCTCCCGCCGTTACCTGGGCGCACCACGGCCATGGCGCCGAGGGCCTTGAGCTGGGCGTCGGAGGCCTTGTTGCGATCCACCATGTCCAGCCGCAAACGCGTGGTGCAGGCACCGATGGTGATCAGGTTGTCAGCGCCGCCCAAGGCCTGGATGTAGGCCGCGGCCCGCTGGTTTTCGGCGATGGCCGGTTTGTCGCCTGCCGGTACCTCTTCACGCCCCGGGGTCTTCAGGTCGAAGCGGCGGATGCAGAAGTCGAACACCAGGTAATAGATTGCCGCATAGGCCAGGCCCACCGGGACGACCAACCAGCCGTTGGTGGATTTGCCCCAGCCCAGGACCATGTCGATGAAGCCGCCGGAGAAGGTAAAGCCCAGGTGAATGCCCAGCAGATTGGTCACGGCCATCGACACACCGGTGAGCAGCGCGTGGACCAGGAACAACAAGGGCGCGAGGAACATGAAGGCGAATTCGATCGGCTCGGTGACACCGGTCAGAAACGAGGTCAGCGCCATGGACAGCAGGATCCCACCCATGACCTTGCGCCGCTGGGGCAAGGCATTGCGGTACATCGCCAGGCACGCGGCGGGCAGGCCGAAGAGCATCACCGGGAACATGCCGGTCATGAACTGGCCACCCTTGGGGTCGCCGGCGAAATAACGGCTCAGGTCACCGGTGACCACCGCACCGGTGGCGGGGTCGGTGAAACTGCCGAAGATGAACCAGGCCATGTTATTGAGGATGTGGTGCAGGCCGGTAACGATCAGCAATCGGTTGAACACCCCGAACACGAAGGCGCCGAAACTGCCGCTTTCCATCAGCAAGGCGCCGAAACCGTTGATACCCTGCTGGATCGGTGGCCAGATAAGGCCGAACACCACGCCCAGCCCGACGGCGCTGAAGCCGGTGGCAATCGGCACGAAGCGCCGGCCACCAAAGAACGCCAGGTACTCCGGCAGCTTGATGTCCTTGAAGCGGTTGTACAGCGCCCCCGCCAGCAGGCCGCTGATGATCCCGGCGAGCATGCCCATGTTGATGCTGGCATCGAGCACCTTCAGGGTCGCGATCATCACCAGGTAGCCGATGGCTCCGGCCAACCCCGCCGTACCGTTGTTGTCCCGGGCGAAGCCCACGGCGATGCCGATGGCGAAGATCATCGCCAGGTTGGCGAAAATCGCCTGGCCGGCATCGTGGATGATGGCGATGTCCAAGAGATCGGTGTCGCCCAGGCGCAGCAACAGGCCGGCGATGGGCAGGATCGCGATGGGCAGCATCAGTGCCCGGCCGAGGCGTTGCAGCCCTTCGATGAAATGCTGGTACATGGCGTCTCTCCCTTTATTGTTCTTCGAAGTGGCTCAGCCCAGGGGCCAGTGTCGATGGCAGGCACGGCGTACCGCGAGTGCGCTGCCCAGGTTCAGCAGTTCGTTGCTCAAGCGAGCGCATTGCGCGGCGTCGAGGTGGCGCACGCGGTCCTTGATTTCGCCGATCTGCGGCGGGCTGACCGACAGTTCCCGTACACCCAGGCCGATCAGTACAGGCGTGGCCAACGGGTCCGAGGCCAGGGCCCCGCACACGCCGACCCAACGCCCATGCTTGGCGGCACCGGCGCAGGTCTGGGCGATCAGCCGCAGCAACGCGGGGTGCAAGGCATCGACCCGGGCGGCGAGGCCGGCGTGGTCGCGGTCCATGGCCAGGGTGTATTGCGACAGGTCGTTGGTGCCGATGGAGAGGAAATCCGCATGTTCGGCCAATTGTTCGGCCAGCAACGCGGCGGCCGGCACTTCGATCATCACCCCCAGTTGCGGGCGTTCGCCCAGGCCCAGTTCAGAGCCAAGGGCATCGAGGCGTTGGCGGACGTGCAGCAGCTCGTCGACTTCGGTGACCATGGGCAACAGGATCCGGCAGCGGTCCAGCGGACGGGTTTGCAGCAAGGCGCGCAGTTGCTGGTCAAGCAGATCCGGTCGCACCTGGGCCAGGCGAATGCCGCGCAGGCCCAGTACCGGGTTGGCTTCGCTCGGCAGGGGCAGGTAGTCCAGTTGCTTGTCACCGCCGACGTCGATGGTGCGAATGATCACCGGTTTGTCGCCCATGGCCTCGAGCACGGCTTGATAAGCCTGGCGCTGCTCTTCTTCGTCGGGGGCGGTGTGGCGGTCGACGAAGAGAAATTCGGTGCGTAACAAGCCAACGCCATCGGCACCGTTGGCCAAGCTTTCGCCTGCTTCGGCGCTGGAGGCCACGTTAGCGGCGACTTCCACCTCCACGCCATCGACGGTCCGCGCCGGCGTGTGGGCGAGGCTCTGTTGTTGGGCGCGCAGGGCCGTGCGTCGGGTCTGTGCTTGCCGCACCTGCGCCAGGCGCTCGACGGTTGGCGTCAGTTCGAGGCGGCCACCGTCAGCGTCTAGCACCACCGATTGCCCTGGCGCCTGTGCAAGCAGTGCCTCGCCCAGCGCCACCAGGCACGGCAGGCCTTTGCCCCGGGCCAGGATCGCCACATGGGACGTCGCGCCGCCCTCGACCATGCACACGCCGGCCACGCCTTGGGCGCTGAGTTGCAGCAGGTCCGACGGGGTCAGTTCCTGGGCGGCGACGATGGCGCCCGCCGCGACGTCGAATTGCCAGGCTCCACCCAGCAACGCCCGCAGGACCCGTTGGCGCAAATCACGCAAGTCGTTGGCGCGCTCGGCCAGCAGCGTGCTGCCCAGTTGTTGCAGGACCTGGCATTGCGTGTCGATGGAGCGGCTCCAGGCGTGGGGCGCGGCACTGCCTTGTTCGATGAAGAGGTCGGCGGCATCCAACAGCACCGGGTCCTCCAGCAGCGCCAGGTGGGCACTGAAGATCGCCTCTTCATCGTGATGCTTCTTGGCCCGGGCGTGCTCCAGCGTGAGGTGGATGTCGCCACGGACCTGGGCCAGAGCGTCACTCAGACGTTGGCGCTGCTCTTCGACGGCATGGCCGCCGATGTCTTCCGGCAATTGAATGCCGCTCAACCGAACCAGCGGCCCAGTCACCAGCCCGGGCGCGGCACATACGCCATGCAACACACCTTCTTCTGCATTCGCCCGTGGTGGTTCGGGCGGCGGCGCGCTGGCATGGGCTTCTTCCACCAGGGCTGTGGATAAGGTCGTCAGCAAGGCTTGCAGCGCCGCCTCGGCATCGCTGCCCCGGCAACTGACGTGCACTTGCGCCTGTTCGGTGATGGCCAGCCCCATCATCCCCATTACGCTGTCGCACGAGGCTGACTTGCCGCTGAAGTGCAGCTGCGAGCGGCTCTTGAAGCCTTGCGCGGTCTGGCGCACCAGCGCCGCCGGGCGGGCGTGAAGACCGCCGCGATGGGCGATGCGGACCTGGCCGAACACTTCGATGCCACCGTCTTGGTCGTGATGTTCCGCCTGGCCGACGGCCTTGGCGAGAATGTGCAGCAGCGGCTCGCCGACCTTCACCCCTTTGAGGGTGATGGGCCGCGCCTGGAAGTGTTCGCCGTTGGTGATGACCAGCAGGCTGACCAGGCTCTTGCTGCGCAGCGCCACTTTATCCATGTCATAACGCAGCAGCGGCTGGCCATGGCTGACCCGTGCACCTTCCTTGACCAGCATGGAAAACCCGTCGCCCTGCAGCTCGACCGTATCCAGGCCCAGGTGCAGCAGCAGTTCGGCGCCATTGTCGGCCCGCAGGGTCACGGCGTGGCCGGTGCGGGCGACGTGGATCACTTCAGCGTCGCACGGTGCGTAGAGGGTGTCGTTCAGCGGGTCGATGGCGATCCCATCGCCCATGGCGCCGCTGGCGAACACCGCGTCCGGGACATTGGCGAGGGTGAGCACCGGGCCGCTGAGGGGGGCGCTGAGGATCAGCTCTTTATTGTTGTTGGGCATGGGCTCGCTCTCTTCAGGCTCTTGTTTGAAAAGCAGTCGGATCAGTGGGTACGGGTGACCTTGCTCAGGTGCCGTGGCTGGTCCGGGTCCAGGCCTCGGGCCACGGCCAGGCTCGCGGCCATCGCGTAGAAGCTCTGGATCGCCAGGATCGGGTCCAGGGCCGGGTGTTCGGCGCGGCTCAAGGTCAGGTCGCGTTCGACAATGTCATCAGGTGCCGCCAGCAGGACCCGGGCACCGCGCTGGCGCATGTCCGCGGCCAGGCTCAACACGCCGGCCTGTTCGGCACCGCGCGGGGCGAACACCAGCAGGGGGTAGTCATGGTCGATCAGCGCCATGGGCCCGTGGCGAACTTCGGCACTGCTGAAAGCCTCAGCCTGGATCGCCGAGGTTTCCTTGAACTTGAGTGCTGCTTCCTGGGCGATGGCGAACCCGGCGCCCCGGCCGATCACCATCAACCGCTGACAGTCGCGCAGGGCGTCGACAGCGCTGTGCCAGTCCTGGCGGGCGGCCTCGCGCAGGCCCTCGGGCAGGGCACCGCCGGCTTCGAGCAACTCGGCGTCAGCTTTCCAGTGGGCCACCAGTCGCGCACTGGCGCTGAGGGTGGCAATGAAGCTCTTGGTCGCGGCGACGCTGCTCTCGACGCCGGCACACAACGGCACGCTGAATTCACAGGCGGCTTCCAGAGGCGAGTCGGTGGCGTTGACCAGGGCCACGCTCAAGGCGCCACGCTTGCGCAACAGGCGCAGGCTGTTCACCAGGTCCGGGCTCTGTCCCGACTGGGAAAAACCGAACGCCACTTGGCCGCTGACCTTCAGCGGCGCCTGTTGCATGGTCACCACCGACATCGGCAGCGAGGCCACCGGGATGCCCAGTTGCTGCATGGTCAGGTAAGCGAAATAGCTGGCGGCGTGATCGGAGCTGCCCCGGGCGACAGTCATCGCCACTTGCGGTGGCTGGCGGCGCAGGCGTCCGGCGATTTCCTCGAGGGCCGGGTCCAGTCGCTGCAACTGGCGCTCGACCGCTTCATGGGAGGCCAGGGCCTCTTCAAGCATTTTGGAAGTCAATGGCTTCTCCTTCGACCATCACGTCGGTCAGGGTCAGGGAACGGTCAAGGCGTACGCAGTCGGCCCAGGCACCGGGCTGCAGGCGACCGCGCTCGGGCAGGCCGAGGTAGTCGGCGGGAAACTGGGACAGACGCTGGGAGGCTTCGGCGATGGGCAGGCCGATTTTCACCAGGTTGCGCAGGGCCTGGTCCATGGTCAGGGTGCTGCCGGCCAGGGTGCCATCGGCCAGGCGCACCCCGCCCAGGCACTTGGTCACGGTGTGGCTGCCCAGCTTGTATTCGCCGTCGGGCATGCCGGCGGCGGCGGTGGAGTCGGTGACGCAATACAGGCACGGGATCGAACGCAAGGCCACGCGCATCGCACCGGGGTGCACGTGGAGCAAGTCCGGGATCAACTCGGCATATTGCGCATGGGCGAGGGCCGCACCGACGATACCTGGCTCGCGGTGATGCAACGGACTCATGGCGTTGTACAGGTGAGTGAAACTGCTGGCCCCGGCCGCCAACGCCGCGACGCCTTCTTCGTAGCTGCCCAGGGTATGGCCGATCTGCATGCGCACGCCTCGGGCGCTGAGGGCACGGATCAAGGCATCATGGCCGGCGATTTCCGGGGCGATGGTAATCACCCGGATCGGCGCCAGGGCCAGGTAGCTCTCCACCTCGGCCAGCAGCGCGGTGTGGGCGAAATTCGGTTGCGCGCCGAGTTTTCCGGGGTTGATGTAAGGGCCTTCCAAGTGCACGCCCAGGACCCGGGCGCTGCCGTTCGGACGCTGCTCACAGAACTCGCCGAGGGCCTGCAGCACGCTGGCGATCTCTTCGCTGGGCGCGGTCATGGTGGTGGCCAAGAGTGCGGTGGTGCCAAAACGCAGGTGGGTGCGGGCGATGGTCTCGAACGCCGAAGCCCCTTGCATGATGTCCTTGCCGCCGCCGCCGTGGACATGCAAGTCGATAAAGCCGGGCAGCAGGTAGGGCAGGTCGTTGCTCGCCGGATCGCAGGGCTGGCCTTCGATGGCCACGACTCTACCGTGCTCATGGAGCAGGCGGCCGCGAACCCAGCCGTCACAGGTGAGGATGTTGTCTTCGGACATGGGAAATTCTCTGCTCGTCTAGCGCCGCAGCTCTGCGACAAAGTCGTAGTAGTCGTTGCGGCAATAGGTGTCGGTGACTTCGATGGGGGTGTTGTCTTCCAGGTAGCCGACCCGGGTCATCAGCAACATCGCGGTGCCGGGGGCGATGCCCACCAGGGCGGCGAATTCGTCCGAGGCGTTGATGGCCTGGATGTGTTGCAGGGCGCGCACCACCGGCTTGCCGATGCCGTCGAGAAAGGCGTAGAGGGAATCGCCCACCGCTTGCGGCTTGGGGATGATCGAGGCGGGCAGGGTGCTCATCTCGATGGCCATGACCGTGTCGTCGGCCTTGCGCAGGCGCTTGAGCCGCGCGACTTTGTCGGTGGGCGACAGGCCCAGGCGGATCAGTTCTTCGTGGGTGGGCGGGGTGATTTCCCGTTCCAGCCATTGGGACCCGGGCACAAAGCCCTTGAGCCGCAGCATCTCGCTGAAGCCGCTGAGGCGTGACAGCGGCTGTTCCAGGCGCGGGGTGATAAAGGTGCCCGAACCCTGGTTGCGGCGAATCAAGCCTTGTTCGAACAGCACTTCCAAGGCCTTGCGCGCGGTGACTCGGGAAATGCCCAGTTGCTCGCTCAAGCTGCGCTCGGACGGCATCGCCTGCTCGGCTTTCCACTGGCCGGCATGAATCGCCGTCTCCAGGTTTCGCGCCAATTGCAGGTACAGCGGCGTGGGTTGGGTGTCGTCAGGGCGCAGGGCCAGGATGTCGTTCATATCGGTGTCCGATGCGGTTATTGAGTTGTTGTCGCTCGGTAAGTGGGGTGGAAGCTAATACCACTTGAATACCATGTCAACGCCGCTTTCCTGGGTTATAGAGGCGTTGTTAAAGGGTTTTTTCGGGGTGGGATTGAAGTGGTATTAGTGGAAGGGAGTTCGAACGCAAAGATCTGCAGCCGCGACAACGCCTACGGGGTGAACTGGTATTCATCTGTAGGTAATTTCTGAAGATGGTTTTTTTTTGATTTTATTTTTCGATGCTGACGGGCGGTCGTCCGAGCCTATCAAGGCTAACGAGCTGTCGTGGCGAGGGAGCTTGCTCCCGCTAGGGCGCGAAGCGGCCTCAAACCTGACAACCCGGTGTGTCAGGCAAATGGAGTTGCCTGCTTTGGGTCTGCTGCGCAGCCCAGCGGGAGCAAGCTCCCTCGCCACAAGGGGATACGCAGGTGATTGAGTTGGGGGGGGCGAACAAGGCCTTGGACCGGGTAGCGCTTCGGACTTGATGCAATAAGTGCCGGCCTCATCGCGAGCAAGCTCGCTCCCACAGGGGGTTATGCACAACACAAAACTACTGTGGGAGCGAGCTTGCTCGCGATGAGGCCAGATCAGGCAACGAAGATTTGATGCCGGACCAGAGGGCTTTTGTGGCGAGGGAGCTTGCTCCCGCTAGGGCGCGAAGCGGCCTCAAAACCTGACAACCCGGTGTGTCAGGCAAGTGGAGTTGCCTGCTTTGGGTCTGCTGCGCAGCCCAGCGGGAGCAAGCTCCCTCGCCACAGGGGGTTACGGACGAATTTCGATCATCGTGCCATCCGGCACCAGGTTCCAGACTTCGCGCATGTCCACGTTACGCATGGCGATGCAGCCATCGGTCCAGTCCAGCGTATGGAACAGCTGTTCAGGGTTTTCCTCCGAATCAGGCGTGCCGTGGATCATGATCATGCCCCCCGGCTCCACGCCTTCACGGCGGGCGCGGGCGGCGTCGCTGATGTTGGGGTAGGAAATGTGCATCGACAGGTAGAACCGGTCACTGGTCTTGCGCCAGTCCAGCCAATAAAAACCTTCGGGGGTGCGCTTGTCGCCCTCGATCAGCTTGGGGCCTTTCTTGGCGCCCTTGCCCAGGGAGATGCGATAGGTCTTGAGCGGCTTGCCGTCGTTGATCAATTGCAATTGATGAGCGGACTTGAGCACCAGCACTTTTTCGATGACCTTGCCGTTGTAGGTTCCCACCGCGGCGGCCTGGGACACAGTGGTGAACGACAAGCAGAACAGGACAAGCAACCAGCGCATTGAAACGATATCCCTAGAGGTGTTTCGACTGTATGGGTTTTCAGGTGTTGGCCGGCTGAGCCAGCGGCGGGATCGATTCGGATCGCACCGGGTAATCCTCGGCCCGGCGGTCGGCATAGAAATATTCCAGGGTGCGGCCCACCGTACGGAAAGCCAGCTCGTCCCAGGGAATCTCCGCTTCTTCGAACAACTTCACTTCCAGGCTCTCGGGCCCGGCGGCGAAGTCCTCGTCCACCAGTTCGGCGCGGAAGAATACATGTACCTGGCTGATATGCGGTACGTCAATCAGCGTATAGATGCTCAAGTTTCGCACCCGGGCGCAAGCCTCTTCGGCAGTTTCGCGCACGGCGGCCTGTTCGATGGTCTCGCCGTTCTCCATGAAACCTGCCGGCAGGGTCCAGTAACCGCGCCGCGGCTCGATGGCACGCCGGCACAACAGGACTTTGCTACCCCAGGTCGGTACGCAACCGGCCACGATGTTGGGGTTCTGGTAGTGGATGGTGTGGCAGGTGTCGCAAACGAAGCGCAGGCGCGAGTCGCCTTCGGGTATGCGCTGGGTCACCGGGTTACCGCACTGGCTGCAGAATTTCATGCTTGGGTTCCTGAATGCTGCGCCTATCTTGGCGTGCGCGGGCCGGTGTCGGCAAGTTGTCGTTTCGCGACACGACGCGGTGCGGGGGTTGGGCCGCTTGAATGATTGGTGCATGATGCAAGGTAGCGAATAAATCGAGAAGTCTCATGCTGGACGAGCTACTGCATCGAGTAAGCAACCATACCCCGCACGATCTGCAGGCCGACCGACGTTTTCCTGAAGCCGCGGTGCTGGTGCCGATCACCCGCAGTGATGAACCGGAGCTGGTACTGACCCTGCGCGCCAGTGGGCTCTCGACCCATGGCGGTGAAGTGGCGTTCCCCGGTGGGCGTCGCGACCCGGAAGACCCGGACCTGATCTTCACCGCCCTGCGCGAAGCCGAAGAAGAAATCGGCCTGCCGCCCGGCCTGGTGGAAGTGATCGGCCCCCTCAGCCCGTTGATCTCGCTGCATGGCATCAAGGTCACGCCCTATGTCGGGGTGATTCCAGACTACGTCGAATACCAGGCCAACGATGCCGAGATCGCGGCGGTATTCAGCGTGCCGCTGGAGTTTTTCCGCAAGGATCCGCGCGAACACACGCACCGGATCGATTACCAGGGGCGCAGTTGGTACGTGCCCAGCTATCGGTTTGGCGAGTACAAGATCTGGGGGCTGACGGCGATCATGATCGTCGAGCTGGTCAACCTGCTGTACGACGCCGGGATCGACCTGCACACCCCGCCAAAGAGTTTCATCAATACCTGATGCCCCGAGGATTCCCATGAAATACCGCCTGGGCGATGCCCGTGTCGAAACCCACCCACAGAGCTGGGTCGCACCCAACGCCACGCTGGTGGGCAAGGTCCGCCTCGAAGAGGGCGCCAATGTCTGGTTCAACGCCGTGCTGCGCGGCGACAACGAGCTGATCCTGATCGGCAAGGACAGCAACGTGCAGGACGGCACGGTGATGCACACCGACATGGGTTATCCACTGACCATCGGCACCGGCGTGACCATCGGCCACAACGCCATGCTCCATGGCTGTACGGTGGGCGACTACAGCCTCATCGGCATCAACGCAGTGATCCTCAACGGCGCGAAGATCGGCAAGCACTGCATCATCGGCGCCAATGCGCTGATCGGCGAAAACAAGGAAATTCCCGACGGCTCACTGGTGATGGGCTCGCCCGGCAAGGTGGTGCGTGAATTGACCGAAGCCCAGAAGAACATGCTCGTGGCCAGCGCGGCGCACTATGTGCACAACTCCCAGCGCTACGCCCGCGACCTGGCCGAGCAGGAACCATGAGCGCCCCTGAACGCCCGGTGCCTTCGCCCTGCGTGAACATCTGCGCGCTGGACGATGACGACATCTGCACCGGCTGCCAGCGCACCGTGGCGGAAATCACCCGGTGGAGCCGGATGGACAACGACGAACGCCGCGGGGTCCTGGCGTTGTGTCATGAACGGGCCAAGGCCAGTGGGTTGGTGTGGATGTTGCCGGCGAGGCGGTGATGTCGGAGATGGAACACAACCCCTGTGGGAGCGAGCTTGCTCGCGATGACGGAGGCACATTCAACAGTGTCTCGCGCTGACCACCGCTATCGCGAGCAAGCTCGCTCCCACAGGGGATCATGGTGTTTGCTTGAATCCCGTCCACCGATCCAACCCCAGCACCGTCAGTGCAATCCCGACAAATCCCGCCAGTATCCCCCCGGCATTGATGAACACCTGTGGATAACCCAGGCTCGCCACGTCGATGAAAGGGTAGGGGTAGGCCGCCAGTAAATCCCCCCGCAGCAGGACATAGGCGAAATAGACCAGGGGATAGATCATCCACAACCCGATGTGGCCCAGGCGCAAGCTGCCTTTGGGCACCCAGCGCCACCAATAGACGATGTAGAGCAAGGGCACCACGTCATGCAGTAGTTCGTCGGCCACGAACTGCCAGCCTTCGGGTTGCCAGAGGTGGCGCAGCAGCAGGTTGTAGGCCAGGCTGACCAGGGCGATGCTCACGGCAACGCCACTGCGTACGCTGGGCTGCAGGAACCAGCGGCGGGCCGGGGCTGGGCGAGGGGTCAGCTCCCAGGTCAGGACCACCGCCACCCACAGGTTGGTCAGCACCGTGAAGAAACTGAAGAAACTCACCAACCCGCCCAGCAGGCTCGCCCCCAGTTCCCAGCGACCCAGCAGGATCAGATACAACTGGATGCTCAACCCCGCCCAGGCCAGCAGCGCGGTGACCGACACGAAGCGCTGGCGCAGGGTGAGGCGAGGACCTCTATCAATCTCCACGGCGGCTCAGACCGGCCGTTTGGTGCGCATCAACTTGATGTACAAGCGCTCGACTTTCTCCCGCGCCCACGGGGTCTTGCGCAAGAAGGTCAGGCTCGACTTGATGCTGGGGTCACTTTTGAAGCAGCGGATATCGATGCGTTCAGCCAGGCCCGACCATTCGTAGTGCTGCACGAGGGCGTTGAGGATCTGCTCCAGCGTCACGCCGTGCAGCGGGTTGTTGTTGGGTTCGGTCATGGGAGGCCTTCGCGCAAAAAAGGGTAAAGCCGCGCACCTTAGCCGAGGTGCCCTTGTGGTGGAAGCATAGCCTTCATCGTGGGGCTCCCGGGCCAGGCGCACTGTTACCAAATCCGAGATGATCCATGTCAACAAAAGCCCTTTCTCTATCGAGAGCAGGACATTATCCTTGCGCCGCCTGCTGAAACGCTTCTTCTGTTGTGCCGAAGCCTCTGCGTCCAGCTCATTCCTGCTGAAAGATCTGATGAATGCCCGATGTCCTGACCCTGAAAGACAGCGCTGTCTTGGTGAATTCCTGTGGGAGCGAGCTTGCTTGCGATAACGATTGCACATTCGACATTGAAGCTGACTGACACGCCGCCATCGCGAGCAAGCTCGCTCCCACAGGGATCGCGGCAGCCAATTTGCCTTTTTCAACTGAACCATGCCCCCTCAAGATCGTCATCTACAGTGACTACTTGCGCGGGCCTCCTTAAAACATCACGGAGAATCACACTATGAGCACTGAGGGTGCTTTGAGTCGAAGCCGTCTGCTACCGAGCCTGCTCGGCATTCTGCTTCTATTGATGGGCCTGGCCCTGCTGGCCGGGGGAGTCAAGCTGAGCACGCTGGGCGGCTCGTGGTATTACCTGCTGGCCGGGATCGGCCTGGCGCTGACCGGCGTGCTGCTGATCATGGCCCGTCGCGCGGCCCTCGGCCTGTACGCGTTGGTGCTGTTCGCCAGCACCGTGTGGGCGCTGTGGGAAGTGGGCCTGGACTGGTGGCAACTGGTGCCGCGCCTGGCAATGCTGTTTGCCCTGGGCATCGTCATGTTGCTGCCGTGGTTCCGCCGTCCGCTGTTGACCGCCGACGCCTCGGCCACGGGTACCCGCGCACTGGGCGCCGCCGTGGTCATCGCCGGTGTCGCGGCGCTCGCCAGCCAGTTCACCAACCCGGGTGAAATCAAAGGTCAATTGGACCGTGACGCCGTGCCGGGCATGACCAACACCGCTCCGGCCATGCCGGACGGCGACTGGAACTCCTATGGCCGCAGCGCCCACGGCGACCGCTATTCGCCGCTGGCGCAGATCACCCCCGAGAACGTCAGCAAGCTGAAAGAAGCTTGGACCTACCGCACTGGCGACCTGCCAGGGCCGAACGATCCGGGTGAAACCACCGCCGAAAACACTCCGCTGAAGGTCAACGGCATGCTCTACGTGTGCACGCCTCACAGCCAGGTGATTGCCCTGGAGCCTGAAACCGGCAAGGAAATCTGGCGTTTCGATCCGAAGCTTTCCACGCAAAAAGCGGAAAACTTCAAAGGTTGGGCCCACATGACCTGCCGTGGCGTGACCTATCACGATGACGCGGTGTACGCCTCCGCCGAACAGAGCCCCACCGGCACCGCCAGCACCGCACCGGCCAGCACCGTCTGCCCGCGGCGGATCTTCCTGCCGACCGCCGACACCCGCCTGATCGCCCTCAACGCCGACACCGGCAAGATGTGTGAAGACTTCGGCGACAAAGGCCAGGTCGACCTCACCGCCAACATCGGCGGCTTCACGGCCGGCGGTTACTACTCCACCTCGCCACCGGCGGTCACCCAGAACCTGGTAGTGATCGGCGGCCACGTCACCGACAACGTCTCCACCGACGAGCCGAGCGGTGTGATCCGCGCCTACGACGTACACACCGGCAAGCTGGTATGGAACTGGGACAGCGGCAACCCGGACGACACCACGCCGATTGCCGAAGGCCAGACCTACACCCGCAACTCGCCGAACATGTGGTCCATGTTCAGCGTCGATGAAAAACTCGGCATGCTCTACCTGCCGATGGGTAACCAGACCCCCGACCAGTTCGGTGGCCTGCGTACCCCGGAATCGGAAAAATACGCCGCCGGCCTGACCGCCCTGGACATTGCCACCGGCAAGGTGCGCTGGTACTTCCAGTTCACCCACCACGACCTGTGGGACATGGACGTCGGCGGTCAACCGACGCTGATGGACATGAAGACCGCCGATGGCGTGAAACCCGCCGTCCTGGCGTCGACCAAGCAGGGCAGCATCTACGTGCTGGACCGCAGCAATGGCCAGCCGATCGTGCCGATCAAGGAAATCCCGGTGCCGCAAGGCGCGGTGGAGGGCGACCACACCTCGCCGACCCAACCGATGTCCGACCTGAACTTCGTGCCGCCGGTCCTCAAGGAACGCGACATGTGGGGCGTGACCCCGTTCGACCAGATGTTGTGCCGGATCGACTTCAAGTCGCTGCGCTATGACGGCATGTTCACGCCGCCGTCGCTGCAAGGCTCGATCGTCTACCCGGGCAACTTCGGCGTATTCGACTGGGGCGGCATTTCGGTGGACCCGGTGCGCCAGATCGCCTTCGTCAACCCGAGCTACATGGCGTTCAAGTCGAAGTTGGTGCCAGCGGCGGAAGTGGCCGGTGGTCCGGGTCGCAAGAGCGAAACCGAAGGCGTGCAGCCGAACAAAGGCGCGCCGTATGGCGTGATCCTCGAAGCGCTGCTCTCGCCGATGGGCCTGCCTTGCCAGGCGCCGGCGTGGGGTTATGTCGCGGCGGTGGACCTGACCAACAACAAGACCCTGTGGAAACACAAGAACGGCACCGTGCGCGACAGCTCGCCGGTCCCGATCCCGTTGAGCATGGGGGTTCCGAGCCTGGGGGGTACGTTTACCACTGGCAGCGGCCTGGCATTCCTCAGCGGTACGCTGGACCAGTACCTGCGAGCCTATGACGTGAAAAACGGCAAGCAGCTGTGGGAAGGCCGCCTGCCCGCCGGCGCCCAGACCACGCCGATGACCTACACCGGCAAGGACGGCAAGCAATACGTGCTGGTCGTTGCGGGTGGTCATGGCTCCCTGGGGACCAAGCAGGGTGATTATGTGATTGCCTACAAGCTGCCGGATTAAGCAAAACCGGCGCCCATGAAAAAGGCGACACCCTTGCGGGTGTCGCCTTTTTATTTATCCAGCAATGTAGAAAGGCTTGGTGTGGCAAAGCTTGTGGGAGTAGTTCAGCCTGTAGGGAGCAAAGCTTGCTGTGGGGAGCAAGGTCTGTGGGAGCAAGGCTTGCCCGCGATGAACACAACACGGTCTTTGAAACCGAGTCGCCTGTATCGCGAGCAAGCTTTGCTCCCACAGGCTTGCACCCATAGGCCTTGTTCCTGCAAGCCTTACAGTTCGATCTTCACCGCTTGCGAGGCACGGGTCGCCTTGGCACGGGCCGCTTCGATGGATTCGTCGCGGGCCAGGGCCACGCCCAGGCGGCGCTGGCCGTTGACTTCCGGTTTGCCGAACAGGCGCAGGGCGGTGTCCGGTTCGCTCAGGGCCACGCCCAGGTTGGCGAACGCGGTCTGGGTCGATTGGCCTTCCACCAGGATCACCGACGACGCCGAGGGGCCGAACTGGCGGATCAGCGGGATTGGCAGGCCGAGAATGGCGCGGGCGTGCAAGGCGAACTGCGACAGGTCCTGGGAAATCAGCGTCACCAGACCCGTGTCATGCGGGCGTGGCGAGACTTCGCTGAACCACACCTGGTCGCCCTTGATGAACAGCTCGACGCCAAACAGGCCACGACCACCCAGGGCCTCGGTCACGGCCTTGGCCACGCGCTCGGATTCGGCCAGGGCCACCGGGCTCATGGCCTGGGGCTGCCAGGATTCCTGATAGTCGCCTTTTTCCTGACGGTGGCCGACGGGCGCGCAGAAGGTGGTACCGCCGACATGACGCACAGTGAGCAGGGTGATTTCATAGTCGAAATCGATAAAGCCTTCGATGATCACCCGGCCCTTGCCGGCACGGCCGCCTTCCTGGGCGTAGTCCCAGGCTTTCTGCACGTCATCGGTGCTGCGCAACAGGCTCTGGCCCTTGCCCGAGGAACTCATCACCGGCTTGACCACGCAGGGGAAGCCCAGGGTTTCCACAGCCTTGCGGTAGTCTTCGACGGTGTCGGCGAAGAAATACGGCGACGTCGGCAGGCCCAGCTCTTCGGCGGCCAGGCGCCGGATGCCTTCACGGTTCATGGTCAACTGCGCGGCGCGGGCGGTGGGGATCACGGTGAAGCCTTCGGCTTCCAGTTCCACCAGGGTGGCGGTGGCGATGGCTTCGATTTCCGGCACGATGAAGTGCGGTTTCTCGGCCTCGATCACCGCACGCAGGGCGGCGCCGTCGAGCATGTTGATCACATGGCTGCGGTGGGCCACTTGCATGGCCGGCGCGTTGGCGTAGCGATCCACGGCAATCACCTCGACGCCCAGGCGCTGCAGCTCGATTACCACTTCCTTGCCCAGCTCACCGCTGCCACACAACAAAACGCGGGTCGCGGTGGGCGACAATGGGGTTCCGATACGGGTCATCTGAAGGTCCTCAAACAGGAGCGGATCATCGGGGGGCGCGCGCCGGGCGAGCTTCCCATGGGGAGAAAGCGCGGCATTTTACATGAACAGCGGGGTTTGGCTTCAGGTGGCGACGGTTTGCTTGCGCAAACGCCAGGCCATGATCAGCCAGACGACCGTGACCCCGGCGAATTTCGAGGCCAGGGCGGTGATCACCACGCCTGGCGTCAGGGCATCGATCAGGCCGAAGAAAATGAAGGTGTCGAGGGGAATGCTCAGGGCCGAACTGATCCACAGCCGATCATGGAGCGGGCGCTTGGTGATCGTGAACACCAGCCAGTCGATGCACTCGGACACGGCGAATGCCGTGGCGCTGGCCAGGGCGATGGTCGGGTCCGAAGTGACGTAGGACAACACCAGCGCCACCAGCATCGCCACGATGGCGCCATGGCCGAAACGCGTCTGCACCATGTCTCGCAGGATGAACACCAGCCCGCCCCAGGCCGACCAGATGATGTCCAGGTGCGGCGCGGCGGAAAACGCGAAGTTGATCAGCACGACGCTGGCGATATAGGCGAGGAGGAAGAGCATGGGATACCTGGTGAAATGTCTTGTGAATCATTAAGAACAGCGATGTCCCCGTGGCGAGGGAGCTTGCTCCCGCTGGGCTGCGCAGCAGCCCCAATGCAGCCAACTCAATTTTCCTGATACACCGGGTTGTCAGGTTTTGGGGCCGCTTCGCGCCCCAGCGGGAGCAAGCTCCCTCGCCACAGGGGGCTGTGTGTCCAGTGGACAGGGTAGTTCAGCCGCCGCCAGTCTCTCAATCTTCCTCACTACCCTCCGCCTTCCAATACCCCACGGCCTTCACAAAGTCCTGGTCCAACCCTTTCTCCTCCAGCAACACCTTGCGAATCTGCCGCGACACCTTGCTCTCGGTCGCGACCCAGGCGTACAGCTTGCCGCCGGGCATTTCCAGCTGTTGCACGGTTCGCAGCAGGTTGTCCTGGCGGCCTTCGCGCAATACCCAGATCACCTGGACCTGCGCCGGGCTCTGGAGGATCTGCTGTTCGGCGCCGTTTTCCACTTCAACCACCACCAGGGCCCGTCGGTTCGGCGCCAGGCCTTCGAGGCGGCGGGCGATGGCGGGCAGGGCGGTTTCGTCGCCGACCAGCAGGTAGCTGTCAAAGATGTCCGGCACGATCATCGAGCCCCGGGGCCCGGCGATGTTCAGGTATTGCCCGGGGGCGGCCTGGGCCGCCCAGGTCGAGGCAGGGCCGTCGCCGTGGAGCACGAAATCGATGTCCAGCTCCAAGGTGTCCAGGTCATAGCGCCGTGGCGTGTAGTCGCGCATCTCGGGCATCGGGCCCTGGGCCTTGCCCGCGCTGGGGTTGAAGTTATCCAGGGCGGCCTGTTCCTCGGCGTTCTGTGGGAACAGCAATTTCACATGGTCATCCGTGCCCAGGCTGGCGAACCCGGCCAGTTCCGGCCCGCCGAGGGTGATACGGCGCATGCGTGGGGTCAGGTCCACCACTTGCAACACTTGCAGGCGGCGACGCTTGATCTCGTGGCTGACGCGGTGAATGGTGTTTGGATCGTGTTCAGTCATTGCTTGACTCCGAAACTGAGGGACGGGCAGGGCCGTCGACGATGGCTTTGACGGTGTCGTTGAGCAGGCCGCTTACCCGCAGGATTTCTTCCGGGCTCCAGCGGCCTTGATGCATCTGTAGCGCATCACGCAGGTGACCCACCGCTTCGTGGATCTCGGCAGGCCGATCCTGGTCACGCAGGGTGCGCTTGCTGGTTTCGATGCGCATCCGCACGCCGTCCAGCGCTTCGGCCTGGTCTTGAAGGAATAGACGTCCGGCATCGGTCGCGCTGTAACATTTTTTTCCACCCTCGGCGTCGCCGCTGATCATCTTACCCATTTCAAGGTGGGTCAGGGTCGGGTAGATCACGCCGGGGCTGGGGCTGTAGGCACCGTCGAACATGGACTCGATCTGCCGGATCAGCTCGTAGCCGTGGCAAGGTTTCTCGGCAATCAGGGCCAGCAACAGCAATTTCAAGTCGCCAGCGGCGAAAACCCGTGGGCCGCGACTGCCGCGATCGCGACCGGACGGGCGTCGTTCGAAGCCATCCTGACGACCCTGTTCATGAGAGGAAGGGGAATAAAGGACTGTCATGTGTTTGCTCTCTGTTGCGCATAAATAGAACCGAGATATATCTTTGACTTCAGATATATCTTCGCTTATATAGATACATCTTGAAATGAAGATATATCTTAGTTGTGTCCTACAAGAGGTGAAGTATGACCTTACCTGAATCCCTTAAGTTTGCGGGACGAAACTGGATGGGTATCAGGAAGTATTAACCGTAACTAGTGGGAATGTGGGAATGCTCTTACATTAAAAGTTACGTTTTATCGAAAATTGCGTATTTTTCTCTGTGTTGTATGTTCGCTTTACTACAAGCCTATGCGAACTTTCCTGCTTATTTTTAATTAAAGAGCGACGATCATGCACCGGCGTTGAAAGGGGCACGCCAAGCTGTATTTGGCCTGCAACTTCAACCCTTCCCTCTTTATTGCTATGAACAGGTGTTAACAATGCTCATGAAAATCGTAACCGCAGCTTCCCTGACCGCCGCGGCCCTGAGTTCTTCGCTGGCGTTCGCTCTGGATGATGCGCGTTCCTCCATCCACATCACGGCGAACATTCCGACCCAGCAGTTCCACGTGCAGCCACGTGACCCGAACTGGGGTAAGAATGAAACCATGAACTACAACACCGTCAGCGGCACCCTGACGTCGCTGCGCCAGACCTACGACGTGAAGAACACCGAAGGTTCGGTCAACGCCTACATCGAAAACGGCCCGGCTTCGCTGTTCAACGGCAGCGATGCCATCGCCCTGACCACCGCTTTCAACGGTGTCACCCTGACCGCCATCCCCCAGGAAGTGGTGGACGACGCGACCTCCACACCGGGCACCCAGGCTGAGATGACCATTAGCCCGGCCAAGCCTCTGGCTACTCAGAACGGCGTATACACCGCTGACATGACCGTCATCTTCGACGCCGTGCCGCGCCCGTAATGCCCTCTGCCGCCCGGTGAGTTCCACCTCTTCCCGGGCCGCGCGACAGGCCTGCCGGCGCTCCCCAGCCGGCAGGCCTGTACCTGGAATGCCTTGATAGCTCGCTGATAATGAGAGTCCCGTTGATGTTTTCGATGACACCCATCGCAGGTGCGCTCGCGCTATTGTTGTGCGCCAATGCATTGGCCGCGCCAACTGCACCCGGTACGACACCCACGAGCCTGCTGTCCCAGGCCAAGGGGTTACCGGCGGAGTTTGAAGCCCACTTCTTCGATGTGCCGCTCGCGGTTCGTATTGAACTCAATCAACAGTATCTCGGTGAGGCCATGGTGGTCTTGACGCGAGATGATCGTATTACCCTGCTCGAGTTCACCGAAACCCAGGAGAGTTCGATCAAGGCTGTCGAACGCGAGCAATGGGAACAACGCCTCAAGCAGGGCATCACGCTCGGCGCCTGTGAAACCAATTGTTCGGCGGGGTTGCTGGCCGTGCATTACAGTCTCGAGAATTCATTGGTGTCGATCCTGACCCAAGATGTCGAGCGCTCGACCGAGCCCCGGCGTTTTTACGACCAGCCCAAAGAGGGCAGCTTCGGTCTTATCTTCAATAACCAACTCAATCTCAATGGTGGCCAGGAACAGGACACGGGGGGGCGCTATGGCCTCAACGCCAGTTCCAGCGTGGGCAACTGGAGCCAGTCCCTGGACCTTCAGCTCTCGCGTCTTGGCGGGCCGGACGACAAGATTTACCACGCCGTCCACGAGCTCTATACCCAACGAGAGTTGGAAGGACAATTTTTCCGCCTGGGTTATTTCACGCCCAGCTCCGATGGCCTGAACCGTCAGATCCGTTCGTTCGGCGCCAACCCGGACACTGCGCTGGGGGTTATGTTCGGCAGTTCCGACAGCCTGGTCGTCGACAATCCCAAGCCCAGTGTCTACCCCATTTATGTCACCGCCAGCCGCCAGGCGTCGGTGGAGATTTATCGCAGCGGCCTGTTGATCAACACCCAGGCCGTCAGCGCCGGCTTGCAGAGCCTGGACACCCGGCCATTGCCTGGCGGTATCTACGAGGTGGAAGTTCGACTGATCGAGGACGGGCAAACCACCGCCACCAGCCAGGAACTGGTCTACAAACCCAGCAATTGGAGCAGCACGGAAGATCGCTGGCGCTACAACCTGTTCGCCGGGCGCGAAACCCGGTTGTGGAGCAACTGGGACGACCAGCCCTCGGGTTTCACCACGGCGGGCCTCGGCGTCAATTACCTGCTGCACCCACGGGTGATCCTGGGGGGCTCCATGCGCCAGGTGCAGGACAAACTGCAAGTGGGCACTTCGGTGGACTGGACGCTGGCCAGCAGTACCAGCCTGTACGCCAATGTCTACCAGACCGAACAGTACGGCAATGGCATGGACTTGCAGGGCATGTACAGCTACGGCAGTGGCAGCGTCGTGGCCAGCCACAACCGCAGCTGGCTGGATACCCGCAACACCTACGAGACCCTGCCGGATGGCACCCGTATCCGCCAGCGCGACGTGTACGTCGGCCACACCAGCAACTCGTCGCTGTCGGTCAATCATCGCTTGAGCAACAAGACCTCCATCAACGGGCGGCTGGCCTACAGCGAAGGCAATGTCCAGGGCACGGGCCTGGACCTGGGCTGGACCCAGCGCGGCAAGCTGCGTGGCAGCGATGCCAACTGGCGGTTGTCGGTGTTCGACCGTCCTGGCTCTTCGAGCACCAACGACCGGCGTAATCGCGGCGTGGACCTGAGCCTCAGCGTGGCCTTGGGCGGCCCGGGCGAATACTGGTCGGGCAGCATTGGCACCCGCACCTCCCGCGAGGGCGACCGGGACAACAATGCCTCGCTGACCTATCGTCGCGACCTCCAGGACCACGTGTTGCAAAGCGTTTCCGCCACGGCGCTGGCCGATACCTATGGCGTGGGCCTGTCCGGCCTCGCCAGCTTCAGTACCGACTCGCTCTACGGCGATGGTTTCATCCAGCGCTCGTCCTACAACGACAACCTTACTGGCGGCCTGAACCTCAGCAGCACGGTCGCCGTGGGCGGCCAGAAAGCCACCTTCACCGGGGTGCCGCAAGGTCGCGGCGCAGGGATGATCGTCGACGTTGAGACCGACCTGGACAACATCGTCCTGCGCGCCGACGACCTGACTGGCGGCAGCACCACGTTGCACCCGGGACGTAACTTCGTGCCGATCACCGCTTATAAAAACAGCATGGTCACCTTCGACTTCGAGGGCGTCCATCCGCCAGCGGCGAGCATCGAGCCCACACGCACCCGCTATCACCTGAACAAGGGCGGTGTGGACTACCGCAAGGTCAGCGTGATGAAAACCGTGACCGTGCTCGGCCGCCTGCTGGACGAACAGGGCCAGCCGCTCAAGGGCCATCACGTGATCAACCACGCCAGCCGCGGCGTCAGCGAGGTGGACGGGTTCTTCTCCATGGAGATGAATGCCGCGTCCCCGACCCTGGAAGTGCGCTACGGCAACGAGTTGTTCTGCCGCTTCCGCCTCGACCCGGAAACCGCCAGCGAGGAAGGCGACGTGTTGATGATCGGCGACCTGCGCTGCACCCCGGACAGCCTGGCCGATAGCACGTTGGCCGCGGCTGACCCGGCGAAGCAGCGTTCATGAGCTGTGGGAGCAAGGCTTGCCCGCGATGAACGATAACGCCAACTCACCAGCAGAGCGGGGTGCCTGCATCGCGGGCAAGCCTTGCTCCCACGGTGAAGTTTTCCCCCAAAAACCTGCAAGGATTCGCATTGATGTATGAGGTTGTATAGATGAAACCTTTTTCGGTAGCCGTGCGCAGCGTGGTTTCAGTGTTGTTGTTTGCTTGCGTGCCTGCTGCCAATGCCGTGAGCCGGGACATCAGTGCGGTGTTCAGGCCTGACTCTTCGAAGCCTCAAGAGAACACTTTTCTTAATACCACGCCGGTCAGTGGTTACTGCGCGCAATATCCCGCTCAATGCGGGACGGCAAGAATGTTCAGCATTCGGTTACCTTTTACCGCCAATTCGACCAGCCCTATTCAGGCGGGTCATGGAGACGCCCGGCAAGGTGCGATGTTCAAAGTCCCTGCCAATTGGCGTACCGCACAGGTGACTCATTCAGTTACAGGTGAGACTGAAACCGTTGAAGTACGCTGGTCCGGTATCGGTTCTCGGTACCAATTCCCTGGAAGCGTCGTCGACTTGGTCGGGGGGGCGTAGATGTCATCACTGCTCATAAGGCGTTATGGAGCGGTTCCAGTTGGGTGAATGCGCCCTCGCCATGTCAATACAGCGGTGTGGGGGCTTATGGCAGTAACTGGTACATGTTTTTCTGGAAGACGCCGGTAGAGAGCGCTTGTGCCAAAAAAGCCAATTACTTGATTCCTAGTATGAGTTACACCTACCTGGACTTCGCCTACGAACTGCGCACCCCAAACCCTCTGAAAATGTCGAGCGGTCTCTACACGGGATCGTTGACCTACCGCGTTGGGCCGGGCCAGGACCTCGACATGGGCGATGTCATGATCCCTTCCGATCCGATACTCACCTTGAACTTCAACCTGACCGTCGAACACACCCTCAAGGTCGAAGTCCCCCCCGGCGGCAACCGTGTGGAGCTGGTCCCCCAGGACGGCTGGCAAGCCTGGCTCAACAGCGGGCGCAAGCCGACGCGACTGTTCCGCGACCAGCGTTTCCATATCTCCGCCTCTTCCCGTTTCAAGATGGGGCTGGAATGCCAGCACCTCAGCGGCAATACCTGCGCGATTACCGAGACCGACACCGGCCATGCCGTACCGGTGGACGTCAGCGTGACCCTGCCGGATGGCTTGACGGACGCCAGCGGGCAACCGGTCAACCGTCGCCGGCTGTTGCGCGATGGCAGTGGCACCGAGTTGTTCCAGCCGGGCTTATATGTCGACCGCAGGCCGGGAATGCTGCACTTCGAGATCGGCCGTAGCAGCGTCGAAGAGATGCTGGACGGCGGCGCCACGCGCTATAGCGGCGATGTCACGGTGATCTGGGATTCGGAAGTTTAAAAGGCGTGGCTTGGCCAGTCCGAGCCGATATGAGGGTGGGGTGTAGATGAAGCAGTTACCAGTGGCAGTGCAAGGCATGGTTTCGGTGTTGTTGTTGACCTGTGCATCGACGGCTGATGCCGTGAGCAAGGATGTCACCGCCATCTTCAGGCCGGATCCCTCGAAGCCCAATGAAAACTCCTTTCTCAATACCACCCCGGTATCGGGTTACTGCGGACTGTATCCGGCGGTATGTGAGCGGGAAAAAATGTTCAGTATTCAGGTGCCCATTACTTTCGAATCGGCTCGTCCGATTCAGGCAAATCATGGGGATCCCCGGCAAGGGGCGATGTTCGATGTGCCGGCCAGCTGGCGTTTGGCGCAGGTGACCCATACCGGTACAGGCGAAACAGAGATCGTTCAAGTGCGGATATCCGGCGTGGGCTCGCGGTATCAGTTTCCTGGCAGCGTGGTTGATTTGGTCGGCGGCGGCGTAAACGCTCTACAGGCCCATCAGAGGTTATGGAGCGGCTCCAGTTGGCTTTATGCGCCTTCGCCTTGTCGAGGTAGCGGCTATTCGACCTACAACCACAATATCTACAACTTTTTCTGGAAGACACCTACCGAAGGTGTGTGCGCCAAAAGAGCCAATTACCTGATCCCCAGCATGTCCTACCGCAATCTGGATTTCGCCTACGAACTGCGCACACCCAACCCTTTGAAAATGTCGTCTGGCCTATATACCGGTTCTCTGACCTACGGCGTCGGACCAGGGCAGGACTTTGACATGGGGGATGTGATGATCCCCACGGATTCGGTGATCACCCTCAATCTCAAACTGACGGTCGAACACACCCTCAAAGTAGAAGTACCCCCCGGCGGCAACCGCGTCGAACTGGTCCCCCAGGAAGGCTGGCAAGCCTGGCTGAACAGCGGGCGCAAACCCACGCGATTGTTCCGCGACCAGCGTTTTCATATCTCGGCCTCGTCACGCTTCAAGATGGCCCTCGAATGCCAGCACGTCAGCGCCAATACCTGCGCCATCTCCGAAACCGCCACAGGGCACGCCGTGCCGGTGGAGGTCAGCGTGACCCTGCCCGAGGGCCTGACGGATGCCGCCGGGCAACCGATCAGCCACCGCCCGTTGTTTCGTGACGGCACGGGCACCGAGTTGATCCAGCCGGGGTTTTATGTCGATCGACGGCCAGGAACGCTGCACTTCGAGGTGGTGCGCGGCAATGTCGAGGAGATGTTGGACAGCGGCGCCAAGGCCTACTCCGGCAACGTCACGGTGGTCTGGGATTCTGAAATTTAAACGGCCGGTCGGCCAGGATTTTTAGTGAGTTGCGTGAAATGCATGAGGTTGGAAAAGCGATGAAACATCTATTGGCATGGGTTGGACTCTATCTGTTTTGCGGCGTGGCCCAGGCCGGTCCGCAGATCGGCGTCGGGGTGGTCTACGACTACCTGGACGGCAACAAGACCACCTACATGAAGCGGATATTCAATGGCGGCACGTCCACGGCGTTCGTCAAGGTCAACATCCTGGAGATTATCTATAACGAGGACGGCAGCTACCAGGAAGTGCCGCTGCAGAACCAGGCCAGTGCCCAGGCCAAGGACGGGTTGATGGCCAGCCCGGCGCGGCTGATCGTGCCGGCCAACGGGGTGCAGGGCACGCGCTTGCTGTTCATGGGCAATCGCGACAAGGAACGGTACTTCCGCGTGCGCTTCGTGCCGGTGGTGCCGGAGGCCGAAGACGAGTTCGCCATCAGCAAGGAGGAGCGCGAGGAATACAAGAAGGAGCGCGTCGGGGCGGGGGTCAAGGTACTGGCGGGCTACGGCACGGTGTTTTTCGTACGGCCCAAGGACACCCGCTTCGAGACCGTGATCGATGATGGCGCCAATCGCTACCAGATACGCAATAACGGCAACAGTGTGCTGGTGATCGATGAGTTCAAGGACTGCGAAGCGAAGAAAGAGAACGAGTGCCGGCCCACCACCAAGCACCACATCATGGCCGGCCGGACGTTCTCGTTCGACAAGGAGGCGGGGCGCGAATATCGCTTCACGCTGATCGAAGGCAGCGAGCAGAAAAACGTCGAGATCAAAGGTTGACGGTCGCCGTCGCCGAACCGTCGTTGACGCCACAGGTAATCAAATATGTTCAAGACACTGGTACGCCCCCTCGCACTGAGCGCCCTTATGTTGCCCTGGGTCCAGGCCTGGGGCGCGGTCGAACGGGAAACCTTCGAGGTCTACGTGACCATCCCCACCGCCGACTTTCATGTGGTGCCCCTCGACCCGCAACTGGTCCAGCGCGAACAGCGCTTGCCCTTCAGCACCATCACCGGCGAGCTCAGTCCGTTGCGGGCCACCTACGAGGTGAAGAACAGCAACGGTGCCATCGGTGCCCGCCTGGGGGAAGAGGCGTATCTGTCCAATGGACGTGAGCGCATCGATCTGCGGGTGACCTTCAATGGCGTCGCACTGACCCTGGATTCGGCCCAGGTGGTCACGGCCACCGAAGCCCGGCCCGGACGCCAGGTGCCGCTGGAAATTGCCGCCATCAGGCCCGATGACGATTACAAGCCGGGGGACTACTACGGCACGGTGCACATGGTGTTCGACGCCACCGCGCCGTAGCAACCGCGAACCCTGCGGCAAAGATCATTTGAACCAGCACTCCTGTGGCGAGGGAGCGCTGGGTCAGTGACGGTGGGAGCAAGTTTTGCTCCTGCGCTTTTTATTACTAAAAAAAAGGTATCAAGCATGTTCAAGAAAGTTTTATCCGTTATTGCTTTGGGGACTGCCGCGCTAAGTTCGCCGCTGGTGCTGGGCGCCGATGATGCACGTTCATCCATCCATATCGAGGCGAACATTCCGACCAAGCAGTTCCACGTGCAGCCCCGGAATCCGGATTTTGGTAAGGACGAATACATGTACTACAACCCCCTGACCTACAAATTCACCCCTTTGCGCCACACCTTTGACGTAAAGAACACCGATGGTTCGGTCCACGCCTACATCGAGAACGGGGCGAGTACAGGGGCCATCCACTTGACCAACGGTGTCGATGTTGTCTCCCTGAGGGCTTTATTCAACGGTGTACCTCTGGACGACCGACCTCAGGAAGTCGTCGACGATGCCACGTCCACACCCGGTACCCAGGCGGACATGTACATCGTGGTTGCGAACTCGCCGACTCGCCCTCTCTCTCCCGGCATGTATAACGCCGACTTCACCGTGATCTTCGACGCGGTGCCTCGGGTCAATCCCTGATCTGGGGCAACCCCTGATCTGAGGGCAACCCCTCGCCACAGGGTACTTGCACCACATTCCCGTGACTCATTGCCTCGCCACCAACGGCTTGCACTGGGTATGACTGCCCGGCTGCAAGTAAGGCGAGAGAAACGGCGCCATGCCCTTGAGTACTTGTACCGGCAAGGCCGAGGTGAACTTGAAGTTCTGCGCCGACGCGCCCGGTACATAGGCGGTGAGGGTGCCGAAATGACTGTCGCCGATGTAGAACACGAAGGTGGCGGTGCGGTTGATCGATTTGGAACTGATCACTCGTCCGCCGGAGCCGACCGCTTCGATGCGGTTGTCGCCGGTGCCGGTCTTGCCGCCCATGGCCAGCGGCGTGCCGTCGGCCAGCTTGAAACTGCCGGCCACGCGTTTCGCGGTGCCGGCATCCACCACCTGGGACAGCGCACCGCGCAAGGCCTGGGCCACTTCCACTGGCATCACGCGCTTGCCGTTGTCCGGATTGTTCAGCAGCCGTGTCTCGTAAGGCGTGCCGACGGCAAAGTCGAGGCTGTCCACCCGCAGCGCCGGTTGGCGGATGCCATCGTTGAGGATGGTGCCCACCAGTTCGGCAAGCGCAGCCGGGCGGTCCCCGGAGCTGCCGATGGCGGTGGCCAGCGACGGTACCAGGTGATCGAACGGGTAACCGACTTTCTGCCAGCGCTGGTGGATATCCAAAAAGGCCTCGATCTCCAGCATGGTACGGATGCGACTGTCGCGGGCACTCTTGTGCCGGCTCTTGAACAGCCAGCTGTAGACTTCCTGGCGCTCGAACTGGCTGGCCTTGACGATCTGGCTGAACTTGGCGTCGGGGTTGTTCAGCAGGTAACCCATCAACCACAGGTCCAATGGGTGGACCTTGGCGATGAAGCCCTGGTCCGGCAGGTCATAGGCGCCGGGGCCATAGCTTTGGTAGAGCCGTTCGAGGCGTTCGTCGGTGAGTTTTTCGGCGCTCTTGGCCGACTTCAAATGAGCGCGCACGAAGCGGTTGAAGCTCTCCTGGCTGTCGTTGGGAAAGAAATAGCGGTGCACGGCGGCCAGGCGGATAGCGGTAGGGCGCATGCCGTCGAGGAACGTTTCCAGGCGCTGGCCGGTGTCCTTTTTCTGGTACTTCTTCCAGAACCTGAGCAGGAACGAGGTGCCTTCGCGGTCGGCGAACTGGGCCAGGTATTCCTGGCGGCGCGGGTCCTTGTCGTCCTTGAGCAGTTCGGAACTGTTGTTGGGGCCGGCATAGGTGGCGTAGCGCACCAGGTCGCGCATCAGGCGGATGAACGGCAGGTTGATCGACTCCCGCAGGGCGTCGCGTAACGTCGGGTTGCGACCGTCGTCTTCCCTGCGGAAGTTGTGGAAGGTGTGCAGCCCGCCGCCGGTAAAAAAGGCTTCGCCAGGGCTGGCCGAGTAGGTCCGGTCCAGCGCGGCCTCGAGCATCTTCGGCAGGCTGCGGTCGGTGTTCTGGATCAGGTAGTCGACGGCCCAGCGGGAGAGGCGGTCCTGCTCGGCGATTTCGGTTTTCTTCAACGCCGCCGGGGTCTGCTGGGCATAACGCTCGTGCAGTTCGGCGATGATCTGCAGGTAGGTGGTGAGCACCCGCAACTTGGCGGTGGAGCCCAGTTCCAGCTTGCTGCCTTCGTTGATGTCGAAAGGCTGGTCGGTGCTGTCGGTCTGCACCCGCACACGCGAGCCATCGGGGGTCAGTTCCAGCAGGGTGAAGCTGTAGCGCACCTGGGTGGTGCTGGTGGGGGTCAGCAGGCGTTCTCCCATCAGGCCGATCTCGGTCGCGAAGGCCGGGTCGGCCAAGCGCTTGAGGTAGTCGGTGGCCTGGGCTTGCAAATCGCTTTGCAAGGTGCTGGTGGCGGACAGGTCGAGGCGATCGAGGTCGTACAGCGGGCGGTTGAGCAGGGCGGCGAGGCGACTGCGGGCGGCGCTGATGCCTTTGTTGGTTTCGTTGGGCTGCACGGTCGGGTCCTGGACCCAGTCGCGATAGCTGACCTTGCTCGCCAGGGCTGCGTCGGCCAGGGCCGCGTCGATCACGCCGTTCTGTGCCAACAGGCGGATGTGGCTGTCGGTCAGGCGCGCCAGTTCATCATGACCCTTGGACAGGTAATGGGACGGCCGGCGCTGGGCGATCATCAACGACAGCATTTCCCGCAGGGCCAGGCCTTTTTCCGCCAGGCTCTGGGGATCGGTCGCGGTGCTGGCCAAGCGTTCATTGGCCCGATTGAAGTCGGCGCCGTACCAGACCCGCAAGCCTTCGGCCATGCCGTGAACTTCACCATGCCCCGGCACGGCGGAAAGCGGCACGCTGTTGAGGTAGTCGCGGATGATCCGCTGCCGCGCCTCGAGGGTTTGCGGGCCGCCCTGGTAAGCGCGCACGCTGGCGGAAATCATCTGGCGGATTTTCTCCGCGCCGGACACGGTCAGGCCCTCAGGCGAGTGACGGTATTTCTCCAGTTGTGTGGCCAGGGTGCTGCCCCCGGCGGATTGCCCCGGCAGGCTCAACAGCTTGGCGACTTGCGACCAGGCCGCCATGCCGAAGCGCGGCCAGTCCACGGCCGGGTTGGCCAAGGGTTGCTTGGGGTCGAGCAGAAAACGGTTCTCGATGAACAACAGGCTCTGCACCACCACGGGCGGGATCGCTTCGAAGTTCGCATACAGCTGCTGCGGGTACTTGAACTGATAGACCGGCGCGGCGCGGCAGTCGGTGATGGTCAATCCAGCCTGGATCTTTTCCGTGTAGGGCACGAACAGGCCTTTTTCGACGTAGCCCATCAACGCCGGCGAAAACCGCGCCTGGGCCTGGATCACATAGTCACGCTTGAGCAGGCGCGGCAGGAATTCCCCCAGCGCGCTGTAGCCCAGGCGCCGGTCGAACGGGCCTGCGCCAGGGTAGACGATGGCATCGCTGGGCCCCGGCTGCACCGAGTAGCTCAGGGACTCGGCATACTTGCTGAGCTCCCGGGCCTGAAACCGCGACGTGCGCATTTCCTTGGCCACCGCCAGGCCGACCACCACCACGATAATCAGCAACAACAACCAGAATGCCCGCCAGCCATGCCGTGCGCGGCGTTTTTTTTGAGGTAAAGGCGCTTCTTCCATACGTTCAGTCGGGACCACAGGTTCATTCGAATCGGTTTGCCACAAAGCGCCCATAGTCGACTGATCCATTAAGCAGATTGATCGGACTTGCTTGAAGCTTAGACGGTGGTTGGCGTGGGGGGAGGGGAAATTGTGGGCAAGCCCATACACGAGCACTTGTGAGATGTCATTGGCTGAGGCGCTTTTGTGGCGAGGGAGCTTGCTCCCGCTCGGCTGCGCAGCAGACGCAACGGTGGCATGGCTGAAGCGTTTTCAGCGGTTGAAAAGCGAGGGCGGCTTCGCCCCCCAGCGGGAGCAAGCTCCCTCGCCACGGGTACTACGTCGTTTTCGGAAAAGTCGCTCAACCATCATCGCGTCGGATCGTCGTGGGAGAAGCTACCGTAAGTAGGTACCCCAACCACAGGAAGCCAAGGAATGCATCCTCCACGCCCAAACTCCCATCGCTTGCGTCGCGGACGCTCTTCGGAACCGGGGCGAGGTTACCTCGTCACTACGGTCGTTCACCAACGCATACCGATCTTCAAGAACTGGCAGCTGGGCCGCTTATTGGTAGCAGAAATGCGCCTGGCTCATGAGCGAGGTCAGGTCAATTCGTTGGCCTGGGTTGTGATGCCGGATCACCTGCATTGGCTAGTGCAGCTAGAGCAGGTTCAGCTCCCCCATGTGATGCAGATGGTCAAATCCCGCAGCACGCTCACAATCAACCGAGCAATGAACAGAAAGGGCGCGTTCTGGCAAAGCGGCTTCCATGACCGCGCGATCCGGGACAACGAGGACCTACGACCTTGCGCACGCTACATCATTGCCAATCCGCTTCGTGCAGGTTTGGTGGATCGCATTGGCAATTATCCACTGTGGGACACAGTGTGGCTCGGCGAGGGGCATGATGTCTGAAAACCTTGCGCTAGAGCCATCGCCCCATGCCAAAACATGACGCTGCACCATCACTGTGCAATACTCGGCGGCGTTTCCGAATGACCTGAATCCCAGACAACACCTCTCTAAAAGCTGCTTCTGGCGCAGGCTTATCCCTGAAATTTCCAGGTTTTACAGTGAATCTCTCTATCCCTGGCTTTTTATACTGCACGACCCGCTGATCCTGAGGTTGTCGTTCCACAGGACGGTCTGCCCAAAAGACAGACCCGGTTTCGGCAAGGCGGCAGGCTTACCGGCCTGTGGCTTTGGACACTCGGTGGCTAATCCAATAACAAGACGAGGTTACCCCTATGCCTGTCGGCAATCATCTGCCCCATGGCGAGACCGCCCAGGGCGGTCCGCTCAAACGTGAACTCGGCGAGCGGCATATCCGCCTGATGGCGCTTGGCGCCTGCATCGGTGTCGGGCTGTTCCTCGGCTCGGCCAAGGCCATCGAAATGGCCGGCCCGGCGATCATGCTGTCCTACATCATTGGCGGCCTGGCGATCCTGGTGATCATGCGCGCCCTCGGTGAGATGGCCGTGCACAACCCGGTGGCCGGTTCGTTCAGCCGCTATGCCCAGGATTACCTCGGCCCACTGGCAGGTTTCCTGACCGGTTGGAACTACTGGTTCCTGTGGCTGGTGACCTGTGTAGCGGAGATCACCGCCGTGGCGGTGTACATGGGCATCTGGTTCCCCGACGTGCCCCGCTGGATCTGGGCCTTGGCGGCACTGGTCAGCATGGGCTCGATCAACCTGATCGCGGTCAAGGCCTTCGGTGAATTCGAGTTCTGGTTCGCCCTGATCAAGATCGTCACCATCATCGCCATGGTCATCGGCGGCGTCGGCATCATCGCCTTTGGCTTCGGCAACGACGGTGTGGCCCTGGGCATTTCCAACCTCTGGGCCCACGGCGGCTTCATGCCCAACGGCGTGTCCGGCGTGTTGATGTCCCTGCAAATGGTCATGTTCGCCTACCTGGGTGTGGAGATGATCGGCCTGACCGCCGGTGAGGCGAAGAACCCACAGAAAACCATCCCCAACGCCATCGGTTCGGTGTTCTGGCGGATCCTGCTGTTCTACGTCGGCGCGCTGTTCGTGATCCTGTCGATCTACCCGTGGAACGAGATCGGCACCCAGGGCAGCCCGTTCGTGATGACCTTCGAGCGCCTGGGCATCAAGACCGCCGCCGGCATCATCAACTTCGTGGTGATCACCGCCGCACTCTCGTCCTGCAACGGCGGCATCTTCAGCACCGGGCGGATGCTCTACAGCCTGGCGCAGAACGGCCAGGCCCCGGCTGGTTTCGCCAAGACCTCGACCAACGGCGTGCCGCGTCGCGCATTGCTACTGTCCATCGCCGCGCTGCTGCTGGGCGTGTTGCTCAATTACCTGGTGCCGGAGAAGGTCTTCGTCTGGGTGACCTCCATCGCCACCTTCGGCGCGATCTGGACCTGGGTGATGATCCTGCTGGCCCAGCTCAAATTCCGCAAAAGCCTGAGCGCTTCCGAGCGTGCGGCCTTGAAGTACCGCATGTGGCTGTACCCGGTCAGCTCGTACCTGGCGCTGGCGTTCCTGGTGCTGGTGGTGGGCCTGATGGCGTACTTCCCGGATACCCGCGTGGCGCTTTATGTGGGGCCGGCGTTTCTGGTGTTGCTGACGGTGTTGTTCTATGTTTTCAAGTTGCAGCCAACCGGGCAACCCCACGGCTCGATGGATGCCGCTTCGTAAGTTGCCAACCACGCAATACAGAAGCCCCGGTCGGATGACCGGGGCTTTCTTATGGGGGCTTCGAACTCTTTCTGATCTTTCATGAGCTTTCGTGCCTGCGGCGCAGTCAAACGGAAATCCATGCCTCCCCCTCGTTATCGAACCCACAGCATATCTGTAAGTTCTTACAGTAGATTTTGTGCCGACGCAGAACTTAGATTGAGCCGCCCGCCATGGAGGCGCTGGGTCAGGAGTGTCCGTGAAAACGATATGGTTGGACCGCTCAGCTTTGGCGGTGGTGACAGCCCTTTCAGTTGCCGTGCGATTACACGGAATCACTGTGCCCGCTATTTGGTATGACGAGGCTTTCAGTGTGCTGCTTGCCAGGCACGAGCCTTGGCAGATCTGGTCGCTGACGGTACGAGACGTTCATCCACCTCTTTATTACCTCATGCTGCACTACTGGATGGTCTTGTTCGGCGACGGGGCCTTGGCAGTGAGGTCGCTCAGTTTGGTGGCAGACGTGGGCACGGTCTTGCTGAGCATTAAATTGATGAGCCTGGTTGCCACGCGCAGAGCCACCTGGATCGCTGCATTGCTATTGGCGTTGCTACCAATTTCGGTTCGATACAGCCAGGAAGCGCGGATGTATACCTTGCTCGGTTTTTGGCTGATGGGGGCAACCGTTGCGTTGGTGTGCTGGGTCAAAGACCCTGGCAAAAAACGCTTTCCGGTCATTTATGTGCTACTGATGACAGCCGCTTTTTATACCCACTACTTCGCAGCTCTGTGTGTGCTCGTTCATTGGTTTTATTGGTGGTGGGGACGTCCAGGTGTTTCTCAGATCGTGTTGCCTATACGTTCTTGGATTCTGGCCAATAGCGCGATTACTACGCTGTTCGTGCCTTGGTTGCCTCATTTTATAGATCATCTTTCAGCCGGGAAGGGACTTGAATGGATACCGTCTATCACAGGGCATGCAATGCTGAGTCTGGTGTGGCAGTTTATTGTCATGAATGCATGGGGAACGCAATCGTGGATCATGCAGGCAATCCTCCTCGTGGGGACTATCGTTTGCGCAACCCTACTAATTTTGAAAAATCACAATCAATACCGCTTTAATAGTTTATTGGCCGGTTATTTTTTTATTCCAACTTTTGTTCTTGCTCTAGTGGCGTTAGTCGTTCCAGTATTTGTTCCTCGCTATCTGGTATTTGCAGCAGTCGGACTGCCTTTCGTTGTCGCTGGATCGCTGGACATGTTGGGGCGTCGAACAAACACTCTGGTCTTGGCTGTGGCAGTTGTGCTGGTGGCAGAGGCACAGGGGCTGCAGTCGGTATATCGACAACAGGACGGTTTGAATGGAGCCGATTTGCGTAGAGACTTCAGACTTGATTTGCTCGCTGCTGAACTCCAGGGAGCGGTCCAGCGAGGCGATGAAATTGTACTTGAGTCTTTGGTCTGGTACTTGCCATTCAGTTACTACAATCAGACAAGTATACAACCGAAGTTTTACATTCGCTTACCTTCCAGCACTGTTCTAGAGATTTTCGATCGTAACGGTTATGCCTTGATTTCTGAAGGAGCGAACTGGGTCTATTTCAATAATCCGCAGGTACTTAAATGCGATGGAAATAGGGTCTGGTGGGTAGCAGCGAAATCTTTAGGCGAGATCAGGCCGCTTTTGGAAAAGGATTGGGAAAACCCCCTGACTCTTAGGACGGGGGAAATGGTCGCTTCCCTGTTTATAGCTAAAACGACACCAGCCCCAGATGAGGCTGGCAACCCAGTGACCGCTAAGCCGCCACCACCTCCATCGGCTCAAAACTGTCCGCCCGCGCCATCTGCCACATCCGCGAATAAAACGCCCCATCGACCTCACCCGTGAGCAATTCCCCCGGCTTCAGAAACACATGCAGCTGGGAAAACAACTTGACCTCGGTAGCCGACATCCGCCGCACCAGATGCTTGGGCTGCAATTGCGACGGGTGCTCGAGCCCGGCGGCGGCGAGCATTTCGGCCAGGGCCTTGAGGGTGTTGCGGTGGAAGTTGTAGACCCGCTGGGCCTTGTCCGGGACGACCAGGGCGCGCTGGCGCAGGGTGTCCTGGGTGGCGACGCCGGTGGGGCATTTGTTGGTGTGGCAGCTTTGGGACTGGATGCAACCGATGGCGAACATGAAGCCGCGCGCGGCGTTGGCCCAGTCGGCGCCGATGGCCAGGACGCTGGCGATGTCGAAGGCGCTGACGATCTTGCCACTGGCGCCGAGCTTGATCTTGTCCCGTAGGTTCAGGCCCACCAGGGTGTTGTGCACGAACAGCAGGCCCTCGCGCAGCGGCACGCCGATGTGATCGGTGAACTCCACTGGCGCCGCGCCCGTACCGCCTTCCTTGCCGTCCACCACGATGAAGTCGGGCAGGATCCCGGTTTCCAGCATCGCCTTGGCGATGCCCATGAATTCCCACGGATGACCCAGGCAGAATTTGAAGCCCACCGGTTTGCCGCCGGACAGCTCACGCAACTGCTGGACGAACTGCATCAGTTCGATCGGCGTGGAAAACGCGCTGTGGCATGACGGCGAAATACAATCCTCGCCCATGAGGATGCCGCGGGTCTCGGCGATTTCCCGGGTGACCTTGTGCTTGGGCAGGATCCCGCCATGGCCGGGTTTGGCGCCCTGGCTCATCTTGATTTCGATCATCCGCACCTGCGGGTTCTGTGCCTGGACGGCGAAACGCTCGGGGTCGAAGCGCCCGTCGCTGGTGCGACAGCCAAAATAGCCACTGCCCAGTTCCCAGGTCAGGTCGCCACCGTGTTCGCGGTGGTAGGGGCTGATACTGCCTTCACCGGTGTCATGGGCGAAGTTGCCCAGCTTCGCGCCTTGGTTCAGCGCCCGGATGGCGTTGGCGCTCAGGGAGCCAAAGCTCATGGCCGAAATGTTGAACACCGACGCTGAGTACGGCTGCGTGCACTGCGGGCCGCCGACGGTCACGCGAAAACCGCTGGGGTCGCTCAGCGGGGCCGGGCGCATGGAATGGCCGATGAATTCGAAGCCGGTCTGGTACACGTCGATCAAGGTGCCGAACGGTTTGTCGGCGCTTTCGTTCTTGGCCCGGGAGTACACCAGCGAACGTTGGGCCCGGGAGAAGGGCAGGGCATCGCTGTCGGATTCGAGCAGGTACTGGCGGATCTCCGGGCGGATGCCTTCGACCAGGTAGCGGATATTGCCCAGGATCGGGTAGTTGCGCCGTACGGCATGACGGCTTTGCAGCAGGTCGAACACCCCCAACAGGCTCAACAGCCCGGTCACCAGCGCAATGGGCCAGAGCCAGTCGTGTTGCAGGAATGGCAGGCTGGCGAGGGTGAAGATGACACAGCCAGCAAAGAAGGCGTAACGACTCAGCAGAGACAGGCTCATACGGTTTCCTTGGGGGAGCGATTGGCGAGACATTAGCTTGGAATTGAGCTTGTGGCGAGGGAGCTTGCTCGCGATGGTGGTCGCACATTCAACACCTGCATTGACTGACCCACCGTTATCGCGAGCAAGCTCGCTCCCACAATTGGATTGGCGACGATGCTCGGCAGTTGTGGTGCGGAAGCTTGCCACAGGGGCTGTGTGTTGGCTGGAACAACAGTTTATGAGAACCAGAAAACCTGTGGGAGCGAGCTTGCTCGCGATGGCGGTTGTACGTTCAACACCTGCATTGACTGACCCACCGTTATCGCGAGCAAGCTCGCTCCCACAATTGGATTGGCAGTTGTGGTGAGGGAGCTCGCTCCCACCGATTGAACTGCCGGGATGGCTCAGCTCGCCTGTTTCATCTGCCGCAACGGTAATTCCACGCGGAAGGTGGTGCCGACGCCGACTTCACTGCGTACGGTGATCTCGCCGTTGTGTTTTTTCACGATGCCGTAGGACAACGACAGCCCGAGTCCTGTGCCCTGGCCGATGGGTTTGGTGGTGAAGAACGGATCGAAGATTTTCTGCAGGGTCTCGGAGGGAATGCCCGAGCCGTTATCCGCCACTTCGATCCAGACGGTTTCTTCACCGACCCCATTGCGCAGGGTGATGGTGCCGCGTTCGGGGCCGATGGCCTGGGCGGCGTTGACGATCAGGTTCATGATCACCTGGTTGATCTGCGACGGCAGGCATTCCACCTCCGGCAAGGGTGTGTATTCCTTGACCACGTCGGCCTTGTACTTGATTTCATTGGCGACGATGTTCAACGTCGAATCCATGCCCTGCTGCAAATTGGCCATCTGCCATTCCTGGCTGGAATCAACGCGGGAGAAGTCCTTCAGGTCCTTGACGATCTGTCCGACCCGGCCAATGCCATCCTTGGATTCCTTGATCAGCAGGGGGATGTCCTCGACCAGGAAATCCAGCTCCACCTGTTCACGCAGCTTTCTCAAGTTCACCACCAGCTCCGGCGAAGTGATGGCCTCCTCGGCGCTGCCGTAGGCGGTGAGCATTTCCTGGAGTTTGCCGAAGTAGCCGTCCAGCGCCCCCAGGTTGGAAGAAATGAAACCGATCGGGTTGTTGATCTCGTGGGCCACCCCGGCCGCCAACTGGCCCAGCGAGGCGAGCTTTTCCGATTGCACCAATTGGGTTTCCAGCATCTTGCGTTCGTCGATCTCCATTTGCAGCAGCTCGCTGGCCTGTCGGAAGGCCTGGGTGCGTTGTTCTACCAGGTCTTCGAGCTTGTTCATTTTCAGTTGCGCGCGAGAGGTCATTTCCCATTTGGTGGTCAGGGTGTTGGCCATCTGCTGGACTTCGATGTTGTCGAACGGCTTCTTCAGGATCAGCAAGCGGTCGTGGCCGTTCAGACGGTCGAGCAATTCATCCCAGGAATAATCCGAATAGGCGGTGCAAACCACCACTTGCAACTGCGGGTCGCGCTTCCAGAGTTCTTCGATGGTCTTGGCGCCGTCCCAGCCTTCGGGCATGCGCATGTCGACAAAGGCCAGGGCATAGGGACGCTCCTTGGCCATTGCCCCCAGCAATTTGTTCAGGCCTTCCTGCCCACCGTAGGCCGAGTCGAGTTCGAACACGGTGGCGGCAGCTTTCGGCGCTTCGCCAAACAGTGCGCTCTCCATGTCCTGCAAATCCGTGTTGCTGTCATCCTCCGGGGTGAGAATCTTGCGGAAATCTTCATGAATGGCGGGTGTATCGTCGATCAACAGGATGCGGCGGTTACTCAGGCTGTTCATGGTTCACCTTCTGCAAGTTTCAGGGGCACCTGCAATTGGAATGTCGCTCCTTTGCCTGGCCCCTCACTGTGGGCGGTGAGGTGGCCGTTCATTTCGATGGCCGCCAATGCGCAGCTGTGCAGGCCAAAGCCGTGGCCTTCCTTACGCGTGGTAAAACCATGGGCGAAGATGCGCGTCATGTTTTCCTCCGGGATACCTTCGCCTTCGTCCTTGACGCTGATTTGCAAGGTCTGGCCATCGACGACGGCGGCCTTGAGGGTCATGTTCCGCGCATGGTTGGACACCCCGGCCATGGCGTATTTGGCATTGCTGATCAGGTTGATCAGGATCAGCAGCAAGCGGTGCTTGTCGCCCATGATCCGCGGCACGTCACCGTATTCCTTGATCACCGTAACATGATGGCGGGTCAGGGCGCCGGAGTTCATGCGCAAGGCGTCTTCGAGCAGTTCGCTGACCACCAAAGGCTCCAGCAGGCTGTTGGCCCGGCATAGGATTGCTGCGTGGAGACGATGTCCTTGATGTGGTCCACGCTCTTGCTCAACTGGGCCAGTTCATCGGTCAGGCTCTGCTGTTCCGACGCGATGGCCTCGACCAGTTGGTTGAGGTAGCCGGGCAGCAGCTTGCCCTTGGCGTCCTCGGTGAGGAAGTGCCCGAGGTCATCGGCGTGTTCGTTGATCAGCTGCATCGCCTTGCCCAGCCCCAGGGCCTTGCTGCTGCGCAGTTTGCGGCTGACCAGGTCAGCGGAGATGTTCACACTGTTGAGAACGTTGCCAACGTTGTGCAACACGTTGGTGGCGATTTCCGCCATGCCGGCCTGGCGGGCGGTGTCCATCAACTCGCTCTGGGTGTCCTTGAGCTGGCGGGTACGCTCTTCGACCCGCTGTTCCAGCTCGTCGTTGGCGGTTTGCAGGGCGTTGTTGACCCGATTGATTTCGGCGAAGCTGCGTATCAACCGGATCGCCAGCCAGATCAGTATCAAGACCAGGAGCGTGGCGAACACCAACAGGTAAATGTGGTTGCGCTCGTACTGGGCGGCGGCTTTTTCCTGGTCCTTCTCGAGCAGGTGGCTGATGGTGTCCAGGCGATCGGCCAAGGGGATCGCTCCGATTCCCAGCAGTAACTCATTCACCTTGGGTTGTTCGCGCAGGATCACCCCGATGTGCCTGCGCAGGACTTCGATGGAGTTGAGCAACCCTTCAGGCAGGCGCTCCTTGTTGACATCCAACTGGTTCAAGCCCAGCAGGACCTCGGCTGCGATCTCCGGGGAACTGAGCTGGGCGAACTCCATGCTGCTGAGCAACAGGTCGTAAGTGTCGATGGCAACGTTCTGCAACTCCAGTTTGTAGGTGTCGGGCAGCCGGGCGAACTGGCCCTGGATGTCGTCCTCGCCGGTGGGCAGGAAGGCCAGGGAGTTGCGCAACACCGCGTTATGGGACTTGAACTGTTCTATCAGGCGGGTCTTTTCCTTGACCAGCTTGAGGTATTCGTCGCGCTGGGCCTCCCAGAGCGACGGCCCGTGGCGCTCCGGTTCCGATTCGATGGCGTCCAGACGCTGCCACAGGCGTGCCATTTCGTGCAGGGGGGAGACCAGCGGATCGTAGTTGTGGGTCAGGGCGATCCGCGACTTGAGGACTTCGTTGTCCCAGATGGCGTCCTGTTGCTTGAGCAGGCGAATCAGGTCACGGGATTCAATGTACGAGGCGGCCTGCTGGGCCCCCGAATTGACGTACATGAACAGCAGGATCGAAGCCAGCAGCAGGCCGATGAAGGCAAGACCGAGGCGGCGCAGAGCGGTCATAGGGGCTTGCCCTCCGATTCACCCGTCAGGGTCTTGAGGAACTCGACGATCAGTGTCGTATCGTTCTTGAGGGGCTCACGACCCAGTTGGTACTTGAACATCACCTCCACCGCGTGCTCCAGAGTCGTCGCCGACCCGTCATGGAAATACGGCGCGGTGACGGCCACATTGCGCAGGCTGGGTACCTTGAAGACCTGGCGGTCCGCTTCATCGCCGGTGATGTTGAAACGTCCTTCGTCGGCCCGGGTCGGGTTGCCCCGGTCGCCGACGTAGTCACCCATGACGCCGAATTTCTGGAACATGTTGCCGCCGATGTTCACGCCCTGGTGGCAAGCGATGCAGCCGTACTCCTTGAACCGCTGGTAACCGAACTTTTCCCGGGGCGTGAGGGCGTCGGTATTGCCCAGCAGGTACTGGTCGAAACGCGAATTGGGTGTTTGCAAAGTGCGTTCGTAGTCGGCCAGGGCGCCCTGGATATTGGGCTTGGTCACGCCGTCGGAGTAGGCGTCCTTGAAGTCCTTGGCGTAGCCGGGGTCATCGGCGATACGCTTGACCACCGACTCCCAGGTGCTGCCCATTTCCACCGGGCTGGTCACGACCTGGTGGACCTGTTCTTCCAGCGTATCGACGCGGCCATCCCAGAACTGGTGGAAGTTCAGGCCGGCGTTGAACACCGTAGGCGTATTGACCTCCACCGGCTTGCCATCGAAGCCCAGGGAAAACGGCTTGTCGTCGGCGCCGCCCTTGTCCAGGCGATGGCAACTGGCGCAGGACAGGGTGTTGTTGACCGACAGCCGTGGGTCATTGAACAGCCGCAGCCCCAGCTGGACGCGCTTGGGGTCCAGGGCCGGCACCGGTGGCAGGGGCTTGAGGGGTTCGTCCAAAGGCGCGGCGTGAGCGGTTACGCTTGCTCCCACCAGCAGGCCGAGCGCCAGAATCAGTCCATGTAACGCCATGGGATCTTTTCCTTGAAACTTTGGTTGAGGACACTCAGGTGTTCACGAAAACGGGTTCTGGCGTTTTTCCCACTCGGTCATCCAATCGGCAAAGGCCTGCGGTTCGACGGCCTTGCTGAAGTAATAACCCTGGACTTCCTCACAGTGGTGCTTCTTGAGAAATTCAAGCTGCTCAAGGGTTTCCACCCCTTCGGCGATGATGTGCAAGTTCAGGCTCTTGCCCAGGCTGATGATGGTGCTCACCAGCTTGGCGTCATTGCTGTCGATGCTCAGGTCACCGACGAACGACTGGTCGATCTTCAGCACATCCACCGGAAATTTCTGCAAGTAGCTCAGGCTCGAATAGCCGGTGCCGAAATCGTCGATGGCCAGGCGTATCCCCTGTTGCTTGATGGCCTTTAGGATGGCGACCGTGGTATCGATGTTCTGCATCAGTACGCTTTCGGTGATCTCCAGTTCTAATTGTGTCGGGTCCAGGCCGGTTTCCTTGAGGGTGCGGGTGATGCCTTCGACGAAGCCGCGCTGGCGAAAATCGATGGCCGAGATGTTCACCGACAGGCACAGCGGCCGCATGCCCTGGGCTTGCCAGCGGCAGGCCTGCTGGCAGGCTTCCTGAAGCACCCATTGGCTCAGCGGAACGATCAAGCCGCTGTCCTCGGCCACCGGAATGAAATCCCCCGGGTAGACCAGGCCATGTTCCGGCCTGTTCCAGCGTACCAACGCCTCGACCCCGACCACCTTGCCGCTCCCGAGGTCGAGCTTGGGTTGGTAATGCAGTACGAATTCCTTGCGTTGCAGGGCCAGGCGCAGGCCCGATTCGATGGTCTGCTGCTGCCGTGCCCGACGGTTCATGTCTTCGGTGAAGAAACGGTAGTCGTTGGGGCCGGTCTCCTTGACGTTGCGCATCGCCGTCTCGGCTTTCTTGATCAGCGCCACAGCGTCGAAACCGTCGGTCGGGTACACGCTGATGCCCAAACTCGCGGTGACGCTCAGGTCATGGCCGTCGATGGGTTGCGGGGAGCTGATGGCCGCCAGCAATTTCTCGGCCACGCCCTTGGTCTGCTGCGGGTCGACGATGTCCCCCAGCACCACCACGAATTCATCGGAACCGTAGCGAAACACCGAGTCGGACTCACGCACCACGGTGGCCAGCGTCCGGGCCACCCGCTTGAGCATCTCGTCGCCCACCGGATGGCCCAGCGCGTTGTTGATGCGCTTGAAGCGGTCCAGGCCGATGAACATCACCGCCAGTTGCCGGTCGTGCCGACGGCACTGGGCCATGGCCTGGGTCAGGCGATCGCCCAGCAACATGCTGTTGGGCAGCTCGGTGAGTACGTCGTATTGCAGCAGGTGAGACACCTTGAGCAGTTCCTGGACGCGCTCTTCGATCGTGCGTTCCAGGCTGCGCATTTTCCGCGCCGCATCCTGGGCCAGCTGCCATTTCCAGGTCATGGCGCTGGCCATCTGGCGAATTTCCAGGGTATCGAAGGGCTTCTTGAGGATCAGCAACTGATCGTCGAACTCGATCCGTTCGGACATGGTTTCCCAGGAGTAGTCCGAGAAGGCCGTGCACAGGGCGATTTGCAGCCGCGGGTCGGCCTCCCACAACCGTTCGATGGTCTGCAGGCCATCCCAGCCCGGTGGCATGCGCATGTCGGCGAACACCAGCGCATAGGGCTGGCCTTCGGCCTGGGCGCGCTTGACCAGTTCCAGCGCCTCCTCGCCCTGGTAGGCCGAGTCGATCTGGAATTGCAGCCGGCTGACCTGCGGGGTGCCGAACAGCAGGCTTTCGGTGTCGTCCAGCGAGTCATCGCTGCCGGCGCTGGGGCTGAGGATCTTGCGAAAGTCCTGGTGGATCGCCGGCGTGTCGTCCACCACCAGGATCCGCCGGTTGGCAGGCACCGACATGGGGTTCATGGATTGCTCTCCGATAGCTGGCTCGCTGGTCGGGTCCAGTGGTCTGTCGCGGGAATGATGGTGCCGGCCTTGAGCAGTTCGGCGGCTTGGCCGCTGTCGACCACGGTGCTGAAGTAATGCCCCTGGGCCTGCATCGCGCCGCCGCTGGACATCAGTGTGGTGCGTTGTTCCTGGGTCTCGACGCCCTCGGCAATGATCCCGATGCCCACGTCCCGGGCGAAGTTGATGATCGCCCGCAACGTCGTGGCGTTCTCGGGGTCGGCGTTGGCGCTGTCGAGAAAGCGCTGGGCGAGCTTGAGGTGATTGACCCGGTAGGTCTTGAGGTAATCGAACGAGGAATATTCGGTGCCGAAGTCATCGATGGCGATCTGCACGCCCAATTCGCAGAGGCGCGGCAGCACGTCGTTGTGGGTCCACTTGGTCTGGGCCAGGGTGGCTTCGGTGACGTCGAAACGCAGGTCCCAGGGTGCCAGTTCCCAGCGCGCGGTGGTGCGCAGCACGTCGTAGATCAGTTCCGGTCCGGTCTTGAGCTGGGTCAGGGACAGGTCGATGGCGATCACCGGCGGCGCCATGCCCTGGTCGCGCCATTGGCGCATCTGTTGACAGGCCTGGTCCAGTACCCAATGTCCCAGGCCAATGATGATCCCGGTCTTTTCGGCCGCTGGCATGAAGGCCGCCGGTTCCAGCCAGCCCCGTTGGGGGTGGTTCCAGCGCACCTGCACGCCCATGCCGAGGATCTTGCCGGAGCCGAGGTCGACTTCCGGCAGGTAGTGCAGGTGCAGTTCCTGGTTTTCGATGGCTTGGCGCAGATCGTTGGCCAGGGCGACCCGGTCGGTGACTTCCTGGTTAATTTCCTCATTGTGGAAGTGATACTGGTTGCGACCCTTTTCCTTGGAGCGGTACAGGGCCATGTCGGATTGCGCCATCAGGCTGTCGGCACTCAGGCTTTGCGGGGTGTACAGGGCGATGCCGATGCTCACCGAGATCCGCACGTCGTTGCCGTCCAGGGAATACGGTGCCACCAGCGCATCACGGATCTTGCCCGCCAGCGCGGCGCAGTGGGTCGCTTCATGGACGTCCAGTTGCAGCAGGGCGAATTCGTCGCCGCCCAGGCGCGCCACCACATCGTTTTCCCGGGTACAGGACTTGATGCGGGCGGCGACTTCCTGCAACAGCAGGTCACCGATGGGATGGCCCAAGGTGTCGTTGATGCGTTTGAAGTGGTCCAGGTCCAGGTAGAACATGGCGAACGGTGCCGCTCCCCGACGAGCGGCGGCGAAGGCCTGGTGCAGGCGCTCGATCATGGTGGCGCGGTTGGCCAGCCCGGTCAGGCCGTCGGTGCGGGCGAGCAGGGCAATCTTCTCTTCGGCCAGCTTGCGTTCGGTGATGTCGAGGATGATGCCTTCCACTTCCAGCAACAGGCCCTGGTCGTTGCGCACCGGGATGTAACGGTTCTCCACCCAGCGGAACGTGTCGTCGCCGGTGCGCATGCGAAACTCGATGGAGGCCCCGGCAGTGTCCCGGTCGAGGACACGGACCATGGCCTCCTGGACTTTGTCCTGGTCGTCGGGGTGGATCAGGGTTTGCGCCCAGTCCGGCGCGTTGATCAGTTGCGCCGCGGAATGACCGAACTTGGTGATGTTATGGGAGATGTACATCAACGCGAACGGCGGCTCGCCCCGCAGGCGATAGAGAATGGTCGGGCTGTTCTGCACGATGATGTTGGCGTCGGCCAACTCGCGGGTGCGTTCCTCGACCGCCCGTTCGAGCATGTCCATTTTCAGCGCCGCGTCCTCGGTCATCTGCCATTTGACGGTCAAGGCGCTGGCCATCTGGCGGATCTCGATGGCGTCGAAGGGTTTTTTCAGGATGAGCAGGCGGTCGCCCAGTTCGAGGCGCTCGGAAATATCTTCCCAGGAATAATCCGAGTAAGCGGTGCACAGGGCCACTTGCAGCTTGGGGTCGGCGCGCCACAGCCGTTCGATGGTTTCCAGGCCGTCCCAGCCCGGCGGCATGCGCATGTCGATGAACGCCATGGCGAAGGGCTGCCCTTGGGCCAGCGCCTTCTCGACCTTGTTCAAGGCTTCCATGCCCTGGAACGCCGAATCGAGCACGAAACTCATGGCGGCGACCGCTACCGGCGCGCCAAACAGAGCCTCTTCGGCACTGCTCAGGTTGTCTTCGGCGTTCATCTGGGGGCTGAGGATCTTGCGAAAATCCTCATGGATGGTCGGGGTGTCGTCGACGATCAGGATCCGCCGATTGGTTTTATCCAAAGGCAGGCTCATGGCCGTGCACCACTTTGATGCTGACTATAGAACCCTGGAAACATCTGATATCCCTTTCACTGGCATGAGTATTCGGCCTGTACATGGCCCTTCATGGGGTAGAGCATAGTCGCCTCATCGCGATGCGCTCGGCCACTGATGGCAAATGTGTCTAAATTTTCGCAATCTACTAGGCTGTAATTCGGGGCCAGGTAGAACGGTTGTCGTGAACAGGAGGGGGTTTCAAATGGAAGATCAATCGCCGGACGTTCCGGTAAAGAAGCCGGTGGTGCTGCTGGTCGATGACGAAGAGTCGATTCTCAATAGCCTGCGCCGGCTATTGCGCAGCCAGCCGTACGAGATCCTGCTGGCCGACAGTGGCGCCAAGGCCCTGGAGATTCTCAAGGAGCGGCCGGTCGACCTGGTGATGACCGACGCGCGCATGCCGAACATGGACGGTGCCACGCTGTTGGCCGAGATCCGCAAGCTGTATCCCTCGACGTTGCGCATCCTGCTCACCGGTTATGCCGATGTGGACATGATGACCAAGGCCATCAACGAGGGGCAGCTCTATCGTTACCTCAGCAAACCCTGGAACGATGAGGAGCTGGTGCAGGCCTTGCGCCAGGCCCTGGCCCACCAGCATTCCGAAAGCGAGCGCCAGCGTCTCGAAGCGCTGAACCGCGAGCAGAACCAGCAACTCAAGACCCTGAACGCCACCCTGGAAAAACGCGTGGCGTCGCGTACCTCCGAACTGCAGCAGACCGCTGACATGCTCGACCTGGCCTATGACGAGCTCAAGCGCAGTTATGTGACCAGCACCGAGGTGTTTTCGCTGATCGCCAACCTGCGCCTGCCCAAGCCCAAGCAGACCAACCGGCAGATCATCGAGTTGATCAGGGTCTACAGCCGACTGCATTTTCTCGATGAGTCCACCGACCGTGACCTGACCATGGCCGCGGCGCTCTACAACATCGGCAAGCTGAGCTGGACCGACAATATGATGGTCACGCCCGCCGACCTGCTGCACCACAATGAACTCGATCTCTATCGGTCCTATCCGAAGCAGAGCGAGTCGCTGCTGATGACCCTGGACCCGATGAAGGACGCGGCCCGGATCATCCGCCATCACCAGGAGCGCTGGGACGGCAGCGGTTTCCCAGAGCACCTCAAGGGCGAGGCCATTCCGTTCGGCTCGCGGCTGTTGAAACTGGCGGTGGATTTCATCGAGCTGCAGCGCGGGTTGATCCTCGAACGACAGATGAACAGCGACGAAGCGCTGGTCTACATCCGCAAGTACGCCGGCAAGCTGTACGACCCGGACATGATCGAGGACTTCATCAAGGCCTGCGGCGAGTACCTGGACGACGTGACCCTGTCCGACCCGACGGTCAAGGTCATGAACACCCGCGAACTGGTGGCCGGCATGATCCTGGCGCGCAACCTCAACGCCGACAACGGCATGCTGCTGCTCAACGCCGGCAAGGTCATGAGCGGCCCGCTGGTGGAAAAGCTCATCGCCTTCGAGTCGATGGAAGGGGCCCGGTACAGCGTGTTCGTCAAGATCCCCGAAGAACTGGCCGACCCTTCGGCGCCGAAGCCGATTTTGGGGTGATGCGGATCTGAAGATGCCTGTGGGAGCGAGCTTGCTCGCGATAGCGGAGTGTCAGTGACTGCGGTGTCGACTGACCGGATGCTATCGCGAGCAAGCTCGCTCCCACAGGGGGAGTGTGTTGATTTTCAGTCCAGTGCCAGGCTTTGCTCCCTGCCACTGTGGTCTGTAATCTCCCTGGCATTTTTCTGCCCAAGGCTTTGACTCATCATGACCACCTCCCTCATCCGCATCGCCGCCGCCCTGCTGCTCGGGCCGGATGGGCGAACCCTGTTGGTGCGCAAGCGTGGCACCCGGGCCTTCATGCAGCCGGGGGCAAGATCGAGGCCCATGAACAACCGGTGCAGGCGCTGGTCCGGGAACTGGAAGAAGAGCTTGGGTTGCGGATCGACCCGGCCCAGGCCCGCCACCTGGGTGTGTTCAGCGCACCGGCGGCCAACGAACCGGGGTTTATCGTGCAGGCCGAGGTGTTTTTGCTGAACATCGACGCCCCGGTTTCGCCAGCCGCTGAAATCGAAGAGGTGTGCTGGATCGACCCGGCCGGCGACAGCGATCTTGTGCTCGCACCGTTGACAGGCGAGGTGATCCTGCCGTTTTATCGAGCGACACACCTCGCCACTTGCTGATTCACGCCTCAAGGACTGACGCCCATGATTCCATTGCCGGACCTGTTGATTTTCGCCGCCGCCGCGTTGCTGATGGTACTGACGCCCGGCCCGAACATGATCTACCTGATCTCCCGTTCGATCTGCCAGGGCCGCAAGGCCGGCGTCACGTCGCTGTTGGGCGTGGTGGCGGGGTTCTTCGTGCACATGTTCGCAGCCGCCGCGGGGCTGACGGCGGTGTTCCTGGCGGTGCCCATGGCCTATGAAGTGTTGAAGTGGGCCGGCGCGCTGTACCTGTTGTGGCTGGCCTGGCAGGCAGTGAAACCGGGCGCGCGTTCGCCCTTCGAGGCCCAGCAGTTGCCGGCGGACTCGACACGCAAGCTGATCACCATGGGCTTTCTCACCAGTGCGCTGAACCCCAAGATCGCGGTGTTCTATCTGTCGGTGTTCCCGCAGTTCATCAGCCCGGAACACGGCTCGCTGTTCACCCAGAGCATCATCCTCGGGCTGACCCAGATCAGCGTCAGTTTCAGCGTCAACCTGCTGATCGCCCTGTTCGCCGCCGGCATTGCCTCGTGGTTTGTCCATAACCCGAGCTGGCTGGCAGTGCAGCGCTACTTCATGGGGTTTGTCCTCGGTGCCCTGGCGTTGCGCCTGATGCTTGAGCAACGGCGTTCGGCGTGAACATCCGACGCCTGCGGGCCGGCGATGCCCTGGTGTATCGCGAGCTGATGCTCCAGGCGTACGCCTTGCACCCCCAGGCCTTCACCTCCAGCGTCGGCGAACGGGCGAAGTTGCCCATCAACTGGTGGGAGTCACGCCTGGGCAGCCGGCTCGATGTACTGTTGGGGGCGTTTGTCGAGCAAGAACTGGTCGGCATCGTCGGCCTGGCCATGGAGCCCCGGGAAAAAGCCCGGCACAAGGCGCTGCTGTTCGGCATGTACGTCGCCGATGCACATCGCCATCGGGGCTTCGGCTACCAACTGGTGCAGGCGGCCCTCGACGAAGCCCGGCGCCACACCTTCCTGCACCTGGTGCAACTGACCGTCACTGCGGGCAACGCCCCGGCGCTCAAGCTCTACCAGCGCTGCGGCTTCGTCCTGTACGGCCTCGAACCGATGGCGATCCGCGTGGAGGATGAGTTCCTCGACAAAATCCACATGTGGCTCGAGCTCTAAAACCACCACCATTCCCTGCTGTGTGTGTTTTTTGTGGGAGCAAGGCTTGCCCGCGATGGCGTTTTCGCAATCGCCATCGCGGGCAAGCCTTGCTCCCACAGAAGCTATCAGCGAACGGCACTGACACCGTCGAGTGTGGAAAACGACGTGTCCTTGGCCGTCAGCAAAAAATCGCGCATGTACGGCGCGTCGAGCATGTCGGTGCGCACCGCCGCGTACAGCGTGGCGAACAGACCTTTCTCCCCCAGCCGCTTGGCCTTCACGTAGCCCCGCGAGCTGTATTCATGCAGCGCCCAGTGTGGCATGCCGCAGACGCCACGACCGCTGGCCACCAGTTGCATCATCATCACCGTCAGCTCGGATGTGCGCACCTGGGCCGGTTCGATGTCGGCCGGTTCCAGGAAGCGGGTGAAGATGTCCAGCCGGTCTCGCTCCACCGGGTAGGTGATCAGGGTTTCGCTGATCAGGTCCTCGGGCACGATGTAGGGCTTGCCCGCCAACCGATGCTGGTTGGCCACGGCGAGCATCGCTTCGTAGGTGAACAGCGGCACGTACGTGATGCCGGCCAGTTCCAGCGGGTCGGAGGTCACCACCAAATCGAGGTCGCCCCGGGCCAGGGCCGGCAAGGGGGCGAAGGCGAAACCCGAGGCCAGGTCCAGCTCGACTTCCGGCCAGGCATCGCGGAACTGGTCGATGGTCGGCATCAGCCACTGGAAGCAGCTATGGCACTCGATGGCCATGTGCAGGCGCCCGGCGGTGCCGCCCGCCAAGCGGGCGATGTCCCGTTCAGCACTGCGCAGTAGCGGCAGGGCGGCATCGGCCAGTTGCAACAGGCGCAGGCCGGCGCTGGTGAAGCGTACGGGCTTGGTCTTGCGCACGAACAACTGCATGCCCAGGCGCTCTTCCAGTTCCTTGAACTGGTGAGAGAGGGCGGACTGGGTCAGGTGCAGGCGTTCGGCGGCTTCGACCAGGCTGTCGGCTTCACGCAGGGCGTGCAGGGTCTTGAGGTGACGGAGTTCAAGCACCGGAGTGGCTCCATGAGTAAAACTTGTGATCAACACGAAAAGGTTGAGTTTGTCTCATGTGGGTCGAGCTGTCGACAATGGCGCCATCTTTTACAGGAGGACGCACACCATGGCACTGGCCCACACCCTCGGTTTTCCCCGCATCGGCGCCGACCGCGAACTGAAGAAAGCCCTCGAAGCCTACTGGAAGGGCGACCTGGCCCGGCTGCATTGCAAGCCGTGGGTCGTGAACTGCGGGCCCGGCACTGGCAACTGCAGAAAGACGCCGGCATCGACCTGCTGCCCGTCGGCGACTTTGCCTGGTACGACCAGGTGCTCAGCCACACCTTGACCCTGGGCGCCGTCCCGCAACGTTTCCACGGCACCTTGAATGCCCAGGGCCGGCCGACCCTCGACACCCTGTTCGCCATGGCCCGTGGCGCCACGGCCAGTTGCTGCGGTGCCGAGCACGGCCAGGCGCAATACGCCCAGGAACTGACCAAGTGGTTCGACACCAACTACCACTACCTGGTCCCGGAGTTTTCCGCCGACCAGACCTTCGCCCTGAGCTGGGAACAGTTGTTCGACGAAGTGGACGAGGCCCATGCCTTGGGCCACCAGGTCAAACCGGTGATCATCGGCCCGTTGACCTACTTGTGGCTGGGCAAGGCCAAGGGCGAGGCGTTCGACAAGCTCGGCCTGCTGGAGCGCCTGCTGCCGGTCTACGGTGAAATCCTCAACCGCCTCAAGGCCCAGGGCGTGGAATGGGTGCAGATCGACGAGCCGATCCTCACCCTGGACCTGCCCCTGGCCTGGAGGAGCGCCTTTGAGCGGGCTTATCACATCCTCCAGTACTCGCCGTTGAAAAAACTCGTGGCCACCTATTTCAGTGGCCTGCAAGACAACCTCGGCCTGGCGGTGAGCCTGCCGGTGGACGGCTTGCACATCGACGCGGTACGTGACCCGGAACAACTGGGCCAGGTGCTGGACCGCCTGCCGACCTACAAGATTCTCTCGGTGGGCCTGGTCAACGGTCGCAACGTCTGGCGCTGTGAACTGGAGCAGGCGCTGGCGCAATTGCAAGCGGCCCAGGAGCGCTTTGGCGACAACCTTTGGGTCAGCACCTCATGCTCGTTGTTGCACAGCCCGGTGGACCTGGAACGTGAAGACCGGCTCGACCCCGAACTCAAGAGCTGGCTCGCCTTCGCCGTGCAGAAGTGCGGTGAAGTCGCGGTGCTGCGCGATGCGCTGAACGATCCACAGGCCCCCGCCGTGCTGCAGGCGTTGAGCGACAGCCGCGAGGTGCAGGCCCGTCGCGCCGGCTCGGCGCGCATTCACAAAGCCGAGGTCCAGGCGCGCCTGGCGGCGATCGGGCCGCAGGACAGCCAGCGGCATTCGCCGTTTGCCCTGCGCATCGAACGCCAGCGCGCACGTTTGGCGTTGCCGGCCTTTCCTACCACCACCATCGGCTCCTTCCCGCAGACCCCGGCCATACGCCTGGCCCGTCAGGCCTACAAGCAGGGTAAGTTGTCGGCCAACGACTATCAGGACGCCATGCACACCGAGATCCGCCATGCCGTACAGATCCAGGAACGCCTGGGCCTGGACGTGTTGGTGCACGGTGAAGCCGAGCGCAACGACATGGTGGAGTACTTTGCCGAGCAACTGGACGGCTACGCCTTCACCCGTTTCGGCTGGGTACAGAGTTACGGCTCGCGTTGCGTGAAGCCGGCGATCATCTACGGCGACATCAGCCGCCCGAAAGCCATGACCGTCGACTGGATCCGTTACGCGCAAAGCCTGACCGACAAGGTCATGAAAGGCATGCTCACCGGCCCCGTGACCATGCTGATGTGGTCGTTCCCCCGCGAAGACGTGTCGCGCCAGGTCCAGGCCCGACAACTGGCCCTGGCCCTGCGCGACGAGGTGCTGGACCTGGAAAAGGCCGGGATCAGAATCGTGCAGATCGACGAGGCGGCGTTCCGCGAAGGGCTGCCACTGCGTCGCGGGCAATGGCAGCACTACCTGGACTGGGCCGTGGAGGCGTTCCGCTTGTGCGCATCGGGCGTGGGTGATGACACCCAGATCCATACCCACATGTGCTACAGCGAGTTCAATGACGTGATCAAGGCCATCGCCGACATGGACGCCGATGTCATCACCATCGAGACCTCCCGTTCGGACATGGAGTTGCTGGAAGCGTTCGAGGCGTTCGACTACCCGAACGACATCGGCCCGGGCGTCTACGACATCCACTCGCCACGGGTGCCGGACACTGCAGAGATGGTTGCGCTGATGAGCAAGGCGGTGAAACGCATCGCCGCCGAGCGGCTGTGGATCAACCCCGACTGCGGGCTGAAGACCCGGGGCTGGCCAGAAACGGAAGCGGCACTGGTGAACATGGTGGCGGCGGCGCGGCAGTTGCGTAGCGAGTTGGCCTGAGGCCCGGATGTTGTGGGCGAGCCCCCTGGCTCTGGCAAGGGGAGCTTTTTTGTGGCGAGGGAGCTTGCTCCCGCTGGGCTGCGCAGCAGCCCCAAATGTCATGCCTTGATCATATTTTGAGGTCGAAGCCTTTTGGGACCGCTTCGCGGTCCAGCGGGAGCAAGCTCCCTCGCCACAGGGTGCCCACATGACTTCAGGTCACCACTCGACAATCTTCATCAAACTGTCACGCAACTGTGGCAGCGCGCTTGAACAAACTTCATCAGACTCGCGCTCTACTGGGGTTCTGCGTTTCGGTGTTTCTTCATGCGTGTACTTATTTTCCTGGCCGCGTTGTTTTTCGGCCTGCCGTCGATGGCGGCATCTCGTTGTGATGTCAATGTTGCGACCCAACGGGTCGATCTGGATCAGGTCAGCCTGGCCTACCAGAGCATTGGCCGTGCCTCGGATCCTGCATTGCTGTTGGTGATGGGCCTGGGTGGGCAGTTGATCCACTGGCCGGACGAAGTGGTGGTCGCCCTGTGCGAGCAGGGTTTCCGGGTGATTCGCTACGATAACCGCGATGTCGGCCTGAGCACTTGGCGCCAGGCGCCCGGCAGCGCCAACCTGACCTTTGAAGCCCTGCGCTACAAACTCGGCTTGCCCGTGGCCGCGCCGTATACCCTCACCGATATGGCCGACGACGGGCTCGGGCTGATGGACGCGTTGCATGTACAAAGCTTCCACGTACTGGGCGCGAGCATGGGCGGGATGATCGCCCAGCACATGGCGGCCATGGCGCCTGAGCGGGTTGAAAGCCTGACCCTGATCATGACCAGTTCCAGTGCCGCAGGCTTGCCCGCGCCCAGCGAAAGACTGGTGCAACTGTTGTCCCGGCGCGGTGCTCCGAATCGCGAAATGGCCCTTGAACAGCAGGCCGACCTGCTGGCCGCGTTGGGCAGCCCGATGGTGGTGGATGATCGTCAGGCCTTGTTGCATCAGGCTGCACTGGCCTATGACCGGGCCTTCAACCCCGAAGGCGTGAAGCGCCAGATCATGGCGATCATGGCCGAGCCGAGCCGGGTAGCCCTGCTCAATCAACTGCGGGTACCGACCCTGGTCGTCCACGGCACCGCCGACCCGTTGCTGCCGGTGATGCACGGCGTGCACCTGGCGGCGCACATCCAAGGCAGCCAACTGAAACTGATCCCGGGCCTGGCCCATCGCTTCCAGGACGCGTTCAAGGCGCCGTTGCTGGGGGCGGTGTTGCCGTACCTGCAGCAGCACCGCGAAGACACGTCCCATTGGGCACAGATCGAACCGGTGCAGGCGCCGAATCTGCTCTGATAACCCTGATGGCTGGCTTTTGTGGCAATGGGATGTGTGGGAGCAAAGCTTGCTCGCGAAACAGCCACCTCAATCTCTGAGGGACCGCGTCGCCTTCATCGCGGGCAAGCCTTGCTCCCACAGGGGGCTCGCTGTGACGGTGCTACCGCACCTGCGCCTGCGCCACCAACCAGTCCATCAACTCCAGCAACGGCCCCGAAGCCTGGGGTTTGCGCGGGTGTACCAGGTGATAGCCCAGCCCGGTCTTGACCTTCAGCTCGAACGGCATCACCAGCCGGCCGGCGCTCAGGTCGTCGCCGATCAGCGACCAGTCGCCAATCGCCACGCCGGTGCCCTGGGAGGCCATGGACATCGCCAGGTCCAGGGTTTCGAAATGCTGGCCCTTGCTGACGTGGTTCAAATGCACATCGGCCGCCGCCAGCCAGGCGTTCCAGTCGCGCTCGTCAAGGGCCGGGTGCAACAGCAAGTGGTGCTGCAGGTCGGCGGGTTCATGCAGCGGCACCGGTCCTTCCAGGGTCGGGCGGGAGCAGACAGGCGTCAGCTGTTCATCGAACAGGTGCAGGCACGCCAGCGAGGCATCCGGTGGTGGGCCATAGACCACCGCGGCGTCGAAGGCTTCGCGCTGGAAATCCACGCCGTGCCTGACCGTCGTGGTCAGTTCCACCGGCACGTCCGGTCGTTCCTTCTGCCACTGCAACAGGCGCGGCAGCAACCAGCGCATCACACAGGTCGGGGCCTTGAGCTGTAGGGTCTGGCGTTTTTCGCCGATCTGCTGGACCGCATCGCCGATCAGGCTGAACACCTGCTGCACCCGTGGCAGCCACGCCTGGCCCTCGGCGGTCAGGCTCAGGCCGCGGGCCTGGCGCTGGAACAACGCATAACCCAAATGATCTTCCAGCCCGGCGATCTGCCGGCTCACCGCGCCCTGGGTGATGTGCAGTTGTTCGGCGGCCCGGGTGAAGTTGCAGCATTGGGCCGTGATCAGAAATGTGTGCAGCGCCGGCAACGGGGGAGTCGTTTCATTTCGATCCAAGCCATGACGTGAGGACATGGCTAGTATGACTTTTTATCCATTGTTGTCGCCATGCCCCGCCCGTTCCAATAACGCCATTCCCAAGACAAAAGGGGCCCGTCGCATGCGCTGCGTGGCCCTTTACCCGACCAGAAAAAGGCAATGGCAATGGCGACGTGCGGCGAAGTATTGGTCAAGTTACTCGAAGGTTATGGCGTGGAGCAGGTGTTCGGCATTCCCGGCGTGCACACCGTCGAGCTGTACCGCGGGCTGGCCCGTTCCAGTATCCGCCATGTGACGCCGCGTCATGAACAGGGCGCAGGTTTCATGGCCGACGGTTACGCCCGGGTCAGCGGCAAGCCCGGCGTATGTTTCATCATCACCGGTCCCGGCATGACCAACATCACCACCGCCATGGGCCAGGCCTACGCCGATTCGATCCCGATGCTGGTGATCTCCAGCGTGCAGTCGCGCAGTCAGTTGGGCGGTGGACGCGGCAAGCTGCATGAACTGCCGAACCAGTCTGCATTGGTGGGCGGTGTCGCGGCGTTTTCCCACACGCTGATGTCCGCCGCCGAATTACCCGGCGTGCTGGCCCGGGCGTTCGCGGTGTTCCAGGCCGGGCGCCCGCGACCGGTGCACATTGAAATCCCGCTGGACGTTTTGGTCGAAGACGCCGACGCCTTGCTCGCCAGCGTGCCGGTGAACATCAGCCGCGCCGGTGCCGCACCGGGTGCGGTAAAACAAATGGCCGACCTGCTGGCGACGGCTCGGCGGCCTCTGATCCTGGTCGGTGGCGGGGCCATCGACGCGAGGGCCGAATTGACCGAACTGGCCGAACGTCTCGGCGCGCCAGTGGCGTTGACCATCAATGCCAAAGGCCTGCTGCCTGCGCGCCATCCGTTGCTGATCGGCTCCACCCAGAGCCTGGTGGCCACCCGTGCGTTGGTGGCCGAGGCGGACGTGGTGCTGGCCATCGGCACCGAACTGGCCGAGACCGATTACGACATTACCTTTGCCGGCGGCTTCGAGATTCCCGGCGCGCTGCTGCGCATCGACATCGACCCGGACCAGACCGTGCGCAACTACCCGCCGCACCTGGCGCTGGTGGCCGACGCCGGTGTCGCCGCCCGGGCCTTGCTCGACGAATTGGACCAGCGACCCTTGGCCGAACGCCAAGCCGATTGGGGACCGGCCCGTGCCGCCCGGTTGCGTGCGGAGCTTCAAGGCAGTTGGGACGCCGCGACCCGCGCCCAGACCGTGTTTCTCGACACGGTCTTGCAGACGCTACCGGAGGCGGTGTTCGTCGGTGACTCCACGCAACCGGTGTACACCGGCAACCTGACCTTCAACCCGGAGCAGCCGCGCCGCTGGTTCAACTCCTCCACCGGCTACGGCACCCTTGGCTACGCGTTGCCGGCGGCCATCGGCGCCTGGCTCGGCGGCAAGGACCTGGGCCACGGCCGCCCTGCGGTGGTGTGCCTGATCGGTGATGGCGGGTTGCAGTTCACCCTGCCGGAGCTGGCCAGCGCCGTGGAGGCGAGCACACCGGTGATCGTGCTGCTGTGGAATAACCAGGGCTACGAAGAGATCAAGAAATACATGCTCAATCGCGCCATCGAACCGGTGGGGGTGGACATCTACACCCCAGATTTCATCGGGGTCGCCAAGGCCTTGGGCTGCTTTGCCCAAGCCATCGACGATGTGCCGTCGCTGCGTGTGGCGTTGCTGGCGGCCCGTGAGCGGCAGGGGCCGACGTTGATTGAGATTGACCAGGGTGTCTGGACATCGAAGTGTTGAGGTGTTTTGACTGGCCTCATCGCGAGCAAGCTCGCTCCCACAGGGGATTTTCATTGAACACAGATTCTCTGTTCACAACAGGCCCTATGTGGGAGCGAGCTTGCTCGCGATGAGGTCGGCCCAGCCAACACAAAACCCGGGTCAGACAGTCATCCGCAACCGCGCCAGATCCCGCAACGGCGGCGCGCCGAACAATCGGCTGTACTCGCGGCTGAACTGCGAAGGGCTTTCATAACCCACCCGATACCCCGCCGCCGAAGCTTCCAGCCCTTCGGCCAGCATCAGCCGGCGGGCTTCCTGCAAGCGCAGTTGCTTCTGGTATTGCAGTGGGCTCATGGCCGTCATGGCCTTGAAGCGGTGATGCAGGGTCGAGACGCTGAGGTTCACTTCCCGGGCCAGGTCATCGATGCGCAGCGGCTGTTCGAAATGGCCGTTGAGCCATTTGATCGCCTGGCTGATGCGATGGCTCTGACTGTTGGCGATGGCGATTTCGTACAGCCGATAGCCCTGTGGACTGCGCAGCAGGCGATAGAGGATTTCCCGGCGCACCAGGGGCGCGAGCATGGCGATGTCTTTCGGTGTGTCCAGCAGCCGTGCCAAGCGCAGCACAGCGTCGAGCATCGGCGTGTCCAGGCGTTCGACATACAGCCCGCGCCCGGCGGGGCGGGTCGGCACGCCCAAGGGGCCGGCATCGGCGATCAACGCAGTGATTTCCGCCGGGTCGATGTCCAGGCGCAGGGCCAGGATCGGCTGTTCGGGCGATACGTCAGCGACGCAACCGCTGAGCGGCATCGAGACCGAGACCACCAGGTAATGGAGCGGATCGTAGTTGAAGAACTCATCCGCCAGGCGCACCTGTTTGCTGCCCTGGGCCATGATGCACAGCGCCGGTTGCGCCAGCACCGGGGCGAATTTGTGCGGCTGGCTGTGCCGCGACAGGTTCAGCGAGCCGATGGCGGTGGCGTAGCTGCCGTCTTCGCCGGTGTTGCGGTCGATGATCGATGCCAGTTCGGCGCGCTGTTGTTCCAGGTACGTGTCCAGCGGGACGTGGGCGTGATCGAGTGGCGACATGCCGGGATCCTCAGGCGATAGGGAGCGATGAACAAAGCTTATGTTTGTGCAAGGCGCAGCGGTAGCAACATCCTGTTGAAAGCTTGCCTGATCCTGCACGGCGCAATGGTCCGTGACGGGGCAACGCTCGCGAAACTTGCTTGAAACCTTTTGTTTCAACTTCTTGGGTGGCAACTGGATCGACGACGAATTTTGTGCGGCCGATGCGCAGGATTGTGCAATGGGTCGGCAGGAATCGACTAACGAAGCTGGCGTCGTGACGCTTAACCTTTGATCCTGTCGCAGCCTGTCCCCGGCTGCACAACGGATTACCTGGGAGGGTTGAGCATGACTACACAGATCCCCGTCAGCCACATGGCTTTTGTCCGGGCCCGCAGTGGTTGCTCCAAGCAACTGGGTGCACGCCTGAGTACGCTGATCGCGCCCTCGCGCCAGGCGCCCGGTTGCCTGCACTTTGCCTTGCAGCAATCGCAATGCGACGCTGATTTGTGGCTGGTGTCCGGACTCTGGGTCAATCAGCCGTCGATGGACGCCTATTTCAATTCACCGGCCATGGCGATTTTCGCCGAGCTGGTGCAAGACCTGGTGGTGAGCAGCCTGGATTTCCACACCTTCAGGGAAGTCTCCGCCGCCCAGGCGACCGAAGGGTGCCGGGCGCAGGTACACAAACTGGCCGGTTGAAGGTTTAATGACCGTCATTTTCCACCGCCAGGATGCACAAGAGATGGCACGTAAAGCCTTTGAAACCTTTGAAGCTGTTTCCGCCGTTGTTCCCAAGGAGGGCGGCGGTTACCTCGCCGCCATTGCCACCAAGGTCATCGGCGGCTCAGGTGCGCCACGTTTCAACAAGGTGCTTGAAGACCAGAGCTTCAAGACCGCGACCGAAGCCGATGATGCCGCTGCCGTGCTGCTCACCCGTCTCCAGGGTGTCGACGACGAGGGCGGGCTGGTCTGGTAATCAGCATTTTGATGATTGCTTTTGTGGCGAGGGAGCTTGCTCCCGCTGGGCTCTGTAGGAGCTGGCGAAGCCTGCGATCTTTTGATCTTTCGCTTGAGACTCAAGTGTCTGGGGAGAGATCGCAGCCTCGCTCCGCTCGACAGCTCCTACCGTGCACCCAAGCGGGAGCAAGCTCCCTCGCCACACATACCTTCATTTTCAAGTGAGCAGTGTTGTTTACAGGACTTTATCGCTTACTTCGGGCGATGCATCTTGAACAACGCCTCAGGCCCCAGCTGGAAATAATCCGCCGGCCCACCCCCGCGCAAGATCGGCTCGGCGGCGGCGGTGTCGTACACCCCGTCTTTCAACAGCCACTGGGCGATATGCACGGCGACCACTTCGCCGAGGATCAACCAGCTTGGCACCAGCCCTTTGTCCGCCCGCTGCAATTGAATGATCTGCGTGACCTTACATTCGAAGGACACCGGGCTTTCGGCGACGCGCGGCACCTGGATCACCCGTGACGGGGCGGCCGTGAGGCCCGCCAGTTCGAACTCATTGACCTCTGGGCCGACCATCGCGCAGCTCTGGTTCATCTGCTCGGCGAGCGGGCGGGTGGCCAGGTTCCAGGCGAATTCACCGGTCTGTTCGATGTTGTTCAGGCTGTCTTTGCGCCCGACGCTGGAGAACCCAATGATCGGTGGAATGTAATTGAAGGCGTTGAAGAAACTGTAGGGCGCCAGGTTCAGGCGGCCTTCGCCATCCTGGGACGAAATCCAGCCGATGGGGCGCGGGCCGACGATGGCGTTGAATGGATCGTGTGGCAGGCCGTGACCGTTGGCGGGTTCGTAGAAATGGGTGTCATCGGGCATTGGGTGCAGATCCTGGGGTGGATTTTGAAGAGTTCGACGATAGTGCAGGGGGCAGCTGTTTTTGTCAGCACCGAGAACCTTGTGGGAGTGGGCTTGCTCGCGAAGGCGCCGGAACATTCAATATTGCTGCAAGCTGGGCCATCGCTTTCGCAAAACCTGCGTCCGCTGTTCTTCTGCAAATCCCAAAAACAACTAAGCCCGGCCGAAGCCGGGCTGTGGGAGGGGCTCCGTGGCAATTAGCTGATGGCGGCAGCGTTAGTGCGATCGAAACCATCTTCTGCGACGGTGGCGCCGTTAGTGCGATCGAAACCATCTTCTGCGACGGTGGCGCCGTTAGTGCGGTCGAAGCCATCTTCAGCAACGGTGGCGCCGTTAGTGCGGTCGAAGCCATCTTCAGCAACGGTAGCGCCGTTAGTGCGGTCGAAGCCATCTTCAGCAACGGTGGCGCCGTTAGTGCGGTCGAAGCCATCTTCAGCAACGGTGGCGCCGTTAGTGCGGTCGAAGCCATCTTCAGCAACGGTAGCGCCGTTAGTGCGGTCGAAGCCGTCTTCAGCGACGGTGGCGCCGTTAGTGCGGTCGAAACCATCTTCAGCAACGGTAGCGCCGTTAGTGCGGTCGAAGCCGTCAGCAGCAAGGGTGGCAGCGCCAGTGCGGTCGTAGCCATCAGCGGCGATGGCCGAGCTGGTGCGGTCGAAACCATCGGCAGCAAAAGTATTGGCGGCCAGTACGGAAAGGGTCAGGGCGATGATCAGTTTGGTTTTCATGGTTGTGCTCCAGAATATTTGGCGTTAGGCGCCTTGGGTGTGGAGTTCATATTACGCTCGCTAATTAGATTAAAAAGCGCAAATAAATGCTAAAAACAATCGATTAAATCGATTGGTTGGGGGTTTCCATAGAACGGTCAATGAGGCCCATTACCGGCGTATCGAACGGCGTTCTGTTGAGGATGAGGATGGAGGTCAGGCATTAACCAGAGATTAATGTCGGATAAATCTTTAGACATGGAACAAAAAAAAGGGGCGACCCCGTCAGGTTCGCCCCTTTTTTGATCCAGTCCTGAAACAGGTGTAAACCTTAGCAAGGACTAGACATGCGACTTGGAGATCAGTCGGTCACGATCCGCGAATGCTTGCGGGTGTCTTTCATGGTGATGTACACCAGCAGCGACACGGCGATGCAGGCCGTCACGTACCAGTAGTAGCCGGTTTCCATACCGATGCTCTTGAACCACAAGGCGATGTATTCGGCGGTGCCGCCGAAGATCGACACGGTCAGTGCGTAGGGCAGGCCGACGCCCAGGGCGCGGATTTCGGTGGGGAACAGCTCGGCCTTCACCACGGCGTTGATCGAGGTGTAGCCGCTGACGATGATCAGCGCGGCCATGATCAGGAAGAATGCGCCCCACCAGGTCTGGATGGTGTGCAGGGTGGTGAGGATCGGCACAGTGAACAGGGTGCCGAGGATGCCGAAGGCGATCAGGATCGGCCGGCGACCGATCTTGTCCGACAGCCCGCCGATCACCGGTTGCAGGCACATGAACAGGAACAGTGTGGCGGCGGAAATGGTGGTGGAGTCGGAGATGCTCATGCCGACGGTGTTCACCAGGTATTTCTGCATGTAGGTGGTGTAGGTATAGAACGCCAGGGTACCGCCCATGGTCAGGCCGACCACGGTCATCAGTTCCTTGGGGTGGCGCAGCAAGGTGCGCATCGCGCTTTCCTTGGACTTCTCTTTCTTGGTGAACGACTCGGTTTCTTCCATGCCGCGCCGCAGGTATAGCGCCACGACCGCACACAGTGCGCCGATGGCGAACGGGATGCGCCAGCCCCAGGCGTACAGCTGTTCGGTGGTGAGGAACTGTTGCAGCACGATCAATACGCCCAAGGCGATGAGCTGGCCGGAAATCAGGGTCACGTACTGGAAGCTGGAGAAGAAGCCGCGACGTTCCTTGGTCGCCATCTCGCTCAGGTAGGTTGCCGAGGTGCCGTACTCGCCACCCACCGACAGGCCTTGGAGCAGGCGGGCGAACACCAGCAGGATCGGCGCGCCGACGCCGATGGTTTCGTAGCTTGGGCTCAAGGCGATGATCAGCGAGCCGAAGCACATCAGGTACACCGAGGCCATCAACGCACGTTTGCGTCCGGCGCGGTCAGCGTACAGGCCCATCAACCAGCCGCCGATCGGGCGCATCAGGAAGCCCACGGCGAAGATCGCGGCGGTGTTGAGCAATTGGGCGGTGGTGTCGCCCTTGGGGAAGAAGACTTTGGCGAAGTACAACGAGAACGCGGCGTAGACGTACCAGTCATACCACTCGACCATGTTGCCGACCGAGCCGCTGAAGATCGATTTGATCCGACTGGCGGTGGTTCTTTCACGGGCGGGCACGGCAGCCGACCCAATGGGCAGGGCGTTGGAGTTGTCCATTGAAGGATCCTTCATTTAATTGTTTTTGTGGAGCGCGCGGGAACGCAGCCTGACAGGGCTATAGCAGGAGCTGTGCCAGGCACTGGAGGGCCGGTCTAGAGGGGTTTGCGGTGTTGGGTGAGCGGAAATCCGCTTGTTTTTGATGGGTGGTGAGCGGAAATCCGCTTATCCGAGGGGGAGATGTTCTGTCTGGGCTGGCCTCATCGCGAGCAAGCTCAGCTCCCACATTTTGACCTGCATACACATGACCCTGTGGGAGCACACATATGACCTGTGGGAGCCGAGCTTGCTCGCGATGAGGCCGGGGCAGACACAGAAAATTCAGTGAATCTACAAAAACATCTCCCGGCTCAACCCATGCCGCTGCATCTTTTCATTGAAGGTGCGGCGTGGCAGTTGCAGTTCTTCGAGCACGGCTTTCACATCACCTTTGTGTCGCGCCAGGGCGGCGCGCAGGCATTGGGCTTCGAAGGCTTCCTGCTGGGCCGCGAGGGACTGGCCCGGCTCCGTCTCCAGGGTAGGCAGTTGATCCAGCCCCAACACCTGGCGCTCGGCGACGTTGGCCAGTTCCCGCACATTGCCCGGCCAGTCGTGGCTGAGCAGATGGCTCAACTGCGGGCCGCTCAGGGGCACGGTGGGGCGGCCCAGGCGTTCGGCGGCGTTGTGGGTGAAGTGTTCGAACAGCAGGGGAATGTCCTCGCGCCGTTCTCGCAGCGGCGGCAGGCGCAGCTCGGCGATGTTCAAGCGATAGGCCAGGTCTTCGCGAAAACGCCCGGCCCGGGCTTCGTCCAACAGGTCGGGCTTGGTGGCGGCGATGATGCGCAGGTCCACGGCGATGCTCTGGTTGGAGCCCAGGCGTTCGAGCTTCTGTTCCTGCAACACCCGCAGCAACTTGACCTGCTGGGCCAGGGGCATGCTTTCGATTTCATCGAGAAACAGCGTGCCGCCGTCGGCGTATTCGAGCTTGCCGATGCGCTTGCCCTGGGCGCCGGTGAAGGCGCCGCTTTCATGGCCGAACAACTCCGCCTCGAACAGCGCCTCGGGAATGGCTGCGCAGTTCAACGCGACGAAGGGCTTGCTCGCCCTCGGGCCGAAATCGTGCAGGCAGCGAGCGAACAATTCCTTGCCGCTACCGGTTTCGCCGCGGATCAATACGTTGACCGGCAGTGCCGCCAGGTCCAGCACTTGGCGCCGCAGGTTTTGCAGCGCACGGGAAACCCCTAGCAGCGTGCCATCCAGACGGGCGCGGGCGTCGGCCTGTTCATGCAGGCGGCGGTTTTCCAGGACCAGGGTGCGCTTGTCCAGGGCCCGGCGCAGGCTGCCCAGCAGGGCTTCGGGGCTGAAGGGTTTTTCCAGGAAGTCGTAGGCACCGTCACGCATGGCCTCCACGGCCATGGGCACGTCACCGTGGCCGGTCAACAGAATCACCGGCAGGTCCGGGTCGCGGCGGCGGACTTCGGCCAGTAGCTCCAGACCGCTGAGGCCGGGCATGCGCACGTCGCTGAGGATCACCCCGGGAAAATGCTCCGGCAACCGGGCCAGGCATTCGTCGGCGCGACTGAACAGCTGCACCTGGAACCCCGACAGGCTCAACCATTGTTCGACGGCACTGCGGATGCTGCCTTCGTCATCCACGACCATGACTGAATCAAGCATGCAGTTGCGCCTCCTGATCGATGGGCAAGGTCACGCAGAATACCGCGCCGTTCTCGTGGCTGTCCGCGCTCAGGCGCCCGCCGGACTCATGGATGATTGCAAACGAAACCGCCAGCCCCAGGCCCAGGCCATCGCCCACGGGCTTGGTGGTGAAAAACGGATCGAACACCTGGGCCAGGTGTTCCTCGGCGATGCCGGTGCCGCTGTCGCTGACGGTCAGGTGCCACAATTGATCATCGGCCTCCAGGCGCACTTCCAGGCGCTTGAGAGGTTGGCCGGCCATGGCGTCGAGCGCGTTGCGCAGCAGGTTGATCAACACTTGCTCGAGGCGGATCGCATCGCCGCGCACCCACGCTGGACGGGTCAAGTGCAACACGGTACTGACCTGGTCGTCCCGCAGGCGCGTGTCCAGCAGTTGCAGCGCCTGGTCCACCACCGCCGCCAGGTCCAGGCGTTCGCGCAGGCCGCTGGGGCTTTTGCGGGCGAACGTCTTCAAGTGGCCGGTGAGGGCGGCCATGCGGGTCAGCATGTCGTCCACCGGCTTGAGGGCCTTGTAGGCGTCATCGACCCGACCGTGATCCAGCAGCAAGCGCAGGGTTGCCAATTGCATGCGCTGAGCGGTCAAGGGTTGGTTGATTTCATGAGCCAGGGCCGCCGACATCTGCCCCAGCGCCGCCAGCTTGGCCGATTGCACCAGCCCGTCCTGGGCGGTGCGCAGGTCCCGGGTCCGCTCCTCCACCAGCCGTTCCAGCTCTTCGCGGCTGCGCTGGCGCAACTTTGCCAGGCGCCAGCGCTGGTTGAGAAACAGCAACAGGAACACCAGCGCCAGCCACAACCCGGCGGCGGCGAGCCCGGCGTTGCGCAGGTCCTCGACGGCGATCTGCGGACGGCGCAGCAAGTGCAGGGTCCAGCCTTCGGCGCTCAACGGCAAGGATTCCCACAGGTAATCCGCCGAGCCATCGGGGGCCTCCACCCGGGCCAGGTGGCTGTTGTCGTCGAAGCGTCGCAGCGGTTCATGGGCCAGGGCTTGCAACGGTTGTTTATCGTATTGGCGGGTGGCCTTGAGCTCGGCGCGGTCGCTGTCGGTCAGCGGCTGCAAGTGGCGATAACGCCAGCCCGGGCGATTGGCAATGAAGATGATGCCCCGGGCATCGCTGACCAGCAGGGTGTCGCTGCCCTGGCGCCATTCGCGCTCCAGCTCCGGAAACTCCAGCTTGACCACCATCGCGCCGAGGAACTCGCCGTTGTCGCCGGTCACGGCGCTGGAGAGGAAGTACCCCGGGATGCCGCTGGTCACGCCCACCGCATAAAACCGTCCGGTGCCCTGGGTGCGGGTCTGGATGAAGTAGGGGCGAAAGCCATAGTTGTGCCCGACATAGCTGCTGGGCAGGCGCCAGTTACTGGCCGCGACGGCCAGGCCGCTGTGGTCGAGCAGTTCCAGGGTGGATGACTGGGCGGCGCCATTGATCTGTTCGAGCTTGCGATTCAACGCAGCCTGCTGCGCCGCGCTGACCGGTCCCTTGAGGGCCGAGCGCAACTCCGGATCCAGCGCCAGCACGGCGGGCAGGGCGCGGTAGCGTTCGATCAGGGTGTGCAACGAATTGGCGTACAGCGCCAACTGCTGGCTGGCGCGGCTGGCATCTTCCTTCAAGGCCTCGCGTTCGGCGTGGCGCACGGCGAGGGTGGCGGCAACCGCCGCGCCGGCGAGGATCAGCAAGGTGTACAACGACAGGCGCAAGGTACGGGTGGTCGGCAGCATGCTGGCGTAAACCAGTGGAAAGTCGGGCGGGCACGATAGCATGGCGGTTGCTCTGTGGGAGCTGAGCTTGCTCGCGATGACGGTGGGTCATCCAGAGATGATGTTGGCTGACAGGCCGCTATCGCGAGCAAGCTCGGCTCCCACAGTAGATGGGTGCCGTGCACAAGATTTGTGTCCGATGATATCCACAGTGGGAACTGAGCTTGCTCGCGATGACGGTGGGTCATCCAGAGATGATGTTGGCTGACAGGCCGCTATCGCGAGCAAGCTCGGCTCCCACAGTAGATGGGTGCCGTGCACAAGATTTGTGTCCGATGATAGCCACAGTGGGAGCGAGCCTGCTCGCGATGGCAGTGAGTCATCCAGAGATGATGTTGGCTGACAGGCCGCTATCGCGAGCAAGCTCGGCTCCCACAGTAGATGGGTGCCGTGCACAAGATTTGTGTCCGATGATAGCCACAGTGGGAGCTGAGCTTGCTCGCGATGACGGTGGGTCATCCAGAGATGATGTTGGCTGACAGGCCGCTATCGCGAGTAAGCTCGGCTCCCACAGTAGATGGGTGCCGTGCACAAGATTTGTGTCCGATGATAGCCACAGTGGGAGCGAGCCTGCTCGCGATGACGGTGGGTCATCCAGAGATGATGTTGGCTGACAGGCCGCTATCGCGAGCAAGCTCGGCTCCCACAGTAGATGGGTGCCGTGCACAAGATTTGTGTCCGATGATAGCCACAGTGGGAGCGAGCCTGCTCGCGATGGCAGTGAGTCATCCAGAGATGATGTTGGCTGACAGGCCGCTATCGCGAGCAAGCTCGGCTCCCACAGTAGATGGGTGCCGTGCACAAGATTTGTGTCCGATGATAGCCACAGTGGGAGCTGAGCTTGCTCGCGATGACGGTGGGTCATCCAGAGATGATGTTGGCTGACAGGCCGCTATCGCGAGCAAGCTCGGCTCCCACAGGATTACTACAGGTACCTGTAGTGAGCATCACTGACATGGACACAAAAAAGGCCGGTGGGCTTGTCGCTCACCGGCCTTGTTCATGGTACTGAAGTGTTACTGCACTTCGACCGCCAGGCTGTCGCTGATCTTCTTCTGCCAGATGGCAGGACCGGTGATGTGCACCGACTCGCCTTGGCTATCGACCGCAACGGTCACCGGCATGTCCTTGACCTCGAACTCGTAGATCGCTTCCATGCCCAGTTCGGCGAACGCCAGGACCTTGGATTTGCGGATCGCCTGGGCCACCAGGTAAGCGGCACCGCCGACGGCCATCAGGTAGACGGCCTTGTTGTCCTTGATCGCTTCGATAGCGGTCGGGCCGCGCTCGGATTTGCCGATCATGCCCAACAAGCCTGTCTGCTCGAGGATCTGGCGGGTGAACTTGTCCATCCGCGTGGCGGTGGTCGGGCCGGCTGGGCCGACGACTTCATCGCCTACCGGGTCGACCGGGCCGACGTAATAGATGAAGCGACCCTTGAGGTCCACCGGCAAGGTTTCACCCTTGTTCAGCATCTCGACCATGCGCTTGTGCGCCGCGTCGCGGCCGGTGAGCATCTTGCCGTTGAGCAGTACGGTTTCGCCCGGCTTCCAGCTTTGCACGTCTTCTGGCGTCAGGGTGTCGAGGTTGACGCGACGAGCCGACGGGCCGGCTTCCCAGACGATTTCCGGGTAGGCGTCCAACGGTGGCGCTTCCAGCGACGCCGGGCCCGTGCCGTCCAGCACGAAGTGGGCGTGGCGGGTGGCGGCGCAGTTGGGTATCATGCACACCGGCAGGGAGGCGGCGTGGGTCGGGTAGTCCATGATCTTCACGTCGAGCACAGTGGTCAGGCCACCCAGGCCCTGGGCGCCGATGCCCAGTTGGTTGACCTTCTCGAACAGCTCCAGGCGCATCTCTTCGATACGGTTCTGCGGGCCGCGGGCCTTGAGCTCGTGGATGTCGATGGACTCCATCAAGACTTCCTTGGCCATGACCGCGGCTTTCTCGGCGGTGCCACCGATGCCGATGCCGAGCATGCCCGGTGGGCACCAGCCGGCGCCCATGGTCGGAACGGTTTTCAGCACCCAGTCGACGATGGAGTCGGACGGGTTGAGCATGGCCATCTTCGACTTGTTCTCGGAGCCGCCGCCCTTGGCCGCCACGTCCACTTCCACGGTGTTGCCCGGGACGATGGAGTAGTGGATGACCGCCGGGGTGTTGTCCTTGGTGTTTTTACGCGCGCCGGCCGGGTCGGCCAGGATGGAAGCGCGCAGGACGTTTTCCGGCAGGTTGTAGGCGCGACGCACGCCCTCGTTGATCATGTCGTCCAGGCTCATGGTCGCGCCATCCCAACGCACGTCCATGCCCACGCGCACGAACACGGTCACGATACCGGTGTCCTGGCAGATCGGCCGATGGCCGGTGGCGCACATGCGCGAGTTGATCAGGATCTGCGCCATGGAGTCACGGGCCGCCGGCGATTCTTCGCGCAGGTAGGCCTCGTGCATCGCCTGGATGAAATCCACGGGGTGGTAGTAGGAAATGAACTGCAGGGCGTCGGCAACGCTCTGTATCAGGTCATCTTGCTTGATCACGGTCATGAGTCGCGCTCCTCTCTAAAGACGGGAACATTCAATAAGGTACCGGCCGCTTGGGTGCATCGGTCGACGGACGGCACCTCTATAAGGCACGCCGGGCATGCTGGCGCGACGCTAAAAAGGCGCGGCAGTATATCGCGCCTGGCTGGAAAGGATCAGCTTTTGTATTTGGCGGGCGCAAAGCGTGTGGGAGCAAAGCTTGCTCGCGATGCAGGCGCCTCGGTTCCCCAGGGACCGCGTCAGCTTTATCGCGGGCAAGCCTTGCTCCCACAGGATCTCCTACAAACTCTCTCCATGTCCGGGCCGTAAACAATGCGTCAATTGGGCCATTGCTTTGACGCCATTTTTCTGCTCCAGAATTGAATGGTCATTTGCCCTACACGCCACTAAAGTGGCGTCTGGCCTGTAGCGTAGGACGCCTCCTGTCAGTTTCCTTTCCCATGGTGAGTCAACGATTGACCCATAACGCCATTCAACGTCTTTTGCTGAAACGCTTCGCTTTGGCGGCCGCGACGTACGCGCTGGCACTGGTTTTGTTGTGGCTGGCATTTTTCAGTGGGCATTACTTGGACTCGTTGCGCGGTGTCATCATCGGCAGCGTGTTGGTCGTGCTGTGCCAGGCCGGACTGTTCGCGCTGTTTATCACCGACCGCAACCTGCGCTTCGCCGACCCCAGCCTCACCGAAGTGCAGGTGTTGATCGGCCTGGGCTGGCAGACCTGGATGATGGCGCACCTGGACCAGGCCCGGGGCGTGTTCCTGGTGTTTTATGTGCTGATCCTGCTGTTCGGGTTGTTCCACCTGTCGCGCCGGGCCTTTGTGCGCTGCGCGTCGCTGGTGTTCATCAGCTTCACCGCGATTACCCTCTGGGACGGTTATTTCTTCAGGCTTCCCGATCCTACCCTGGCCGGGTTGCAGGTGGCCGTGCTGTTTCTCGTGCTGGTGTGGCTGGTGTTTTACGCCCGCTACGTCCAGACCTCACGCCAGCGCATGCGCCAGCGGCGGTTTGCCTTGCAGGCGCACCAGGACACCTTGCGCGGGATGATGCGCCAGCTCGAAGACCTGGTGGCCACCGATGAACTGACCGGGCTGTTCAATCGCCGGCACTTCCTGCGCCTGGCCTCCCGCGAACTCAACACCCTCAGGCCTGGCGTCGCCCATGGCCTGGCCCTGATCGACCTCGACCATTTCAAGCGCATCAACGACCTGCATGGCCATGCCGCGGGCGACCAGGTGCTGCAGGCGTTTGCCGCGGTCGCCACGGCGTGCCTGCGCGAGGGCGATGTACTGGCCCGTTACGGCGGCGAGGAATTCGTCATGCTGCTGCCCGCTTGCGACCCCCATCGCCTGACGGCCTGTTGCGAGCGGCTGCGGCTGGCGTTCACTGAAGTCGAGCTGATCGGCCTGCAGGTCGGCGCCCTCAGCCTGTCGGCGGGCATGACCATGCTGGAAATGGGCGATGACCTGGACAACGCGTTGCAGCGTGCCGACCAGGCCCTGTACCGTGCCAAGCGAGACGGCCGCAATCGTTGCGCCGCCGCCTGGGAGAACGTCGATGCCTGAACTGACAGTCGCCGGCCGGCAATGGACGGTGGCGGCAGGCAGTAACCTGCTGGACGCCTTGAACGGCGCTGGCGTGGCGGTGCCCTACAGTTGCCGCGCCGGGAGCTGCCACGCCTGCCTGGTGCAGTGCGTGGGGGGCGATGTGCGCGACAGTCGCCCCGACGCCTTGAGCCCGACGCAGCGCGACCAGGGTTGGCGGCTGGCCTGCCAATGCCAGGTGGTCGAGGATGTGCGGATCCACACCTTCGACCCGCAACGCGACGGCCAGGCGGCCCAGGTGATGGCGGTGGATTGGCTGGGCGGCGAGGTGCTGCGTCTGCGTGTCACCCCGAGCGGGCGCTGCGGTATCGGGCCGGGCAGCATCTGGTGCTGTGGACCGGCGAGGTGGCCCGGCCGTATTCCCTGGCGAGCCTGCCCGAAGAAGACCGCTTCCTGGAGTTCCACCTCGATTGTCGCGAGCCCGGCCTGTTCATCGACGCGGCCCGGCAGATGAAGGCCGGCGACCCGATCCGCCTGGGCGAACTGCGTGGCGGCGCCTTGCACTATGACCCCGACTGGCACGCCAGACCCCTGTGGCTGCTTGCCGCCGGCACGGGTCTGGCACCGTTGTTCGGCCTCCTGCGCGAAGCCTTGCGCCAGCATCACCAAGGCGCGATTCGCCTTATTCACGTGGCCCATGATACGGCCGGGCATTACCTGGCCAAACCCCTGGCGGCGCTGGCGGCCAAGCATGAAAACCTCTCGGTGGAGCTGCTGACCGCGGCCGAGGCGCCGTCCGCCTTGGCGCAACTGCGGCTTGTTTCCCGGCAAACCCAGGCCTTACTCTGCGGCCATCCCGACCGGGTCGAGGCCTTTGCCAAGCGTTTGTACCTGGCTGGCTTGCCGCGCAATCAACTGCTGGCCGACGTCTTCCTGCCCCGTGGTTGAGCGCTGATTTCCAGACGCGAGACCGATCATGACCGAAACCCTGTTGCTCGACCGTCAACGTGGCCTGCTGACCGTGCGCTTGAACCGCCCGGACAAGAAAAACGCCCTGACCCGGGCCATGTACGGTCAATTGGCCCAAGCCCTGGCGATGGCGGACAGCGACCCGCAGATTCGCGCGGTGCTGCTCAGCGGTTCCAGTGACTGCTTCACTGCCGGCAACGACATCGTCGACTTCCTCGAACAGCCACCGAACGACCTCGATAACCCGGTATTCCAGTTCATGCTCAGCCTGCTCGATTGCCGCAAACCGGTGATCGCCGCCGTGGCCGGACCGGCGGTGGGCATCGGCACCACGTTGCTGCTGCATTGCGACCTGGTCTACGTCAGCCGAGACGCGCGGCTGCGCATGCCATTCGTCAACCTGGGGCTGTGCCCGGAATTCGGTTCCAGCCTGATCCTGCCGCGGCTGCTGGGCCAGGCCAGGGCGGCGCAATTGTTGCTGTTGGGGGAGGGCTTCAGTGGCGAACAAGCGGTTGCGTGGGGCATTGCCACCGAGGCGCTGGACAGCGGCGAAGCGGCATTGGCCAAGGCGCGGGAGGTGGCGCTGCGCTTCGAATCGCTGCCGCCTGACGCGGTGCTCATCAGCAAGCAACTGATGAGGGCGCCGGACCGGGATCTGTTGCGCAAGGTGATTGAAGAAGAGGGCAAGCTGTTCACCCAACGCTTGCGCTCGCCGGAAGCGGTGGCGGCGTTGTCGGGGTTTATCAACAGGCATTGAATTCTGGAGCGCCTGGGCTGGCCCCATCGCGAGCAAGCTCGCTCCCACAGGGGGGGCATGAACACTCTGTGGGAGCGAGCTTGCTCGCGATGGGGCCAGCCCAGCCAGCACAGGCTTCAAGGCAAAAACCAAAAAGCCCCACCATTCACATGGCGGGGCTTTTGTTTTTCAGCGCTCGGTCACTCAGACCATCGGGTCGCCAACATGCAGGATTTTCATCCCGTTGGTGCCGCCGATGGTGTGGTAGCTGTCGCCCTTGGTCAGGATGACCCAGTCACCGGTCTGCACGACGCCGCGCTTGACCAGCTCATCCACCGCCGCCTGGCTGACTTCGCCCGGTTGCAGGGCGGCCGGGTCGAACGGCACGGTGTAGACGCCACGGAACATGGCGGCGCGGGCCTGGGTTTCGCGGTGCGGGGAGAACGCGTAGATCGGCACCGAGGAGCGGATGCGCGACATGATCAGCGGCGTGTAGCCACTTTCGGTCAGGGCGATGATCGCCTTCACGCCCGGGAAGTGGTTGGCGGTGTACATCGTCGCCAGGGCGATGCTTTCGTCGCAGCGCTCGAAGGTCTTGCCGATGCGGTGGCTGGAGGTCTTGCTGGTCGGGTGCTTTTCAGCGCCGATGCAGATACGCGCCATGGCTTGCACCGCTTCGAGCGGGTAGAGGCCGGCGGCGCTTTCGGCCGAGAGCATCACGGCGTCGGTGTAGTCGAGCACGGCGTTGGCTACGTCGGACACTTCGGCGCGGGTCGGCATCGGGTTCTGGATCATCGACTCCATCATCTGGGTCGCGACGATCACGGCCTTGTTGTGGCGGCGTGCGTGCAGAATGATTTTCTTCTGGATGCCCACCAGCTCGGCGTCGCCGATTTCCACACCCAGGTCACCACGGGCCACCATCACGGCGTCGGACGCCTTGATCAGGCCATCGAGGGTTTCGTCGTCGGCAACGGCTTCGGCGCGTTCGATCTTGGCCACCAGCCAGGCAGTACCGCCGGCTTCGTCGCGCAGTTGACGGGCGTATTCCATATCCGCCGCGTCACGGGGGAAGGACACGGCGAGGTAGTCGACTTCCATTTCCGCGGCCAGCTTGATGTCGGCCTTGTCTTTTTCGGTCAGGGCCGGGGCCGTCAGGCCACCGCCGCGACGGTTGATGCCTTTGTGGTCCGACAGCGGGCCGCCGATGGTCACGATGCAGTTCAGTTCGGTGGCGGTGGCGGTTTCGACGCGCATCACCACACGGCCGTCGTCGAGCAGCAGCTCGTCGCCCACGCCGCAATCCTTGACCAGGTCCGGATAGTCGATGCCGACCACCTGCTGGTTGCCTTCGGTCAGCGGATGGCTGGTGGAGAAGGTGAATTTGTCACCAATCTTCAGCTCGATGCGCTTGTTGGCGAATTTGGCGATACGGATCTTCGGGCCTTGCAGGTCACCCAGCAGGGCGACGAAGCGGCCGTGCTTGGCGGCGAGGTCGCGCACCAGCTTGGCACGCGCCTTGTGTTCTTCGGGGGTGCCGTGGGAGAAATTCAGACGGGCAACGTCCAGGCCAGCCAGAATCAGCTGTTCGAGAACTTCCGGCGAATTACTGGCCGGGCCAAGGGTAGCGACGATTTTGGTGCGACGGACGGACATGCAAGACTCCTCAAGTTCAAGCGCCAGCGAAGGCTACTATGCTCTTTGGGTGTAGTCATTGTTCATGTGCACTACTTTTTCGTTTGTTTTTCGAAATGAACATTCTTGAAAATTTTCACGCCTTGGATGAACTGCGGTGGAATGACCTGTGGGAGCACAGCTTGCTCGCGATGGCGATCTCGAGTACGCCATCGCGGGCAAGCCTTGCTCCCACAGGCCTTCATTCCCATCCTATAGCTCATCATTCTTCTTGCCAGAGGGACAGCGTCCGGTTCATTTTCAGGCTGAAGATTTTCCCAGCCAGGTCGATACAGGGCTCAAGACAGGAGAACCTCCCATGCGATTCGTGCTTTTTGTTGCCCTGGCCCTGAGCGTCACGGGCTGCACCCGTTGGTCGATGAACCACCACATGAACCTGGCCTACAAGGCCTATGACCGTGGCAATTGCGAGCAGGTCATGCTCGAGTTGTCCCAGGTCGACCGCGCCAGCCGTGCCCGCCGCTACATGCAGCCGGAAGTGTCGATGCTGCGCGGCCAGTGCCTGGAGCGGCAGAAGCTGTTTATCGATGCGGCACAGACCTACCAGTTCATCATCACCCAATACCCTAACAGCGAATACGCGTTCCGCGCCCGCGCCCGTCTCGAAACCCTGCAGAGCCTGGGCCACTACCCGACCCGCAGCGCCTCGGCCATCCGTCCAGCTTCTTGACCCTCCCTCCCGTGGCCAGGCGCAATCCTGGCCACCCTCCCTCTGCCCGCCGTGTTTATGAAAATTAATACATGGGGCTGGTTGTCACCCCACCTTGGGCTATATTTGTACAAGTCGTAGTTAGAGCTAGATCTCTACTTTTAGAAGCACCTGAGACCGGCAGAAGTAGGCCCAAGGCGATTGATAGCGTCTGGCACCGGGATTGGGGAGAGCGGGCTCGCTTGGGTTCGTTCCGAAGTGATCGGTAGGCCCGGTATGTGGCCGCTAAGAAAGCGATACAAAACATGTACAAGGAACGCCGAATCGAACGGCATCAGTTGCCGTATTTCCTCAAAGTGTTTAACGGTATCAACGACAGGCCTATCGGTTTTTTGGGCAATGTTTCTGAAAATGGGCTGATGCTGATCAGCCAGCTTCCGCTGATGGTCGGTGCGGACTTTGACCTGCACCTGAAAATCCCCGCGGATGAAGGGCCACAGCAAAACATCAAGTTGAAAGCCAGGTGCCTGTGGTGCCATGAAGACGTGACGCCGATGCATTTCGACGCCGGCTTCAGCCTGACGTGGGCGCCGCCGGAGTACGGGCAACTGATCAATGCGTTGCGGCAATATTTCAGTTTCTATCCGTTGCCGGAATCGGCTTGAGCATTACGGGCTACCGACTTTGTAGGAGCGAGCTTGCTCGCGATGACGGCGGTACATCCAACATGGCTGCAAGCTGATCCACCGCTATCGCGAGCAAGCTCGCTCCCACAGGGCTTCCTGTTTACTACAGGTCATTCGGCCTTCAGCGCTGAACCTTCGCTTCGTTATCCAGCATCCGCTCCAGCAACAACACCCCCATCTCGCCCATCTGGTGAATCGCCAGGGCCAGGTTGCGCGGGGCGCCTTCCAGGTCTTCGGATAAATCCAGGATCAGCGTGCTCACCGAGCAGAAGGTTTCGTAGGTGTGGGCGAGCATGCCTTCGGGGTCGGCGTCGGGGGCGACGATGAAGTAGTCCAGGTGTTTGGCGGTTTTCTGGTCGGGCTGGCCGTTGTTGGGCTTGAGGTAGTAGTCCAGGGCTCTTTGAGCCGCTTCGTCGAGCTTTTCGGGATCGAGGGTTTCGTGGGGGGGCTGCGAGCCGGTATGGGGTGGATTGGGGGTTGGCTTGATCATATTCACTTCTCTTTGGTGGTGCTGCCATCCGGCTCGCGACTAAACGAGGGGTGGCGGCTGGACGCAGGTTAGTCGACCGGTGAGAAGTGAAACCGGCGCGCCCGAGGGCGCCCTGCGCACAGCCACCATCAAGTGCGGGGATAGGGGAGCCCGACTGGATGACGCCTTGTGCACATCACTTCATCGCCGGGCGACTAAACCCGATCGCTGGATATCAGCGACGCGAATCAAGTTACGGGGCAAGACCAAGGTGCACAAGCCGGCGGATTCTGGCGGATCTGTAGTCCGTTGCGCAAGGCACTGTAGTCAGCTGGAGCTTCGCTGGCTCGCTGTAGGACCTAGGCGGTCCCGGCCTTTTTTCAGGCCAGGTATTGGGTCACCAGGTCCGCCCCCAACTCACTGGGGCGTGAATCCAGGGTGGGCACACCATGGGCGGCCAGCTGCTTATGCAGCTCGGCCCGGGCGTTCAAATAATCCACCGTCCCGCAATAAGCCAAGGCTTCAGGCAGGCTTTGCACCGGCGCCTGGCGCAAGCGGTCGAGGGCTTCTTCCCGCAGGCTGGCCACCAGCACCCGATGCTGTTGGCCCAGCCGTTTCACGGCGGCGAGCAGTTGCGCATCGTCTTCATCCCGCAGGTTGGTCACCAGCACCACCAGGGCCCGGCGTTTTTGCCGGGCCAACAGTTCGGTGACGGCGGCCTGGTAGTCGGCGGGGCGTTGGCTGCTGTCGAGGTCGTACACGGTGTTGAGCAACACGTTGAGCTGGCCGGTGCCTTTGACCGGGGCCAGGTAGCGGCTTTGATCGCTGGCGAACGTGCTCAGGCCCACGGCATCGCCCTGGCGCAGGGCGGTGTAGCTGAGCAACAGGCACGCGTTGAGGGCGTGGTCGAAGTGCGCCAGCTCGCCGTCCTGGCTACGCATGCGCCGGCCGCAGTCGAGCATGAAGATGATCTGTTGGTCGCGTTCGTCTTCGTATTCCCGGGCAATCGGCGTGCGGTGGCGGGCGGTGGCTTTCCAGTCGATCTGGCGCAGGCTGTCGCCTTCGCGAAACTCCCGCAGTTGATGGAATTCCTGCCCTTGGCCACGGCGTTGACGCTGGCGGATGCCGAGTTGGCTGAGCCAATTGTCCACCGCCAGCAGTTGCCCGTCGTAGAGCCGGGCGAAGTCCGGGTAGACACGGGTGTGGTCGACGGCCTCCAGCAGGCGTTTGTCGGTCCACAGGCCCAGCGGGCTTGGCAGGTTGGTTTCGCACTGGACGAAGGTGAAGTGACCGCGTTTGAGCGGGCGCAGGCGGTAGCCGACCTGGCTGCGCTGGCCGGGTTGCAGCTCGACGGACAGGGGCAGATTTTCGAAGTCCAGGCCGTCGGGTACGTGATCGAAGAGCTGCACGTGCAGCGGCTGGGCAAAGTCATGGCTGATGTCCAACTGCACGTCACCCCAGCGACCCAGGGCCAGGCTCCCGGGCATTTGCCGTTGCAGCCGGGGCGAGGGCAGGCGCCGGACGCGCACTGCGTCGAGCAGTGCAAGGGCCAGCACGGCCAGCAGCAAACCCCAGTTGATCGACAGCAGCGTCGCTGGCACCGTCACGCCGAGTGCCCGCAGCGCGCCCAGCACAATGCCGAGGGCCAGCAGCAGCGCGAGCCAGATCAAGAGCAGGCGCGAGGGTTTCATGGGTGCATTCCCTCGCAGGGGGGATTTGCCTTGGCGAAGGAGTTTGCTGCCGTGAGATTCCCCGTGGCGAGGGAGCTTGCTCCCGCTGGACGCGCAGCGTCCCCTGGCGGTGTGGCAGATAGAACCTGGGGGCTGCTTCGCAGCCCAGCGGGAGCAAGCTCCCTCGCCACAACCAGCGTTCCAGGCACAAAAGGCGTGCTTGTCACAGGCGCCCTCATCACAACCGCGGCGCCGGCACTTGATCGAGCAGTTGCCCCAGCACCTGGTCCACCGACAGCCCTTCGATGTCCAGTTCCGGCGCCAACCGTACCCGATGGCGCAGTACGGCCAGGGCGCAGCCCTTGATGTCGTCCGGCACCACGAACTCGCCGCCGCGCAACAACGCCCGGGCCCGGGCGCAACGGACCAGCGCAATTGAAGCACGGGGCCCGGCGCCGAGGGTCAGGCCCGGCCAACTGCGGGTGGTGCGGGCCAGGCGCACGGCGTAGTCGAGCACCTGGTCGTCCATCGGCAGGTCGCTGGCGATGCGTTGCAACGCTTGCACGTCCTTGGCTTGCAGCACCATGCGCAGCGGCTGCACGTCAAGCATGTCGGCACGGGTCGAGCGGCTGACCTGGCGCACCATGTCCAGCTCCTGGTCGGCGTCCGGGTAGTCCATGCGCACCTTGAGCATGAAGCGGTCGAGCTCGGCTTCCGGCAGCGGGTAGGTGCCTTCCTGTTCGATGGGGTTCTGGGTGGCGAGTACCATGAATGGCTGGCTGATGGGCAGGGCGCGGCCTTCGAGGGTGACCTGGCGTTCCTGCATGGCTTCGAGCAGCGCGGCCTGGGTCTTGGCCGGTGCGCGGTTGATCTCGTCGGCCAGCAACAGGTTGGTGAACACCGGGCCCTTGCGCAGCTTGAACTGCTCGGTCTGCAAGTCATACACCGCGTGCCCGGTGACGTCGCTGGGCATCAGGTCGGGGGTGAACTGGATGCGCGCGAACTCGCCGTTGAAACAGCGAGCCAAGGCGCGCACCAGCAACGTCTTGCCCAGCCCGGGAACGCCTTCGAGCAGCACGTGGCCGCCGGCGATCAGCGCCGTGAGCACATCGTCGATCACGCTGGCCTGACCAACCACCGCCTTGCGCAGCTCGGTGCGGATCGCCTGGGCCAACTGAATGGCGCGCTGGCGCTGTTGGGCGGCGTGGGCCTGGCTGTCGATAGGTTCGTTCTGTTCAGTCATAAGGCATTCCTGAGGGTTTGCAAATGGGCGACCTGGCGGCAGAACTCTGCGCTGGACATACGCTGTTTCGGTCGTGGGCTCAAGGCCTGGCTGATGGCCCGCGTGGGTTGCCGGGTCAGGCGGGCGAGGACCTGCCATTGTTCGGCGACGGCCAGTTGTTCGAAGCCTGGGTGAAGATGGCGGGCCCGGCGCAGCACGTCTTGTTGCAAGGCGTGCAACAGGTGCTGCTGGCCGTTGTGGCGCAGGTGGAAACCGGCGCTGGCCTGTACGTGTTCTTCCAGTTGGCGCCGGGCCTGGGAGGCCGGTGGTTGCAGCGGGCCGTGGCGCACCGCCGAACGCCAGAACCACAGGGCAACCAAGGCCAGCAGTGCCACCAGCGCCTGGGGGAAGTAGCGCAGCAACAGGGTCAGCAAGGTGTCGTGGTCGGTGTTGAACAGCAGGGTGACGTCCGTGTCGGCGCTCAAATACCAGAGCAGCCAGGCGTTATCGTACTGGTCGATGGCGTCGTTCTTCCACAGCTCGGCGTCGGTGATCACGGTGATCGAGCCGAGGCCGAGCTTCAATTGCATCATGTGGGTCGACAACGCGCTGTTGGCCCAGGCCTGGGCCAGGTTGTGCGGGTCTTCGAGGTGGAAGTCGGTGTCGAAACCGGCATACGCTGGCGCTTCTTCGTCTTCAAGGTAGAGCTTGGTCAGTTCCGGGTAACGGTCCTTGATCAGTTCGGGCGCGGGCTCCTTGAGGTCTTCGCTCAGGAGTTGGCGCAGGCGCACGCGGTCGAGCAGCAGGTCGCCGCTGCTGCCGGTGCTCTTGTCCCACAAGGCTTCGGCCACAAAGACCAGGCGTCCGCCGGCCCGGGTCCAGTTCATCAACTGTTCGACTTCCCGTGGCGTCATGTGGGTGCGCTCGCCCAGCAACAGCAGGCTGTGCTGGCGTGGCTCCAGGGTGGGCAGCACCTCCAGGCTGTTGGCGTGCTCGACGTTGATCCCCCGCTGGCGCAGGAACAGTTCGGCGGCCAGGTAAGGGTTGGCCTGTACTTCTGGAGAGGGACCGTGCTCGACGACCTCTTCATAGGGCACGGCCTGGGTGTAGAGATAGAAACCGAATGCGCACACCACGGCGGCCAGCACGGCGCCGATCAGCCACCCCGCGTGCCGGCTCATCGAGACGCTCCCGGCCCGAACAACCCGCGCCAGCCGTCACACAGTTCCTGTTGCAGGTGGAGCGGCGGCGGGCGATGCCCATAGGCAATGTTCTGCCAATGCAGGGTCAGGCTTTTGCTGAAGCCCAGCAGGTTGTCCTGCTCGAGCTGTTCGACGCGTTGCAGCACCTGGCCTTCGGTGTCGGACGGTTTCAAGGGGATCTTGAAGTCATGGTGCAATCGGCTGAGCAATGCCCGGTACAGCAGGCCCAAGGCTTCACGGGGTTGCGTGGCCCACAGCTGTTCGACGCTGGCGGCGACGTCGGTCGGCAGGCTTTCTTCACGAATATCCAGGCCGAACATGTGTGCCGGTGCCGCTCGCTCCACGGGCAGGCGTTGCGTCGGTCGCCGATTGACCAGGGCTTTGAGGCGTTCCCGGTAGTGCCAGGCAAGCCAGACGATCGCACCCACCAGGCAGGCCCACAGCGCGACCTGGATCAGCGCGGCGGCGATGTCGAAGCGTTGGCCGCCGAGCCATTTGAACAGGGCCTTGAGCCAGCTCGGTTTGGCCTCGGTCTCGTCGCTGGGTTCGGCGGTTTCTTCGCCGAAACGATAACGGGTGACGGTCTGCGGGTTCTTGAACGGCGGGGCGTCGAGGATCGCCTTGATGCCGTCCCGGGAGGCTTCGCTGGTGAGGGGCTGGTTGAGCAGCCGCGGGCTGTCGGGGGCGTTGGGCTCCTCGTCGGCCCACGCTGGGGGGCCAGCGGCAGCATCATCAGGGCCAGCAGCAACAATGCCGGGGCCACGCCGCTCAGGCGCTGGCGCAGGCGCCGGAACACCAGTTCGATGTCCCACGCTTCGAGGATCGTGCGCCGGTTCAGGTAAAGGCTGAAGCCGCAGGCGACGTACACCGGCTCCCACAAGATCAGCAGCAGCGGGTAGAGGAAGTTGACCAGGTGTTCGAACCACAACCAGTTTTGGTCGGCCGCTGATACCAGCATTTCCCAGTCCCATTGCAGTTCGACTTGTTGCGGCACGAACAGATAGAACAGGGCCATCAGGCCGAACCACAGGGCGGTTTCCAGGTGCATGCCGATGATGGTCAACCATTGCGCCGCGCCGCGGTTGCGTTGCAGCAATACCCGTTTGCGTTGCTCCCGTGCTTCACCGGTTAGCCCTTCGAGTTGCACCACCGGCAGCAGGAAGCTGCGGCTCAGGCTCAGTCGGCGCCAGGTCAGGCTGGCCAGCAACTGGGGCTTGAGCAGCGCCGGCCATTGGCGCAAGGCCTGTTTCAAGGTGGGGGTTTCGCCAAACAGCGCCTTGGACAGGATGTACAGCGGCAGACGGTCAAAGGCCGGTTTCAACCACCAGAACAGCATCACCACCAGGGACGGTGAGTCCCACAGCAGCAAGGTCAGCAACAGGTACACCGGCAGCGTGATGATCGCCCAACTGGTCATCAGCAAGCGTCGATGCTGCTGGCTCATCAATACGCCAAGGTCCATGGCTTCCCAGGTGGTGCGCGGGCGGATGACGACGGTGGCATCACTCAGGCGCATGGCGGGCCCGTCCGGCAAGCGACAGATAGCTGATGACCAACAGCCACAACAAGGCGCCCACGGTGTATTTGGTGGCGGGCGTTACCGCGCTGGAAGACCAGTAGGCCTCGATGAACGCGGCGATGAGCAGGAATAGCATCACGCCGCCGATCATCAGCACGCTTTTACCCGCCGCAAGCCGCAAGGCCTCGCCACGGGTCAGGCGTCCCGGGGCGATCAACGCCCAGCCCAGTTGCAGGCCCGCGGCTCCGGCCAGGGCGATGGCGGTGAGTTCGAAAGCGCCGTGGCCGATCACGAACGACCAGAACGTTGTGCCCGAGCCGATCTGCGTCAGGTGCCCGGCCACCGCGCCTATGGTCAGGCCATTGAAAAACAGGAAGAACGCACTCCCCAGCCCAAACATCAAGCCACTGGCGAACGTCTGAAAGGCAATGCCGATGTTGTGCATGATGTAGTAACCGAACATGACCCAGTCTTCGCTGGCGGCCCGTTCGACCGAGCGCCCCAGGTGCCCGGAGGCCGGGTCATACATGCTGCGGATCTGGCTGATTTCGTCGGCGCCCAGCACGCTGTAGACCAGTTCCGGGAACAGATAGACCAGCAGCCCGATGCCGACCAGACTGCCCAGGAACATCAGGCTGGCGGCCAGCACGAAGCGCCATTGTTCACGCACCAGTCGAGGGAAACCGACCAGGATAAAGGCCGAAAGGCTGGCCGATGGTCGGCTGCGATCCCGGTAGAGTTGCTGGTGACCGCGCAGCGCCAGTTGTTGCAGGGTGTCGACCAGCAAGCTGCTGTAGCCCCGGGCCTGGGCCAATGCCAGGTGATGGCAAAGCCGTCGGTAGGCGGCAGGGAAGTCACCGCTCTGGGGCACGTTGCGGCTGCGCTCCAATTGATCGAGTTGCTGGGCCAGTTGCTCCCATTCTCCTTGGTGGCGGCTTTCGAACAGGCTTTGCTTCATGTCGGCCCCAGCAGGCCGCGGGCGATGCCATTGAGTTCGGCGGTGGCGTTCGGCACCTGGACGTTCAGTGGCGTGGCCAGGATCGCGGCCAGTTCGTTGACCCGCGCCTGGGACAGTTCTGCCTGGCGTTCGGCGAAGCCCAGCACGGCGCGTTGCTCATGCAGGTTCAGGGTGAAAGGCGCGCGTATCGGCGGGGCCATGGGCAATGCGGGGCGTTTGACCGGTTGTTCGCGATAGACCACCAGCGTACCGGCCGCGAGATCGCCCAGGCGCTTGAACGCCGGATGCTGCAGGCAGCAGATGGCCCCAAAGGTGTAGCCGAAGGGCAGCATGTCGACGAAACGCAGCAGGTTACGGATCAACGACGCCGACCAGCCGATGGGCCGGCCATCGTCCTGCACCACGCGCAGCCCCATGATCTGCTTGCCGGGAGAACGCCCCTGGTTGAGTACCTCGAACAGCACCATGTACCACCAACTGACGACAAACAGCAGGATGGACCCCAGGCCGAGCCCCAGCTCGCCGAAAAACGCCAGGACCAGGAAAAAAATACCCAGGACCAAGCCGCGTATGCCCAAGTCGATGGCGAAGGCGATTGCACGGGGCATCAGCCCCGCCGGGCGCAGTGGCAGGTCGATGCCCTCCGGCGTTTCCACCTGATAACGCGTGTCCAGGGGCGCGGGCAGCGTCGCGTTCCTTTGCAGTGCTGGTGTCTCGAGCATGGGCAACCTGAGTGGTGGGGCCGGTTCGAAGGGTCTATGGGCTGCGATGCTAGCAGCCTTTGTGTAGGCAAACGATATGGCCGTGCAGGTCATTTGATGGATCAGCCATGTTCATGGATTTGTGTGCTCACCCAAATCCCTGTGGGAGCCGAGCTTGCTCGCGATTGCGGTGGGTCTGGTTGCATCGATGTTGAACGTGCCGCCGTCATCGCGAGCAAGCTCGGCTCCCACATAAGGTCTGTGGTGTACATGGATTTTGTGAAGAAATTCAAAAGTTACACCACCGCTGGCCCAGGGCAGGCCCGAGCGCCTAGACTTCGCCAGTCTTCAGTTCAGGAACAGCCCGTGACTTCCATCTTCTGGTACGACTACGAAACCACCGGCATCAACCCGCGTTGCGACCGGCCCTTGCAGGTGGCGGGTATCCGTACCGATTTCGAGCTCAATGAAATCGACGAACCGGTGAATCTGTATTGCCGGCCCAGCGATGACATCCTGCCGCATCCGGCGGCCTGTGCGATTACCGGCATCACCCCGACATGCCTGGCCGAGAAAGGCTTGAGCGAAGCCGATTTCATGACCCGTGTCCACGGGCAACTGGCCGCGCCCGGTACCTGTGGCGCCGGCTACAACACCCTGCGTTTCGACGATGAAATGACCCGCTACAGCCTCTATCGGAATTTCTTCGACCCGTACGCACGGGAGTGGCAGGGCGGCAACAGCCGCTGGGACTTGATCGACCTGGTGCGCGCGGCCTATGCGCTACGCCCGCAAGGCATTGTCTGGCCGCAGGAGGACGGTCGCGTCAGCCTCAAGCTCGAACGCCTGACCGCCGCCAATGGCATCGATCATGGCCAGGCCCACGATGCGTTGTCGGACGTACGCGCGACCATCGCCCTGGCCCGCCTGGTCCGTCAACAGCAGCCGCGGCTCTACGACTGGCTGTTCCAGTTGCGCAGCAAGCAGAAAGTGATGGACCAGATCCGCCTGCTGCAGCCGATGGTGCATATTTCCGGTCGCTTCTCGGCGGCGCGCAACTACATCGGCGTGGTATTGCCGTTGGCCTGGCACCCGAAAAACCGCAACGCCCTGATTGTCTGCGACCTGCACCTGGACCCCCAGGGCCTGTTGGACCATGACGCCGAAACCCTGCGCCAGCGTTTGTATACCCGCCGTGAAGAACTGCTCGAAGGTGAGTTGCCGGTGCCGCTCAAGCTAATCCATATCAACAAATGCCCGGTGGTCGCGCCGTTGTCGGTGCTGCGCGTCGAGGACCAGCAGCGGCTGGAACTGGACATGGAGAGCTATCAACAGCGCGCATTGCGGCTAACTGACGCACAGAAAGTTTGGCAGGATAAACTTCAGGCTATTTATGGCCGCGAGGATTTCACCGCCAGCGAGGATCCCGAGCAACAGTTATACGCGGGCTTCTTGGGCGATCGCGATCGGCGTTTATGTGAACAAGTGCGCATGGCGGACCCGGCGCAATTGGCGCAAGCGCAATGGCCTTTCGATGATGAGCGTCTGCCGGAACTATTGTTCCGATATCGTGCACGCAACTTTCCAGACACCTTGAATCCCGAAGAGCAAGGGCGCTGGAGAGTTTTCTGTCAACAACGTCTGTCCGCCCCGGAATGGGGCGCGCCTAATACCTTGCAAAGTTTTGACGAGGCGATGGGAGAGTGGCTGGCCCAGTCTACGCCGATGCAGCGAGAAGTACTCGTGGAGTGGCAGGGCTACAGCCAGCAATTGCGCAAACGTTTAAGCCTTGAATCGCAATGAAATGAAAAGATAACAGGCATAAAAAAACGCCAGTAATCACTGGCGTTTTTTGTTCGCAAAGAAGCTTGCGCCGCGGTGAGGCTTAGCCCAGCAGGGTTGCCCAGCCTTCTACCACGTCACCGCCCCACTTGGCTTTCCACTCTTTCAGAGTCTTGTGGTTGCCACCTTTGGTTTCGATGACTTCGCCGTTGTGCGGGTTCTTGTATTGCTTAACTTTGCGAGCGCGCTTGGTGCCGGTAGTTTTCACGGCGCCACGTGGCGCTTTGCTCGACTTGGCTTCTGGATCCAGCAGGGCAATGATGTCGCGCAGCGACTTGGAGTACTCGCCCATCAGCGTGCGCAGTTTGCCTTCGAATTCAAGCTCGGTTTGCAGTTTGTCGTCTTGCGACAGGTTTTTCAGGCGAGCTTGCAGTTCTTTGATGGCTTCTTCTGTGGCGCGGTATTCATTGATCAAGGACATGTGGACTACCTTATGTAGGACGCGGGTGACAAGGAGACAGTGCGACAATAGTAATCAGACAGTTTCATCAAGTAAACATTTAACCGGTGTTTTATTTAATTAATTAGTGCTGCGCCACAAAAACGCCTGTTGCAGTTAAATGCCGCGACAGTGTCTTCACATCTGTTCACATATAATCTGCTTTCCCGAGCCGTGCCGGCCATGGCTTGGGGCTGTCGTCCAGGATGCGGCGTGTCATCGATACTGCAGTTTTGCTGCGCAATGGCTAGAATGGCCGCCTTTGCGAAGTTCTGGAGTTCCCCTAATGCGCACTTTTCGTCTGGTGATTGCTTGCCCGGACCGCGTCGGCATCGTTGCTAAAGTCAGTAACTTTCTGGCGTCCCATAACGGCTGGATCACCGAAGCGAGCCATCACTCGGACAATCAAAGCGGTTGGTTTTTCATGCGTCACGAGATTCGTGCCGACTCTCTGCCCTTCGGCATTGAAGCCTTTCGTGAAGCGTTCGCCCCCATTGCCGAAGAGTTCTCGATGGACTGGCGTATCACCGACACCGCGCAGAAAAAACGCGTGGTGCTGATGGCCAGCCGCGAGTCTCATTGCCTGGCTGACCTGCTGCACCGCTGGCACAGCGATGAGCTCGATTGCGACATCGCCTGTGTGATTTCCAACCATGATGACTTGCGCAGCATGGTGGAATGGCACGGCATCCCGTACTACCACGTGCCGGTCGACCCGCAGGACAAGCATCCGGCGTTCGCCGAGGTCTCGCGACTGGTCAAGCAGCACGACGCCGAGGTGGTGGTATTGGCCCGCTACATGCAGATCCTGCCGCCGGCCTTGTGCAGCGAGTACGCCCACAAGGTCATCAACATCCACCACAGTTTCCTGCCGTCGTTCGTCGGGGCCAAGCCGTACCACCAGGCGTCGATGCGTGGGGTGAAGCTGATTGGCGCCACCTGTCACTACGTGACCGAAGAGCTGGATGCCGGCCCGATCATCGAGCAGGACGTGGTGCGCGTCAGCCACAGCGACAGCATCGAAGACATGGTGCGTTTCGGCCGTGACGTAGAGAAGATGGTATTGGCCCGGGGCCTGCGTTATCACCTGGAAGACCGGGTGCTGGTGCACGGCAACAAGACCGTGGTCTTCTGACTACACTGCCAAGGGCCTGGACGAGCGATCGCCAGGCCTTTTTTCATGAGGTTCGCCATGACCGATCCATTGGACAAAGCCACCTCCAAGGCGCCAGCCACCCTGGGCGAGGGCTGCCTCAGCCGCTATGACCCCGACGCGTTGAGCCCGGAGGATGGCACCGAGTTTCCCGATGCCGCGCAACTGTGGGAGCAATTGCATCCCCAGGACGAGCCCGAACAGACGCCGTGACCGGTCAGGCTTGCCTGAGCCTGATCAGCTTCTTGATCAACGGCCGCCCGACCATCAGGAAGAACACCGGCCCACCGGCCACCAAATAAAAGTAGTAGGTCACCGCCCGCCAGATCAGGATCGCCGCCGCTGCGGTGGACTTGCCCACCATGGGGGCCAACAGCGCCGCCGAAGTCAGCTCGGCCGCCCCGGCACCGCCCGGCAGCAGGCTGAACTGTCCCGCGCTCAAGGACAGCATCTGGATCAGGAAACTCCAGGCCCACTGCAGGTCCGCACCCAGCCCCTTCAATGCCAGGTACAACACGCTGTAGCGCAGCGCCCAATGCAGGCAGGTCAGGCCGAAGACCTGGAACAGCGTCTGTCGTGGCAATTTCAAGGTGTCGGTGAAGGCCGCGAGGAAGTTCAGGATCTTGCGGCCCCAGCGTCGGCGGGTGGCGGTCTTTACCCGCAAGTGCCGCAGCACACGAGCGCCCAGCAGAATCAGCCGACGGTGATATCGGGCCACCAGCACGCAGCCGAACAGCCCGCCAAACAATGAAATCGCGCTCAACGCCAGCATCCATTCCAGGCGCTGGCTGAGGTTCTGGAACAGCGCGTAGAACAGAATGCCCACCAAGGCGCAGAGGAAGAACAGCAAGTCGCTCAGTTGATCCATGGCGAACACCGCGCTGCCATGGGCCGGGCGTACACCGTTGCGCGCCAGCAGGGCCATCAGCGTCAGCGGGCCGCCACTGCCTCCGGGCGTCGCACACATGGCGAACTCGGTGGACATCACCACGCCCATGCTTTTCCACCCGCCGATGCGCCCACGGTATTCACCCAGCAGCAGGCGCAGGCGCACGGAATTCAAGCCCCAGCACAGCACGATCATGCCGAGCATGGTCAGCAGCAGGGACAGGGGAAAGCGCTGCAGCCGCGACCACATTTCCCCGCCGCCGACCAGCAGCGGCACCAACAGCGCCGTGAGCAGGGCGGCACCCAGCCAGATCAACCGTTTCATGCGGCGCTGCGGGCCCGCAGCCCCTGGGTTGCCAGCCAGCCGACCTTGGTCATCGGCACGCGACCGTCGTTGAGCAGGCGTTCGAGGGTGCGCAGCCAATAGTCCCGGGAAAACCCGTGGCGCATGTCCACCGGGTGCAGGCCCAGGCGAATCACCGGGGCCTGGCGCCAGCGCTGTTCACGCTGGTCGCTGATGACTTTCGACAGGCCACGACGCCAGGCACTGCGGGCACTCCAGACCAGGCCCGGAGCGTCGATGGTACTGAAGTCGGGCAGGCGATAAAGGTGTTGGGTGTCACTGGTGTAGCTCAGCGGTAACTGGCGCAAGGCCTGGCGCGTGCCTTCGCTCATCAGCCAGGCCGGGGCGACGAAACCTTCCAGGGGCCAATGGTAGCGCTCAAAGGTGTCGATCCCGGCGCGCAGGCGGGCGAGGGCGGCGGCCTCGGACAGATTGTAGAACTCCCCCTCATGGGTGTAGACCCGGCGCATGAACCACTCCTTGGGGTGGCGGGCGACAGGGCCGTCGTCGCAATGGTAGTAGCCATGCAGCACCAACTCGTCGCCGCGCTCGACCCGGCGGTCGAGCAGGCGGCGAAAGTCCGGGTGAGCCTCCAAGGCATTGGTACGGTGAAAGTCCGGCACCACCAGCCAGGTCATCGGCACCTGGCCGAGGGCATCCACGGCTTCGACGAAGGGCTGGTAGTCAGGCCAGGTTTGCGGTGCCACGTCGTGCAACACCAAGAGCACGCTGGGCGAAGAACTCATCGACACGGTCCTCGCCTCAACCATTGGCCAGCAACGGCATTTGTCCGCCGAGCACGGCGTAATAGTGCCCCAGCAAACTGTTGACCACGGTGTCCCAGGCGTAATGACGCTCCACATGCCGGCGCGCCAGCAGGCCACGGCGTTGGCAGCCTTCGCTGAACAGTTGCCGCACGGCATTGGCCATGGCCTGCGGATTGTTGGGCGTGCACAGCAGGCCGCAGTCCTCGTGGACAATTTCGGTGAAAGCCCCGGCCGCCACCGCCACCACGGGAATGCCGCTGGCCATGGCTTCGAGGATCACCAGGCCGAAGGTCTCCTGGTCGCCGGCGTGCACCAGGGCATCGGCGCTGGCCATGAGACGGGCGACTTGCGGCGCCGGGCAGAATTCGTCGACCACCGTGACGTTGTCCGGCACCACGGCGGGCATCGACGAACCCACCAACAGCAGGTGATAGCGCTCGCCCAGGCGTTTCATGCACTTGAGCAGCACCGGCAGGTTTTTTTCCTTGGAACCGCGACCGGCGAAAATCAGCAGGCGCGTGTCTTCGGCGATACCCAGCTCGGCCCGCAGTCCTGGGTCGCGGGCGGCGGGGGTGAAGGTTTGCAGGTCAACGCCCAAGGGTTGCACATAGACGTTCTTGACCCCCAGGCCGGTCAGCTTGTCGGCCATGACCTGGCTTGGCGCCAGGACCCGGTCGAAATTGCCGTACAACTTGCTGACATAGGCTTCGATATTGGGGGTGAACCAGTTGCCCATGCGGTTGCTCACCAGCAGCGGCAGGTCGGAGTGATAGAAACCGATGACGGGCACGTCGAGCTGACGGCGGGCATCCAATGCGGCCCAGGCGGTGAGGTACGGATCGCCGACCTCGATCAGATCCGGTTGCAGATCGCGCAGGACATTGCGCCAGGGCGCCAGGCGAAGGGGGAAGCGATAGCCCTTGCCGAACGGCAGCGCAGGGGCTGGCACCTTGTAGATTCCGTCGTGCTCGCTCAAATGCGCGCCGGGGATCAACAGGCTGTGGCGAATACCGGGCCGATCGCCCAGGCGCCGGTGCTTGGCATCCAGATAAGTGCGCACGCCTCCGCTGGCGGGGGCGTAGAACATGGTTATGTCCGCTATATGCACGATGAACGTCCCTCCGGTCTGTGTTCTCCTGTGTTGACCTTTATGAAGAATAGATGTTCGGTTGGGGTTGTGGGGCGGGTGCGCTGCCAGTGGAGTATTGCGGGGTTTGACAGGGCCTCATCGCGAGCAAGCTCGCTCCCACAGAGATTTGGGGCGGGGCACAGATCCCATGTGGGAGCGAGCTTGCTCGCGATAGGGCCTGCCCAGGTTCGCAGCTATTATTCCTGCTGCCAGGGCCTCAATGCGCCAGGCATGCTTTTATATAAGCGTGCAAAATGGCGTCATATCGCAAACACACGGGTGACCACATGCCTGACTCATCGCAACTCGTTATCGGTGCCGACCTCAGCGGCCAGCCCATCGCCCAGGCCATGCGCCTGGCGAACCGTCATGGCCTGGTGGCGGGCGCCACCGGGACCGGCAAGACCGTCACCTTGCAGCGCCTGGCCGAAATGTTCAGCGATGCCGGCGTGGCGGTGTTCGCGGCGGATATCAAGGGTGACCTGTGCGGCCTGGGTGCTGCCGGCAACCCCCAGGGCAAGATCGCCGATCGCATCGCCGGCATGCCCTGGCTCAACCACAAGCCCCAGGCTTATCCGGTGACCTTGTGGGATATCCACGGCCAGTCCGGGCATCCACTGCGCACCACCCTGAGTGAAATGGGCCCGTTGTTGATCGGCAGCCTGCTGGAACTCACGGACAGCCAGCAGTCGGCGCTCTACGCCGCGTTCAAGGTGGCCGACCGTGAAGGCCTGTTGCTGCTGGACCTCAAGGACCTGAAGGCGCTGCTCAATCATCTCAAGGACAACCCCGAGCTGCTGGGGGACGACGCGGCGCTGATGACCACTGGCTCCAGTCAGGCGCTGCTGCGGCGCCTGTCCACTTTGGAGCAGCAGGGCGCGGACGCGTTGTTCGGCGAACCGGCGTTGCAGCTCGAAGACATCCTGCAACCGGCCAGCGATGGCCGTGGCCGCATCCACTTGCTCGACGCCAGCCGCCTGGTCCACGAAGCGCCGAAGGTCTACGCGACGTTCCTGCTGTGGCTGCTGGCCGAGCTGTTCGAACAGTTGCCCGAGCGCGGCGATGCGGACAAGCCGCTGCTGGCGCTGTTCTTCGATGAAGCGCACTTGCTCTTTGCCGGTACGCCCAAGGCTTTGCAGGAGCGCCTGGAGCAAGTGGTGCGGCTGATCCGTTCCAAGGGCGTGGGGGTGTATTTCGTGACCCAGTCGCCGGGTGACTTGCCGGACGATGTGCTCGCTCAGTTAGGGTTGCGTATCCAGCACGGCTTGCGGGCCTTCACGGCCAAGGAACAGAAATCCCTGCGGGCGGTGGCCGACGGTTTCCGGCCCAACCCGCAGTTCGATGCCCTGGCGGTGCTGACCGAGCTGGGCATCGGTGAAGCCCTGGTGGGCACCTTGCAGGAAAAAGGCACGCCGGAAATGGTCCAGCGCGTGCTGGTGGCGCCCCCGCAATCGCGCATCGGGCCGCTGAGCGAGGCCGAGCGTGCCGGGTTGATCGCCAGTTCGTCGTTGCAGGGGCGCTACGACAAGCCCATTGATCGCGAATCGGCCTACGAAGTGCTGATGGGACGCAAGGGACTGGAGCCCCAGGCCGACGCGGTGCCGGGCAAGTCCGCGGACGAAGAACCGAGCTTCACCGAAAAGGCCGGCGAGTTCCTCGGCACGGCAGCCGGCCAGGCGCTCAAATCGGCGATGCGCCAGGCGGCCAATCAACTGGGCCGGCAACTGGTGCGCGGATTGATGGGGTCGTTGCTGGGGGTAGCAAGCGGCGCCGGTAGTCGAGACCGAGTTGCCCCTTCGCGAGCAAGCTCGCTCCCACAAGGGATTGGTGTCGTACGCGAAATAGGTGGCCGCTGCAGATCCACTGTGGGAGCGAGCTTGCTCGCGAAGGCGGTTTGGCAGGCGAAAAGTGTACCGGCTGACCTGCCGCAATCGCGAGCAAGCTCGCTCCCACAAGGGATGGTGTCGTACACGAAAGAGGTGGGCGCTGCAGGTCCACTGTGGGAGCGAGCTTGCTCGCGATTGCTATCTAGGCGGCGCCGAAAATCTCAATCCTTGGGCCGCGCATGCGCCGCCAATCGCTCCAGCGCCGCCCGTAGGTTGGGATCGGTGATGCCGTCGGCGGTGGCCTGGATGGTTGCCGCGGCGTCGGTGGACAGATCCAGCGTGTGGCCCTTGGCGCCGACCTGGACGGTGGGGGGCTGCACCTTGAACAGGATCCGCGTCAGGTTGGCGAATTCTTCGAACGCCTGGAGTTGGCGCAGCAGGCGTTTTTGCTGGTAGCGCAGGCGCGTGGCCCAGTGGCCGTCGGTGACGATCAACAGCAGGCTGCCTTCGCGCCAGGACGCCACGTGGCAATGCTCGCGCGCGGCCGGTTGCAACTGGCTGTCCAGCAGGCGCTGCAAGTGGCCCAGGCGTTTGGCGTGGCCGAAGATGGCTTTCAGCGGCTTGGCTTCGCGCAGCAGAACGGCGGGCGCCTTGGCTGGAAGAGGGCGGAAGGCCATGAATGAATACCGCAAGTGACAGAGGCGCCATGGTAGCAGAAAGCGCCGGACGCGCCTCGACCCTCTCGCCCAGCGGCTTTTGGCTACACAATCAGTGAGTAACTTCTGCGCTTTGTGGGTTGAAGTTCGCGCAAAAGCCCTTATTTTAGGGTGGCCCCGTCACAGCGCTGTGCCAGCATCGTGGAATAACGCCACTTTCCTCTCCATCGTTTCCGGGTAGAATGCTCGTTCGCATGCGGCCATGAGGGCTGCACGGGCGACTCATGGGGCCGCCCTCCATCCCTTTAGTGTGGAAGATCCTGCCGATATGTTTGCGCCTTTGTTAAAGAAACTTTTTGGAAGCAAGAACGAGCGTGAAGTCAAGCGCATGCTCAAGACGGTACAGACTGTCAATGCCTTCGAAGAGCAAATGGTGGCCCTTTCGGACGATCAGTTACGCGCCAAGACTGCCGAATTCAAGGACCGCATCGCCAAGGGGGAAACCCTTGACCAGCTCCTGCCCGAAGCCTTTGCGGTCGCCCGTGAAGCCGGCAAGCGGATCATGGGCATGCGCCACTTCGACGTTCAGTTGATCGGCGGCATGACCTTGCACGAAGGCAAGATCGCCGAAATGCGTACCGGTGAGGGCAAGACCCTCGTGGCGACCCTGGGCGTTTACCTCAACGCACTGTCCGGCAAGGGCGTGCACGTGGTGACGGTCAACGACTACCTGGCCCGCCGCGACGCCAACTGGATGCGCCCGCTCTACGAATTCCTCGGCCTGACCGTCGGCGTTGTCACGCCGTTCCAGCCGCCGGAAGAGAAGCGCGCCGCCTATGCCGCCGACATCACCTACGGCACCAACAACGAATTCGGGTTCGACTACCTGCGCGACAACATGGCGTTCAGCATGGAAGAAAAATTCCAGCGTGAACTCAACTTTGCCGTGATCGACGAAGTCGACTCCATCCTCATCGACGAAGCCCGTACCCCGCTGATCATTTCCGGTCAGGCCGAGGACAGCTCCAAGCTGTATATCGAGATCAACAAGCTGATCCCGCAGCTCAAGCTGCACGTCGAGGAAGTTGAAGGCGAAGTGACCCAGCCCGGGCACTACACCATCGACGAGAAGACCCGCCAGGTCGAACTCAACGAAGCCGGCCACCAGTTCATCGAGGAAATGCTCACCCGCGTCGGCTTGCTGGCCGAAGGCGAGAGCCTCTACTCGGCCCATAACCTGGGCCTGCTGACCCACGTCTATGCCGGCCTGCGTGCCCACAAGCTGTTCCATCGCAACGTCGAGTACATCGTCCAGGATGGCCAGGTCGTGCTGGTGGACGAGCACACCGGCCGTACCATGCCGGGTCGTCGCCTGTCCGAAGGCCTGCACCAGGCCATCGAAGCCAAGGAAGGCCTGAACATCCAGGCCGAGAGCCAGACCCTGGCCTCGACCACCTTCCAGAACTACTTCCGCCTGTACAACAAGCTGTCCGGCATGACCGGTACCGCCGACACCGAGGCGTTCGAATTCCACCAGATCTACGGCCTGCAAGTGGTGGTGATCCCGCCGAACAAGCCACTGGCCCGCAAGGACTACAACGACCTGGTGTTCCTGACCGCCGAAGAGAAGTACGCGGCGATCATCAACGACATCAAGGAAGGCATGGCCCAGGGCCGTCCGATCCTGGTCGGTACCGCCACCATCGAGACCTCCGAGCACATGTCCGCCTTGCTCAACAAGGAAGGCATCGAGCACAAGGTCCTCAACGCCAAGTTCCACGAGAAGGAAGCCGAGATCATCGCCCAGGCCGGTCGCCCGGGTGCGCTGACCATCGCCACCAACATGGCCGGTCGTGGTACCGACATCCTGCTGGGCGGCAACTGGGAAGTGGAAGTCGCCAGCCTGGAAGGCCCGACCCCCGAGCAGATCGCGCAGATCAAGGCCGACTGGCAGAAGCGTCACCAGCAGGTGCTCGAGTCCGGCGGTTTGCAGGTGATCGCTTCCGAGCGTCACGAATCCCGTCGTATCGACAACCAGCTGCGTGGCCGTGCCGGTCGCCAGGGCGATGCCGGCTCCAGCCGTTTCTACCTGTCCCTGGAAGACAGCCTGATGCGCATCTTCGCCTCTGACCGGGTGAAGAACTTCATGAAGGCCCTGGGCATGCAGCCCGGCGAGGCGATCGAGCACCGTATGGTGACCAACGCCATCGAGAAGGCCCAGCGCAAGGTCGAAGGCCGCAACTTCGATATCCGCAAGCAATTGCTCGAGTTCGACGACGTCAACAACGAACAGCGTAAAGTGATCTATCACATGCGTAACAGTTTGTTGGCCGCCGACAACATTGGCGAAACCATCGCCGATTTCCGCCAGGACGTGCTCAACGCCACCGTCAGCGCCCACATCCCGCCGCAGTCGCTGCCGGAACAGTGGGACGTCGCCGGCCTGGAAGCCGCCTTGCAGAGCGATTTCGGCGTGGCATTGCCGATCCAGCAATGGCTCGACGAAGACGATCACCTGTACGAAGAAACCCTGCGTGAAAAACTGCTGGCCGAACTGATCGCTGCCTACAACGAGAAGGAAGACCAGGCGGGCGCCGAGGCACTGCGCTCCTTCGAGAAGCAGATTGTGCTGCGGGTACTGGACGATCTGTGGAAAGACCACCTGTCGACCATGGACCACCTGCGCCACGGTATCCATTTGCGTGGTTACGCCCAGAAGAACCCGAAGCAGGAGTACAAGCGCGAGTCCTACACGCTGTTCTCCGAACTGCTCGATTCGATCAAGCGCGACTCGATCCGCGTGTTGTCCCACGTACAGGTTCGCCGCGAAGACCCGGCCGAGGAAGAAGCCCGCCTGCGTCAGGAGGCCGAAGCCCTGGCTGCGCGCATGCAGTTCGAACACGCCGAAGCCCCTGGCCTGGAAGTGGTCGCCGAAGAGGGCGTCGATGTGGATGTCGCCCTGGCGACCGCACCGGTGCGCAACGAGCAGAAGCTGGGCCGCAACGAACTGTGCTATTGCGGTTCGGGCAAGAAATACAAGCATTGCCACGGGCAGATCCAATAAACCCGTCTCAACGCTGAACCACCCGCGCCGCGACCGGATGCTATCCGTCGCGGCGTTTTGCCATTTTGATTCGCCGTCCCAATGAGGACGGCGTCGATATACATCTGAATTAGGAGCGCATTCATGGCTGTTGGTCTTGGTCCGTTGCCCACGTTGCACCCGGTTGCCGGTTTTGAACTCGGTATTGCCTCGGCGGGCATCAAGCGCCCCGGGCGCAAGGACGTCGTGGTCATGCGTTGCGCCGAAGGCTCGACGGTGGCGGGTGTATTCACCCTCAACGCCTTTTGCGCCGCGCCGGTCATCCTGGCCAAGCAACGCGTGCAGGGGCCGGTGCGTTACCTGTTGACCAACACCGGTAACGCCAACGCCGGCACCGGCGCGCCAGGCCTGGCCGCCGCCGAGCGCACCTGCGCCAAGTTGGCGGAATTGACCGGCGTCGACGCCAGCCAGGTGCTGCCGTATTCCACCGGCGTGATCGGCGAACCGCTGCCGGTCGAGAAGATCGAAGGCGCACTGCAAGCCGCCCTCGACGACCTGTCGGAAAACAACTGGGCCGCCGCCGCCACCGGCATCATGACCACCGACACCCTGCCCAAGGGCGCGAGCCGTCAGTTCCAGCATGACGGCGTGACCATCACCGTCACCGGCATCAGCAAAGGCGCTGGCATGATCCGGCCGAACATGGCGACCATGCTCGGCTACATCGCCACCGACGCCAAGGTCTCGCGCCAGGTGCTGCAAGACCTGATGCTCGACGGGGCCAACAAGTCGTTCAACCGCATCACCATCGACGGCGACACCTCCACCAACGACTGCTGCATGCTGATCGCCACCGGCCAGGCCAACCTGCCGCAGATCACCGAGGCCAGCGGCCCGCTGTTCGAGGCCCTGAAGCAGGCCGTGTTCGACGTGTGCATGGAAGTGGCCCAGGCCATCGTCCGGGACGGCGAAGGCGCGACCAAGTTCGTGACCGTGCAGGTCAATGGCGGGGGCAATCACCAGGAATGCCTGGATGTGGGCTATACCGTGGCTCACTCGCCGCTGATCAAGACCGCACTGTTCGCCTCCGACCCGAACTGGGGCCGCATCCTCGCCGCCGTGGGCCGGGCCGGCGTGCCTGAGCTGGACGTGAGCAAGATCGACGTGTTCCTCGGCGAAGTCTGCATCGCCAGCCAAGGCGCTCGTGCTGCCACTTACACTGAAGCCCAGGGCGCGGCGGTGATGCAGCAGGAAGAAATCACCATCCGTATCGAGTTGGGACGGGGTGACTGCAGCGAAACCATCTGGACCACCGACCTGTCCCACGAGTACGTCAAGATCAACGCTGAGTACCGGACTTAACCGGTTCGGGACCGAGTTGCTGCCATCGCGAGCAAGCTCGCTCCCACAGGGATTTGCGGGCAATACCCTGTGGGAGCGAGCTTGCTCGCGATGGCGCCAGTACAGCCCCTACAAAATCACAAGAAAGGAATCCAGACATGAGCCTGCACCTGATCATTGGCGACCAACGCATTTCTTCCTGGTCCCTGCGCGGCGCGCTGGCCCTGGCGCTGACCGGCGCGAAGTACACCGAAGAGCTGGTCAGGCTCGACCAGCCCGACACCCGCGAAAAGCTGCTCAAGTACTCGGCCACGGCCAAGGTCCCGTTGCTCAAGACCGAATTCGGCGTGATCGCTGATTCCCTGGCGATTGCCGAGTACCTGGCCGAACAGTTCCCGCAGGCCGGTCTCTGGCCCAAGGATGTGGCCGCCCGGGCCCAGGCACGCTCGGCCTGTGCGCAAATGCACAGCGGGTTTTTCGCCATCCGCAGCCACATGCCGTTCGACCTGCTGCGCGATGCACCGCTGTCGCCCATGCCGGCCGATGTCCAAGTGGAAATCGAGCGGATGCTGGCGCTGTGGGCCGAATGCCGTGCCGCGGCGACCGAGGCCGGTCCCTACCTGTTTGGCCGTGTCAGCCTGGCCGACGCGTTTTTTGCCCCTGTTGCCGTGCGCTTGCGCACTTATCAGGTGAAACTGTCCGAGGTCGATGAGGCTTACGTCGAAACCCTATATCAATGGCCAGCGTTCAAGGCGTGGCAACAGGCTGGCCTGGAGGACACTGCGCGGTGAAACGAGTCCATGTGGCGGCAGCGGTCATCCGCGATGCCGCCGGCAAAATCCTGATCGCCCGACGGGCCGACACCCAGCACCAGGGCGGCCTGTGGGAGTTTCCTGGCGGCAAGGTCGAGGCCGGCGAGTCCGTCGAAACCGCCCTGGCCCGTGAACTTCACGAAGAGCTGGGCATTGTCGTCGACGCCGCCCGGCCGTTGATCAAGGTGCGTCACGATTACCCGGACAAGCAGGTGTTGCTGGATGTCTGGGAAGTCTCGGCGTTCACCGGCGAGCCCCATGGCGCCGAAGGGCAGCCGTTGGCCTGGGTGACGGCCCGCGACCTGACGAACCATGAGTTCCCGGCGGCCAATCAGCCCATCGTCGCGGCGGCCCGTTTGCCGGGTGAATACCTGATCACCCCGGAAGGCCTTGAGACGCCGGCCTTGCTGCGCGGCATGCAGAAGGCGATTGCCGGCGGAATCAAGTTGGTCCAGCTACGCGCGCCCAACGGCTACGATCCGCAATACCGCGACCTGGCGGTGGATGCGGCGGGGTTGTGTGCCGGCAAGGCCCAACTGATGCTCAAGGGGCCGTTCGAATGGCTGGGGGATTTTCCTTCCGCTGGCTGGCACATTACCGCCGCGCAACTGCGCAAGCATGCCGCGGCCGGTCGACCGTTCGGCAAGGACCGCTGGCTGGCGGCTTCCTGCCATAACGCCGAGGAGCTGTCCCTGGCACAGCGAATGGACGTGGACTTCGTCACGCTTTCGCCGGTGCAGCCGACCCAGACCCATCCCGATGCACAGCCGTTGGGCTGGGAAGAGGCGGCGCGGTTGATCGAAGGCTTCAACCGGCCGGTCTATCTGTTGGGCGGGGTCGGGCCTGGCGAGCGGCAAAAAGCCTGGGAAGCTGGGGCCCAGGGTGTGGCGGGGATTCGGGCGTTTTGGCCTGAGGCATGATTCTGCCGTGTGGCTGCTGATGCTATCGCGAGCAAGCTCGCTCCCACAGGGAGATCCCGTGTGGGAGCGAGCTTGCTCGCGATGGCGGCCTCAAGAACGATTCAGCCCCCAGGCTTGGCCGCCGCTTCCCAAAGCACCTCCACCACTCCTTGCCGCCGGGCAATGACCCGCGCCGCCACGAACAACAGGTCCGACAACCGATTGATGTAGGCCAACCCCGGCCCCGCCAGCGGCTCCACCGCGTTCAATTGCTGGCAACGCCGCTCGGCGCTGCGGGCCAGGCTGCGACAGACGTGGGCCTGGGCGATCAGTGTCGAGCCACCGGGCAGGATGAAGTTTTCCAGTGGCCCCAATTCCTCGTTCCACACATCGATCGCCGCTTCCAGCCGCTCGATTTCCGCCACGTTCAAGGCTTGGTAGGCCGGCATCGCCAGCTCACCGCCCAGGTCGAACAATCGATGCTGACAAGGCTCCAGCACGTCGCTGACTTCCTTCAGCGCCGGGTACCGGGCCGTTTCGGCGGCGAGCCCGGCCAGCAACAAGCCCAACTGGCTGTTCAGCGTGTCCACTTCGCCGATGGCCTCGACCCGTGGGTGGTCCTTTGCCACGCGGCGGCCATCGCCCAACCCGGTTTCACCTTTGTCGCCGGTGCGGGTGTAAATCTTCGACAGGCGAAAGCCCATGTTCAACGCTCCAGTGGTTTGTTTTCCTGCGCCACCATCGAGGGGCCCGTCAGGGGCAGGCGCAAGGTGAAGCAGGTGCCTTGGCCTGGCGCCGACTGCACTTCCATCTGGCCCTTGTGGTTGTTGGTGATGATGAAATACGAGACCGACAGCCCAAGGCCTGTGCCCTGGCCGATCTCCTTGGTGGTGAAGAAGGGTTCGAAGGTGCGCTTGCGCACGTTCTCGCTCATGCCGATGCCATTGTCCTCGACCTGGATTTCCGCCCACGGCGGATTCAACCGCGTACGCAGGATAATGCGCCCGGGTTCGCTGTCGTCCTGGCGTTGGTGGATCGCCTGGGCGGCGTTTTTCAGCAGGTTGAGCAGCACCTGTTCCAGTTCGTTGGCCGTGCCGGGCACCGGGCCCAGGTTCGGGTCGAACTGACGGATGATCGCCTGGCCCTTGAAGTCGAAGCCGATCGCCAGGTCGAAGTCATTACCGGCGATCTCCACCGCCTGGTCGATCAGCGCCGGCAGGTCGCAGGGGGCCATCTGTCGCGTGCTGCGTCGGCTGAAGCTGAGCATGTGGGTGACGATTTTCGCCGCCCGGGCGCCGGCTTGCTGGATGCCGTCGAGCAATTGTGGGATTTCCCGGCTTTCCAGGTAGCGGTTGACCACCGGCAATTCGATGCCCAGTTGCTCGGCCTGTTCAAGGTTCTTGGGCAGTTCCGGTGACAGGCGACGGCGGATGTTCTGCACGTTGTGCAGGATCGCCCCAAGCGGGTTGTTGATCTCATGGGCCATGCCCGCCGCGAGGCCGCCGACCGAGAGCATTTTTTCCGATTGCACCATCATTTCCTCCAGCGACAGGCGCTGGGTGATGTCGTCGATGCGGATCACCACGCCCCGCCCGGCGCCGCCCATCAGCGGATAGAACGTCAGGGCGTAATGCCGGGCCTCGTCGTCCTTGGTCCAGGTGACGCGTTCGATCTTGGCCACCGTATGTTGCTCGACGGTCTGCTTGAGCTGGGGCAGGTACGGCTTGAGCGGTTCGAAGGCGAGGAAGATCGGTTGGTTCAGGGCCTCGTCCAGTCGTGTGCCGGAGAGGGCGCTGGCTTCCTGGTTCCATTGGGTGACGTAGAGTTGCTCGTCGAGGGCGATCAGGGCCGACGGCATGGAGTCGATGATGCTGTTGAGGTAATTCTGGAAACCCGTGAGTTTTTTCTCGATCTTGCTGCGCACCTGGACTTCCAGTTCCAGCTTGCGATTGGTATGCCGGGTCTCTTCCGCCAGGCCCTGGGCCTGGTCATAGGCGGCCTGGGAGTCGTCCCGCGCGCGCTTGAGTTGCTGCTCCCGGGCTTCGATTCGCGAGAGCATGGTATTGAATGCCTCGGCCAGGCTGCCGATCTCATCGTGGTTGCCCCGTGCGGCGCGCAGGGCATAGTTCTCCTCCCGGGTGACCTGGCGCGACAGTTCTTCGAGTTGATGAATTGGCTGGGTGATCAGGCGTTTGATCTGTTGGGCAATGATCAGCCACAGCAACACGCTGAAAATCAGGATGCCGAGGCTGGCGGTCAGGGTGCCGGTGTAGAACGCAGTCGGCAATTCGCTGCTGGCCACCAGCAACAGATGGCCAGGCGTCGTACCGGGGCGGGGCAGGGTAATGACCTGGTTGCTGCGGAACTCGCTCGCTTGCCAGGCCTGTATGTTGCGGAAATGGTCCGGCAGCTTGAGCTTTTCGCCCTGTTGCAGCTGTGCCAGGCGATCGCCCTGGCCGTCGTACAGCGCCGCCGCCCGCAGCGGTGCATAGCTATTGAGCTCGTCGAGCAGGCGCTGGGCACTTTGTGGCGATTGCAGGGCGTCAGAGATCAGGCTCGGGTTGGCGATCAGTCGGCCAATGGTCTGCAGGGCCTGGGGCGCCATGCTTTCCTGGGAGATGTAGTAGGCGGCGCTGATAAAGGTCAGGTTGGCCACCAGCAGGACAGTGGTCAACAACACCAGCAGGGCGGCCAACAGTTTCTGGCCGACCGGGAGGTTTTCAAGGCGCTGGCGCAATGGCATCAGACTCGTCGCTAAGAAGGAACACGAGGGCCAGCGTAGCCGCTGCTCAGTCGCTGGGCAATCCGAGGTTGTCCAAGTGGGCAATCAGTCGCTGGCGCAGTTGTTCCAGGTGCGGCACGGTCAGCTCATGGCGCTGGGCAACCTTGCAGGCGTAACCGAGCAAATAGCTGATTTCGGTACGACGCCGATTGGCCACATCCTGGTACATCGAGGAGTAATTGGCGGCCGTGGCCTGGATCACCCGTTCGACCTCCGGCTGCAGATCCTCGGCCGCCGCGGGCTGGCCGCACCGTTCGAGCACATCCGTGAGCTCCGCGCACAGGGTCGCCACTTCGCAGTGGTGTTCCAGCAGGCCGCCGTTCTTGCAGTGATGCAGCACGGTCAGTGGATTGATTGCACAGTTGAGTGCCAGCTTGCGCCAGAGGCGGGTGAGGATGTCGGCGCTCCATTCGTGGGGGATGCCGGCGGCGGCCAGGTCGTCCAACCAGAACGGTGCCACCGGGTGAGCCGGGTCGCCCAACCAGGTATAGCCGTGGCCGGCGTACACGACGCGCCAGTCACCGTCGCGGAACGCGCCTTCGGTGCTGGAGGCGCTGATGCAACGAGCCTGGGGCACACAATTGGCCACTGCGTCCTGGCTGCCGAGGCCGTTCTGCAACAGGATCAGTTCCGATTCTGCGTCCAGGCGATGGGCCACCGAGGTCACCGCCGCTTGCGCGTCGTAGGCCTTGCAAGCCAGCAGCAGGCGCCTGATCGGCTCCGGGCTGTCCGCCGTTTCGCCCGGCACCGGGTAGCACTGCGCCTGGCCTTGTTCCACCAGCGTCAGGCCTGCGACGCTGCGGTAGGCCTGCAAGCGCGCTTCGTTGCGCAGCACCAGCCGCACCGGTAACCCGGCCCGGGCCAGGCGCGTGGCCCACAACGTGCCGAGACTGCCGGCCCCGAGGACATGCCAGGTGGTCGACATCAGTTTTTTACTCGGATTGGCGCAGGCATCTGAGGGCTCGCAGTGTCGGCAGGAAAAGAGCCGTTATAATGAGCCCGATTTTAACCACAAGCCAAGCGCGCGCCGTTGATACTGGCGCGCCTTTTTATTTGGAGAACACTACATGCCGTCATTCGACGTGGTATCCGAACTGGACAAACACGAAGTCACCAACGCGGTTGAAAACGCCGTCAAGGAACTCGACCGTCGTTATGACCTCAAGGGCAAGGGCAGTTTCGAGTTCAAGGAAAAAGACCTGACCGTGAACCTGACCGCCGAGGCCGAGTTCCAGCTCGAGGCGATGATCGAGATCCTCAAGCTGGCGCTGGTCAAGCGCAAGATCGATGTGCAGTGCCTCGAGGTCAAGGACGCCTATGCCTCGGGCAAGCTGATGAAGCAGGAGGCCGTGCTCAAGGAAGGCATCGACAAGGAGCTGGCGAAGAAGATCGTCGCTCATATCAAGGACGCCAAGCTCAAGGTGCAAGCCGCCATCCAGGGCGAGCAGGTGCGGGTCACCGGCAAGAAACGTGACGACTTGCAGGAAGCCATTGCGGCCTTGCGCGGCAAAGAATTCGGCATGCCCCTGCAATTCAATAACTTCCGCGACTGATACTTCAGTTGTATTAAGACCCTGTGGCGAGGGCGCTTGCTCCCGCTTGGGTGCGAAGCGCCCACCTATAAGGGGCTGCTGCGCAGCCAGCGGGAGCAAGCGCCCTCGCCACAATGCCGCGTGCAACAGGAATAAGGAGAGAGAGATGGACTTGAATGCTGAAGTGGACAACCTGGTCAAGGCTTCCCAGACCTGGATCCCCATGATCATGGAGTACGGCAGCCGCGTGCTGCTGGCGGTCATCACCCTGGCCATCGGCTGGTGGTTGATCAACAAAGTGACGCAGAAACTGGGTGCGTTGCTGGCCCTGCGTAACGCCGACCTGGCGCTGCAAGGGTTCATCAGTACCCTGGCCAACATCATTCTGAAGATATTGTTGATCGTCAGCGTCGCTTCGATGATCGGCGTGGAAACCACTTCGTTCGTCGCCGCCATTGGTGCCGCCGGCCTGGCGATTGGCCTGGCCTTGCAAGGCAGCCTGGCGAACTTCGCCGGTGGCGTGTTGATCCTGCTGTTCCGCCCGTTCCGCATCGGTGACTGGATCGAAGCCCAAGGTGTGGCCGGTACGGTCGATAGCATCCAGATCTTCCACACCGTGTTGCGCACCGGTGACAACAAGACCGTCATTGTGCCCAACGGCAATCTCTCGAACGGCATCATCACCAACACCAACCGCCAGCCGACCCGCAAGGTCGTGTTTGATGTCGGCGTGGATTACCAGGCTGACCTGCAAAAGGCCCGGGAGGTGTTGCTGGAGCTGGCCAAGGATGAGCGTGTGCTGGCGGATCCGGCACCTGAAGCGGTGATTTCCACCTTGGGCGACAGTTCCATCACGGTGTCGCTGCGTATCTGGGTGAAGACTGCGGATTATTGGAGCGTGATGTTCATGCTCAATGAACAAGCCCGGGATCGCTTGAAAGAGGCGGGTATTGATATTCCGTTTCCACAACGAGTGATTCGGGTCGTTCAGGAAGGGCCAGCGCAATAACGAGTCGACTATATAACTTGGCGCTGAAGTCAGATTATGTTTAGTTAGCTTGCTATTTAATAAGTTGCATTAAAGCTGACAGTCAGTCAATGGACATAAAAAAACCGCTCACCTGATCCAGGTGAGCGGTTTTTTGTTTGTTGCGGGTACGGCTATCGAACTAGCACTGAATTACAAGATGCTCAGTGGGTATTCGATGATCAGACGGGTGTCATTGTTGTCGTTGCCGTTGATGGCGTTATAGTCGCTGTTGGCGCGGTAGAACGCAGCACGTACGCGGAAAGACAGGTCCTTGGCTGGACCGCTTTGCATAACGTACTTGGTTTCGAAGTCCCACTCGTGCTCTTTACCTTCGGAGCCGCCAGTCTCGATGTTGTCACCGGTAACGTAGCGAGTCATGAAGCTCAGGCCAGGTACGCCATAAGTCTTCATGTTCAGGTCGTAGCGAGCCTGCCAGGAGCGCTCGTCCTGACCGTTGAAGTCGGAGTATTGGATGGAGTTGGCGAGGAAGATAGTGCCGCCGCCGTCAACGCCATACACATAGCCGGTGTCACCGGAGGAGCGCTGGTGAGCCAGGGTGAACTTGTGGGCACCGATGGCATAGGCTGCTGCGAGGGACCAGATACGGTTGTCAACGTCGCCGCTGAGTTTCTGGCCCTGATCCTGGCTGTCATAACCGTTGAAGTCGAAGTTCAGGGACTGATCTTCGTTGATCGGCAGGGTGTAGTTCAGGTTGATGTATTTCTTTTTGTAGTGATCTTCAACGTCGGAAGCCGCTACGCCTGCTACGAAATTGTCGGTGAACTGGTAGGTTGCGCCAACGATGTCAGCAGATTTCAGGCCAAGACCGTCATCTCCCATGCCAGTTTGCGAGCTGATGGCGTTGAAATGACCTGCGCTCAACTCCAAGCCTTTGATTTCTTTGCTGGTGATCAGCGTACCGGTGGCAACTTCTGGCAGCAGACGGCTGTCGTCAGTCGAGAAAACCGGGCTGGTGGTGAACTGGTTACCGTATTTCAGAACGGTGTCGGACAGACGGAATTTAACCGCGCCGCCAACCTTCGATTGTGTGTCTTCCAGGTTGCCGTCGCTGTCACGAGCGAACAGACCGTTACCGGCACGACCGCTACCGCCATCGATGCGAACGGTGCCGAATGCGAAGCCGTCAACGCCTACACCAACGGTACCTTGAGTGAAGCCCGACTCGTAAATGGCACGAGCGGCAACACCAGACTCTTCACGATAACTTTGTGAAGTGCTTGGGTTGTTCTTGAAATCACGGTTCATGTACAGCGCACGGGTCAGAACAGTCAAGCTCTGATCTTCAATAAAACCCTTGGATTCCTCTTGGGAGGACGCCACTGCGAACTGCGAAACGCTGGCCGATACAGCCAGTGCGATCATGCTCCACTTCATCACGCGCATCGTGATTTGCTCCTTTGGTTTTTAGAAGAGTACTGCCGTCCCACCTGTTTTTTTATCTGGGCGGCTCTTTCTTTTTGTGTCGGCGCAAACTTATATCACGTCGACATTCTTTGGCGATACTTGCCCATTCAACCTTTCAGCTTCTTTACGACCATGTCGCCAATGGCTCGATCCATGTCGCATTTCAGCTGTTCCGACGCAACCGTATTCACAACTTTGATGTTGTTTTTTCTTTCCGGCATCGGTGTAAAGAGTCCGTCATTACCGCGCTTGAAGCTCCTGTGGGCAGCCTTGCCACTTTAATTTGTATGTCGGCAGGTCCCCGCTTCCGGCGAGCCCTTTGGACAGTGCGGGTATGAATGCAACAAGCATGCTCAAACCCGAATTTCGTTTACATTTTTTTCACATTTCAGCGGTTGACGCGGTGAAACCTCATGAAACCGGGCTCCAAAGGCCTTGTTTTAAATAGGGTTGACTCGTGTGGGCTCCCGTGTTTGGTGTCGATAAAATCGGCGAGACAACCAAAAACGTTACCGGTTCACCCTACCCAGTGAGTAAATCACGGATGCTTTGTGCACTGAGCGTAGACGTACTGTGCTGTTTTGGTGCAAAAAATTTTCAGGTTGTACGAAAATCTTACAGCGTCGAGGCTTTGCCTGGGCCCTGGCACGGATCTCTCGGGACTGTGCCGTGCCGCTGCGCTGTGTTGGTGCGTCAGCTTGCACAGGTTGATACTCCGGTGTTGAAAAAAACATTCGAAGGAACGGACAGCAGGACGGTACGCCGTGATCGATCCGGCGTTCGCGGGTATGCTGCGCATCTGTGCCCGATGCAGGCCAGCGGGTCGCTGAGCTGGGCAAAATCGATAACGAGGAGTACGCGCGGTGTTTGCCTTAGATCCACGACTGCAACAAGACACATTGCCCATCGGCGATTTCCCGTTGTGCCGTTTGCTCTTGTCCAACGACGCCCATTACCCGTGGTTCATCCTCGTGCCGCGGCGAGAAAATATCAGCGAATTGTTTCAGTTGGATGACACAGATCAATTACAGCTGTGGAAAGAAACCACGGTGCTGGCCGAAACCCTCAAGGATTCGTTCGATGCCGACAAGATGAACGTTGCAACCTTAGGTAACGTCGTCAGTCAATTGCACATGCATGTCATCGTGCGCAAGCGTGATGATGCCGCCTGGCCTGCGCCGGTCTGGGGCAAGCACCCGGCCCAGCCTTATAATGCAGGGCAGGTCGAGGCCATTCGCGAACGGTTGCGAGTGGCCCTGGCCGATGATTTCAAGTTTCTGGAGGGCTGAACCATGAACCTTGAAGAGCGCGTAACCGATCTGGAAAGCCGCCTGGCGTTTCAGGATGACACCATCCAGGCATTGAATGATGTGCTGGTGGCGCAGCAGCGGGTTGTCGAGCGTCTGCAGCTGCAGATGGCGGCGTTGCTCAAGCGCCAGGAAGAAATGGCGGGTCAATTCGAATCGTTCGAAGAAGAGGCGCCGCCCCCTCACTACTGATAGGGCCCGATTGCCGTTTGACGGGCAATAAAAAACCGCGAGCAGCCAGGCTGCATCGCGGTTTTTTTACGCTTGGATCAGCGGCGCGGCAGCGCAGCGATCACGTCTTCGGCCTGCAGGCCCTTGTCGCGGTTCATCACGGAGAACTCCACGCGCTGGCCTTCCACCAGGACGCGATGACCTTCGCCACGAATGGCCCGGAAATGCACGAAAATGTCATCGCCGGAGTCGCGGGAAATGAAGCCGAACCCTTTGGACGTGTTGAACCACTTCACCGTGCCGGTATCGCGGTTGGACATGTCGTAGTTCTGCGCAGCGGCGGCCGGCGACGACTTCTTGTAGAAGCTGACGGCCAGGTGCAGTGCCACGGCGAGCAGTGCCGCGCCCAGGCTGAACAGAATGGCCGGTTGACCGCCAATTTCCGGCATGGGCGCCAGCAGGGCCAGGGTTTGCAGGGCAACGGCCAGCACCAGCAAGGCGCTGACAAGGTTTTGCAGTTGGTGGCGTGGACCTTTGTTCCAGTAAGGGATGACGGGGGCAAGGGTCAGGTTGAGTAGGCCGAAAAAGGCCAGGTACAGTGCATCGGGGTGTTGCAGGTAAGGTGTGGCTTCGGAACCCAGGCTAGGGATGAAGGACAGCAGCAGGGCAGCTGCGCCCATTAGCAAGTGGACGATTTTCAACATTTTGATTGGCTCACGGTTAAGACAGATCACAAGGAAGAGCGGGTCGGGCACGGTTCGCTTCGAAACAATGAGAGGCGTTGGACACGTACCCGAATCAGCCTATGCGCTACGCCCGGGAAAATTAAGCGTAGCGACACACTGCCTATTTAACAGCAAAGCTCGGGCCTTCTCAAACCCGTTACGGGCGCGCACCGCGCTGTTCGTCGGCCAGAAAAGCCCCGCGGCTGCTTGAATGCGCCAGGCAAGCGGCGTTGAATTTCCCAGGTGTCGGAACCGTCGGCTACCTTGGCTTGTCGGTTCTGCAGGGCTGGCAATCTGTCGCAGGCCGTAGGCGGCCAGAACCACTAGAGTGGGTAGGGCCGTTGTCGAATTCATCACCCTAAGGAGATCAACCCCCATGGCAATTGATATCGGTATCAGTGAAGAAGACCGCAAGTCCATCGTCGACGGGCTTTCGCGCCTGCTGTCGGATACCTACGTGCTGTATCTCAAGACCCACAATTTCCACTGGAACGTCACCGGGCCGATGTTTCGGACCCTGCACCTGATGTTCGAGGAGCAATACAACGAACTGGCCCTGGCGGTGGACCTGATTGCCGAGCGAATCCGCGCCCTTGGCTTCCCGGCCCCGGGTGCCTACTCGGTGTATGCACGCCTGTCCTCTATTAAGGAAGAGGAAGGCGTGCCGGCTGCCGAAGACATGATCCGGCAACTGGTCGAGGGCCAGGAAGCGGTGACGCGTACGGCCCGTGGCATCTTTCCTTTATTGGACAAGGTCAGCGACGAGCCCACGGCCGACCTGCTGACCCAGCGCATGCAGGTTCACGAAAAGACCGCGTGGATGCTGCGGGCGCTGTTGGAAAACTAATAGCGCGCGCGTTGTATGTTGTGGCGAGGGAGCAAGCGCCCTCGCCACAAGGGCGATATCGCCTGCGCACCGGGTGTAGGACGGCGTAATTCGTCGCCGGCCTGCTGTTGGCTTGTCCTACGTCCATGGTCATAAAGTCGTCTGGAACTGGCGATGCCGTTGAGCTTCCATAGAGCCACAGATGGGTTGTTCCAACCCAGAGGCTCGTATGGCAAAGGAGTGTCAACGGTATGATTCAAGGAAAAGAACCCGGGGAAGGGCGGCTGGGGCGTTTTCAGCCCATCAGCGTCGACCCGTTCATCCGGGGGTTCGATATGCAACTGGCCCGGCCCTTGGCCCGATCCATTCGCCTGAACGGGTTCGCCACCTGTCTGCGGCTGGAACAGGTCTATTGGGATATCCTCGGTGACATGGCCGAGCTCAACCGCTGCTCCATCAGCACGTTGCTGTCCCATGTGGACAGGGAAGTGCACCTGCGCCATGGCGGGGTGCGCAATTTCAGCGGGCTGGTGCGCGTGGTCTGCGTGGTGCACAGTTTGAAGGAAACCGGGATGGATCATGGTGCGGCGTAGGCGCTGCCGAAGGCTGGGATCTTTTGATCTTGCGCTTGAGACTCAAGTGTCTGGGGCAAGATCGCAGCCTCGTTGCACTCGTCAGCTCCTACATGGCGTTCACTCGGCAATGACTGTGCGGTCTTACGGCTGCACAGGCCGCATTTAATGGATATAATCCCGCTCTTTGCCGCAAAGCCCCGCCTTTGCGCGTGTAACCTGATCGCCGAGACAACCCCATGCCGATGTACGACTATCAATGTGCTTCCTGTGGTCATCAGATGGAAGCCATTCAAAAGATCAGCGCGGCACCGCTGGTCGACTGCCCTGCCTGCCAGGCGCCGGAACTGAAAAAGATGCTCTCCATGCCTGGTTTCCGCCTCGGCGGCACGGGCTGGTATGAAACCGACTTCAAGACCGGCGCCAAGAAGAACCTGGCCGGTGGCGACAAAGCTGATTGAGTTGAATACGCGCGAGTTCTTGCACGGGCAGGGCCTCCAACCGAATGTCGAATTACGAGAAGTGAAACCACTACCATGATGCGCAGCCATTATTGCGGCCAACTGAACGAAAGCCTGGAAGGTCAGGAAGTTACTCTTTGCGGATGGGTCCATCGTCGCCGTGACCATGGCGGGGTGATTTTCCTCGATATCCGTGATCGTGAAGGCCTGGCCCAGGTGGTGTTCGATCCGGACCGCGCTGAAACCTTCGCCACCGCCGACCGCGTGCGCAGCGAATACGTCGTCAAGATCACCGGCAAGGTGCGCCTGCGCCCGGCCGGCGCCGGCAACGCCAACATGGCGTCGGGCATGATCGAAGTGCTGGGCTACGAGCTGGAAGTGCTCAACGAGTCGGAAACCCCGCCGTTCCCACTCAACGAATACTCCGACGTGGGCGAGGAAACCCGCCTGCGCTACCGCTTCATCGACCTGCGTCGCCCGGAAATGGCCGAGAAGCTGCGCCTGCGTTCGCGCATGACCACCAGCATCCGTCGTTACCTGGACGAAAACGGCTTCCTCGACGTCGAGACGCCGATCCTGACCCGCGCCACGCCGGAAGGCGCCCGCGACTACCTGGTGCCGAGCCGTACCCACCCCGGCAGCTTCTTTGCCCTGCCGCAGTCGCCACAGCTGTTCAAGCAACTGCTGATGGTGGCCGGGTTCGATCGCTACTACCAGATCGCCAAGTGCTTCCGCGACGAAGACCTGCGTGCCGACCGTCAGCCTGAGTTCACTCAGATCGACATCGAGACCAGCTTCCTCGACGAAAAAGACATCATGGGCCTGACCGAGGGCATGATCCGCAACCTGTTCAAGGAAGTGTTGGGTCTGGAATTCGGCGAGTTCCCGCACATGACCTTCGAAGAGGCCATGCGCCGCTACGGTTCCGACAAGCCGGACCTGCGCAACCCGCTGGAACTGGTGGATGTGGCCGATCAGCTCAAGGACGTCGAGTTCAAGGTGTTCAGCGGCCCGGCCAACGATCCGAAATGCCGTATCGCGGCCCTGCGTGTTCCAGGCGGCGCCAGCATGCCGCGCAAGCAGATCGACGATTACACCAAGTTCGTCGGTATCTACGGTGCCAAGGGCCTGGCGTACATCAAGGTCAATGAGCGCGCCGCCGGTGTCGACGGCCTGCAATCGCCCATCGTGAAAAACATTCCGGAAGCCAACCTCAATGTGATCCTCGATCGCGTGGGTGCGGTTGACGGCGACATCGTGTTCTTCGGCGCCGACAAGGCCAAGATCGTCAGCGAAGCCCTGGGCGCGCTGCGCATCAAGCTGGGCCACGACCTGAATCTGCTGACTTGCGAGTGGGCACCGATGTGGGTCGTTGACTTCCCGATGTTCGAAGAAAACGACGACGGCAGCTTCTCCGCGCTGCACCACCCGTTCACCGCGCCGAAGTGCTCGCCGCAAGAGCTGGAGGCCAACCCGGCCACCGCCCTGTCGCGCGCCTACGACATGGTCCTGAACGGTACCGAGCTGGGTGGCGGTTCGATCCGTATCCATCGCAAGGAAATGCAACAGGCGGTGTTCCGCCTGCTGGGCATCAACGAAGCCGAGCAGGAAGAGAAGTTCGGCTTCCTGCTGGATGCGCTGAAATACGGTGCACCGCCCCATGGTGGCCTGGCCTTCGGCCTGGACCGCCTGGTGATGCTGATGACCGGCGCCCAGTCGATCCGTGAAGTGATCGCGTTCCCGAAAACCCAGAGCGCGGCCGATGTCATGACCCAGGCGCCGGGCGTGGTGGACGCCAAGGCGTTGCGCGAGTTGCACATCCGTCTGCGTGAACAGCCAAAGGCTGAGTAAGGCTGGCACCTGAGAGGGCGCATCTTCGGATGCGCCTTTTCATTGGGGTCGATATTTCTGATTGCCGGCCACTGCCCACGCGCAGGGCGGGCAATGTTCCAAAGAGAAACGGAGCGAGTTATGGCAGGTCATTCCAAGTGGGCGAACATCAAGCACCGCAAAGAACGTCAGGATGCCAAGAGAGGCAAGATCTTCACCAAGTGGATCCGTGAGCTGACGGTCGCGGCCCGCCAGGGTGGCGGCGATCCGGGTTCCAACCCGCGTCTGCGCCTGGCCCTGGACAAGGCCTTGGGTGCCAACATGAGCCGCGACATCATCGACCGGGCCATCGCCCGTGGCGCGGGTGCGACCGAGGCCGACAACGTTGAAGAACTGACCTACGAAGGGTATGGCCCGGGCGGCGTGGCGGTGATGGTCGAATGCATGACCGACAACCGCAACCGTACCGCTGCCGCCGTGCGTCACGCGTTCAGCAAATGTGGTGGCAACCTGGGCACCGACGGCTCGGTGGCCTATCTGTTCGAGCGCAAGGGACAAATCAGCTTCGCCCCGGGCCTCGATGAAGATGCCCTGACGGAAGCGGCTCTGGAGGCCGACGCCGATGACGTGGTCAGCCATGAAGACGGCTCGTTCGACGTGTTCACGTCGTTCGCCAGCTTCTATGCCGTGCGCAATGCCCTGGAGGCGGCCGGTTTCAAGCCCGCCGACGCGGAAATCGTCATGCAGCCGACCACCAGTGCCGAACTGGACCTGGAAGGCGCCGAGAAGGTGCTCAAGCTGATCGACATGCTGGAAGACCTGGATGACGTGCAGAACGTTTATTCCAACGCCGATATTCCGGAATCGGTGGCTGAACAGCTGGGCTGATGGCGTCCACTTAACTGCACGAATGCCCATGTGGGAGCGAGCTTGCTCGCGATAGCGATACTTCAGTCAACACTGTGCTTGCTGACCCGACGCCATCGCGAGCAAGCTCGCTCCCACAGGTCTGGTCAAATCCTCTTCAAACCGCAGGCGCTATGACTTTAATCCTTGGTATCGACCCAGGTTCGCGCATCACCGGCTACGGTGTGGTTCGCGATACCGGGCGCGGCTGCGTGTACGTCGCCTCTGGTTGCATCCGCACCGGTGCGGGTGAACTGCATGAGCGCTTGCAGATCGTTTATCGCGGCGTGCGCGAAGTCATCCAGACCTATGGCCCGGTGACCATGGGCATCGAACGGGTCTTCATGGCGCGCAACGCCGATTCGGCCCTGAAGCTGGGGCAGGCCCGGGGCGCGGCCATCGTGGCTGGCGCCGAGGAAAACCTGGAGATCGCCGAGTACACCGCGACCCAGGTCAAGCAGGCGGTCGTCGGCACAGGGGCGGCGAACAAGGAGCAGGTGCAAATGATGGTGATGCACCTGTTGAAACTGGTCAGCAAGCCGCAAATCGACGCCTCCGACGCCCTGGCCATCGCCATTTGCCATGCCCATACCCGTTCCAGTCTGTTGCCCCATGGCCTGGGGACTGCACGCAGTCGTGGCGGGCGCCTGCGTCTCTGATAGCATCAGCGCAATCTTCGTGAGCCCGAGCATCTTGCGCCTGTGTCGTCGGCCTTCCTGCCCGGGCTGTTACTCGCCAGCCCGCGGGCTGGCCAACACCCAAGGATCTGAAACGTGATTGGACGCTTGCGCGGCACCCTGGCTGAAAAACAGCCGCCGCACCTGATTCTGGATGTAAATGGCCTGGGTTATGAGCTGGAAGTGCCCATGACCACGCTGTATCGCTTGCCGTCGGTCGGCGAGCCGCTGACCCTGCACACCCATTTGGTCGTGCGCGAGGATGCGCAGTTACTCTATGGTTTCGTCGGCAAGCGCGAGCGGGATTTCTTCCGCGAGTTGATCCGTCTCAATGGCGTCGGCCCGAAACTGGCACTGGCCTTGATGTCGAGCCTGGAAGTCGACGAGCTGGTGCGCTGCGTGCAGTCCCAGGACACCTCGGCGCTGACCAAGGTGCCGGGGGTGGGCAAGAAAACCGCCGAGCGCCTGCTGGTCGAACTCAAGGACCGCTTCAAGGCCTGGGAGGCGGTGCCGGCGATGTTCGCCTTGGTGCCGAACCAGCCGGACGCGCCGGTGCCGGCGGTCAGCGCCGAAAACGATGCGGTCACTGCGCTGATCTCCCTGGGCTACAAGCCGCAGGAGGCCAGCAAGGCGATTTCCGCCATCAAGGAAAAAGGCCTGAGCACCGAAGACATGATTCGCCGTGCCCTGAAGGGAATGATTTAAGTGATTGAAGCTGACCGTCTGATCGCCGCCACGGGTGCCCCCCGTGACCGCGAGGAAATCCAGGACCGCGCGATTCGTCCTGTCAGCCTGGCCGACTACATCGGCCAACCGACCGTGCGCGAGCAGATGGAGCTGTTCATCCAGGCGGCCCGTGGGCGCAGCGAGTCGCTGGACCACACCTTGATCTTCGGCCCGCCGGGCCTGGGCAAGACCACCCTGGCCAACATCATTGCCCAGGAAATGGGTGTCTCGATCAAGAGCACGTCGGGGCCGGTGCTTGAACGGCCGGGCGACCTGGCGGCGTTGCTGACCAACCTTGAGCCCCATGACGTACTCTTCATCGACGAAATCCATCGGTTGTCGCCGATCGTCGAGGAAGTGCTGTACCCGGCCATGGAAGATTTCCAGCTCGACATCATGATTGGCGAAGGGCCGGCGGCGCGCTCCATCAAGCTGGACCTGCCGCCCTTCACCCTGGTGGGCGCCACCACTCGTGCCGGCATGTTGACCAACCCGCTGCGGGACCGTTTCGGTATCGTCCAGCGCCTGGAGTTCTACAACAACGCCGACCTGGCGACGATTGTCAGCCGTTCGGCGGGCATCCTCGGGTTACCGCTGGACCCGGACGGTGCTTATGAGATCGCCCGGCGTGCCCGGGGGACGCCGCGGATCGCCAACCGCTTGCTGCGCCGGGTCCGGGATTTTGCCGAAGTCCGGGCCAAGGGCCACATCACCAAGCCGATTGCCGACCTGGCGCTGAACCTGCTGGACATCGACGAGCGTGGTTTCGACCACCAGGACCGGCGCCTGCTGCTGACCATGATCGAGAAGTTCGACGGTGGCCCGGTGGGCGTGGACAGCCTGGCGGCGGCCATCAGCGAAGAGCGCCACACCATTGAAGATGTGCTGGAACCGTACCTGATCCAACAGGGCTACATCATGCGCACGCCTCGTGGGCGCGTGGTGACCCGCCATGCTTATCTGCACTTTGGCTTAAACATCCCGACACGAATGGGCGAGATGCCGGTGGTAGACGAATTCCTCGATGCCGTGGACGATTGAACGAGCTCTGTACGCCGACTTTTTTCCGGTTCGTGCTGTCCCAGACGAAGCCCGGAGCGTCAATGCGTTCGAGAATGAAAAAACAGTTGCCTGGCCGATTGGCAACCTGAGGAGTAAGCACTAGAGTATGCGCGCGCAAAACGGGCTGGAGTCGTTCGCACATCGCTGTCGCGTTTATTACGAGGACACCGATGCCGGCGGCATCGTCTACTACGTCAATTACCTCAAGTTTATGGAACGGGCTCGAACCGAACGGCTGCGGGAACTGGGTTTTGCCCAATCCGCGCTGGCAGGGGAGGACCTGTTATTCGTCGTGCATTCCAGCGAAGCGCGTTACCACGCGCCGGCGCGACTGGACGACGAACTGGTGGTAAGTGCCGATGTCATCGAATTGAACCGTGTCAGCCTGCGCTTCAAGCAGCAGGTCAGGCGGGCTACGGATAACGTGCTGCTCTGCGAAGGGCAGTTTTTGGTGGCCTGTGTGCGCACCCATAGTTTGAAACCCCGGGCCATTCCCGAAGCTCTACGTGCGGCCTTTGCCGGCGTGAGCGGCGCGGGTACACACTCAGAGCAGGAGATAAAGCGTGGAAGCTAACGTCGTCGACCATTCCTCCATGTGGAGCCTGGTCAGCAATGCCAGCGTCGTGGTGCAACTGGTAATGCTGACCCTGGTAGCCGCATCGGTGACCTCATGGATCATGATCTTTCAGCGCAGCAACATGCTGCGCGCCGGTCGTCGTGCCCTGGAGAGCTTCGAAGAGCGCTTCTGGTCCGGCATCGACCTGTCCAAGCTCTATCGCCAGGCCGGCAGCAACCCGGACCCGGACTCGGGCGTCGAGCAGATCTTCCGTGCCGGCTTCAAGGAGTTCTCTCGCCTGCGCCAGCAGCCGGGCGTCGACCCTGAGGCGGTGATGGAAGGTGTGGCCCGTGCCATGCGCGTCGCCATTTCCCGCGAGGAAGAAAAGCTCGAACAGGGCCTGTCGTTCCTGGCCACCGTTGGCTCGGTCAGCCCGTACATCGGTCTGTTCGGTACCGTGTGGGGGATCATGAACTCCTTCCGTGGCCTGGCTTCCGCCCAGCAAGCGACCCTCGCCACCGTGGCCCCGGGCATCGCCGAGGCACTGATCGCCACCGCCATCGGTCTGTTCGCGGCCATTCCAGCCGTTATCGCCTACAACCGCTTCGCTGCCCGCAGCGAGATGCTGACTGGCCGTTACTACACCTTCGCCGATGAATTCCAGGCGATCCTGCACCGTAAAGTGCACACCAGCGAAGAATAAGCAGGTATTTCCCAATGGCTTTAATCGCTCGAGCCCGAAAAAAGCGCAAGCCGGTCGCCGAGATGAACGTGGTGCCCTACATCGACGTGATGTTGGTGCTGCTGGTCATCTTCATGGTGACTGCGCCCATGCTCAATCAGGGCGTGAAGGTCGATCTGCCCAAGGTTTCCAGCGAAGCCTTGCCGCAGGACAACAACACCCAGGTACTGACCATTTCGATCAAGGCTGACAAGACCTACTACTGGAACCTTGGCAGTGAAGTGGATACCGAGAAGCAGCAGGACCGGGCCATGACCTTGCCGCAGATGACCGATGCGGTGACCAAGATCATTCGTGTCGGCAACGATGCCGGCAAGCGCACGCAAGTCTTCATTCGCGGCGACAAGACCGTCGACTACGGTGCCGTGATGGGCGCCATGGGCGGCCTGCAGAAAGCCGGGGTCGGTAATGTTGGCTTGATCACCGAGGCCCCCTGATGCAGCAACAGCGAGAGCCGTCCGCCTCGGAAAGCTACTTCTGGCCCAGTGTCCTGGCCATCGGCCTGCATGTGCTGGTGTTCGGCATGCTGTTCGTCAGTTTTGCCATGACCCCGGAGTTGCCGCCGGCCAAGCCGATCGTGCAGGCGACGTTGTACCAGCTCAAGTCGAAAAGCCAGGCTACGACCCAGACGAACCAGAAGCTTGCCGGTGAGGCGAAGAAATCCGCCGCGCGCCAGACTGAAGTCGAGCAGATGGAACAGAAGAAGGTCGAGCAGGAAGCGATAAAGGCCGCGGAACAAAAGAAAGAGGAAGCGGCTCAAAAGGCCGAGGAAGCCAAGAAGGCCGATGAGGCGAAAAAAGCGGACGAGGCGAAAAAGGCTGATGAAGCCAAGAAAGCCGACGAAGCGAAGAAAACCGCCGAGGCCAAAAAGGCAGAAGAGAAACAATTGGCTGATATAGCCAAGAAGAAAGCCGAAGAAGAAGCCAAGAAAGCCGCTGAAGAAGAGGCCAAGAAAGCGGCCGCTGAAGAAGCGAAGAAAAAGATCGTCGAGGACGCCAAGAAGAAAGCGGCCGAAGACGCCAAGAAAAAAGCTGAAGCTGAAGAGGCGAAAAAGAAAGTCGCCGAAGACGCGAAGAAGAAAGCCGCCGCCGACGCCGCCAAGAAAAAGGCCCAGGACGCAGCGCGTAAGTCCGCCGAAGACAAAAAGGCCCAGGCCTTGGCAGATTTGCTTTCCGACACGCCGGAGCGCCAGCAGGCCTTGGCCGATGAGCAGGGTGATGAAGTTGCCGGCAGCTACGATGATCTGATTCGCGCCCGGGCGGCAGAAGGCTGGGCTCGTCCACCTTCGGCGCGCAAAGGCATGACGGTAGTATTGCAAATCGGCATGTTGCCCGACGGTACGGTTACCTCGGTCAGCGTCGCCAAGTCCAGTGGTGACGGTCCGTTCGACGCTTCGGCGGTCGCAGCGGTCAAGAACATTGGGCGTTTGACGGAAATGCAAGGAATGAAACCGAGCGACTTTGCTCCCTATCGTTCATTCAAGATGACATTCACACCTGAGGATCTAGCCTTGTGAGAAACCTTCTTCGAGGAATGCTTGTCGTTATCTGCTGCCTGGCAGGGATAGCGGTAGCAGAGGAAAAGAACATTCTGGTCACCAGCGGCAGCGACCGGGCGACCCCGATCGCCGTCGTACCGTTCGGCTGGCAGGGCGGTAACGTCCTGCCGGACGACATGGCGGAAATCATCGGCAACGACCTGCGCAACTCGGGTTACTACGCGCCGATTCCGAAACAGAACATGATCAGCCTGCCAACCCAGGCCAGCGAAGTCATCTACCGTGACTGGAAGGCCCTGGGCGCCCAGTACATCATGGTCGGCAGCATCGTTCCGGCCGGTGGTCGCCTGCAGGTGCAGTACGCCCTGTTCAACGTCGCCACCGAGCAGCAAGTGCTGACCGGCAGCGTGTCGGGCAGCGTCGATCAACTGCGCGACATGGCGCACTACATCGCCGACCAGTCGTTCGAGAAACTCACCGGCATCAAGGGCGCGTTCTCCACTCGCATGCTCTACGTGACGGCCGAGCGCTTCTCCGAGAACAACACCCGCTACACCCTGCAGCGTTCCGACTATGACGGCGCCCGTGCGGTGACCTTGCTGCAATCGCGCGAGCCGATCCTGTCGCCGCGCTTCGCCCCCGATGGCAAGCGCATCGCCTATGTCTCGTTCGAGCAGAAGCGTCCGCGTATTTTCGTGCAGCACATCGACACCGGTCGTCGCGAGCAGATCACCAACTTCGAAGGCCTGAACGGCGCACCCGCCTGGTCGCCGGACGGCTCGCGCCTGGCATTCGTGCTGTCCAAGGACGGTAACCCGGACATCTATGTGATGAACCTGGCCTCGCGCTCGATCTCCCGCGTCACCAACGGCCCGGGCATCAACACCGAACCGTTCTGGGGCAAGGATGGCTCGACCATCTACTTCACCTCCGACCGTGGCGGCAAGCCTCAGATCTACAAGACCAGCGCCGGTGGCGGTGGTGCTGAGCGCGTGACTTTCGTCGGTAACTACAATGCCAACCCTAAACTGTCGGCGGACGAAAAGACCCTGGTGATGATCCATCGCCAGGACGGTTTCACCAATTTCAAGGTGGCGGCCCAGGATTTGCAGCGCGGTAGCGTAAAAATCCTCACTGATAGCACTCTGGACGAGTCACCTACTGTTGCGCCCAACGGCACCATGGTAATCTACGCCACCCGCCAGCAGGGCCGGGGAGTCTTGATGCTCGTGTCCATTAATGGACGCGTGAGGCTCCCGCTTCCTACCGCTCAAGGCGAAGTCAGAGAACCGTCCTGGTCCCCTTACCTGAACTGACGCGGCGCAATACGTTTTACTTAACACACTGGGGTTCATTAGGAGTTTCACGATGGAAATGCTGAAGTTTGGTAAATTTGCTGCGCTGGCTCTGGCCATGGCTGTAGCTGTAGGTTGCTCGTCCAAAGGCGGCGACAATGCCGGTGAAGGCGCTGTTGATCCAAACGCTGGTTACGGCGCTAACACTGGTGCAGTTGACGGCTCCCTGAGCGAAGAAGCTGCTCTGCGCGCAATCACCACCTTCTACTTCGAATACGACAGCTCGGACCTGAAGCCAGAAGCCATGCGCGCTCTGGACGTTCACGCCAAAGACCTGAAGTCGAACGGCGCTCGCGTTGTTCTGGAAGGCAACACCGACGAACGTGGTACTCGTGAGTACAACATGGCACTGGGCGAGCGTCGTGCGAAAGCCGTTCAACGCTACCTGGTACTGCAAGGTGTTTCCCCAGCTCAGCTGGAACTGGTTTCCTACGGCGAAGAGCGTCCAGTTGCCACTGGCAACGACGAGCAGTCCTGGGCTCAAAACCGTCGCGTCGAACTGCGTAAGTAATTCGTCATGCGAACGTGCCGTCGTGCTGTAACTGTTCTGGCTCTCAGCCTCGCGCCGCTTGCGGCGTGGGCTGCGGTTCCTGTGGTCGATAACGATGCCGGCTATAACAATAGCGGGAGCAGCTATCCGCCTGCAGGTTACGGTACGAACGGCGCCTATGCCGGGGGAGGGGTTTCGGCCCCTGTCTCGGCACAGGGCCAGCTGTTCAACCAACTGCAGCAAATGCAGGATCAGATCTCGCGCCAACAGGGTGTGATCGAAGAACTGCAAAATGATATTTCGCGCATGAAGCAGGAAAGCCTGGAGCGATACCAGGATCTTGATCGGCGCATAGGATCCGGCGTTGCACCTGCCGCGACTCCTGAGAATTCTCCAGCCGGTGGCGACTTGAACGCCCCCGGTGCAGCCGCAGGCGCGGGGGCGGCTGCTCCAGCAGCACCTGCCGCCGGTGGCGAGCCGGCTGATCCGGCGAAGGAAAAGCTCTATTACGATGCTGCCTTCGACCTGATCAAGGCCAAGGATTTCGACAAGGCCAGCCAGGCTTTTGCCGCTTTCCTGCGCAAGTACCCAAACAGCCAGTACGCGGGCAATGCCCAATACTGGCTGGGCGAAGTGAACCTGGCCAAGGGCGACCTGCAAGGTGCCGGCCAGGCGTTCGCCAAGGTTTCGCAGCTGTATCCCAAGCACGCCAAGGTGCCGGATTCGCTGTACAAGCTGGCTGACGTCGAACGCCGTCTCGGTCACGCTGACAAGGTGAAAGGTATTCTGCAGCAGGTGGTGGCCCAATATCCGGGGACATCCGCCGCTCAGTTGGCCCAGCGTGATCTACAACGCATGTAAGCCGGTTTGACCTGTTTTGAAGAAACCCGCGCCTGTCGCGGGTTTTTTCGTTAGAATTCACGCCCTTTTTATGAAACACGCTTTTTGGGATCTGCGCGTTGGCGGGGTTCCTTGAAGTGCCTGACGGAGGCGGACAGCCTGTTTAGCTGTTACGCCCGTGGCGACTATGCAAGACACATTGAGAATCACCGAAGTTTTTTACTCGTTACAGGGTGAAACGCGAACGGCTGGGCTGCCCACGGTATTCGTGCGCCTCACCGGTTGTCCGTTGCGTTGCCAATACTGTGACAGCGCCTACGCCTTCAGTGGCGGCACCCTGCGAACCCTCGACGATATCCTGGAGCAAGTGGCCAGTTATCGTCCGCGTTATGTCTGTGTCACGGGCGGCGAGCCCTTGGCGCAACCCAACGCCATCCCCTTGCTCAAGCAGTTGTGTGATGCCGGTTACGAGGTTTCGCTGGAAACCAGCGGCGCCCTGGATATCTCGGCCGTCGACCCGCGCGTCAGCCGCGTCGTGGACCTGAAAACCCCAGGCTCGAAGGAAGCGCATCGCAACCGCTATGAGAATATCGAACTGCTGACGCCCAACGATCAGGTCAAGTTCGTGATCTGTTCGCGGGAGGATTACGACTGGGCCGTGTCCAAGTTGATCCAGTACGGGCTCGACCAGCGGGCCGGCGAAGTGCTGTTGTCGCCGAGTCATCACGATTTGAGCGCCCGGGATCTGGCGGATTGGGTGGTGGCGGATAACTTGCCGGTGCGCCTGCAACTGCAGCTGCATAAATATCTTTGGAACGACGAGCCGGGGCGCTGAGATGACTGAACATTCGAACATGGCTGAAAAACGTGCGGTCATCCTGTTGTCCGGTGGCCTGGATTCGGCCACGGTCGTGGCCATGGCCCGTGCCGAAGGCTACCGCTGCTACACCATGAGTTTCGACTATGGCCAGCGCCACCGCGCTGAGTTGCACGCCGCGCAACGGGTTGCCCGGGACTTGGGCGTGGTGGAACACAAAGTGATCGGCCTGAACCTCAACGGCATCGGTGGCTCGGCCCTGACCGACAGCTCCATCGACGTGCCCGAGGCGCCTAGCGAGGGCATTCCGGTGACCTATGTGCCTGCGCGTAATACGGTGTTCCTGTCCCTGGCGTTGGGGTGGGCTGAAGTGCTGGGCGCCCGTGACATTTTCATTGGCGTCAATGCCGTGGATTATTCCGGCTACCCGGATTGCCGTCCTGAGTTCGTCGAAGCGTTCGAGCGCATGGCCAATCTGGCGACCAAGGCCGGCGTGGAAGGGCAGGGTTTCCGCATCCAGGCGCCGTTGCAGAATCTCAGCAAGGCCGACATCGTCAAGGCGGGCGTGAAGCTTGGCGTGGACTACGGGCTCACCGTTTCCTGCTATCAGGCCGACGATCAGGGCCGCGCTTGCGGCAAATGCGACAGCTGCCGCCTGCGTGCAGAAGGCTTCACTGCGGCGGGTGTGAGCGATCCAACCCGTTATTTTTGATTTATTTCAAATTAAGTGTTGAATAGTCCTTAGAAATCAGTATTATACGCGCCACCACACAGCGGGTCGTTAGCTCAGTTGGTAGAGCAGTTGGCTTTTAACCAATTGGTCGTAGGTTCGAATCCCACACGACCCACCATTTTTAGCTGTTTTAAAAGTCTGGAAGGCCCACGAAAGTGCGGATTTCCGGATTTTTTTTTGCCTGATGAAAAGTCAGAACCTGAACCGCTCGACGACTCGAGCGGTTCTCGGCGGATTTAAAGCAGGCCGTCCTCGGCACAAACCTTGATGATCTGTTCGCGAAACCAGCTGTTGGCGCTGTCCTGGCTCGGTTTTTCGCTCCACATCATGTCCAGCGTGAAGTTCGGTAGGCCTGCCGGTGGGCGACGATGGCTGAACGTGTTCTCGTCGCAGGTCAGCGCTTGGATGCGTCGAGGCAAGGTCAGGATGAAGTCGGTACCGGCGATCATGTTCAATGCCGCTACGTAGCTGTTGGCTCGAGCGACAATTTGGCGGTTATAGCCTTGCCGGGCGAGCCATCCATCGATCATGTTGGTGTCGGATGTCCAGGGTGTCGGAAAAACGTGCTGGCAGGCGACGAACGTTTCCAGGCTGAACGCCTCTTCCGACAATGTGAAGTTCTTATCGACTACACAAACCAGTTCATCTTCCAGTAGTACTTGCGAACGCAGTCCCTTGACGCCGCGATGGAAGTTCGGGCCGAAACAAATAACCAGATCGAAGCGACCCTCCGTCAACTCATCGACTGGAATATCCCTGTGAAACTTGGTGGTATTAATGATGACCGGGAAGCGGCTGCCAATAAAGCGCTTGACCAGTTTGGGCAGGATGAGGAGTTCAAAGTATTCCGGTGCGCAGACATTGAAGGTTATCTCTTTCTGGGTCGGATCGAATGCCGGAATACCAGAGTGGCATGTGTTTATTATCTTGAGGATACTAAGTATGTGAGGGTACATGGCCGTGGCTTTGCTTGTCGGCAACATGCCACTACGGGTATTAACAAAAAGTTCATCTTCGAAGCTCGTACGCAGCTTCTTCAGGCAATAGCTTACGGTTGACTGGCTGACACACAGGGCTTCGGACACCTCGGTGACGCTGCTTTGCTCATACACCGCGACAAACACCATCAAGTCCTGCATATCCAGCTTTCTAAGCATATTACTATTGAGCATAAGATCCTTCTTTGGCGCATTCCGTTGGCTAGCATCCCCGGTTTTTATGACAGGAACGTTTATTTATATATTAGCGGAAGCATTTTATTTTTTAAATGGCCTGTAGGAAATTTCCCCAATATGCTCGCCTCGCTTTTTGTAGAAATCCTGTACATGGACGGAGGAGGACGATATGCAAATACGTGTCGCGGAAACTAAGACACCGTTATGGGTGCAAGCCACAGAAGTTGTAAGGGATAAATTTCGCAGTTCTTATTCGGCCTCGGTTGAACCGAATCCGCAGTACTTTGCGGTTACTCAGGATCCGGCGGATCGTATTCTTGCCTGCGCCGGTATTACTTTCGCCGATCACCGGATACTGTTTTCCGAGCAATACCTGACGCAACCCATCGACGAGATTTTGTCTCAGCGTTTCGAGAAAACCATCGAGCGCTCGAACATTGTCGAAATCGGCAACCTGGTCTCCCATCACCTGACGGCCGGAATGATTCTGGTCAACATGATTCCGTTGTTGGCCTGGTGCATGGGCGGGCATTACCTGTTGTGCACCGTGACACCTCGCGTCCGGCAAATGATGGAAAGTTGCCAGATCGATTTCGAGCCCCTGCTGACCGCAGACCCAACGCGCCTGGCCGACGACGGCGGCAAAAATTGGGGAAGCTATTACGCCAAGTTGCCCGTCACCGGTTTCATCCGGGTCGACCCGCAACGTTCACGGTTTGCCGCCATGACGCTCAATACTTCATTCACTCAACTGCCCGGCGATGTCATGGCGAGGGCGCAGCCATGAGCGGCGGGTTTATCACTCAGCTACAACGGGCGTTGCAAGACAATCGCCAGGCCGTCTGTGCGGTGGACTGGTTGGATTCAGGCACGGAGTCGGTGACGCTGACCTACGGCGAACTGGAGCACCGGGCCCTTAACCTGGCAGCCGAACTGCAGCGACGCTTCCCTGAGCCGGCCTATGGCGATCGTGTGGTGTTGGGGATCGCGACGCGCAACAGCAGCGACTGGCTGGTCGCCGACCTGGCCTGTCTGTTCGCCGGGATCACCGCGTTGCCGCTGCCGCTGGCGTTCAGCCAATCCCAGGCCGAACACCTGGCATCACGCTGCGATGGATTTCTGGTGGATGCGGCAGGGCAGCGAACGCTGGCGCAGCGCTGGAAGCTGAATTTTGCCGACAGTCGCCTGCGCCGCCTCAACGAGCCGGTGATCGAACAGCCTTTGCTGCGGCTGCCGGACGGCGAGGGTGACTGGATCTGCAAGATCATTCACACCTCGGGCACCACCAGTCGGCCAAAGGGGGTGCGCCTGAGCAGCCAGGCAGTCGGCACGGTGCTCGCCTCGTTGCGCCAGAGCATGCCGGTCGGTGCTCATCGCCGTTACCTGTCGCTGGTGCCCCTGAGTCTGCTGCTTGAGCAAGTCACCGCCGCCTACCTGCCACTGTTGGCGGGCGGCACCGTGCATTTCCTGCCGCCGGACGAACCGTTGCTCGGCGAGCCAGGGGCGTCGGCACAGCGCCTGGTCGACTGGATCCTGCGAGTCCAGCCAACGGCCCTGACGGTGCCGCCGGTCATGATCAATCGTTTCCTGGAACAATTGAACGAAGGGGGCGAGCAGGGCGAGCGGCTGGCGCGTTACCTGCAATCGGGCGCGCATATCACCTGCGGCGGCGCGGCGGTGAGTATCGATGCCCTGCGCGGCCTGGCTGAGCAAGGCATTGAGGTATACCAGGGCTATGGGCTTTCGGAGAACGCGTCGGTGGTCAGTGTGAACACCTTCGAACAGCAACGTCTCGGCAGCGTTGGCAAGCCGTTGCCCCATGTCCAGGTGCGCATCGGCGCCGACCAGACCATCGAGGTCAAGAGCAGCTCGCTGTTCAGCGGTTACTCAGGTACGGACCCGAGTGCCTGTTCCATGTCGGACGACGGCTGGATGGACACCGGTGACCTGGGCGCGCTGGATGCCGATGGCTACCTCTATGTGCACGGGCGCAAGAAGAACGTGATCTGCCTGCCCAATGGCCGCAACGTCAGCCCCGAGCAGGTTGAACTGGAGTATCGCAAATACCCCGGCGTGAGCGACGCCGCGGTGTTTTTCGATGAGCAGCACGGTCTGGTGGCGTTGCTGTGTGTCGAGTCGACACCGGCGCGCGATGAACTGCTCGCCTGGTCGGCGGGGCGCTTCTCTGATATCGAGCGCCCGAACCGGCTCTGGTTGTTGACCCAGGACGACCCGTTGCTCGAGCAACTCTACACCGTTACGGGGCGGCCGAAACGCGCCGATATCGCTACGACTTTTTCCACGCTGCAAAGGAATGCATCCAATGAGCACACCTGCCTTTCACTTTGAGAACCCGGACGTCTCCATCGTCGAGTCGCGCCACTTCGCCAGCCTGGGCAAGGCTGAGTTGTATGAGTTGCTGGGGCATTACGGCGTCGTACTGTTTCGCAACTGTATTCACAACGCCGAGGATTTCAGTGCCTACGTGAAGCAAAACAGTTCGCGGTTGAGCCTGGACCCCGCCCGGGTCATGGTCGGCGGCGCGGCGCAATTGGTGGACGCCGGGCGCCAGGCGGTTGGCCTGCACTGCGAAAATGGCAACTCACCGTTCTGGCCGGACATGACCTGGTTCTATTGCCAGGAAGCACCGCGCAAGGGTTCGCAAACCACCCTGTGCGATGGCGAACGGGTGCTGGAGAAACTGTCCCCAGGCTGCCGCACGTTCTTTGAAGAAAATCCGATTCGCTACAGCCGCACCGTGGCGGGGGAGAAATGGCGCCGGCTGGTCTGTCATTACTCGCCAACGTTGTCGGATCCGGCAGCCGTCGTGATCGAAGATCTGTTGCAGATCATCGGTGACGACCCGCAAACCCTGATTTCCTTCAACCCGGCCGATGACTCGATCCATTACGCCTTCAGCACGTCGGCGATCCTGACGTCCCCCTTCAGCCAGCGTCCGGCCTTTGCCAACAGCATTCTGGGCCTTCCTTCAATTACGAGGCGCCGGTCATCGACACGGTGGCCGGGCAGCCGATCCCTGCCGAATTCCTGGCTGAAATCGCTGAGGTTTCCGCCCAATACACCTACCCGGTTGGCTGGCGTGACCACGACATGGTGATGATCGATAACCGCCGGGTCATGCACGGTCGGGAAACCATCGTCGATGAGCGTCGACGCATTTTCAACGCCTTGAGCTATCGCTGAGAGAGTCTATGAAAAACAACAAACAGATTATCGGCGGGCAGTACGAGACCTACCTCGACGGCGAGGGTCGGCAGATCATTGACCTGACCGGCGGGTTTGGCTTCCAGGTGCCGCCCGTGATCGAGGCGGTCACTCGCCAGGCAGAGATCATGGGCCTGTCCAATCGGGTGCTGATGTCCGAACCGCTGATTGCCTTGTGCCGACGCCTGGCCGAGCTGCTGCCCGCCCCGCTGGCCAGCTCTTATGTGTGCAGCTCCGGCGACGAAGCGTTCGAGGGCGCCTTGAAGTTGTGCAAAGGGCTCAAGCCCAAGGGCAACACCATCGTGTTCATCCAGGGCGGCGACTACGGTTCGCTGACTTACGGACGCTGCCTCAATGCAGCGCAAGGTGACCTGGGTGTCCAGGCGTTCCTGGGGTTCAAGCGGGTGGCGATCCGTCACTTGGCTGACCTGGACACGGTGGACTGGAATGATTGCTTCGCGGTGTGCCACAGCAATACCCGCACGGATGCAAACGGCCGGTTGCAATTGCTCGATGCCGATTTGATCGAGCAATTGCATGCTCGCGCGGCAAAAGCGTCGGCACCGGTCATCGCGGTCGATACCCACAGTTGCCTTGGCAGCCTGGGTTCGCTGTTCGGCTTCCAGCGTTATCGTCCGATTCCGGACATCGTTGTACTCGGCGGCCCCCTGGGCGGCAGTGCAATTCCCATCGGCACCTATACCTGCAGCGAACACATGGCCTGGCAGGTCTATGGGCGCAGCAGCCCGGCCAAACACGGCAGCACCACTGCCGGTAATCCCATGGCCTGTGTGGCAGCCCTGGCCGCGCTGGATTACGTGCAAGCCCACGACTCGCCCCGGCACTGCCAGGAAAACGGCCAGTACCTGGCACAAGCCCTGGCGTCATTGGGGGCTGTGGCTGTCGGTGCCTGGGTCAGCTTGCCGCTGGCCGACGACCTGCAACCGGCCGTGCTGTGCGAGGCGCTTTACCAGCAGGGGGTCTATGTCAGTACGCCCCGTGGCCGCGAAGTGATTTTGCGCTGCCCGATCACTGCACGCCCCGAGCAGATCCAACGTGCCGCACTCATCATCAAGGAGACGTTAAGCCATGTCCTTACTCAGGCCGCATGAACAATTGCTGGACGATTGCCAGCGCCACTGGAGTGCGTCGGCGGCCAAGTTGTATCGCCTTGGCAAGACCACTGTCGAACAGCAGACCGATGGCATCCACGTCACTGACCACACCGGCAAGCGCTTCATCGACTGCGCGTGCAGCTACGGGGTGTTTATCGTCGGGCATCGCAACCCGATGGTGCGTGAGCGGGTGCAGGCGCAACTGAATCAACTGGCCTGGGTGCCGGAAGGCCGGCGCCATCCGCTGCAGGACACCCTGTCCGAGCGACTGTGCCAGTTGGTGCCGGGGGAGTGGGGCGACGTGCAATTCATGGTCTCGGGCGCCGAGGCCGTCGAGCAGAGCCTGCGCTATGTACTGCGGATCCAGCCTAAACGGCGTGGCATCGTGGTGATGAGCGGCTCCTACCATGGCAAGACCCTGGCGGCGATGAGCATCCTGGGCCAGCAGCAGAACCATGGCAGCTATGGTATCGATCCTCCCGACGTGACCTGTGTGCCCTACGGTGATTTCGCCGCGTTGCAGAAGGCCGTGGGCGAAGGCGTGTGTGCGGTGTACGTCGAGCCGATTCTGGGCGGGGCTCATTTGCAGGTGCCGCCGGTGGGCTACATGGCCAACATCCGGGCCCTGTGCGACGCCACCGGCACCCTGTTGGTGGCCGATGAAATCCAGACCGGTTTCGGTCGCTGCGGCAAATGGTTCGCCGTGCAATACGATGACGTGGTGCCCGACATCATGATCCTTTCCAAGGGCTTGACCGGCGGCTATACCTCGTTTGCCTGTGCCATGTACAGCCAGCGCCTGGCCACCCAGTACCCCCTCAGTGATATCGAGCCGGATACGCGCACCAACGGCGGGCATCCGGTCGCATGCGCGTCGGCGCTCGCGGCCATCGATTACATCGAACAGAACAACCTGGTGGAGCTGTCCCGGGTCAACGGCGGCGTGTTGCGCCACGGCCTGCAACGGTTGGCCCTGCGCTATCCGCACATTGTCGAAGACGTGCCGGGCGTCGGCTTGATGACAGGGCTGCGCCTGCGTGGCTCGGTCTATGAAGCCTTGATGAGCATGGAATTGGGCAAGCGTGGCGTGCATGCCGGGCATTCGATGAATGAGAAGGCCGAACGCCCGGTGCTGCGCTTCTATCCGCCGTTGAATATCGAACCCGAAGCGTTGCGGCATGTGCTGGCGATGATCGAAGAGGCCCTGGAGGCCATTGACCAACGTCCGGCCCTGGCGGTGAAGGCGTTTTCCCTGGTGGTGCGCAATATGTATCAGTTGCCCAACAAGTGGTTGCGCAGCAAGGAGGCGTCGTGAGTATGTTCAACCCCGACACGCTGACGTTGCGGGAAATGGCCGGCCTGTTGCGCCGTGGTGTGCTGACCAGCGTGACGTTGCTGGAGTTCTACTTGCAGCGCATCGCCGAGCGTAACCGGCAGATCAATGCATTGATCCAACTGGCGCCGGTCGAGGACCTGCGGCGCCAGGCCCGTGAGGCGGACGAGATGGCGCGTATTGGCCAGATCAGCGGTCCGCTGCATGGCATTCCCATCACGGTCAAAGACGTCCTCCATGTTCGCGGATTCAAGATGTCCCGCGGCGTGGGGGAGCTGATGGGGGATGTCAGCCAGGAGGACGCGACGGCGGTCGCCCGACTTCGGCAGGCCGGCGCGATCATTCTGGGCATCAGCAATGTGCCGGAACTGTGCATGGCTTTCGAGACCGAGAACCTGATCTACGGGCGCACCCTCAACCCCCACGATCTGCTTCGCTCGGCGGGCGGCAGCAGTGGCGGTGAAGCGGCCGCCATCGCCGCCGGGTGTTCACCCGCGGGGCTGGCGTCCGATGCCTGCGGCAGTGTGCGGATCCCGGCGCACTTCAATGGCATCTGCGGCCTGAAACTGACCCAGGGGCGGGTGCCGTTGACCGGCCAGTTTCCCAATGACCGTTCCGGGCTGTTTCACCTGACCTCGGCCTTTGGCGTGATGGGGCGCTATGTCGATGACCTGGCGCTGCTCGGCCCGCTGATCAGCGGTGCCGACGGCCATGACCCAGACACCGTCGATGTGCCGTTCGCCGCCAGCGAGCCCCTGGCCGACCTGCGTATCGCGCTGTTCTCGGCGTCGAGCCGAACCCCCGTCAGCGCGGCGGTGAGCCAGGTGTTGCAGCAGGTCGAACGGTGCTTGAGCCCCGTGGTGACGCAGGTGAGCGAGGTCGCGCCGCCGATGCTCGACGAAGCCTGCGATGTCCTGTGGCGGGTGTTCATCACGGGCGCCGATGCCGGACGGGGCTGGCGGCGTTTGTTCGAGTCCATGAACAAGCGCAGCTTTACCCCGGCGATCGCTCAGTTGCTGGACATGAGCGAGGCCGTGGAATTGAGCGTGGATGAAGTCAAGCGCGACTGGATCATGATCGATACCTTCCGCTATCAGTTGGCGAAGTTCTTCAAGCAGCACGATCTGTTCATCTGTCCGGTCTTCCCGGATGTCGCGTTCCGCCATGGGGCGTCCCTGGAGGACCGCGATCAGTATGCCTTCGTGTTCCCGTTCAGTCTCAGCGGCTCACCCGCGGTGGTGATCCGCGCCGGCGTCGACCCGTCCACCGGGATGCCCATCGGCATTCAGATTGTCGGGCCTCACTGGCAAGAGGAACGGTTGTTGGCGGTGGCCGCTTTCCTTGAACGGGAACTGGAGCGCTGGAGCCCGGTTGCGCCTCGCCCGGTATCGACGTACTGAGGGGGCTCAAGCCGTAACGGTTCTGGCGTTACGGCTGCTGACCACCAGTGCCAGCATGCCGCCTCCCACCAGCGCAGCGCCGATGATCTCGATCATCATCGGTTGCTGCCTGAGCCAGAACCAATTCAGCAGGGTGACGAACAGGGTGTTGAGGTAAACGTAGGAAATCACCGTGGAGGGCGAGATCACCCCGATTGCCCGGTGCAGCAACCAGAACGTGGCGAGGGTGCCGAACAAGGCCAGGTACACCAGCCAGCCGATGTCCAGCGTCGACAACTGCAGGCCGCTGCGCCATCCGCCACTGATCAGGCAGAACACCAGCAGGAACAGCGAACCGAACAGCATGTTCCAGAACGTCATCGCCACCGGATCGCGGCCCTGCAACGCTGTTGCCTTGAAGCGTTGGCTCAGCGGCGAATACAACGCCATCGCCAGGCAACCGGCACCGAACACCAGCACCGGATAGAGCGCCGGCATTTGCCCCGGGGCCGAGCCCTTGAGCGTCAGCAACACGGCGCCGACTGCCGCCACCAACATGGGCAGCAGGCGGGTCTTGAGGCTGGGACTGGGCAGCAGGAATACCTCGAAAAACAAAGTCATCAAGGGCACCAGCGTGTACAGCGTCGCGGTGTTGACCGCCGAGGTGTAGCGCAACGCTTCGAACAACGAACCAAAGTAAGTCGCCAACAGCAGGCCGAGTACGGCGTGGGCCAGCAGGCCCCTGATGGAAATGGGCGAGGTGTTTTTCAGGAGCAGCAGCGGCAGGAACATCAGCGCGGAAAACAGCAGCCGCAGACCCGTGAGCAGGATCGGGTCGATCGTCTGGCTGACCTGGGCCGCGGCAAAGAACGACGAGGCGATCAGCATTGCCCAAATGAGCATGCCCCAGTGAGCGGCGGCAAAACCGACGTTTTTCATCAAGGTCTTATTCCTGTGTTGCGGATCGGAACGTCATGATGGACAAAACGGTCTGCCGTCATGGGTGAACTGTCAAAACCGGGGCTGCATCGAATGCAGCCCCGGGCGCGAGCGGCCGGTCTTCGTCGACTAGCTGATATGCCGCGCGTATTGCTTGGGATTGAAGCGCAGGACCATCAGGAGCATCAACGCCATGACGGCGGTGAGCGACCACCAGGCCCATTCGAAGCTGCCCAACTGATCGCGGATCATCCCGGCAATCAAGGGCGAGAGCCCGGCGATCAGGTAGCCGATGCCTTGCACGAACGCGGTCAGGCCACCGGCCCGTCGCGGGTTGTCCAAGTGGTCGAGGGACACGATCAAACTCATCGGGAACAGGCCGCCGATGCCCAGGCCCAGCAGGCAAGGCCACAACAGGCTGAAGCGTTCCGGGCTGAGGATCAGGCCGCAGAAGCCGCCCATGATCAGCACCAGCAACACGGCGAGGACCACGCGTTTATCCTGGCTGCGGTTGGCAATCGCCGGGGTGACGAGGCCGGACAGCACTTCCATGGCCGTGAGGAACCCCAGCAGCAGGCCCGCGTGTTGTTCACTCCAACCCTTTTCCACGTAGTACGGGGCCAGCCAGGCCAGTACGCAGGTGTAGGAGGCGGTGCCCAGGCCGAAGAAAATCGCCAGCAACCAAGCCCGGGAATTGCTGAAGAATGACTCTTGCTGCCGGACAGGGGCTTCGGGCAACGGTGTCACGGCTGAGCGCTGGGCATACCAGCAACCCAGGGCGACCAACGCCAACAGTGCCCAGATCGCCAGGCCGATGCGCCAGCTGCCGGTCTGCGCCAGGACAAACGGCGAAAACGACGCGGCAAGCGCCGCGCCGCCCATGATCGACGTGACATACAGGCCCATGAACAGCGAGACGTTGTCGGCGTAGCGCGACTTGATCAGCGCCGGCATCACCGCCTGGATCAGCGCGATGCCGAGTCCGGCTAGCACCGCGCTGATGATCAGCTCGGCGGCGCTGTCCAGGTACAAGCGCGATGCGGTGGCGATACCGATGATCAGCAGCGACAGGACAATGGTGCGGTGCTCACCGATGCGCAGGGCGATGCGCATGCCCAGGAACATCGCCAGGCCCATGGCCATGACCGGCAACATGGTCAGCAGCGAGGCCGTGCTGAAGCTCAGGGGGACCTCGCCGCGAATGGCTGACAGCAACGGCCCGACCGCGGCCATCGAGGGCCGCAGGTTCAGCGCCACCAACACGATGCTGACCATCAGCCAGACGGCGTGGGTGCTTGATGTTCGAACGTTTTCCATAACAGAGCCTTGGTTAACAAAGCGTCATTTAGGCTGGGGCGGCCTGTTATGGGCAAACTGAAAACTGGCGGGAGGTATTGAAAAATTAAATGCGGCGCGCAATCAGTCAAGATCCAGGGCTTTCGTGGCGAGGGAGCTTGCTCCCGCTGGGGCGCGTAGCGGCCCCTTGCGGTGTGTCAGGCAAAACCAGGGGGCGGCTTCGCAACCCAGCGGGAGCAAGCTCCCTCGCCACACTGTAGTTCACTACCCCTTATTCCATCGCCGGGCTCAGCGTGCCCAGCCAGGCCACCAACCCCAGGATGACCACCGCCACGGCGAACTCCAGCACCATGCTGCGCCGCAGGGCCTTCACTGCAACCCCGTGCTCGCCGCTCTGTCGGGCTTGTTCCAGCAGCGGGCTCAGGTGAAAACGATTCAGCGCGGCGAACACCAGCATGGCCGCGAACAAGATGAGTTTGAGCGCCAGCAACTGACCATAGGTGCTGTCCAGCAGCCCTTCGACACTCGGGCCGACGATGAACAGATAATTGACCACCCCTGTCACGCTGATAACCACCACGATCACCGCCCCGGCGGTTTCGAACCCGGTCAATGTCCGGGCCAGCACCGCCAACGCAGGTTCGGCCTGGCGAAGCAGCAGGGCAAACGCGGCCAAGGCACCGACCCAGCCACCTGCCGCCCACAGGTGCAGGAAGTCGGTGATGAAGTGCCAGTTGCGACGGCTGCCTTCGTCCATGGCGCCGTGACCTGCCCAAGCCAGTGTCGCCAGCGCTACGGCCCCGGCCAGTGTGACCAGGCCGAGGCTGGCGCTCGGCCAACGGTGATTGAGCGTCACGGCGAAACCGGCCAGCAGCAGCGCCGCCATGCGCACTGTCCAACTCAAGCCGACATCGGTTTGCACGACCATCATTTCAAGGTGCGGCCACAGTTCGGCCCACGCCGAAACACCGCTCATGGCCCAGGCCATGCACGCCATGGCCGCCAGGGAGAGCAAGCCCCCCAGCAGCGCCGTGGTCAGCAGCAGCGGTGCGAAAGGCAACTGCATCCCCGAGACCCGCTCCTGGCCTCGCAGGCTATAAAGGCCAAACGCAGCGAGGCCAAACAGCAACATCAGATCCAGGTACAAGGCAAAGCGCAGCGCGATGTTGATCGAGTCGCTCATCAACTCACTTCACCTTGAACGTGACATTGCCGGTGATCGGGTGAGTGTCGGACGACACCGCGCGCCACTGGACTTGGTAAGTGCCGGTGGCAAGCGGGGCATTCGGCGTGATGACCATGGTTTTCGGATCATCGCTGCCGGACACCTTGGCCGGCATGGGCATTGGCGAATGCGCCGCCATGCCCGGCATCGCGGTCATCATCAGCTTGGCGCCGGAAAACTGGGTCATCAGGTTTTCGGAAAAATGCAGCTCGATCTTCGCCGGCGCCGCCCCTTCGGCGCCTTCGGCCGGGGAGGAGGACAGCAGTTTCGGATGGGCCTGGGCCAGGCCACTGAGCAACAGGCCGGCGGACAAGGCGACGGCGGTTTTGATGAATGACATGCAAGGACTCCTAGCTCGATTTTTAGTTTTAGTGAAACAGATCAGAACCACAGGCGCAGGCCCAGCACCAGGCGCGCTTCGCTGCGGTCTTCGCCTTCTTCCCGGGCGTAGTCGGCGGTGTTGCCGTAGACCCGATTCCAGGTGACGCCAATGTAGGGCGCGAATTCGCGGCGTATTTCATAGCGCAGCCGCAGGCCGAGCTCGGTATCCGACAGCCCCGAGCCGACGCCACGGGCGGGATCGTTCTTGCCATAGAAGTTGGCTTCGGCGGTGGGCTGCAGGATCAGGCGGTTGGTCAGCAAGATGTCATAGTCGCCCTCCAGGCGCGCCGCGCTCTGGCCACCTTCGCCGATGAACGCGGTGGCCTCGGCTTCGAAGTTGTAGAGCGCCATGCCTTGCACACCGAAGGCGGCCCAGGTTTGCGGATCGCCTGGCTTGAAGTCCTGGCGCACGCCGGCCACCAGGTCCCACCAGGGGCTGACGGCGTGGCCCCACAGGGCCTGCAATTCGGCTTCTTCGGTCTTGCCGTTGAGGCGTTCACCTTCGGAGCGCAGCCACAAACGGTCGATGTCGCCGCCGATCCAGCCCGATGCATCCCAGCTCAGGGCGCTGCCGTCATCGGCGTCCTGCCATTCCAGTTGGTCGATGAGGAAAAACGAATGGATGGCGCTGTCATGCACCGCGTGCCCGCCATGATCTTCGTAGACAGCGGCGCGGTCGGCGGCGGTCAGTGCGGGGATCGGTGTGCGGCTGCTGGTCGGCGCTGATTGCATGGGTTCCATGCCCTGCATTGAGTCCATGCCTTGCATCTGGCTGTGGTCCATTCCCGGCATCTGGCTGTGATCCATGCCGGGCATGTCGTTGCTGGCCGCCCAGGTCGAGGTGGTGGCGCTGAAGGCCAGGCTGGCAATGAGTGCCATGGAGTAGTGAAAAACAGTGGTCATGGTCGGCTCCTCATTCCTGCACCCGAACTTCACGGAACATGCCCATCTCCATGTGAAACAGCAGATGGCAGTGATACGCCCAGCGCCCGAGGGCATCGGCGGTGACCCGGTAGCTGCGCCTGGCGCCCGGTGGCACGTCGATGGTGTGCTTGCGGACCATGAACTGACCGTTCTCATCCTCCAGGTCGCTCCACATGCCGTGCAGGTGGATGGGGTGGGTCATCATGGTGTCGTTGATCAGCACGATGCGCAGTCGCTCGCCGTACTTGAGCAGCAGCGGCGCGGCGTCGGCGAACTTCACGCCGTTGAACGACCAGACGAATTTCTCCATGTGCCCGGTCAGGTGCAGCTCGATCGTGCGGCTCGGCTCGCGGCCGTCGGGGTCGGGAAAGGTGCTGCGCAGGTCGGAGTAGGTCAGCACTTTGCGGCCGTTGTCCCGCAGCCCCATGCCCGGGTCATCGAGCTTGGGTTTGACGCTCATGGCCTGCATGTCCACCAGGGGATTGTCTTTCTCGGTGTCGGGGTGCGCGAGCATGCTGTCCATGCCCTGCATGGCACCGTGATCCATGCCGGCCATGTCGCCCATGCCCTGCATCTGGCTGTGATCCATGCCTTGCATCGAGCTGTCGTCCATTCCCGCCATGCCCTGCATCGAGCCGTGGTCCATGCCGTTCATTTGCCCCATGCCGCCGTGGTCCATGCCACCCATGCCCATGTCGTCCATGGTCACCAAGGGCCGAGGGTCCAGGGGCGGTACCGGTGCCGACAATCCGGCCCTGGTCGCGAGGGTGCCGCGGGCATACCCGGTGCGGTCCATGGACTGGGCGAACAGGGTGTAGGCCTCTTGGGTCGGTTCGATGATGACGTCATAGGTTTCGGCCACGGCGATCCGGAACTCATCGACGCTCACCGGTTTGACGTATTGGCCGTCGGACGCCACCACTGTCATCTTCAAGCCGGGAATGCGCACGTCGAAATAGCTCATGGACGAGCCGTTGATAAAGCGCAGGCGAAGGCGCTCGCCAGGCTTGAACAGGCCGGTCCAGTTCATGTCCGGTGCCTGGCCGTTCATGAGGTAGGTGTAGGTGGCGCCACTGACGTCGGCCAGGTCTGTGGGGTTCATCTTCATCTCGGCCCACATCTTGCGGTCGGCCACGGTGCTGGCCCAGCCGTTCTTGCCCACGTCGTCGATGAAGTCGCCGACGGTGCGTTTGTTGTAGTTGTAGTAGTCCGATTGCTTCTTGAGCTTGCGCAGGATGTTGGCGGGGTCTTCATCGGTCCAGTCGGTGAGCATCACCACATAGTCCCGTTCGTACTGGAAGGGCTCGGGCTCCCTGGCGTCAATCACCAGCGGGCCGTAGACCCCGGATTGCTCCTGGAAACCGGAATGGCTGTGGTACCAGTAGGTGCCGTTCTGCCGGACCTTGAATTGATACACGTACAGGCCGCCGGGCTCGATGCCTTTGAAATTCAACCCCGGAACACCGTCCATGTTGGCCGGCAGCAGGATGCCGTGCCAGTGGATGGAGGTGGTGTCCTGCAAGCGATTGCGCACCCGCAGGGTCACGGTGTCGCCTTCACGCCAGCGCAGCAGCGGGCCGGGGATGCCGCCGTTGATGGTCTGGGCGGTGCGGGGGTTGCCGGTGAAATTGACCGGGCTTTCGCCGATGAACAGGTCGAACTCGGTGCCGCTCAGCACGTTGGGCTGGCCCGGGCCGGTGACTGCCCAGACGGGCGCGCGCCACAAACCCAAGCCGCCGAGGATGCCGCCGGCAGTCAGGCCCTTTACGAAGGTTCGCCGGGAAGTTTTTGTTTGCATGCGATGAGAGTCCGTCAGTCGATTCGCTGCGTGCATGGGAGGTGATCGCCCTGTGCAGGTTTGAGCGAAAGATGACACAGGCGGACGAGGCGAGTGATTACATTTCAGTCAGCTTGGCCGGGCGCGAAGTCGCCTGGCGGGGCACAGGTCAGAATGATCTTTTGCATCGGCGGGATATTCTGTAGCCTTGCCGGCTTCACGCTGTCCCGTGCCTGATTGATACCCACTTTCCCGGCGGTACCCGAGTGGTCCGGAGCCGGGTGTATACTCGACTTTCGCGCTAAACGCGCTTGCAGGTCTTGCGAACATGACGCAAATTTCCGAACGCCTTCTGGTCCAGGCCCACCTCGACGCCAAGCAGCCCAAGCCGCTGACCGCCGAGCAGGAAGCCTGGTACCGCGCCGCCATCGCCGCCGAGCTCAAGGCTCAGGACGCGGTACTGGTCGCGCACTTCTACTGTGACCCGATCATCCAGGCCCTGGCCGAAGAGACCGGTGGTTGCGTGTCCGACTCCTTGGAAATGGCCCGCTTCGGCAATGCCCACCCGGCCAAGACCGTGGTGGTGGCCGGGGTCAAGTTCATGGGCGAGACCGCCAAGATTCTCAACCCCGAGAAACGCGTGCTGATGCCCACCCTGGAGGCCACCTGCTCCCTGGACCTGGGCTGCCCGGTGGACGAGTTCTCGGCGTTCTGCGACCAGCATCCGGAGCGCACCGTGGTGGTTTATGCCAACACCTCGGCGGCGGTCAAGGCCCGGGCCGACTGGGTGGTGACGTCCAGTTGCGCGTTGGAAATCGTCGAGAGCCTGATGGACAACGGCGAGACGATCATCTGGGGGCCGGACAAGCACCTGGGCACTTACATCCAGCGCAAGACCGGCGCCGACATGTTGCTCTGGGACGGTGCCTGCATCGTCCACGAAGAGTTCAAGTCCAAGCAGTTGGAGGACATGAAGGCGCTGTACCCGGACGCTGCGATCCTGGTGCACCCGGAGTCGCCGACGTCGGTGATCGAGCTGGCGGATGCCGTGGGCTCCACCAGCCAGTTGATCGCCGCGGCCCAGACCCTGCCGAACAAGACGCTGATCGTCGCCACCGACCGGGGTATTTTCTACAAGATGCAGCAGCTGTGCCCGGACAAGGTCTTCATCGAAGCCCCTACCGCCGGTAACGGCGCGGCGTGCCGCAGTTGCGCGCACTGCCCATGGATGGCCATGAATACCCTGGAGCGCACGCTCAAGAGCTTGCAGGAAGGTGCCAACGAGATCTTCGTCGACCCGGCGCTGATCCCCCAGGCGATTCGCCCGCTCAAGCGCATGCTGGACTTCACCCAGGCGGCGCGGATGAAGCTGGCGGGCAATGCCTGATCGTTGGGAAGCTGATGGTCTTTGAACGTTAGGGGCTTGAGGCCTTAAAGCTTTTTGTGGCGAGGGAGCTTGCTCCCGCGGGACTGCGGTGTAGGAGCTGTCGAGTGCAACGAGGCTGCGATCTTGTCCCAGACACTTGAGTCTCAAGCGAAAGATCAAAAGATCGCAGCCTTCGGCAGCTCCTACACCAGCCGAGCGGGAGCAAGCTCCCTCGCCACAAGGCTGTCTTGCAGTCGGGAATTACTTGGTCTTCTTGGGAATTCGCACCAGCTGCGTTTCCGAGTAGATGTCATGCCAGCTGCGCTGGCGCTTGTCGAACAGCGCCCAGAAGAACCCCAACCCTACCAGCAGCAGTGATGCAATCGACACCACGAACCGCAACAGCGCCTGCCACAGGCTGATGGCCGTGCCATCGGCGTTCTGTACGCGGATGCACCACACTTGCATGCCCAGGGTCTGGCCGTTGTGGGTCCAGAACTTGGCGAAGAAGCCGAACAGCACGAACAGCAGCACGGTGGACAGCAGCGGGTCGCCGTCCAGCGCACCGGCTTCGGTCAGGGCGCGCATTTTTTCTTCGCCGATGATCGCCATCTGGATCATCTTGTAGGCACCGCTGGTGACGATCAGCAGCGCTGTGCACAGCAAAAAGTCATAAAACATCGCCGCCAGGCGACGGCCCAGGCCGGCGGGGGGAAAGTCGCCCTGGGGCGTGAGCAGGTGTTTCGGCATGACGGCCTCGGCTGAAAAAAGAAGCCATTTTACGGATTTACGCCCATAAAAAAGCCCCTGATATCAATCAGGGGCTTTTTAGTGTGCGAAAGCCTCAGGCTTCGGCTTGAACCTCGTCAGCCTGCATGCCTTTCTGGCCTTGCACGGCAACGAAAGTGACTTTCTGACCTTCTTTCAGGCTCTTGAAGCCGTTGCCTTGGATGGCGCGGAAATGCACGAACAGGTCCGGACCGCTTTCAGGCGTGATAAAACCAAAACCCTTTTCGTCGTTGAACCACTTGACGGTACCGCTCTGACGTTGAGACATTTTCTTATTTCCTTTGACGCTAAAATTGATGACAGCCTCTTTCACATGAAAGAGTACTGGGCTGGGTTGCAGGAAAGTAAGAGACGTCGAACGGGATGTAGCGAACTTCATAAGCTACTGCCCAGGTCACGATTCCAAGCGACCCATGCAAACACAGTGACCAAACTCTACGCCAACTTCGAATAAAAAAACAACCCCCTCGGAAGGCCCCGTATTTGCTCAGCTTGCCCGCATTTACGCCGCTTGCGGAACAGGGCTTATTCGATAGGCTAGTTCAATTGTTTACGATCGTTATAAGGTCGGTTGATTGTCTAAAGATATGCACCTTTTTATGGCGGTTGCGTGACACATTAGTGCACGTATAACGCAACCGCGTTACTTATAGAAACAACCAATCAGCCGCGGTAGTAGCGCTGTGGAACGAATGGCATTTTGCTTACAAGCAAAGGCACCCTTTTCCCACGCACGATGGCCCAGACCGGCGTATCCAGTGCCACATAGGCGCTGTCCAGGTAACCCATCGCCAGCGGAGCGCCCAGGGTCGGGCCGAAACCGCCACTGCACACAGAACCGATGATCTCGCCGGCTTCGTTGACGATCTCCGCGCCTTCACGCACGGGTGTGCGTTCCTGGGGCAGCAGGCCGACGCGTTTGCGCTTCACGCCGCCCTGTTGTTGGGCGAACACGCTCTCGGCGCCGGGGAAACCACCGGCGCGGGCGCCATCGGCACGGCGTACTTTGGAAATGGCCCACAGCAGGCTGGCTTCGATCGGCGTCGTCTCGGTGTTCATGTCGTGGCCATACAGGCACAGGCCGGCTTCCAGGCGCAGGGAGTCACGGGCACCGAGGCCGATGGCCGCGACTTCCGGCTCGGCCAGCAAGGCGCGGGCGAGTTTTTCCGCGTCGGCGGCGGGTACGGAAATTTCGAAACCGTCTTCACCGGTGTAGCCCGAACGGCTGACAAAGCAATCCACGCCCAACAGCGTGACGCGCTGGAACTGCATGAAGGTCATCTTTGCCACGTCCGGCGCCAGGCGGGCGAGCACGGTGACGGCGGCCGGACCTTGCAGGGCAAGCAGGGCGCGGGCCTCGAACAGCGGCTCGATGTTGCACTGATCGCCAATGTGCGCACGCAGGTGGGCCAGGTCCTGATCCTTGCAGGCGGCGTTGACCACCAGGAACAGTTCGTCATTGCCCAGGTTGGCGACCATCAGGTCGTCAAGGATGCCGCCGTTGTCGTTGGTGAACATGGCGTAGCGCTGCATGCCCACCGGCAGGTCGATGATGTCCACTGGTACCAGGGTTTCCAGGGCCTTGGCGGCGCCTGCGCCGCTCAGGCGGATCTGGCCCATGTGGGACACGTCGAACAGCCCGGCCTGATCGCGGGTGTGCTGGTGTTCCTTCATCACGCCCAGTGGGTACTGCACCGGCATGTCGTAGCCGGCGAACGGCACCATGCGGGCGCCGAGTTCGAGATGCAGGGCGTGCAGCGGGGTTTTCAACAGTTGTTCGGTGGACATATCAGCTCCTGGAAAATGAGAATGGCGCGCGTCAGCATTCGATGATGTTGACCGCCAGACCGCCGCGGGCGGTCTCCTTGTATTTGCTTTTCATGTCGGCGCCGGTCTGGCGCATGGTGCGGATGACTTTGTCGAGGGAGACAAAGTGATGTCCATCGCCGCGCATGGCCATGCGCACCGCGTTGATGGCTTTCACCGAGCCCATGGCGTTGCGTTCGATGCATGGCACCTGCACCAGCCCGCCGATCGGGTCGCAGGTCAGGCCGAGGTTGTGTTCCATGCCGATCTCGGCGGCGTTTTCCACTTGCTGCACGGTGCCGCCGAGCACTTCGCACAAGGCCCCGGCGGCCATGGAACAGGCCACGCCGACTTCACCCTGGCAACCGACTTCGGCGCCGGAGATGGAGGCGTTTTCCTTGTACAGGATGCCGATGGCGGCGGCGGTCAGCAGGAACCGCACCACGCCATCCTCGCTGGCCCCTGGGATGAAGCGCATGTAGTAATGCAGCACGGCCGGGACGATGCCCGCCGCCCCGTTGGTCGGGGCGGTGACGACGCGCCCGCCGTAGGCGTTTTCTTCGTTGACGGCCAAGGCGTACAGGTTGACCCAATCGAGCACCGACAGCGGGTCGCGCAGGGCGGCTTCGGGGTTCTTGCACAACTGGCGATGCAACGCCGCGGCCCGGCGCTTGACCTTCAGCCCGCCCGGCAGAATCCCTTCGTTGCGACAGCCGGCCGCCACGCAATCCTGCATCACCTGCCAGATCTTCAGCAGGCCGGCGCGGGTCTCGGCTTCGGGGCGCCAGGCGCTTTCGTTGGTCAGCATCACCTGGCTGATGGACAGGCCATAGGTGGTGCAATGGCCCAGCAGGTCCTTGGCGCTCTTGAACGGGAAGGTCAGGGGCGTGGCGTCTTCGACGATGCGGTCGGCGCCGGCGGCGTCTTCATCCACGACAAAGCCGCCACCGACCGAGTAGTACTCGCGGCTGCGCACTTGCAGCCCGGCGGCATCGAAGGCGCGGAAGATCATGCCGTTGGGGTGAAAGGCCAGCGGCTTGCGGATCATCGCCAAGTGCAGCTTTTCGTTGAATTCGATGGCGTGTGCGCCGAGCAGGTTCAGGCGGCCGTTGCTGCGGATCTCCTGGAGCCGGGCGTTCACCGTTTCGGTGTCCACGGTGTCGGGATGCTCGCCCTCCAGGCCCAGCAGCACGGCCTTGTCACTGCCGTGGCCCTTGCCGGTGGCACCGAGCGAGCCGTAGAGCTCGACCTTGACGCTGGTAATGCTTTCAAGCAGATCGTCCCGGCGCAGCCCCTCGGCGAAACGGGCAGCGGCACGCATCGGGCCGACGGTATGGGAGCTGGAAGGACCGATACCGATCTTGAACAGGTCGAACACGCTTAACGACATGGTGTTTCTCCGGTTTCTTTTTATGAGGATCGACGGTTATGAAATGGGGCACAGGCTCCTTTGTGGGAGCGAGCTTGCTCGCGATAGCGGAGTGTCAGTCAACATTTCTGTCAGCTGTCACACCGCTATCGCGAGCAAGCTCGCTCCCACAGGGAGATGTGGTTTCCTTGAGAAGGTGACCTTCCACAAGGTTCGCGGTGTTGTTGAGAGGTGGCGAGCAAGCCCGCCCCTCCATAGGTCAAGCGTAGCTTTCGATCGACGGGCAGGCGCAGACCAGGTTGCGGTCGCCGAACACGTTGTCGACCCGGCCCACCGGCGGCCAGTACTTGCCATCGATCAACGACGCCACCGGGTACACCGCCTGTTCGCGGCTGTAGGGGTGGGTCCACTCGCCGACGAGCTCCGCCGCGGTGTGCGGGGCGTTCTTCAGCGGGTTGTCGTCTTTGTCCAGGCTGCCGTTTTCCACCGCGCGGATTTCTTCGCGGATGCAGATCATGGCGTCGCAGAAACGGTCCAGTTCTTCCTTGGATTCGCTTTCGGTCGGTTCGATCATCAACGTGCCGGCTACCGGGAACGACATGGTCGGCGCGTGGAAACCGAAGTCGATCAGGCGCTTGGCCACGTCATCGACACTGATGCCACTGCTGTCCTTGAGCGGACGCAAATCGAGAATGCACTCGTGGGCCACCAGGCCGTTGCTGCCGGAGTAGAGCACTGGGTAGTGTTCTTCCAGGCGACGGGCGATGTAGTTGGCGTTGAGGATCGCCAGTTGCGACGCGCGCTTGAGGCCCGCACCGCCCATCATGCGGATGTACATCCAGGTGATCGGCAGGATGCTCGCGCTGCCGAACGGCGCCGCGCACACTGCGCCTTCCTTGCGCGCCATGTTGGCGTGGCCCGGCAGGAACGGTGCCAGGTGCGACTTGACGCCAATCGGGCCGACGCCCGGGCCGCCACCGCCGTGAGGAATGCAGAAGGTCTTGTGCAGGTTCAGGTGTGACACGTCGCCGCCGAACTTGCCCGGGGCGCAGAGGCCGACCATGGCGTTCATGTTGGCGCCGTCGATGTACACCTGGCCGCCATTGTCATGAATGATGCCGCAGATTTCGCGGATGCCTTCTTCGAATACGCCGTGGGTGGACGGGTAGGTGATCATCAGCGCCGCGAGGTGTTCGCGGTGCTCGATGGCCTTGGCCCGCAGGTCTTCGATGTCGACGTTGCCACGGGTATCGCAGGCCGTCACGACCACGCGCATGCCGGCCATGTTGGCGGTGGCCGGGTTGGTGCCGTGGGCCGAGGACGGGATCAGGCAGATGTCGCGACGGTCTTCGCCACGGCTCTGGTGATAGGCGCGGATCGCCAGCAGGCCGGCGTATTCGCCCTGGGAACCGGCGTTGGGTTGCAGCGACACCGCGTCATAGCCGGTGGCGGCGCAGAGCATGGCTTCCAGTTCGTCGGTCAGTTGCTGGTAGCCAGCGCTTTGCTCCGCCGGGGCGAACGGGTGCAGGGCGCCGAACTCGGCCCAGGTCACCGGGATCATTTCGCTGGCGGCGTTGAGTTTCATGGTGCAGGAACCCAGCGGGATCATGGTGCGATCCAGGGCCAGGTCCTTGTCGGCGAGCTTGCGCAGGTAGCGCATCAGCTCGGTTTCGGAGTGGTAGCGGTTGAACACCGGGTGGCTGAGGATCGCCGATTGGCGCACCAGCTCGGCCGGGATGCGGCTTTGCACGGTGGCGGCCAGTGCCGCGAAGTCCGGCAGTGCCTTGCCGTCGGCCAACAGGCTCCACAGTGCTTCGACGTCAGCTTGGCTGGTGGTCTCGTCCAGGGACAGGCCCAGGCGTTGCGTGTCCACCACACGCAGGTTGATGCGTTGGGCGCGGGCCTTGTCGTGCAGGGCGGCGGTTTGCGCGCCGGTGCGCAGGGTCAGGGTGTCGAAGAAGCTCTCTTGCTCGACGCTCAGGCCCAGCGCGCCCAGGCCCTTGGCGAGGATCGCGGTCAGGTGATGGATGCGATTGGCAATTTGCACCAGGCCCTTGGGGCCGTGGTACACGGCGTACATGCTGGCGATGTTGGCCAGCAGCACCTGGGCGGTGCAGATGTTGCTCGTGGCTTTCTCGCGGCGGATGTGTTGCTCGCGGGTCTGCATCGCCAGGCGCAGGGCCGGCTTGCCGAAACGGTCCACGGAAACACCGACCAGGCGGCCCGGCATGTCGCGCTTGAACGCGTCCTTGGTGGAGAAGTACGCCGCGTGTGGGCCGCCGAAGCCCAGCGGCACGCCGAAGCGCTGGGCACTGCCGATGGCCACGTCGGCACCGAATTCACCCGGTGGGGTCAGCAAGGTCAGGGCCAGCAGGTCCGCGGCAACGGCCACCAGGGCGTTGGCGGCGTGGAAGCGTTCGGTCAGTTCGCGATAGTCGAACAGGTCGCCGTTGCTGGCCGGGTATTGCAGCAGCGCGCCGAAGAAGCCGCTGACGTCGCTCAGTTCGCGCTCATCGCCCACCACCACGTCGATGCCCAGGGGCTCGGCACGGGTGCGCAGCACGTCGAGGGTTTGCGGGTGGCTGTGCACGGAGGCGAAGAAGGCGTTGCTGCCCTTGTTCTTGCTCAGGCGCTTGCAGAAGGTCATGGCTTCGGCGGCGGCGGTGGCTTCGTCGAGCAACGAGGCGTTAGCGATCGGCAGGCCGGTGAGGTCGCTGATCAGGGTCTGGAAGTTCAACAGCGCTTCGAGACGGCCCTGGGAGATTTCAGGCTGATACGGGGTGTAGGCGGTGTACCAGGCCGGGTTTTCCAGCAGGTTGCGCAGGATCGGTGCCGGCGTGTGGCAGTTGTAGTAGCCCTGGCCGATGTAGGTCTTGAACAGTTGGTTCTTGCTGGCGATGGCCTTGATCGAGGCCAGTGCGTCGGCTTCGCTCTGGCCGTCGCCCATGTCCAGCACGCTGGTGCCCTTGATGCTTTCCGGGATGACGCTGGCGCTCAACGCTTCCAGGGAGTCGTAACCCAGGCGCTCGAGCATGGCTTGCTCGTCGCTGGAACGCGGGCCGATGTGGCGGGCGATGAATTCGTTGGCGGTGCCGAGATTAACGGTCATGGTGCGCTCCTCAGGCTTCGGCGTTGGCTTTGATCAGGCGATCGTAGGCGTCTTGATCCAACAGCTTAGCCACTGCGTCGGCGTCGGTCGGTTTAAAGCGGAAGAACCAGCCTTCGCCCAGCGGATCTTCGTTGACCAGTTCCGGGCTGGCGTCGAGCTTGTCGTTCACTTCGAGCACTTCACCGTCCAGGGGCATGTACACACCGCTGGCAGCCTTGACCGACTCCACGGTAGAGGCCTCGGCGCCTTTGTCATAGGCCTGCAATTCAGGCAGTTGCACAAAAACCACGTCGCCCAATGCGTTCTGCGCGAAAGCGGTAATGCCTACGGTGACGCTGCCGTCGGCTTCGGTGCGCAGCCATTCGTGATCTTCAGTGAAACGCAACTCGCTCATGGAAACTCCTGGGGCCAGATTCGTCTGGTGGACGCGAAGAAAGGCGCGGGGCTTGGCCCGGCCGAATGGTTATATCCATAGCAAGAATGCGGCCAATGTTATTAATGCCTTATGTTTCAATGGCTTGAATGGTTTCATCAAGTCTTGGATTGACTTGGCTGTAGCGAAATCGCTACAGCTGGACGCCTGGAAAAAATCGTTGTGGGATCAAAGCCTTGCACGGTGCAGGTTAGCGCAAGGTGTAGCGATATCGTTCCACTGTAGCGCTTTCAGTACAGGTGGAGGTCGTTTTTGGCTTCGATTCTGAAGGCACGCCGGCCCATGGAAAACCCAAAAAGTCAGAGGGGTGTCCACCTTTTTGGGGTCAGTCACCTTGTGGGAGCGAGCTTGCTCGCGATAGCGGTGGTTCAGTTTGCATTGAGGTGACAGGCAGTCCCCCATCGCGAGCAAGCTCGCTCCCACAGGGGCCTACGGCTTCCCGGAAATTCCGTATTTGCGCAACCGATGGGCAATCGCGGTATGGGAGGTTTGCAGGCGGCTGGCCAACTGGCGGGTGGAGGGGTAGTTGGCGTAGAGGCTTTCGAGCAGGTGCTTCTCGAAGGTTTCCACGGCCTGCTCCAGGCTTTCGACTTCCACATCGCCCTGGCGCGCCACGGAGGTGCCGGCGATGTCCAGGTCGCCGATGTCCACCAGGCTGCTTTCGCAGATGGCGGCGGCGCGGAAGATCACGTTCTGCAATTGCCGCACGTTGCCCGGCCAGCGGTTGCCCAGCAGCGCCGGGTAAGTACCGGGAGCCAGGCGGCAGACCGGGCGCTGGATCTGCGCGCAGGCCTGCTGCATGAAGTAGCGCGCCAGCAGCAGGATGTCCTGGCCGCGTTCGCGCAGCGGCGGGACTTCGACGTTGAGCACGTTCAGGCGATAGAACAGGTCCTCGCGGAACGAGCCTTCGCTGACCATTTTCTCCAGGTTGCGGTGGGTGGCGCTGAGGATCCGCACGTTGACCTTGACTTCCCGGTCGCCGCCCACCCGACGGAAGCTGCCATCGTTCAAGAAACGCAGGAGCTTGGCTTGCAGGTACGGCGACATCTCGCCGATTTCATCGAGGAATACCGTGCCCTGGTTCGCCAACTCCATCAGCCCTGGCTTGCCGCCCCGTTGTGCCCCGGTGAAGGCGCCGGGGGCGTAGCCGAACAGCTCGCTTTCCGCCAGGTTCTCCGGCAGCGCGGCGCAGTTAAGGGCCAGGAACGGCGCGCTGTGACGGGCGCTGATGGCGTGACAGGCCCGGGCCACCAGTTCCTTGCCGGTGCCGGTTTCGCCCTGGATCAGCAGCGGTGCATCCAGGGCCGCGACCCGCTGGGCCCGGGCCTTGAGGGTGCGGATCGCCGGGGATTCGCCCAACAGTGCGTCGAAACCTTCGGCGTGGTCGTGGTGCAGGGCTGACAGACGCTCGCCGATGCGATTGGGCTGATAGAGCGTCAGCAGCGCGCCGGCGTCGGTGATGGGGGTGGCGTCCAGCAGCAAGGTCTGGCCATTGAGGGTGACCTCCCGCAAGGGCAGGCGGAAGCCATTTTCCAGCAAGGCGCCGAGCAATGCCTCGTCACTGAACAGCTCGGCCACGCTTTCCCCGGCCGGTTCACGACCATACAGGGCGATCAGCGCCGGGTTGGCCAGCAACACCTTGCCGACGCTGTCCAAGGCCAGCACGGGGTCGGTCATGGCGGCGAGCAAGGCATCGAGCTGCAGGTGCCGACGCTGGCCCGGCAAGATGTCCACCACGGTGACCGCTTGCACGCCGCGCACGCTGAACAGGGCCTCGCGCAACTCGTCGAGCACTTGCGGGCTGAGGGTCGGGGCATCGATGTAGACGTTGGGCGGCACCATCTCCACCGCATCCAGGTTGAGATTGCGCCCACCGAGCAAGGCCAGGACTTCCTGGGTGATGCCGACGCGGTCGATGAAACTGACGTGGATACGCATGGGGCGGTTTTGGGTTCTGGGATGCGGAGGGTGGCCAGTATGCCTTGGGGCGGGCTGTTGGTGAAATCCTGGGACGGTACTTGAGAAAACTACCTTGGCCCTTGTGGGAGCGAGCTTGCTCGCGATAGCGGAATGTCAGTCAACCTCTCTGCTGGCTGTCACACCGCTATCGCGAGCAAGCTCGCTCCCACAGGTGGACAGTGGTGAGGCGAATATTTCTACAACCCCACATCCCACTCCGGCGTCTCGGGAAACTTCAGCACCAGAAAATCCAGCAGGCTGCGCAGCGCCGAGGGCATGTGCTTGCGTGAGGCGTACACCGCGTACATGTTCATCCGGCGCGGTTCGGCATGGGGCAGCAGGCGGATCAGTTCGCCGTTCTTGAGGTGGGCGCCGGCCTGGTAGCTGGGCAGCATCGCCACGCCTGCGCCGGCTATCGTGGCTTGAAGCAATGTGCTGGCTTCGTTGGCGCTGATGTTGCCTTGCACCGGCACCGAGACCTGCTCGCCGTCCTGCTCGAAATGCCACAGGCTCTTGCCGACGTAGGAGTGGGTCAGGCAGTTGTGCCGGCTCAGGTCTTCCACGCGCAGCGGTGTCGAATGCTCACGCAGATACCGTGGCGAGGCGCAGATCACCGAACGGCAGACCGTCAGGCGGCGGGCGATCAGGTTCGGGTCCAGGTCGTTGCTCATGCGGATCGCCAGGTCGATGCGCTCGTCCACCAGGTTCACGGTGCGGTCGAGCATCTGCAGGTCGATGCTCACCCCTGGGTAGCGCTTGACGTAGTCGGCCATGGCGCTCGCCAGTTGGGCCTGGCCGAACGAGGTGCTGGCGCTGATGCGCAACATGCCCCGTGGCGCATCGTCGGGGGTGCCGACGGCGGCTTGCATGTCGCCGGACAGCTCCAGCATCTGCCGGCAGCGCGGCAGGATCTCGGAACCTGCGGCCGTCAGGCTCAGCTTGCGGGTGGTGCGGTGCATCAACCGGGCGCCGACCCAGTCTTCCAGCTCCGCCAGATACCGCGACACCACGGGGCGCGACAGGTCCAGGTGCTCAGCCGTTGCCGACTGACTGCCCAGGTCGACCACCGTGACAAACACCCGCATTGCTTGTAGACGATCCATGATTTGCCCGATTTCAGAAACAAACTATGTTCCAGCATCGCATTTTTTGTAACGAGTCAGGTAACTAAGCTCAGTCTCATTCCCCTGACGGGTTTTTGGACAACGGAGCACACATGACCGGCTTTATCCCACTCAAGCGCCTGCTGCTGGCAACTGCCGCCCTGGCTTTCACTGCCCAGACCTGGGCCGCCGACTTGACGCTCGACGTCTACAACCCTGGCGCGGCGGCGGTTTTCCCGGTGACTTCGGTGTTGGTCAGCGGTGAGAAAGAGGCGATTCTGGTGGACGCCCAGTTCGGCAAATCCCAGGCCGCCCAGGTGGTGGAAAAAATCCGCGCCAGTGGCAAGCGATTGACCACGATCTACATCAGCCATGGCGATCCAGACTACTATTTTGGCCTGGAGACCCTCACCGCCGCGTTCCCTGAGGCCAAGGTGCTGGCGTCGGCGCCGACCGTCGAACACATCAAGCAGACCATGGACGGCAAACTGAAATACTGGGGGCCGATCCTGAAGACCGATGCGCCGGCCAAAGCCATCGTGCCCCAGGTGCTCAAGGGCGACAGCCTGACCCTGGAAGGCCAGCGCTTGCAGGTCGTCGGCCTTGATGGTCCGCAGCCGGACCGCAGTTTCGTGTGGATTCCATCGATCAAGGCCGTGGTGGGTGGTGTCGTGGTGGCCGAAAACATTCATGTATGGATGGCCGATACCCAGACGCCGCAGTCTCACAAGGATTGGCTGGCGACCCTCGCCAACATTGAAAAACTGCAACCGAACACGGTGATTCCGGGTCACTACCTGGGTGACAGCGCCCGTTCCCTGGCCCCGGTGCGCTTCACCGCCAGCTACATCAAGGCTTTCGACGAAGAAACCGCCAAGGCCAAGGATTCCGCCGCGCTGATCCGCGCCATGAAACTACGCTATCCGGACCTGGGTGAAGACAGTTCCCTGGAGCTCAGTGCCAAGGTGGCGAAGGGCGAGATGAAGTGGTGAATGACTGATTGTGTGGCGGGGTGCTTGTCATCAATGGCTTTTGGCTGAGGTGCTTTTGTGGCGAGGGAGCTTGCTCCCGCTCGGCTGCGAAGCAGCCGCAAAACGATCCACGGGGTGTGCCCGACGTAGGGTATCCACCGGTTTGGGGCCGCTGCGCGACCCAGCGGGAGCAAGCTCCCTCGCCACATATGCCACGACGATGTACCGCGTCAACCGTTTCAAATGGCATTTATGTGTAATCACTGGAGAACACCATGAGCAAGATCGCAATCATCGGCGCCACCGGCCGGGCCGGCAGCCAACTGTTGGAAGAGGCCCTGCGCCGTGGTCACAGCGTGACGGCCATTGCCCGCAACACCGCGAAAATCGGCGAAAGGGCCGGGGTGGTCAGCAAGCAGGTGGACGTATTGGACAGCGAGGCGCTGATCGCCGCCATCGACGGGCATGACGTGGTGATCAGTGCCACGCACTTTGCCAGCGTGCCGGCAGACAAGGTCATCGCACCGGTGAAAGCCGCCGGGGTCAAGCGCTTGCTGGTGGTCGGCGGGGCCGGTTCGTTGCTGCTGCCGGATAACAGCCGGGTGATCGACAGCGACGGCTTCCCGGAGGAATACCTGGCTGAAGCCAGCGCCGGTGCCTTGTTCCTGGATGTGCTGCGCAAGGAACAGGACCTGGACTGGACCTTCCTCTCGCCTTCGGCGGAGTTCGTCGAAACCGAGCGCACGGGCCAGTTCCGTGTCGGCAAGGATCACCTGCTGTTCGACGCCGACGGGCGTAGCTGGATCAGCTTTGCCGACTACGCCATTGCGATGATCGATGAAGTGGAGACGCCGCAGTTTTCGCGGACGCGATTTACTGTCGGTTATTGAGCCGTAGGTTTTGTAGGCGCTGTCGAGCAGCGCCTACAGGGATCAGCCGTGCACCCGCACCCAAACGGTGACCAGCACCGTCGCTGCCATCAGCCAGGCGACGGCTGCCACGGCCAATGAGGCTTCGAGGCGCAGGCGGTCGACCATGACGTACAGCGTTGCGAGATAGACGAAGTACGGAATGATCGACCACATGCCAAACACGATGGTGGTCTTCAGATCGTCCACCGAGCGGCCTTTGCCAACGATGTAGTGGGCGATCAGGGCGAAGGTGGGGAACAGCGGCACCAGCCCGGCGATGTAGTAATTCCGGGTCTTGGCCAGCATCGCCAGGATGACCACCACGGCTGCACCCAGCGCCGCCTTGAAAATCAGGTCCACACGTTCACCCTTCGGTTAATGGCTCAGGCCATATTTTTTGACTTTGTCGAACAGCGTGGTCTTGGCCATGCCCAGCTCCTGACTGGCCTGGGTCAGGTTGCCGCCGCTGCGTTGCAGGGCGTCCACCAGCAGGTTGCGCTCGAACGCTTCCACCGCTTCGGCGAAGGCCAAGCCCTGGCTGCCGCCACTGGCACCGGAGCGCTTGAACGCCGGCAGGCCGAGGGCGTAGCGCTCGGCGACGTTGCGCAGTTCGCGTACATTGCCCGGCCAGTCGTGGCTCATCAGGTTCGACAGGGTCTGGTTGTCCAGCTCCGGCACCGTGCGGTCGAAGCGCAGGGACGACTGCTGAAGAAAATGCTCGAACAATTGCAGGATGTCTTCGCGCCGCTCACGCAAGGGCGGCAGTTCCAGGGTCACCACGTTGAGGCGGTAATACAGGTCGCTGCGGAATTGCCCGGACCGGCCCATTTCGTCCAGGTCGGACTTGGTGGCGGCGATCACCCGGCAATCCACCGCCACGCTCTGGTTCGAGCCCAGGCGTTCGAGGGTGCGTTCCTGCAACACGCGCAGCAACTTGATCTGCAAGGGCAGGGGCATGCTTTCCACTTCATCGAGAAACAGCGTGCCGCCATCGGCGTGCTCGATCTTGCCGATCCGGCGTTTGCCGGCCCCGGTGAAGGCGTTGGCCTCGTGGCCGAAAATCTCGCTTTCGAACAGGTTCTCCGGCAGGCCGCCGCAGTTCAGCGCGACGAACTGCTTGTCGTGGCGCCGGCTGAAATCATGCAGGCAGCGGGCGACCAGTTCCTTGCCGGTGCCGGTTTCGCCTTCGATCAGGACGTTGGCCGAGGTGTCGGCGACGTTGGCGATCAGCGCGCGCAGATGCTGCATGGCCGGCGAGCGGCCAATGATCCGGCCTTCCAGGGAGTCGCGTTCGGCCAGTTGCCGACGTAGCGATGACACTTCCCGGGCCAGGCTGCGCTGTTCCAGGGCGCGACGGGCGACGTCCACCAGGCGCTCAGGGGAGAAGGGTTTCTCCATGAAGTCATAGGCGCCTTTTTGCATGGCTCCGACGGCCATGGAAATGTCGCCGTGGCCGGTGATCAGCACCACCGGCAGGCTGCGGTCCCGCGCCTTGAGACGAGTCAGCAGTTCCAGGCCGTCGATGCCCGGCAGCCGAATATCGCTGATGACGATGCCGGCAAAGTTATCGTCGACTCGCTCCAGGGCCTCTTCGGCGCTGCCCACGCCGATGCAGGGAATGTCCTCCAGGCTCAGGGCCTGCTGGCAGCCCAGCAGGACGTGGGGGTCGTCTTCGACGATCAGTACGCTCAGGTCGTGGTTCATAGCGGCTCGGCAGGTGAAAGGCTGACCAACGGTAGATTGAGGACAAACGTAGTGCCACGCTCGAGCGGGTACTCGACGCCCAGGTGCCCGCCCGCGGCGGCGGCCAGGCTCGCCGAGAGCGTCAGGCCCAGGCCCAGGCCCTGTTCGCCAGGTTTGGTGGTGAAGAACGGTTCGAACAAATGCTTGCGGGCTTCAGGATCGATGCCGTGACCATTGTCCCGCACCCGAAGGCGATATTTGCCATCGGCGGCCTGGCCGTCGAGCCACAGTTTCGGCTCGGGTTGCGTTTGCATGGCGTCCAGGGCGTTGCCGATCAGGTTCACGAGGATCTGTTCGAGGCGGGTCTGGTCGATTTGCAATTGGACGTCATCGAAACCGCTGTGGATCTGGATGTCCAGGTTTTCCAGGCGCCCGCCCAGCAATTGCAATGCGGCCTCGACGGCCTTGCCCAGGCTCGCCCGGCCCTGGTCGTCGCCGCGCCGGGCGAAGGCGCGCAGGCTGGCGGTGATCCGGCCCATGCGGTCGATCAATTCGTTGATGGTCTTGAGGTTGGTGCTGGCGATGTCCAGTTGGCCGCGCTCCAGGAAGCGCACGGTATTGCCGGACAAGGTGCGCAGCGCCGCCAGCGGCTGGTTGAGCTCATGGGCGATGCTGGTGGACATCTGGCCGATGGCCGCCAGTTTACCGGCCTGGACCAGTTCGTCCTGGGCCCGGCGCAAGGTCTCTTCGGCCTGGCGCCGCTCGCGGATCTGGCCCTTGAGTCGTTCGTTGCTAGCGCGCAGGTCGGTGGTGCGTTCGGTAATCCGACGCTCGAGCTGGTTGTTGGCTTCCTGCAAGGCTTCCCGGGCCGCAAGGCGGGTGGCGATGACCTTGCGTCGTTCGTTCCAGGCGATCAGCAGGAACGCCACCAGGGCGAAGGCCACGGCCACCAGGATGCCTTGGTTGATCGCCTGGCGACGCAGGTCTTCAAGGGGCGTCAGCAGGGTGAAATTCCACGGGGTATCGCTCAAGGGGCGGGTCTGCGACAGGTAGCTGATGGCGCGTTCGTCGGACACCAGTTCGGTGTTGGCCGGGAAGGTCAGCTTCTCCATGCCTTCGGCCAGGCGTTCCCGGGCCAGGGGCACCAGTTCATTGAGCGGGAACCAATAATATTGCAGGCTGCGGGCCAGGCGTTCCTTGGTCTCGTCGCTCAGGGGGCGCACCGACTTGAGCCGTCGCGCCGGGTCGCTGGACAGGATGATGATGCCGTTTTCATCACTGACGAACGCCTCCAGCCGCGCTCGCTGCCAGCGTTCTTCCATGGCTTCGAGGCGCACCTTGACCACGGCCACGCCAATGATCTTGCCCTGTTGCTCCAGGCCATGGGCCAGGTAGTAGCCGGGTTCGCCATTGGTGCTGCCGATGCCGTAGAACCGTCCCGGCTGGCCGCGTACGGCGTTCTGGAAATAGGCGCGGAAGGACAGGTCTTCGCCCAGGTAACTGTCGACATCGCGCCAGTTGCTGGTGGCCATCACCCGACCGGTGGTGTCCATCACGTAGATGGCCCGGCTGCGGCTGCGGCGGTTCAGGCCTTCGAGGTATTCGTTGACGGTCTTGCGATGCTCGGGCGTGGGGTCGTCGAGCAGTTGCGAGACACTCGATTCAAGCTCCAGCAGGCTGGGCAGGTAGGTGTACTTGCTGATCTCGCTCTCGACCGCACGGGCGTGCAGTTCCAGCTGGCGCTCGCCATTCTCGGCGAGGCCACGTACGCCATAGTGCTCGCTGATCCAGAAGCCGAGGTAACCCAGGCCGATCATCAGCGCAATGACCAGCGGCGGCAGGAACAGATGGCGGATCAGGCGGGGTTTCACGGCGAGTGATGGCGGCGCGGCGCGATAAAGGGTGGGGTCGCATTTCATCACAGAAGCCTTGGGTCAACCACAACACAAATCTACAAGCCAACTCCGATCTCTTGTGGGAGCGAGCTTGCTCGCGAAAGCGATGTGTCAGCCACATTGATGTTGAATGTGCTGCCCTATTCGCGAGCAAGCTCGCTCCCACAGTGGGGAGCGGTGTTTTTAGTGCTGCAGGATTTTCTCAAGGAAATGCTGCGCGCGTTCGGAGCGGGCACTGATGTCGCCGAAGAACTCTTCTTTCTTGCAGTCCTCGATGATCTGGCCCTGGTCCATGAAGATCACCCGGTTCGCCACTTTGCGGGCGAAGCCCATTTCGTGGGTCACGCACATCATGGTCATGCCTTCGTGGGCCAGTTGCACCATCACGTCGAGCACTTCGTTGACCATTTCCGGGTCAAGGGCCGAGGTCGGTTCGTCGAACAGCATCACCACCGGGTCCATCGCCAGGGCACGGGCAATCGCCACGCGTTGCTGCTGGCCGCCGGAGAGCTGGCCCGGGTGCTTGTGGGCGTGGGCCGAGAGACCGACCCGCTCAAGCAGTTGCAGGCCTTTCTTGGTGGCTTCTTCCTTGCTGCGGCCCAGCACCTTGATCTGCGCGATGGTCAGGTTTTCGGTGATGGTCAGGTGCGGGAACAGCTCGAAATGCTGGAACACCATGCCCACCCGCGAACGCAGTTTCGGCAGGTTGGTCTTCGGGTCGGCGATGGAGGTGCCATCGACCACGATGTCGCCTTTCTGGAACGGCTCCAGGGCGTTCACGCATTTGATCAGTGTGGATTTGCCCGAACCCGATGGCCCGCACACCACCACAACTTCACCCTTGCTGACCTCGGTGCTGCAATTGGTCAGTACCTGGAAGTCCCCATACCACTTGTTGATGTTCTTGATAGAGATCATACGGCGAACCTTTTTTGCAGACGCTTGACCAGCAGCGAGGCGGCAAAGCTGATTGTGAAGTACACGAGACCTGCGACGATCAGGAACTCATTGGAGCGGCCGATGATGTCGCCATTGGCCCGCGAAGCATTGAGGAAGTCCACCAGGCCGACCGTGTAGACCAGCGAGGTGTCCTGAAACAGGATGATGCTCTGTTGCAGCAGCAGCGGGGTCATCTTGCGAAATGCCTGGGGCAGGATGATCAGGCGCATGGTCTGGCCATAGTTCATGCCCAGTGCCTGTGCCGCGCCCATCTGGCCCTTGGGGATCGACTGCACGCCGGCCCGCACGATTTCGCAGAAGTACGCCGCCTCGAACATCATGAACGCCACGACGCAAGAACCGAATGCACCGATCGGCGTGTCTTCGCCGGTGATCCAGCGCAGCACGAACGGCACCGCCAGGTAGAACCAGGTGATGACCAGCAGCAGCGGAATCGAGCGGAAATAGTTGACGTAGGCGCCGGCAATGTTGGAGATCAGCTTGTTGTGGGACAGGCGCATCAGCGCCAGGATCGTCCCCAGGATGATCCCGCCGACCACGCCCATGGCCATCAGCTTGAGGGTCATGACCATGCCGTTCCACAAGCCGGGAATGGCCGGTATGACGCCAGTGAAATCGAATTCCATCATTTACCCCCCACGGAGATCAGGCCGGGCACCGCGACTTTCTTCTCGACCATGCGCATGAGCAGCATCAGGCTCATGTTCAGGGTGAAGTAGATCAGCGTTGCCAGGGTGAAGGCTTCGAACAGGTTGGCGGAGAACTCGGCGGTCTGCTTGGTCTGCGCGAGCAGCTCCATCAGCCCGATCAGCGAGGCCACGGAGGAGTTCTTGAAGACGTTGAGGAATTCCGAGGTAAGCGGCGGAATGATGATCCGATAGGCCTGGGGCAGCAGCACGTTCCAGTAGATCTGCGGCAGCTTGAAACCCATGGCTCGGGCGGCGGATTCCTGGCCGCGCGGCAGCGCCTGGATACCGGTGCGCACTTGTTCGCAGACTCGGGCGGCGGTGAACAGGCCCAGGCACACGACGACGCTCAGGTAGGCCGAGGTGGTCGGGTTCAGGTCCTGCTTGTACCACTCCTGCATATCGGCGGGCAGCAGGTCCGGCACCAGGAAGTACCAGATGAACAGCTGAACCAGCAGCGGCACATTACGGAAGAGTTCCACGTAGCAGGTGGCGATCCCCGACACCAGCCGGTTCGGCACGGTGCGCATCACGCCGAGCACCGAGCCCAGCAGCAGGGCGATGATCCAGGCCACGACAGCGATGGCGATGGTCCAGCCCAGGCCGGCCAGGTACCAGTCGAGATAAATCTCGCTGCCCACGCCGGTGGACTTGAAGAACACGCCCCAGTCCCAGTTGTAATTCATTAGGGTCTCCCCTCAGATCGTTCGAGATACAAATGCCCGCCTGGGGAAGCTCCGTTCCCGCCCGGCTTGGAGGCCAGGCACACGCGATCGGCTCGACAGCCACCGGTTCGAGTGTTTTCCAAATTTGCCAGCAGGGAGTGACCATCCCCTGAAAGGGCCGGGCCCCTTCAGGAGATAAGGTTAGTCAGAAATCAGGATTTCTTGTCGTCAGCCGCTTTATCGGTTGGCTTGGCGATCAATGCCTTGAGTTCGTCGCTCATCGGGAAGTTCAGGTTCAGGCCTTTTGGCGGGATAGGTTGCATGAACCATTTTTCGTAGATCTTGTTGATCTCGCCCGAAGCGTAGGTGGCCTTGATGGCGTCATCCACAGCCTTTTTGAACGGCTCGTCGCCCTTGCGCATCATGCAGCCGTAGATTTCGTAGGACTGTGGTGTACCGGTCACGGCCCAGTCGTCGGCTTTCTTGGCCTTGGCGGCTTCGCCGGCCAGCAGGGCGTCGTCCATCATGAAGGCAACGGCACGGCCGCCTTCGAGCATCTGGAAGGACTCGCCATGGTCCTTGGCGGAGATGACGTTCATGCCCATTTGCTTGTCGGCGTTCATGGACTTGAGGAGGCGCTCGGACGTGGTGCCGGCGGTGGTCACGACGTTCTTGCCCTTGAGGTCGTCGAAATCCTTGTACTTGGAATCTTTCTTGGTCAGCAGCCGAGTGCCGATCTCGAAGATGCCAACGGAGAAGTCAACCTGCTGCTGACGCTCGACGTTGTTGGTGGTAGAGCCGCATTCCAGGTCCACGGTGCCGTTCTGCACCAGCGGGATACGGGTTTGCGAGGTGACCAGGTTGTACTTGACCTGCAGGTTGGGCAGGTCCAGGTCTTTCTTGATCGCTTCGACGACTTTCAGCTGGATGTCGTGGGAGTAGCCGACCGGCTTGCCGGAAGCGTCCGCGATGTAGGAGAACGGAATGGAAGCGTCGCGATGCCCAAGCGTAATGACGCCGGACTCTTTGATCTTTTTCAGTGTGCCGGTCAGTTCGGCTGCGAAAACCGGAGTGCTGATCAGAGCGGCAGCAATGGCTGCGCCCAGGAGATGGGGAACGATACGCATCGATGTTTCCTCGACATTGTTTTTTTTATTTCGGCCGGTTCGTCGGCCCTGAGTACTTCGAGATACCTGGCAGCTCCTGGTGTGTTGGCGTACAGGCATTCGTCTCCAGAAGTGTAGAGCATGACTCGTGCCAGGCCAGGGTGGTCTGTTTAACTTGTTGTTTTAAATGGTGATTAATGTTTTGTTTCAGGTTTTAGGCGGGCTGTTTTATCCGGTTAGCCGAACTGACTGGCGGGTCGTGTTCGGAAAACCGAATGGCTTGGGCCTGCCCCCGATTCATTGTGGGAGCGAGCTTGCTCGCGATAGCGGTGTGTCAGTCCCATGGATGTTGAATGTGCTGGCCTCATCGCGAGCAAGCTCGCTCCCACAGGGGCATCGGTGGACGCCAGATAGCAAAAAGCCCCTGAATCGCTGGATTCAGGGGCTTTGGGTGTTGCGGGATATCGGTCAGGCCGCTTCGATCTTGCGACGGTTGTGCTCGACCTTATCCAGGTACTGCTGCAGCTTCTCTTGCTCGGCCGGGGTGGTGAACAAGCCCAGCTTGCTGCGGCGCCACAGGATGTCCTGGGCATCGATGGCCCACTCGTCGCTGCACAGATAATCGACTTCGCGGGTGTAGAGGCCGGCGCCGAGGTGTTCGCCCAGGTCGCCCAGGTCATGCACGCCTTCGAGCATGCGCCAGGTACGGCTGCCATAAGTGGTGGCCCAGCGGCGGGCGATGTCGGTCGGCAGCCAGTCGAACTTGTCCCGCAACGCCGAGCACAGCGCTTGCGGGGTGGTCATGTTTTCACCGCCGGGGAGGGCCTCTACGGCGGTCCAGCTTCCGCGCATCTGCGTGAAGTAGGGCGCCAGTTGCGCCATGGCCGATTCGGCCAATTTGCGATAAGTGGTCAGCTTGCCGCCGAACACCGACAGCAAGGGCGCTTCTTCGCCGCCACCGGAAAGCGCCAGGGTGTAGTCCCGGGTGACGGCCGACGGGTTGTCGGACTCGTCGTTGCACAGCGGACGTACGCCGGAATAGCTGTGCAGGATATCGTCGCGGCTGATCTGCTTCTTGAAGTGGGCGTTGACCACCTTCAGCAGGTAATCGGTTTCGCCTTCGGTGATCGCTACCTTGGCCGGGTCACCGGTGTATTCGCGATCAGTTGTGCCGATCAAGGTGAACTGGTTCAGATACGGAATAGTGAACACGATGCGCTGATCTTCGTTTTGCAGAATGTGCGCGTGCTCGCCTTCGTAGAGTTTCGGCACGATCAGGTGGCTGCCCTGGATCAGGCGGATGCCATAGGGCGACTCCAGCTTCAAGTCATCGCGAATGAACTTGGCGACCCATGGGCCGGCGGCATTGACCAGCGCCTTGGCGCGAATCGAAAACAGGCTGCCGTCGGCACGTTCCAGGTGCAAGTGCCACAGGCCTTTGCTGCGGCGGGCGTTCACACAGCGGGTGCGGGTGTGGACATGTGCGCCTTTTTCCCGGGCGGCCATGGCGTTGAGCACCACCAGTCGCGCATCGTCGACCCAGCAGTCGGAATATTCGAAACCTTTGGTGATTTCGCTTTTCAATGGGTTGTCGGCACCGAATTTCAGGCTTTTGGAGCCTGCGAGCTGTTCACGTTTGCCCAGGTGATCGTAGAGGAACAGGCCGGCGCGAATCATCCAGGCCGGACGCAGGTGCGGGCGGTGGGGCAGCACGAAGCGCATTTGCTTGACGATGTGCGGGGCCTTGGTCAGCAGCACTTCGCGTTCGGCCAGTGCTTCGCGCACCAGGCGGAATTCATAATGTTCGAGGTAGCGCAGGCCACCGTGGATCAGCTTGCTGCTGGCCGACGAGGTATGGCTGGCCAGGTCGTCCTTTTCACAAAGGAACACCGAAAGACCGCGACCGGCAGCGTCCGCGGCAATCCCCACGCCATTGATACCGCCGCCAATGACGGCGACGTCATAGATCTCGGCGAGAGGGGGCGTAGGCAAGGTAGAAGTGGGCATCGGCTGGCCTCGGGTTCTTTTCGTAATATTTGAATTCGAACATAAATGTTCATTTGCGAAAATACTAGCCCATAAAGACAGCAACGGCCAGTCGTCTTTGATTGAAAATACTGATCAAAGGAAAGTGAAAGGAAAATTTTCGAAGAAATTAGGGAGTGGGGGCAGGCTTGGGAAATGGCACCGGCGACACGGACAGCGCATCGCCGGCGCTTGCTTGGTGTCAACTGCGGCTGACTTGTAGGACGGCGGGAAGCGAATGTATGAGAACGTTTTGATCATTACCCGTGTAGTAGGTAATGCGTACTTCTCCGCCATCCTCGGTCAGGTCCAGGATAGGGCGAACAATGACTACAGAGAGATCAGGGCCTACCCCAAAGCGCTCCATATAGATCACTCTGCCGTCGCGTCCATAGCTTGTCCATCGAGCGTCAATAACCACAGGTCGGGGAAAAGAACAGTGAGTCCGGGAGCGGCTATCTGGTCCGGGTCCAGCAGGCCATCAGCTGCCGCGGGCACAGTAGGAGGGAGGTTCGATGGGGTTGATGCCCAGGAGACTACAAAATACAGTCCGGTAATTGCCGACTCCTTCTTCGTACCACCAGAAGCCGGAAAAACCTCGTAGCTGACCTGAGGGCGCGCTAAATCACCTCCCGCAGGCGTGCCTGGGTCGGCCAGTAGAACGCTCTTGGGCACAATGAAATCCAGAAAGCGCTCCGTGTCTCTTACGGATAACTTCGTGTAGTAACTGCTCGCTTCAGTACTGCCTCGCCATAACAGCTGGACTGTGTCGTTTTTTGCCATTTCCGGATACACCGCCACGCGGACCACAACCCCTGAGTCGGGAGTCGCGGGCAAATCCAGCACCCCTGACTCTGGAGGGACGTCCATGACCATCGGACGATCGAGAAGATGGATGCCGGGAAGATAACGCAGGCTTTTTATCGGATCGTTCATAGTAGTAGCTCCACACACTCAAGTTATGGCAGCTACTACGTGCCGTGGTCATTTGGTTAACGCCCGCTGGGCTGGTGCGCAGCGGATCCCCAAACGAACGCAGGATTGAGAGGGCACAAACCCGATGTCCGGGTCTGTCAGCAAATCTGGTATTCGACAGCTTGGCTACTTTCAAACTAGCAGAATTTTCAAGCCCGTAACGCTGGATGGATAGATGGCAGTCAGACCACCTCCAGCCGAATCTTGTGCTGGCTCAGCAACTGCGCCAGGGCCGGCACCGGTTGCTGGTCGGTCACCAGGCAATCGATCAGGCTGATGGGGCCCAGGCGGACCATGGCATTGCGTCCGAACTTGCTGGAGTCCGCCGCCAGCAGCACTTGCCGGGCGTTGGCGATGATGGCTTGGGAAACCCGCACTTCCTGGTAGTCGAAGTCCAGCAGGCTGCCGTCTTCATCGATCCCGCTGATGCCCACCAGGGCGAAGTCGACCTTGAACTGGTTGATGAAGTCGACGCTGGCCTGGCCCACCACGCCGCCGTCACGCCGTACGTTGCCGCCGGCGATCAGGACTTCGAAGTCGTCCTTGGCGCTGAGGATCGAAGCCACGTGCAGGTTGTTGGTGATGACCTTCAGATGGTTGTGATTGAGCAGGGCCCGGGCGATGGATTCGGTGGTGGTGCCGATGTTGATGAACAGCGAGGCATGATCGGGGATCTGGGCGGCGATGGCTTCGGCGATGCGTTGTTTTTCGTCGCGCATCTGGTCGGCGCGCATGGCGTAGGCGGTGTTTTCCACGCTTGAATCGTAGGCGGCGCCGCCGTGGTAGCGGCGCAGCAGGTTCACTTCCGCCAGTTGGTTGATGTCGCGGCGGATGGTTTGCGGAGTGACAACGAATAACTGCGCCATTTCCTCGATGCTGACATAGCCGCGTTCGCGGACCAGTTCGAGGATTTGCTGCTGGCGGGGAGGCAGATTCATGGGGCTTCCTTTGGGCTGCCATACAAAATTTGCCCATGATGCCGCAGGAATCCACTCCCGACCAGTTTCAGAACCTTATCAGGCTTTATTCAGCGTCTTCATGGGGCTCCCAATCGCGGGTGCGGCTGACCGCTTTCTGCCAGCCGGCATAGAGTTTTTCTTTCGCCGCCTCGTCCAGTTGCGGTTCGAATTCGCGCTCGATCACCGCTTTGCCGCGCAGTTCTTCCAGGCTGCCCCAGAAGCCGCACGCCAGGCCGGCCAGGTACGCCGCACCCAGGGCCGTGGTTTCACGCATTTTCGGCCGCTCGACCTGGGTGCCGAGGATGTCGGCCTGGAACTGCATCAGGAAGTTGTTCGCCACCGCGCCACCGTCGACGCGCAGGGCCCTGAGGCGTTCACCCGAATCCTGTTGCATGGCGTCGAGTACGTCGCGGGTCTGGTAGGCAATCGACTCCAGTGCTGCGCGAATGATGTGATCGACCCGTACGCCGCGGGTCAGGCCAAACAGTGCGCCACGGGCATAGGGGTCCCAATACGGCGCGCCCAGGCCGGTGAAGGCGGGCACCAGGTACACACCGTTGCTGTCCTTGACCTTGTTGGCAAAGTATTCGGTATCCAGGGCGTCGTTGATGATCTTCAGTTCATCGCGCAGCCACTGGACGGTGGAGCCGCCGTTGAATACAGCGCCTTCCAGGGCGTAGGCCACTTCGCCACGGGGGCCGCAGGCGATGGTGGTAAGCATGCCGTGATTGGATTTCACGGCCTTTTTCCCGGTGTTCATCAGCAGGAAGCAACCGGTGCCGTAGGTATTTTTCGCCTGGCCCGGCTCCACGCACATCTGGCCGAACAGGGCGGCCTGCTGGTCGCCGGCGATGCCGCCGATGGCGATACCGCTTTTGGTGCGGCCATAGATTTCCGAGGACGACTTCACTTCCGGGAGCATTTCCCGGGGGATGTCGAGGATCTCGAGCATCTTCGCGTCCCATTCCAGCGAGTGGATGTTGAAAAGCAGGGTGCGCGAGGCGTTGGTGTAGTCGGTGACGTGGACCTTGCCACCGGTGAATTTCCAGATCAGCCAGCTATCGACCGTGCCGAACAGCAGCTCACCGTTGCGCGCACGCTCGCGGCTGCCTTCGACGTTGTCCAGGATCCACTTGAGCTTGGTGCCGGAGAAGTACGGGTCGGTGACCAGGCCGGTGGTCTGGCTGATGTATTGCTCGTGGCCGTCGCGCTTGAGCTGTTGGCAGATCTCGGTACTGCGGCGGCACTGCCAGACGATGGCGTTGTAGATCGGCCGGCCGGTGGTCTTGTCCCAGACCACGGTGGTTTCCCGCTGGTTGGTGATGCCGATCGCGGCCACCTGGTCATGGTGCAGGCCGGCCTGGGCCAGGGCTTCGACCATGACCGCGCTCTGGGTGGCGAAGATTTCCATCGGGTCGTGTTCGACCCAGCCGGCCTGCGGGTAATGTTGGGCGAATTCGCGTTGGGCGGTGCAGACCACATTGGCGTCACGGTCGAAGATGATCGCGCGCGAGCTGGTCGTACCCTGGTCGAGGGCAATGATGTAGTTCTTGTTCTGGATATCGGTCATGTCGATTGCCTCGGGTCTTTCATAAAGGGAGACGTAAAAAGAAGCCACGGCGCAGGCTTCGAATGGCAGGGCCTGCGCCGACTGTTTCAGGATGTTCTGGGCTTGCCGTCAATGGCCGGTTCTGCATCCTTTGTAGCTGTTACAGCGCTGGGCAGGTGGCGGGCAATCAGCCCGCGATAGGCCGCAGCACCGAGGCACGCACCCACGATCGGCGCAAAAATCGGAACCAGGAAGTACGGGATGTCGCGTCCACCCGTGAGGGAAATTTCACCCCAGCCTGCGAAGAAAGTCATCAGTTTAGGACCGAAGTCCCGCGCCGGGTTCATCGCAAAGCCCGTCAGCGGCCCCATGGAGCTGCCGATCACGGCTATCAACAGGCCTATCAACAAGGGGGCCAGTGGACCACGGGGCAAACCGTTGTTGTCATCGGTCAGGGACATGATCACCCCCATCAGGATGGCGGTGATGATCGCTTCCACGAGGAAGGCTTGGCCAGTGGAGAGTGCCGCGTGCGGGTAGGTGGAGAACACCGAAGCCAGTTCGAGGCTCATTTCGGTGCCGCGAACCATGTGCCGGGACTGTTCGAAATCGAAGAATAAATTGCTGTACAGCGTGTAGACCAGAAGGGCGCCGCAGAAGGCACCGGTCACTTGGGACGCTATATAGAAAGGCAGCTTGCGCTTTTCGAAGTCGGTGAACATGCACAGGGCGATGCTGACGGCGGGGTTGAGGTGGGCGCCGGAAATGCCTGCGCTCAGATAGATCGCCATGCTGACGCCGACGCCCCAGATGAGGCTGATTTCCCACAAACCGAAGCTCGCACCCGCGACCTTGAGCGCCGCGACGCAGCCGGTGCCGAAAAAAATCAGCAGGCCAGTTCCCAGGAATTCCGCCAGGCATTGGCTGGGCAGGGACGGCTGTTGTAAAGCAGTTGTCATTCAAACCTCGGTTTTTTGTTGTTTTGCAGCGCGTTCAGTACAGCACGATTACGCGATTTCCACCGAGGCAGGATCCCCATCCTGAACTCGGGTTGCTGTTTGAGACATGTAATGTGGCTTTCAGTTTCGAAAAAATATAGACAAGAAACGCTGGTGTCAAAGGTCGAAAGTGAACCATTGGTCACATTTCAACTATTCGTGCTGTGAATGACTCTCCCCTTGGCGATGCGTCACCGATAGAGGCAGCGCAGCCGCAAAGCCTTTTCAGAGGCGATGGCTTAGAATCCGCTCACTCTTTTTTGATTTCCTTATCAGGAGCGGTCATGACACCCGCGTTGGATCTGCTTAAGAAAGTGCGCGCCGAACATCGCATCCACAGTTATGAACACGATCCCAAGGCCGCCTCCTATGGCTTGGAGGCGGCGGAAAAGCTCGGGCTGGATCCGGCGCAGGTGTTCAAGACATTGTTGGCGGCCAGTGAAAAAGGTGAGCTGTTGGTGGCGGTAGTGCCCGTGGCCGGGAGCCTGGATTTGAAAGGCCTGGCCCACGCCGCCGGCGTGAAAAAGGTCGAGATGGCCGACCCGGCCGCCGCGCAGCGTTCGACCGGTTATTTGCTCGGCGGTATCAGCCCGCTGGGGCAGAAGAAGCGTTTGCGCACGTTTATCGACAATTCCGCACAGCCACTCGCCAGCATGTTCGTCAGTGCGGGGCGGCGTGGGTTGGAAGTCGAGTTGGCGCCTTCGGTATTGAAGGAACACACCGCGGCGGTGTTTGCTGATATCGGGCGTGCTTGATAGAGCAGGGTGGCCGCTGCGCAGCCTGTAGGGTGAAAATTCTGCTGATCTGTCACTGGATAATCCGTGTCGCTACACCCCATGCTGGCGCATCAGAAAAATAAGGAGAAGTGCCATGCAGCTTGCGTTTCATCAGGTCGATGCGTTCAGTGACCGGCCGTTCGGCGGCAACCCGGCGATGATCTACCGGCTCGACGGCTGGCTGGCGGACGACCTGATGCAGAAGATCGCCGCCGAGCATAACCTGGCTGAAACCGCGTTCCTGGTGCGTGAAGGTCAGCATTGGCATATCCGCTGGTTCACCCCCACCACCGAAGTCCCGCTATGTGGTCACGCCACGTTGGCCAGCGCTTATGTACTGTTCGAGGTCTATCACGAAACCGTTGAGCGCCTGGATTTCATCTGCCGGTCCGGTTCGTTGAGCGTGACGCGCGAGGGTGATCGGCTGTGGTTGGATTTTCCGGCCGTCGTGCCTGCCGAGCTGGGCGTGTCCCTGGCCGTGCAGAGTGCCTTGGGCGTCGAGGCGGTGGATGTGCTGAGTTCCAACGAGTTGTTCGTGGTGCTGGAGTCGGAGCAAGCGGTGCTCGATTGCAAGCCGGACATGGTGGCCCTGGCAAAACTGCCCTGGCCCGGCGCTATCGTCACCGCGCCGGGGAGCAAGCATGATTTTGTCTCGCGCTATTTTGCCCCGGCGATCGGCATCAACGAAGACCCGGTGACCGGCTCGACCCACTGCAGCCTGATTCCCTATTGGTCCAAGCGTCTGGGCAAGCACGGACTGACGGCTTATCAGTGTTCGGCCAGGGGCGGGGCGTTGTTTTGCCGGTTGGAGGGTGAACGGGTGAAGATCGGCGGGAACGCGACGTTAGTGGCCAGCGGGACGTTGATGCTGCACTCAAGTCAATGACATCAAAATGTGGGAGCGAGCTTGCTCGCGATAGCGGTGGTTCGGCCTGCACTGATGCTGAATGTGGCTATGTCATCGCGAGCAAGCTCGCTCCCACAGGATTTGTGGATGACAGTCGATTTGTGCCTGTTGAAAATTTCCATGTGGGAGCGAGCTTGCTCGCGATAGCGCTGGTTCAGCCTGCATCGATGCTGAATGTGTCCGCTCCCACAATGATTAGCTGGCCGCGCTGTAGCGTCGCACACCGCTGTCCACTGGTGGGATATGCGCCGCGGTGCTGCCCGAGGCCTGGAACAGCACCAGGTGTTCAGCCGCCACGCGGATGCCGACGGCGGCGCCGACCTGATGGTCGGCATGGCTGGGGAAGATCGATTCCAGTTGCGCACCTGTGGGTAATTGCAGGCGGTACAAGGTTGAAGCACCCAGGAAGGTCTTGCCAACGATTCTGGCAGTAAGCGGGCTGTCCGGGGCGTAGACGATGTCGTCTGGCCGCAGCAGCACGTCCACCGCGCCGCCGATGGGCCAGGTGTAGGCCCGGTTGCCGCGCAGCAGGCCAAGCTCGGTCTGTACCGATTCCGGGCTGTCGAGCTGGCCGCGAATGAAGTAGCCCTGGCCAACGAAACTGGCGACGAATGGCGTCAGTGGTTCGTGATACAGGTTGTAGGGCGTGTCCCACTGTTCCAGGCGACCTTCCCTGAAGACACCGACATGGTCACTCACGGCGAAGGCTTCTTCCTGGTCGTGGGTGACCAGGATCGCGCTGGTGCCGCGGGCCTTGAGAATGTCTCGCACTTCATGGCTGAGCTTGCGGCGCAGCTCGCCATCGAGGTTGGAGAACGGTTCATCGAGCAACAGCAGCTGCGGTTCCGGCGCCAGCGCACGGGCCAGGGCCACGCGCTGCTGTTGTCCGCCGGACAGTTCATGGGGAAAACGCTTGCCCAGGTGTTTCAGGTTGACCAGTTCCAGCAATTCTTCGACGACGCGGTCCTTGTTCGGATGCTTGCGGATGCCAAAGGCAATGTTCTGGGCCACGCTCAGGTGGGGGAACAGGGCGTAGTCCTGGAACACCATGCCGATGCGGCGTTTTTCCGGGGCCAGGGTGAAGCCGGCGCGGGAGATGGTTTCCCCGGCCAACTGGATTTCACCCTCGTGCACCGGTTCGAAGCCGGCAATGGCGCGCAAGGTCGTGGTCTTGCCGCACCCGGACGAACCGAGCAGGCAACCGATATCACCGGCATTGAGGTGCAGGTTGAGGTTCTGCACGACCCGCTGGTCCTGATAACCGCAGGCCAGGTTGTGCAAGTTCAGCAGCAAGGCGTGGCTCATGCGTGGTGATACGCCGGCTCGACCAGGAACTCGAGCAAGGCCTTTTGCGCATGCAGGCGATTCTCGGCCTGGTCCCAGGCTACCGAACGCGGGTCATCCAGCAGGTCCATGCTGATCTCCTCGCCACGGTGGGCCGGCAGGCAGTGCATGAACAACACGTCGGCATCCGCCAGGTCGAGCAGGGCCCGGTTGACCTGCAGTGGCGCGAACAACTCCAGGCGCCTGGCGGTTTCTTCTTCCTGGCCCATGGAGGTCCAGACGTCGGTGCTCACCAGGTGCGCACCGGCCACGGCCTGTTTCGGGTCACGGACGATGGACACCCGGTCCCCGGCCTTGGCCAGCAACTCGGCATTGGGGTCAAAACCTTCGGGGCAGGCGACGCGCAGTTGGAAGTCGAATTGCATCGCCGCTTCTATATAGCTGTTGCACATGTTGTTGCCGTCGCCGATCCAGGCCACGGTCTTGCCCTGGATCGAGCCACGGTGCTCGAGGAAGGTCTGCATGTCGGCCAGCAACTGGCAGGGGTGCAGGTCGTCGGACAGGCCGTTGATCACCGGTACGCGGGAATGGGCCGCGAACTCGGTCAGGGTGCTGTGGGCAAAGGTACGGATCATCACCGCGTCCAGCATGCTCGACATGACGATGGCGCAATCGCCGATGGGTTCGCCACGGCCCAGTTGGGTGTCGCGGGGCGACAGGAAAATCGCCTGGCCGCCCAGTTGGATCATGCCGGCTTCGAAAGAGATGCGGGTGCGGGTCGATGATTTCTCGAAGATCATCCCCAGCACGCGGTTTTTCAAGGGCTCGAACAGTACGCCGCGATTACGCAGGTCCTTGAGCTCCACGCCTCGACGGATCACGCCGAGCAACTCATCGGGCGTGAAATCCATCAGGGAGAGAAAGTGCCTTGCGCTCATGATTGACTACCTTTTTGTAACTGACCGCAGATGCTCAAAGCCTTGTTTAATGAAAAAACGGGCGAGACCTGCGGCAAAAGCCGCACGGGGCGACGAAAATAGGGGAAGGCGCGATATTGACATTAAATGTCGCGTCTTACCAATAGGGCTACGGTTTTTGGGGATTTCAGCGAAGCCATCACGCGAATGCGATGACGTATTTGAGGCCGGTTTCCTGACTGCAGCGGCCCATTTGTACACTGGCGCTGCTCGGCTTGGCAATCAAGCGCGGCCGGGCGCGCCATGGATGGTGGCGGTTTATGCCATGTCCTTCGACTCTTGCGCCTGCCTGCTGGTGGTTGTGAAACATTTCCTAATGCAAAGGCCTGGGTTATAAATGAGCCTCAGCGGCACAGGAGCCCGAAATGGATTCGAAAGAGCGACAATTGATGGAATTGCTGGGGCTGACCGCACGCTCGCTGACCCACCTGACGGCATCGGTGACGTCCATGTCATTCGAATTGCTGCGCAGCGATGATGAAGTGACCAAGGCCGCAGGCCGCCGGATGATCGATCGCATGGCCACGATCAGCAGCGGCCTCGACGAGCATTGGCGATTGATTGGCGAACTGACCGGTGTGCCCATCGCCCAGGAGGAAGTGGAAACCGTCGAGGAAATCCAACTCCTGGCACCGCCCCCCGAGGGCCCTTGATGGCACTTCATCGGCGGGCCTGATGCCCGGCAATTCACAGGACGAACGTCGCTGGCGCTGCCGGGAAGCACGGGCCATAGTTTTGTTCCCGCGGCCGAAAGTGCCCGCCACGAATAAAACAGAGACTGGCCATGACCAAGACTCTCCACCACCGTGCGTGCCATCTGTGTGAAGCCATTTGCGGCTTGACCCTCGAAACCACCGAAACCGACGGCCAGGGCCTGGCGATCACCTCGATCAAGGGCGATGCGCTGGACACCTTCAGTCGCGGTCACATCTGCCCCAAGGCAGTGGCCCTGCAGGATATCCAGAACGATCCGGACCGCCTGCGCCAACCCATGCAGCGCATCGGCAACGAATGGCACCCCATCGCATGGGACGACGCCTTCGCATTGGTGGCCGCGCGCCTGGCGGATATCCAGGCGCGCCACGGCCAGAACGCGGTGGCGGTCTACCAGGGCAACCCCAGCGTGCATAACTATGGGCTGATGACCCACAGCAACTATTTCCTGGGCCTGTTGAAGACCCGCAGCCGTTTCTCGGCAACCTCGGTGGACCAACTGCCCCATCACCTGACCAGCCACCTGATGTACGGCCACGGCTTGCTACTGCCGATTCCGGACATCGATCACACCGACTTCATGCTGATCCTGGGCGGCAACCCATTGGCCTCCAACGGCAGCATCATGACCGTGCCGGACGTGGAGAAGCGTCTCAAGGCGATCCAGGCCCGTGGCGGCAAAGTGGTGGTGGTCGATCCGCGCCGCAGCGAAACGGCGGCCATTGCCGACCAGCATGTCTTCGTGCGTCCCGGTGGCGATGCCGCGCTGCTGTTTGGCTTGCTCAATACCCTGTTCAGCGAAGGCCTGACCCGTGACAGCCACCTGCCGGTGGACGGCCTGGATGAGGTGCGCGCGGCCGTTGCTGCTTTCACGGCTGAAGCAATGAGCCCGCTCTGTGCGGTGCCGGCCGCGCAGATCCGGCAATTGGCCCGGGACTTCGCCGCCGCCCCTTCAGCGGTGTGCTACGGGCGGATGGGGGTGTCGACCCAGGCGTTCGGTACGCTGTGCCACTGGCTGATCCAGGTGATCAACCTGGTGACCGGCAATCTGGATCGGGTGGGCGGTGCGCTGTGTACCGAGCCGGCGGTGGACCTGGTGGCGACCACCTCGGGTGGGCATTTCAATCGTTGGCAGAGCCGGGTCTCCGGGCGTCCCGAGTACGCAGGGGAGCTGCCGGTGTCGGCCCTGGCCGAGGAGATGCTGACCGAGGGCGAAGGCCAGATTCGGGCGCTGGTCACCGTGGCCGGCAACCCGGTGCTGTCTACACCCAACGGGCGGCAGTTGGAGCAGGCCCTGGATGGGCTGGAGTTCATGGTCAGTGTCGATCTGTACATCAACGAAACCACCCGTTACGCCGACCTGATCCTGCCCTCGACCTCGGCCCTGGAAAACGATCATTACGACACCACCTTCAACCTGTTCGCGGTGCGCAACGTGACCCGTTTCAACCGGGCGATCCTGCCCAAGCCCGAGGGGGCGCTGCACGACTGGGAGATCTTTGTCGGCCTGGCCAAGGCCTTCGCTGCCCACACCGGCAAAGAGCTCAAGCCGACCATGCCGCCGGCGCAGATGATCGATCTTGGCCTGCGCAGCGGAGCCTATGGCGACGCCTCGCCGCACAAACTGTCTCTGGCGACCTTGTTCGACCATCCCCATGGCATCGACCTCGGCGCACTCAAGCCCAACCTGGCCCCGCGCTTGAAAACCGAAAACCAGCGGGTGCAGGCCGCGCCGGCGGTGATTCTTGCCGACCTTGCGCGCTTTGCCGCGTTGCAGGCGCCAGAACCGGATGAGTTGCTGATGATTGGTCGCCGCCATGTGCGCAGCAACAACTCCTGGATGCATAACTTCCATCGACTGGTGAAGGGCAAGCCGCGTCATCAATTACTGATGCACCCGGATGACCTCGCCTCCCGAGGCCTTGCCGACGGGCAGCGCGTGACGGTCAGCTCGCGGGTGGGGGCCATCGAAGTCGAGGTACTGGGCAGCCTGGACATGATGAAAGGCGTGGTCAGCCTGCCCCACGGCTGGGGCCATGCCCGGCCGGGCGTGCAGATGACCATTGCCAGTGGGCAGCCGGGATCCAGCGCCAATGACCTGACCGATGATTGCCAGCTCGATGAGTTGTCCGGCAACGCGGCGCTCAACGGTGTACCGGTGAAGGTGGCGGCTGCGTAAAATTGTCTCTGAGCAGCACGTTCTGCTTTCCGTTACAATGCGCCACCGTGTCGACAACTGACGTCGCAAAGTTTAAGCCGAGGTGCTCCGTGGATATCATCGAAACGATTAAAGACCAGATTGCCAACAACACCATCCTGCTTTACATGAAAGGCTCGCCGAACGCGCCACAGTGCGGTTTCTCGGCCAAGGCTGCTCAGGCTGTGATGGCGTGTGGCGAGAAGTTTGCCTACGTGGACATCCTGCAGAACCCGGAAATCCGCGCCAACCTGCCCAAGTACGCCAACTGGCCAACCTTCCCGCAATTGTGGGTGGGCGGTGAGCTGGTCGGTGGTAGCGACATCATGACCGAGATGGCCGCCGACGGTTCTTTGCAGGCCACGATCAAGGCTGCGGTAGAAAAAGCGTCCGCGAACAAGACCGAAGCCTGATCCATGGAAGCCTGTTCACCACGCCGGTTGTGGTGAACGGGAAACCTTGTGGGAGCGAGCTTGCTCGCGATAGTGGTGTGTCAGTCAGCATTTTTATATCTGATCCACCGCCATCGCGAGCAAGCTCGCTCCCACAGTGGTTTTGAGTAGGGCCTGGGAGAATCCAGGCAATAAAAAGCCCCGCCTCTCGAAAGAGGGCGGGGCTTTTTAGTGGCCTGCTGCCGGGGAAGGTTACTCTTCGCCCATCTGCGATTGCAGGTAGTTCTCCAGACCGACTTTGTCGATCAGGCCCAGTTGGGTTTCCAGCCAGTCGATGTGCTCTTCCTCGGATTCGAGGATGTCTTCCAGCAGTTCACGGCTACCGAAGTCGCCAACGCTTTCGCAATGGGCAATGGCGGCCTTCAGGTCGGCGTGGCCGGTGCGCTCGATGCGCAGGTCGCACTCGAGCATTTCCCGGGTGTGTTCGCCAATGTGCAGCTTGCCCAGGTCCTGGACGTTCGGCAGGCCTTCGAGAAACAGGATGCGCTTGATCAGCTTGTCCGCGTGTTTCATCTCGTCGATGGACTCGTGGTACTCGTGCTTGCCCAGCTTGTTCAGGCCCCAATCCTCGTACATGCGCGCATGCAGGAAGTATTGGTTGATCGCGACCAGCTCATTGGCAAGGATCTTGTTGAGATGCTGGATGACTGTAATGTCGCCTTTCATGATGAGGCCTGCCCTGTAATAGCTGTGTATAGGGCAGAGTTTGAGCCGCGTATTTATCAGTGTCAAACCTAAGTTATTGAATAATAAATGAAAATTAATCGGAATAAGAATGTTTGTGTTCCGCGTCTGGACGCTAAGCATTTGATTTACAGGCATAAAAAAACCGGACATTGAGTCCGGTTCCTTGAAAAGCTGTCTTTACGCGGCAGTAAATTCTACCGGGTAGGGGATCGAGGCCTGTGCCGTTTGCACCTTGGCGAGGGTTTCACGCACCACTTCCTTGGCCAGGCAGGCACATTTGCCGCATTGGCTGGCTACGCCGGTGGCCTGGCGGACTTCGCGATAGCTGCAGCAACCTTCATAGATCGCTTCGCGGATTTGTCCGTCGGTGACGCCAGTGCAGAGGCATACATACATAAGTGAGAACCGTCGCTGGTTGTGACTCAATTGAGACGGATCTTAATGTTAACGAGAATGATTGTCAAAGTGGTTTCTCAAGGTCTTGCGCCAGAGCGGTGCCAGGCTGACGAACGGTTTTTTCCTTGGGCAACGAAGGCGGCACGCAGCGGGGCGGCGATTTTTCGATACCACCGAAAAACCGTTGAAGACAGTCCAAATGCGCGGTGTATGATGGTCGGCCCTTGCAAGCGGGTTCGTGTCACAGGGCTGTCGCCTGAGGGTGGCAGGCTGGCCCGGACTTTGTTTTCACGCTAATTACATCAGGAGATATCCAATGAGCGTACTCGTAGGCAAACAAGCCCCTGACTTCACCGTGCCAGCCGTGCTTGGCAACGGCGAAATCGTCGACAGCTTCACCCTGTCCTCGGCCATCAAAGGCAAATACGGCCTGGTGTTCTTCTATCCGCTGGACTTCACCTTCGTCTGCCCGTCCGAGCTGATCGCACTGGATCACCGCATGGATGATTTCAAGGCGCGCAACGTTGAAGTGGTCGCTGTGTCGATCGACTCGCACTTCACTCACAACGCCTGGCGCAACACCCCGATCAACAATGGCGGTATCGGCCAGGTGAAATACACCATGGCTGCCGACATGAAGCACGAAATCGCCAAGGCCTACGACGTTGAGTCCGAAGGCGGCGTGGCCTTCCGTGGTGCCTTCCTGATCGACGACAAGGGCGTTGTCCGTTCGCAGATCATCAACGACCTGCCGCTGGGCCGTAACATGGAAGAGTTGATCCGTCTGGTCGACGCGCTGCAATTCCACGAAGAGCACGGCGAAGTCTGCCCGGCCAACTGGAAAAAAGGCGACAAGGGCATGACCGCATCGCCTGAAGGCGTTGCCGCTTACCTGGGCGAGCACAGCGACAAGCTGTAAGCGCCTCCAGGCATAAAAAAACCGGCCCTCGATGGGCCGGTTTTTTTATGGGTGTTCCAAACTTGTCGGCTGAAACACAGAACCCTGTGGTGAGGGGATTTATCTGTGGGAGCAAGGCTTGCCCGCGATGGCGGCGATGCGGTCTTCCAAGAACCGAGTCGCCTGTGTCGCGAGCAAGCTTTGCTCCCACAGAGTGGCACCGCCCCACATTGGCTCTGCTCTTTAGTCGTCGAAATCCTGCCAGCCGCCCATCTCTTTCCACCGGTTGACGATGCCGCAGAACAGCTCGGCGGTCTTCTCGGTGTCGTAGCGGGCCGAGTGCGCCTCACGACCATCGAAATCGATGTCGGCTGCCTGGCACGCCTTGGCCAGGACGGTCTGGCCATACGCCAGGCCAGCCAGGGTCGCGGTGTCGAAGCTGGAGAACGGGTGGAACGGGTTGCGCTTCATGTCCAGGCGCGCGACGGCGGCGTTGAGGAAGCCCAGGTCGAAGCTGCTGTTGTGGCCGACCAGGATCGCGCGCTTGCAACCGTTGGCCTTGAGCGCCTTGCGCACACCACGGAAGATGTCGGTCAGGGCCGTTTCTTCGCTGACTGCCATGCGCAACGGGTGATCGAGCTTGATCCCGGTGAATTCCAAAGCCGCCGCTTCGACGTTGGCGCCTTCGAACGGTTCGACACGGAAGAAATAGGTGTGGTCAGGGAACACAAAGCCTTTTTCGTCCATGCCGATGGTGGTCGCGGCGATTTCCAGCAAGGCGTCGGTGGCGGAATTGAAACCACCGGTTTCTACATCGACGACGACCGGCAGATAACCACGGAACCGCGCGGCCATGGGGTGACGGGCGCCGCCCGAACCACCGTTGCCGTCCAGTTCGTCGTCGAAATGATCTTCACTCACGCGTTTTCCTCCAGCAGGCGCCAGCGCAGTTTTTCACCGGCGCGCAGCGGGATGACGGTCTGCTCGCCGAAGGGCAGGCTGACAGGGGCGGTCCATTCGTCACGGACCAGGGTAATACGGTCGGTGTTCACCGGCAGGCCATAGAAGCGCGGGCCATGCAGGCTGGCGAAGCCTTCGAGTTTTTCCAGCGCATTGCGCTGTTCGAACGCCTCGGCGTACATCTCGATGGCGGCATAGGCGGTGTAGCAACCGGCGCAACCGCAGGCCGCTTCCTTGGCGTGACGGGCGTGGGGTGCCGAGTCGGTGCCGAGGAAAAACTTGGCGCTGCCGCTGGTAGCGGCGTCCAGCAAGGCTTCCTGGTGGGTATTGCGCTTGAGGATCGGCAGGCAATAGAAGTGCGGCCGGATCCCGCCCACCAGCATGTGGTTGCGGTTGTACAGCAGGTGGTGGGCGGTAATGGTCGCGCCGACGTTGGCCGGGGCCTCGTTGACGAACTGCACGGCATCGCCGGTGGTGATGTGTTCGAACACCACCTTGAGGGTCGGGAAACGCTCCACGACGCGGCGCATGTGTTCGTCGATGAAGATTTTCTCGCGGTCGAACACATCGACGTCGCCCCGGGTAACCTCACCATGGATCAACAACGGCATGCCGACTTCGGCCATGGCCTCCAGCGCCGGGAAGATCTTGTCGATGCTGGTGACACCGGAATCGGAGTTGGTCGTCGCGCCGGCGGGATACAGCTTGGCGGCATGGACAAAACCGCTGGCCTTGGCGTCGCGAATCTCTTCGGGCTGGGTGCGGTCGGTGAGGTAAAGCACCATCAGCGGTTCGAAGCGGCTGCCAGCCGGGCGCGCGGCGAGGATACGCTGGCGATAGCCATCGGCCTCGGCGGCGTTGCGCACGGGCGGAACCAGGTTAGGCATGATGATTGCGCGCCCGAAGGTGCGCGCGACATCGGCGACGGTATGGGTCAACACAGCACCATCGCGAAGATGAATATGCCAGTCGTCGGGACGCAGCAGGGTCAGGCGGTCGGACATTAGGGGGCTTCCAGGCGGGTCAAACTCTGGGGAATGCTACCGGAAAAGACCGATTCAGGCACCCGCTATCAAGTTCTGCCACAACTTACCGATAGCTCCTACAGGTGTGCCACGAATCCGTGCAGTGCCCCGGACAGGCGTCATGCCCTCAAGCATGCGTCGATCTTTGTATAAAAGTCAGTGGAGCCTCCCGTGCGCCAGCGTTATCTAGCCTTGCTCAGTGTGTTTGCCAGCCTTCCCGCCATGGCGCTCACTTTCCAGACCCGTCTGGAGAGCATTGAGTGGGCGGTCGAAGGCGACAAGTTCGAGTGCCGGCTGAGCCAGCCGATCACCGATTTCGGCAGTGGCGAGTTCGTGCGCCGGGCGGGCGAACAGGCCACGTTCCGCCTCAAGAGCTATAACCCGATGCTGGGCGGCGGTTCGGCCACCTTGCTGGCGGCCGCCGCACCGTGGCAACCGGGGCGCGGCGATATCAACCTGGGCTCGGTCAGCATTGGCAGTGGCGATGTATTGTTCAACAGCTCCCAGGTCCAGGCCGGACGCTTGATCAGTGGGCTGATGGACGGTCGTAGCCCTGTGGTACGGCGTAACACCGAGGACGGTCGAGTGTCGGAAGTCCGGTTGCTGCCGGTGCGTTTCAATAAAGCCTTCGGCGATTATCAGAGCTGTGTGGCCAAGTTGTTGCCGAAGAATTTCGAGCAGGTGAAGCAGACCCAGATCGGCTTCCCCGGCGAAGAAGTCGAACTCGATGCCCATGCCAAGGCCCAGTTGCAGGTGATGCTCGACTTCATCAAGGCCGATCCGAGCGTCAATCATGTCGAGCTTGACGGTCACTCCGACAACAGCGGCAATCGCCTGACCAACCGCGAGCTGTCGCGCCGCCGGGCCCTGGCGGTCCAGGATTTCTTCAAGGCCAATGGTTTCCAGGAGTCGCAGATTACCCTGCGCTTCCACGGCGAACGTTATCCCCTGGTGCCCAACACCAACGCCGCCAACCGGGCCAAGAACCGTCGGGTGGTCGTGCGCCTCGAGCGCGTGGCGGCTAGCGAAGCACCGGCACCCCAGCCCGCCGCCGCGCAGCCTGCACCCGCTGCGCCCCCTGCCAAAGCGCCGGCGCCCACCGCTGCACCGGCCAAGACACCGGCACCCACGCCCGTCGGGACGACCGCGCGGACCTCCTGATTCGGTTTTGACCGTCGCGCGCTCGACATAATCTGTCGCTTCGTCGTCATAAGCTGTCGCGCCCCTGTAAATTATCCGCGCTGGACGTTAGACTTCACGGCTTTCCGTACAACCCGTGGAGTGATGGCATGGCGGACGTAAACAAGGTCGTTCTGGCGTATTCCGGCGGCCTGGACACTTCGGTGATCCTCAAGTGGCTGCAGGACACTTATAACTGCGAAGTGGTGACCTTCACCGCTGACCTGGGGCAGGGCGAGGAAGTCGAGCCTGCACGCGCCAAGGCCCAGGCCATGGGCGTCAAAGAGATCTACATCGATGACCTGCGCGAAGAGTTCGTCCGCGACTTCGTGTTCCCGATGTTCCGCGCCAACACCGTTTACGAAGGCGAGTACCTGCTGGGTACGTCCATCGCCCGTCCGTTGATTGCCAAGCGCCTGATCGAAATCGCCAACGAAACCGGCGCCGATGCCATTTCCCACGGCGCTACCGGCAAAGGCAACGACCAGGTGCGTTTCGAGCTGGGCGCCTATGCCCTCAAGCCGGGCGTGAAAGTCATCGCCCCGTGGCGTGAATGGGACTTGCTGTCCCGTGAAAAACTGATGGACTACGCCGAGAAGCACGCGATTCCAATCGAGCGTCACGGCAAGAAGAAATCCCCGTACTCGATGGACGCCAACCTGCTGCACATCTCCTATGAAGGCGGCGTGCTGGAAGACACCTGGACCGAGCACGAAGAAGACATGTGGCGCTGGACCGTCTCCCCCGAGAAGGCCCCGGATACCCCGCAATACCTGGAGCTGACCTATCGCAATGGCGATATCGTCGCCCTGGACGGCGTGGAAATGAGCCCGGCCACCGTGCTGGCGACCCTGAACCGCATCGGCGGCGAACACGGCATCGGTCGTCTGGACATCGTCGAGAACCGCTATGTCGGCATGAAGTCCCGCGGCTGCTACGAAACCCCGGGTGGCACCATCATGCTGCGCGCTCACCGGGCGATCGAATCGATCACCCTGGACCGCGAAGTGGCTCACCTCAAGGACGAGCTGATGCCCAAGTACGCCAGCCTGATCTACACCGGCTACTGGTGGAGCCCTGAGCGTCTGATGCTGCAGCAGATGATCGACGCCTCCCAGGCTCATGTGAATGGCGTGGTACGCCTGAAGCTGTACAAGGGCAACGTGATCGTCACCGGGCGTAAGTCGGACGAGTCGCTGTTCGACGCCAACATCGCGACCTTCGAAGAAGACGGCGGTGCCTACAACCAGGCCGACGCGGCCGGCTTCATCAAGCTCAACGCCCTGCGCATGCGCATCGCGGCGAACAAGGGTCGCAAGCTGTTCTGACCCTGGCGATATAAAAAACGGCCTGCCTTGAGCAGGCCGTTTTTTTTGCCCTCTGTTTTGCAAGGGCAGCCTCTTGTCTGCAGCACTGTCTCCTGATGGCTCATCCATCCTGCCCGTGGGTTGCAAGGTCTGCGTGGTGGTAAATGACGTACACGACGATGCCGGCGTGCTTCAAATGCTCAGGTTGGCAAGTTTCGCTCAGGCGACGGGATTGGCGGCACAGGATGCAAAAGGTGTCCGGCGGTTCATGCCTGGGGCGATGAAGACCTATCAGTCGCCGCCGGTGGTCCTTGCCCGCCCGACGTAGCATTCGTTTGCGCCGACAGGTCGCGTCATCCATGGTCTTTATGAAGTGCTTGCTCTTGCGAAAATCCGAAGGTGAATACAAGGAACGATAATTGAAGTTGAGGGTGATGAAAAAAAGCAGCAATAAATAGAAGGGGAAGCTGATCAGGAACCAGAGGTAATACTCACGGTCCTGATCATCCAGAAAAGGCAGGGAAACAGCCGCGGACGTTTCGGATAAAGTTGCGAATATGGCGATAAGGGTCATGGGGTTGGTGATGGTCTTCAAAGGTTTGTTCATGGTTAATGCTCATGGAATATTCATGCTCGTGAGTGGTTTGGAAAAAATAATATCGGTGGCTAATAAGGTGTCGCTAAAACAATCAGGGCTGTCGATGTTTTATATCGGGTGCCTGAACGTCTCTTATATAGGAATTTCCGCTGCTGAAGTGAGGGGGGCAGTTTTAACAGTAAATAATTCAGTTACTCTTTATGAGTAAAGTGCTTTCCAATGACCGGTCCGCAAGCAGGTAGGGCGGCGAAAGAGCGCATTATTCATAGGGGTAACGGATGCTCAAGGGCGCTCGGTCCTTCTCTGTAAAAAATTGAGGACACATTTTTCCCGGCGGGATTTGTAGGAGTTTTCTGTATAGCTTGTAGGATCTGTCTCTCGGTGCGAGCGGTCAGGGGGGGCGGCATGCCAAGGTAGAAATGACTAGGCTATTGTGCGTGCTCTAAAAATTCGAACAGCGAAGTTGGATTTGCCCATGAATAAAGTGCTGATCGTGGATGATCATCCCGTCATTCGTCTTGCTGTACGTTTGCTGATGGAGCGTCATGGTTATGAGGTCGTTGCCGAAACCGACAACGGCGTCGATGCGTTACAACTTGCTCGTGAACTTATGCCCGATATCGTCATTCTCGATATCGGTATTCCGAAACTGGACGGGTTGGAGGTCATTGCCCGTTTGACGGCCATACCTTCGTCAATGAAGGTATTGGTACTGACTTCCCAGGCGCCTGGGCATTTTTCAATGCGTTGCATGCAGACAGGGGCGGCCGGGTATGTCTGCAAGCAACAGGACCTTACTGAATTATTAAGTGCAATCAAGGCAGTACTGTCCGGCTACAGTTACTTTCCCAACCAGGCATTGCATACGGTGCGATCGAGCCTGGGTAATGCCAGTGAGTCCGATATGGTCGATCGGTTGTCGGGGCGGGAGATGATGGTCTTGCAGCAACTGGCGCGCGGCAAGACCAACAAGGAAATCGCCGATGGAATGTTCTTGAGCAACAAGACCGTCAGTACTTACAAGACCCGTCTGTTATTGAAGCTCAATGCCCGTTCGCTGGTCGACCTGATCGAGCTGGCGCAGCGTAATGGGTTGGTGTGAGGCTGCTGTCACGCGTACTCAGTAAAAAGCCTCCATCAGGGAGGCTTTTACGTGTCAGAGGTCAAAGTCGTAATCGGCCAGTTGCTTCTGTAAACGACGCTCTTCCAGCAGGTTATCGATGGTGCGGCGCTTGCTCAGGTTGGTTTTCGCTACTTCCGGCACGACCGCAGGTTCACCGTCGTCGGCCTCAGCGGCGATGAATTCGTCTTCTACATCCAGTTGTTCTTTGCCAGCACTCATGGGTTCGACTCCAGGCTAAGACTGCCATTGGCGCTCCTTATATCGATAAACCACGGGCGGGTAAAAAAGATTTTTTCAATCGATAGATCGATAAAAGCAATAGCGCCTCAATCGTCCGAGGTCTTGTGCTTGTATTCGCATAAATCTTCGATTCGGCAGCTGCCGCAGCGGGGCTTGCGCGCCAGGCAGACGTAGCGCCCATGGAGGATGAGCCAGTGATGGGAGTCCAGCAGGTATTCCTTGGGGACAAACTTCATCAGCTTCTTCTCCACCTCCACCACGTTTTTGCCGGGGGCCAGCCCGGTACGGTTGCTGACGCGGAAAATGTGGGTGTCGACCGCCATGGTCAACTGCCGAAACGCGGTATTGAGCACGACGTTGGCGGTCTTGCGGCCGACGCCTGGAAGGGCTTCCAGCGCTTCACGGGTCTGGGGGATCTCACTGCCGTGGCGCTCGATCAGCAGGCGGCAGGTTTCGATCACGTTTTTGGCCTTGCTGTTGAACAGGCCGATGGTCTTGATGTACTCGGACAACCCTTCGACGCCCAGGGCGTAGATCGCCTCCGGGGTGTTGGCGACCGGGAACAATTTAGCCGTGGCCTTGTTGACGCCGACGTCGGTGGACTGGGCCGACAGGATGACCGCGATCAGCAATTCGAACGGCGAGGAATAGGCCAGTTCGGTTTTCGGTTCCGGGTTGTCCTCGTGAAAGCGACGGAATATTTCCAGGCGTTTTGCGGCGTTCATGGGCGCGGCGTTTCCTCGGTGGTTGAAGGGGATTTGGCTGCCGTCCAGGCCTGTCGGGCCGCCAGTAGCAGGCCGAGCAGAATGAACCCGCCCGGGGCGAGCAAGGCCAGGGGAGGCCGCTGCCGATCAGCTCACGCAGGGTGCCCAGGCTGACCATCAAGAGACCGAACGCCCCAGCCAGCCTGAGGCGTCCAGGCAAGCGAGACTCAACGAAGAAACCCGCATGCTCCAGCGCCACGCAGCTCAAGGCGATCCAGCCCAGGTAAAGCCCCAGCGGTCGATACAGTTCCAATGCCCAGGCCTGGATGACAAAACCTATGCAGGTGGTCAGGGTAGCGGCCAGCACGATGGCGGCGAGCAGTTGTTGCGCGGTTGTCAGGCGTTGTCGGACACACCCCATCGCCAAGCCCTGGCAGAAGAACATCAAGGCCCAGGCCAGCCATAGCACCAGTGCGCCCATCAGCGAATCGCTGGCGCCCACCAGTGGGACGAGCAGCAGGCCGTGTGTCAGGCCCCATGGCCTATTCATTGGCAGGCACTCCCAACTGAGCCTTGTGCTCGTCGAAGTAACGCAACGCGTCGTGAACCGCTTGGAGCACCGCCCGGGATGTCACCGTTGCGCCGGCCAGTTGATCGAACTGTCCCTGGTCCTTCTTCAGGGCCCAGCCGCTGTCGTCAGGCGCCTGGCGTGATTTGCCGGTGAAAACCTGCATCCAGGTGTTCGGCCAGCCGGCAATCGCCGCGCCCAACCCGGGAGTTTCGGCTTGGCGCAGCGTCTTGACGCCCAGCAGCCGGCCCTGTGGATCGATGGCGACCAGCAATTCGATGCTGCCCTCATAGCCCGGTGCCTGGCTACGCAGCAGCACGGCGCTGGGCTGGCCATTGCGGGTCGCCAGATAACCGCCCAGCAGCGAGCTATGGGTCAAGGTCTCCGGGGCGGTGAGAACGGGGTGCGCCAATGGCTGATTGTCGTAGAGGCCGGTGGGCAGCACCTCAAGCATTGTCCTGTTCGCCAGCGCTTGCCGCTGGGTCTCGATGCGCCCGGCGGTGCCGAGGTGTGTGAGGTAAGTGGCACTGCAACCGAGGCCGATCAACAGGATCAGGATTGCCACGCCGCCGGGATTCTTCATGTCAGTGGCCGCCGTTGTCGCGCCTCGGCAAACCGGTCCAGTGCCGGCACGCCGAGGTTCATCAGCAACACCGCGAACGCTACGCCATCCGGGTAGCCGCCCCAGGTGCGGATCAGGTAGACCAGCAGCCCCATGCCCGCGCCAAACAGCAGGCGGGCGAGAGGGGCCTTGGCGCCCGAGACCGGTTCGGTCGCGATAAAAAACGCGCCGAGCATGGTTGCGCCGCTGAACAGATGAAACAGCGGTGAGCCATGGGAATCGGACCCCGACCCGTTCCAGCACAGCAGGCTGACGATAAACAGGCTCCCCAGCAGGCCCACCGGCGCATGCCAGCTGAACACCCGTTGCTGCAACAGAAACAGACCTCCCGCCAGGAACGCCAGATTGACCCATTCGGCACCGCGGCCACCGAAACGCCCGAACGCCGGATCGCTGGCGAACAGTTCATCGATGGTCAGGCTCGTGTTGGTTCGCAGGCTGTCCAGCGCGGTGGCCCCGGCCCAGGCGTCGGGCGTCGGATGAGTGCCGAACACCTGTTGCAAGCCTTCAAGCAGGCCCAAACCGTGGGGCGCGGGACTCATATGGGCGGGAAACGCCACCAGGACCAGGGCATAGCCGAGCATCGCCGGGTTGAACGGGTTGCTGCCGACGCCGCCCCACAGGTGCTTGCCGAACAGCAAGGCGCAGGCGGCCGCGGTGACGGTCAGCCACCAGGGGCAATACGCCGGCAAGGCCAGGGCCAGCAGCGTGGCACTGACCAGCGCGCTGCCATCGTTCAGTTCGGGTTTGAGCGGCCGGCGGCGCAAACGCAGCACCAACGCTTCGACCGCCAGCGCGGTGAGGCCGGACAACAGCAGGTTGAGTACCACGCCCCAGCCCTGGAACCACAGCAACGCCAGCACGCCGGGCAGTGTCGCCAGCAACACCCGCGTCATCGCGGGCCGCAGCCGTTCGTCCACGGTGTCAGGAAGCGGCATGGACGTCCACCTGGCGCTCGGCATCCTTCACCGCTTGCTCCAACGCCTGCAGTTGTTCATCCGATGCCGCTGCCGTACGGGCTTTGCTGAGTTCGGCGCGGCGCATCGCCAGTTGGATCTTGGCCCGCTTCAGTTCGGCGCTTTGTGCCGGAGCCGGGGCTGGCGTGATCGCGGGTGCGGCGTTTTCCAGTTGGCTCAGGGCCTGCTCGGCCGCTTCGAACTGGCGTTGCAGCAGGATCAGTTGCGACTGCTGCTCGAAGGTTGGCGGATGGCCGAACGCTTTCAAGGATTTGTTCAACTGCGCCCGGCTCATGGCCAGGTCAACCTTGGCTTTTTTCAAGGCGGCATCGGCGGTGGCGGCTTTTTGCGCGCGCACGCGTTCCAGTGCGGCTTGTACGGGATCGAGCGGCTGTTCCGGTTCCTTGGCCTGGGCCGCGCGCTGGGTACGGGCCAAGCGCTCCGCCTGGCGCTGTTCTTCTTCGCGGCGCAGGCGCGCATTGCGTTGTTCGAAGCGGCGCCGGGCGTGGTTGCGCTTGGCCGTTCGCGCCTGTTGCTCGGCGGCGCTGAAGGCCAGGCCGCCGACAATCGGCAACACGCTTGCCGTCGGCAGGGGCCGCATTTCGATGCAGTCGACCGGGCAGGGCGCCACGCACAGGTCGCAGCCGGTGCATTCGTCGATGAGGACGGTGTGCATCAGCTTGGCCGCGCCGACAATCGCGTCCACCGGACAGGCCTGGATGCACTTGGTGCAGCCGATGCATTCGGCTTCGCGGATGAAGGCGATTTGCGCCGGAGCCACGCCGCGGCTGGTGTCCAGTTCCAGCACTGGTATTTTCATCAGCTCGGCCAGGGCCGCGATGGTTTCGCGTCCGCCGGGCGGGCATTTGTTGATCGGCTCGCCCTGGGCGATGCCTTCGGCGTAGGGCTTGCACCCGGGGTGACCGCATTTGCCGCATTGGGTCTGCGGCAACAGGGCGTCGATACGTTGAATCAGGCTCATGTTTTGACCAGCCCGCGCAATCCGAGAAAGGCCACCGCCATCAGTCCGGCGCTGATCAACTGTATTGGCAGGCCCCTGAAGGGCAAGGGAATAGCGTGATTGAAGGTGCGCTGGCGCAGATCGTCGAACAGGCCCAGCACCAGCCAGAAGCCCAGCCCGGCCCCAGGCTCAGCGCCACGGCGTGGCCCAGGCCTCGGTCTTCCTGGCCGTTGAGCAGCGTGACGCCCAGGATGCCGGCATTGCCGAGCAGCAGCGGCCACAATCCATCGAACGGCATTGCGGGCAGCCAGCGTGTCAGCAGGCGCAGCAACGGCCCGATCAGCAAGATGCTCAAGGACAGCCAGACCAACAGGCGCAGGAATGTCAGATTGGTTGGCACGAGCACCCCATGATCGACCAGATAACCCAGGGTGCCGACGATCAGCATCAGGCACGCCGTTGCCAGGCCCAGGGCGTGCACCTGTCTTCTGCCGTTGGCCGCCAGCAGCGGATCGACGCCCAGCGGCCAATGCAACACCAGGTTGTTGATCAGGGCAGCGCTGAACAGCGTGAGGACGATTTCGGTCATGGGCGTGTGGGCGAACAAAGGGCCTGTTACAAGATTAGGCATTATCCGGCACGCCGGGAGTGCGGGCCAGATATGAAAATCCCACAGCCACCTGCAAGGCGACTGTGGGATCGGTGCAGCACGCGGTCGCGTTACTTGATCCGCTGGCCCGGCTTGGCGCCGCTGTCAGGGCTCAACAGGTAGATTTCCTCGCCACCGGGGCCTGCCGCCATCACCATGCCTTCGGAGATGCCGAAGCGCATTTTGCGCGGCTTGAGGTTGGCGATCATCATCGTCAACCGACCTTCGAGCTTGGCCGGGTCCGGGTAGGCACTCTTGATGCCGGAGAACACGTTGCGTTGCTCATCGCCGATGTCCAGGGTCAGGCGCAGCAGCTTGTCGGCCCCTTCGACGGCCTCGGCCTTGAGGATCAGCGCCACGCGCAGGTCAACGGCGGCGAAAGCGTCGAAGTCGATTTCCGGCGACAACGGATCCTTGGTCAACTCACCGTTGCCGGTCGGGCCGCCGGTGTCGGTCTGGCTGGCGGCCAGGTCTTCCTTGGAGGCGTCGATCATGGCTTGGACCTTGGTGGCATCGATACGGGTCATCAACGGCTTGAATGCGTTCAGTTGATGGTTGCTCAGCAGTGTCTGGTGGTCGTTCCAGGTCAGCGGCGCGACGTTCAGGAACGCTTCGGCATCAGCGGCCAGCAACGGCAGTACCGGCTTGAGGAAGATCACCAACTGGCGGAACAGGTTGATGCCCAAGGCGCAGATGGCCTGGACTTCGTCCTGCTTGCCTTCCTGCTTGGCCAGCGACCACGGGGCCTTGTCGGCGATCCAGGCATTGGCGCGGTCGGCCAGGGCCATGATTTCGCGCATGGCGCGGGCAAAGTCGCGGCTCTCGTAGGCGTCGGCGATGCTGGGTGCCGCCGCCAGGAAAGCGTCGGTCAGTTCCGGCGCGGCGTTACCGGCGACCAGGACCCCGGCGTTGCCCTTGTGGATGAACCCGGCGCAACGGCTGGCAATGTTGACGACCTTGCCCACCAGGTCGGAGTTGACCTTCTGCACGAAGTCTTCGAGGTTCAGGTCCAGGTCGTCGACGCCGCGGCCGAGCTTGGACGCGTAGTAGTAGCGCAGGTATTCCGGCGACAGGTGGTCCAGGTAGGTCCGGGCCTTGATGAAGGTGCCGCGGGACTTGGACATCTTCTGGCCATTGACGGTCAGGTAGCCGTGGACGTTGATGCCGGTCGGCTTGCGGAAACCGGCGCCTTCGAGCATGGCGGGCCAGAACAGCGCATGGAAGTTGACGATGTCCTTGCCGATGAAGTGATACACCTCGGCTGTGGAGTCCTTGCCCCAGAACGCGTCGAAGTCCAGCTCAGGCGTGCGGTCGCAAAGGTTCTTGAAGCTCGCCATGTAGCCGATGGGCGCATCCAGCCACACGTAGAAATACTTGCCGGGCTCGCCGGGGATTTCGAAGCCGAAGTACGGCGCATCGCGGGAGATGTCCCACTCTTGCAGGCCGGAGTCGAGCCATTCGGCGAGCTTGTTGGCCACCGCGTCGTGCAACGTGCCGCTGCGGGTCCAGGTTTGCAGCATTTCCTGGAAATCCGGCAGCTTGAAGAAGAAATGCTGGGAGTCCCTGAGCACCGGGGTGGCGCCGGAAATCGCCGATTTCGGGTCTTTCAGGTCGGTCGGTGCGTAGGTGGCGCCGCATTTTTCGCAGTTGTCGCCGTACTGGTCTTCGGTGCCGCATTTCGGGCAGGTGCCCTTGATGAAGCGGTCGGCCAGGAACATGTTCTTTTCCGGGTCGAAATACTGGGTGACCGAACGGGTGGCGATGTGCCCGGCGTCACGCAGCTTCAGGTAGATCTGGCTCGACAGCTCACGGTTTTCTTCGGCGTGAGTGGAGTGGAAGTTGTCGAAGTCCACCAGGAACTCGGCAAAGTCGGCGCTGTGTTCGGCCTGGACGTTGGCGATCAGTTGCTCCGGGGTGATGCCTTCCTTTTCCGCGCGCAGCATGATGGCCGAACCGTGGGCGTCGTCGGCGCAGACATAGATGCACTGGTTGCCGCGATGTTTCTGGAAGCGCGTCCACATATCGGTCTGGATGTATTCCAGCATATGGCCGAGGTGAATCGAACCATTGGCATAGGGCAGGGCGCTGGTGACGAGAATCTTGCGTGGCTCGGACATGGGGCTCGGCTACTTGATGAAACGGAGGTCGGCCACTATAAAGCGCCGGGAAATATATTTCACCCCACTGGCCTGTTTCCGCATGCATCGGTTGGGAACGGCGAAAGGCCTGAGCCAGGCACAATCTGTGGCGAGGGGATTGTGGGAGCAAAGCTTGCTCGCGAAACGGGCACCTCGATTTCTGAAAGACCGCATCGCCTGCATCGCGGGCAAGCCTTGCTCCCACACAGCGGGAGCAAGCTCCCTCGCCACACAAGCAGGCTCGGCGTAGGATAGCGGCCTGTTTTTCAAGTCTTGCTATCGGAGTTGCCCATGAGCGCCGTCAACCGCGCAGCGGTGGAAACCGTCCTTCGCCAGTACACCGACCCCTACCTGAACCAGGACCCGGTCAGCGCCGGATGCGTGCGCGCCATCGACATCCAGGGCGATCGCGTCAGTGTCCAGCTGGAAATCGGCTACGCCGCCGACCTGTTCAAGAGCGGCTGGGCGCAGATGCTGCAAATGGCGATCGAAGGCCTCGACGGCGTGACCGCCGCGACAGTCCAGGTCACCAGCGTGATCGCTGCCCATAAGGCTCAGGCGCAGGTGCCGGGGCTGGCCAACGTCAAGAACGTGATCGCCGTGGCCTCGGGCAAGGGCGGCGTGGGCAAGTCCACCACCGCCGCCAACCTGGCCCTGGCCCTGGCCCGTGAAGGGGCGAAGGTCGGGATTCTCGACGCGGACATCTACGGCCCGAGCCAGGGCATCATGTTCGGGATCGCCGAGGGCACCCGGCCGCAGATCAAGGACCAGAAGTGGTTCGTGCCGCTGCAATCCCATGGCGTGGAAGTCATGTCCATGGCCTTCCTGACCGACGACAACACGCCGATGGTCTGGCGCGGACCGATGGTTTCCGGGGCCTTGCTGCAACTGGTCACGCAAACCGCGTGGGGCGACCTGGATTACCTGGTGATCGACATGCCGCCGGGCACCGGCGATATCCAGCTGACCCTGGCGCAGAAAGTCCCGGTGGCCGGTGCGGTGATCGTCACCACCCCCAGGACCTGGCCCTGCTGGACGCGCGCAAGGGCGTGGAGATGTTCCGCAAGGTGAACATCCCTGTGCTGGGCGTGGTAGAGAACATGGCCGTGCACATCTGCTCCAATTGCGGACATGCCGAGCACCTGTTCGGCGAAGGTGGCGGGGAAAAGCTGGCGACCCAGTACGGCGTCGAACTGCTGGCTTCGCTGCCGCTGTCGATGGTGATCCGCGAACAGGCCGACGGCGGCAAACCGACGGTCATCGCCGAACCGGACAGCCAGATCGCCATGGTCTATCAGGAACTGGCCCGCCATGTGGGCGCGCGGATCGTGTTGCAGGAGGCCGCTTCACCGGCGATGCCGAACATCACCGTCAGCGACGATTGATCGACTGAACTGCAGTCTTATGTGGGAGCAAGCCTGTGGGAGCACAGCTTGCTCGCGATGACGGCTTCACCTACAACACATCTGTTGGCCTTAGAATCGCTATCGCGAGCAAGCTGTGCTCCCACAGGCCCGCTCCCACATTTCATTTGGTTTGCGCTGACCTTAGATCCGCAACCCGCCATCCATCTCCAAGATCCGCCCGGTGTAGTAGTCATTCTCGAAGATATACGCCGCCGAATGGGCGATCTCCTCGGGCTTGCCCATGCGCTTGAGCGGAATCCCCGAGGTCATTTTCTCCAGGGCTTCGGGTTTCATGCCCAGGGTCATCTCGGTTTCGATGAAGCCCGGTGCGATGCCGGCGACACGGATGCCGTAGCGCGCCAGTTCCTTCGCCCAGGTCACGGTGGCGGCGGCCACACCGGCCTTGGCGGCCGAATAGTTGGTCTGGCCGACATTGCCGGCGCGGGAAATCGACGAGATATTGATGATGGCGCCGCTGTTCTTCAGTTCGACCATTTTCGCCGCCACTTCACGGGTGCACAGGAACACGCCGGTGAGGTTGACGTCGATCACGGCCTGCCACTGGGCCAGGCTCATCTTGGTCATTTCGCCGTCCTTGACCTTGAGCAGCAGGCCATCGCGCAGGATCCCGGCGTTGTTGATCAGGCCGTGGATCGCGCCGAAGTCCTCGGCCACCCGGGCAACCATGTCGATCACCTGATCTTCATTGGCGACATTGCACAAGTAGGCGCGGGCCTCGACGCCCTTGGCTGCGCAGGCGGCCACCGCCTGGTCGAGTTTTTCCTGGTTGAGGTCCACCAGCGCCAGCTTTGCGCCTTTGTCGGCGAAATACTCGGCCATGGAGCGGCCCAGGCCCTGGCAACCGCCGGTGATAATGATTACTTTGTCAGTGAGTTGCATTCTCATGTTCCAGATGGCGCAGCGGTGGAGGGGGGACCTGTTGGGAGGTTTCTCGAATTTGTGACGGTGCAGCCCGACTGCACACGCGAACTGTCCCCTAGGTGTATCGGAACATTACTCCAGTCGCCCGACCGTTTTCTAGACGGATTTCATAAAAGGAGTCATAAATTGAGCGTTGAAGCTGCCAGACATGCCCGGGAACTGCTGCTCAAGGAATACCGTGGAATGCTCTCCACTCATTCCAAATCCATGCCCGGCTTTCCGTTCGGCTCCGTCGTCCCGTATTGCCTGGACGCACAAGGCTGGCCGCTGATCCTGATCAGCCGCATTGCCCAGCACACTCACAATCTGCAAAAAGACCCCAAGTGTTCGATGCTGGTGGGCGAGCGCGGTGCCGAGGATGTCCAGGCGGTGGGGCGCCTGACCTATCTGGCCGAAGCCCGGAAGCTCGAAGACAGCGCCGCCATCGAAGCGGCCGCCGAGCGTTATTACCGCTATTTCCCTGACTCGCAGAACCACCACAAGGCCCATGATTTCGATTTCTGGGTGCTCGAGCCGGTGCGCCATCGCTACATCGGCGGCTTTGGCGCCATTCACTGGATCGACCGGCTCACCCTGGCCAACCCCTTCGCCGGCAAAGCCGAAGCCAGCATGATCGAGCACATGAACGCCGATCACGCCAAAGCCATCGCCCATTACGTGGAACTGGCCGGCCTGCCGAAAAGCGAACCGGCGCAACTGGTGGGCATCGACAGCGAGGGCATGCACCTGCGCATTGGCCAGGGCCTGCACTGGCTGGCGTTTGCGGCACCTTGCAACACGCCGACACAAGTGCGCGAAGCCTTGGTTTACTTGGCTCACGCCGAGCAATGGCCAAAAAATGCCGAGGCCGACGCTTGAATTCACGAAAGGGCGACGTCATTTAAGGTTTCATAGCAAGGCATTCTTGCGTTGAGGAACCATTTGATGCGCCCTTTTTTGTTGCTCTTTCTGCTGTTTCCGGTGTTGGAGCTGTTCGTATTCGTCAAGGTCAGCGGTGCGATCGGGTTTTTCCCGGCGCTGTTGCTGGTCATTCTCGGCTCGATGCTCGGCGTGTTCGTGCTGCGCATCGCCGGCCTCGCCACGGCATTGCGTGCCCGTGAAAGCCTGAACCGTGGCGAGCTGCCTGCCCAGACCATGCTCGAAGGCCTGATGCTGGCATTGGGTGGCGGCCTGTTGATCCTGCCAGGCTTTATCAGCGACGTGCTGGGCCTGGTCATGCTGTTGCCGTTCACCCGTCGGTTGCTGGCCAATAAAATGCGCCAGCGCGCCGAAGAGCAGGCGATGCGCCAGCGGGCCTTCGCCGATGACCTGCAGCCCCGTGGCGGGCCGGCTCCGCGAGAACCCCTGGGCCGTGAGCCCAACGTGATCGAAGGCGAATTCGAACATCGCGACCCCAAGTAAAAAACCGCGACACGGCACCTTCGGGTGCCGTGTTCGTTTTCGGCTCCGAGAAGTAAAAAAATTCATGCCCTGCCCTTGTAATCGCCTTGTGCGCCCTTATGTATGGGTCACCGCAAGGTTTCCGGTGGCAACACCGGACAGACTTCCGCGGTTCGCTTGACGAACCGCACCCGGCACAGCCGGATTCGTTAAACCCGCCGGGACTACACCGGCCGATGAAAACCACAATTAGGAGAGATCGACAATGAAGCTTCGTCCTCTGCATGACCGCGTCGTCGTCCGTCGCAGCGAAGAAGAAAAGAAAACCGCTGGCGGTATCGTCCTGCCAGGTTCGGCTGCTGAAAAGCCAAACCAGGGTGAAGTCCTCGCTGTAGGTCCAGGCAAGGCCCTGGAAAACGGTGAAGTACGTGCGCTGTCCGTGAAAGTGGGTGACAAGGTTGTGTTCGGCCCTTACTCCGGTAGCAACACTGTGAAAGTTGATGGCGAAGACCTGCTGGTTATCGGCGAGAGCGAAATTCTCGCTGTTGTCGAAGGCTGATTTCCCGCTCATTTTCCCGCGACTACAAAGTATTTAAGGAATATCGATCATGGCTGCTAAAGAAGTTAAATTCGGCGATTCCGCCCGCAAGAAAATGCTCGCCGGTGTCAACGTCCTGGCTGACGCAGTAAAAGCGACCCTGGGCCCGAAAGGCCGTAACGTGATCATCGAGAAGAGCTTCGGCGCTCCGACCATCACCAAGGACGGCGTTTCCGTAGCCAAGGAAATCGAGCTGAAAGATCGCTTCGAAAACATGGGCGCGCAGCTGGTCAAAGACGTTGCCTCCCGTGCCAACGATGACGCCGGTGACGGCACCACCACTGCGACCGTACTGGCTCAGTCGATCGTCAACGAAGGCCTGAAAGCCGTCGCTGCCGGCATGAACCCGATGGACCTCAAGCGCGGCATCGACAAGGCGACCATCGCCATTGTCAAAGAGCTCAAAGCCCTGTCCAAGCCATGCGCTGACACCAAGGCGATCGCTCAGGTCGGCACCATCTCCGCCAACTCCGACAACTCCATCGGCGACATCATTGCCGAAGCCATGGAAAAAGTCGGTAAAGAAGGCGTGATCACCGTTGAAGAAGGCTCGGGCCTGGAAAACGAACTGTCGGTTGTTGAAGGCATGCAGTTCGACCGTGGCTACCTGTCCCCGTACTTCGTCAACAAGCCGGACACCATGACCGCCGAGCTCGACGGCCCGCTGATCCTGCTGGTGGACAAGAAGATCTCCAACATCCGCGAAATGCTGCCCGTGCTGGAAGCCGTTGCCAAAGCCGGTCGCCCACTGCTGATCGTGGCTGAAGACGTTGAAGGCGAAGCCCTGGCGACTCTGGTTGTGAACAACATGCGTGGCATCGTTAAAGTCGCAGCCGTCAAGGCTCCAGGCTTCGGCGACCGTCGCAAGGCCATGCTGCAGGACATCGCCGTACTGACCGGCGGTACCGTTATCTCCGAAGAGATCGGCCTGAGCCTGGAAAGCACCACCCTGGAGCACCTGGGTAACGCCAAGCGCGTGATCCTGTCCAAGGAAAACACCACCGTGATCGACGGTGCCGGCGTCGAGGCTGACATCCAGGCTCGCGTGACCCAGATCCGCGCACAAGTGGCCGAGACTTCGTCCGACTACGACCGTGAAAAGCTGCAAGAGCGTCTGGCCAAGCTGTCCGGCGGCGTTGCAGTGATCAAGGTCGGTGCAGGTTCCGAAGTTGAAATGAAAGAGAAGAAAGCCCGCGTTGAAGACGCCCTGCACGCTACCCGCGCAGCCGTCGAAGAAGGCGTGGTACCTGGCGGTGGCGTGGCACTGGTTCGTGCCCTGCAAGCCATCAGCGAACTCAAAGGCGACAACGATGACCAGAACGTGGGCATCCAGTTGCTGCGTCGCGCGGTAGAAGCACCGCTGCGCCAGATCGTTGCCAACTCCGGTGACGAGCCAAGCGTTGTGGTCGACAAGGTCAAGCAGGGTTCGGGTAACTACGGTTACAACGCTGCTACCGGCGAATACGGCGACATGATCGAAATGGGTATCCTGGACCCGGCCAAAGTGACTCGTTCGGCTCTGCAAGCGGCTTCGTCGATTGCCAGCCTGATGATCACCACCGAGGCGATGATCGCTGAAATCAAGGAAGACGCTCCAGCTGGCGGCGGCATGCCAGACATGGGCGGCATGGGTGGCATGGGCGGCATGATGTAAGCCAGCCTTACCCCTGTAGCGAAAAACCCCGCCTGCGAAAGCAAGCGGGGTTTTTTATTGCCTTGGATTTATCCCGTCATTGGGCTGGGCCCAGCTGTTTCTGTGCCAGCTGTTTCTGTGGGAGCAAAGCTTGCTCGCGATCACGGTGGGTCAGCTTGTCAGGATGCTGAAGCTGCCCTCGCAATCGCGAGCAAGCTTTGCTCCCACAGGGTTTGTCCGGGGGGCTTCAGGCATTGGCGGGACTGGTGACAGCGACACGCTCGGCTGTGGCGGCCGGTCGGTACAGGATGTAGTAGTAACACCCCAGGCAAATCAGCCAACAGAACACCGCCGTCCACACGTTATGGGAAAAGAAGTGCGCCCCTTGCATCATCCGCCCCAGGGAAAACACCGTGCCCAACGTGAAGGCGAGTACCAAGGCCCGGCGGGCCAGGCGCGGGCGGCGGTCGCGCAGGACGAAGAACAGCGCAAACAATGTGAACCCGGTGGCGGCGTGACCACCGGGCCAGCATCGACCGGGTTTGTCGGTGGCCGGGCGTGGGCTGAGCAGCTCACTGTAGGTTTCCTGGCCGCCGAATTCCTTCAGGCTCCAGGGGCATTGCACAGCCGTCACGGCTTTGATCGGGGTGACGAAAGACGTCGCCAGTGCCAAGGACAGCACCAGGCAACCCAGCTCGCGTTTGAACGGTTTGAGCCGGGCGATGAAAAACGTACCGATGAACCCGAGGATCGCCAGCACGGAGAACGCGATCACCACCTCCTTGGCTCGATCGTGCAGGATGTCCTCCAGAAAAAAACTGTGCCGACCGATAAAACCACCCGCCATCGGGTCGTAAAACAGCTTGGCCACGTCCATGTCCAGGGTGGTCAGTTCCAGCAGCACCAGAACGGCTGCGACAACGGCAGGCAGGCCCAAGGCAACCCGGAAATTCAGCGGCCTGGAAGCGGGGCGGAGGGCGGTGGAGACCATGGCAATACCTTTGATGGGAGTTTTCTTAAGCAGCGCGTTGCGCAGTCTGGCCTGCGCTGCGTTGGGGCGGTGTGAATGTTGGGTGAAAAACTCGTCAATGACCGTGCAGCCCTGTTCCTGGGCGCTTGACCTTTGTGGGAGCGAGCTTGCTCGCGAAAGCGTCGCTACATTCAACATGGATGGCGACTGATCCACCGCATTCGCGAGCAAGCTCGCTCCCACAGGGGACCCGCGCCGCTACGGCGGATACAACCCTAGCCGTGAGCCACGCTTGGCCGTAAGCTGCGCGGGCCAAGCCAGCCGTTAACTGTGTACGCAGAGGTGCCCATGCGAATTCTATTGGTCGAAGACAACCGCGACATCCTGGCCAACCTGGCCGATTACCTGGGGCTCAAGGGCTACACCGTCGATTGCGCCCAGGACGGTTTGTCGGGGTTGCACCTGGCGGCGACCGAACATTACGACCTGATCGTGCTCGATATCATGCTGCCAGGCATCGATGGCTACACCTTGTGCAAGCGCCTGCGCGAAGACGCCCGGCGTGATACGCCGGTGATCATGCTCACCGCCCGGGACCAGTTGGACGATCGCCTGCAGGGCTTCAAGTCCGGTGCCGATGATTACCTGATCAAACCGTTCGCTTTGTCGGAACTGGCGGCGCGGATCGAAGCCGTCATGCGTCGAGCCCAGGGCGGTGGCCGGCGGGCCTTGCAGGTCGGCGACCTGAGCTACGACCTCGATACCCTCGAAGTGACGCGCGAAGGCAAGCTGCTCAAGCTCAACCCCGTCGGCCTGAAGCTGTTGGCGGTGCTGATGCAGAAAAGTCCCCATGTGTTGCGCCGCGAAATCCTCGAGGAAGCGTTGTGGGGCGACGATTGCCCGGACAGCGACAGCTTGCGCAGCCATGTCCATCAACTGCGCCAGGTCATCGACAAACCTTTCGACAAGCCGTTGTTGCACACCGTGCACGGCGTCGGCTATCGCCTGGCCGAGGGCCGCGATGGAGTTTAAGCAAAGCCTTGCCCAACGGATCATCATCGCGTTTGCGCTGATGAGCGCATTGGTGGCCGGTGCGTTCGCCATGGGCATCGTGGCGACGGTCCATCTGGTGGAAGAGAAACTGATTTCCGCCGGGCTTGGCGGTGATTTGCAACGCCTGCTGTTGATGGACAGTGTCTCGGACTGGAACCATCGGCCGGAACCCGACCAGTTGTTTTATTTCAGCGGCGGCCCGGGGGATTTCGAGTTGCCCAAGGATCTGCGCCATCTGGAGCGCGGTTTCCACGAGGTGTTTCGCGAGCAGTTGTCCTATCACGCCATGGTCGAGATCGTTGACGGTCGGCACTACGTGTTGCTGCAAGACCAGAGCGACTTCGAAGAGCGCGAACGGGTGCTGTTCGCCGTGGTGCTGGTGGGCTTCGTGCTCAGCCTGGCGCTGGCGGTATTTCTGGGCTGGGTCCTGGCCCGCCGGGTGATGGCGCCCGTGGTTCGTCTGGCCCGGCAAGTGCGTCATCGCGATCAGCTTCTGGGGCTCGCGCCGCCGCTGGCCCCGGACTATGCCGCCGATGAGGTGGGTGAACTGGCGGTGGCGTTCGACGCCACACTGGGGCGTTTGCGCCAGGCCTTGACCCGCGAGCGGTTGTTTACCAGCGACGTGAGCCACGAATTGCGTACACCGTTGATGGTCCTGGCGACCTCGTGTGAGTTGCTGTTGGAAAACCCGGCGCTGGATCCGCGCGGTCGTACCCAGGTCGAGCGCATCAATCGGGCCAGTGAAGAGATGCGCGAGCTGGTGCAGACCTTCCTGATGCTCGCCAGGGCCGAGCGTGAAGACAACGGCATGTCGCCTCGGCTGACCCTGGGGCAGGTGGCCGAGAACCTCCTTGGCGTATGGCGTGCGCCCATCGAATCCAAAGGCCTGACGCTGATCTTCGAACCTGGGCAAACCGTCGACACCCTGTATAACGCCACGTTCCTGACGGCCGTGATGGGCAATCTGTTGCGTAATGCCCTGCACTACACCGACCAGGGATTCATCCGCCTTTCGCTGACCACCACCGGATTCGTGGTCGAGGACAGCGGCGTGGGGATTCCTGAGGAGAAGCGCGAAGCGATGTTCGAGCCGTTCGTGCGCGGTAACGAAAAACGCGGCGAGGGCTTGGGATTGGGCTTGTCCCTGGTGCAGCGCATTTGCGAAAACCAGGGCTGGACAGTCAGCCTCAGTACGATGGAGCCCAATGGTTGCCATTTCGAAGTGGAATTGAATCCAAAGGGCTAAGCCCCTCTGCTGAAAAGTCTTGTAAATATTGGAGCGTTTACCTGACTTTATTTTCACAAAGGCATGACATTCCGATTCATAAGGTGGGCCGATCAGTCATCGAGGCCCACCTAATGTCCAAACCCATCAAGCTGGAATTTTCTGAAAAATACGACGAGCAGCACGCCAGGGAATATTTTCATAAGCATCGCCGTGGCTTGAGTCGCCGTCTTTCCAACCAGCGAGACCAACAACTGGCCCGGCGTGCATTGGCCCTCGTCGGAGACCCCGGTCTGGTCCTGGACCTGCCCTGCGGTGCCGGGCGCTTCTGGTCTTTGTTGGCCGAAAAGCCGAACCGAGTCATCATCGGCGCCGACAATTCCGAGGCCATGCTCAGTACTGCATTGGAGGCCCAACCGACCGATGTGGTGAAACGGGTACGGCCCTTGCACACTTCTGCGTTCGACATCGCCTTGCCTGATAACGCCGTCGACAGTATTTTTTGTATGCGTTTGTTGCATCACATCGGTGAACCCGCGCATCGATTGGCGATTCTGAAGGAATTCGAGCGTGTCAGCCGTGACAGCGTGATCGTTTCATTGTGGGTCGATGGCAATTTCAAGGCCTGGAAACGCAAGCGTCTGGAGCGCACCCGTGGGCAGAAAGACTACCAGAATCGATTTGTGTTACCGACAGATACAGTAGAGGAAGAGTTTCGACAGGCTGGGTTTCGCATTCAGGAACGGCTGGATTTCCTACCGCTCTATGCCATGTGGCGAGTTTATGTATTACGCAAGAGGTAAGAGCATGGTTGTGCAGGCAGTAGAGACAACTGGCATTTCCCGCAACAGCTTCGAACATTTTTGGAACCAGCAAGGTGAGTGGGTGGAAGAACCCAACGTGCGACGTGGCGGTGAAAGCGGCGTGCAGCGGATCAACAGCAACGACGGCGAGCTGTTGTATGCCAAGCGTCAAACGGGGCACATTTATCGCAGTTGGTTGTATCCGCTCGGTCGACCGACCGTGCTGCGTGAGCAAGACGCGTTGCTGGCGTTGACCCAGTTGAATGTCCGCGTGCCAGAGCTGATCTTTTGTGGTGCCCAGCGTGACCCCGACCACAAGTGGCGTGCGCTGTTAGTGACCCATGCGCTGGAAGGCTTCGAGGAGATCGAGCATTGGTATGCCGGCGGCGGACGTGAGCGCCATGGCGAAGCGGTGCATGATCAAATCCTCCAGGCCCTGGCTGAGAACCTGGCCCGCATGCACAAGGGCCGTTGGCAGCATGGCTGCCTCTACATCAAGCATGTTTTTGTGCGGGTGACAGGAGAGGGCGAAGCGGCCAAGGCCGAAGTGGCCCTGCTGGATCTGGAGAAATGTCGCCAGCGTCTGACTGCCCGGCGTGCGGCCTCCCATGACCTGAAGCAACTGCGGCGCCATTCGTCGTTCAGCGATGTTGATTGGAAAAAATTCGTCTACTTTTATGAGGCGGCGTTTGGCAGCGCTATCAAAGGTTTATAGCCATGAAACTAGAAATTGCTAGAGGTTTGTTTTTAGTCGGAGCCCTGGCAGTTGCGTCAATGGCGGTGGCTGTATGGGAACAGCCACGCTCGCAGATCCTCAGTGCCTCCAGTGAGGGGGCGCATTGTCCCCTGCCGCGTGTGGCAAAGGCGAGCGAAGCGATCCGACCGGACGATGATCTGCTGCTGTTCATGTTCAGCCTGTCCCAGGGGATGAGGCCTCAGAGTTGAACATCACGAAGCCAAAAAGGCCTCGCTTGTGCGAGGCCTTTTTTTCTGCCGCAATCACCAGTCGAGCACTAAAACCTGTGGTGAGGGAGCTTGCTCCCCTGGACCGCGAAGCGGTCCCAATCGATTGCTCAGGTAGCCTTGGCGCATTGACGACGGCTTCGCAGCCGAGCGGGAGCAAGCTCCCTCGCCACAAAAACTATCCTGTTCCCTTCTGGCCGCCTTCAGGGTTTATCGGGTTTGGCCAGCAGTGTGTAGACGCAGGGCAGCACAAACAGGGTGAACAAGGTGCCAATCGACATGCCCGTGGCGATCACCGTGCCGATGTCGAAGCGGCTCACTGCCCCGGCGCCTGTGGCGAAGATGAGCGGCACCATGCCGAACACCATCGCCGCGGTGGTCATCAGCACCGGTCGCAGACGAATCGACGCGGCTTGTTCCACGGCTTCGCGCGGCGACAGGTTCTGTTCCCTGCGCAACTGGTTGGCGAACTCGACAATCAGGATCCCGTGCTTGCTGATCAGGCCGATCAACGTCACCAGGCCCACCTGGGTATAGATGTTCATGCTCGACCAGCCGAGGAACAGCGGAATCAGGGCGCCGCAGATGGACAACGGCACGGTCACCAGGATCACCAGCGGATCCCGGAAGCTTTCGAACTGCGCGGCCAGCACCAGGAAGATAATCGCCAGGGCCAGGGCAAAGGTCACCCACAACGCGCTGCCCTCCTGTACGAATTGGCGTGAAGCCCCGGCGTAATCGAAGGCGAACCCCACCGGCGCTTCCTCCCGGGCGATCTGGCGGACGGTCTCGATGGCCTCGCCCATGCTCACGATGGGAAAGCCTGAAATCGTCACCGCATTGAGCTGCTGGAACTGGTTCAGTTGTCGCGGCCGCGCCCGGTCGCTGACCTTGATCAGGGTCGATAGCGGTAGCGATTCACCCTTGGCATTTTTCACGTAGTAATTGTTCAGCCAGTCCGGGTTGTCCCGGAACGGCCGTTCGACCTGGGCGATGACCTTGTAGCTGCGGCCTTCGAGGGTGAAGCGATTGATCTCCGATTCCCCCAGCAGCGTCGCCAGGGTGCCGCCCAGGTCCTGCATGGAAACGCCCATCTGGGCGGCCTTGGCGCGATCGATATCCACCACGACTTCTGGCTTGTCGAACGCAAGGTCGATGTCCATGAAGGCGAATTTGCCGGATTCCAATGCGCGCTTTTTGACCCGGTCGGCAACCTCCAGCAGCGTTGCGTAGTCCTTCGGGGAGTTGATGACGAACGCGAACGGCAAGCCTTCGCCGGTGCCCGGCAGCGAGGGCAGGTTGAAGCCGAAGATCTGCAAGCCAGGCACGCTTTCCAGCTTGGCCTGCACCTCGGGCAGGATTTCCATCTGGGTGCGGTCGCGTTCGTTCCAGGGCTTGAGCAGGAAGCCGCCGATGCCCGACTGCACGCCGTTATAGCCATTGATCTGGAAGGAGGAGTAGTACTCCGGGAACTCCTTGAAAATGGTAATGAAGTGATCGGTATAGGTGTTCAGGTAGTCGAGGTTGGTGGGCTGCGGGGCGTTGGCCATCATGAAGATGATGCCCTGGTCCTCGTCGGGGGCCAGTTCGGACTTGCTGAACATGACCAGCACCGGGATCAGCAGCAGCACGATCACCGCGAACACCAGCACCACCGGCCGGGTGTTGAGCGTGCCATGGAGCATGCGCTGGTAACGGCTCTTCAAGCGTTCGAAGAGCGTGTCCAGCCGATGGGCCAGCCCCGAGGGGTTCTCATCGTGACGCAGGAGCAGGGCGCACATCATGGGCGACAGGGTCAGGGCGACGATCCCGGAGATCACCACCGCGCCAGCCAGGGTCAAGGCGAACTCCTTGAACAAGGCGCCCGTCAGGCCCTCGAGCAGGCCGATCGGTGCATACACCGCCGCCAGGGTGATGGTCATCGAGACCACCGGCATGGCGATTTCCCGGGCACCTTCTATCGCGGCGTCGAACGGAGTCTTGCCTTCCTCGATGTGCCGATGAATGTTTTCCACCACCACGATGGCGTCGTCCACCACCAGGCCGATGGCGAGCACCATGGCCAGCAGCGTCAGCAGGTTCATCGAGTAGCCCATCAACTGCATGAAGAACATCACGCCGATCATCGACAGCGGGATGGTCACCACCGGGATGATCACCGAACGCAGGGCGCCGAGGAACAGGAACACCACGACGATGACGATCAGCACCGCCTCGAACAAGGTCTTCACCACCTCGTCGAGGGAAGCCTGGATGAACAGGGTGGCGTCGTAGGCGATCTCGGCCTTGAGGTTGGTCGGCAGTTGCGCCTCCATCTCCGGCATGATCTTGCGCACTTCCTTGATCACATCCAGCGGGTTCGCGCCCGGCGTGGCCTTGATCCCGATGTACACCGAAGGCGTGCCACCAAAGGAGCTGATGGTGTCGTAGTTCTCGGCGCCCATTTCCACGCGGGCCACGTCCCGCAGCAACACGCGGCTGTCGCCGTCGGTCTTGAGCGGGATCGCGGCGAAGGCCTCGGCGGACTTGAGTTCGGTGTTGGCGTTGATGCTGGTGACGACGTATTCGCCTTTCACTTCACCGGCGGCGGAGAGGAAGTTGTGCTGGCGCACGGCATTGGTCACGTCGGCGGCGGTCAGGCCGAAGCCGGCGAGCTTGACCGGGTCCAGCCACAGGCGCATGGCGAAGACCTGGTTGCCGAGGATCTCCGCCTCGGCCATGCCGGGCAGTGTCGCCAGCTTGGGCTGGACTACCCGTGACAGGTAGTCGGTGATCTGCGGGTTGTTCAGTTCCTTGCTGAAGAAGCTGATGTACATCAGCGCCGAGGCATCGGCGGCCTCGCGGCTGAGGACCGGGTCCTCGGCATCCTGGGGCAACTGGTTCTTGACCTCGTTGGCCTTGGCCAGCAGTTCGGTAAAGAGCCGGTCGCTGTTGGAGCCGATGCGGGCATAGACCGAAATCACCGAGAAGTTCTGGCGACTGACCGAGGTCATGTAGTCGATGCCCTCGGCACTGGCCAGGCTCTGCTGCATCGGTTGGGTGATGTAGCCCTGGATGGTCTCGGCGTTGGCCCCGGGGTAGGCAGTGGTCACTGTGATCAGGGCGTTTTCCATTTGTGGATACTGGCGCAGGGGCAGCTTGCTCCAGGCCTGGAAGCCCAGCAGTACGATCAACAGGCTGACCACGGTGGCGAGCACCGGACGACGGATGAACGGATCGGTAAAAGCCATGGGGGTTCCTTGATCAGTCCGCGCGCGGCGTGCTGTTCTGTTCGGTCAGGGTCTTGTCGTCGCTGATGGCGATCGGCGTACCGTTATCGAGCTTGATCTGGCCGGCGATCACGACTTGTTCGCCGCTCTGCACGCCCTTGGAAACCAGCACTTGGCCGTCGCGTCGCTCGCCGGTTTCAACGAAACGCCGTTCGGCGATCAGGACGGGCTGGCCCTTGTCGTCTTTCTCGACGGTGCCATCGGCGGCTTTCTTTTGCGTCACCACGTACATGGAGTTGCCGTAGAGGGTGTAGGTCACGGCGCTTTCCGGCACGACGATGCCGGCGGCCACGTCCGGCAGGATCACCTGCAGGTTGGCGAACATGCCGGGCAGCAGCTTGCCGTCCGGGTTGGCCAGGGTGGCGCGCACCAGGACGTTGCGGGTGCTGTCCTCGACCTTGGGGTTGATCGCGCTGATGGTGCCGACGAAGGTCTGCCCGGGATAGGCCGAGACGCTGACGTTGACCGATTGGGCTACAGCGAGCCGGGGCACGCTTTGCTCAGGCACGTAGAAGTCCACGTACAGGCTGCTGAGGTCTTGCAGGGTGGCGATCACCGTGCCACTGGCCAGGTAGTCGCCGACATCCACCTGGCGAATGCCGATGGTGCCGCTGAACGGCGCCAGGATGTGTTTCTTGGCCAGCGACGCCTTGAGTTGGTTGACCGTGGCCTGGTTCTTCTTCAGTTGCGCCGAGAGCCGGTCGAATTCGCCCTTGGAGATCGCCTGGCTGCCCACCAGCTGTCGGCCGCGACCGAAATCCACTTGCGACAGGCCCAGGTCGGCCTCAGCGGTTTCCAGCAGGGCGCTTTCGACTTCGCTGTCCAGTTGCAGGAGCGGCTGACCGACCTTGACCTTTTGCCCCGACTGGAACTGCACCTTCTGCACGGTCCCGGCGATCTCCAGGCTCAGGTCCACCCCTTGCAGGGCCTTCAGACTGCCCACGGTGGGCAGGCGAGCCTGCCAGGGTTGCTGGGCGGCCGTGGCCACGGCGACGCTGATCGGAGGTTTTGGCTCGGAGAACGACTGGATCTCCTGGTAAACGGAAAAGGCCTTGTAGCCGGCGAGCAACAGCACTACCAGCAGGACAACACCCAACATGATCAGCATGCGGCGTCGCAGCATGTTCCACTTCCTTGGAAAAAAATTGAGAGAAAATACAGATAGGCGGGCACATTACCCTGAGAGTGCGGGCTATTCCAGATGCTGACGGGCCCGTGGTGCGTGGGACTTTTCCGAAAAGCAGGGAGCTTGGCGCCGATGGCGCTTCGCTCCCTTGTTCAGACCAGATGCAAATGGTTGTCCCAGAGCCCTGCCGGCAGATCTAGGGGTTTTGCAACCAGTTGTGTCTGACGACAATCGTAATAGCGGCAACGTCCCTGGCCCGACGTCACGACAAAACCGTCGGCTACCGCGCCCACGCCGGCACAGTCCGGCAAGGGTGCATCCAGGCGGACTTCGCCACTGTCCAGGTCCCAGATGAAGAAGCGGTTGCCGCGCGGGGCGGTCAGGGCCACCAGGCGCAGGTCGCTGTGCACAGCGACGCTGGCGGTGTAGTGCCCCATGGCCTGCAATTGTTCTTCGGGCACCGGGAATGCGTGGAACGGCTGCCCTGGCCGTTTGATCGCCACCAGTTCCGACGATTCGTGGGCAGCGCCCATGAACTGCTGGCCGGAGACGATGGTGCCGTCACTGGCGATGCCGAGGTGGCGCACGCTGTTCATCGATTGGGCGAGGGTTTCCTTGCTCAGCAGGGTGCCATCGCGTTGCATCAGCACCAGGCTCGGTTCCATGGCGTCGAGGTTCATTTCGACCCGGCTTTCGGCCTCGGTGCGAATGCCGCCGTTGGCCACCACCAGCGTCTCGCCATCGGGCATCCAGGACACCTGGTGAGGGCCGATGCCATGGGTGGATATCTCGCCGCTGTGCACCAGCCGCTCGCCTTCGAAACGGTAAACGCCCAACAGGCCGCGTCCCGGGTCGGTGGTGTCGTTCTCGGTGGCGTACAGCCATTCGCCGCTGTTATGGATGACCGCGTGGCCGTAGAAATGCCGGTTCGGCAGCGAGGCGATGGTTTGCAGCAGCGCCCCGTCGCGCAGGTCGATCAAGTAGCTTTCGGTGCCTGGACGACGGGCGACGAACAGCGCAATCGGCTGCGTCGGGTGATTGATGATGTCATGGCAGCGTTGGCCGACCTGGGTGGCGAACACCCGCGTGCCGTCCAGTCGATAGCCGACGGCGTAGTGCTTGCCGTCGCCATCGTCCCGTGCCGAAAGCAAGAGTGGGTGCTTGTCCTTTTGCTTGAACAGCGTCCAGCCGCCCAGGGTGACGGCGCCGAGCAGCAAACTGCCCAGTGCCAGGACCTGACGTCGAAACATGATCAGTCACCGTCGTTGGCATTGAAGCCCAGTTGAATGCCCAGCGCCTTGGCCAGTTCGCCTTCGTGCAGGCGATGGACGACGTTGAGGCTGTCGTACAAATCGTTGAGTTGCTGGCGCCCGGCATCGTCGTTGAGCATTTCGGTCAAGGAGCGCTGGCTGCTGGCGAACAGTTTCAAGGAGGCATCGTAGGCGGCGTCGATCTTGTCCGCCAACGGTTTCTGGTCGCTTGGCAGCAGGCCGCGCAGGCCCTTGTTGTCCACCCCGGCCCAGACGGTCCTGGCCGCGCTCAGGCTGGCTTCCAGCCCTTGCAACGACGACTGGCTGCGCCAGGCATCGGCCTGGAATGGCTGAGGTACGCCCTTGCTCTGGCGGCCCATCGGCGTGCCGAGTTTTTTCTTCAGCGTGTCCAGGGCCGTGACCTGCACGCGCAGCAGATCAGCGATGGCCTCGTGGGAGTCGGCATAGCGCTGGTTGGGGAACTTGCTCATCTGGGCGAGCATGCCGTCGTTGGCGTTCCAGCCCGACAGGATCTCTTCGGCCAGTTGTTTCTGGCGTTCGCCGATGGCGGTGAGCAGCGGGCAGTACTTGGCTTTCTGGGCGCTGTCGGCCATGTCGATTTTCGCGTCGAACAGCAGGTATTCGTAGGCCGAGAGCCCTTGTACGACCACGCTGGACTTGGCCAGGCCGGCGGCGTCGATCTGTGGCTGGCTGTTGACCAGTTGCTCGACCTGGCGACCCACCAGGTTTTTCTTGTCCGGCCAGAACTGCACCTGCCAGGCGCGGTTGCCCTCGGCCAGCGGGCCGATCAACAGGGGTTGCAACTCGGCCCAGGCTTTTTGCGCCTTGAGGAAGTCGGCGCGGGCGGTGTCCAGGTTTTCCTTGCCTTGGCAGAACGCCAGGGCGCTGGTTGCCAGTTGCCGGTCGGCGTCGACCCAGCGGCTGTAGGTTGGCAGGATCACCTGCTTGGCGATGGCGGCCGAGGTGACCGCTTGCGGGTCCTGGGGCGAGCAGGCACCCAGGGCGAGGGCGGCGAGGCTGGTGAACAACAGCTTGGGACGGAACATGTCAGGCTCCCATTTCTGGAAAAGGCATTTAAAGGGAATTCAGAAAGGCCAGCAACGCAGCGCGTTGCTCGGCATTGAACGCTAAAACCTGGCGTTGCGCCGCTTGTGCTTCGCCGCCATGCCACAGTACGGCTTCGATCAGGTTGCGGGCACGACCGTCATGCAGGAACTGGGTGTGGCCATTGACGGTTTCGGTCAGGCCGATGCCCCACAGCGGCGGGGTTCGCCAATCACGGCCGCTGGCCTTGAATTCGCTGCGGTTATCGGCCAGGCCTTCGCCCATGTCGTGCAGCAGCAGGTCGGTGTAGGGGCGGATGACCTGGTTGGCAAGCTCCGGTTCAGCGGCGTTGGCGGCGGTGGTGTATTTGGGGGTGTGGCAAGACTGGCAACCGGCCTGGAAAAACAGATTCTTGCCCGCCAATACCTGGGGAGAATTCACCTCGCGACGGGCCGGTACGGCGAGGTTACGGCTGTAGAACAGCACCAGTCGCAGGATGTTGTCGCTGACTTCCGGCTCGCCGTCCGGGCCGTTGCCGCTGGGGGCGCGCTTGCAATCGACCTGGGCTTCGGTGCAGTCGTCGAAGGGCCGCAGGCTCGTCGTCAGGCCCATGTCACCGGAGAACGCATGGACGTTCTGTTGGTTGAGATTGGGTTGGCCGGCCTTCCAGCCAAACCGTCCAAGTACGGTTTTCTGTTGGGCATCGTCCCAGACCTGGTTGGGGCGACCGGCAATGCCGTTGTTTTCCCGCGCCTGGGCTTTGGCGTTGGCCAGGATGGCTTCGTCGGGGATTGCCTCCAGCAACCCCAGGCCGATCATCGGCGGAGCGACACGGGCGGAAAAACGCGTGTCCGGGTGCATCGGCCCATAGGCCAATTGGGTGATCTGCAGGTTTGGCTTGCGCAGCTCCACGGCGGTGCCGTCCTTGAAGCGCACCGGGACTGGGCTGTAATCGACTCGGACTTTACCTTCGGGAGCGACACCGGGGACGGACATGTCCTGCAACTGCCCGCCGTAAACCGGCTCCGGCACGACCCCCAGTTGTTCGATGACCTTGGCGTAGGCCGGTGCGTCGGGAATCGACAGGCGCACCAGCATCGACACCGCGCTGGCGGCATCCGGCGCCGGCGGATGGCCGCGACCGTCCTTGACGTGGCAGTTCTGGCAGGCGTTGGTGTTGAACAAGGGGCCGAGGCCATCGCGGGCGGTGGTGGTCGAGGGGGCGATCACCCACGGGCTGCGGAAGAAGCTGTTGCCGACGCTGAAATCCACGCGCCGCGAAGGTGGCAGGTTGGCCGAGGGCAGGGAAAAGGCGTTCTGATCGCTCTTGCGAACCGTCGCGGCGCCACCGGAACGGGCTTCACCCGGTTCGGCCTGGGTAAAACGCGGGGCATCATCGCAGGCACTCAGGCCCAGGGCCATGAACAGTGCACATAAACGAAGAGGCAACGACGGCATCGGGCGACCTGGGAGATAGGTGAAAAGAGGGCGCAAAGTCTAACAGGGCGGGGCAGTTTGAATAAGAGGAATTATCGTTTGGTTAATGAGGTCGCGCTTGATTCACCGTGGCGAGGGAGCTTGCTCCCGCTCGGTTGCGCAGCGACCGCAAAATCCAGGGGCCGCTTCGCAGCCCGGCGGGAGCAAGCTCCCTCGCCACAAGGGCCAGCATTGCCTTGGAGTCAACAGATCCACTGTTCATTTGCAGGTTACGGCTGGACAACCGCCCCCGGCACCAGCGGCAATTCCAGTGTTGCAATGAAACCGCCTTCGGGATGATTGCCCAGCACCAACGCACCGCCATGGCGCTCGGCGGCACGACGCGCAATCGCCAGGCCTAGGCCATGGCCGGCGGCAGTCTGGCCGGGGGCGCGGTAGAACGGTTCGCCCAATTGACCCAGGTGTTCGGCCTCCACGCCAGGCCCGTGGTCGCGCACGCTGATCAGGATCCGTTCGCCCTGGCGCGCCGCGCGCATTTCGATGGGTTGCCCGGTCGGATTGAAGCGCTGGGCGTTACGCAGCAGGTTGTCCACCGCTCGCTCGATCATGGTCGGCCAGCCCTTGAGAGTCAGGTCTGCCTCGGTTTCAAGCTGCACGGTTTGCTCCGGTGACGCCAGTTGTGCATCTTTTTGCAGGGCGAACAGCAAACCGTTGAGGTCCACCTCTTCGGCGCTGGCGTTGTCGGCGTCGACCCGGGCCAGGACCAGGATTTCGCTGATCAACGCTTCCAGGCGATCGCATTCGCGGGTCAGGCGCGGCCAGAGTTTTTCACGTTCCTCGGGGCTGGCCCGTTCAGCCAATGCCAAGGCAATGCGCAGCCGGGCGAGGGGCGAGCGCAGTTCGTGGGACACGTCGCGCAATAGCTGCCGTTGGCTCCCGATCAAGCTTTGCAGGCGCGCGCCCATGCGGTTGAAGTCGGTGGCCAGCACGCCGAACTCGTCTCGCCGGTTGGCCAGCTTGGCGAGGCTGTTCTGCTGGTAGGCGGCCTGGCCCAGGTCATGCACCGCGCCGCGCAGGCGACTCAGTGGGCGGGTGATGGAAAGCGTCACCAACAGGCTGAACAAGGTCAGCACCACCAGCGCGATGCCCAGTGCACTGAGGGGCCAGAGCAGGCTGCCGCGGTGCCAGGCGTCCAGTTCGGGATGGGGAATGCGGTAGATGAACAGGTACGTGTCGCCACTTTTGGCGCTGGTGAACTCGTCGGTCAGCCGCCGCCAGGGCAGGCGTCGGTCGTCGTTGTTCTGCCGGGCCTCGAAGGCCGCGGCACGATGGGGAAAGGTGCCGCGTACCACCGGGTCGCCGCTTTCGTTGAACACCTGGACGTCGATGTGATACTGGCGCTTGCGCTGTTGCAGGATGTCCTGGGCGGCATCCTCGCCCTGGCTTTCGTAGGTTTGCGTCCACTCTTCGGGCAGGGTATTGAGGCCAGGGTGACGGCTGAGGATCCAGGCGTCCTGGTTCAGCATATGGCCCATCAGGATCGAAAGCCCTGCAACCAGGGCGATGGCCAGCCAGAAACTGGCCAGGATGCGCCAGAACAATGAACGCACGATAAATCCTCGAAAACAAAGAAAGCCCAACGGCGATTGGCCGTTGGGCTGGGCAAGCTTCAGCGCATTATTGCGCTTTTTGCGGTTGTTGCGCTTTCCAGGCTTTGAACTCAGCCCACTCGGCGCGACGTTCGGCCTGTTTCTTCTGGATCGCGTCGAATTCCTTCTGCTGCTCAGGCTTCAACAAGCCACGGATCTGGGCATCGACTTTCTCATGCCGGGCCTGCATTTCGTCCTGCATGGCTTTCTGGTCGGCTGGCGACAGCTTGGCCAGGTACTTGTCGACCAGTTCCCGTTGTTCGTGGCGCTGTTCGCCCATGATCCGGCGAATCTGCTGGCGTTGTTCGCGGCTCAGGTCCAGTTGGCTGTAGGGGCCTTTGTCGTGCATCTGGCCGCCGTGACGCGGGCCGTCCATCGGACCCATCGGGCCGGGGCCTTCGGGCATGGCCATGGCGACAGTCGGCAGGGCGGCAGCGAACATCAGAGCGATAAGGGTCTTGCGCATGGTGTGTCTCCTTGTCTCATTCCCGGTCAGTTCCGGATGTGTGCAGATTACGGAGATCAAGGTCAGCGGCGGTCAGGGGGGCGTAAAGCTTGGGTAAAGACGGTTTGGTTCGATGCTGACAAACAGCCTGCACACAACCCCGTGGGGCATGCAATGGGAAGGAGACCCTCGCCACAAAAGCCTCCAGGGGCTGTAGCAGCACTCACAGTCTCTAGAGCCGTAACCTCTAGAGGCTGTAGTAATAACCCCGGCTACGCAGGGCCACGATGCGCGGGCGACCGTCGGGGTGGGGGCCGATTTTCTTGCGCAGGTTGCTCACGTGCATGTCGAGGCTGCGGTCGTACAGGGTCAGCTTGCGGCCCAGGGCGATTTGCGCCAGTTCCTGCTTGTCCAGCGGCTCGCCCGGTTGCTTGAGCAGCGCTTCGAGCAGGCGGCTTTCGGAAACGGTGAGGGTCTGTTCCTGTTCGTCGATGCTGACGACGCCACGCACCGGGCTGAAGGTCAGGTCACCCAGTTCGATCTGGCTGGACACGGCCGCCGGATGGCTGCGACGCAGCACGGCGCGCAAGCGGGCGGTCAGTTCCCGTGGGTCGCAGGGCTTGGCCAGGTAGTCGTCGGCACCCAGTTCCAGGCCAAGGATACGGTCCAGCGGCTCACCCCGGGCCGACAGCATCAGCACCGGCAGTTCCGGGTGATCGTTGCGCAATTGCTTGAGCAGTTCCAGGCCACTGCCGTCGGGCAGCATCACGTCCAGGACCACGGCAGCCGGGGCGGTTTCGGCCAAGGCCTTGCGGGCACTCTGGCCATCGTGACAGGCGCGGACCTGAAACCCTTCCTGACTCAGCCAACTCACGAGGAGCTCACACAGCTCCTGGTCATCATCTATCAGTAACAGCTCGCTCATGACTCACTCAATTTAGCCATTGCCGACGTTGTCTACGTCCACCGCTGGCAAAGATACCGCAGAGCAAGGCCAATAGCGCTACCCCGGCACCAATGACGAACCATTGCTGTTGATCGGTCAACAGCCGTGGCAACGGGCTGGCCTGGGCTTCCTTGAGTTGCAGCTTCAGGCGCTGGTTCTCCTGGCGCAGCCGGGCCAGCACAGCGCTTTCGCGCTCGCTGTCGGCATTTTGAAGTTGTTTGCTCAGTTCTTCACGCTGGCGCTCGCTGTCTTTCAAGCGTTGCTGCAATTCGGCGATCTGGCCGCCGGCGCTCAGGGACAAGGGCGCCGAATGACTGCCCTCGGTGCTTTCCTCGCCATGGGCGGGCGCTCCGATCGCCAACGAGACCAACAACAGGCACAACGGACCTTTGCGCATTGCAACTCCTGAATTCCAATCGAGATTAGACAGGTTGTCGGCCGACGAACGATAAAGATGAGCAACGGCGGCAATGAGCCGCGAAGGCCCATCGCGCCAGGGGGGATTTACGGCAGGACTTGCTTGAACGGCTTGACCACGACATTGGCGTAGACGCCGGCCGCCACGAACGGATCGGCCTCGGCCCAGGCCTGGGCGGCGACCAGGGAGTCGAACTCGGCCACGATCAGGCTGCCGCTGAAGCCGGCGGCGCCCGGGTCATTGCTGTCCACCGCCGGGTGCGGGCCGGCCAGCACGATACGACCTTCGGACTTGAGCTGTTGCAGGCGCTCCAGGTGTACCGGGCGCACGGCCAGGCGTTTTTCCAGGGAGTCGGCGACGTCGGTGGCAATGATTGCGTAGAGCATGTCAGTCCTCGGTTTTTGGCGTGGTGGGGTCGGCATCGTGCAGGTGACGGGACAGGTAGATGCCCTGGCCAATCAGGAACAGCAGCGTCATGCCCAGGCTGCCGAAGACCTTGAAGTCGACCCAGTACTCCTGGAACGTGAACGCAACGAACAGGTTGGCGGCACCGCAGAACAGGAAAAACGCGATCCAGGCGATGTTCAACCGGGTCCAGATCAGTTCCGGCAGGCTGATGGCATGGCCCATGATGCGCTTGATCAGCAATCGGTCACCGATGAAGTGGCTGCCGATGAACGCGAGGGCAAACAGCCAGTTGACCACCGGGGCCTTCCATTTGAGGAAGGTTTCGCTGTGGAACGCCAGGGTCAGGCTGCCGAATACAAGGCAGGCGATGAGGGTCAGCCACTGGCTTTTCTCCAGCTTGCGCTGGGACACGAACAGCGCGCCGTAGACCACCAGGGAGCTGATGATCAGCACGGCGGTGGCGCTGTAGATACCGCCTACAGTCAAGGAGTGGCCGGCGAAATCGACGGTCCGGGGATCAAGTTTGTAGACGATGAAAAACAGCAGGAGCGGGATGAAGTCGATGAATTGTTTCACAGTGGCAGCCAGAAGCAGGATGTGGCGGCATAATAACAAACATCCTTGGCCGCGATAGGGCCAGCTGATTTGAGGTAACAAACTCTCGTGAATGTTGATTTGCACTGCCATAGCACGGCCTCCGATGGCGCCCTGGCGCCTGCGGTTCTGGTGGCGCGGGCGTTCGAGCACGGCGTGCGAGTCCTGGCCCTGACCGATCACGACACCCTCGAAGGCCTCGACGAGGCCCGCAGCGCCGCCACGGCGCTGGGCATGCAGCTGGTCAACGGGGTCGAGTTGTCGTGTACCTGGGGCGGGGCGACCATCCATGTGCTGGGCTATGGTTTCGATGTGAATGCGCCGGCGCTGGTCCAGGCCATCGCACAACTGCGCGACGGGCGCTGGCTGCGGTCCGAAGAGATCAGCCGCAAGCTGGCCCTCAAGGGCATGCCCGGTGCGCTGGACGGCGCCCGGCAGATCCAGCAGGAACTGGGCGACAGCGGCAACGCACCGGCCCGGCCACACTTTGCCGACTGGATGGTGCGCGAAGGGTTCGTCAAGGATCGCGCCGAAGCGTTCCGCAAATGGTTGGGGGCCGGCAAGCTGGGGGACGTCAAGCAGCACTGGCCGACCCTGGAAGAAACCGTCCAGACCCTGCGGGCCGCTGGCGCCTGGGTCAGCCTGGCACATCCATGGCATTATGATTTCACTCGCAGCAAGCGCCGTCGCCTGGTCGCCGACTATATTCAAGCGGGGGGCCATGCCATTGAGGTGGTCAACGGCCATCAGCCTGCCGAGCAAGTGGGCAGCTTGGCGATCCTGGCCCGTGAGTTCGGCCTGCTGGTCACCGCCGGCAGTGATTTCCATGGCCCTGGGGGCTGGTCCGAGATCGGCGAATACCGCCCGTTGCCGGAAGATCTGCCACCACTCTGGTGTAGATTCAAACATGATCCCGTTACCGCCGCCGTCTGAACAGGTAGAACACGTGAGTCAATTTTTCCAGATTCATCCGGAAAACCCGCAAGCGCGCCTGATCAAACAGGCCGTGGAAATCATTCGTGGTGGTGGCGTGGTGGTCTATCCCACCGACTCGTCCTACGCCATCGGTTGCCAGATCGGCGACAAGAATGCCGTGGAGCGCGTCAGACGCCTGCGTCAACTGGACGACAAGCACAATTTCGCGCTCATCTGCAGCGACCTGTCGCAGTTGGGCCTGTTCGCCAAGATCGACACCGGCACCTTCCGCTTGCTCAAGGCGCATTTGCCGGGGCCGTACACGTTCATTCTCAATGCCACCCGGGAAGTCCCGCGGCTGTTGCTGCACCCGAAAAAGCGCACCATCGGCCTGCGGGTGCCGAGCCATCCCATCGCCCTGGCGCTGCTGGCGGAACTGGGTGAGCCGCTGATGAGCGTGACGCTGATCATGCCCGGCGAGACCGAGCCGTTGACCGATCCCTATGAGATGCGCCAGATACTCGAGCATCAGGTGGACCTGATCATCGATGGCGGTTTCGGCGGCATGTCGGCGTCCACGGTGATCAACCTGGCCGATGGCGAGCCCCAGGTGGTGCGCGTCGGGTGCGGCGATCCGACGCCGTTCATGGTCGAGGCCTGAATGTCCGCCGTGGAAACCGTCGTGGACAATGCCGACAGCCAAGCCGGCGCGCAGCAGGAGTTGCCGTTCGCCATGGTCTATGGCCAGGCGGTCATGGAAATGCCCCTGGACCTGTACATTCCGCCGGATGCGCTGGAAGTGTTCCTCGAAGCCTTCGAGGGCCCGCTTGACCTGCTGCTGTACCTGATCCGTAAACAGAACATCAATATCCTCGACATCCCCGTGGCGGAAATCACCCGCCAGTACATGGGCTACGTCGAGTTGATGCAGTCGGTACGCCTGGAACTGGCGGCGGAGTACCTGGTGATGGCGGCCATGCTGGCCGAGATCAAGTCGCGGATGCTGCTGCCGCGCTCGGCGGAGGTCGAAGCGGAAGAGGACGACCCGCGGGCCGAGTTGATCCGGCGTTTGCAGGAATATGAACGCTTCAAGGTCGCCGCCGAAGGCCTCGATGGCTTGAACCGGGTGGGGCGCGATGTGGTGGTGCCCAAGCTCGATGCGCCCGAAGCGCGGGCGCGCAAGTTGCTGCCGGATGTAAGCCTGGAAGAGCTGCTGATGTCCATGGCCGAGGTCCTGCGCCGAGGCGATATGTTTGAAAGTCATCAGGTCAGCCGCGAAGCGCTGTCCACCCGCGAGCGCATGAGCGATGTGCTGGAGCGGCTCAAGGGCGGCGGCTTCGTGCCGTTCGTCGAGCTGTTCACCGCCGAGGAAGGGCGGTTGGGGGTGGTGGTGACGTTTATGGCGGTCCTGGAATTGGTCAAGGAATCCTTGGTCGAGCTGGTGCAGAATGAGCCGTTCGCAGCGATCCACGTGCGGGCACGAGCCGAATAACGAGCAAATCAATGAATCTGACTGAACCCCGCGAGCTGGCCCCCTTGCTTGAAGCTTTCCTGTTGGCTTCGGGAAAGCCGCAATCGATGGAGCGCCTGTTCGAACTCTTCGAAGAAGGCGAGCGACCCGAACCGGCCGTGTTCAAGAAAGCCCTGACGCTGTTGGGCAAGTCCTGCGAAGGACGAGCTTTCGAACTCAAGGAAGTGGCGTCCGGTTATCGCCTGCAGATCCGCGAGAAGTTCGCGCCCTGGGTCGGACGCCTGTGGGAGGAGCGGCCGCAGCGTTACTCCCGCGCCATGCTCGAAACCATGGCGTTGATCGCCTATCGCCAACCGATCACCCGGGGCGAGATCGAGGATGTACGGGGCGTGGCGGTCAACAGCCATATCGTCAAGACGTTGCTGGAGCGCGAGTGGATCCGCGTCGTCGGCTATCGCGATGTACCGGGCAAACCCGCGATGTTCGCCACTACCAAGGCCTTTCTCGATCACTTCAACCTGAAGAACCTGGATGACCTGCCGCCCCTGGCCGAACTGCGGGAGCTGGAACCCGAACCGGTACTGGAGTTCGACGACGTGCCGGTGCCCCAGGGCTTGCAGGAACTGGCGGATGCCAGCGCCGAGCCTGAGGAACCGAAGGAAGAGACCAGTTTCCATTCGTTGTTGCTGGAGCTGGACACCATGGAGGAGGGCTTGAAGACTGATTTCGACGACCTGCTGCGTGAGGGGCCAGGACCTGAAGGCGAGACGAATGATCAGCCGGAGCCCGACGACGTTGAACTTCAAGCCGAGTCTGAACCCGAAGAAGACATCCTCGGCGTTGCCGAAGCCCGGGAAAAACTGCTGGCCGCTGTCGCCGCCCTCCAGCCTCACGAGCCCGAGCCGGAACTGAGCGACGAAGAAGCCGAAGCCCGTGCCCTGGCCGAAGCGATCGAGAACGAACGGCGCCAGCTTGACGATTGATACAACTGGTTTGGAAACACCGTCCCCTGTGGGAGCCGAGCTTGCTCGCGATGACAGAGGAACATTCAGCATCAATGCAGGCTGACCCACCGCTATCGCGAGCAAGCTCGGCTCCCACAGGGGGCTTCAGCCACCGGTCGGCGGAAAAAGCGCCGAGCCTGGGTTGATCAGCTAGTCTCAGATGCGCAATTGCCTCAACAGGCGTATGATTCGCGACCCTTTGGCGATCCCTTCGTCCAAGACCCGTTTTCAAAGCGTCAGGCCAAGCCTGACCCGACCACACCGGGAGGTGCCCAGAATGAAAGACCAAGACCAGAACGACAGCCAGGAAATCGGCCCAGCAGGCGAGAAGCTGCAAAAAGTCCTCGCCCGTATCGGCGTCGGTTCGCGCCGTGACGTGGAAGCCTGGATCACCCAGGGCCGGATCAAGGTCAATGGCAAAGATGCCACCTTGGGCCTGCGTGTCGACATGCACGACGCCATCACCATCGATGGCAAGGTGATCAAGCGCGAAGAGGCCGCCGAAACGGTGCGCCGCGTGATCATGTACAACAAACCCGACGGCGAGATCTGCACCCGTGACGACCCGGAAGGCCGTCCGACCGTGTTCGACAAGATGCCGCGTCCGAAAGAAGGCCGCTGGATCAACATCGGGCGGCTGGACATCAACACCACCGGTTTGCTGATGTTCACCACCGACGGTGAGCTGGCCAACCGTTTGATGCACCCGTCCTACGAGATGGACCGCGAATACGCCGTGCGTGTGCGTGGCGAAGTCGACGACGAGATGATCGAGCGCCTCAAGGCCGGTGTTGTGCTGGAAGACGGCCCGGCGCGTTTCACCGACATCAAGCAGGCGCCCGGCGGTGAAGGTTTCAACCACTGGTATCACTGCGTGGTGATGGAAGGCCGTAACCGTGAAGTGCGGCGTTTGTGGGAATCCCAGGGGCTGGTGGTCAGCCGCCTCAAGCGCGTGCGTTTCGGCCCGGTGTTCCTCAACTCCGACCTGCCGATGGGCCGCTGGCGCGAAATGAGCCAGTACGAAGTCGACATCCTGGCCGCCGAAGTGGGTCTCAAGCCGGTGGCGATGCCGCAGATGACCGCCAAGAGCAAGGACAAGCTGGAGCGGATGCAGCGTAAATCCTCGCGCCCGATGGGCAAGACCGAGCGCGTGCGTACGCTGCGTCCGGCTGCTGAAGGTGTGGCGACCGGTCCGCGTCCTTCCCGCGAGCCGCAGATCGAAGGCGAGCGCCCGGCCCGCAAGCCTGCGCCTCGTCAGGACGGTGAGCGTGGCCCACGTACGCCGCGTCCGGCCAATGGTCGGACTGAGCGCGGTGAAGGTCGCGGTGCTCCGGCAGGTCGCGGTACGCCCGTCGCCGATCGCCCGGCCGACACCAAGCGTCCGGCCAAGCCGGCGCCGAAAAAGCGCCCGGGTATCGTCCTGGCCGACCGCGACGCGCCATCGGGCAAGCGCCGCGGTGCACCGGCAGGTTCGGGACAGCGTCCGGGGTTCGGGCGTCGTAAGCCGGAGTGATCGGCAGCCGCCCATGAAAAAAGCCAACTTTCGAGTTGGCTTTTTTTTGCCTGGCTTTTATTGATGCGGTGCCGGTGAGTCCGCTATCGCGAGCAAGCTCGCTCCCACAGTGGGACGGCGTTGAATGCAAATCTTCCATTCGCTGAAGACCCTGTGGGAGCGAGCTTGCTCGCGATGGCGGCATCAGCCGTGCAGAAATCCCACCTAAAGCACAAATCGCCCATCGAACATCGGCTCGTTATCCAGCGCCAATACGCCGCTCTCGAAAATCAGATCCAGATGATGGCTGCCCTTGGCCCCGCCACCCAGTCCCAGGTGCAAGCCGCAGTGGCGCTCCTCGAAACCGGCATTGCGGGCGTACAGGCTCTTGACCCCTTCGTTGGTGCCGATCCCCAATTCCTCGATGCGGCGATTGGACGGGTTGGCGTCCAGGTATTTGTTGAAGTCGTGCTCCAGGCCAGGTACATCGGTGGCGATTTTCTGGATGGTGGAGTCTTCGATCCACAGCTCCAGCGGCGATTGCAACACGCCGTATTTGCGTGCGAACGGGATGGTGCTCAGGAATGTGCCGACAAAATTCACCCGGCCATTGATGGTGTCGCTGTGGGTGGCGATTTCGCCGGGGGCCAGGTCGTAGTTGCCGACCCCGTTGATGTCGGTCCATTTCTTAACGCCGCCCAGGGCGGTGTCGAAATATGAACCGCGGTCATCCTGGAAACTCAGGGTCGTCGCCTGGGACATGCGTCGGATCAGGTGACTGTTGAGCCCGGCGATGCGCTGGGGAATCACGCTGAAGGTGTCGTAGAAATAATCGCCGTAGTCCTTGAACAGCAGCGATTTCTTCCAGTTGTCGGCCATCACGCCTTGCAGCGCACGGACAAAGTCCGGGCCGTCGGGACGTGGGTTGGGCAGGGTGGAAGAGTCGTAGAAGAAAATATACAGATCGCTGTCGGCAATGGCCTTGGACAGGCGCTCCGTGGGCTCGAGGTCCAGGCGCATGGCACTGAACCGGAAGGGTGAGCCGCTGCCCGCCTGTTCGGCGATGGCGCCGGTCAGCGCTTCGTAGTCAGCAGTATGACCGAGCAACACCTTGGCGGGCTGAATGCCGGCCAGGGCGGGATGGTGTTCGAGATAGTAAAGGAAATGTGAGATGGCTCGTTGTGTGTCCATGCTTATTCTTCCCTGACAAGTTCATTTAACTTCCCTGACAACCGGCAAAAAGTGGCGGAGTCGACCGGCCGGATCGCCTCCGCCGGGCGGTGCCTACAGAGGCCACATCGCCGTGCCGAACGGAACGACGGCGTCGGCTTGCATCATTTCAACGGCGGCTTCATGGGTTGGGGCTTCAAACCATTCGTCCAGTTGCAGTTCGGTTTCCAAGTCTTTGTCCAGTGCTTGCATAGTGAATCTCCTAGATGACTTTTACGGAAATCAGCGGACCGATTCGGCGAGTGGAAACAGGCCGGTGACGGCACCGCAGAACTTGTCGGCACGATGCCTTGGCAAGTCGCTGAAAACCTAGTCGAGGGTTTTTTGGATTGCAAAAAAATAATTTATTTTTTTCGTTTGAACTTTTTGTTCCATTTTTAACGACAACATTACTCATTCAAAAACAGCCGCCTGGGTGTTTTTTTTAATAGGTAGCTACCTACCGTCAATTTGCAGTCAGCCTACGGAAATTTCCTACTTGGAAAGTTTGCGTGACGGGTTGTAAAGAAATGCTGACGAAAAAGACCGGCCGAGAGGGGCCGAAACGTCGTTTCCCCAAAGCGTAAGAAAAAACTTCCGTAAGCCCCACCCTGCAGGGTTTTCCAAGGCTCTGGCCCGCTTGTTTCGAATCGATGGGCAGGGTGAGATGCGCCCCATGCCTGTCGTGCAGGTGAATAACAAAAAGGAGGCGCAATGAACGCCGCAGCTCCAGTGCATTTCTCCCGTCGTGGCGTTTTTAGCGCTACACCCTTCAGGGGCTCGCAAGGGCCTGGACACTTTTTTGCAGCCGCCCGGCATGTTCGAGGCGGACCCATGCAATCCCGGCAAACGACACGCTGATCCGGTGGTGTCTGGCAGCAGGGGGTCAGCGGTGTACAATGCGCCGCGTTTTACTGTGACCCTTCGCGTACCCACGCACTTTCAAGGTTATCCACCTTGTTCACTCCGCCACGCCACAAGCGTGTCGGGTTCGATTTCGTCACAGATAAAAACAAACAGGTGACGCATGACCGTTGTAAAAACGCTGAATTCCTGGTGCCTGCGCTGGGGTTTGATCGGCGCTGCTTGAGATCCGATTCGAGCGGCAACGTCTAACGAACATCATCAAACCTTGCGTGAGACCCTTTTCATGAGTGGACAAAACTCGCATTCGGGCGAGCTGAAACGCGGCCTGAAAAATCGCCACATTCAACTGATCGCCCTCGGTGGCGCGATCGGCACCGGCCTGTTCCTCGGCTCGGCGGGGTGCTGAAATCAGCCGGCCCGTCGATGATCCTCGGCTACGCCATCTGCGGCTTCATCGCCTTCATGATCATGCGCCAGTTGGGCGAAATGATCGTCGAAGAGCCCGTCGCCGGGTCCTTCAGCCACTTCGCCCACAAGTACTGGGGCGGTTTCGCCGGGTTCCTGTCGGGTTGGAACTGCTGGATTCTCTACATCCTGGTGGGCATGTCCGAGCTGACCGCGGTCGGCAAGTACATCCATTACTGGGCCCCGGACATTCCGACCTGGGTGTCGGCGGCGGCGTTTTTCATCCTGATCAATGCGATCAACCTGGCCAATGTCAAAGTCTTCGGCGAGGCCGAGTTCTGGTTCGCGATCATCAAGGTCGTGGCGATTGTCGGCATGATTGCCTTGGGCAGCTATTTGCTGGTCAGCGGTCATGGTGGTCCGCAGGCGTCGGTGACCAACCTGTGGTCCCATGGTGGGTTCTTCCCCAACGGCGTGAGCGGCCTGGTGATGGCCATGGCGATCATCATGTTCTCCTTCGGTGGCCTGGAAATGCTCGGTTTCACCGCCGCTGAGGCCGACAAGCCGAAAACCGTGATCCCCAAGGCCATCAACCAGGTGATCTACCGGATTCTGATTTTCTACATCGGCGCGCTCGTGGTGCTGTTGTCCCTGACCCCTTGGGACAGCCTGCTGGCCACCCTTAACGCTTCCGGCGATGCCTACAGCGGCAGCCCGTTCGTGCAGGTGTTCTCGATGCTGGGCAGCAACACCGCTGCGCATATCCTCAACTTCGTGGTGCTGACCGCCGCGCTGTCGGTGTACAACAGCGGCACCTACTGCAACAGCCGCATGTTGCTGGGCATGGCCGAGCAGGGCGATGCGCCCAAGGCCTTGTCCAGGATCGACAAGCGCGGCGTGCCGGTACGTTCGATCCTCGCGTCGGCGGCGGTCACGCTGGTGGCGGTGCTGTTGAACTACCTGGTCCCGCAGCATGCGTTGGAGTTGTTGATGTCGCTGGTGGTCGCGACCCTGGTGATCAACTGGGCGATGATCAGCTACTCGCACTTCAAGTTCCGCCAGCACATGAACCAGACCCAGCAGACGCCACTGTTCAAAGCGCTGTGGTATCCGTACGGCAACTACATCTGCCTGGCGTTCGTGGTGTTCATCCTGGGCGTGATGTTGCTGATTCCCGGCATCCAGATCTCGGTCTACGCGATTCCGGTGTGGGTGGTGTTCATGTGGGTGTGCTACGTGATCAAGAACAAGCGCAGTGCCCGCCAGGAATTGGCTGTGGCGGCTGCCAAGTAAGCACGAAACCCTGTGGGAGCGAGCTTGCTCGCGATGGCGGTGGGTCAGCAATATCAAGGGTGACTGACACACTGCAATCGCGAGCAAGCTCGCTCCCACAGGAGTTAGGCGTCGCCCTGGGGGATTCGGGGTATTCTGTGGGGCTTGATAGCGGACCCTTTCCCATGCTGGCGATTTCCAACACCGTGCACATCCCGGACGCTGAGATCGAGCTGACGGCCATCCGCGCCCAGGGGGCCGGGGGGCAGAACGTCAACAAGGTCTCCAGCGCCGTGCATTTGCGCTTCGACATTCCGGCCTCGTCGCTGCCCGAGTTCTACAAGGAGCGGTTGCTGGCCCTGCGCGACAGTCGCATTACCAGCGACGGTGTGCTGATCATCAAGGCCCAGCAATACCGTACCCAGGAACAGAACCGGGCCGACGCGCTGGAGCGTTTGGCCGAACTGATCCTCAGCGCCACCAAGGTCGAAAAGAAGCGCCGCCCGACCAAGCCGACCCTGGGTTCGAAAAAGCGTCGCCTGGAATCCAAGACCAAGCGCGGCTCGATCAAGGCCGGGCGCGGCAAGGTGGATTTCTAGTCCTTCTCCCGCGCTTCACGGTACCGGGGCGCCTGCCGGTACAGGTAGACACTCAGTGCCAACCCACCCAGGGCCGCCAGGGCGGCGAACAGAAAGATCGAGGCAAAGCCGAAGCCTGCGGCAATCGCACCGGCCAGTGGCCCGGTGATCCCCAACGACAAATCAATGAACAGCGAATAGGCGCCCACCGCCGCCCCACGACTGGAGGCGGGCACCAGGTTGACCGCTTCCACGCCCAGCGCCGGAAACACCAGGGAAAAGCCGAAACCGCTCAACGCCGCGCCCGCCAGGGCCCAGTGGGCATCCGGTGCGAGCCACAACAGCAACAAACCGAGGGTTTCCACCGACAGGCAGGCAATCGCTACGCGAAAGCCGCCCAGACGGTTGATCAGGTTGCCGAACAACAGGCGCGCGCCGATGAAGCTGGCGCCGAACAGGCTCAGGCACAGCACGGCGTTATCCCAGTGCTGCGTGGCGTAGTAGAGGGTGATGAAGGTCGCGATCGTGCCAAACCCGATGGAGCCCAGGGCCAGGCCGCAGCCGTGTGGTAGCACACGTCCCAACACATGCATGAACGGCAGGCGTTCGCCAGCGACGATGGGCGCCGCGGTTTTGCGCCAGGCCAATGCCAGCCCCAGCAAACCCAGCAAGATGATGCTGACGCCCATGCTCCACAGCCCTAACGCATTGACCAGCCATACCCCAACGGCGCACCGATCGCCAGCGCGCCGTAACTGGCGATGCCGTTCCAGGAAATCACCTTGGCGGTATTCGCTGCACCGACCCGGCCAATGCCCCAGCCAATCGAACCCGAACCCACCAGGCTTTCGGCACTGCCCAGCACCAGGCGACCGATCAACAGGCTGATCAGGCTGAGTGTCGGCAGGTGTGGCGTCCAGGCCGACACGAGCATGAACACACCGCTCAGCCCACAGCCGGCGAGGCCGAACATCACCGCGCGCTTGCTCCCCAGGTTGTCGATGATTCGCCCTGCGTAAGGGCGACTGAGCAGGGTGGCCAGGTACTGCACGCTGATCACCAGCCCGGCGATCACCGCGCCGAAACCCAGTTCGCCATGGACGAAACCGGGCAGCACGGCCAGGGGAATGCCGATATTCAGGTAGCCAATGAAGGTGAACAGGACGATGGAAACGACTTGCAGCGTGACCGCCAGGGGGCGCTGGGAATCTGACATGGGAAAGAGGTCCACGGAGCAGCGGGATAGATAGGCTGCTTATGATAACGGCGAGCGCGGCGTCCGGGCGGGGAAAAGTAAAACTATTTGCCCAATGGTGGTTCAGCTGTCGTGCTGTCCACTGACCAGGCGCGTGGTGACCAGCGCGGCGATGGCGTTTTCTTCGCTGCCGAAACGGGCCAGCAGGGCCGCTTGTTTCTCGGCGGGAAGGCGGGTCCAGATCTCGACCATTTTCTCGGCGGTGCCGACAGGACGCTGGCCTGGCTTTCGCTGAAGGGAGGGGTGTCATCGGTCATGGGGGCACTCGGGTTCAGGCAGTGTGGAAAGCGCATCTTAGCGCTTTCCACACGGTCTGGTGGTGCGGGTCAATCAGTCTTCGCTGTCGGCCTGGCGGCGTTCAGTGGCTTCCTTGGGCTCGGGTTGCTGGGCATCAGGTTGCCCCCCGGCTTGTAGCGTGGTCGTCTGCTCAGTGTCGTGCAGGCTTGGGAAGGGGAGATTAGGGATCTCGTGCATATCGCGCTCCTCGCAAAGTCTGTGGATAGATCTGGTAGATCCGCGCTTTTACAAAGCGTGGGCAGGATACCCCAGGAGAAATGACAAAAAGACTTTTAAATCCAGGCATGCCGACAAAAGGAGTTGTCTGGACAGGTCATGCTCAATAGTCGCGTCGCTTGCGAAACGCCCATCGGCCTGCAATCACGGTAAAGGTTGCCACCAGCGCCACGAGGATCCAGAAGCCCTCGGGGTCACTCGCCAGCGGTACGCCGCCGACGTTCATGCCGAAGAAACCGGCAATGATGTTGATGGGCAGCGCCAGGACCGTGACCACTGTCAGGGTGAACAGCGTACGGTTGCTTTGTTCGTTGAGGTTGGCAGCGATCTCTTCCTGCAGCAGCTTGATCCGCTCGCCCAGGGCGGTGAGGTCGTTGATGATCAGGGCAAACTCCTCGGTGGACTTGCGCAGCTCCTTGACGTCTTCCTTCTGCAACCATTGCGGTGGGCGGTTGAGCAAGCGCAGCAACGAGCCCGGCTCCAGGGCCAGCAGGCGTTGCAGGCGCACCAGCACGCGGCGTTGGGCGCCCAACTCGGAGCGGTTGGTGGACAGTCGTGAAGAGAGCAACTGATCTTCGATCTGGTCGACGCTGAGGCTGGTCTTGCGCACGATCTGAGTCAGCACTTCGCCTTGGTCGCGCAGCAGATGCACGAGCAGTTCCAGCGGTGAGCGAAAGCTCTCGCCGGCCTTGACCGATGAGCGCAGCTTGTCGACCGAATGCAAAGGTTGCAGGCGCGCGCTGATGATCAACCGACTGTGCACGCAAACCCACAACGTGGAGACATCCGAGGACACCAGGTTGCTGAGGTTGAACACCACATCGTTGACCACGGCCAGCAATGCCGAGTCGACATGTTCGATCCGGGTCGAGCGTGAGCCTTCGTGCAGGGCTTCGAAAAACTCCTCGGGCAGGGCCAGGTGGCTTTTCATCCAGCGTTCGCACGCTGCATGAGCCAGGTTCAGGTGCAGCCAGAGAAACTCATCCGGGTCTTGCGGTTGTTGCAGGCTTTGCAGGGCCTGGGCCGAATCGATCTCCCTGCCACGCTCGCCGGGGCGGAAACGAAAGCCGTAGAGCAGGCCGAACAGGTCCGGGTCGCGATGGCTTTGGTCGATGCTGTGGTTCATGAGGGCTCGCTGGCGGGGAGTGCCTGTCGCGGCGACAACAGGTTCACTTGAGCGGCATCATTGCAAGCTTTCTTGAAGGTTTTGTGACAGGTGTGTCGCGGTGCTGGACCTGTGGACTTGATAGCGGATTTTCACATGCGCCAAACAAAAAGCCGCGCAACTCGAAAGTTGCGCGGCTCTTTTTTGTCGATGGATCAAGTGTCTTGCTTGTTGCTCAGGACTTTGCCGGTTGTAGCGTCGAAGTCAACGTCAAACTCTTTGCCATCGGCGGTTTTCAGTTCCACTTCATACTCATAACCGTTGAAGTGGTTATCCAGGTCGGTGTCGGTGATGGTGGCACCTGGGTGCAACTTCAGGGCTTCTGCGTTCATCGATTCCAGGGATTTGATCTTGCCTTCCTTGACCAGTTGCGGAACCTGGTCGATTCGAACGTCAGCCTGGGCCAGGCCAGCGGTGAGGGTCAGGGCGGCAGCGGTGAACAGGGCAGTCAAAGTTTTCATATGTCTTTCCTTGGTGTCGTTAAAGGGTGAGTCGTTTAAGTGGGTTCAGATTATCTGTGGCAACTTAATTCACCCTTAATTCGAAAAAACTTGAAGCACGTTTTCTGGAAACGTCTTTCGACTCAGTAGCCGTTCTTCTCCAACAGTTGCGTCACACTGCCTGTTTCGGGACGCTTGAAGTACTTGAGCAACTCACTGGCACGGTTGGTGAAAATGCCATCGACGCCAGCGTCCATCACTTTCTTGAAGTCCACCGGCTCATCCACGGTGTAGACATGCACCAGCAAACCCAGGGCATGGGTGTACTGGTTCATCCACGGCTGCACCAGATCCGAGTAACTCTGGCTGCCGCCATGGGTCAAGGCAGCGGACGGACCGGTGCCCACTGCACCCTGGGCCTTGGCGTACTGGACCCATTTCTCGAATTCCGCCCTGTCCTTGGGTTCCTGCTTGGCATAGTAGACCGCCTTGTCCGTTTCACCGGATTCGGCAAACGGCACCTTGGACTTGGGTTCGATGTTGCCCTCGCCGACCCACAGCAAGAGGATCTTCGGCACCTTCGGCATCTCTTTGTGCAACAGTTCCAGGCTGCTCTTCTCGAAGGTTTGCAAGACCACCTTGCCCTTGCCTTGGCCGACCCCGGTGGCGCTTTTTGCGAGCTTGGAGCCGGAGGGGCTCAACCAGCCACGGTCCTGCAATTTGTCCTTGAGGTCACGTTCGATGCCGGGAAACAACTTCGGCTCTTTGGTTTCGATATACAGCCCCGGTTTGTGCTGTGGGTTGCCCTGGGCAATGTCGATCACTTCATCGAGGGTGAGGATCTTCAGGCCGGCGAACGAAGGGCGGGCGCGGTCCGGGTAGGCGGTGTTGAACCAACTGCCGGCATCGAGGGTTTTGAGTTCCGCCATGGTGAACTCGTTGGCGGTGCTGTCCTTGCGTTCGGGAAACTTGGTGGCGACATCCGTGGTGCGCAGCAGACTGTCGTCATGCAGGACGAACAACACTCCGTCCTTGCTGCGTTGCAGGTCCAGTTCCAGATAGTCGGCGCCCAGGTCGCGAGCCAGCTTGTAGGCAGCGGCGGTGGATTCCGGCGCGTCGAACGAGGCACCGCGGTGGGCAATGACCGCCGGATGCGGAATGCCTTGAAGGGTTGCCAGGGCCTTGGGGCTCGGGGTTTCTGCGGCTTGTATCTGACCAAAGCCGAGCAACAGGCTCAGCACCAAGGCGCTGCGGGTGAAGGTGACAGGCATGCTCGAGATCCTTTCGTGATTTTCAAAGGCTTCTCTTTTAACAATTGAACGCGTTCGGCGCTATCGCCAAACCGACCTAAACCTGCGCAATGCAATTTTCCCCTCGCCTGAGACTGCTATGCAGACCGCTTGGCTCAGCGATTTTCGTGTATTAAAAGGGGTGGAGTCCGGCGTCGATCATTCTGAATATTTACAAGAAAATTCCTATCCCTCCATCGATTCGCTCGCTGAAACAGTGTGTACGGCGTAGTTCCCTGTGTTGTCGGGCTTGGCTAAAAAAATCGAGCAATATCGCCTAACGGTTCTGGCAGTGCTTCTGTTTTTTTCGACTCTTACTATGCGCGGCAGAGCGAAACAGTTCGCTTGTATTCTCCATGCCAAAGGATCGACATGAGTAATAAAAGAACGTTGTGGATAGCCAAGCTCGGGTTTTTATCTTGCCTTGCAATCACTGTCCAAGCCCAGGCAAAAACAACTGAACATGCCACGCAGGCCTACGAGTATTTGAGTGTCACGGAACTCAATCAGAGATTGACTGCCAACCAGCTGACTTCGGTGGAACTGGTGAACTATTTGAATAACCGGATCCAGACGCTGGATAAGGAAGGACCTCACCTCAAGGCTGTTCTCGAACTGAATCCTCAGGCCCTGGCAGATGCAGCGTTACGCGACAGTGAGCGTGCAAGCGGTAACGTTCGAGGCCCGCTGCACGGTATACCGGTATTGATCAAGGACAATATCGACACTGCGGACCAGATGCAGACTTCTGCCGGCTCACTGGCGATGGTGGGGATGCCGGCCGCGCAGGATGCCTTCGTCATCCAGCGGCTACGCGACGCTGGCGCCATTATCCTGGGCAAAGCCAACATGAGCGAATGGGCTGGAATGAGGGACCTGAGGGTGCCACAAGGGTGGAGCGGCCGAGGTGGGCAAGGACTCAATCCTCATGTTTTAAGCGCAGGTACCTGTGGCTCCAGCTCCGGCTCGGCGGCTAGTGTGGCTGCGGGTTTTGCGCCCATTTCGGTGGGCACCGAGACCAATGGCTCGATCATCTGCCCATCCGCCGTCAATGGGGTCGTAGGCTTCAAACCCAGCCTTGGATTGCTGAGTCGCTCGGGTGTCGTTCCAATCACCCGGCGGCAGGACACCCCCGGGCCAATAGCGCGCAACGTCTATGATGTCGCTTTGCTGCTGTACCAGTTGGCAGGCTCCGATCCAGCCGACCCGCTGACCGGCAATGCACCGCAAGGCTCCGATTACACCAGCGCTTTATCCACCGAGGCGTTGCAAGGCAAACGCATTGGGGTGGTCCTGGATGAAGGCGAGAAACATCTCGGCGCGTTTCCGCTGTTTCCCGTCGTGAAGAGCGTGAAGCGGTCGCAATGTGATTTGGGTAACGGGATGGTGCACGACCTCAGCCCTCAATATTGCGCGGCGGTAAAAACCCTCAGGGATAATGGCGCTACCCTTGTTCCGGTGACGCTGAGCCTTCCAGACATGAGCAACTACGTTCAAGTATTGGCAGCGGCGATGAAGCTCGAACTGCAGACTTACTTGAGTACTCGTAGCGGGTTGCCAATTACGTCTATTGAAACGTTGATAGATTTCAACGAGCAAAATCCGGTGGAAGGGAACCATGGCCAGGGGATGCTTGAGCAAATCAACGCGCAAACGTTAAGTGAAGAACAAGTTGATGCTCTATGGTTGCCGATACGGGCAAGTTTCAAAAGCCTCATCGACACTCAATTCCAGAATCACACGCTGGATGTCATGGTGGCCGATTATGACTATATCTCCCAGCCGAGCGCTGCCATCGCAGGCTACCCGATCATCACCGTACCGTCCGGTGTAGAGCCGGAGGGTGAGCCAACTTCCATATCGTTTATCGGGTCCATGTGGCAAGACGCCGGGGTATTGGGATTTGCCTATGCCTATGAGCAAGCTTCCTTGAAACTGGTCCATCCAACATTCAGACCGTGACGAGGCACTGATCCGATGAGCCGGGAACTGCCCGGCTCATCGAGCTGATTTAATCCAGGTCGGGACGAATTCCTCTGTTGCGGTGCTTTTTCAGGCCGGTCTACGGTAATCTTGGCCGCACAGTTTCCCCGCAGAGGGAAACCTCAATTCCAGCATCCGCTTGCCCTGCGTGTAAACCATTGATCAGACGTCCCGAGGGACGCATCCATGAGGTTTACCATGCGCACCACTTCGACATTCATCTGCCAGGCCGCCGACCAGCTCAAGGGTTTTGTCGGCCTGAACCGCAAGACTGGCCAGTACATTGTGCGGTTCAGCGAAGACGCCTTCGGCATGGACGTGGCCGACGACGGCATCATTCCCACCAGCGAATTTGTCTGGGCCCCCGCAGCAGACGGCGCCATGGCCCTCAAGCGCGAGCGGATCCAGCTGTTGCTGGACCAGAACATCGACGACCGCATCAACCTCACCGAACCTTTGCGGGTGTACATGGCCCGCAGCGATCTGCCGGAAATCGTGGCGGTGCGGCAGTTGGTGGAAGGCTGAGGCCTCGATCTTGAACTGAACAGAAACCCTGTGGGAGCGAGCTTGCTCGCGATAGCGGTGGATCAGCCAACATCACCGTGACTGACATACCGCCATCGCGAGCAAGCTCGCTCCCACAAGGATTGGTGTCCTGGTATTAGTTTGGGCGTTGGAAGGCATAGTCCCGTTCGACCTTGCACACCCTCGTATGGCAATGGGTGTACCAGGTTGAGCGACCGCGCTCACGGATCGCGCGGTGTTCGGGATGCTGCTTCCAGGCCAGGATCGCGGCTTCATCGCTCCAATACGACACAGTAATCCCAAGGCCATCGTCGCCACGGGCCGATTCGACACCTAAAAATCCGCGCTGCTCCCGGGCCAGGGCCAGCATGCGCTCGGCGGCTTCGGCGTAGCCTTGGTCCCCTTCGGTACGCAGGGAGGTGAAAATCACGGCGTAACAGTGGGCGCTCATGACATTTTCCTTGCGCAGACTTCGACAAACGCGCGGACCAGCGGCGGCACCCGGCCTTCCAGCGCGGCTCGTTCAGGCTGGAACAGCGTGGCGACAAAGAACGGATGGTCCTGCAGCTCCACCGCTCGCAGGTCGCCGGCCGAATCCCGGGCGACGGCGTGCAGGCGCTGGCTCAGCAAGTCTTTTTCAAAGTCCGGATTGACCCCGAAGCGGCAATGGTAGCCCTCGAACGCGGTCTGTCGGCCATAGGCCTTGGCGATCAACGAGCCCGCCTCGAGTTGAAGGCTGTCGATGGTTTCCACCAGGGCGCAGCTCAGCGGCGTCAACAGCGCCCGTTCAGCCTCGGGAGAGGTTTCACCATGGACGGCGTCGACCCAGCCCATCACGTGACGGGCATATTCCAGCACGGCATGCTGAAAACCGCCGCAGGTGCCCAGGAAAGGGCGACGCTGTTCGCGGGCAAAACGAATGGCTTGCAAGGCGCCGGCTTCGTTTTGGTAGGGGCTGCCGGGCACACACCAGACACCGTCGAAACCCTCCAGCACAGCGTTGTCGGTAATGAGCGGCGTTGCCAGCCATTGCAGGCGAAGGGCATGGCCGGTTTGTGTGCCTGCCAGCTCAAGTGCGCGGGGGATCGCCCGGTGAGCGGTGATGTGTGGATCGTGGTCGCCGACCAGGGCGATGTTTAACGCATGCTGTTTTTCCATGGGAGCTCGCCGCTTGTTGATTCCTGGTGGCCACTATAGATTGGCGTTCACGCAATCAATATTGGCGTTTATCCAAGTGATCAATGCAGCAACGCACTATCGTCTGGACTATCCCGATCTGTCCCTGATCCTGGCGCTGGTCCGGGGTGGCTCGCTGGCCCGAGCCGCTCGGCTGCTGCAGGTGGACGTGTCCACGGTGTTTCGTTCGGTACGTCGGCTGGAGGCAGCCCTGGGCCAGCCCTTGTTCGAGAAAAGCCGTTCCGGGTACTTGCCCACGAGCCTGGCCCAGGCATTGGCCGAACAAGCCGAACGCGCCGAGCAGGCCTTGGAGGCGGCGCGAGTGGGGGTGGAGCAGGGCGGGGAGGTCATCAGCGGGACGGTGCGCCTGACGTGCAGTGATTCGGTCCTGCAAGCGTTGTTGCTGCCGGCGCTGGCGCGTTTCATGCCTGCTTATCCGGCGTTGAGCCTCGAGTTGAGCACCTCGAATGACTTTGTCAACCTCAGCCGCCGGGATGCCGACATCGCGTTGCGACTGACCCGTACGCCGCCGGAGCACTTGGTTGGTCGCAACCTCGGCAATGTGACGTTCCGGGTATGTGCCGGTGCCACGTACCTGCGCTCGGCGAATGTGGATGACCTGGCCGCCATGACCTGGATCGCGCCGGACGATTTTCTCCCCGATCACCCCACCGTGGCCTGGCGTCGTCAGCATTTACCCGGCGTAGTGCCCGCCTATCGCTGCAACAGCATGCTCTCTGTCACCGAACTGGTGCGGGCGGGTTTGGGGGTGGCGGCGCTGCCGGACTTTCTGATCGACGAAAACCAGGGCCTGATGCCAATCGGTGAGCCGTTGCTGGGATATGACACGGCTCTGTGGCTCCTGACCCGTCCGGATTGCCGGGCCTTGCGTTCGGTGGTGACCTTGTTCGATGAGTTGGGGCGCAATCTGCGGTGGCGCTGACTTTTAACGCGCAGGCTGTGCATGACTCAATGGATGACAATCCCCCAACGGTTATAGTGCCTTGAGCACCAAGCCCAGGCAGAGAACATCACGATGACGAAGTCTTCCCAAACCACTCCCTCCGCACCCGTTGACCACTTGCGTTTTCATCGCCCTCACGCCCATCTGGCGCCGACTTTTGGCAATGACCGCTTTGCGCTGAGGGCGGAGGCGTTCGCGCGTTTTTTCGGGACGCCGATGTTCCTCGGTGCGCAGACTTTGATCGTGCTGCTATGGGTCAGCCTGAACCTGATGGGGGTCTTTCACTTCGATGCTTACCCGTTCATCTTGCTGAACCTGGCGTTCAGCCTGCAGTCGGCCTATGCCGCCCCGCTGATTTTGCTGGCGCAAACCCGGCAGGCCGCTCGGGACAAGGCCCTGGCGGAAGCCGATGCGCAACATCGCGAAGCCTTGGCCGTCGCCAACAGCGAGCGCCAGGCCCAGGCCGCGCAGAACACGGCGCAGTTGCTCCAATTGTTGGAGCAGAACACCCGTCTGACGGAAATGACCAAGGCGTTGACCGAGCGTATCGACAGCTTGACCACCGAAATGCACCAGAAGGTTGTGCACAACCCATCGATGCAGTAGCCCTCATCCAGCGGGATGTGCCAGCCAATCAAGCCTGGTAACGACTCAGGAACATGTCGAGGGCCGATTCGATCACCCGGGCCTGCTCCTCCTGGGTCAGGCTCGGTTGCCCCATCGAAACCTGCGGCCAGAAGGCGAACGTCTTGAGCAGCCCATGCATTTGCTGGGCGGCAAATGCCGGCTCCACAGGCTTCAACCGAGCATCGGCCTGGGCCTGGCGAATCCAGGCCGTCAGGCCTTCTTCACGCTGGCCCATGCGCGACACCATGTCCTGGGCCCGCTCCGGGGAATGAATCGTTGCGGCGATGGCGATGCGCGCCAGGTCGAGGAAATTCTCGTCCGCCAGCAGGCGCAGTTTGGCTTGCAGCAACGTTTGAAGCTGCTCCCGCAGCGGCGTTTGCGAGCTGTAGGGCATGTCCTGTTCTGCGGTGATGCTGTTCCATAACCGATTCAGAATTTCGGCAAAGAGTTCTTCCTTGCTGGGGAAATGGTTGTACACCGTGCGCTTCGATACGCCGGCAGTCGCCGCGATCTTGTCCATGCTGGTGATCTCGAAACCGCTGCTACGGAATTCAGCAATCGCGGCCTGGAGGATGGCTTCGCGTTTTCGCTCGGTAAGGCGCTGCGGTACGGTCATGGGCATTCGTCGGTTGAGAGGAGAGAACTTACACTCGGCAGTTTACTTGCTCCCGGCATTCATGCAATCTAGAAACTACACCGAGTGGTGTAGTTTCTGTGTCAAACGGCTGAGCGTGCATGCAACGGCCATCCAGCGTCCCACAACGGCGAAGCGCAATTGCGACGACGTCCTTGGAGTTATCGCACCATGACCATTCCCTCTTTTCCGACCGATAGCCCGGCTGCCCAACATTTATCCCGGCACGAACAGGGCAAGTATCGCAATCACGCCTTCACTCCGCGGCAAGGGTTCGGCACGACCCTGCGCATCATCTGGAACATGACCTTCCACAAGCCGCGCGCTACCCGGCCCGCGGGCGCCATCGAGGTTCAACCGCTGACGCGCGCCGCGTTGCTGGCCGCGCCCAATCACAGCGTCTTCCGTCTCGGCCACTCCACCGTGTTGCTCAAGCTGCGGGACAAATTCTGGCTGACCGACCCGGTGTTCTCCGAACGTGCTTCACCCGTGCAATGGGTCGGCCCCAAGCGTTTTCATCAGCCGCCCATCAGCCTGGAAGAGTTGCCGCCGATTGAAGCGGTGATCCTTTCCCACGATCATTACGACCACCTCGATCATCAGGCGATCCTCAAGCTGGCGGCCAAGACTCGCCACTTCCTGGCCCCCCTTGGCGTGGGCGATACCCTGATCAAATGGGGTGTCGATGCCAGCAAGGTGCGTCAACTTGACTGGTGGCAAGGCACCGAGGTGGACGGCATCGAGTTCATCGCCACGCCCTCCCAGCATTTTTCCGGTCGCGGTCTGTTCGACAGCAACAGCACCTTATGGGCCTCGTGGGTGATGATCGACGGCGCCACGCGAATTTTCTTCAGTGGCGACACCGGCTACTTCGAGGGTTTCAAACGCATCGGCGAACAATACGGCCCCTTCGACCTGACGCTGATGGAAACCGGCGCCTATAACGTCGATTGGCCCCATGTGCACATGCAGCCGGAGCAGACCCTGCAGGCTCATATCGACCTGAAGGGCCGCTGGCTGCTGCCGATCCACAACGGTACGTTCGACTTGGCGATGCATGCCTGGTATGAACCTTTCGATCGCATCCTGGCCCTGGCCTGGGAGCGCAACGTTTGCATCACCACACCGCAAATGGGCGAAGCATTCACCCTGGCGCAGCCGCAACGTGGCCGCGCCTGGTGGCTGGACGTAGAACCCTCGGCGTACCCGGACCGAGCCGGTATCGCCTAGCATGTGCGCAGACGGTGTTATTCGATCATCGCGTAATCGGGCCGCCCCATCGGGTCCGGCGTCGCGCCCTTGATGTTCATGCCGCGCCCCGGTGCGAACCCGGGGAAGAACACCAGCCCCTCGGCCTCCAGGCGAAACGCCAGGGCCAGGCGGGTTACATCGAGCAACTCGCCACCGGCCTCGAAGCGGCGGATGGCCTGGACCGAGACGCCGGATTGCCGGGACAGCTCCTCGACACTCCAGCCCAGCATGGCTCGGGCCTGCGCACTGTGAGCAGGGGTGAATTGATAGACAGCGATGCGTTCCAGGGTGGTTTTGATTGCGAGAGAGGCCATGGGGTGCTCCAAAGCTGTGGGATTCAAAAAATACTGTGTTTTTGTACAGTTGTTTTGAATCCTGATCAATCTCATTTTTTGATCAATGACCGGTGGTCTTCTCCAGCCAGGCGCTCGGAGCGTGACCCAGCACCCGACGGAACATGGTGGAAAACGCAGCGGGGCTGTCGTAGCCCAGATCCAGGGCTATGCACGTCACCGAATCCCCTTCGGCCAAACGGGCCAACGCCGCCATGACACACGCCTGCTGTCGCCACTGGCTGAAACTCAGCGTGGTCTGCCGGCTGAACAGGCGATTGAAGGAGCGCAGGCTGATATGCAATTGCGCCGCCCATTGCACGGGCGAGGCATGGGTGTCGGGGTGTTTCAGGAACGCCCGGCACAGGCCGAGCAGGCGCGGGTCCTGGGGCAGTGGGAGGTGCAGTGGCAGATGGGTGCTGCGCAGCAGTTCGTGGAGCAGCAGATCGATCAGCGCGCCATCGCGTCCAGCCTCGTCGTAGTCCGGCGCAAGCGCCACGGCTTCCATCAGCAACTGGCGCATCAAGGGCGACACGCCGATGACCTGGCACCGCGTGTCCATGGTCGTAACCGCAGCCGGTTCGATGTACAGGCTACGGGTGCTCACGCCCAGCATCAGCACTTCATGGTCGACCCCCGGTGGAATCCAGACCGCCCGTTGCGGTGGCACCACCCAGTTGCCGTCCGCCGTGCCGACCTGCATCACCCCGGTGGCACCGTAGAGCAGTTGGGCCCGGCGATGACGGTGCAACGGCAGCAAATGCCCGTGGGGGTAATCGGTGCCAATGGCGACGACGGCCCTGGGTGTGGCATCCAATAAATCGATCGAAGTGTTGCGCATCGAAGGGTGACTCGCGATTGGCGTAAGCGCGAACATTATTGGCCGGTTTGCTACAGCGGGCCAACCTTCGTTTACCTATCGTGGACGCCTCCCCATTCCACGGACTTCCCTAGATGTTCTACGTATTGCTCGCCTGTTTCGGCTGCTTGAGTGGCGTGACCGCCGTGCTGTTTGGGTTCGGCGGTGGTTTTGTCGTGGTGCCGTTGATCTACCGCCTGCTGATGGCTCGCCACGCAGGTGACGTTATCGGTGAGTCGGCGATGCACATCGCCGTGGCCACTTCCACCTGCGTCATGATCGTCAACGCCTTGGTTGCCACTGGAAAACATCACCGCGCCGGTCAGCTGCTTCGTCATTACTTGTGGCCGTTCGGCGCCTTCATCGCTCTGGGCGCGATCCTCGGCGCAACGGCTGCCACCTGGATGAGCGGCGAGATTATCCGCTACGCCTTCATTGCCTACTTGGGCCTGACCATTCTGGATTGCCTGTTGCGGCGAGGTTTTCTGACGCGCGCCAGGGATGCCGACCCACGACCTCTGTCGGCGACGGAGACGACGTTGGGTGGTACGGCTGTCGGAATCATTGCCACGTTCCTGGGTGTCGGCGGAAGTGTCATGACCGTGCCGCTGCTGCGCCGATGTGGCTTGAACATGTCCCAGGCCACGTCCATGGCCAATCCGCTGAGCCTGCCTGTCGCTTTGGCCGGCACCGTGACCTACATGGCCTTGGCCGCTTTCACCGGAACGGACCTTGGGCCGTGGTTCGTCGGTTATGTCGACTTGCTGGCCTTCGCTGTACTCACGCTCGGGGGCTATTGGGCATCCGCCTGGCAACGCCGTGGATCGGGCGGATACCGGATCGGCTGCATGCGCGGGTGTATGTGGGGTTGTTGATGCTGGTCATGGGGGGATGTTGCTGGGGTAGGGGGCTATTGATCCGCCAACCCCGGCGCCTCCCGAATAATAAAATGGTCCAGGTTCTCGATATTGGCGCTGAACACCCCGAACGTCTGGTCGGGGTTTTTCTTGCTCGGCACCTGCTTGAACTCCGGCGTCACGCCATAAAAGAAGCAATACAACGACTCGTCACTGTCGATGGCGTGCTTGATTTCTTCCAGGAACGCTTTGCGCTTGCGGTAGTTGTCGATCAGCTTCTTGCTCAGGTAAACGTTGACTGAGTAAGGCTTCTTCTTTGCCTCGTCCGCTTGCTTGAACCAGACCTTTGCTTCGAAATCGATGCGAAAGCTCAGCGTGTAATCCTTGATCTCCTTGATCTTGCCCCAGTAGATCAAGCCCTTGTTGTCCTGCAAGTAGTCGATCTTCTTGAAGAACGATCCATAGGGCGCCGTGTGCTCGCCAATCTTCAGCGGCATGCGCTTGAGCAGATCCTTGTTATCGAAATTCGAGACGAAACATTCCACCGGGTGGGCGAAGACACTGGTCTTGTCCGGTGTCGAGTCCTGGGCGGAATGAGTGTCATCACCGTGGGACGATGCAGAGAGGGGGGAGGGCGAGTCGCTTCGACATCCTTCGGCAGATCGGACGGTTTACGCACGTACTGACGCCGAGTCAGCAACAGCTCCGACGGAAAATGCTCTTCGCGGTCGTCATCCGTTTCCGCCTCGCCACTCTGCGCACCCAACCCCGGTGTTTTCGGGCTGACATAAGGACAGCCCTCGATATGCTGGGTCGTTGGTTGGTTCTTGAAATGTGGCGTGCGAATGTAATTGACGCTCTTGGCATTGAGCGTCGTCAGCCGATTCTCCTCATCAAACGCCGTCCGACAGGCATCGTTGGGGCACTGGAACTGTTCTTTCGCGGAATCGAACGCCACCGTCTCGTCGAAATTCAGATCGCGCACGTCATAGATCGACAGCTTGTCGTCGAGGCTGCGGCAATAGGCGAGGTCGAATTTCATGAAGGGCTCGGGTCCTTGAGGGGGAAAGGATATTAATAGCGGGAGGCGGGGTGGGTTGCACTGATTGTTTTCAGCTCAATGTAAAATCTGCAGCAATGCCCCAGCCATGGACAGCGCCCGAGACTTTATTGATATTCCCAGATCGACACCAACCCTGTGGCGAGGGAGCTTGCTCCCGCTGGGCTGCGCAGCAGCCCCCAATTAAGGCAGTGAGCGGGTCGTTCCAGGGTCAAAGCACGCAGTCATAGGTGCGGATGTTCTGTCTCAGCGCCGCCAGAAACGAGAAGGCGTTTTCCACCCGCTCGCCCTGGAACCCGTGGTAATAGCTTTCCGGCGTCAGCACGGTGCCGGCGCCGCGTTTGTTGTCGGGGTGCAGGCAGTAGGGGATCGACAGAAAACCACTGTCAAAGGCACCGAGCAGGGCTTCGGACAAGTTGCTGTCGTGGGCCAGCGTGCCTTCGATCAGGCGTTTCGCGCTGCGCAGGACGCGTTCGTGTTCCTGGGAATCGAACGGAATCTGCGGTAAAACGCCGTCGGTGTTCAGGCAGTAGTCGCAGTACTCCAGCGCCGCGATATTTTCCTCTACCCGGGGAATGCGCCTTGATTCCACCGGTGTCTTGATGATCACGCGCTGCACACCCGTGGCGCGGATCATCGCCAGCGCATCGCCAGTGATTCGGCAAAAACCGCCAAGCGAGCGCGGGAAGAACCCCATGAACACATAACCGACAAAGTGATAGCTGCCCGGCGCAAAATATTCGGCCGCGAGTTGTTGGAGGGCTGTCACTGCCGCACGATCCTGCACCGGCGAGGTGCCTTGAGCGTAGGAGAATGACAGCGTCTTGATGCCATGGGAGCGCAAGAACAACCCTTCAAGAATATTCAGCGCGACCAGAATCACCGGGTCGCACATCTGTCCCATCATGCAACCGGCGAAGCTTTCGATGTGACTGTTGTCGACGCCGCTGGACAGCACCTGACAGGCTTTCTCCCAGTGCCCGAACGCCTCGCGCAACGGCGTGCGACTGTACGGCAGGCAATAGGAAATCGGCCCGCCCTCGGTGGTGGGCAGACCGACTTCGACCATGCGCTCGAAAATGTGCAACGGGTCGGGTGAACCATGACGAACCTGCACTGGCAGGCGGTAGCGCGCATCGATCTGGTCGATCATGGCACGGGTTTGCGCTGGCGGATGGTTGACGATCGGATAACCGTTGAGCATCGATTCGCTGTCGATGGCCCGTTGCGCTGCTTCAAGATTGTTTACCCGGGTGAACGCATCAAGGGTGATGGTGCACACAGTGTTCGCCCGGCTCGCTGCCGTGGCTTCCAGGCCGGCTTGCATCCGGGCGGGGTCACTGAAGCCCATTCGCGGCTGGAGCACCGGGCCATGGGCGTTGAAGCGTTCAAGAACATGGGTGTTGAAATCGATCATCCTGATCTGCCTTTTTCTGCGAATCGGTAAGGGTGCAACGGGTCAGCGAGCGATCCGTTTCTCCAGGTAATGCTCTGGATACAACTGGGCAGACACCAATTCCTGAAAGGCATCGAAGCTGTTGGCCACGCTGTCGTCGAACACCTCATCGAAACCGGCGGCGCGCAGTGTGTCGCTATGGCGGGCAATGGTCCGAGGATCGTTTTCGGTGCAGATCTTGCCGCCGATATACACCCCGTCGGTGTGTTTGGTTTCGCTACGAATACGCCGCGCGAGTTCAGCGCCTTCGATGTAGCCATGGCCATTGACCGTGCTGACGACAACCATGGCGCTGGCGTGGCGGTTGAGCCGCGCGATCACTTCATCCATGGGCGTGTTCGGTCCCAGATTCTCGACGTTGTAGCCCATGTCCGTGAGCAGGAACTCCATGAACACCAGATTCCAGCTATGGGAATCCGAAGGCACGGTGGTGAGCAGAGCGGTTTTGCTGAAAGTCATCGTCAAAGTCCTTTTTAAGTTGCTGTCCTGGTTGCGTAGTACGGGAGCGCCCGCTGAAAGTTGCGAAAGTTGGTGGTCACCGAGTTGATGTAGCCCCAGGTCTCGGCGTAGTTCGTGGGAAAGGGTTTGGAACCTTCGATCCTGTCGCGTTCGCGGGCAGTGATGTAGTTCGGCCACTCTTTGGATCGTGGGCGCCGGTGATGAAAGTCGTGACACGGTGTATCGCCGACCATCACAAACACCCGGACAAACAAGTGGAACGCCAGCATCTTGATCAGCCAAACGCTGATATGGGCGAAGCGTCGAACAGTTCCCGCACCTTGGGGTATGCGCAGTTCTTCGCCGATGAATACGCCGGTGGTGCTTTCGCAAATGAAGTCGATGCCGCGCCGTTCCAGTACGTCCACGCTGGGCCAGGTGTGCTCGGCCGCCAGGCGAAATGTGGTGCTGATGTGGTAGCCGGCGAAGATCGGAATCACCCACGCCACGATGAACAGATCGAAATGGCCCAAGGCTGCCGACAGCAGTGCAAGGCCCGCCCAGAAGACCAAGGTCAGTACTGCGACGCGGCGGTTTTCAGCCGTGGCGGTGCCTTTCAATCGGCCCCAGCACGAACGCAGCACGGCCAGTGGCGACAGCGCGGTCGAGACCAGTTTGGTCCACATGCTGGCGATGCTGTCGGACGGTTTCAAACCCACCACACTTTGCAGGTAGGAGAGGGTGTCATCATCGTCGGTCAGCAGCGTTTTCGAACTGTGATGCAGCGCGTGTTCGCTCTTGTAGGTATCGAAGGGTTTGAGCATCAGGACGCCGGAAATGATCCGGCCGACGGTCATATTGGTCTCGCGCGATTCGAAGACCATGTCATGGGCGCAGTTGTGGCAGATCATCACTTGCATCTGCTTGATGCCACCGGTGGCCAGGACAAAGCCCAGCAGCCACAGCGCAATGCTGGCCTGCGAATAACCGATGCCGGCCAACAGCGCGCCGCCGGCTATTAATCCCGCCGACACAACGATATGGTGGAACGGCTTCAGAGGTCGGACTTTATCGAGGTCTTCGGGCAGAGGCTTGGCTGTCAGCCAACTCAGAAACGGCTGCATGAACCCTGGAAGGGCGCGCATTGAGTTACGTATCATCCATGTTTCCTCTAGGGTTTTGCTCCATGCAAAAACTGTAACGTGGCCTCTGGATATTTCGAATAGAAATAGGTGGGGATCGATTTTCCATTTTTGGGTATGTCATCGACATGGATTGGGATGATCTGAAGGTTTTTATCTTCGTGGCTAAATCGAACAACGTGACCGAGGCCGGAATCTCGCTCAAGGTTTCGGCCTCGACGGTGTCGCGCAAGATCGCGGCGCTCGAGGAATCGCTCGGTACGGTATTGTTTTCGAAGAAGACCAACGGTTACTTCCTGACTGAAGCGGGAAGAGCGTTGCTGCCACTGGCACTGGAAACGGAGGAGCGTTTCAAACTGATCGAGCGGCAAATGTCGCAACCGGGTGATCGGATGGCGGGACAGGTGCGCATCGATTGTCCGGAACTAATGGGTACGCACTTGATCATTCCGCAACTCGCGGTATTTCATGCTCAGCACCCGGAGATCAGTTTCGACTTCATTAACTCGGCGGTGTCGTCGAAACTCACGCAGAGCCACAGCGACATCATTATCCGCTTGCGCAGACCGGAGAACGGTAACTTCACCATGCGCCGGGTCGGAACACTGATGCAGGGGCTTTTCTGCTCCCGGGCTTATGCCGATGCCAACGGTCTGCCGACCGAACCCGCCGATCTCAAGCACCACAGCCTGATCGGCTGGACCGAAGAAATGTCGTATATGCCGCTCGCCCAATGGTTGAGCGAAATGGCCGGAGACCAGAAGCTGTGGATGCGCGTTTCAAACCTGAATGCGCAGCTCAAGGCCGTCGAAGCCGATCTAGGGATTGCCGCGCTACCCGTCTATGTCGGACATCAGTCCGGTCTGTGCCAGGTGTTGGCCAATCACCCTGCTCGCCGCTCGGAAATCTGGTTGCTGCGCAATCAGGCGACCCAGGGTGTGAGCCGCGTTGATCGAGTGGTGGAGTATCTGACGGAGCTGTTTCACGGCAAAGCGGTCGGCATGCACTGACCACCGTCTTACCGCGAGGTCATGGCACCAGAATCAATGAACCCTGGGTTTGGCGGTATTGCATGACGCAGTGGGCCTGGGCCGCCAGCGCGAGGGGGAAGTGCGCTATTGCCGGCAAACGAATCGCGCCGCTGGCCACTGCTTGCAGCACCCGTTCGGCTGCGTGGGTCAATTCAGCGTCGCCGCCGATGTAGTGCTTCAACGACGGCCGCGTCACATGCAGCGAGCCCATTTGCCCGAGCCGGGACAGGTTGAAATCCGTCACGTCGCCCGAAGCATTGCCAAACAGCACGAGGTGGCCGCGCGGACGCAAACTCGCCAATGACAGCTCTACGGTATCTTTACCGATCGAGTCGAATACGACATGGGCGCCTTTGCCATCGGTCAATTCACGGATCGACCCCAGTGTGTCTGGCGCTTCGGCATTGAGGGCCGCTATGCACCCCACATCCAGAACCTGACGGCGTTTGGCTTCGGTCGAAGCGAGACCTATCACGTGTACACCGCGAGCGACCAGCCAGCTTGTGGCAATGCTGCCCACGCCGCCCGCCGCCGCGTGCCATACCACAAAGTCACCAGGCGCCAGCGGCACGCAGCGATGCGTCAGGTATTCGGCCGTCAGCCCTTTGAACATGAGGCCTGCCGCGACTTCGCTCGGCACGCCATCGGGCAAGCGTATCGCCCGCGAAGCGCGAACGACCGCGTGACCGGCATAGCTGCCGGTCGAGCTGTCGACGAAGGCCACTCGATCGCCAATGGCCAGGTTTTTCACCTGCGATCCACATTCGACGACACGCCCAGCACCTTCCATGCCCAAGCCCCGGGGGAAGGCTGAACCATCGTCCAGCGCGCCGGAACGCCGGTGCAGGTCGATGAAGTTCACGCCGGCGGCGTCGATGGCCACAGTGATTTCTTCAGGGCCGGTGGTACGCAGCGGGTATTTGCGCAATTCCATGACGTTGGGTGCCCCGGGGGCGGCGAAGACAATTCCGTGGGTCTGGGTCATGGGAGCCTCCTTAAAGCGGGCCGATGCGCAGGAAAATCCATACCGCAACCGCTATCAGCATCAGGCCGAACGCAGCGTTCTGAAACATCAGCAGTTTGGGGCGGGACTGGATCAGTTTCTGCACGGTCGAACCCATCGACACCCAGATGACATGGGAGAAGAAGTTCAGCGAAATCAGCGCCGCACTGAGGATCAACACGACAGTGCTGCTGGTCTCGCCGGAAGGCATGAATGTGGAAAACATCACCAGCAACATCACGATCCCTTGCACGTTGCCCAGTTGTATAACAATGCCGTCCCGAAATTGCAGGTGCATGGCCTTGTCGGTGGGCGCTTTCAGTGGACGACGCAACATGCGTACACCCAGCCACAAGATGTAGAAACTGCCCACCACTTGCAGCGCCCATACCAGCGTCGGATTGTTCATCAGCGTGTGATAAAGGCCTAAGCCGACCAGCACGGCGATCAGGAAGTAAGTAATGTCGAGCCCAACGATAAACCGCACCGAACGACGCACACCGCTTTGCGCACCCGACGTCGCCACCATCAAGTTGCCGGGGCCCGCACTCAGGGTCAGCGGAACCATGGTCGATAGCCAAAGCAACCAATTGATGCTGAAAATTTCTTGCATGTCGTCTTCCTTAATCACAACGCGGACTTAACTTCGGCAAGTCTAATTCGCAGTTGCTTCTAAGGTTATAGCGAAGAGCGCAAGGCGGTTTCCCATAAATGGGGGAAGCGTGGTGAGGGGGAGGGCGGTCGCCGTTGCCTTTAGGTGAGCCGAGGTTTCGGGAGGGCCAAGCTGCTCGGGCGTGAGGCGTCCGGTGGTTATCGGAAATCTCCGGGGTGGGCTAGCTTAGCGAACCCTAGGGAGGTGATTATGAGTGAACGGGTGCAAGTAGATATACGCCAGGCCAAGTCCCAACTTTCCCAACTTTCCCAACTGGCTGAACGTGTATGGCGTGGCGACAAGGTGCTGATCACCAGAGCCGGCCAGCCATATCTGGAGCTGCGGCCTCATCTCGATACACCACGGGTGCGCAAGCCTGGGCGGTTGAAGGGTAGGATCCGGATGTCTGCGGAATTCAACCAGACCCTCGACGAATATTAACGATGGATTCGAGGGCGGTTCCCTGGAACCCTCGTGCTCCCTATAAGCAAATGTTGATTGCCCAGGCTCAAGAACACTGATTACTCCAAACCCGCCACCGCCCCTGTGGCGAGGGGATTTAGCGAAACGTCGCACCGCCTCGCTGGGCTGCGAAGCAGCCCCAAGACAACCGGCATCATAATGCCGGTTACGCGGTGAAACCCTTGGCTAACCGGAATTATATTGCTGAAAGCTGAGCGCCCGGTCGAACGAGAAAATCAATGAAAGAATACACCCCCGAAGGTCGCCAGGCACTGCTTGAAGATATCTCGACCCAGCACGCGACGGGAAACGAAACCCTGGGAACCGCCGTTCGCCGGCTACGACTCGAGGTCACCGGTTTGGACCAGGAAACCTTTGCACTGATGTGCAAGATGTCGACCAAAGCCCTGTACCAGATCGAGAAGGACAAGGGTAATCCGACCCTCAGCACCATTGACGCCATCATGAGGAAGTTCGGACTGCGTCTCGGGCTGACCAGAGCGCCACAAACCATTTACACGCCGCGGCTTGGGCAGGAAAAGCCTGCCTCTAATGCGCCCATTCGCGGCACTAAGCCTCGTCGCCAATAGGCGGGTCAACAGGCACTTCAGCAATGCAAGCCTGGTCGAATTCCCCCATGGTCGCCTCGTCGATAGCGTTGATTTTCAGCAGTGCTTCGGCCGAGCTATGAATCGACTCGAAGGCCTCACTTTTATTTTTTCCGTCATTACATATCCCCATGTGTTCTTTTTCGTCCACCAAAAGCTGGGCGGCTTCCGAAACCACTATTCCACATCGCCAAAGCCGACCTGCCCGGGATCCTACAAAACAACGCAGTAATTAAGCCCTACGCAAACCGATGGCCTGACACCCGTGGCGAGGGAGCTTGCTCCCGCTGGGCTGCGCAGCAGCCCCAATTCCATATGACCAACAAAAAACCGCCGCCCGAACACGGACGACGGCTTCTGATTGAATCTCAAAACCCTCGCAAAACTCTCGACGCTTTCCGCCACCAGGGTTCATGCTGGCTAAACGGATCATCCACCAACACCGCCGGCATATCCCGCAAGCGAATCCATGGTTCATCCTGCCAGTGCAGCATGCAGAGCGACATCTTCGGCCAATCCAACACGCTCAACGTAGGCCGCTCCACCTTATGTGAGTAGCGCTCATCACGCAGCGTAGGCACTACCTGATGCGTGATCCACTCACGCAGCAAGCGGTACTCGGGGCAGTAGTGATAAACCAGCAACGCATAAACACCCGACTCGCTCAGCATCAGACGTTCTTCGGTCAACCCGTGGACATGCACGAGCATCATCCGACGCTGGTCAGGGTCAAGCTTGCGGGTCATGCGTTCATCGAGATGCTTGCTCATCAAACGCCCCAAGTCGGATGCGCTGAACCAAGCCTGGTTTTCGACCAAGAGGGCATGCAGATGAATGTTGTGGCGAATAAATTGAGTAGGAATCAGCGGGTCAGACATGACCGACCTCCTTGCAGGAAGGCGCGCGGTCCGGTGTAACGCTGTAGCTGATCATCCTTCAGGATGAAGGGAGAATTCTTAGGCATATCCATTACCTCTGTGTGGTGTCAGCTTTCTTAGGGCTGGGTGCCGGGAGCTAAGAAACCCCACACAGAGGGCCGGACTTATTCCCCTTTCGGGTCTTTTATTCGTCCACTCCCGGCATAACAGAGATTTTTGATGCGCACGGGGAAGCCGTAGGCACAAAAAAGCCGCTACTGTCGGGTGCGGTTGGTCCGCTGTGTGAGGTGTTTCTTAGGCACCGCATAGAAGCCTAAAAGCTCTGCGGTCGCTGGTCAAGCAGTACTCGAAAAACTTTAGAGTAGGCGTTCCGTACTTTATTTGTTGAACAATATTACTGTTTTAGTGGGACCTGCTCGCGGTGTTTACCTTGGTGAGTTTTGCGAGGTATAGAAGTTCTTCTATTATTGCGCGATATTCGAGTTTTAAGTTTCTTATGTCGTCGCGACGGCAGTTGTATCTTATTCTATGAGCGGAAAGGTTGCCCAGTTCTCTGAAGGTGTCGATTTCTTTTTTTGCTTCCGGCGATAGTTTTATTTCAGACTTTGATTTTATTTTGTTTATTAGAGTCTTCAAATTTTGAAAGTTACCTTCCTCATCCTTTATTTGCTCTGGGATGTTTTCAGCTTCAAAGCAGTGGATGATAAGTATTTCAAGTAATCGTCTCATCATCAACGAGCAGGCGTCGAACAGATTGTTTTCGTATGCGGAATTTATTTGTTGTGCGATTTTTATCAGGTATTGACGTTTTGATTCATGTAAAAGAATTTCGGGTAATAGAGAGTCGTCAGAGTTAATCTCTTCTGAATCGGAAAGGTCTGGGAATTTAGATTTCAAGAGGCTATATTTTTTTTGCGATAGCCTGAATAGATTCGCTCTTGAACCTTTAATGAAGTCACTTGAGCGCAGTAATTTTTCTTTTAATCGGCTTGCATTTGGTTTTGCAAATCCAAGTCCGATAAGAATGGCGCTCATGTCGGCAATTGTAAACTCAGGTTGCTCTTTGTTCTCTATGAAGTAGAACGCCAAATAACAGATTTTCTCCAGTTCAGTTACTTCGGTTAGTTTGGCGAGATTTGAGAATACGTCAACCTTCAAGTTATGTATTCCTATACTAGTTGCTGATCTTTTCTAGTATTTCTTCTGCCCTCTCAACTCCCGGTAACGTCAGCTTGCAAGTCTTGGAAGATGAGTTTTTCTTTCCGTCGACCAGTATAAGCTCTTTTGCACCTTGAATTTGGCTGGAGAAATTTGAAGAGTCTAGGCAGCCTTGCTCTTGGCACAAAGCTCTAATTTCTTGAATTGGAACCTCGTTTACACCAACGGATTTTTTACCCCAAAGGTATACAAGTGCGGTGGTAATGGTTTTTTGAGCATTATTCGAGCCGGGCATTTTTTTAATGATGCGTACGCTCTGATCTTCAATGTGTAATACACGTTGAAAGGTTTTTTTCTCGAAAGTTAGCTGAGCTTCGTTTGCACTTAATTCAAGAGTGTGAACCGGTGGGGGCGGCGCGCTGTGTAACTCAGTGCGCGGTTTCATGTGTAGTGTTGCCAGAATTATTTCTTTGAAGTTTTCGATTTGTTGGGATACAAAACTTTCAGAGCCGGAGATTTCAAATGTCCCATCGTTTAGAGACAGTTGAATCTTTGCATTAGTATTTTCCATGTCCATCCCCTAAAAAGCCCCGCATGGAGCGGGGCTGATTTTATTTTGCTTTAGTGAGATCGTTGAACAATCAATCCCAGCTAAGCGCCCCACCCGTCTGATACTCAATCACTCGCGTCTCAAAGAAGTTCTTCTCCTTCTTCAAGTCCATGATCTCGCTCATCCAAGGGAACGGGTTAGTCGTGCCTGGATACTCTTCCTTCAGACCAATCTGCGACAGGCGACGGTTGGCGATGAACTTGAGGTAGTCCTCCATCATCGCCGCGTTCATGCCCAGCACGCCGCGAGGCATGGTGTCGCGGGCGTATTCGATCTCCAGCTGCGTACCCTGCAGGATCATCTGGGTCGCTTCTTCCTTCATCTCGGCATCCCACAGGTGCGGGTTTTCGATCTTGATCTGGTTGATCACGTCGATGCCGAAGTTCAGGTGCATGGATTCGTCGCGCAGGATGTATTGGAACTGCTCGGCGACGCCGGTCATTTTGTTGCGGCGGCCCATGGAGAGGATCTGGGTGAAGCCGCAGTAGAAGAAGATGCCTTCCAGGACGCAGTAGTAGGCGATCAGGTTGCGCAGCAGCTCTTTGTCGGTGTCCGGGGTGCCGGTTTCGAACTTCGGATCGGAGATCGAACGGGTGTACTTCAGGCCCCAGGCGGCTTTTTTCGCGACCGATGGGATCTCGTGGTACATGTTGAAGATCTCGCCTTCATCCATGGCCAGCGATTCGATGCAGTACTGGTAGGCGTGGGTGTGGATCGCCTCTTCGAACGCCTGGCGCAGGATGTACTGGCGGCATTCCGGGTTGGTGATCAGGCGGTACACGGCCAGGACCAGGTTGTTGGCGACCAGGGAGTCGGCGGTGGAGAAGAAGCCCAGGTTGCGCATCACGATGCGGCGCTCGTCGTCGGTCAGGCCTTCCGGGTTTTTCCAGAGGGCGATGTCGGCGGTCATGTTGACTTCTTGCGGCATCCAGTGGTTTGCGCAGCCATCTAGGTACTTCTGCCAGGCCCAGTCGTATTTGAAGGGGACGAGCTGGTTGAGGTCGGCGCGGCAGTTGATCATGCGCTTTTCATCGACGGCGACACGGGCGGAGGCACCTTCGAGTTCGGCGAGGCCTTCGGCGACGTCGAGTTTGTCGAGGGCGGCCTTGGCGCGAATGATCGCGGCCGAGTCGCTGGCCGTCACGGCCCGGGCTTCGAGGGCGGCGGCACCGCCGGCGCTGTCGAGGCGGTCCATGTTGGCTTCAGAAGCGTGGCCGGCGTTGGCGCCTTTTACAGCGACTTCGCCGTCTTCTTTGTCGAATTCGTCCCAGCTCAGCATGACGTGTCGTCTCCTGCGTGAGGGCCAGATGCCCGATGAAGGCCTACTGGCCGCGGTGGATCTTGAAAAATCGTTTGTTGCAGCAGCTGACGCAGGCAATAAACAGAAAAATGTACGGGTCGTTCCGAAGCGGCGCAGAACGCCGGGAGGCATTTGGCGCTGGCGTGGGCTTCAGGCAGCCTTGATCCCCTGTAAGGGAATATTGCAGGCCCGTTTGAGGCGGCATTATAAGGACTTTTTTGCCTACGTGCTGCGGCGAAATGGCTCACAGACGGCGTCGCGAAGGGTATATCCGCGTGGGAGCGAGTATTTACAAGGCTTTGGCCGCCGAAGATTTTTTTTGCCTGGGTCGAACGGCGGTTGGTTTTGATCAAAAAACGAGCGTTTTTTACGGTTTTGCACTACATGTTGTGTTTTCGGAGGGTTTTCAGCGGTTCCAGACACAACCAGGCCCGATCGAGACCGGGCCATGGAAAATGCCAGTAATGATCAATCGGTACGGGCCGAACCGGTGCGGTCGTTGCCATCGGTTGCGACAGTGGTCGGGTCGGTGTGGTCGTGACCGTCGGTGGCGACCGTGGCAGCATCCGTGGGGTTGTAGCGGTCGATGGCGGCGGCTGAACCGGTGCGATCGAAACCGTCGGCGGCGAAGCTATTGGCGGCCAGTACGGACAGGGCCAAGGCGAAGAACAGTTTGCTTTTCATGGTGGTTGCTCCTGGTTCGTTCAAAGTCGATCAGCCGTTGGAGCAGCCGTTGCCCATGACGCTGTAGCGCAGGATATGGCGCTGGCCCTTGGAGTCGTCGTATTCCATCTTCGCCGGGACCACTTCGCAGACATTGGGGATGTCGCTCATGGAGATGACTTTGGCGATGTCCAGGTGGGTGGAGTAGGTGTACTCCTCAATGGCGGGTTTTTGCTGTGCGACATCGGTCGGGACCTCGTCTGCCATCGCGGTGGCGCAAAGGCTGCCGAGGACCAGAACCCATAAAGCTTTCATCTAATTCACCTTTCTTGAGGTCGAGTGGGGTCACGCAACCTTTTTGGGGTTGCGTGTGGAACGTGTATTGGAAGTTGGATTAACGGCCTTCGTGGGGGCTGTGTTGCGTTAATCGTGTTTGCCGGTTGGCGGGATGAATTTTAGGGAGTGGGGCTGGGCGCAAAAAGCCTTGGTTTTGATAAACACTGTTGGTTGATCTGGTAATAATCGCTGCAGGTGGTGGGGTTGTCTGTGGCATCTATGTTGGAGGTGCTGCCGCCATCGCGAGCAAGCTCGGCTCCCACAGGCTCGGCTGCTACACAGGGAAAGCCTGGCGGGAGCGGGGTTGCACGTTAGTACCGACATTTTGTAGGGACTTGTTACTACCATCGTCGAATGGTTCTATAGGCCCGCCCCGGGCTACAACGGGACCATACAAAAACAACTATGTCTCCGAGGTAAGAAAGATGAGTGCGGCTTCTCTGTATCCCGTTCGCCCCGAGGTTGCGGCCAGTACGTTGACTGACGAGGCGACCTACAAGGCGATGTATCAGCAGTCGGTCGTCAACCCGGATGGCTTCTGGCGCGAGCAGGCCAAGCGCCTCGACTGGATCAAACCGTTCACCACGGTGAAGCAGACCTCCTTCGACGATCACCATGTCGATATCAAGTGGTTTGCCGACGGCACCTTGAACGTGTCCTACAACTGCCTCGACCGTCACCTGGCCGAGCGCGGCGATCAAATTGCGATTATCTGGGAGGGCGATGACCCGTCCGAGAGCCGCAACATCACCTATCGCGAACTGCACGAAGAAGTCTGCAAGTTCGCCAACGCCCTGCGTGGCCAGGACGTGCATCGCGGCGACGTGGTGACCATCTACATGCCGATGATCCCTGAGGCTGTGGTCGCGATGCTGGCCTGTACCCGGATCGGTGCGATTCACTCGGTGGTGTTCGGCGGCTTCTCCCCTGAAGCGCTGGCCGGCCGGATCATCGACTGCAAATCCAAAGTGGTGATCACCGCTGACGAAGGCGTTCGCGCTGGCAAGAAGATCCCGCTCAAGGCTAACGTCGATGACGCGCTGACCAACCCGGAAACCAGCAGCATCCAGAAAGTCATCGTGTGCAAGCGCACGGCTGGCAACATCAAGTGGAACCAGCACCGCGACATCTGGTACGAAGACCTGATGAAGGTGGCCGGCACCGTTTGCGCACCGAAGGAGATGGGCGCCGAAGAAGCGCTGTTCATCCTCTACACCTCCGGTTCCACCGGCAAGCCCAAGGGCGTGCAGCACACCACGGCCGGCTACCTGTTGTATGCAGCGCTGACCCATGAGCGCGTGTTCGACTACAAGCCAGGCGAGGTCTACTGGTGCACCGCCGACGTGGGCTGGGTCACCGGCCACAGCTATATCGTCTACGGCCCGCTGGCCAATGGTGCGACCACGCTGCTGTTCGAAGGCGTGCCGAACTACCCGGACATCACCCGGGTAGCCAAGGTCATCGACAAGCACAAGGTCAGCATCCTCTACACCGCGCCAACCGCCATCCGCGCGATGATGGCCTCGGGCACCGCCGCCGTCGAAGGCGCCGATGGCAGCAGCCTGCGCCTGTTGGGTTCGGTGGGTGAGCCGATCAACCCGGAAGCCTGGGACTGGTACTACAAGAACGTCGGCAAGGAACGTTGCCCGATCGTCGACACCTGGTGGCAGACCGAGACCGGTGGCGTGCTGATCAGCCCATTGCCAGGCGCCACGGCGTTGAAGCCGGGTTCGGCTACTCGCCCGTTCTTCGGTGTGGTGCCGGCGCTGGTGGACAACCTCGGCAACCTGATCGAAGGCGCGGCCGAAGGCAACCTGGTGATCCTCGATTCTTGGCCAGGCCAGGCGCGTACGCTGTACGGCGATCATGATCGTTTCGTCGACACCTACTTCAAGACCTTCAGCGGCATGTACTTCACCGGTGACGGCGCCCGTCGCGACGAGGACGGTTACTACTGGATCACCGGTCGAGTGGATGACGTGCTCAACGTGTCCGGCCACCGCATGGGCACGGCCGAGATCGAGAGCGCCATGGTCGCCCACCCGAAAGTCGCCGAAGCGGCGGTGGTGGGTGTGCCGCACGACATCAAGGGGCAGGGCATCTATGTCTACGTCACCCTCAATGCCGGCGAAGAAACCAGCGAGGCCCTGCGCCTGGAACTGAAGAACTGGGTGCGCAAGGAGATCGGTCCGATTGCCTCGCCGGATGTGATCCAGTGGGCACCAGGGCTGCCGAAGACCCGTTCCGGCAAGATCATGCGCCGCATCCTGCGCAAGATTGCCACGGCGGAATACGACGGGTTGGGTGATATCTCCACCCTGGCCGATCCGGGTGTGGTGGCGCACTTGATCGAGACGCACAAGACCATGAACGTTGCCTGACGTTAACCAGTAACACCGAAAAGCCCCGCCCGGTTTTGCCGAGCGGGGCTTTTTTTATGGGGCCTGCCACGTCCTGAATAAGGTTCATACCTACCTCTGGACTGGACACCCTTGTGGCGAGGGAGCTTGCTCCCGCTCGGCTGCACCTTGTAGGAGCTGTCGAGCGTAGCGAGGCTGCGATCTTGCCTCAAGCAATGGAGTCTGAAGTGAACGATCAAAAGATCGCAGCCTTCGGCAGCTCCTACCCCCAGCGGGAGCAAGCTACCTCGCCACGGGTTCGGCGAATGAATAAATATCGGCGTTTGAAGTGGGAGGTGTCTGAACGTTACCGGTGTTTCGAAATGTGTAACCAAAGGCGCCACAACGGGGCGATGTGAAACGCGAAGCCCCGTTACAGGGCGGCTCCGGGCGTTCCGGAAAATAAGCCGACACGCTGTGCTTGCCGGATTAGAAGGGTTTGCGAATAATGGGCCCGCTATTTGCAGCATAGATCGGTTTCCCTTCTTTTGCTCTTGCATGAATTTGCGGGGCTGTCAATGTGCTCGAACCGCTTTCTCGGTGCTTCTGTAATTTGTTGTCGCATTGAAGAAATATCGGCTTCGGGCCTGTCGTTAGAATGCCGATCACTCGCTCGTCGTGGCTCGCGTTGGATAAACCGTGAGCTTCCCAGGACGCAGCACCCACGTTCGTTCCACCCATTCGCATATTGGGCTGTTGCTCACTCTGCCGTTTTTGCCCTTTACCGATGGAGTCCCAAGATGAAGAAACTTGTGCTGCTTGGCGCCCTGGCACTGTCCGTGCTGTCCCTGCCGACCTTCGCTGATGAGAAACCCCTGAAGATTGGTATCGAAGCGGCTTACCCTCCGTTCGCCTCGAAAGCCCCGGATGGCAGTATCGTTGGCTTCGACTACGACATCGGCAACGCGCTGTGCGAAGAAATGAAGGTCAAGTGCGTATGGGTCGAGCAAGAATTCGACGGCCTGATACCGGCGCTGAAGGTGCGCAAGATCGACGCGATCCTGTCGTCCATGTCCATCACTGAAGATCGCAAGAAGTCCGTTGATTTCACCAACAAGTACTACAACACCCCGGCCCGTCTGGTGATGAAGGCCGGTACCCAGGTCAGCGACAACCTGGCCGAGCTCAAGGGCAAGAACATCGGCGTGCAGCGTGGTTCGATCCACGAGCGTTTCGCCCGTGAAGTCCTGGCTCCGCTGGGTGCCGAGATCAAGCCGTACGGTTCGCAGAACGAAATCTACCTGGACGTCGCCGCCGGCCGCCTCGACGGCACCGTGGCAGACGCTACCCTGTTGGATGACGGCTTCCTCAAGACCGATGCCGGCAAGGGCTTCGCATTCGTAGGTCCAGCCTTCACCGACGAGAAATACTTCGGCGACGGCATCGGTATCGCGGTTCGCAAGGGCGATGCGCTGAAAGACAAGATCAATGGCGCGATCACCGCCCTCCGCGAGAACGGCAAGTACAAGCAAATCCAGGACAAATACTTCGCTTTCGATATCTACGGCAAGTAACGACGTCCCGCCACTCGTGCGAAATGGCGCAAGCAACAGGATCTCTGCGGTTTGCGCCATTTTTTCATCCCACTTTCGAGGACCTGAATCATGTTGAAAGGCTACGGGGCTGTCATCCTCGATGGCGCATGGTTGACGCTTGAGCTCGCCTTGTCGTCCATGGCCCTGGCCATCGTCCTGGGTTTGATCGGCGTTGCGTTGCGCCTTTCTCCGGTGCGCTGGCTGGCGTGGCTGGGCGACCTGTATTCCACGGTCATTCGCGGCATTCCCGACCTGGTGCTGATCCTGTTGATTTTCTACGGCGGCCAGGACTTGCTCAATCGCGTGGCACCGATGCTCGGCTATGACGACTACATCGACCTGAATCCGTTGGCGGCCGGTATCGGCACCCTGGGCTTCATCTTCGGTGCGTACCTGTCGGAGACCTTTCGCGGTGCATTCATGGCGATTCCCAAGGGCCAGGCCGAGGCGGGCATGGCATATGGCATGAGCGGCTTCCAGGTGTTCTTCCGGGTGCTGGTGCCGCAGATGATTCGCCTGGCGATTCCGGGCTTCACCAACAACTGGCTGGTATTGACCAAGGCTACCGCGCTGATTTCCGTGGTGGGCTTGCAAGACATGATGTTCAAGGCCAAGCAGGCGGCGGATGCCACTCGCGAGCCTTTCACCTTCTTCCTCGCAGTGGCGGCGATGTACCTGGTGATCACCAGTGTCTCGTTGCTGGCGTTGCGTCACCTTGAGAAGCGCTACTCGGTAGGCGTAAGGGCGGCTGATCTATGATCTTCGACTACAACGTCATCTATGAAGCCTTGCCGCTGTATTTCAGTGGCTTGCTGACCACCCTCAAATTGTTGGCCCTGTCGCTGTTCTTCGGCCTGCTGGCGGCGTTGCCCCTGGGGCTGATGCGGGTGTCCAAGCAGCCGATCGTCAACATGACGGCCTGGCTCTACACCTACGTGATCCGCGGCACGCCGATGCTGGTGCAGTTGTTCCTGATCTATTACGGGCTGGCGCAGTTCGCGATCGTGCGCGAAAGCTTCCTCTGGCCATGGCTGTCCAGCGCGACGTTCTGTGCGTGCCTGGCGTTTGCCATCAACACCAGCGCCTACACCGCCGAAATCATCGCCGGCAGCCTGCGGGCCACGCCCAATGGTGAGATCGAAGCGGCCAAGGCCATGGGCATGTCGCGCTACAAGCTGTATCGCCGGATCCTGCTGCCGTCGGCCTTGCGTCGGGCGCTGCCGCAATACAGCAACGAAGTGATCATGATGTTGCAGACCACCAGCCTGGCATCCATCGTGACCCTGATCGACATCACCGGCGCGGCGCGCACGGTGAATGCGCAGTATTACTTGCCGTTCGAGGCCTACATCACGGCCGGCGCTTTCTACCTGTGCCTGACCTTCATTCTGGTGCGCCTGTTCAAACTGGCCGAGCGCCGCTGGCTGGGTTACCTGGCCCCGCGCAAGCACTGATAATGCATCGATCCGATCGACTGCTCAACGACTGACGTTTTGTGAGAACCGACCGCATGTACAAGCTTGAAGTCCAAGACCTGCATAAACGCTATGGCAGTCACGAAGTGCTCAAGGGCGTGTCCCTGAAGGCCGCCGCTGGCGATGTGATCAGCATCATCGGCTCCAGTGGCTCCGGCAAGAGTACTTTCCTGCGTTGCATCAACCTGCTCGAGCAACCCCATGCCGGCAAGATTCTGCTCAACAATGAAGAGCTGAAACTGGTCGCCGGCAAGGATGGCGCCATGAAGGCCGCGGACCCCAAGCAACTGCAGCGCATGCGTTCGCGGCTGTCGATGGTGTTCCAGCATTTCAACCTGTGGTCCCACATGACCGCGCTGGAAAACATCATGGAGGCGCCCGTGCATGTACTGGGCGTGGCCAAGGCTGAAGCGCGGGAGAAGGCCGAGCACTACCTGAACAAGGTCGGCGTGGCCCATCGCAAGGATGCCTACCCGGGCCACATGTCCGGCGGCGAGCAGCAGCGCGTGGCGATTGCCCGTGCGCTGGCGATGGAGCCTGAGGTGATGCTGTTCGACGAGCCGACCTCGGCGCTGGACCCGGAGCTGGTGGGCGACGTGCTCAAGGTGATGCAGGCCCTGGCCGTGGAAGGTCGGACCATGGTGGTGGTGACTCACGAAATGGGCTTTGCCCGCGAGGTGTCGAACCAGCTGGTGTTCCTGCACAAGGGCATCGTCGAAGAAAGCGGCAACCCACGTGAAGTGCTGGTCAATCCGCAATCGGAGCGCCTGCAACAATTTCTTTCGGGCAGCCTCAAGTAATCGCTCCCGTTACGCACCTGATTTGGGTCATGCTGCGCACCGCGCGCCAGATGGTCTAATTTGGTTGCAGCCGCTTTTGGCTTTAACACTGTTTTCGCTTCGGATCGCCCGCCATGACTGCCCATCGAATAGGTTTCCTGATTTGGCCCAGCACTAAAGCCTTGACGCTGGCGCTGGCCGAGGAGGCCTTGCGTGTCGCTCAGCGGGTGCATCCGGATGTGGTCTACGAGCTGTCGTTCCTGCAGGCCGAGCCACCGGCCGCCGGCGCCTGGCAATTGCCGGGCGAACCTTGGGCCGGCAAGCTCGAGGGGTTCCAGAAGCTGTTCCTGCTGGCCGATGAGCCGCCGACCGCACTGGCCTCGCCCCTGAGCAGCGCCCTCAAGCAACTGGTGCGTGCCGGTTGCGTGATCGGTGGTTTGTCGGCGGGTGTCTATCCCTTGGCCCAGCTGGGTTTGCTCGACGGTTACCGTGCCGCCGTGCATTGGCGCTGGCAGGACGACTTCTCCGAACGTTTCCCCAAGGTCATCGCCACCAGCCATCTGTTTGACTGGGATCGCGATCGCCTGAGCGCTTGCGGCGGCATGTCGGTGCTGGATCTGTTGCTGGCGGTCCTGGCCCGGGATCACGGTGCGGAGCTGGCCGGTGCGGTGTCGGAAGAGTTGGTGGTCGAGCGCATTCGTGAAGGCGGCGAGCGCCAGCGCATCCCGTTGCAGAACCGCCTCGGCTCCAGCCATCCAAAGCTCACCCAGGCGGTGCTGCTGATGGAAGCCAATATCGAAGAGCCGCTGACCACCGACGAAATCGCCCAGCATGTGTGTGTATCCCGCCGGCAACTGGAGCGGATCTTCAAGCAATACCTCAACCGCGTGCCCAGCCAGTATTACCTGGAACTGCGCCTGAACAAGGCCCGGCAGATGTTGATGCAGACCAGCAAATCCATCATCCAGATCGGCCTGTCCTGCGGTTTCTCCTCGGGGCCACACTTCTCCAGCGCCTACCGCAACTTCTTCGGCGCCACGCCGCGGGAAGACCGCAACCAGCGACGCAGCAGCAGCCCGTTCGAATTGTCGTCGGTGCCGTCCGAGCGGGGCTAGGCTGGCACAACTTCCCGGCAGCAAGGGAATCTGTGGGAGCAAGGCTTGCCCGCGATGCAGGCGCCACATTTGTGCAGGCTAACCGAGTCATCGTTCATCGCGAGCAAGCTTTGCTCCCACAGGTAAGTCCCTTTGCCGCAAGTGCCTGGCAAGGGAAAGCTTCTGAATCAAATCTCGAGGCGGGCGCCTCAAATCCACTGGCAACGTTTAAACTGCGCCTTTGCGACGCTATTTGTCGCATTGCCGTAAACCCGCGCAAAACGTGGGTTGGCGCTATAAGAAGTTGTCGCTTGGCGGCAAGGCCGGGCTGAAAACTGTCCTTACAATCCTTACCAAGCCCGCCAGTTCCAGGCGGGTGTTCCTCATCAGGAGACTCCGATGTCCGTTGAGCAAGCCGCGGTACAACGCGCCGATTTCGACCAGGTTATGGTTCCCAACTATGCACCTGCTGCCTTCATACCTGTGCGTGGTGCCGGTTCCCGCGTATGGGACCAATCCGGTCGTGAGTTGATCGACTTTGCTGGCGGCATTGCAGTCAACGTACTGGGCCACGCCCACCCGGCGCTGGTCGGCGCACTGACCGAACAGGCCAACAAGCTGTGGCACGTCTCCAACGTCTTTACCAATGAGCCGGCCCTGCGCCTGGCCCACAAGCTGGTCAACGCGACCTTTGCCGAGCGCGCGTTTTTCTGCAACTCCGGCGCCGAAGCCAACGAGGCCGCCTTCAAGCTGGCCCGTCGTGTTGCGTTCGATCGTTTCGGCAGCGAAAAATACGAAATCATCGCCGCGCTCAATAGCTTCCACGGTCGCACCCTGTTCACCGTCAACGTCGGCGGGCAGTCGAAGTACTCCGACGGTTTCGGGCCTAAAATCACTGGCATCACCCACGTTCCTTATAACGACCTGGCCGCGTTGAAAGCCGCTGTCTCGGACAAGACCTGCGCCGTGGTGCTGGAGCCGATCCAGGGCGAGGGCGGCGTGCTGCCGGCCGAGCAGGCCTACCTGCAAGGCGCCCGCGACCTGTGCGATGCCCACGACGCGCTGCTGGTGTTCGACGAAGTGCAGACCGGCATGGGCCGCAGCGGTCATCTGTTTGCCTACATGCATTACGGCGTGGTCCCGGACATCCTCACCAGCGCCAAGAGCCTGGGCGGTGGTTTCCCGATTGCGGCGATGCTCACCACCGAAGCCCTGGCCAAGCACCTGGTGGTCGGCACCCACGGCACCACCTATGGCGGCAACCCGCTGGCCTGCGCGGTGGCCGAAGCGGTGATCGATGTGGTCAATACGCCTGAGGTGCTCGGTGGTGTCAAAACCAAGCACGCCAAGTTCAAGGCGCGCCTGGAGCAGATCGGCGAGAAGTACGGCCTGTTCACCCAAGTGCGTGGCCTGGGCCTGCTGATCGGCTGCGTGCTGAACGATGCCTGGAAAGGCAAGGCCAAGGACATCTTCAACGCCGCCGAACAGGAAGGCCTGATGATCCTGCAAGCCGGCCCGGACGTGATTCGCTTCGCCCCGAGCCTGGTGGTGGAAGACGCCGACATCGACGCCGGCCTGGACCGCTTCGAGCGGGCCGCGGCGAAGCTGACGCAAGCCTGATCCCGAAAAACTGAACCGGCTCCATGGGAGCCAGTTTCTTGTGGGAGCTGAGCTTGCTCGCGATGGGATTGCCTCGGTTTGACAGGTAGAGCTCATTGCCTGCATCGCGAGCAAGCTTTGCTCCCACAGGGAGTCAGTATTTTTTTTCTGTGTGTCGACCTGAGGGTCGAACCCTTTATTTCAAGTTAAGGAGTGACACCATGCTGGTGATGCGCCCCGCGCAAATGGCGGATCTGGGCGAGGTACAGCGTCTGGCTGCGGACAGTCCGATCGGTGTCACTTCCTTGCCGGATGACGTGGAACGCCTGAGCGACAAGATCGCCGCAAGCGAAGCCTCGTTTGCCGCCGAAGTCAGCTTCAACGGCGAAGAAAGCTATTTCTTCGTCCTCGAAGACACCGCGACCGGCAAGCTGGCGGGCTGTTCGGCCATCGTCGCGTCGGCCGGTTATTCCGAACCGTTCTACAGCTTTCGCAACGAGACCTTCGTGCACGCCTCCCGTGAGCTGAAGATCCACAACAAGATCCACGTGCTCTCCCAATGCCACGACCTGACCGGCAACAGCCTGCTGACCAGTTTCTACGTGGTGCCGGAACTGGTGGGCTCGCCATGGTCGGAACTCAATTCACGGGGACGGCTGTTGTTCGTCGCCAGCCATCCGGAGCGGTTCGCCGATTCGGTGGTGACCGAGATCGTCGGCTACAGCGATGAGAATGGCGACTCGCCGTTCTGGGACGCCATCGGTCGCAACTTCTTCGACCTCAACTACGCTGCCGCCGAGCGCCTGTGCGGGCTGAAGAGCCGTACCTTCCTCGCCGAGCTGATGCCCCATTACCCGATCTATGTGCCGCTGTTGCCGGATGCCGCCCAGGAAGCCATGGGCCAGGTGCATCCGCGGGCGCAGATCACCTTCGACATCCTGATGCGCGAGGGTTTCGAGACCGATCACTACATCGACATCTTCGACGGTGGCCCGACCCTGCATGCCCGCGTCTCGGGCATCCGCTCGATCGCCCAGAGCCGCGTGGTGCCGGTCAAGATCGGCGAACCGGTCAAGGGCGCCGGCCGGCAATACCTGGTGGCCAATGCCCAGTTGCAGGATTACCGCGCCGTGCTGCTCGAACTCGACTACGCGCCGGGCAAACCGGTGACCCTGGATATGGACGCGGCCGAAGCCTTGGGCGTTGGCGAAGGCGCCAGCGTGCGCCTGGTGGCGGTTTAATGAGTTTCGCGGGTGGCGCAAGCGGCCCGTTTGAGGAGATAGCATGATCGTTCGTCCCGTACGCAGCAGCGATTTACCCGCTCTGATCGCCCTGGCCCGCAGCACGGGCACCGGCCTGACCACCTTGCCGGCCAATGAGGAGCGCCTGGCCCATCGGGTCGGTTGGGCCGAGAAGACCTTTCGCGGCGAAGCCGGGCGCGGTGATGCGGACTACCTGTTCGTGCTCGAAGACGACGATGGCCGGGTGGTGGGCATTTCCGCCATCGCCGGTGCCGTGGGGCTGCGTGAGCCCTGGTACAACTTTCGGGTCGGCCTGACGGTCAGTGCTTCCCAGGAATTGAACATCTATCGGGAAATCCCGACCCTGTTCCTGGCCAACGACCTGACCGGCAATTCCGAGCTGTGCTCGTTGTTCCTCCACGCCGACTACCGCAGTGGCCTCAATGGCCGGATGCTGGCCAAGGCGCGGCTGTTGTTCATTGCCGAGTTCCCGCAGTTGTTCGGCAACAAGATCATTGCCGAGATGCGCGGCATGTCCGACGACAACGGACGTTCGCCGTTCTGGGAAAGCCTGGGCCGGCATTTCTTCAAAATGGAGTTCAGCCAGGCCGACTACCTCACCGGCGTGGGCAACAAGGCGTTCATCGCTGAACTGATGCCCAAATTCCCGCTGTACACCTGTTTCCTGTCCGAAGGTGCCCGGGCCGTGATTGGCCAGGTTCATCCGGACACTGAACCGGCCTTGTCGATGCTCAAGAGCGAAGGTTTCAGCTATCAGGGTTACGTCGACATCTTCGACGCCGGCCCGGCGGTGGAGTGCGAGACCGGCAAGATCCGCGCGATTCGCGACAGCCAGGCGCTGGTGCTGGCCATCGGCACGCCGGGCGATGACGCCACGCCGTTCCTCATCCATAACCGCAAGCGCGAAGACTGCCGCATCACCGCTGCACCGGCGCGCTTCGCCGCAGGCACTCTGGTGGTCGATCCGCTGACCGCCAAGCGTCTTCAACTCAATGCCGGCGATCAGGTGCGTGCCGTTGCGTTGTCCGCTGCCCGGGAGTCGAAATGATGAATTCGTTGTACATCGCAGGTAGCTGGCTGGAAGGCCAGGGCGACCTCTTTGAGTCGTTGAACCCAGTGACCCAGCAAGTGTTGTGGTCGGGCAACGGTGCCACGGCGGCGCAAGTGGAATCGGCGGTGCAGGCCGCGCGCCAGGCGTTCCCGGACTGGGCGCGGCGCTCGCTGGATGAACGCATCCAGGTGTTGGAGGCTTTTGCCGCGGCCCTGAAAAGCCACGCTGACGAACTGGCCCAGTGCATCGGTGAAGAAACCGGCAAGCCGTTGTGGGAAGCGGCGACCGAAGTGACCAGCATGGTCAATAAAGTCGCCATTTCGGTGCAGAGCTACCGCGAGCGGACCGGCGAGAAGAGCGGCCCCCTGGGCGACGCCACCGCCGTGCTGCGCCACAAGCCCCATGGCGTGGTGGCGGTCTTCGGTCCCTACAACTTCCCCGGTCACTTGCCCAACGGTCATATCGTGCCAGCGCTGCTGGCCGGCAACAGCGTGTTGTTCAAGCCGAGCGAGCTGACACCGAAAGTCGCCGAGCTGACGGTCAAGTGCTGGGTCGAGGCCGGTCTGCCGGCGGGTGTGCTGAACCTGCTGCAAGGCGCGCGGGAAACCGGTATCGCCCTGGCAGCGAACCCAGGTATCGACGGGTTGTTCTTCACCGGCTCCAGCCGCACCGGCAATCTGCTGCATCAACAATTTTCCGGGCGTCCGGACAAGATCCTCGCGCTGGAAATGGGCGGTAACAACCCGCTGGTGGTGGATGAGGTGGCGGACGTCGATGCGGCGGTCTACACCATTATCCAGTCCGCTTTCATTTCCGCCGGGCAGCGCTGCACCTGTGCGCGCCGTCTGCTGGTGCCGCAAGGCCCGTGGGGCGATGCCTTGCTGGCGCGCCTGGTGGTGGTCAGCTCGACCCTTGAAGTCGGTGCCTTCGACCAGCAACCGGCGCCGTTCATGGGCTCGGTGATTTCCCTGGGGGCGGCGAAGGCGCTGATGGACGCGCAAAACCATTTGCTGGGCAAAGGCGCCGTGCCGCTGTTGGCCATGACCCAGCCGCAGCCCCAGGCGGCATTGCTGACGCCGGGTATCCTGGATGTGACTGCCGTGGCCGAGCGTCCTGATGAAGAGCTGTTCGGGCCGTTGCTGCAAGTGATCCGCTACACGGACTTCGCCGCGGCCATCACCGAGGCCAACAATACGCAATATGGCCTGGCCGCCGGGTTGCTGTCCGATTCCCAGGCGCGTTACCAGCAATTCTGGCTGCAGAGCCGCGCCGGTATCGTCAACTGGAACAAACAGCTGACCGGCGCCGCCAGCAGCGCCCCGTTCGGCGGTGTCGGTGCCTCGGGCAACCATCGCGCCAGTGCTTATTACGCGGCCGATTATTGCGCGTACCCGGTGGCTTCCCTGGAGACCCCGAGCCTTGTCATGCCGGCTGCCCTGACCCCCGGTGTGCGCATGTCTTGAGACCGCCATCGCGGGCAAGCCTTGCTCCCACAGGGGTTATGCAAAACCTGTGAGAGCAAGCCTTGTCCCCACAGGGGTTATGCAAAACCTGTGGGAACAAGCCTTGTCCCCACAGGCGTTATGCAAAACCTGTGGGAGCAAGCCTTGTCCCCACAGGGCCTATGCAAAACCTGTGGGAGCAAGGCTTGCCCGCGATAGCCGCGACGCAGTTGTAATTGATGCCTATAAAAAACAGATTCTCGTGGAGCCTCGCTGATGAAATCCTATGAAGTCAACTTTGACGGTCTAGTGGGGCCGACCCATAACTACGGCGGGCTCTCGTACGGCAACGTCGCGTCCCAGAGCAACAGCCAGCAATCCTCCAACCCCAAGGAAGCGGCGTTGCAGGGTCTGGCGAAAATGAAAGCGCTGATGGACATGGGGTTCCAGCAAGGCGTGCTGGCGCCGCAGGAGCGCCCGGACGTGGCGGCCATGCGCCGGTTGGGCTTTGCCGGCAGCGATGCCCAGGTGATCCAGCAGGCCGCGAAGGAAGCGATGCCGCTGTTGGTCGCCAGCTGCTCGGCGTCCAGCATGTGGGTGGCCAACGCCGCCACGGTCAGCCCAAGTGCCGACACCGCCGATGGTCGCGTGCATTTCACCGCCGCCAACCTGAACTGCAAGTACCACCGTAGCATCGAGCATCCGACCACCAGTCGCGTGTTGGGGGCGATGTTTGCCGACCAGCAGCACTTCGCCCACCACGCCGCGTTGCCGGCGGTGGCGCAGTTCGGCGATGAAGGTGCGGCCAACCACACCCGTTTCTGCCGCGCCTACGGCGAAGCCGGCGTGGAGTTCTTCGTCTTCGGTCGCAGCGCCTTCGACACCCGTTATCCCGCACCGCAGAAATACCCGGCGCGCCAGACCCTGGAAGCCTCCCAGGCCGTTGCCCGCCTGCATGGGCTGCGGGAGGAGGGCGTGGTGTACGCCCAACAGAATCCGTCGGTGATCGACCAGGGTGTGTTCCATAACGACGTGATCGCGGTGGGCAACGGTGAAGTGCTGTTCTATCACGAGGATGCGTTTCTCGAGACCGACAGGATGTTGGCCGAGTTGAGCAGCAAACTCGCCAAGGTCGGTGGGAAATTTCAGTCGGTGTGCGTGCCGCGTTCGGCGGTGACTGTCGATGACGCGGTACGTTCCTACCTGTTCAATAGCCAGCTGCTGTCGCGCCCCGACGGCTCCATGCTCTTGATCGTGCCGGAAGAATGCCGCGGCAACGAACGCGTCTGGCAATACCTGCAAGGCCTGACGGGCGCTGGCGGGGTGATTCGCGAAGTGAAGGTCTTCGACCTCAAGCAAAGCATGCAGAACGGTGGCGGCCCGGCTTGCCTGAGGTTGCGCGTGGCCCTCAATGAAACCGAGCTGGCGGCCGTCAATCCAGGGGTTATCATGACCGCGCCGCTGTACGATTCGCTGACCCAATGGGTCGAGCGGCACTACCGCGACCGCATGACCGAAAATGACCTGGCAGACCCGCAGTTGCTGCTCGAATGCCGTGCGGCATTGGATGAACTGACACAAATCCTTAAACTTGGCGCGGTTTATCCTTTCCAGATCAATTGAAAGCGCGCGCGACCTGACTACAGTCAAAGCAGGGCGCGTTGCCTTATCCCCAGACGAGAACCTAAAGACATGAGCGATACCCTGCAGCTGATCCTTGAAGACACCGACGGCACCCAACTGGAAACCTCCTGCACCCGTGTCGCGGTGATGTGGCAAGGCAAGGAGTTGTGGATCCAGCAGGACGGCCGCGGTCAGTTGCTGATCGGCGTCGATGTCGAGGAAGGGGACGAGGAATACGCCAACCTGTTGTTGCGTCCATTGGCGACCAACCTGGTCAGCCTGCAACTGGAAATGGAACCGGCGGACGTCGGCGACGATGACCATGTCCATGGCCCGGATTGCGGCCACGACCACTAAGGAAACCGCGCTATGCTCGCCCTCGGCAAACTGCTTGAACTGACCCTCGCCGGCCGTGAACCGGCGGAGAAGACTCAACTGACTGTCGAAGGCGTACGGATGCGCTGGCTGAGCGAGGGCGCGCTGGAGGTCAAGCCGCCCGAAGCCCGGGATAACGGCCTGGATCTGCTGCTGTCGGCCGGTATCCACGGCAATGAAACCGCGCCGATCGAATTGCTCGACCGTCTGCTGCACGACATTGCCCGTGGCGACCTGAAGCCGCGGGCACGCATTCTGTTCCTGTTCGGCAACCCCGAGGCCATCCGGCGCGGTGAGCGTTTCGTCGAGCAGGACGTCAACCGGCTGTTCAACGGTCGCCATGAGCTCAGTGGCGGTCCTGAAGCGCTGCGGGCCTGCGAGCTGGAGCGGCTGGCCGCCAGTTTCTTCAGTCGGCCGGAACGCAGTCGCTTGCATTACGACCTGCACACCGCTATCCGCGGCTCGAAGATCGAGCAGTTTGCCCTGTACCCATGGAAGGAAGGCCGCGCGCATTCACGCCGTGAGCTGGCACGCCTGCGTGCCGCGGGCATGGAGGCGGTGTTGCTGCAGAACAAGCCGTCCATCGTCTTCAGTGCCTACACCTACGATCAGCTCGGCGCCGAGTCCTTCACCCTGGAACTGGGCAAGGCCCGGCCATTCGGGCAGAACGACGGGGTCAACGTCGGCCTGCTGGAAACTCGCCTGCAACAGATCATCGAAGGTAACGAGCCGGCGCTGGATGAAGGGCTCGACGGCCTCCAGCTATTCAGCGTGGCGCGGGAAATCATCAAGCACAGCGACAGTTTCCGCCTGAACCTGCCGGCGGACATTGAGAACTTCTCCGAGCTTGAAAAAGGTTATGTGCTGGCCGAGGACATCGCCCAGACCCGCTGGGTGATCGAAGAGGAGGGCGCCCGGATCATTTTCCCGAACCCCAAGGTCAAGAATGGCTTGCGGGCCGGGATCCTGATCGTGCCTGCTACGGACGAAAACCTGCTCTAAAACCCACGCCGAACCATTGTGGGAGCGAGCTTGCTCGCGATAGCGGTGTTCCAGTCAAATGTTGAAGGTGACTGACACTCCGTCATCGCGAGCAAGCTCGCTCCCACAGGTTTTTTAGTGGCTTTTAGCTCGCTACCGCCCGCTGCTCACTGCGACGCAACGCCCGGGTCTTGTGCAAGGTATCGGCGCAAGTCTTCGCCGCTTCCTGGCCCTTGTGCACGAAATGCTCGAAGAAAAACTTCTGATGCTCTTCCCCTGCATGGAAATGATGCGGCGTGAGCACCACCGAGAACACTGGCACTTCGGTTTCCAACTGCACCTGCATCAGGCCGCTGATGACCGATTGGGCGACGAACTCGTGACGGTAGATGCCCCCGTCCACCACCAGTCCGGCGGCGACGATGCCGGCGTAGCGGCCTGACTTGGCCAGCAGCTTGGCGTGCAGCGGGATTTCGAAGGCGCCGCCGACTTCGAAGAAGTCGATGTCGCTTTCCTGGTAACCCTGGGTGATCATTTCGGCGACGAAGCCTTTACGGCTCTGGTCGACGATTTCCTTGTGCCAGCAGGCCTGGATGAACGCGACGCGCTCGCCCGGATGACTTTTGCTTTTGCTGTCGATTGCAGTGGGTTGCATGTTCTGGTTCCTGTTTGTGTGAAAAACAGGGCGTCATGAATCGAAGGGGATTCGAGGGTACGCCGCGCACGGACAGTCGCAGTCGGCCCTTGGGTGCCAATCCCGTTCTCTCTTCATCCGGACTATGACCGTCGGCCCCGGGATCACACCGGGTCTGCTGACCTTGCCGCTACACCCCAAAAAGCGGTGTACCACCAAGCGCTCGCGGGCTATGCACGTTGCGTGCAATTACCGCCGGTGGGGAATTACACCCCGCCCTGAGAACGTTTTTGCCGCCATGGTTTTTGGCAGCGGAGGATTTTTAACACATAACCTACTGTGGGAGCGAGCTTGCTCGCGATGGCGCCATTGCAGCCAGCATCAAGGCAAGCTGAACCACCGCTATCGCGAGCAAGCTCGCTCCCACAGGCGTTCTGGATAATCTTCAGGCTTTCCGTCGATCAGGCTTGATTATTCTTCACCATGCCCGCAGTAATTGCCCTTCGAAAGGGAATTCCCCCACCAGCACCCGAGGCCAGATTCATGAGTGTTATCGATCTTCGCAGCGACACGGTCACCCAACCTACCGCCGGCATGCTGGATGCCATGGCCAGTGCGCCGATCGGCGATGATGTGTATGGCGAAGACCCGACCGTCAATCGCCTCGAAGCCGAACTGGCTGCGCGCCTGGGCTTTGCTGCGGCGATGTTCGTGCCCACGGGCACGATGAGCAATCTGTTGGGGTTGATGGCCCACTGCGAGCGCGGCGATGAGTACATCGTCGGTCAGCAGGCCCACACCTACAAATACGAGGGCGGCGGTGCGGCGGTGCTCGGTTCGATCCAGCCCCAGCCTCTCGAGGTGCAGGCGGACGGTTCCCTGGACCTGGCGCACGTCGCCGCGGCGATCAAGCCCGATGACTTTCACTTTGCCCGCACCCGCCTGTTGGCCCTGGAAAACACCATGCAGGGCAAGGTGCTGCCCTTGGAATACCTGGCCCGGGCCCGGCGTTTCACCCAGGAGCATGGCCTGGCCCTGCACCTGGATGGAGCGCGGCTGTACAACGCCGCGGTCAAGCTGAATGTCGATGCCCGGCAAATCACGCAACATTTCGATTCGGTGTCGGTGTGCCTGTCCAAGGGCCTGGGCGCTCCGGTGGGCTCGGTCCTGTGCGGCAGCGTTGAACTGATCGGCAAGGCCCGCCGGCTGCGCAAGATGGTCGGTGGCGGCATGCGCCAGGCCGGGATCCTCGCGGCGGCCGGGCTGTATGCCCTGGAGCATCAGGTCCAGCGCCTGGCCGATGACCACGCCAATGCCCAGCGGCTTGCCGAGGGCTTGCGTGGGGCGGGTTACGAGGTCGAGCCGGTGCAGACCAACATGGTCTACGTAGAAATGGGCGAGCGGGCCGAGGCGATCAAGGCGTTTGCCGATGAACGGGGCGTCAAGCTCAGCGCGGCGCCACGCCTGCGAATGGTGACGCACATGGACGTGAGCGCGGCGCAAATCGACCGGGTGGTCGCCACTTTCGTCGAATTTTCTCGCCAATGACCCGCTAACCGGGGCAATTGACAGTTTCTATCGTATAAACACGCTGTACCCCACGCGCAGGGCCGATATAATGCGGCCCTTTGCCGTTGCTTCGTCTGTTGACGTTTTGCACAGGCCTTTGGCCGCAGCCTCCGTGGAAGAACCTAATGAAAAGCGCAGAAATCCGTGAAGCCTTCCTTCGCTTCTTCGAAGAGCAAGGCCACACCCGAGTAGCCTCCAGCTCTTTGATTCCGGGCAACGACCCGACCCTGCTGTTCACCAACGCGGGGATGAACCAGTTCAAGGACTGCTTCCTGGGCCAGGAAAAACGTGCCTACACCCGTGCGGTAAGCAGCCAGAAGTGCGTGCGTGCCGGCGGCAAGCACAACGACCTGGAAAACGTCGGCTATACCGCACGTCACCACACGTTTTTCGAAATGCTGGGTAACTTCAGCTTCGGTGACTATTTCAAGCGTGACGCCATCACCTTCGCCTGGACCTTCCTGACGTCCGACAAGTGGCTGAACCTGCCCAAGGAAAAGCTTTGGGTAACGGTCTACGCCACCGACGACGAAGCCTATGACATCTGGACCAAAGAGGTCGGCGTCCCGGCAGAGCGCATGGTGCGCATTGGCGACAACAAAGGCGCGCCTTACGCCTCCGATAACTTCTGGACCATGGGCGACACCGGCCCATGCGGTCCTTGCACCGAGATCTTCTACGATCACGGCGCCGACATCTGGGGCGGCCCACCCGGCTCGCCGGAAGAAGACGGCGACCGCTACATCGAGATCTGGAACAACGTATTCATGCAGTTCAACCGCACCGCCGATGGCGTGTTGCATCCGCTGCCAGCGCCGTCGGTGGACACCGGCATGGGCCTGGAGCGGATCAGTGCGGTGCTGCAGCACGTTCATTCCAACTACGAAATCGACCTGTTCCAGAGCCTGCTGAGCGCGTCGGCCAAAGCCATCGGTTGCACCAACGACAACCAGGCCTCGCTGAAAGTGGTCGCCGACCACATCCGTTCCTGCGGCTTCCTGATTGCCGACGGCGTGCTGCCTTCCAACGAAGGTCGTGGTTATGTACTGCGCCGGATCATCCGTCGCGCCTGCCGCCACGGTAACAAGCTGGGCGCCAAGGGCAGCTTCTTCTATCAGATCGTCGCGGCATTGGCGGCCGAGATGGGCGACGCCTTCCCGGAACTCAAGTCCCAGCAGGCGCATATCGAACGCGTACTCAAGGCTGAAGAAGAGCAATTCGCCAAGACCCTGGAGCAAGGCCTGAAGATCCTCGAGCAGGACCTGGCCGAACTCAAGGGCAATGTGGTTCCGGGCGACGTGGTGTTCAAGCTGTACGACACCTATGGCTTCCCGATGGACCTGACCGGCGACATCGCCCGCGAACGCAACCTGACCCTCGACGAGGAAGGGTTCGAGCGCGAGATGGAAGCCCAGCGGGTGCGTGCGCGTTCCGCCAGTTCCTTTGGCATGGACTACAACAGCCTGGTCAAGGTAGACGTGGCCACCGAGTTCACCGGTTATGCCGGCACCACCGGCTCGGCCAAGATCGTTGCCATCTATAAGGACGGGCAATCGGTCGACATCCTGAGCGAAGGCCAGGAAGGTGTGATCGTGCTGGACAAGACCCCGTTCTACGCCGAGTCCGGCGGCCAGATCGGCGACAGCGGTTACCTGCAGGCGGGCAGCTCGCGTTTCGACGTGCGTGACACCACCAAGACCGGCGGCGCGTTCCTGCACCACGGCGTGCTGGCGTCGGGTAGCCTGATGATCGCCGCCCCGGTGGCCGCCCATGTCGACGCCGAAGTGCGCCATGCCACGTCGCTGAACCACTCCGCCACGCACTTGCTGCACGCGGCGTTGCGCCAGGTGCTGGGCGAGCACGTCCAGCAGAAGGGCTCGTTGGTGGACAGTCAGCGCCTGCGCTTTGACTTCAGCCATTTCGAAGCCATCAAGCCTGAGCAACTCAAGGCGCTGGAAGAAATCGTCAACGCCGAGATTCGCAAGAACTCCCCGGTGGAAACCGAAGAGACCGACATCGAGACCGCCAAGCGCAAGGGCGCGATGGCGTTGTTCGGCGAGAAGTACGGCGACAGCGTGCGCGTGCTGAGCATGGGCGACTTCTCCGTTGAACTGTGCGGTGGCATCCACGCCAACCGGACCGGTGACATCGGCCTGATGAAAATCATCAGCGAAGGTGGCGTGGCATCCGGTGTGCGCCGGATCGAAGCGGTCACCGGCGCCGCGGCCCTGGCGTACCTCAACGCGGCCGAAGAACAACTCAAGGAAGCGGCTACCCTGATCAAGGGCAGTCGCGACAACCTGATCGACAAGCTGTCGGCTGTGCTGGAGCGCAACCGCCTGCTGGAAAAGCAACTCGAGCAGTTGCAGGCCAAGGCCGCCAGCGCCGCGGGCGACGATCTGTCGGCCCAGGCGGTGGACGTCAAGGGCGTGAAGGTGCTGGCCGTGCGTCTGGACGGCCAGGATGGCAAGGCGCTGCTGGCGCTGGTCGATCAACTGAAAAACAAACTCGGCCGCGCAGTGATCCTGCTCGGCAGTGTCCATGAGGAAAAGGTCGTTCTCGTCGCAGGCGTGACCAAAGACCTGACTGGCCAACTCAAGGCCGGTGATTTGATGAAGCAGGCCGCTGCGGCAGTGGGCGGCAAGGGCGGTGGTCGTCCGGACATGGCGCAAGGCGGTGGTACCGACGTCGGCGCTCTGGACGCGGCACTGGCCCAGACCGTTGCATTCGTAGAGCAGGGTATTTAAGGCAGCGTCGCCGGGCTCGTGGTCTAGTGACGAGCCTGGCCGCTGTTTGAGTGATTTATTGGGCGCCCTTCATGGGCAGAGGCGGCTTTGAAATGGCTTTGATCGTACAGAAATTTGGAGGCACCTCGGTCGGCACTGTCGAGAGAATCGAACAAGTCGCCGACAAGGTTAAGAAATTCCGTGAAGCGGGCGATGACCTGGTGGTTGTGCTGTCGGCAATGAGCGGCGAGACCAACCGTCTGATCGATCTGGCCAAGCAAATCAGCGGCGACCAGCAACCGGTTCCCCGTGAGCTGGACGTGATCGTTTCCACTGGTGAGCAGGTGACCATCGCCTTGCTGGCCATGGCGCTGATCAAGCGTGGCGTGCCGGCGGTGTCCTACACCGGCAACCAGGTGCGTATCCTGACGGACAGCGCGCACAACAAAGCGCGTATCCTGCAGATCGACGACCAGAAGATTCGCGGCGACCTGAAGGCTGGCCGTGTCGTGGTTGTCGCCGGTTTCCAGGGCGTGGACGAGCAGGGCAATATCACCACCCTCGGCCGTGGCGGTTCCGACACCACGGGCGTAGCACTGGCGGCGGCTCTCAAGGCTGACGAATGCCAGATCTACACCGATGTGGACGGTGTCTACACCACCGACCCACGGGTGGTGCCTGTGGCCCAGCGCCTGGACAAGATCACGTTCGAAGAAATGCTGGAAATGGCCAGTCTCGGCTCGAAGGTGTTGCAGATCCGGGCGGTCGAATTCGCCGGCAAGTACAACGTTCCGCTGCGCGTTCTGCACAGCTTCAAAGAGGGTCCGGGCACCCTCATTACTATTGATGAAGAGGAATCCATGGAACAGCCGATCATTTCCGGCATCGCTTTCAACCGCGATGAGGCCAAGCTGACCATCCGTGGCGTGCCAGACACCCCCGGCGTGGCGTTCAAGATTCTCGGCCCGATCAGTGCCGCGAACATCGAAGTCGACATGATCGTGCAGAACGTCTCGCACGATAACACCACTGACTTCACCTTCACCGTGCACCGCAACGACTACCAGTCTGCCGAAGCGATCCTGAAAAAGACCGCTGGCGAGATCGGTGCCCGGGAAGTGGTGGGCGATACCAAGATCGCCAAGGTCTCGATCGTGGGTGTCGGCATGCGTTCCCACGCAGGCGTGGCCAGCCGCATGTTCGAATCCCTGGCCAAGGAAAGCATCAACATCCAGATGATCTCTACTTCGGAAATCAAGGTTTCCGTGGTGATCGAAGAGAAGTACCTGGAACTGGCCGTGCGCGCCCTGCACACGGCTTTCGAGCTCGACGCTGCTGCCCAGCAGGGCGAGTAAGGCGTTATCCAGAGGGCGCGGCTGGACCGCGCCCTTTGTTTTTCTGAATGGCGCGTCCCAAAACTGTTCTTTTGCCCGCGCTGGTCAATACTAGGCCTGTAGGCTTCGACCGTTTCGGTTGTAGGTCCAATGCCTTTTTTTTGCAGACTGTTGTCCCTTAAGTGAATTGCGTGAGGAGAAAGGTATGCTGATTCTGACCCGTCGGTGTGCAGAAAGCCTGATTATTGGCGATGGCGAAATCACCGTGACCGTGCTCGGCGTCAAAGGAAACCAAGTGCGTATCGGCGTCAACGCCCCGAAAGAGGTTGCTGTACACCGGGAGGAAATCTACCTGCGTATCAAGAAAGAGAAGGACGACGAACCAAGCCATTAATTTTTATCGATTTTTATGTTTGCAAACGGGGATGAAGGTGGTTAATATACGCCCCGTGTTGCGGAGAGCTGGCCGAGTGGCCGAAGGCGCTCCCCTGCTAAGGGAGTACACCTCAAAAGGGTGTCGGGGGTTCGAATCCCCCGTTCTCCGCCATTATTCGTTTAGTGCGTCAGAACCTGGCTTGATCAGTAAGTGATTGAAATTACTGAAAAAAGCGCTTTACAAAAGGAATTGACGACCTATAATGCGCGGCAACAAATGCACTCGTAGCTCAGCTGGATAGAGTACTCGGCTACGAACCGAGCGGTCACAGGTTCGAATCCTGTCGAGTGCACCATTTAAGAGTTGTTTGCAGCAATGCAAATAACTTGGCTTCAACCAGTTGTGATCTGGTATAAAACCACAACTTGCACTCGTAGCTCAGCTGGATAGAGTACTCGGCTACGAACCGAGCGGTCACAGGTTCGAATCCTGTCGAGTGCACCAAACACCAAAAAGCCCGCGTTTAACGCGGGCTTTTTGCTGTCTACGATTTGCCTTTCACGCACCCCCTTTCATCGAACACGACCTCTGCGCTGCGACCTTTCTTCGCCTTGTAGGTATACCGTGTGCTCGAATTTCGAATCTTGATTGAGTCTGGCTTGCCCAGGGCGCTCTCGACGTCCTGTTGGCTCATGCCGATGACGATTCTTCGTTCCAGGATGGCGTCGCGGCGTTGCCTGGCATCGATGAGGTTCCCGCAACGGTCCTGGAACTGGCCAACCACGGTCGGCTCCTTGCGTGTGGTTGTGTTGCCGGATGTTTGCCGATGCTCCGCTTCGGGCAGCATCGCCTCGGTCGTCGGCTCGATCGAACCTGGGCTGTAGGGATGGATCTGCTGGAGTGACAGGGCTTCACCCGGGCCACAACTCAAGGTGGTGAATGTCACGTGCCCCGCGCTGCTTTCGCAGCGATGCACGGTTTGCCCGGCGGCCCACAAAGGCAGGCAGGGCAGGCTGGCGAGCAGGAGCAAGTAGTGGCTGATAGGCATCCGGTCGTCCTCCTTGACGGTGCAGGAGAACAGGGTAGTCGCCGCATTGCTGTCGAGGCGTGTGTTTTCTTTTCCGGATAAGTCGTCGTAAAGCGGAAGGTTCAGCTTGCGTTCAGGTTTGTCTCGCAAGCGCTTGTTCTTGCCATGATTTTTTAGCGTTTTAAAGCGTCAAGCGGTGTATGATTGCGCCCGTCAGCCCCGCCGGGGCTTTGGAATATCTCCATGGACTTACCCAGTAGTTACTCAATATTTAGTTTTGCCAATCATGAATTAACTGATTGATCCTTCCGGCGTGCTCCACTGCTGGGAGTGGAGTTCGCCTATGACCCAAGTAGAAGTAAAAAAAACGCAGGAAAGCCTTCAGGATCGTCTCGCTCAAGTCGTTGAGCTGCTGCAGCGCCAGCGGGTCGTCGAAGACCTGACGCATCGCCAGGAAGGCCCGAATCATGACCGGGTCGAGAACCTGGTCCACCGGCAGAATCTCGTCGAGTTGCAACGCAAGCTCGATGACCTGCACTCCGCCGACGTCGCCTACATTCTTGAAGCCTTGCCCCTGGAAGAGCGTCTGACGGTCTGGCAGTTGGTCAAGGCTGATCGAGATGGTGACATCCTGCTCGAGGTGTCGGACTCGGTTCGTGAAACCCTGATCGCCGACATGGATGATCATGAGTTGCTGGCGGCGGCCAAGGAAATGGACGCCGACGAACTCGCCGACCTTGCGCCCGAACTGCCACGGGACGTTGTCCACGAACTGATGGAAGCCCTCGACGGCCAGCAGCGTGAGCGTGTGCGCTCGGCGTTGTCCTATGACGAGGAGCAGGTCGGTGCGTTGATGGACTTCGAGATGGTGACGATCCGCGAGGATGTCAGCCTTGAAGTGGTCTTGCGTTACCTGCGTCGTCTCAAGGAGCTGCCCGGCCATACCGACAAGCTTTTCGTGGTCGACTACGACGGTGTGCTCAAGGGCGTGCTGCCCATCAAGCGTTTGCTCGTCAACGACCCGGAAAAGCAGGTGGCCGAGGTCATGGCCAGCGATCCGGTGAGCTTCCACCCGGACGAAGACGCCTACGATGCGGCCCAGGCATTCGAACGTTATGACTTGATTTCCGCACCGGTGGTCGACAAGAACGGCAAGTTGATCGGCCGTCTGACCATCGATGAAATGGTCGACTTGATTCGTGAAGAAAGCGAAAGCGAAGTCCTCAACATGGCCGGTCTGCGCGAAGAAGAAGACATCTTCGCCTCGGTCTGGAAGTCCCTGCGTAACCGCTGGGCCTGGCTGGCGATCAACCTGATCACGGCGTTTGTCGCTTCCCGGGTCATCGGCCTGTTCGAAGGCTCCATCGAGAAGCTGGTGGCGCTCGCGGCGCTGATGCCCATCGTCGCCGGTATCGGTGGCAACTCCGGTAACCAGACCATCACCATGATCGTCCGTGCCATGGCGCTGGACCAGGTCAGCACCGGCAATACATCGCGATTGATGCGCAAGGAACTGGCGGTCTCCTTGATCAATGGCGTGATTTGGGGTGGGGTGATTGGTGTGGTGGCTTATCTGCTTTATGGCAGCTGGTCGCTGGGAGTGGTCATGACGGCCGCAATGACGCTCAACCTGTTGCTGGCGGCATTGATGGGGGTCTTGATCCCCATGACCCTGGCCCGCATGGGGCGCGATCCTGCCATGGGTGCCAGTGTCATGATTACTGCTGTGACCGACAGCGGCGGGTTCTTCATTTTCCTGGGGTTGGCGACGATTTTCCTGCTCTGAATCGCTCATCGAGAAACCCGCCTGTTTGGCGTGAAACTGTTCACTTGGAAAAAACGGCGCTTCTTTCAGAAATGGGAAGCGCCGTTTTTTTGCGCTTCTTTCGATTGGTGGGCGTCGAGATCAAGCGTTCAAAGCAAGAGCAGCTGGCAGGTCCAGCCGCTATGCAACGGCGCCAGCGCTATCGCGAGCAAGCTCGCTCCCACATGGGGTTGCGGGTGATTGACCAATTGCTTCTATCGGGCCTGGGCAAACGCCAGGCACAAAAAAGCCAGCACGAGGCTGGCTTGAGTGTTTTGGCTGTGATCAGGTCGCTTCTGCGGCCATCTCTACGTCATGTGCAATCAGCGAAACAAGGGCGTTCTGCTGACGGTGGGAGAGTTGTCGGAAGCGTTGAAGCAGCTCGCGTTCATGCAAAGACAGCTCCGGGCTGTCCAGGCGCATGCTCAACTCTTCACCCAAGGCGCCTTCCTGAATCAGACTTTGCTCCAGGCGCGCAATGATTTCAGAGTTCATGCTGCGATGATGATTACGAGCCACCTCGGCAATGCGTTCCCGCATTCCGTCTGGCAGACGTACGACGAACTTGTCAGCCGTACGGCTGGAATAAATTGCCTTTGTCATTGGGCGCATATTTATTTAACCGGTTAGTTCAGGGGAGCGGTTCTCGGGATTGGCCGCAGGATGTCGATAGGACAAGCTCCACTGCCAAATGTTCAACCTGAATTGTTAAGAGGCCCGCATCATGCCTCAAAATTGCCAGATCATTGGCGCCAATTCTGTGACAAATTCTGATCCGGGTAAAGGCGTTATGCCAGCACCTTTCATCAAAAAATGCGGACTGGTTGGAAAAAAACAACAGGTTCGCATTTGTGACCATCGGATCGTGTCGTTGTGCCATACCGTCTGGCGGATAACGGAAATGGACCAAAACGCTTGTCGTCCCTGTCTTGTATAGGATAGTGGCAAATGGCCGATTTACTAGGATAAACACGCCAGGGGCAGATGAATGGCGGCCGGGGCCAACCGCTTGGCCTTGTCAGCCTTCCGCGCGGTACCATTTGCCTACACTTAAAAAACAGCGACGACATGACAAACGCAGGGCAGGTCGTTACCATGCACGCCGTCCCGCGCACCGCGTTTCTTGTGGTCGCTCGTGTCTCAGTAGCTCAATTGGATAGAGCATCCCCCTCCTAAGGGGAAGGTTGGCAGTTCGAACCTGCCCTGGGACACCATTATAAACAGTGGGTTAGCGCACATGCCGCTGACTTTTCCTGGTTGCATTGCCCCCTCTCCAGATGAACGACCCCGGCTTGAGCGCGTCGTTCCTGCCTCGCACAGCTCCTCATTCCCCCAAGCTGTGACCAGCTGCCCATTTTTACCCATTTGTATCGAGCATATTTCGATAACACGAAACTTTCTCCCCACTCTGCTATCAGACCGTCTCGGTACGTTGTAGGACTTTTCCTTCGTTTCCGATGGATTACGTACCTCGTTATTTATCTGTGTCAGTGTCAATGCCGCTTCCGGCGGGCCTGACTCACCGTGTCTTCGATTCAGGCCACAAGGATGTGACATGCAGCCAGCCGCACCCTGCCGAACGCGTAAACCGAACAGCCCTCGCCGTTGTGCTGGTGGAACCCGTTCATCCGCACAGAACGCCAAGCGTCTCGCCCTGCTGCTGATAGCGGCGTGGATGACGGGCGCGTGGAGCGCTGCGCAGGCGGCCGGACCTGAAGAAGAACTGCTGCGCCAGCAAGAGCGCGAACGGGTTTTGCGCGATCAGTTGGAGTCCCGGCCCGACGTGCGTCTGCAGGCAGCACCCGTGGGTGAAGGTGCCGAGCGCTTGCCCGCCAAGGAAAGTCCCTGCTTTGCCATCAATGACATCCGCCTGATCGGCGAGGCGTCGGAAAAATTCCAGTGGGCGTTGCGCGCCGCCAATCCCAAGGATGATCCCGCCATCGGTCGTTGCCTCGGTGGCGGCGGGATCAACCTGACGATGAAGCGCATGCAGAATGCGATCATCGAGGCCGGCTACGTCACCACTCGCGTACTCGCCGAAGCCCAGGACTTGAACAGTGGGGTGCTGGTGTTGACCCTGGTGCCAGGGCGCATTCGCGAGATTCGTTTCGAGGAGGGCACCAGCGCCCGCGCCAATGCCTGGAACGCAATGCCGGCCAGTCCTGGCGACCTGCTCAACTTGCGCGACATCGAGCAGGCGCTGGAGAACTTCAAGCGCGTGCCGACCGCTGAGGCCGACATCAAGATCGCGCCAGCCCGTGCCGCCGACGCCAGGCCCGGTGAGAGCGACGTGGTGATCGCCTGGAGCCAGCGGTTCCCCGCCCGGGTGAGCCTGTCGGTGGACAATTCCGGCAGCAAGAGCACGGGCAAATACCAGGGCAACGTATCGCTGTCCTTGGACAACCTGCTGTCACTCAACGATTTGTTCTACGCCAGCGTCAACCATGACTTGGGCGGCGGCGAGTCCGGGCACCGCGGTTCCGATGGCAGCACGCTGCATTATTCGCTGCCGTTCGGTTACTGGCAGTTGGGGTTCACCAGCAGTGAATACAACTACGAACAGTCCGTTGCCGGCGCTAACCAGTCCTATCAGTACCGAGGCGAGAGTCGTAACAACGAGGTGCGCCTGTCGCGCCTGCTGTACCGCGACGCCGTTCGCAAGACCACCGCCTGGGGCAGCCTGTGGACGCGCTCGTCGGAGAACTTCATCGACGACACCGAGGTCGGCAACCAGAAGCGCCGCATGGCTGGCTGGCAGTTGGGGTTGGACCATAGGGAGTTCATTGGCGCTTCGATTCTTGACCTGGGCGTCGCCTATCGTCGCGGCACCGGTGCCCACGACGCGCTCAGGGCACCTGAGGAAGATTTCGACGCCGGTACGTCGCGCTCGCAGATCATCACCGCCGATGCCCAATTGCAGGTGCCGTTCCAGGTCGGCGATCAGCGCCTGCGCTACATCGGTGGCTGGCGCGCGCAATGGAACCGTACGCCGTTGGTGCCCCAGGATCGCTTCTCCATCGGCGGGCGCTACAGCGTGCGCGGCTTCGATGGTGAAAACATTCTTTCCGCTGACCGTGGCTGGACCCTGCGCAACGAAATCGGCCTGTCCCTGGGCCAGACCGGCCAGGAGCTCTACACCGGCATCGACTATGGCGAAGTCAGCGGCCAGTCCAGTGAGTTCCTGATCGGCCAGCGCCTGGCGGGGGCCGTGGTGGGTATACGCGGCGGTTACAAGGGCCTGTCCTATGACTGGTCGGTAGGTACGCCGTTGAAGAAACCCGATGGTTTCGAGACGGCCAACGTGACCAGCGCGTTCACCGTCATCTGGTCATTCTGAGGTGATCCCATGCAGTTCGAGACGCTAGACATTATCGCTCCTGGCCTGATCGACGAACCCTGGAGCGAAGCCGCGGTGTTCGGCTCCGCCACCTGGTTGTGGATGCATTCCAAGGCCCATCGCGATGCGCCGTTGCACACCTTGCCGACATTGTTGTTACCGGCGCTCAAGCATCGCCAGTTCGTGCTCGGCTCCGAACACGGCAAGCCGGTGTTCTACCTGTCCTGGCTCAACCTCGACGAGGCGGCAGAGCAACGTTACCTGCGCCAGTCGCCGCTGGCGCTGAGCCAAGAGGACTGGAACAGCGGCGAACGTCTCTGGCTCAACGACTGGGTCGCCCCCTTTGGCCACACGGCGGTATTGAGCCGCCTGTTGCAACGTCACCTTTTCATCGATCGCTGCGCCCGGGCCCTCTATCACCGAGGCGACGAGCGTGGCCTGCGGGTCAAGACATTCCAAGGGATCGGGGTCATCCCCGAACAGGCCCAGGCCTGGTTTGCCGCTCACCCGCTGGCAGTCGAAGCGTAACTCCAACCACTGGTCGTGCGGGCAGGCTCCGCAAATGGAATTGCTATGAACAAGCATCTGTACCGAATCGTTTTCAACAAGGCCCGCGGGCTGTTGATGGTCGTGGCCGAGAACGTCACCAGCCAGGTCAAGGCGCCGGGGACCCGCTCCGGGCCGACGACGGGCGCAGCGGCTTGCACGGCGACACTGGGGGCGTTGCGCTTTGCCGTGATGACAGCGATTGGCCTGGTGTCCTTGAGCGTGGCACCGACCTGGGCCGGCACCATCGTCGCCGACCCAGGCGCTCCGGCGGGCCAACGGCCGACGGTGATACAAAGCGCCAACGGTACGCCGCAGGTGAATATCCGCGCGCCCAGCGCCGGCGGTGTCTCGCGCAACACCTACAACCAGTTCGACGTCGATAGCCGGGGGGTGATCCTCAACAACGGCACGGGCAACAGCCAGACGAAACTGGGCGGTTGGATCGAAGGCAACCCGATGTTGGGCAATGGCAGCGCGCGGGTCATTCTCAACGAAGTCAACTCCAGCAACCCCAGCCAATTGCGCGGTTACGTCGAAGTCGCCGGCCAGCGTGCCGAAGTGGTCATCGCCAACCCATCCGGTATCACTTGCAACGGTTGCGGCTTCATCAACGCCGACCGGGCCACCCTCAGCACCGGCCGGGCGCAGTTGGAGAACGGTCGCATCACGGGCTACACCGTGCAGGGCGGCGCGATCAACATCGAAGGCAAAGGCCTGGATGCCCGTGAGGCCGATTACACGGACCTGATTGCCCGCTCGGTGCAGGTCAACGCCGGGGTGTGGGCCAACGACTTGAAGGTCACCGCCGGACGTAATCAGGTCAATGCCGACAACACCCAGGCCACGCCGCTGCCAGGCGCCGAAGGAGAAAAACCCACCGTTGCCATCGACGTTGCCAAGCTCGGCGGCATGTATGCCGGGAAGATCATGCTGGTGGGCACGGAGTCCGGCGTGGGGGTGCGCAACGCCGGGCAGATCGGCGCCATGGCTGGCGAGGTGGTGATCAGCGCCGACGGCAAATTGCAAAACCAAGGTGCGATCAGCAGCACAACGGCAACGCAAATCACTGCCGCCGGCGTTGAAAACAGCGGCACGCTCTACGCCAAGGGCGACCTGAGGCTCGACAGCGTCGGTGATATCGACAACAGCGGCACCGTTGCCAGCCAGAACCACACCACACTCACCGCCAAGACCATTCGCAGCACCAAGGCCTCGAGCCTGGCGGCGGGCGTTGGTGCGGACGGCAAGCTGGGCAAAAGTGGCAACCTTGCGCTGCGGGCCACCACGATCAAGGCGCAAGGCCAGAACCTTGCCGGTGGTGATCTCGGCGTCGGGGCCGCTGACCTGGACCTGAGCGGCAGCCAGACCCTGGGCCGCAACGTCACTCTGACGGCCAGTTCCGGCGATGCCAACCTCAGTGCTAGCCAAGTCGATGCGACCCAGGTGCTGACCGCCAAGGCGGCCAAGACCCTGCGCACCGATGGGGCTAAAGTCAGCGCTGGCAACCTGCAATTGAGCGCGCGGGATGTGTCCAATGCCGGCGGTGAACTGGTGCAGACCGGCACCGCCGATACTTCGATCACCGCCGCCGCTACGCTCGACAACAGCAGTGGGCGGATTGCCTCCAACGCCGGCAACCTGAAGCTTGGCGCCAATCGCCTCGACAACAGCGAAGGCAAGGTCGAGCACGCTGGCAAAGGTACCCTGGACATCCAGGCCAACCAGTTGGCCGGCAGCAAAGGCACCCTGGCGAGCAATGGCAAGTTGAGCGTCAAGGCCAGTGAGGTGGTGGTCGATGACGGCCTGACCCAAGGCCAACAGATCACGCTCGACACCACGACCCTGTCCAACCAGCGTGGACGCATTCTCCAGACTGGCGCGCAACCGTTGCAGGTCACCGCCCGTGAACGCTTCGACAATCAGACCGGGCAAGTCAGCAGTCCCGCAGCGGTGGTCTTGAAGGTCGGCACGTTGAACAACCAGGGCGGCAAAGTCCTCGCCACCGATAACGGTGCGTTGACCGTCACGGCCGACAAAGAGATCAATAACGGCGGCGGGACGCTGGCCGCCAGCGGTACGACAAAGGTCAGCGGCGAGGCGCTGGATAATACCCAAGGCACGGTGAGTGCCGGCGGTGAGCTGGACGCAACCTTCGATCGCTTGAACAACATCGGTGGCACGCTGGCCGCGACCCAGCGCATGCAGATCATCGCCGGGCAGTTGAATAACACCAACGGCGTGCTGGGCTCGGTGAAGTCCGGGTTGCTGGTCAGTGTCTCGGCAGATGCGCTGAACAACAGCGGCGGGCGCCTTGAAGCACTGGGCGATATCACGCTGTCGGCCCAAGGTTTGAATAACCAGGGCGGGGTGATCAGTGGCCAGGCCTTGGACCTGAACAGCCACGGCCTGCTGATGGACAACAGCCAGGGCACGTTGAATGCCGGCGCGACCCTCGACCTGCGCAGCGGTGAGTTGCGCAACGCAGCGGGCCTGATCCAGGCCAAGGGCAAGCTGTTCATCGACACCGGCAGCCAGGCGCTGAACAACCTTCAGTCCGGCACCACCCAAGGCATCAGCGGCCAGGACGCGGTGGAAATCCACAGCGCCCATTTCAACAACAGCGCCGGTTTCCTCGGTGCCAAGGGCGCGCTGGTGCTCAAGGCCACCGATCTTACCAACGGCAGTGGCGGCCAGATCATTGGCCAGAAGAGCGTTCAGGTCGAAGGCGCCCGGGTGGATAACCGCGGCGGTCAGTTGCAGGGCCTCGGCGATGTCCAGTTGGTGCTGGGTGAGACGCTCAACAACCAGGGCGGACTGGTGCGCAGCGCGGGCACCCTGGGCGTGACTGCCGACGTGCTCGACAACAGCGCCACCCAAGGTGCTAATCAGGGGCTCGAAGGCCGCGCCATGAGCTTGGCGCTCAACACCTTCGGCAACCAGGCCGGTGCCGTGCGCGCCGACCAAGGGTTGTCCATCGGTGTCAGCCAAGCGTTGGATAACCAGGGCGGCCTGATTTCCTCGGGGGCCGGCCTGACCATCACCGACCGCGATCCGGCGCAACGTCGCCAGTCGGTGCACAACCTCGACGGAACCTTGCTCGCCGGCAGCCTGTTGTCCCTCAACGCCGCCTATTACGCGGGCACCGGTCGGGCCCTGAGCCTGGGCGACCTGACGTTCAGCCTGCAAAGTGGCCTGGATCTGAGTGGACAGATCCAGGCCAATAACAAGGTTGACCTGAGCACCGATGGGGCTTTCAACAACAGCGGAAAACTGCTGGCGGGCAATCTCCTGCTGGTGCACTCGCAGACGCTGGACAACGCCGCCAACGGCGAGATCAGCGCCGGTCAGGTTCGCCTGAACATCAACGACAGCCTGACCAACCGTGGCCTGATCGACGGCCAGCAAGTGCGTGTGCAAGCGCTGTCGCTGAATAACCTGGGCACCGGGCGCCTGTACGGTGATCGATTGGCGATCGCCACCTCGGCACTGAGCAACCGCGATGAAAACGGTGTCGCCGCGACCATCGCCGCCCGCGAATCGCTGGACATTGGCACCGGCACCTTGGACAACCGCGAACAGGCGCTGATCTTCAGTGCCGGGGACCTCGCCATCGGCGGTGCGCTGAGCGCCACTGACAAGGCCCAGGACCGGGCCCAACTGCTGACCAACGCCAGCGCGACCATCGAGGCCCTCGGCAACCTGTCGCTCGATGTGCAAAGCGTGCGCAACACCAATGAACACTTCAGCACTCAACAGGTGGAAATCAGCCGCACGGCCTTGCAGGAGTTCCAGCTCAGCGGTTCGCCGAACCGCTACCAGGGTGACCAGATTGCCCTGAGTCACGATGAGGTCTATTACCTCAACACGCCTGAGGGGCGCAAAGACAACTGGAACCGCTACGACTACACCCGCGTGGTCCAGGAAACCCAGATCGCCACCTCGGCACCGGCGCAGATCCTCTCTGGCGGGACGATGCAGATCAACGCAGGCGATGTGCTCAACGACAAGAGCCGCATCATCGCCGGTGGGTTGTTGCAGGCCAACATTGCCAGCCTGACCAACACCGAACTGACCGGCCAGCGCACCACCACCGACAGTGGCACCGCTACGAATTTCTATCGCATCCAGCGCAAGGGCCGGGACCGCCAAGGAACAGCCGTCACGGCCTACACGCCTGCCCCCTTGATTCAGGACATCACCCTGCAACCGACCGTGTTCGCCCAGAACGCCGCTGGCAACGGTACCGGCACCCAGATCAGTGCCCGCGCCGCACAGGGCGTCAGCGAGCAGATCGCCGCCACAGGCACGGTCAGCGCCCCGGTCGACAGGACCTATCAAGTGGCGCCCATCGTTCAGGTCGCGGCCCAGACCACCCTGAACAGCAAGGGCGTGGCCGAGCAGATCCGCAGCGGCGGGCCATCCCTGGCATTGCCGAACAACAGCCTGTTCAGCACCAACCCCCAGAGCACCAGTAGCTACCTGATCGAAACCGATCCGCGTTTTGCCAGCTATCGCACCTGGCTGTCGTCGGACTACATGTTGCAGCGCCTGCAAGTCGACCCGGCACTGACGCAACAACGCCTGGGCGACGGCTTCTATGAGCAGAAGCTGATTCGCGAGCAAGTGGCGCAACTCACCGGCCGGCGTTTCCTCGACGGCTACGCCAATGACGAAGCGCAATACCGTGCCCTGATCGACAACGCCGTGACCGTCGCCAGCCAATGGCAACTGGTGCCCGGCGTGGCCCTGACCTCCGCGCAGATGGCCCAGTTGACCAGCGACATTGTCTGGCTGGTGCAGAAGCAGGTGACCCTGGCCAACGGCGACACCCGCAACGTGCTGGTGCCGCAAGTGTACGTACGGGTCCAGGAGGGCGACCTCAACGGCTCCGGCGCCCTGATTGCCGGGCAGCAGTTGAACCTGAACATCGCCGGCGACCTGGTCAACAGTGGCAGCCTCGCCGGGCGCAGCGTCATGGCGATCACCGCGCAAAACATCGAGAACCTCGGTGGGCGCATCCAGGCCGACAAGGCGTCGCTCACCGCGCGGGAAAACCTCAACAACCTCGGCGGTCTGATCGGTGCCGTGGACAGCCTGTCGGTCAAGGCCGGGCAGGACATCAACGTCATCTCCAGCAGCCGGGACAGCAGCAGTGCCCAAGGCACCCGCACCAACCTGTCGCGGGTCGCCGGGCTGTTCGTCAGCGGCGCCCAGGACACGATGGGCGTGAGCGCCGGCAACGACCTCAACCTCACCGGGGCCCAGGTGGTCAATGCCGGCAAGGGCGGCAGCACGTTGCTGGAGGCGGGCAAGAACATCAACCTGGCCACCGTCGGCGAAGCGCACGAGCAAGGGCTGACCTGGAACAGCAGCAACTGGCGCAAGGACGCCAGCCGGACCGAAGTCGGCTCCCTGGTCCAAGGGCAGGGCGACGTGCGCTTGAGCGCAGGCCAGGACCTCAACGCCCGCGCCGCCCGTGTCACCAGCGAGCAAGGCGCGGTATTTGCCGAGGCCAAGCGCGACGTCAACCTGACCGCCGGCCAGAACTACCAGTTCGCCGATGAAGCGCACAAGGTCAAAGGCAGCAACGGGATGTTCTCCAGCAAGACCACCACCACCCGTGACACGATCAGCCAGACCTCGGTCGAAGGCTCCACCCTGAGCGGCGAGCAGACCTATGTGCAGGCCGGTCGCGACATCAACCTCAAGGGCAGTAACGTGGTGTCCACGACCCAGACGGTTCTGGTGGCGGACAACAACGTCAACATCGAAGCCGACACCGCCAGCAGCAGCGAGCGCCACGACAAGTCCGTGAAGAAAAGCGGCCTGTTCAGCGGCGGTGGCATCGCCGTCACCCTGGGGACCCAGCAACAGAGCGTCAAGGACCTCACCACCGAACACACGGCTGCGGCCAGCACCGTCGGCTCGACCGCCGGCGATGTGTTGATCGAAGCGGGCAAGGGCTATCGCCAGGTGGGCAGCCAGGTGTCGGCGCCACAAGGCAACATCGACGTCACGGCGCAGACCATCGACGTCGTCGAGGCGCGCAACACCCGCGAACGCGAGCGTGAAACCCTGTTCAAGCAGACCGGGTTCACCCTCACCGTGACCAACCCGGTGATCAGCGCGATCCAGACGTCCCAGCAAATGAAACAGGCCTCGGAGAAAACCGACGACGGGCGCATGAAGGCCCTGGCCGCCGCCACCGCCGTGCTGGCCGCCAACAACGCGGCGACTGCCGTGGCGATGGACCCGGGTTCGGCGGGTGGGATCAACATCAGCCTGTCGCTGGGCACCAAGAAGAACGAAAGTACCACCACCTACACCAGCGACAGCGCGGCCGGCTCGACCATGACCGCCGGCAATGACATCCGCCTGCGCGCCACGGGCGCTGGGGCCGCCAGCAACATCACCGTGCAAGGCAGCGATATCAAGGCCGGACGCAACGCCAGCCTGCTGGCGGACGGTGACATCAACCTGCTCGCCGCGCGCAATACTGACAAGCAGGAAACCGACAGCAAAGGCACCAGCGCGAGCATCGGCATCGGCTTTTCCCTGGGCGGCACCCGCAACGGTTTCACCCTGGACCTGGGGGCATCCGGCAGTCGCGGCCAGGCGGATGGCGATGGACTCACCCACACCAATACCCATGTCCAGGCCGGCAACCAGTTGCTGCTGGCCTCCGGCGGCGACACCAACCTCAAAGGCGCGGTGGCCAGTGGCAAACAGGTCCTGGCCGACATCGGCGGCGACCTGAACATCGAAAGCCTGCAAGACACCAACACCTACGTGGTCGATGAGAAGAGCCTGGGCTTTGGCATCAGTCTGTGCATTCCGCCGTTCTGCTACGGCATGAGTTCGGTCAGCGGCGCCAGTGGCAGCTTCGGTGCCACGGATATCGATTCCAACTACGCCAGCGTGACCGAGCAATCGGGCATCAAGGCCGGGGACGACGGCTTCGACATTCGCGTGGGTGGCAACACCGACCTGGTTGGCGGCATCATTGCCAGCAGCGACAAGGCGGTGCAGGACGGCAAGAATCGCCTGGTCACCGCCAGCCTCACCAGCCGCGACATCAAGAACAAGGCCGAGTACGACGCCAGCACCGTCAGCGTCGGGGGCGGCTATCGCGAAGTCGGCAAGGACCAGCAGGGCAACGCCACCAGCGGCGGCACGCAAACCCCTGGCACCGATTTGCCGAAGAACGATAACGACCTCAGTGCCACCATGCCGATTGCCATCAGTGCCAGCGACGACGCCAGCAGCGTCACCCGCAGCGGCATCAGCGGCGGCACCATCGTCATCAGCAACGATGCCGAGCAACAGAAGCGCACCGGCAAGAATGGCGAGCAAACCGTCGCCAGCCTCAACCGCGATGTCTCCAGCGACCGCGACACCACCAACACGCTCAAGCCGATCTTCGACGAAGACGAAATCCGTGCCGGTTTCGAGATCGTCGGAGCGTTCGCCAACGAGGCCAGCACCTTGCTCGCCAACAAGGCCAAGGAAGTCGACCTCAAGCGCAAACAGGCCGAGGCGGCTCAGGCAGCGGCCCTGGACCCCAACGCCCAACTCACCGACACCGAACGCCTGGCGCTGCTCGGCAATGCTCAGCGCCTCAATGCCGAAGCCAGCGGCATCGCCGACAAGTGGGGCGCGGGCGGTACCTACCGGCAGATCACCACCGCCCTGGTGGGCGCGGCCAGCGGCAATATCAGTGGCGGCAACAGTGCGTTCGTCCAAGGGTTGGTGGTCAATTACGTGCAACAGCAGGGCGCCGGCTACATCGGCGACCTGGTGGCGGACGGCAAGCTCACCGAAGGCTCGCCGCTGCACGCCGCCCTGCACGGCATCGTCGCCTGCGCGGGTGCCGCCGCCAGCAGCCAGAGCTGTGGCAGCGGCGCCGCGGGCGCGGCGGCATCGAGCCTGCTCACCGGCCTGTTCTCCGAAGCCAGCCCCGATGAAAGCGAAGCCCAGCGCGAAGCCAAGCGCAACCTGATTGTCAGCATCGTCACTGGGCTGGCGGCCACCAGCTCCTCGCTGGACCCGGCCACCGCCACCAGCGCGGCCGGCGCCGCGGTGGACAACAACTGGCTGGCGACCCAGCAATTGGTCCAGGCCGAGAAGGAATACAGCGAGGCCGATGGGCTGCTGGCGAAGGCGCAAGTGATCGCCAAATGGGGGTACATCAACCAGAAGCAAGACGTACTGACCCGCTTCGGCGTGGGCAAAGGCCTGGTGCAAGCGGGCTGGAGCGACGTCGAGGGTCTGGCGCAATTCCTCCTCCATCCGGTTGACGGAATCAACGGCCTCAAAGCCCTGATCAACGACCCCGAGGCCCGCAAGCAGTTCGGCGATGGCGTGGTCAACGAACTCAACGCCAAACTCGACCGCGTGAAAGACGCTCTTGAAAACGGCGGCGACGACCGCGCCGTGCAACTGGGCCAGGATATTGGCGAGCTCGTTTGGCAGGTTGGCAGTATTGCCACGGGCGTGGGTACGGCAGCCAAAGGCGGCGTGGCACTGGCAAAAACCGGAATCAAGGTGGGGGCGGAAGGGCTTGAAAAGATGGCCGATATGGCCAAAATTGCCAAAGCCGAAGCGTCGGCTGGTAAGCCGGTGCAGTGGAGCAGCGTGGAGGGGGCGTATAGCGGGAAACTTGAGGGGGGGTATGGCTCTGGGACGACCACTTTTAATGGGAAGGTTGTCGAGAATCCGGGGGATTACAGTGTTGGGGCAAAAGCAATTACTCCGAAGGTAAAGGCGGAGGGTGAGATTAATGGCCAGGTGTTCACCGATGTTAACCAGACAGCCAGACCTGGCTCTCAAGCAAAGTCTGATCAGCCGACATTGATAGCTGATCGTGTAAATACAAAAATAGAATCATCTGGTAAACCTTTGCCAAACGCAAATATGGCAACTGCACATGCGGAAATTGGGGTCATACAGCAAGCCTACGATGCCGGAAAAACCCAAGGGGCCGCTATGACTCTAAAAGTTGAGGGGCAAGCCGTGTGTGGTTATTGCCGAGGAGATATTGCGGCGGCCGCGGAGAAGGCCGGCTTAAAGTCTCTTGAGATAAATGAGATTGCTACCGGTAAAACTTTATATTGGCGGCCCGGTATGCGTTCTATTAAGGAGCTAAATTAATGAAGAGCTATACTTTGTCGTGGGTGGTTGGTGTCGGTGAACAGGCGAGTGGGGGGAATAAAAAATTACCTGCTTGGCAAGATGTTGATTTTTATTTAGAAGAGGTTAGGAAGGGGGGCGGTTCCCTAACTTTAAACGTCGTCGACGGCCCAGACGTGGGGCCGCAACTGTTGCAAGTTTTTTCGGATAATAGTAGGTATGTTTTGTCTTTGGGGGAAGATGATGGGGAGGATTATGTTGTGCGTTCTTATTTTAATCCAGAGCTTAAAGGTGGTGAATATGAGGTTCTAGGTAATACTTGGAGTGGTGAGCTGGTCTGTTTGGACTTTTCCGTCGTAAAAGATGCATTTGAGGAATTTTTTCTGACCGGTAACGTTAACCGTAGTTTGTTGGGTTGAATTGACTGCCGAATAGAGCGGAAAAGGGGGCAGATTTATTTAATTGCGCTGTTCTTAAATAAATCTGTCCCCTTTTCTATGGGGCAAAGTAATGGAAGAAAAAGATATTGTTTCAGTCTTGAGTGAACAGGGCTGGGTTTGTAGCAAGGATGAAGTTGGTGATTATTTTTGTGTCACTGATGTCGGAGGAGCCCAACTTCAGATTATCCCATCTGTGGGTAAGCGCTCGGACCATTTTCGGGTTTCGCTTATGTCCTCCATTTCGTCCAAAGAGTTTTCGGAGGCTGTTTCTATCATATTGGGTGATGGCGGTGATAATGCTCCGATTATAGTTAGAAATGAAGCTCCGGAGAAACTGTCTAGTTTTTCTAGTGATGATGTTATTAGGCTGTCTGAGAAGGCTATATCTTGGGCTCGCTCTCAGAATATTGACGAGGGGTTGACGGTTTATAGGAAACTGCCAACTGAAGCTAAAGGTGCAATGCCTATCCGACATTTGGCTGCTCTAGCAATAGCAGGTGATATTGGGCGCTTAGAAGAATATAAAAAGAGTTTTGAGAAGGGCGACAGGCTCGGATTTGTGCCTTACATTACTTCCGATATGATTGAGCGAGCACTCATGATAGCTAAAGAAAGTAAATAATCAGAATCCCATGAGTGCAGCAGATATAGAACTATGCTTTTATGCATGTCCTGACAGAACTTTATCTATAAAACAGCGGCATGCTGAAATCATGGATAGGATGTCTCGGGTTGGTGCCCCTTTAGGGTTCGCAGGTCTTGAGCTTCCGGCCGCCCCGAGTTGCGGTGACGGGTTGATTGCTACCTATACAGTTAAACTTCCCATCAGAGGGCTTAGATTTGTGGGGGACTATGCGTATCGTGGTGAGCGATACATATATAAGGATAGGGCCTCCTATGACGAGCATTTGCGTTTTGGGTTTAAGGTATCAAATAAGGCTATTGATTATGGTCTTGTTGTGAATGAGTATTTGCCAAAGGTGGTTGAGGCATTTAAAGGATATAAGGCTCAAGTATTCTATGATCTTTATGGTCTATATTATCAGGGAGGATTGAATGACGATAACTCGATTTGTAATCGGTTGCGTGAAGACGAGGCAGTAGATGTTGATGGACGCAACAATATTTATACGTTATACCCCGCGCAGTTCTGGGATGCAGCGCTTTGCCAGCGTGCCCTAGGCTATGGCCCCGATGAAGTAATTGCACGATTGCAAGGTAAATGTCTTATGGCCGAACGGCTGATGGATGGGGTCTATTTGGTGCTCAACGATGACCCGAGTATCTCCTATGAGGCCTTTGTAGAAATGAACGAGCGGATCAAGCCGATCTTGGGGCTGGTTTAGGGAAGGGGACTAGGAAAAGGGAACAGATTTATTTGATTACTCCTGGTTTTAAATAGATCTGTCCCTTCTCTGGTCAAACTGTTGGGAGGGATTAAATGATTCGAGCGCCACTGGGAGATTCCCGCTATTGGTCGGAGTGGGTTGCGTATGGTGACGAACGTATTGCCAAAACGTTGGAGACCGCGCGTTCCCCTGCGGGCGATCCCGACTACGCGCCACAGTACGTCTACACCATCGCCCAGGACCACTGGCACCAGATGCTAAGTCGCTACTCTGCCGGATGCCCTGTCGCTGAACTGCCGCGTTATTTCCCTGGGCTACTGGATGCCTGGGAAGAGGCAGAACGCCTGGGCGCGCCGGTCTGGACCCCGGAGCAGCAATTCACTCGTCACAGCTGGCGCGTCAACTACGATCATTACATCGTCTGCTTCTGGCTGGTCGGCCTGGGGTTGGCATTGGACATTCCAGATGATCAATGGCGAAGGCTGCTAGTCCTTATCGGCAACGAAGGCGAGGACGTGCTGCTCGACCGGATCATCGCGAGTCGCAGTCCCGAGCATAAAGTGGGAGCCGTTCTCCTTTACCCCAAACCCTATGGCCGATTGCTGGCGGCAGTGGATGCGTCGGTGGATACGCAAGCTTCAAAGCTGGAGGCTTTTGTCAGTCACTGGTATCAGGAAATACGCACCGGGGCGAAGTCCGGTTCCGATCCACAGGCGGTCAGTTACAAGCATCCCTACTGGTACACCTACGGTGATGTGAACTTTGAAGGCGGCGCGTATTTCGGTCGCTGGTGCGTGGAAGCCGTGGCGGCGGTAAAGGCTTTTGGGTTGGATGATTCACAGTGCCTGGGGCTTGAACATTATCCAGGAGATTTATTGAGGCCCGACGGCCCGAGTACGCACCCGCTCAGGCAGGACGTTGAAGCGTCTACTGCGGTGGTTGTTGAGAATAAGGTTGGTTTTTGGTCTAAGTTGTTGGGGCGTCGTTAGCGTTTTTGAAAAGGGGACGGATTTATTTGATTGCTCTGTCTGTCCCCTTTCTTTTCAGAACTACTCAAAGGAGCGTCGGCAAGGTGAGGGATGAAGATTTCCAGTATTTCATCAGCGTGATGGGGGAGGCCACATCTCATCGACAGGTGTCTGACTCCCAAATTGAGAAGTACCGTAAAGTGCTCCCTGACGCGCTGCTTGACTATTGGCAGGAGGAGGGTTGGTGTGGATATGCCAATGGCCTTTTCTGGACAGTGAACCCGGATGATTATAAACATCTGCTCGATATGTGGCTCGCGGGTACTGAATTTCCACAAATAGATAATTACCACGTTATTGCAAGGAGCGCGTTTGGGACTCTTTATGCTTGGGGGGAGAAATACAATCAGAAAATTGTAGTTTCATGTCCGACGGGGTCTATCGTCGCGTTGATGAATAAGCTGAAAACGCCTAATAAAGATCCGGATCTCGCCCTTCAGACATTTTTCGCTATGTCTGATAAGGAACGTTATGATCTGGAGGATCATCAAGGTGAGTTTCTATTTGAGCGGGCGCAGGAGAAGTTGGGTGCACTTGGCGAGAGTGAGGTCTATGGCTTTGAGCCTGCATTGTTTTTTGGAGGGACGGCTTCGCTGGATCAGTTGGTTAAGTGCAATTTAGAGGTTCACTTAACGATCCTTCGACAGATGCGGTCCTGAGTGAGCACGGTGAGCGGAAGGACGTCGTACTGGTGTAAAAGGAGTGTATCGAAATGGATGAAATCAACGTCCGGCTTGATCGGCACCGTCGTTGGCTTTCCCAGTCGGAAGGCCTGATGGCTCAAGAGTTTGGCTATATTGATGAGGATCTTGCCAGCGACTCATTAAGCGGATTGAACAATGTGGCTGACTCGTTGGGGATGCTGGCGACATATTACGGCATTCGGGGCGAAGTCGCGGTCAGTGATGGAGAGGCTTCTGGTTGGGAAGACGTCTCGCGCTCGATGATATACCGTTATTGGGCGCTGATGCTCAACGCCAAGACTTTCTCAAAAACGAGTTTTCTTCAAGGCATCAAAACCATCCCCAATTTGACTAACCAATTGAGCATTGCTGGATGCTTGCTGGCCGGATTGATAGTGGCTGATCGTCGAGATCTGGCCGCGTCCGTGGCCGATGTGCTGGCCGGAATGCTGACTATCAATGGCGCCGTGGATTCCAGCTATCTTGAACAGCGTCGATTCGAACCTTTCATGCTCTGGCTTTATTCAGTCTATTCGCAAGGAGAGACGCTTCCAGAGATCAAGTCGATGGATCTGGGGATTTATCAAAACGTGATAGACGAATGGACAGATGAGCAAGGGCTTGCTCATGCACTGCAAGAGCTATGTCAATATCACTTAACCCACGCTGAAGACGCCGGCGGGACCTGGGACCCTGAATTCAAATATGCGCCTTTCGATTTGTTGCCTGTGGAGGTCCACGCGATTTTCCAGGTCCGACAGCAGCTAGGTTTAACTGTTCCGGCAGTGTCGAGCCCTTTATTGTCCGCAGAGACGGCTGCGCTAGAACACCTGGTCATCATTTCTGATCAGCTTGCTGTCCAGGTGGAGACGGCCTACGAGCGTTTCTTCGGGCTTTAGACGCAGGCGCGACCCTTTTTTCAGTTAAGCAACGACACGCGGTGAGCTGAAATGAAGTATTACTTGTTGCGGGAAGATGTGCGGTTTCCTGAACGCTGGTATTTGGGAGATATAAAGCACTGCAACAACTGGCTCTTCATCGACCCCCCTTCTGAGTACATGGAGCCATGTACTTACGCCCTTGAGGTTCGTGAGGAAGGTGTGAGTCTGGATTTTTCCTTGGCTGGCTATGCCTCTGTGCCGGTCTTGAGTGAAAAAGCCAGGGATGCATTGTTGGGCGTTCCCGACGTTGATGAACCGTATATGAATGTCGTGCTCGAGCCTGTGGTGGTTGCAGGCGAGCAAGCTCATGATTGTTACTATGTGATGATTGTCGAGACCCAATTGGATTGCGTAGACGAATCACGCTCCGCTTACAAAAAATATGAGGTCAATGATCCAGTACGACCTGATCGAGCTGGCGAATACAGCGTTTTTCTGAATCTCGTCATTGATCCTGCCAAGGTCCAGGGAAAACATATTTTTCGTATCAAGAAACACTTGGGGGCATTGATCGTTAGCGAGGACGTGAAGCTTCGGCTGGAGCGTGCGGGTCTCAGAGGCATGCTATTGGAGGGGGTGAATGGTGAGGGTGAAGTTATTTGCTGATTGGTTGAGGGATGAAGCCTGACAACATCCTTTGTGGCGAGGGTGCAAGCTCCCTCGCCCGGCTAATGGGTGTCCCTTTTCGGCTTTTCTACCGCCAAAGGTTAAGCAATGATTATGCGTTTAGAGATGGTTCAGAAAAACCTCGTCGAAAAGCTAAAAATTTCCAGTGAAGAGCAGCGACGAAGTGCGGTAAAAGTAGCCTGTGATCTTGCTTTTCAGGCCTGTCCAGTAGACGTGCCTATTGTTGTCGAATCCCTTAGGCAACTATGTCTTGGTAATAAGCTCACGGCTGAGCAGGTTTCTGGGTTAGATATTTTGGTTGCGCAGTTAGATGAACAGTATTTTGACTTGCAAGATAGCCTGAATGATGGGCAAAACTCAGATGTAAAAGTTCTTCGGTTATTTAGCCAGGCGCGTGTTGTATCAGCGCTGTCCTTGGCCGGTGGAGAGAATTCGCTTATGACAGCGACCGAAGTGATATATGAGGCATCATCAGCTGTTGATGATAGGATTTATATTTTTAAATCCGTATTTTCGGTTTTGTCAGAATCTTAATGTTAATTGTTAAAGCTGTCTCCTTTTTGCAAGGGGAGCCGGGGACAGCCCACGTTTCTGTACAGTTTTTTAAAGAGAAAACGTGGTCTTTTCCTGTTTTCTTCTTTGAGAAAAATTCTACAGGTGAGGTTGTTGCGCCTCGGAGTGCTTCGTAATGAAGTTGAAAATTGAATTTCCCAAGAATTTGGTTACGGATGAGTTGCTTGGGCAGAAGCGGATTCCCTGTGTATGCAAGATCGCCAGCGAGTTTGAGGTTTTTTTTGCGGAAACTATTCCTGAATCGTCTGGAGTGGTGTTGGGATGGGATCGGAAAGAATTGGAGTTAAGAGCTGTTGCAGGCGCGGGTGGTCAGTATACGCATCATGCTTCTGGTCTGATTACTCTGAAGGATATTGGGGGTGGGGTTTATGAAATAATTGATCTTGAGATGTTTTATAGGAGTTTTGGTTGGTGCGCTATCTTGAGGGACGGTGAATATGCACCACCAGGGGAATTCTGGGACGAAGAGTAACGGCTGCGAGGATTTATTGCCGCCTTCACCAAAAACTGGCGAGAACTAAACATGAATTCTTTGTTGTCGGACTGGTGTGCCTTCTGTGAAGATAGGGCGGTTTTTGATAAGTCTTACTTTTTGGGATTGTTGAAAACGCACAGTGGCTCCGAGGAGATTCGACGTATATTTAGTTATTTTCCGTCCTCGGAAGAGTTGGTTGATAGAACTGAGCGCGTTCTTGCCTCTGGAGATATGGACTCCTCTCTGTATCTCTTGCCAAGACTTAAAGTTGGAAGTGATGAGTTAATTCAGCTAGGTCGGGAGTGGCTCAAGGAGCAAGAAAGAGTATGTGGGGTTCTCGGTGACTCCGAAATCCTCAGTATTTGTGAAGAGGCTCGAGTGCTTTTTGTTAATGGCCACGATATGGATCACTGGCTTCAGCAAGATATTCCTCATTATTGGATTTTTGATGAGGTTGGGGATGCGATCAGAGGAAGCCGGGTTTCCGATGCTGAGCAAATTTATGCGCTGTTTGAGGCGCTTTATGGATTGGCTGCGGATTATTATCTTGCTTGGTATATTGGGCGGCCGTTGTTTAAGTTCGATATTGATTTGGAATCCTATTTTAGATTCTGGCGGGCTGGAGGAAGATGTGCTCTCACCGAGAGTGGGTTCTTTGTAACTAACTAGAGCTAGCGTGATTAAGGTAAAGGGGCGGATTTATTTAATTGCTCTGTTCTTAAATAAAATATATTCCTTGCTTTCATATTTCCTTCCTTTCTTTCTTTTTTACGAGCGAAACACGACCTTGTCCAGCACTGGCTAAGATACGCCCCCGACGGTTTCGATAGAGAACGAAATATCTTGTATTGGGATGTTTCCCATTGACTTACAGGACATTTCCTAGAACATCCCAAGCCCTTGCGCCTGCCGATTCCGGTGCCTAGTCTTTGTTCGCCGCTGCCAATCCAGCGGTCGGGTTTAGCAGCTCGGAATCACGTTAGGCGCATGGTAACTGCCATTCAGTGCGGGCATTTTATTGCTCGAAGTTTTATGGCTGCTGTGCGCAGGGCATCTTCGGGTGCGCCGGTTTCCTAACGTATCGGTCTGCTAACCTGCGCATGGCTGCCACCCGTTCCCCCGCTGCATCTGGACATCGCGGCCGACGCCAACGCCGAACGTGTCATCGATTCCTATCTGAACCCCAAACCTGCCCAGCCGGACAAGAAGTCATCTCCCGACCAGCTATTCACTGTCGTGGAGGGCATTGATGCTGAGAGCCTGCTGGCCAACCTCAGCGAAACCCTGGCTTCTGCCAATGTCATGGCCAATGACTTGGCGTTCGAACTGGAAGGTTCTCGACGGCATTTTGCCTTGGGACTGCAACAGCTGATTGAACTGGGGCAGATGTTGGCAAACCGGGCGCTGGATGTCGTAGACCCCAGATAGGTGCTGAGAAAAGCGGATTTGATCAATGTTGACCGATCAAATCCGTTTTTGGGTAGGAGCGTGCGAGCGAAGCGAGGCTGTGATCTGAACCTGAAAGTTGAATTTCAGGCGAAGATCAAAGGATCGCAGCCTCGCTTCGCTCGACAGCTCCTACAGTCCCTAGCCCAAGAGCTGGCCTTTTATTAAAGGCTGAACCGCCCAACCTTGCTGTTCAAGTTCACGACCAGGTACAGGTTAACCATGTCCCCGGTCCAACTGTTCTATTCCCGGCAGGTAGCCGATAGGTCTCGGAGCCTGCCCACACAATCTCTTAACGGAACGCCATTTCCTGCCGATACCCTGATGAGCCCTGGTTTCTCCAGCGTTTCGGCGCGCGGAAACGGCTCGCAATGTGCGCTACGACACAGCCACGCCAAGCGGTTCGGAAAACCCCTTGATCATGAGGCTTTGGTGGCTATCATCTGCGCGCCTCGGGGTTGTGACACGGCGTTTCGTTGTTATGCCATTGGGTTATTTTCTTACTTGCCTGGACATCCTCGATGCTGGCGTACCACCAAAAAAGTTTTCTGATCGTCGATGATTTCTCGGATTTCCGCAGTTCGATCCGGTCCATGCTGCGTGAGCTGGGCGTCAAGGACGTGGACACCGCCGACACCGGTGAAGTGGCGCTGCGCATGTGCTCGCAGAAGCGTTATGACTTCATCTTGCAGGACTATCACCTGGGCGATGGGCGCAAGAATGGCCAGCAGGTGCTGGAAGACCTGATGGTCGAGAAGCTGATCAGCCATGAAAGTGTGTTCCTCATGGTGACCGCCGAGACCAGCCAGGCGATGGTGCTCAGTGCCCTGGAGCATGAGCCGGATGCCTACCTGACCAAGCCGTTCAACCGCTCTGGTCTGGCCCAGCGGCTGGAGCGGCTCGAGCAGCGCAAGACCCTGCTCAAGCCGATCCTGCAAGCCCTCGATCGCGGCAAGCCGATGGAAGTGCTCAATGCCTGCATCGCCTTGTGCAAGCAGGACCCGCGCTACGGGCCGTTGTGCCTGCGTTATCGGGCCGATGCGTTGCGCGACCTGAATCAGAACGAGGCCCTTGAGCGGCTGTACAACTCCATCCTGGCGGATCGCCCGTTGCCGTGGGCCTACGCGGGGCTGGGCAAGTTGATGTTCAAGCGCGGCCAGGTGGGGCAGGCCAAGGCCGTTTATGAAAAGGCCCTGAAAGTCTTTCCAATGATGCCGGCGTTGTACGACGGCATGGCCGAAGTGTTGATGGCCGAAGGTGACACCAAGCAGGCGCAGCATGTGCTGGAAGAGGCGGTGCGCCTGTCGCCGCTGGCCGTGCGCCGGCAGTCGTTGTTGGGCAAGTTGGCGATGACCAACGAAGACTACGACACGGCGTCCCGGGCTTATCGCCAGGCGGTCGGGCAGGGCGCGCAGTCGCGCTTCAAGGACCCGGAAAGCAACCTCGGCCTGGCCCACGCGCTGATCAGCAAGGGCAGCGAAAAAGGCCTCGATACTCGCACCCGGCTGGAGATCAACACCACCCTCAGCGCCGTGGCGAAGGAGAACCTCAACGACCCGGGGTTGCAGGTCCGGGCGCGGCTGATGAAGGCCACCAGCCTGTTGCTCAACGATGCCGAAACCGCCGAGAAGCTCACCGAACAGGCCTTGCAGCGCCTCGATGGCATGGAGCAGTTCATGAGCGCCGAGGCCGCGTTGCTGGTGGCCAAGCAGTTGCAAATGCTTGGCCAGACCAGCGCCGGGGAGTCGATGCTCAAGAACTGCGCGGAAATCTACGGTGATGACCCGGCGGTGATGCAAGGCATTGCCAAGCTCACCGACGACCCGAACATCCTCAATCAGGGCAATGCCGCCGCCGAGTTGAACCGCGAAGGCGTGCGGGTCTACAAGACCGGCGCATTGCCGGAGGCGCGGGAGCTGTTCCGCCGTGCGCTGAAGATGCAACCGAAGAACATCAGTATTGCCCTGAACATGGCGCAATCGCTGCTGCATGGCACCGACACCAGCGTGGAGTCGGAGCTGCTGCAGGAGTGCCGCGCCTGCCTGAAACTGGTGGGCATGATGCCCGACTCCGATGCGCGTTTTGCGCGTTATCAAAAACTGCGAAGCAAGGCATTTGGCGATGAATGACAGCGAACAGGCCCTCGATTTTTCCACGGTGATCGCGTCGACCGTGCATGACATGAAAAACTCCCTGACCTTGCTCATGCAGGCACATGGGCAATGGCTCGAACGCCTGCCCGAATCCGAGCGGCAGACGTCGGAGCAGGGTGTCATCGAGTTCGAGTTCGCCCACCTCAATGGCCTCATGGTGCAGTTGCTGGGGCTGTACAAGCTCGGCGTCAACCAGTTGCCGTTGCACCCGGCCTACCATGAGCTGGACGATTTCATCGAGGCGCAACTGGCCGGGCATCAGGATGTGTTCCGCAGCCGCGGAATCATGGCCACCTACGATGTCGATCCCCTCAGCCCCTTGGGCTTTTTCGACCGCGAGCTGGTGGCCTCGGTGCTCGACAACTGCATCAACAACGCCATTCGCCATGCGCGCCAGGCGCTGCTGATCAGTGTGAGTGACGAAGCCGGGCAACTGGTGCTGACCATCAATGACGACGGCGAAGGTTATCCGCCAGAGATGATCGAGCGTCAGGCCGAGTATGTGCAGGGCATCAACCACAGCAGTGGCAGCACCGGGCTGGGCCTGTACTTTGCCGCGCGAATCGCCGGGCTGCACCAGCGCGGCGGCGTGAGCGGGCGGACCGAGATTGCCAATGGCGGTGTGTTGGGCGGCGGGTGTTCCGGCTTTATTTGCCCTGAACAGGCCCTCCTGAGTATCCCTGGCAACACAAATCCTCTGTGGGAGCGAGCTTGCTCGCGATAGCGGTGTATCAGTCAACTCAATATTGGCTGGGCCGACGCTATCGCGAGCAAGCTCGCTCCCACAGCCGTATTGCATAAGATTTTAATTGCCTCCGGGCGCTTGATATTCCGAACAGCCGGAGCCTATTTTGTACGGGTTGCCGTTCGCGGCTCGCACATAACAAGGATTGCGTCATGACGACCGATGGCCAGCGTTCACTCGCGCAGCGACTGACGGGCATTGATGAGATTGAATGTGTCACGCCGGATTTGAATGGCGTGCCGCGGGGCAAGGTGATGACCGCCGAAGGTTTCCTCGAAGGGCGGCGGTTGCAGTTGGCGCGAGGCGTGCTGCTGCAATGCATCATGGGCGGTTATCCGCCGTCGCGTTTCTATGGCAGTGATGATGGCGACCTGGCGCTGGTGGCCGACCCGAAACAGATCCACCGCCTGCCCTGGAGCCAACAGCCCCGGGCCCTGGCCATCTGCGACGCCGACGAACTGACCGGTGAAAGCTCCCGGCTCTCGACGCGCGGCCAGCTCAAGGCTGTTGTCGCGCGTTATGCCGCCCTTGGCCTGGCGCCGGTGGTGGCGACCGAGTTGGAGTTCTTCGTGTTCGCCCCCAACCCGGACCCGACCCAGCCGTTCCAGCCGCCAATGGGCCTGGATGGACGTCGCGAAGACGGCCACTCGGCGTTCAGCGTCAGCTCCAATAACGGCCTGCGCCCGTTCTTCAGCGAGGTCTATGCCTGCATGGCGGCGCTGGGCTTGCCGCGCGACACCTTCATGCATGAAATGGGCGTGAGCCAGTTCGAGATCAATCTGCTGCACGGCGACCCGCTGCTGCTGGCCGACCAGACTTTCCTGTTCAAGCACCTGCTCAAGGAAGTGGCCCTCAAGCACGGCCTGACCGTGGTCTGCATGGCCAAGCCCCTGGCCCACACGCCGGGCAGTTCGATGCATATCCACCAGAGCGTCGTTGAGGCGGACAGCGGCCGCAACGTCTTCAGCGACGAAGCGGGCGAGCCGACGGCCGCGTTCCGGCATTTCATCGGTGGGCAACAGGCTTGCCTGGCGGACTTCACCGCGTTGTTCGCGCCGAACGTGAACTCCTACCAGCGGCTGTGCCATCCGTTCGCCTCACCGAACAATGCCTGTTGGTCCCATGACAACCGTTCGGCCGGGCTGCGGATTCCCGCCAGTTCGCCAGTGGCCCGACGGGTCGAGAACCGCTTGCCCGGGGCCGATGCCAACCCCTACCTGGCGATTGCCGCCAGCCTGGCCGCCGGGCTGTACGGGATCGAACAGCGCCTGGAGCCGAGCGCGGCGATCCAGGGCGAATTCGAAGTGCCGGATAATCTGTCGCTGCCATGTACCTTGCATGCCGCCCTGGAGCGTCTGAAGCGTAGTCATCTGGCGAAGGAACTGTTCGGCACGGAGTTCATCGAAGGCTACATCGCTTCCAAGACCCTGGAGCTGACCAGCTTCTTCGATGAAATCACGCCCTGGGAGCGACGTGTCCTGGCGGCCCAGGCATAAAGAACCGCTGCATTCGGGCTATCTTCGACGGATAGCCCTTACTCACCTCAAGGAGCCGCTCGGAACGCCGATGCGCCAAATCTGGAAACCTTTTCGAGCGCTTTATTTCGCCTCGCTGATGATGTTGATCGGCTCGGGCCTCTTGAGTACTTACCTGGCCTTGCGCCTGGCCGCCGACCATGTGGACAGCCTCTGGGTCGGTGCGCTGATGGCCGCCAACTACTTCGGCCTGGTGCTGGGCGGCAAGATCGGCCACCGGCTGATCGCCCGCGTCGGGCACATCCGCGCCTATTCGGCCTGCGCCGGGATCGTCGGGGCAGCGGTGCTGGGCCATGGCCTGGTGGACTGGCTGCCGGCGTGGATCGTGCTGCGGATGATTGTTGGCCTGGGCATGATGTGCCAGTACATGGTCATCGAGAGCTGGCTCAATGAGCAGGCCGATGCCAAGCAGCGTGGGGTGGTGTTCAGCGGCTACATGATCGCCTCGTACCTGGGGCTGGTGCTGGGGCAGTTGATCCTGGTCATGCACCCGGCCCTGGGCTTGGAGCTGCTGATGCTGGTGGCGCTGTGCTTCGCCCTGTGCCTGGTGCCGGTAACGCTGACCCGGCGAATTCACCCGGCGGCGCTGCATCCGGCGCCCATGGAGCCGCGTTTCTTCATCAAGCGTGTGCCGCAGTCGTTGAGCACGGTGTTGGGTTCGGGGCTGATCGTCGGCTCGTTCTACGGTTTGGCACCGCTGTACGCCTCCCAGCAGGGCCTGTCGACCGAGCAGGTCGGTCTGTTCATGGGGAGCTGCATCTTTGCCGGATTGTTGGTGCAGTGGCCGCTGGGCTGGCTGTCTGACCGTTACGACCGGGCGTTGCTGATCCGCTGCTTTGCGCTGGTCCTGACGATTTGTGCGCTGCCGTTGGCGATCCTTCCGGCGGTGCCGCTGGAGGTGCTGTTCGTCGCCGGGTTCTTCTGTTCGCTGGTGCAGTTCTGCCTGTATCCGCTGGCGGTGGCGTTTTCCAACGACCACGTCGAAGCGGATCGAAGGGTGTCCCTGACCGCGATGCTATTGGTGACCTATGGCGTTGGCGCCAGTATCGGGCCGCTGGTGGCGGGTGTGCTGATGAAGATGTTCGGTAGCCAGATGCTCTACGGCTTTTTCGCCTTCTTCGCCCTGGTGCTGGTGTGGCGGATCCGGCCGAAAGCGGTGACCAACCTGCATCAGGTCGATGACGCACCGCTGCATCACGTGGCGATGCCGGACAGCATGTCGAGTTCGCCTCTGGTGGCGTGCCTCGATCCGCGGGTGGATGAACAAGTGGTGCAGGAGCAGATGCAGGCACCGGCCAGCCCGGAGGTGGAGCCCGAGCCCGCCCCTGAGACCGTGGCTGAAGCTGACGCCGAGGCGCCTGAGCCCCCCAGCTTTACCCAGGCCAGGCCTTGAAACGGGCATAAAAAAAACGGGCAGTCGCCGCAAGGGACTGCCCGTTTTTTCATGGCTCGACGATCAGAGGTCGTCTTTATCGAAGCGTCGGGCTTCACGCTGGAGCTGGTAGACGAACCGCTCGACCTGCCGTTGCACCAGGCCGCTGATGTTGTGGAAACGTACACCGGCGAACGTGGTGTTGATCCTTTCTTCGAAATGCAGGTAGCGCAACTCGACCGGCGCGGTCATGTTGCCAAACGGCAGGGCCGCGATGAAGCGCTCGTACACCTGGCCCAATTGCAGGCGTTCGGTGATGTCACCGTCGAAACGCAGCTTGCAACCGGTGGCGGAAATGTCCAGCAGCTTGCCGTCCACGGGGGACTTGAGCTTGTCGCCGCCCAGTTCAACGCTCACCAGTTGGGCCAGTTTCAGGGCGGCGCGGAAGGCGTTGCGACGCTGGTGGTAGACCACTTCGTCGGGCAGGGCGCCGCGATAGCAGCGACCGTCGCTGGATTCATCGATGGTCAATGGACCCTTGCCATCCCAGGCGATGCGTACGCCGTCATGGAAACCTTCGACGCGAAACGGCTCGCCGGCCAGCAGGAAACGCTCGCCGTCCCGGGGAATCATTTCATCCAGGGCGATGGAATTGGTCTCGCGATCGACATTGACCAGATAGCTCTGGAAGCGCTGGGTACGTTCATGGAAGGTAATGATCAGCGGGTCGTGGCTATCTTGCAGCATCCGCAGGTTGCCAGAAATTTCCAGGGGCGTGGTGAGGACCTTGGGGGGCTGCGGAGCGTCATCCGCGTTTGAGGCATTGAACACGGTGGGTCAATCTCCAGGCAAAATACGACTACGAATGGCCGGCATTTTGCCAGCATGTATCGCGCGTTGATAGAGCGAAGGCATTGTTCGTTTCATGCCTGGCTGAGCGGGCGGTGCTTGACCATTCTGGCCGTCGAACCGCTTGCGTCGTACAGCGTCGGGATCTCGCCACCGTTGAGAATGCGCAACTGGTTGGCGGTGGCGGCTTGCTGCATCAGGATCGACTGGCCGTTGCGGGCGTTGGTTGCCTGGCATTGGGCGAGCAGGTCGTTGAGCACTTTGCTCTGGGACCGCAGCTGATCGCCGATGGTCGACTGGGCAGCCAACTGCTCAAGGCCGTCATGACTGGCGGGCAGGTTGAGGCTGGCGAGGATCTCGCTGCGCTTGCGGCCATGCTGGTCGAGCAAGATGATCAGTGCCTGTTTCTGCGCCAGGATGGTTTCCAGCAAAGGCATGTCACGACCGTGCAGGGCCACGGATTCGGCCTGCAATAACTCCAGCAATTGTTGCGCTGGAACGAAGTCGTCGATGATCAGTTGCAACAAATGAGTGTCGTGCATGGCTGGCCTTGGGTCTTAGCGTCCAAAAGCCTGGCGCAGGCGGCGGCCTAGCGCTGGGCTTCGAAGTTGAGCAGTTTGCTGGCTACGCGGTTGCTGTCGACTTTGTAGCTGCCATCGGCGATGGCTGCTTTCAACTCGGCCACGCGGGCGTTGTCGACGACAGGTTGATCGCGCAGCTTGTCAGTGAGCTTCTGCAACTGCTGAGCCTCATTGCTGAGGTGTACCGACTCCCCGTTGCTGACCTGTTCGGCTGGCGTGGACACCGGTGCGGATTTGTCGGATTCGACGGTTTCCTTGGCGGCGCTGGTACGCGTAGTGCCTGTCAGCGGTGAAGAGCTGTTTAAACGATTGAAATCGATGACCATGGTAAAAAACCTCTGGGTATTTGGACGCTTGCCATGTTTTCGGCCATCCCCAAAAAAACTTTAGGCTCATTTATTCAATGAACGTGCGCACGTCTGCGCTTGCCTTGGCGTAAGGCACAGTCTAGGGAACACCGGGATCAAGCGCCAGCTTTCTACCTCCTCTATCGGGTCATTACATCGCCACTTCCACTTGGCCTGGAGCCATCACTTGCGCCTTGATGACGCGCTGGGAATTGAGGTTTTTTACCCGTATCTGTTCACGCATGCCGCCGTTGGACAGGGCCTCGCCGGGCATCCGCACGGCCAGTGAGCCGCTGCGGGCGGTGATGACCACCTGGTCGCCCTTGCGGACCACCTCGGCCTGTTCCAGGTGCACCAGCGTCACGACCTGATCGGCGACCATTGGTCGGACAAGTTTCTGCCCGATGGCCTGATCGACAGAGGTCAGGAAGCCCTGGGTGATCTGGCTGATGTCCCGTTCGCGCAACATCACGTCCTGGGGCTCGACGATCCCGGCCCGCTTGAGCGGACGCGTGGTGGTGACAATTTCCCGGAACAGGCGCACTTGAGCGGGCACGAACACCGTCCAGGGCGCGGCGCTGTCGCAGCGAACCTTCACCGTGACACGGCCCAGGGGCCGGGCCGGGCTCTCCAGCGAAGCAGTCAATTCCTTGTCGCACATGGGCATGCGCAGGCGCGGGTCGAGCTGGTTGACTTCGATTTCGTAACGACCTTCGGTTTGACTGGTTGCCAGGTAGTCTTCTACGGTGAATTCAAGAAAGCCCTGAGTGACGCCGATAAGGAGATCAGGCAAGGTAACCGGAGCCGCCGCAAGGGCAGGACCGCCCGAAATGAACAGGCAGGCAGCCAGCAGTGCACCGAGCCAGTGGCGGCAGTGAGTGGTCAGGCGTCGAGAAAATGTCGTTTGTGCGTTCATGCCGGTTCAATAGCAAGCCCCGTGCCGTTTAGTGATGAATGCGCGTCGGACACATTAGCGTTAGGTAGGAGTCAGGGCATGGCGGGAGTAATGGATTCGGTGAACCAGCGCACTCAGCTGGTCGGTCAGAATCGCCTGGAGCTGTTGTTGTTCCGTCTCGACGGCCAACAGATGTACGGGATCAACGTATTCAAGGTCCGCGAGGTGCTGCAATGCCCCAAGCTGACCCTGATGCCCAAGTCCAGCCCCGTCGTGTGCGGTGTGGCCAATATCCGGGGTGCGACCATCCCGATTCTCGACCTGGCGATGGCGACCGGTTCCGGTCGGTTGCTGGACCAGAGCAATCCGTTCGTGATCATTACCGAGTACAACACCAAGACCCAGGGGTTCCTGGTGCGCTCGGTGGAGCGCATCGTCAACATGAACTGGGAGGAGATCCATCCGCCGCCCAAGGGCACCGGCCGCGATCACTACCTGACGGCTGTGACCCGGGTCGACAACCAGTTGGTGGAAATCATCGACGTGGAGAAGATCCTCGCCGAAGTGGCGCCCACGCCGGAAGCGATTTCTGCGGGTGTGGTGGACGCCGAGACCCAGCACAAGGCGATTTCGCTGCGGGTGCTGACCGTCGATGATTCGTCGGTGGCACGTAAGCAGGTAACCCGTTGCCTGCAAACGGTCGGTGTGGAGGTGGTGGCGTTGAACGATGGGCGGCAGGCGCTGGATTACCTGCGTGCGCTGGTCGACGAGGGCAAGAAGCCCGAAGAGGAATTCCTGATGATGATCTCCGACATCGAGATGCCGGAGATGGACGGGTACACCCTGACCTCGGAAATCCGCAGCGATCCGCGCATGCAAAAGCTGCACATCATCTTGCATACTTCGTTGTCCGGGGTTTTCAACCAGGCGATGGTCAAGAAGGTCGGTGCCGACGATTTCCTGGCGAAATTCCGTCCCGATGACCTGGCGTCCCGGGTGGTCGATCGGATCAAGGCAGCAGAATAAAGTAAAGGTCGGGCGCGTTGTGCGCCCGGCAAGTCAACACGATGAAAGAGGCGGTATCTTGTCTACGGGTAATTTGGATTTCGAACAGTTCCGGGTCTTCCTGGAAAAAGCCTGTGGCATCTTGCTTGGTGAAAACAAGCAATACCTGGTGTCGAGCCGTCTCAATAAATTGATGGAGCAACAGGGCCTCAAGTCATTGGGCGAGCTTGTGCAGCGTATCCAGACCCAACCGCGCAGCGGCTTGCGCGAGATGGTGGTGGACGCCATGACCACCAACGAAACCCTGTGGTTTCGTGACACCTATCCGTTCGAAGTACTGAAGAACAAAGTGCTGCCGGCCGCCATCAAGGCCAGCCCGGGCCAGCGCTTGCGGATCTGGTCGGCGGCCTGTTCGTCGGGGCAGGAACCCTATTCGCTGTCGATGTCCATCGATGAGTTCGAACGCTCCAACCTGGGCCAGTTGAAAGGCGGCGTGCAGATCGTCGCCACCGACCTGTCCGGGACCATGCTCAATAACTGCAAGACTGGCGAGTACGACAGCCTGGCCATCGGCCGTGGTTTGTCGCCAGACCGGCTGCAACGCTACTTCGACCCGAAAGGGCCGGGCAAGTGGGTGGTCAAGGCACCGATCAAGAGCCGGGTGGAGTTTCGCTCGTTCAACCTGCTGGACAGCTACGCCAGCCTGGGCAAGTTCGACATCGTGTTTTGCCGCAACGTGCTGATCTACTTCTCCGCCGAAGTGAAGAAAGACATCCTGCTGCGTATCCATAGCACCCTCAAGCCGGGCGGCTACCTGTTCCTTGGCGCCTCCGAGGCGTTGAACGGGTTGCCGGATCATTACCAGATGGTCCAGTGCAGCCCGGGGATCATCTACCAGGCGAAGTGATTGGCTTGGGTTGTCAAAAAAGCGGGAGTCCCAAGGGGCTCCTTTTTTTTGCCTACCAGCCGGGACCATCTCCTGTGGGAGCGAGCTTGCTCGCGATAGCGGCGGCCCATCCAAAATCCATGTCACTGACAGACCGCTATCGCGAGCAAGCTCGCTCCCACATTTTGACTCGCGTCGCCGGGTGAAAGCGGCAGAAAAGCGGCAGGTAAGCGGAAACCCGTTGCCGCTTTTCTGGCATTGCCGCTTTGCCGGTGCCCGCAAAGCCCCGGTTTATGGGGTTTTTGGAAATGGCACGGCGCTTGCTTTAGCCGTCGTACGTACATTCTGGTCACCCAAAGGTTTCCGACATGAGCATCAGCTTCGATAAAGCGCTCGGTATCCACGAACAGGCCCTGAGCTTCCGCGCCCAGCGTGCCGAAGTCCTGGCCAACAACATCGCCAACGCCGACACCCCGAACTACAAGGCGCGGGACCTGGACTTTTCCAAGGTGCTCGCCGAGCAGAACGACAAGGCCAAGAACGGCCACTTCGCCTTGAACATGACCAACAACCGTCATATCGAAGCCGAAGGCCTGGGCAATGGCGACGAGTCGCTGATGTACCGCACGCCGATGCAACCGTCGATCGACCAGAACACCGTGGACGCTCAACTGGAACAGTCCAACTACGCGGAAAACTCCGTGAACTTCCAGGCCAGCTTCACCCTGCTCAACAGTAAGTTCAAAGGGCTGATATCGGCCCTGCGCGGAGAGTAAGCCATGTCGATTGCTAGCGTATTCAACATTGCCGGCAGTGCCATGAGTGCCCAGACCACTCGCCTGAACACCGTCGCCAGTAACATCGCCAACGCCGAGACCGTTTCGTCGAGCATCGACCAGACCTATCGCGCCCGCCACCCGGTATTCGCCACCATGTTCCAGGGCGGCCAGTCCGGTGGCAGCGACTCGCTGTTCCAGGACCAGGAAGCGGCTGGGCAAGGCGTACAGGTGCTTGGCGTGGTCGAGGACCAGAGCAACCTCGAAGCACGTTATGAGCCAAACCATCCGGCCGCGGACGCCAAGGGTTATGTCTACTACCCGAACGTCAACGTCGTCGAAGAAATGGCCGACATGATTTCCGCCAGTCGTTCGTTCCAGACCAACGCCGAAATGATGAACACCGCCAAAGCCATGATGCAGAAGGTCCTGACCCTCGGTCAGTGATAAGGGGCGAGTCACATGAGCGTTACTAACACTACAAGCGGTTTGAGCCTCAACGAGATTCTGGCCAACTCCTCGGTCAAGACCAACACCACGACCGATGGCCTGGGCGCGGCGACCAGCGCTGCCACCGGCAAGAAGGAGCTGGGCAAGGATGCGTTCCTGCAACTGCTCGTTACCCAGCTGAAAAACCAGAACCCGCTGGAGCCACAGGACAACGGTGAGTTCGTTGCCCAGTTGGCGCAGTTCAGCAGCCTGGAAGGCATCACCACCCTCAACGAGACGGTGAGCGGCATCGCCGGCAACTACAACTCGTCCCAGGCCCTGCAGGCCTCGTCGCTGGTGGGCCGCTCGGTCATTGCCCCAGGTGACAAGGCTGTGGTCGATACCTCCAAGAGCCTCAACGGTACGGTGGTGGTGCCGGCATCGGTGTCCTCCGTCGCCGTCAAGATCGTGGACAAGGACGGCAAGACCGTTCGCACCATCGACCTGGGCAGCCAGAACGCCGGCAACTCGGCCTTCATCTGGGATGGCAAGAACGATGCGGGCACGGTCGTCGAATCGGGCACTTACACCTTTGCTGCGTCGACCACCATCGACGGCAAGGCCACGTCGCTGATCACCAACCTGCCGGCCACGGTCAGCAGCGTGACCATCAGCCAGACGGGCGGCGAGCTGATGCTCAACCTGGCCGGGCTGGGCAGCATTGCCCTGTCCAAAGTACAAACTATTGGTATGTAGAGCCGACTAACCGGCAAAAGGAGTCAACATGTCTTTTAACATCGGCCTTAGCGGTCTCTATGCAGCCAACAAACAGCTGGACGTGACCGGCAACAACATCGCCAACGTGGCGACCACCGGTTTCAAATCGTCTCGTGCGGAATTCGAAGACGTCTACTCGGCCACCAAGCTGGGTTCGGGCAGCAAGACCGTCGGCAACGGCGTGCGCCTGGCCAACGTTTCCCAGCAGTTCGGCCAGGGTGACGTCAACAACACCGGCAACGTGCTGGACATGGGCATCCAGGGCCAGGGCTTCTTTGTCCTGAGCAACGACGGCTCCCTGAGCTATACCCGTGCCGGTACGTTCAAGACCGACAAGGAAGGCTACGTCACCAACAGTGATGGTACGTCACGCCTGCAAGGCTACGGCGTGGACGCCAACGGCAAGATCCTCAACGGTATCCTGACTGACCTGCGCATTGACACCTCTAACCTGCCGCCACAAGCCACCAGCCTGGTTTCGTCGACGATCAACCTGAACTCGACAGCGACAGCGATCACCGCGGCGTTCAATCCGACCGACACGGCCACGTACACCAAGCAGTTCACTACCCCGATCTACGACACCCAGGGCAACCAGCATTCCATGGACCAGTACATGGTCAAGACTGCCGGCAACACCTGGAATGTCTACACCTTGATCGATGGCCGTAACCTGAACGGCAGCTTGCCGACCACGACCGGTGCGACTGCGCCGATCCCTTCGACCATGAACTTCGATTCGAACGGCAAGTTGACCACGGTCACCACTCCGCCAGCGACGGTCAATAGTGATCTGGTACTGACCGGTTGGGTTCCCGGCACCGTGACCAACGGCGTATGGGCCGCCAACGGCGCCGCGAGTGCACCAACCATCACGATTTCCATGGGCAATACCTCCCAATTCAACGCCGACACCGCACGGTCGATCCCGACCCAGAACGGTTACGCCACCGGCCAGATCACCAACCTGACCATCGATGGCAGCGGTGTGATGCTGGCCAACTTCAGCAACAACCAGACCAAGCCGATCGGCCAGATCGCGCTCGCCAGCTTCACCAACGAGCAAGGCCTGCAGCCAGTGGGCGGCACCAGTTGGAAAGAAACCTTCGCCTCGGGTATCCCGGGCTACGACGCTCCCACCACTGGCACCCTGGGTTCGATCGTCTCCAACTCCCTGGAAGAGTCCAACGTCAACCTGACCAACGAACTGGTCGAGCTGATCAAGGCCCAGAGCAACTACCAGGCGAACGCCAAGACCATCTCCACCCAGAGCACCATCATGCAGACCATCATTCAGATGGCTTGATATCGAGGGTTGCTTGAAGGCTGCACAAGGAGCCCCTCGCAAGAGGGGCTTTTTTGTGGGCGCAGGTTTTGTTGTGCCTGGTCCGGCCTCATCGCGAGCAAGCTCGCTCCCACAGTGGCCTGTACATGCGGCTCAAAGGTGGGAGTGAGCTTGCTCGCGATGGGGCCAGGCCAGGCGCCACTTTCCTCCACACAAAAGAAAACCCCCGATAAACCAGCGGTCTATCGGGGGCTTCTTTCAGCGGGCGCCTTTACGCGCCCACCCGCTCAGCTTATTGGCAAGCTTCGCAATCCGGCTCGTCGATCGCACAGGCCTTTGGCACTGGCGCAGGTCCTGCTGGCGCTGCCAGGACCGAATCGTCACCGTGGTTGCCGCCGCTGGAAACCGCGTTCAGCTTGCCGGTGTTGATGGTCGACTTCTCGGTGCTGGTGGCGGCCAGGGCACGGAGGTAGTAAGTGGTTTTCAGGCCACGGTACCAAGCCATGCGGTAGGTCACGTCCAGCTTCTTGCCCGAAGCGCCGGCGATGTACAGGTTCAGCGACTGAGCCTGGTCGATCCACTTCTGGCGACGGCTGGCGGCGTCGACGATCCACTTGGTGTCCACTTCGAACGCGGTAGCGTAGAGCGCTTTGAGCTCTTGCGGGATGCGCTCGATCTGCTGCACCGAACCGTCGTAGTACTTCAGGTCGTTGATCATGACCGAGTCCCACAGGCCGCGAGCCTTGAGGTCGCGAACCAGGTACGGGTTGATCACGGTGAATTCGCCCGACAGGTTCGATTTCACATACAGGTTCTGGTAGGTCGGTTCGATCGACTGCGACACGCCGGTGATGTTGGCGATGGTGGCGGTCGGTGCGATGGCCATGATGTTGGAGTTACGGATGCCTTTCTGCACACGGGCGCGAACCGGTGCCCAGTCCAGGGATTCGTTCAGGTCGACGTCGATGTACTTCTGGCCGCGCTGGGCGATCAGGATCTGTTGCGAGTCCAGCGGCAGGATGCCCTGGGACCACAGCGAACCCTGGAACGTCTCGTAGGCGCCACGCTCGTCGGCCAGGTCGCAGGAAGCCTGGATCGCGTAGTAGCTGACCGCTTCCATGGACTTGTCGGCGAACTCGACCGCGGCATCGGAACCGTACGGGATGTGCTGCAGGTACAGCGCGTCCTGGAAGCCCATGATGCCCAGGCCGACCGGACGGTGCTTGAAGTTGGAGTTCTTCGCTTGCGGCACCGAGTAGTAGTTGATGTCGATCACGTTGTCGAGCATGCGCACGGCGGTGTTCACGGTGCGTTGCAGCTTGGCGGTGTCCAGCTTGCCGTCGACGATGTGGTTCGGCAGGTTGATCGAGCCCAGGTTGCAGACCGCGATCTCGTCCTTGTTGGTGTTCAAGGTGATCTCGGTGCACAGGTTCGAGCTGTGGACCACGCCCACGTGCTGCTGCGGGCTGCGCAGGTTGCACGGGTCCTTGAAGGTCAGCCATGGGTGGCCGGTTTCGAACAGCATCGACAACATTTTGCGCCACAGGTCTTTGGCCTGGACGACTTTGAACAGCTTGATCTTGTTGTACTCGGTCAGGGCTTCGTAGTACTCGTAGCGCTCTTCGAAGGCCTTGCCGGTCAGGTCGTGCAGGTCCGGCACTTCGGATGGCGAGAACAGGGTCCACTTGCCGTCATCGAAGACACGCTTCATGAACAGGTCGGGGATCCAGTTGGCGGTGTTCATGTCGTGGGTACGACGACGGTCATCACCGGTGTTCTTGCGCAGCTCGATGAACTCTTCGATGTCCATGTGCCAGGTTTCCAGGTAGGCACAGACCGCGCCCTTGCGCTTGCCGCCCTGGTTGACCGCAACGGCGGTGTCGTTGACCACTTTGAGGAACGGCACGACGCCTTGGGATTTGCCGTTGGTGCCCTTGATGTACGAGCCCAATGCGCGAACCGGGGTCCAGTCGTTGCCCAGGCCACCGGCGAATTTCGACAGCATGGCGTTGTCGTGGATGGCGCCGTAGATACCCGACAGGTCGTCCGGAACGGTGGTCAGGTAGCAGCTCGACAGCTGTGGACGCAGGGTGCCGGCGTTGAACAGGGTCGGGGTCGACGCCATGTAGTCGAAGGACGACAACAGGTTGTAGAACTCGATCGCACGGTCTTCGCGCTGCTTCTCTTCGATTGCCAGGCCCATGGCCACGCGCATGAAGAAGATCTGCGGCAGTTCGAAACGGATACCGTCCTTGTGGATGAAGTAACGGTCGTACAGGGTTTGCAGGCCCAGGTAGGTGAACTGCTGGTCACGCTCGTGGTTGATCGCCTTGCCGAGTTTTTCCAGGTCGAATTCGGCCAGGACCGGGTTCAGCAATTCGAACTCGATACCCTTGGCGACATAAGCGGGCAACGCCTTGGCGTACAGGTCGACCATTTCGTGGTGGGTCGCGCTCTCGGCGACTTCCAGGAAGCTCAGGCCTTCGGCACGCAGGGTGTCCATCAGCAGGCGGGCGGTCACGAAGGAGTAGTTCGGCTCGCGTTCCACCAGGGTCCGGGCGGTCATCACCAGCGCGGTGTTGACGTCCTTGAGGGCGACGCCGTCATAGAGGTTCTTCAGGGTTTCGCGCTGGATCAGGTCGCCATCGACTTCTTCCAGGCCTTCGCAGGCCTCGGTGACGATGGTGTTCAGGCGGCCCATGTCCAGCGGCGCCAGGCTGCCGTCGGCGCGTGCGATGCGGATCGAAGGGTGGGCCTGGACCGGAGCGTCGGCCGGGGAGCGGGTAGCACGTTCCTTGGCGCGGGAGTCACGGTAGATCACGTAGTCGCGGGCCACTTTCTGCTCGCCGGCACGCATCAGGGCCAGTTCGACCTGGTCCTGGATTTCTTCGATGTGGATGGTGCCGCCCGACGGCATGCGACGCTTGAAGGTCGCGGTGACCTGTTCGGTCAGGCGGGCCACGGTGTCGTGGATTCGCGACGAAGCGGCAGCGGTGCCGCCTTCAACTGCGAGAAACGCTTTGGTGATGGCGACGGTGATCTTGTCATCGGTGTAAGGAACGACAGTGCCGTTACGCTTGATCACACGCAGTTGGCCCGGCGCGGTGGCGGACAGATCCGGGCTCGAATCGGCGGCCAGCGGCGCGGTGCCCTGCGGGTTCTCGCGAGTTGTGTCGGTGTGCATGGGTGTCTCCACGTTCTCTATGTTTGTTTGGGCACCATCACGGTGCCCACCGTTCCGTCCTGAAGCACTACAACCGACTGGCGCCGGGCATAACAACTTCGGGACAGTAGGAAGCAGGCGTTTAATGCCGCTTCCATCCGAAGTTCTCAGGTTGCGAGCGAGGCTCGAAACCGGGTTGTCGGGGTGGCAGCAATTGACTGCAACACCCGTACCGTTTCGGTCGTTTTCGACCTTGAAACAGCTGCCATCCGCAGGGGCGGTCTGGGCTTGGGGAAATGCGATGTTTCAGTTGGACAGAAGCAAGAAAAGCGCTTGAATTCTCTGCCCGACTTGTGTTTGGTTTTTGGCCTGAAACCCTACATGTAGGGTTTTTTTCGCGGCGGGCTACAAGATAATGCGTTTTTGGGGGGTATGCAACGTACTACCTGTGGATAAGCCTGTGCGTAATTTGTGTGCGAAACGTGGAACTGCTCTGTAGGCCGCGACCTAGCTGGAGTGGACCTTTTTTCACCGGTTTCGACGATCCGAAAACAGCCTGAAGATTTTTGCGGGCGCGGACGTTACCACATAAAACCTGCTTCGACCGAACGCATTTGTCCGCTTGTTTTCTGTGCAGGCGGCGTTTATACAATCGGCCTGTGCGTGGGTGTGTTTATCCTCCTTTAACATGACAAAAAGACGGGGGAGGCGCAGGACCCAACCTGTGGGAGCGAGCTTGCTCGCGATAGGGTCGGAGCAGCAGCATGGAGGCTGACAGACACACCGCCTTCGCGAGCAAGCTCGCTCCCACAGGGTTCGTGCCTTGTCAGTGAGATTGGCGACACGCCTCTCCTTATTTAGCTAATCAGCCAAAAGGTCCCCCAGTGGAACAAGAAGCCTGGCAGGTATTGATCGTCGAGGATGACCAGCGTCTGGCCGAGCTGACCCGGGAATACCTCGAAAGCAACGGGTTGCGTGTCGCCATCGAAGGCGACGGTGCGGTGGCGGCGGCGCGGATCATTGCCGAGCAGCCGGACCTGGTGGTCCTCGACCTGATGCTGCCCGGCGAAGACGGCCTGAGCATCTGCCGCAAGGTGCGCGAGCACTATGACGGGCCGATCCTGATGCTCACCGCCCGCACCGACGACACCGATCAGATCCAGGGCCTGGACCTGGGCGCTGATGATTACGTCTGCAAGCCGGTTCGCCCGCGTTTGCTATTGGCGCGGATCCAGGCCCTGCTGCGACGCAGCGAGCCGGAGCCGAGCGTGGCGCAGAAGCAGCGGCGCCTGCAATTCGGCCCGCTGGTGGTCGACGACGCCCTGCGCGAAGCCTGGTTGCAGGGCAACGGTATCGAGCTGACCAGCGCCGAATTCGACCTGCTGTGGCTGCTGGTATCCAATGCCGGGCGCATCCTGTCCCGGGAAGAAATCTTCACCGCCCTGCGCGGCATCGGCTATGACGGCCAGGACCGCTCCATCGATGTGCGTATTTCGCGCATCCGGCCCAAGATCGGCGACGACCCGGACCATCCCCGGCTGATCAAGACCATCCGCAGCAAAGGCTACCTGTTCGTTCCCGAAGCTTGCGCAGACTTGGCGCCGTGAATTCGATCTTCCTGCGTATTTATGGCGGCATGTGCGCGGCGCTGGTGCTGGTGGCGGTCCTCGGCGTGCTGGCCCTGCACTTGCTCAACCAGACCCGCAGCGAGCAATACCGCGAACGCCTGGCCCACGGCACGTTCTCGTTGATGGCCGACAACCTGCGGCCGATGGACGACACCGAGCGCCGGCGGGCATTAGCCGTGTGGGAGCGTCTGCTGGGCATTCCCCTGGCGTTGCAGACGTTCTCCCAGACCGACCTGGACCTCGGCCAGCGCACTCGCGTGTTGCGCGGCCAGGCGTTGGTCGAGCAGACCGGGCCCATGCGGCAAAAGTCTATCGGCTGGTCAATGACACCGAGCAATTGATGTTGGTCGGGGAAGTCCAGCAGATCAGCGAGCAACTGGCCCGCGCGACCATTTACCTGTTGGCCGACGAACTGGTGCGTTACCCCGTGGCCGAGCAACCCAAGCGGCTGGCGCAACTGGAGCAGGAAAAAGGGTTTGGTTTCGACCTGCGACTGATGACCGCCGAGCAGGCCGACATGGACGAAGACCAGCGCCGTCGCGTGTCCGAGGGCGATACGGTGATGGCGCTGGGCAAGGGTGGCGATTCGATCCGGGTCTTCGCCGGCATGGTTGGCACACCGTGGGTCCTGGAGATCGGCCCGCTGTACCAGATGAACCCTTACCCGCCGCAATGGCTGGTGCTGATCGCGGCGCTGGGGTTGAGCCTGATCGGGTTGATCGTCTATCTGTTGGTGCGTCAGCTGGAGCGGCGCTTGCGTGGCCTGGAGTCGGCCGCCACCCAGATCGCCCAGGGCAGCCTGGAAACCCGGGTGCCGGCCCGAGGCGCCGACTCGGTCGGGCGATTGGCGGCGGCGTTCAATGGCATGGCCGAGCACTTGCAGCAACTGTTGGCGATCCAGCGCGAGCTGGTGCGGGCGGTGTCCCACGAATTGCGCACCCCGGTGGCGCGCCTGCGGTTTGGCCTGGAAATGCTCGGCAGCGCCACCACACCCCAGGCCCGGGATAAATACCTGGCGGGCATGGACCACGACATCGAAGACCTGGATCGGCTGGTGGACGAAATGCTCACCTACGCGAGGCTGGAGCAGGGTTCGCCGGCGTTGAATTTTCAGCGGGTGGATCTGGATGCGCTGGTTAATCAGGTGATCGATGAGCTGGGGCCGTTGCGGGCCGGGATCACGGTCGAGCGCGGTCTATGCCTGTCGGCCGCCGATTGCGACGGCGCCTGGGTCGAGGCCGAGCCACGCTTTCTGCATCGGGCCTTGCAGAATCTGGTGGGCAATGCCATGCGCCACGCCCATTCCAAAGTCACCGTCAGCTACCAGGTGGGCCAGTTGCGCTGTCGGGTGGACGTGGAAGATGACGGGCCTGGCGTGCCGGAAGCGGCGTGGGAGCGGATTTTCAAACCCTTCCTGCGCCTGGACGACAGCCGCGCCCGCGCTTCAGGCGGTCATGGGCTGGGGCTGTCGATCGTGCGGCGGATCATCCATTGGCATGACGGTCGGGCGTTGATCGGCAAGAGCAAAAGCCTGGGTGGGGCGTGCTTCAGCTTGAGTTGGCCCAGGCATCAGGACAGGTCTTGAGAGATGGTGCTTGTGCCGACCTCATCGCGAGCAAGCTCGCTCCCACAGGGCATGCGTCCAACCTGTGGGAGCGAGCTTGCTCGCGATGAGGCCCTCCCAGACACCAAAAACCTCAGGCCCTGATCCCCACCAGGCTCAACAACTGCCCATCCCTCACCCCAAACTGCGCCTGCAGTTCACTGCCATGGCGCCATTCGGTCGACAGGTCCGTCAGCAAGCGCAGCCGCACCTGTCCGTCGTGTGTCCAGTCCAGCACCTCGGCATGCTCGAAATAAAAACGCTGCCTGACGATGGGATACAGCGCCTTGAACAAGCTTTCCTTCACGGAAAAGGTCAGGGTCACCAGCAAGGCCTGGTCATCGCGCGTGAGCCGGGTCATGCGCTGCAACTCTGGCGAGGTGAGGATTTCACCGGCCAGGCGCTCGGCGCGCTCGGGGTCGAGCAGGTTTTCCACGTCCATGCCCAAGCCTTGCCAGTGGTCTTTTTTCGCGACGATGGCCGCTGCCCGGCCCGTGCTGTGGGTGATCGAGCCGCTGATATGAGCTGGCCACACCGGGGCGCGGTCTTCGCCGATGGCCGGCACGCAGGCCAGGCCATCGAGCCGCTGCAACGCCGCCCGGGCGCAGATTCGCCCGGCCAGGAATTCTGCCTGACGCTTGGCCACCGAGCGCTGGATGCTCGCCGGTGGTTCGATGGCGCTGTCGGGAAAGTCGGTGCCAGCCAACAGCAACGGGTCGAAGCAGGTGCTCAGCAGCACCGTACCGGGCAGGGCGTCGGGCAATAGCCAGTGTTCATCCAGAGGCGAGCAACAGGCGGGCAGGGTGGGGAGTGTCTTCATGCCCGGCATTTTGCCGGGTTGGCGGGAGGCTGGGTAGTGGGACGCGCTTGATGGATGGACGGGAGAGGTCTTTGGTGGCGAGGGAGCTTGCTCCCGCTCGATTGCGCAGCAATCGCAAAAAGCCGGGGCCGCTGCGCAGCCCAGCGGGAGCAAGCTCCCTCGCCACAAAGGTTATGCGTCAGTCAAAGATTTTCTTGAAGAACTTCTGCATGTCCGCCCACGACTTCTCGTCGGCTTCCTTGTTGTAGCCAATGTCCGGCCCGCCATGTTCGCCGTGGCTCAAGCGGTCGGCGTCAGGGTTGCTGAAGCCGTGCTTGGCGCCTTCGAGGCTGACGAATTTATAGTCGGCGCCGGCCTTATCCATTTCGCTCTTGAACGCGGTGACGTTGTCCTGGGTGACCATGCTGTCCAGCGCGCCGTGCTCCACCAGTACCTTGGCCTTGACGCTGCCCGGCGTGGCCGGGGTGTTGGTCACCAGCGCACCGTGGAAGCTCACCACGCCGGCCAGCGGTACACCCTGGCGCGCCGCATCCAGCACCACCTTGCCGCCGAAGCAGTAGCCGATGGCGGCGAGTTTGTCCGGATCGGTCTGGGGCTGTTTCTTCAGCAGGTCGAGACCGGCCTGGAAGCGGGCGCTGGCGGCTTTGCCGTCCTTGAGTGCCGCCTGCATGAAGGCCAGGGCGTCCTTGGGGTGCTCGGTGTTCTTGCCGTCGCCGTACATGTCGATGGCCAGGGCGCTGTAGCCCAGGCCCGCGAGGTCACGGGCGCGGCGCTTGGCGTAATCGTTCAGCCCCCACCATTCGTGCACCACCACCACACCCGGGCGCGGACCTTTGACGGCGTCGTCATAAGCGTAGTAACCGATCAGCTGGGTGCCATCGGCACTGGTGTAGGGGATCTCCTGGGTCTGGATGGCGGCGTGGCTCACGCCGCTCATGGCCAGAAGTACAACAGCAAGCAGCCTGCGCATGACGGATCTCCTTATGAAAGTGGTCCGCACAGATTAGCCGATTCATTCAGCGCAGGTTCAGAGAACGTTCAAGGGGTGTTCAGGGAGCGCTGGTTAACGTGACAGCGACTTCACACACCACCCATGCTTCAAAGGAGCTCGACCATGACTCAGATGAAAAAACTGTTGCTGGCTTTCACCGTGCTGGGCGCCAGCGCCTTGGCCCACGCCGATGACAACTTCGCCAGCCTGACCCTCGGCCAGACCAGCGACAAGGTCAAGAAATCCGACGCCCTGGATGCCAACCTGAACCATCCGAACGCCGACGGCATCATCGGCAAGGACACCACGTATGGCCTGCGCCTGGGCAAGCAGAACGACCAGGGACGCTACTACGCCACCTACGACAACGTCTCGGGCACCCACAACGGCATCAAGCTGCGCCAGGAAAACCTGCTGGGCAGCTACGATGTGTTCCTTCCGGTCACCAGCAGCACCAAACTGTTCGGTGGCGGCACGGTGGGCCTGACCAAGCTGACCCAGGATTCGCCCGGCTTCAGCCGCGACAGCGACATCGGCTACGCGGTAGGCCTGCAGGGCGGCGTGCTGCAACAAATTTCGCAGAACACCTCGGTTGAACTGGGTTACCGTTACCTGCGCAGCAACGCCAGTACCGAGATGAGCCCGCACGGTGGTGACAAGGTCGGTTCGCTGGACCTGACCAGCAGTGCCCAGACCTACCTGTCCGCCAACTACACGTTCTAAGCTGGCCAGGGTGGGTGTATCCAGCCGGATCGGTCGAAGACGATCCGGCGCCTTTCGTTGAGGTGCGCCGCGCGCGATTGTTTGATTTGCCTGGGGAGAGGCTCCATGAAATTACTGGTCGTCGAAGACGAAGCGCTGTTGCGTCATCACCTGCAGACCCGTCTCACCGACAGCGGCCATGTGGTGCAGGCTGTGGCCAATGCCGAAGAGGCCTTGTACCAGGTCCGGGAATTCAACCACGACCTGGCGGTGATCGACCTCGGCCTGCCGGGTATCAGCGGGCTGGAGCTGATCCGCCGGCTGCGCTCACAGGACAAGACGTTTCCGATCCTGATCCTGACCGCCCGCGGCAACTGGCAGGACAAGGTCGAAGGCCTGGCCGCCGGTGCCGACGACTACGTGGTCAAGCCGTTTCAGTTCGAAGAGCTGGAGGCCCGGTTGAACGCCTTGTTGCGTCGCTCCAGCGGCTTCACCCAATCGACCATCGTCGCCGGGCCGTTGCTGCTGGACCTCAACCGCAAGCAGGCGTCCCTTGGCGAGGAGCCACTGGCGTTGACGGCCTACGAATACCGCATCCTCGAATACCTCATGCGCCATCACCAGCAAGTGGTGGCCAAGGACCGCTTGATGGAGCAGCTCTACCCCGATGACGACGAGCGCGATCCCAATGTCATCGAAGTGCTGGTAGGGCGCCTGCGCCGCAAACTGGAGGCCCCGGCCGGCTTCAAGCCCATCGACACCGTGCGCGGCCTGGGTTACCTGTTCAACGAGCGCTGCCAGTGATTCGTTCGCTTCGGCTGCGGCTGATGCTGGCCGCGATGACCCTGGCGGTGCTGTTCATGCTGGCCTTGTTGCCGGCCATGCAAGGCGCGTTCAGCCTGGCGTTGCAGGAATCCATCGAGCAACGCCTGGCCTCGGACGTGACCACGCTGATTTCCGCCGCCCGGGTGGAAAACAACCGCTTGAAGATGCCGACGCAGTTGCCCGATGAGCGCTTCAACCTCGCCGATGCCCGCCTGCTGGGCTACATCTATGATCGTGAGGGGCGGTTGGTCTGGCGGTCGAAGGCCACCCAGGAAGAAAACATCAATTACACGCCGCGCTATGACGGCCAGGGCAACCAGTTCGCCCGCATTCGCGAGAACGACGGCCAGGAGTTTTTTGTCTATGACGTCGAGATCAAGCTGCTTGGCGGCCAGAACGCGGCGTTCAGCATCGTTACCCTGCAACCGGTGCGCGACTACGAAGTGACCTTGCAGGGGCTGCGGGACAATCTCTACCTGGGCTTTGGCGCGGCCCTGGCGGTGTTGCTGGCGCTGTTATGGATCGGCCTGACCTGGGGCTTGCGGGCGTTGCGGCGCCTGAGCCAGGAACTGGATGAAATCGAAAGCGGCGCCCGGGAAAGCCTCAGTACCGAGCATCCCCGGGAACTGTTGCGCCTGACCGGTTCCCTCAATCGCTTGCTCTACAGTGAACGGGAGCAGCGCAGCCGTTATCGCGATTCCCTCGATGACCTGGCCCACAGCCTGAAGACCCCGCTGGCGGTGTTGCAGGGCGTCAGCGAAGACATGGCCCGGCGCCCCGAGGACCGTGGCCAGGCCTGGGTGCTGCAAACCCAGATCGAGCGTATGAGCCAGCAGATCGGCTACCAATTGCAGCGCGCCAGCCTGCGCAAAAGCGGGTTGGTGCGCCATCAGGTGCGCCTGCGCCCGGTGCTGCAAAGCCTGTGCGACACCTTGGACAAGGTCTATCGCGACAAGCGGGTCAATGTGAGTTTCGATTTGCCGGAGCACTGCCAGGTGCCGATCGAACAGGGTGCCTTGCTGGAGATGCTCGGCAACCTGCTGGAGAACGCCTATCGACTGTGCCTGGGCGAGGTGCGTGTCAGCGTGCACCAGACCCTCGGCGGCACGGAGTTGAGCGTCGAGGACGATGGGCCGGGCGTGCCGCCGGATCAACGTGCGCGGATCCTCCAGCGGGGCGAACGGCTGGACCGTCAGCATCCGGGGCAGGGCATTGGCCTGGCGGTGGTCAAGGACATCATCGAAAGCTACGGCGCCCGGTTGAACCTGGGGGATTCGGAACTGGGCGGGGCGGCGTTCCGGATTCATTTTCCGGTGGTTTGACTGGGATGTTTTCGGTGTGTTTGCGGGCCTCATCGCGAGCAAGCTCGCTCCCACAGGGATTTGTGAGCACCGAAAATCCAATGTGGGAGCGAGCTTGCTCGCGATGAGGCCCGTCAGCACACCACAAAAAACCAATCAGGAAATCAGTTCTCCAACTCCCTGTAGGCCCCGGCGTCAGCCCCGTCCACTTCTTGAACGCCCGGTGAAACGCCGACGGTTCGGAGAAACCCAACTGCTCGGCAATCTGCTGCAACGACAAATCCGCACGCCCCAAGTGGTAGATGGCGATATCCCGCCGCAACTGATCCTTGAGCTCCTGGAAGCTGGTGCCTTCCTCCCGCAGATGCCGGCGCAAGGTCTGCGGGCTGATGTGCAAGTGGGCGGCGACGGTGTCCAGGTCGGGCCAGCGTGCCGTGTCGCGGCTGAGCAGGCGGCGCAGCTGGCTGCTCAGGCTGTGGCCATCGTCCGGGCGTGACAGCAGGTCGGCGGGGGAGTGTTCGAGGAACTGCTTGAGGGTGCGTTCGTCCTGCAACAGCGGCATGTCCAAGTAGCGGCTGTGGAACAGCAGGCTGCTGCCGGGCGCGTCGAATACCAGCGGGTAGGGGAACAATAAGTCGTATTCGGCCCCGTGGGCGGGCCTGGCATAGCCGAAAGTCACCTGCTCCAGGCCTATCCGCTGGCCGATCAGCCAACTGGCGAGGCGATGCCAGACCACCAGCAGGCTTTCAGTCAGGAAGTGATCGGGGTCCCACAACGTCGAGTCGTCCAGCACCAGCCGCACCCGTTCGCCTTCGGTTTCCAGCGTCAGGCGCGGGGCGTCGGGGAACAGACTGTAGAACAGCAAGCCGCGCTGAAGGGCCTTGCCCAGGGTCCGACAGTGGATCAACGCGTGACACATCATGGCAAACGTTCCGGGTTTACTCGGCGCCCGGCCGAATCCCAGGTATTCGTCCTCCATTGCCAGCCACAACGCTTGCAACAGGCGGGCGAACTGTTCCGGCGCGATGCGCGCACGCGGTTCATCCAGCAGTTCAGGGCTGATGTTCAATTGTTGCAGCAAGGGAAAATAGTCGAAGCCTTGCCGACGTGCGCCGCCCAGGGCAGCGCGGGCGAAGTGGCTGGCGATCGTGCGTTGGCGCATGGCAGAAATCCGTCCGTTAAGCGGGCGAATGGTAGCAGGGGCTTGAGGCTGGACAAGGCGGATATCCGCCAAATCCCGGAGCGCGGGATGGTCTGTAGGCGGAAATCCGCCACTTACACGCTGCGTTTAGTCGCGTGTGGAAACCGCAAGCCCGTCTGCTATACCGGGTGTAGGGCATTTCGCAAAAATGGCACGCGCTTTGCGATGCGTTGGATAGGTCTGCCGCGTGCAGCCGAAAAAAACAAATCCCTCCAGTGCAGGAGGGTTCGCAATTGAGGTGCCGTGGACGACAGGTGGAAGTCGTCATGCGGGACTCTTGAGGAAGGTTTGCCATGACGACTCGTCAGCCACTGTACAAATCCCTGTATTTCCAGGTGATCGTAGCCATTGCCATCGGTATTTTGCTCGGCCACTTCTACCCGCAGACCGGTGTTGCCCTCAAGCCATTCGGCGACGGGTTCATCAAACTGATCAAAATGGTCATCGCCCCCATCATCTTCTGTACCGTCGTCAGTGGTATCGGCGGCATGCAGAACATGAAATCGGTGGGCAAGACCGGCGGCTACGCGCTGCTGTACTTCGAAATCGTTTCCACCATTGCCCTGCTGATCGGTCTGGTCGTGGTCAACGTCGTGCAACCGGGCGCCGGCATGCACATTGACGTATCGACCCTGGACACCAGCAAGATCGCCGGTTTCATCTCGGCCGGTAAAGACCAGAGCATCATTGCCTTCATCCTCAACGTGATCCCGAACACCATCGTCGGCGCGTTCGCCAACGGCGACATCCTGCAAGTGCTGATGTTCTCGGTGCTCTTCGGCTTCGCCCTGCATCGCCTGGGTGCCTACGGCAAGCCGGTGCTGGACTTCATCGATCGCTTCGCCCACGTGATGTTCATCATCATCAACATGATCATGAAGCTGGCTCCACTGGGTGCATTCGGTGCCATGGCCTTCACCATCGGTGCCTACGGTGTCGGTTCGCTGGTGCAACTGGGCCAGTTGATGATCTGCTTCTACATCACTTGCGTGGTGTTCGTGCTGGTGGTGCTGGGCGCCATCTGCCGCGCCCACGGCTTCAGCGTCATCAAGCTGATCCGCTACATCCGTGAAGAACTGCTGATTGTGCTGGGTACTTCCTCCTCGGAATCGGCCCTGCCACGCATGCTGATCAAGATGGAGCGCCTGGGTGCCAAGAAATCTGTCGTAGGCCTGGTGATCCCGACTGGCTACTCGTTCAACCTCGACGGTACTTCGATCTACCTGACCATGGCGGCGGTGTTCATTGCCCAGGCCACCGATACCCCGATGGACCTGACTCACCAGATCACCCTGCTGCTGGTGCTGTTGCTGTCGTCCAAAGGTGCTGCTGGCGTGACCGGTAGCGGCTTCATCGTACTGGCGGCCACCCTGTCGGCCGTAGGTCACCTGCCGGTGGCTGGCCTGGCGCTGATCCTGGGTATCGACCGCTTCATGTCCGAAGCCCGCGCCCTGACCAACCTGGTGGGCAACGCTGTCGCCACCATCGTGGTTGCCAAGTGGGTCAAGGAGCTGGACGAAGACCAGCTGCAGACCGAGCTGGCTTCCGGTGGTCGCGGTATCTCCGACGTTCGTGAAGATGACGAGCAGATCGCGGCGGCGCAGATTGCTGCGGCTGAGACCTCTGCTCCAGGCACTGTGAAGTAATCTTCAGGCTGCAATGAAAAACCCGCTTCGGCGGGTTTTTTTATTGGCAGAGCTCTCCAGTCGAGGAGGCTTCTGTGGTGAGGGTGCAAGCGCCCTCACCACAACAGCTCTCACGCTGAGCGCAATGGTCATCCAGACTGGCACCTGCGGTAATTGCCCCACCGCCAGTCCCTGCCTAGTCTCTACCATCCCCCCTTCGGAGACCACCCATGCAAGGCCCACTGGCATCGCTCAAGGTTCTGGATTTCTCGACCCTGTTGCCTGGCCCGTTCGCCTCGCTGTTGCTGGCGGACATGGGGGCCGAGGTGTTGCGCATCGAGTCGCCGACCCGTCAGGACTTGCTGCGGGTACTGCCGCCCCATGACCAAGGCGTATCGGCCAGCCACGCCTACCTCAACCGCAACAAGCGCAGCCTGGCCCTGGACCTCAAGCAGCCGGATGCGTTGGAGGTGGTCACGCAGTTGCTGGGGGACTACGACATCCTGTTGGAACAGTTCCGCCCCGGTGTGATGGAGCGGCTGGGCCTGGGATACGAAGCCTTGAAAGCCATCAATCCGCGGCTGATCTACGTGTCGATCACCGGCTACGGCCAGACCGGCCCTTATAAGGATCGCGCCGGCCACGACATCAATTACCTGGCCCTGGCGGGGCTGGCCAGCCACACCGGCCGTGCCGACAGCGGGCCGTTGCCGCTGGGCATTCAGGCGGCGGATATCGCCGGTGGTTCATTGCACGGGGTGATCGGACTGTTGGCGGCGGTCATCGCCCGTCAGCAGACCGGTCAGGGCCAGCACCTTGACGTGAGCATGACTGACTGCGTGTTCAGCCTCAACGCCATGGCCGGCGCCGGTTACCTGGCCTGCGGTGTGGAACCGGGTTGGGAGAATCAGATGCTCAACGGCGGCGGCTTCTACGACTATTACCGCACCCGAGACGGTCGCTGGATGTCGGTGGGCAGCCTGGAACCGGCCTTCATGCAGGCGCTGTGCGAGGCTTTGGGACGGCCGGAACTGGCGGCCCAGGGGCTGTCGCCCAAGCCTGAGCAGCAACAGGCCCTGAAGCAGGCATTGCAAACCGAGTTCGAGAAGCATGATTTTGCCGAACTGTGCGACGTGTTTGCCGGGATCGATGCCTGTGTCGAGCCGGTGCTGAGCCTGGAGGAGGCTGTCCGGCATCCGCAGTTACAGGCTCGGGAGCTGGTGAAGCAGGTGCCCCGAGGAGATGGTTCGAGCCAGGCGCAGATGGCCTGTCCGTTGCGGTTTTCAGACGGTCTGCCCGAGCCTCGCCATATTGGCGTGGAGCTGGGAGCGCATACGGATCAGGTGTTGGGGGCGCTGGGGTTCAGTGCGCTGCGGATTGCCGAATTGCGCAGGAGCGGGGTGGTTTTGTAGGGTCGCAAGGCCGCCATCGCGAGCAAGCTCGCTCCCACACTGGATCTTTGGCGTTCACGGATCCTGTGGGAGCGAGCTTGCTCGCGATGAGGTCAGCCCAGACACCACAAGAGCATTATTCCACCCGCGTTTCCCCACTGAACACCAAGGTATTGCGACAGCTACGGCACAAATACCGCCGCCCCTGGCGCACCAGGCTGTGGCGCTGGGCCGAGAACGGGAAGTCGCTGCCATCGCAAGGGCACTTGTAGATGTAGCGGGTCACACTGCGGCGTTTGATTTCGTAGGTGTGGCAACGGTTGGGCGGCAGTTCGTACACGCCGCGCATGATCAGTTGCCATTCTTCGCCATGGGGCTGGATGCGTTCGCCAAACAGTTGGTGGGCGATCAGGTGCGCGACTTCGTGGGCGACGGTCTGCTTGAGGAAGTCTTCGGCGTTTTCCCGGTACAACTGTGGATTGAAGCGCAGCAGGTTTTCATGCAGGTGCGCGACACCGGCCTTCTGGCCACGCAATTTGAAGCTGACCACCGGGCGTTTGAAAGGACGTTTGAAAAAGGATTCGGCTTGTTGGTAACACTCTTCGACGCGGGTATTGAGTTGCTCGAGCATGCTTTACGGGTCTCCAGAAGCCCGAGTATGCCGCAAGCGTCGGCCGTTGCGAATCGCCCAGGCGCCCAGTGGTCGTTTCAAACACAGGAAGGCCGCCTTGCGGCGGCCTGTGTCGGCAGATCCTGCTTTTTTATTGGAGGGCACTACGTCAATTGGTATAGACCGGGCCGACGCCCAGCCCCCAGACGATCACCGTGAACGCCATGATGGCCACCAGCACCACCAGGCCGACCGCGAGCACCGAACTGGAAAACAGAAAACCTTCGTCCTGGGGAATGTTCATGAACGTCGGCAGGCCGACGTACAGCAGGTAGACGGTGTAGCAGATTGCCGCCGTGCCGACGATCATCCCCAGCCACATGTGCGGGTAGAGCGCCGCCAGGCCGCCGATGAACAAAGGTGTCGCGGTGTAGGTGGCGAACGCGACGCAACGGGCCAGGCTCGGATTGGCGTCGTAGGTGCGGGCCATCCAGTGGATGAAGGCACCCATTACCGCCACGCCGCCCAACATGGCCAGGTACGACATGATGGTCATCCACAGCGCGCTTTCCTGTGTGAGCATGACCGGTGGACGATTGCCGATGACCCATCCCACCTGTGTGGTGCCGATGAATGCCGATACGGCGGGGATGGCCGCCAGGATCAGCGTGTGGGTGAGGTACATGTGGCTGATGCTTTCCTCCTGATCGCCACGGATTTCTTTCCATTCTTGATCAGGGTGGGTAAAGAGCCCCACGACATGATGGATCATAGTCAGTCACTCCTTTGTTATTGCCATCGCCCCCCAACGGAGCGCCTACGGGCCAAACGGCCAAGTAAGTAAAGGTCTGGATATGTGTGCGACCTTATGTCGCAGTATAGAAAGGAGTTACCCCGAGGGGGATGGGGGGCTTAGAGCAAATCGCGCTGTAACGGAACGGGTTAATCGCGGCTTGATCTGTGGGCATAACCCTGTTGGCGAACAAATGCCCTGTGGCGAGGGAGCTTGCTCCCGCTCGGCTGCGAAGCTGACGCCGACAGAACGACCCCAGAGGGTCGCTTCGCAACCCAGCGGGAGCAAGCTCCCTCGCCACAAGTGCGGTGCCACAGCCGGTTTTTTTGCGTAAAATGCCGGCCTTTCGTCACACCTCACGGATTTCGCGTCATGGGCACTCTTACGGTCAACCAGAACAAACTGCAAAAGCGCCTGCGCCGCCAGGCCGGTGAGGCGGTCGCCGATTTCAACATGATCGAGGACGGCGACAAGGTCATGGTCTGCCTGTCCGGCGGCAAGGACAGCTACACCTTGCTCGATGTGCTGATGCATTTGCAGAAGGTTGCGCCGATCAAGTTCGACATTGTCGCGGTGAACATGGACCAGAAGCAGCCCGGGTTTCCCGAGCATGTGCTGCCGGCCTATCTCGAGTCGCTGGGTGTGGAATATCACATCGTCGAAAAAGACACCTATTCGGTGGTCAAGGAATTGATTCCCGAAGGCAAGACCACCTGTTCGCTGTGCTCGCGCCTGCGGCGCGGAACGCTCTACACCTTCGCCGACGAGATCGGTGCGACCAAGATGGCCCTGGGTCACCATCGCGACGACATCGTCGAGACGTTCTTCCTGAACATGTTCTACAACGGTTCGCTCAAGGCCATGCCGCCCAAGCTGCGAGCCGATGACGGGCGCAACGTGGTGATCCGCCCGCTGGCCTATTGCAGCGAGAAGGACATCCAGGCCTATTCGGATTTCAAGCAGTTCCCGATCATCCCCTGCAACCTGTGCGGCTCTCAGGAAAACCTGCAACGCCAGGTGGTCAAGGAGATGCTCCAGGAATGGGAACGCAAGACCCCGGGCCGTACCGAGAGCATTTTCCGTGGCCTGCAGAACGTCATTCCGTCGCAACTGGCGGACCGCAACCTGTTCGATTTCACCAACCTGCGCATCGATGAAAACGCCACGCCGCGGTTCGTCAACGTGGTGAACCTCTGACGGTGCCAACCGCTCTATTCACGGCGCCAGTGGCTATAAGGGCCACTGGCGCCGTTTTCATTTCCGACCCCAGGAGAGGGCATGCGCGATTACAAGTGGCTGCACGAGTATTGTCTGAACCGCTTCGGTTCGGCGGCTGAACTGGAAGCCCACCTGCCGGTTCCCAAGACCCCGGCGCAACTGCGCAAGATCGGCGACGACCGCTACCTCTCGACCATGGCGCTGCGGGTGTTCCGCGCCGGGCTCAAGCACAGCCTGGTGGATGCCAAGTGGCCAGCGTTCGAAGAGGTGTTCTTCAAGTTCGATCCGGAGAAAGTCGTGCTGATGAGCGCCGAGCACCTGGAGCGACTGATGCAGGATGCACGAATCATCCGCCACCTGGGCAAGCTCAAGAGCGTGCCGCGCAACGCGCAACTGATATTGGACGTGGCCCACGAAAAGGGCAGCTTTGGTGCTCTGGTGGCCGACTGGCCGGTGACTGACATCGTCGGCCTGTGGACCTACCTGAAAAAGCACGGCCATCAACTGGGCGGCCTGTCGGCACCGCGCTTCTTGCGGATGATGGGCAAGGATACCTTCGTGCCCAGTTATGACGTAGTGGCCGCGCTCAACGCCCAGGACATCATCGACAAAGTGCCCACCAGCCTGCGGGACCTGGCGACGGTGCAGGGGGCATTCAACCAGTGGCATGAAGAGAGCGGGGGAAGGCCCATGAGCCAGTTATCGATGATGCTGGCGTATACCGTTAACCATTGAGACCGCGTTGCCGCCATCGCGAGCAAGCTCGCTCCCACAATGACTCAGTGACATCCTGTGGGAGCGAGCTTGCTCGCGATAGCGGTTTATCAGGCGACGGAGATATCTCCCTCACCCGCCAACCGCCGGTTCAACTGGAACCGCCAGCGCACATACAGCAGGGCCGAGCAGAACACCGCCACGCTCGCCGCCATTTCCAGCACGCCGAACCATTGCCGGTTCGGGTCATAGGCCGCCAGTGCGCCTTTGATGAAATACAGGTTCACCACGAAGCACATCCATGAGTGTCCACGGGCGCTGCCGCTGAGCATGCCGGGCGCGAGTATCAGCAGCGGCACCAGTTCAATCAGCAGAATCACCCAGGGCCGCGCGCCGTGCAGGTCGGCGATCAGCAGGTAGTAGGCGCTGAGCAACCCCACCAGGCCGAAAAAGCACAGCAGGCTGAGGACGCGAGCCAGGCGTACGCGCGGTTCCAGCCATTGGATCGAAGGCAGGATCTTCGGCTTCTTAGCCACGGCCGTTCTCCAGCAGCAGGGCGGTTTTCGCCAGGCGCGAACCCAAGGCGCGGCACAGGGCGACTTCATGTTCGTTCAAGCCGCTTTTACCGTCGGCCCCGGCATGGTGGCTCGGACCGTAGGGCGTACCGCCGCCCTGGGTGTCGATCAGGGCCGATTCGCTGTAGGGCAGGCCGGTGATCAGCATGCCGTGGTGCAACAGCGGCAGCATCATCGACAGCAGGGTGGTTTCCTGGCCGCCGTGCAGGCTCGCGGTGGAGGTGAACACCCCGGCCGGTTTGCCCACCAGTGCGCCGGTCAGCCACAGGTTGCTGGTGCCGTCGAGAAAGTACTTGAGTGGCGCAGCCATGTTGCCGAACCGCGTCGGGCTGCCCAAGGCCAGGCCGGCGCAGTGTTTCAGGTCATCGAGGCTGGCGTAGAGCGGGCCTTGCTCGGGGATGTCCGGGGAAACCGCTTCGCACTCGGCGGAAATCGCCGGCACCGTACGCAACCTGGCTTCCAGCCCGGCCTGTTCGACACCCCGGGCGATTTGCCGGGCCATCTCGTTGGTGGAGCCGCTGCGGCTGTAATACAGCACCAGGATGTACGGCGTGGTCACGGCAGGATCTCCAGAATCTTCTCCGGCGGCCGGCCGATCACGGCCTTTTCACCGGCTTCCAGAATCGGCCGTTCCATGAGTTTCGGGTGGGCGGCGATGGCTGCGATCAATTGGGCCTGGCTCAGGCTTTCGTCGGCCAGGTTCAGGTCTTTGTATTCATCCTCGCCGGTGCGCAGCAATTGCCGGGCGGTGATGCCGAGCTTGCCCAGCAGGCGTTCCAGTTGCGTGGCGTCGAGCGGGGTTTCCAGGTAGCGGACCACGGTGGGCGTCAGGCCGCGGGCCTCCAACAGTTCCAGCGCACCGCGGGATTTCGAGCAGCGCGGGTTGTGATAAAGCGTCAGATCGGTCATGAGCGGGTCGCATCTTGCGTAAGGTGGCGGCTATTCTACTGTGCCGCGAAGTCCCTAGCACCTTAGAGAGGCGACGGGTCGCAGCAGCGTTCACATTCAGACAAGGATTGGTACATGACAAGGCGATTGATGGCGGCACTGACATTCATGGGCATCCTGTTGCTCGCCGGTTGCGGAAACGACTACGGAGTGGACCAGAACGGCCAGGCCATCGACTCGCAGCGGCTGGACAAACAATGGCTGGTGCTCAACTACTGGGCGGAATGGTGCGCGCCATGCCGCACCGAAATTCCGGAATTCAATGCCTTGGCCGAACAGCTCAAGGGGCGCAACGTCGGTGTGTTCGGGGTCAACTTCGACCAGGTGCAGGGCGAAGAGCTCAAGAGTGCCAGCGACAAGATGGGGATTCGCTTCACGGTGCTGGCCCGGGATCCGGCCGAGATCTTCGACCTGCCTCGCAGTGAAGGCTTGCCGGTGACTTACATCATCGATAACCGGGGCAAGGTGCGCGAGCAGTTGCTGGGGGAGCAGACGGCGGCGGGGGTAATGGCCAAGCTTGAGGCGTTGCAGGCGTTCAAATAACCCACTTGTGGTTGAGGGCTTCGTGTGTGACGAGGGAGCTTGCTCCCGCTGGACTGCGCAGCAGGCCCCTGCATTCTGCCTGAAACATCAAAGTGACAGGTGCATCCGGGGGCCGCTTCGCAGCCCAGCGGGAGCAAGCTCCCTCGCCACAGGGTTAACCATGTCCCTGGTCCAACCGGGTGTGTCTGGAGGCCTCAGCCTTCTTCCAGCCACCACCGCAGCGGCTTGCCCTGGGCGGGCCAGAAGCGCATCTGCTCAATGGGCGAGATGTCCCAGCGTTCGACCTTTTCCAGGGCCTGCAAGAAGCGCGTCTCCTGCTCCATCAGCGCCGGGGCGCAGAGCTTGCGGGTGCTGCCGATCTTGCCGAAGCTCAAGCGATGGCCTTCCACGGTGTAGGGCGCGAACCAGTGGTTGCAGCCGCCGTTGCCATAGGCCCGGCCGTCATCCCCAAGGGTGATGGTCAGGTGGCTGTAGTCCATCAATGGCCGTTCGCCGATCCATTCCAGGATATAGCTGCGGTTGTGTTGCAACTGCACAGGTTCAGCGGCACACCCCATCAGGCTCATGCCGATCGACGCGGACAGGGCCAAACGTTTCATCAGGCGGCTTCCTGGCATGTCGGGCACAGGTGTTTTTCACCCACGGTGGTCCAGCCCAGTTCGGCGATCCGTGCGGTGGCGGCCGGTTTCTCGGCCTTGACGCCGAGTTTGGCATCGACGGCGAATTCGAAGCTCAGTGCCTTGGCGCAACCGTCACAGTTGACCTGCCAGGTATGGATCGCCAGTTCGCCGAACACCGGGCCGGTGGTCATGGCGGTCCATTGGCCCATGGGTTTGAGCAGGTGCCGCACGGTGTCCACGGTCAGGCGCATGGACAAATCCTTGCTGCCCTTGAGCGTGACGAGCAATACATCGTTGGCCTGGATCGAGCCGCCATTGCCGGTGACCTGGTAGCGGCCCGGCGCCAGGGCGCGGACTTCGGTCAAGGTGTGCTGCGGGTTCATCAGGGTGTAGCGGAAATCGTGTTCGGCCATGGGTCCTCCAAATAGGCGCGACATGCTAGCACGGGGCATGGCTTGGGATGGTCAACCACGAATCTTGCCGACGAAACTCCACCCCCTGTGGGAGCGAGCTTGCTCGCGATGGCGGAAAATCAGTCAATATTGATGTTGATTGACAGACCGCTATCGCGAGCAAGCTCGCTCCCACAGGGGGTGTGTTGGTTCAGGTTTAGCGGTCCACCAGGTTCTGTGGTGTGCCGGCCGCCCAGGCTGCGATGTTATCCAGGGTGGTCATGGCAATCGCCGCCAAGGCTTCATGGGTGAGGAAGGCCTGATGGGCGGTGATCACCACGTTGGGGAAGGTCAGCAGGCGTGCCAGCACATCGTCTTGCAAGGGCTGGTCGGAGCGGTCCTTGAAGAACAGTTCGGCCTCTTCTTCATAGACATCCAACCCCAAATAGCCCAGTTGACCGCTCTTCAGCGCCTCGATCAGGGCTGGTGTATCCACCAGGCCACCGCGTCCGGTGTTGATCAACATGGCGCCGCGTTGCATCGACGCCAGGGATTGGGCGTTGATCAGGTGGCGGCTCTGTTCGTTCAGCGGGCAGTGCAGGCTGATGATCTGCGCTTGTGCCAGCAGTTCATCCAGAGGCAGGTAGCGGGCACCGAGGGCTTCGATCTGCGGGTTGGGGTACGGGTCGTAAGCGAGCAATTGGCAGCCGAAGCCGGCCATGATCCGCGCGAACGTCGCGCCGATCTGCCCGGTGCCGATCACCCCTACGGTCTTGCCCACCAGGTCGAACCCGGTCAACCCATGGAGGCTGAAATTGCCGTCCCGGGTGCGGTTGTAGGCGCGGTGCAGGCAGCGATTAAGAGCCATGATCAACGCCACGGCATGTTCGGCCACGGCGTGGGGCGAGTAGGCCGGGACCCGGACGATGCTCAAGCCCAGGCGCTTGGCGGCGGGCAGGTCGACGTGGTTGTAGCCGGCCGAGCGCAGGGCGATCAGCCGTGTGCCGCCCGCGGCCAACCGTTCCAGCACCGGGGCGCTCAGGTCATCGTTGATGAACGCGCAGACCACTTCATGCCGCTCGGCCAGGGCCACGGTGTCCAGGTTCAGGCGGGCGGGCTGGAACTGCAACTCGAGGCCGGCGGGCGCCGGGGCTTTGATGAAACTGTCACGGTCGTAGGTCTGGCTGCTGAAAAGAATCGCGCGCATGGTGGCCTCCTGGCTCTGGAATAGGCTCAGTCTAACCGCTACCGGTTCTGTGACTGTTGCGCTGGATCAGGCGCTGATACGCGCCTCGCTGGCGAGGCGGTTGATCGCACGCTCCAGGTCTTCCAGGGCCGCAGCGGCTTTCGGGTCCTGTTGCTTGAGCAGGGTTTCGCTGCGCTGGCAGGCCGCCCGCAATTGCGGTACGCCGCAGTAACGGGTGGCGCCGTGCAGGCGGTGGACCCGTTCGATCAGGGCGTTGTGATCGTTGGCCTCGCAGGCCTGGCGGATCGCTTCGCGGTCGGCTTCCAGGGACGCCAGCAGCATTGCCAGCATGTCCGCTGCCAGATCGGCCTTGCCGGCGGCCAGGCGCAAGCCTTCTTCATGATCGAGCACCAGCAGTTCGCTGCCACCCTGGGCATCGCTGTTGCGCTCCGGCGACTGGTTGCGCAGGGCCAGGCCGGTCCATTTGAGCACCACCTGGGCCAGTTGCCGTTCGCTGATGGGCTTGGTCAGGTAGTCGTCCATGCCGCTTTGCAGCAGGGCGCGTTTTTCGTTGGCCATGGCGTGGGCGGTGAGGGCGACGATGGGCAGCGGCGTGCAATGCCGCTCGCTTTCCCACTGGCGGATCGCCTCGGTGCTCTGGCGACCGTCCATGCCGGGCATCTGCACGTCCATCAGCACCAGGTCGAAGGTTTCCTTCTGCACCGCCTTGACCGCTGCGTAGCCGCTTTCCACCGCCAGCACCTTGGCGCCCATGTCTTCGAGCAGGGTCTGCACCAGCAGCAGGTTGGCCGGGTTGTCGTCCACGCACAGCACTTTCGGGGCACGGCTGGAAACCGGCTCACTGGGTTCGCTGCGGGGCGGGCGCGGGTTGACCAGGTCGGACAGCGCGCGGCGCAACTTGCGGGTGCAGGCCGGCTTGGCCTGCAACTGACTGTGGGGGTTGGGCACCGAGAGGTGGTACAGGGTCTGTTCGGTGGTGGGGCACAGCACGAGCACTTTGCAGCCCAAGTGCTCAAGGTCCCAGATGTGCTGGTTGAGGCGCTCCGGCGGCATGTCGTTGCTGGTGATGCCCAGCACGGCCAGATCGATCGCCTGGTCGGTCTGGTGGGCGACGGTGATGCCGTTGGTCAAGCTCTCCAGGGTGTTGAACGGCGTCACTTGCAGGCCGCAGTCTTCGAGTTGGTGCTGCAAGGCCTGGCGGGCCAGTTCATGGTTCTCCAGCACCGCTACGCGCCGGCCCAGCAACGGCGGGCCTGGCAGGTCTTCGGCATCGTCACGGGTCTTGGGCAGGCGCAGGCTGATCCAGAACTCCGAGCCTTCGCCCGGTGTGCTGTCGACGCCGATCTCGCCACCCATCTGCTCCACCAGGCGCTTGGAGATCACCAGGCCCAGGCCGGTACCACCCGGTTGCCGGGACAGCGAGTTGTCGGCCTGGCTGAACGCCTGGAACAGTGCCCGCACGTCCTGGTTGGACAGGCCGATACCGGTGTCCTGGATGCTGATGCGCAACTGCACGCTGTCTTCGTGCTCGTCTTCGAGCATGGCCCGGGCGACGATGGTGCCCTCGCGGGTGAACTTGATGGCGTTGCTCACCAGGTTGGTGAGGATCTGCTTGAGGCGCAGCGGATCGCCCACCAGCGACAGCGGTGTGTCCCGGTAGACCAGGCTCACCAGTTCCAACTGCTTGGCGTGGGCGGCCGGGGCAAGGATGGTCAGGGTGTCTTGCAGCAGGTCCCGCAGGTTGAACGGAATGCTGTCGAGCACCAGCTTGCCAGCCTCGATCTTCGAAAAGTCGAGGATCTCATTGATGATCCCCAGCAGGCTGTCGGCGGATTTCTCGATGGTGCCCAGGTAATCGAGCTGGCGCGGGGTCAGTTCGCTTTTTTGCAACAGGTGGGTAAAACCGAGGATGCCGTTGAGCGGTGTGCGGATTTCATGGCTCATGTTCGCCAGGAACTCGGATTTGATCCGGCTCGCTTCCAGGGCTTCCTTGCGGGCCAGGTCCAGTTCGATGTTCTGGATCTCGATGGTTTCCAGGTTCTGGCGCACGTCTTCGGTGGCCTGGTCGATGCTGTGCTGCAATTCTTCCTGGGCGTTCTGCAAGGTACTGGCCATGCGATTGATGCCCGAGGCCAGTTCATCCAGCTCCTGGCTGCCCAGCGGTGGCAGGCGGGTTTCCAGGTGACCGTCCTTGAGCTGGGCCACGGCTTGCTTGATCTGGCTCAACGGGCGGTTGATCGTGCGGCCCATGCGCAGGGCCAGCAGCGCGGTCAGGCACAGGCCCGCGGCGATCAGCAGCAGGCTGGCGAACAGGCTGCGATAGCCGCGCAGTAACATGCCGCTGTGGGACAACTCCAGCTCGACCCAGCCCAGCAGACGGTCGGCTTCCTCGGGAATCAGTTCGCCCGCCAGGTTGCGGTGCTTGCCGAATACCGGCAGCAAGTAGCGCGTGGCGTCGTTGCCGGTGCGTTGCAGCAGCTGTGCACTGTTGCCCTCCGGGGCCCGGTTGAGCATGGTCGGGCCGGCGTGGGCCAACGGCGCGCGGTCGGGGGCGAGGAAAGTCACGGCGCGCACGTCCGCTTGCTCGAGGGACTGGGTGGCGATGCGCTCCAGCAGATCGGTGTCCTGGCGGCTCATGGCAGGGGCGACCAGCGGGGCCAGTTGCTCGGCGATCATCTCGCCACGTTGCAGCAACTGGGCGTGCAGGTCCGATTGCTGCATCCAGGTGAAATAGCCGCCCAGGACCAGCGCCATCAGGCTGGTCGGCAACAGGGTCAGCAACAGCACGCGGCCTTTGATTCCCAGTTTCTTGAGCACACTTGTCTCCTGCATCCAGCGGTCTGATTGAGCTGTGCGCGCATCCGGCACGCACCACCTGCGCAGTGTAGCGATTTGCAGGCGGGCAATCTTCGTAAATTCATGTCTGCCATGCATTCGTAGCGCTGGGCAATTGCCCAGGGCGATAAGTGGCGGTGGCGTCTGGCGTCGATCTTGCGATGACCGAGTAGGCAACCTCAGAGCCTTTTTTTGGCTCAGGCCTGCCCTTTGACCATCGGTCGGGCCTGTCAACCTTGACAGGTGTCCTTTTCTTTCTTCTGTTTAAGCTCGGTGTCGTGAGTTATATAAATTCATCAGGAGAAAAACATGAATACCGTCAGCACAGAAGAAAAGTTAAAGCGTGTAAAGTCTGCTGCCAAGCTTAACGCGAAAGGCTCAATGACTATTACCCTGAATGGACGCACTATCCAAACGGAGGATGTTTATATTATGGATGCTCCTGATAACTCCCTTGTGGGGTTTATAGGCGATGGAGATGATTTGGCTATCGTGCAGTTCAGCACGTTGACCGAACCGGGTGCCTATAACCTCAAAGAGCACCGTATTTGGATATACGTTGCGTTTGACGGTTTAATCTGGGATGCAGAGACTGGAGATTTAACGCTTGAGGTAATCGAGCTGAAGAGTAAATACAAAGGTCGTTTTGATATAAAAACCCTGGACCACCGGAAAGTGGATGGGGTATTTGACGTCCGGAAGGTATAGATTCGAGAGTCGCGGATTGGGGGCCGGTTCCCCCCTGAAGGTTTGCTCGATATGCGCTGCAGCGCCAGGCGTCTGCTGGCTCCCTCCGGCTGTTGATGTCAACACTTTTGTAGGCTCCACCGTTTGTCAGGACTGTCATACCTGACAGGTGTGGCAGCGCTTTGGGGCATCGTATTGTTTGGACGCTGTTCCAACTTTCAATCTGGAGTTGCCGCTATGAACGCGAAAGCTGTCAAACCACGCAATGCAACAGGTTCAGTAAAGGTTCGTATTGAAGAACTGAACGCTGACTTCACCTCCTTGGCCGTTTCTTTTTCTTTGCAGCCTTTGCCTAAGATCCAGGGGTACGATTTTGAAGGAGATCCTCAAATAGTTGTCATTGGAACTTCTGGTGTAACAGGTCCGGGTACCTATAGTGTCAGTCCCCACTGGGGCACATCCGTTGCAATGAGTTTTATTCTTACAGCGCTTGGTGGTACCGAGATTACAAGGGATGGAACGATTGTTTTTGAGGTCTATGAACTAGGGAAAAAAGCGAAGGGTACTTTCGATGTTACGCTTCTTTCGTCAGGGCTCAGGGCACAAGGCTCCTTTGACGTCGTCAACGACTGATGTCTCCGTGCAGTTGAACGGAGGGCGAATAGCCGAGCGGGGCGTGTGGGAATCTATTTATATCTTTCGGTTATAGGCACTTCATTTTGAGTGATATGGAGCGCCGACATTTGCCGGTATGATAGGCGCCCCCGCAGTCCGGATTGCGAATACGCCATGACTTTGCAGTACCCCACCATCGCCGATTGCGTCGGCAACACCCCGCTGGTCCGCTTGCAGCGCTTGCCCGGCGAGACCACTAATACGCTTTTGCTCAAGCTCGAAGGGAATAACCCGGCGGGTTCGGTCAAGGATCGGCCGGCGCTGTCGATGATCACCCGTGGCGAGTTGCGCGGGCAGATCCAGCCTGGCGATACGCTGATCGAGGCGACTTCCGGCAACACGGGTATTGCCTTGGCGATGGCGGCGGCGATCAAGGGCTACAAGATGATCCTGATCATGCCCGACAACTCCAGTGCCGAGCGCAAGGCGGCGATGACCGCCTATGGCGCCGAGTTGATCCTGGTGACCCAGGAACAGGGCATGGAAGGTGCCCGGGACCTGGCCGAGCGCATGCAGGCCGAGGGGCGTGGCAAGGTGTTGGATCAGTTCGCCAACGGCGACAATCCCGAGGCCCACTACACCACCACCGGCCCTGAGATCTGGCGCCAGACCGACGGCACCATCACCCATTTCGTCAGCTCGATGGGCACCACCGGTACCATCATGGGCACCTCGCGCTATCTGAAAGAACAGAACCCGAACGTGCAGATCATCGGCCTGCAACCGATGGAAGGCTCGGCCATTCCCGGCATCCGCCGCTGGCCCGAAGAGTATCTGCCGAAGATCTACCAGGCCGACCGCGTGGACCGCATCATCGACATGGCCCAGAGCGAAGCCGAGGACGTGACCCGTCGCCTGGCGCGTGAGGAGGGCATCTTCTGCGGCGTGTCTTCGGGCGGTGCCGTGGCGGGGATGCTGCGCCTGTCCAAGGAAGTGGAAAATGCGGTGATCGTGGCGATCATCTGTGACCGTGGCGACCGTTACCTGTCGACCGGCATTTTCGACGCGCCCAACTGATGGCCAAGCAAGAAAGAGGCTTGCGCTTCCAGCCCAGCGGCGGAAGCCGAGCCCCGCAAGTGCCCACCGGTAAGAAGCAGCGCCTGACCATCGAGCGCCTGGCCAACGATGGCCGGGGCATTGCCTTTGTCGACGGGCGGACCTGGTTCGTCATCGGCGCCCTGGCCGGCGAAGAGGTCGAGGCGCGGGTGCTCGGTGCCCACGGCAAAGTGGTCGAAGCACGTACCGAGCGGGTGTTCCTGTCCAGTGAGCTGCGTCGCGCAACGCCGTGCATCCATGCCGGTCGTTGCGGCGGTTGCAGCGTCCAACATTTGCCCCATGACGAACAGCTTGCCCTGAAACAGCGCATGCTCGCCGAGCAGCTGTCGCGGGTGGCCGGGGTCGAGCCGGAGGAATGGGCCGCGCCATTGAGCGGGCCGGAGTTCGGTTATCGACGTCGCGCCCGGGTGGCGGTGCGCTGGGATCAGAAGGCGAAAAAACTCGAAGTGGGTTTTCGCGCCGTCGGCAGCCAGGACATCGTCGCCATTGGTGATTGCCCGGTGCTGGTACAGCCCTTGCAGCCGATCATGAGTCGCCTGCCGGAGATGCTTCGACGCCTGAGCAAACCCCAGGCGCTGGGGCATGTGGAGTTGTTCGCCGGTTCGTCCCTCGCGGTATTGCTGCGCCACATGGCGCCGCTGTCGGAGGCCGACCTGACCATCCTCAAGGATTTCTGCGCGTTTCATGCAGCCCAGTTATGGTTGCACGGTGAAGGTGAACCACAACCGGTCGAGCCCGGGCAGGCCCTGGGCTTTCGCCTGGATGCCTGGGACCTTGAGCTGGCGTACCGGCCCGGGGATTTCATCCAGGTGAACGCCGGGGTCAACGAGGCGATGATCGCCCAGGCCCTGCAATGGCTGGCGCCGCGTTCCGAGGAACGAGTGCTGGACCTGTTCTGCGGCCTGGGCAATTTTGCCTTGCCGCTGGCCAAAAGCGTGCGCCAGGTGGTGGCCGTGGAAGGCGTGCAAACCATGGTGGACCGTGCGGCGGCCAATGCCGTCAGCAACAATTTGAATAACACTGCCTTTTTTCAGGCCGATTTATCCCAGCCTCTGGCGGGTGCCGAATGGATCGGCGAAGGCTTTTCTGCGGTACTCTTGGACCCACCCCGTGACGGTGCTTTCGAGGTGGTGCGCAAGCTGTCGTCCCTGGGGGCCAAACGGTTGGTTTATGTTTCGTGCAACCCGGCAACTTTGGCCCGGGATACGGTCGAACTGATCAAGCAGGGCTACCGGTTAAAACGTGCCGGGATTCTCGATATGTTTCCTCAAACGGCGCATGTCGAGGCCATGGCGTTATTTGAAGCGAGCCAGGATGGCTTGTCCGACTGACCCGTTCGTGCCAACCCGCCACAGCCCTGGGCGGAAACACGGGCAGCGAAGGTCAGCGAAGTTGACGCATTGAATCTGCGTCGTAGGGAAGGTAAGTAAAGATGGTACAGGTGAGAGCACACCAGCCGATCAACACCGACGGCAGTATCAATCTCGAGGCTTGGCTCGATCATGCGGTCAGCGTCGACATGGCACTGGATCGCGAAGCCTTGAAGGCTGCCTGCGAGTTCGCTCGCGAGGCGGAGCAGCAATACAACGCGGCGAAGAACCTGTGGTCCGAAGGCACCTCGAGTTTCCAGACGGGCCTGGAGATCGCCGAAATTCTCGCTGACCTCAAGCTCGACCAGGACTCCCTGGTGGCGGCGGTGCTGTACCGCGGCGTGCGCGAAGGGCAGATCCAGCTACCGGTGGTCAGCCAGCGCTTCGGCACCGTGGTGGCCAAGCTGATCGACGGTGTGCTGCGCATGGCCGCTATCAGTGCCAGCCTCAGCCCGCGCCAATCCATGGTGCTGGGTACCCAGGGCCAGGTGGAAAACCTGCGCAAGATGCTGGTGGCGATGGTCGACGACGTGCGCGTCGCGCTGATCAAGCTGGCCGAGCGCACCTGCGCGATCCGTGCCGTGAAGTCCGCCGATGACGAAAAGCGCAATCGCGTCGCCCGGGAGGTGTTCGACATTTATGCACCCCTGGCCCACCGTCTCGGTATCGGTCACATCAAGTGGGAGCTGGAGGACCTGTCCTTCCGCTACCTGGAGCCCGACCAATACAAGCAGATCGCCAAGCTGTTGCATGAGCGGCGCCTGGATCGCGAGCGCTTCATCACCGATGTGATGACCCAGTTGCGCGAAGAGTTGCAGGCCACCGGCGTGGAAGCCGACATCAGTGGCCGGGCCAAGCACATCTACTCGATCTGGCGAAAAATGCAGCGCAAGGGCCTGGAGTTCAGCCAGATCTATGACGTTCGCGCCGTTCGTGTGCTGGTCCCGGAAATGCGCGACTGCTACACCGCGCTGGGGATCGTCCACACCTTGTGGCGGCACATTCCGAAAGAGTTCGACGACTACATCGCCAACCCCAAGGAAAACGGCTATCGCTCCTTGCACACCGCGGTGATCGGCCCCGAAGGCAAGGTGCTGGAAGTGCAGATCCGCACCCACGCCATGCACGAGGAGGCCGAGCTGGGGGTCTGTGCCCACTGGAAATACAAGGGCACCGACGTCAAGTCCGGGTCCAACCACTACGAAGAAAAAATCTCCTGGCTGCGCCAGGTGCTCGAGTGGCATGAGGAGCTGGGTGACATCGGCGGCCTGGCCGAACAGCTGCGCGTCGACATCGAACCGGACCGGGTCTATATCTTCACCCCCGACGGCCACGCGATCGACCTGCCCAAAGGCGCGACACCGCTGGACTTCGCCTACCGGGTCCACACCGAGATCGGCCACAACTGCCGTGGCGCCAAGATCAACGGGCGGATCGTGCCGCTCAACTACAGCCTGCAGACCGGTGAGCAGGTCGAGATCATCACCAGCAAGCACGGTACGCCGAGCCGCGACTGGCTGAACCCGAACCTGGGCTACATCACCACATCCCGGGCGCGGGCGAAAATCGTCCACTGGTTCAAGTTGCAGGCCCGCGACCAGAACGTCGCCGCCGGCAAGACCCTGCTCGAGCGTGAGCTCGGGCGCCTGGGGCTGCCGCAGGTGGACTTCGACAAACTGGCCGAAAAAGCCAACATGAAAACCGCCGAGGACATGTTCGCCGCCCTCGGTGCCGGCGATCTGCGCCTGGCGCAGTTGGTCAACCTGGCCCAGCAGTTGGTGGAGCCGGAGCGTGGCAACGAGCAACTGGAGCTGATCCCGCGCAAGGCCACCGGCTACAAGCCGGGCAAGCGCGGCGATATCCAGATCCAGGGCGTGGGCAACCTGATGACCCAGATGGCCGGCTGCTGCCAGCCATTGCCGGGGGATGCGATCGTCGGCTACATCACCCAGGGCCGTGGTGTGAGCATTCACCGCCAGGACTGTGCCTCGGTGTTGCAACTGGCCGGTCGCGAGCCGGAGCGGATCATCCAGGTCAGTTGGGGCCCGGTGCCGGTGCTCACCTACCCGGTGGACATCGTCATCCGCGCCTACGACCGATCCGGTCTGCTGCGTGACGTGTCCCAGGTGTTGTTGAACGAGCGCATCAACGTGCTGGCGGTCAATACCCGTTCGAACAAAGAAGACAACACCGCGCTGATGTCCCTGACCATCGAGATTCCGGGGCTGGATGCACTGGGGCGGTTGCTGGGGCGGATCTCCCAGTTGCCGAACATCATCGAGACCCGGCGTAACCGGACGCCAGGTTAAGCGCAGTCCAAAAATGTGGGAGCGAGCTTGTGGGAGCAAAGCTTGCTCGCGATAACGGTGTTTCAGTCAGCATTCATGTTGTTGGCCAGACCGCCATCGCGAGCAAGCTTTGCTCCCACTGGCCCGCCCCCACAAGATTTTTGTGTGATGGGATGGATTGATGTACAGCCTCGAAGACCTGCTCCACCTCATGAACCGCCTGCGGGACCCGCAGTACGGCTGCCCGTGGGACATCAAGCAAACCTACGCCACCATCGTTCCTCATACGCTTGAAGAAGCCTACGAGGTGGCCGATGCCATCGAGCGCGGCGATTTCGATCACCTGCAGGGCGAGTTGGGCGACCTGTTGTTCCAGGTGGTGTATTACAGCCAGTTGGCCCGGGAAGAAAATCGCTTCGAATTCGCCGGCGTGGTCGACAGCATCACCCGCAAGCTGATCCGCCGCCATCCCCATGTGTTTCCTACCGGTGACCTGTATGCGCCCGTGGATATCCCGCGCTTGAGCGAAGAGCAGGTCAAGCAGCGCTGGGAAGAAATCAAGGCTGAGGAACGGGCCGAGAAAGCCTTGGCGCCCGAGCAGTTGTCGCTGCTCGACGATGTACCGGGGGCGCTGCCGGCGTTGTCCCGCTCGGCGAAATTGCAAAAGCGTGCGGGGCAGGTCGGTTTCGACTGGCCAGGTCCTTTGCCGGTGCTCGACAAAGTCCGCGAGGAACTGGACGAAGTGCTCGAAGCCATGGCCGACAACGATCCGGTGGCTATCAGCGACGAGATCGGCGATCTGTTGTTCAGCGTGGTGAACCTGGCTCGCCACCTCAAGGTCGACCCGGAAACCGCGCTGCGCGATGCCAACGGGAAGTTCGAGCGGCGGTTCCGATTTATCGAACAGGCATTGCGCGACACCCACCGTCCCATGGAAGATTGCACCCTCGAAGAGTTGGACGCCTTGTGGGGCGAAGCCAAACGTCAGGAAAAGAATTTGCCCAGCTGTGGCTGAGGCCGTTGCCTAAGTGAGTAAGCACCATGAGCCTTTCCCTTCGCGACCAGTTGCTCAAAGCAGGGCTGGTCAACCAAAAGCAGGCCAAGCAGGTCGGCAAAGAGAAACAGAAACAGCAGCGCCTGGCCCACAAAGGCCAGATCGAACTGGATGATTCCCAGCAGCGTGCCGCCCAGGAAGCCATGGCCGAAAAGGTCAAGCGCGACCAGGAACTCAACCGGCAGCAGCAGGAAAAGGTCGAGCAGAAGGCCCGGGCCGCGCAGATCAAGCAATTGATCGAAGTCTCGCGCCTGCCGAAGCTGACCACTGAGGATTACTACAACTTCGTCGACGACAAGAAGGTCAAGCGCATCTCGGTCAATACGCTGATGCGCAACAAGTTGAGCAGTGGCTCCCTGGCGATCGTCCACCACGCCGGCGGCTACGAAGTGATCCCGCGCGAGGCCGCCCTGAAGATCCAGGAACGCGACCCCAAGCGCATCGTCCAGCTCAACACCCAGACCGAAGAAGTGGATGCCGATGATCCGTACGCGGCGTATCAGATTCCTGATGATTTGATGTGGTAAGCCGGACGCAATGTCATTGAGTTGAAGCACAGAAACTGTGGGAGCGAGCTTGCTCGCGATGGTGTCATATCAGTCAATCTCTCTGTCACTGATATACCGCCATCGCGAGCAAGCTCGCTCCCACAGGTTTTTTATCGTTCAGGATTCTGCCATTTCACGCGAGCGCAGCCGTTCCTCACGCTCCAGCTCAGCCTTGTAGCTATGGGCGTCCGTTTCGGAGTGGAACATGCCCACCAGCAGATCCTGTTGATGCACATCCCAGATCCGGATACCGGCGGCAATGCCTTCGTGGGACATATGGGCGTCGTCGCGTTCAGTTACTTTCACAGTCATCTTGCAAGCTCCAATCTCTGTTATCTGCAGCAAGGCGTGTGCAGGACTTTGTTATAGATTTGGATAGCGTGCTAAGTAAATGCCCCGGTTCGTTAAGAAGTTTTCATGGAAATCGCAATAATCCTGCAGGCCAGGTGGTGCGCGGCATTCGGTCGCAGGTGTTGTTCATGAAGAAGATTTCATGTTGCAGTGGTAATCCTCCATGAGCACAAACCCTGTGGGAGCGAGCTTGCTCGCGATGGCGGTTTATCCGCGATAAAAATGCTGACTGACACACCGCTATCGCGAGCCAGCTCGCTCCCACAGAGGGTATGTGGTGGGCTTGAAATCCGGGCATTAAAAAGCCCCGCATTTGCGGGGCTTCTCGGTGTTCACTTCGATCAGCTGCCTTTCACAGCCTTGCCATTGACCGTGCCGTCCTGGAGCATGATGTTGTACTCCTTGCCGTCGGTCTCGACCTGTTGCAGGCGCACCAGCAGGTAGTCCCAGTCCTTGGCGAACCAGAGCACGGTGATGCGCTTGCTTTGTGTCGGATCGCGCACGCGCTCGACCTTGATCGCATCGATCTGTCCGGCCTTGGTGTCGACCTTCTCCGAACCCAGCACACGGAAGTCATAGGTATCGACTTCGCCATCATCCACGACCTGATAGCTCATGCTTTTCTTGCCAGCCGCCACGTCATGCTGCAGGGCCAACTGGTAAGTGGATTTATCGACCATGCCACGGTTGAGCGGCAGCTTGACCGCGTCACCGCGATCGGTGCCGGTGACCATCTTGGTGTTCCAGTCGAAGTCCAGGTCGGCCTTCTTGGCCTTGCCCAGGCCACCACGTTCGAAGTGGTAGGACTGTGGCAGCAGGGTGTCCTTGTCCAGGGTCAGGGTGCTTTCTTCGGTCAGGCTGGCGATCATCATCGAAGCCTTGAAGCTCAGCTTCCAGGTGCCGTTGGCCTCCTTGGTCAGGTTGCGCTCGGCGGTGCCGCTCATGGGCAACTGTTTCCAGTCGGCGGTGTAGCTGGCGGAGAACGGTTGAAGTTCTGCGGCCTGTGCCAGGGGCAAGGCAAGCAGAGCGCAAGCGAAGAGCAGGGCGCGACGCATAAAATCTCCTAGTATCGAATCAAATGGCCGCTGGCGGCGAGCAACTGGCCGTCCAGTGAGGCACCGCGATCGTCGAGGGTCAGCCTTCCTTCGGCAAACCAACGTACGGCCATCGGGTAGATCTGGTGCTCGCGGGCGTGAACCCGCTGCGCCAGACTTTGCGGCGTGTCGTGCAACTCTACCGGTATTACTGCCTGTACGACCAGTGGTCCGCCATCGAGTTCCTCGGTGACAAAGTGCACGGAGCAGCCGTGCTCCGTGTCTCCGGCCTCCAGCGCGCGCTGGTGAGTGTGTAACCCTTTGTATTTGGGCAGCAGCGAGGGATGGATATTGAACAGGCGGCCCTGGTAGTGACGCACGAAGCCAGCGCTGAGGATGCGCATGAAGCCAGCGAGCACGACCAGTTGCGGATTGAAGGTGTCGATCTGTTCGATCAGCGCGGCGTCGAAGGCTTCGCGGCCTTCGAACGCCTTGTGATCCAGGACCCGGGTGTCGATGCCCGCGTCCCTGGCGCGTTGCAGGCCGTAGGCATCGGCGCGGTTGGAAATCACCGCACGGATACGGACCGGGCTGTCGCCGGTCCGTGTGCTGTCGATCAAGGCCTGCAAGTTACTGCCGGTGCCGGACAGCAGCACCACCACGTCACAGGTTGCGGACATCAGTGTGCCTTAAGGTTTTTCAGCTCGACCTGTGCGGCGCCTTCGGCCGCGGTGGCGATCTGGCCGATGACCCAAGGCTGTTCGCCGGCTTCACGCAGGACGTTCAGGGCGGTCTCGACGTGCTCCTGGGCTACGCAGATGACCATGCCCACGCCGCAGTTCAGCACGCGGTGCATTTCGGTTTCATCGACATTGCCTTTTTCTTGCAGCCAGTCGAACACCGCCGGACGGGTCCAGCTCGCCACGTCGACCACGGCCTGGGCGCCTTTTGGCAGCACACGCGGGATGTTGTCCAACAGGCCACCACCGGTGATGTGGGCCATGGCCTTGACGGCACCGGTGTCCTTGATCAGCTTGAGCAGCGGCTTGACGTAGATGCGGGTCGGAGCCATCAGCAGGTCGGCCAGTGGCTTGCCGTCGAGCTGGGTGTTTTCAATGTCGGCACCCGAGACTTCGATGATCTTGCGGATCAGCGAGTAGCCGTTGGAGTGCGGGCCGGAGGAAGGCAGGGCGAGCAGGGCATCGCCAGCGGCGACTTTCGAGCCGTCGATGATTTCGGCTTTCTCCACGACGCCGACGCAGAAGCCGGCCAGGTCGTAGTCTTCGCCTTCGTACATGCCGGGCATTTCAGCGGTTTCGCCGCCGACCAGGGAGCAGCCGGACAGTTCGCAGCCGGCGCCGATGCCGGTCACGACCTGGGCAGCGGTGTCGACGTTCAGTTTGCCGGTGGCGTAGTAGTCAAGGAAGAACAGCGGCTCGGCACCGCACACCACCAGGTCGTTCACGCACATGGCCACCAGGTCGATGCCGATGCTGTCGTGCTTGTTCAGGTTCAGGGCCAGGCGCAGCTTGGTGCCGACGCCGTCGGTGCCCGAGACCAGCACCGGTTGCTTGTAGCCGGCCGGGATCTCGCAGAGGGCGCCGAAACCGCCCAGGCCGCCCATGACTTCCGGGCGCGCAGTGCGCTTGGCGACGCTCTTGATGCGTTCGACCAATGCTTCACCGGCGTCGATGTCTACACCGGCGTCCTTGTAGCTCAGGGAGGGTTGCTTGCTCATGATCCAGGCCTTTAGGGGGGATTTCTGGGTAACGACCGACCGCCAGGGCCATTGAATAACCGTTGTACGAATTATTCCGGGGGCCCGGCCGTTGCCGGTCTGCGAAGGCGCGCGATTTTATCAGGCTTGAGGGGCAGCGGCCATCCTCGCGCCGACGGGCAGGGACATATCCGCGGAAAAAAACCGATATTTCTTATATTGGTACTGCGCAACGCCTCTGTATAAGGTGTAGCGGTAACCGGTTATGGTGATGACCGTGCGAAACTTCCGCCGGCGTGTGAATGTTTTGCCGGGTGCTGTGGTCTCAGCCATGCTCAATCTTCTTCACACGGCCTGTTCCAGCCGTTATGTCCGGGAATCTTCCATGCGTTTGTTCAAATTCTTGTCCGTGGGCTGCTTGTCGCTGATCAGCCTGGCGAGCCATGCCGAAACCGTCAATGGCCTCTATCAAGTGCTCGAACCGGTCACCAGCCAGACGCCGGAGGAGCGCAACCAGGCGACGTTGCGCGCCCTGGATACGCTGGTGCTGCGCCTGACCGGCGATGCCAAGGCGGCCCAGAATCCCGGGTTGGCGGCCATCCGCCAGGACCCGCAACAGATCATTCTTCAATATGGCTACGACGCCGGCCCGCCGGAAAGCCTCAAGGTGGATTTCGACCCGGCGAGTACCGACCGGGCATTGCGCTCGGCAGGCTTGTCGCTCTGGAGCGCGAACCGGCCATCGATCCTGGGCTGGTGGCTGAACGACTCGGCCGAGAGCTCCAGCCTGGTGGGCGATGGCCAAGCCAGCGCCACGCCGTTGCGGCGTGCCGCGCAGCATCGGGGCCTGGCTTTGCACCTGCCGCTGGCGGATCTGAGCGAGCAGATCGTCGCCACCGCGCCGAACCTGGAAGGCAGCGACCCGGCGCCTCTGCGCGATGCGTCGGAGCGCTACGCGGCAGACGCCTTGCTGGCGGTCCATGCGAAGGAAGAAGGCGGCCAGTGGCATGGTACCTGGCGCCTGTGGCTGGGGGACCAGCGTGAGCAGGGTACTGCCCTGGGCGCCGATCCTGCGGCCTTGGCCGATGCGGTCATGCTCGCGGTGAGCCAGCGCCTGGCGCCGCGCTTCGTCGCCAAGCCGGGGGTGGCCACGGAGCAATTGCTGGAAGTGCAGGGCATGAACCTGGAGCGCTACGCGGCGCTGGGGCGTTTGCTCGAACCGTTCGCTGGGCAGTTGCAGCGGGTCGAAGGGGACCGGATCGTCTATCGGGTCAACGGCAGTGCCGAACAATTGAAGGCGCAACTGGCCCTGGCAAGACTGCAGGAGGTTCCAGCCGGTGAGGCCGTCGCGCCGGTGCCGGTCGCGCCACCCGCCGCCGATGGCTCGGCCCCGGTTGCAGCACCTGCGCCAGCACCGGCCGCCAATTTGCGGTTCCGCTGGTAGGTTGTCTTTCTTTATATAGCTAGGAGTGGTTCATGGGCGATACGCGGCGTTGGTTCTGGTTGGGTGGGGTTGCCCTGCTGTTCGCGCTTATCTATTTGCTGCATCCGATCCTCACACCGTTCCTGGTTGCGCTGCTGTTGGCCTATCTGTTCGATCCGGTGGTGGATCGCCTGGAAAAACTCGGCCTGTCGCGGACCTGGGGCGTGGTGGCGGTGTTTGCGCTGTTCACACTGATCGTGAGCGCCCTGTTACTGGTGCTGATACCGATGCTCGCCAAGCAACTGGTGCGCCTGTACGAGTTGGCGCCGCAGATGCTCGATTGGTTGCAGCACAGCGCGATGCCGTGGGTGCAGTCGAAATTGGGCTTGGCCGACGGTTTCTGGAAGTTCGACAAGGTCAAGGCCGCCATCAGCGAGCACATGGGCCAGACGACCGATATCGTTGGCGTGGTGTTGAGCCAGGCGACGGCCTCGGGCCTGGCGTTGATCGGCTGGCTGGCAAACCTGGTGCTGATCCCGGTGGTGGCTTTCTATCTGCTGCGGGACTGGGACCTGATGATGGCCAAGATCCGCAGCCTGCTGCCGCGTCAGCGCGAAGAACGCATCATGACCCTGACCGGCGAATGCCATGAGGTCTTGGGGGCGTTCGTGCGCGGGCAGTTGCTGGTAATGGTGGCCCTGGGTTTCATCTACGCGGCCGGCTTGATGCTGGTGGGGCTGGAGTTGGGGTTGTTGATCGGCTTGATCGCCGGGCTGGCGGCCATCGTGCCGTACATGGGCTTTGTGATTGGTATCGGTGCGGCGTTGATCGCCGGGTTGTTCCAGTTCGGCGGTGACTTGTACCCGATGGTCGGCATCGTGGCGGTGTTCATGGTCGGGCAAGCCCTGGAGGGCATGGTGCTGACGCCGCTGTTGGTGGGCGACCGCATTGGCCTGCATCCCGTGGCGGTGATCTTTGCGATCCTGGCCGGTGGCGAGTTGTTCGGTTTCACCGGGATCCTGCTGGCGCTGCCGGTGGCGGCGGTGATCATGGTGCTGGTGCGGCATATGCACGATCTGTACAAGGATTCGGACATTTATAGCGGCGCTGAAGACCCTGATCTGTAGGGCGAATGACCGGCGGGGTGTCAGGGAAACTGACGCTCCGCGCCCTTGCTGCTGCAAACCTTTGATTTTGCTCGTGGTCCGGCGCATTGTGCGGTCCGCGCCACGGGTATAAACTTTGCGCACTTTACACAGAGGCCACTAACGGTTCCTTGGGAACTGTTCAGTCAGCATGAAACCGATTCAGCTGCCCCTAGGTGTGCGTCTGCGTGATGACGCTACCTTTATCAACTACTACCCAGGCGCCAATGCCGCTGCACTCGGCTATGTCGAGCGGCTCTGCGAAGCCGACGCCGGCTGGACCGAAAGCCTGATCTATCTGTGGGGCAAGGACGGGGTAGGGCGCACGCACCTGTTGCAGGCGGCTTGCCTGCGGTTCGAGCAGTTGGGCGAGCCGGCCGTGTATCTGCCGCTGGCTGAATTGCTGGATCGCGGCGTTGAAATCCTCGACAACCTTGAACAGTACGAATTGGTCTGCCTGGACGATCTCCAGGCCGTGGCCGGCAAGGCTGACTGGGAAGAAGCGCTGTTTCACCTGTTCAATCGGTTGCGCGACAGCGGTCGGCGCTTGTTGATCGCCGCCTCGACGTCGCCTCGGGAGCTGCCGGTGAAACTGGCGGATCTCAAATCCCGTCTCACCCTGGCGCTGATTTTCCAGATGCGCCCGTTGTCCGACGAAGACAAACTCCGTGCCTTGCAGCTACGCGCTTCCCGACGTGGCCTGCACCTGACCGATGAAGTCGGGCATTTCATCCTCACCCGTGGCACCCGCAGCATGAGCGCATTGTTCGAGCTACTCGAGCGCCTCGACCAAGCCTCGCTCCAGGCCCAGCGCAAGCTGACTATTCCTTTTTTGAAAGAAACTTTGGGCTGGTAGAACCGTTGTGAGTAGTGGCTCATGGCCTGTTCTGGACGCGGCGAAACCCGCGGTCCTGCTGGGTTGCAGGCTGCGTGACGTTCAAAATGGGCTTAAGCGCTTAGATGTAAACGTAAAACCGAGAAGTCACATTTGCATCGATTGAATTTGCAAATGAGGTTGATAGAAGGCATAGTCTCGCCATCTTTACTACTTCAGCCACGGTCGTGCCCATGCTAAATCGCTTCGCACCCCTCGTGCCTCTCGCACTCGTTACCCTGTTGTTCGGTTGCGCTGCCCACTCTCCAGTGTCCCAGCAAGCGCCACAACCACAGGTCCGGAATTCCGTTACCGCCCAGTCTTCCTCCGTTGCGTTCCAGGAAGAAATGGCCTCCGACAAAGAACTCGCAGCCTTCGCCGGCAGCAAGCCTTACCAGCTTCCAGTACTGGCTGACAGCATCCTGGAACGTGGCATGTCGCTGATCGGTACCCGCTACCGTTTTGGCGGTACTTCTGAAGCCGGCTTCGATTGCAGCGGTTTCATCGGTTATCTGTTCCGCGAAGAGGCTGGCATGAACCTGCCGCGTTCCACTCGCGAAATGATCAACGTGAACGCCCCACTCGTAGCGCGCAATCAGCTGGAGCCCGGTGACCTGCTGTTCTTCAGCACCAACGGTCGTCGCGGTCGCGTCAGCCATGCCGGTATCTACCTGGGCGACAACCAGTTCATCCATTCCAGCAGCCGCCGCAGCGGTGGCGTGCGGATCGACAGCCTGGGCGACAGCTACTGGAGCAAGACCTTCATCGAAGCCAAGCGCGCCCTCGCCATGGCACCGACTGTGGTCACTGCTCGCAAGTAAGCACACAGTTTGTAAGGCAAACTTAAAGTCTTACTTGAAGTTTGCCACATAGTCGCTAGAATCCTTGATCATTGATTGATGGCAATCCGCCTGCGTACTACGCAGGCGGATTTGTTTTCATGCCCACGGCAGAAAAGCCGCATCCAGATCAGGATTGTTCTGCATATGTCGACGTCGGCCCGCCTCGCGCTCATCTTCCTCGCCGCACTGCTCAGTGCGTGCGCCAGCCGAACCCCGCCGCCAGCACCTGTGGTACGGGCCCCGGTGGTCTTTGCCCCCTCGCAATCCTTTTCCCCTGCCGCCGAAGACGTCCTGTTCCGGGCCCTGGGCCTGGTAGGGACGCCGTACCGCTGGGGCGGCAACACGCCGGATTCGGGATTCGATTGCAGTGGCTTGATCGGTTATGTGTACCGCGACGCCGCCGGTATTTCCCTGCCGCGCTCCACGCGCGAGATGATCGGCATGCGCGCGCCGGATGTCGGCAAGAACGCCTTGCAGACCGGCGATTTGATTTTCTTCGCTACCAACGGCGGCTCTCAGGTCAGCCATGCCGGGATCTATGTCGGCGAGGGGCGCTTCGTCCACGCACCGGCCACGGGCGGCACGGTCAAGCTCGACAGCTTGTCCAAGGCCTATTGGCAAAAGGCTTACCTGGGCGCCAAGCGTGTGTTGCAGCCGGAGCACCTGGCGCGTAATCCCTGAGGACGCTCTTGTGGCGAGGGAGCTTGCTCCCGCTCGGTTGCGCAGCAACCGTCAGAGCCCAAAGGCTGCTTCGCAGCCCAGCGGGAGCAAGCTCCCTCGCCACAGGGGGCCTTCACAAGTCTTGAGTGGTGTTACTGACCCGAGACCCGCCAGATCTTGTTCCCCACATCATCAGCCACCAACAAACCACCCTGCTTGTCGATTACCACGCCCACCGGCCGGCCTTGGGCTTTTTCGTCGGCGTTCAGGAAGCCGGTCAGCACATCCACCGGTTGCCCCACGGGTTTGCCGCCGTTGAACGGTACGAAAATCACTTTATAGCCACTGTGGGGTTTACGGTTCCAGGAACCGTGCTGACCAACGAAAGCCCCTTCGGTAAACGGTGCAGGCAGGGTGCTGCCTTCAGCGAAGGTCAGGCCCAGTGAGGCGGTATGGGGGCCGACAGCGTAGTCCGGGGCGATGGCCTTGGCCACCAGGGCCGGGTTCTGTGGTTCGACCCGGACATCGACGTGTTGCCCGTAGTAGCTGTAGGGCCAGCCATAGAACGCGCCGTCCTTGACCGAGGTGATGTAGTCCGGCACCAGGTCGCTACCGATCTCATCCCGTTCGTTCACGGCCGTCCACAGGGCTCCGCTGCGGGGTTCCCAGGCCAGGCCGTTGGGGTTGCGCAGGCCTGAGGCGAAGATTCGGTGATTGCCGCTGGCCCGGTCCACTTCCCAGATGGCGGCGCGACCTTCTTCGGCCTCCATGCCATTTTCCGCGACGTTGCTGTTCGAACCGGTGGTGACGTACAGCTTGCTGCCGTCGCGGCTGGCGATCACGTTCTTGGTCCAGTGATGGTTGAGGGTGCCGCCCGGCAGGTCGACGACCTTGGTCGGCTGCGCCTTGATCTGCGTGTCACCGTCCTTGTACGGGAAGCGGATCAGTCGGTCGGTGTCGGCCACGTACAGGTCATTGCCCACCAGGGTCATGCCGAACGGCGAATTGAGGTTTTCCAGGAATACCGTACGGGTTTCGGCGATGCCATCGTGATTGGCGTCGCGTAATAGCGTGATGCGGTTGGGGCTGGGCACCCCGGCACCGGCGCGGCCCATGACCTTTTTCATCACCCAGCCACGGATGCCCTTGCTGTCGTCTGGCTTGGGCGGGGCGTTGGTTTCGGCCACCAGCACATCGCCATTGGGCAGCACGTAAAGCCAGCGCGGATGGTCCAGTCCTTCGGCGAACGCGCCCACTTGCAGGCCCTGGGCCGGGGTCGGCTTGGTGCCTTGCGGCCAGCCGATGGCTTCGGCGATGTTGACGGTGGGGACCAGGGTCTTGTTCGGTTCCGGCAGCTTCGGCGCAGGACCGGTGCCATCGGACACTTGCAGTGTGGAAGACTCGCCACAAGCGACAAGCCCGGCGGCAAGGGCGACGATCAGAAGATGGGGTGGCTTGAGCATGCTGGCTTCCCTATGAATGCATGTGGTTATTCATAGAGAAGCGTAGACGCACGGATGGTTCAAACTGCGCGCAAAACCTTGTGGGAGCGAGCTTGCTCGCGATGGCGGCAGGACAATCAAGATTGATGTTGCCAGGTGCGTCGCTATCGCGAGCAAGCTCGCTCCCACAGTAATGAGTCAGCCATGGGCCTGCTTGAACAGCACGGCAATGCCTGGATGGTATTGGCCGGCCTCGTTGCGCAACTTGCGATAGGCGTATGGGAAGTACCAGGCCACCGCGCAAGTGTTTTCCTTTTGCAGGTCGTCGATCATGTCCTGCAGTTCTTCGGGCGTGGCGCTTTGCTGGGCTTTTTGCGGCGAGACGAACAGGCAGCCCAGCTTCAGGTCGCTGGCGTAGCTGATGCGCTTGGCATCGCTGGTGGCTTCCGACAGCGGTTGAGTCAGGTTCAGGTTGTTGACCTTGGGCCAGCGTTGGGTGGCCTGGATGAAGGCCCGCTCATCGGTGCTGGCGATGAACAGGTCGGCGCTGACGTTGCGTTCGCCTTCTTCGTTCTGCTTGCGGGTCGGCGCGTTCTGCAGCGTGACCATCTCGGCCATCCAGGCAGCGGCCGACAGCAAGCTGAGATTGGCTCGTTCATCGAACCAGTAGGGGGTGTCGTTATCGCCGCGCACCGCGTTGTAGCGGTCGATACAATCAAACCAGCGTTCCAGCACCGGGCGCAGGAATTCCAGTTTCGGATTGCTGATGAGCATGCCTTGCATGTTTTGCCCTCTTGTTCTTGTGATATCGGGTCGTAATGTCGCTTTGATATCACTTGCCGCAGGATCACACAAGATTGGCGTCATTTTATTGATCGGCGCCAATGAGTGCCCCGACAGGCGGCTTTAATTGACGCTCCACCCCCAACCCTCTAACCTTCGCCGCTTGTTTCAGGTGCTCTGTGACTGTGTTCGACAGAGTGAAACAGGGAAGCCGGTGAGTGCATACGAACCCGGCGCTGCCCCCGCAACGGTAAATGAGTCAACGCTGTGCCTAAGCCACTGTGTCGCATGACATGGGAAGGCGCGCAGCCCGGCGCCACGCCGCTCATGAGCCCGGAGACCGGCCTGATTCATCCAACGGCATCACGGTGGGCGATGCCAGGCTTGCTGCCGTCTTTTTTTGTGCCCCGCCCGCCGTTATCCAATCCCAACGGAGAGCTCCCCATGACCGACACCCCTGATCGCGATGAACGCCACCTGGCGCGCATGCAGCGCAAGAAAGCCGTGATCGACGAGCGCATCGCCAACTCGCCGAACGAATGCGGCTTGCTGCTGGTGCTGACCGGCAACGGCAAGGGCAAGAGCAGCTCGGCGTTCGGCATGCTGGCACGGTCCATGGGCCATGGCATGCAATGCGGTGTGGTGCAGTTCATCAAGGGACGCAATAGCACCGGTGAAGAGCTGTTTTTTCGCCGCTTCCCGGAGCAGGTGCGTTTTCATGTCATGGGTGAAGGTTTCACCTGGGAAACCCAGGACCGCCAGCGCGACATCGCCGCCGCCGAAGCCGCCTGGGCCGTATCCCGTCAGTTGCTCAGCGATCCGTCCATCGGCCTGGTGGTGCTCGACGAATTGAATATCGCCCTCAAGCACGGCTACCTCGACCTCGATCAGGTGCTCAGCGATCTGCAGGCGCGTCCGCCGATGCAGCATGTGGTGGTGACCGGTCGCGGCGCCAAGCCGGAGATGATCGAGCTGGCCGACACCGTGACTGAAATGGGCATGATCAAGCACGCGTTCCAGGCGGGTATCAAGGCGCAGAAAGGCGTCGAACTGTGAGTGACCCTTGCCTGACAAGCCGCCACTGTCCGGCGGTGTTGATCGCAGCGCCGGCCTCGGGACAAGGCAAGACCACCGTCACTGCGGCGCTGGCCCGGTTGCATCGCAACCAGGGACGCAAGGTGCGCGTCTTCAAGTGTGGCCCGGACTTCCTCGATCCGATGATCCTGGAGCGGGCCAGCGGCGCGCCGGTCTATCAATTGGACATGTGGATGGTCGGCGAGCAGGAAAGTCGCCGGCTGTTGTGGGAAGCCGCCGCCGAAGCGGACCTGATCCTGATCGAAGGGGTGATGGGGCTGTTCGACGGCACCCCGTCCAGCGCCGATCTGGCGCGGCATTTTGGCGTACCGGTGCTGGCGGTGATCGACGGTACGGCCATGGCCCAGACCTTCGGTGCCTTGGCCCTGGGCCTGGCCCGTTATCAACCGGACCTGCCATTCGCCGGGGTCTTGGCCAACCGGGTCGGCACCTTGCGTCACGCGCAGTTGCTCGAAGGCAGCCTGACCGAAGGCCTGCGCTGGTACGGCGCGCTGTCCCGGGAAACCGGCATCGAATTGCCCAGCCGTCATCTCGGGTTGGTCCAGGCCAGTGAATTGAACGATCTCGACCTGCGCCTCGACGCGGCGGCCGATGCCTTGGCCAGTAGTTGCGAAGTGGCGCTGCCGCCGGCGGTGGAGTTCGCCGCGCCGCAGGTGATCGCCGTTGAGCCGTGGCTCGCCGGGGTGCGCATCGCCGTGGCCCGTGACGAAGCGTTCGCCTTCACCTATGGCGCAAGCCTTGATCTGCTACGGGCCATGGGTGCGCAGTTGAGCTTTTTTTCACCGATCCATGACACCGAACTGCCTGAGGCGGACAGTCTTTATCTGCCTGGCGGTTATCCGGAGCTGCACCACCTTGCGCTGGCTCGAAATAAGCCGATGCTGGCCGCGATCCGTGCCCACCACGCCGCCGATAAACCGTTACTCGCCGAATGCGGCGGCATGTTGTATCTGCTCGATTCATTGACCGATGTCGACGGCGTGCGCGCCGAACTGCTGGGTTTGCTGGCCGGTGATGCGCAGATGCAAAAGCGCCTGGCGGCCTTGGCATTGCAGTCGGTGGATTTGCCGGAAGGCAACCTGCGTGGGCACACCTATCATCATTCCCTGACCAGTACCGAGGTTGAACCGATTGCCCGTGGCCATAGCCCCAATGGCGGGCGAGGGGCGGAGGCGGTTTTCCGGCAGGGGCGGATGACGGCTTCCTATGTGCACTTTTATTTTCCGTCCAATCCCAGGGCGATTGCCGGGCTGTTTGCGCCAGATCTTGAGGCCGCCTTCGCGAGCAAGCCCGCTCCCACATTTGATCACCTGAACCCTGTGGGAGCGAGCTTGCTCGCGAAGCGGCCATGACCGACAACGCTTTCTCCCAGGCCGAACGCGATGCGGTCTACCGCGCCATCGCCGAGCGCCGCGACATGCGCCATTTCAGCGGCGGCACGGTAGAGCCGGCCCTGTTGCGCCGTCTGCTGGAAGCCGCGCACCAGGCCCCCAGCGTCGGCCTGATGCAACCGTGGCGATTCATCCGCATCAGCGACCGCGCCTTGCGTGGGCAGATCCGCCAACTGGTGGAACAAGAACGCATTCGCACCGCCGAAGCCCTGGGCGAGCGCAGCGATGAATTCATGAAGCTCAAGGTCGAAGGCATCGATGATTGCGCCGAAGTGCTGGTGGCGGCGTTGATGGAGGATCGCGAGCGGCACATCTTCGGTCGTCGGACCTTGCCGGAAATGGACCTGGCCTCGCTGTCCTGCGCCATCCAGAACCTGTGGCTGGCCTCCCGCGCCGAAGGGCTGGGGATGGGCTGGGTGTCATTGTTCGAACCTCAGGCCCTGGCCGACCTGCTGGGCCTGCCCGCCGGGGCCAAGCCGCTGGCGATCCTTTGCCTGGGCCCGGTCGAAGGGTTTTACCCAGCGCCGATGCTCGCCCTGGAAGGTTGGGCGCAACCGCGTCCGCTCAATGAACTGCTGTATGAAAACCGTTGGGGAGTGAGCCCATGAGCGTGGCGTTGCTCAGTGCCGCTGCGGTGGCGCTGGATGCGCTGTTGGGCGAGCCTCGGCGCTGGCATCCGTTGGTGGCGTTCGGCGGCTTTGCCGATCGCATCGAACAGCGTTTCAACTCAGGCGGACGTGGCTGGCGCAGCCACGGGGTGACGGCTTGGGTGATGGCCGTGGTGCCGTTGACCTTGCTCGCCACGGCCCTGTCCTGGGCGCCGATGGTGGGCTGGTTGGTGGATATCCTGGCGTTGTATTGTGCCCTCGGCCTGCGCAGCCTCGGCGAGCATGTCGAACCGGTGGCGCGGGCACTGCGCAGCGGTGATCTGGAGCAGGCACGCCAGCGCGTCGGCTATCTGGTCAGTCGCGAGACGGCTGAACTGGACGAAACCGCCGTGGCCCGCGCCGCCACCGAGTCGGTGCTGGAAAACGGCAGCGACGCGGTGTTCGCCGCGTTGTTCTGGTTCGCCGTGGCCGGCGCGCCCGGGGTGGTGCTGTACCGCCTGAGCAATACCCTCGACGCCATGTGGGGCTATCGCAACGAACGCTTCGAGCGCTTCGGCTGGGCAGCGGCCAAGATCGACGATGTGCTCAACTACATTCCGGCGCGCCTGGTGGCGTTGACCTACGCGCTGCTCGGCCAGACCCGCCTGGCGTTCAAGTGCTGGCGCAGCCAGGGCCCGACCTGGGACAGCCCCAACGCCGGGCCGGTGATGGCCGCCGGGGCCGGAGCGCTCGGTGTCGAGTTGGGCGGGGCGGCGGTTTACCACGGCGAACTGCACCAACGTCCGCCCTTGGGCGAAGGCGTACCGGCGAGTGCCGATTCCATTGATCGCGGCTGGCAATTGGTCCAGCGCGGGGTATGGTTGTGGTTGCTGATTCTCTGCCTGGGAGCTGAGTTCTATGCTTGAGCACGGCGGACGCTTGCGCAACGCGGCCCGGCAATACGGCATTGCCGAGGCCGATTGGCTCGACTTGTCCAGCGGCCTCGCGCCTTGGCCGTTCGACGTTCCGGCGATTCCCCCGCGGGCTTGGGCGCGCCTGCCGGAAACCGATGACGGCTTGGAGCAGGCCGCCTGCGATTACTACGGTGCGTTGGATGTGCTGCCGGTGGCCGGTTCGCAGATGGCCATCCAGCTGTTGCCGCGCCTGCGTCGCAGCGGCAAGGTTGGCGTCTTGTCGCCGTGTTACGCCGAGCACGCCGAAGCCTGGCGCCGCAGCGGCTATATCGTGCGCGAAGTGCTGGAAGCGGAAGTGGATTTCTTCCTCGATAGCCTCGATGTGCTGGTGGTGGTCAATCCGAACAACCCCACGGGCCTGAGCCTGGCGCCCGAGCGTTTGCTGGATTGGCATGCCCGCCTGGCCCAGCGCGGTGGCTGGTTGGTGGTGGATGAAGCGTTCATGGACGTCACACCGGCGCTGAGCCTGGCGGCGTACACCCATCTGGTCGGGCTGATCGTCCTGCGTTCGTTCGGCAAGTTCTTTGGCCTGGCCGGGGTTCGCCTGGGCTTTGTATTGGCCGAACGCCGCTTGCTCAAGTTGCTTGCCGAACAAGTCGGGCCGTGGGCGGTCAGCGGGCCGACCCGGGTGCTGGGCCAGGCGTGCCTGCTGGATAGCGATGCCCACGCAGCTCAGCGCCAACGCTGCGAAGCCACCAGCCAACGCCTGGCGCTGTTGCTCGAACGCCACGGCTTCAAGCCGCAGGGCGGCTGCGGATTGTTCCAATGGCTGATCACCGAACACGCCCAGGGGCTTCACGATTTCATGGCCCATCGCGGCATTCTCCTGCGCCTGTTCGTGAACACCAGCAGCCTGCGTTTCGGGCTGCCGGCCGACGACAGCGAATTCCTGCGCCTCGAACAAGCCTTTGAAGCCTACGCCAAGGACACCCCATGACCACAGTGATGGTGCAGGGCACCACCTCCGATGCCGGCAAAAGTACCCTGGTCACGGCCTTGTGCCGCTGGGTCAGGCGCCAGGGCGTGGGCGTGGTGCCGTTCAAGCCGCAGAACATGGCCCTCAACAGCGCCGTGACCGCTGACGGCGGCGAAATCGGTCGGGCTCAGGCGGTGCAGGCCCAGGCCGCCGGTCTCGAACCGCACACCGACATGAACCCGGTGCTGCTCAAGCCCAACAGCGACACCGGCGCCCAGGTGATCATCCATGGTCGTGCCGTCACCACCATGAACGCCGTGGCTTATCACGATTACAAAGCCATCGCGATGCAAGCGGTGCTGGCCTCCCACGCGCGCTTGAGCGCGGCTTATGCGGTGGTGATGGTGGAAGGCGCCGGCTCGCCGGCGGAGATCAACCTGCGCGCCGGTGACATCGCCAACATGGGCTTTGCCGAGGCGGTGGACTGCCCGGTGCTGCTGATCGCCGATATCAATCGCGGCGGGGTGTTCGCCCATCTGGTCGGCACGCTGGAGTTGCTTTCCCCCAGTGAGCAGGCGCGGGTAAAGGGCTTCATCATCAACCGTTTTCGTGGCGACATCGCCTTGCTGCAACCCGGCCTGGACTGGCTGGAGGCGCGCACCGGCAAACCGGTGATCGGCGTGTTGCCGTACGTCATGGATCTGCACCTGGAAGCCGAGGATGGCCTCGATCAGCGCCAGATCGACAAGGCCGAACACGTGCTGAAAGTGGTGGTGCCGGTCTTGCCGCGCATCAGCAACCACACCGATTTCGATCCGTTGCGCCTGCACCCACAGGTCGACCTGCAATTCGTCGGCCCCGGCCAGCCCATCCCGCCGGCCGACCTGATCATCCTGCCCGGCTCGAAAAGCGTGCGCAGCGACCTGGCCTACCTGCGAGCCAACGGTTGGGAGACGGCGATCCATCGTCACCTGCGCTACGGCGGCAAATTGCTGGGCATCTGCGGCGGTTTGCAGATGCTTGGCCAGCAGGTTCACGACCCCTTGGGGCTGGAAGGCGCGGCGGGCTCCAGTGCCGGTCTGGGCCTGCTGGATTTCGAAACGACCCTGGAACATGAGAAGCAACTGCGCAATGTGCGTGGGCGACTGGCCTTGGAAGCGGCCGAGGTCAGCGGCTATGAGATCCACGCGGGCGTGACCACCGGCCCGGCCTTGGAAAATGCTGCGGTGCACCTGGAAGACGGCCGTTGCGACGGCGCCCAGAGCCTCGACGCACAGGTGTTCGGCACCTACCTGCACGGGCTGTTCGAGTCGCCCCAGGCCAGCAGCGCGTTGTTGCGTTGGGCGGGGTTGGCGGATGTGCAAACGGTGGATTACCACGGCTTGCGCGAGCGGGACATCGAGCGGTTGGCGGATCTGGTGGAGCGGCATCTGGATACTGGATTGTTGCGTGAGCTTTGTGGGATTCAGGGTCGCTGGGGTGGCCTCATCGCGAGCAAGCTCGCTCCCATATTGGATCGCTGATGAGCACAGAATTTATGTACACCCCAGATCAACTGTGGGAGCGAGCTTGCTCGCGATGGCGCCAGTCGCCACACCGCCAAATAAAGGTTAATGACCCATGCTGCAACTGATCCTCGGCGGCGCCCGCTCCGGTAAGAGTCGCCTGGCTGAAAAACTCGCGGCGGACACCCGCTTGCCAGTGACCTACATCGCCACCAGCCAACCCCTGGACGGTGAGATGAACGATCGTGTCGCCCAGCACCGCGCCCGGCGACCAGCCGAATGGGCGCTGGTGGAGGAGCCCTTGGCCCTGGCCCGGGTGCTGCGGGAGAACGCCGCCCCCGGGCAATGCCTGCTGGTGGATTGCCTGACCCTGTGGCTGACCAACCTGTTGATGCTCGAGGCTCCCGAGCAACTGAACGCCGAGCGCGAAGCGCTGCTGGACAGCCTGGCCGCGCTGCCCGGGGAGATCATTTTTGTCAGCAACGAGACCGGCATGGGTGTCGTGCCGCTGGGCGAGCTGACGCGCCGTTACGTCGATGAAGCCGGTTGGCTGCATCAAGCCTTGGCCGAACGTTGTCAGCGCGTCGTGCTGACCGTCGCTGGCCTGCCCCTGACTCTCAAAGGTACTGCGTTATGAATCATCGCTGGTGGCTGGAACCATGCAAGCCCGTCGATACCCACGTGCTGGAACTGGCCGCGGCCCGTCAGCAACAACTGACCAAGCCGGCCGGTTCCCTGGGGCGGCTGGAATCGGTGGCGGTGCAACTGGCGGGTCTGCAAGGGCAGGTCAAACCGAGCCTGGAGCGGTTGTGGATCTCGATTTTCGCCGGCGACCATGGCGTGGTCGCAGAAGGCGTATCGGCCTATCCCCAAGAGGTCACCGGGCAAATGCTGCTCAACTTCGTCAGCGGCGGCGCGGCCATCAGCGTCCTGGCGCGGCAACTGGGCGCGTCCCTGGAAGTGGTCGACCTGGGCACCGTCACGCCTGCGCTGGACCTGCCCGGTGTGCGGCACCTGAACCTCGGGCCGGGCACGGCGAATTTCGCCCAGGGCCCGGCAATGACGGTGAAACAGGGCGAGCAAGCCTTGCACGCCGGGCGCGACAGTGTGCTGCGTGCCGTCGCGGCCGGCACGCAATTGTTCATCGGCGGCGAGATGGGCATCGGCAACACCACCGCCGCCAGCGCCCTGGCTTGCGCCTTGCTCGACTGCCCGGTGGCGCATCTGGTCGGGCCGGGCACGGGGTTGGACGCCGCGGGTGTCAGCCGCAAGGCCCAGGTGATCGAACGGGCGCTGGCGTTGCACGCTGCCCAGGGTAACGATCCATTGCAGACCCTGTTCAACCTCGGCGGTTTTGAAATCGCCGCGTTGGTCGGCGCATACCTGGCCTGTGCCCAGCAGGGCGTCGCCGTGCTGGTGGACGGATTCATCTGTAGCGTCGCGGCCCTGGTGGCGGTGCGCCTCAATCCCGCGTGCCGGCCATGGTTGCTGTTCGGCCATCGCGGCGCCGAACCGGGCCATCTCCACGTGCTGGAAACCCTCGGTGCCGAACCGCTGCTGGATCTCGGCCTGCGCCTGGGCGAGGGCAGTGGCGCGGCGTTGGCGGTGCCGCTGTTGCGCCTGGCGTGTGACCTGCACGGGCAGATGGCGACGTTTGCCGAAGCGGCCGTGGCGGACCGCCCGGCATGACCTTGCGCCTGGACCTGCTGCGTCACGGCGAAACCGAATTGGGCGGCGGCTTGCGCGGCAGCCTCGACGATGCCTTGACGGCCAGGGGCTGGGAGCAGATGCACACCGCCGTCGCTCAAGGCGGACCCTGGGATCGTCTGGTCAGCTCACCCTTGCAGCGCTGCGCCCGTTTCGCCGAGCAACTCGGCGCCCGGCTCAACGTGCCGGTGCATTTGGACAAAGACCTGCAAGAGCTGCATTTTGGCGCCTGGGAAGGTCGCAGCGCAGCGGCGTTGATGGACACTGACGCCGAGGCACTGGGCCAGTTCTGGGCCGATCCCTATGCCTTCACGCCCCCCGAAGGCGAGCCGGTGCAGGTGTTTGCCAGCCGCGTCCTGGCGGCGATCGAGCGTCTGCACGCGGCCTATGCCGGTCAGCGGGTCTTGCTGGTCAGCCATGGCGGCGTCATGCGCCTGCTGCTGGCCCAGGCCCGCGGCCTGCCTCGCGAGCAACTGCTCAATGTCGAAGTCGGTCACGGCGCGCTGTTTTCCCTGACAGTGTCGGCAGGTTCAGTGCTCGAAGAGGCGAATTGACGATGTTGCCCTTCTGGATCGCCCTGCAATTTCTCAGCAGCCTGCCGGTTCGCCTGCCCGGCATGCCCGAGCCCGAACAGTTGGGCCGTTCGCTGTTGTTCTATCCGATGGTGGGGCTAGTGTTCGGAGGGCTGTTATGGGGGGTGGATTGGTTATTGCTCGGCACGCCGTTGCTGCTGCATGCCGCGCTGGTGCTGATGGCGTGGGTGCTGCTTAGCGGCGGGTTGCACCTGGATGGCCTGGCCGACAGCGCCGATGCGTGGCTCGGCGGTTTCGGCGATCGCGAACGGACGTTGCTGATCATGAAGGATCCGCGCAGCGGGCCGATTGCCGTCGTGACGTTGGTGGTGGTGTTGCTGCTCAAATGGACAGCGCTGGTGGCGTTGATCGAACAGGAGCAGGCCTTGGCGTTGCTCATCGTGCCGATGCTGGGGCGGGGCGCATTGCTGGGGTTGTTCCTGACGACGCCGTATGTGCGTGCCGGTGGATTGGGGCAGGCGCTCGCCGATCACCTGCCGCGCCGCTCGGGCTGGCAGGTGTTGTCGGCCTGTGCGCTGGGTTGCCTGCTGCTGTTGGGCTGGGCCGGGCTGTGGACGTTGGTGGTGGCTACACTGGTCTTCATCGGATTGCGACGGATGATGCTGCGCAGGCTGCAAGGCTGCACCGGGGATACGGCGGGCGCCTTGCTGGAACTGCTGGAAACCGCCGTTCTGGTCGCGCTGGCGTTGCGTTGAAGCCGGATCTTGTCGACGGCGCAGTGTTCATTTAAGTTTGCATTCACTTAGTCGCGGGTATATACACGCATCATGCTTCCTTCCCAATGTCTGTGCATCAATCTGCGTCGTGCCGCACGTGGCGTCAGCAGGTATTACGACGGCGCCCTCGACGGCTTCGGGATCAACGTTGCCCAGTATTCTTTGCTGAGCAACCTGGCGCGCCTGGACCAACCGAGTATTTCCTCCCTGGCCGAGGCCATGGGCCTGGACCGCAGCACCCTGGGGCGCAACCTGCGGGTGCTGGAAGGCGAGGGGCTGGTGGCGCTGGCCGAGGGCGACGATCTGCGTAACCGTATCGTCGTGCTCACTGAAACGGGGCAGGCCCGGCTGGCGGCAGCGCTGCCGGCCTGGGAAGCGGCGCAACAGAAACTGATCGATAAGCTGGGCGCCGAAAAACGTGCGACCTTGCTGGCCTTGCTGGATGAACTGGCGTGACGCCGGTTCGTTCGATGATAAGTGGGTATATACCCACGACTGGAGAACAAAAATGACATCGATGTGGCGTACCTGTGGTTGGGTCCTGGTGGGCAGCGCGCTGATCCTGGCGTTGTCCCTGGGCGTGCGGCATGGCTTCGGCCTGTTCCTCGCGCCCATGAGTGCCGAGTTCGGCTGGGGCCGTGAGGTATTCGCCTTCGCCATTGCCCTGCAGAACTTGATCTGGGGCCTGGCGCAGCCTTTCACCGGCGCGCTGGCCGACCGCTTCGGTGCGGCGAAAGTGGTGCTGATCGGTGGCGTGCTCTACGCACTCGGCCTGGTGTTCATGGGCATGGCCGACTCGCCATGGTCCTTGTCGTTGAGCGCGGGTCTTTTGATTGGTATCGGTTTGTCGGGCACATCGTTCTCGGTGATCCTCGGCGTGGTCGGACGGGCCGTGCCACCGGAAAAACGCAGCATGGGCATGGGCATCGCCAGTGCCGCCGGTTCCTTCGGCCAGTTCGCCATGTTGCCCGGTACGCTGGGGCTGATCGGCTGGCTCGGTTGGTCGGCGGCGTTGTTGGCGCTGGGGCTGCTGGTGGCGTTGATCGTGCCGCTGGTGAGCATGCTCAAGGACGCACCGTTGCCGGTGGCTGGCCACGAGCAGACCCTGGCCGAAGCCTTGCGCGAGGCGTGCAGCCATTCCGGGTTCTGGCTGCTGGCGGTCGGCTTTTTTGTCTGCGGTTTCCAGGTGGTGTTCATTGGCGTGCATTTGCCGGCGTACCTGGTGGACCAACACCTGCCCGCCAGCGTCGGCACCACCGTGCTGGCCCTGGTCGGGTTGTTCAATATCTTCGGCACCTACACCGCTGGCTGGCTGGGCGGGCGCATGTCCAAGCCACGCCTGTTGACCGGGTTGTACCTGTTGCGGGCCGTGGTGATTGGCTTGTTCCTGTGGCTGCCGGTGACCACCACCACGGCGTACCTGTTTGGCATGGCAATGGGCGTGCTGTGGTTGTCGACCGTGCCGTTGACCAACGGCACGGTAGCGACCCTGTTTGGTGTACGAAATTTGTCGATGTTGGGTGGGATTGTGTTCCTGTTCCACCAGTTGGGCTCGTTCCTCGGTGGTTGGTTGGGCGGGGTGGTGTATGACCGCACCGGCAGCTACGACTTGATCTGGCAGGTATCGATCCTGCTCAGCCTGCTGGCGGCGGCGTTGAACTGGCCGGTGCGTGAACGGCCGGTGGCGCGCCTGCAAGTCCAGGTCGGTGCGGCATGAGTCGCATCGGCCCGTGGTTGATCGCTGCCGGCGCCGGCCTGTTGCTGGCGCTCGCCTGGTGGGGCTGGCACCAGGGCGGGTTGGCCTTGATGCAACTGGGCATGGGGACGTGTTGAACAATGGACGGCAGCGGGCATGGCGGAGTAACGTCGTGGTCTGACATGCTTTAAGGAAATACCGACATGTTGATGCGCTGGTTTGCTGTTCCCGCCCTGTTGCTGGCTGTGACCGGGCAAGTCTGGGCTGCCGATTGTCCGCCGTTGCTGGAGGGTTCGTTGCCCAAGCTGCGGGCCAAGGAAACCATTGATTTGTGCCAGCGCTTTGCCGGCAAGCCTCTGGTGGTGGTGAACACCGCCAGCTTCTGTGGGTTCGCCCCGCAGTTCAAGGGCCTCGAAGCGCTCAACCAGCGCTACAAGGAGCAAGGGTTGCAAGTGTTGGGCGTACCGTCCAATGACTTCAAGCAGGAGTCCAAGGACGGGGCCGAAACCGCCAAGGTCTGTTACGTCAATTACGGTGTGACCTTCACCATGACCGAACCGCAGCCGGTGCGGGGTGCGGATGCGATACCGCTGTTCAAGCACTTGGCCGAACAGTCCGGTGCGCCGAAATGGAATTTCTACAAGTATGTGGTGGACCGTCAGGGCAAGGTCGTTGGCAGTTTTTCCAGCCGGATCAAGCCTGACGATCCCGATTTCATCAAGGCGGTAGAGGCGGCTATCGCCTCCAAGCCCTGACACCTGCCACGAAAAAGCCCCGCCTCTTTGTAGAGTGCGGGGCTTTTTTTCGCTTCAGCTGGCGAGGGGTTCAGGTTCGCCGTGAAACATCAGAAGCGGTAGGTTGCACCGACACCGAAACCGTTGGCGCTGTTTTCGTATTTGGCGTCGTAGGACTGGCCGAGGGCATTGCTGCCGCTGACGTTGACTTTTTCTTCCTTGAGGTAGGAGTAAGCCACGTCGATGGTCAGGTCGTCGGTCGGACTCCAGCCGGCGCCCAGGCTGAAGATGGTCCGGTCGCCGGTCGGGATACGTGGCGAACGGTCCTGGTTGTTGGTCGGTGCCTGGTCGAAGGTCAGGCCGGTACGCAGTACCCACTGCTTGTTCAACTGGTAGGAGGTACCGATGGCGTAGGCCCAGGTGTCGTGCCAGTTCTGTTCTTCAGTAATGGAACTGAAGAAGCCAGGCGCGAAAGCACCGCCCGTTGCGGGCGTTACACCGTCGTTGTTCACGGTGATTTCTTTCAGGCGGCTCCAACGCGTCCAGGTGCTGCCCGCGTAGACGGTCCAGGCATCATTGATTTGCTGGGTGACCGAAAAGTCCACCGATTCAGGCGTGGTGATATCCAGCGAAGCATCGTAGCGCGCGCCATTCAGCAGGCTGGGAGGTGTGCCAGCCCCAGGACTGATTTCGGTGTGGCCTTCGAGCTTGTACTTGACCTTGGAGTGATAGGTCAGGCCGACACGGGTGGTGTCGGTCGCCTGGACCAGCAGGCCGATGTTGTAGCCGTAGCCAATGTCGTCGCCCTTGATCTTCACGCTGCCATCATTCGGCGACAGGGGAGAGGTCAGATCCGATTCCAGGGAGCCGGAAATACGGTTGATGGTCGGGCCGAAACCGATCGATACCTTGTCGTTGAAGGCATAGCTGACGGTTGGCTGGAAAGTGACGACCTTCACTTCGCTCTTGCTGCCGAAGTTACGGCCCTGGAAGCCATTTTCGTAGTCGGTGATCAAGCCAAACGGTGCGTAGACACCCAGGCCGAAAGCCCACTGGTCATCGATAGGCTTGACGTAGTAGCCCATCGGAACGGCAGTGAGCGGAACCATGTCGCCCTTGTTGGTGCCGGACTGGGTACCGCTGGCATCGTCGATATCGGTGGAAGCATCGATGGCGGCGAAGCCACCGGTGACTTGCTGGCGCTTTAGGCGCGACATGCCGGCAGGGTTGCCAAACACGGTGCTGGCGTCATCGGCAGAGGAAGAACGACCTGCGAAACCAGTGCCCATGCCACTGATGCTTTGTTCGTTCAAGGCAAAGCCACTGGCGAAAAGTTGCGTGGATGCCAAGGTAACGGCAAGGCCAAGGGTGGTTTTGAGCATCATTTTTTTCATTGTTAGAACTCCTGGTGATCACCGGGGCGAAAATTACCAACATTTTCCCTCAAGCGCTATAGCCTGTATGGCTTGATTTAGAGCGGTTTTGTAGGACAATCCGACCAGATTCGCGACCGTTGTAGGAAGTTTCCAAATTTCCCATTCAGCAAGCGACCCGACTCAGCGGCGAAACACAGCGTTGCCAGGCGCAGGTGAAATCTCGCAGGCGCCCTTGGGGATGAAAGGTCTGGCGCCAGATGCGGGCCATGCCCAGCAGGTCGTCGGCGTCGGGAAGCGGGGTATTCTGTTCCTCCACCAGCAGCCAGGCGATGGCGGTGGCGTAGCGCAAATTGACGGTCAATTCCAGGTGCGGGCCGCTGAGAAAGGCATGCTGGCTGGCCAGGCCGCGCACCAGGCTGGCCCGTTCCGGATCGCGTGCCAGGTAATGGTCCCAGAGTGCCTGGTGTCGGGGCTCGGTAATGCGATACAGGCCATGCCCCCGTCGATCATGCAGGGCCGAACCCAGGGCGGACTGGCTGGCGGCAATGCCCAGCAACAAGGATTCCGCGGTTGCGCTGTGACGCTCAAGGTAGAGGAGCGTCGGGCGGATCACATATCGACACAGTTCGCTGGCAGCGATACCCATAAAACCCTCGAAGTGTGAAAGGGGCGGAGCCTGAAGAGTGTGGGCTTGGCAGCGGTGGATCGGTCCAGGCCCCGCCGGAAGCGGATCATGCCGCTTGACTTGAAGTGTAGTGTCATATTCCCGCTGTAAAGGACTGTTTTTAAAACATCTTCAGCGAACGGTTATAACTGTTATATCCCTTGGTGCTTACGCCGTTTCGCTTCATCGAGAAATTTCGGGCAATAAAAAGCCCCGCTTTCTGGGCGGGGCCTTTGGGGTTTCAGCCTTTCTGGCGTCTCAGGCAACCAGTGCCTGGCGAGTACGCTCGATCACGGCCTGCAGCGGTTCGGCGCTGGAGTACTGGTCGGGGTACAGGCGTTCGCTGTGACGGGCGATGCCGTGTTCGTTGACCAGCGTGAAGCTGAAGCAGCCTTTGCGAGCGGCCATGATCAGGCAGTTCATCGGTGCAAAAGCGTTGGTGAGGGTGCGGATAGCATCCTGTGCGTGGATTTGAGTAGACATGTTATGGGTGTTCCTGCAAATGACACGGTTAAGAACCGTGCAACGTTAAAACGTTCCAGTAACGTCGACCACCATTGGTCGAACGAAGAACCCGACTGGAACAAAGCAGCCAGTTTGAGCGCTATATAAGTGCGCGCTTGGGCTGGCAGGTAGGTACTTAGGAGGGCAGGCAACACATCGAGGGCAAAGGTTCTGGGCCCGGGGTGAAGATCCTGATCAATTTTGCAGGTTGGTTCGGTCAGAGTAATGAGCCTGGCAACACCCTTTGCATTCGATCAAAGGCTGTGTTGGCGCAAGATTTACCTGGAAACCATCGAGGGGGCCGGTCTCCTTTTTTCGGTGAGGCGTCCTTGGGAGGATGGCTGACCGTGGAGATGTGTTCGACCCGGAATTGACTTTCAGCTTGGTACTAACGCTGCGGATACTAACGGATCGAACCGGTGAAGGGAAGGGTGTTGGTTAAAAAATATTCAAGTGGCCACTCAATCGCTGTGGGGGCCTGCCGTAGCACAGGAACCGACGCTTGCAAGTGCGCCCACGCCACCGTTGCTGCAATGCACGGCCAGAGGTTATCCCCAGCTTTTACCGCCCGTTGTGCCAAAAAAACGCAGCGTTATAACCCGTTCAGCTGTTACTTGTGCACACTCGCTGCACCACTTGTCACCCAACTGTCATGTCGAAACAATCCGGGGTAGGTGCCTGTATCCAAAATTTAAGTCAATGAAAAACATCGCTTTTTTTTACTGGTGAAAAAATCGTCAGTTTGAGCGCAGGCCCCGTTCCACAGGGCTTTGCGCGAGTTCAGGGGGGTTGTCCACTGAGTTATCCACAGCTTCTGTGGATTGTCCCAAGCGCTTGCTCTAGCACGGGCGTGCCGGTTTTTTTTCGACTTTACCCGTACGAAAAAAGGAGTAGAGTGGCGCGCCTTCCGATCTGTCCCACAGTGTTTTATGAAGTTTCGCTCAGTATCAAATCCTGTTACCTCCACGCCCTCTGGTGTTACCCCACCCAAACGTATGTCGATGCGGGTAGCTGAGTGGCTGCTCGACAGCCCGCGGCTGGGGGACAGCCCCAGCATCAAGCACCTGGCTGGTCGTTTGCTCAAGCAACCGGCCCGTGAAGGCGTGGTGGCCGCTCAAAGTCGTCTCGGGCAGTTGATGTGCCGAGAATGCGGCAACGCCCGGGATCGACGCATCGGCCACGACCTGCTGCGCCAGGCCGCCCGGGCCGGCGATGATCGTGCCCGCCGGGCCCTTGGTGAAATCGAAGATTGAAAACGAAGACTGCGCTGGGCAACCCCCAGCCGCTTGGTTAACCTTCGGGCTTTATTTGATCGGCAGGAATTGTCATGGCTATGGATTTGACCAGCCTGTTGTTTGGCCTGGCAGGCGCTGCGGTGCCGTTGCTGGCACTGGCCTGGCACCTGCAACGCCAAGCCGCCGCCGCGCAGACCGAACTGGCCCTGCTGGAGGAGCGCCTGGCCACGGCCCACATGGCCCACGATGGCCTCAACGCCCAGCTCGATGCCTGCCGCGATGAAATCAGCGATCTGAGCCAGGCCAACGCCGCCAAGCAGGCCGAGCTTGCCGCGGCCTGCCGTGAGGTCGAATTGCTGCAGATCGAGCGCGACAATGCCCGGGATGCGGCTCACGCCTGGAACCTCGAGCGTGCCAACAAGGAAGCCGAGCTGCGCCGGCTCGATGCCCAGGCGGCGTCGTTGCAGGCCGAACTGCGTGAGCAGCAGGAAAGCCATCAGCAACGCCTGGATGACCTGCAAGGCTCGCGAGACGAGCTGCGGGCGCAGTTCGCCGAGCTTGCCGGGAAGATCTTCGACGAACGTGAACAACGTTTCGCCGAAACCAGCCAGCAACGCCTGGGCCAGTTGCTCGATCCGCTGAAGGAGCGCATCCAGTCCTTCGAAAAACGCGTTGAAGAAAGTTATCAGGCCGAGGCCCGGGAACGCTTCTCCCTGGGCAAGGAACTGGAGCGCCTGCAACAACTGAACCTGCGCCTGAGCGACGAAGCCACCAACCTCACCCGGGCGCTCAAGGGCCAGAAGACCCAGGGTAACTGGGGCGAACTGATCCTGGAGCGGGTGCTTGAACATGCCGGCCTGGAGAAGGGCCGCGAGTATCAGACCCAGGTCAGCCTCAAGGGCCCGGACGGCGAGCGTTTCCAGCCGGACGTGTTGATTTATCTGCCGGGCGACAAGCAAGTGGTGGTCGATTCCAAAGTCAGCCTCACGGCCTATCAGCAGTACGTGGCCGCTGAAGATGACGCCATCGGCCAACTCGCCCTCAAGCAACATGTGGTGTCGTTGCGTGCCCACGTCAAAGGCTTGGCCGGCAAGGACTACAAGCGCCTGGACGGTTTGCACAGCCTGGATTTCGTGTTGCTGTTCGTGCCAATCGAAGCGGCGTTTTCCGCCGCCCTGCAAGCCGAGCCGAACCTGTTCCAGGAAGCCTTCGACCGCAACATCGTGATCGTCAGCCCGACCACGCTGCTGGCGACGCTGCGGGTGATCGACAGCTTGTGGAAGCAGGAACGCCAGAGCCAGAACGCCCGGGAAATCGCCGAGCGGGCCGGGTGGCTGTATGACAAGTTCGTCCTGTTCATCCAGGACCTGGACGAGATCGGCAGTCGCTTGCAGCAGTTGGACAAAGCCTACAGTGCCGCGCGCAACAAACTGACAGAAGGGCGCGGCAACCTGATCAGCCGTAGCGAACAGCTCAAGTTGCTCGGCGCCCGGGCGAGCAAGAGCCTGCCTGCCGATTTACTCGAGCGGGCGATGACCGATGCGGATGGGCTGCCTGAGTTGCCGGAAGAAGCCAGCGAGAAAACCCAGGGCTGAAGCACAACCCCAAGGATGAAGCAGAAACTTGTGGCGAGGTCATCTTGTGGGAGCAAGGCTTGCTCGCGATGGCATCCTTGAGACCGCCATCGCGGGCAAGCCTTGCTCCCACAAGATGACCTTGCACAGGGCACCATTTGCCCGAATTACAACGGCAAATGCCGACTCAATAACGCCCGCAACGCCGCCGGCTTCACCGGCTTGGCCAGGTAATCCAGGCCCGCCGCATGCACCAGGGCCACCGTCTCGGGGCGGCCATCGGCACTGATCACCACCCCTGGCACCGGTTCCCCCATGCGCGTGCGCAACCAGGCCATCAGTTCGGTGCCGGTCTCGCCGTCGTCCAGATGAAAATCCACCAGCGCCAGTTGCGGTCGGCCGCCCTGGGCCAGCCAACGCTCGCATTCCTCGCGGTTGCGCGCCGTCCACACCTGGCAACCCCAGCGCGTCAGCAGGCTGTTCATGCCGATCAGGATGCTGTCTTCGTTATCGACGCACAGCACCTGTGCGCCGCTTGGCAGATGACCGTTGGGTTCGGCCACGGGCCCCGGTACGACGGCCTGTGTTTGGGCCAAGGGCACGCTGACGCTGAACACGCTGCCGCGCCCCGGCCAGGAGCGTACGCGCAAGGTATGGCCCAGCACGCGGCATAGGCCGTCGGCGATGGCCAGGCCCAGGCCCAGGCCTTTTTCGGCGCGGGTCTGGTGGCTGTCCAGGCGCTTGAACTCTTCGAAAATGACTTGCAGCTTGTCCTCGGCGATACCCGGCCCGCGGTCCCAGACTTCCAGGCACAACTCGCCGTTGCGTCGGCGTACGCCCAGCAGCACCGGGCCCTTGGCGTAGCGGAAAGCGTTGGTCAGGAAGTTCTGCAAAATGCGCCGCAGCAGCTTGATGTCGCTGTCCACTCGCAACTTCGAGCCGCGAACCCGGAACTTCAAGCCTTGTTCCTGGGCCAGCGCCGTGAACTCTGCGCCGAGGGTATCGAGCAGGTCGTTGAGGGCGAAGGGTTTGCGGTCGGGGTTGATCTTGCCGTTCTCCAGGCGGGAGATATCCAGCAAGTCGGTGATCAGGTCTTCAGCAGAGCGCAGCGAACTGTCCAAGTGTTGCACCAGTTGCCGGGCCTCGCTCGGCAAACCGTCGTGCTGGTGGGACAGTGCGGCGGAGAACAGGCGCGCGGCATTGAGCGGTTGCATCAGGTCGTGGCTGACCGCCGCCAGGAACCGGGTCTTGGATTGATAGGCCGCTTCGGCGGTGCTCTTGGCTTCGGTCAGGGCCAGGTTCAACTGCGACAGTTCCCGGGTGCGGTCGGCCACCCGTTGCTCCAGCCCTTCGTTGGCTTCGGTCAGCGCCTGTGCGGCCTCACGGAAGGCGGTGATGTCGGTGAAGCTCATGACGAAGCCGCCACCGGGCATCGGGTTGCCGATCAGCTCGATGACCCGGCCGTTGGGGAACAGCCGTTCTGAGGTATGGGCTCGGCCCTGGCGCATCCAGTGCAGGCGCCTGGCGACATGGACTTCCGCCTCGCCCGGCCCGCAGAGGCCACGTTCGGCGTTGTAGCGGATGATGTCGGCAATGGGCCGGCCGACACTGATCAAGCCGTCCGGGTACTTGAACAGCTCCAGGTAGCGGCGGTTCCACGCCACCAGCCTGAGGGACTGGTCGACCACGCTGATGCCCTGGCTGATGTTCTCGATGGCGCCTTGCAACAGGGCGCGGTTGAATTGCAGCACTTCCGACGCTTCGTCGGCGATCCGGACCACGTCTTCGAGCTGCATCTCCCGACCTTCGATGGCTGCTTTCACGACCGCACGTGTCGAAGAGGCGCCGAGTACACCGGCCAGCAGGCGTTCGGTGTGGGCGATCCACTCGCCGTCGGCGTTCTGGTTCGGGTTGAAGCCTTTGCCCTGGCGGTAGGCGAAGCGAATGAAGCTTTGCCGCGCCCGCTCTTCGCCGACGAAACGTGCGGCCAGTTGCAAGAGGTCGTCGATGTGCACTGCCAGCATCGAGCGGGGGTTGGGGCGGGCGCTGATTTCCTGGCCGATGAAGCGCCCGGCCTGCCAGTGTTCCGAGACGCGTGTGCGCGACAGCACCGACACCCAGGCGAACAGCGTGAAGTTGCCGGCCAGGGACAGGACCACCCCTTGGGTCAGCGGCGTGATCGGCAGGTTCAAGGGATTGCCGTGCAACCAGGCCAGCCCCGGAAAACTGCTGAGCGACCAGCCCAGGCTGTGGGCGGCAATCGGCAACACCAGGGTGTAGAACCACAGGAAGATCCCCGTGGCGAGGCCGGCGAACACGCCGCGGCGGTTGGCCTGTTTCCAGTACAGCGCGCCGAGCATGGCCGGGGCCAGTTGGGTCACGGCGGCGAAGGCGATCTGGCCGATGGTCGCCAGGCTCGCCGTCGAACCCAGCAACCGATAGCTGACATAGGCCAGCAACAGGATGACCACGATGCTGACCCGGCGCACCGACAGCATCCACTGGCGGAACACTTCGAAGGGGCGTTCGGCGTTGTTGCGGCGCAGCAGCCAGGGCAACAACATGTCGTTGGAGACCATGGTCGACAGCGCCACGCTGGCCACGATCACCATGCCGGTGGCCGCCGAGGCGCCGCCGATGAACGCCAGTACCGCCAGGGCCGGATGGGCCTGGGCCAGCGGCAGGCTGATGACGAACGAGTCCGGCAGCACGGAACTGGGCAGCATCATTTGCCCGGCGAGGGCAATGGGCACCACGAACAGCGCGGCCAGGGCCAGGTAGGCAGGGAATACCCATTTGGCCAGGCGCAGGTCTTGAGGCTCGATGTTTTCCACCACGGTCACGTGGAACTGCCGCGGCAAACAGATGATCGCCATCATCGCCACCCCGGTCTGCACCACCATGGACGGCCAATTGATGGTTTCTTTCCAGTATTGCTCCAGCCGTGGGGCGAGCATCGCCTGGTTGAACAGGTCGTCGAAACCGTCGTACAGGCCGAAGGTCACGAAGGCGCCAACCGCCAGGAAGGCGAACAGCTTGACCAGGGATTCGAAGGCAATCGCCAGCACCATGCCACGGTGGTGTTCGGTGGCGTCCAGGTTGCGGGTACCGAACACGATAGTGAACAGCGCCAGGATCAGCGAGACGATCAGCGCGGTGTCCTGGGCGCGGGTGCCCATGGCGTCGGCGCCGGCACCGATCAACAGGTTCACCCCGAGCACGATGCCCTTGAGCTGCAAGGCAATGTACGGCAACACGCCCACCAGGCAGATCAGTGCGACCACCACTGCCAGGGATTGGGACTTGCCGTAGCGGGCGGCGATGAAGTCGGCGATGGAGGTGATGTTCTCCTGTTTGCTGATCATCACCATTTTCTGCAGGACCCACGGCGCCAGTACCAGCAACAGGATCGGTCCGAGGTAGATCGGCAGGAATGACCAGAGCTGTTCGGCGGCCTGGCCCACGGCGCCAAAGAACGTCCAGCTGGTGCAGTACACCGCCAGCGACAGGCTGTAGACCCAGGCCCGCACCCGTGGTGGCAGCGGCGTGCTGCGCCGGTCGCCGTAGAAGGCGATGGCGAACATGATGGCCATATAGGCCAGGGCGACAACGGCGATCAGCCCGCTGGACAACGACATGGAAACTCCCGGACAAAGACACCGGGACTTGAGCCCGGCAGGACAGTCTCGCATGCCCGCTCGGGTTCGTCAGTGTCGACCAAGGTCGAGGCGTGGTGGGGTGTCGCAGGTGGGTAATGAGGTGTCTGGGCGGGCCTCATCGCGAGCAAGCTCGCTCCCACAGGGATTTGTGGTGAACACGCGTTCTATGAGCGTTCTGGACGCCATGTGGGAGCGAGCTTGCTCGCGATGACGGTGTTACTGACCCAACGCAATATCCACCAACCGATACAACTCCCCAGCCTCCAACGGCGCAGTGGCAAAGAGAATGCGGAACACCGTCGGTGCCACCACCACATTGATCAGCCGCTCGACGCCCGGATTGGGTTCATCGGGATAGCGGTCCAGGATGATCTGCAACTGACGGCTGATGATCCCTACGCAATACCCTGGGGTGGCGCAGGCCTGGATGTCGCGCATCATGTTACGACCGGGCTCGGAACTCATTTCGTCCAGGTACTGCTCGGCCCAGGCGCGCAGGTCGCCGCGCAAGCTGCCGGTGTCGGCCGGTTCGCCGTCGGGGCGCATGCGGGCGATGGCGACGTCGGCCAGCAGCGCCGGCAGATCGCCCCAGCGCCGGTAGATAGTGGACGGCGTGACCCCGGCGCGCGCAGCGATTTGCGGCACGGTCAGTGTGGCGCGGTCCTGCTCTTGCAGCAGGGCGCGGACCGCCGAATGAATCGATTCCTGGACCCGGGCGCTTCGGCCGCCGGGGCGTAAACCTTCTTTAATAGCCATGCGTCAGACCTTAACACAAAGAATTTGCTTTAAGCGCACACCGGTAGCACACTCCGCAAAAGCAAAAAATTAGCTTTTGCGAATGTTCCTGTGGAGCGTGCCCATGTCCCGTCCAGCTTCGACCCGCGCCAGCCTGATCTTCCTGGCGCTTACCTTGCTCGGTTTTCTCGCCGCGTCCAGCGCGCCGACGCCGTTGTATCACCTCTATCAGGAACAATTACAGTTTTCCCCGGCCGTTCTGACGCTGATTTTCGGCGTGTACGCCTTCAGTCTGCTGGCGGCCTTGCTGACCGTGGGGTCGCTGTCGGATTACCTGGGCCGCAAGCCGGTGATTTTCGTGGCGCTGTTGCTCAACATACTGGCGATGCTGCTGTTTATCAGTGCCGACAGCGTCGCCTGGTTGATCGGTGCCCGGTTGATCCAGGGGTTCGCCACCGGCATGGCCACCAGTGTATTGGGTGCTGCTTTGCTGGACTTCGACCGTCGCCAAGGCCCGTTGATCACCAGCGTTGCGCCGCTGTTGGGCATGGCGTGCGGGGCGCTGGGCTGTGGCCTGCTGGCCGAGTTCGCACCGTTGCCGTTGCAACTGACCTACTGGCTGCTGCTGGGGTTGTTCCTGGCCCAGGCCGTTTACCTCTGGCGCATGAAAGAAAGCGTCAGCCCGCAAGCAGGTGCCTGGCAGTCCTTGCGTCCGACCTTGCACGTGCCACTCCAGGCGCGGCGGGCCTTGTGGCGTGTCTTGCCACTGGATCTGGCGGCCTGGGCCGTGGGTGGTTTCTACCTGTCACTGGCACCGTCGCTGGTGCGGGCGGCCACCGGATCGACCTCCAATCTGATCGGTGGCGCGCTGGTGGCGGTGCTGACCCTAAGCGGCGCATCAGCCATCTACCTGTTGCGCAACCAGGAGGCCGACACAATATTGCGCCCGTCCGCGAGCCTGTTGGTGATCGGCCTGGCATTGGTGCTGGTGGCGGTACATGGTGCCAGCTTGCCGTTGTTCTTCGTCGGCACGCTGGTCACCGGTGGCGGTTTCGGCGCCGGGTTCCTGGGGGCGCTGCGCAGCCTCATGCCGCTGGCCTTGCCCCACGAACGGGCCGGCTTGATGTCGGCGTTCTATGTCCTCAGTTACCTGGCCTTCAGCCTGCCGTCGCTGCTGGCGGGGAACCTGACGCGGGTGTTCGGCTTGATCCCGACGACCGATGGGTATGGCGCCGTGTTGATCGTGTTGTGCGTCGCCGCGCTGTGGGGGTTACGGCAGTCGATAAAACCGCTCGGCGATGGCGTTCGGCCTTGAAACCAGGCATGCAGGTGCCGTGGGCAGTGGGTTAGTCTTGGCACTCAGTTTTCATTCTGGACGGATCTCTTGAAAATCATCCGCAGCAAATCCTTCACCGGTGACCGTGCCTGGGCGGCGCTGGATATCGCCAACATGAACGGCATCACCACGCGCCTGCACTGGACCGATCAGCCCTACAAATGGCACATCAACGACGGCCAGGAAGTCTTCGTGGTGCTCGATGGGCAAGTGCAGATGTGCTATCGGGAAGACGGTGTTGAAAAAGCGACCTTGCTGGACGCCGGAGACATTTTCTACGCCTCTGTGGGCACCGAGCATGTGGCCAAGCCCTTGGGCGAAGCGAGGATCCTGGTGATCGAGACTGAGGGCAGTGTCTGACCTTTATCTATAAAGCAGATAACAGATAGAGAAATTAACCGTTATATAGATATTTGATCCGGCTCTAGCATGGCTCCACCTCAACCGAGGACAGGAGTTCGTCATGACATGCTGTGCTGCAAAAAACCGCTTGCACCCCTTGAGCCATTTGCCCAGGCCGCTGGAGGCCATTCGTCAATTCACGCCTAACTGGTTTGCCGTGGTCATGGGCACCGGTGTGCTGGCCCTGGCCTTGGCGCAATGGCCGACGACGATGCCAGGCCTGCACGCCTTGGGCGAAGGCTTGTGGTTGTTCAACACGCTGTTGTTCGTGGTGTTCGCCTTGATGTACACCGCCCGCTGGGTACTGTTCTTCCACGAAGCGCGACGGATCTTCGGCCATTCCACCGTCTCGATGTTCTTCGGCACCATCCCCATGGGGCTCGCAACCATCATCAACGGCCTTTTGCTGTTTGGGCTGCCGCGCTGGGGCGAGGGCGTGGTGGCGGTGGCCGAGGTGCTGTGGTGGATTGACGTAGCGATGTCCTTGGCTTGCGGCGTGTTGATTCCCTTCCTGATGTTCACCCGCCAGGAGCACCGGATCGACCAGATGACCGCCGTGTGGCTGTTGCCGGTAGTGGCCGCCGAAGTCGCGGCGGCCAGCGGTGGGCTGTTGGCACCGCACCTGGCGGACGTTCATTCGCAACTGATCGTGCTGGTCACCAGCTACGTGCTCTGGGCCTTTTCCCTACCGCTGGCGTTCAGCATTCTGACGATCCTGGTGCTGCGCATGGCCTTGCACAAATTGCCCCACGAGAACATGGCCGCTTCTAGCTGGTTGGCCCTCGGTCCCATCTGCACCGGTGCCCTCGGCATGTTGTTACTGGGGGGCGATGCCCCGATGATCTTTGCCGCCAATGGCTTGCCGGGCGTCGGCGATATTGCCGCCGGGCTGGGGCTGGTGGCGGGCATTACGCTGTGGGGCTTCGGGCTCTGGTGGATGGTGATGGCGCTGTTGATCACCGCACGCTACTTGCGCACCGGTATCCCGTTCAACCTCGGTTGGTGGGGCTTTACCTTCCCCTTGGGCGTGTATGCGCTGACCACGCTGAAGCTGGCGGACCTGCTGAAACTGGAATTTTTCAGCGTTTTCGGCAATGTCCTGGTGGCGATGCTGGTGGTGATGTGGCTGATCGTGGCGCGGCGAACGCTGGCAGGGGCCTGGCACGGTGAGTTGTTTGTGTCGCCGTGCATTGCGGGGCTGGCGAAATAATCGTTAAAGACAGGTAATGTGTGGCCTGGATCGAAAAACGTTCATTCCAATAAGCGTCCACGCCACTCAGGAACATGGAAGATGAGTCACCCTTCGCAGTTCACCTTGCTTCGCACGCGGCGTTTCCTGCCGTTCTTCATCACGCAGTCCCTTGGCGCGTTCAACGACAACATTTTCAAGCAGTCGCTGATTCTCGCCATTCTCTACAAACTGACCATCGAGGGGGACCGCTCGATCTGGGTCAACCTCTGCGCGCTGCTGTTTATCCTGCCGTTCTTTCTGTTCTCGGCGCTGGCGGGGCAGTTTGGGGAAAAGTTCGCCAAGGACGCGCTGATTCGTCTGATCAAGCTCGGCGAAATCGTCATCATGGCGGTCGGCGCCGTGGGCTTCATGTTCGATCATTTGTGGTTGATGCTGCTGGCGCTGTTCGCCATGGGTACGCATTCGGCGCTGTTCGGTCCGGTGAAGTATTCGATCCTGCCCCAGGCCTTGCATGAGGAAGAGTTGGTCGGTGGCAACGGCCTGGTGGAGATGGGGACTTTCCTGGCGATCCTGGCCGGCACCATTGGCGCCGGGATCATGATGTCCTCGGCGCATTACGCCCCCGTCGTCTCGACCGCGATCATCGGCGTGGCCGTGCTCGGTTACCTGGCCAGTCGCGGCATTCCACGCGCGGCGGCGGCCTCGCCACACATGCGAGTGAACTGGAACATTTTCAGCCAATCCTGGGCCACCCTGAAACTGGGCTTGGGGCAAACCCCGGCGGTGTCCCGTTCGATTGTCGGCAACTCCTGGTTCTGGTTCGTCGGGGCGATTTACCTGACGCAGATCCCGGCCTACGCCAAGGAGTGGATGCACGGTGACGAAACCGTGGTGACCTTGATCCTGACGGTGTTCTCGGTGGGGATCGCGTTGGGGTCGATGCTCTGTGAAAAACTGTCCGGACGCAAAGTCGAGATCGGCCTGGTGCCGTTCGGCTCGTTCGGGCTCACTGTGTTTGGTCTGTTGCTGTGGTGGCATTCTGGTGGAATTCCCGACAGCGTCGAGGGGCACGGTTGGCTTGAAGTGCTCGGTTTCGGTCACGCCTGGCTGGTGTTGATCGACATCCTTGGCCTGGGTGTGTTCGGTGGCTTCTACATCGTGCCGTTGTACGCGCTGATCCAGTCGCGCACGGTGGAGAACGAGCGGGCGCGGGTGATCGCCGCCAACAACATTCTCAACGCGTTGTTCATGGTGGTCTCGGCCATCGTCTCCATCGTCTTGCTGAGCTTGGCCAAGCTGTCGATCCCGCAGTTGTTCCTGGTGGTGTCGCTGCTCAACATCGGCGTCAACGCCTACATCTTCAAGATCGTCCCCGAGTTCAGCATGCGTTTCATGATCTGGCTGCTGAGCCATTCCATGTACCGCGTGGAGCATCGCAACCTGGAGGCGATACCGGATGAAGGGGCTGCGCTGTTGGTCTGCAACCACGTGTCTTTCGTCGATGCCTTGCTGATCGGTGGTGCGGTGCGTCGGCCGATTCGCTTCGTGATGTACTACAAGATCTACAACCTGCCGGTGCTGAATTTCATCTTCCGCACCGCTGGGACCATCCCGATTGCCGGGCGTCAGGAAGACATTCAGATCTACGAAAAAGCCTTCAAGCGAATTGCCCAATACCTGAAGGACGGCGAGCTGGTGTGCATTTTCCCTGAAGGAAAATTGACCGCTGATGGTGAGATCAATGAGTTCAAGAGCGGATTGACGCGCATCCTCCAGGAAACCCCGGTGCCGGTGATTCCCCTGGCGCTCCAGGGTTTGTGGGGCAGTTTCTTCAGCCGCGACCCGGCCAAGGGGCTGTTTCGCCGGTTCTGGTCACGGGTGACGCTGGTGGCGGGCTCGGCGGTTGCGGTAGAGGCGGCAACGCCTTCGAGTTTGCAGGTGTTGGTGGGAGACTTGCGCGGCACTGTCCGCTAAACGAAAAAACTGTGGGGCAAAAGGCTTGGGGGATTAAACCTGTGGGGAGCAAGATCTGTGGGAGCAAGGCTTGCCCGCGATAGCGATCGCAAGGACGCCATCGCGAGCAAGCTTTGCTCCCACAGGTTTAATCCCACAGGCCTTGCTGCCCTCAGAGGTTTGGCTCCTGCAGGAAAGTTCAGGCGCTGACCTTGAGCCCGATCAACCCCGCAACGATCAACGCCACGCTGGCCAGGCGAACCAGCGCCATCGACTCACCAAACAAAATGATCCCGGCGATCACCGTGCCCACGGCACCGACCCCGGTCCAGATCGCATAGGCGGTACCCAGCGGCAGTTCCTTCATGGCAAGGCCGAGCAGGCCGAGGCTGATCGCCATGGCGGCGATGGTCAGAGCAGTGGGGAGAGGGCGGCTGAAGCCGTCGGTGTACTTCAGGCCGACAGCCCAGCCGACTTCGAACAGGCCGGCAAAAAACAGAATGATCCAGGACATCAAACACCTCATCGATGGATGGGGTCGTCCCCGGATAATGAACACTATGGCGTTGCGGGGTCGTCCCCGCATTGGGCGCAAGAGTGCCCAATGCTGATTGTTCGGTCAAGTCGCTCGGTCAGTCCACCGCTCGGCTGGCAAGCAGTTCACGGTCCTGTTTTTCGCTCATACGCCGGAAGTACGTCGAGAGCAAAGCCCCGGAAATGTTGTGCCAGACACTGAACAGCGCGCTGGGTACTGCCGCCAGCGGCGAAAAGTGCGCGCTCGCCAACGCCGCGCCAAGGCCGGAGTTCTGCATGCCCACTTCCAGTGCCAGGGATTTGCGCTGGGCCAGCGGCCGCTTGAACAGGTGCCCGGTGAAGTAGCCCAGCAAGAAGCCGAAGCTGTTGTGCAGCATCACCACGGCCATGATCAACAGGCCCGATTCGGCAATTTTTGCCTGGCTGGCAGCAACGACGGCGGTGACGATGATGACGATGCTTACCACCGACACCAACGGCAGCACCTCCACCGCATGGCGCACCTTGTCTCCCAGCAGTCGTTGCGCCACCACGCCCAGCACGATCGGCAGCAGCACCACTTGCAGGATCGACCAGAACAGTTCCATGAATGACACCGGCAGCCAGGCCGAGGCCAGCAGCCAGATCAGCGCCGGGGTCAGCAGCGGTGCGAGCAGGGTCGTGACGGCGGCGATGGCCACCGACAGCGCCAGGTCGCCGCGGGCCAACCAGGTCATGACATTCGACGAGGTGCCGCTCGGGCAACAACCCACCAGAATCACGCCGACGGCAATTTCCGGCGGCAGATGGAAAACTTGGCAGAGCAACCACGCCACACCGGGCATGATCACGAAATGTGCGACCACGCCCAGGGCCACGCGCCAGGGATGGCGTGCGACTTCGGCGAAGTCTTCGAGCTTGAGGGTCAGGCCCATGCCGAACATCACCAGGCCCAGCAGCGGCACGATGGCGCTTTTCAGACCGATGAACCAAGCGGGCTGCAAAAATGCCACCACCGCGAAAATCAGTACCCAGTAAGCGAAGGTATTGCCGACAAAGCGGCTCAATGCAGCCAGTGCGCGCATGACCTGATCCTTATTATTAAGAACATCCAATACTCATGTGGGAGCGAGCTTGCTCGCGATGGCGGAGTGTCAGTCAACATCTCGGTGGCTGTCATACCGCTATCGCGAGCAAGCTCGCTCCCACAAGGTAGCTATCCGCCGGGTTTAGATCCCCTGCGGAATCTCTTCCCCACCCAACGCTTCAACCAGCGCCGGCAGGAACTCGCCGAACGTCAACATCATCAGCGTGAAGCTGGCGTCCAGTTGGCCGAGGGCTTCGTCGCCACCGTCCTGCTCCGCCTGGTCCTGCAGCAGGTCTTCGAACTTCAGGCGTTTGACCACCATCTTGTCGTCGAGCACGAAGGACAGTTTGTCCTGCCAGGCCAGCGACAATTGTGTCACTACCTTGCCGGTGTTCAGGTGCAGCTGGATTTCGTCGCTGGTCAGGTCCTGGCGCTTGCAGCGCACGATGCCGCCGTCTTCGTGGGTGTCGCGCAGTTCGCATTCATCCAGCACGAAGAAATCGTCCGCGGCTTTCTGGGTCTTGACCCAGTCGGTCATGGTGGCGGTCGGGGCCATCTTGACCGTCAGCGGGCGTACCGGCAGTGAGCCGATGACTTCGCGCAGGGTGGACAGCAGGTCTTCGGCGCGTTTCGGGCTGGCCGAGTTCACCAGGATCAGGCCCTGTTTCGGCGCGATGGCGGCGAAGGTGGACGAGCGGCGGATGAAGGCACGGGGCAGGAACGCCTGGATGATTTCATCCTTGAGCTGGTCCCGTTCCTTTTTATAGACCTTGCGCATTTGCTCGGCTTCGATCTCTTCGACCTTTTCCTTCAGGGCATCACGCACGACGCTACCCGGCAGGATGCGTTCTTCCTTGCGCGCGGCGATCAGCAGGAAGTCCTGGCTGACATGCACCAATGGCGCGTCTTCGCCTTTGCCAAACGGCGCGACGAAACCGTAAGTGGTCAACTCCTGGCTTGCACATGGACGCGCCAGTTTGCTGGCCAGTGCAGTTTCCAACGCCTCGGCATCAAAAGGCAGATCTTGGGTCAGGCGATAGATAAGCAGGTTTTTGAACCACATGGGGTGAGTCTCTCCTTTATACAAAGGGGGGCATTATTCTCTTCGCGGCGCCATAGGCCAACCCTTCGCTAAGCCTTTGGAAGGCCTGAAAAAATTAATTTAAAAAGTGCTTGCCAGCTTAAAGAGTGCTCCGTAGAATGCGCGCCACACCGAAAGCGAAGGGTGATTAGCTCAGCTGGGAGAGCGTCTGCCTTACAAGCAGAATGTCGGCGGTTCGATCCCGTCATCACCCACCATTCGTTCAACGTGTTACGCGCAGCGGTAGTTCAGTCGGTTAGAATACCGGCCTGTCACGCCGGGGGTCGCGGGTTCGAGTCCCGTCCGCTGCGCCATATTCGGTTACCTGGAACACTGAACGCCAGGTCACCACGGAAAGCCCGCTAACGCGGGCTTTTTGCTGTTTGCAGTTCCTGTGGTGTGCGTTGCTTCTTTTTTCTGAAATTTGCTAATTAGATCAGCACGTTACGGAAAACTGTGAGAGAATGCGCCCCGCATCGAAAGTGAAGGGTGATTAGCTCAGCTGGGAGAGCGTCTGCCTTACAAGCAGAATGTCGGCGGTTCGATCCCGTCATCACCCACCAAGCTTTCAATGTTACGCGCAGCGGTAGTTCAGTCGGTTAGAATACCGGCCTGTCACGCCGGGGGTCGCGGGTTCGAGTCCCGTCCGCTGCGCCATCTTCGGTTTCCTGGCCCTCTGAACGCCAGGTCACCACAAAAAAGCCCGCTCAATGAGCGGGCTTTTTGTTGCCTGTCATTTGGCCGTTGCTACTGCTCGGCATTGCGGCTGTGGCGGTAATCGCTGACCGCCTCATACACCGCTTTGCGCAGGCGATTGATGCCGCCGATGGGGCGGTGGGCCTCGATGCCGAACCACGGGTTGAACGACTGGTTGTCACAGGCCAGGTTCAGCTTGGGCGTGTCGAAATCCTGGGCCGGCACCTTGATGTGCGCCACGGTCTCGAACGGTGCATCACTTTCCTGCCATTCAATACTGGTGTCTTCGATCGGCATGTACTTGCTCGGATCCTGCCGTTGGATCTGCAGGACGAAACACGCTGGCACGCGGTCTGTGGATAACTGCTGATTCAACGCGCTACGCAGAAAGTTCGGCAGGTCCTGGTTCTGAGGGGGCAGGGTATAGCTTGGGCAGCTATCCGGGTCCGGCGTGACGCGAAACTTGGCATTGGCTTCGCCGAATTTGTAAGGCGATACCGAGAAATAAGTGGTCTGGGTCGGACTGGCCGGAGCCGGCGAGAGGGTTGCCAGGGCGATGAACAGATGACGGATCTGCCAGGTGCGCGGATCCAGGCTCGGAAAGAACGCCATCGCCTTCTTCCCGTCAGCCTGGGCGGCCACATTCTGACGGTACTCGGCGACATCACTGACAAAGAAGTTCGGATGATTGAACATCACGAAATCCTGCTCGCCCTGTGATTGCCGATCAACAAGCAGTTGTTTGCCCGGTACGTTCAGCAGCTTGATCGCCATCCCCCGTGCATCGCGCAGGCTGTCGAATTGCGGATAAGCGTTGCCGTTGGACAGGCGGATCGTGGCCTGCCAAGTCTTGCCCGGTTCGGCAAACACTCCTTGGCGCAACGGCGCCGGCAGGTCGCTCGGCACCTGGACCTCGGCCATGACGCAACCGTGGGCCTTGGCATGGGCGTCGCGCAGGTAACGTGTGCCTTCGCGGTGCTGATCGACGATGCGGATCGCGGTCTGGATGATGTCCTGGGTCATGGCGGCTTCGCCGGGTGCGATCTGTTCCTTGTCCGGGACCGGTCCCTTGTGCTGCCAGGCAAACCAGGCCGTGGACAGGGCCCAGCCGAGCAACCCGATACCCAGCAGCCACAGGAGCGTCTTGCCCAAAAAGGCGCCGAGGCGCAGCCAGAGGGTGATCAACATGCCAACATCCTTTTACCGGTGAGGTTCATCATTACAGTTGCGACTCCAGTGGCCCGCCCAGCACTTTCAAATACTCCAGCAAGGCCCAGCGTTCCTGCGGTTGCAGCAAGCGGCCAATGACGCCGTTACCGCGCTCGCCCGCGCGGAACTCATGGCCGCTGTTGTGATTGCCGGTAATCCGGGTGTCGAAGATAAAGCCATTGGTGAACGCTTCGGTGCGATAACCCAGGTGGCGTGGGTCGTATTCGAAGTTGCCCTTATAGAACGTGGTCGCCCGCTCGTCCTGGGGCGACAGCAACTGATAAATCGTCGGCACCGAACCGTTGTGCAGGAACGGTGGCGTAGCCCAGACCCCCGCCAGTGGCCGGGCCTTGTAGGCGCGCAGTTCACGCACGCCAATGGGCAGGCCGAAACCGTCCAGGGCCGGGCGTTCGACGGGGGTGACGCCGGCGTCGCGGTAGGCGCGGTTTTCGACGAAGGCGGTGACGTAGGCCAGGCCTTTGGCGACCGAAAGCTGGCTCAGGTCCAGCGGCTCCGTCGGGGTCGGGTGCAGTTGCACGTCCAGCTTCGCCAGTTCGGCCGGGTCCCATTGCAGGCTGGTCAGGTCGAAGCGGTGGTCGGCGATGTTATTGGCGGTGCCCGGGTCGGTGCCGATCACCTGCACAGGCAGCATGTGCAATTGCTGCACCGGCCTGTCAGGCCCCTGGACCACTTTGGGCACATGGCAGCCGGCGCAGTTTTCGGTGAACAGGGCCCGGCCCTTGGCGGCCAAGGGTTTATCGATCGCGCCCAGCAACGCTTCCGGCCACACGGGCGGCTTGAGCAGTTGCAGGGTTTCTTCGATCTTGTTCAAGTCGCGCACGCGCACGCTGGAAGGGTATCGCGCGTCGCCCTGCAGCGGTTTGCCCTGGGCGTCGAAGAAATTCAGCGTGGCACCGACCCCCAGCGCTTCACCGACGTTGCGGGCCATCGGCTGCTGGGCCGATCCGTTCCATTGCACCCAGTCGAACGTCCATATTTCCCACAGTTGCGGGTAATCCACTGGAGCGTTGGCGACCCGGTAGTTTTCCGCCGAAATGGCGTCGCCGAAGCTGGCATTGGCGATGCGACCGAAGGCGTCGGTACGCCCGGGGCCTTCTTCGGTGGGGTAGAGGCCGCGATGGGTATCGTTCCAGGCCACTCGCAGGAACGTGTCCAGGGAAACCTTGAACGCCTTGCGCAGCTCTTCGTGGCGGGCGTCGTAGTCCTTGCCCAGTACCTGGCGGGCGAAGCGTTCGAATTTCCAAGGGTTGTAGTAGGTAGACGCCAGACTGGCGACCAATGCCTGTCCGAAACTGCCACCACGTAGCGTAGGAACACTAGAAGGCAGCACGTGCTGGGCCGAGCCACCATCGATCCGTATCGCCTGGCCCTTGAAGCGTAATTCGCCGGTATGACACGCCGCGCAGGTGATATCCAGGAACTGCTCGGTGCTGCCCGGGTTCTGGTGCCGGGCGAACCCTACCGGCAAGTTGCCGGGGTTGTCAGGCGAGGCTTTCTGCGCCGGATCGATCAGGAAGCCGAAGCGCGCCAGGTACTCCGGCGAAGCGAAGCGTTGTTGCGAAAAAGGCAATTCGAGGGCGGTGAACCAGTCGTAGCGCAGGCCTTTGACCTGGGTGCCCTGGGGGTGAAGTAATACGTCTGGCGCTCGGCGGCACTCCATTGATCCAGGTAGTGCACCTGTTCGACGGGGGTATAGAACGGCAAGCGAGGATTGGCGACGTAATAAAGCACCACGGCCACGACGAGGATCAGCAGCGCGAGGAGGAGCAAGAGAATGCGAGAGAGAAGGCGCACGGTAACGTCCTTGTTTTTTTGATAAACCCTTATGCCTCAGTGCTGCGCGGCGGGCAAGTGGCCATTACCCTTGGCCTGTGGGGGAGCGGCAATGTGTCCCTGTACGTAACGGATGACAGATGCTTCATTTGCCCAGGATTAAAAAGCGTTTGCGGGCCTGAACTTATCATCACTTTGCGGCTCACATGCCGGTAGCCATTGGTCGTGGCCGCCTGATAAGCTCGCGGCTTTATTCGATTGCCCTTTAGGCGCATGAACAAGGAAATAGCATGAAACAGCATCGGTTGGCGGCGGCGGTGGCCCTGGTTGGCCTGGTACTCGCGGGTTGCGACTCGCAGACCAGCGTAGAGCTGAAAACCCCGGCGCAGAAAGCTTCCTACGGTATTGGCCTGAACATGGGCAAGAGCCTGGCTCAGGAAGGCATGGATGACCTGGACTCCAAAGCGGTCGCCCAGGGCATTGAAGATGCCGTCGGCAAGAAAGAACAGAAGCTGAAAGACGAAGAACTGGTCGAAGCCTTTGCCGCGCTGCAAAAGCGTGCCGAAGAGCGCATGGCCAAGATGAGTGAAGAGTCGGCAGCCGCTGGCAAGAAATTCCTCGAGGAAAACGGCAAGAAAGCCGGTGTTACCACCACCGCTTCCGGCCTGCAGTACGAAGTGGTCAAGAAAGCCGATGGCCCACAGCCTAAGCCGACCGATGTAGTGACCGTTCACTACACCGGCAAGCTGACCAACGGCACCGTGTTCGACAGCTCCGTCGAGCGTGGCAGCCCGATTGACCTGCCGGTCAGCGGTGTGATCCCGGGTTGGGTCGAAGGCCTGCAACTGATGCACGTCGGCGAGAAGTACAAGCTGTACATCCCGAGCGACCTGGCCTACGGCGCCCAGAGCCCGAGCCCGGCCATCCCGGCCAACTCGGTCCTGGTGTTCGACCTGGAACTGCTGGCGATCAAGGATCCGGCAAAAGAAGACGCAGCCAAGTAATCGCGTCTGCTATAACGACAACGCCTCGCTCATGCGGGGCGTTGTCGCATCTGGGCTACGGCAAATGGTAAAAAAACCGAACGCACGGGGCAGGCTACAGTCATAGGCAATACAGGCGCTGTGCTAGACGCAGTCAGCCGGTCAAGTCAATGAAATATTGGGTTTTTTTATGTGAGTAAAAAACGCCCGATCTAAGCCGGGCCCTTATGAAACGGGGGCTTCAGCGGTGAAATGCAGCTCTGTTCACAAGGTTATCCACAATTTGTGTGGATAACATTTCAGTGGGAGAAAAAATGAAGGCCCCGTGGAATTTTGCGCGATTTCTGCCGTTGGCAGGCCGCCTGCTGGCCCGCGGTCGATTACCGACGTTGCTCTTTGCCGTCGCCAGCAAAGGTGCCCGGGAGGGCGGACGGCTGGGCAAGCTCAAGGAGGACCTGCGCCTGTTGCAGGCCTTGTGCCTGGCTTACTGGCGGGGCGAATACCGCGCGGTCAGCGCCAAGTCGATGCTGTCGGTGGTGGCCGGGCTCATGTATTTCCTCAGTCCCCTGGACGCGATTCCGGATATCTTGCCGATGTTTGGCATGTTCGACGATATCGCAGTGCTGGCCTGGGTCATGAAAACCCTCGACGTTGAACTCGAGGCATTCCGCGCCTGGCGTTATCGCCAGTCTCCCGAGAAACTGGCCCAAGTCGAAAGGCTTCCCGATACCCCGGAACAACTCCAGCTCCAAGGGCAGAAAAAGTCCTGATCCCCAGAGAATTCATCACCCCGCGACCTTAGCCAGCATTTAGGATTACACTTCCAAGGAAAAAGGCTGACTCGCTAAGTGTTGTTGTCCTACGGGGTAAACATGGATATTCAAATAATCACACGTGATGGAGAGCCCGAGTACGCGGTTTTGCCGTGGGATCAGTACCAAGCGTTGTTGAAGGCAGCAGGCATCGATCAAGCTCCGCCGCGGGAAGCGACAGTCCGTCACGCGGCGGCACCCGGCCAGGTTCTCCCTGGCCTGGATCAGTTACGCAGTTTACGCGAAGGGAAGGGCATCGCCATCGAGGCGCTGGCCCGCACGGTAGGTATCAGCCCGTCTTATCTGGCCTTGATCGAGAGCGGCGAGCGACAGCCCGATGCCGCGATTCGGCGCAGTCTGGCCTGGGAGTTGACGGTGCCGGGTTGGAGGGAAGAATCGTGAGCGTACGCATCAGTCGGCAGCATTGGGATGGGTTGTTGGGTGAATTGGACCAGGCGCGTCGCCAACGCCATTTATTGACTTACCGCGCCTTGCTGGAGCGCTTGCAACTGCCCAGCCCCGCCATGCAGACCTTGACTGCGGCCCTTGAACACCTGGCGGCGCTGGACGCTCGGGCAGAACAGCCGCTGCGCAGTTCCCTGGTGATCAGCCAAGGCGCGAGCCGGTTGCCGCGCACGGGCTTCTTCGAATGCGTTGAGCGCCTGGGGCGTTTTTCCGGGCCTTCCGATGGGGTGGCTGCCGCCTCCTGGCACGCTTCGGAAGTGGTCCGGGTGTTTGAATACGAATACCCCGAGTCGGCGGAGGCCTGAGTGCTCTGGCGACTCAAGGCGCGGGTCGGTTATTGGCTGGCGCGCCGGTTGTTTCACTGGTCCTGGTTCGTCCGCCAGGCGCGTGGTTGGGCCTGGCTTGAGGGCCAATTCTCACGCATGGCGAACCTGGGCGACGTCGGTGCGCAAAGTTTCTATGGGCACATCCTCACGTTTCGCGGCCAAGGGCTGGGCGCCCGTGAAGAAGGGGTTCGCCTGCTGCGGCTGGCGGCTCTGGCCGGTGATGGCAAGGCGGCCTACCAGGTCGGCGTGATCAGCCTGGCCGGTACAACCAGCAAGGCACCGGACCCGGTCGAAGCGGCACGTTGGTGGACCCTGGCGGCAAAAGCCGGGCATCCGTTGGCCGAGATCAAGCTCAAGGCACTCGAAGCTCGCGACCGCTAGCGTTATCCACAGGCTATTCGTGACGAAGTCGGGCGGATTTAGCGAATCGCCCTACATCCTTTGTCCCGTTCCCCTGACTTAATTCCCCCGTCATCCCCGGCACAGTCTCGCGCTCCCTGAGTGCTGCGAGACGCTGCCCATGTTCGACCGTTTTTTCCTGCCGGCCCTTGAGCGAGCCTTGCCCTGATGGAGCAGGTGAACCGTATCGAGCAGGAACTCGACAGTTTCAAGGACACCCTGTCGGTCTACCGCGACCAACTTGAGCGCTGGTACAGCCGGGCGGCGGACCGAGCCAGCCACGCGGCCGACTTGCCCTCGCTGATGGGCATGGAGCGGCTGATCCGCTTCGGCGACAGCACCACCGTCGTCAGCAGCGGTGACGATGATTTCCTCTCCACGGTCGTCCAGTGCCCCCTGGGTGGGGTGATGACGATCGAGAGCAAGTTCGAGTCGGTGTACGACATCCCGCTGGGCGACATCGTGGTGGATGTGGTGGAGGTGAACAGCGGCAAGGTCACGCCGGTGACCCTGGACGCCCAGGGGCTCGGGACTTTCGAGGGGGAGGCGGGCAAGTCCTATCGGGTTCATGTCCAGGACAAGGTGTCTCCCGGGCAGATCGAGACGCTGTTTTCTTCCTACGATGGCTTGACTCGGGATCTGACGGACTGGCTACGGGGTGAGTGGCAAGGCTTCAAGCCGCGATGGGCCCGGCAGTCCTTGGCGACATCGGCGGCTGCGGTGGGGAACGGGTTGCTCGCCGGCAGTTGGGCGGCGATCGAGGGTGTGTGGGACAGCATCAGCCTGTTGTCGGACATTCTCAAGGATCCTGGTCAGTTTGTTGATCGATTGGGTGACAGCGCCGATCAGTTGAAGAAACTGGCACGAGACACGCCGCTGCTGATGGCGAAGCTGCAACTGCTGGCCAGCGACGAAGCGGCGCTGTGCCTGTTGGTGCGTACCGCCAGCCTCTGGCTGGAGATGCTGCCGCCCAGCGAAGTCGCCGGCGACACGGCCGAAGCACTCTCGACCGTGGTGGTGCAGTGCGTGATCGACTTGCTGATCGGCGTGGTCTTGACCTTTGCCGGTGCGGGGGCCGGGATCGCCTACCTGTCGATGCGGTTGGCCAGGCACGGCGCAACCCTGCTGAACGCCATGCAGCGTTTCGTCAAGGCGATCTTCGCGGTGGTCAACGGCTTCATGGCCTACGTGGACCGCTACAAAACCGTGGCGGCGCGCGGCGTCGCGGCGGGAATAAAAAAAGGCCGGCTGCAACTGCGCTGGGATGCGCAGCGCAACACCACGCTGAAAAAACACGAACCCCACGACGCCGCCCCGGCCCAATCGAAAAACCCCAACGGCGACAGCGCCGACACCGTGGCCCAGACCCAGACCAGCGGCTGTCCGGTGTCGATGGTCACCGGCGAAGAACTGCTGACCCTGGACGATGGCACCCTCGACGGCCGCTTGCCGTTCGTCTTCACCCGGCTGTACCGCACCAGCGCCGCCGCCCTGGACGTCGGCCTCGGGCGCGGCTGGAGCCATGCCCTGGCCCATCGCCTGGAGCTCAAGGGCGAGCAGATCACCTGGGTCGACCAGGAAAATCGCCGCACGATCTTTCCATTGCCCACCGCCCAACGCCCGGCGATCCACAACAGCCTGGCCCGGGCGGCGATCTACCTGGGGGCCGCGCCGGACGAACTGATCATCGCCCAGCCCGGGGAAAACGCCCCGTTCCTGCACTTTCGCGACGGCCACCTGATCGCCCTCAGTGACCGCTACGACAACCGCCTGACCGTCCAGCGCAACATCCACGGCGACATCAGCCGCCTGGACAACGGCGCCGGGCGCTCCCTGCGCCTGCGTTACGAACAGCGCCACTTGGTCGCCGTCGACTACCAGAGCTTCCACCCGGCCCTCACCCTCGACGAAGCCTGGCGGACCGAGCAGACGCTGGTGTCCTACCGCTACGACGGACGTTTCCGACTGATCGAAGCGACCAATGCCGCCGGTGAAAGCGAACGCTACGACTACGACGACCAGCACGTCATCCTCCAGCGGCAACTGGCCGGCGGCGCGAGTTTCTACTGGGAGTGGCAAGGCGTCGGGCCGGCGTCCCGCTGCGTACGGCATTGGGCCTCCTTCGCGCAGATGGACAGCCGCTACACCTGGAGCGAGGACGGCCGTGTCACGGTCCGGCACCTGGATGGCAGCCAGGAAGTGTATGTCCACGACGACCGGGCGCGGTTGGTGCGCAAGGTCGAGCCCGACGGCGGCGAGCACCTCAAGGCCTACGACGAACAGGGCCGCTTGATCGCCGAACAGGACCCGCTGGGGGCGGTCAGCGAATACCGCTACGACGACGTCGGACGGCTGGTGGCGCTGATTCCGCCGGACGAAGCGCCGACTTCCTACGAGTACCGCAACGGCTTCCTGCACGCCCGGTCCCGCGGCAAGGCCGTGTGGACCTACCGCCGCAATGCCCGGGGCGATGTGATCGCGAGCATCGATCCCGACGGCCAGCGTACGGAATATGCCTACGACGCCCATGGGCAACTGCTGGCCAGGTATGACCCGGACGGTGGCGAACATCGTTTCACCTGGAGTCGCCTGGGCCAACTGACCGAAGAAGTCCTGCCCCACGGCGGTCGGCGGTGTTTTGCCTACGACGCCCTGGGGCGTTTACTCAGCCGCCGGGACGAACACGGCGCCCTCACGCACTACCAATGGGACGCCGTCGGCCGCCTGCTGCAAGTCACCCTGCCCACCGGTGCGACCCGGGCCTGGAGCTACAACGCCTACGGCAAGGTCATCGCCGAGCGCGACGAGCAGGGCCGAACCACCCGCTACGAATACGCCGACGACCTGCACCTGGTCAGCCGCCGCCTGAACCCTGACGGCAGCGAGCTGAAGTACCGCTACGACTCGGCGCGGCTGTTGCTGACCGAGATCGAAAACGAATCCGGCGAACGCTATCAGCTGGACTACACGGCCAACGGCTTGATCCGACAGCAAGTCGGCTTCGACGGCCAACGCACCGCCTACGCCTACGACCTCAACGGCCACCTGCTGGAGAAAACCGAGCACGGCGAGGACGGTTCGCAACGGCTCACCCGCTACCAGCGTGACGCGGCCGGGCGATTGCGGATCAAGACCTTGCCCGACGGCCAGGCCATCGAATACCGCTACGACGAACTGGGCCGGCTGGTCCAGGTCGACGACGGCAGCGATCACCCGCTGGCCTTCGAATACGATGCCCAGGATCGGCTGGTCACGGAACACCAGGGCTGGGGCACCCTGCGTTATCGCTACGATGCCTGCGGGCGCCTCAACCACCTGCGCCTGCCGGACGACAGCCAGCTCGACTACCACCACGCCCCCGGTGGCGCGCTGACCGCCATCGACCTCAACGGCGCGCGCCTGACCGAACACCGCGTTGACGGCGGCCGCGAACGGCAACGCCGGCAGGGCCAGCTGCTCAGTGATTACACGTACGACGAACAGGGCCGCCTCAAGGCCCAGACCGTGTGGCAGAACCCCCAGCAACAACTGTTCTGGCGCGACTATGCCTACAGCCCCCGGGGCAACCTCCAGAGCCTTTCCGACCAGCGAAACCGCCGCCGCTACCAGTACGACCCGCTGGATCGCCTGACCCGCATCGACTTTTCCCACAGCGAACCGCCGGAACATTTCAGCCACGACCCGGCCGGCAACCTGCTGATGCAGGACCGCCCCGGGCCGACCACCCTCAAGGGCAACCGCCTGCTGAGGGAGGGCGACCACCACTACGACTACGACGCCTTCGGCAACCTGATCCGCGAACGCCGCGGCCAGGCCCTGGTCAGCGCCTACCGCTACGACAGCCAACACCGCCTGATCGGCGTCACCACGGCCGACGGCCGCGAAACGTCCTACCGCTACGACGCCTTCGGCCGACGCATCAGCAAGACCGTGGACGGCCTGACCACGGAATTTTTCTGGCAGGGCGACCAGCTCGTCGCCGAAAACAGCCCGCACCACCACCGCAGCTACGTCTACGAACCAGGCACCTTCCGCCCCCTGGCCCTGCTCGACGGCGAAGGCCCCGACGCCCGCCCGTTCTACTACCACCTCGACCACCTGGGCACGCCCCAGGAACTGACCAACCCCACCGGCCAGATCGTCTGGTCGGCGCGCTACAACGGCTACGGCAAACTCACCGAACTCACCCACGGCAGCGCCGAACAACTGGAACAACCGCTGCGCTTCCAGGGCCAATACTTCGACCCGGAAAGCGGCCTGCACTACAACCGGCACCGCTACTACAATCCCGAAACCGGCCGCTATTTGACGCCTGATCCGAGCAAGTTGGCGGGTGGGCTCAATGGGTATCGCTACACGGTGAACCCGACGGGGTGGGTGGATCCGTTGGGGTTGGTGGATTGTCCGGGGAAGGGGGGTGTCGGCCGGCGGTTGGGGATCAGGATCCGGCGGGTAAGGTCCAGGTAGATGAGGGTGAGCCGCGGTTGCCGATGACGGCGGAGCAGCGGCGGGCGCGGATTGATGAGTTGGGGGAGGCGAATGCTAAGAGACGGGTTGTTACTATGGAAGAAAAATACCATATGCACACTGTTGAAAAACACAGTTCGGAAATATCAGATGTAGCGCTCAAACAGCGTGCCATTAACGGTGCGAATCCGCACACGGGTGAAATTCCCAAGGGAGCTAATGGAAGTCTAAGCTCCCAATTTAGCAACTGGCGGATTCATTTGAATGCGCTAAATAAAGCTATGACAAGAGAAAAGCTTGGACTGGATCCGTTTACTGGTGTAGATCACAAAAAAGATAGAGTTGTCAGGCAGGAGTTACCGGGAGCAGGGCGTGGCTATAAACCAAATAAAAAGGATAAACAAAATCCTAAGTTGAACGAAGATTTAAATTGGTTTGAAGTGAAGTTTGGTAAGGGTGGAGTACCTTACACCGGATTTCCTATGGAGAAAAAATGATGCTGATGCACCCTTTTCTAAATGAGGAGTTTGTACCTGACTTGATGTGGTTTGTGGGTCAGTTTGATGTGTATGATCGTGAAGAAACACTCGGGGCAATACTAGAGGTCTACGATCCTGAGAATAAGCGTGACAGATCAGAGTTGATTGTTAAATATGGTTTGGATTTAGATTGCCTATCCTATAGACATAGATATGTATTGGTTGAATTTTTGGGTGACAAGCTTAATGATCCGAACTTTGACTTTAAAGGTTTGTTTGAGATAGACGAAGATTGTGCGGGTAGCTGGCCTCGTGGGGAATGGTATAACTTAAAAAATCCTAAAGAGTTTCTTCAGGATGTTTATGTCTTGGCAAAAGAAACTTGGAAGGAAGATCTCAGAAAAGCAGCCCTTGAAGATCAATCTACTTGGTAGGCCATTTACCACCAAACCGCTTTTGTGGCGAGGGAGCTTGCTCCCGCTGGGCTGCGAAGCGGCCCCAAAACAGCCTGCTCGATCAACCAGACACACCGCGGCGTTGTTCAGAAGGGGGCTGCTACGCAGCCCAGCGGGAGCAAGCTCCCTTGCCACAGGGGTTGCGCCAGGGCGTTCGGGCCGTGGTGAATGGAGAGTCCGCTTACACCGACAACCCCAACTCCACCACAGCCTCCCGCTCAGCCAAACCATCTACTAAATACACACTCCCCCCAAAATCTCCTTGGCATGGTGCTTGGCCTGGGAAGCCAGTTCCGCCAGTTGGCTGGCATCCAGTTTCTCGCAGGCCTCGGCGCGCAGATGCACCACCCCAATCGACAGCGACAACAGCGCAAAATCCTGGCGAACCCCCTGTCGATTCAGTGCGGTAAAGCACCCCGCCTCCAGATGTTCAGGCCGGTAGAAGCGCCGGCAATGGGTCTGGAAGTCGCTCAGCAATTGGTCCAGGCGTTTGCGCCAGTCTTCCGGGCCGAGGACCAGCAGGAAGTCGTCGCCGCCGATGTGGCCGACGAAGTCGCGGCTGGGGTCGATGCGTTCGTTCAGGCATTGGGCCAGGCACAGCAGGACTTCGTCGCCGCGGCCGTAGCCGTAGATGTCGTTGAAGGGTTTGAAACTGTCGATGTCCACGTAACAGATCACCGATTCCTGCCGTTGTTGCAGCAGGCGCGTGAGGCATTGCTGGATCGGGACGTTGCCCGGCAGCAGGGTCAATGGGTTGGCGTAGCGGGCCTGTTGGATTTTCAGCTCGGTGATGAGCTTGAGCACATCGATTACCCGACCCAGGCCCAGGTAGCTGCCGTTGAGGGTGATGATGAAGTCTTCTTCGATGCGTTGTCGGGCGCGGCTGGTGATCAGGCGACTGACTTGTTGCAGCGATTGGTTCAACTCCACCGCGAGAAAGTCATCGCTCATCAGCCGGCTGATAGGCTTGCGGGCGAACAGGTCGGTGGCGAAGGGTTTGAGCAAGGCATCGGAGAGTGAATGGCGATGGACGATGCCGCAGGGCTGGTTCTGATTGTCCAGTACCGCCAGGGAGTTGAGGTTGGCCTGGCGCCGAAACGCTTCCAGCACGGTGGCGGTCGGTGTGTCGTGGGCCATCGCCGGTTGTTCGTTGAGCAGCGCACTGAGGTCGTTGATCTCATCGCTCAGCGCCGCCACGCCGCTGTCCTGCCTGGGCATCAGCGCCCTGGCATCGCGTGACGGTTGTTCCTGGGGGCGGGCCAGCAGATAACCCTGGACCAGGTCGACACCCATTTCGATCAGCACCGCCAGTTCTTCCGGCAGTTCGATTCCCTCGGCAATCACCTGGGCGCGGGAAGCCCGGGCGATTTTCAGGATCGAGCCCACGAACTCGCGCTTGAGGGCGTCCTGATGGATGCCGTCGATGAAATGCCGGTCGATCTTCACATAGTCGGGTCGCAATTCGGACCACAGCCGCAGGCTCGAATAACCGGCGCCGAGGTCGTCCAGGGCAATCGAGAAACCCATGGCCCGGTAGTGATGCAGGGCGGTTTGCAGGAGCTGGAAGTCATCGATAGGGGTCTGTTCGGTCAGTTCGATCACCACCTGGCTGGGTGCGATGCCGAAGTCTTGCAGCAATTGCAGTGTGCGCCCCGTCTGGTGCGCGGATTCCAGCAGGGACTCGGGCGAGACGTTGAGAAATAGCTTGCCCGGCAGTTTTTGCTCGTTGAAGCGTTGGCAGGCGCTGCGGCGGCAGGCCAGCTCCAGCTCGCTGAGGCGTCCGGCCTGGCGCGCCACGGAGAGCAGCGCGATGGGCGAGTGCAGCGGGCTGTTGGAAGGGCCGCGGGTCAAGGCTTCATAGCCCACGATGCGCCTTTCGGAAAGACAGATGATCGGTTGGAACAGACTGTGCAAACCGCTTTGAGCCAGGATCGAACTCAAGGCACTCAGCTGTTCTGTCGTGGTCATGGCAATCTCTGGCGATAAAAAAAGGACCGGGTGCGGGGCACCCAGTCCTGTATTTCACGACAGACTGATGTCAGTTTGATGACACTCCGACGAGCATCACCATTAAATGGCCATCACCTTAGTGCTTGGCGATCGCCGTATTGAGTTTCAGGTAATCCAGCAGGATCCGCCCGGTCTCGCTCAGGTAGGCATCGTCTTCCGGCTTGGTTTTCTCCGGCTCGGTGATCAGGTCTTCGTCTTCTTTCTTCAGCTCTTTGAGGGGTTCTTCGCCCTTGGCCTTGCGACGCAGGTTTTCCATGGCCAGTTGCTTGGCCTCGATGTCGGCATGCTGCGCACGACGGTCGGTTTCGTTGAGGGTGACGGTTTTCTCCATCATCAACTTCTGCGCCAGGGCCAGCTTGTCGCGGATGAACACGAACTCCGCATCCTGGGCCGAGCGCGCGTCGTGGTCGGACTTGAGTTGGGCCAGGAACGGCTTGAAGGGGTCAACGGCCGGTTTGATCGCCGGCCGGATGGTGTCCCACGGCATGGCTTCGGGCAGGGCGCTTTCACCGATTTCCTTGGTGTCGATGATCGACGGGTAATCGATGTCAGGCAGTACGCCCTGATGCTGGGTGCTCTGGCCGGACACCCGGTAGAACTTCGCCAGGGTCAGCTTCAGCTCGCCATGGTTGAGCGGCTGGATGGTCTGCACGGTGCCTTTGCCGAAGGTCTGGCCGCCGATGATCAGTGCCCGGTGATAGTCCTGCATGGCACCGGCGAAAATCTCCGAGGCCGACGCCGACAAGCGGTTGACCAGCAAGGCCATCGGCCCCTTGTAGAACGCGCCCGGGTTTTCGTCTTCCAGCACATCCACTCGGCCATCGGCGTTACGCACGAGCACGGTCGGGCCCTTGTCGATGAACAGGCTGGTCAGCTCGGTGGCTTCCTGCAGGGAGCCGCCGCCGTTGTTGCGCAAGTCGATGACTACGCCGTCGACCTTTTCCTTCTGCAGCTCGGTCAGCAGCTTCTTGACGTCACGAGTGGTGCTCTTGTAGTCCGGATCCCCGGCGCGGAAGGCCTTGAAGTCCAGGTAGAAAGCCGGGATCTCAATGATGCCGAGCTTGTAGTCCTTGCCGTCCTGCTTGAGGTTGAGGACCGATTTCTTCGCCGCCTGTTCTTCCAGTTTCACCGCTTCACGGGTGATGGCCACGATTTTGCTGGTCTGGTCGTTCGGCGCGTTGCTGGCCGGGATGACTTCCAGGCGCACCACCGAGCCTTTCGGGCCGCGGATCAGCTTGACCACTTCGTCGAGGCGCCAGCCGACCACGTCGACCATTTCCTTGTTGCCTTGGGCGACACCGATGATCTTGTCCGCCGGGCTGACCTGTTTGGTTTTGTCAGCGGGACCCGCCGGAACCAGGCGCACGATCTTCACCTGGTCGTTGTCGCTTTGCAGCACGGCACCGATGCCTTCCAGGGACAGGCTCATGTTGATGTCGAAGTTTTCCGCGTTATCCGGCGACAGATAGTTGGTGTGCGGGTCGTAGGACATGGCAAAGGTGTTGATGTACGCCTGGAAAATGTCCTCGGCGCGGGTCTGGTCCAGGCGCGCCAATTGGTTCTTGTAGCGCTTGGTCAGGGTTTCCTGGATCTGCTTGGGATCCTTGCCGGCGATCTTCATGCGCAGCACTTCGTCCTTGACGCGCTTGCGCCACAGGTCATCGAGTTCGGCTGTGCTTTTGAGCCAAGGGGCGTCCTTGCGGTCGACCTGCAAGGTTTCCTTGGTATTGAAATCGATTTTGTCGACGCCCTTGTTCAGCTCGGCAAGGGCGTAGTCCAGACGCGCCTTCACGCGGTCCAGGTAGCGCTTGTAGATGGTGAACCCGGCGTTCAGGTCGCCGCTCTTGAGGAAATCGTCGAACTGGGTTTTCCACTTGTCGAATTCGGCGATGTCGCTGGCCAGGAAATAACTGCGGGACGGATCGAGCAGCTTCAAATAGCTGTCATAGATGATGACCGAGCGCGCGTCATCGAGCGGCGGCTTGCTGTAGTGATGGCGCTTGAGCAATTCGACGACATTAAGGCTGGCAATCACTTCGTCGCGATCGGGCTGAAGCTTGTCCCAGCTGTTGGCTGCGAACGTATCGTTCGACAACGGTAACAGGCCGAGGCCAATGACGAGCGCGAGGGCGGTGCTGGGGAACAGGTGCTTCATGCTGATTCGACGCAGGGACAATTGATAACGCATATTAGGCCGTCTTTGAAGTCGCCGGTTCCATGTGGCCCGGGCGCATAATGCAAGAAAGCCCGGCGTTGAAGCAGCGGGCCCAGTCGAGACTCACTATGGAGGCACCGTGAAAGCATTGCAAGGCGTTGAAGGCCAAGTGGTATGGGCAGATGAGCCGAGCCCGACGTGTGATGTGGGGCAAGTTCGCATCCGTGTGGCGGCCGCCGGCCTGAATCGGGCCGATTTGTTGCAAAAAGCCGGGCTTTACCCGCCGCCACCCGGCGCTAGCCAGGTGTTGGGGCTGGAGTGTTCCGGGGTGATCAGCGAGGTCGGGCCGGGCTCGTCCTGGCAGGTGGGTGACCGCGTTTGTGCGCTGCTGGCCGGCGGTGGGATGGCCGAGGAGGTGGTGGTCGATGGCCGTCACGTGCTGCCGGTGCCCGAGGGCTTGTCCTTGGCTGAAGCGGCCGCGCTGCCTGAGGTCTACAGCACCGCGTGGCTGAATCTGTTCCAGCTGGCGGCGCTCAAGCCGGGCGAGAAAGTGCTGCTGCATGCCGGGGCCAGCGGCGTCGGTTCGGCCGCGATCCAGTTGTGCAAGGCGTTCGGCAACCCGTGCTGGGTCAGTGTCGGTTCGACCGAACGGCTGTCTTATTGCGAGGCCTTGGGCGCCCAAGGCGGCGTGGTACGCACCGATGGCCTGGAGGGTTTGAACGACCTCGCTCCCTTCGACGTGATCCTCGATCCGGTGGGTGGCAGCTACGCCAAGCTCAACGTGAAACTTTTGTCAGTTGACGGCCGTTGGGTGTTGATCGGCCTGATGGGGGGGCGCTCGACCGAGCTCGATCTGGCCCAGGTGCTGGGCAAGCGTATCCAACTGCTCGGCTCGACCCTGCGCAGCCGTGACGATCAGTTCAAGGCTGACTTGATCAGTGAGCTGGGGCAACAGGTGTGGCCGCTGTTTGCCGACAAGCGCCTGAGCCCGCAGTTGGCCCGGACCTTCGCAATCAAGGACGCCGAAGCGGCGTTCGCGGAGCTGGCGACCAACCAGGTGTCGGGCAAGTTGGTGTTGCTGATCGACGAGAGCCTGAGCTGACTTTGCGCAGACTTGTGGGAGCGAGCTTGCTCGCGTTAGCGGTGTGACAGTCAACAAAGTTGTTGAGTGTGCGACCGTCATCGCGAGCAAGCTCGCTCCCACAGGTGTCTTTATTTGCAGGAGCATTTGCATGCTTGCACCGATATGACGGGCACCTTCATCCCAATTGACAGTGGCTTGCACCGTTGACCGGCGACCACGGGCAAGCGGACCTTTGGTCGGCAGCCCGTACCCGATGCGCGCCCCCTGCTAGCGTTAATTAAGGGGGGATGGGGGTAACCGCAGCTTTCATTTCACCCGCCAGGTGAAGAGGTTGATCATGGCCATCGCCGAATGGCGCATGCAGGGCGTCGAATTCGTTGCCTGCAACTGTAATTGGGGCTGTCCTTGTCAATTCGATGCGCCACCGACCCGGGGCCACTGCCAGGCGGTGGCGTCGATGCGAGTGGAGCACGGGTATTTCAATCAGGTGGCGCTGGGAGGTTTGTGCTGGGCTGCCACCTTCGCTTGGCCGGGCGCTATTCATGAGGGTAACGGCAGTTGTCAGGTGTTCATCGATGAACGCGCCGACGAGGCGCAACGCCAGGCCCTGCTGACCATCCTCTCTGGCCTGGAGAGCGACCCGGGGCCAACGTGTTCCAGGTGTTCAGCAGCACCATGAGTGAAGCATTCGAACCGCTGTTCGTGCCCATCACCCTATCCATCGATGTCGATCAGCGCTTGGCGCACCTGGACATTCCAGGCGTGCTGCAGGCCAGCGGCGAGCCGATCCGTAGCCCGATCGACGGCTCACCTCATCGAGTCCGCCTGTCCCTGCCCAACGGCTTCGAGTTCCTTGAGGCCGAAGTCGCCAGCGGCAGCTACCAGACGCATTCAGCCCTCAAGCTACAGTCCCAGGGCAGTCATAGCCATCTCGCCCACGTACACTTCACCGGCCATGGCATAGAGCCGTAATGGCAGGGCCTCGGGCGGCGACGCCGAGCAAGCGACTGACAGGCGAGCAGTTGCTGTTCCTGCTCTGCCTGCTCGCGCTGACCGTCCTGGCCTGGCTGATGCTGCTGCGCATGGCCCGCGACATGAGTGCGCCGGGTGGCATGGCCGATGCGGCAATGGCCGGTATGGTCATGCCCTGGAGCCTGAGCGATGCGCTGCTGATGTTCGTCATGTGGGTGGTGATGATGATCGGCATGATGCTGCCCAGTGCCGTACCCATGCTGCTGATCTACCAGCAGATGCTGCGCAAGCGCATGCCGGCACCGCAGCGACACCTGGCCCTGCTGCTGTTTTGCAGCGCCTATGGTCTGGTCTGGGCCGGCTTCGCCCTGGGCGCCACGGCGCTGCAATGGGCGCTCGAGCGGCTCGCCCTGCTCAGTCCGGGGATGCGCAGCAGCAGTACCGCCCTGGGCGCTGGCCTGCTGCTGGTCGCAGGCGTCTATCAGTGGCTGCCGAGCAAGGCGGTCTGCCTTGAGCATTGTCGCGGGCCGCTGCATTTTCTTCTCAGCTACTGGCGCCCCGACGTGCTCGGCGGCTGGCGCATGGGCCTGGCCCATGGCGCTTACTGCCTGGGCTGCTGCTGGGCCCTGATGGGCCTGCTGTTCGTGGTCGGCGTGATGAATCTGCTCTGGGTGGCAGTGATCGGTGCTTTCATTCTGTTGGAGAAAAACCTGCCGCAGGGACTCTGGCTCAGTCGTCTCTGCGGATTGTTGTTGCTCGGCTGGAGCCTGTGGCTGCTGCTGGGCTAGGGGCTGAAGCTGTGGGAGCTGAGCCCGTGGGAGCTGAGCTTGCTCGCGATTGCGGTGTATCAGCTAAATCAATGTCTGCTGATCCACCGCTATCGCGAGCAAGCCCGCTCCCACACCGGGCTGCTCACTTCCAGCTATGGATTGGCCACCCGGCCGATTCGGCATGGGCCTTCAACACCGGGTCCGGGTTCACCACGTGCGGGTGATCGACCTTGAGCAACAACGGCAGGTCGTTGCGCGAGTCGGAATAGAAACTCGCGCCTTCCAGGTTCTCCTCCTCGGCATCCAGCCAATCCAGCAACCGCGCGATCTTGCCTTCGCGGTAGGTCAGGGTGCCCACGGTCTTGCCGCTGTACACGCCATGGGCCACTTCAAGCTCGATCGCCAGGATCTCATCGATGCCCAGGCGTTCGGCAATCGGCTTGACCAGATGCGTGCCCGAGGCCGAGATCACCAGGATCCGGTCGCCGGCCTTGCGGTGTTCGGCGATGGTCTTGGTGGCGTCGCTGAAGATGATCGGTTCGATGAAGTCTTCCACCCACGGCGCCACCAGGTGCTCGATTTCCTCCGGTGTGCGGCCGATCATCGGTTCCAGGCTGAAGTCCATGTACTCTTCCATGCTCAGCTTGCCGTGGCTGTAGGCGTCCATCAGCTCGTTGTTGCGCCGCATGAACGACTCGGGATCGACCCAGCCCAGGCGACCCATCTGTTCACTCCAGAGGGTGGCGCAGTCGCCGTGGATCAGGGTTTCGTCCAGATCAAAAATTGCCAGGGCCATCAGCGTGTTTCCCTTTTCAAAATCAACAAAGCCATCAGGCTACCTCACACAGCGCCGATGGATCGATGGAAAGTGCCAACCGTGCGCCATCGGGGTGCAGGTCGGCGGCCGAGCGGTTGAGCACATCCACCACCAATTCCACGCCACGGGCCTCGACCCGGTAGCGGATGACGTTGCCCAGCAGGCTGTGGCTGCGGATCAGCGCATCGGCCTGGCCGCTGCGGCTCAGTTCGATGGCCTCGGGGCGGATGGCGATGCGACCGTTCACCGGCCGCTGCAGCAGTTTGCTCGCGCTGTCGGCGTCCAGCAGGTTGTAGTTGCCGATGAAGCCGGCGGCAAAGACATCGACTGGCGCAGTGTAAAGGGTTTCGGCATCGCCGCTTTGTACGATCTTTCCCTGGTTCATCAGGAAAATCCGGTCAGACATGGTCAGGGCTTCTTCCTGGTCATGTGTGACGAAAATCGTGGTCAGGCCCAATTCACGCTGGATCTGTCGGATCTGTTCACGCAAGTGCTTGCGAATCCGCGCATCCAGGGCTGACAGCGGCTCGTCCAGCAACAACAGGCGCGGCCGCGTGACCAGGGAGCGGGCGAGGGCGACACGCTGGCATTGGCCGCCGGAGAGTTGATGGGGATAGCGGGCGGCAAAATCGTGCAGCTCCACCAGGCGCAGGATCTCCAGCACGCGCTGGCGACTGTCCGAGGCGTCGACCTTTTGCATGCGCAGGCCGAAGGCGACGTTTTGCTCCACGGTCATGTTCGGGAACAAGGCGTAGCTCTGGAAGACCATGCCGATGCCGCGTTTCTGAGGGCTCAGCGGGACGATGTCCTGTCCGTCGAGGATGATCTGGCCGGCATCCACCGCGGTCAGGCCGGCAATGCAGCGCAACAGCGTGGACTTGCCACAACCGGAAGGGCCGAGCAGGGTGACGAATTCGCCCTTGGCGATCTCGCAGTTGATGTCGCTGAACACCGGGGTGCCGGCATAGCTTTTTTGCAGGTGTTGGACGCTGACGTAGCTCATTGGCTTTTGTCCTTGTTCAAGATATTGGCCGCCCAGGTCAGGACCAGTACGAAGAAGAAATAGGAGATCACCAGCGCACTGGTGAAGTGGCCGCTGCTGTTGCGCATGTTGTTCAGGTAGACCTGCAGGGTTTCATAGCGGGTGCCGACGAGGATGTTGGCAAACACGAATTCGCCGAACAGGAACGAGAAGGACAGCAGCAGCGCCACCATCAGGCCCTTGCGCAGGTTCGGCAGCACCACCAGGAACGCGGCCTGGAAGGTGCTGGCGCCAAGCAGTTGGGCGGCGTCCATCAGGTCGCGCAGGTTGATGGCTTGCAGGTTGTTGGTGATCGCCCGGTACATGAACGGCAGGGCGACGGTGAAGTAGCAACCGATCAGGATCCACGGCGTACCGACCATCGCCAGCGGTCCGGAGCCATAGAGTTGCAACAGCCCCACCGACGACACCACGGGCGGCACCGCGAACGGCAGCAGGATGAGGATGTTCATCAGTGCGTCGAGTTTGGGGAAGTGGTAGTGCACCACGAACAGCAACGGCAGGATCAACACCACCGAGAGCACCAGCGCACCGACACAGACCAGCAACGATTGACCGAAGGCGTGGAGAAAGCGCGGATCGCTCCACAACTGCACATACCATTTGAAGGTGAAGCCGCTGGGTAGCACGGTGGCCGACCAACTGCTGGCGATGGAGTAGACCAGCGTGCCGGCCAGGGGCAGCAGCAGGATGGCGAACAGCAGGTACACCACCGCCCGATGATAGAGCCCGACGGAGCCCGGTTCAGCGCGAGACATGGTAGCTCCTCTTGAGCAGCAACTGATGGACGATGGTCACGATGGTCATCAACGCCACCAGCACCACGGCCAGGGCGCTGGCCAGGTTCGGATCGAGGGAAATGTCGCCGGAGACCATGGCGGCGATTCGGATCGGCAGCACGTTGAAGTTACCGGTGGTCAACGCGTAGACCGTGGCGTAGGCGCCGAGGGCGTTGGCCAGCAGGATCACGAAGGTGCCCAGCAGTGCCGGGGTCAGCACCGGCAAGCCGATGTGCCGCCAGAACTGCCAGCCGCTGGCACCGAGCAACTCGGCGGATTCGCGCCAGTCTTCGCGCAGGGCGTCGAAGGCCGGGTAGAGCAGCAGCACGCCGAGGGGAATCTGGAAGTAGGTGTAGAGAATGATCAGCCCGGTTTTCGAATACAGGTTGAAATCCTCGATGATCCCCGCTTGCTTGAGCATGATCGTGATGCTGCCGTTGAACCCCAGCAAAATGATGAAGGCGAAGGCCAGGGGCACGCCGGCGAAGTTGCTGGTCATGTTGGCGAAGGCATTGACGAAGTTGCGCAGCCGTGAATCCACACGGCGCAGTGAGTAGCTGCCGAGCACGGCGATGACGATGCCGAACACACTGGACCAGAAGCTGATCTCCAGGCTGTGCTGGATGGCTTGCAGGTAGAACTTGGAACTGAAGATCTTGCTGAAGTTGGCCAGGCCCCAGCCGAATTCTTCCGATTCCAGGCTGTTGACCAGCACCCAGAGCAGCGGGGCGATCTGGAACACGATGAAGAAAATCGCGAAGGGCACCAGGCACAACGCTGCCAGCCATTTGCCGCGCGTCATGGCGTTCACTTGAGTAACTCCTGGCAATAGGGTTTGTCGTGGTCGATGCCGAGCAATTGGCAAATGGTGCCGCACAGCTCGGTCTGCCTCGGTGCGGCAGCGGGATCGAAACTGAAGCTGTCACCCAGGACGAACAGCGGCACTTCCCGTTCTTCGGCCAGCAGGCCGTTGTGGGAGCGGTCGTTGTTCATGCCGTGGTCGGAGGTCACCAGCACCTGGTAACCGGCGTCGAGCCAGGCTTGCAGGTAGACCGCCAGGTTGATGTCGGCCGAGCGGGCACTGTTGCGGTATTGCGGGGTATCGAGGCCGTGCTTGTGGCCGGCGTCGTCGATGTTCATCGGGTGCACCAGCAGGAAGTTCGGCAAGTAGCGCTGGCGCAGGTGTTCGGCGTCGGCGAACAGATGGGAATCGGGGTAGTGGTCATTCCAGTAGAAATGCCCGTATTGAATCGGCAGGTCGGGATTGTCGGTGTGACGGTCGCGACCGGCCACGAAGGGTGAAGCGTTGTAGAGCTCGCTGACCCAGTGGTACGCCGCAGCCGCTGTGCTCAGGCCGGCCTGGGTGGCGTAGTGGAAAATGCTGCGCTGGTTCGACAGGCGCGTGACGTTGTTGTGCACGATCCCGCTGTCGATGGGCACGACGCCGGTGAGGATGCATTCGTAGAGTGGGCGGGACAGGGCGGGCAACTCACATTCCAGTTTGTAGAGGGCCGCGCGTCCTGCGCCGACGTAAGCCTGCAAATGCCCCATGGCATGCCGGGCGACCTCATGGTTGAGACCGTCGAGCACCACCAGGATGACGTTGTGCTTCATGGATACCAGGACTCCGGATGGACACCAGAAAACTCGGACTCATCTCGGTCCAGTGTGGGAGCAGGCCTGTGGGAGCAAAGCTTGCTCGCGATGCTGGCGACACGGTGCAACTGTGAGACCGTGTCATCGTTTATCGCGAGCAAACGTTGCTCCCACAAGGGCCTGCTCCCACAATTGGATTGCCAGTGGATATCCGAGCGGGTCTGACTACCGCCTCACTTCATCTCGACGATGACTTGTTCATTCCACATCTGCGGCAGTGCCTTGGAAGTCTTCTCCCACGCATCCGCATCCTTGATCGGGGTCACGCCTTTGTACTGCTCGTTCGGCAGCAGCTTGGCCTGGACCTCTTCCGGCAGTTTCAGATGCTCGGCGCGGATCGGACGGGCGTTGCCCTTGGCCAGGTTGATCTGGCCGGCGTCGCTGAAGATGTACTCGCGGGCCAGCTTGGCGGCGTTCGGGTGCTTGGCGTATTTGTTGATGATGGTGGTGTAGCCGGAGATGACCGAGCCGTCGGACGGAATCAGCACGACGTAATCATCCGGGTTGGCCATCTTGGCCTTGTAGCTCAGGCCGTTGAAGTCCCAGACCACACCGACTTCGACTTCACCTTTTTCCATCGTGGCGATGGTTGGGTTGGCCATGGACAGGCGCCCTTGCTTGGCGATCTCGGCAAACATCAACAGGGCCGGCTGGAGGTTCTTCTCGTCGCCGCCGTTGGCCAGGGCCGCCGCCAGCACGCCGTTGGCGGCCTGGGCCGCGGTGCTCACGTCACCGATGGAGACTTTGTATTTGCCGGTCTTCAGGTCAGCCCATTTGGTCGGCACTTCGGAACCGTGCAGCAGCTTCTTGTTGACGATGAAGGCGATGGTGCCGGTGTAGGCCAATGCCCAGTTGCCGTCTTTGTCCTTGGCCCAGGCGGGCACTTGTTCCCAGGTGCTTGGCTTGTAGGGCTGGACCACGCCCTGCTTGACCGCGATCGGGCCGAACGCCGCCCCGACGTCGCCGATGTCGGCACTGGCGTTGTCTTTTTCGGCGGCGAACTTGGCGATTTCCTGGGCCGAGCTCATGTCGGTGTCGATGTGTTTCAAGCCGTAGACCTTGGCCAGGTCGTCCCAGGTGCCTTTCCAGTTTGCCCAGTCATCGGGCATGCCGACACTGTTGACGGCGCCTTCCGCTTTCGCAGCGGCTTCCAACGTTTTCAGATCGGTGTCAGCGGCCATGGCGGCGGTGCACATGGCAATGGTCGAGCCTAACAGTGATGCCAGGAAAAGCTGTTTCATCCGAAGCTCCTATGGGCGTTTTCAACGCTGCGATTGCGGTTGTGTTGGTCTAGGTCAGCAATACCTGAGCCAATGTAGGCGAGCCCTGTGACATTTTGATGTCGGTGTTGGAGGCTCCAGGAAATACCCGGCTCGTGGAGGTTGGCTGCGAATTAAGCGTAGACCATGGTTAAACAGCTGATATGAAAGGACTTGGCCGTTAATTTGCACGCTGGCACAACGACCGTTCGGCGGCTCTGTCATCTGCCAGTCATGTGCAGTGCCTAGGCTTGCTGGACCCAGAAGTGGATCGATGAACCGTCGATCCTGCCCCGAAACAGTGCTGGCCTAGTCCAGATAGGTAACGTTGATGCGCATCGATGCAACCAAAGCGGTGACAGCCATCGGACAGGTCCTGCAAGAGCAACTCGACCACGGGTTGCTGGCGCCCGGCAGCAAGTTGCCGGCCGAGCGCAAGCTCAGTGAATTGTTCGGGACCACGCGGATCACCGTGCGCGAGGCGTTGTTGCAGCTCGAAGCCCAGGGGCAGATCTATCGGGAGGAGCGCCGCGGCTGGTTCGTCTCGCCGCCGCGCCTGGCCTACAACCTGATGCAGCGCAGCCATTTCCACGCCATGGTTGCGGCCCAGGGGCGTGTGCCTTCTACCCAAGTGATCTCGGCGCGCCTGCAACCGGCTTCGGCGGCCGTGTGTGCCTGGTTGCAACTGCCGGCGCTGTCCAGCGTGATCCAGATCTGCCGCGTGCGTCGTATCGACGAGCGCCTGGTGCTCTACGTCGAACACTACCTGAACCCACAGTATTTTCCGGACATCCTCGAGTTCGATCTCAACCAGTCCATCACCGAGTTGTACGCCCGCCATTACGACCTGCACTACGGCCGGGTGAAGTTCGAAATCGTGCCCACCTCTTTACAGCCGGAGGCGGCAGCGGCGTTGAGGGTTTCGGTGGGCAGCCCCGGGCTTCGCATCGCACGGGTCAACTATGACCAGCACCAGCGGCTGATCGACTGCGACCTGGAGTTCTGGCGACACGACGCGATCCATGTCGGGGTGGATGTGCCCGAGCAACCGCCCGCTTGAGGTGAACTCAGGCTGACTCGTTGAGTTTGGCCAGGATCCTGAATAACACCGTGGCGAGGATCAGCAACATGCCGATCCACATGGCAAAGACTCCGACGTTCTTGTCACGGAAGTTGAAGCCGATGGCCAGCAGGATCATGCCGGCGATGATGGGGACCAGCATGCTGTTGAACGAAGACATGGAAACCATGGAGACGGCCTTGTCAGGGGGGGTAAGGCCAGTCTAGTCGGGGTTTTGCCGGGTTGTGATGATGTGTGTCAGCACACCCCTCAATCCCGAGGCGAACGCTGTGTGGGAGCAACGCTTGCTAGCGATGAAGGCGACTCGATTTCTGGAAAAATCGCATCACCTTCATCGCGGGCAAGCCTTGCTCCCACAGGGTTCATCATGCCTTCGGGGCGGTTATGGCAACTCGCGAGAGGCGTAGAACGCGCTCAGCACTTTCACCAGATGCGCCAGGTCATGGCTGCCGCACAGTTCGCGGATCGAATGCATGGCGAAGGTCGGCAGGCCGATGTCCACGGTGCGCACGCCCAGCTGGCTGGCGGTGATCGGGCCGATGGTCGAGCCGCAGCCCATGTCGCTGCGCACCACGAAGCTCTGCACCGGTACTTCTTCGGCCATGCACAGGTGACGGAAGAACCCGGCGGTTTCGCTGTTGGTGGCGTAGCGCTGGTTGCTGTTGACCTTGATCACTGGACCGGCGTTGAGCTTGGGGCCGTGGTTGGCGTCGTGCTTGTCGGCATAGTTGGGGTGCACGCCGTGGGCGTTGTCCGCCGACACCAGCAGGGATTTCTGAATGGTGCGAACGAACTCTTCACCTTCAGGCAGCAGGCGACGCAGGGTTTGTTCCAGCATCGGGCCGTCGGCGCCACAGGCCGAGCACGAGCCAACTTCCTCGTGATCGTTGCACACCAGTACGCATGTTTCTTCGGTGTCGGCGTTCAGCAAGGCTTGCAGGCCGGCGTAGCACGACAGCAGGTTGTCCAGGCGCGCGCCGGCAATGAAGTCGCCGTGCAGGCCAATGACCGCGGCGCTTTGGGTGTCGTAGAAACTCAACTCGTAATCGAGCACCACATCGGCATTCAGGCCGTGTTCGCGGGCCAGTTGATCGGTGAGCACGGCACGGAAGTCGACGCGCTCGTCACCGGCGAACTGGGCGAGGATCGGCGGCAGTTCGTTCTGCGGGTTGATGGCCCAGCCCTGGTTGGCTTCGCGATTGAGGTGGATGGCCAGGTTCGGAATCGTGGCGATCGGCGCCTTGAAATCGATCAACTGGCTTTCGACCTTGCCATCGCGGCGGAAGGTCACGCGCCCGGCCAGGGACAGGTCGCGGTCGAACCACGGCGCCAGCAGCGCGCCGCCGTAGACTTCCACGCCCAACTGCCAGAACCCGTGGCGTTGCAGTTCCGGCTGTGGCTTGACCCGCAGGCAAGGGCTGTCGGTGTGGGCGCCGACCAGGCGAATGCCGTCGTGCAGCGGTGAGTTGCGGCCAAGCTTGAAGGCGATGATCGAGGAGTCGTTGCGCGTGACGTAGTAGCGACCGTTGGCCTCGGTGGCCCAGGTCTCGCGTTCGTCAAGACGCTGATAGCCGGCCGCCTCCAGGCGCTTGGCCAGGCTGGCGGTGGCATGGAACGGGGTAGGGGAGGCCTTGAGGAAGTCGATCAGGCCTTGGTTCAACTCTGCGCGCATAAGTCACTCCAGACAGCGATGGGCGGGAGTTTACCCCATCGACAGCCTGCGTTGCAGGCCAATCCCCCGTCGAGGGTTGTTCCACGGGCCCCGCCATCGATCAGCCCGAGGCCGTGATCCGTTTGCGCAAGTGCGCCATGATCAGGGACTTGTCTTGTGCCTTGGACGGTTCTGGCAGGTGCCGCGGCCAGTGCTCCAGTTGGCCGAACCACTGTTGCTGGCGCTTCGGGTCCAGGCGAAGGATCTCCCGCGATGCCGAATCCCACCAATGGTGCCGGCAGAGGTTGTAGTAAGGATGCTCCGGTGCCGCGCTGCCATACAGCAGGTCGCGACCGATCCTGTGCAAGGGGCCGCTGTGATTGCGCAACTTCCATTTGATCTTCAGCCGCCGCCAGGCCGACGGGAAAGGCCGGGTGCGCGGAACGTCGTGGCAACGCTCCACCAACTGGGTATTGAATGCCTCGCCGTGCTGGGCAAAGAAGTGCGCTTGCATGGTGTGGAAGAAGCGCTTCTCGGCGAAGTAGTGATAAACGTGCTTGTTGGTTTCGCTGATGGCCTGGTTGCGCAGGGTGAATGAAATCGCGATCTGTTCGATGGTGTGGATGTCGAAGCCACCTTCGGTCCACTCATCGATCAGCCCGACGGCCTGGGCCAGCAGCGCGCCGTCTTTGTCCGTCACACCGCATAACCCGCTGTTGTAGAGCTTGAAACTGTTGTCTGGGGTGATGCCGTGGGCGCGCAGGCGCGTGCCCAGCTTGAGGTAGTCCTCGCGCTTGCAGACATAGTCCCAGTGGTATTCGAAGCTGTCCATCAGGTACTGCCCTGGCTGGATTTGCTTGAACAGCAGGTCGGGATCGGACAGGAACAGCGTGTCGGTGTCGACGAACAGAGTCTTCTCCGCCAGCGTCAGGCCGGCCGCGATGGCACAGGCCTTGCGTCGGTGAATGTAACCGTTGTTGCCTTGCCACTCGGCCAGCAACTGCGGGCTCAGCGCGAGGGTTTCGACTGGCCAGCCGCGATAATCCTCAGGCCGGTCGGTCAGGATCCTGATGCTGGGCAGGGTCGCCGGATTGCCGTGGGCCAGGGCGGTGAGGATGCTGAACTTGGCTTCGTGGCGATAAGCGTCCTTGTCGCCGTAGATCAGATACAGCAATTGGTGGCGGACTTTTTTGACGGGTGTTTCCTGAAAATCAATAACCTGCATGCCAAGCCTTTATTGGATGAAACCATTTTCACGGATCTAGAACGGTGCCGGGCACTCGAAGCGCAAGCGCTCGCCGCTTTGCGGGTGGGTGAAGCTCAGCATGCTGGCGTGCAGGCACAGGCGTGGCCAGGCGGCGAGGGCCTGCGGATGGGCGTAGAGCCCGTCGCCCAGCAGCGGGTGACCGATGGAGAGCATGTGTACGCGCAATTGGTGCGAGCGCCCGGTGATCGGCGTCAGCTCGACCCGGCACCAGTCGCCACAACGTTCCAGTACGCGCCAGAAGGTCAGGGCGTGTTTGCCTTGTTCATGGTCCACCACATGCCGGGGTTTGGTTGGCGGGTCGTAGCGCAAGGGCAGGTCGATGCTGCCACTGTCCAGCTCCGGTTGGCCCCAGCACAACGCCGTGTAGGCTTTTTCGGTTTCGCGATCATGAAATTGCCGGGACAGTTCGCGATGGGTGTCCGGGTCACGGGCCAAGAGGATGATGCCGGAGGTTTCCCAGTCCAGTCGGTGCACGATTCGCGCTTCCGGATAGCCGTTTTCCTGCAAGCGGGTGATCAGGCAATCTTTGTTGTCGTCGGCCCGGCCGGGCACGGAAAGCAACAGGGTCGGCTTGTCGACCACCAGGACAGCGGCGTCCTGATGAATGATGCGGATGTTGGACAGGGGCATTGAAAACAGTCTCGTTACAAACGCCAACGGCGGCTGGGCCCCGACCCTTGTGGGAGCGGGCTTGCTCGCGAAAGCGGTGTTTCAGGCACATCGATACTGAATGTGCCACCGTCTTCGCGAGCAAGCCCGCTCCCACAAAAGGGCTGTGGGGACCCGAGCCGCCGTGGCTCCCGCCGGGGCGATCAGCGATCCGGCAGGGTGATATTGAGTTCCAGGATCGAGCAGCTGCCCTGGCTTTCCAGCGCCACATGCACGTCATCGCTACCGATGTTGACGTATTTGCGGATCACTTCCACCAGTTCCTTCTGCAAGGCTGGCAGGTAGTCAGGGGTGCTGCGTTGGCCGCGTTCGTGCGCCACGATGATCTGTAGACGCTCTTTCGCGACCGAGGCGGTACTGGGCTTTTTGTTGGCACGAAAGAAGTCAAAAAGGTTCATTACCTACCTCCAAACAGGCGCTCGAAGAAACCTTTCTTCGTTACATCGAGGAAACGATGCTCCACGGTCTTGCCCAACAGGCGATCGACGGCATCGCTGTATGCCTGGCCGGCATCGCTCTGGTCGTCGAGAATCACCGGCACGCCGGAGTTGGAAGCCTTGAGTACCGCTTGGGATTCCGGAATGACCCCCAGCAGGGTGACCGCGAGGATTTCCTTGACGTCTTCGACGCCGAGCATTTCGCCGTCGCTGACCCGTTGTGGGTTGTAGCGGGTCAGCAGCAGGTGTTCCTTGATCGGCTCTTCGCCCTTCTCGGCGCGGCGGGATTTGCTCGCCAGCAGGCCCAGCATGCGGTCGGAGTCACGGACCGACGACACTTCCGGGTTGGTCACGACAATCGCTTCGTCGGCGAAGTACATGGCCAGGTGGGCACCTTTCTCGATACCGGCCGGGGAGTCGCAGACCACGAACTCGAAGTCTTCCTTGAGTTGCATCAGGACCTTTTCCACGCCTTCCTGGGTCAGCGCGTCTTTGTCGCGGGTCTGACTGGCGGCCAGCACGTAGAGGTTTTCAAGGCGCTTGTCCTTGATCAGGGCCTGTTGCAGGTTCGCTTCGCCGTTGACCACGTTGACGAAGTCGTAGACCACGCGGCGCTCGCAACCCATGATCAGGTCCAGGTTGCGCAAGCCGACGTCGAAGTCGACGATGACTGTCTTGTGGCCGCGCAGAGCGAGGCCGGTACCGATAGCGGCGCTGGTGGTGGTCTTACCCACACCACCCTTGCCGGATGTAACCACGAGAATCTTGGCCAAGGTGTTTCACCCCTAAGGAAAAAGGGACTTTGTCAGCCCCTGAAAAACATCTCTGGAAAACCGTTGCAATTGGACAGGCTTGGCTGGAATCGGCTGTCGGGCGGGGTCTACCTCCGGTAAACACTGCCAGATCCTTTTTCCTACGTCGTTTAAGCCGTTTTCGCTCGTTTTAGAGATGCTTGGAAAATGCGGCAGTATCCGTTAAAGCCGAATGATGTTCAACACGTCGCCCGACAGGCTGATCTGAACGCCGGCGCCCCACAACGGGTCGCGACGCAAATCCTCGGAGACCTTGTACTGCCCGGCGATGGAAACCAGCTCAGCGCTCAATTGCTGACAGAAGATCCTGGCTTTGGTATCACCCTTGACGCCGGCCAGTGCTCGACCGCGCATCGGGCCGTATACATGGATGTTGCCATCGGCCAGAAGTTCCGCCCCCGGGCTGACCGACGACACGATGACCAGATCGCCACCCTGGGCATAAATCTGCTGCCCGCCGCGCACTGGCGAGGTGATGACCCGCGTTGGCTTGATGGTGGGCTCCGGTGGTTTTTCCGGGGCTTTCTTCGCTTCGGCCGGGCTCAGTTCCAGCACGCGTTCCCGGGCGCCGGACGGCGGCAGCACGGGAATGTCCACGGCGATGGCGGCGGCGATGTCTTCGATGCGGCTGGCGCGGATCGCCAGGGTGCGCAGACCGTGCTGGCGGCAAATGCGCATCAGGCCTGGCAGATCCACTGAGCCTTCGCCAGCCGGCAGCTTGTCCAGGGCCAGCACCAGGGGGGCATTGCTGAAGAAGTTCGGGGCCTGGGCGACTTTCGCCGCCAGTTGCCGGTCAAGGCTCTCCAGGTCGTTGCGGGCCAGTTCCAGCACCGTAATGGCGAGCATGCTGCCCTTCAGCTGGAACACGGGATCTTGGTCTAGCGGTTCGGTTTGGCTCATGGTCGGCGTACAACGGCTTGTCACTAAAAGTGCCGAGACTTATAACGAGATCGTCCGCCAGCCGCAACCCGGGTCGAACAATGTAGAATGCGCGGCCCATGTCCTAATGGAAGTTGTAATGGATCGCCCGCGTTTTCGAGCTGCATTTTTTCATCCGCGTTTCTGGCTGCTGTGGTGCGGCCTGGGGCTGTTGTGGCTGATCGTGCAATTGCCTTATCCGTTATTGCTGCGGGTCGGTCGTGCATTGGGGGCGCTGATGTACCGGGTGGCTGGCGACCGACGGCGCATTGCCCGTCGCAACCTGGAACTGTGTTTCCCGCAAAAGTCCGCTGCCGAACGCAAGCGTCTGCTCAAGGAAAACTTTGCCTCCACCGGCATCGCTTTTTTCGAAATGGCCATGAGTTGGTGGTGGTCGCGTTCGCGTTTGGCGAAACTGGCCCATGTCGAAGGGTTGGAGCATCTCAAGCAGGCTCAGCGCGAGGGCAAGGGCGTGATCCTGATGGCGCTGCATTTCACCACGCTGGAAATCGGCGCGGCCTTGCTCGGCCAGCAGCACACCATCGATGGCATGTACCGTGAGCACAAGAACCCGTTGTTCGACTACATCCAGCGCCGGGGCCGCGAGCGGCACAACCTCGACTCCCTGGCGGTGGAGCGTGACGACGTGCGGGGCATGCTCAAGCTGCTGCGGGCCGGCCGGGCGATCTGGTATGCGCCGGACCAGGACTACGGCGCCAAGCAAAGCGTGTTCGTGCCGCTGTTCGGCATCCAGGCCGCGACGGTCACCGCCACCACCAAGTTCGCCCGCCTGGGCAAGGCGCTGGTGGTGCCTTTCACCCAGGAGCGCCTGGCCGATGGCAGCGGTTATCGCCTGGTGATCCAGGCTCCGTTGACGGATTTCCCGGGGGAGACCGAGGAAGCCGATTGCATCCGCATCAATCAATGGGTCGAGCAATCGGTGCGCGATTGTCCCGAGCAGTACCTCTGGGCCCACCGGCGCTTCAAGAGCCGTCCACCGGGCGAGCCCAAGCTGTACGACAAACGCGGCTGAGTTTTTTGATATCACCTTGAGCACGGAGCATTGCGATGACCCCAGCTGAACCGGTTACAGGTTTGATTCTTTCCGGCGGCGGGGCTCGGGCGGCGTATCAAGTGGGGGTATTGGCGGCGATTGCCGAATTGTTACCCGACGGGGCGGATAACCCGTTTCCGGTGATCGTCGGCACCTCGGCCGGGGCGATCAACGCGGTCAGCCTGGCGAGCGGGGCGATGGACTTCAAGACCGCCATCGAACGGCTGACGGCGTTCTGGCAAGCGGTACGCAGCCATCAGGTCATGCGCAGCGACTGGCGCGGCGTGATCGCCCAGGCGACGCGTTTCATTACCCACAGCCTGTTGGGCCTGGGGGCCAAGTTGCCGGTGGCGCTGATCGACAGTTCGCCGCTGCGCGAACTGCTCCAGGCCCAATTCCACGCCTCGGGCATCGAGCAGTCCATCGCCGAACAGCAACTGCGGGCGGTGGCGGTGACGGCATTCGGTTATGAATCCGGCCAGGCCGTCACTTTCTACCAGGGACGCGGGACCATCGATGCCTGGCTGCGCCACCGACGTATCGGTGTGCCGACGCAGTTGTCGGTGGAGCACCTGCTGGCCAGTTCGGCGATTCCGCTGTTGTTCGCGCCGGTCAAGATCGGTCCGCAGTACTTTGGCGACGGCGCGGTGCGGCAATCGGCGCCCATCAGCCCGGCCTTACACCTGGGGGCCAATCGCGTGCTGGTGATCGGCGTCAGCGGCAACCCCCGTGGCGTCGGTGGCCAGGATCCTTCCGAGCGCAGCTACACCGGCCTGCAACCGACCCTGGCGCAGATCGGTGGCCATATGCTCAACAGCACCTTCATTGACAGCCTGGAAAGCGACATCGAATTGCTTCAACGCCTGAACGGTTTCAGCCACCTGCTGCCCGATGATGTGCCGGCCCATGCCCTCGGCGCCGCACCGGTGGAGGTATTGGTGATTTCGCCGAGCCAGCCCATCGATGAAATCGCCGCTCGCCATCGTCAGGAACTGCCCCGTGCGTTGCGGGTTTTCCTGCGGGGGCCGGGAGCGACCAAGACCAGTGGCGCGGGGGTGTTGAGTTATCTGTTGTTCGAGGCGGGGTACTGCAGCGAGCTGATCGAGTTGGGACGCCAGGATGCGTTGGCGCAGCGCGAGGCGTTGAGTCGGTTCCTGGGGTTGTCCTGACTGATGCAAGCAGGTCCACCGCTATCGCGAGCAAGCACGCTCCCACAAGGGATTTGCGGTGGGCGCTGAATCCTGGCTTTCACGAAACCAATGTGGGAGCGAGCTTGCTCGCTCCCACAAGGGTGACGTGATTAGAAGTGATACTTCAGCAAGAAGCTGGTGTTGCTCTGGTTGGTCTTGAACCCTTCGCTGTCTTCGATCCCGTATTTGTTCTTCCAGTAGTCATACTCCACGCCCACATACAGCTGCTTGGCGCCAAGCTTCAAGGCCTTGCCCAGGTCATATTTGATCTGCGGGTTGATGTGCAGGTTGGCGTGGTAGGTGCCCTTCGAGTTGCTGTCGTTGTCCACCACCCAGTCGATGAAACCGTCGATCAGGATGTCGGAAGAACCCACCGGTACGGTGTAGGCCCAGGCCGGGGTGATCTGCCAGACATTGTCGCCGGCGCGCGGGCCTTCGGTCTGGCGGTTGTAGAAGTTCAGTTGGAAGTAGTCGAAGCCGGGAATCGCCAGGTCGAAGCCCGGGCCGATCAGGTAGGACTCGTTGTCGCCTTCACCGAATTCATAGGTCATGGCCAGCAGCACATCCTTGATCGGCCCCAGTTCCAGCTTCTGGTCGAAGATCTTGCCGAACGACAGGCGCGGGCTGAACTCGCCGTAGTAGGTATTCGGGCCGGACTGGCTGTCGTCCTGGCCGTTGTAGAAGATCCGGTCGAGGAAGAAGAAGTTGTCCCCGTATTTCCAGGCATCAGCGTGTTCGAAGGTCACGGTCTGCTGGATACGCGGGTTGACCTGGAAATCCTTGCCATACAGGTAGGTCAGGCTGTTGTTCTGCCATTGGAACAGGTCGTCGGCCATCGCTTGGCCTGCGACCAGCAAGGATCCTGCGAGTATCAGGCTGGTGCACGTATGTTTCATTCGGTTTGCTCCCAAAGGTAAGTGGTACCGCCATTTTTTAAGGTCAGCGCTCTGGTGTGGCGCCTTTTTCCATGGATTAAAAAACATCCGTTCGGTCAGCTTTTTGAGCGTGGCGAATGCTGATAGCAAGCGCTGAGCCAAGTCCGGAAAAAACCGGAAATGGCGTGGCCTGCGGTTTTTTGATCAGTCGGAAAAGCTGTTTTCAGGGGCGCGTCATGTCCGCCAACGCCGCAACAAGTTGGCGGTCCGGTCAGGATCGGAAGGGATTTTGTTGTAGGCCTGCTTCAAACGGCCGCGCAGGATACGGGCTTGCCTTGAAGGGCTCAAGTGCCCTGCAACAGCGCATGGGCGGCGAATTTGGGGCGTGATGGCGGGGCTTGGTCATCGGGTGCTTTCCTCTTGTTTTTATTGTTGAGGCGCAGGCAGTCGCTGACGGGGGACCGGTGGTGTGCCGGTCGACCTGTCAGCGGTATGACGATTAACGGTTTGGAGCGCTTGGCTCAGTTGGTGCGCGCGCCCTGGTTGATCCACGCGCCGATCAGGTCGCGTTCCTGCTGGGTCATCTGCGTGATGTTGCCCAATGGCATGATCTGGCTGGTCACGGCTTGGGCCTGGATGCGCGCGGCCTGTTGCTGGATCTGCTGCGGCGTATCGAACATCACCCCGCCCGGCGCGGCACTGAACAGCGGGCTGGTGGGCTTGGCCGAGTGGCAGACCGAGCAGCGTTCCTGGATCACGCTGTGGACCTTCTCGAACGAGGGGCCCTGGGCGTTGGCGGCCTGGGTGGGGGCCGAGGCCGGTGCGGCGGGGGCGGTCGCCGGTTTCGCGCCGCCGCCCACTGCCGTTTCCGGCAACGGTTGGTACTCGATCACGCCGGGTGCCTTGGCCACGTCCGGTGCGCTGGGCATGGGTTTGGGGCCGGTGACATAAGCCAGGCAGATCATCGCCAGGGCGCCGACCGGCAGCGTCCAGGCAAACCGGTTGCTGTCATGGCGCGTGTTGAAGTAATGCCGCACCAACACCGCCGCCACGGCGATACCGGCCAGGATCAACCAGTTGTACTGGCTGCCGTAGGTGCTCGGGAAGTGGTTGCTGATCATGATGAACAGCACCGGCAGGGTGAAGTAGTTGTTGTGGCGCGAACGCAACAAGCCCTTGGCCGGCAATGCCGGGTCGGGAGTGCGGTTCTCGGCGATGGCCGCGACCAGGGCACGTTGTGCCGGCATGATGATGCGGAACACATTGCCCACCATGATCGTGCCGATGACCGCCCCGACATGCAGGTAGGCACCGCGACCGCTGAACACCTTGCTGAACCCGTAGGCCGCGGCGATCAGCAGCACGAACAGGATCAGGCCGAGCAAGGCAGGGCGTTTGCCCAGGGCCGAGTCGCAGAGAAAGGAATAGACGAACCAGCCGACGAACAACGAGCCGATGCCCAAGGCGACGCCTTCGGGGCCGCTCAGGCCGCTGCCGGGGGCCAGCAGGTAGACGGTCGGGTTCCAATAGAACACCACGCACAGCAGGGCGATGCCCGACATCCAGGTGAAGTAGGCTTCCCATTTGAACCAGTGCAGGTTGTCCGGCATGGACGGTGGTGCAAGTTTGTATTTTTCCAGGTGGTAGATGCCGCCACCGTGGATGGCCCACAGGTCACCGGCCAGGCCGCTCCTGGGGTTGACGCGATTGAGGTTGTTTTCCAGCCAGACGAAGTAGAACGACGCGCCGATCCAGGCCACGCCAGTGATCATGTGAACCCAGCGCACGCTCAGGTTCAGCCATTCCAGCATATGTGCTTCCACAGTCTTTACCTCTCGCCCGTCACGCTTGTCTGCGCGTGATCGGACCTTCTCTTATTGGTGGGGGGCGAGGATCAAACACTCATCCTCTTGGAAAAAATGCTCATCGCAGTTATTGCCTGTGCCACTGCGATCAACCACCAGGAAGTCATCCCGCTTTTCGATCGTCAGCACCGGGTGGTGCCAGACGCCGCGATGGTAATTAATGCCCTGCCTGCCGTTGGTGACGAAGGCGCGGACCAAGCCTGATACAGGTGCATCGCCAAGTGGCGCGACCACGATCAGAAAGGGGTTGCCGAGCAGCGGAATGAAGGCCTGGCTGCCCAGCGGATGGCGCTCCAGCATGCGTACGGTCAGCGGCATGTCCAGCGCGTCGGCGCGGAAGATGCTGATGATCGCCTGATCGTCCGGCGTAGCGGTTTGCACCGTCGCCAGGCGATGGAAGCGCATGGTCGAACCGTTGTTGATCATGAAGTGATCGCTGCCGTCGGTTTCGATCACGTCACCGAACGGGGCGAAGGCTTCTTTGGTCAACGGTTCGATCTTGAGTGTGCGCATGCTGGTCTTCTTATCCAAAAAATTCTGTGTCGTTTGTTCAGCTTCTGTGGCGAGGGAGCTTGCTCCCGCTGGGGCGCGAAGCGGCCCTCAAAATGGGACTGCTGCGCAGTCCAGCGGGAGCAAGCTCCCTCGCCACAGGTGCGGTGTTTACTTCGCTACCTTGCCCAGCACCCGCAGGCGACTCACGCCACCATCCGGGAACACATTGAGGCGGATGTGGGTGATCGGTCCCAGGGCCTTGATCTGCTCGGCGAAGGTGTGCTCGGCGTGCATCTCCAGCTTCTGGCTCGGCAGCAGTTCGCGCCAGAACAGCGACTGGGTTTCGATCTGGCTGTCGGTGCCGCCCTTGACGAACGCGCCCTGGATCGAGCAACTGTCGGGGTAGTTGCCCTTGAAGTGCAGGGTGTCGACGATGACTTTCTCGACCTCGCCGGCATGGCCCAGGGCGACGATCACCCAGTCATTGCCCGGGGTGCGACGACGGGCGGTTTCCCAGCCATCGCCCATGTTCACGCCACGACCCGGGTTGAGGATATTGCTCATGCGGCCGAAGTGCTCGTCGGAGCAGGCCAGGGCGCGACCACCATTGAGGGCGGCGGCCAGGTCGATCTGTTCGTTGTCGCCCACGGCCGACCAGTCGCGGTACGGAATGCCGTAGACCCGCAAGCGGGCCACGCCGCCATCAGGGTAGATGTTGAAACGCAGGTGGCTGAAGGCCTGGTCATTGCTGATCTCGTGGTAGTGGTGGCTGTTGCCTTGCAGCTCCACGGCCGACAGCACTTCAGTCCACTGGGTGTTTTCGTCCGGCTCGCCTTCGGTCAGGAAGCAGGCTTCGAGGGAGGCTGATGGTGGGTAGTTGCCGGTGAAGAATGAGGTGTCGATGTCCACGCCCTTGATCGACCCCGCCACACCCAGGCGGATCACCGCGCTGTCGTAGCCTTCGAAGCGCTTGCGCCGCGATTCCCAGCCGTCCATCCACTTGCCGTTATCATCGAACACGCCCTCCTTCCACACGGCCGGGGTCGGCTGGAACAGGCGGTTGGCGTCGGCGAACCAGTCGTCGGTGACCGAGATGATCTTGGTGCCCAGGCGGGCGTCGGCCAGGTTGACGAACTTCTCGAAAGGTACGGCGTAAGCTTTCATTCTTCTTGTCTGCCTTTAAATAAGTTGGCTGGGGATGCTTGCAGGAGGCTGCTCGCTAAAGGGTCAGTAATCGGAACAACGCGATCTTGTTGATCTCTGCCAGCGCGCATTTGAATTCGGCGTCTGCCGAGTGATGGATGCGCGTTTCGAATGCCGCGAGGATCTGGTGCCGGTTGCTGCCTTTTACCGCCATGATGAAGGGAAACTTGAACTTGGCCTTGTAGGCGTCGTTCAGCTCGGTGAAGCGTTGAAACTCTTCGGCCGTGCATTGGTGAATACCGGCGCCGGCCTGTTCGTTCGTGCTGGCTTCGGTCAGTTGGCCCTGGACGGCGGCTTTGCCGGCCAGGTCCGGGTGGGCGTTGATCAGCGCCAGTTGGCTGGCGTGATCGGCGCTCAACAGGATGTCGCTCATGCGCTGGTGCAGGGTCTCGATCTCGTCGATCGAGGGATCCTGGCCCAGTTCAAACGCCTTTTCGGCGACCCATGGCGAATGTTCGTAGATATCGGCGAAAGCCCGGACGAAGGCGTCACGGCTCAAGGTGGAAGGCTTGAGGGTCTGGAAGGCGGTCATTTCGAGGCTCCTGGATTCGAAGCCCCTTGGTACGGGTGGGCCTGCTGCCAGTGGCGGGCGATGTCGACACGCCGGCTGAACCAGACGTGTTCATGGCCTTTGACGTATTCGAGGAAGCGCTTGAGGGATGCCAGGCGCGCAGGGCGGCCGATCAGCCGGCAATGCAGCCCGATGGAGAGCATCTTCGGCGCCTCGGCACCTTCTGCATACAGCACGTCGAAAGCGTCCTTCAGGTATTGGAAAAAATCGTCACCCTTGTTGAAACCCTGCACCTGGGTGAAGCGCATGTCATTGGTGTCGAGGGTGTAGGGAATCACCAGGTGCGGCTTGCCGTTCGGGGTATTCGGTTCCCAGTAGGGCAGGTCGTCGTCGTAGGTGTCGCTGTCGTAGAGGAAACCGCCTTCTTCCATCACCAGCCGGCGGGTGTTCGGGCCGGTGCGGCCGGTGTACCAGCCCAGCGGGCGCTCGCCAGTGATTTCGGTGAGGATGCGGATCGCTTCGAGCATGTGCTCGCGCTCCTGGGCCTCATCCATGTACTGGTAGTCGATCCAGCGATAGCCGTGGCTGCAGATTTCGTGACCGGCGGCGACCATGGCGCGAATCACGTCCGGATGGCGCTGGGCGGCCATGGCGACGGCGAAGATGGTCAGCGGGATGTCGAATGCCTTGAACAGCTTGAGGACCCGCCAGACACCGGCACGGCTGCCATACTCGTACAGCGATTCCATGCTCATGTTGCGCTCGCCCTGCAGCGGTTGCGCGGCGACCATCTCCGAAAGGAACGCTTCGGATTCCTTGTCGCCATGCAGGACGTTACGCTCGCCACCTTCTTCGTAGTTGAGCACGAAGGACAAAGCGATGCGGGCGTTGCCCGGCCACTGGGGATGGGGAGGGTTATTGCCGTAACCGATCAGGTCGCGTGGGTAGTCAGCGCTCACTGCAGTTTTCCTTCTTGTTCGAACCATGTGGGTGGCGCCCTGATGATGAAATATAGGCTGGCGTCACGACGATGGAGTGATTGTATACAACTTTATGCGCGATTTGTAAGCCTGATTTTCTGCATTTTTCACCGCGGTCCCTGGCTTGTCTACACTGCAAGAAACCTGCCCACTTGGTCAATGAATCGTCAGGAGGATCTTGTATTCATTTGGTTTGCTTGAGGCCGGGGCCGGCGTGCCGTTGCGCAGTCCATGGACTGAATGTTTATTTTTTATTGTGTACAATTTTCTTTTAAAGTGTCTTAATTCGCTCATCGCCGCAGCGTTTCGTGCTCCGAACCGGTGCGGCCTGTCTTTCAACTGATTCAGGAGGCGTCGTGCCGGGCTGCCCTCGCAGCAAGGCGCGCAGAAGCAATGGGACGTTTGACTACTCACGTTTTGGATGCTGCACATGGCTGCCCGGGCAGCGCGATCAAGGTCGAGTTGTACCGGGTGGAGGGCTCGCAATTGCAGCTGGTCGCCAGCGCGCAGACCAACAGCGATGGCCGTTGCGATGCACCCTTGCTGCAAGGGGAGGACTACCGCTCGGGCGTCTATCAATTGCAATTTCATGCCGGCGATTATTACCGCGCACGTGGCGTGCAACTGCCCGAGCCGGCGTTCCTGGATGTGGTGGTGCTGCGCTTCGGCATTTCGGCCGAGCAGGAGCATTATCACGTGCCCCTGCTGATTTCGCCCTACGCCTATTCAACCTATCGAGGCAGTTGACCCCCAAGCAGCTGCCTCTCCTGGAAGCGACTGCGCATGGCGCTTCTTTGGTTTTTCGCCCGCTCACACTGCGGGCTTTTTTTTGCCGCCAGCCTACAGCCTGGCGTTGTCATCCCGAATGATAAAGACAGTGTCCGCGTAGCCAGGCCGGATCTGTGAACCGCCCTTTAGCCAGATGATTTTGCCGGCCTGATGGGCGTCCTTGACCGCTTGTGCGGCAGCGTCGCCGACCTGGGTCTCCAGGTTGATGCCGGTGGTGTTGGGATTCATGTGGGTGGGCAGGGAGAGTTTCGGCATGCGAGTGCGATGCAGGCTCATGAAAAATACATAGTCATGCCCGGTGCGCCGAAACACCAGCGCCGGAAAGCTGTTGAAACTGTTGGGCTCCATGACCGTGTAGCCATTGCGCGTCAGGATGCCGGCCATGAAGCGCTTGAGGTCCATCGGCGAGTAGGTCGACATGAAGAAATTCCACTCTCGCGGGAACCGTAGGGGGTCGAAATCCAGCCGATCCAGTCTCCCCGTCGAGGTGGAAATGGGCAGGTCTATCGAACGCGAAGCGCTCGTGATCCCTGACGAGGTCGGGAGTACGGGCAGCATCAGCAAGGGGTCGGTCCATTGCGGATGGGGCGAGGGAACGGCGTTTTTCCAGCTATGGAAAATCTGCCTCAGTGCGGTCAGGCCCGCAGCATCGGCGATCGAGGAGCTGTTGGCGAGTTCGAACTGCCTTCTGGCGATATTTTCCAGGGTGACTGTGGTGACCTCGGGAAACACTTCCCTGACATAGGCCGTCAGCGGTTTCTCGAAGGGAAGCCTGGCATCGATCTCCCAATGGTTGTCCGGCGGCACGCGGATTACGCTTCGGGGCTGCTCGTCCGGGGTATGCCTGAGGATGGCTTCCAGCAGATCAAAATCATAGGCGGGATGGCCAGGTTGCTGGATGTAGGCAATGGGGTAGTCCCGTGCGTCGACACGTGTCACCCGCTTATAGTGAACGTCGCCGATGGTGATGAAGGCCGGCAGGGTGAGCTTTGGCTCGACCCCCCATTCCTTGCGAAAAACCGGGGTGGTTTCCACTGCGACTTCGCTGGAGGGTGGCGCCGTGCGCTGGCGCTTGGGCGCGGGCCCTTCCAGAGGATCATCGTCCGGCACGTTGTAGCGGGTAATGGTGAGCGTGGAGTCGCTGCCGTGGGAAACCTGCCGCCACAGTAGGCTGCCTTCGACTTGTTCCAGGCGGGGGCCGGACGCAACGAGCTCAGCGCTTGAGCGCGCCCGGTAGTTTTGGTCGGCATCGCGCCCCAATAGCACCGTCCCACCTTCGGCAAGTTTGACGTAAGTCCGGGTCCTGAATGTCTGGATCCCGGAGGTCGGGTCCGGGTCCGACAGCATGGGGATCAGCTCGGGGGAAAGGTAATAATTGTCCAGCGATAGCGAGGCGGGCACATGGGCAATGGCGGCTTGGGAGGTGAGTTCCGCTACCTGGACCGCCGTGGCCTGGGCGTCAGCGGCTTCGGTTTGTCGCCCAGGCGACGAGCCGGGCGACGAATCGCTGCCATCGACCCTGATAGGGCTCCTGGGCAGGCTTTCGGGTGTGGTATCGCGACTGCCGTGGGGCGTATCGGGAGGCGAAGTTGGAACGTTGGGGCGGGTGTTTTTTCTGGGGCTCATTGACGTTTGCGCTCTTGAATTTGAAAAGTATGAACAATGAATACGTCGCCGCCCGTCGTGTGGATTGACGGGCAACGCGCTGAAAGATGTTCTTGGAAAATCAACGGGCGGGTGCACTACATATGTATTGCATCGGCAAAAGACGTTCGCAGTCACTCCTCAGGACTAGGTCTGTCTGGAGACGATCTCGCCTGGGGAGAGCAGCCAACGCCAATGAGGAAGTTCCAGGCCAAAAGTCGGGCTCAGCGCGATGGCCTGCGCAAGCATCAGTGACTTGTTCAACGTCGTGCCTTCGGCCCATTTCACGCACTGTTCGCGCAACAAGCGCAGCGCCTCGTCGTCCAGGGGTGGGTTCTGGCTGAGCCCTTCGCGAGCCAGGTCCTGATAAAGGCTGAGATGGTGATCGCACAAGTTGGTTTTTCTTAGGCTCGTTGCGGCGATGACCCGCGATTCATCTGTATCGAGGGTCCACTGGCGCGCCTTGAGGTGATAACTCAGTGAGCCGGGCGAGCCATCTTTGAGCGCCATGTTGGACACCCTCAGTTGTGCCGATGCTAACCGTGACAATTCGGGGGGCAGGGCGGCTTCGGGATCGACCGGGGGCGAAAAATACCGGCCGTCCAGTGCCGTTACATAGACGCGCTCGAACAGACTGTCGACTGCATGGACGACACCCTGGGCCGTGATGACGCGTATCTGGTCGACGAGGTCGTCCTCTGCGTAGGCGGGTAGATGAAGGATCGTCGTGCCTACCTGCAGCAGGTTATTGGCCAGTTTGATCTCGACCTCCCCGAGGCGGGTGGCGTCGAGTTCCCAAGTGGATGCCTGGGGCAGTCGGGGATTGGCGCCAGCCAGCGCGCCTGGCGTGGTCAGCCGTAGTGTCATGCCCGGGCTCAGGTGGACAAGGTACGTGGAGCCTTGGCCTGTCAGCACTTCGATACCGGTCTGCTCAACGGCTGGCGTGAGCATCGCGCAGGTGGCCTGGTTGCCCATGGGATGGGGCTTCTTATCCAGGGGCTGGAGAAACGCGTAGTGCTTTCTGGTCGGCGTGAGTGAAAGGGGGGCTTGTGTGTTCCATTGCACCGGATCCTTGTCGATGAATCCCTTATTCAGCAACCGCGCGGGGTCGGGGGTGGGGATGGCCAGGCGGTAGGAGGCGCCGTCGCGCATGATCAGGATAAACGTGTGCTGTGAATCCAATGCGGAAAACGCACGTCGCCCGCTGGTCTTTGTCCGCGCGCTGTAGCGCTCATCGGAACGGGCCAGGTTGTTCAGGACGACACGGCGACTGCCAAAATCCAGGGTGAGACCGCACTCACCATATTTCACCGTGTCCCCTCCGTCTTCCTGGATGACATAGGCGTTGTAGTGAGCTTCGACCCGGGTCAGTTCGCTATGGGCATAGTCCAGGTGAAGCGTGGTGCAATACTCACTTTTCTGTCTCACCTTGAGCGTGGTGAATTCAATCAACCGGGAAACGTAGTAGCTCGTGTCCTTATCGTGGGCCACCCAGCGCTCGCTTCGGTCATTGAGGATGGCCGGGTTCCGGGGGATGCCGTGTTGCACCATGACCGCTTCAATGACGAGGGGGCTGTCGTGCTCCAGCGTCTCCGGCAGGTCTGGCACCCAGTGGAAGCCGTCCTTTGTCGTGAAGGTCAGGCGGTTGTTCTGTAAGGCTCTTGGATAGTCCGTATCGGCATAGACATTGTTGAGGGTGACTTTGCGTGACTCCCAGTCATTGCCATCGAAGCACGACGTGATCACCAGGTTGCCCTGCTCGATCACCCAGCTTTCAATCAGGTCGGCGCGCCAGTCCAGGGAAATGACGCTGCTGCCCATGCCGTCCTCGGTGATCGATACGTGGCCGGGTTTGTGGGCGATGACGTAGGCATCGTCCCCAGGCCCGCCGTCGGCGTTGCGGTTGTTGCCGCCGAGAATGAAGATCCGGTCGTCTCCCGCGCCGGCCTCGATGAGATCGTTGCCCCGGGACTTGATGATGTTCGCGCCGGCGCTGCCCTTGATGACATGGGTGCCGCCCTCAAGGATTTCCACATGTTCGATGCCTTCAAGAAGCGCGTGGAGATGCTGTCCGCTTTCGCTCTTGGGATCTTCCTGAGTGATGATGGACGCCTGCCCCGCCTCCAGGTCGATGTGATAACCCAGTCGCGGCACCTGGCCATGGCCGGGATTGCCGGCCAGTATCAGCGTGTCGTTACCCGAACCACCTGCCAGCCGGTTCGGCGCAGGTACTTCGTCTCCCGGGGCAATGGATGTCGAGCCTTCGAAAACGAATACATCGTCTTTCGCGCCGCCCCTCAGCCGCTTGACGCCTGACCCGTAGTGGAAAACGTTCGGCTTGTTTTCTACCCCGAAAACCGTGTCATTGCCGCCGCCGATGTACCAACGGATGCCTTTGTGCTCCGCCGCCGCTTCGATGACTGCGCCAGGCGTTTCGAGCGTGACGCCTTGGCGGGCATCAATCCAGTCATCGCTGTCCTTGATTTTCGGGCGCGTGTTCGTTGCCTGATACTTTTCGCCGGTCCACCAGTTCCAGGTGTTGTAGGTCACTTGCTCGAGTTCCACGGTGAATCGACCGTTCACGATCGCCTCGGTGCTGTCTTTCAACGGGCCCTTGAGCAAGTTCAAGGCGTTGGCCCGCAGTTGCCTGGTGTGTTCGGCGGTCGCCTTGGCGAGGGTGTAGCGCTCCTGGATATCGTCGTCAGGGCTGATAGTCCAGAAGGCGAACCAACCCGTTCGCAGGCGCTCGTGGGCACTGAGGGTTATGTAGTCGTCGATCTCATCGACCTGGCGAATCGCCCCCCAGACCTGTGACCCGACCACCAGGATAAGCCCGGCGGCAAGGCCCACCGGACCGGCTGAACTGAAGCCCGCCAGCGCGGCCAAGCCGATGGTCAGGGTCATCGCGGCGCTGGTGACACTCAAGGCGGCGCTGACGTAATGATCGGTGGCCGCTTTGCCACTCGCGTTGGCGGCGGCCTTGAAAGCGTCAACTGCAGAGACGATATCGAAAGGCAGGGTCAACACGCTGGCAATCAGCCCACTTCCCCGGGCCAGTCGAGTCGCGAAGGTGGTTTTCGCGAAATCCCCCAGGGAGCGCTGACCGGCCCGGATCATTTGCGTGGCTTGTCGGGTCACCAGCGCTTCGACGCCCAAGGAAGCCACTTCGGCGGCCACGCTGGCGCCGTTGAACAGGGTCTGGTAGTCGTCCTTGTTGCGGATGGCGTCTTGCAGGCCGCGCAGGCCGCTGTAGATTCCGAAGGCCTGGAGTCCCAGGCCGGTGGGGATGAGGATCTGGCTCTTGGTCTTGTTTACCCAGTTCAGTGAAGTCTGGGCAAACTGATGAGGGTCGAGGCCCTGTGCAGACTTCAGGAGTTTTTCCAGGATATTGTGATAACTGCCCGCTTCAGTCTGTACTGCAAGGTTGGCTCTTAATAATGGACGCGCAGAGCGTGAGCGTTGGCTGGCTATTTCAAAAAGCAATGTCGGCAAGCGGTAGTCGTTTGCATCGGCGGTCAGTTTTATATGAGTTTCGACATCCGCTGCATTGAACTGCAGTGAGTCCAGGAAAAAACGACTGGCGATGCGAAAGAAACTGTTTTCACCGTTCAATACCTGACCGTCAGTGGTTGCACCCAGTGCATTCAGGGCGGAGCGGGTCACGGCTACGGAGCCGATCTGGAGCGGGCCGTAAAGTTTGTCGACGACTTCGAGTTGGGCTTGCCGGTGCTTGTGTTCCGGATTGAGTTGCGATTGATCGGCGACTTTGAAGTCGAGCGTCTCGATCGTATGCTCATTGGCCTGAAAGACAATATCGCTAATGACGACACCCCGGTCGTCAGTAGCGCAAGAGGGCGCTATAAGTTGGGCCATTGTGAACTTCCTTGTTCAACGATGTTTGAATTGGCCCTCTATGTAAGGTGTTTTCCCGAGTGCTGTATATCGATGGGTTGTTGCGATGTTTTGCGAATGCCGCACACAAAGGCATTCGCAAAGCCGAGGGCTCAGTGGGTGGACATTAAGGAGGCTGCACCCGCGCCGCCAAACAGGCCCGCGCTGATCCGGTTGAACCAGCTCTGGCCCTTGCCGGTGCGCAGATAGCGCGCCGCGCCGTGGGCGCCGAGGCCGTAGGCCAGTTTGCAGAGCAGGTCGAGTACGGTCCAGGTGGCGATCATGATCAGCAGTTGCGGCAGGAAGGGTTGTTCGGCGCTCAGGAACTGCGGCAGGAAAGCGGCAAAGAACAGGATGTCTTTCGGATTGCTGGCACCCAGCACGAACGCCCGGCCGAACAACGCGCGGAAACGTGGCACCGCGGCGGCCTGGGGCACTTCGGCGCCTTGGGCAGGTTGCCGCGATTGCTGCCAGCTCTGCCAGGCCAGGTAGAACAGGTACAGGGCACCGACGATTTTCAGGGCGCTGAACAATTGTTCCGACGCCAGCAACAACGCACCGAGCCCCAACGCCGAGGCACTCAGCAGGCAGATCGACGCGATCACCCCACCGAGGAATGCCGGGTACGAGCGACGCAGGCCGTAGTTCAGGCTGTTGCCGATCATCAACAGCGACAGCGGGCCGGGGATAAGGATCACCACCAAGGCGGCGCCACTGAACAACAGCCAGGTTTCCAGATTCATTGCTTTGCTCCTGATGGACAAAAGCCTCACCCAAGGGGTGAGGCAGGGTGGATACGGTATCGCTTACAAGAAGATGAACTTGGCGATGAAGATCGCGCAGAGCACCCACAGGCTGACGGAAATTTCCTTGTGTTTACCGGTGCCGGCCTTGAGCACCACATAGGTGATGAACCCCAGGGCGATACCGTCGGCGACCGAGAACGTCAGGGGCATCATGATGGCCGTGACGATGGCCGGAATGCTGTCGGTCGGTTCGTCCCATTCGATATGGGCCATGCCGCCCATCATCAGCATGGCCACGTAGATCAACGCCCCGGCCGTGGCATAGGCCGGGATCATCCCGGCCAGCGGTGCGAAGAACATGGCGGCAATAAATAGCACACCGACGGTCACGGCGGTAAGCCCCGTGCGGCCACCAGCGGCCACACCGGCGGCACTTTCCACGTAGCTGGTCACCGGCGGCACACCGACCATGGCGCCGAATACGCTGGAGGCGCTGTCGGCTTTCAAGGCGCGGGACAGGTTCTCGATCTTGCCATCGGCTTTCACCAGCCCGGCGCGCTGGGCAACGCCCATCAAGGTGCCAGCGGTGTCGAACATGTGCACGAACAGGAAGGCCAGCACCACGCTGATCATGCTGACATTGAACACCCCGGCCACGTCCATCGCCATCCAGGTCGGGGCCAGGCTGGGTGGGGTCGACATGACGCCGTTGTACTGCACCAACCCCAGGCCCCAACCGGCCAGGGTCACGGCGATGATGCTGATCAGGATCGCCCCGAACACGCGGTGATAACTGAGCACGGCGATCATCAGGAAGCACACCGCAGCCAACAGCGGACCGGGCTCACGCAACGAACCGAGCTTGATCAGGGTCGCGGGGCTGTCGACGATGATCCCGGCGGTTTTCAGGCCGATCAGCCCGAGGAACAACCCGACCCCCGCACCCATGGCGAACCGCAGGCTCACGGGAATGCTGTTGAGCAGCCACTCGCGCACCCGTGACAGGGTCAGGATCATGAACAGCACACCGGAAATGAACACCGCGCCCAACGCGGTTTCCCAGTTGTAGCCCATGGTCCCGACCACGGTGTAGGTGAAGAAGGCGTTCAGGCCCATGCCCGGTGCCAGGCCCACTGGCCAGTTGGCGTACAGGCCCATCAACAGGCAGCCCAGGGCGGCGGCGATGCAGGTGGCGACGAACGCGGCACCGTGATCGATGCCGGCGTCGGCCATGATGTTGGGGTTGACGAAGATGATGTAGGCCATGGTGATGAAGGTCGTCAGGCCGGCAATCAGCTCGGTCTTCACCGTGGTGCCATGCAAGCTGAGTTTGAAGAGGCGTTCCAGCCAGCCACTGCGTAGTGGCGGCGAGAGGTCCAGCGTCCGGGCTTCGGGTTTGCGGCTTTCCACAGCGAGTACTCCTCAAGAGTCTTATTGTTATTTCCAGCACCGCAAACGCCCTGGGGTGGCTGCGATGCGCTGAGGCAGGTAAGGCTGGCGAAGTATGTTGACCTGTTGGTCAGGAACTCGCACGAAGCGAATTATGCTTTTGTATACAAATAATGCAAATAATGTTTTCTGTATTGTCGACGAAATGTCTGGCGATAGGGATATATCGCCCTTGCGGGCGCTATCGCGAGCGAGCTCGCTCCCACAGGGTTCATGGGTGAAGCCAAGTCTTGTTTTCACCACCGTCCCACTGTGGGAGCGAGCTTGCTCGCGATAGCGTCGGATCAGACGCCTTCAGTCGCCAGACTTGCCCAGGGCCAGGTTCACCGCCAACCATCCATTCACCGCCGCCTCCCCAGCCTCGGCAAACACCCGCTCCAGCAATTTCACCTGCTCACGCCGCAACGCCTGTTCGAACCGCTCGCCCTCGGCCGTCAGTTCCAACAGCCGCTTACGCTTGTCAGTCTCGGACGCGACGCTGTTCACCAGGTGCATTTCCATCAACTGCCGCAACGGCATGTTCAGCGCCTGCTTGCTCACCCCGAGCCGCGCCAGCAATTCCTTCACGCTCAAGGACGGGTAGCGGGCGATGAAAAAAACGATGCGCTGGTGCACCCGACTCAACCCACGACGTTCGAGCATTTCATCGGCCTTGGCGGTGAACGCCTGGTAACCGAAGAAAAACGCTTCCATGGCCATTTGTTGGGAAGTCGGGTTTTTAAGGTCAATCATATTGACGTATCCAGAGAGGTCGGAGTAATTTCAGTCAATCAGTTTGACTCATTTTTCCAGCGACCCGCTACAGGTGACCCCCATGGCTTTTTCCGAACGTGTCTCGCGCCTCAAAAGTTCTTTGATTCGAGAAATCCTCGCGGCGGCGCAGCGCCCTGAAGTGATGTCGTTCGCCGGCGGCCTGCCGGCCGAAGCCATGCTGCCGAAGGTGGAATGGGCGGCCATGCCGTTATCCATGGGCCAGTACGGCATGAGCGAAGGCGAACCGGCCCTGCGCGAAGCCCTGGCGGCCCAGGCGCGGGGGTTGGGTGTGGCCTGTGAGGCGAGTCAGGTGTTGGTGGTCAGCGGCTCCCAGCAAACCCTCGACCTGGCGGCCAAGCTGCACATCGACGTGGGCACTGAAGTGATGCTCGAAGCGCCGACCTACCTGGCGGCGTTGCAGATCTTCCAACTGTTCGGTGCCGACTGCATCACCGTGCCCCTGGAGGCCGACGGCCCCGACCTGCACCAGTTGCGGGCCCGCCTGGAGCAGCATCGGCCAGCGTTCATCTACCTGATTCCGACGTTCCAGAACCCCTCGGCGGTGCGCTACAGCGAAGCCAAGCGCGATGCCGTGGCGGCGCTGCTGGACGAGTTTGGCGTCACCCTGATCGAGGACGAACCCTACCGCGAGCTGACGTTCGATGGCGGCAGTGCCACGCCGATCGTCAGTCGCTTGAAGAAGGCCAGTTGGATCTATACCGGTACCGTGTCGAAAACCCTGTTGCCGGGACTACGAGTAGGCTACCTGATCGCCAGCCCGGATTTGTTCCCGCACCTGCTGCGGCTCAAGCAGTCGGCAGACCTGCACACCAATCGCATCGGTCAGTGGCAGGCGCTGCAATGGATCGGTACCGAGCAGTACCGCAGCCATTTGAGTGAATTGAGGGATTTCTACCGGGACCGTCGCGACCGGTTCCAGGCGGCGTTGCAAAAGCATTTCTCTGATATCGCGGACTGGAACGTGCCCCAGGGCGGGTTGTTTTTCTGGCTGACCCTCAGGCAACCGCTGGACACCCGCACCTTGCTCGCCGCCGCGCTGGCGGCCGACGTTGCGTTCATGCCGGGGGAGCCGTTCTTCCCGGAGCCGGACCAGCATCCGGGGCACTTGCGCTTGAACTTCAGCCACATCGACCCGGCGCGGCTGGATGAAGGGCTCAAGCGGTTGGCGGGGGTGGTGCGGGAGGCGTTGGCTGCAAAAGCGGCTTGATATCAGGGGGCTTTGTGGTGGCTGTCCGGGCCCCATCGCGAGCAAGCTCGGCTCCCACAGGGGGCCGGTGTTGATTGAAAATCTGCAATCATCCACACATCCTCTGTGGGAGCCGAGCTTGCTCGCGATGAGGCCAGTAGTCACAGTAGAAAATGCTCAGGCTGCAGAGAACCGCTTATCCAGATACTCAATGATCGCCTTGGATTCATACATCCAGGTGCTCTCGCCATTTTCTTCAATACGCAGGCACGGCACTTTGATCTTGCCGCCTTGTTCCAGCAGCGCCTGGCGATCCTGCGCGTTGTTTTTCGCATCGCGCAGGGCCACCGGCACATTGAGGCGGCGCAAGGTGCGGCGGGTCTTCACGCAGAACGGGCAGGCGTGGAATTGATACAGCGTCAGGCTGCGGGCGGCCTGGTCGACCTGCGCCTGGGCCTCGGCCGGGCGTTGTTTCTTGCCGGGGCGGGTGATGAAGTCGATGAGGATGATGAGCTGGCCCAAGCCAACTCGAAGCGCTTTGACGATCACGGTATTCAGCCTCGCGGCAGGGAAGAAGAGGGCGCGCAGCTTACCTGATTTTTCACCGGCGAAAAAAAACCGGCGATGCATGCCGGTTTTCTTCTTGCGACGGGTTACTTGATGAGGCTGAGGAATTCGCTGCGAGTGGCGGCGTTTTCCCGGAACTCGCCGAGCATCACCGAAGTGATCATCGAAGAGTTCTGCTTTTCCACACCGCGCATCATCATGCACATGTGCTTGGCCTCGATCACCACCGCCACACCCAGGGCACCGGTCACTTGCTGGACCGCGTCGGCGATCTGGCGGCTGAGGTTTTCCTGGATTTGCAGGCGCCGCGCATACATGTCGACGATGCGTGCGACTTTCGACAACCCCAGCACCTTGCCGCTCGGGATGTAGGCCACGTGGGCCTTGCCGATGAAAGGCAGCAGGTGGTGTTCGCACAACGAGTACAACTCGATGTCCTTGACCAGCACCATCTCGCTGTTATCGGAGCTGAACAAGGCACCGTTGGTGACTTCTTCCAGCGTTTGTTCATAACCGCGGCAGAGGTACTGCATGGCCTTGGCAGCGCGCTTGGGCGTATCGAGCAGGCCCTCGCGGGAAACGTCCTCGCCCAGTTGGCCGAGAATCGCGGTGTAATTCTGTTCCAGAGACATGAAGCTACCTGTGGGATTTTTCGCAAAGGGCAAGGGTACGGTGGCGGACACGGCGCTGCAAGCTCGGCAAGCGAAGGCTATTCGTCGCGACCTTCCATCATGGTGCGCTTGAGCATCACGTAGACCGCCCCGGCGCCACCGTGTTTCGCCTGGCAGGAGGTGAAGCCCAGCACTTGCGGGTGCTGGCGCAACCAGGTGTTGACGTGGCTCTTGATCATCGGTCGCTTGCCATCCAGGCGTACGGCTTTGCCATGGGTGACGCGCACGCAGCGGATTTCGAATTTAGTGGCTTCGGCCAGGAACGCCCAAAGGGTTTCGCGGGCCTTTTCGACGCTCATGCCGTGCAGGTCGAGGCTGCCTTCGAAGGGGATCTGGCCGACCTTCAGCTTGCGCATCTGGCTTTCCTGGACACCGTCGCGCGCCCACATCAACTCATCTTCCGGCCCGACGTCGATCACGAACTGATCGGACAGTCCGTCCACGGTCGTGGCGTCGGTGCGCACGGTGGCGGCCTGGCGCAGCTTGGCGATTTGCGCGCGATCGGCCTTGGGCTTGCCGGTCTCGGCACGGTCGTGCTTGATCGGTTTTACGCCCTGGATCGCACTTTTGAACAGGGAAAAGTCGTCGTCTTGCATGTCAGCCTCCGCGAAGCCGACCAGTTTACCCAACTCTGGCGGGATCAGGCGCGACAAAACGTCGGGTGGCGGATCAGTCGTGCTTTTTCATCAGGTGTGGAGCCATGGCCAGCTCCAGGGATTGGCGGGCGCGACGGCGGCAGCGGCGCCAGAGCCAGACGCCCAACAGCAATACGACAAGGCCGGCTGCCAGGATGATCGCCGAACCCAGTGGGGTGGCATTCAACTCGCCCAGTGCGGGTGGACGGCCCAGCAGGCTGGCCGCACCGGCCATGGCCAGCAGGACACCGAGTGTTGCCAGGAGCGCAGCGATCGCCGCGCCAAAACGAAAACGCCAGTTGCTCGGGCCTTTGGGCCGCAAGCGACGTGCGTCAAAACCATCGGATAACTTCATTCCGACCTTCCTCAATGGGTATCGGCCCTTCGACCGGAAGATATTCGGGTTGTTCCTGAAGGTAGGGCAATTGCGGCAAATGAGAGGCTTTTGCGGATGAGCGGCAGGACGGGCCGCTCATCGAGGCGCATCAGGTGAAGTCGCGGGTCAAGGCCAGGGTGGCGAAGTTGTCGGCCATGATCGCCATTTCGGTCTGCTGCACGTGTTCGGCGCTGAGGACTCCACCCTTGTAAGGCAGGTCGCGGGTGGCGCAGGCGTCTTCCACCAGGGTGCAGCGAAAGCCCAGGTTCTTGGCGGCGCGCACGGTGGTGCTGACACTGGAGTGGCTCATGAACCCACACACGATCAGGTCCAGGGGGCCGAAATCTTCCAGGCGCTTTTTCAGTTCGGTGCCGTGGAAGGCGCTGGGTAGCAACTTTTCGACCACGGTTTCGTCGCCCTGGGGTTCGAGGCCGGAAATGAATTCCCCGCGTTCGCCTTGTGGATCGAACAGCCCGCCATGGGTGCCCAGGTGGCGCACATGCACGATCGGGCGACCGGCTGCACGGGCCGCGCCGAGCAGTTGCTTGATGTTCGCGACGGCTGCATCCATGCCGCTCAGGGCCAGGGGCCCTGCGAGGTATTCCTTCTGGGCATCGATGATGATCAAGGTCGCTTGACTCAGATTGGCCGCTGCATAACCACGGCCGCTGAGTTGAAACATCGTTTTTGGAACGGACATTCTGGGGCTCCTTCGAGTGGGGCTTTTGCGACATTCTCCTCTGGCTGAGCGGTTCTGTGAATCGCTTCCATCGCAAGGGCCGCCGTTGCTGGCCTACAGCCTTGTCAAGATGCTCGTCCTGTTCAATAGATGGTGCAAAAAACGGATAAATCCTACGATTGGTCCGGCGCTTTTCGTTCGTCAACAAGGCGCGTTTGGGTGGGGCCGCGTTTGGCTGGTAGACTCGCCCGTCGATTTTTCTGGAGTTTGCCGCCGTGATCACTTCCCGTCTCCGTACCCTGCGCGACCATATCCGTTGGGCCGTCAGCCGTTTCCATGGGGAGGATCTGTTTTTCGGCCATGGCACCGACAATGCGTGGGACGAAGCCCGGCAACTGGTGTTGGGCGCGTTGCACCTGCCGTGGGAAATTGCCGATAGCTACCTGGACTGCCGTCTTGAAGACGAAGAGTTGGTCCATGTGCAACGTCTGCTGCGTCGGCGTATTGCCGAGCGCATCCCGGCGGCTTACCTGTTGGGTGAGGCCTGGTTCTGTGGAATGTCGTTCATCGTCGATGAACGTGTGCTCATTCCACGCTCGCCCATCGGCGAGCTGATCGAAAAGCGTTTCGAGCCTTGGCTGGGCCAGGCGCCGGCACGGATTCTCGACCTGTGCACCGGTTCCGGCTGCATCGGCATTGCCTGCGCCTATGAATTCCCGGAGGCCGAGGTGGTGCTGGCCGACCTGTCGTTCGAAGCACTGGAAGTGGCCAACCAGAACATCGAGCGCCATGGCGTCGATGAGCGCGTGTTCACCGTCCAGGGCGATGGTTTCGACGGTTTGCCGGGGCAGCGTTTCGACCTGATCGTGTCGAACCCACCCTACGTCGATGCAGAGGACTTCGCTGACATGCCGCAGGAATACCAGCACGAACCGGAGCTGGGCCTGGCCTGTGGCGATGATGGCTTGAACCTGGTTCGCCGGATGCTGGCCGAGGCGGCCGATCATCTGACCGAGAAGGGATTGTTGATTGTCGAGGTCGGCAACAGCCAGGTGCACGTCGAGGCGCTGTACCCGGAAGTCGATTTCGCCTGGCTCGACTTCGAGCGCGGCGGCCATGGCGTGTTCATGCTCAGCGCCGAGCAGTGCCGCCAGCACCAGGGGTTGTTCGCTTCGCGGGTTTGATCCCTCTTATCCATCCGGATACACCCCTGTGGGAGCGAGCTTGCTCGCGATGGTGTCGGATCAGCCACATTGCAGTTGACTGATCCATCGCTATCGCGAGCGAGCTCGCTCCCACAGGGTTACTCATGCGCTATTGAGTTCAATGGCGCGTCGCAATCCAGATCAGCAACCCCGCCTGGAACATGGCAAAGGCCACCAGGCAGGTGATGGTGAAGCGTAGGCCGGCGTCTTCGCGCTTGAACTTGGTGACCTTTTCTTCCTGCTGCTTGAGTTTGACTTCCTGTTCCGCCAGGTTCTGCTCGGCTTGTTGCAGCATCTGCGCGGCTTCGAGGATGGTCACGAACTGCAGCTTCTCGGTGTTCCAGTCCCCGACCAAATCGCCAACCTGGGCCGGCTTGATGCTGCCCTTGAGGTGCTGGGCGTCGGCGTAGGCCACCTCGAAACCCTGGGCCTTGAGAAAGCGGTCGCGGCGCAGGCGAGTGTCTTCGTTCAGGGCGTCCTTGTTATCCAGGTCGGAGCCCTCGACCCGGTAGGCCGACCAGCGTTTCTTGGCCCAGGTAATCCCTTGGGCCGCGAGGAAACGGCCGATGCCACGATTCAACGGCTCGATCTGCAGGTTTTCCGGCGAAAAGAACAGGCGTTTTTCGACGTGGTCGGCCCAGACATCCAGGTGATTCTGTTCCTTGCGCACCCGCTGGTTCGGCAGCTGGATGCTCATGCGCAGCAGGCTGCGTTCCTTGCTGTGGCGCTCGACATAGCTGAACTCGACAAACCGCAGCGGCCGCACACCGGTGGCGCGGTCGGTCTTGAGCGGCGCCAGGCGGAGCATTTTGTGATGCTCGGTATGCACGTCGGCCCACGGCAGCTCCACCGCAGACGAGGCGGGGGCTTCGGCAGCGGTGTCGGGGGAAGCTTGAGTTTCAGTCATAACGGCAAAATCCTGTCCAGGCCGGCGGGTCGGTAGCCATTGCGCTATCCGACACCGGGTTATCGGCTGTTTTTGCCAGTACTGAAGCTAAATCGACTAAAACCGCCTAACGCGCGGCTAACGAGTCAATAAAACGCAAAATCCGCGTACCCAGTTCGGCCGCCAAGGGCAGGTTGGGGTCCTTGTAGGAGGCCAGTTGCCGTTTCACGTCGTTGGGCACGATGCGCATCACGTGGTTCATGCCCTCGATCAGCGCCAGTTCAGCGTCGGGCTTGGCGGCTTTCAACTGCCGGGCATCATCGGCACCGACCTGGATATCGTTGCTGCCCTGAATGATCAAGGCTGGCATCTGCAACGCGGCGAAGGCCCGGGCCGGGTCCTGGCGGAACAGCGAGATCAGGTAGGGTTGTACGCTGGGGCGGAAAATGACCTGCAGTTGCGCCGGCACGTTGCTGTCGAGCCGACCGGCCTTGAGGCTGTCGAGCAGCTCATTGCTGCGCAGCATCAACGGCGGCGGCAGGCGGTTGCTCAGTTGTTGGCGCAATACCTGGTCGATCGGCCGGGCACTGCCGGACAGCGAAATCACCGCTGCCGCGTTGGCCTGGGGCGCGGCGAGGCTGGCGATCAACGCGCCTTCACTGTGGCCCAGCAAAATCAACGGGCCCAGGCGTGGATCGGCGGCGAGCTTGTGGCTCCAGGCCACGGCATCGGCCACATAGGCCTCGACGCTCAGGTTGCGCTCGTCCGGGGTCGCCGCGAGGCTGGCGGCCACACCACGTTTGTCATAGCGCACGCTGGCGATGTTGTGCCTGGCCAGCACCCAGGCCAGGCGCTTGAGGCTGTCGTTGCGCCCGCCCTCGGGGTTGTTGCCGTCGCGATCCGTAGGACCGGACCCGGAAATGATCAGGACAACCGGCACCGGCGTGTCGGACTTGGGCAGCAACAACGAGCCGAAAAGCTCACCGCTGCCGGTGTCGAGGCTGATGGGGCGTTGTAGCACCGTGGCCTGGGCCAGGCAGGAAAACAGGCCGGTAAACAAGGTAAGGCTTAGGGCAAGCAGCTTTAACATCATCACGCCATTAGTTGCGAAGGTGCCGGTTGGACTGGTGGCCGCCGATAAGGTTCGAGGATGAACTACGCGGGGAGCCTGCGTATACTGGCGCCCACTACGAATCCAAGGTTGAGTCTCTCAGCGTTTTTCACGGAGCACCCTGCATGTCCGGCAATACCTACGGCAAGCTGTTCACTGTCACCACCGCGGGCGAAAGCCATGGCCCGGCGTTGGTCGCCATTGTCGACGGCTGCCCGCCGGGGCTGGAGATTTCCCTGGACGACCTGCAGCGTGACCTGGACCGCCGCAAACCCGGTACCAGCCGCCATACCACCCAGCGCCAGGAAGCCGATGAAGTCGAAATCCTCTCCGGGGTGTTCGAAGGGCGCACCACCGGCTGCGCCATCGGCCTGCTGATCCGCAACACCGACCAGAAGTCCAAGGACTACTCGGCCATCAAGGACCTGTTCCGCCCAGCCCACGCCGACTACACCTACCACCACAAATACGGCGAGCGCGACTACCGCGGCGGCGGCCGCAGCTCGGCCCGGGAAACCGCCATGCGCGTGGCGGCCGGGGCGATCGCCAAGAAGTACCTGGCCAGCCAGGGCATCGTCATCCGTGGCTACATGAGCCAGTTGGGCCCCATCGAAATCCCGTTCAAGACCTGGGATTCGGTAGAGCAGAACGCTTTTTTCTGCCCCGACCCGGACAAGGTGCCGGAGCTCGAGGCCTACATGGACCAACTGCGCCGGGATCAGGATTCGGTCGGCGCGAAGATCACCGTGGTGGCCGAAGGGGTGATGCCGGGCCTGGGCGAGCCGATCTTCGACCGCCTCGACGCCGAGCTGGCCCACGCGCTGATGAGCATCAACGCGGTGAAAGGCGTGGAGATCGGCGCCGGTTTCGCCTGTGTCGCCCAGCGGGGCACCGAGCACCGTGACGAACTGACCCCGGATGGTTTCCTCAGCAACAATGCCGGCGGTATCCTCGGCGGCATTTCCTCGGGTCAGCCGATCGTGGCGCACCTGGCCTTGAAACCGACGTCCAGCATCACCACGCCGGGCCGCTCGATCGACATCCATGGCAACCCTGTCGATGTGATCACCAAGGGCCGTCATGACCCGTGCGTCGGCATCCGGGCCACGCCCATCGCCGAGGCGATGATGGCCATCGTGCTGATGGATCACTTGCTGCGTCATCGCGGCCAGAACGCCGACGTCCGCGTCAGCACCCCGGTGCTGGGGCAACTTTGATGGCCGGCCTGCCAGCCGCCGTGGCCTGACGACCATGGCGGCACTGCCGTACTGGCGGCTCTCCAGCTTCTATCTGTTCTATTTCGCCCTGCTCGGTTCGACGGCGCCGTTCCTGGCACTGTATTTCGATCACTTGGGCTTCAACGCGGCGCGCATCGGTGAGCTGGTGGCGATCCCGATGTTGATGCGCTGCGTGGCGCCGAACATCTGGGGCTGGCTGGGGGATTACACCGGCCGACGCCTGGCGATCGTGCGGTTCGGCGCGATCTGCACGCTGCTGACCTTCTCGCTGATCTTCATCGATAAAAGCTATGCCTGGCTGGCGATGGTCATGGCGCTGCATGCGTTCTTCTGGCATGCGGTGTTGCCGCAGTTCGAAGTCATCACCCTGGCCCACTTGAGCGGGCAGGCCTCGCGCTACAGCCAGATCCGCTTGTGGGGCTCCATCGGTTTCATCATCACCGTGGTCGTGCTCGGCCGCTTGTTCGAATGGCTGAGCCTGGACATCTACCCGGTGGCGCTGGTGTTGATCATGGCCGGCATCGTCCTTGCCAGCTTCTGGGTGCCCAACGCCCAGCCCTTGCAGGGGGCGCGAGTCGCGGGGGAGGGCTTCCTGCGGCAACTGCGCAACCCTGGCGTGCTGGCGTTCTACACCTGCGTGGGCTTGATGCAGGTGAGCCACGGGCCGTATTACACCTTCCTGACGCTGCACCTCGAACGCCTGGGCTACAGTCGTGGCTTGATCGGGCTGCTCTGGGCGGTCGGTGTGGTGGCGGAAGTGTTGGTCTTCCTGCTGATGAGCCGGATCCTGGCGCGGTTTTCCGTGCGCCGGGTACTGCTGGCGAGTTTCCTGCTGGCGGCGTTGCGCTGGCTGTTGCTGGGCTCGCTGGCCGAGTTCCTCTGGGTGTTGTTGTTCGCCCAGGTGCTGCATGCGGCGACCTTCGGCAGCTTTCACGCCGCGGCTATCCATTTCGTGCAACGCAGCTTCGGTCCTCGCCAGCAAGGCCAGGGGCAGGCGCTGTATGCCGCGCTGGCCGGTACGGGCGGGGCCTTGGGCGCGTTGTACTCCGGCTACAGCTGGAACGCCCTGGGCGCCAGTTGGACGTTCAGCCTCGCCAGCCTCGCCGCCTTCGCGGCAGCCGTTATCATTGCGACACGCATGCAAGAGGACCGGCCATGAGCCTTCGAACCATTAATTTGCTGGAGCCATTGTCATGAGCAGCCTGTCCGTTTATCACGTCTCGAGCCCTGACATTCCGAACAAGGTGTTGACCCATTTCGAGGACATTGCCGCGACCCTGGCGGAACAAGGTGTTCGCTTCGATCGCTGGGAAGCGGCGGCGAAAATTCAGCCGGGGCCAGTGAGGAGGACATCATCGCGGCTTACCAGGCTCAGATCGATGCGTTGATGACTGAGCGCGGTTACGTTGCGGTCGATGTGGTCAGCGTGAGCAGCGATCACACCGAACAGGTCGAGCCGCAGGCCGAGTGGCTTGATGAATATCGCCATGGCCAGGACGAGGTACGGTTTTTCGTCAGTGGTCGAGGGTTGTTTAACCTGCACCTTGGCGATTATGTCTATGCGGTGCTGTGTGAAAGGAATGATTTGATAACGGTGCCTGCCGGTACGCCGCATTGGTTTGACAAGGGGGAACGGCCGCATTTTGTTTCGATCCGTTTGTCTGGTGATTCCCGGGGGTGGCTGCTGAGTTCACCGGCGATGATATCGCTCGCCGGTTTCCTCGCCTGGAAGACTGACCTGCGTTCAAAAGTGAGCGGCCGTTACCGTCGAACGGAGATGTCCGCCCATCGCCCGGAACACGGCGGGCTTTTTCAAGACGCAAAAAAACGGCGCTTCCCATTTCTGAAAGAAGCGCCGTTTTCCCAGTCAACAGCGACGCGAGTTTCCGGCAGACTCAAGCGCTATGGTAAGTCGGCAGCGCAAACCGATGCTGACTCTGCAGCAGCGTGATCTGGGGCAACTCGCTGGCTTGTTCGGCCAAGTCGCGACGGATCGCGCTGATCGCCCAGGACAACTGATCCCCCGCGTGCAATTGAGCGTAGGAAATCGTGCGTTTGAACAGCTTGCCGTCGCTATTGCGCAAGGTCAGCAGAATGCCGCCATCCGGGCGGGGCTGGGTGGTCACTTCGTAGTTGGAAAACAGGGATGCAAACTTTTCTTGAATCATGTTCATAGTTGACTGCTCCATGGTGTGGCAAACCGTGGAGGGATGGTTGCACTGTCTGTGCCAGCATTTAGCATTTAAAAAAGTACTTTAAAAACAACGTTTTATGTTTTTGCTCTGTTTTCGCTTTCGTGCATCTTGCATGAACGGCCATCGTGCATCCTGCATTTTGCGTGGTCGGGCAACGATATTTGGAACCAAATCGTTTTCCGGCGCTCACGCTTCGCCTGCCTCGGGCAGCAGATACAAAACATTGCAAAAACCGCATGTACAGCGCCGCGACCGCCAGCGTACTTTCGAGCCAAAATCACCGCCAGCCCGATAACAAGAACCGAGACCCACGAGGTCGAACGGGGAAGATCACCATGAGTCGTACACCCAGCGACGCCATTACCTGGGGCATGATGCTGCGCAAGCTGCCAGCCATCGCCAGAGCCGTTCCCCGGATCGTCAAGGGCAGGAAGCTGGCCAATGTCCTGGACCCGACCCAACCTTGTGGCCTGGGCTGGTGTTTCGAACAGGCCACCCGACGCAATCCCCAGGGCCCGGCGCTGCTGTGTGGCGATACGGTGTTGAGTTATGCACAGGTCAACGGGCAGGCCAATCGCATCGCCCATTACCTGTTGGCCCAAGGCATCGGCAAGGGCGACTGTGTGGCGATATTCGTCGAGAACCGGCCGCAGTTGCTGATCAGCGTGCTGGCGATGGCCAAGGTCGGCGCGGTCAGTGCCATGCTCAACACCTCGCAAACCGGCGATGCGCTGGTGCACAGCCTGGCCCTGGTCAACCCGATCGCGGTGCTGGTCGGGGATGAGCGGGTCGCGGCGTTCAACGATGTGCGAGCGCGCACCGCACTGCCGAGCGACAGGACCTGGTGGCTGGCGGATCAGGATGGCGTCGATGTGCCGTCTGGTTTCGTCGACCTGATGGCCGGTTGCGAGGCTTACCCGGACGATAACCCGGCGTGCAGCCGGGAGGTTTTCTGCAACGATCCGTGTTTTTACCTCTACACCTCGGGCACCACCGGGCTGCCCAAGGCCGGGGTGTTTCGCCATGGTCGCTGGATGCGCACCTCCACCAGCTTCGGCCTGATCGCCCTGGACATGCAGCCAGACGATGTCGTCTATTGCACCTTGCCGCTGTACCACGCCACCGGCCTGTGCGTGTGTTGGGGGCGGCGATTTGTGGCGCGTCAGGGTTTGCGATTCGACGCAAGTTCAGCGCCAGCCAGTTCTGGAGCGACGTACGCCGTTACCGGGCGACCACACTGGGGTATGTCGGTGAGTTGTGCCGCTACCTGGTCGACCAACCCGTCGTTGCCGATGACCGCCACCACGGTGCGAAGAAAATGATCGGCAACGGCCTGCGGCCCGGGGCCTGGTCGGCCTTCAAGACGCGTTTCGGCATCGATCACATCTGCGAGCTGTATGCGGCCAGCGATGGCAATATCGGTTTCACCAACATCCTGAATTTCGACAACACCGTCGGGTTCTCCCTGATGGGCTGGGAATTGGTGCAGTACGACCATGCCAGCGGCCTGCCGTTGCGCAACCTGCAAGGCCGCATGCAAAAAGTGCCCAAGGGCCAACCGGGCCTGCTGTTGGCGCGGATCGACGAGAAGGCGCCACTGGACGGCTACACCGAGCAAGCCTTGACCGAAAAAACCATCTGCCGGGATGTCTTCGTGCCCGGCGACCGCTATTTCAACACCGGAGACCTGCTGCGCAACATCGGCTTCGGGCATGGGCAGTTCGTCGATCGCCTCGGCGACACCTATCGCTGGAAAGGCGAAAACGTCTCCACCACGGAAGTCGAAAACGTCTTGCTGCAACACCCGCAGGTGGCTGAGGCGGTGGCTTATGGCGTGGAGATCAATGGCACCAATGGCCGTGCCGGCATGGCGGCGATCACCCCGGCCGAATCCCTGGCGACCCTGGACTTCAGCGAGCTGCTGCAATTCTTGCAATGCAAGTTGCCCGCCTATGCCGTGCCGCTGTTCCTGCGCATCAAGGTGAAGATGGACACCACCGGCACCTTCAAGTACCAGAAGACGCGCCTCAAGGCTGAAGGGTTCGACCCGTGCGTCGCAGGGGATGAGCCGGTCTATGCCTGGTTGCCGGGTACCGATACGTACGTGCGGGTGGACCGGCAACTCGCGGTGCGGATCCAGGGCGGACAATTGCGTTATTGATTCTGGCTATGGCGGGCACAGTGAAAAAAGGGATGACAGCGCCCGGGTCCCTCGGGAAACTAGCCGCTTTGCGAAGACCCGAGTGGAGTTTCCCATGTCCGATACAAGCCGCCAGATGACCCCGGAAGAGGCTGCCGAGTTTGCCGAGCAGGTGTTCAACGTCGCACGCCAGGGCGACGCGGCCATGATGGCCGCGCTCCTGAGCAAGGGCCTGCCGCCCAACCTGCGCAATCACAAGGGCGACACCCTGTTGATGCTGGCCGCTTACCACGGGCATGTGGAAACGGTGAAAGTGCTGCTGGAGCACAAGGCCGATCCGGAAATCCGCAACGACAACGGCCAGAGCCCGATTGCCGGCGCGGCGTTCAAGGGCGACCTGGCAGTGGTCTCGGCGTTGGTGGACGGCGGCGCCCAAGTGGAAGGCGCGTCCTTCGATGGCCGTACCGCCTTGATGATGGCGGCGATGTTCAACCGGGTGGAAATCGTCGACTACCTGATCGGCAAAGGCGCCGACCCGAAAGCCAAGGACGCCAACGGCGTCTCGGCCCTCGATGCCGCCAGGACCATGGGCGCGGTAGACACCACGGCGCAGTTGGAAAAGATGTTGGGCTGAAAGGTCCGAGCAGATCCCGACGGCTTTTGTGGCGAGGGAGCTTGCTCCCGCTGGGCTGCGCAGCAGCCCAAAATCCAGCCACCGCAACCTGTCAGGTTTACCGCTGTTTAGCGGGTTTACGACTGCTTCGCAGTCGAGCGGGAACAAGCTCCCTCGCCACGCCTGACTCGACCGATGTGATGCGCTATCCTGCCCGCCCTCAAGACACCCTTCGCCACAGGATTCACCCCCATGAAAGCCGCCCTCATCGAACTCATCGGTAAAATCAGCTCCGGCTGCCTCGGCGAGGCGGACATCGCGAAAATCGCTGACGAAGCGGCCCAGGCCTACGCCGATCCGACGGCTTTCCTGGCCGCCAACCCCGATATCAACTACGACGACACATTCCCGATCCCGTTGGGTGAGTGGGTGGTGGTGGGCAGCCTGCCGGACACCGTGCTGTTCCAGGCCGACACCTACGTGGACCTGTTCGAACAGATCGTCGCTTCGTTCGGCCCTGGCGTAGCGTTCAATCTCAAGCCCAAGCAGCTGGCGAAAACCGAAGCCCTGACCGCGCTCAACCGCATCCAGATCCAGATGAGCAGCCTGAACAAGGAAAACGGCGGCTACGTGCTGATGAACTTCAGCCAGTTGCTCGACGATGAATTGCAAATGGTGCTGGTGTACGGCAACGACATGCCGCGGGTGCTGGAACTGTGTACCGAAGTCGGCATCGCCGCCGCGCCGGCCTTGGAAGCTCTCAAGGTCGCGGTCCACGTCTGAAGCAATAAAACGGAACCCTTGCCAGGGGCCCGCTATCCTAAGGGTGCCTATCACCATTTGGGAGCGACACCATGGGTTCCACCTTCAACGGCCTGGTCGGCCTGATTATCCTGGCGCTCGATATCTGGGCGATCATCAATGTACTCAAGAGTGGCGCGGAAACCGGGATGAAAATTCTCTGGGTGCTGCTGATCCTGCTGCTGCCGGTCCTGGGCCTGATCATCTGGGCGATTGCCGGGCCGCGTGGCAACGTGCGGATTTGACCGCTCCATGAAAATGCCCGGTCGCCTCGAGCGACCGGGCATTTTTTATGGGTGGGGTTTCAGGCCGTGGCCAGGGACGGCTTGCGCGAGGCACTCAAGAAGCGCAGCAAGGCCAACAGCGGAAAGGCGCTGCCGACGATCACCACCCACAACCAGCCGCCGTGCTCGTACACGGCACTGGCAATCGATGAGCCGAAGGCGCCGCCGACGAAGATGCTGGTCATGTACAGCGCATTCAGCCGGCTGCGACTCTTGGCGTCGAGGGCGTAGATGGTGCGCTGGCCCAGGACCATGTTCATCTGCACGCAGAAGTCCAGGACCACGCCGGTCACCGCCAGGCCGATCACGCTGTAGAGCGGATGGATGAACGCCGGCAGGAAACTCAGGCTGGCGAACAGCATCGCCAGCAGCGAGGCGTTGCGGGTATGGCCGGCATCCGCCAGGCGACCGGCGATGGGCGCGGCGATGGCACCGATGGCGCCGACCAGGGCGAACAGGGCGATTTCAGTCTGGGACAGGCCGTGGTTGCGTGACAGTTCCAGCGGCACGGCGGTCCAGAACAGGCTGAACGTGGCGAACATGCAGGCTTGGTAGAACGCCCGTTGGCGCAACAGCGGTTGTTGGCGCAGCAGGGTGCCGAGCGAACCCAGCAGTTGGCCATAAGAGGCGCTATGGTCGGGCTGGCGCTTGGGCACGGTCAGCGCCAGGACGATGCTGATCGCGGCCATCAACGCGGCAGCGATGATGAACATGGCCCGCCAGCCGAAGTGATCGGCCACGACGCTGGAGACCGGCCGCGCCAGCAGGATCCCGAGCAGCAGGCCGCCCATGATCCCACCCACGACCCGCCCCCGGGACTCCTCTGGTGCCAGGTGCGCGGCCAGAGGAATCAGGACTTGCACCGACACCGAACTGAACCCCACCAGCAGCGAGACCAGCAGGAACACATTCGGCTGGTCAGTGAACGCCGCCCCCAACAGGCTGGCAATCGCCACCAGCGTGGTGAGAATCATCAATCGACGGTTTTCCAGCAAGTCACCCAACGGCACCAGGAAAAACAGGCCCAGGGCATAACCGATCTGGGTCAGCGAGACGATCAGGCTGGCCATGGTGCTGCTCAGGCCGACATCGGGTGCGATCAGTTCGATGATGGGTTGGGCGTAGTAGATGTTGGCGACAATGGCGCCGCAGCAGAAGGCGAAGAGCAGGACCATGCCGCGGGTCAGGGTGCTGCCGGGCGAGGTGGGTGAATGAGCACTCATGGCAATCTCATCGATCAATTGAAAGGATGGCGTGAGGCTAAAGACTTGCAGGGCTCAGGAACAGGCTTTGCGGCTGATATCAGACATGCCGGGGATTAATGGTAACGATCAGATCCTGTGGGAGCGAGCTTGCTCGCGATAGCGGCTTCATTCCAACATCATTGATGCAGAACAGACCGTTATCGCGAGCAAGCTCGCTCCCACAGGTTTGGACTTGGCTGACAGCCTGGCTTTGAGGCGAGTCGAGCCTTACTGGCCGCTATAGATCTGGTCGAAAATCCCGCCATCATTGAAGTGAGTCTTCTGCACCGTGCGCCAGTCGCCGAAGGTTTTTTCCACGGACAGGAAGTCCACTTTCGGGAAGCGGTCGGTGTATTTGGCCAGTACTGCCGGGTCCCGTGGGCGCAGGTAGTTGGCGGCGGCGATTTCCTGGCCTTCGGGCGACCACAGGTACTTGAGGTAGGCCTCTGCCGCTTCGCGGGAGCCTTTCTTCTCGACGACTTTGTCGACCACGCTGACCGGTGGCTCGGCTTCGGCGGAAACGCTTGGGTAGATCACTTCGAACTGGTCGCGGCCGAACTCGCGGGCGATCATTTCCGCCTCGTTTTCAAAGGTCACCAGCACGTCGCCGATCTGGTTGGTCATGAAGGTGGTCGTCGCGGCGCGACCGCCAGTGTCCAGGACCGGCGCCTGCTTGAACAATTTGCCGACGAAGGCCTTGGCCTTGTTCTCGTCACCGCCATTTTTCAGCACGTAACCCCAGGCCGACAGGTAGGTGTAGCGACCGTTGCCGGAGGTTTTCGGGTTGGGCACGATCACCTGCACGCCATCCTTGAGCAGGTCGGGCCAGTCCTTCAGTGCTTTGGGGTTACCTTTGCGCACGATGAATACCGTGGCCGAGGTGAACGGCGCGCTGTTGTTCGGCAGGCGGGTGACCCAGTTCTCGGGCACCAGCTTGCCATTGTCCGCCAGGGCGTTGATGTCGGTGGCCATGTTCATGGTGATGACATCCGCCGGCAGCCCGTCGATCACCGAGCGCGCCTGCTTGCTGGAGCCGCCGAACGACATTTGCACGGTGATGTTTTCGTTGTGCTCGGCCTGCCAGTGCTTCTGGAAGGCTGTGTTGTAGTCCTTGTAGAAGTCGCGCATGACGTCGTAGGAAACGTTAAGCAGGGTCGGGGCGGCGTGGGCCAGGCTGCCGAAGGTCAGGCCAACGGCGAGAAGGGAGGCGCCAAAGAAGTTCTTCACTTATACGAATTCCTTTTTATTTGAACGGGGATTCCGGGCAATTAGCCAGCACACTAGCTGCATGCCTATAGACCTTCAAGCATCAAAAAGTGCTTTGCTTATTCCAATTTCTTAAACAGTGCATTGCCACAACGGGAGCAGAAAGCGGCGCCGTGTTCGTGGTTGTTTTTGCTGCACACCGGGCAATCGTGCTTGAGCTGGTCACCGCGCATGGCCGTGGCCAGTTCAGCCGTGAAAATACCCGTTGGCACGGCGATGATCGAGTAACCGGTGATCATCACCAGGGACGACACCACTTGGCCCAGGGGTGTCTTGGGCACGATGTCGCCGAAGCCTACGGTGGTCAGTGTCACGATAGCCCAATAGATACCCTTGGGGATGCTGGTGAAACCGTGCTCGGGGCCTTCGATGACGTACATCAGCGTGCCGAAGACGGTCACCAGGGTCGAGACGCTGACCAGGAACACGATGATTTTCTGCTTGCTCCCGCGCAGCGCCGCCATCAGGTAGTTGGCTTGCTTGAGGTAAGGGCTGAGCTTGAGCACGCGGAAAATCCGCAGCATGCGGATGATCCGAATGATCAACAGGTATTGGGCATCGCTGTAGTACAGCGCCAGGATCCCCGGCACGATCGCCAGAAGATCCACCAGGCCGTAGAAACTGAAGGCATAGCGCAGCGGCTTGGGCGAGCAGTACAGGCGCAGGCCGTATTCGACGATGAAGATGAACGTGAAGCCCCACTCGATAGCCGCCAGCAGGGCCGCATAGTGCTTGTGCACGCTGTCGATGCTGTCGAGCATCACGATCACCAGGCTGGCGAGGATGATCAACAGCAGGGTGCTGTCGAAGCGCCGGCCGGCCACGGTGTCGGTCTGGAAAATGATCACGTAGAGGCGTTCACGCCAGTTGTCGCTGCTTTGCATAATCTTCGCCTGAACCGGAATCAGCGAAGCCTAGGGGGATTGCCCCGTACAGCGCAAGGCGCGATGTCGAGGCTGGCCTGACACCACGCCCGGCCGGTGGCCTGGATCAGCCAGCAGGCGAGGATGAACGGTGCTGTCAGGGGAGGCAGGCCGAGGGCGTTAAAGCCTGGCGTGAGCATGATTGCCAGGACGATGCCCATCAGCGGCAGCCATGGGCGGCGCTGTTGGCTGAGGGCCAGCGCCACCAACACCGGGTTATAGCCGCCCAGCCCGGACAGGGCGGATGCGTTTTCATACTGCGAGAGGGTGAAGGCCAGGCCGACGGCGGAAGCGAACAATGCCCAAGCGCCGGCGCGCCGGTTGGCCAGCAGCAGACCGGCGGCGATCAGCGCACCGGCCGCAGGGTGGCCGAGAAACATGACCTGGCCCAGTCCGCTCAGAAGCGCGGCCAGCAGGTTGGGCAGGGTCATTTCAATCGAGGTGGCGGCGGGCTGCGGCAGGGTGAAACCCATCAGCAGCCAAGCCAGCCCGACAAAGGGCGCGGTGTAGGCCGGCAGGCAACGAGGGCCTCGGGTGTGCTTGAGCCATTGCTGGGTCAGCATCGCGCTGAGGCCACCCGCGGCGATGATCAACGGTGGCAACAGGACGGACCAGGGCAACGCCAGGCTCAGCAGCAGGCCCAGCAGGATGCCGTTGTAGCTGAACAGCCCGGCTTGCCGGTCGGCCTTGGTGTAACCGCGTTGCTGGGCCGTCAACAACCCGGCCACACCGCCGAGCAACGCGCCGCCGAACAGGGCGGGCGCCGTGAGCAGAATCGCCAACAGGCACAGCAGGCCGCACAGCGGATGGCGCTGGAGAAAGACTTGGCTGAAGCCGTTGAGCAGGGCGGTGGCCCAGTCGGGGCAGTGGGTGTTGGGCATGGTAGGTGTGTGTCAGAGGGACCGAGTCGACTTCATCGCGAGCAAGCTCGCTCCCACAAGGGCACCGCAGCCCCCTGTGGGAGCGAGCTTGCTCGCGATGAGGCCAGTACAGACGCTAGATCAACGTCTCGATGCGCAGCGAATTGGTCGACCCCGGCTGCCCGAACGGTACGCCCGCGGTGATCAGCAAGGTATCGCCACGCTGGGCCATGCCTTGGGCCTGGGCGATTTCCAGGGCGGTGGAACAGACTTCGTCCACCTGCTTCAACCGATCATTGACCACCGAATGCACGCCCCAGGCCACCGTCAGGCGGCGGGCGGCCTGCAGGTTCGGCGTGAGGTTGAGGATCGGCACCGTCGGCCGTTCCCGCGCCGCGCGCAGGCTGGAGCTGCCTGATTCGCTGTAGTTCACCAGCACCGCCACCGGCAGGATGCTGCTGATGCGCCGGATCGCGCAGCTGATGGCATCCGACACCGTGGCCTCGGCTTTCGCTCGGCTGACGTCCAGTTGCGCCTGGTAGTCGGGACCGTTTTCCACCTGGCGGATGATCTTGCTCATCATTTGCACGGCTTCAAGGGGGTAATCCCCTGAAGCGGTTTCCGCCGACAGCATCACCGCATCAGCCCCCTCGGCCACGGCGTTGGCAACGTCAGTGACTTCGGCGCGGGTGGGCGCCGGGGAAAAGCGCATCGACTCGAGCATCTGGGTGGCCACCACCACCGGTTTGCCCAGGGCGCGGCAGGTGCCAATGATGTTTTTCTGAATCTGCGGCACGCTTTCGGCCGGGACTTCGACCCCCAGGTCGCCGCGGGCGACCATGATCGCGTCGCTCAATTCGGCGATTTCCCGCAGTTGGGCCACCGCCGACGGTTTCTCGATCTTCGCCATCAGGAACGCCTTGTTGCCGATCAGCGCGCGAGCCTCGCGGATGTCCTCGGGCCGCTGCACGAACGACAACGCTACCCAGTCCACGCCCAGCTCCAGGCCGAAACTCAAGTCGCGCCGGTCCTTGGCGGTCAACGGGCTCAGGTCGAGCACGGCCTGGGGCACGTTCACGCCTTTGCGGTCCGACAGCTCGCCGCCGTTGAGCACTTCGGTGTCGATGGCGTCGCGGTGCCTGGCGGTCACGCGCAGGCGCAACTTGCCGTCGTCCAGCAGCAGGTCCATGCCGGGCTCCAGGGCCGCGATGATTTCCGGATGGGGCAGGTTGACCCGGCGTTGATCACCCGGCGTCGGGTCCAGGTCCAGGCGCAGGGCCTGGCCCCGTTGCAGCAGGACCTTGCCGTCTGCGAACTGGCCAACCCGCAGCTTCGGGCCTTGCAGGTCCATCAGGATGCCCAGGGGGTAATTGAGCTGCTGCTCGACGTCACGAATCCACTGGTAGCGCTGGGCGTGGTCGGCATGGTCGCCGTGGCTGAAGTTCAGGCGGAATATGTTCACGCCGGCCTGTACCAGCTCGCGGATGTCATCGATGCCTCGGGTGGCGGGGCCGAGGGTCGCGAGGATCTTGACCTTTTTATCAGGCGTCATGTTTGGGGTTCTCGAGGATCAGGATGGCGCGAAAGTCGTTGACGTTGGTGCGGGTCGGTTCGGTGACGATCAGCGCATCCAGGGCGGCGAAGTAGCCGTAGCCATTGTTGTTATCCAACTCGTCGCTGGCGCACAGGCCCAGTTCGGCAGCGCGGCGATAGCTGTCCGGGGTCATGAGGGCGCCGGCGTTGTCTTCGGAACCGTCGATGCCGTCGGTGTCGCCAGCCAGTGCATAAATGCCGGGATGGCCCTTGAGGCTGTCGGTCAGGCTCAGCAGGAATTCGGCATTGCGCCCGCCACGGCCATCGCCGCGCACGGTGACGGTGGTTTCGCCGCCGGAGAGAATCACGCACGGCGCCGCCAGCGGCTGGCCGTGCAGGGCGATTTGCCGGGCAATGCCGGCGTGGACTTTCGCCACCTCCCGGGATTCGCCTTCCAGGTCGCCGAGGATCAACGGGCTGAAACCGGCTTGGCGAGCCTTCACCGCTGCGGCTTCCAGGGATTGCTGGGGACGGGCGATCAATTGGAAGTGGCTGCAGGCCAGGCTCGGGTCGCCGGGCTTGACGGTTTCCGACGCAGGGCTGTGCAGCCAGTCGCGCACCGATGCCGGCACATCGATGCGGTAGCGCTGGAGAATCGCCAGGGCTTCGGCCGATGTACTGGGGTCGGCCACCGTGGGGCCGGATGCGATGACCGTGGCCAGGTCGCCCGGCACATCGGAAATCGCGTAGGTGTACACCGTCGCCGGCCAGCAGGCCTTGCCCAGGCGCCCGCCCTTGATTGCCGAGAGGTGCTTGCGCACGCAATTCATCTCGCCGATGGTCGCACCGGACTTGAGCAAGGCTTTGTTGATCGATTGCTTGTCGGCCAGGGTGATGCCTTCGGCTGGCAAGGCGAGCAGGGCGGAGCCGCCGCCGGACAAGAGAAAGATCACCCGGTCGTCTTCGCTGAGATTGCTCACCAGCTCCAGGACTCGCTGGGCCACGGCCAGGCCCGCGGCGTCAGGCACCGGGTGGGCGGCTTCCACCACTTCTATTTTCTGGCAGGGCGCGCCATGGCCGTAGCGGGTTACCACCAGGCCGGACACTTCACCCTGCCAGCAGCGCTCGACCACTTGCGCCATGGCCGCCGCGGCCTTGCCGGCGCCAATGACGATCACTCGGCCGCTGCGGTCGCTGGGCAGGTAGTGCTCAAGGACGTGGTGCGGATGGGCCGCATCGATGGCTGTGGCAAACAGCTCGCGCAGCAGTTGTTGCGGATCGACCGACATGGCGGGCTCCCGGTTTTTATTATTAGTGTTGATGCGAACCCTGTGGGAGCGAGCTTGCTCGCGATAGCGGTTTTACATTCAACAAAGATGTTGGCTGGGCTACCGTTATCGCGAGCAAGCTCGCTCCCACAGGGGGGCAGGGTCTATTTGTCGCGAATCGAGAAATTGGCCATATGCTCCAACCCCTTGATCAGCGCCGAGTGATCCCAGTGGCTGCCGCCAATGGCCGCGCAGGTGCTGAACACTTGTTGGGCGTTGGCGGTGTTGGGCAGGTTGATGTTCAGTTCCTTGGCGCCTTGCAGGGCCAGGTTCAGGTCCTTCTGGTGCAGGCTGATGCGGAAGCCCGGGTCGAAGGTGCCCTTGATCATGCGTTCACCGTGTACTTCGAGGATCTTCGACGACGCGAAACCGCCCATCAGTGCTTCACGGACCTTGGCCGGGTCGGCACCGTTTTTCGCGGCGAACAACAACGCTTCGGCCACCGCCTGGATGTTCAGGGCGACGATGATCTGGTTCGCCACTTTGGCGGTCTGGCCATCGCCATTGCCGCCCACTAGGGTGATGTTCTTGCCCATGGCCTGGAACAGCGGCAGGGCCCGCTCGAAGGCGGCGTTGTCGCCGCCGACCATGATGCTCAGGGTCGCAGCCTTGGCACCGACTTCACCACCGGAGACCGGGGCATCGAGGTACTGCGCGCCTTTTTCATTGATCTTCGCCGCGAACGCCTTGGTGGCGGTGGGGGAGATCGAACTCATGTCGATCACCACCTTGCCCGCGCCCACGCCCGCCGCTATGCCGTCGGCGCGCAACAGCACGTCCTCGACCTGCGGCGTGTCCGGGACCATGACGATGATGAACTCGGCTTCCTGGGCCACTTCCTTCGGGTTGGCCAACGCCACCGCGCCGCCGGCCAGCAGGTCGGTCGGAGCCGCGTCGTGGTGCTGGGACAGGAACAGGCTGTGGCCGGCCTTTTGCAGGTTCAGTGCCATGGGGTGGCCCATGATGCCGGTGCCAATGAATCCGATTTTAGCCATGGGAAAATCCTCTTGTTTTTGTATTGCTTCAAGCAAATGAGGGAGTGCTTTTCTGTGGGAGCGAGCTTGCTCGCGATGACGGTGTGTCAGCCAGGAAATGAGTGACTGGACTGACGCCATCGCGAGCAAGCTCGCTCCCACAGGGGGAAACTGCGTCAGATCGCGTTATGGGTTTTCAGCCAGCCCAGGCCGGCTTCGGTGGTGGTCAGCGGCTTGTATTCACAGCCGACCCAACCCTGGTAGCCGATGCGGTCCAGGTGTTCGAACAGGAAGCGGTAGTTGATTTCCCCCGTGCCCGGCTCGTTGCGGCCCGGGTTGTCCGCCAGTTGCACATGGTTGATCTCGCCCAGGTGTGCCGACAGGGTCCGGGCCAGGTCACCTTCCATGATCTGCATGTGGTAGATGTCGTATTGCAGGAACAGGTTGGCGCTGCCCACCTGCTCCCGGATCGACAAGGCCTGGGCGGTGTTGTTCAGGTAGAAGCCAGGAATGTCGCGGGTATTGATGGCCTCCATCACCAGCTTGATGCCTTTGGCCTGCAACTTTTCGGCGGCGTATTTCAGGTTGGCGACGAAGGTTTTCTCCACCAGGGTTTCACTGCAGTTCTGCGGACGAATCCCCGACAGGCAGTTGACCTGCGTGTTGCCCAGCACCTGGGCATAGGCGATGGCCAGGTCGACACCGGCGCGGAACTCCTCGACCCGATCCGGCAGGCAGGCAATGCCACGTTCGCCCTTGGCCCAGTCGCCGGCCGGCAGGTTGAACAGCACTTGGGTCAGGCCGTTGGCGTCGAGCAAGGCCTTGAGTTCGGCGGAGCTGTAGTCATAGGGGAACAGGTATTCGACACCACTGAAGCCGGCCTTGGCGGCGGCTTCGAAACGGGCGAGGAAATCCTGCTCGGTGAACAGCATGGACAGGTTGGCGGCGAAACGCGGCATGGTGGTCTCCTGTGAGTATTTATCAGGCCCCCTGTGGGAGCGAGCTTGCTCGCGATAGCGGTGTGTCTGCTTGCATCCAGGTTGAATGTAGCGCCGTCATCGCGAGCAAGCTCGCTCCCACAGGGACGCCGGTCGGTCAATCGAGCAACGAAATAGCGGTCGGTGCATCGTTGCCCACAAGCGCCAAGTCTTCAAACTCATTGACGGCATTGATCTCGGTGCCCATGGAGATGTTGGTCACCCGCTCCAGGATGATCTCGACGATCACCGGCACCTTGAACTCCTCGATCATCGCTTGGGCCTGGCGCAGCGCCGGTTGGATACCCGCCGGTTCGAACACCCGCAGCGCCTTGCACCCCAGGCCCTCGGCCACGGCAACGTGGTCCACGCCATAGCCGTTGAGTTCCGGGGCGTTGAGGTTGTCGAAGGACAGTTGCACGCAATAGTCCATGTCGAACCCGCGCTGGGCCTGGCGAATCAGGCCCAGGTAGGAATTGTTCACCACCACATGGATGTAGGGCAGCTTGAACTGCGCACCCACCGCCAGCTCTTCGATCATGAACTGGAAATCATAGTCGCCCGACAGCGCCACGACCTTGCGGCTCGGATCGGCCTTGACCACCCCCAGCGCCGCCGGAATCGTCCAACCCAAGGGGCCGGCCTGGCCGCAGTTGATCCAGTGGCGTGGCTTGTAGACGTGGAGGAACTGCGCCCCGGCGATCTGCGACAGGCCGATGGTGCTGACGTAGCAGGTGTCCTTGCCGAACACCTGGTTCATTTCTTCGTACACCCGCTGTGGCTTGACCGGCACGTTGTCGAAGTGAGTCTTGCGCTGCAGGCTGGCCTTGCGTTGCTGGCAGTCCTGCAGCCAGGCGCTACGGTTTTTCAGTTTGCCGGCGGCTTGCCATTCGCGGGCCACTTCGATGAACACCGTCAAGGCCGAGGCAGCGTCGGAAACGATGCCCAGGTCAGGGGTGAAGACGCGGCCGATCTGGGTCGGCTCGATGTCCACATGAATGAACGTGCGGCCTTCGGTGTAGACGTCCACCGAACCGGTGTGACGGTTGGCCCAGCGGTTACCGACGCCCAGCACCACGTCCGACTTGAGCAAGGTCGCATTGCCGTAGCGGTGGGACGTTTGCAGGCCGACCATGCCGACCATCTGCGGATGATCGTCGGGAATGGTGCCCCAGCCCATCAAGGTGGGGATGACCGGGATACCGGTCAGTTCGGCGAACTCCACCAGCAGGTCGCTGGCATCGGCGTTGATGATGCCGCCGCCGGCCACCAGCAATGGACGCTCAGCCTGATTGAGCATCGCCAGGGCTTTCTCGATCTGCACGCGATTGGCCGCGGGTTTGGCCAGCGGCAGCGGTTGATAGGCGTCGATGTCGAACTCGATCTCAGCCATCTGCACGTCGAACGGCAGGTCGATCAGCACCGGGCCCGGGCGGCCGGAGCGCATTTCGAAGAACGCCTTCTGGAAGGCATACGGCACCTGGCCTGGCTCCAGCACGGTGGTTGCCCACTTGGTCACGGGTTTGACGATGCTGGTGATATCCACAGCCTGAAAGTCTTCCTTGTGCATACGGGCGCGGGGGGCTTGCCCGGTGATGCACAGAATCGGGATCGAATCGGCCGAAGCGCTGTAGAGGCCGGTCACCATATCGGTGCCGGCCGGGCCCGAAGTGCCGATGCATACACCGATATTGCCGGCCTTGGTCCGGGTGTAACCCTCGGCCATGTGCGAGGCGCCTTCAACGTGGCGAGCGAGGACATGATCGATGCCACCCACCTTCTGCAGGGCGGAGTACAGCGGGTTGATCGCGGCACCCGGGATGCCGAAGGCCGTGTCCACGCCTTCACGGCGCATCACCAGAACGGCGGCTTCGATTGCTCTCATTTTGCTCATGGTTTTGTGCCTCTTACGTTTTGTAATTGTATACAAGTGGCTTTGTGCAGAGTGTATTCATGGCGAACGACGAAGGTCAATCCATTTCCTCAAGCACCTGTTTCATTCGTCGGAAGGTCAGGTTTTGCTGCTCTCTTTCATCAGTTAAGGCGATTTGTGAAAATTATTGTATACAAAAATATTCAGTGTTGTGTTCTATTTGTGAGGTTCGGTTTTTCTGAAAGTGAAGCCAAAAGGCTTTTCCATAACAAAAGAAGGACAGCACCCATGAGCGCTCTAACCTTGAAAGTCGCCGTCAACCTGGCCGGGCAAGCCCTTGCCGCCGGTCGTGAAATCAGCGCTGCGCCCTTGACCGTCGCGGTCCTGGACAGTGGCGGACACCTGATTGCCCTGCAGCGCGAAGACGGCGCCAGCCTGCTTCGCCCGCAGATCGCCATCGGCAAGGCCTGGGGCGCCATCGCCTTGGGCAAGGGCTCGCGCCTGCTCGCCCAGGACGCCCAACAACGCCCGGCGTTCTTTGCCGCGTTGAATGGGTTAGGGCAGGGCAACGTCGTACCGGCCCCGGGTGGGGTATTGATCAGGGATCAGGACGGGAGGGTGCTGGGGGCGATTGGTGTCAGTGGTGATGTTTCGGATGTGGATGAGCAGGTGGCGGTCAGGGCGGTGGAGGCGTTGCAGTTGAGGGCGGATGTGGGGGTGGTTGCTTGATTTTGGGGTGAATGGACTGGTGCCATCGCGAGCAAGCTCGCTCCCACAGGTTTGATGCCAGACACATAGTGTCTAAATACCGCAAACCCAGTGTGGGAGCGAGCTTGCTCGCGATGACGATCTGTCAGACACATCCAGCCAAGAGTCAGCCCGGCATCCAAAAATCAACTGGCCTAGCCTTTGATGACCTGATTATTGGAGAGGCGAAGGAATGCCTGATCTACCTGCTTCACATCGCTTGCGCATTGGCCGTTACGGTGAGTTGAGTCGAATCTATTTATTGACCACTAACACGGTTGAGCGAAAGCCGATTTTCCAGGACTTCGCTTTAGGCAGATTGGTCGTTGAACAATTTCGGTTTGCCCAGGATAAGAAATGGGCGAAGTCATTGGCTTGGGTGGTTATGCCTGATCACTTCCATTGGTTGATCGAATTGCAGCAAGGCTCGTTGAATGAGTTGATGCAAAAAACCAAGTCCTTGAGTGCTCGGGCGGTGAACCTGTCCACTGGACGACAAGGTAGCCTGTGGCAACAGGGATACCATGACCGAGCGCTGCGGCGCGAGGAGGACTTGGTCAAGCTCGCTCGCTATGTTGTCGCCAACCCGCTGCGGGCAGGTCTGGTGACGCGATTGGGTGACTATCCACTGTGGGATGCAATATGGGTTCAATCTGAAGTCGAGGTGCCTTCAATCGCGAGCAAGCTCGCTCCCACAGGGTTGATGCTGGACACATGATGCCTAGACACCGCAAACCCAGTGTGGGAGCGAGCTTGCTCACGATTGAAGGCAACTCGGTCTTCAGTCTGGCTCACACCCCTTCAACACCAACCGAATGATCGTCTGCGCCGCCGCTTCGTAATCCGCTTCATCCAGCTTCGCCTTGCCGGTCACGGCGCTGATCTGCCAGTCGAAATCGGCATAGGTCTGGGTGGCGGCCCAGATACTGAACATCAGGTGGTTGGGGTCGATGGGGGCGATCTGGCCGCGGTCGATCCAGGTCTGGATGCAGTCGATGTTGTGCCGGGCCTGGGCGTTGAGTTGTTCCACCAGATCGGGGCTCAGGTGGGGGGCGCCGTGCATGATTTCGCTGGCGAAGACTTTCGAGGCGAAAGGCAGGTCGCGGGAGATGCGGATCTTGGAGCGGATGTAGTGGCTCAGCACCTCGCCGGGCACGCCGTCGGCATTGAACGGTGTCGAGGCCTGGAGAATCGGCTCGATGATGCTTTCCAGCACCTCGCGGTAGAGGTTTTCCTTGGATTTGAAGTAGTAGTAGACGTTGGGTTTGGGCAGGCCGGCCTTGGCCGCGATGTCGCTGGTCTTGGTCGCGGCGAAGCCCTTGTCGGCAAATTCTTCGCTGGCGGCACGCAGGATCAATTCTTTGTTGCGCTCGCGGATTGTGCTCATAAACCCAGGGGTTCCTTGCCTGTTCTGGCGGTGGCGCATGGTAGCACCAGCTTCGCGCGGCGCTCAAGAATGCCCCAAGGCGCTGCGGCTCGCGGTATGCTGCGCGGCATTATTATTCAAGGAGCCCCCTCCATGGCTGGAAGCAGTTTGCTGGTACTGATCGACGACATCGCCACCGTGCTCGACGATGTCGCGCTGATGACCAAGATGGCCGCCAAGAAAACCGCCGGCGTGCTCGGCGATGACCTGGCGCTCAATGCCCAGCAAGTGTCGGGCGTGCGTGCCGAGCGGGAGCTGCCAGTGGTGTGGGCGGTGGCCAAGGGCTCATTCATCAATAAATTGATCCTGGTGCCGTCGGCGCTGGCGATCAGCGCCTTCGTTCCTTGGTTGGTGACGCCCTTGTTGATGGTGGGCGGCGCCTATTTGTGTTTCGAAGGGTTCGAAAAACTTGCCCACAAGTTCCTTCACAGCAAGGCCGAGGACCAGGCCGAACATGCGCAACTGGTCGAGGCGGTGGCGGACCCGGCGGTCGATCTGGTGGCCTTTGAAAAGGACAAGATCAAGGGCGCGGTGCGCACCGACTTCATTCTCTCGGCCGAAATCATCGCGATCACCCTCGGCACCGTCGCTGATGCACCACTGACCCAGCAGGTGATCGTCCTGTCGGGCATCGCCATCGTCATGACCGTTGGCGTCTATGGTCTGGTGGCCGGGATCGTCAAGCTCGATGACCTGGGACTCTGGTTGACGCAGAAGCCAGGCCAGGCCGCCAAAAGCATCGGCGGTGCGATCCTGAGGGCGGCACCCTACATGATGAAAAGCCTGTCGGTGATCGGCACCGCGGCCATGTTCCTGGTGGGCGGTGGCATCCTGACCCATGGCGTGCCAGTGGTGCATCACTGGATCGAAGGCGTGGCAGCCAGTGCCGGTGGTGCCGGGTTTATCGTGCCGACGCTGCTCAATGCCGTGGCCGGGATCGTTGCCGGGGCGGCGGTGTTGGCGGGGGTGATGGTGGTCGGCAAGCTCTGGAAAGCGCTGAAAGGCTAAGACTGGCAACCCATGACAACTGTGGGAGCGAGCTTGCTCGCGATGAGGGCCTGACATTCAACATTTATGTTGTCTGACAGAGCGCTATCGCGAGCAAGCTCGCTCCCACAGTGGGTTTGGGGTGGTCGAAAGTTACTCGGCGATCTGCAACTTGCGCGACTCGGTGTACACGTACCGCACCTTTTCATACTCGAACGGCGTGTTCAGTTGGCCATAACGGAAGCTGGTCTGGTAGCGCCTGTCCACGCCGCGCAGGAGCAGCAGTTCCGGGTGGTTGGAGCTGACTTCGGCGACGTTGAGGAAGTTGATCGCCGATTCGGCCGTGTAGTCCACCAGCAGGCCAGAGGTGTCGCGCAGGTTCGACGGGCCGAAGATCGGCAGTACGAAATACGCGCCGCCTGGCACGCCATAGAAGCCCAGGGTCTGACCGAAGTCTTCGCTCTGGCGCGGCAGGCCCATGGCGGTGGCCGGGTCCCACAGGCCGGCGATGCCCACGGTGGTGTTGAGCAGCAGCCGCGCCGTGGTTTCCATTGAACGCTTGCCCTTGAATTGCAGCAGGCTGTTCATCAGGTTCGGCACGTCCCCCAGGTTGTTGAAGAAGTTGCTGACCCCGGTGCGCACGAAGCCTGGGGTAATGTAGCGATAGCCATCGACGACGGGCAGGAAGACCCATTGGTCGAAGCGGTAGTTGAAGTGATAGACCCGGCGGTTCCAGGATTCCAGCGGGTCATAGACGTTCAACGCGTTGAGGGTCGAGCGCTCGAACTCGCGCTGGTCCAGCCCCGGGTTGAACTTGAGTTTGGTCAGCGGTTCCTTGAAGCCGTCCGAATCCACCACCACAGGCGCGTTGGCTTTGCTGTTGTCGGCGTGGACCATGCCCGCACTCATTAACGCAGCGATAAGCAGCAGATATTTAGCCACGGAAAAACTCCAGCATGGCGTCGCTGTTGACGCGGTAGTTAAGGTTGCCGCAGTGGCCGCCCAGTGGATAAACCGTCAGGCGATCGCCAAAGGTCTTGCGCAGGAAGCCCAGGTCGCCCGGGCCGAGAATGACGTCGTCGGCATTGTGCATGACGGCAATCTTCGGGCTGTCGTGCAGGTAATCCTTCAGCGCGTACAGGCTGACTTGGTCGACCAGTTGCAGCAGGCTGCCGCCGTCGGTGCGTGCGCGCCACATCGGGATCACCTGCTCGGTGAGGTAACAGTCGAAATCGCATTGCAGCGCACGCTTGAGGAACGGCGTCAGGCTGGTGCTTTCGGTAATCGGGAACTTGGGTGGGATGATCAGGCCGCGACGGTTGATCAGGTCCGAGGTGAACGCGATGTCGGCTGCCGAGAAACGGAACGAGGTGCCGATCAACATCGCCATCTGTTCATTGCTCAAGTGCTGCTTGGACTGTTGGAAGTCGTAGAGCAGGGCGTCGTTGAGGTCGATGTAGCCTTTTTGCTGGAAGTAACGGGTCAGCTTGTTCAGTACCAGTTCATAGAAGGTCGTGGTGCTGTTGATGCCCTTGACCTCGGTCTGGACCAGTTTGTCCAGGTTGGTGATCGAGGTGTAGAGGTTCACCGGCGGGTTCAGCAGCAGCACTTTCTTGAAATTGAAGCTGCGCCGGGTTTCGTCCAGGTGGGCGACAAAGGCCGCATCCAGAGCGCCGAGGCTGTAGCCGGTCAGGTAGTACTCGGTCACCGGCAGCTTGGGGTTCTGCGCGCGCACGGCCTGCATCACCCGGTACATGTCCTCGGCGTCTTCCTTGGAAATGCCCGGCGTGGCAAAGCGCGAAGCGGCACTCATGAAGTCGAAACTGGTGGGCGAGGACAACTGCACCACGTGGTAGCCGGCCTTGTAGTAGAGGCGCTTGAGGTATTCGTTGAGGGTGCTGTCGTAGCGCGCACCGGTGCCGGCGATCAGGAAGATCAGCGGCGCGGGCTTGTCCTGGGTGGCCATGCGGTAGGTGAGGCTTTTAACCGGCCAGAAGTTGTCCGGCAGGATGAACTCGCGTTCCGGGCGCAGGGTCAGGCTGTGGTCGGCCTGATTGATGTCTTCGATCAGCGGCAGCTCCGGACGCAGGTCCGGCGGCGTGGTGGCGATGGTCGCCTCGAACGGGTTGGTCAAGGGGTAGCCATAGCTGGCGGCGTCAATATCTGCCGCCAGCGCGGACGCACTCAGGATAAGGCCGCCGAGGAGGGCAGCGAAGCGCAAGGAACGGAGCATGACTGGATCCCTTAGAGGAAGGTGCCGAATGAAGTTCGCAGCCTATGACCACCGAAGCGGAGCCAAGTGCCATGACGGGCACAAAACAGGCACGGACGGGGCGCGATAGTAGCGGGACGATACACGGTCATGCGCAGTGGCGGCTAGTTATCTGGCATTTACCGGATTTGGCCTGCAAATCTCACGTGTGAGGAGACGCCAATTGCCCGGAAACAGTAGCTGGCGTTCTGATGTCGTTTCTCGTTGCCTCGACGTCGCAGACAGAGCAGGTTGCGGAACGGCACAGGTTGATGATCAATCCTGTCAGTACTCCACTGGCGTTCAGACCGGTTTGAGGGCGAGCGTGATGGGGGCGCTGAGCATCATAACTATACGTTGACGCCGCCCGACATCCGTCGGGCGCAGCACTTTCGGGGAAGTAACGATGAAGATGCGACGACTCTTGGGCGCAGGTGCCGCACTGGTACTGGCCGTCAGTTCCACCTTGGCCAGCGCCGAAACCAAAACCCTGAGCATCGGTTACGTTGACGGCTGGTCCGACAGCGTCGCGACCACCCACGTGGCCGCCGAAGTGATCAAGCAAAAACTCGGTTATGACGTGAAGCTGCAAGCGGTCGCGACCGGGATCATGTGGCAAGGCGTGGCCACCGGCAAACTCGATGCGATGCTGTCGGCCTGGCTGCCAGTGACCCACGGCGACTACTGGACCAAGAACAAGGATCAAGTGGTCGATTACGGCCCCAACTTCAAGGACGCAAAAATCGGCCTGATCGTGCCGGAGTACGTCAAGGCCAAGTCGCTCGAGGATCTCAAGACCGACGACTCCTTCAAGAAGCGCATCGTCGGCATCGACGCCGGTTCAGGCGTGATGCTCAAGACCGAACAGGCAATCAAGGATTACGACCTGACCGGTTATCAACTCAAGGCCAGTTCCGGCGCCGGCATGATCGCCGAGCTGACCCGTGCCGAGAAGAAAAACGAATCCATCGCGGTCACCGGTTGGGTGCCGCACTGGATGTTCGCCAAGTGGAAACTGCGCTTCCTGGAAGACCCGAAAGGCGTCTACGGCGCGGCTGAGACTGTAAACAGCATCGGCAGCAAGGAACTGGGCACCAAGGCCCCGGAAGTGGCCGAGTTCCTGAAGAAATTCCAGTGGGCGTCGAAAGACGAGATCGGCGAAGTCATGCTGGCGATCCAGGAAGGCGCCAAGCCGGACGCCGCTGCCAAGGACTGGGTCGCCAAGCACCCGGACCGCGTGAAGGAGTGGACCGGCAAGTAATCAACCTGATTTAGCTGGCTCGAGAAGCCGCATGACGTTGTGTCATGCGGTTTTTTTGTGCCTGCAATTCCTGGGTTCTACACCGAGCCCTGTGAGAGCAAGGCTTGCCCGCGATGGCATCGCCTAGGTCTCAAGTTCAAGCGAGGTGCCTGCATCGCGGGCAAGCCTTGCTCCCACAGAGGCTCGCTCCCACAGGGGGGATTACGAGAAATGTGCGGGAAACTGGCAAAACCGTCATGTCGTTCTAATACTAAGGTCGTCTGGAACCTGGCCTTGAGCCGCATAGAGTAGAGTCGTTCCAATTAAATCTGTGCTGCGAGGATAAAAACAATGAACGACAGCATTTACCTCTCGATTCAAAACAGCCCGCGCTTCAAGGAGCTGGTGAGAAAAAGGGAAAAGTTCGCCTGGATTCTCTCGGCGATCATGCTTGGGCTGTATTCCGGCTTCATTCTTCTGATTGCCTACGGGCCACACATTCTCGGGGCCAAGATCACGCCTGAGTCCACCATCACCTGGGGTATTCCCATCGGTGTCGGCCTGATTGTCTCGGCCTTCATCCTGACCGGCATCTACGTGCGGCGCGCCAACGGCGAGTTTGACGACCTGAACAATGCGATTCTCAAGGAGGCTCAGCAATGATCCGGCGTCTACTGGCTCTATTGAGCATCGCAGCGTTCGCACCAGGCGCCTGGGCGGCTGACGCCCTGACCGGTGCCGTGCAGAAACAACCCCTCAACGTCGCGGCTATCCTGATGTTCGTGGCCTTCGTCGGCGCGACTTTGTATATCACCTACTGGGCGTCCAAGAAAAACAACTCGGCGGCCGACTACTATGCGGCCGGCGGCAAGATCACCGGTTTCCAGAACGGCCTGGCAATCGCGGGCGACTACATGTCGGCGGCGTCCTTCCTGGGCATTTCCGCGCTGGTGTTCACGTCCGGTTATGACGGCCTGATCTACTCCATCGGCTTCCTGGTGGGCTGGCCGATCATCCTGTTCCTGATCGCCGAGCGCCTGCGTAACCTGGGTAAGTACACGTTTGCCGATGTGGCGTCCTATCGCCTGGGCCAAACCCAGATCCGTACCTTGTCTGCCAGCGGTTCGTTGGTGGTGGTGGCGTTCTACCTGATCGCGCAGATGGTCGGTGCCGGCAAGCTGATCCAGCTGCTGTTCGGCCTGGACTACCACGTTGCGGTGATCCTGGTGGGTATCCTGATGTGCCTCTATGTGCTGTTCGGCGGCATGCTGGCCACCACATGGGTGCAGATCATCAAGGCGGTCTTGCTGCTGTCGGGTGCTTCGTTCATGGCGTTGATGGTCATGAAGCACGTCAACTTCGACTTCAACATGCTGTTTGCCGAAGCGGTGAAGGTTCACCCTAAAGGCGAGGCGATCATGAGCCCCGGCGGCCTGGTGAAGGATCCGATCTCGGCCTTCTCCCTGGGTCTGGCGCTGATGTTCGGTACCGCTGGCCTGCCGCACATCCTGATGCGCTTCTTCACCGTGAGCGACGCCAAGGAAGCGCGCAAGAGCGTACTGTATGCCACCGGCTTCATCGGTTACTTCTATATCCTGACCTTCATCATCGGCTTCGGCGCGATCCTGCTGGTCAGCACCAACCCGGCCTTCAAGGACGCGGCAGGTGCCTTGCTGGGCGGTAACAACATGGCGGCGGTGCACCTGGCCAACGCCGTGGGCGGCAGCATCTTCCTGGGCTTCATCTCGGCGGTAGCCTTTGCCACCATCCTGGCGGTAGTGGCGGGCCTGACCCTGGCCGGTGCCTCGGCGGTGTCCCATGACCTGTATGCCAGCGTGATCAAGAAAGGCAAGGCCAACGAGAAGGACGAGATTCGCGTCTCGAAAATCACCACCATCGCCCTGGCGGTGCTGGCGATCGGCCTGGGTATCCTGTTCGAGAAGCAGAACATCGCGTTCATGGTGGGCCTGGCGTTCTCCATCGCGGCGAGCTGCAACTTCCCGGTACTGCTGCTTTCGATGTACTGGAAGAAACTGACCACTCGTGGCGCCATGATTGGTGGCTGGCTGGGCCTGGTCAGTGCCGTGGGCCTGATGATCCTCGGTCCGACCATCTGGGTACAGATCATGGGTCACGAGAAGGCGATCTTCCCGTATGAATACCCGGCGCTGTTCTCGATGGCCATTGCGTTCGTCGGCATCTGGTTCTTCTCCATCACCGACAAGTCGGCTGAAGGCGCAAACGAACGGGCGCTGTTCTTCCCGCAGTTCGTGCGTTCGCAGACTGGCCTGGGGGCGAGTGGGGCGGTTAACCATTGATGTAGCGATAAGAGCTTGAAGAAATACCCCGGTCGAGAGGCCGGGGTATTTTTTTGTGCCGGGTTTAAGGGGGCCAGGGCTGGCGTCATCGCGAGCAAGCTCGCTCCCACAGGGGATTGGGTTCCAGTGTGGGAGCGAGCTTGCTCGCGATGGCGCCAGTCCGGCCGCCACTGCATAAAAGGAGGCACAAACAAAACAGCCCCCGTTCTTATATAAGAAGCGGGGGCTGTTTCAATGCAGCTTGGGACCTATCGCAAGGCAGGTCTTACTTGCGGTCTTCCAGCTGGGTGATGTCACGCGACTCGTAGCCGGTGTACAGCTGGCGCGGGCGGCCGATCTTGTACGGGCTGGAGAGCATTTCCTTCCAGTGGGAGATCCAGCCGACGGTCCGCGCCAGGGCGAAGATCACGGTGAACATGCTGGTTGGAATGCCGATCGCCTTGAGGATGATCCCCGAGTAGAAGTCGACGTTCGGGTACAGCGAGCGCTCGATGAAGTACGGGTCGGTCAGGGCGATCTCTTCCAGGCGCATGGCCAGTTCGAGTTGCGGATCGTTCTTGATCCCCAGTTCCTTGAGCACTTCGTCGCAGGTCTGCTTCATCACGGTGGCGCGCGGGTCGCGGTTCTTGTAGACCCGGTGACCGAAGCCCATCAGCTTGAACGGATCGTTCTTGTCCTTGGCCTTGGCGATGAACTTGTCGATGTTCGAGACATCACCGATTTCATCGAGCATGGTCAGCACCGCTTCGTTCGCACCGCCGTGGGCAGGGCCCCAGAGTGCGGCGATACCGGCGGCGATACAGGCGAACGGGTTGGCACCCGAGGAGCCGGCCAGGCGCACGGTGGACGTGGAGGCGTTCTGCTCGTGGTCGGCATGGAGGATGAAGATCCGATCCATGGCCTTGGCGAGCACCGGGCTGATCGGTTTGATCTCGCACGGGGTGTTGAACATCATATGCAGGAAGTTCTCTGCATAGGTCAGGTCGTTGCGCGGGTACATCATGGGCTGGCCCATGGAGTACTTGTAGACCATGGCTGCCAGGGTCGGCATCTTCGCCACCAGGCGGATCGCGGAAATTTCGCGATGCTGGGGGTTATTGATGTCCAGGGAGTCGTGGTAGAAGGCCGAGAGAGCGCCGACAACGCCGCACATGACGGCCATCGGGTGGGCATCGCGACGGAAGCCGTTGAAGAAGGTCTTCAACTGCTCGTGAACCATGGTGTGGTTCTTCACGGTGCTGACGAACTGGGCCTTTTGCTCTGCGGTCGGCAGCTCGCCGTTGAGCAGCAGGTAGCAGGTTTCCAGGTAGTCCGATTTTTCAGCCAGTTGCTCGATCGGGTAGCCGCGGTGCAGCAGGATGCCGTTGTCGCCGTCGATGTAGGTGATTTTCGACTCGCACGAGGCGGTCGACATGAAACCTGGGTCAAAGGTGAAACGGCCCGTGGCCGTCAGGCCCCGTACGTCGATTACATCGGGACCAACGGTGCCGGTTAAAATGGGCAGCTCGACGGGGGCTGCGCCCTCGATGATCAACTGCGCTTTTTTGTCAGCCATGTGGCCTCCTATTAATGCTTGAAATCATCAGACAGACCCCCACGCAGGGCCCGCACCACTATAGTGAGATAAATCCGAAAGTCAATTTGCCTAAAGTCTTGCTCCAGAAGGCTTTAACCGCACTTTTTCCGCGAAATTACCTGCCGTTTACGCCTTTTGCGCCATATGTGCAATGCGCTATTAGGGGAAGGTGAACGCGTTGTCATTAGTAGCCTAACTGTCTATACTCGGCCACCGACCGCCAGGGGCTTTTGGGCCTGCTTTCTTGGGGGTCGTCACTCCCTGGGTGGTGAGTACCTGACCAGTGCGCGCCCCAACAACTTTGCCCTGATTGTTAGGGGCTCTTCAGTGTGAAAAAAAAGCCGTGAAAAGCCAACGACCTGTAAACCTAGACCTAAGGACCATCAAACTCCCAGTCACTGCTTACACGTCCATTCTTCACCGTATTTCCGGTGTCATCCTCTTCGTCAGCCTGGCCATCATGCTTTATGCATTGGACAAGTCGCTCGATTCGGAAGAAGGCTTCGGTCAGGTGAAAGCGTGTCTGACCAGTCCGCTAGCCAAGCTAGTGATTTGGGGCATCCTGTCCGCCTTGCTGTATCACTTGGTCGCCGGTGTGCGCCACTTGATCATGGACATGGGCATCGGTGAGACGCTGGAAGGCGGCAAGCTGGGCTCGAAAATCATTATCGCCGTGTCTGCGGTGCTGATCGTTCTGGCAGGAGTCTGGATATGGTAACCAACGTCACGAACCTTTCGCGTTCGGGCCTCTACGACTGGATGGCCCAGCGTGTGTCTGCGGTCGTTCTCGCGGCTTACTTCATTTTCCTGATCGGATATGTCGTGGCAAACCCAGGCCTGGGCTATGCCCAATGGCATGAACTGTTCGCAAACAACTGGATGCGTATCTTCAGTCTGCTGGCACTTGTCGCACTGGGCGCTCACGCCTGGGTCGGCATGTGGACCATCGCGACCGACTACCTGACGCCCATGGCGTTCGGCAAGTCGGCGACTGCCGTACGTTTCCTTTTCCAGGCAGTATGCGGCGTTGCGATGTTCGCTTACTTCGTCTGGGGTGTGCAGATTCTCTGGGGTATCTGATCCATGGCTAACATTCCAACGATTTCTTTCGACGCCATCATCATTGGTGGTGGCGGTGCCGGCATGCGCGCAGCGCTGCAACTGGCACAGGGCGGTCACAAGACTGCCGTGATCACCAAGGTTTTCCCGACCCGTTCGCACACTGTTTCCGCCCAGGGTGGCATCACCTGCGCCATCGCTTCGGCCGACCCGAACGATGACTGGCGCTGGCACATGTACGATACCGTCAAGGGTTCCGACTACATCGGTGACCAGGACGCTATCGAATACATGTGTCAGGAAGGCCCGGCCGCGGTGTTCGAACTGGACCACATGGGCATGCCCTTCTCGCGTACCGAGCAAGGCCGTATCTACCAGCGTCCGTTCGGTGGCCAGTCCAAGGATTACGGCAAGGGCGGCCAGGCTGCGCGTACTTGCGCGGCGTCCGACCGTACCGGTCACGCACTGCTGCACACCCTGTACCAGGGCAACCTGAAAGCCGGTACCACGTTCCTGAACGAGTACTACGCCGTCGACCTGGTGAAGAACCAGGACGGCGCCTTCGTCGGTGTGATCGCGATCTGCATCGAAACCGGCGAAACCACCTACATCCGCGCCAAGGCCACCGTACTGGCGACCGGCGGTGCAGGCCGTATCTACGCATCCACCACCAATGCCCTGATCAACACCGGTGACGGCGTCGGCATGGCCCTGCGTGCTGGCGTGCCGGTACAAGACATCGAAATGTGGCAGTTCCACCCGACCGGCATCGCCGGCGCCGGCGTACTGGTGACCGAAGGTTGCCGTGGTGAAGGTGGTTACCTGATCAACAAGCACGGCGAGCGTTTCATGGAACGTTATGCGCCGAACGCCAAGGACCTTGCCGGTCGTGACGTTGTGGCTCGTTCGATGGTTAAAGAGATCATCGCCGGCAACGGCTGTGGCCCGAATGGCGACCACGTGATGCTCAAGCTCGATCACCTGGGCGAGGAAGTGCTGCACAGCCGCCTGCCAGGTATCTGCGAGCTGTCCAAGACCTTCGCCCACGTCGACCCGGTCGTCGCGCCGGTTCCAGTGGTTCCAACCTGCCACTATATGATGGGCGGCGTTGCCACCAACATCCACGGCCAGGCGATCACCCAGAACGGCGAAGGCGTGGACGAAATCATCCCTGGCCTGTTCGCAGTGGGTGAAGTGGCGTGCGTATCGGTCCACGGTGCCAACCGCCTGGGCGGCAACTCGCTGCTCGACCTGGTGGTCTTCGGTCGCGCTGCCGGCCTGCACCTGGAGAAAGCGCTGACCGACGGTATCGAGTATGACGATGCCACCGATGCCAACATCGAAGCTGCCCTGGCGCGTCTGTCCGCTCTGAACGAGCGTACCGAAGGCGAAGACGTGGCAACCCTGCGTCGCGAGCTGCAGAACTGCATGCAGAACTACTTCGGTGTGTTCCGTACCGGCGAATACATGCAGAAGGGTATCGCCCAGCTGGCGCAATTGCGTGAACGAATCGCCAACGTGAAGATCAACGATAAGTCGCAGGCGTTCAACACTGCCCGTATCGAAGCGCTGGAATTGCAGAACCTGCTGGAAGTGGCCGAAGCCACCGCCATCGCCGCAGAAGTGCGTAAAGAGTCCCGTGGTGCCCACGCCCGCGAAGACTTCGAAGACCGTGACGACGAAAACTGGCTGTGCCACACCTTGTACTTCCCGGGTGAAAAACGCGTCGCCAAGCGTGCCGTGAACTTCTCGCCGAAGACTGTTCCGACTTTCGAACCAAAAGTCCGGACTTATTAAGGGTGACCGCTATGTTGCAAGTCAGTGTTTATCGCTACAACCCTGATCAGGACGCTGCGCCGTTCATGCAGGACTTCCAGGTCGATACCGGTGGTAAAGACCTGATGGTGCTGGACGTGCTGGCCCTGATCAAAGAGCAGGACGAGGGTTTTTCCTATCGTCGCTCTTGCCGCGAGGGCGTTTGCGGCTCCGACGGCATGAACATCAACGGCAAGAACGGCCTGGCCTGCATCACGCCGCTGTCGGCCGTGGTCAAGGGCAACAAGCTGGTGGTTCGTCCATTGCCAGGTTTGCCGGTTATCCGTGACCTGGTCGTCGATATGAGCATCTTCTACAAGCAATACGAGAAGGTGAAGCCATTCCTGCAGAACGACACGCCGGCTCCGGCCATCGAGCGTCTGCAGTCTCCGGAAGAGCGTGAAAAGCTCGACGGTCTGTACGAGTGCATCCTGTGCGCTTGCTGCTCGACCTCGTGCCCATCCTTCTGGTGGAACCCGGACAAGTTCCTGGGCCCGGCCGCCCTGCTGCAAGCGTACCGCTTCCTGGCAGACAGCCGTGACACCAAGACGTCCGAGCGTCTGGCTTCGCTGGATGACCCGTTCAGCGTATTCCGCTGCCGCGGGATCATGAACTGCGTCAACGTCTGCCCGAAAGGCCTGAACCCGACTAAGGCCATCGGTCACATTCGTAACATGCTGCTGCAAAGCGGCGTGTGATTCAGCTGCTGTACCCGTAGGACCGTTGTACCCGTAAAGGCCAGGGCGCGGGCTTCAACCCGCGTCTTGGCTATAACCAGAACAGCCGCTCACAAAGCGGTGGTTCTTATTTTGAAGAAATGAGACAAGCAGGGGCATCCGGGCTGGTACCCGGACTATCAGCGTGATCCTAAGTGGCTTGTTTTAGTCGCTGCACTCGGACTTCTGCAAGTTTGCTCGGTGTTTTCGCCGGTGGTGTTCCCCTAATCGAGGGTGACCAAGCATGCAAGAAAGCGTGATGCAGCGCATGTGGAACAGTGCCCACCTCTCCGGTGGTAACGCTGCCTATGTGGAAGAGCTCTACGAGCTCTACCTGCACGACCCTAACGCTGTGCCAGAAGAATGGCGCACCTACTTTCAGAAGCTACCGGCCGACGGTAATTCTGCCACTGATGTTTCGCACTCGACGATTCGCGATCATTTCGTGTTGCTGGCAAAGAACCAGCGCCGCGCTCAGCCGGTGTCTGCCGGCAGCGTGAGCTCCGAGCACGAGAAGAAGCAAGTTGAAGTATTGCGACTGATCCAGGCCTACCGGATGCGTGGCCACCAGGCAGCCCAGCTTGACCCGCTGGGGCTGTGGCAGCGTCCTGCACCTGCAGACCTGTCGATCACTCACTACGGCTTGACCAATGCCGACCTTGATACGACCTTCCGTGCCGGCGACCTGTTCATCGGCAAAGAGGAAGCGAGCCTACGCGAAATTCACGAAGCGTTGCAGCAGACATATTGCCGCACCATCGGCGCTGAATTTACGCACATCACCGATTCCGAGCAGCGCCAGTGGTTCCAGCAGCGTCTGGAAAGCGTTCGTGGCCGTCCGACGTACTCCGCCGACATCAAGAGCCACTTGCTCGAGCGCGTCACCGCCGGTGAAGGCCTGGAGAAATACCTGGGCACCAAGTACCCGGGTACCAAGCGTTTCGGCCTGGAAGGCGGCGAAAGCCTGATCCCGATGCTCGACGAGCTGATCCAGCGTTCCGGTTCCTACGGCACCAAGGAAGTCGTCATCGGCATGGCCCACCGTGGCCGCCTGAACGTACTGGTCAATACCTTCGGCAAGAACCCGCGCGAGCTGTTCGACGAGTTCGAAGGCAAGAAGAAGGTCGAGCTGGGCTCCGGTGACGTGAAATACCACCAGGGCTTCTCGTCCAACGTGATGACCAGCGGTGGTGAAGTCCACCTGGCCATGGCGTTCAACCCGTCTCACCTGGAAATCGTTTCCCCGGTGGTCGAGGGTTCGGTCCGCGCCCGCCAGGATCGTCGCAACGATCCGACCGGCGAGAAGGTGCTGCCGATTTCCATCCACGGTGACGCGGCATTCGCCGGTCAGGGCGTGGTCATGGAAACCTTCCAGATGTCGCAGACCCGCGGTTTCAAGACCGGCGGCACCGTGCACATCGTGATCAACAACCAGGTTGGCTTCACCATCAGCAACCCGGAAGACTCGCGTTCCACCGAGTACGCGACCGACGTCGCGAAAATGATCCAGGCGCCGATCCTCCATGTGAATGGCGATGACCCGGAAGCCGTGCTGTTCGTGACCCAGTTGGCCATCGACTACCGCATGCAGTACAAGCGCGACGTGGTGATCGACCTGGTCTGCTACCGTCGTCGCGGCCACAACGAGGCCGACGAGCCAAGTGGCACCCAGCCCCTGATGTACCAGCAGATCGCCAAGCAGCGCACCACCCGTGAGCTGTATGCCGAGCGCCTGACCCAGGGCGGTGTTCTGGATGTCGCCCGCGTCCAGGAAAAAGTCGATGAATATCGCAATGCCCTGGACAACGGGCTGCACGTGGTAAAAAGCCTGGTCAAGGAACCGAACAAAGAGTTGTTCGTGGACTGGCGTCCGTATCTGGGCCACGCCTGGACCGCGCGTCACGACACGCGTTTCGACCTCAAGACCCTGCAGGAACTGTCCGCCAAGCTGCTGGAAATCCCGGAAGGCTTCGTGGTCCAGCGCCAGGTCGCGAAGATCTACGAAGACCGGCAGAAGATGCAAGCCGGCGGCCTGCCGATCAACTGGGGTTACGCCGAAACCATGGCGTACGCGACCCTGGCGTTCGAAGGCCACCCGATCCGCATCACCGGCCAGGACGTAGGCCGCGGCACTTTCTCGCACCGCCATGCGGCGCTGCACAACCAGAAAGACGCCAGCACCTACATCCCGCTGCAACACCTGTACAAGGGCCAGCCACGTTTCGACCTGTACGATTCGCTGCTGTCCGAGGAAGCCGTCCTGGCGTTCGAATATGGCTACTCCACCACCGAGCCCAATGCGCTGGTGATCTGGGAAGCCCAGTTCGGCGACTTCGCCAACGGTGCCCAGGTGGTTGTCGACCAGTTCATCACCAGCGGCGAGCACAAGTGGGGCCGTCTCTGCGGTCTGACCATGCTGTTGCCACACGGTTATGAAGGGCAGGGGCCGGAGCACTCCTCGGCACGTCTGGAGCGTTACCTGCAACTGTGTGCCGAGCACAACGTCCAGGTTTGCGTACCAACGACACCGGCACAGATCTACCACCTGCTGCGTCGTCAGGTCATCCGTCCGCTGCGCAAGCCGCTGATCGTGCTGACACCGAAGTCGCTGCTGCGTCACAAACTGGCGATCTCCACGCTCGAAGACCTGGCCGAAGGCTCGTTCCAGACCGTTATTTCGGAAATCGACACGCTGGACGCGGCGAAGGTGACTCGCCTGGTCCTGTGCAGCGGCAAGGTCTACTACGACCTGCTGGAAAAACGTCGTGCCGAAGGCCGCGAAGACATCGCCATCGTGCGTATCGAGCAGCTCTACCCGTTCCCGGAAGAAGACCTGATGGAGGCCATCGCGCCTTACACCAACCTCACCCACGTGGTGTGGTGTCAGGAAGAACCGATGAACCAGGGCGCCTGGTACAGCAGCCAGCATCACCTGCGTCGCAGCATCGGCAACCATAACAAGGCCCTGGGCCTGGAATACGCCGGCCGTGATGCTTCCGCTGCACCTGCGTGTGGTTATGCGTCGATGCACGCCGAGCAGCAGGAAAAACTGCTGCAAGATGCTTTCACTGTTTAAGCCTTCGTGCTGACTGAAACCGAATTTTAAGGACCCACAGATAATGGCTATCGAAATCAAAGCCCCGTCATTCCCGGAATCGGTTGCCGATGGCACCGTTGCCACCTGGCACAAGAAACCGGGCGAAGCAGTCAAGCGTGACGACCTGATCGTCGACATCGAGACCGACAAAGTCGTTCTGGAAGTGTTGGCCGAAGCTGACGGCGTGCTCGGCGCAATCGTTGCCGAAGAGGGCGCTACCGTCCTGTCCAACCAGGTACTGGGCTCGATCGAAGAGGGCGGCGCCGCTGCCGCCGCTCCGGCCGCTGCTGCTCCTGCCGCTGCCCAGGCCGCAGCGCCTGCTGCCGATGGCGAAGACGATCCAGTCGCCGCGCCTGCCGCGCGCAAGATCGCCGAAGAGAACGGCATCAACATCGCCTCCGTTGCCGGCACCGGCAAGGGTGGTCGTGTGACCAAGGAAGACGTGGTGGCAGCCGTTGCCGCCAAGAAAGCCGCGCCAGCCGCCGCACCGGCCAAGCCAGCCGCACCTGCCGCCGCCGCTCCGGTGTTCGCTGCCGGTGATCGCGTTGAAAAACGCGTTCCGATGACCCGCCTGCGTGCCAAGGTTGCCGAGCGTCTGGTCGAAGCACAGTCGAACATGGCGATGCTGACCACCTTCAACGAAGTCGACATGACCGAAGTCATGGCCCTGCGTTCGAAGTACAAGGATCTGTTCGAGAAGTCCCACAATGGCGTACGCCTGGGCTTCATGTCGTTCTTCGTCAAGGCTGCCACCGAAGCGCTGAAACGCTTCCCGGCGGTCAACGCGTCGATCGACGGTTCCGACATCGTCTACCACGGTTATGCCGACATCGGCGTCGCGGTTTCCAGCGACCGTGGCCTGGTGGTTCCGGTCCTGCGCAACGCCGAACTGATGAGCCTGGCCGAAATCGAAGGCGGCATCGCCACCTTCGGCAAGAAGGCCCGTGACGGCAAGCTGTCCATCGAAGAGATGACCGGCGGTACGTTCACCATCACCAACGGTGGTACATTCGGTTCGATGATGTCGACCCCGATCGTCAACCCGCCACAGGCGGCTATCCTGGGCATGCACAACATCCTGCAGCGTCCGATGGCGATCAACGGTCAAGTCGTGATTCGTCCGATGATGTACCTGGCACTGTCCTACGATCACCGCCTGATCGACGGCAAAGAAGCCGTGACGTTCCTGGTCACCATCAAGAACCTGCTTGAAGATCCGGCTCGTCTGCTGCTGGATATCTGATTTTCGCTGCGAGGGCCGGTCTGTCGACCGGCCTCTTGCTGAAACAACCGGTTTCGTCCCTCGACGGTCATCACAAGTGATCGTCCGGTTTGATTCGAAAAGGAATGACTCATGACTCAGAAATTCGACGTGGTAGTGATTGGTGCGGGCCCTGGTGGCTACGTAGCGGCCATCAAGGCTGCGCAGCTGGGCCTTACCACTGCCTGCATCGAGAAATACACCGATGGCGAGGGCAAGCAGGCCCTCGGCGGTACTTGCCTGAACGTCGGTTGCATTCCTTCCAAGGCGCTGCTGGACAGCTCCTGGAAATACAAGGAAGCGAAAGAAAGCTTCAACGTTCACGGTATCTCTACCGGTGAAGTGAAAATGGACGTCGCCGCGATGGTTGGCCGCAAGGCTGGCATCGTCAAGAACCTGACCAGCGGTGTTGCCACCCTGTTCAAGGCCAACGGCGTGACCTCGATCCAGGGCCACGGCAAGCTGCTGCTGGGCAAGAAAGTCGAAGTGACCAAGCCCGATGGCTCGGTTGAAGTGATCGAAGCCGAAAACGTCATCCTGGCGCCAGGCTCGCGTCCGATCGACATTCCGCCGGCTCCGGTCGACCAGAACGTGATCGTCGATTCCACCGGTGCCCTGGAATTCCAGTCCGTGCCTAAGCGCCTGGGCGTGATCGGCGCCGGCGTGATCGGTCTCGAGCTGGGTTCGGTCTGGTCGCGCCTGGGCGCGCAAGTGACCGTGCTCGAAGCCCTCGACACCTTCCTGATGGCCGCTGACGCTGCGGTTTCCAAGGAAGCGCTGAAAACCCTGACCAAACAGGGCCTGGACATCAAGCTGGGCGCTCGCGTGACCGGTTCGAAGGTCAACGGCGAAGAGGTCGTGGTCAACTACACCGACGCCAATGGCGAACAGACCATCACTTTCGACAAGCTGATCGTTGCGGTCGGCCGTCGTCCGGTGACCACCGATCTGCTGGCTGCCGATAGCGGCGTGGACCTCGACGAACGCGGTTTCATCAAAGTTGATGATTTCTGCGCCACCACCGTACCGGGCGTCTTCGCCATCGGTGACGTGGTCCGCGGCATGATGCTGGCGCACAAGGCGTCCGAGGAAGGCATCATGGTTGTCGAGCGCATCAAGGGCCACAAAGCCCAGATGAACTATGACCTGATCCCATCGGTTATCTACACCCACCCGGAAATCGCATGGGTTGGCAAGACCGAGCAGGCCTTGAAAGCCGAAGGCGTTGAAGTTAACGTCGGCACCTTCCCGTTCGCCGCCAGTGGCCGTGCCATGGCAGCCAACGATACCGGTGGTTTCGTGAAAGTCATCGCCGATGCCAAGACGGATCGCGTATTGGGCGTTCACGTGATTGGCCCAAGCGCTGCCGAGCTGGTACAGCAAGGCGCGATCGGTATGGAATTCGGCACCAGCGCTGAAGACCTGGGCATGATGGTCTTCTCCCATCCGACCCTGTCCGAAGCCTTGCACGAAGCGGCCCTGGCCGTAAATGGCGGCGCCATCCACGTGGCCAACCGCAAGAAGCGTTAATAGACAATAAGAAACCACGGCGGTATGGCCCGTCGTGAGCCTTGCGAGCAAGACTCACCGCGGAATATCCGCTGGACGCAGCCTTGCGTAGCGGCACCGGTTCACCGGAACGCTACGCAAGCAGCAGTCACAGGTGGTGCGGCACCAGAACGGTGCAGCACCGAATGCGCAGTACCTAACGAAGACGGTAATAAGCATGAATCTTCACGAGTATCAGGGTAAGCAGCTGTTCGCTGAGTACGGCCTGCCAGTATCCACCGGCTACGCGGTAGACACCCCGGAAGCGGCAGCAGAAGCTTGCGACAAAATCGGCGGCAGCGAATGGGTTGTCAAAGCCCAGGTTCACGCCGGTGGTCGCGGTAAAGCGGGCGGCGTCAAGCTGGTTCGCAGCAAAGAAGACGCCAAAGCCTTCGCACAGCAGTGGCTGGGCAAGCGTCTGGTGACTTACCAGACTGACGCCAACGGTCAGCCAGTCACCAAGATCCTGGTTGAATCGTGCACTGATATCGCTAAAGAGCTGTACCTGGGCGCTGTCGTTGACCGTTCGAGCCGCCGTATCGTGTTCATGGCTTCCACCGAAGGTGGCGTGGACATCGAGAAAATCGCTCACGATACCCCTGAGAAAATCCTCAAGGCCACCATCGATCCACTGGTTGGCGCTCAGCCATTCCAGGGTCGCGAGCTGGCATTCCAGCTGGGTCTGGAAGGCAAGCAGGTCACTCAATTCGCCAAGATCTTCGTAGGTCTGGCCAAGCTGTTCCAGGACCACGACCTGGCACTGCTGGAAGTGAACCCGCTGGTGATCAAGGCCGACGGCGACCTGCACTGCCTCGATGCCAAGATCAACATCGACGCCAACGCCATGTACCGTCAGCCTAAGCTGAAGACTTTCCACGATCCGTCGCAAGACGATCCGCGCGAAGCGCACGCTGCCAAGTTCGAACTGAACTACGTAGCCCTGGAAGGCAACATCGGCTGCATGGTCAACGGTGCCGGCCTGGCCATGGGTACCATGGACATCGTCAACCTGCACGGCGGCAAGCCAGCCAACTTCCTCGACGTGGGCGGCGGTGCTACCAAGGAACGCGTTACCGAAGCGTTCAAGATCATCCTGTCCGACACCAACGTCGCCGCAGTACTGGTCAACATCTTCGGCGGCATCGTTCGCTGCGACATGATTGCCGAAGGCATCATCGGCGCCGTGAAAGAAGTCGGCGTGAAAATCCCGGTTGTTGTTCGCCTCGAAGGCAACAACGCTGAGCTGGGCGCTAAAGTACTGGCAGAAAGCGGTTTGAACATCATCGCTGCTACCAGCCTGACCGACGCTGCTCAACAAGTCGTTAAAGCTGCGGAGGGCAAATAATGAGCGTCCTGATCAATAAAGACACCAAGGTTATCTGCCAGGGTATTACCGGTTCGCAAGGTAGTTTCCACACCCAGCAAGCCCTGGAATACGGCACCAAGATGGTTGGCGGCGTAACACCAGGCAAAGGCGGCACCGAGCACCTGGGCCTGCCCGTGTTCAACACCGTGAAAGACGCTGTAGCTGCCACTGGCGCTACCGCCAGCGTGATCTACGTTCCGGCTCCTTTCTGCAAGGACTCCATCCTTGAAGCAGCGTTCGGCGGCATCAAGCTGATCGTCTGCATCACCGAAGGCATCCCGACCATCGACATGCTGGAAGCCAAGGTCAAGTGCGACGAGCTGGGTATCACCCTGATCGGCCCTAACTGCCCAGGCGTGATCACCCCAGGCGAATGCAAGATCGGCATCATGCCAGGTCACATTCACTTGCCAGGCAAGGTCGGTATCGTTTCCCGTTCCGGCACCCTGACCTACGAAGCTGTGAAGCAGACCACTGACGCCGGTTTCGGTCAGTCGACTTGCGTCGGCATCGGCGGTGACCCGATCCCGGGCTCGAACTTCATCGACATCCTGAAGCTGTTCCAGGAAGACCCGAAGACCGAAGCGATCGTCATGATCGGTGAGATCGGCGGTTCGGCTGAAGAAGAAGCCGCTGCCTACATCAAGGCCAACGTGACCAAGCCGGTTGTGTCCTACATCGCGGGTGTGACTGCTCCTCCGGGCAAGCGCATGGGCCATGCTGGCGCAATCATCTCTGGCGGCAAAGGCACTGCAGACGAGAAATTCGCTGCGCTGCAAGACGCAGGCGTGAAAACCGTGCGTTCGCTGGCAGACATCGGCAAGGCCCTGGCCGAGCTGACTGGCTGGGAAATGAAGAAGTAAGCTTCGGCTGACCTTTTCGTTCCAGCAACAAAGGCCACCTTCGGGTGGCCTTTGTCGTTTCTGGGTCTATGGGGAGGGCCTTATCGCGAGCAAGCTCGCTCCCACAGTCGAGCGCATTTCATTGTGGGAGCGAGCTTGCTCGCGATGACGGAATGACAATCGCCAACCATTTACATGCAAAAACGCGACACGGGGACGTCGTGCATCGGATAGTTCGCCCCTTTACAGTGCGTTTTATCGCCAAATTCGTTAGGCTAGCAGCCATTTTTGCGACCGCTGCCCACAAGGAAGCGCCGCGCTAAACGGGTCGGTCCCATACGGATCGGCAGCATTTCCCTCACCCATAAGGGAAATCCCTCTCTAAATTCCGATTCAGTAGTGTGGTTTCCTTAATGAAAGTGTTGAAAGGCCAGGACATCCTGGCGCTTGGTTTCATGACATTTGCCCTGTTCGTCGGGGCCGGCAACATCATCTTCCCGCCTATCGTCGGTTTGCAGTCCGGGCCTCATGTCTGGATGGCGGCGCTGGGCTTTTTGATCACGGCGGTCGGGCTGCCGGTCATCACGGTCGTGGCACTGGCCAAGGTGGGCGGGGCGATGGACGCCTTGAGCAGCCCCATCGGCAAGGTCGCCGGCGGGTTGCTGGCGGCGGTGTGCTACCTGGCCGTTGGCCCGTTGTTCGCCACGCCGCGTACCGCGACCGTTTCGTTCGAAGTCGGTCTGGCGCCATTGACGGGCGAAAGCCCGCTGGCACTGTTCCTGTACAGCGCCGCGTATTTCCTGCTGGTGTTCTTCATCTCGCTCTACCCGGGCCGCCTGCTGGACACCGTCGGGCGTTTCCTCGCGCCCCTGAAAATCATCGCCCTGGCCGTGCTCGGCATCGCCGCGTTTGCCTTGCCGGCCGGCGATATCGGCGTGGCGACCCCCGAATACGTGGCGGCGCCGTTTTCCCAGGGCTTCATCAATGGCTACCTGACCATGGATACCCTGGGCGCATTGGTATTCGGGATCGTCATCGTCAACGCAATCCGTTCCCGGGGCGTCGAGTCGCCGGCCTTGATCACCCGCTACGCGATCATCGCCGGGCTGATTGCCGGGGTGGGCCTGGCGCTGGTCTACGTCAGCCTGTTCCGCCTCGGTTCGGGCAGCCATGAAGTGGCCATGGGCGCGACCAACGGCGCGGCGGTGCTGCATGCCTACGTGCAACATACCTTCGGCAGCCTGGGCAGCGGTTTCCTGGCGGTGCTGATCTCCCTGGCGTGCCTGGTGACCGCGGTCGGCCTGACCTGCGCCTGTGCCGAGTACTTCAGCCGCGTTTTGCCGCTGTCCTACAAGACCCTGGTGGTGATCCTGGCGGCCTTTTCGCTGCTGGTGTCCAACCTGGGCCTGACCAAGCTGATCGCGTTCTCGATTCCGGTCCTCACCGCGATCTACCCGCCGTGCATCGCCCTGGTGGCCTTGAGCTTCTGCAAGGACTTCTGGCACGAGCAAGGGCGCATCGTTGGCCCGGTGATGCTGGTGTCGTTCCTGTTTGGCCTGATCGATGCGCTCAAGGGCGCCGGGCTGGCGGACTGGATGCCGACGCAACTGGCCCACTTGCCGCTGAGCGAACAAGGCCTGGCCTGGCTGGTGCCTTCGGTGATGACCCTGGTGGTCGCGGTGGTGTGTGATCGCCTGCTGGGCAAGCGCAGCGAAGCACTGGCTTAAACAGCTTCAGGCAGATTCATCGGCTACAACCGAAATGCCCCGTATCAATCGATACGGGGCATTTTTTTTGAGTGCCGTGTCTTTTTTCGTGGACTAACGTCGAAGCAGTGTCTCGAAAGGCTTGCACACAACCTTGTGGGAGCGAGCTTGCTCGCGATAGCGCCAGATCAGCCAGTATCGATGTGTCTGATGGATCGCAATCGCGAGCAAGCTCGCTCCCACAGGGTTCACCGCGACTATTGCTCCAGATTTTGTTTCGTCACAGGAAATCGAATGTCATTCATCCAAGCCAACCTGATCCATCTGCTTGCCGCCGCCTGGTTCATCATCTGCTGGGCGGGCTACACCCGTTACGCGACCTGGAAGGCCCGCGATACGGCCTGCCTGGCCAGTGTCATGCACCTGTACCGCGAAGACTGGATGCGCCGCATGCTGCTGCGCGAGAACCGCATCGCCGATGCCAGCGTGATCGGCAACCTGGAGCGCAACGCCTCATTCTTCGCCTCCAGTACGCTGATCATCCTGGCTGGCATCCTGACGGTGCTCGGGGCGTCGGATCGGGCGGTCTCGTTGCTGGCGGACATCCCCATGGTGCAACAGGCTTCCCAGGGCATGGCGGAGGTCAAGTTGCTGTGCCTGGCACTGGTGTTCGTGTATGCGTTCTTCACCTTCAGTTGGTGCATGCGCCAGTACAACTTCGCGGCGGTACTGATTGGCTCGGCGCCGATGATCGGCGAGCGGCATGTGTCGGAGCAGGAGCGCAAGGCCTTTGCCCTAAGGGCGGCGCGAGTCATTTCCATGGCGGCCAACCAATTCAACTTCGGCCTGCGTTCCTATTATTTCGGCATGACCATGTTGGCGTGGTTCGTCAGCCCCTGGTTATTCATGTTGATGAGTGCCGGCGTGGTGTTCGTGCTGTATCAGCGCGAGTTTCACTCCGATGTGCTGGACGTGATGGTCTATACCCCCACGGAAGCACCACTGCCCGAGGTTGGCAAGGAAGCGGCCTGACAGGCGCCTCCAAATCACAGGCAAAAGAAAACCCGCACCAGGCGGGTTTTCTTTTACAGCTAAAACCGTATCAGTTGGTCTTAGGCGCGGTGGCAGGTGCTTGTTCCTGCTGGGCGGCGCTGTTCGATTCAGACTGAGCTTTGGCGGCTTCGGCGTTTTCTTTAGCCGCGTCGTTCACTTTATCCTGTGCTTTGTTCATGTCTTGCTGAGCTTGCTCAGCGTGTTGTGCGGCATCTTGAGCTTTGTCCTCGGATTTTTTATCGCAGGCAGCGAGACCGAGGGAGGCGGCCAACATCAAGGCAATAGCAAAAGTCTTACGCATGGGGTGTTTCTCCTTATGGAAATAACTACTGGCCTTTTGAGCGACCCCCCTCGGGTTAAGTTCCTCTTTTGCTACAGATATATAACTTTGCACGGTCGCGGAACTTTAGCGAGCTCGCCTGTTGCCAGGCCTCTAAATAAACAAGGGCATTGATGGACATGGCTGAAGACCCCATTTTTGAGCGTGCCACCCGCTTTTTATCCGCCCTGCGGCATTGCCAGGTGTTGGGCTTGAAGTTGCACAGCGCCAGTCGTGATGGGCTGACGCTCATCCTGCCGTTCAGCCCGAAAATCGTCGGCAATCCCCTGACGGGCATCATCCATGGTGGCGCGTTGACCTCATTGATGGACAGTGCGTGCGGCATGTCGACCTTGTGTGTGCTGCCGCAATTCGAAGTCTGTCCCACCCTCGACCTGCGCATCGATTACATGCACGCCGCCGAGCCCCACAAGGACGTCTATGGCTTCGCTCAATGCTATCGGGTGACCCCGGACGTGATCTTCACCCGGGGTTTCGCCTATCAGGACGACCCCGAGCAACCCATCGCCCATGTGGTGGGCACGTTCATGCGCCTGGGCCAGCATGCCAGGGGCATGGGGAAGGCCAGTCCATTGACTGCCGTGGGCCAGCCATGACCGAGACCACCCAGGAACAACTGCGCCATGCCTGTGAGCAGGGCGACTACGCGCTGCTGCTCGCCTCGATCCCCTATGCCCAACTCATCGGCGTCGAATGCACGCGCCAGGGCGACGACTTGGTGTTTCGCCTGCCGGCCAACAAGGACAACATTGGTAACCCTTTATTGCCGGCCATCCACGGCGGGGTCATCGCCGGTTTCATGGAGTTGTCGGCCGCCGTTCATCTGTTGATCGCCACCGGCACGCCGGGGGTACCAAAGATCATCGACTTTTCCCTGGATTACCTGCGCACCGGGCAGTTTCGCGACACCTATGCCAAATGCCAGGTCTGGCGCCAGGGCCGGCGGGTCGCCAATGTCGCGATCACCGCCTGGCAAGATGTCGAGGCCGAGCCCATCGCCACCGCCCGGGCGCATTTCAAGATCCAGGAGCCTTCAAAACCGGAACGCCCTTGAAATCATCAGCGTTGCCCCCACCTTGAGGACATCCCGCCGCCAATCTCAGCGAGGCGGACACCACCATCCACTTGGAGTTTGATGACCATGAGCGTGGAAACTCAAAAGGAAACCCTGGGCTTCCAGACCGAGGTGAAGCAACTGCTGCACCTGATGATTCACTCGCTGTATTCGAATAAGGAAATTTTCCTTCGCGAGCTGATTTCGAACGCCTCTGACGCTGTCGACAAATTACGTTTCGAAGCCCTTTCCAAGCCTGAACTGTTGGAAGGCGGCGCCGAGCTGAAAATCCGTGTGAGCTTCGACAAGGACGCGAAAACCGTCACCCTCGAAGACAACGGCATCGGCATGAGCCGCGAAGAGGTGATCACGCACCTGGGCACCATCGCCAAGTCTGGCACGGCCGACTTCATGAAGAACCTGTCCGGCGACCAGAAGAAAGATTCCCACCTGATCGGTCAGTTCGGCGTCGGTTTCTATTCCGCGTTCATCGTGGCCGACCAGGTCGAAGTGTTCAGCCGCCGTGCCGGCCTCGCTGCGAGCGAAGGCGTGCACTGGTCTTCCAAGGGCGAGGGCGAATTCGAAGTCGCTACCGTCGACAAGGCTGATCGCGGCACCCGCATCGTGCTGCACCTCAAATCCGGTGAAGACGAGTTCGCCGATGGCTGGCGCCTGCGCAACATCATCAAGAAGTACTCCGACCATATCGCGCTGCCCATCGAGCTGCCGAAGGAAGTCACCGCTGCCGAAGGCGAAGAAAAGCCTGAAGTGGAATGGGAAACCGTCAACCGCGCCAGTGCCCTGTGGACCCGTCCGCGCACCGAAGTGAAAGACGAGGAATACCAGGAGTTCTACAAGCATATCGCCCACGACTACGAGAACCCGCTGAGCTGGAGCCATAACAAGGTCGAAGGCAAGCTGGAATACAACTCGCTGCTGTACGTGCCGGCCCGTGCACCGTTCGACCTGTACCAGCGTGAAGCGCCACGTGGCCTGAAGCTGTATGTGCAGCGTGTGTTCGTGATGGACCAGGCCGAGTCGTTCCTGCCGCTGTACCTGCGTTTCATCAAGGGCGTGGTGGATTCCAACGATTTGTCGCTGAACGTTTCGCGGGAAATCCTGCAGAAAGATCCGATCATCGACTCCATGAAGTCGGCACTGACCAAGCGCGTGCTGGACATGCTGGAAAAACTGGCGAAGAACGAGCCCGAGCAGTACAAGAGCTTCTGGAAAAACTTCGGCCAGGTCATGAAAGAAGGCCCGGCCGAGGACTTCGCCAACAAAGAGAAAATCGCCGGCCTGCTGCGCTTTGCGTCGACCCAGGGTGACGATGGCGAGCAGATCGTTGGCCTGGCCGATTACCTGGCCCGCGCCAAGGAAGGCCAGGACAAGATCTACTACCTGACCGGTGAAACGTATGCGCAGGTCAAGAACAGCCCGCACCTGGAAGTCTTCCGCAAGAAAGGCATCGAAGTGCTGCTGCTGACCGACCGCATCGACGAGTGGCTGATGAGCTACCTCAACGAGTTCGACGGCAAGAGCTTCGTCGACGTGGCCCGTGGCGACCTGGACCTCGGCAACCTGGATTCGGAAGAAGACAAGAAAGCCGCCGAAGAAGTCGCCAAGAGCAAGGAAGGCCTGGTCGAGCGGATCAAGACGGCCCTGGGCGATGCTGTCAGCGAAGTGCGTGTCTCGCACCGCCTGACCGATTCTCCGGCGATCCTGGCCATCGGTGAGCAGGACCTGGGCCTGCAGATGCGCCAGATCCTCGAAGCCAGCGGCCAGAAAGTCCCGGACTCCAAGCCGATCTTCGAATTCAACCCGGCCCACCCGCTGGTGGAAAAACTCGACAACGAGCAGAGCGAAGAGCGTTTCGGCGATCTGTCGCACATCCTGTTCGACCAGGCGGCCCTGGCGGCCGGTGACAGCCTGAAGGATCCGGCGGCGTATGTGCGTCGCCTGAACAAGCTGTTGGTCGAGCTGTCAGCTTAATCTGACGCAGGAAAGTCCCTTGTGGGAGCGAGCTTGCTCGCGATTTCGGTCCAACATTCAACAGATACGTTGACTGGTCTACCGTTATCGCGAGCAAGCTCGCTCCCACAAGGGCTTCTTGAATGTTTCATCAGGAGGAGTCTGTCATGAGTCAGGTTACGGTTCGTTCGCTGGTCTATCAGATCGATGGTCAAAGTTATGAAGGTCGCCTGGCCTTCGACGTCAACCAGCAGGGCCCGCGCCCGGGTTTGCTGATGGCGCCGAACTGGATGGGTGTAGGGGCAGGTGCCGAGGAGATCGCCAAGTCGGTGGCGGCCAACGGTTATGTGGTGTTGATCGCCGACTTGTACGGGCAGACGGTGCGCCCGAGCAATGCCGATGAAGCGGGGGCGGCGATGATGCCCCTCAAGAACGACCGGGCCTTGCTGCGCAAGCGCATGCAGGCGGCGTTCGAACAACTGCAGAGCCAGGGGGATGCACAGGTCGACACGGCGAGACTGGCCACGTTCGGCTTCTGCTTCGGGGGTTGCTGCGCCCTGGAGCTGGCTCGCAGTGGCGCACCGTTGAAGGCGGCGATCTCCTTCCATGGCACCCTGGATACACCGAACCCGGCCGATGCGCAGAACATCAAGGGTGCGGTGTTGGTGCTGCATGGCGCCTCCGACCCGCTGGTGCCGAAAGAGCAGCTACCGGCCTTCGAAGATGAAATGAACGCGGCTGGGGTGGATTGGCAATTGCTGAGCTACGGCGGTGCGGTGCACTCGTTCACCGACCCGCAGGCCAATATGCCGGGCAAGATGATGTACAACGCCAAGGTCGCCGGACGCGCGTTCCGGTCGATGCATAACTTGCTGGATGAAGTGTTCAAGGGCTGAGATTGGGTTGACTCAGAACCCTGTGGGAGCCGAGCTTGCTCGCGATAGCGGTGTATCAATCAGCATTAATGCCGACTGACACACCGCTATCGCGAGCAAGCTCGGCTCCCACAGGTTAATGGCATCCAATCTAGGGCAGCTCGATCCGCTCGCTTTCCCCTGGCACGGTCGGCCAGTCTCCGGCTGCCCAGCGCCGGCGGGCTTCGTCGATCCGGGCCGGGTCGCTGGCGACGAAATTCCAGTTCATCCGTCGCGGTCCATCCAGCGGTGCGCCGCCGAACAGCACGGCATGGCAGTCGCTCTCTGCAAACAGCGTCATTTCTTCCCCGCTTGGCAGTATCACCAACGAGTGGGGTTCCAGCGGCTCGCCATCCAGCAACGCCTCGCCGCTCAACACATACAGGGCCCGCTCTTCATGCTCGGTGGGAATCAGCAATGTCGTCGCGGTCTGCAGGTGCAGTTCGGCATACAGCGTGGGCGAGAGCACCGGCACCGGCGATTCCAGGCAAAAGCCTGACCCGGCGATCATGCGGATGCTGACCCCCAGGTTCTCACTGACCGGCAGGCTCTGTGCCGGATGATGGCTGTAGTGCCCCGGGCCTTGTTCGTAGGCTTTGGGCGAGGCCAGCCAGACTTGCAACCCGTGCATGACGAAAGGGCTGCCCAGCAGTGACTCGGGAGTGCGTTCGACGTGGGCGATGGCGCTGCCGGCGGTCATCCAGCTGACATCCCCGGCGTCCACCACCTGGTCGGAACCCAGGCTGTCCTTGTGCTGGAGCTTGCCTTCGAACAGGTAGGTGAGGGTGGACAGGCCGATATGCGGGTGCTGGCGGATGTTCATGCCTTTGCCGGCCGGGTAGGTGGTTTGCAGCATGTGATCGAAAAACACGAAAGGCCCGACGCTGCGACATTTGGCGGACGGCAGCGGGCGAAGAATCGGCTGGCCTTCGACGTCTTCGGCGCGGGGGCGAACGGTCAGGGGAGTGGTCATGTTGTCTTCCAGGTTGAACAACGGTTGCGCGAAGCATAACCCGCCGCCGGCAGACGCGGCAGATGCGCCTTGAACCCCAGCGGGACGGCGAGGGTCTATGTTGCTCATGGCTTCTGGAGACTGCTCGTGCCTTTGTCCCGTTTGATCTTTGCCTGGCTGCTGGTTGTTTCGAGTGGCGGCGCCGCGGCCCGCGAATATGCCTACAGCGATGCGCACCTGCATTACGTCGATTTCTTTCAGGAAACCGCCGGCATGCCCAAGCTGCTCCAGGCGATGGCGGACAATCGCATCGAGCATGTGATGATTTCCGGTGTTCCGGTGGCCAAGAAATGGCATGAAGACGAGCCTAAGCGCCCGCGTTACTACGCCGGTGACGATGCAGACGCCTATTGGTACAGCGCCACCGATGTGATTGTTGCGGCGGCAGTGAGCAAGCTGACCGAGGAGCAACGTCGGCACTTCCATCCTTTCCTGTCGGGCTTCAATCCCAACGATAAGAACTCCGCCGCCCACATCCAGCGCATGCTCGATCTCTACCCGGGGTTGTGGCAAGGCATCGGCGAAGTTTTCACCCGCCATGACGACCTGACGGCGCTGACCTCGGGCGATACCCCGCGGGCCAATAACGAAGCCATGACCCGGATCTATCACCTGGCGGCCGAGAATGACCTGCCGGTGATGCTGCATTCCAATATCACGTCCAAGCGTGAAAGAAATCCCCTGTACCTGGCGGAGATCGAGGAGCCGTTGCGCAACCACCCACATACGCGTTTCATCTGGGCCCATGCCGGCACCAGCATGGAAATCCATCGTCACCAGACCCAACTGGATTTTCTGTTGCCGACCCTGACCCGCATGCTTGAGGCCTATCCCAATCTGTACATCGACCTGTCCTGGAGCCTGCTCACGCCGTACTTGCTGGACGAGGCGGGCAAGCCCCGGGACGAGTGGGTAAAGCTGGTGGAGCGCTTTCCTGAGCGCTTCATGGTGGGCTCGGATGTGGTCGGGCGTTTCAACAAGTTAGGCAAGGAGTTGCACAGTTTCGATCCATTCCTTGATGCCTTGCCGGAAGAGGTGGCCAGGAAGGTGGCGCGAGATAATTTCCTGGCGGTGTTGTGTGGGAGCAAGGTTTGCCCGCGATGAAGACGACGCCGGTTTCCGGGGAAACGAGGTGCCTGCATCGCGAGCAAGCTTTGCTCCCACAGACCAAGATCGCTATGTCATCAGCCTGTCACTGCGGCGTCATACCCTCGCGCTCATCTCAATCAAGGAGCGCACTATGCACCTCACCCGTTCAAGCGCACTGGTCGCGCTGTTGTTGACCTGCGGCCTGGCACAGGCCGAAGTCCGTGTCGAAGGCCCGGTGGAATACGGCGTCTTCGAAGGGCCGCAAGCCGAGCTGCAATCGGGGGAGCGGGTCCTGCGGCGCAGCAACGAGCAGATCCGCCAGACCGAGAGCGTCCCGGCGAAGCTGGGCACCAAGTTCGGCATGCGTTATCAGTTGGCGGGCAAGGTCGCAGACGACCAGCCGTTGACCCTGTTGTACTTCACTCCCGGTATCCGCACCCCCGATGGTGTGCGCCACGACAAGTTCGAAGTCATCCAGAAACTGGTGCCCGGCGCGCCTCAGGATGTCATGGCCTATGAGTTCACCGAAAGCCACGAAGTGGTGCCGGGGAGTGGCGGTTCATGGTGTTCCAGGGCGATCGGTTGCTGACGCAGCAGCGGTTTGTGGTGCGCTGAGTTCCATCCCACAGGACCCTGTAGTGGATTGGCAGGCAAAAAAAACGCCCCGAACCAGTCGGGGCGTTTTTGTGTGTGGCGTAGCGGCGGGGCTTACTTGCCCTGCCAGCGCTTCATCACCAGGGTGGCGTTGGTGCCACCGAAGCCGAAGCTGTTGCTCATCACGGTATTGATGGTGGCGTTTTCGCGAGTCTTGGTCAGGATGGGCAGGTCGGCCACTTCCGGGTCCAGTTCGTCGATGTTGGCCGAACCGGCCATGAAGTTGCCTTCCATCATCAGCATGCAGTAGATCGCTTCGTGAACGCCGGCGGCGCCCAGGGAGTGACCCGACAGGCTCTTGGTGGAGCTGATGGCCGGAGCCTTGTCGCCGAACACTTCACGTACGCCTTTCATTTCCATCACGTCGCCCACTGGGGTCGAGGTGCCGTGGGTGTTCAGGTAGTCGATCGGTGCATCGACGGTGGACATGGCCATCTGCATGCAACGCACGGCACCTTCACCGCTTGGCGCGACCATGTCGTAGCCATCGGAAGTCGCGCCGTAGCCGACGATTTCCGCGTAGATCTTCGCGCCACGGGCCAAGGCGTGTTCCAGTTCCTCGACCACGACCATGCCGCCACCGCCTGCGATGACGAAGCCGTCACGGTCGGCGTCGTAGGCACGGGAAGCTTTTTCCGGCGTGTCGTTGCGCTTGCTGGACAGGGCGCCCATGGCGTCGAACAGGAACGACTGGCTCCAATGTTCTTCTTCACCGCCACCGGCGAACACGATGTCCTGCTTGCCCATCTGGATCTGTTCCATGGCGGTACCGATGCAATGGGCACTGGTGGCGCAGGCAGAAGCGATGGAGTAGTTCAGGCCCTTGATCTTGAACGGCGTGGCCAGGCAGGCGGAAACGGTGCTGCTCATGGTCCGCGTGACGCGGTAGGGGCCAACGCGCTTGACGCCTTTTTCGCGCAGGATGTCCAGCGCTTCCATCTGGTTCAAGGTGGAGGCGCCGCCGGAGCCGGCAATCAGGCCGGTGCGCGGGTTGGAAACCTGCTCTTCGGTCAGGCCGGAGTCAGCGACGGCGTCCTTCATGGCCAGGTAGGCGTAGGCCGCCGCATGGCCGACGAAACGGTAGATCTTGCGATCGATCAGTTCTTCGAGATTGAGGTCAATGGAGCCGGAAACCTGGCTACGCAGACCCATTTCAGCATATTCCGGGTTGAACCGGATGCCAGGGCGACTTGCACGCAGGTTAGCGGAGACGGTCTCTTTGTCATTGCCCAGGCACGAAACGATGCCCAGACCAGTGATAACGACGCGGCGCATGCGGATAACCCTTAGAAGTTGTCAGTGGAGGTGAAAACGCCGACCCGGAGGCCTTCGGCGGTGTAGATCTCGCGACCATCCACGGCAACCGAACCATCGGCAATGGCCATGTTCAGCTTGCCCTTGAGGACGCGTTTGATATGAATGTTATAGGTGATTTTCTTGGCGGTCGGCAGGACCTGACCAAAGAACTTCACTTCGCCCGAACCCAGGGCGCGACCGCGGCCCGGCAGGCCTTGCCAGCCGAGGAAGAAACCGACCAGTTGCCACATGGCGTCCAGGCCCAGGCAGCCCGGCATCACCGGGTCACCTTCGAAGTGGCAGGCGAAGAACCACAGGTCCGGAGTGATATCCAGCTCGGCGACCAATTCACCTTTGCCGTACTTGCCACCCTCTTCGCTGATATGGGTGATGCGATCCACCATCAGCATGTTCGGGGCGGGCAGTTGCGCGTTACCTGGGCCGAACAGCTCACCGCGACTGCAGCGCAGCAGGTCTTCCCGGGTAAAGGCGTTTTGTTTGGTCATGCGAGCTCCTCAATAGTCCCATGCGGCAGGGTGGGGCAAATCTTCCCGGCCGATCGAAGCGTTCATGCCTCGAATCGACAGCCTACTCATAGACTATTGCGTTGTAGTGAAAGTCACAGCACACGGGAAATGAATGTACACCTGTGCACTGAAATTTTTATTCAAGCCCCAATCGAGGCTTGTTCGGGTGCCTAAGACTGCCGCACTTTCGCCTTTCACGCCAGTCACAGATGGTCCGGTGAGCGGTTCTAGTTCACCCAGCGCTGTAGAATCTGCTGCAGGTCGTTCCTTTTGAACGGCTTGGCCAGGTAATCGTTCATGCCCGCCGCGAGGCAGGCTTCGCGATCGCCCTGCAAGGCGTTGGCCGTCAGGGCGATGATCGGCACCTCGTCGCAGCCCGGCAACTGACGGATCTGCCGGGTGGCTTCGTAGCCATCGATGATGGGCAAGCGGCAATCCATGAGGATCGCTTCGAAAATCAGGCTTTCGGCGCTGCGTACAGCCTGGGCGCCATCGGTGGCGACGCTGACGGTGAAGCCCAGGCTGCGCAGCATGGCTTCGATCACCGTCTGGTTGACCGGATTGTCTTCCACCAGCAACACGTTGCGGCCTTCGCCATCGCCGCTGCCGGTGGGCAGGCGCGGTGCCAGGGTCGGTGGCGTCTGGCGCGACAGGGCCAGCGGGATCTCGAGGGTGAACACCGAGCCCTGGCCTTCTTCGCTCTGGGCCCGCAGCGTCCCGCCCATGCGTTCGGCCAGGGTGCGTGCGATCGGCAGGCCCAGGCCAGTGCCGCCGTAGCGCCGGGAAATCGAATTGTCGGCCTGTTGGAAGGCGTCGAACATGCGTTCCAGGCTCTCGGCGGGAATACCAATGCCACTGTCGCGCACCGTGCAGGTGAACCACAACAGTTCGTGGTCCAGGGCCTGCCACTGGCATTGCACAGTGACACGGCCTTGCTCGGTGAATTTCAGTGCGTTGCCGATCAGGTTCACCAGGATCTGCCGTATCCGCGTCGGATCGCCCTGCACCTGCAAGGCCCGCATGTCGTCCGGGACCAGCAGGTCCAGGCCCAGCTTGCGCTGCGCGGCGCTGTGCTGGAACGACTGCGCGCAACTGCCCACCAGTTCGGCCAGGTTGAACGGGATGTGCTCCAGTTCCAAGGCCGAGCGTTCGATGCGCGAGAAGTCGAGGATGTCGTTGATCACCTTCAGCAGGTGCTCGGTGGATTCCGACGCCAGCGCCGTGTACTCGTGCTGTTCGTCGGTCATGCGGGTGGTTTCCAACAGCTGCAGCATGCCCAGTACGCCGTTCATGGGCGTGCGCAGTTCATGGCTCATCATCGCCAGGAACTCGGACTTGGCGCTGTTGGCTTTTTCCGCTTCCTCGCGGGTCTTGATCAACTGCGCCATGGCCTGGTGCTGTTCGCGGCTGGCTTGTTCCAGGCCGTCGGCCAGGTTGTTGATGTGCCGCGACAAGGCCCCCAGTTCGGCATCATCGACGACGGGCAGCGGGGCGCTGTAGTCGCCTTGCTGGATGGCCTTGACCGCGTTGCCGATGTCGCGGATCGGCCGGGACAGGTTGGTCGCCAGCCGGCGCGCCACCAGGAAGGTGAACAGCAGGGCGAACAGCGCCAGGATCGCGGCCTTGAACAGGATCTCCTGCTGCCGCTGGCTGAAGGCGTCACTGGACATGCCGACGATCACGCGGCCCAGGTAATCTTCGCCGGGCGCCTCGACGGCGGTGCTGTTGCCTTGCAGGAAATCATTGTTCAGGGCAATGCGCTGCAGGCGCACCGGGGCCTGGAAGACTTCGATCTGTTGGGCACGGCTGTGGACTTGCTCGGGTTGTTCGACGTACACCAGGACCTTGTCGGTGTTGTCCTGGACCTCCAGGAAGCGTACGTGAGGGGTCGCCAGGGTCGCGGTGAGCAGGCTTTCCAGCACTTCGTTGTTGCCGGAAATCACCCCGTACTCCGTGGCGGGGGCCAGTTGGTTGGCGATCAGTTGCCCGGTGTGATTGAGCTCCTGGCGCAAGTCCTGGATCCGCACGAAGGTAAAGAAGCTGATCAGCAGCACGGTCAGCAGCAACGCCGGACCGAGGGCGATGAGCTGGGTGCGGGTATTGATGTCCCAACGACGACGCAAGGTCATGGGCGGTGTTCTCCTTCGGCCAACGTTGCCGCGACGGATTCGGCGTCAATCGGTTCGATCCCCAGCGAGCGGGAGACCTGCCGGTTGCCCAGGACTTTGAAACGGTCCGGATACAGCGTGCGCGGCCAGGTCGTGGCGGGGCGGTCGAGCAGGTCGTCGAGAATCGCCAGCCAGTCTTGCTGGTCGCTGTAGGTGCTGGCCAGGCTGCCGGCCTTGACGAAGGCCGCGCTGGGCCCGATCAGCGCACGTTGCCGGGCATAGCTGCTGAGCAACAGGTTCTTCACGGTCTTGGGGTTGTACAAGTCGGGGTCATCGAGGCCCAGCAGTACATCGCTCTGGCCCAACAGGTTTTGCAGGGGACGGCTGTCGCTGGTGTCGTCCCAGCGTTCGCTGACGATCACCAGGCCCAGCGGTGCCGCGGCCTGGCGGATGTCCTTGAGCAGGAATTCACTGTGGGCGTCGTACAGCACGCCGACCTGGCGCACTTGCGGCAGGATGGTGCGGATCAGCCGCAATTGCCGGGCCATCGGTGGATCGCTCCACAGCAGGCTCAGATGCGCGGGCGTGGCCTCGCCCAGGCGATCGCGGGCTTGCTGGCGGCTGATGCGCAGGACCAGGGTAGCCGGGCCCCGGGCGTCTTGCAGGCGCCACTCCAGGCTGGGCAGGTCAAGCAGAACCAGGCGGACATTATCCGGCAACTTGTCCGGCGCCGGCAGGTTGGCCAGCGGCGTAAACCGCACGCTGTCTTCGGGGCGCAGGGCTTTCAGGGCCTGGGTGAAAGACTGCACGCCGGGGCTGTCCTCGGCGCCGGTCAACAGGATTTCGGCGGCCCGGGCCTGGAGGGTTGTCAGCCAGCCGGCAAACACCAGGCACAGGGCCAGCGTCAGGCGGCCATGAAATGGCCTCTTGCGGCGGGCGTTCCCGGACATCTAGAACGACAACTCCGCACTGAAGTACACGACATGGCGAGCGTCGTAGCGGTTGTCGACGAAGGTCATGGGCTGGTTGTCCAGGCGCTGTTGCAGGACGCCCGCCAGTTCCAGGCTGGCCTTGCCCAGGGGAATGCGCCGGGCGATACGGGTGTCCACCCGTTCGAAGCGATAGCCATTGAGATCGTCGGCGGCGTAATAGAACAGCGCGCTGTTCCAGCCTTGGCCCCAGTCCCTTAGCCAGCCGGCCGAGCCGCTGTTGCGGGCGGTCAGTTGTTCGTCGAGAGGGTTGCTGGCCTGGGCGTCGACATAGGCATAGGTCAGGCGCAGGCGGTCGGCGCTGGTCATGCGCCAGTCGAACTGGGTCTCGACCCCGGAGAACTGTGATTCGTTGGAGTTGCTGGCAATGTACTGATTGTTGCGCAGCGGCTCGCTGATCATGCCGGTGATTTCGTCATGGAACAGTTTCACATCGACCGCCAGGCCCAGGTCCACGAAGTAACCGTTGTAGCCCAGTTCCCGGGAGCGCATGTGCTCCTGTTCCAGGTTGCCCGGGCCGCGGGTCTGGACGAAGTAACGGGCACTGTTCTGGCCGAAGGCGGCGGGTTGCAGGTTGGTGACCTGATAGCTCCAGTTGACGTTGTTCTCGAACATGTCCGGCGAGCGCACGGCTTCGGAGTACACCGCCCGCAGGCCATGGCGCGGAGTGATCAGGTAATTGACGGCGATCCGCGGAGTCAGCGAGCTGCCGGTCAGGCGGGTGTCTTCGAACATCGCGCCGCCCTGCAACAGCCAATGCTCGGTGGCCCGCCATTCGAGCTGGCCGAACAGGCGCCAGGTGGTGTCGTCCAGGGTGCCGTTGAAGTACGTCTCCGAGTCGGCCCGGTCGTAGCGATAGTTGGCCCCGGTGACCAGTCGCAGGCTGTCGGACAGGCTCAGGGTGTCCTGGATCTCCAGGTCGTAGCGCGATTCCCGGGCGCTCTGGTCGATATCGCCGCACAGGGTTTGCGAGGCGCCGTTGCGCCACTGGTCGAGCACCTGATTGGCCAGCGCCTGTTCCTGTGGCGTGCCGGGTGGCGCGCCGGTGCTGGTGTAGCTGGGGATATTGCGCGCCAGCTTCTCGGCATAGTTGGGGTTGAGCTGCCACAGGTCGGTCAGTTGCGGGCTGAAGGACACCTCGGCGTCACAGGCGCGCCAGGTCTGCTGGCGATCCCAGTGCTGGATCGAGCCCTGTACATAAAGGCTGTGATCGGGGTCCAGGTCCAGGTTCCAGCGCAGTGAGCCGGCGTAGTCCTTGGCGATGACATCGGAGTTATCCCCAGCGGCGGTAATCCCGGCAAACACGGGATGGTAGGTATAGGGCCGCTGGTTGGTCCCATCCTTGGCATTCAATTGCCAGTCGATGCTCTGCCGTTCGTCCAGGGTCTGGCTGACGGACAGGTTGAAGCGGTTCAGGCGGCGGCTGTCGCGGTAGTCGGCACCGTTGCGGTCGCTGTCAAAGCCATCGTCTTCCTGGCCGGACAGCGACAGCCGCAGGTCGCCGCCGTCCCAGCCGCTGCCCTGGCTGGCGTACCAGTCACTGATGCCACGCTGGCCCCGGGTGATTTTCAGCCGGGTGCCGTGGCTGTCGGCCGGGGCGCGGGTGATGATGTTGACCACCGCCATCAGCGCGTTGGCGCCATAACTGACGGTGTTGGGGCCGCGGAAGACTTCGATCCGCTCGATGTCTTCCATGGCCACCGGAATATCGCTCCAGTCCACCGTGGCCAGGCCGGCGCGGTACACCGAGCGGCCGTCGATCAGCACTTGCATGCGCCGGGCTTCGCTGGCGTTGGTGCCATGGTAGTTCACGGCCGCCTGGTTGCCAGTGATGTTGCCGACCATCATGCCTGGCACCAGGCGCAGCAGTTCGCTGATGTCCCGGGCGCCGCTGGCCTTGATCAGCTCGCTGTCGAGCACGGTCATGCTGCCTGGCACCGCCGCTGGCGATTGCTTCAGGCGCGTGGCCGTCAGTACCTGGGGCAGGGGCTGGCTGTCCACGAACAAGTCGTCGGCCAGCACTGGCGGGCTGATGATCAGTGCCAATAGCAGGGACGAACCTGAGCGGGAAGGGCCAACGGACACGGTACAGCCTATGGGAATGGGTGGGTGACGGGCATGTTAACTGAGCTGAACGACTTTTCCATTCACGTTGACAGCATTTTCCTAGGAATTAATGGTCAGCTTCCTACAGCTGGCGGTAATTGTTGCCGGGGCTGGTCGCCATCCGGCCGCTCCGTATAATGCCCCGCATTGCCACTTGGTATGGATGAACGGATTGCATATGACTGAACAGCGCCCGATTGCGGTCCTGGGGGGCGGGAGTTTCGGTACCGCCGTGGCTAACCTGCTGGCCGAGAATGGTCACCCGGTGCGCCAGTGGATGCGTGACCCGGAACAGGCCGAGGCCATCCGGGTCAACCGCGAGAACCCGCGTTACCTCAAGGGCATCAAGATCCGCCCGGAAGTGGTACCGGTGACTGACTTGCAGGCCACCCTGGAGGGCAGCGACCTGTTCTTCGTCGCCTTGCCGTCCAGTGCCTTGCGCTCGGTGCTGGCGCCGCATGCCGAGCGCTTGAGCGGCAAGTTGTTGGTGAGCCTGACCAAGGGCATCGAAGCCCAGACCTTCAAGCTGATGAGCGAGATTCTCGAAGAAATCGCCCCCAAGGCGCGGATCGGTGTGATTTCCGGGCCGAACCTGGCGCGGGAAATCGCCGAGCACGCCTTGACTGCCACCGTGGTCGCCAGCGAGGACGAAGCGCTGTGCCAACGGGTCCAGGCCGCACTCCATGGCCGCACCTTTCGGGTCTACGCCAGCGCCGACCGTTTTGGGGTGGAGCTGGGCGGCGCGCTGAAGAACGTCTATGCCATCATCGCCGGCATGGCGGTGGCGCTGGGCATGGGGGAGAACACCAAGAGCATGCTGATCACTCGCGCGCTGGCGGAAATGACCCGCTTCGCTGTCAGCCAGGGTGCCAATCCGATGACCTTCCTGGGATTGGCCGGGGTGGGCGACCTGATCGTTACCTGTTCCTCGCCCAAGAGCCGCAACTACCAGGTCGGTTTTGCCCTCGGCCAAGGCTTGAGCCTTGACGAGGCCGTGTCGCGCCTGGGTGAGGTGGCCGAAGGGGTCAACACCCTCAAGGTGCTCAAGGCCAAGTCCCAGGAGGCGGGGGTGTATATGCCGCTGGTCGCCGGGCTGCACGCGATTCTGTTCGAAGGGCGCACGCTTGAGCAGGTGATCGAGCTGTTGATGCGTGGCGAACCGAAGACCGACGTCGATTTCATTTCCACCAGCGGTTTCAACTGAACCGCTATTGACCGCAAGCAGGAGCGAGCCATGAACGATCCGCAAGGGCAACCCCAATACGAATCCATCCTGCTGCGTGTGCTGTGGATGGTGGTCTATCTGCTGGTCTGGCAGGTGGCGCAATTCATCCTCGGCGCCGTGGTGCTGGTGCAGTTGATTTATCGGCTGATCTACGGCGCGCCCAGCGCCAGCCTGATGAATTTCGGCGACAGCCTGAGCCAGTTCCTGGCGCAGATCGGCCGCTTCGGCACCTTCCACAGCGATCAGAAGCCTTGGCCGTTCGCCGACTGGCCGGCGCCACGTACGCCGGAAGGCGAAGCGCCACACGCCGTGGCACCGGCCCCGCATCCCGTCCGGGACGAGGAGCCGAAGCTATGAAACTGTGGGTATTGCGTCACGGTGAGGCAGAGCCCCATGGTGTCCGTCCCGATCCGGAACGGGTCTTGACGGTGCACGGCCGCGAGGAGGTGTTGCTCAGCGCCGGCCGGTTGATGGGCGAGCCGTTGCGGGCCATCTACGCCAGCCCTTATGTGCGTGCCCAGCAGACCGCGCAATTGGTGCGCGAAGCACTGGGGTTCGAACCTGAACTGATCACCGTCGATTGGCTCACGCCGGAGACCCGCCCGACGGAGGTGCTAAGGCATCTGGAGGACCAGGACGATGTGCTGCTGGTCAGCCATAACCCATTGGTGGGCAGCCTGCTGGGCTTACTGCAGCACGGCCATCTGCAACAACCCGAGCAAGTGCAAACCGCCGGCCTGGCCGAGCTGGAAGGCGATCTGCCGCTGGCTGGGGCGATGCTGCTCAAGGGCATCAGGCACCCCTGAATAGAGCGGTTGCAGGACTGGGCAAGACAACAATCACACAGGAAGGGCAACGATGAGTCTGTGGCGCACCACCCCCGACATCGAGAAACTGAACGCCGCCGGTAAGAACACCATCAGCGAAGTGCTGGACATTCGGTTCGAGTCCTTCGACGACGAATCCCTGACCGCCAGCATGGTGGTCGATCAGCGTACCCACCAACCGTTCGGCCTGTTGCATGGCGGTGCTTCGGTGGTGCTGGCCGAAACGGTCGGCTCCATGGCCGCCTATCTCTGTGTGGACGCCAGCAAATTCTATTGCGTGGGCCTGGAGATCAATGCCAACCACCTGCGCGGCGTGCGCAGTGGACGGGTGACGGCCACGGCCCGGGTGGTCCACCTGGGGCGCACCACCCAGGTCTGGGACATCCGCCTGGTCAATGACGAGGGCAAGGTCAACTGCGTGTCGCGCCTGACCATGGCGGTGGTACCGTTGGGTGAGCAGCCGCCGGCGCGTTGACGCTCTAGCTGGATGCAATCCTGTGGTTAGGGGATCCTCTGTGGGAGCAAGGCTTGCCCGCGATGGCGGCGATGCGGTCTTTCAAAAAACGAGTCGCCTGTGTCGCGGGCAAGCCTTGCTCCCACACAACTCCCTCGCCACATCGGGCAGTATTTACAGTTCCATAACCCCCATAGCCCAAGCCCGACTGTCATCATTCCTGTCAGTTACGGTCATTGCCGCGCCGTCGGGTTCTGCGGACAATCTGCCGCAGTTCCCCCAATGGATCGGCTGTCATGTCGCAACAGATTTTTTTCGCCCATGCCAATGGTTTTCCCTCGGCCACCTACGGCAAGCTGTTCGCCGCATTGGCGCCGCAGTACCAGGTCGCGCATCTGGAACTGCACGGCCATGACCCGCGTTTTCCGGTGGACGATAACTGGCACAACCTGGTGGACGAACTGATCCATCACCTGGAGCAGCAACCGGCGCCGGTGTGGGGCGTTGGCCACTCCCTGGGTGGCGTGCTGCACCTGCACGCGGCGTTGCGCTGCCCGCAGTTGTATCGCGGCGTGGTCATGCTCGATTCGCCAGTGCTGACCCGTACCGACCAGTGGGTGATCCTGGCCGCCAAGCGCCTGGGGTTCATCGATCGCCTGACCCCGGCGGGCCGGACGCTGGGGCGGCGCGAGGAGTTCGCTGACCTGGAATCCGCCCGGCAGTATTTTGCCGGCAAGACACTGTTCCGCGGCTTTGACCCGGATTGCTTCGACGCCTACCTGCAACACGGCCTGCAACAAGTCGGCGACCGGTTGCGCCTGCGCTTCGACCCGGCCACGGAAATCAGTATCTACCGCGGCGTGCCGCACACCAGCCCAGGACGACCCCGCAAGCTCAAGGTGCCGCTGGCGGTGGTGCGCGGCCGGCAGAGTCGCGTGGTGATGCGGCATCACACCCGTTCGGTGGGGCGTATGCTCCATGGCGAATCCCTGAGCATGCCCGGCGGCCATATGTTTCCCCTCGAACGTCCACAAGACACGGCCAACCTGCTCAAGAACCTGTTCCAGCGTTGGGAAGGGCGCAGCGCATGAGCATGGTCGAGGAGGTCCGCCTGAGCCTGCCTCACATTGAGCTGGCGGCTCATTTGTTTGGCCCGGAAGACGGGCTGCCGGTGATTGCCCTGCACGGTTGGCTGGACAACGCCAACAGCTTCGCCCGCCTGGCGCCCAGGCTCGAGGGGCTGCGGGTGATCGCCCTGGACATGGCCGGTCACGGTCATTCCGGGCATCGACCGCCGGGTGCCAGCTATGCCTTGTGGGACTACGTCCATGATGTGCTGCAAGTGGCCGAACAACTGGGCTTGAAGCGCTTCGCCCTGCTGGGGCATTCCATGGGCGCCATTGTCTCGCTGGTGCTGGCCGGTTCCCTGCCGGAACGGGTGACGCACCTGGGGTTGATCGACGGGGTGATTCCTCCTACAGCCAAAGGCGATAACGCGGCCGAACGCATGGGCATGGCCCTGCAAGCCCAGTTGGATTTGCAGCAAAAACGCAAGCCGGTCTACAAAACCCTCGACCGGGCCATCGAAGCGCGTATGAAGGGGTTGGTAGCGGTCAGCCGCGAGGCCGCCGAGTTGCTGGCCCAGCGCGGCCTGATGCCGGTGCCCGGAGGCTATACTTGGCGCACCGACAACCGCCTGACCCTGCCATCGCCCTTGCGCCTGACCGAGGAGCAGGCCATGGCGTTCGTTGCGCGGGTCGCTTGTCCGGCGCATCTGGTGGTGGCGGCCGATGGCATGCTGGCCCAGCACCCGGAGCTGCTGGAGCGTCTACCCTTCAGTCATGAGCAGTTGCCTGGAGGCCATCATCTGCACCTTAACGATGAGGTCGGTGCCGGGCTTGTAGCAGACTGTTTCAATCGGTTCTTCACTGTTCCTTGACTTGCGCCGGGCAACTGTCGAGGCTGAGCGGGTTGAAAGGGAGACAACCATGACAGACCTCTGTTTGCCAGCCTCGCGGTGCATCGGCGACGCCCGTCGCGTCCAAGCGTCCCAGGCCAAGCCGATCCGATGAAATTATCCGTTCACTTACTCGTCCTGCTGGTGCTGGCCTGCTTCAGCCCTGCGTCGTTCGCCGTTGATGTGCCGGGCAGTCGCGACCTGGATCGCGTGCCACGCATGCCCGATGCACAGATCGTCGATTATCGGCAAACCAGCGACCTGGAACGTGTCTACCCCATGGGCTCGATCCGCAAGATCAGCGGCCAGTTGCGCTTTGACGGCCAAGTCGATGCCCGTGGGAATGTCACGTCGGTCACCTATGAGCTGCCGCCGGAACATTCCGCGACCCAGGCCTTTACCGCGGCGCGCGAAGCGTTGCAGAAACAGGGCGCCGAGCTGTTGTTCTGGTGCCAGGCCCGCGATTGCGGCGAAAGCAGCCTGTGGGCCAACGATGTCTTCGGCAACGCCAAGCTCTATGGCGCCGACAACGGCCAGGCCTTCCTGTTGCTGCGCCTGGCGCCGCCCGCGGACAACACGCTGATTGCGCTGTATGCCATCACCCGCGGCAATCGCAAGGCCTACCTGCATGTCGAGCAGTTCGAGGCGAATGCTGCGTTGGGGGACTTGCTGCCGACATCGGCCACCCTGTTGCGCCAGCTCAAGGACACCGGGGTCCTGGACTTGCCGCGTCTTGCCGGTGAGCCGGACGACACCTGGTTGCGCCTGTTGTCCCGGGCGCTGAACCTGGACACGGGCCTGCGGGTCAGTATCGCCGGGCCCCGGGCCGAGGACTGGATTGAGGCGCTGGCGGGCCAGGGCGTCCGGGTGGCGCGCATGGAGGCCGGCAGCGGCGAGGCGGCGGGACTGCACCTGGAGTTGCTGCGCTAAGCTGTCTCGGGGCAGTGGTTTCACACCCGTGCCCCGGTCCTGTTCATTTTTTCGAGACCCTACATGCTCAATAACGATCGGCTGTTGGTGCAGATCCTGCTCCTGGTGTTGTTCGGCGCAAGCCTCTGGGTCATGGCGCCGTTCTGGTCGGCGCTGTTCTGGGGCGCGGTGCTGGCATTCGCCAGTTGGCCGCTGATGCGCCTGCTGACCCGCTGGGTCAATGGTCGCGAATCCCTGGCGGCGGCGTTACTGACGGTGGGCTGGATGCTGTTGGTGGCGGTGCCGCTGGTGTGGTTGGGTTTCAACCTGGCCGACCATGTGCGCGATGCCACCGCGTTCATCAGGGACGTCCAAGTCGATGGCTTGCCCGAAGCCCCAGACTGGCTTGCCGCTATCCCCTTGGTGGGCGGGCGGCTGGTAGGCATCTGGAACAGCATCGATCAGCAGGGCGCGGCCATGATGGTGTCCATCAAGCCGTACCTGGGGCAGGTCGGCAACTGGCTGTTGGCGCGCAGTGCGCAGATTGGCGGCGGCATACTCGAACTGACCCTGAGTATTGTGTTCGTGTTCTTTTTCTATCGCGACGGCCCGCGCCTGGCGGCGTTCGTCCATGGCTTGCTGGAACGCCTGATCGGCGACCGTGCCGGTTACTACATCGAACTGGTGGCCGGTACAGTGCAGCGGGTGGTCAACGGCGTGATCGGCACCGCGGCGGCCCAGGCCGTGCTGGCGCTGATCGGCTTCCTGATCGCCGGGGTGCCGGGGGCGCTGGTACTGGGGATCGTCACGTTCCTGCTGAGCCTGATCCCCATGGGCCCACCCCTGGTCTGGATCCCCGCCACGGCATGGCTGGTGTGGAAGGGTGAATACGGGATGGCGGTGTTCCTCGGCATCTGGGGCACATTCATCATCAGTGGCGTGGACAACGTGCTCAAACCCTACCTGATCAGCCGTGGCGGAAACCTGCCCCTGGTCATCGTGTTGCTGGGGGTGTTCGGCGGGTTGATCGCCTTCGGTTTCATCGGCCTGTTCATCGGCCCGACCCTGTTGGCGGTGGCCTACAGCCTGTTGACGGACTGGAGCAAGAGCCAGGCGCGATAGCTTGAATACCAAGCACCTGTGGCGGGGGGGATTGCCGTGACGAGGGGATAAATCCCCTCGCCACGAGTGAGTTTCAATCCAGGCTTGCCGGTGAATCAGGTCGCCACGTTCAGGTGTTTCCCCACCGTCGCGACGTTATCCAGCGAGTATTGCCGGCTGAGGTTGGCGATCATTCTGTTCAACGCTTCGCTGCCATTGGCCTGCCCGTTGGTGCTGTCGCTACGGCGGCCGGCCTGCAAGGCGTTGTTGAACTCGTCGCTGTCGACCCCGCCGCTGCTGTCGCTGTCGAGGGCTTCCATCAGCATCGCGCTGGTGTCGGTGCTCGACGTACCGTTGCTCGCCTGCAAGGCGCTGCTCAGTTCGCTGGCGGTGACAGTGGCGTCACCATCGGCGTCGAGCTGGCTGAACAGTTCGTCACTGGACGCCTGTTGCGGTGGGGGAGGCGGTGGCGCGAGGCTGGCGGCCAGTTCATCAAGGCTGACGGTGCCGTCCTCGTTCTTGTCCAGGGCCGAGAACACTTGCTGGCTGTCGGCACTGCTGCCGGCGCTGGCCAGGCCGCTGCTCAACTCGTCGCTGCTGACCACGCCATCACCGTCGGCGTCCAGGGCGCTGAGCAGCGCGTCGGCCAGTTCGGTATTCGGCGCCTGGTCCCGTGGCGGTGGAGGTGGCGGCGCCATCGCGGCCATTTCCTCGCTGCTCAGGTCACCGCTGCCATCACTGTCCAGGTCGCCAAAATTGTCGCTCAGGCTGACCAGGATGCCGTCGTCGCTTTTTTGCGACAGGGCGCTGCTCAACTCTTCCTGATTGACCGAGCCGTCGCCGTCACTGTCGAGCTTGCTGAGCAGTTCCTTTTGAAACTGCTGGCTGCGGGCACTGCTGGTTGCGGTACTGCTGGTGCTGGTATAGGTCGAGTAACTGCTGACGCTACCGATCATGGGCGCTCTCCTTGGGCTGGAATAGCCGGTGGGTGCACCGGCTTATGCAGCCTCGGCGGGGCAGTTGTCGTGGGTGTGTGGAGTTTGTACCGACGGGTGTACAAACTCAGTCCCGGCGCAGTGTCGAGTGTGGGAGCGGGCTTGCTCGCGAATGCGGTATGTCATCCAAGCTTGTATCGACTGAACCACCGCATTCGCGAGCAAGCCCGCTCCCACAGGGGGACATCGGTGGGATTCAGGTGCGAGGCAGGCTGATCACCGCCGTCAACCCACCCCCCGGCGTTTCTTCCAGGCTCAACTGCCCGCCCAGGCGTTCGGTGGCTTCCCGGGCGATGGTCATGCCCAGGCCGACACCGCCAGAGTTGCGATTGCGCGAGCCTTCCAGGCGGAAAAAGGGCTCGAACACCGCCTCGCGTTTGTCCGCCGCAATACCGGGGCCGTGGTCGATGACCCGGATCAATACCTGATGCTGCTGGTCTTGCAGGGCAATCAAGGCATGGCCGGCGTAGCGCAGGGCGTTGTCGATGAGGTTGTTGAGGCACGAGCGCAGTGCCATGGGTTGCACCTGCAGTGGGGCGCAGGCGCCGCTGACCTGCACATCGGCGCCCTGGTCCTGGGCGTTTTCGCTCAATGATTCCACCAGGGCCTGCACGTCCATCCATTGCAGCGCTTCGCTGGTGCGTTGTTCGTGCAAGTACGTCAGGGTGGCATCGAGCATGTCGATCATGTCGTCCAGGTCCTGGCGCATCTGGCCTTGCAGCTTGATGTCATCGATCTGTTCCAGGCGCAGCTTGAGCCGCGAGAGCGGCGTGCGCAGATCATGGGACACCGCGCCGAGCATGCGCGAACGCTGCTGCACTTGCTCGCGGATCCGTTGCTGCATCAGGTTGAACGTATGGGCTGCCTGCCGTGCCTCACGGGGGCCGTTTTCATCCAGCGGCGGGCTGTCGAGGTTTTCGCTCAGGCGCTCGGCGGCATCGCTCAGGCGTTGGATCGGTCGGGTCAGGAGCTTGGCGCCGTACCAGGCCGCGATGATCAGGAACACGAATTGAAAGGTCAGTGGCACCACCGGGCCGCCGAACCAGGGACGCGGACGGCGGTTGGGGGGCGGGCCGAAGCGCTGGGGCCCTTCGCCTTGTTGGCTCATTCCTGGCGGTGGCCCGGGGGGCGGCTGGTCGTAATGGAAAAACCAGGCAAAGGCCAACAGATGCGCCAGGACAATCGCCAGTAGCAGCACGCCAAACAGGCGGCCAAACAGAGAGTCCAGGCGCAGTCGCATCAACCGATGTCCCGGGCGTCGAACAAGTAGCCCTCACCGCGTACGGTCTTGATCAGTTGGGGGGCCTTGGGATCGTCGCCCAGCTTCTGGCGCAGGCGCGATACCAGCAAGTCGATGCTGCGGTCGAACGCTTCGATGGAGCGGCCGCGAGCCGCGTCCAGCAGTTGTTCGCGGCTGAGCACCCGGCGCGGTCGTTCGATGAAGACCCACAACAGGCGAAACTCGGCATTGGACAGGGGCACCACCAGCCCGTCGACCGAGATCAGTTGGCGCAGCACGCTGTTGAGCCGCCAGTTGTCAAAACGGATATTGGCCCGCTGCTCGGTACGGTCGTCACGTACCCGGCGCAGGATTGTCTGGATACGCGCCACCAGTTCCCTGGGTTCGAACGGCTTGGCCATGTAGTCATCGGCGCCCAGTTCCAGGCCGATGATGCGGTCGGTGGGCTCGCAGCGGGCGGTGAGCATCAGGATCGGAATGTCCGATTCGGCGCGCAACCAGCGACACAACTGCAAGCCGTCTTCACCCGGCAGCATCAGGTCGAGCACGACCACGTCGAAGTGCTCGGCCTGCATCGCCTGGCGCATGGCCGCGCCATCGGTGACGCCGCTGGCCCGTATGCTGAAACGGGCCAGGTAATCGATCAGCAGCTCGCGGATCGGCACGTCGTCGTCGACGATCAGCGCGCGGGTACTCCAGCGCTTGTCGTCGTCGGACACTTTTTGATCGTCAGAATTTGCAACAGGGGTGTTCTGCATGGATGCATCATCTGCCAGGTAGGCTGCCAACCGCAAAGAAGGCGGCGAGGTTGAGGCTTCAGCATAGGCGTCGTGCCGCGAGGCGTGAAGCGCTGAAAGAGCGGGTTGCGGCGGCGGACGGTAGCGTGTCGACGTGTTGTACGCATGTCATGAATGTATCGGCTTCGACACAAAGGCCGCTATCGTCCATGCTGCTGGGGGCCGATGAGATTTACCGATCATCGGGTCCCGCACGGGCGCTCGTTCCGCTACAATGCGCGCCGATTTCGACTTGCCTGAGAGCCCGCTCATGTCCGCCTGCCAGACGCCCATTATCGTCGCCCTGGATTTCCCCACCCGTGACGCCGCCCTGAAGCTGGCCGACCAGTTGGACCCCACGCTTTGCCGGGTCAAAGTCGGCAAGGAACTGTTCACCAGTTGCGCTTCGGAAATTGTCGGGACCCTGCGTGACAAGGGTTTCGAAGTGTTCCTGGACCTGAAGTTCCACGACATTCCCAACACCACCGCCATGGCGGTCAAGGCGGCTGCGGAGATGGGCGTATGGATGGTCAACGTGCATTGCTCCGGTGGCCTGCGCATGATGGCGGCCTGCCGTGAAGTGCTGGATCAGCGCAGCGGCCCGAAACCGTTGCTGATCGGCGTGACCGTGCTGACCAGCATGGAGCGCGAGGACCTGGCCGGGATCGGCCTGGACATCGAGCCCCAGGAGCAGGTGCTGCGGTTGGCGGCGCTGGCGCAGAAGGCCGGCCTGGACGGTCTGGTCTGTTCGGCCCTGGAAGCTGGCGCCCTGAAAGCGGCCCACCCGTCGTTGCAACTGGTGACCCCGGGGATTCGTCCGGCGGGCAGCGCCCAGGACGACCAGCGTCGCATCCTGACCCCGCGTCAGGCGCTGGACGCCGGTTCCGACTACCTGGTGATCGGTCGCCCGATCAGCCAGGCCGCCGATCCGGCCCAGGCGCTGGCGGCGGTCGTGGCCGAACTGGCCTGATCCAACCCTGAAGGGCCCTTGTGGGAGCGAGCTTGCTCGCGATAGCGGTATGTCAGTCAATAGCAATGTTGACTGACAGGGCCTCATCGCGAGCAAGCCTGCTCCCACCGTTGTTTTGTGTCAGACCTTGAGTACGAGTTTCCCGAAGTTCTCCCCGCTGAACAGTTTGGTCAGCGTCTCGGGGAAGGTCTCCAGCCCTTCCACAATGTCTTCCTTGCTCTTGAGCTGCCCTTTGGCCATCCAGCCGGCCATTTCCTGCCCGGCGGCGGCGAACTGTGAGGCGTAGTCCATGACCACGAAACCTTCCATGCGAGCCCGGTTGACCAGCAGTGACAGGTAGTTGGCGGGTCCCTTCACCGCTTCCTTGTTGTTGTACTGGCTAATGGCACCGCAAATCACCACGCGGGCCTTGAGGTTCAGGCGGCTGAGCACGGCATCCAGGATGTCGCCCCCGACGTTGTCGAAATACACATCCACGCCTTTGGGGCATTCGCGCTTGAGGCCGACGTGGACGTCTTCGTTCTTGTAGTCGATGGCCCCATCGAAGCCCAATTCATCGACCAGGAATTTGCATTTGTCGGCACCGCCAGCGATGCCCACCACACGACAGCCTTTGATCTTGGCAATCTGCCCGGCGATGCTCCCCACCGCACCGGCGGCGCCCGACAGCACCACGGTCTCGCCGGCCTTGGGCGCGCCGACGTCCAACAGGGCGAAATAAGCGGTCATGCCGGTCATGCCCAGGGCGGACAAATAACGTGGCAGCGGTGCCAGTTTTGGATCGACTTTGTAGAAACCCCTTGGCTCGCCGAGGAAATAATCCTGCACGCCCAGGGCACCGTTGACGTAGTCCCCGACCGCGAACCCCGGGTTGTTCGAGGCAATCACTTGGCCGACCCCCAGCGCCCGCATCACTTCACCGAGGCCGACCGGTGGGATGTAGGACTTGCCCTCGTTCATCCAGCCGCGCATGGCCGGGTCCAGGGACAGGTATTCGTTCTTCACCAGGATCTGGCCGGCTGCCGGCTCGCCCACCGGTACTTGCTGATAGGTGAAAGTCTCGCGGGTCGCGGCGCCTACCGGGCGTTTGGCGAGCAGGAACTGGCGATTGGTCTGGGCAGTCATGGTTGGCACTCAAGATGAATGAAGACTTGTTGATAGACCTTCGAAGCCTTTGCCGCAAGGTTCGCCGCCTCAGCGAATGCTCTTCGATCCAACCCAGTGATAGTGCCTTGGGGCCCTTATCACTGGCGCCCATGAATGCCCAACCGGCATCTGGATAGTGCTGCCGTGCCCCGTCAGGCTGTGGCTACACTGGCGCGACCCCGCATTCTTCGAGGAACAGACAATGAGCATGACGTTTTCCGGACAGGTCGCTGTGGTAACCGGCGGTGCCGCAGGCATTGGCTGTGCCACGGCCCAGGCGTTCGCGGCAGAGGGCCTGAAAGTGGTCGTGGCCGACCTGGACGTGGCGGGCGGCGAGCGTACGGTGCAGTCGATTCGTGATGGGGGCGGCGAAGCGCTGTTCGTGCGCTGCAACGTGACGCTGGAAAGCGATGTGCAGCACCTGATGGACGAGGTGATCAAGGCCTATGGGCGCCTTGACTATGCCTTCAACAACGCCGGGATCGAGATCGAGAAGGGCAAGTTGGCCGACGGTACCCTCGACGAATTCGACGCGATCATGGGCGTCAATGTGAAGGGCGTCTGGTTGTGCATGAAGTACCAGCTGCCCTTGCTGCTGGCCCAGGGCGGCGGTGCCATCGTCAACACGGCTTCGGTGGCCGGCCTGGGCGCTGCGCCGAAGATGAGCATCTATGCCGCTTCCAAGCACGCCGTGATCGGCCTGACCAAATCGGCCGCCATCGAATATGCCAAGAAGAAGATCCGCGTGAATGCGGTCTGTCCGGCGGTGATCGACACCGACATGTTCCGTCGTGCCTATGAGGCGGACCCGAAAAAAGGCGAGTTCGCCAATGCCATGCACCCGGTGGGGCGTATCGGCAAGGTCGAGGAAATCGCCAGCGCCGTGCTCTATTTGTGCAGCGATGGCGCGGCGTTCACCACCGGTCATTCCCTGGCGGTGGACGGCGGCGTCACGGCGTTCTGAGGACGTTTCCCTGAGCTTGTAGGAAGAAGCCCGCACTGGTTGCGGGCTTTTTCTTTGGGCTGGGGAAACATCCCCGGAGCGGCCTATCAATGTGTTTCAAAGGGTGAGAATCGGCGCTTTTGGCGACGTTGTCGTACATCGTTCGGGGGTGGCCTGTGCTTAACTGTTTCCGGAAATAAAACAAACGCTTAGGAGCTTGGTTACTCATGGAGTTGAGAATCGACCGGCAGGCCTTGGTGCCTGTCGTGCAGCAAATCGTCGACGCGCTGACCGGCTGGATCCGACAGGATGCGGTGCAACCGGGGACTCGCCTGCCGTCCGTGCGCCAACTGGCGCGGCAGAACCTGCTCAGCCAGTCCAGCGTCAATGAAGCGTGTGAACGCCTGGTTGCCCAAGGCCTGCTGGCGTCCCGGCATGGCTCCAGCTTTTTTGTCGCGCCATCCCCCGCATCCGGGCAGGCGGGCATCGACCCGGAGCGGCGGCAGGATATGCCCGCCGAGGGCGTTGATTCGCCGCCCTGGGCGTTGAGGCTGGGGTGTGGCGGGTTGCCCGAGAGCTGGCGTGAAAGCGATGACCTGGGTTATGCGATCCGACAGGTCACCCGCACCGATATGGCGGGGTTGTTCAACTACAGCACGTCGCTGGGGCTGCCCGCCCTGCGTGAGCAGCTGTCCAGGCGCCTGAAGCAATTCAATATCGAGGCCGATAAAGACCTGATCCTGACCACCACCGGGGCGACCCATGGGCTGGACCTGATCGTGCGGACACTGCTGCAGCCAGGCGCCTGCGTGGTGGTGGAGAGCCCTGGCTATTCAAGCCTGTTCGACCTGCTCAGGTTGCACAAGATCGACATGATCGAACTGCCCAGGACCCCGCGCGGCCCGGACGTCGACGTGTTGCAAGACTTGCTGGCGACACACCGGCCCAGTGCGCTGTTCGTCAACAGTGCCTGTCACAACCCGACCGGCAGCAACCTGGCACCGGCCGTGGCCCAGCGGTTGTTGCAACTGACGAAGCAACACGCCGTGCTGGTGATCGAAGACGATGCCTATGGCGACTTCCAGAACTCGGCGCGGACCCGGTTGGCAGCGCTGGATGCCGACGTGGTCTACGTGGGCAGTTTCTCGAAGACCCTGAGCAGTTCGTTGCGCGTCGGTTTCGTGGTGGCCGGGCCGTCTATCATCACGCGCCTGAGCGAGGTCAAGGGCATTACCAGCATGGGTGGGTCGCGGTTCTGTGAGTCGGTGCTTGCCAATCTCCTGGCCAATGGGGCCTATCGCAAACTGGTCCAGCGCCAGCGCCAGCGTTTGGGCGTCGATACGGCGGCGCTGCTGCAGGTATTGGAGGATGCCGACTGGGAGGTCTTTGGCAAACCGGCCGGCGGGCTTTTCATTTGGGCAAGACCGCCCATCAGTGACTACGCTGGATTACAGCGTCTGGCCAAGCGGTTCGGCGTGTTGTTGTCCTCACCCACGGCCTTCAGCCCTTCGGGCACCGACAGCGACTGGCTACGGATCAACGTGGCCTATGCCCGTGATCCCCGGGCGCTGGGGTTTTTTCGGGCCGCGGCTCTGGATCGACCTCAAGTGTCCTGAAAACGACGCGGCTGTAGCTTTTTGCCATTATTCCGACGCCAGCATCTTGTGTTGCAGGGCGTCTCGTTGCGAATCTGCAATCAACACACACTGGCAGAGGACTGAGCGCAATGATTTCGGCCGTGCAAGGACGTTTTGCCAACCTGGGTATGGCAAAAAAACTGGGTATCGGATTTGTCCTGGTGCTGCTGTTGACCGCTGTGGTCGCGGCCATCGGCGTCTGGTCCCTGCAGACCATCAGCTATCGCTTCGATGGCTTGAAGCAGATGTCGTCCCTCAACAGCGGGTTGCTCAAGGTCCGGCTGCTGGAGCAGGAATACGCCTCGCGTTCCGACCCCAAGACGGCCGATGCCCTGCGCCAGGGTGTCGATGGCCTACTGGCCCTGGCGAACGAGCTCAAGGCGCAGTCGCCTGCCAACGTGCCGGTGATGAACGACGTCGAGCAGGCGTTGGGGGCGTATCGCAAGGCATTCGACGAGTTCGTCGGGCTAAGCCAGAGCAAGGACCTGGCGCTGGAAATGGCCAGTTGGTCGGTGTCCAGCGTGGCCAACAACCTCGATGTGTTGCAGGCCGGGCTGGCGGATGACGGCACCTATACCTTGAAAGACTCCGAAGGCAAGGAAGGGGCCGAGTTCATCGAGCAGGCCAGCCAGATCAGCGAAGTGTCGCGGTTGATGTTGCAGGCCATGAACGAAGCGCGGGTCCGTTTGGACCAGAGCCGCAAAGGCAACGTCGAGGGCGCTGGGGAAGGCAGCATCGAACAGGCCGAGCAGGCCATGAAACAGGCCGAAGCGCTCAAGACCACGGTCAAGGACCCGGGTTACCAGACCGTGCTCAATGAAGTGGCCGGGCATATCGCTGGGTTCAATGAGCAACTGGCCGAGTACACCGGCCTGTTGGCGAAGGAAAAAATCGTCTACCAGCAACTGCACGAGCGTGCCGATCAAGTGGTGGCGCGGGTCGACCAGGCCTTCAGTGCCGAAGACCATGCCATGCAGACTGAACTGAAGAAGAACTCGCTGCTGATCATCGGTTCGTCGGCCTTGGCGTTGCTGGTGGGATTGATCGCGGCGTGGGTCATCACCCGGCTGATCGTGACGCCGCTGCGCAGCGTCATTCGCGTTGCCCAGCGGATCGCGGCGGGTGACTTGAGCGCCACGGTGGAAGTGACGCGCCGGGACGAGATTGGCCAGTTGATGCAGGCGATGCAACAGATGGGCGCAGGGCTGAGCAGTATCGTCAGCGGCTTGCAGGCCGGGATCGAGCAGCTGGCCAATTCGGCTCAATCGCTGTCGGCTGTGACCGAGCAGACCAATCTGGAAGTCAGCAGCCAGAAAGAGGAAACCGAGCAGGTCGCCACGGCCATGAACCAGATGACGGCCACCGTGCACGATGTGGCGCGCAATGCCGAAGAGGCGGCACAAGCGGCCCAGACTGCCGACGACAAGGTCGAAAGCGGCCAGCAGGTGGTGCGCCAGAGCATGGTGCGCATCGAGCAACTGGCCGATTCGGCCACCTCGGCCAGTTCCAGCATCGAAAGTCTCAGCGCCGAGATCCAGAACATCGGCACGGTGCTGAGTGTGATCAAGAGCGTGGCCGAGCAAACCAACCTGCTGGCCCTCAATGCCGCTATCGAGGCGGCCCGTGCCGGGGAGCAGGGCAGGGGCTTTGCGGTCGTGGCCGATGAGGTGCGGGCCCTGGCCAGGCGCACGCAACAGTCCACCGAGGAAATCGAACGACTGGTGAGTGCCTTGCGTTCAGCGGCCCAGGCTTCCGTGCAGCAGATCCAGAGCAGTGGCGAGTTGGTGAAGATGGCGGTCAGCGACGCACTGCAGACCGAGAGCGCGTTGGGCAGCATTGCGGCGGCGGTGTCGTTGATCCAGCAGATGAACCAACAGATCGCCGCGGCAGCCGAGCAGCAGAGCTCGGTGGCCGAAGAGATCAACCGCAGTGTCACCAGCATTCGTGCCAGCGCCGATCAATCGTCCCTGGCGATGCGCGGCAATGCCGCTTCCAGCATCGAGCTGGCGCAGTTGGGGATTGAGTTGAAAGGGATGGTGGGGCATTTCAAGTTGTGAGTCCGCGATAGCGGATCCAACATGCCAACAGTTTTGCCTGTCTGGCGGTGTACGGGCATAGCTTACAGCCCCGTGGCGAGGGAGCTTGCTCCCGCTGGGCTGCGAAGCAGACCCAGGATTCGCGGGAGCGCTGCGCACTCCAGCGGGAGCAAGCTCCCTCGCCACAGAAACTCCACCCGCACAGGGTGGAGCCGTATCAGTCGTAGACTTTCTTCTTCTTCCACTCGTCGTTTATTTCGTCGTCCTTCAAGCCTTCGGTCAACTGGTTGACCTCGCCCTCGACCGGCTGGGTGCTGGCCAGGACCTGGGCATTGGCGCGGGCCAGCAGTTTTTCCAGGTAGGCCAGTTGTTCGGCGTAGACCTGTGGTTCCTGTTGCTTGCGCAGGTACTGCACGCCGCGCTCGAAGGCCAGGCGAGCCTGCCCGGGTTGTTCTTGCTGCAAAGCCTGCTGGCCGAGGTTGTTGAAGAACTCGATGTGCAGCAGCACCAGGATGTGCCGCACTTCACGGATCCAGCGCTTGGCTTCGTTGGGCGGCAGGAAACCGTCCTGGGCGGCGCGGGTGATCTGGCCATGCAAGGCCTCGAGCAGAAAGCGAACGTCCTTGGCCTTGGCTTCGGTCTGGATCGGTGCCGGTGGATTGCTCACCGGGATCGATTCGCCCTGGGCAGCCAGTGCGCTCAGTTCATCCAGGCGTGCCTTGACCGCGGAATTGGTTTTATCCAGGTTCAACAGGCGCTGGCAGACATTCATCTCGAGGCGCGTTATCAACAATTTCAGGGCAGGGGTCATCAACTGCCCGGGGAAGGTTTCGGTGAGCTCGCCACAGCGACGCATGCGGTCGTTGAGTTCTACCTTGGTGCGGGCCTTTTCCAGCTTGTTGTTTTCCACCACGTGGTTCATGTAGCCAATGGCGATCAACAGGGCGATCCCGGCTACGACGAGCAGGGTGATCATGAGTGGTGTCACCGGTAAGACCTCTTTATTAGGGTACGCATGTCATGAGTGTAGTGGCTTGGCTTTTAAGCGCATAGGCCCGAGCGACGTGATTAGACGGGCGTCGTGCTGTTTATAGGACGCATGATCGGGTAGGAGCACATTGCCATCATTTACCTGGCGCGACTATAGCGTCTCGGCGGGTGACAGAATATAGGCGTCAGAGACCGGGCGAGTAAAATGTGCGGATCGCCCCCAAACCGGGCGAAGTCATTGATTTAAATAAATTTATATCTGGGGGTTGACGACCCTTCAATCCATCCATAGAATGCGCGCCACTTACAGCGTAAAGCACTCAGCCAAACGCTCTAAGTAGTGAATGTTGTACGTGTGTCCCCTTCGTCTAGTGGCCTAGGACACCGCCCTTTCACGGCGGTAACAGGGGTTCGAGTCCCCTAGGGGACGCCAATGCGGGAATAGCTCAGTTGGTAGAGCACGACCTTGCCAAGGTCGGGGTCGCGAGTTCGAGTCTCGTTTCCCGCTCCAATTTTAAACAGTGTTGCTTTCGAGCAGGGCTGAGTGAAGCCAGAGCCGACATCTTCGGATGCGGATTTGGGCACTGAAATACACACCATGTGTTTCAGTTAGCGTGTCCCCTTCGTCTAGTGGCCTAGGACACCGCCCTTTCACGGCGGTAACAGGGGTTCGAGTCCCCTAGGGGACGCCATTTGCGGGAATAGCTCAGTTGGTAGAGCACGACCTTGCCAAGGTCGGGGTCGCGAGTTCGAGTCTCGTTTCCCGCTCCAAATTCAAAAAAACGCCGCTCATACGAGCGGCGTTTTTTTATGCGCGTGAAAAGACCATTCAAGATGCATGGATCTTTAACCAGCGATTTTCGTTGTCTGAGGGGGCTTACCGCGCTTTACCTTAATAATGAAGGTGAAGCGAAAGTACTTCATGCAAAACTTAAGGTAAAACGCTCAGGAAGATTAATAGTTCATTCCTAAAAAAAAGCACTTCTCCTAACCTTCCAGTACCCATTCTGGAGGTGCACTTATGCTGATTTTTGTTAAATCGATGGTCATTGGGCTGTGCATCGCAGCCCCTGTGGGGCCTATTGGGCTGTTGTGCATACAGCGAAGCCTCATGCTGGGCTGGAGAGCCGGCTTCGCAACGGGATTGGGGGCCGCCACTGCCGATTCGATCTACGGATTCATCGGGGCCCTCGGGTCACGGCCATCATCGCGACGCTGATCAGCTTCAAACCTTGGTTGTGTATTTTTGGTGGACTATTCCTCGCCTACATTGGCTATCAGACAATACGATCGAAGGGGGGCGCGACCGCCATGGCAGGTGAGCGTGCCAACATGTTCAAAGCCTACTCGACCACGCTGTTCCTGACCCTGTCGAACCCCATGACCATCTTGTCGTTTATCGCGATATTCGCCGCGTTGAGCGATGGCATGGTCAGCGACCAAGGCGGCCAGCACGCCTTGCTGCCGATGGTGACCGGTATATTCCTGGGCTCGGCTGCCTGGTGGCTGGGCTTGAGCGGGTTCTCCTCCCTTTTCAAGGCGCGGATTGCCGAATCGAAGCTAAGGCTGATCAACTACTTTTCGGGGGCGACCATCAGCGTTCTGGGGGCCTACCAGGTCGCCACTGGCGTCATGCTGGCTACGGCAACCTGATAAAAGAGGTCTTACTGCAGTCTGGACTCGACATACGCCCTGAAGCGGCCTATGGCTTGGGTGACGTCTGGGGCGGTGGCATTGCTGAATGAAAGCCTGACCTGATTAGCCGCCTCATTCGTCAGCGAAAATAAGGTGGTAGGGAATACGATCACCTTGAACTGCTGGGCGCATTCGCGCATTTCACAATACCCAAAGGCGAAAGGCAGCCGCAGATTGATGAAGAAGCCGCCCGCCGGATGATTCCAGCTGACCGTTCTTTGGGCGCCGACCTTGAGTGGGAATTCACGTTCGAGGCATTCAAGCATGTGGTCTCTTTTCTGCGTATAGGACAGCACCCTGGGTTGGTTCAGCCCTTGCAGCGAGTAGTTGTTCTCGATCAGCAAGCCGGCGACGACCGCTTGGCACAGGGCAGGGGTGTTGACGGTGATCAGGCTTTTGGCCTTGCACAATCGGGCACTGAATGACATGACACCGGCGCCCTCCGGCGCGACCACATAACCCATGCGCAAGCCGGGAAAAATCGACTTGGCAAAGGAGCCCAGCAAGAATACTCGACTGCTGTCGATGGACTTCATGGACGCAATGGCATCGCCTTCGTACCTGAAGTAACGGTAGGCCGTGTCTTCAAGGACGAAAAAATTCTTTTCATTGGCCAAGGAAAGCATGGCTGTCCTGGCGTGATAGGAGAGGCTGTCGGCGGTCGGATTGCTAAAATCCGGAACGGCATACAGTGCTTTGATTTTTTCCCCTCTGGATTCAAGTTCTTCAATGATTCCGCGTAGGGCGATTGGGTCGAGAAAAGCCGCCATGGGGACGGGGACTATTTTTATGCCCAGCAGTTTTGCGATGCCTGTGACCCCGGAAAACACCGGGTCAGGCACTAATAAAAGCCCACCGCCTTCAAAAATGGACAGGAGCGTCAAGGTACAGGCTTCCTGAAACCCCAGGCACACCACGATGCTTTCAGGGTTGGAGACTGTTATCCCTTCATCCGCCTGCAAATAGGTGGCGATTGTTTCATTGATGATTCCCGAGGTTTTTCCATATTGGCAAAGCAGTGTCGCCAGTGACTGCCCCGTGCCGGCAACGTGAAGTTTGTATTGGGCCAGGCCTCGGTCGATGAGCGACGGGTCGCACTGCTGGTCATCGGGTCGACCGGAGGCCAGTGAAATGGCCTCCGGATTTTCCTGGGCGATGGAGTTTAGAAGGTGGATGACGTTCAGGGTGGGGTCTTCGAATATCGTGTTTTCGAATGCGCTGGACACTTTCGCTTCTCCATAAAAAAAGCAACGAGCCACTGAAGGCTCGTTGCTTGTGATGACACGCTAGGCAGGATCGAGTGAGCTTTTCTGATCGACCTTGCTTTCCATGGTTTCGAATGCCTGTAGCAGGTCCTCCTTGAGGTCTTCAATATCCTCCAGGCCAAAGCACAATCGAACCAGGCCTTTCTCGATGCCCATGTCCGCTTTTTCCTGATCCGTCATCGAGGCGTGGCTGCCACTGAAGGGCTGGGCGACCATCGAGGTCACGCAGGCCATTCCGGTGCCGGTGCCAAACCATTTGAGCGCGCTGGTGAACGTTTTGTAAAAGGGCACCAGATCGGGCCGAATATCAACAAACACAATGCCGCCATAACCGCTCAATTGCCGACCATCGATGCGTGGGTAATAGACATGCTCGATAAAAGGCAACTCGCGCAGATAGTTGAGCATGCTTGCTGTCGTCTGGCTGTGTTTTTCCATGCGCAGGTTGAACGTCTGCATGCTTCTGCGCAGCAACCAGGCGCTATTGGGGGTGAGTATCGTGCCTGAATAAAAGCGACCCTCAAGGAGACGGTTGTAAATCGTTTCATTGTTGACCAGCACCAGGCCGCCCATGACATCACTGTGTCCAGAGAAGTATTTGGTGGCGCTGTACAGGGATATGTCGGCGCCAAAATTCAACGGCTTCTGAAATATCGGTGTGGCCCAGGTATTGTCAACGACCACCAGCGCCTGCGGGTTGTGTTGCTTGACGGCCCTGCTGACCGCATGGATATCAATGTCTTTCAGGAAGGGATTGGTCGGCGTTTCGAAAATGACCATGTCGACGTTCGCCGGCAAGGCCTTCAGCCCCTCTGCCGTGGTGAGATCCAGAATCGTCAGGTGTGCGCCGATACGTGCCGCATAGCGCTGGAACAATTTATAGGAGCAGCCATAGATGTATTTGTTGATGACCAGCGAAGCACCCGGTTTCAACAGTTCCAACACCATGTAGATCGCGCTCATCCCGGTGCTGTAGGCCAGGGCATGTTCACTGCCCTCCAGGGACGCGACGACCTGTTCCAATTCCGTCACATTGGGATTGGCTTTCCTTGAATAGAAGAAGGCCGAGTCAGCGTTGAAAGCGCTGCACTGATAAATAGGCGTTACCGAAGGATGGGCGTCCCGGTCATCCACCTTGATATGAAGTATTTCAGTAGACACTTTCATGCTTGGCTGACCAGTTTGATGACCTGTTCATACATGTTTTGCTTACCCTCGTAACCCACGGTCGGGGTGATGTCATTTTGCGAAATACCGATTTCTTCAATCGACTCTGTCGGGAAGTGGGCCCTGTCGAAGACTTCATGAAGGTTCGAGTTCACGCCGTTGGGGAGCCAGACTTCAGGGCCTGTTTCATCGATGCGAGCCTTGGCAACGATGAATCGATAGCTTTCATGGGGGCGCAAGGTCAGTGATTTCCAATCGCTGTTGTGCCCGTCCGTATAATTGCGTCGCAGGTAGACGGTCTGTTCGAAGTCTTCGGTATTCAGCACTTGGGCGTGCAGCGACACGATGTCTCCGTGCCATTCGAACTTTCGCTTCTCGTAGGCGCTCAACGTGTCCTCGCGCAACTCGACAGGGGCGTTCGCCTGGTGTTCCCCCAGCAATTTGAAATGCGCATCATGTCCGCACTGAGAGCAGCATCCTTTGCTGTCCAGTCCGATGATTTCAGCGTTCAAGCCATAACGGGTGACGAGCAGGGCGTTACAGTGGTTGCAACTGGTATTAGTCCCTTCGACGTCATTCACGTTACCCAGGTAGACATGCTCAACGCCCATGCTCCGAGCAACGTCCCGAGCCTTCAGGAGCCTGTCCACAGGCGTACGGATGCTGTTGCTCATCTTGTAATCGGGGTGAAACCTGACGAAGTGCAGCGGTACGTTCGGGCCCAGTTCATCCAGGACCCACTGGCTGATTTTCCTCGCCGTCTCCTCGTCGTCGCTGATGTCGGTCACCATCAAGGTGCTGACCTCGACATATTTGCCGGCGTCATAGACTTTCTTGATGCCCGCCAGAACGGGCTCTACCCAGCCGGTGGTGACCTTGCGGTAGTATTCCGGGGAGATGGATTTCAGCGAAATCGAGAAAATATCGATGACCGGCAATAATTCATCAATGGCCTCTTCGCTGATGAAGAATGCCGATTTATAGAGGTTGATCAGGCCCGCTTCCTTGGCCAGCTTCGCTGTGTCGAGGATGAATTCGTGCCAGACAACGGGATCGTTATACGTCCAGGAAATGACGCGTATGCCGTGCTTGAGTGCAGTTTCCACCACCTGCTCGGGGGTGTAGTAGTAAACGTCCTTGTCGGTGACGTACTTGGCCTGCGATGTCTTCCAGTTATGACAGTAACCGCAGTTGAGCATGCAGCCGATATTACCCAGGGACAAGATTCGCTCCCCCGGGGCAAAGTGGAAAACGGCTTCGGTTTCGATTGTCTCTTCGGTGCTGTGAACGCCTTTACCGTAGTTCAATGTAACGAGCCTGCCCCCACGGTTTCCGCGCACTTTGCAAAAACCTAACTTGCCTTCCTGGATAACACAGTTGCGTGGGGAAAGATGACACTTGACAGCGCCCCCAGGGAGTATTTCTTCCAGTTTTGCCGGGCTGCTTTCCAAGGTCCAGTTTTTATTTTTTGTAGTGTCCATCTTTCACTCCTCATCACGGAAGTTGCCATCAATAGCATCGGTTAAAAAGTCGAGGCGAAACGATCCTGCTGCCCTGCAGGGCAGTCATAGTTGTAGATTTATTAGTAAGCGGATGAAGCGCTCATCAATCCATAGTTTTTAAGTGCAAAGCGCTTGGCATTCATGTTCATGAACGGTTGAATAAGTGGGCCGATCACCAGCAGAAATGCAATCGTGCCGATACCGAAGGGACCGCCTAAAAGCCAACCGCTCGAAAAGATGCCGATTTCAATAATCATTTTGGCTTTGGTGAACGACCAGTTCCATTTGGATACCATGGTCAATACCACCAGGTCCATGATCCTGATGCCGATACCGCTCATGATGATCAAGGCGGAGGAATAGGCACACAGCATCAGCCCCGAGGCCAATAACGCGTACTCATTCATTCTGACGATCAAATACTCCCCGAGCCCCAGCCACGACCAGAGATCAATCAGCAGCCCAGTCAGCGTCGTTGTAATGAAGGGACTTATCGGTGGGTATTTTTTGTTCCAGAGCACCCACCATGTCAGGAAAAACAGCGATACGATAGCCGAGCAAACGCCCATGCCCAGCATGAGTATTTTATCGATCGAGATGATCAGGACATCTAATGGGTCAGTACCCAGTTGGCTGATGATGAAACACTTGGCACCCAACGAAAAGAAACCGACGCCCATCAGGTACATCAGTAACTGATCTTTCTTGAAATGCCGGAGACTTAGGACTTGCGTGCCAATGTGCTGGACGAGCGGGTGAGGTTTTTTTTCACACTTTTTCTTTTCATCTTCCATGCGAACACCATCCCTGGAGAGAATATTTTATTATGAGTGCGTCACGCTAAAGAGCAGGGCCGTTGATTGCCCGGATTCTTTTCAGGTTTTTCAGGCTGGAAATAGACTAGCGCCATGCTTTATTTTGGTGCATGCTTTTTTTAATGAAAAACGCGGGCTTTTCATTAAAATTTATACTTTTAACCGGGGAAAACGCACATGGATCGTATAGACGTCAAAATCCTGGGTAAGGTACAGGACTGTGGTCGCATTTCCATCACAGAGCTTTCCAAGCACGCGGGGCTTTCTATTCCTGCCACCAATGACAGGTTGCGCAAACTTGAAGACTCCGGGGTCATCAAGGGCTATTGCGCGCAGTTAGATCCAACCAAGCTGGGGTATGGCATATCGGCTGTCGTCGGCATCACCACCCTCAAGCCGGCGAAAGCCAAATTGATAGCGACACTCACCGACATACCCGAAGTCGTCGAGTGCCTGCACATCACGGGGAATGACTCCTATCTGATCCGCATCTACGCCCGATCCATGGCTGAGATCGAGGACATTATTGCGAAAATCAATGCGTACGGTGAGACCCGAACCAGCATTGTCCTGTCCATTCCTATCGAGAGAAGAAAACTCGCCCCGTGAGTCAGGGCGCCTGTCGGGCAGGGGCGGGGAGTCGATCGACGAGGTCGCTCCCTGGCCATGGGCGTCCGGTCTAGCTCTGGCACGGGTGGGGATGCTTATAGAAAGATGGCGATAACGCTACAAAACCTTTTAACCCTCAAGGCTGTGCACCAGGTTTTCAATCGCTTCCAGGGCGGCCTCATCCGGTGGCTCCGGTGCCGGATGTGCGTTGCGCATCTGGTACGCGAGACGGTATTCACTGGGCGTGCAACTGGCGTATTGCTTGAAGGCGCGAGCGAAGTAGGACGGGTCCTTGAAGCCGGCCTCGTAGCCGATGCTGGTGATGGGCATCTGGCTGTTATCGAGCAACTCCTTGGCGAAGCTCATGCGTTTGTTCAGCACGTAGTCGGTGAAGCCGAGGCCATTGGCCTCCTTGAACACCCGGCTGAAACGAAACGTCGTCATACCGCAACGCTTGGCCAGGTCGCGCTGATCGATGCTGTCGCGAAAATGCTGGTCGATGTACAGCATGATGTGGCTGAGAGCCTGGTGCTTCTGGTGCCCGGCGGTCAGGCGAATGCTGTCCGGCAGGGTCGGGGAGTGGTCGATCTGCGAGGTCTTTGCCCGGCCATTGGCATTGTGGCGCAGCTCGCACAGTTGCACCACGGCGGTGAGGTAGCGCTTTTTCTCGGCGGCGGACAAGGGCAGCACCATGTATTCCCAGACGCTGGAGCGCATGGCCCAGACCGCCAGCTCTTCGGAGTGCTGCACGGTGAACATGGTGATGGGCGTGCCAGGAACGGTTCGTTTGATCTCCAACAGGCGTCGCAGGCCCGGTGTGTCCGGGCGGTCGAAATGGATGCAGATCATGTCGACCTGTTCCGCGCCGGGCAGCATGGCGTTTTTGGCCAGCGTGCAGTCGCACGTGTCCTGGAACAGGGAGACGAGTTCCTGGGTGGACCGGTCATGAGTCAGATCGACCCATAACAGCTTTGGCTTTGCAGTCGGATTGGACGCCATAGGACGACTACCCACAGGTGCTTGCTGCCCTTTAGCTAGCAGTATTGTCACTGTGCCATCATTTCGCCGAATAAATTTTTATAAAAGTCCGATCGTTTAGCGCCATCCGTCGTCATGGGACGCCCGTTCGCACTGTCCCAGTGCTGGATTTCCCGCCCCGGCGCCTGTCCTGTCCGGCGCAAAAAAATCCTAGCGATGTGCAAAATCCTCCTAACGGCACTGACCACCTGCTGACTAGGGTTGCATCAGGCAGTTCGCAATGTACTGCCCTTGATAAAACAACCCGATGAGGTGTGCGAAATGACTCTTCAAACAATCAAGGCTTCGGTGCTGAAGTTCGCCAAAGATGAAGATGGCCTGACCATTGTGGAATACGCCGTGGCCGGTGGGTTGATCACCGTGTTGGTGGCTGCCGCGTTTGTGCTTCTGGGCGGTGCCGTGAACACCAAGATCCGTGCGCTGTGCCAGGCGGTCAACGGCAACGTTGCCTGCTGAAAGCGGCAACTTGCAGTGAAGGGGGCACGGTCACTTTCAAGGAAAACCGCTTGCGACTCTTATGCAGTGAGTACAACGAATCAATCAAATGGACTTCGCGCTGTCCCCTCCAACCAAGTTCGTAACAGTACTTCTGACCCGCGTGAGGTTCATGAAATGACTCTCCAGACAATAAGCAACTCGATCAGCAAGTTCGCCAAAGATGAAGACGGCCTGACCATCGTTGAATACGCGGTGGCGGGAGGCTTGATCACGGTGTTGGTAGCGGCGGCTTTCGTCCTTCTGGGCGGCGCCGTGGATACCAAGATCCGGGCACTGTGCCAGGTCGTCAATAGCAACGTCGCCTGCTAACGAAAATCCCCCCAGGGAGACGCATCATGTCCATGGAACTGCTGGTGTCGACGGTACTGCTGCTAGGACTGCTGGGTGTGGCGGTGGTGAGCGATCTGCTTCGCCACCGTATCCCCAACACATTGGTCCTGTTGGGCCTTGCTCTGGGCTTGGCCGGCCAGGTGTATACCGGCGGGATCGGTGGCCTGGGCGACAGCCTGTTGGGCATGCTGATCTGCTTCGCGCTGTTCCTGCCCATGTACGCCGTCGGTGGCATGGCCGCCGGTGACGTCAAGCTGATGACCATGGTCGGCAGCTTCCTGCCTTTTTATTACGCACTGTGGGCGGCGCTGTTCAGTCTGATCGCCGGCGGTGTGTGCGGTTTCCTGATCGTCCTGGCCCGCGGCCAACTGCTCCAGACCCTGGGACGCTACTGGTTGATTGTACGAGCCCAGGCCTATCTGGCGCCGACTTCGGATGAAGTGGCGGGCAAACCCTTTCCCTATTCGATTGCGATCCTGATCGGCACTTTGAACAGCGTTTACTGGCAACTGGTTGCCGGCGGCTGGGGAGTCTAGTCATGCACGTCATCAACGATAGCGATGCCTACCCCAGCGAACGGGAAGCGGTACAACGCCTGGCACCCCAGCCATGCACCATTCGCGACACAGGCCTGACCGACAGTTTCCTGGGTGAACTGGTGTGCAAGCATTTGCATGACGCCGGTGTGCTGGACATGTCGCGGCTGGTGGAGCGCCTGGCGCTGACCGGCGCGGTGTTGGAGGAAGTCCTGGCGTTCCTGCGCAAGGACGGTCGTGTCGAAGTGCTGGGCCAGTTGGGGCAAACCGGTGGGCAGACGCTGCGTTATGGCCTCACCGAGCGCGGCCGCAGTTCGGCCCGTGATGCCCTGGCCCGCAGTGGCTACATCGGCGCGGCGCCGTTCCCGGTGAGTACTTATCGCTCGCTGATCAAGATCCAGACCATCCACCACGGTCGCATCACCGCCAAGGACATGAACCAGGCCTTGGCCGGCCTGGTGCTGAGCCAAGGCATGCTCGACCAGTTGGGCGTCGCCCTGAATTCCGGGCGGGCGATCATGATCTACGGGCCGGCGGGCACGGGTAAAACCTATGTCAGCAGCCGATTGATCCGGCTGTTCGCCGAGGCCATCTGGGTGCCCCATGCCATCGTCATCAACGAGTCGGTGATCGAGATCTACGACCCGCAGGTGCACCAGCGCCTGGACGACAATGGCCAAGCGAACAACCTGATGCTCAACGAAGGCATCGACCGCCGGCTGCTGTGCTGCAAACGCCCGATCGTCATCACCGGCGGCGAGCTGAGCATGGAGCAGTTGGACGTGCGCTACGACCCGTTCACCCGGCAATACCAGGCGGCGTTGCAGCTCAAGGCCAGCAACGGCCTGTTCATCATCGATGACATGGGGCGCCAGCGCATGGCCCCTGCGGAGTTGCTCAATCGCTGGATCGTGCCGATGGAGGAGAAGCGCGACTTCATCAACCTGGGTGGCGGTCGGCATTGCGAGCTGCCGTTCGACCTGGTGCTGGTGTTTTCCACCAACCTCAATCCCCTCGAACTGGCCGACGAGGCTTTTCTGCGGCGCATTGGCTACAAAGTGCAGTTCGGCTACCTCAAGCCCGAGGATTACGAACGCATCTGGCGCCAGGAGTGCGAGCGCCTGGGCATCCCGTATGACCCGCTGTTGGTGCGCTATGTCCTGCAGCGGTTGTATGCAAGCGAAGGCATGCCGCTGGTGCCTTGTCATCCTCGTGACCTGTTGAACATGGCGCTCGACCGCCAGCGTTACCTGGGCGGTTCCGGCCCGCTGTTGCCGCAAGAGCTGGAATGGGCCTGGCACAACTACTTCGTTCAGCTCGACTTCCTTTGATCTGGAGATACCGACATGAGCTCTCGTACGCTTCCGCTGATAGGCGTTTCCCTGGTAATGGGCCTTGGTGCCGCATGGATGGCTGACGCCTGGCTGAGCGCGCGACTCAACGCGTCCCCCGATGATCATTTGCGAAGCGTGGTGGTCGCCACGGTGGAAATCCCCTTCGGGCAAATGGTCGAGGCCCAGCAAGTCACCACGGTGCGCATGCCCATGGACACGATCCCGGACGACGCTTTCGATGCCAGCGAACAGGCCGTGGGCAAGATCGCCACCTTCGACATCCTGCGCGGCGACATCGTGCGGGGCGCGCGTCTGAGTGAGCACTTGGGCGGCAGCACCCTGGCTTCGCTGATCGCGCCGGACAAACGCGCCATTTCGGTCCGCGTGGATGATGTGGTCGGCGTGGGGGGCTTTCTCTTGCCGGGCAATCGGGTCGATGTATTGGCGACCAAGACCACCAGCGCCGGCAGTAACAGCGCCACGTCCCGGACTATCCTGGAAAACCTGCGGGTGCTGGCGGTGGACCAGACGGCGGGCACCGACAAGACCCAGCCGGTGGTGGTGCGGGCCGTGACCTTGGAAATGTCGGCCACCGAAGCCGAAGCGCTGGTCACGGCGCAAACCGAAGGCAAGCTGCAATTGGCCTTGCGCAACCCGTTGAACCTGGAGAAGAAGGCCGTGGCCGTTGCGCCGCCAGCCCCTGCGCCGGTCATGGCCATGGCGGCCGCCCCGGTGCCAAAACCTGTGGTGCAACGCAGTGCCAAGCCGCAAGGCGGGGCGATCACGCTGATCCGCGGCGTTGAAAGCAGCGTGATCAATGTCCGCTGAATGACGCCTCCATGCCAGGCCCGTCCGGGCCGTGGCGATGCCGATCCTCAAACGTTGTAGATGAGGGCTCGATGATGAATGCCAATATCCGGCGCCAGGGAGGGGCGGTGAGTGTACTGATGGTGATCGCGCTGGTGGCGATTTCCATGATGGCGGCCTTGGCCCTGGATGGCGGGCACATGCTGCTGAACAAGACGCGCCTGCAAAATGCGGTGGATGCCGCGGCCTTGGGCGGCGCCAAGACCCTGAGCCAGGTGAGTGGCGGCATCAACATGGCCAGCACCACCCGCGCGGCGGCCCTGGACACGCTGAACAGAAATGCCAACGCCGCCGGCAACACCGAACTGGCCACCGCGGTCGCCGGCAACCCGGGCGCGTTTGCCGTGGTGGAACTGTCCAGCAGCGTCTACGGCCCGTTCTCCTATCCCGGGCCTGCCGATGCCAAATACGTGCGGGTGTCGGTGTCCAGTTATCAATTGAACGGTTTTTTCTGGAGTTTCGTGCAAACGATGGGCAGCGCCGGCTTGGGCAACAAGCGCGTGGCGGCGATTGCCACGGCAGGTCCCAGCCCCACCTCGCCTTGTGACCTGGCACCGTTGATGGTGTGTGGCGATCCCACTCAATACAACCCTGGCGCCGGCAACTTCTGGGGCTACCAATTTGGCGACCTGGAGGTCTTGAAAACGGCGGCGGGGAACACATCGCCCATTGGGCCGGGCAATTTCCAATTGCTGGATTTCGGCTCAGGCGGCAGTGCGGTCCGGGAGGACCTGGCCGGCGGTGGCTCGGTTTGCCGCAGTGTCGGGAGCAACGTCCAGACGGCGCCGGGGAATAAAGCCGGCCCTACTTCCCAAGGCTTGAACACGCGCTTCGGTATCTACAATGGTCCGGTCAGTTCTTCGGACTACCCACCGGACCTGGTCACGGCGTCAGGCACTCCGGCGATCACCTACAACGATGCGCTCTCCCAGGCGCAGTACAAAGGCCAGTCCGTCACCTCGAGCAACGGCGATCTGTCGGCGGGCGGCGAGGCGATACAGGACTACAACGACTGGCGGGCCAAGGTCGCCGCCTGTGTGGCGGGAGGCGCCAGCGGTTGCCAAAGCAACGGGGTTTTCGAGCGTCGGATGTTGAAGATCGTGATTGGCGATTGCGCCGGGAAACTGAGCGGCTCGACGTCGATTCCAGTCTTGGGGTTCGGCTGCTACTTCGTCGTGCAGCCAGTGGACGGCGGTGGTTCGGAGTCCATCATCTTTGGCCAGTTCGTCCAGGAGTGCGAAGGCGACAACGTACCCGGTCCTACACCCTCCACCGATGCCGGCCCGCAGATCATCCAGCTCTACAAAACCTATCTCAACGGCAGCGGCACTCCGAGCACCGACTCGTAGGAGGCGTCATGGGACTTTCTCAGTTCAAACCCGCGCAAGCCCAGCAAGGCGTGGCGCTGGTGGAGTTCACCCTGGTGCTGCCGTTGTTGCTGTTGTTGCTGCTGGCCTTCGGCGAGTTCGGCCGCATGCTCTACCAGTACAACGTGCTGTTGCAGGCCAGCCGCGATGCCGACCGTTTCGTCGCCAGCCAGGCCTGGAACTCCACCCTTGGCACTGTCGCCTTGGGCAGCACGCTCCTGACCCAGACGAAAAACGTCGCGGTGTATGGCGTGCCCAGCGCGACGGGAACCGCTGTGGTGTCAGGCTTGACCACGGCGAATGTGCAGGTCGCCGCCGAGGGTATCGACCATGTGCGCGTCACCATTACCTACACCTTCTGCCCGGTGATTGGCGCGGGCAACTGCGCGGGTTCGATCCCAGGTTTCTTCGGCAATGCCATTCCACTGGGCATCCAGTTGGTGGCGACCACTGTCATGAGGGCGCTGTGATGAATCACAAGCACATGCGCGGCACTTACATCGTGGAGTTCTCCTTTGTGGGCTTGCTGGTGTTCATCCTGCTGTTCGGCGTGGTGGAAATGGGCCGGCTGTACTTCACGGTCAATGCGCTGGATGAAGCGGCGCGCCGTGGCGCGCGGCTGGCGGCGGTGTGCAATGTCAGCGATCCGGTGGTCTTGCGCCGGGCCATCTTCAACGCCGCGACGGACGCCGGCACCAGCCAACTGATCAGCAACCTGGCGACCTCGAACCTGGCGCTGACCTACCTGGACGTCAACGGCGCCGTGGTAGCGAACCCCACCGACACGTCCGGCGCCACCGGCTTTCGAGCCATTCGCTATGTCCGGCTGAGCGTGCAGAACTTTGTTTTCAACCTGTTCATTCCCGGCTTGGGCGTGCCCATTACCTTGCCCACGTTCAGGGCAACCTTGCCACGCGAAAGCCTTGGGCGTCATTCCGATTCCGGGGAGATCACACCATGCTGAACACCAGGGAAAATCCGCTTTCGACCACCACCGGCAGAGCCGGGCTGCGGATACTGATCAGCAGTCGCGATGCTACGTCCCTGCGCGACCTGCAATGCGTCTGCCAGCGCATGCCTGGCCTTGAGGTCAGCACGCGCCTGGTCAGCAACGGCCATGTCGATCCGCTCTACGGCCTGGACCGCATGCCCGACCTGCTGCTGTTGCGCGTCAGCCATCTGTGGCGCGAAGAACTGTCGGCGTTGCTGCAACGTCCGGCCCATGAACGTCCGCCGATGCTGGTGTGCGGTCCCTTGGGCGAGCAGGAGGGCATGCGCCTGGCGATGCAGGCCGGAGCCCGGGATGTGCTGCCCGAACCCATCGCCGACACGGAATTGGTGGCGGCGCTGAATCGCCTGGTGGCGGAAGTCCGTCTCGGCAACGGCAACGAAGGGAAGCTGGTCGCGGTGATCAGCGCCAAGGGCGGCTCCGGTGGAACCCTGGTGGCGTGCAACCTGGCCCAGCAGCTCAGTGCCCGGGCAGGCAATACGCTGTTGCTGGACATGGACCTGCAATTTGGCAGCGTGACCCATTACCTGGACGTGTCGCAGTCCCACAGCCATCTGGAAGTGCTGCAGCAGATCGATGAGATGGACAGTGTCGCGCTGCGGGGTTTTTGCAGCCACTTCAGCCCGACCCTGCACGTCCTGGGAGGCCGGGCCGGTGAGTTGTGCCTGCCCCAGGATGCCCAACCCGAACAGCTCGACGCCCTGTTGCAACTGGCCCGCGCCAGTTATGACTGGGTGGTGGTGGACCTGCCGCGGCAGATCGATCACCTCACCGGCTCGGTGCTGGAACAGGTGGACCGGGTGTACGTGGTGGTGCAACAGAGCGTCAGCCACCTGCGTGATGCCAGCGCTCTGGTGCGGATCCTTCGCGAAGACCTGGGCGTGCGCGGGGAGCAGTTGCAGATCGTGATCAACCGCTATGACAAAAACGCCGCCGTCAGCCTCAAGGACATCGGCGAGGCCCTGCGCTGCGCGAACCTGTCGAAATTGCCCAATGACTTCAACCTGGTCAGCCAGAGTCAGAACACTGGCGTGCCGTTGGGGCTGCATGCGCCGAAGGCGGCCATCACCGCTGCCCTGCGCGATTTGACCGAAGACCTGGTCGGTCACCAGATGGCCACGGACAAGGGCCTGCTTAAACGTGCCTTCAACCGTTTTTTCGGGGGATGACCCATGATCAGCGACTTTCGTAACCGCTTGCGCAAACAGCCCGCCAAACCTGTTGCCGCCGCGGGCGCCCAGCCCGGCGATGGCTTGCCGGACCCGACGGACGCCTTGATGGCCTGGGAGCAGGCCATCCCCGACGTGCTGTATGAAACCCGCAGCCAGGTCACGCCGGTGGAGGCCGAGTGGCGGGAAAAGATCTACCAGCAGCTGCTCAAGGTCATGGACCTGTCGTTGCTCGATGCCCTCGAGCAGGCCGAGGCCGCGCGGCAGATCCGCGATATCTGCCAGCGCCTGCTCGAGGAACATTCGGCGCCAGTGAGTACCGTCAGCCGGCAGTTGATCATCAAGCAGATCACTGACGAGGTGCTCGGCCTCGGGCCGCTGGAACCGCTGTTGGCCGACCATAGCGTGTCCGACATCCTGGTCAACGGGTTTGCCTCGGTCTATGTCGAGCGCTTCGGCAAGCTGCAACGCACCGACGTGCGTTTTCGCGACGATCAGCATTTGCTGAATATCATCGACCGCATCGTGTCCAGCCTGGGGCGCCGTATCGACGAGTCTTCGCCGTTGGTGGACGCCCGGCTCAAGGACGGTTCGCGGGTCAACGCGATCATTCCACCGCTGGCCATCGACGGTCCGAGCATGTCGATCCGGCGCTTCGCCGTGGACCTGCTCAACACCGACAGCCTGATCCAGGTAGGCACGATGACCCCGGCCATTGCCTTGCTGCTCAAGGCTATTGTTCGCGGGCGCCTGAACGTGCTGATCTCCGGCGGGACCGGCAGTGGCAAGACCACCATGCTCAACGTGCTCTCCAGTTTCATCCCCCACAACGAGCGCATCGTCACCATCGAGGATTCGGCCGAGCTGCAACTGCAACAGCCCCACGTGGTACGCCTGGAAACCCGGCCATCGAACATCGAGGGGCGTGGCGAGGTGAGCCAGCGGGAGTTGGTGCGAAACAGCCTGCGCATGCGCCCGGACCGGATTGTCATCGGTGAGGTGCGTGGTGCCGAGGCGATGGACATGCTCACGGCGATGAACACCGGCCACGACGGTTCGCTGACCACCATTCACGCCAACACCGCACGGGATGCGCTGGGGCGAATCGAGAACATGGTGTCGATGACCGGGGCGACATTTCCGATCAAGGCCATGCGTCAACAAATTGCCTCGGCCATTGATGTGGTGATCCAACTGGAGCGTCAAGAAGACGGCAAGCGACGCGTGGTGAGCATGCAGGAGATCAACGGGATGGAAGGGGAGGTCATTACCATGACCGAAATTTTCTCTTTCGTGCGCCAGGGCATCGGCGAGCACGGCGAGGTGCTCGGGGAATATCGGCCCAGCGGCATGATCCCGGCCTTCCGCGATGTGCTGGCCAAGCGCGGCATCGAGTTGCCGCTGACCTTGTTTCGCCCTGAGTGGATGGAGGGCCGCACGTCATGAACAATATCCCCAGCGAGTTCATCCTGATTTTCCTTGGCATGGTGTTCATCGCCGTGTTCCTGCTGTCCCAGGGCGTGGTGGTGCCGGTGTTCGGCGAAGCCGGCAAGATGCGCAAGCGTATTCGCGGGCGCCTGCATGTGCTGGAGAAGGCCAACCACTTGCCCAACATGCAAACCGTGTTGCGGCAGAAATACCTGACGCGGCTGTCCCCCCTGGAAGCCCGCCTGGAACAACTGCCGTTCATGGCCAACCTGACGCAACTGATCGAGCAGGCCGGTCATGAATACCGGGCTTATCGGGTCATGCTGCTCGGTCTGGTCCTGGGGGTGGCGGCCGGTGCCTTGGTGCTGATGGTCTCGCCGGTCTGGTGGATGGCGCTGCTGGCGGCATTTGCACTGACCTGGGCGCCGGTGTTGAAAATCCTGCGTGACCGCAATAAGCGCTTCGCCGCGTTCGAGGAAGGTTTGCCGGATGCGCTGGACGCCATGTGCCGGGCCTTGCGCGCCGGGCACCCGTTCAATGAAACCCTGCGTCTGGTCGCCGAGGAGCACAAGGGGCCGGTCGCCCAGGAATTCGGCATGACGTTTTCCGACATCAACTATGGCAACGACGTGCGCCGGGCCATGCTCGGGCTGCTGGAGCGGATGCCGAGCATGACGGTGATGATGCTGGTGACCTCGATCCTCATCCACCGCGAGACCGGCGGCAACCTGACCGAAGTGCTGGAGCGCCTGAGTCGGCTGATTCGCGGGCGTTTCCGGTTCCAGCGCAAGATCAAGACGTTGTCGGCGGAAGGGCGCATGTCGGCGTGGGTGCTGGTGGCGATCCCGTTCGTGCTGGCGATCGCCATCGTGCTCACCAGCCCTAGCTACATGCCCGTGCTGATCAATGACCCCATAGGGCACAAGCTGATCATCGGCGCGTTCTGCGCCATGTTGATCGGGATTTTCTGGATAAGAAAGATCATCCGGATCCAGGTTTAAGCGCTGTTGCGCCGAGAGGTTTCTGTCATGGACTTTTTGCTCGGATTGTTGAGCCGGTTGACCGGTAACGAAGAACTGGCACGGCTGTTGTTCATCGCCGCGATTGGCCTCAGCACAGTGCTGGCGGCCGTTGCGCTCCTGCTATTGATGCTGGGCCTGCAGGATCCGGTGCAGCGGCGTCTGGCGCTGATCAAGCGTGGTTATGCTGGCAGCACGGTGGGGCAGGAGGCGCCCAGTAACCTGCAACTGCTGTTGGAGCGGATCGGCCAGCGTTTTGCTTCCACCGACCAGGCCCACACGTCCGCCACCCAGACCTTGCTGACCCACGCCGGTTACCGGTCTGCCTCGGCGGTGCAGATGTATTGGGCCGTGCGCCTGATGTTGCCGTTGTTGCTGGTCGGCATTGCGTTGTTGCTGCTGCCGATGGTCAAGGTTTCAGTGGCCATTGGTCTACTGGCGGTAACCCTCATCGCCGGTATTGGCTGGTTGCTGCCGGCGATCTACGTCGGCAAACGCAAGCAGGCGCGCCAAGGCCGGCTGCGCGCGGCGTTCCCGGATGCACTGGACCTGATGGTGGTCTGTGTCGAGTCGGGCCTGGCCTTGCCCACGACGATTGAGCGGGTGGCTGAAGAGATGTCGGTCAGCCAGGTTGAGCTGGCCGAGGAACTGGCGTTGGTCAATGCGCAGATCCGGGCGGGCATCACCAGTACCGAGGCGCTCAAGCAACTGGCCGTGCGCACCGGCCTGGAGGACATCCAGGGCCTGGTCAGCTTGCTGGCGCAAAGTATCCGTTTTGGCACCAGCGTGGCCGATACCCTGCGGATCTACGCCGATGAGTTTCGCGACCGGCGTACCCAGGCCGCGGAAGAAATGGGCGCCAAGATCGGCACCAAGCTGATCTTCCCGCTGATCTTCTGCCTGTGGCCGAGCTTCTTCCTGGTCGCTATCGGCCCGGCCATGATCGGCGTGTTCAGGGCCTTCGGGAATATGTAGACCTCCCGTGCCCTGCCGCAAGTCCATTGTGGGAGCGAGCTTGCTCGCGATAGTGGTTTGACAGTCCATGAATGTGTTGGCTGTCAGTCCGCCTTCGCGAGCAAGCTCGCTCCCACAAGTGATCTGGGGTGTTCATGAGTCTTGTGCTCAGCACCGGCCCATTGTGGGAGCGAGCTTGCTCGCGATAGCGGTGGTTCAGTCAATGAAGGTGTTGGCTGTCAGTCCGCCTTCGCGAGCAAGCCCGCTCCCACAAGTGATCTGGGGTGTTCATGAGTCTTGTGCTCAGCACCGGCCCATTGTGGGAGCGAGCTTGCTCGCGATAGCGGTGGTTCAGTCAATGAAGATGTTGGCTGTCAGTCTGCCTTCGCGAGCAAGCCCGCTCCCACAAGTGATCTGGGGTGTTCATGAGTCTTGTGCTCAGCGCCGGCCCATTGTGGGAGCGAGCTTGCTCGCGATAGCGGTGGTTCAGTCAATGAAGATGTTGGCTGTCAGTCTGCCTTCGCGAGCAAGCCCGCTCCCACAAGTGATCTGGGGTATTCATGAGTCTTGTGTTCAGCACCGGCCCATTGTGGGAGCGAGCTTGCTCGCGATAGCGGTGGTTCAGTCAATGAAGATGTTGGCTGTCAGTCCGCCTTCGCGAGCAAGCTCGCTCCCACAAGTGATCCTGGGTGTTCATGAGTCTTGTGCTCAGCACCGGCCCATTGTGGGAGCGAGCTTGCTCGCGATAGCGGTGGGTCAGTAATGAAAGTGGTTGAATGTCAGTTCGCGATCGCGAGCAAGCTCGCTCCCACAGGTTTACTCCTGTCTGCCGACCGCTCAAACCAAAAGACCACAGCCTCCGGGAGTGCCTACATCGAATCGAATGCAGGCACTCCCGGAGGCTGTGGTCTTTCGTTTGCCGCGTGTTTCATTTGCTGCTGGTGATTTCTCCACCCGAGTCCTGGTCAAAGAACTCCGGGATCGGGTAGTTGAAGCTGTTGAGCCAACGCTGCATGGCCATCTCGCGTTCGGCGGCCGAGGCGGTTTGCAGGTTGGTGGAGGCCACCACGCCGCGAATCTGCAGTTGCATCCAGCTCTCGGTGCCTTGCTGTGCGGCCGAGGAGGGGCCTGGCTCAATGGCCCAGGCGGCGGTGGACAGGCTCACCATGCACACGATCATCAATTGTTTGGTCATCATTTCTTGAACTCCTCGTAACGCTCTACTTGACCGCGCCGGTTGAAGCATCGACGACCTCGGCCAGGTGGTTGGCGGGTGACGTCGCTGCCTGAGTGGCCGAACCCCTGATTTTTTCCGCACGGGCTTGGGCATCTGCCACTTGCTGGGGGCTGAGCTTGGCCATGTTCGCGAGCTCGGCGGCCTGCTTCCAGTTGTCCTGGTAAATCAGCAGGGTCACCATGTTGAGCGCGGCCAGCGTGTCGGACTGCTGGAGCTCCATGGCGGTCATGAACTCGAAGCGGGCTTCTGAAATGCGTCGCTGATTGAGGTAGACAACCCCCAGGTCATTGCGGATCTTGCCTTCGGTCGGGGCCATCTTCGCGGCGCGTTCGAGGTATTGCGTCGCGGCCGAATTGTCATTCCTGGCGGCCGCCAATTGACCCAGGCCATGCTCACCGTCAGCGGCCAGGCATGTCCCCAGCAGGCTTTTGTACAACGGTTCGGCCTCGTTGCGGCCCATCAGGCGCAGTACCCGAGCCTTGCGCAGGCGGACCTGGACCAAGTCTTCGGGCAAGCGTTCGAGGTTCGCCAGGCTGGCGTATAGACGGCCCTCGTTGGCCATGTCTTCCGCCATGTTCAAGGCCAGTTCCTGGTCGGCTCCGGGCTTGGCGCAATCGGCTGTGCGTGAAGCCACCACGCCGCTGCTGGCACAACCGACAAGCATCAAGGTCGCCGCTAATGCGATCACTGTTTTCATGGAATACCCCTTGGCGAACCGTTGGACGTCGCACGCGTTGCACACCAGGCGCCGGCTCATTGGGAAAGCCCGCTGCGGTTGTCGAACTCGCCATGTTCGAGGAAGTACATACGGTAGAAATTCGGGTCGTAATTGCGCAGTTGCTCACCCGGCAAGGTCGGCAGTTGCGCGTCGGCCGCCAACGGTTGGACCAGGTGCGGCGTGACGATCATCAGCAGTTCGCGCTCTTCGCGGTTGATGGAGTTGTCACGAAAGAACGCGCCGAGAATCGGCACGTCGCCAAGCCCTGGAAACTTGTTCACCTGGGCGCTGTTGCGGGTGCTGATCAGGCCGCTGATGACGAAACTTTCGCCATCGGCCAGGGCGATGCTGGTATCGGTACGGCGCACGGTGAGTGCGGGCACCAATGTCCCGGCGATGTTCACCGCGTTGGTGAAGTCCAGCTCACTGACTTCCGGTGCCACCTTCAAGGCGATGCGATTCTTGCCAATGACGGTGGGGGTCAGGGTCAGGCGTATACCGAATTCCTTGTACTCGATGGACACATTGTCGCTGCCGGCACTGGGTACCGGAATCGGCACTTCGCCGCCGGCCAGGAAACTCGCGCTTTGCCCGCTGAGGGCCACCAGGCTCGGCCGCGCCAGGGTATAGGCAAAACCGCTGCCTTCCAGGGCGTTGATCATCAACAGGGTCTTACCGGTGGCGAAAGACAGGTTGAACATGTCGTTATTGACCGGCAATGAAGGCCGGACAACGCCGCCGATGGTGGGCAAGGTCCTCGGCGAGCCGAACAGGAAATTGCCACGGCTGCCGAAAATCGACGTCGAGGCTTCCTTGAGCTTGGTCCGGCTGACTTCAACGAAACGGATGTCGGTCTGTACCTGGGCGAGCAGCATCGGGTCTTCGGAAGGCATGCTCGCAGCGCCCGTCAGCGCCTCAGTGGCCCGGCCTTTGACAAAGACCATGCTCTGGCGCGGTATTTTCGAACAGTCGGTCCAGACCATCAGGCTGGTGGCGCCGGGCGCCAGGCCCGTGAGGATGAAGGCATCGCTGCCACTGGGTTGCACATCGGCAATTTTCGGGTCGCCGACAGCCAATTTCGTCACGGGTGCGAGGATACGCAGTTCGCTCTGGAGCCCTTGGCCGACCTCGAAGGTCGCCGGCAGATTGTCCAGTTGCGAACAATTTGCCGCAGCGGCCTGAGCCGCATCCAGGCCAAGGCCCATCCAGAACAGGCCATGAATGAAATGTTTTAAAACGGGGGCGGTGCGCTGGGTCATGAAGTGATCCTCGATAGAGAGGCCATCCTTAGGCTTAACCAGTGCCACGGATCACTTGAGAGGCCCGGGCTGCCCCTTCTATTTCATCCAACCCTTCAGCGGTCCGGGCACAGGCCTCATTGCTACAAGCAAACGGGCGCATTACACCGGCCTGACCGAACGGCAGGCAGCTTACGAAAAAGCTTTATGGGAACCGGAATATCCGGGTTGTCGAGCAAGGAGACCGATGTCAATCAGGTCGTCTGAAGGGTGATTTGACCCTGCCTTGTTCTCGCTTCTTTTTGAAGGTAGTTCAAGCATGGCAAAGCGCCACGCCTCAAACAAAAAAAACGACTAAAAAGTGACGGAAGGAAAATTGGTGATCAAGTGGCCGTCAATAATTTGTCTTTTGCGTGTTTTTTGCGTGACAGATTTACATGAGAAACAGGGCCGCCTTGCGACGAAAAAATCAGGATCACCCAGTGGTGTATATTTTTTACGGCTTAGCGCTGGTGCTCTCCTGCAAGCGCTATCAGCAGCGCCTCAGGCTGGTCTGGCTCGTGGAGCAGACCTTTCCCGTGGTGGGTTGTGGAGAAACATGAAGGGTTACCTGGGAAGCAGAACGCGCCGCTGATCGAGGTACTCGACGCCAAGGACCGGGGGCCGATCCGTCTGGATCGAGTAGGCCTGAGAGCCGCGGGCCAGGCTGCTGGCCACGGCGGGTATCAGTCCACGTGGTAGTGAACCGACAAGGTGCCTTTCTTTTGTGAAAGCGAGGCGATGGTGACTGTTCCCAGTTCCTGCAGGCACCGTACGTGAGTGCCGCCGCAGCCATAGGCGCACAGCTCACCGAAACCGACTTCTCGCGTGCCTTCGCGCAATGCGATCAGGCGAGGCAAATCCTCGGCAATCCACTCATCGATGCCTTGCTGGATGATTGATCTGTCCAGCTCCTGAGGATTTTCCCCTGGCTGGAATTGCACACGGCTTTCGCCGGGCCAGTGGTGGGCCTTGATCGGTTTCCAGCCACGGCTTTCGGCAAAATGGCCGATCAGGTGCCCGGCCGAGTGCAGGCGTGAATTCAGCCGCCGCCGCTGCTCATCCACGCGGATCGTGGCCATGCCCGGGGCTACTGGGCGGTCGACGTAATGAATGATCTGTTGCCCGTCCTGAACGACGCGCAGTACTTGGCCGTCGTCGATCCATCCGGTGTCGCAGGGCTGCCCACCGCCCTGGGGGTGGAACAGGGTGGCGCGCAGCACCACGGCGAATTCGTTTTCCTGGGGGCTGCAGTCCAGGACTTCCACGTTGGCCTTGAGGTCATCGCTATGGAAAAAAAGGCGAAGCGTCATGGTCCATACCCACATCAGAAATTGTGACGGGATTATAGGTAGCGTGTAAAAGGGTGATAATCCGTTCAAATTTCAAAGGACTGTTGCGTCATGAGCACAAATCTACCGTTGCCGTTGCTCGCCGAAATGGCGGTCTTCGTCAAGGTCGTGGAGACCGGCAGCTTTTCCGAAGCGGCCCGCCAGTCAGGCTCATCGCCGTCGGCCATCAGCCGCAGCATTTCTCGCCTGGAGAAAGCCCTGGCGACCCGATTGCTGCAGCGCACCACCCGCAAGTTGCGTTTGAGCGATGGCGGGGAAGAGGTGTTCAAGCGCTGCCAGGAGATGGTCGCCGCCGCTCGGTCAGTGATGGAGATCAGCGGCCAGTTCACCCAGGAAGCGGAAGGGCGCATCCGCGTCAGCGTGCCCAAGGCAGTGGGGCGTTTCGTGATTCATCCACACATGCCTGAATTTTTGCGCCGTTATCCGAAGGTCGATGTGGAGTTGTTCCTGGAGGATCGGCCGGTCGACCTGATCGATGATCACGTGGACCTGGCTATCCGGATTACCGATCAACCATCAGCCGGGCTGGTGGGGCGCCAGTTGCTGACCATTGACCACCTGCTTTGTGCCACGCCGCAATACCTGGCGGAACACGGTGTTCCCACGCATCCCCACGATTTGCTGGAGCACAGTTGCATTTACTTGGGCGAAACGCCCAATGACGCGCGTTGGAAATTCAAGAAAGGCAGCAAGTCGGTCACCGTAGGCGTGCGCGGACGCTATGCGGCCAATCACACGGGGGTACGGTTGGGGGCGGTCTTGCAGCACATCGGCATCGGTAGCCTGCCGTATTTCACCGCCCGTCACGCCTTGGAACAGGGGTTGATCGTGCAGGTATTGGCCGACTGGACGTTCCTCGCTTCGTACCACGGTGGCTTGTGGTTGCTGCATTCGCCGACCCGCTACCTGCCGCCGAAGCTGCGGGTGTTCATTGATTATCTGGTGGAGTGCCTGGCGAAGGAGCCGACTTTGAACAAGGTGGCGGGAGGAGGGCGTTCCAGCAAGGTCGCGGCGCACTATGAGTTGCCGGAAAGTGACGGGTTGTTCTGACGGGCCTCATCGCGAGCAAGCTCGCTCCCACACTGGCTGCGGTTGATCATGACTTTCTGTGGGAGCGAGCTTGCTCGCGATGAGGCCCGTCCAGGCAACACATTTGGGCAAGGCCAAAAAAAGGCCCGCCGGTTTAACCGTGCGGGCCTTTTGCATGACGGATCGCAATCAGTGCTTGCTGTCCTGGTCCGACATCGCCAGCAATTGCTTTTCCTGGTTCCAGTCGAAAGGTTCGTCGTTTTGCTCGGCTTCGAAACGACGTTCTTCCAGGGCCTGGTACAGGGCGATTTCTTCGTCAGGCATGTAGTGCAGGCAGTCACCGGCGAAGTACCAGAGCAGGTCGCGAGGCACCAGGTGGGCGATCTGTGGGTAACGCACGATCACTTGGCACAGGAGGTCCTGGCCCAGGTACTGGCTTTCGATTGGGTCGACGGGCAATTGCGCGCGCAACTCGTCGAAGCGCTCCAGGAACAAGGCGTGGCTTTCTTCGGGCACCTGTTCGGCCTCACCCACGGCGACCAGGATGCTGCGCAAGTGGTCAAGCAAGACAAGGTGATCGGCAACGACATTGGACACGAGATAAGTCCTCAAGAGCAAAACGGGCGCAGGAGTATAAAGCCCTTGCGCCCGCTTTTATAGATGAAGAGCTGTAGGTGAAGAGCTACAGGTGACGGTGTACCTGGCCGTCAGTATTAACGGACCTTGTCTGGCGCCAGCGTCAGTTCGGCCTTGTCGAAATCATCCACGTCGATGACTTTGCGCCGCGCCGCCTCGGCTGCGCGCAAGGCCTGCGCTTCACCGGCTTGCAGCACGCCGGCCTCCAGGGCCGCATCGATGAGGGGTTCGCCAGGCGCCGGGTTGAGCTGACCCTGCTTGAGCGCACCGTGCAGTTTCTTGTGCAGCGGATGGGCGGCCGCCAGCAGGTCGGCGGCGTGTTGCAGGGCGCCCACCGGATCGTCGGTCGATTGCGGGCGATAGCAACCCTGCAGCAACTCTTCGAGAGTCGGGTCACCCTTGGGCCGGCCGATGACCGCGGCCACCTCGGCGTCGAGCCTGTCGCTCGGGCCCTTGTGACGCCGACCGAAGGGGAACACCACCAGGCGCAACAGGCAACCCAGTACCCGGTTCGGGAAGTTGCTCAGCAGTTCATCCAGCGCACGTTCCGACTGGCCGAGGCTTTCTTCCATGGCCCAGGTGAACAGCGGCGTCATGTGGTCCGGCGAATCCAGGTCGTGATAACGCTTGAGCGCGGCGGACGCCAGGTACAGGTTGCTCAAGACGTCGCCCAGGCGGGCCGACAAGCGTTCGCGGCGTTTGAGCTCTCCGCCCAGCAGCATCATGCTCAAGTCCGCCAGCAGCGCGAATGCCGCGGCTTGCCGGTTGAGGGCGCGGAAATACCCCTGGCTCAAGGCATTGCCGGGGGCCCTCTCGAAATGCCCCAGGCCCAGGTTGAGCACCAGGGTGCTGGCGGCGTTGCTGACGGCGAAACCGATGTGCTTGAGCAGCAAGGCATCGAACTCGACCAGCGCCTGGTCCTTGTCTTCACGGGTTGCCAGGGCCATTTCCTTGAGAACGAACGGATGGCAGCGAATGGCGCCCTGGCCGAAGATCATCAGGTTGCGCGACAGAATGTTCGCGCCTTCGACCGTGATGAAGATTGGCGCACCTTGCCAACTGCGCCCCAGGTAATTGTTCGGGCCCATGATGATGCCCTTGCCGCCATGTACGTCCATGGCGTGGCTGATGCACTCGCGACCACGTTCGGTCAGGTGGTACTTGAGAATGGCCGACAGCACCGAAGGTTTTTCCCCCAGGTCCACGGCGTTGGCGGTCAGCATGCGTGCCGCATCCATCAACCAGGCGTTGCCGCCGATGCGCGCCATGGCCTCCTGGATACCTTCGAACGCCGACAACGGTACGTTGAATTGTTCGCGGACCTGGGCGTACTGGCCCGTCACCAGGCTGGTGAACTTCGCAGCGCCGGTGCCCACCGCGGGCAGGGAAATCGAGCGCCCGACCGACAGGCAGTTCATCAGCATCATCCAGCCCTTGCCGAGCATGGCCTGACCGCCGATGAGGAAGTCCAGCGGGATGAACACGTCCTTGCCCCAGTTCGGTCCGTTCATGAACGCGGCGCCCAGGGGCAGGTGACGGCGGCCGATATGCACGCCTGGGGTGTCGGTGGGAATCAAGGCGAGGCTGATGCCCAGGTCTTCTTCGTCACCCAGCAGGTGGTCGGGGTCATACGCCTTGAAGGCCAGGCCCAGGAGCGTGGCCACCGGGCCGAGGGTGATGTAGCGTTTTTCCCAGTTCAGGCGCAGGCCGAGGGTCTCCTGGCCCTCCCATTCACCCTTGCAGATGATGCCGGTGTCGGGCATCGCCCCGGCGTCGGAGCCGGCCAGCGGCCCGGTCAGGGCGAAGCAGGGGATATCGTCGCCGCGGGCCAGTCGCGGCAGGTAATGGTCGCGTTGCTCGTCGGTGCCGTAGTGCAGCAGCAGTTCGGCCGGGCCGAGGGAGTTGGGGACCATCACGGTGGAGGCCAGGTCACCGCTGCGCGTGGCCAGTTTCATCGCGACCTGGGAGTGGGCATAGGCGGAGAAGCCCTTGCCGCCATATTCCTTGGGAATGATCAGCGCGAAGAACCCGTGCTCCTTGATATGGGCCCAGGCTTCAGGGGGCAGGTCCATGGCCTGACCGATCTGCCAGTCGCTGACCATCGCGCAGAGGGCTTCGGTAGGGCCGTCGAGGAACGCCTGCTCTTCCTCGGTCAGTTGCACCTTGGGGTAGGCCAGCAGCACGTTCCAGTCCGGGCGGCCGCTGAACAGTTCGCCATCCCACCACACCGTGCCGGCATCGATGGCGTCGCGCTCGGTCTCGGACATGGGCGGCAGGGTTTTCTGGAACCAGTCGAACATTGGCGCGCTGAAATATTTGCGGCGCAGGTCCGGTAGCAGCAGCGGGGCCGCGACAGCCGCGAGCACCACCCAGAGGATCAGCATCAGCCAGCCGGGCGCGTGGCTGAAAATGCCCATGGCCAACAGGTAGACCGCGACGATACCCAGCGCGGGCAGCGGTGCGGTGCGTCGATGCGCCAGCCAGGCGATCCCGACAACCAGGACCAGTATCCACAACAACAGCATATGTAATCCTCCGTGAACCAAGGCAAAACCGACTTTCAGAGCTTAGACGGCATCTGCAAAACCGGCAGTCGGCGCGATGTGATTGAATTCCTGGGAAACCCTGGTTGCATTGCGCCAGTCTGGTTGGCAACAGCCGCGGGAAATCGTTCGTTAACAAGGTGAGAAAACGCCATTGTTTGGCCGGAATGCCGTTATCCCTGGGCCGGGGCTGTGGATAAACTCGAGGCAAGCCCTCCGTAGGAGCTGCCGAAGGCTGCGATCTTTTGATCTTGATCTTTCGCTTGCGATTCAACTGTCTGGGACAAGATCGCAGCCTCGTTGCACTCGACAGCTCCTACGCGGGGGTGATGTTTTTCCAGAGGCCTTCCCTTTATGCAGCAATACCTGAACCCCGGCCGCTTCATCGACAGCGATCACCCCGCGGTCATCGACTTCGCCGAAAACCACCGCGGCACCGAGCGCGACCCGCTGGCCCAGGCGGTCAGCCTGTATTACGCCGTACGCGAGGCGGTGCGCTACAACCCCTATACCTTCAGTCGCGACCCGGCAACCTTGCGCGGCAGTTACGCGCTGGCTGCGAGTGAAAGCTATTGCGTTCCCAAGGCCACCTTGCTGGCCGGTTGCGCCCGGCATTGCGGCATCCCGGCGCGGATCGGCCTGGCGGATGTGCGCAACCACCTGTCCACCCCGCGTCTGCTGGAACTGCTCAGAAGCGACGTGTTCGCCATGCACGGTTATACCGAGCTGTACCTGAACGACCGCTGGGTCAAGGCCACGCCGGCTTTCAACCAGGGCTTGTGCGCGTTGTTCGACGTGGCCCCGCTTGAATTCGACGGTCGCCACGACAGCGTCTTCCACCCGTTCAATCGGCAAGGAGCGAAGCTGATGGAGTACATCACCGACCATGGCCAGTTCGCCGACGTGCCCGAGGCATTCTTCTTCGAACACCTGGAGAAGTGCTACCCGCACCTGTTCGGCGAACAGGTGCCGCGCCTGCTCGGCGACATGCAGGGCGATTTGAGTCGCGCCTGATCCGGCGTATGCTGCTGCGGCATTTATCCATCGAGGACGCCGTGATGCTGAAGATATGGGGCCGGAAAAATTCATCGAATGTGCGCAAGGCATTATGGTGCGCGGAGGAGTTGGGGCTGGCCTACGAGGCCATCGATGCGGGCGGGGCGTTCGGTGTGGTGGACACGCCCGAGTACCGCGCGAAAAACCCCAACGGCCGCGTGCCGATGATCGAGGACGACGGCTTCGTGCTCTGGGAATCCAACACCATCGTGCGTTACCTGGCGGCCCGTCATGCGTCGGGTTCGGCCTGGTATCCTGCTGACGTACAGGCCCGGGCCCAGGCTGAAAAATGGATGGACTGGACCACGTCCAGCTTTGCCGCACCGTTTCGCACGGTGTTCTGGGGCGTCTTGCGCACCCCGGCCGAACAACAGGATTGGACGGCCATCCATGCGGCGATCAAGGAGTGCGACGATTTGCTGGCCATGGTCGAGCGCACCTTGAGTGAACAGCTTTACCTGTCGGGTGATGAAATCGGCATGGGCGACATTCCCCTGGGCAGTTTCATTTATGCCTGGTTCGAGATGCCCATCCAGCGCGCCGAGCGGCCTGCCGTACAGGCCTGGTACGCGCGGTTGCAGCAGCGCCCGGCCTACCGCAAAGCCGTCATGACCGCGTTGACTTAATACCTACTATCAACACACTTGACTGTACTTGTGCGGCGACGCCAAGCACCATTGCCTTGGTGCGCCGTGTTGCATTGCTCGCCGCCCGCCCTTATCTATTCTTTTCTTCCCTCCCTTCTTGGTGCGTAATCCGATATGAGTTCCGCTCTGTCCATCCGGCAGCTAACCAAAACCTACGGCAACGGTTTCCAGGCCTTGAGTGGTATCGATCTGGACGTCGCCGAAGGTGATTTCTTCGCCTTGCTCGGCCCTAACGGTGCCGGCAAATCCACCACCATCGGCATTCTTTCCACCCTGGTGAACAAGACCAGCGGCACGGTGAACGTGTTCGGTCATGACCTGGACCGCGAGCCCGCAGCCCTCAAGCGCTGCATCGGCGTGGTGCCCCAGGAATTCAACTTCAACCAGTTCGAAAAGACCTTCGACATCGTCGTGACCCAGGCCGGTTATTACGGCATCCCGCCAAAGATCGCCAACGAGCGCGCCGAGCAGTACCTGACCCAATTGGGCTTGTGGGACAAGCGTGACGTGCCGTCCCGTTCACTGTCCGGCGGCATGAAGCGTCGCCTGATGATCGCCCGCGCGCTGGTGCATGAGCCGCGCCTGCTGATCCTCGACGAACCGACCGCTGGCGTGGACATCGAGCTGCGTCGCTCGATGTGGAGCTTCCTGACCGAGCTGAACCAGAAAGGCATCACCATCATCCTCACCACCCATTACCTGGAAGAGGCTGAGCAGTTGTGCCGCAACATCGGCATCATCGACCACGGCACCATTGTCGAGAACACCAGCATGCGCCAGTTGCTCAGCCAACTGCATGTGGAAACCTTCCTGCTGGACCTGAAACACGACCTGAAGACCGCGCCCCAGCTCGTCGGCTATCCGGCCCGCCTGGTGGACAGCCATACCCTGGAAGTGCAGGTGGACAAAGCCGTGGGCATCACCGGGCTGTTCACCCAACTGGCCCTGCAAAACATTGAAGTGCTGAGCCTGCGCAACAAAACCAATCGCCTCGAGGAGTTGTTCGTGTCCCTGGTGGAGAAGAATCTGGCGAAGGTGGCGGTATGAGCATGAGTTCCGAACTGCGCCCCAACCTCATCGCCCTCAATACCATCGTTTACCGTGAAGTCCGGCGCTTCATGCGGATCTGGCCGCAGACGCTGCTGCCGCCGGCCATCACCATGGTCTTGTACTTCGTGATCTTCGGTAACCTGATCGGCCGGCAGATCGGCGACATGGGTGGCTTCACGTACATGGACTACATCGTGCCGGGGCTGATCATGATGTCGGTGATCACCAACTCCTACGGCAACGTGGTGTCGAGTTTCTTCGGCAGCAAGTTCCAGCGTTCGATCGAAGAGTTGATGGTCTCGCCGGTGTCGCCCCATACGATCCTCATCGGCTACACCTTGGGCGGTGTCCTGCGCGGCCTGGCGGTGGGCCTGATCGTGACCCTGCTGTCGTTGTTCTTCACCGATCTGCAGGTGCATCACCTGGGGGTGACGGTCTTGGTGGTGGTGCTCACGGCCACGATCTTTTCGCTGCTGGGTTTCATCAATGCCGTGTTTGCGCGCAACTTCGATGACATCTCGATTATCCCGACGTTCGTGCTCACGCCGCTGACTTACCTGGGCGGGGTGTTCTACTCGATCTCCCTGTTGCCGCCGTTCTGGCAGACCGTATCCCTGGCCAACCCGGTGCTGCACATGGTCAACGCGTTCCGCTACGGCATCCTCGGGGTGTCGGACATCAAGATCAGCATCGCCATCACCTTCATGCTGGTGGCAACCGTGGTGCTCTACATCGGCTGCGCGCGGTTGCTGGTCAGCGGGCGCGGCATGCGCACCTGACCCCAGCCCCCTGTGGGAGCGAGCTTGCTCGCGATGGCGTCGGGTCATTCAGTCATTTCTGGCTGACACACCGCTATCGCGAGCAAGCTCGCTCCCACATTGAAATGCATTCCCTTGCGGGGGCTTGCTCGCGATGGCGTCAGTCGAAACACCACAAAAAAGGCCTCCATTCCCAGGAGGCCTTTTTTGCATCTCACATCCGGCTTTTCTTGCGCCGCCGCCACTGTCTGGCCACCCACCAGCGCCAGTAACTCATGGTGACGAAGTAGGCCAGGGCGCCGAGCACCAGGCCGGTCACCACCGAGCCCAGCAGGAATGGCTGCCACAAGGTGGACAACTGGCCGCTGATCCATTCCCAGGTCAGTTCTTCGGGCAGTGTCCGGGCAGGCACGTCCATCAGCCAGGCACCGGTCTGGTAGGTGCAGAAAAACACCGCAGGCATGGTGATCGGATTGGTCAGCCACACCAGGCTCACCGCAATCGGCATATTGCCGCGCACCGTGACGGCCAGCGCGGCGGCCAGCAACATCTGCAACGGGATTGGCAGGAATGCGGCAAACAGGCCAACAGCCATCGCCCGGGCCACGGAGTGCCGATTGAGGTGCCAAAGGTTGGGGTCATGCAGCAGGGTGCCGAGAAAACGTAAGGACTTATGTTCCCGAATGCTCTCTGGGTCAGGCATGTAACGTTTGAATAGGCGCCGGGGCATAAGGCTTCTCGGTCGGTTCAACGCAGTAAAGGCCGCAAGTATGTCTGGATTCTACGGCTGACAGATTCAGACTTTGTGACAATTGATAACGCCGGGGGTGCCGCTGAGCGTCTATGCCTGAAGAGGGGCACTCTCAAGGACGGGTTATGCGCACAGGGTTAGTCGCGCTTGCATTGGGGTTGTTGGCCCCGATTTGTTTACCGGCACTGCCGCCGTTGTGGCTGGTTGCAGCCATGCCGGTGCTGGGGTTGATGGTGTTGCCGTTTCGAACCTACCCGTTGGGTTTTTTCCTGTTCGGGCTGGCTTGGGCCAGCCTGTCGGCCCAGTGGGCGCTGGACAATCGATTACCCGCCGCCCTGGACGGTGAAACCCGCTGGGTCGAAGGGCGCGTTGTCGGTTTGCCGCAACAGGGCGACGGCGTGGTGCGCTTCGAACTGGCCGACGCCCATTCGCGTCGTACCCGATTACCGACAACGATGCGCCTCGCCTGGTTCGGGGGGCCGCCCATCAACAGTGGCGAACGATGGCGATTGGCGGTGAAGCTCAAGCGCCCCGCTGGGTTGTTGAATCCACACGGCTTCGACTATGCCGCCTGGTTGTTGAGCCGCGGCGTTGGCGCGACCGGTACCGTCAAGGACGGGCGGCTCCTGCAAGCGGCCCGGGGTGCCTGGCGTGACGAGGTGCGCCAGGCGCTGGCACAGGTCGACGCCCATGGCCGCTCCGGCGCGCTGGCGGCATTGGTCCTGGGCGACGGCGGCGGGCTGAGTCGCGAGGACTGGCAGGTTTTGCAAGACACCGGCACCGTTCATTTACTGGTGATCTCCGGGCAACACATCGGTCTGCTGGCCGGCCTGGTGTATCTGTTGGTGGCCAGCGCGGCGCGTTATGGCCTGTGGCCGGCAGGGCTGGCGTGGTTGCCCTGGGCTTGTGCGCTGGCCTTTTGCGCCGCCCTGGGCTACGGCTTGCTCGCCGGCTTCGAGGTGCCGGTGCGACGGGCCTGCGCGATGATTGGCCTGGTGTTGCTGTGGCGCTTGCGTTTCAAACAGCCGGATCCGTGGTGGGCATGGCTGCTGGCTTTCACCGGGGTGCTGGTGTTCGACCCGCTTGCCAGCCTGCGGCCAGGGTTCTGGTTGTCGTTTGCGGCCGTGGCCATCTTGATGTTCACCTTTGGCGCTCGCCTGGGGCCCTGGCGCTGGTGGCAAACCTGGGCCCGTGCCCAGTGGCTGGTTGCGGTCGGCCTGTGTCCGTTGCTGTTGATCGTGGGCTTGCCGGTCAGCCTCAGCGGGCCGCTGGTGAACTTGCTCGCGGTGCCCTGGATCAGCCTGCTGGTCCTGCCGCCAGCGCTGCTCGGCACGGCATTGTTGCCGGTGCCGTTCATCGGTGAAGGCCTGCTGTGGATCGCCGGTGGGTTGCTTGATCTGTTGTTCAAAGGGCTGGGGCTGATTGCCGGACGAATACCCGCCTGGGTCCCCGTTGCGGTCCCGCCGTGGGCCTTGGGCATCGCCGCTTCAGGGGCATTTTTGCTGCTGTTGCCCAACGGCGTGCCGCTGCGTGTGCTGGGGTGGCCGATGGTGCTGCTGATGGTGTTTCCCCCGCGAGAACACCTGCCGCAAGGGCACGCCGAGGTCTGGCAACTGGACGTGGGCCAAGGGCTGGCGGTGCTGGTACGCACCCGGCACCATAGCCTGCTTTACGACGCCGGGCCGCGCTTTGGCGAGGCCGATGCCGGCGAACGCGTCGTACTGCCGACCTTGCGCAAGCTCGGTGTGCACGGCTTGGACCTGATGCTCCTCAGCCATGCCGACGCCGATCATGCCGGCGGCGCCCAAGCGGTGCGCAATGGGCTGCCGACGATGGAAGTCATCAGTGGCGATCCCGACGTGCTGCCCGATGAACTGCAAGCCGGGCCTTGCGACAGCGGCAGGCGCTGGGAATGGGATGGCGTCGGGTTTGAGCTGTGGCGCTGGGCATCTGCTGTCGAAAGCAACCAGAAGTCCTGCGTCCTGCTGGTGGAGGCCGGCGGTGAACGCCTGCTGTTGACCGGCGATATCGACACCTCTGCCGAGCGCGCCTTGCTCGACGAGGCCCTGGCGCTACCGATCCAGTGGCTGGCCGCGCCTCATCACGGCAGCCGCAGTTCGTCGTCGATGGCGTTGTTGTCGCGCCTCAAGCCGCACTCGGTGTTGATCTCTCGAGGGCAGGGCAACGCGTTCGGTCATCCCCATCCCCAAGTGATGGCACGCTATCGCCGCTCGGGCCTGGCGATCTACGACAGCGCTGAGCAGGGCGCCATTCGTCTGCAACTGGGTGCGTTCGAGTTGCCGCGCACCGAGGCCGGTCATCGACGTTACTGGCGCGACCCGCCCGCCGTCGGGCCACCGGGGCAACATTGATCCAGGGCAATCGGCTGATGCGCTTATCGGCGGGGCGGGTCTGCAAGGCGAGTCTGTGTGATAAAGTGGCGCACTTTTTCGAGGGGGCAGTCACTGTGTGGGAATTGGTCAAATCCGGCGGCTGGATGATGTTGCCGATCATTCTGAGTTCCATCGCGGCACTGGGTATCGTTGCCGAACGCCTGTGGACCCTGCGGGCCAGCCGCGTGACCCCGGAGCATCTGCTCGGGCAGGTCTGGGTCTGGATCAAGGACAAGCAACTGAACAAGGACAAGCTCAAGGAGCTGCGGGCCAGTTCGCCGCTGGGGGAAATCCTCGCCGCGGGCCTGGCGAACTCCAAGCATGGTCGCGAGATCATGAAAGAGTGCATCGAGGAAGCCGCCGCCCGGGTCATCCATGAGCTGGAGCGCTATATCAACGCCCTGGGCACCATCGCCGCCATGTCCCCGCTGCTGGGCCTGCTAGGGACGGTGCTGGGCATGATCGACATCTTCAGCGCGTTTACCGGCTCTGGCATGACCACTAACGCCGCGGTACTGGCCGGGGGGATTTCCAAGGCCCTGATCACCACCGCCGCCGGCCTGATGGTGGGTATTCCGGCGGTGTTCTTCCATCGGTTCCTGCAACGGCGCGTCGACGAGTTGGTCGTTGGCATGGAGCAGGAAGCCATCAAGCTGGTCGAGGTGGTGCAGGGTGACCGTGACGTGGACCTGGCTGGGGGCAAGCAGTGAAATTCCGCCGCAAGCCACGGGAAAACATCGAGATCAACCTTGCGTCGCTGATCGACGTGGTGTTCATCCTGCTGCTGTTTTTCGTCGTGACCACCACGTTCACCCGGGAAACCCAGCTCAAGGTTGAATTGCCGCAAGCCGTCAGCGGCTCGCCGGCCGAAGACCAGCAATTGAAGAACCTGGAAGTCACCATCAGCGCCGAAGGGGCGTTCTCGGTGAATAACCAGTTGCTGCCCAAGAGCGACCTGGCGAGCCTGATCGAGGCCCTGCAGAAAGAATCCGGCGGCGATACCAACCTGCCGCTGTCCATCAGCGCTGACGGCAAGACCCCTCATCAATCGGTGATCACCGCCATGGACGCGGCCGGCAAGCTCGGTTTCAGCCATCTGCGCATGACCACGGTCGAGGCGGCTCCCGCACCCTGATGGCCATGTCCGATCGATTGCTTGCCGCGTGGTACGAAGGCCACCCGGCCCTGGCCCTGCTACGGCCGCTGGAGTGGTTGTACCGGCGGGTGGTGGTGAGCAAGCGCGAGCGTTTCCTGGCGGGTGAAGGCCAGATCTACCAGCCCCCCGTGCCGTTGGTGGTGGTGGGCAATATCACCGTGGGTGGCACTGGCAAGACGCCGTTGATCCTGTGGCTGATCCAGCACTGCCAGCGCAGTGGCTTGCGGGTCGGGGTGGTCAGCCGGGGCTATGGCGCCAAGCCGCCGCAACTGCCGTGGCGGGTCGCGGCCGAGCAGGGCGCCGACGTCGCGGGGGACGAGCCGCTGTTGATCGTCCAGCGCACGGGCGTGCCGTTGATGATCGACCCCGACCGCAGCCGCGCGGTCCAGGCGCTGCTGGAGGCCGAGCCGCTGGACCTGATCCTGTCCGACGACGGCATGCAGCATTATCGGCTGGCCCGGGACCTCGAGCTGGTGCTGATCGATAGCGCCCGGGGCCTGGGCAACCGGCGTTGCCTGCCCGCCGGGCCGTTGCGCGAACCGGTCGAGCGCCTGCAATCGGTCGACGCCGTGCTGTACAACGGCGCCAGTGCCGACCGCGAAGACGGCTTCGCCTTCCAATTGCGCCCCACCGAACTGGTGAACCTGGCCAGTGGCGAACGCCGTCCCCTCGACCATTTCCCACCCGGCCAGGCCCTGCACGCCGTGGCCGGCATCGGCAACCCCCAGCGTTTCTTCAAGACCCTCGAAACGCTACACTGGCGGCCAATACCGCACGGGTTTGCCGACCATGCCGAATACAGCGCCCAGGCCTTGAACTTCACGCCAGCCCTGCCAGTGGTCATGACGGAAAAAGACGCGGTCAAATGCCGTGCCTTCGCCGCGCCCGACTGGTGGTACCTGGCGGTGGACGCCGCGCCGTCGCCGGCCTTCGCGGCCTGGTTCGATACGCAGTTGATGCGCCTGTTGCCGGATCGGCTCTTGCCTTAACACCTTTTACCCAGGGGAATTCCATGGACACCAAACTGCTCGATATTCTGGCCTGCCCGGTCTGCAAAGGTCCGCTCAAGCTCAGCGCCGACAAGACCGAACTGATCAGCAAGGGTGCCGGCCTGGCCTACCCGATTCGCGACGGCATCCCGGTGATGCTCGAAAGTGAAGCCCGCACCCTGACCACCGACGAGCGCCTGGATAAATGACCACCGCCTTTACCGTTGTCATTCCGTCGCGCTTCGCCTCGACTCGCCTGCCCGGCAAGCCGTTGCTGTCGATCGCCGGCAAGCCGATGATCCAGCATGTCTGGGAGCAAGCCAGTAAAAGCAGCGCCCAGCGCGTGGTGGTGGCGACTGACGATGCGCGCATCGTCGAGGCCTGCAAAGGCTTTGGCGCCGAGGTCGTGCTGACGCGCGAAGACCATAATTCCGGTACCGATCGCCTGGCGGAGGTCGCGGCGAAGCTTGGCCTTGCCGCCGACGCGATTGTGGTCAATGTGCAAGGTGACGAGCCGTTGATCCCGCCGAGCGTGATCGATCAGGTCGCCGCCAACCTCGCGGCCCACACCGAAGCGCGCATGGCCACCCTGGCCGAGCCGATCGAGGATGTGCAGACCCTGTTCAACCCCAACGTGGTCAAGGTGGTCAGTGACCTCAATGGCCTGGCGTTGACCTTCAGCCGTGCGACGTTGCCCTGGGCGCGGGATGCCTTCGCCCAAGGTCGCGACGTGATGCCACAAGGCGTGCCGTATCGTCGTCACATCGGCATCTACGCCTACCGCGCCGGTTTCCTCCAGGACTTTGTCGCCTGGGGCCCGTGCTGGCTGGAAAACACTGAAGCCCTGGAACAGCTGCGAGCACTGTGGCATGGCGTGCGGATCCATGTCGCCGATGCGCTGATCGCCCCGCCGACCGGTGTCGACACCGCCGAAGACCTCGAGCGCGTTCGTCGCCTGCTGGAGGCCTGATGCGGGTCCTGTTCGTCTGCCTCGGCAATATCTGCCGCTCGCCCACCGCCGAAGGCATCTTGCGCCACAAGTTGCGAGAGGCCGGGCTGGCCGGGCAGGTGGAAGTCGCTTCCGCCGGCACCGGTGACTGGCACGTCGGCAAGGCCCCGGACAAGCGCAGCCAGGCGGCGGCCTTGAAGCGTGGCTACGACCTGTCGGCCCAGCGCGCGCAACAGGTGACGCGCGCCGATTTCGCCGCCTATGACCTGATCCTGGCGATGGACAGCAGCAACCTGCGCAATCTCCAGGCCCTGCAACCGGCCAATGGCAAGGCCGAGCTGGATCTGTTCCTGCGGCGCTACGAAGCCGAACTCGATGACGTGCCGGACCCGTACTACGACGGCGAGCAGGGCTTCGAGCAGGTGTTGGACTTGATCGAGCGGGCCACGGATCGCCTGGTGATCGAATTGAAGGGGCGGTTATGACCTTGCAGGTACGGGCGGGCGTCAGCCTCAAGCCCTTCAACAGTTTTGGCGTGGACGTCAGCGCCCGGTTGTTCGCCGAAGCCCGCGACGATGGCGAAGTTCGCCAGGCGCTGGCCTATGCCAGCGAGCATGCCGTGCCGTTGCTGGTGATCGGCGGCGGCAGCAACCTGTTGCTGACTGGCGACATCGACGCCTTGGTGCTGCGCATGGCCAGCCAGGGGATTCGCCTGCTCAGCGATGATGGCGAACGGGTGGTGATCGAGGCCGAAGCCGGGGAACCCTGGCATCCCTTCGTCCAGCATACGCTGGCACAAGGCTGGTCGGGCCTGGAAAACCTCAGCCTGATTCCCGGCACCGTAGGCGCGGCACCGATGCAAAACATCGGCGCCTACGGTGTGGAGATCAAGGATGTCTTCGCCGGCCTCACCGCCCTGGATCGCCAGACCGGCGAGCTGAGGGACTTCACCCTTGAAGATTGTCGGTTTGCTTATCGCGACAGCCTGTTCAAACAGCAAGCGGGCCGCTGGTTGATCCTGCGGGTGCGCTTTGCCCTCAGCCGCGCCGCACACTTGCACCTGGAGTACGGCCCGGTCCGCCAGCGATTGACCGAGCAGGGCATCGATCAACCGACGCCCACGGATGTGAGCCGGGCCATTTGCAGCATCCGCAGCGAAAAACTCCCCGACCCGGCCATGCTGGGCAATGCCGGCAGCTTCTTCAAGAACCCGCTGGTGCCGGCCACGCACGTGGCGTATCTCAAGCAGCAATACCCTGATCTTGTGGCTTATCCACAGCCAGGAGGGCAGATGAAGATCGCCGCCGGCTGGCTGATCGAACGGGCCGGCTGGAAGGGTTTTCGCGAGGGGGATGCCGGGGTGCATAAGTTGCAGGCGTTGGTGCTGGTCAACTACGGCGATGCCACGGGCCCGCAACTGTTGGACCTGGCCTTGCGCATCCAGAAAGACATTGCCGAACGTTTCCAGGTCGAGCTGGAAATGGAGCCCAATCGGTACTGAGCGCGGTGGGAGCAAAGCTTGCTCGCGATCAACTGAACAACGCCCTGCCATAATCACGCACAGATCATTTGTGCAGGATTGTGCAGGGCGTTTTGCGTGATCCTGGGTTAATTTAGTTCGCTAACGATGCGACCATCGCATCCTAAAGGCCCGATGCAGACGCCTGTGTGCGCCTGCATAAGAGAGCCCGATCAGCCTGAGCCAGTCTGCGACAACCGACCTGTTACCCAAGCGGCAGATTGCTCGACCCCATCACTCGAATATTGTGCGGGCGTGCCCATGATTACCCTGAAACTCAATGGAAAAGACCATCAACTGGATGTGACCGAGGACATGCCGCTGCTGTGGGCTATCCGGGATGTAGCCGGTTACAACGGCACCAAGTTCGGCTGCGGCCTGGGCCTGTGTGGCGCCTGCACCATCCACATCGACGGCGCCCCGGCGCGCAGTTGCATCACGCCAATCGGCTCGGTGAAAGGGCAGGACGTCAGCACCATCGACGGCCTTCATGCCGACCTGGTCGGGCAAATCGTCCAGAAGGCCTGGCTCGACACGGCGGTGGCTCAGTGCGGTTACTGCCAGGGCGGGCAGATCATGTCCGCTACCGCGTTGCTCAAGACCAACCCCAACCCGAGCGATGAGCAGATCGAAGAAGCCATGGTCGGCAACATCTGCCGTTGCGGCACGTACAACCGGATCAAGACCGCGATCCGCCAGGCTTCCACTCACCTGAAGGAGGCCAAGGCATGAGCCGCTTGCCCGATGATTTTGTGCTGAGCAACCTCAGCCGCCGTGGTTTCCTCAAGGGGGCGAGCGCCACCGGCGTGCTGGTGCTGGCGGCGACGTGGGGCCTGCCGGATGCCTTTGCCGAGGAAAAGAAATTCGGCGCCGAGGGTATGCCCCATGGCGCGGTCGACGACCCGAAGGTGTACGTCAGCATTGCCAGCGATGGCAGCGTGACGGTGATTTGCAACCGTTCGGAAATGGGCCAGGGCGTGCGCACCAGCCTGAGCATGGTGGTCGCCGACGAACTGGACGCTGACTGGGCGCTCGTCAAGGTCAAGCAGGCGCCGGCCGATGAGGCGCGTTTCGGCAACCAGGATACCGACGGTTCGCGCAGCATGCGCCACTGGTACGAGCCGATGCGCCGTTGCGGGGCTGCCGCCCGGACCATGCTGGAACTGGCCGCTGCCGCCCAGTGGAAGGTCCCGGTGGGTGAATGCCATGCCCAACTGCACAAAGTGCTGCACCAGCCTTCGGGGCGCGAACTGGGCTATGGCGAATTGGCTGCCGCCGCCAGTGCCTTGGCGGTGCCGGCCCGCGACAGCTTGCGTCTCAAGCAGCCATCGGAGTTCCGCTACATCGGCAAGGAAGCGAGCCGGGCCATCGATGGCGCGGACATCGTCAACGGTCGTGCGGTGTTTGGTGCCGATGTGCATTTCGACGGCATGCTCTATGCGGTCATCGCGCGTCCGCCGGTCTATGGCGGCAAGGTCAAGAGCGTGGACAGCAGCGCGGCGCTGAAGGTACCGGGCGTGGTCAAGGTGGTCCAGATAGAGGGCCGTCCGCTGCCCTCGGAATTCCAGCCGTTGGGCGGCGTAGCGGTGGTGGCGAAGAACACCTGGGCGGCGATCAAGGGCCGCGAGGCGCTGAAAATCCAGTGGGACGACGGCCCGAATGCCGGTTATGACTCCATTGCCTATCGCAAGGAACTGGAAGCGGCCGCCCTCAAGCCGGGAAAAGTCGTGCGCAGCAGCGGTGACCTCGACGATGCGTTGGCCAAGGCTGATTCGACGTTGGAGGCGTCGTATTACTTGCCGCACCTGTCCCAGTCCCCCATGGAGCCGATGGTTGCCGTTGCCCGGTTCAAGGACGGCCAATGCGAGGCCTGGGCGCCGAGCCAGGCGCCGCAGGTGACCCGTGAGCGTGTCGCCGAACGCCTGGGCATTCCTTTCGAGAAGGTCACGGTGAACATCACGTTGCTGGGCGGCGGTTTCGGACGCAAGTCGAAACCCGACTTTGTCGTCGAGGCGGCGGTCCTCGCCAAGGAGTTTCCCGGCCAGGCAGTACGGGTGCAATGGACCCGCGAAGACGACATTCATCACTCGTATTTCCACACCGTATCGGCCGAATACCTCAAGGCCGGCCTGAACCAGGACGGTATGCCGTCCGGCTGGCTGCACCGCACCGTAGCACCGAGCATCACCGCACTGTTCGCACCGGGCATGACTCACGAGGCACCGTTCGAAATAGGCATGGGCGTGACCAACATGGCCTACGCCATTCCCAACCTGCGCCTGGAGAACCCCGAGGCGGTGGCCCATGCCCGGGTGGGTTGGTATCGCTCGGTGTCGAACATTCCTCACGGCTTCGCAATCCAGAGCTTCATTGACGAACTGGCCCACAAAGCCGGCCAGGATCCGCTGAAGTACCAGGTCAAATTGCTCGGGCCGGACCGTAAGATCGATCCGCGTACCTTGAGCGAAGAATGGAATTACGGCGAATCCCCCGAGCGTTACCCGATTGATACGGCGCGGATCCGCACGGTGCTGGAAACCGCCGCGAAGGCCGCCGGTTGGGGCCGGGAACTGCCCAAGGGCCGTGGCCTGGGGTTGGCGGTGCACTACAGCTTCGTCACCTACGTGGCGGCGGTGCTTGAGGTGGAGGTCAAGGACGATGGCACGGTGATCGTGCACAAGGCGGACATTGCCGTGGACTGCGGCCCACAGATCAACCCCGAACGCATCCGCTCGCAATTCGAAGGTGCCTGCGTCATGGGCCTGGGCAATGCCATGGTGGGCGAAATCAGTTTCAAGGATGGCAAGGTGCAGCAGGACAATTTCCATATGTACGAAGTGGCGCGCATGTCCCTGGCGCCCAAGGAAGTGGCCGTGCACCTGGTCACGCCGCCGGGTGAGGTGCCGTTGGGTGGGGTTGGCGAGCCGGGCGTGCCGCCGATTGCGCCGGCCCTGTGCAACGCGATTTTCGCCGCCACCGGCCAGCGTATCCGTAACCTGCCTGTGCGCTATCAGCTGCAAGGCTGGCAACAGGCCAAGGCCTGATGGACAGCGTCGATCTGAATGTCCTGCGCAGCGTGCTCGAGTGGCGCCGCGCCGGGCAGCGGGTGGTGTTGTTCACCGTGGTCCAGACCTGGGGCACTGCGCCAAGACCGCCGGGGGCGATGCTGGCCCTGCGCGAAGATGGCGTGGTGATCGGTTCGGTGTCGGGCGGTTGTGTCGAGGATGACCTGATCGCCCGCCTGCACGACGGCCGTATTCCGGCGGACGGTCCGCCGGTGCAACTGATCACCTATGGCGTCACCCGCGAAGAAGCGGCGCGCTTTGGCCTGCCGTGCGGCGGCACCCTGCGCCTGACCGAAGAGCGGGTGGGCGATCCGCAGTGGGTCGCAGCGTTATTGGAGCGCTGCGAAGCCCATGAAATCGTCGCCCGTGAGCTGACGCTGACCAGTGGCAACGTGGTCCTGACCCCGGCCAGCAAGACCGACGCCCTGATGTTCGATGGGCAGGTGTTGCGGGCCATTTACGGCCCGCGTTGGCGGTTGCTGCTGATCGGTGCCGGGCAATTGTCGCGCTACGTGGCGGAAATGGCCCGGCTACTGGACTTCGAAGTGCTGATTTGCGATCCGCGCAAGGAGTTCGTCTATGGTTGGGAAGAGCAGCATGGGCGCTTCGTCTCGGGGATGCCCGACGAAGCCGTGTTGAGCATCCAGACCGACGAGCGCACGGCCATTGTGGCGCTGACCCATGATCCACGCCTGGATGACATGGCGCTGCTCACGGCCCTGGACTCCAAGGCTTTTTATGTCGGCGCCCTGGGTTCGCGGGTCAACAGCCAGAAACGCCGGGACAACCTGGCTCAGCTAGGCTTGTCTGCGGAGGCGATTGACCGCTTGCATGGACCGATCGGCTTGCACATCGGCAGCCATACCCCGGCGGAAATCGCCTTGTCGCTGTTGGCCGAAATCGTGGCCATCAAGAATGGCGTGGAACTGCGGCAGAAAAAACCGCTGTAAGCCGTGGGTAAGGAGGGCGTATGAGCGAGTCGATTGGCGTGATCATCCTGGCGGCCGGAACGGGCAGCCGTTTTCGCCAGATTGCAGGCCCCGACAAGGATAAATTGCTTGCCGATTGCACCGGGCGTGACGGTGCCGTGCGCTCGGTGATCGAGCAGGTGCTGGTGAATCTGCCAGCCTCCCTGGAAAAGCGCGTGCTGGTGACGCGCAAGGATCGACCGCAAGCCATTCGCATGGCCCAGGCCTATGGCTGCGATGTCGTGGAGCTGGACTCCCCCGGCCTGGGCGACAGCATTGCCGCCGGTGTCCAGGCCTGTCCTGGGCTGGATGGTTGGCTGATGGTGCTGGGGGACATGCCCTTCATCCTGCCGTCGAGCATCGAGCAGGTGGTAGCGGGGGTTCGCGCGGACGGCATCAGCGTGCCGGTCCTGGCCGGTGAGTACGGGCATCCGGTGGGGTTTGGTCGTGGGTTTGGGCCGAAACTGATGGCGCTGACCGGCGATCGCGGCGCCAAGGTATTGTTTGCCGGGGCGCAAGTGGTTGAAGTGCCGGTGGACGACCCTGGCGTGACGTGGGATGTCGATGTGCCAGAGGCACTGGCCTTCAAATAACAGGCGACGCAGAACCCTGTGGGAGCGAGCTTGTTCGCGAAAGCGGTCTGACTTCAGTATTGATGCAAGCTGACCCGGCGCTATCGCGAGCAAGCTCGCTCCCACATTGGATTTTTGTCCGGTCCCAGTCCCCTGTGGATAAGTCTGAAGGCATAAAAAAGCCCCGCCTGGGGTTACCAGGCGGGGCTTTTTACTGGGCGGTGGAATCAGGCGTGAGGTTTAGGCTCGTGCTCTTTTTCCAGGGCTTCAGTGTGACGCGGCGCGATTTCTTCAGCTGTTTGCTGAGGCTCGTCGAACGTCGGAGCCGATTCAACCGGGGTTTCGGCGGCCGGGGCAGGGGCTGCCTCGGCGACTTCTTCCACGACTGGCGCAGGCTCGGCAGCAGGCGCTTGAGCGGCGGCGACGGCGGCTTGTTCGGCTTCCTTCTGCAGACGCTCGGCTTCACGCTTGCGACGACGCACTTCACGCGGATCGTTCGGGGCACGGCCATTCGCGGTCAGGGCGCTGGCAGGTGCAGGCTCTTCCACCGGGGCAGGGGCTTCGGCAACCACCGGCGCCTCGACCACTGGAGCAGGCTCGACCACTTCTGGCTCGACCGCTTTCACAGGCTCTGGTGCCGACTCAGGCTCGGCAACAGGTGCCGGTGCGGCTGGCTCGGCGGTCCAGTTGAACGCAGTCTGCTCTTCGCGGACAGGCTCTGGTGCCTTTTCCTCGGCCGGTGCTTCGACGACCGGTTCGGCAGCAACGACTGGAGCCTCGACGACCGGTGCTGGCTCGGCGACGACTTCAGCTTCAGGCTGGGCGTCAGGGGCCGGTGCGAGTTCCACTTCTGGCGAGGCGGTGGCTTCTACCGGGGTAGTGGCCTCGACCACCGGCGCTTCAACCGGCGCGCTTTCCACCGCAGCGGTGGCACGTTCGGCTTGTTCGTGAGCCTGGGCTTCAGCCGGGGCGCTGATCGCGCTGCTGGCAACGGCCGCAGTCACGGCCAGGCCGGCGGCCAGGTCCGCGGCGCTTGGCGCTTCGGCGTTCTCGGTGGACTCGGACTCTTCCGAACCTTCGATCACGTTGCCGTTGGCGTCGCGCTGACGCTCACGACGGTTGCTGCGACGACGCTGGCCACGGGAGCGGCGGCGTGGACGATCGCCTTCGGCGGTGTCCTGGCCATCTTCCTGCAACTGCTCTTCGGCGTTCAGCACTTCTTCTTCGCTGGCAGCGGCGGCTGCCTGCTCGGCGCGTGGCTGGCGTTCTTCACGTGGAGGACGCGGTGCGCGTTCTTCACGAGGCTGGCGGGCTGGACGCTCTTCAGTGGTGGCGGCAGCCACGGCCGGGGCGGCATCCAGTGGCTCGCGCAGTTCACGAACACGTTCTTCACGCTCGCCACGTGGCTTGCGGTCTTCACGCGGTGCGCGTGGCTGGCGCTCTTCACGGGGCGGACGCGGTGCGCGTTCTTCGCGGGCTACGACTGGCGCTTCCTCACGGGCTTCGCGCGGCTGGCGTTCTTCACGCGGTTCACGTGGCGCACGTTCTTCACGCGGTGCACGTTCTTCGCGAGGCTTGCGCTCTTCATCGCGACGACCGTTGCGGTTGCGGGTCTGCTGGCGACCGTTGCGGCGTTCTTCGTTGCGGGCAGGGCGCTCGGTAGCGGCAGGCTTGGCGACGACGGCCGGGGTAACGGGTTCTTCCTTGGTGGCGAACAGGCTGACCAGCGACTTCACCAGGCCTTTGAACAGGCTTGGTTCGGGGGCTGCGGCCGGGGCGGCAACCGGAGCGGCCGCTTCGGTCGGAACCGGAGCGTTGGCGCGGGCCGGAGCAGTCTTGACTGCGGCTTCCTGGCGAACCAGGGTGCGAGTGGCGGCGGCCGGCTGGACTTCTTCCACTTCGGCAGCGGCAGCAGCGATTTCGTAGCTGGACTGGTTGGTGTGGGCTTCCGGGCTGTCATCGCGCAGGCGCTGCACTTCGAAGTGCGGCGTCTCGAGGTGATCGTTCGGCAGGATGACGATGCGGGCGCGGGTGCGCAGTTCGATCTTGGTGATCGAGTTGCGTTTTTCGTTGAGCAGGAACGCAGCCACCGGGATCGGCACCTGGGCGCGAACTTCGGCGGTGCGGTCTTTCAGGGCTTCTTCTTCGATCAGGCGCAGGATCGCCAGGGACAGCGACTCGACGTCACGGATGATGCCGGTGCCATTGCAACGCGGGCAAACGATGCCGCTGCTTTCGCCCAGGGACGGACGCAGGCGCTGACGGGACATTTCCAGCAGGCCGAAGCGCGAGATGCGACCGACCTGTACGCGGGCGCGGTCGGCTTCCAGGCATTCACGGACCTTTTCTTCCACGGCGCGCTGGTTCTTGGCCGGGGTCATGTCGATGAAGTCGATGACGATCAGGCCGCCGATGTCGCGCAGGCGCAACTGACGGGCGATTTCCTCGGCGGCTTCAAGGTTGGTCTGCAGGGCGGTTTCTTCGATGTCGCTGCCTTTGGTGGCGCGGGCCGAGTTGATGTCGATGGACACCAGGGCTTCGGTCGGGTCGATGACGATGGAGCCGCCGGACGGCAGTTCGACGACGCGCTGGAAGGCGGTCTCGATCTGGCTTTCGATCTGGAAACGGTTGAACAGCGGAACGCTGTCTTCGTAGAGCTTGATCTTGCTGGCGTACTGCGGCATCACCTGGCGAATGAAGGTCAGGGCTTCGTCCTGGGCTTCGACGCTGTCGATCAGCACTTCGCCGATGTCCTGGCGCAGGTAATCGCGGATGGCGCGGATGATCACGTTGCTTTCCTGGTAGATCAGGAACGGCGCGGAACGATCCAGCGAGGCTTCTTTGATGGCGGTCCACAGCTGCAGCAGGTAGTCGAGGTCCCACTGCATTTCTTCGCTGCTGCGGCCCAGGCCGGCAGTGCGCACGATCAGGCCCATGTCGGCTGGCGCGACCAGGCCGTTGAGGGCTTCACGCAGTTCGTTGCGCTCTTCGCCTTCGATGCGGCGGGAGATGCCGCCGGCACGCGGGTTGTTCGGCATCAGGACCAGGTAACGGCCGGCCAGGCTGATGAAGGTGGTCAGGGCGGCGCCCTTGTTGCCACGTTCTTCTTTTTCGACCTGGACGATGACTTCCTGGCCTTCGCTCAGGACGTCCTTGATGTTGACGCGGCCTTCAGGGGCCTTCTTGAAGTATTCGCGGGAGATTTCTTTGAGGGGCAGGAAGCCGTGGCGCTCGGAGCCGAAATCGACAAAGGCAGCCTCAAGGCTCGGTTCGATGCGAGTAATCCGGCCTTTATAGATGTTGGCCTTCTTCTGCTCGCGTGCACCGGATTCGATATCCAGGTCGTAGAGGCGCTGGCCGTCTACCAGTGCAACACGCAACTCTTCGGGTTGAGTTGCGTTAATCAACATTCTTTTCATGTAGTACCGTCGGTTTCCGGGCTGCCGGAAACGGCGTTCGGCACACACGACTTCTCACGGTCGGTGTCAGGTGCGTCCTGGCGATGGCGAGGCCATTCCAGTGTCCAGCGAGTTCGGCCCAATGATGGCGAAGTCGCGACGGACGCGTCCTGCTTGCTGGTACTCAAGCACTCAGTCAGGAGGAGGAATCAACCGGCGTCTGTGGACGAGATGAAGCGTCTGAATATAAGCCTAGTGCTACACAGTCCGACGGTTGTACGTCTCCACCCTACACGTATCCCTGATAATTCGGGTGCTGCCGCGCGCAGAATCCGCAGCGGGTTGGCATTTACCGTGAGCTCCGGAAGGGGAGGTCACGCATCATGGCTAATTTAGGCGTTGTTTCCGAAGCTCTCGCTCGGGGTCGTTCGCAGCTGACTGCACTTTGTGAACTGGCCGTGAATGTGGCGCGCAAGGCGAGTCAAAACTCTGCTTTGCGGCGTATTTCAGGCCTCATGTCACCTGCGCTCGTTACACCTGAAAACTCTACCGTTACGTAGCGAAAGCCCCGTAGGACGGCCTCTCGTCCTCGTGAATTGCGTTGGTCAGGGCCGGTTTTTGACCGCTGGTCCACTGTCCAGCCACTTTTGGTGGCGTTCGCGACTATAGCAGCAATGATTAAGTGCTTCAATTCCATAAAAAATTGTTATGATCGCCGCCATGACAACTACCGCCCCTTCGACCCCTGGCGTTCAACTGCTCGAGGTCTCGCCGGAATATGCCGGCCAACGAATCGATAATTTCCTGCTGGCCCGGCTCAAAGGCGTGCCCAAGACCTTGATCTACCGCATTTTGCGCAAAGGCGAAGTGCGGGTGAACAAAGGTCGGATCAAGCCCGAATACAAGCTCCAGGCCGGTGACATCGTGCGCGTGCCGCCGGTTCGCGTGCCCGAGCGCGATGAGCCGGTGCCCTTGGCCCAGGGATTGCTGCAACGCCTTGAAGCCTCGATCGTCTACGAAGACAAGGCCCTGATCGTGATCAACAAGCCCGCGGGCATTGCGGTTCACGGCGGCAGCGGCCTGAATTTCGGGGTGATCGAAGCCTTTCGTCAGTTGCGTCCGGACGCCAAGGAGCTGGAACTGGTCCATCGCCTCGACCGCGACACCTCCGGCCTGCTGATGATTGCCAAGAAACGCAGCATGTTGCGCCATCTGCACGAGCAGTTGCGTGGCGACGGCGTCGACAAGCGCTACATGGCGCTGGTGCGTGGCCGCTGGGAAACCTCCATCAAGCAAGTTCGTGCGCCGCTGCTCAAGAGCAACCTGCGTTCCGGCGAGCGCATGGTCGAGGTCAACGAGGAGGGCAAGGAGGCGCTGACGGTGTTCAAGGTCTTGCGCCGTTTCGACGACTTCGCCACCTTGGTCGAGGCCAAGCCGGTGACCGGGCGCACGCACCAGATCCGCGTCCATACCCTGCACGCCGGCCACTGCATCGCCGGTGACAGCAAATACGGCGATGACGACTTCACCAAGGAAATCCGCGACCTGGGCGGCAAGCGCCTGTTTCTCCATGCCTATATGCTCACCGTGCCGTTGCCCGATGGTGGCGAGCTGAAATTGCAGGCCCCGGTGGATGACATGTGGGCCAAGACCGTGGAGCGGCTGAGTGCATCCTGATTACAAATTGCTGATATTCGATTGGGACGGCACTCTTGCCAATTCCATCGGTCGGATCGTGGAGTCGATGCATGTCGCATCGGATCGCTCGGGTTTTGCCCGGTGCGACGATTTTGCGGTGAAGGGCATCATCGGCTTGGGGTTGCCGGAAGCGATTCGCAGTTTGTACCCGGAGATCGACGACGATGAACTGGTGGTTTTTCGCCAGCACTATGCCGATCACTACATTGCGCTGGAGGCCGAGCCTTCGCCGTTGTTCGAGGGCGTGGTTCATACCCTTGAAACCTTGAAGGGCGAGGGTTATCGCTTGGCGGTCGCGACCGGCAAGGCTCGTCGTGGGTTGGATCGGGTATTGAAGGCCCATGGTTGGGACGATTATTTCGATATCACCCGTGCCGCCGATGAGACGGCCAGCAAGCCGCATCCGCTGATGCTCGAGCAGATACTGGCTCATTGTGGGGTGCTGCCTGCGCAGGCGTTGATGGTGGGGGACTCTTCGTTCGACCTGCAGATGGCGCGCAATGCCGGCATGGGTTCGGTGGCTGTCAGCTATGGTGCGCAGTCCATCGAGGCACTCAAGGCGTTCGAGCCGCGACTGGCGATTGACCATTTTCCTGAATTGCACGCCTGGCTGAGCCAGCGCGCCGATTAAAGTCTGTTGAGGATGCATGTATGACCGATGAATGGAAGGCACCGGCCAAGGCGAGCGCTGACAACGGTGACGAAAAAAGCTGGAAGCTGCTGGAAAAGACCCTGTTGGCCGGGGTGGAGGAGCAGCGTCGTGCGCGGCGCTGGGGGATCTTCTTCAAATGCCTGGTCTTCATCTATCTGTTTTTCGGCTTGGCGATGATCTTCCAGGCGGTTGATGGCAAGAAGAGTCCGGGAGGTGGTTCGGCCTATACGGCGGTCATCGACATCGAAGGCATGATTGCCGACAAAGAGGCGGCCAGTGCGGACAATATTGTCGGCAGCCTACGGGCCGCGTTCGAAGATTCGAAGGTCAAGGGCGTGGTGCTGCGCATCAACAGTCCGGGTGGTAGCCCGGTGCAGGCCGGCTACGTCTATGACGAAATCGTCCGCTTGCGCGCGGCGCATCCGGATATCAAGGTCTACGCGGTGATTTCCGACCTTGGTGCCTCGGGTGCCTATTACATCGCCAGTGCGGCGGACCAGATCTATGCCGACAAGGCCAGCCTGGTGGGCTCCATTGGCGTGACGGCGGCGGGTTATGGCTTCGTCCAGACGCTGGACAAGCTTGGGGTGGAGCGCCGGGTCTATACTGCGGGCGAGCACAAATCCTTCCTCGATCCGTTCCAGCCGCAAAAGCCTGAGGAAACGGCGTTCTGGCAGGGCGTGCTCGACACTACCCATAAACAGTTCATCGCCAGCGTCAAGAAGGGGCGGGGCGAGCGCCTGAAAGACAAGGAACACCCGGAGCTCTTCTCCGGGCTGGTCTGGTCGGGTGAGCAGGCGTTGCCGCTGGGCTTGATCGATGGCTTGGGCAGCGCCAGTTCGGTGGCTCGGGACGTGATTGGCGAGAAAGAGTTGGTGGATTTCACCATTGAAGAGTCGCCGCTCGACCGTTTCTCGAAAAAACTGGGCGCCAGCATCGCCGAGCGTCTGGCGATGTGGATGGGGTTCCAGGGGCCGGCGTTGCGCTGATTGCCAGCGCTGCTCTGAAAGATCGTACCGATCCTTGTGGCGAGGGAGCTTGCTCCCGCTGGGCTGCGCAGCAGTCCCTTTTGTTGCGGTCGCTTCGCAACCGAGCGGGAGCGAGCGCCCTCGTCACACAGGGATGCAGGCCCAGGCTTCAGGGGATTTGCACACCCTCGGCCAGCAACATGTCCACAAGGCGAATCAGCGGCAGCCCGATCAGGCTGGTGGCGTCCGGTCCTTCGGTGCTCTGGAACAGACTTACGCCCAGCCCCTCGGCCTTGAAGCTGCCGGCGCAATCGTAGGGTTGCTCGGCGCGCAGGTAGCGTTCGACGCGCTCTGGATCCAGGGTGCGCATATTGACTGTAAATGCAACGCAATCGACCTGGCAGGCGCCTGTCTGGCTGTTGAGCAGCGCCAGGCCGGTCAGGAACGTGACCTTGGCGCCGCTGGCAGCCAACAGCTGTTCACGCGCGTTCTCGAAGGTGTGAGGCTTGCCCAGGATGCGCTCGCCGAGCACGGCGACCTGGTCTGAGCCGATGATCAGGTGCCCTGGATAGCTTTGGGCCAATGCCAGGGCTTTTTCCCGGGCCAGGCGTTTGACCAGTTCGAGGGCGGGTTCGCCGGGCCGATGGCTTTCGTCGATATCGGGTGAGTGGCAGACGAACGGCAGCCCCAGGCGGGCGAGCAATTCCCGGCGATAGACCGAGCTTGAGGCAAGTAATAAAGGCAGCATGGGCATCTCCAGGAGTCGGGTACGAATTCTAGCGAGGCACGCAAGTGACGGACAGGGCTGAATTTCCTTTGACATGGCCGGGGGCATCCCTATAATGCTGCGCCTATGTTGAATGACCCGATTCCACCTCACGTTGACCCGCGCAAATTGGCTGACCGTGGCACCACCCTTCAAGGTGAACTGCTGCTGGCCGATTTGAAGAGACTCTGCGACCCGCTTTCCGACGATGTCGGTACGGTCCAGGCCAAATTCGTTTTTGAACGAGATGAACGTAAATCTGTGGTTATCCACAGCTTTATCGACACTGAAGTCAAAATGGTTTGCCAGCGTTGTCTTGAGCTGGTCACCCTGCCGATCCACAGCGAATGCAGTTACGCCGTGGTGAAGGAGGGTGCGAATACCCAGTCGTTGCCGAAAGGTTATGACGTGCTGGAACTGGGCGAAGATCCATTGGATCTGCAGTCACTGATCGAGGAGGAGCTTCTGCTCGCCTTGCCCATTGTGCCTGCTCATCATCCGGAAGAATGCCAGCAGCCGGCGGGAGCAGATGAGCCCGAACCGAGCGAGGACGAGGTAACGCGGTCCAACCCGTTCAGTGTATTGGCGCAGTTAAAGCGTGACCCAAACGTTTAGGAGTTAATCAATTATGGCTGTTCAGCAGAACAAAAAATCCCGCTCTGCCCGTGACATGCGCCGTTCGCACGACGCTCTCGAGGCTAGCACCCTGTCCGTAGAAAAGACCACCGGTGAAGTTCACCTGCGTCACCACGTATCGCCAGAAGGCGTATACCGTGGCCGTAAAGTGATCGACAAGGGCGCCGACGAGTAATCACTTGTCCGCTCAAGTCATCGCGATTGACGCAATGGGCGGGGACTTCGGTCCCCGCAGCATTGTTCAGGCCAGCCTTGCTTGTCTGAATGCTACACCCTCGCTGCACCTGACCCTCGTCGGTCAATCCCCCCTCCTGGAAGACATGCTCAGCGGCCAATCGGCTGTGGATCGCGCGCGCCTGACGATTGTCCCGGCGTCCGAAATCATCACCATGGACGAAAAGCCGGCCCAGGCCCTGCGCGGCAAGCCTGACGCCTCGATGCGGGTGGCCCTTGAGCTGCTGCGTGATGGCAAGGTCCAGGCTTGTGTCAGCGCGGGCAATACCGGTGCGCTGATGGCGCTGTCACGCTATGTGCTCAAGACCTTGCCGGGTATCGACCGGCCCGCGATGGTGGCGGCGATCCCGACCCAGCGTGGCTTCTGTCAGTTGCTCGACCTGGGGGCGAACGTCGATTGCAGTGCCGAGCATCTGCTGCAGTTTGCGGTGATGGGCTCGGTCGCGGCTGAAACCCTGGGCATCGTGCGTCCTCGCGTGGCGTTGCTGAACATCGGCACCGAAGACATCAAGGGCAACCAGCAGGTCAAGCTGGCGGCCACGTTGTTGCAGGCGGCGCGGGGCATCAACTACATCGGTTTCGTCGAAGGCGATGGTCTGTACCGTGGCGAGGCCGATGTGGTGGTCTGTGACGGTTTCGTGGGCAATATCCTGCTCAAGTCCAGCGAGGGGCTGGCAACCATGATCGGCCAGCGCATCGAGACCTTGTTCAGGCAAAGCCTCGCTTCGCGGGTGGTCGGCGCCCTGGCGCTGCCGTTGATGCGTCGCTTGCAGGCGGACCTGGCGCCAGCGCGGCACAACGGTGCGAGTTTCCTCGGGTTGCAAGGTATCGTGATCAAGAGTCACGGGTCGGCGGGCGTGCAGGGTTTCCAGAGTGCGATCAACCGAGCGGTGATCGAGATCCAGGAGAACCTGCCGGAGCGCTTGCACGGTCGCCTCGAGGATTTGTTAACTTAGGCGTTTTCGTCCGACAATGCTTAAATGTGACCGGTCGGTTCAACCCGCCATCCAACTTTCAGTTTGCTAGCGCCCCCAGGGGCGTCAATTTTTGACGACAAGATCATTAGGGGCTTTGTTTTCATGTCTGCTTCCCTCGCATTCGTCTTTCCAGGGCAGGGCTCGCAGTCCCTCGGCATGCTGGCCGAGCTGGGCGCGCAATACCCGCTGATCCTCGAAACATTCAAAGAAGCTTCCGATGCGCTCGGCTATGACTTGTGGGCACTGACCCAGCAAGGGCCGGAAGAGCGGCTCAATCAAACCGATAAAACCCAGCCGGCCATCCTCACCGCCTCGATCGCCTTGTGGCGCCTGTGGCTGGCTGAAGGTGGCGCGCGTCCGGCATTCGTCGCCGGTCACAGCCTGGGCGAATACAGCGCCCTCGTGGCCGCTGGCAGCCTGAGCCTGGGCGCCGCGGTGAAACTGGTGGAGCGTCGTGGCCAGTTGATGCAGGAAGCCGTTCCGGCCGGGCAGGGCGGCATGGCCGCGATCCTCGGCCTGGAAGACGCCGATGTACTGGCGGCCTGTGCCGAGGCGGCGCAAGGCGAAGTGGTCAGCGCGGTGAACTTCAATTCCCCGGGCCAGGTGGTCATCGCCGGTGCCAAGGCGGCTGTCGAGCGTGCCATCGAGGGCTGCAAGGCCCGTGGTGCCAAGCGCGCCATGCCACTGCCGGTCAGCGTGCCGTCGCACTGTGAGCTGATGCGTCCGGCCGCCGAGCGCTTTGCCGAGTCCATCGCTGCCATCGACTGGCAGGCCCCGCAGATTCCCGTGGTGCAGAATGTCAGCGCCAACGTGGCGCCTGATCTCGAGACCTTGAAGCGCGATCTGCTGGAACAACTCTACAAGCCGGTTCGCTGGGTCGAATCGGTGCAGACCCTGGCAGCCAAGGGTGCGACCGAACTGGTCGAGTGCGGTCCTGGCAAAGTGCTGGCGGGCCTGAACAAACGCTGCGCCGAAGGCGTATCGACTTCCAACCTCAATACCCCAGATGCCTTCGCTGCCGCCCGTGCAGCGCAGGCCTGAACAGGAGAAACTTGCATGAGTCTGCAAGGTAAAGTTGCACTGGTGACCGGTGCAAGCCGTGGCATCGGCCAGGCCATCGCCCTGGAGCTGGGTCGTCAAGGCGCCATCGTCATCGGCACCGCGACTTCCGCTTCGGGCGCCGAGCGTATCGCCGCGACCCTGAAGGAAAACGACATCCAGGGCACCGGCCTCGAGCTGAACGTCACCAGCGACGAATCCGTTGCGGCGGTGCTGGCAAGCATTCAGGAGCAGTTCGGCGCGCCGGCGATCCTGGTCAATAATGCCGGTATCACCCGCGATAACCTGATGATGCGCATGAAAGATGACGAATGGTTCGACGTCGTCGACACCAACCTGAACAGTCTGTACCGGCTGTCCAAGGGCGTTCTGCGTGGCATGACCAAGGCTCGCTGGGGTCGAATTATCAGTATTGGCTCGGTTGTGGGTGCCATGGGCAACGCAGGCCAAGTAAACTATGCTGCGGCTAAAGCCGGTCTGGAAGGTTTCAGCCGTGCGCTGGCGCGTGAAGTGGGTTCGCGCTCGATTACGGTAAACTCGGTTGCACCGGGTTTCATCGACACCGACATGACCCGTGAACTGCCGGAAGCACAGCGTGAAGCGTTGCTGACACAGATTCCGCTGGGTCGTCTGGGGCAAGCTCAAGAAATCGCGTCCGTGGTCGCTTTTCTTGCGTCGGACGGTGCGGCATACGTGACCGGGGCTACAATCCCGGTGAACGGCGGGATGTACATGAGTTAAATGTGACGGATCGCTTCAAAAAAATGTCATACGAGCTGTCTAAAATCCGTTATAAAGCTGCAATCAATTTATAGACGGCGGGCCGCAGGGTTTGAGGAGTGAAGCTTTCGGTTGAAAAACCGAAAAGTTCTTCTATACACTTACCCACCGGCCAGCTGCCTGAATTTGTCCATTAGGAGTGAAAACAAGGTATGAGCACCATCGAAGAGCGCGTCAAGAAAATCGTTGCCGAGCAACTGGGCGTTAAAGAAGAAGAAGTTGTGAACACCGCTTCCTTCGTAGAAGACCTGGGTGCCGACTCCCTTGACACCGTTGAGCTGGTGATGGCTCTGGAAGAGGAATTCGAGACCGAGATTCCTGACGAAGAAGCTGAGAAGATCACTACTGTACAAGCTGCTATCGACTACGTTACCAGCCACCAGGCGTAATCGTATTCAGTCGTCGCTAGCTGTCATGGAAAAACCGCACTGCCGTCACGGCGTGCGGTTTTTTCTTTAGGCCTGATGCAAAGTCGTCATTAGAAAAAGGAGAGTGCTGTGTCGCGTAGACGCGTCGTAGTCACCGGTATGGGTATGTTGTCGCCACTGGGCACGGATGTGCCGAGCAGTTGGCAGGGCATTCTGGCTGGCCGCAGTGGCATTGGTCTGATCGAACACACCGACCTTTCTGCCTATTCCACCCGTTTTGGCGGCTCGGTAAAGGGCTTCAATGTCGAGGAATACCTGTCGGTCAAGGAAGCCCGCAAGCTCGACCTGTTCATTCAGTACGGCCTGGCAGCCGGTTTCCAGGCAGTGCGTAACGCTGGCCTGGAAGTCACCGACGCCAACCGTGAACGCATCGGCGTGGCCATGGGGTCGGGTATTGGCGGCTTGACCAATATCGAAGAAACCAGCCGCACGCTGCACGATTCGGGACCGCGACGGATTTCTCCGTTCTTCGTGCCGGGCTCGATCATCAACATGATTTCCGGTTTCCTGTCCATCCACCTGGGTGCCCAGGGGCCCAACTACGCCATCGCCACGGCGTGCACCACCGGTACCCACTGTATCGGCATGGCCGCGCGCAACATCATGTACGACGAAGCGGACGTGATGATCGCCGGTGGCGCTGAAATGGCCGCTTGCGGTCTTGGCATGGGCGGTTTCGGCGCGTCCCGTGCGCTGTCGACCCGCAACGACGAGCCCGCCCGCGCGAGCCGGCCATGGGACAAGGGCCGCGATGGCTTCGTACTGTCCGACGGTGCCGGTGCGCTGGTGCTCGAGGAGCTGGAACACGCCAAGGCGCGCGGCGCGACCATCTACGCCGAACTGATCGGCTTCGGCACCAGTGGCGACGCGTACCACATGACCTCGCCACCGGCCGATGGCGCCGGTGCGGCCCGTTGCATCGCCAATGCCTTGCGTGACGCGAAAATCAACGGCGAGCAGGTGCAATACATCAACGCCCACGGTACTTCCACACCGGCCGGCGACCTGGCCGAAGCCCAGGCGATCAAGACCGTGTTCGGCGAGCACGCCTACAAGCTGGCGGTCAGTTCGACCAAGTCCATGACCGGTCACCTGCTGGGTGCGGCTGGAGCGGTAGAGGCGATCTTCAGCGTACTGGCGATCAACAGCCAGACGGCGCCGCCGACCATCAACCTCGATGAGCCGGACGACGGCTGCGACCTGGACTTCGTGCCGCACACTGCCCGCAGCATGGACATCGATGTGGTGCTGTCCAACTCCTTCGGCTTTGGCGGGACCAACGGTTCGCTGGTGTTCCGCCGGTTCGCCGGTTGATGGAAAGCTGGGTCGACGGTCAGCCAGCCGACGTCCTGTCGCTGAAAGATCGCGGCCTGGCTTACGGGGATGGGTTGTTCGAGACCATCGCCGTGCGCAGTGGCAACCTGCTGTTGCTGGAGCGTCATCTGCAGCGCCTGGAAGCAGGTTGCCAGCGGTTGGCGCTCAACGTCGACATGAGCGCGTTGAGCGCAGAGCTGGACGCCTACGCCCGCGGCCTGGGCGACGGCGTGCTGAAGTTGATCGTGACCCGTGGCGACAGCCTGCGCGGTTATGCCGCCGATCCCTCGACGCCGGCCAGGCGCATCCTGCAAGGCAGTCCGCCGGCCGCCTATCCCGCCGTCCATGGCGACCAAGGCATTCTTCTGTTTCCCTGCACCGTGCGTTTGTCCGAGCAGCCCTTGCTCGCCGGGCTCAAGCACCTCAACCGCCTGGAACAAGTGCTGGCCCGTGCCGAATGGCGCGATGCCCAGTACGCTGAAGGCTTGATGCTGGACGCGTCCGGACGGGTGATCGAAGGTGTGTTCAGCAACCTGTTCCTGGTGCGCGATGGCGTCTTGTTCACGGCGGACCTGAGTCGTTGCGGTGTGGCTGGCGTGATGCGCGCCGAATTATTGTTTCAAGCCAAGTCCCAAGGCATCGTCACGCAAATCAGCGACATCAGCCTCGAACAACTGCACCAGGCCGATGAAGTCTTCGTCTGTAATAGCGTTTATGGCGTGTGGCCAGTGCGCGGATGCGGTTCGGCGCGCTGGTCGGTTGGCCCGCTCACCCGTAAACTGCAGACCCTTGCCCGTGCGCTATTGGATGTTTGATTCGTGAGACGTAAATTCTTGCTGCTGCTGGAGACCGGACTGGTCCTGGCAGGGCTGTTGTTGGGTGCTTCGGCCTGGAAGATTCATTCGGCGCTGCAACAGCCGCTGAACATCACCCAGGAAGAATTGCTGGACGTGCCCAACGGGACCACCCCGACCGGAACCCTCAAACGCCTCGAAGCCGATGGCTTGATCAGGGACGCTTTCTGGCTGCGGATCTATTGGCGCTTCAATCTTGCCGACCAGCCGTTGCACTCCGGCGAGTACCGTATGGTGCCAGGCATGACCATGGAAGGCCTGATCGCCGTCTGGAAGCGCGGCGAAGTGGTGCAATACAGCGTGACGCTGGTGGAAGGCTGGAATTTCCGCCAGGTGCGCGCCGCGCTGGCCAAGGATGAAAAGCTCCAGCAGACCCTCACCGACCTGAGCGACAGCCAGGTCATGGACCGTCTCGGTCATTCGGGCGTATTTCCCGAGGGGCGGTTCTTCCCGGACACCTATCGCTTCGTGCGCGGTACCTCGGATGTCGACCTGCTGAAGAAAGCCTACGACCGCTTGGAAGACGTGCTCGCCAAAGAGTGGGCACAGCGTTCCGCCGATGTGCCTTACACCTTGCCGTACCAGGCGCTGATCATGGCGTCCCTGGTGGAGAAGGAAACCGGCGTGCCCCAGGAGCGCGGGCAGATTGCCGGCGTCTTCGTACGGCGCATGCGCCTGGGCATGCTGCTGCAGACCGATCCCACGGTGATCTACGGCCTGGGCGAGCGTTACACCGGCAAACTCACCCGCGCCCATTTGAAAGAAGAAAACCCTTATAACACCTACCTGATCCCGGGCTTGCCGCCGACGCCGATCGCGATGGTGGGACGCGAAGCGATTCATGCCGCGTTGAACCCGGCGCCGGGCAACAGCCTTTACTTTGTCGCACGGGGCGATGGCAGCCACGTGTTTTCCGATGACCTGGAGTCGCACAACAACGCCGTGCGCGAGTTCCAGCTCAAGCGCCGTGCCGACTACCGCTCCAGCCCGGCCCCGGCAACGCCGGGCGAGCAGGCGCCGATTCCGGCGGCATCCCCCGACACGGCACCCGAAGCGGTACCCCAGGTGCCGGCCCCCGAACCGGACGCCAGCGAGCCACCGAGCCCGCAATGACTTTGATTAAGGATCGCCCCGTGACTGGCTTGTTTATAACGCTGGAAGGCCCGGAAGGCGCCGGCAAGAGCACCAACCGCGAATACCTGGCCGAACGCCTGCGGGCCGCCGGCATCGAGGTGGTATTGACCCGTGAGCCGGGCGGCACGCCGCTGGCCGAGCGCATTCGCGAGGTACTGCTGGCCCCCTTGAAGAGGTCATGAACCCCGACACTGAGCTGCTGCTGGTGTTCGCTGCCCGGGCGCAGCATCTGGCCGAGGTGATTCGCCCGGCGCTGGCCCGTGGCGCCGTGGTGCTCTGCGATCGTTTTACCGATTCGACCTACGCCTACCAGGGCGGCGGCCGGGGCTTGTCCGTGGAGCGCATCGCCGCGCTGGAAACCTTCGTCCAGGGTGACCTGCGACCGGACCTTACCCTGGTGTTCGACTTGCCAGTGGAAATTGGCCTGGCCCGCGCCAGCGCCCGTGGCCGGCTGGATCGTTTCGAGCTCGAGGGCCAGGATTTCTTCAATGCCGTGCGCAACGCCTTCCTGGGGCGCGCCAAGGCCGATCCGGCGCGTTACCTGCTGATCGATGCCGCGCAGCCGCTGACCCAGGTCCAGCAATCCCTGGACGGCTTGTTGCCACGTTTGCTGGAGCGTGTCCGTGGCTGAAGCCTATCCCTGGCAAGACGGTCTCTGGCAGCAACTGGCCGGTCGTGCCCAGCATGCCCACGCCTATCTGCTGCACGGCCCGGTCGGCATCGGCAAGCGGGCACTGGCCGAACGCCTGATGGCCAGCCTGCTGTGCCTGCGTCCGGGTGCTTCGAACGCCTGTGGTGAATGCAAGTCCTGCCTGCTGCTCAAGGCCGGCAGCCATCCTGACAATTACGTGCTGGAACCGGAAGAGGCGGACAAGGCGATCAAGGTCGACCAGGTCCGGGACCTGGTCAGCTTCGTGGTTCAGACCTCGCAGATGGGCGGGCGCAAAGTGGTGCTGATCGAGCCGGTCGAGTCGATGAACATCAACGCTGCCAACGCCTTGCTCAAGAGCCTCGAAGAACCCTCCGGCGATACCGTGCTGCTGCTGGTCAGCCACCAGCCGAGTCGCTTGTTGCCGACCATCAAGAGTCGCTGCGTGCAACAGGCCTGTCCGTTGCCGAGCGAAGCGATGAGCTTGCAATGGCTGGCCAAGGCCTTGCCTGAGAACACCGATGAAGAACGTATCGAACTGCTGACCCTCGCGGCCGGTTCGCCCCTGGCGGCTGTCAGCCTTCAGACCCAAGGCGTGCGTGAGCAGCGGGCCCTGGTGGTGGATGGGGTGAAGAAACTGCTCAAGCAGCAGCAATCCCCCACGCAATTGGCCGAGGGTTGGAACGCCATCCCGCTACTCCTGCTGTTTGACTGGTTCTGCGACTGGTCGAGCCTGATCCTGCGTTACCAGTTGACCGAAGACGAGGCGGGCCTGGGGCTGGCGGACATGCGCAAGGTGATCCAGTACCTGGCGCAAAAAAGCAGCCAGGATAGAATCTTGAACATCCAGGACTGGATTCTTGCCCAACGGCAGAAGGTGCTGAGCAAGGCGAACCTCAATCGGGTGCTGTTGCTCGAGGCGCTGCTGGTGCAGTGGGCGAGTTTGCCTGGTCGAAACTGACAGACACGGCCCAGCTACTAAACTCAGCTCAACCGCAGCGGAGATCAGCATGAACGAACCTGTCAGTCCCGGCCCACGCAACGGCATCCTGTCCCTGACCATCAAGGACAAGTCGGTGCTTTACGCCGCCTACATGCCCTTCATCAAGAACGGCGGCCTGTTCATTCCGACCAACAAGCATTATCGCTTGGGCGATGAAGTGTTCATGCTCTTGAGCCTGATGGATGAGGCGGAGAAAATTCCGGTCGCCGGCAAGGTGATCTGGCTGACCCCCAAGGGCGCCCAGGGCAATCGGGCCGCCGGCGTAGGCGTGCAGTTCAACGACGGCGACAATTCGGCCCGCAATCAGATCGAAACCCACTTGGCCGGCTCCCTGAAGTCCGACCGTCCCACCCATACGATGTAGCCTGGCCTTTTATGCTTGTAGACTCCCATTGTCACCTTGACCGTCTCGACCTCGCTGCCCATGGCGGTTCCCTGGATGCTGCGCTGGACGCGGCCCGTGAACGGGGTGTGGGGCACTTCCTGTGCATCGGTGTCAGCGCCGACAACGCCGCCGACGTCAAGGCCTTGGCCGAGCGGTATGCCGATGTCGACTGTTCGGTCGGTATCCATCCACTGGATGTCCAGCCCGACGCCGCGCCGGCGCTCGATTGGCTGTTGCGTGAGCTCGATCATCCGCGGGTGGTCGCCATTGGCGAAACCGGCCTGGACTATCACTACGAGCCAGAAGCCGCCGACATGCAGCAAGCCTCGTTCCGGCTGCACCTGGAGGCCGCCCGGCAGACCGGCAAGCCGGTGATCATCCACACCCGTGGCGCCCGGGCCGACACCCTGGCCCTGCTGCGTGACGCCGCGCTGCCTCAGGCCGGTGTGCTGCATTGCTTCACCGAAGACTGGGACATGGCCAAGGCGGCCCTGGACATGGGCTATTACATTTCCTTGTCCGGGATTGTCACGTTCCGCAATGCCGATGCCTTGCGCGACGTTGCGAGCAAAGTGCCGGCTGATCGGCTGTTGGTGGAAACCGACTCGCCTTACCTGGCGCCGATTCCGTATCGCGGCAAGCCGAACCTTCCGCAATACGTACGGGAAGTGGCGGAATTTCTGGCGATGTTGCGCGGTGAGTCCTACGAACGGTTTGCCGAGCAGACGACGGAAAACTTTAAGCAATTGTTTCCGCTGGCTCACGTGCGTTCGGTGGATGCTTGAATTTCATGCAAAAAAAACCCGGGTTCTGGGGGGTGAATCCGGGTTAAGACCATTAGGAGTAAAACAAAGGCACGCGGTCCGTTGGTACCTTTATCAGCGCGTCACTTGGGGGAGATGTCGCGCCGACAGTTCAAGTATTGATCAGTATGCCAACGCGTCCAGTCGGGCCGGGGCGGTTTTTAAACAAATTTGGAATACGCTCGCTTCGGATAAGTTCTCACTGTCGGCAAAGCTCGCCAGTGCGGCGCATTGGCGCGGGAAACGGCGAGCCGGGTGTGTACGGTTTTGTGAAGAACAGTGGCCGAGAACGGATGATCCGTGCATTTTTGCGTAAGTTAGGCATAATACCCGGCTTCGAATTTTGACCCTTCAGACCTTTTTCTTATGCACAAAGAACCCCGTAAGGTCCGTGAGTTTCGCCGCCGCGAGCAGGAAATTCTCGACACCGCGCTCAAGTTGTTCCTCGACCAGGGTGAAGACAGTGTCACCGTCGAGATGATTGCGGATGCCGTGGGTATCGGCAAAGGCACGATTTATAAACATTTCAAATCCAAGGCGGAGATCTACCTGCGCCTGATGCTCGACTACGAGCGCGATTTGAACGAGCTGTTGCATTCGGCCGATGTGGACAAGGACAAGGAGGCCCTGTCCCGGGCCTACTTCGAGTTCCGCATGCGCGACCCGCAGCGCTACCGCTTGTTCGACCGTCTGGAAGAGAAGGTGGTCAAGGGCAACCAGGTGCCGGAGATGGTCGAGGAACTGCACAAGATCCGCGCCTCGAACTTCGAACGCCTGACCCTGCTGATCAAGGGCCGGATCAGCGAGGGCAAGCTTGAGGACGTGCCGCCTTATTTCCACTATTGCGCTGCCTGGGCGTTGGTGCATGGCGCGGTGGCGCTGTATCACTCGCCGTTCTGGAGCAACGTGCTGGAAGACCAGGAAGGTTTCTTCCAGTTCCTGATGGACATCGGCGTGCGCATGGGCAACAAGCGCAAGCGCGACACCGACGTCCCGAGCAACTGACTGGCCGCAAGGCAACAAGACATTCAGCTGCCTTATTGCGCCATGTCCGCTTACATGGCGCAGTGCCCCAGTAATATACTCAGGCTTGGGTCTTGCGAAATCTTGATTTCTAGGTCAATTATCGCGAGTCCGATTTTTCTTGTGCCGGAGTGATCCATGATCGTTGACCGTCAAGGCAGGCGTTTCCGTAATTTGCGGATCAGCCTGACCTCAGCCTGCAATTACGCCTGTACCTATTGCGTGCCTGATGGCAAGCGGTTGGTGGCTGCGCAGGATGAATTGTCGGCCGATGCCATGGCACGTGGTGTGGCCTATTTGATCGAGGCCGCCGGTATCGAACGGCTGCGCATCACGGGGGCGAGCCGCTGGTCAGCCCCAAGCTCGAGCGTTTCATGACGGCTGTAGGGCAGATGGGCCTGGAAGACATCAGCCTGACCACCAATGGCCAGTTGCTGGCGAAAAAACTGCCCTTGCTGGTGGACGCCGGTATTCGTCGCATCAACGTTTCCCTCGACACCCTGGACCCCGTTGCGTTTCGCAGCATCGCCCGTGGCGGCGACCTGGCGACCGTGCTCGACGGCATGGAACAGGCTCGGGCCGCCGGGTTGAAGATCAAGGTCAACATGGTGCCGTTGCGCGGACAGAACCTGGACCAAGTGATGCCGTTGCTCGAATACTGCCTGGAACGTGGTTATGAGTTGCGTTTCATCGAGTTGATGCGCATGGGCCACCTGGCCAGCGACTCCAACGCCTTCCTGCAGCAGTTCGTCAGTCTCCAGCAACTGCTCAGCCTGATTGGCGATCAGTACGAATACCTGCAAGCCGACGCGCCGGTGGATGCCACGGCGGTGCGCTATGAAATCCCGGGGTTGGGGCATTTCGGCGTGATCGCCAATGAAAGCGTGCCTTTCTGCCGGACCTGCTCGCGCCTGCGGTTGTCCTCTACGGGGTGGTTGCATGGCTGCCTGTCCTCCAGTAACCGTCACTTTGTCGGCGATCTTCTGGACAAGCCGCGTCACCAGGCGTTGCCCGCTCTTCAGCGATTGCTGGTCAAGGCCTTGGGAGATAAGCAGGAAGTGGCGTTCTCTGGTGGTGCGACCATCATGAAGATCATCGGCGGCTGATCTATTGCTATCGCGGGCAAGCCTTGCTCCCACAAGTACGATGCTTACCATGTGGGAGCAAGGCTTGCCCGCGATGGCAATTTCCCATTCCCCTGGGCACATCTGACCCCATCTCGATGAGCTGGCGCAAAAGCTGCATCCCACGACCATTCGCCGGTTTTCCGACACCGGTTTCTGGAGGGTAGGATGCGTAGCCTGGTTTTGCTGCTGGCCGTTTTGGTGCTTGGCGGTTGCATGAATGTCAGCGACATGGGAGAGGGCGTTCGTTATCACATGAGCGACGCCGGCCTGCTGGACCATAGCGACAGCCGTCGTGTGAACAACCTGCGTATTCAGCCTGACTCGTTCATCTACATCGCCCAGGGCGCCTTCGCTCCGCCGGGCAGTGCCTATCCGCGTCCCAACGTGGTGGCCGAAGAAGCCTTCAATGGCTTCATCGAATATTTCCCCATGGTCCGTCGCGCCCGTGTTCCCGAAGGCCTCGACCAGGCCATGGGCGAAGCCCGTTCCGCCGGTGCCCATTACCTGTTGTACACCCGCTTCGCCAAGGCCGATAACCGCATCGGCAACACCGACGAATGGCAGGATGAAGAGGCCGTGGATCGCCTCGGTGTCGATACCAGCGTGATTCAAATCATGTTGATCGAGACCAGTACCCAGTATTTGATTGATACTGCACGGATCAAGAGTCGTGGCGGTTTACTGACGTTGCACGACAAACAGCCCCAGGACCTCATCGCCACGCCGTTGCGTGAGTATGCCCGCAGCCTGCTGGGGATGAGCGACGAGTAATCACAAGGAGTCACCATGAGCGGACCGCAAAAAGCCAATGACTTGCTGGGGCAGATCCCCAAGACCAAAGGCCTGCCGCCGGTCCACTTGTGGAACCCGGATTTCTGCGGCGACATCGACATGCGCATTGCCCGGGACGGTACCTGGTACTACCTGGGTACACCCATCGGGCGAAAACCGATGGTCAAACTGTTCTCCACCATCATCCGCCGCGACGGCGATGATTACTTCCTGATTACCCCTGTGGAAAAAGTCGGCATCAAGGTCGATGACGCGCCGTTCGTGGCCGTGACCCTCGAAGTTGAAGGGCAGGGGGAAGGGCAGTTGTTGCGCTTCACCACCAATGTCGAGGAAACCACTGAGGCTGGCGCCGAGCATCCGTTGCGGGTGGTGATCGATCCCCAGACCCAGGAACCGGCGCCCTATGTGCATGTGCGCAGCAATCTCGAAGCGCTGGTCCATCGCAATGTGTTCTACCAACTGGTGGAGCTGGCGGTCAGTCGCGAGATCGACGGGCAGCGCTGGTTGGGCGTGTGGAGCGGCGGCGTGTTCTTCCCGATAGGCCTGGAACCCTGAGCCCTTGTGGGAGCGATGGTTGATCCAACATCTGTGTTAGCTGGATGTCCGCTATCGCGAGCAAGCTCGCTCCCACAGTGAATTTGGGGTGCCTGCAATATTTGTGTACGCCACCAGACCCTGTGGGAGCGAGCTTGCTCGCGAAGGCGTCGGCACATCCAGCATCTTCTTGACTGACCCACCGCTATCGCGAGCCAGCCCGCTCCTACAGTGGCCAAGTGAAATTCAAATTGACACCCAATCATATGATGATTAGCGTGGGCCTCCAATAAGAGTGGCCCGCGGGGTTTTCATGTCCAGCAGTTTTCATGCATCGACCGTCGATTGGCTGGGGGGCTGGATAGCCGCCGGCCAGGTCAAGCCTGGGCAAACCATCAAGGTCGAAGCGGACCTGGGCGAGCAACTGGGCGTCAGTCGCACGGTGATTCGCGAGGCGATCAAGACCCTGGTGGCCAAAGGGATGCTGGAAGTCGGGCCGAAAGTCGGCACGCGGGTGTTGCCGGTGCGCCGCTGGAACCTGTTCGACCCCCAAGTGGTGGGCTGGCTGTCCCGCAGCGGCCTGCCGGAAAACTTCGTCGATGACTTGCTGGACCTGCGCCGTACCATCGAGCCGATGGCGGTGCGCTGGGCCTGCGAGCGGGCCACCGCCGACCAGGTGCAGGCGATCCGCCTGGCCTACCATGCGCTGGAACGGGCGGTGGACAGCGGCGCCGATTACAACCGCGCGGACCAGTTTTTCCACGAGTGCATTCTGGCCGCCAGTCATAATCAATTCATCGAACAAATGGTCCCGGCCCTGGGGGCGCTGCTGGCGGTGTCATTCGAGGTGTCGGCGGCCGACCCGGATGAGCTGCGCCGTACCTTGCCCATCCACAAGGACATCGCCGACGCCATCGCCGCCCGTGACGCGGCGCGGGGCGTCTGGGCCTGCATGACGCTGATCGATAACGCCGACCTGGCGATCAAACGCTTTTACCCCAATGTCATGGCGGGTCGAACAGACGCCGCCGGGCAAGTCGGGAACGGGAGGTTTCAATGAAGTGGACGGCTGTGACGGAACACCGGGCGAAATTGGGCGAAGGGCCGTTCTGGGACGCGCCGACCCAAGCGTTGTATTGGGTCGATATCGCCGGCAAGCAGGCCCTGCGGCTGATCGGCGCCAATGTGGAGATCTGGCAGATGCCCGAGCATGTCTCCGCTTTTATACCGACCCAAAGTGGCGACGCGCTGGTGACCCTGAGCAGTGGCGTCTACCGCCTCGATCTTGATTCGCCGGGCCTGGAACCGCGCCTGACATTGCTGTGCATGGCCGACCCCCAGCCAGGCAATCGCGCCAACGAGGCCCGTTGCGACCCCCAGGGTCAGCTCTGGCTCGGCACGATGCAAAACAACATCGGTGCCGAAGGTGAGGACTTGCCGATCGAGCACCGGTCCGGCGGCCTGTTTCGCGTCGGGAGTGATGGCCGGGTCCTGCCCTTGTTGCGCGGGCTGGGCATCCCGAACACCTTGCTCTGGAGCCCCGATGGCACCACGGTGTATTTCGGCGACAGCCTGGATGGCACGGTGTATCGGCACTTTATTTACCCGGAAGGCAACCTGGCGCCTGCCGAGGTCTGGTTCGGTCCGCACCCCCGTGGCGGTCCGGATGGCTCGGCGATGGATGCCCGAGGGTATATCTGGAACGCCCGCTGGGACGGCAGTTGCCTGTTGCGGCTGACCCCGGACGGGCAGGTTGATCGGGTGATCGAATTGCCCGTCAGCCGCCCGACCAGTTGTGTATTCGGCGGTGAAGACCTCAAGACGTTGTACATCACCAGCGCGGCGAGCCCATTGGGTCATCCGCTGGACGGTGCCGTGCTGTCGATGCGTGTCGACGTGCCTGGCGTGGCCTGTACAAGGTTTGCTGGCTGAATCCCAAAATATGGGATGTAAATATATATATTGAGATTATTTGGCAGCCGGGTTTATAGTCGGCTCCATCGGCAATACGCACTCACACTAAAAAAACAAAACAGGTGAAGTGATGCAACGATCTTTCCCCGTACGCCCCGACGGCGTACGCCGGCCACTGTTCTTTCAAGCGCCTTCGCGCCGGTCATCGGTGGATGCCCGGGTTTTGTCGTGCCTGCGCAAAGGAGCCTTGAGCCATGGCTGAGCCTTTGGTCTTGCCACCCGTGCCGGAGCCACCCAAGGGCGAACGCCTGAAGGACAAGGTGGTGCTGTTGACCGGTGCCGCCCAAGGCATTGGCGAAGCCATCGTCGCGGCATTCGCTTCGCAACAGGCCCGGTTGGTGATCAGTGATATCCAGGCGCAGAAAGTCGAGGCGGTGGCCGCCCATTGGCGTGAACGCGGCGCCGATGTGCACGCACTGCAGGCCGATGTGTCGAAGCAGCAGGACTTGCAGGCCATGGCCCGTCGTGCCGTCGAGCTGCACGGCCGCATCGATGTGTTGGTCAACTGCGCCGGCGTCAATGTCTTCCGTGACCCGCTGGAAATGACCGAAGAGGACTGGCGCCGTTGCTTCGCCATCGACCTGGATGGTGCCTGGTACGGTTGCAAGGCGGTGCTGCCACAGATGATCGAGCAGGGCGTGGGCAGCATCATCAACATTGCCTCCGTCCATTCGTCCCACATCATCCCCGGCTGTTTTCCTTACCCGGTGGCCAAGCACGGCCTGCTGGGCCTGACCCGCGCCCTGGGCATCGAATACGCGCCCAAAGGGGTACGCGTCAACGCCATCGCCCCGGGGTACATCGAAACCCAACTGAACGTCGACTACTGGAACGGCTTTGCCGATCCCCATGCCGAACGCCAGCGTGCGCTGGATCTGCACCCGCCACGGCGCGTCGGGCAACCGATCGAAGTGGCAATGACGGCCGTGTTCCTGGCCAGTGATGAAGCACCGTTTATCAATGCCTCATGCATCACCATCGATGGAGGACGTTCGGTCATGTACCACGACTGAATATTCCTGGATTGCAGTGGGAAACTTCGCCTGTAATCCAATCATCATACGATATGACTATTTAGGCCTATGCTGTGTAGCAACTTGATGTAACCGCCCAGCCTGCGCACTTCCACCGTCGGTGGAGCAGACCCTGGACGTTTGGCTTTCAATAAAAAAAACAAGGAGTCAACTATGAATCATCGTCGTGGGATCCGTTCCCTGTGTCGCGCCGCCCTGGCGGTCACCGCGGTCAGCCTCAGCAGCAGCTTGCTGGCGGCCGATCCCGTAAAAATCGGTTTCCTGGTCAAGCAGGCCGAGGAGCCTTGGTTCCAGACCGAATGGGCGTTCGCCGAGAAGGCGAGCAAGGACAAAGGCTTCGAGTTGATCAAGATCGCCGTGCCTGACGGCGAGAAGACCCTCTCGGCCATCGACAGCCTGGCCGCCAACGGTGCCAAGGGCTTTGTGATCTGCCCGCCGGACGTGTCCCTCGGCCCGGCCATCATGGCCAAGGCCAAGCTCAACGATCTCAAGGTGATTGCCGTGGACGACCGGTTCGTCGATGCCAACGGCAAATTCATGGAGGACGTGCCGTACCTGGGCATGGCCGCGTTCGAGGTGGGTCAGAAGCAGGGCGCCGCCATGGCCGCCGAAGCGAAAAAGCGCAACTGGGAGTGGAAAGATACCTACGCGGTGATCAACACCTTCAACGAGCTGGACACCGGCAAGAAGCGCACCGACGGTTCGGTCGATGCCTTGAAGAAGGCCGGGATGCCGGCAGACCACATCCTTTATTCGGCGCTCAAGACCCTCGACGTACCCGGTAGCATGGACTCCACCAACTCGGCGTTGGTGAAGCTGCCAAGCGCTGCGAAAAACCTGATCATCGGCGGCATGAACGACAACACCGTGCTGGGCGGCGTGCGCGCCACCGAAGCGGCCGGGTTCAAGGCGGCCAATGTAATCGGCATCGGCATCAACGGCACCGACGCCATCGGTGAATTGAAGAAACCTGACAGCGGCTTCTTTGGTTCGATGCTGCCAAGCCCGCACATCGAAGGCTACAAGACCGCCGAAATGATGTACGAGTGGATCACCACCGGCAAGGAACCGCCGAAGTACACCGCCATGGACGAGGTGACGCTGATCACTCGGGAGAACTTCAAGCAGGAGCTGGAAAAGATCGGCCTGTGGAACTGACGGTCGGTTGATTCAAAAGCGGCCCTGGCCACATGAGTGGCGGGGTCGCTTGATCTCTGTAAGTTCGAGGTGGTTATGCAAGCGCAAACAGCGACACGGCAACACAACATCGGCGGCAGCTTGCGGTTCAACGGGATCGGCAAATCCTTTCCCGGCGTGCAGGCGCTGGCCAATATCAGTTTCGTCGCGCATCCGGGACAGGTGCATGCCTTGATGGGCGAGAACGGCGCGGGCAAGTCCACGTTGCTGAAGATCCTCGGTGGCGCCTACATCCCGAGCAGCGGCGACCTGCAGATCGGCGAACAGACGATGGCCTTCAAAGGCACCGCCGACAGCATCGCCAGCGGGGTGGCGGTGATTCACCAGGAACTGCACCTGGTGCCGGAAATGACCGTCGCTGAAAACCTGTTTCTCGGCCATTTGCCGGCGCGTTTCGGCCTGGTCAACCGTGGCGTGCTGCGCCAGCAGGCGCTGACGCTGCTCAAAGGCCTGGCCGACGAAATCGACCCGCAGGAAAAAGTCGGTCGCCTGTCCCTTGGCCAGCGCCAATTGGTGGAAATCGCCAAGGCCTTGTCCCGTGGCGCCCACGTCATTGCCTTCGACGAACCCACCAGTAGCCTGTCGGCCCGGGAAATCGACCGTTTGATGGCGATCATCGCCCGCTTGCGAGACGAGGGCAAAGTGGTGCTGTACGTCAGCCACCGCATGGAAGAAGTGTTTCGTATCTGTAACGCGGTGACGGTATTCAAGGACGGTCGTTATGTCCGGACCTTCGAAAACATGAGCGAGCTGACCCACGATCAGTTGGTCACGTGCATGGTCGGTCGCGATATCCAGGACATCTATGATTACCGCCCTCGGGAGCGCGGCGATGTGGCGCTGCAGGTGAAGAGCCTGCTGGGGCCGGGCTTGCGCGAACCGGTGAGTTTCCAGGTGCACAAGGGTGAAATCCTCGGACTGTTCGGGCTGGTCGGTGCCGGTCGTACCGAGCTGTTTCGCTTGCTCAGTGGCCTGGAGCGCCAGAGCGAGGGAAGCCTCGTGCTGCATGGCAAGGAGTTGAAGCTGCGTTCGCCACGGGATGCCATCGCCGCCGGCGTGCTGCTGTGCCCGGAAGATCGCAAGAAGGAAGGCATCATCCCACTGGGCAGCGTGGGCGAGAACATCAACATCAGTGCCCGTCCGGCCCATTCCGCGCTCGGCTGCCTGCTGCGCGGCGACTGGGAGCGGGGCAATGCCGACAAGCAGATCAAGTCGCTGAAGGTGAAGACCCCTGCGGCCAGCCAGAAAATCATGTACCTGTCCGGCGGCAATCAGCAGAAGGCGATTCTCGGTCGCTGGCTGTCGATGCCGATGAAAGTCCTGCTGCTGGACGAACCGACCCGCGGCATCGATATCGGCGCCAAGGCGGAGATCTACCAGATTATCCACAACCTGGCGGCCGACGGCATCGCAGTGATTGTGGTGTCCAGCGACCTGATGGAAGTGATGGGCATTTCCGACCGAATCCTGGTGCTTTGCGAAGGGGCCATGCGCGGCGAGCTGTCGCGTGACCAGGCCAACGAATCCAACCTGCTGCAACTGGCGCTGCCGCGCCAACGCGTTGCCGACGCGGCGAACTGAGAGGTAAATCATGACCATTCAAAACAATGCACTGCCAACGGCACGCAAACCCCTGGACCTGCGCCGTTTCCTGGATGACTGGGTCATGCTGCTGGCGGCCATCGGTATCTTCGTGCTCTGCACGTTGATGATCGACAACTTCCTGTCGCCGTTGAACATGCGCGGCCTGGGCCTGGCGATTTCCACCACCGGCATCGCCGCGTGCACCATGTTGTATTGCCTGGCGTCCGGGCACTTCGACTTGTCGGTCGGTTCGGTGATTGCCTGTGCCGGCGTGGTCGCGGCGGTGGTGATGCGCGACACCAACAGCGTGTTCCTCGGCGTCAGCGCGGCGCTGGCGATGGGGCTGATCGTCGGCCTGATCAACGGCATCGTCATCGCCAAGCTGCGGGTCAACGCCTTGATCACCACCCTGGCGACCATGCAGATCGTCCGTGGCCTGGCCTACATCTTTGCCAACGGCAAGGCGGTGGGTGTCTCGCAGGAATCGTTCTTCGTGTTCGGCAACGGCCAATTGTTCGGTGTACCGGTGCCGATCCTGATCACCATCGCCTGCTTCCTGTTTTTCGGCTGGCTGCTGAACTACACCACCTACGGGCGCAACACCATGGCCATCGGTGGCAACCAGGAAGCGGCGTTGTTGGCAGGGGTGAACGTCGATCGCACCAAGATCATCATCTTCGCCGTGCATGGCTTGATCGGCGCCTTGGCCGGGGTCATCCTGGCGTCGCGCATGACCTCGGGCCAGCCGATGATCGGCCAGGGCTTCGAATTGACCGTGATCTCGGCCTGCGTGCTGGGTGGGGTGTCGTTGAGCGGTGGCATCGGCATGATTCGCCATGTCATTGCGGGTGTGCTGATTTTGGCGATCATCGAAAACGCGATGAACCTGAAGAACATCGACACCTTCTACCAATACGTCATCCGCGGCTCGATCCTGTTGCTGGCGGTGGTGATTGACCGGTTGAAGCAGCGCTGAAAACAGAGATCACTGGCGATTGATCCACCGCTATCGCGAGCAAGCTCGCTCCCACACTGGTTCTGCGTTGTGCCGAGGTTCTGAGCCCTGACACAAAAACCTGTGGGAGCGAGCTTGCTCGCGATATCACCCTCCCTGACGCCAAATCACCCCGCTTTGCGCAACGCTTCGACCAACTCCTGCTTGCGCATTTTGGATCGTCCGGGAATGTTTTTCGCCCGGGCCTCCTTCATCAGGCTGTCCACAGTCTGGGTCCCATGGGAGGCCTTGCTGCTGCGCGGGTGACCTTCGCGGGTCTTGGCGGCGCGGCGGGCCGATTCCTTGCGGTCGGTTTTCTTTTGCTCAGCCGGTTTAGTCTTTCCCGAGCCACCAGAGCGTTCGCCGCCACCGGACTGTTTGTTTACCGTCGCCCAGGCCCGTGCCTCGGCTTCGTTCTCCGATACACCTTTTTTCTCGTAGCTTTGCTCGATGTGCGCGGCTTTGCGCTTTTGCTCGCTGGTGTATTTGTCTTTGCTTCCACGAGGCATGGGATTTTCCTCCTCAAGTGTCCGGGCAGAAGCTGCTTACTGGCTGGCAGCGCCACCTTCGGAGCCCGAACCGCCGGTCGTGGTTTTCGAACCCACGCCGGTCTCGGCGTTGTCAGGGGCGGTGGAGTCAGGCGTATTCATGCCGCCCTGGCGTCCCATGTCATTGCCCTGCACACGCGGATCGGTGCCGGTGGCAGGTGGCTGGCCATTGTTCAGGCCGCCGCCGGTGCCGTCGGTATTCAGCTTGGGCAGGCCTTGCGTGGCTGGAGAATTGGGCGCCTGTACCGGGTCGGTGGGGCCGGTGCCGGAAGTGGACGCCGCGAAAGCCACCGAAGACAACAGCGTGGCGAGTGTGAATGCAGTCAGCCTTGAAGTGATCATGGTGTCGCCTCCATTTTTCAGAATGCTTACCCGATCTTGGGCCGTGGTGGTTTTGAGTTGGTGCCTCGGGCGCGACGAACGGCACTTGTGAAAGAAGCTCGCGTCGACGATCAAATAGTTGGATCGGTATGTGACGAGCGCCGCGCAGCGGCTTAGTATGGCGCTTTCAATTGGCTACAAGGCCTGTTCATGTCGATCGAGATCCGTCCTGCGCAACCCAGCGATGCGCCTCAAATCCTTGCCTTCATCACCGAGTTGGCCGATTACGAAAAAGCCCGCCACGAAGTCATCGCCAGTGTGGCCGACATCGAGCGCAGCCTGTTCAGCGAAGGCGCGACCGCCCACGGGCTGATCTGCCTGCGTGATGGCGTGCCGATTGGTTTCGCGGTGTTTTTCTTCAGTTATTCCACTTGGCTGGGCAGTAACTGCTTGTACCTCGAAGACCTGTACATCACGCCTGAGCAGCGCGGTGGCGGGGCGGGCAAGACGCTGTTGCGCCACCTGGCGAAGATCGCCTGCGACAACGATTGCGGTCGCTTCGAATGGAGCGTGCTGGACTGGAACACGCCGGCCATCGAGTTCTACAAATCCCTCGGCGCGCAACCCCAGGAAGAGTGGGTGCGCTACCGAATGGACGGCAAGGTGCTAAGGGATTTCGCTAACGGCCACTGAGCACTTCATGAGTGTGCGGCAGACGCGTACTCGGCAAACCCCGGTCGTTGCTCGAGGCGTTTGCAGTAGGCCGCCACGGCTGGATAGTCGGGACGCTCCATGGGCGCCTGGCGCCACCGGTGTACGGACAGGCCGATGAGCACGTCCGCGAGGGAAAACGCCGTACCGGCCACGTAGGCGCCGGTGCGGCTCAACTGCTGCTCCAGCAACCCCATCTTCTCGTTCCAGCCCTTGATGCCGGCGGCGATGCGCTGTGGGTCCTGGAAGTCCGGATTCTTGCGCACCAGGGCGTGGAAGGCGTAGCCCCAGGACGGGTTGAGCTCCGTGGCTTGCCAATCCATCCACTGTTCGATTCGCGCCCGGGCGGCAGGCTCGACAGGTAGCAGATCGCTGGGCCCATGCTTGCCCACCAGGTAGCGGCATATGGTATTGGATTCCCAGAACACGCCGTTCTCATCAATGATCACCGGCACCTGGGCATTGGGATTCAAGGCCAGGAACGCCGGGTCCTGGGTCGAGGCGAAGCCGATGCCCCAATCTTCGCGCTCGTAGGCGATGTCCAGTTCTTGGCAGGTCCACAGTACTTTTCTGACGTTGATCGAAGACGTGCGGCCGAGGATTTTCAGCAGTTGTCCCATCACTTTTTCCCTAGTTGTTTGGCGTCCGGTCAGAAAACGTAGCAGGGTCTTGGACGGATGGCGATTGGCTTTGTAGGTGATGTATTTCCGTCCCAATATATGGGAGTGATATTTATATATTGAGATTTAGTTGATCCCAGGTTTATAGTCCGTCTCACTCACTGCCAAAAAACAAAACAGGTGAAGCGGATGCAGGCGCAATTGATCGCGCTCGATTGGGGGACCACCTCATTACGGGCTTACAAACTCGCTGCCGGTGGCGAGGTGCTCGAGCAGCGTTCGCTGTCGTCGGGGATCATGCAGTTGCCGTCCGGGCCGCGAAACGTGGCCGGCCAGGTGTGCATCGACGGTTTCGAGTTGGCCTTTGACGAGGCCTGCGGCGACTGGCTCGATGCCCAGCCAGGCTTGCCTGTCATTGCCTGTGGCATGGTCGGCAGTGCTCAGGGCTGGCGTGAAGCGCCGTACTGCGACACACCCGCCAACGTCGCCAATCTCGGACATTCCCTACAAACCGTTCGCAGCCTTCGCGGTGTCGATGTGCACATCGTGCCAGGCGTGATTCAGCGTTCGCGCTTGCCCAATGTCATGCGCGGCGAAGAAACCCAAGTGCTCGGTGCCTTGCACAGCCTGCCGGACGAAGCGGTGCTGATCGGCCTGCCCGGCAGCCATTCGAAATGGGTGGAAGTGGCCGATGGTCGCATCGTGCATTTCGATACCTTCATGACCGGCGAGATCTTCGCCGTGCTCAGTGACCACAGCATTCTCGGCCGCACCCAGCAACGGAGTGCGACCTTCGATGGCGTGGCCTTTGATCGCGGCGTGCAAGTGGCGTTGTCGGTGGACGGCCAAATCGGCCCGTTGTCCACCGTGTTCAGCGCCCGCAGCCTGGGCTTGACCGGCGAGTTGGGCGCCAGCGCCCAAGCGGACTACCTCTCGGGCCTGTTGATCGGCCATGAGCTGACAGCGCTGGCCCAGGTACAACGCCGACGCCGCGACAGCCTGCACCTGCCGACGGTGGTGCTGATCGGCAACTCCCAACTCTGTGTCCGTTATCAACGGGCCCTCGACGCCTGCGGCTTCGCCCAGGTGGTCCTGGCCGAACAGGCCACCGAACGCGGTTTGTGGCAACTGGCCGTGGCGGCCGGGTTGCTCGATTCCACCGCCCCCTGAACCTGACTGGAGGTCTGACATGCTCACACAAGCACTGGCGCACAACGGGTTGATCGCGATCCTGCGTGGCCTGCGTCCCGAAGAGGCGGCGGCCATCGGCGAAGTCCTGTACAGCGCCGGATTTCGCGTCATCGAAGTACCGCTCAATTCCCCCGAACCGTACGAAAGTATTCGCATCCTGCGCAGTACCTTGCCCGCCGATTGCCTGATCGGTGCCGGCACCGTGCTGACGCCGGAACAGGTGGAACAGGTGAAAGCCGCCGGTGGCCAAGTGATCGTCATGCCCCACAGCGATCCGAAGGTGCTGCGTGCGGCGAAAGCGGCGGGCTTGTATTTGTCGCCAGGCGTCGCCACGCCCACCGAAGCCTTTGCCGCACTGGCCGAGGGCGCCCATGTGCTGAAGATGTTTCCCGCCGAGCAAATGGGCCCGGCGGTGGTCAAGGCCTGGCTCGCGGTGCTGCCGGCCGGGACCGTGCTGGTGCCGGTGGGTGGGATTACGCCGGACAACATGGCGGTGTTCGTCGAAGCCGGCGTCAAGGGTTTCGGCCTCGGTTCCGGATTGTTCAAGCCGGGCCTGACAGCGGATGAAGTGGCGGTGCGCGCCAAGGCCTATGTGGCCGCATGGAATGCCTTGAACTGAAGACTTTTCCAGCGCCCCGTGCGCTGCATCTGACAAGAGAGACAACAAGATGAAAATCACCAAGCTGACCACGTTTATCGTTCCGCCGCGCTGGTGCTTCCTCAAGGTCGAGACCGACGAGGGCGTGACCGGTTGGGGCGAGCCTGTGGTCGAAGGCCGTGCCCACACGGTGGCGGCTGCCGTCGAGGAGTTGTCCGACTACCTGATCGGCAAAGACCCCCGCAACATCGAAGACATCTGGACCGTGCTCTATCGCGGCGGCTTCTACCGCGGCGGGGCCATTCACATGAGCGCCCTGGCGGGCATCGACCAGGCGTTGTGGGACATCAAGGGCAAGGCCCTGGGCGTGTCGGTCAGCGACCTGCTGGGCGGCCAGGTGCGGGACAAGATCCGTGTGTATTCGTGGATCGGCGGCGACCGGCCGGCGGACACCGCTCGCGCGGCGAAAGAGGCGGTGGCGCGGGGCTTCACCGCAGTGAAGATGAACGGCACCGAAGAGCTGCAGTTCCTCGACACCTTCGAGAAAGTCGACCTGGCCCTGGCCAACGTGGCGGCGGTGCGCGATGCGGTCGGGCCGAACGTCGGCATTGGCGTGGACTTCCACGGCCGCGTGCACAAGCCGATGGCCAAGGTGCTGATGAAGGAGCTCGACCCCTACAAACTGATGTTTATCGAAGAGCCGGTGCTCAGCGAAAACTACGAAGCCCTCAAGGAACTGGCGCCGCTGACCAGCACGCCGATTGCCCTGGGCGAGCGGTTGTTTTCCCGCTGGGATTTCAAGCGCGTGCTCAGCGAGGGCTACGTGGACATCATCCAGCCGGACGCATCCCACGCCGGTGGCATCACCGAAACCCGCAAGATCGCCAACATGGCCGAGGCCTACGACGTGGCGCTGGCGCTGCACTGCCCGCTGGGCCCCATCGCCCTGGCGGCGTGCCTGCAACTGGATGCGGTCTGCTACAACGCGTTCATCCAGGAGCAAAGCCTGGGCATCCACTACAACGAGAGCAACGACCTGCTGGACTACATCAAGGATCCGCAGGTGTTCGACTACGACAAGGGCTTCGTGAAGATCCCCAATGGCCCGGGCCTGGGCATCGAGATCAACGAGGAATACGTCATCGAACGCGCGGCCATCGGCCACCGCTGGCGCAACCCGATCTGGCGCCATGCCGATGGCAGTTTTGCCGAGTGGTGAGTCACGCCTGATCACCCTGTGCAAGCCATGGAATCCTGTGGGAGCAAGGCTTGCCCGCGATGAACGATGACGCGGTCCGACTGGAAAACCCATCGCCTGTATCGCGGGCAAGCCTTGCTCCCACAGGGGCTTGCTCCACCTTTGCCATATTCGACAAATATAAAAAGAGGCACCTCACATGCAAGCGCACACCCTGAGCGCGCAGGCGTCGTTGGTGACGCCCAGCCGCAAGCGTTTTTTCATCATGGTCCTGCTGTTCATCACCGTGGTGATCAATTACCTGGACCGCAGCAACCTCTCGATTGCCGCTCCCGCGCTGACCAGCGACCTGGGTATCGATCCAATCCATGTCGGGCTGATTTTCTCGGCGTTCGGCTGGACCTACGCCGCCATGCAGATTCCCGGTGGCTGGCTGGTGGACCGGGTGCCGCCGCGCATTCTCTATAGCGTGGCATTGCTGTTGTGGTCGGTGGCCACGGTGATGCTGGGGTTCGCCGCCAGCTTCATCGCGTTGTTCGTGCTGCGCATGGCGGTCGGAGCCCTGGAAGCACCGGCTTATCCGATCAACAGCCGTGTGGTGACCACCTGGTTTCCCGAGCGCGAGCGGGCCACGGCCATCGGTTTCTACACCTCCGGACAATTTGTCGGACTGGCCTTCCTGACGCCGGTATTGGCCTGGCTGCAACACGCCTTCGGCTGGCACATGGTGTTTGTCGCCACGGGCGCGGTGGGCATTCTCTGGGCGGTGATCTGGTACGCGGTGTATCGCGAGCCCCGGGATTTCAAAGGCGCCAATGCCGCTGAAATCGAGCTGATCCGCGAAGGCGGCGGGCTGGTGGATATCCAGGCCGATACCGCCAAGGTCAAGGCGAAATTCAGTTGGTCCGACCTGGGCATCGTCCTGACGCAACGCAAGTTGTGGGGCATTTACCTGGGGCAGTTCTGCCTCAACTCCACGCTGTGGTTTTTCCTGACGTGGTTCCCCACCTACCTGGTGAAGTATCGCGGCATGGACTTCATCAAGTCCGGCTTGCTGGCGTCGTTGCCGTTCCTCGCGGCGTTTGTCGGCGTGCTGTGCTCCGGGTTCTTCTCCGACTGGTTGATTCGTCGCGGCGCCACCGTGGGGTTCGCGCGCAAGCTGCCGATCATTGGCGGGTTGCTGATCTCGACCTCGATCATCGGCGCCAACTTTGTCGAGTCGACGCCACTGGTGATCGCTTTCCTGGCCCTGGCGTTCTTCGGCAATGGCCTGGCGTCGATCACCTGGTCGCTGGTGTCGACCCTGGCGCCGGCACGACTGCTCGGGTTGACCGGTGGGGTGTTCAACTTCATCGGTAACCTGGCGGCCATCGCCACGCCGATCGTGATTGGCTTCCTCGCCAGCGGCGATTCGTTCGCCCCGGCCATTACCTATATCTCGGTCCTGGCATTGGCTGGCGCGCTGTCCTACATCCTGCTGGTCGGGAAGGTCGAGCGCATCGAGTTGTAGTCCGACGGGGCGGGCGACCATAATGCCGCCCGTTCCCCGCTCACTGTTGAAGGCCGGCTATGCAGCAAGACGATCCAAAAATCACCAAGGACGCCGCACCAACAGGCACGCAGACATTGCTGCGTGGTCTGGGCGTAGTCCAGGCGGTCGCCAGCGGTGCCCGTGACTTGAAGGAAATCGCCCGGCTGATCGGCACCACCCGCAGCACCACCCATCGCCTGGCCAGTTGCCTGGTGGACGAACGTTACCTGCGCGTGGTGCCGCAAGTGGGTTACCTGCTGGGGCCGAAGTTGATCGAGTTGGGCTTCCAGGCCCGGGAAGAACTGCCACTGGTGAGCCTGGCGGGGCCGTACCTGGACGAGCTGTCGGCGTTGACCGGGGACACCGTTCACCTGGCGATTCGCGAGGGCGACGAAGTCTTGTACCTGCTGAAGAATCCGGGGCGTAACGGCCCGGAAATGCGCTCGCGCGTGGGCCATCGCATGCCGTTGGCACGCACCGGGATCGGCAAGGCGCTGATGCTCGATGACACTCAGGAACAATGGCAGCGGCTGTATGAAATCAGCCTGCCGGCGGGTGGGAAGCATCAGTTCTGGCCCCAGCATCAGGAGCAATCCTGGGAACAGTTCCAGCAACGGATGCTGGAGTACGTGGCGGGGGCTATGCCTTCGACCTGGAAGACAACGAACCGTCGATTCGCTGTGTGGCGGCGCCGATCCGTGATGCCGGCAAGCGCATCGTCGCCGGTATCAGCATCGCCAGCACTGTGCCGTACATGCCGCTGGAAAAGATGGCCGAGCTGATTCCCCTGGTCAAAGGGGTCACAGCCCGGCTGTCGGCGGAACTGGGCGCCAAGGTCTGACGAACGTCAGGCCTTGAGCGTCGCCATGTCGATGACGAAGCGGTACTTCACGTCCCCGGCGATCATGCGGCTGTAGGCCTCGTTGATCTGGCGGATGTCGAGCATTTCAATGTCGCAGCTGATGTTGTGTTCAGCGCAGAAGTCCAGCACTTCCTGGGTTTCGGCGATACCGCCGATCAACGAGCCGGCCAGGACGCGACGACCCATGATCAAGTTGGCCGCATGGACTGGTGGATCGATCGGCTCGACCAGGCCCACCAGGATGTGTACACCGTCGAACCGCAGGGTACTGAGGTAGGGGTTCAGGTCGTGCTGCACCGGAATGGTGTCCAGCAGGAAGTGGAAGCGTCCGGCCGCGGCGGCCATCTGCTCGGCGTCAGTGGACACGATCACATGGTCGGCGCCCTGGCGACGGGCTTCTTCGGCCTTGCTGGCCGAGCGGGTGAACAGTGTCACTTCTGCACCCATGGCCTTGGCGAACTTGATGCCCATGTGGCCGAGTCCGCCCATGCCGAGCACGCCGACCTTGTCGCCGGCCTTCACGCCGTAGTGCTTGAGCGGCGAGTAGGTGGTGATGCCCGCGCAGAGAATCGGCGCGGCACTGGCCGGGTCGAGTGCTGCCGGGATGCGCAGCACAAAATGCTCCTTGACCACGATGCTGTTGGAGTAACCGCCCATGGTGTGGCCGCCGCTGATGCGATCAGGGCTGGCGTAGGTCTGGGTCATGCCTTGGTAGCAGTATTGCTCCAGGTCGGCGTGACAGGCTTCGCACTCGCGGCAGGAGTCGACCATACAGCCAACGCCGACCAGATCGCCGACTTTATAGCGGGTGACGTCCGCGCCGACGGCGGTGACTTTGCCGATGATTTCATGGCCGGGCATCAGCGGGTAAACGGCGATGCCCCATTCATTGCGGGCCTGATGGATGTCGGAGTGACAGACGCCGCAGTAGAGAATGTCGATCGCCACATCGTCGGCTCGCGGGCTGCGACGTTCGAATTTCATGGGGGCGAGGGGAGTGGTGGCCGACTGGGCGGCATATCCGATGGCTGTGTACATGATGGACCTCGCTAAGCAGTGAACGGTAGGGTTCCATTGTGGGAGTACGGTCCGTGAACGGCGATGACGATTCCTACGGGTGTCATGCCTAATCCTCCGCCCTTGGCCGTGGATTGGTTCTATGTGACGCCAGACCTGCGATGATGTTCCCATCCATTTTTTCGTGAAGTTTTCATCATGTTGTTGACCCGCCATCTCGATGCCAACGCGGCGCTGGTTTCGCTGATCGAACCTCTGGCGACCCGTGACGGTTTTATCCCGACCTCGCTGCCTGGGGTACAAGTCCTGCGGTGCAGCGAGGACATCGCCCGTGGTCCGCAGCTCTACGAGCCAAGCCTGGTGATCATTGCCCAAGGCAGCAAGCTGGCTTACCTGGGACCGCGCACGCTGGAGTACGGCGCCGGGCACTACCTGATCCAGGCGCTGCCGGTGCCGTTCGAGTGCGAAACCTATGCCATGCCCGATGCTCCGTTGCTCGGGATTTCCGTGGCGATCGATCGGGCGATGCTGGGGGAACTGGTGCTGGCCATGGGGTTGACGCCGGGGCGAAGCCTGGCGGCGCAGACGCCTGAATCCATGACCAGCGCCGCGCTCGATGGTGCTATGCGAGGGTGTGTCGAGCGATTGTTGCACTGCTTGCACGACCCCTTGGAATGCCAGGTCATGGGCCAGGCACGACTGCGAGAATTGCTGTTCGTCGCCTTGCGCGGGCCTCAGGCCGACGTATTGCGAGCGTTGGTGGAGCAGCATGGGCAATTCGCTCGGATTGCCGCGGCGCTGAGCCATCTGCATGCGCATTTCACCGAGCCGCTGAACGTCGAGACACTGGCCAGTTGCGCGAACATGAGCGCATCGACCTTTCATGAGCATTTCAAGCGCAGCACGTTGTTGTCGCCGGTGCAGTACCTCAAGCGCTTGCGTTTGCTCAAGGCGCAGCGGCTGCTGCTCATCGACGGTATGGGTGTGGCCCAGGTGGCACATCAGGTGGGGTATCAGAGCCCGTCGCAGTTCAGTCGGGAGTACAAGCGCTACTTCGAACGCAACCCGGGGAAGAGCGCGCCGCCTGATCCTGCGATGTTTCCCTGTGGGAGCGAGCTTGCTCGCGATAGCGGTGTATCAGTCGACATCTGTGTTGAATGAGAAATCGCCATCGCGAGCAAGCTCGCTCCCACATTGGGTTGCGGTGCTCCTTGGATGGCAGGCAACAAAAAGGCCCCCATTGCGGGAGCCTCGATGTTCAGCGTGTCGGCTTACATGTTCGGGTAGGTCGGCCCGCCAGCGCCTTCCGGGGATACCCAGGTGATGTTCTGCGCAGGGTCCTTGATGTCACAGGTCTTGCAGTGCACGCAGTTCTGGGCGTTGATCTGGAAGCGTTTCTCGCCGTCTTCCTTGGTCACCACTTCGTACACGCCAGCCGGGCAGTAGCGCTGGGCCGGTTCGTCGTACAGCGGCAGGTTCTTGCCGATCGGGATGCTCGGGTCGGTCAGCTTCAGGTGGCAGGGCTGTTCTTCTTCATGGTTGGTACCGGAGATGAACACCGAGCTGAGTTTGTCGAAGCTGATCTTGCCGTCCGGTTTCGGGTAGTCGATCTTCTTGCAATCGGCCGCCAGCTTGAGGCAGGCATAGTCCGGCTTGTTGTCGTGCAGGGTGAACGGTATTTTGCCGCCGAAGATGTTCTGGTCGAGCCAGTTGAAACCACCGCCGACAATCGCGCCGTACTTGTGGATTGCTGCACCGAAGTTGCGACTGGCGAACAGTTCTTCGTACAGCCAACTGCTCTTGAAATTGTCGACGTAGGCGGTCAGTTCATCACCGCCTTCGGACTCGGCGAACAAGCGATCGGCCACGGCCTCGGCGGCGAGCATGCCGGATTTCATGGCGGTGTGGCTGCCCTTGATCTTGGCGAAGTTCAGGGTGCCGAGGTCGCAACCGATCAGCGCACCGCCCTTGAAGACCATTTTCGGCAACGAGTTCAGACCGCCCTTGCAGATGGCACGGGCGCCGTAGCTGACGCGCTTGCCGCCTTCCAGGTACTGCTTGAGCACCGGGTGATGCTTGAGGCGCTGGAACTCGTCGAACGGCGACAGGAAGGTGTTGCTGTAGGACAGGTCGATAATCAGGCCGACCACCACCTGGTTGTTTTCCAGGTGATAGAGGAAGGAACCGCCGGTGTTCTCGGTGCCCATGATGTCCAGCGGCCAACCAGCGGTGTGCACCACCAGGCCGGGTTGATGCTTGGCCGGGTCGATTTCCCAGATTTCCTTCAGGCCGATGCCGTAGTGCTGGGCATCGGCTTCGCTGTCCAGGTTGAAACGCTTGATCAACTGCTTGCCGATGTGACCACGGCAGCCTTCGGCGAACAGCGTGTATTTGCCGCGCAGTTCCATGCCAGGGGTGTAGAGGCCTTCCTTCGGGTGACCTTCACGGTCGACACCCAGGTCGCCGGTGATGATCCCGCGCACCACGCCGTTCTCGTCGAACAGCGCTTCCTGGGCGGCGAAGCCGGGGTAGATTTCCACGCCCAGGTTCTCGGCCTGCTGGGCCAGCCAGCGGCACAGGTTGCCCAGGGAAATAATATAGTTGCCTTCGTTGTGCATGGTCTTGGGCACAAAGAAGTCAGGGATTTTGCTCGCAGCCTCGGCGTTTCTCAGGACATAAATGTCATCGCGAACGACGGGCGTGTTCAACGGCGCGCCGAGTTCTTTCCAGTCCGGGAACAGTTCGTTCAGGGCGCGGGGCTCGAACACCGCGCCGGAGAGGATGTGCGCACCGACTTCGGAACCTTTTTCGACCACGCAGACGCTGATTTCCTTACCGGCTTCGGCGGCCTTCTGTTTCAGTCGGCAAGCGGCAGACAGGCCAGCGGGGCCGGCACCGACGATGACCACGTCGAATTCCATGTATTCGCGTTCCACAGGCTATCTCCTACTCAAGGCTCACAGTTTTTCTAATTGGAGGTTTGGCGTTGCATCCGTTGTTTCCTTCGCGAAAAGCGACGAAAGCGACAATGGATGAACCGTGGGTCTCTCTTAAGCGGCGCATTATATCTACACCACTCTCAGGGTCCAATACAAACGTTTGTTTGAAATTGCCGCAGCCCAGATAAATCACTGACGTACGGCTTATGACTGACCATTTTGCCGTATTGACCGGAATAGGTGTTCCGGTCAAGATACGGGCGGTTTTGCGCTCGCCGTAGGCTGACTGTTGGTTTCAAGAGCACCTCTAAAGACAGGGCGAAGGCAGCACAAAGTGACGTATTGCGCGGTTCCGAGGCGCAGTTTACACGCCGCGATAATGAATGACTCATCGGTCATCACTGACGAATGGTCTTCACTCCCGTGAGCAGGGTCATGTGTGGTTCATGCCGGCGTTTTTAGAGGTGCCCTTGCGCCCATGAGCATCAACCGCCAGGTTCGCCTAGGCGACTTTTTTTCACCGGAGAGTAACGAGGAATCCATGAAGGTTCTTGTAGCTGTCAAACGAGTGGTCGACTATAACGTCAAGGTTCGCGTCAAGGCGGACAACTCCGGCGTCGACCTCGCCAACGTCAAGATGTCGATGAACCCCTTCTGCGAAATCGCCGTGGAAGAAGCCGTACGCCTGAAAGAGAAAGGCGTGGCAACGGAAATCGTCGTCGTCTCCATCGGCCCGACCACCGCCCAGGAACAACTGCGCACCGCGCTGGCACTGGGTGCCGATCGCGCCATCCTCGTCGAATCCGCCGAAGACCTGACTTCCCTGGCCGTGGCCAAGCTGCTCAAGGCCGTTGTCGACAAGGAACAGCCATCGCTGGTGATCCTCGGCAAGCAAGCCATCGACAGCGACAACAACCAGACCGGCCAGATGCTCGCGGCATTGAGCGGCTACGGTCAGGGGACCTTCGCGTCCAAAGTCGAAGTGTCCGGCGACAGCGTTGCCGTGACTCGCGAGATCGACGGCGGCGCGCAGACGGTTTCCCTGAAACTGCCGGCCATCGTCACCACCGACCTGCGTTTGAACGAGCCGCGTTATGCGTCGTTGCCAAACATCATGAAAGCCAAGAAGAAGCCGCTTGAAGTGCTGACGCCTGACGCTTTGGGCGTTTCCACCGCCTCCACCAACAAGACCCTCAAAGTCGAAGCGCCGGCTGCACGCAGCGCGGGCATCAAGGTCAAGTCGGTGGCTGAACTGGTCGAGAAACTGAAAAACGAAGCGAAGGTAATCTAAACATGACTATCTTGGTAATCGCCGAACACGATAACAAGGCGCTGGCTCCGGCCACGCTGAACACCGTTGCCGCTGCCGCCAAAATCGGTGGCGATGTGCACGTCCTGGTGGCCGGGCAGGGCGCAAGCGCCGTTGCCGAAGCCGCTGCGAAAATCGCTGGCGTGGCAAAAGTGCTGTCGGCCGACAACGCCGCCTACGCACACCAGTTGCCGGAGAACATCGCGCCGCTGGTAGCCGAGTTGGGCAAGGGCTACAGCCACATCCTGGCAGCCGCCACTTCCAACGGCAAAAACATCCTGCCACGCGTTGCCGCTGCGCTGGACGTCGACCAGATCTCCGAGATCATCTCGGTCGAAAGCGCCGACACCTTCAAGCGTCCGATCTACGCCGGTAACGCCATTGCCACCGTGCAATCGAACGCATCGGTCAAGGTCATCACCGTCCGCGCCACCGGTTTCGACCCGGTTGCCGCCGAAGGTGGCTCGGCTGCCATCGAAGCTGTTGCTGCTGCCCACGACGCTGGGATCTCCAGCTTCGTTGGTGAGGAGCTGGCCAAGTCCGATCGTCCTGAACTGACCGCTGCCAAGATCGTCGTTTCCGGCGGCCGTGGCATGCAGAACGGCGACAACTTCAAGCACCTGTACGCCCTGGCCGACAAGCTGGGTGCTGCCGTCGGTGCTTCCCGCGCCGCGGTCGACGCCGGTTTCGTGCCCAACGACATGCAGGTCGGCCAGACCGGCAAGATCGTTGCCCCCCAGCTGTACATCGCCGTCGGTATCTCCGGCGCGATCCAGCACCTGGCCGGCATGAAAGACTCCAAGGTGATCGTTGCGATCAACAAGGACGAAGAAGCGCCGATCTTCCAGGTGGCTGACTATGGCCTGGTGGCGGACTTGTTCGAAGCCATCCCTGAGCTGGAGAAGCTGGTCTAATCCGGCGTCTTCACTTATAAAGAGCCCGGCCCTTTGGCCGGGCTTTTTATTTTTCGCACTGATTGTTTTCGCTGCAAGGGGAGCGTATCGCCATGGATCTGCGTCGTTTGACCGGCTGGTCGTTGCTGTGGGCGTTGGCGATCATGCCGGGCCTGTCTGTCGCCGCCGGCAAATGTGAACGCCTGATCGCCACCGGCAGCCCGGACGCACCGCCTTACCTCTGGCAAGACCCTCAGGACCCCAAGCACCTGATCGGCGCTGGCGCAGACCTGCTGGCGCAAGTGGCAGGCGAACTGGGGATCAAGATCGAGCTGCTTTACGCGGGCAAGCGCGCCCAGGCACTGGATGAAGTGCGCAGTGGGCGCATGGACCTGCTCACCGATGCGCCACTGACCAGCACGGGGCTTGAAGCGTTGGACTACGTCCACCCGCCATTGCTGGAAAACGATTATCTGGTCTGGACCCGCAAGGATTCGACACTGGTCATCAACCAGCCCGAAGACCTCCAAGGACATCCCGGGGCCCTGTCGGAAAAGGCGCGTATGACCCAGGGATTTGGCGTTTTTGCCGAGCAGAAATTGGCCTTGCTGCGCACACCCAACCTGACCCAGGCCTTTCAGAAACTGCTGCTGGGAGAGGTGGAATATGTCCTGGCGGGTCGCTATTCGGGCCTGGCGATGGCGCAGACCCTGGGCATGGCCAACGATCTGCAAGCCGCACCGCAACCGGTGGACAAACCCGGGCTGTTCCTCGCGGTTTCCCATAACTCCGCCTGCAATGACCCATGGTTACGCGGACAGCTGGCGCAAAAGATGACAGAATTGGCCGCGTCCGGTCTGACGGAGGCTGTGTTGCAGCGCAATCTCGAGCGCTGGAAAACACAGTTGCAGCCGCCTGTCAGTGCCCCAAAACAGTAGGGAACATTAGTGACTATTCGACCTCTTTTCGCTGCCCTGGCCGTTCTGGCTCTGGCGGGCTGCGCAGCCGATCCGGCGCCGAATGAACAGATCCGCCTGACCGAACAGGCACTGGAACAGGCCCGGGCCGTTGGCGCCACCGCCGACGAAGTGCCCGAATTGAAACTGGCTGAAGAAAAATTCGCTCGCGCCAAATCCAACATGGCCGACGAATCCTACAAGAAGGCGCGCCTGCGGGCCGAACAGGCTGAACTCGACGCCCGCCTGGCCGAAGCGAAGGTGCTGACCCTCAAGAGCCAGGAGCAACTGAACGTGCTCGACACCCGCATCAAGCGCTTGCGCAAACAGCTGAGGGAGGATGCCCAATGACGCACTCCCACGTATTGGGCGGTCTGGTCCTCGCCGGCCTGGCCAGCTTGTATGGCTGTGCCGGCCAACGCAGCGAAGCGGCGCTCGAGCAGGCCAGCACCGATTTCCAGAAGGTCAAGGAAGACGCCAACGTATTGCGTGCCGCGCCCCGGGACGTGATCCGCGCCGGTGAATCCCTGGCCCGTGCCGATCGCTTGTCCAGCTATTGGGGCAGCGGCGAGGATGTGCAGCATTACGCTTACCTGAGCCAGCGCTACAGTGCGATCGCCCGGGAGCACAGCAATCAGGTGCTCAACGAAGAGCGCGCGGCGAAGCTCGAACTGGAGCGCCAGCGCCTGCAGCTGGCCCTGCGCGAATCCAAGTTGCTGAGTGTGCAGCAGCAGGGCAAGTGGCTCGAAGAACAGATCATGGCGATGGCGACCACCCAGACCGATCGCGGCCTGGTGATGACCCTGGGCGACGTGCTGTTCGACACTGGCGAAGCGGAACTGAAGAATTCGGCCAACCGGGTGGTGCTCAAGATTGTGCAGTTCTTGCAGCTCAATCCCAAGCGCGTGGTGCGTATCGAGGGGTACACCGACAGCACGGGCGGCAAGCAGGAAAACCTCAAGCTGTCTCGCGACCGCGCGCAAGCTGTCGCGGATGTGCTGGTGGACCTGGGGATTGATGAAAAGCGCATCCAGGTCGAAGGCTACGGTGATGAGTACCCGGTGGACGTCAACGCTTCCGAGCGGGGCCGGGCCCAGAACCGTCGCGTTGAAATTGTGTTCTCCGACGAAAAAGGCCAGCTCGGCGCCGCCCGCTAAGGGTTGCGTCACTGGAAAACCCGGCCCCTGTAGCAGGCGCCGGGTTTTTTTAGCCCTGCAATCGATGCAGGATGAGTACAGTTAGAGCTGTCACTCCACTGTACTGTCGAGTAATCTGGCAACTGTCCCAGTACACTTCTAAACTGTTCCGGTATCGTTTCCGACAAGAATAAAATGCCCGTGAAATCGAGTGCTGCGTCATGACCAACCTCCTGCTCTATCAACGTATTGCGCAACAGCTGGCTGAAGACATCCGGCGCGGTGTGTATCAGCCCGGTGAACGCGTGCCTTCGGTGCGCAAGATGAGCTCGCAGCTCAACGTCAGCCACGCCACGGTGTTGCAGGCCTACGCGAACCTTGAAGACCAGGGGCTGATTCGCGCACGGCCGCAATCGGGCTACTACGTGCACCAGACACCGGCCCTGACCGCACCGACGCCGGACATTGCCCGGGTAGAGCGCCCGGGGTTGGTGACGCGCAGCAGCATCATCCAGCAGGTCTTGGTCGAGTCGCGCCGCGAAGGGGTGTTTCCCCTGGGCGCGGCGGTGCCGAGTGTCGACTACCTGCCTGTCCGGGCCCTGCATCAGCAGTTGGCCAAGGTCACGCGTTTCCACAGCCCACGGGCGTTCAGCTACATGTTCAGCCCGGGCTTCGAGCCTTTGCGGCGCCAAGTGGCGATCCGCATGCGCGATGCCGGTGTCGTGGTGGACCCTTCCGAGGTGGTGATCACCCACGGTTGCGTCGATGCGCTGCAGATGTCCTTGCGGGTGCTGACGCGGCCGGGGGACCTGATCGCCGCCGAGTCGCCGACCTATTACGGCTTGCTGCAACTGGCGGATCTGCTGGGCCTCAAGGTCATCGAGATCCCCAGCGATCCGGTCACCGGCATGAGCCTGGAGGCCTTGCAGTTGGCGGCCAACCAGTGGTCGATCAAGGCGCTGGTACTGACCACGCGCCTGAGCAATCCCCTCGGCGGCACCATGCCCGAGGAGCGGCAAAAGCAACTGCTGCGCCTGGCGTCGGACTTCGACATCCAGGTCGTCGAGGACGATATCTATGGCGAGCTGATGTTCGAGCAGGGGCGCACCAAGGCCCTCAAGGCCTACGATCGGCTGGACCGGGTCATCTACTGTTCGAGTTTTTCCAAGACGTTGTCGCCGGGTGTGCGCATCGGTTGGATGATCGCGGGGAAATTCCAGCAGGAAATCCAGCGGCTCCAGACCTTCAGCACTCACTCGGCGTGCAGCGTTACGCAGATGGGCATTGCCGCGTACCTGGAAAACGGTGGCTATGACCGGCACCTGCGCTATATCCGCCAGGAGTATCGCAAGAACCTCAGCGCCTTTCAGCTGGCGGTGCAACAGCACTTCCCCGAAGGCACGCAAATGAGCCGTCCCAACGGCGGTTTCATCCTGTGGGTCAGCCTGCCGGGACGGGTCAATACCCAGGAGTTGCATGTGCGGGCGTTGCAACAAGGCATCAGTATCGCGCCAGGGCTGATTTTCAGTAACACCGAGCAGTTCAACCACTGCATTCGCTTGAACTGCGGTACCCCCTGGAACCGTGAGGCAGAGCGGGCCTTGATGACGCTGGGGTTGTTGGCGACTCAATTGTGCCAAGAAACGGCCAACGGGTTTCTATAGGAATCAGCGGCTTAGCTTGATGTGCTTGTCAGCGCCTCATTATCAGGCGAGCATGGGCTTTTCTGCCGTCAGTGCCGTTGTGTCTATGAGAGCCAATGTTCCTGTTGCCTGGGTTTTGATCGGCCTGTTCAGTGTCTTCCAAATGGGAGGCGTCGTCGTGGCGGCTCCGGCGCAGGAAAAACCGGCCGTCAGTGCCACGAAGAATGCGCCGAAAAAAACCGCAGTGGCCAAGAAGCCGTCCGCTAAAAAGGCGGTTGCGGCGAAGAAAAAAAAGCGTGCGCCCATTGCTTCCAAAAGCAAATCAGCCCACGAGGTCGCCAAGACTCCATTGCCGCCGGCCAAGCTGGACCTCAGCCTGCCCCACGACATGGTCGAGCAACTGCAGCCACCGGGTAAGGTAGCGCCGCCCAAGCGCGAACCGCTCTTGCCGTCAATGTTCGGAGAGAAACCCGGACCGTTCCAGCTCAATGGCCGGTTGTTGAGCAATGAAATGCAACTGCCGCTGCGCAATCAGGAGCGCAACGAGGTGGAAGGCGCAGCGCTGGATTTTGAATTCAAGCAGTAAGCCTTCCATAGGGCATGCAGCTCGTCGCTGACCATTCGGTCATTTGGCCAACGGCAAAAAAACACGCAGACGGTAATTTAAAACGAGTGTTTTAGCCGTTACTCTGTCTTCTGTTACTCATCATTACCCGCCGCGAGGATGTTGTCGTCATGAAGTGCCGTGAAGGCTGTGGCGCCTGTTGCATCGCCCCTTCCATCAGCTCACCTATCCCTGGCATGCCCCAAGGCAAACCGGCGGGAGAACGTTGTGTGCAGCTGTCGGTCGATAACCTGTGCCGGATCTTCGGCCAGCCGGAGCGTCCGGCGGTGTGCTCGGCGTTCGAAGCCGACATCGAGGTGTGCGGCGGCAGCCGTGAAGAGGCCATCCGCTTGATCGGTTGGTGGGAGCAAGTCACGGCAGCGTAATGGGTCAATGAACAGATCCGAAATGAACGAACTTGGACAATAAGGAAAAAACTATGGGTTCGCTGCATCGTATGGCTGTGTTGTGTGGGTTGACCGTGTTGCTGGCGACGGCCACCGCCCAGGCAGAGGACTGGCAGGTTGCCAAGGAGAAGGAGGGTATCAAGGTTTCCCTCAGTGAAGTGGCGGGCTCCAAGTACAAGGCCTATCGCGGCGTGACGGTGATGAAAACCACCATGGCCAAGCTGCGGGCCCTGCAGGAAGACGTTCCCGGCGCCTGCGCCTGGATTCATGAGTGCAAGAGCCAGAAACTGCTCAAGCACGAAGGCGACAAGAGCTGGACTTATACCCAGTTCAATACGCCCTGGCCGGTGACGCCCCGGGACTCGGTGCTGGAAGTTACCACCGAGGAGGGGGCCGACGGCAGCCTGACCCGCAAGCTCAAGGGCGTGCCGACATACCAGCCTGAGGAGCAAGGTTTCGTACGGGTGGCCCAGGTCGACGGCTTCTGGAAATTCACGCCAAAGGGTGCGGACCAGATTGAGGTCGTTTATCAGGTCCACACCGAACCGGGTGGTGACGTGCCGTCCTGGCTGGCGAACAAGTTCGTGGTGGATGCGCCGTTCAACACCCTCAAGGCCCTGAAGGAACGCGCCGAAAAGTGATCGGCCAAGGCTGCACAAGAGAGACCGCCTCCGAGGCGGTCTTTTCATGTGTGCCGTCCAAGCACCCAGCGGAACGATTGTCCGCCCCTCAATGTCGAGATGAAGGTAAGCCCTGCCCTGAATTGATCAAGGAGACACTGATGCAAAAGTGGGAAATCACTTTCATTGACGATCACGGTGAAACCACCGTCGAGCAGTTCGACTATGACCACAAACCCACCATGGAGCAGGCCGCCCAACTGATCCGCGAAAGGTTGCTACCCGTGCTCAGCCAATTGGACCTCAACGACCTGGTTGACCGCACCGAAGACCCGACAGTCAAGAACCTCAAGTCCCAAAACAGTATCGAAATTCTCAGCATTACACCGATTTCATGAAACGGTGGCTGGTCTCGCTTGGCAGTGGCCACCACTTGCGGCTACTCTGCAATTGAGATCAGCGAAAGGATCGCCAAGGTCCGGTCTTGTCAGCTACATGCTTGTGTCCCGACGGCCATTTGATGCCGTATCGCTTGCAGCCTGAAGGCTTCACGCACGGGAAGACGGAAAGTCTATCCATCGGTTTTAGGAGGACGTTTCATGAGCACAGCCTATCAAGAAGACATCAGCACCAGCGTATTGCGCCGCATGAAAGAAGGCGGTTTCGATTTTTCCCGATTCCATCCCATTGAGTTCTACGCCATTTTCCCGGACGAGGAGCGGGCGCGCAGGGCGGCAGGTCATTTTCGGGGCGAATCGTTGAACGCGCAGATCAGTGCACGGGACGACGGGGCTTGGTCATTGGAACTGAGCCGGGTGATGTACGCCACTTACGATGATATTGGCGACTTCGAGCAAGACTTCGAGGCAGTTGTCGAACCCTTGGGGGGTGTTATCGAGGGTTGGGGCGTCAAGCAAGAGATCCGGCGCCTGCAGGCCTGACAGTCACTCACCGCAACCACAGCAACGGCTGACTTTTGTGTCGGCCGTTTTCATGTCTGTGAGCTAACCGAGGGTCCCTGTGGGAGCCGAGCTTGCTCGCGATGGCGGCTGCACGATCAACATCTTACCCGCTGACACACCACAATCACTTCCCCAGGTTTTGTACCTAACTGTATCCAGACCAGGCCGCTTCGTTTTTCCATGACTATGCTCAGGAAAGCGACGCCCCTGCGTCGCAATGAAGCGGGGGCAGCGGGTTGGGGGCATTTGCCGCACTACAAAAGTGCGCGGCCTCTCAATGGAGATTCCAACCCGTTGATCATAAAGCGTTTATGCCGATGGCACGGGGCTTGCGAAGCCTTGCTGCCAGGGTGACAAGGAGCACGGCATGATCCGCAGCGGTTTTGATGAAATGTACGACGCCGACGGCCAGGTCCGCCCGCACTACCAGGCGTTTGCCCGCTGGCTGGCCGACACGCCTGACGAGCTTCTGGCGCAGCGCAGGCGCGAAGCCGACCTGTTGTTTCACCGTGCCGGCATTACGTTCACGCTCTATGGGGACGAGCAGGGGACCGAGCGCCTGATCCCGTTCGACACGATCCCGCGCAGCATCCCGGCCAGCGAATGGCGGGTGGTCGAACGTGGCTGCATCCAACGGGTCAAGGCACTGAACATGTTCCTGGCCGACCTCTACCACGAACAACGGATCATCCGGGCCGGCATCATCCCCGCCGAACAGGTGCTGGCCAACGAGCAATACCAACTGGCGATGCAAGGGCTCGATCTGCACCGTGATATCTACGCGCACATTTGCGGTGTCGACCTAGTACGCGACGGTGACGGCACCTACTACGTGCTCGAAGACAATCTGCGTACGCCCAGCGGCGTCAGCTACATGCTCGAAGACCGCAAGATGATGATGCGCCTGTTTCCCGAGCTGTTCGCCGCCCAGCGCATCGCCCCCATCGATCATTATCCGAACCTGCTGCTCGACACCCTGAAAAGCTCCAGTCCGCTGGACGACCCCAGCGTCGTGGTACTGACGCCGGGGCGTTTCAACAGTGCTTTTTTCGAACACGCCTTCCTGGCCCGGGAGATGGGCGTGGAGTTGGTGGAAGGCGCTGACCTGTTCGTACGGGATGACAAAGTGTTCATGCGCACCACCGACGGGCCGAAGGCGGTGGATGTGATCTACCGTCGCCTCGACGACGCGTTCCTCGATCCACTGGCCTTCAATCCGGATTCGATGCTCGGCGTACCGGGGTTGTTGTCCTCCTACCGTTCCGGCAACGTGGTGCTGGCCAATGCCATCGGCACGGGGGTGGCGGACGACAAGTCGGTGTACCCGTTCGTCACCGACATGATCCGTTTTTACCTGGACGAAGAGCCGATCCTGAAGAACGTTCCCACCTGGCAGTGCCGTAATCCTGCAGAGCTCTCCCATGTGCTGGCGAATCTTCCCGACCTGGTGGTCAAGGAAACCCAGGGCTCCGGCGGGTATGGAATGCTGGTGGGGCCGGCCGCGACGACGGCGCAAATCGATGCCTTTCGCGAGCGGATCAAGGCCAAGCCGCACGCCTACATCGCCCAGCCGACGCTGTCGCTCTCGACGTGCCCGACCTTTGTCGAAAACGGCATCGCCCCGCGCCACATCGACTTGCGCCCGTTTGTGCTGGCCGGTCGCGAGACCCGCGTGGTCCCTGGCGGGCTGACACGGGTGGCGCTGCGCGAAGGCTCCCTGGTGGTGAACTCATCCCAGGGCGGCGGTACCAAGGACACTTGGGTGGTCGAGGATTGAGGAACTGCCATGCTGAGTAGAACCGCCTCGGACCTGTACTGGATGTCGCGCTACCTGGAGCGGGCGGAAAACCTCGCGCGGATGCTCGACGTCAGTTATTCGTTGTCACTGATGCCCCAGGATGGGCGTGGCGACGGCCTGCACGAACTGGCCATGCCATTGCTGATCACTGGCACGCTGGACGATTACCGGGAGCGACACGGCGATCTGCACGCCGAGCGCCTGCTGCATTTCTTTGCCCTGGAAGCGGCCAACCCGGCCAGCATCTACAGCTGTCTCGGTTCCGCGCGAGCCAGTGCCCATGCGGTACGTGGCCGAATCACCGCCGACATGTGGGAAAACATCAACGCCACCTGGCTGGAAATTCGCGGTATCGGCGAGCAAGGCTTGAATCGCTACGGCATGAGCCGTTTCTGCGAGTGGATCAAGGAGCGCTCGCACCTGTTTCGTGGCGCGACCTACGGCACCATCATGCGTAACGACGCGTTCCGGTTCATTCGTCTGGGGACCTTTATCGAAAGGGCCGACAACACCCTGCGCTTGCTCGATGCCCGCTACGAAATGGCCGGCGACCAGGCCGACGCAGTCAGCGACGGCACGGCCCACGCCTACTACCAATGGAGCGCCTTGTTGCGGGCCTTGTCGTCCTTCGAGGCCTACACCGAGATCTACCGTGAGGCCCCGGGTGCTCGCCATGTGGCTGAGTTGCTGCTGTTGCGCGCCGACGTGCCGCGCTCGCTGCGTGCCTGTACCGAAGAAATTGACCAGATCCTCGCAAGCCTGCCGGGCACCAACGGTCGACAGGCGCAACGGCTGGCGGCGGAAATGGACGCACGCCTGCGCTACACCGGCATCAACGAAATCCTCGACGGGGGCCTGCATGCCTGGCTCACCGAATTCATCCCACTGGTCCGTGAACTGGGCAACACCATTCACAGTTCCTACCTGGAGGTCATATGAGACTCTCGATCAGCCACGAAACGGCCTACCACTATGAAGATCAGGTTCGCGCCAGCATCCAGTACCTGCGCCTGACGCCCCACGACAGCGAACGCCAGCATGTGCTGAGCTGGCAGCTTGATTTGCCTCGGCCGGTGCGGGCGCAACTGGATCCGTTTGGCAACATCCTGCACGTGCTGACCCTGGATGAGCCCCACGAAACGGTCATCATCGGCGCCCGTGGACAGGTGGATATCGATCCGTTGCGCGAAGCCGAACACGAGAGCCAGTCGGCGCTGCCATTCCTGCGCTTCACCCGGCTGACCGAGGCGGACGAGGCCCTTCGAGCCTTCGCCGCGCAGCAATGCCAGCAGCGTCGCGACCGCACCGCGTTGATCGACCTGATGCATGGGTTGAACCAGCACATGATCTACACCCCTGGCACCACGGCAGTCGAGACCAGTGCAGCCCAGGCGTTCGCTGGTCGTAGCGGGGTGTGCCAGGACCATACCCACGCCTTCCTGGCCTGTGCTCGTAGCCTGGGCGTGCCGGCACGGTATGTGTCGGGTTATCTGTTCAGCGAAGAGAGCGAGCACCTGGCGAGCCATGCCTGGGCAGAGGCCTGGCTGGACGACGCCTGGTACAGCTTCGATGTGACCAACCAACTGGCCCGCCCGGAGCGCCACCTGAAACTGGCCGTGGGCCTGGATTATTTGGACGCCTGCCCGGTGCGAGGCATGCGTCGTGGCGGTGGTGGCGAGCAGATGCATGCCAGGATGATCGAGACCGCCGGCACCCCAGTGATCACTGTGCAACTCCAGTAACCGCCTGGCGAACAAGCTTTTGTGGTGAGGGAGCTTGCTCCCGCTCGAGTGCGAAGCGCTCGCAAGCTCGTCAAGGGGCTGCTGTGCAGCCCGGCGGGAGCAAGCTCCCTCGCCACAAAAGCGATCTCATGGAGTCAGCGGCTGCTTGCGCCCCGCCATATGCTTCAAGTAACCCACCAGCAAATCCAGCTCCGAATCCGGCAACACCGCCGCCGAGAACCCGGGCATCTTGCCCTGGGGCCAGCGTCGCAGGCCTTGCGGGTCGCGAATGTAGCGCTTGAGGAAATCCCCGGAGAAGTATTCGGTGGGATTGAAAGGAATGTTCAGGTCAGGGCCGAACTGTGCATCGCCAGCGCCATTGAGCCGATGACACGCCAGGCAGTTCTTCTGGAACAGCGCGAAACCTTTATTGATCGGGTCGTCCTTGGCCAGGTTGGGCGCTGGTAGCAGGGCCGGGAAGCGTTCAGCCACCGCCGACAGGCGCTTGATGCTCGCCACCGCATAGGGCCATTGTTCCGGGCTGATGCGGCCTGCCTGCGGGTCGGTCCAGACCAGATAGAAAGGCCCGGCACTGGACTTGCCTTCCCCCAGCGACGGCCACGGCTTGGCCGGGTCCTCGATCGCCAGCCAGGCCCGGGCCCCGCTCTTGTTGAGTAATGGCGCCGCGGGCATCTCGGCAGCGAAGCCGTCCAGTGCAACGGCCTGCAGGTGGTCGTCCGGCTGGATGCCCGTCAACAGGGAGGTCAGCGGCACGGCTCGATAACTCATGGGTTTCTTGTAGGAAACATCCTCAGCAATCTCGACCGTTTGAGCGTCCGGATGCTTGAGCAGTTCTTCGGTTTGCCAGGTGCGCGTGCTCGCGCCCAACTCCAGCACCAGTTGCGCGGCATAAAGGGGCGTGCTGAGCAGCAACGCCCCGAACACAATGAGAGCTTTCAAGTCGATCGCTTTCCATGTCGAGGGGTGGCCGCAAAGGTTGGCACAGCCATCGCTGCTCGAACAGTGAACCCATCACATTTTTTGGCGACACAACGTATTGGATGAAGCAGGTGCCCCCGCGCAGGATTCAGCCAATCACCTTGGTGATATTCGGCAAAATCAACAGCAGCGTCGTGGCAAAGAGAATGAGTCCGGCTTGACGAACTTTCGAATGTTTGAACATGGCTGATCCGCCTTTTTTGTTATGTCCTGAAAACCAGCCTGCATATCCATGATGGCTGGCGTTGCACTTCCTGTTCCGACAAGCGCCTCGGCAAAACCCGACGACTAACTTGTACAAGGATTACATTAGGGGCCGCGGCCGCCTTGGCTTAGATCCAATTCGTATCAACTGGGTATTTATCGCTATTAAAACGGCATGAGGCCTATTGCCACCTTCCTGCCGGCCCTTTTGCTAGACAGCTTGCCCTCCTGAATCGGTTAACCCGATAGCTCGCTACCGTTCGTCTGAGCGTGGCCGTCAACGCCATTGAGCGCTGTGGTCATTGAATCCGGCGCCGCTGGGCTTATGGTTGGAGGCGTCGCATTACCCCGTGGTTTCGAGGATGTCATGACCCAAGCTTTGATTTTCGACGCATTACGCACGCCTCGTGGCAAGGGCAAGGCTGATGGCGCCCTGCACAGCGTCAAGCCGGTGAACCTGATGGGGGGCCTGCTCAGTGCCTTGCGCCAGCGCATGGATTTGGACACCAGCCAGGTCGACGACATCGTGCTCGGTTGCGTGACGCCCGTGGGCGAGCAGGGTGCCGATATCGCCAAGACTGCTGCGTTGGTGGCCAATTGGGATGTCAGCGTGGCGGGGGTGCAACTCAATCGTTTTTGCGCCTCGGGCCTGGAAGCGGTGAACCTGGCGGCGATGAAGGTGCGTTCCGGGTTCGAAGACCTGGTGGTGGCCGGCGGCGTCGAATCCATGTCCCGGGTGCCCATGGGCAGCGATGGCGGTGCATGGGCGCTGGACCCGCAATCCAACCTGCAGGGCCACTTCATTCCCCAGGGCATCGGCGCCGACCTGATCGCCACCCTGGAAGGCTTCAGCCGCGAGGACGTCGACCGCTACGCACTGCACTCCCAGCAAAAAGCGGCACGCGCCCGGGCCGACGGATCGTTCGATAAATCCCTGGTCGCCGTGTGGGACCAGAATGGCATCGTGTTGCTGGACCACGACGAATTCATCCGCGCCGACTCCACGCTCGAAGGCCTGGGCAAGCTCAAGCCGAGTTTCGAAGCCATGGGCCAGATGGGCTTCGACGGCACGGCGCTGCGGGTCTACAGCCATGTCGAACGCATCCATCATGTGCACACGCCGGGCAACAGTTCCGGCATTGTCGACGGCGCGGCGCTGATGTTGATCGGTTCCGAAGCCAAGGGACGCGCCATGGGCCTGCAACCTCGGGCCCGGATCGTCGCCACGGCCGTCACCAGTACCGACCCGACCATCATGCTCACCGGCCCGGCGCCGGCCACCCGCAAGGCCCTGGCCAAGGCCGGGCTGCGGGTGGAGGACATCGACCTGTTCGAAGTCAACGAAGCCTTCGCCTCGGTGGTGCTCAAGTTCATCCGGGACATGGCCATCGACCCCGCCAAGGTCAACGTCAACGGTGGTTCCATCGCCCTGGGGCATCCCTTGGGGGCTACCGGCTGCGCAATCCTTGGCACGTTGCTCGACGAGTTGGAGGCGCGTCGCCTGCGCTATGGCCTGGCGACCCTCTGTGTCGGCGGCGGCATGGGCATTGCCACCGTCATCGAACGCCTCTGAGCCCGACTTCAAGGAACATTTTTCATGACCGCTGCCATCCGTTACGAAACCGGCCAGGACCGGATCGTCGTCCTGACCCTGGACATGCCGGGCCAGAGCGCCAACACCATGAATGCGCGCTACCGCGAGGCCATGGCCGCTTGCGTCACCCGTTTGAAGGCTGAAAAGGACGCGATTGCCGGTGTGATCATCACCTCGGCCAAGCAGACGTTCTTCGCCGGTGGTGATCTCAATGAACTGGTCAAGGTCGGCAAGCCCGAGGCCAAGGCGTTCTACGCCATGGTCCTGCTGCTTAAAGCGCAACTGCGAGCCTTGGAGACCCTGGGCAAGCCCGTGGTGGCGGCCATCAATGGCGCGGCCCTCGGCGGTGGTTGGGAGATCTGCCTGGCTTGTCATCATCGCGTGGCGCTGGAGCAGCCATCGGTGCAGCTCGGCTTGCCGGAGGTCACTCTCGGGCTGCTGCCGGGGGGCGGTGGGGTGGTGCGGATGGTGCGCCTGCTCGGTTTGGAAAAGGCCCTGCCGTATCTGCTCGAAGGTAAGAAGGTCAGTGCACAGCAAGCGCTGCAGGCCGGGTTGATCGATGAGCTGGCCAAGGATCGTGAGGAATTGCTGGCCAAGTCCCGGGCCTGGATTCTGGCCAACCCCAGCGTCGTGCAACCCTGGGATGCAAAGGGTTATCGGCTCCCGGGCGGCACGCCGTCCGACCCGAAAGTCGGGCAAATGTTGGCGATCGCTCCCTCGATCCTGCGCAACAAGACCCAGGGCTGCCTGCCGGCACCGGAGAAAATCCTCTGCGCGGCGGTGGAGGGGGCCCAGGTGGATTTCGACACCGCGCACCTGATCGAAACCCGCTACTTCACCGAACTGACCACCGGCCAAGTGGCGAAGAACCTGATCGGCACCCTCTGGTTCCAACTCAACGAGATCAAGGCCGGTGGCTCTCGCCCACAAGGTGTGGCGCCTTATCTGACGAAAAAAGTCGGCGTGCTCGGTGCGGGCATGATGGGGGCGGGAATCGCCTATGTCAGCGCCGTGGCCGGCATTGCCGTGGTCCTCAAGGACGTCGACCTGACGGCAGCCGAGAAGGGCAAGGCCCGCTCGGCGGCGTTGCTGGATAAAAAGGTCGCCCGCGGCCAGCTCACGGCCGAGCAGCGCGAAGCCACGCTGGCGCGGATTCAAGCCACCGACAGCGATGCTGACCTGGCCGGTTGCGACCTGATCATCGAAGCGGTGTTTGAGGATCGCGTCCTGAAAGCCAGCGTGTCGGCTGCGGCCCAGGCGGTGGCGGGGGACGACGCGGTGATCGCTTCCAACACCTCGACCTTGCCCATCACCGGCCTGGCCATGGCCGTGCCGGACCCGACGAAGTTCATCGGCCTGCACTTCTTCAGCCCGGTGGAAAAAATGCCGCTGGTGGAGATCATCAAGGGGGCGCGTACCAGTGACGCGACTTTGGCTCGGGGTTTCGATTTTGTCCTGCAGATCAACAAGACGCCGATTGTGGTCAACGACAGTCGCGGTTTCTTCACGTCGCGGGTGTTCGGTACCTTTACCAATGAGGGCATCGCCATGCTCGGCGAGGGCGTGAGTGCGCCGATGATCGAGACCGAAGCGCGCAAGGCCGGGATGCCGGTCGGGCCTCTGGCGATCTCTGACGAAGTTTCCCTCAGCCTGATGAGCCATATCCGCGCGCAAACTGCCAAGGACCTGCACGCAGAAGGGAAAACGCCGATTGAGCACCCGGCATTCGCCGTGATTGACTTGCTGCTCAACGAATACAAGCGGCCGGGCAAGGCTGCCGGCGCCGGTTTTTATGAATACCCGGCCAACGGGCAGAAGTACCTGTGGCCGCAACTGAAGAGCCGCTTCGAGCAAGCCGATGGGCAGATTTCGCCCCAGGATATCCGTGATCGCCTGCTGTTCATCCAGGCCTTGGAGACCGTGCGCTGCGTGGAGGAGGGGGTGCTGACGTCGACGGCCGATGCCAACATCGGCTCGATCTTTGGCATTGGTTTCGCGGCCTGGACCGGCGGTGCGTTGCAGTTCATCAACCAGTATGGCCTGCAGGACTTTGTCGGTCGCGCCCAGTATCTGGCCGAGCAATACGGTGAGCGTTTCTCACCGCCGGCCTTGTTGCTGGAGAAAGCCGCCCGGCACGAACTGTTCTGACAGACTGGGGAGGGGCTTGCCTTGGAACCGTGTTTCAGGGCAGGCTCTGGGGTGTGCAATATTCCCATCATCGTGTCAGGTATTTTTTATGTCACTACGCATCTGCATTCTGGAAACCGATATCCTGCGTCCGGAACTGGTCGACCAATATCAGGGTTACGGGCAGATGTTCCAGCGCCTGTTTTCACAGCAGCCCATCGCGGCCGAATTCATCGTGTACAACGTGATGGAGGGGCATTACCCCAGCGATGACGAGCAGTTCGACGCTTACCTGGTGACTGGCAGCAAGGCTGACTCCTTCGGCACCGACCCTTGGATTCAAACCCTCAAGACCTACCTGCTGGAGCGCTACCAGCGGGGCGATAAATTGCTCGGTGTGTGCTTTGGCCATCAGCTCTTGGCGTTGTTGCTGGGCGGCAAGACCGAACGCGCCACCCAAGGCTGGGGTGTCGGTACCCATCGCTACAAACTCGCCGCCAAGGCGCCGTGGATGAGCCCGGTGATGGAAGAGCTGACCTTGCTGATCAGCCATCAGGACCAGGTCACCCAACTGCCCGAAAGCGCGACCGTCATCGCCTCCAGCGATTTCTGCCCGTTCGCCGCCTATCACATCAACGACCAGGTACTGTGCTTCCAGGGCCACCCGGAGTTCATCCACGATTATTCCCGGGCCTTGCTGGAGATTCGTCAGCAACACCTCGGCGAACAGATCTACAGCCAGGGCATGGCGAGCCTGGCCCACGAGCATCACGGCACCACGGTGGCGGAGTGGATGATGCGTTTCGTTGCACACAAGCCGCAGGCCGAAACCACCCAAGGCTAAAGATCACCACTCTCCAATGTGGGAGCGAGCGTGCTCGCGATAGCGGTGGATCAGCTGGCGTTGATGTCGGATGTGCCGCTGTCATCGCGAGCAAGCTCGCTCCCACAGAGGATGAGCGGTGGGGAGCGGGCCTACAACCATCCCGACCGCTTGAAACTCGCCCACAAAGCCGTACATCCCACCCCGATGAATCCGAGCACCAGAAAGTAGCCGTAGTGCCAGGTCAACTCCGGCATGTTCTCGAAGTTCATCCCATAGATCCCGGCCACCGCGGTGGGGAATGCCAGAATCGCCGCCCACGCTGCAAATTTGCGCTGCACCACGCTCTGGCGCGAGGCTTCCAGCAGCACCCCGATTTCAATGGTCTGGCTGGCGATGTCCGCCAGAGTGGCCAAGTCTTCCATTTGCCGCGTGACGTGGATCTGTACGTCGCGGAAGTACGGCCCCATGTTCTTGTCGATAAAGGGGAAGTCCAGCCGCTGCAGTTCCTCGCTGATCTCCACCATGGGCGCCGCGTAACGACGCAGGCGCAATACATCGCGGCGCAGGCTGTGCAGGTTCTGGATGTCTCGCTCATTCAGGGCGCTGCACAGCACGTTGCGCTCCAGCTCATCGATCTCGGCGTGAATGGCTTCACCCACAGGCTGGTAGTTTTCGATCACGAAATCGAGGATGGCGTAGAGCACGAAATCTTCGCCGTGCTCCAGCAGGATAGGTCGAGCCTCACAGCGCTGTCGGACGTGGGCGTAGGAGGCTGAATGACCGTTGCGAGCGGTGATGATGTAGCCCTTGCCGGCAAAGATATGGGTTTCGATGAACTGCAGCTTGCCGTCCTTGCGTATTGGCGAATACGTGACGATAAACAGCGCATCGCCAAAGGTTTCCAACTTGGGCCGGCTGTGTTTCTCCATGGCGTCTTCGATGGCCAATTCGTGCAGGTTGAATTGACGTTGCAGGTTGGTCAGCTCCAGGGCACTGGGCTCTTCAAGACCGATCCACACAAAATGACCAGGTTTGGCAGCCCAGGCGCTGCCTTCGTCGAGGGTGATGTTGGTGATTTTCTTACCGGCGCTGTAAACCGCAGCAGCAACGACTCTACCCATAATGGTGGTTCACTTCTTATTGGAAAATGGCAGTGGCAGGCAACGTCCAGCTTAGCGCGCCCTGTAGCTTGAGAGTCAGCAAAATCTGCGGAGTTCGGCGGCAAAAGAAAACCCGCCAAGAGGCGGGTTTTCCATTACGCGGCTTGTAACTGCCGGTCCATTGTCGCAATGCATTCACGCATTTGTTCACGGCATTGGGCGATGAGCCGGGGCATGTCATCCATGCTCAATCCGGCCGTAGGAATCGCCGGCAATGAGCGTATGAGGATGTCACCACTGCGCCAGCGATCGAGGCGCATGTGTTTGATGTAGCTGCTGACGCACACCGGAATAATCGGGACTCCGGCGGCGATTGCCATCTGGAATGCGCCTTTCTTGAACGGCAGCAGGTCCTCGCCCAGATTGCGCGTGCCTTCCGGAAAAACCCAGATCGAGGTGTCCTCGTGCTGCAACGTATGGGTGGTGGTCAGCATTGACTGTCGCGCCTTGATCGCGTTGCCACGGTCGATCAACACATTGCCCGCCAGCCAGAACAATTGCCCGAACAGCGGCACCCATTTCAGGCTCTTCTTGCCGATGCACACGGTGCGGCGCGGCACCACGTTACCGAACATGAACAAGTCATAATTGGACTGATGGTTGGCGATGATGACGCAGCCGTTGGGTTTATCCACTAGCGTGTCGACCTGCGTCCGGACCCGCAGGCGCAAGATGCACATGGCCGGCAATGCGTACAGCCTTGCGCATAAACGACTGTTGTCCGGATTGAACGGTCTGCACAGGCCCAGAATCACTCCGAGCACACCCGCCAGGACAAAGTGCAGGCCCATCAACAACATACGCAATACAAACAGCATCTACAGGCCCCATCGGGACAAAAGGTGGCGCAGTGTACGGATGTGCACTGTTTTCGGCAATTGCCCCTATAGAGGTCGGAAATAGACGATGTTTAAGCGCATGTTTCCACATGGCGTGACAGAAGCGGCCTAGAGCGGTTGCGGATTTTTAAACGATGCGCGTAGGAAAAAGCCCTGCTCTAGAGGAGGGGGACATTTGTGGGCCCGTAGGAGCGAGCGGAGCGAGGCTGCGATCTTTCCCTTAGCAATTGAGTCCGGAGCAAGATCAAACGATCGCAGCCTCGCTCCGCTGCACAGCTCCTACAAGCGTCAGCCCATATGCTCCTGATCCAGCAAAATCGCAGTGTCCAGCGTCTCCAGCAGGGCCTTGCGAACTTTCAGCTTGGTGTTCTTGTGGGCGGACATGTTGATTTTCTTCAACTGGCGCGCTGCTTCCAGGGCCGCACCTTGCAGTTCCTCGGCCGACACCACCTTGTCGAGGAAGCCCGCATCCACAGCGCTCTGGGGATTGAACATCTCGGCATTGATCACCGAACGGTGAAACGCCGACTTGCGCAGGCGATCACGAGCCAGCTCGATACCGGCGTGGTGCATGGTCATGCCGATCTGCACCTCGTTCAGGCCGATGCTGAACGGCCCTTCCACACCAATGCGGTAATCCGCCGACAACAGCAGGAACGCACCCTTGGCCACCGCATGCCCCGGGCAAGCGACAACGACAGGGAAGGGGTGCGACAACAGGCGACGGGCCAGCGTCGAGCCGGCCGTAACCAGGCTTACCGCTTCCTTGGGGCCGGCGGTCATCACCTTCAGATCGTAGCCACCCGACAGAATCCCCGGCTGCCCGGTAATGATCACCACCGCCCGATCCGCCGTCGCCTGGTCCAGCGCAGCGTTGAACGCGGCAATCACGTCCGGCGAGATGGCATTGACCTTGCCGTTGTTCAAGGTCAGGGTCGCGATACCGTCTTCGAGATGGTAGGCAATCAAGTCGCTCATGACGCTATTCCTTGTAAGAGAAGTGTCGCAGACGTTACCCACCGCCGCAGGCCAGGTAAAGCACCGTGACTGACTCACCGGTCAGCCCCAAGCCCCGTAAACAGCCTGGCTCGCCCATCCAGCCAAGCCTTCATCTATAGAGCCTTGCCTATACAGCCCCGAAGATTGGCCGGTTTGCCCTGCCCAGACGGGTTTGAAATGCCCAACCAAGCTTAACCGCATGAAAATTCTGAAAAAAACCTTTGCCATCGGAAAAGCTTTCGACTACATTAGCGCGCCTCGACAGACTGAACAGTTTGCCGAGATACGGTGAAGTGTCCGAGTGGCTTAAGGAGCACGCCTGGAAAGTGTGTATACAGGAAACTGTATCGAGAGTTCGAATCTCTCCTTCACCGCCACTTTAAGAAAACCCCGTGAATTCAGTTAGTTAGAGTTCATGGGGTTTTTCATTTGTACTACTCAAATGTACTACTCCCGCCTACCTATTTCTCCTCCAGCGAAACCCTCCTACGTGAAGCGTAGCGAGACAGTACCTATAAGCCGTAAGTTACACGAAAGCGACAAAATATGCGTTAAATACGACAAATGGCTAAAAGTGCTTGCTTTTTTCTGTGTTATATGGTTGACAAATCATGAATCCGTGATATACTTGGTTCAAGAAGGGCAAGTTCTATTTGTCTTTCGTCTCCTACCGCAACAGTCAAATTCAAACACTAAGACCGACCCAGTCCGCTGAGGTTGGTTTTCGCGTGGCCGAAGGTTTTAGGATGCCTTCCACACCGGTTAGCAAGTCCGGGGCCGAACACTTGCTAGACCAAGGCTGTGGAGCCTTAGGGCCGTCCGATGGGGTACGGTGGTCGATACTCCGTCACCAATCAAACGAACGATGTAACTACTTCGGCCAGAGCCTAAAAAATCTGGCCTTTTTTACGTGCCCTATTAACCGCGTAACCAAACCCAACAATCAAAAACACAGGAATCAACTATGGCGAGAGTCACCTATCAGCCCTGCGCTGTTTGCACCACAAAATTTCCAGTAAGACCCCAAGCACCACATGCGAAGTTCTGCTCTACCAAGTGCAGAATGCAGCATCATCGACAAGAAAAGAAACTACAACAAAACCCAATAGAGGTAACAAATACAATGAGTAAACCATCACAACTGTTCCAGCCAGACCCACAGCACCTAAAACGCCTACAGGACATAGAGGTGGCATTTTACAGAGATCGTATCCGTTGTGATATCCAAGGGCGTGAGCAACTGGGAATCATGGAGGAGTTCGAAGTGCAAGGGTTGCAACAGGCTCTCGATAAATACGCTGAACTCACTTTAGTACAAGGGTATCGCCCTACAGGCAAAGTCGCTCACCTTCCTAAGTTGGTGGCTACACCTACAGTCGATTTTATAATTTTGTCGTTACAGCGCCCAGACGCAGACGTGGAAAAAGATATCGCTCTTATTCTGGCCCAGGTTGAAGCCGATTATCTTTCCCGCTTGGAAGCAGAGAAAGCCGCTGCTGTCGCCAAGGAAGTGGAATCATTACTCGCTAACGAGCGCCGCAAGAAACTCCAGGCTGAGCTAGATGCAAAGGCTGCCCAAGAAGCAGAAGAATACGCCAGAGTAGAAGCTGAAGTGCTAGCAGCCCTTGGAGGTAAGTCATGATAGATACCGCTCTTATCGATCCAAACACTCTATCCGGTACGGAGCTGTTGCTCAGGCAGAAGTTTGCCAAAGAGACACTTTCTACAAGCAACCCAACTAATAAGCTCCTACAAGCCCCTGTAAGCGCTTCTAATGACGAGGCGCTACATACGCATCAGCAGCCTAACATAATGCCTCCTACAGGCTATCAAGAAGCCGTATATAAGGCCGCGAGCGGTCGCACTGGTGTAATTACTGTTTTGATGGATTCAACCAAATATAGCGACGCTGTTATTACCAAGGCTTGCACCGAGTTTAACAAGGTTCACCCCGAACAGATGATCAACAGCTTTCAATTGCCAGCAACATTCGAAGGTATTCCCGCTGGTTCATGGGTCTACCTTTCATACGAGGATATTTAATGGAAAAAACCGCTACACTGCAACAAGCTCTGAATAAAGAGCCCGAATACTTTCTTCTTCTCCGTGTCCATCACCCAGCAAACGTGCCAAACTTCGTTGGACTTGTCTCGTCGTATGTCCAGCGTCGTGGTGAGAGCAACTTTGGATATCACTGGTTTGATTACGATGAAAATTCAACTGTTGTCGCTATGCACGGCAATCGTAACAGTCTAACGTTCATTGCTGAGTATATCTCTCAATATCGTCATCATCTTCCAAACGGCCATGAGGTTGTTTATCGTGGGCGCGGTGCTAAAACCTTTAAAAGTCTTGTTGATTATTTTTACCCTCGCCGCCTGGGGTATCGGGAGGGGCGTAGCCTATGAACGAAGAGATTATTGCTCAGCTCGTTGGCGTCCTTAAGTTCGCTGTAGACTCAAGCGGCTTACAGCGTTTCACGCAGATGATGAGAACAGCCGAAAGCCAGATGGCTAGATTAGGTAGGCAGGCTGAGCAACTCCAAACTAAACTTGGTAAGGCATTTAATATCACTGGCAAGAGCGCTGGTAAACTTAAGCTCGATGCTGATATTCGTAGATCTCTCGACAAAGAGCTAGCTACAGAAACGAAGTTGTCTAAGCTTCGCCGTCAACAGTTTACAACCGAGCTTCAACATCAGAAGCTAATTTCCGCTGGCACCAAACAAGAGGCATGGCTACAAAGTGCTGCACTCAAAGACCAAATTCAACGTGCAGTAGTTGCGGCTAGACAGCAACGTGTTCAACAAGAGAGTCTTAAAACAAAGTTGGGCGAAGCTAAGCTGCAAGGGGCTGCTGAGCAATCCCAGCTCCGTCAGGCTCGGTTGGCCGACATACTCCAGAAGCGACAGGCTCGGACTGTGCAGCTTCAGCAACAAGCCATGCTCCAGCAAACCAAGTTTCAGCGTGCCGAAATGGCATTAAACAATGCCCGTCAAGCTGGTATTCGTCAGGCTGAGCGTTGGGCAACAACTAAGGCCACGACCGCTGCTCGTGAAGCCCGTGCTACTGAGCGTCACCAACAACAGGCTCAGCGATTCAGCTTTGCTGCTGAGCGCCACGAGGCTTGGAAGGCTCGTCAGGCTGAGCCAAAGAGTATGGACTTCGGTGGTCTTGCTGTAGGCGTCACAGCGGCTTCAGCAGCGTTATACGGGCTTGTACGGGGTGTTAGTTATCTGAGTGAGCGAGTCAAACAACGCCAGGAAGATGCAAGTGGGGCAGAACAGTTTGATACAGCTCTCCAAAGTGCTGGCGGCAAGAATCTAGCCAATCAGAAGTTTGCTCGTGATCAGTTCATCGATATCAGCAATAAGTATGGGCAGGAAGTATCAGTAGAAACGGCCAGAAGCTTTGCTCTGTTTGTCCAAGGACAACTGGCTCTAGGTAAGACTCTGACCCAGGCAACAAAGATGTTTGAAAATCAGAGCGCCGTGTTCAGGACCGCTGCACTCGATAAAGAAGCCCAGAAGCGGGCTGCTTACCAGCTCAATCAGATTCGGGCAAAGGGAAAGCCAGAAGGCTCTGATGTCAATGATTTGTTTGATGCGGTTGGTGGTGTTGTTGCTGCTTCCATTCGTCAAGCTGCTGCAACTCGCTTGGGCTTTAAGGGGAAGATAGAAGAGCAAGCAGGATGGTTCAAGAAAGCTGTTACTGACGGGAAGATCCTAGCTAAGGATTTTGACACAGGTATGTCTAATTTCCTAAAGGCTAACCAAGATATTCTTGCTCAGCAAATGGGATCTATTTCAGCAGCTCAGCAACGTGCAGAGAATCAAAGCTATTTGAATGACAATGCTATCAACTCAAGTCAGGAGTTGAAGGGTGTGATTCTGGAAAGGATTCAGGCTGAACGTGATTTAAATACAGCAATGCAGCCATTCAAAGAAACCCTGGCGCTGTTTGACCTCGGGTTGACTAAAGTGGCTACGTCAATGCTTCGCCTTGCAGCGAATCGTAACGTGGATGGCACTGAGAAGACAGATCAGCAGCAACTACAAGACCGAATGTCAACCAGTGACACTGCCGTCGATACAAAGATGGTGGGAGTGGGCGACTACAGTGGCATTAATGGGGATGTTCAGCATCAAGGCGGGCCAATTGGTAAGTTTTGGAACTGGTTGCTAAGCGTTGAAGATTATAGTAAGGGCGGCGAAGCCAATAAATTGAAAGCTTTGGAAATGAATATTGCCGGTCTCCAATTTTCATCTCTAGATGCTTCAAAGTTTGGTGCTGAACCACCAGACGAAACCGGAAAGATGAAACAGTTTCGTTTGCCGCCTGCGTATACCGCTGAAGACATTATGGATGCGGCAGCTCAACAGCAGCGCCGACAAACAGCGTTGCCAAGTGACTGGCTGTTGCCCTCTGATCCAAATAGTAACGTGCTCAATAAGCCTATTGGCAACGTTGATCAATCCACGCACACAGATATCAAAGTTGATGTCACTGTCAATGCACTTGATCCAAATGGCAGAGAACTCGGCAACGCTATTGGTGATGCTGTTTCTGAAAAGGTCGATGCCAGACTTAAACAGGTGCTGCTGACAGCACGAGCAAATCAACAGGAGGTGCAGTGATGAAGGGAGTTATCTTAACAATCGCGTTCGCTGCTGTACTGCAACTGGTGGCAGGAAGCTTATTCACCGGCTATATGGTCGATAAGCTTAGTATTGTAATGGAGCAACAATCAGAGTCGCTAAAGATGTACGTGGATGATAAGGATGTCTCCACACGGCTGTACGTCGATCAGCAGGATCGGGACCTATACAACGCAATGCAAGTTCAATTCAGCGATGAGCGTAGCTCGATGAAGGCTTACGTAGAAAAAACTGTTGCGCTTCGTCTTTCCCAGCAAGAAAAGAAGTAACACCCTCTAGTAGCCGTATCAGCATGATACAAAACGCCCCACGCCTTGATTTATAAGGGGTGTAGCCATTTTTCGTGTGCATCATCGTGTGCGTAAGCACATGCTTATTCCATTTAATAGGAGACAATTGTATGGCGATGCCATTCGAATTCAAATCATCAGAGGCGGCGTTAACCGCTGCCATGACCCTGATCGGAACAACGCGTAAGAAGTTTGTAATCAAACAGATTATCAACCCATTTGGTCAGCTCCGCTGGATCGTCACACACCCAGACGGAAACCCGGCCATTCCATACGAGGTATTCACAGCATGAAGACATGCACATGTCACAACTGCTCCACCAAGTTCCAAACACCGAAGGTGGAAGCCTTTTGTAGCGGTCAATGCCGCCACGCATACAGCGTAATAAATCCCAAGCCCACATACCCTGCTAACCGAGACGGAGCATTCAATGACCACAGCAACACCAAACAAGAATAAGGCTACACGCCAGCCAACTTGCCCACACTGCAAGAAGCGTTTCCGCACCACCAGCATCAAGAAAGTGTATTGCACCACCCAATGCCAGAAAGAAGCCACCAAGAAGAAGCGTCGAGTATCACGCACCGACCGCGCCACTAATTCAGCCTTCTTCTATCACTTGGCCTACGAGTGTGAGCGTGCCAAAACCCTTCAGATCCTCACAGGCCACACCGTGCAATCACTGGTGGCCCTTTATGCCGTCTACAAACTGAAACTCAAGGCTAACCGTTACGGAGAAACCAAGGATTACGAGATCAGCCACATCCACCCGGCACAGGGCCATAACACTGTCGGCCTGTATCACGCTGAGAATTTGGTAGTGGTGCCAACAAAGCTCAACCGTGAACACGGCGCTCAACATTACGGCCACGGCTTGTGTATCCATCGTAATGCCTTGGCATCGAAACACTCGGTGGAGAAGGGCGCCCCACGTAAGCAAACCGTGCAACGCATCATCGCCTTCCTTGGTGCTGACGTAGTGGCTGAAGCTGTGAAGATTGCCAAGATCCAACCGACCCAGCGTCACAAGATGCTGAGCTGGCTACACGACCATCTTGATCCAACAGTGCCAGAACAACGGACTCACCTAGACAATCTCGACGCCATGTCAGGTAAAGCGCTGGCAGCGCTCAAGGCCAAGCTAGAGGGGAAGGAGGGGAGTGGGTTCCAAATCAAAATAACGACTCTCACGCCCTTCAACGTGCTGGCCCTGGAGCTTGAACGTCATGCTCAACACCGCCCAGAGTTAACCGAAGTGCTGGACGTGATTTGCAAGCGTGTAAGCCCCTTCACAGCGCTGCATATGAGTAGAACGACACTCAACGAGGAAGAGCTACAAGCTATCTTTGACGTGCTCCACGGAAAGCCTGTTGAGGTCATCCGAGACGTGCTAACCGAGTTTGTAGAGCGCTACACCAGCACTATGGACAATGGGGAGCGTATCCCGCCTTACAAGCCAATCGTGTTCAAAGCTCAGCAGGTGCAGCGTCCGGCGGTAGTGGGAGCACTGCAAAGCCCTGTTAGCTCCCTCGCTGGCGCTCGATCATTTGCTGATTGTCTGGATGGGGTAGGGCTGGAAATTGTTCCGGTGCTGCTTCCCGGCCATAGGGCGACCTATGAAAGCGATCCATTGCCGTGGGACTAGCTCAATGCTGGCCCGGTGCTAGTCTTCACCTCGCCTAGAACAACATATGGAAATCGGCCATGGACTTGAAAAACGTCGTCATCACAGTTGTGGACATCTTTGCTTGGCTGGGGATCATTTTGGCTACGGTGTTCGGTTACGTCGCGACACGTGGCAATTATGAGTACGTCGGCGCATTGGGAGGTTTTGCTGTTGGCTGTCTGGGCTCTGGCATCTGGTTTGCCATCTCTGCAATCCATCAGAATGTTCAAACAATTCGTGACATCGCCGTGAAGCGTCAGGGCTCGTAGGCGTGGTATGGGATCGACTATTCACTAACGTTTCAGGGTGGGTTCAGTACGCAATCCCACCAATGACATATGGAGGTGACCATGAAGCATTGCATGCTATCGCTTGATCTTGCTGACGCCGATAATGACCAGCGTACCCGCCTTCATAGCGTGCTGGAGGTGGGTGGGTGGGAGAGGCTTGTTGACGTAGATACCGCTTGGAGCAAGCAGTTTGAAGATGCGTTTTCAGATCCCTCTATTCAACGGCGCATATTCTCCGTAATTCAAGAAGCCGCTGAGGAGGCGAGAATCAGGCGCGTTACATTTACCGCTCAGATCGGGAACAACGAACCTCAAACAGGCCAAACCGTGAAAGTGCTGGGTGGATACGAAAGCTCATTTAACTAGCCTAAAACCTATCGAAAGCGTTGGTTAACTGGCGTGGCTGGCGAACATAGGTTCAATAGCCACTCTTCTATAGCCAAGCATTTCTGGGGCCTCCCATATTCCTTGGATAAGCTGGACACGGTGAGAGCGTCTCAACTTGAGGTTTCTTCACCAAAACGGCAGTTTTGAGCCGGAATCACCATTTTCTGCAAAAGAACGCTATTCCCCAGCCAGCTTGCGGAAAGACCTTCCTGGGCTAGCTTTGATGGTGCCGCCGACGTGGCGACGTGCCATTAAGGAGCTGACATGGCAACGAGATACCGTGATGCAGTCACTGGTGAATACGTGACCAAGGAGGAGGCAGAGAAAAGGCCTAGGGAAACGGTGAAAGAAAAGGACAAGCCTCCACCCAAGAAGCCACCGAGTGGAGGCAAAAAGAAAAAGTAGTTTCATCGCGAGAAGGCTTCGGCTTTCTCGCTCCCTCCTTGACTGGCTATCAAAGGAGTAGACATGTTTGGTAGTGCGATAGCCGTCTGTCTGAAGCTTGATTTGTCTATCAAATAACTATGTGCTTTTGGCTATCTGATAAATTATCATTGATCTATATTCTAAATAGACTAAAGGATAGCCATCAATGAACGCCCACATCTACCTCCGTGCCAGTACCAAGGAACAACATGCAGACCGCGCCCATGAGTCTCTTGAGGCGTTTGCTGTTGAGAAGGGATTAACCATCGTAGGCGTGTATGCCGAGAACATCAGTGGCACCAAGCTCAATCGCCCTGAACTGATGCGTTTGCTGGAAGTGGCAGAACGTGGCGATGTGTTCCTGTGCGAGTCGGTAGACCGTCTGAGTCGCCTTTCTATGGCTGACTGGGAGGTGTTGAAACGCACCATTGCAGATAAAGGGCTTCGCCTCGTGGTGCATGATTTGCCCACCAGTCACATGATGGTCGAAGACAAGGGCATCACTGGTCAGATTATGAAAGTCATCAATGACATGTTGATCGACCTCATGGCAACAATGGCCCGTCTCGACCAAGAGAAGCGCGTTGAACGCATCAAGCAAGGATTGAGCAACAAGCGAGCTGCTGATCCTGAGTGGAAGCCAGCCGGGAAGGGCAAGAACGCCGGACTCTGGAATAAGGTGCAAGCGATCATAACCAAGAATCCAACCCTTTCAGCCGACGACGTGGCTAAGCTCGCTGACTGCGGTGTGGCGACTGTGTACAGGATCAAACGTGAAATGAAGTAGGGTTTCAGACAGCCTTAGGAGCCCGCCCTCAGCGGGCTTGATTGCGTCTGTATCCCATGCAAACGAAGTCAATTGCTAGGCTGAATCAGCCTCAGAGAGCGACCCAGGGTGCTAGGTTATTTTGGAAAAGCTGACGCTTCCATTGACCGGGGTTGCACACCGTTAAGAGCCTCGGGCAGAACTGACGAAAATCAGCCAATCTTATTTTTCAGACGGAAACGCGGAAGCTGAGCAAGAGTGCTCAGTGGATTTTGGCGCGGGCCAGTTTCTGAAAAACGTGGTCTGTCACTTTTGGCAAGGGAAAGCTCGTTGAAGCGCACCAATGGTCAAAACAGTGCTATTCAAATGTAGATTTGACGGATGCTCTTGCATGTCTTTAACCACGATACGAATTATCTGTTTGTTTGTAGTCGATGGCGGTAGGCAGATTCTGTGCTCTTCCATGCTTGCGTTTGCTAAAGGTATTATATCACTAGTTGCTTGAATGGCACCGACACAGTATCCAGATGTGAATGTAACTTTCTGGGAAGTCTCATTGGATAAAGCAGTTTCGCACCAGTCAAGGAACTCATTTCCAGTTAGCGCCATTACACGGTCGCATCCCAGTACCGCCACCAAAGCAACCGCCACGGCAATCCTTGGTTTCATGTTATCCTCCTAACCCGCAAAACTTTCAGCGTAGCTGCTACGGGCCGTTAAACCAGTATCCAGCCATTATTTTGGTAGGTGGCCCACACCTTCGTAGCTAAGTAGCAAAAGAGGCCTACCAATAGAAGATAGTTACGAGTTCGATAGAAGATTAAACACCTAATATTCTGCCGTTTTCCTCTTTCAAGCCACATTGCTCTTTGACCTCCTGAGGATGCTCCTAAGGCGTTTGCATTGCACAGAGCTAACTGCGCCCTAGCTTCAAGTCTTTTGAATCCACAAACGCAACTTGCTGCGAATATCAGTAGACTGATCAGTAAGAATGTCTCTTTGTTAGCGCCGATTTGTGCATATGGGTTGGTTTGGGCTAGATAGGCGCTAATCGCAACCGAGATACCCAATATGAAGTGATCGATCTTGTTCGCTGCCTCTATCTGCTGCGATCCAAGTACGTCCGCTCGCTCTTGATCAGTTGCCATGTGATGCCTTCAATTTAGACGGTTATTGATCTTATCGGCTTCACCGGCCCGCTGCCATCCCTGCTTTCGTGGTGATTTCTCTGTCTGTGTGATGTGAGGACGATAGCCACAAAATAGCCCGGTGCAATCACATCACACGTGTTCCCAGGCGCTACGCCAACCGCGTAGTGGCGTGCTAGCATCACGTTCTTCCACAAGGGATGGTGCTCATGTTCAAAAACGGAATGGCAAGGCTCAAACACCCGCTGACGCTACTCGTGTTGGTTCTTGTAACGGCCTGCTTTAGCGCTCCTTTCGGAACGCCACAATTAGCTGCGTTCGCTAAGGATTTCTTACCAGCAGCGGCTACATTGATCAGCGCATACGCTGGGGTGTGGTTTGGTGCATCCCTGACAAGAGCCGCAGCTCAGGAGGAAGAACGTAAACGCCGTATCGCCATTGGCGCTCGTGCAATGTTCACGTTATGGCGTCAGGTGAATGTGGTCGCACAGATCCAGATAGACGTTGTGGACATATACCGCGACAACCCATCAGCGCCTATTGCGATGCCACCAATCAACTACCCAATGGACGAAGCAGGGCGACTTAACATCGATGGTTTAGCGTTCTTCCTTGATCTCGGTAACGCCCAAGTTTTGGAAACGCTATCCATTGCTGAGCAACGATTCCTGCATGCCATAGAGACGATCCGTAGGCGCTCTACGCTCCACTTAGTGGAAGTGCAGCCGGCCCTAGAGCGGATCATCCCGAACGGTGGCCCAGTTTCTCATGTCACCTTGGAGAAAGAGCTGGGGCCAAGGCTGTTTTCCATGCTGATTGATCAAACTCGCTCACTCATTTTGAAAGTGGATGATGCGGTGGTGAGTCTGGATAAGGCTGCTATTGATCTATACGCGGCATTAAAGAAGGAATTCCCTGAAGCCAAATTTCCTCAACCCTCCCAGCCAATCAAAGACTGAGGGGTATCCGCGAATTATCTTAGAGTTAAGTTCGTAATGTTCTAATAGGTCTGTGCACATTAAGCACGGTAGAACGTTTGATTTGCCTTCCCGTTGTCAGCGGAGCTGACATTTAAACGTTTGGTAAGGTGGGAAGCTTCGATATGGCGTCTAGCTTCTGCTTGGTGGACGCGCCTTTCGAGTAGACGTCATGGGTCACTGACCCCGTTTCGTGCCCCACCAATTCCTTCGCCAGGGCATCTGGCACGTCAGCTCTAATCAGCTCAGTGACTACGGTGTGTCGAAAGCTATGGAAGACGTATAACTTGCTGAAGCCTGCTGCTGTACGCAGTCTGCCAAACGCTTTGGATATTGCATGAGAGCGCTTCCCGTAGGGGCCGTCTGATTTGATGGTGATTAGGTACGTGTCCGCGCTTTCCTCGATCATACGATCTATAGAGGGGAGGAGGCTGGGATGGATCGGCACCACACGCTTGCTCGCCTTGCTTTTGCTTTTGGGGAAGTCGAAACAACGGATGCCATCAACAGTGATCACACTCTCTTTGGTGAGGCGGCACAATTCCTCAATCCTAGCCCCGGTGTACCAGCCAAGTGTGATGAGGTCTGCAAGTGGCTTATCCCTGTTGTCTAGTGCTGTTTGATGCAGCTTGAGGGCGTCGGCCCGTGTGTAGATTTGTCGTTCCTGTCCAGCGAGTTCGGAGCCGCCGCCCTGTGGCAAATCGTGCCCCAAGAAAGGGTTTGCTTTGTCCTTGAAATCAACTCGCCACCCAGCGTCATATTTCGTTGCCCACTTCCAGAAGGCAGTGCCAGCCATTAGGTATTGTGAAAGGGTGTTTGGTGCCCGGTTTAGCGATTTCAGCCACTTATCCACAGTGTCAAAATCTAAAGGTAACTCTCCGTCCTTGAGGAATTTTGATAGCGCTTTGATCCTCACACATTGAGTATCGATGTGTTTCGCTGCACCCCCACGGCTTTCTCGAAACTCCCGAAAGGCCTTGAGTCTGGCATCGGTGATGGGCGACTTCGGCTTGTGCGCTTTTGGATCGTTGAGTATGAGGTGCGCTTCGGCCTGTTCCGAGCTGTTGAGTTCTTGAGTTACGGCAGTGACCTTTGCCATTACCTCTAAAGCCATTTCCTTTGCAAACTCGACGTTAGCCAACTCCCCTTCGATCCCCGTCATCGCGTACACACGATCCGCTTTCTCTCTGCGTAACCTTCCCTCTGGCGAGTCGTCAAACAACCCCTCATACAGCGCCTGAATCTCTTCAGCGGCGAATGTTGTCTGGTCGTCGGCCTCACCAAGCGCTACATCAGTTTTCAGCTTGCGGGTAGCTTGAGCCATGCCTTGGGCAATAGTCGCAATCGGATCTTTCCACGTGTCGCCACGTGTAGCCCTTTTTCCCCTTGCTTGGGCAATCGATGCCTTCCACTCAGCTAACACTGTAAGACGGCGTTCCATGGCTTCGCTGCGTAAGCCAGTTTTCAATGAGCGAATGAGGACTGTCTTTCCACCCATGGCAGCACGGACATCGGCAGGCACGGCAAGTCGCACATACCATGTGGATTCGCCTTTCTTCTGGATCAGATTGTCTGCCATGGGGAGCGCCGTGGGAGGAAGGTAATACAGTCGAGTGTATTACTATTTTGTACTACTCGCTACGTTGAAAGCCCCGTAATACGGGGTTTAAAGGGCCTGAGAGGTGTTAAATTCGAATCTCTCCTTCACCGCCAAATTCGATACACACAAAGCCCCTGGTTTTCCAAGAAAACCAGGGGCTTTGTGGTTTCTGCTGTCTGAAAAATGACGATAGGGGCAATGGCACCCAGGTGATACGCCGTCAGCGCTAAAGGTGCGAATTTCCAGTCTGAGTTTTGGACTGACCGCACAAGCACTGCCGCTTTTCAGCCTGTCCTACTTCATTGGTGTATTCGGGTTTCCCTTTATCACCGGAAAGCTCATCAGCAGCACGGGCGTGAAGGGGATGCTGCTTAGTGTCGGATTGATCGCTCTGTTTACCTGGGCCTTGAGTGTCAGTCGCTGGCTGGCCGGGCGATTCTGGAAATCAGCCTCTCTTTCGGAATGAAAAAATCTCCCCTGGTGTGCGATAGCTTCCCGGTGTGGGGAGTTTGAGCACAGGTTCAAGAAGGTCGCTAAGACTGAAGGTAGAAAGGCACGGCAAATTGCTTGATGAGCGGCTGCTTGTGCAGCCTCGCCACTGAATAGCATCAGGCAACTTCACAGCAGTATCAGGCAAAGGTTTCTGGGCACATGCCGTTAAGGTTCTCCTGGAAGAGCGTCTTATCAACTGCATTGCTGTGAGAGAACATCATGACCAGATGGATGAATTTCGCTTGGCGCGTCCAGGCTCTTGCACTGTCTTTAATATTTTTTACGAACAACGTCTGGGCTTCGGAAAACACCCAACATGCGAATGCGACTCTGGTCCGCCAGGCGTTCACTAACTGGCAGCAGGGCAAAGGCACGGTGTTCGATCTGCTGGCGCCCAATGCGAAATGGACCGTGGCCGGGACGAGTCCTGTTTCAGGTGTCTATAACAGCAAGGCTGAGCTGGCCCAAGTCGTGCGGCCGATTACCGCGAGACTGGCAACACCGATCGTCCCCTCGGTGCAGAGCATCGTTGCTCAGAATGATGTCGTGGTTGTTCTGTGGGAAGGGACAGCGACGGCGCTTGATCACAAACCCTACAACAACACCTACCTGTGGCACATGACCCTCAAGAATGGTCAGATCATTGAAGTCACAGCCTTTCTGGACACCTACGTGCTGAACGATCTTATCCGGCGCGTAAAACCCCCGCAGTAGTGGCTGGGCTATCTTGTTGGCTGTGAAGCAGTTCGCTTTTCCATAGCGTGCTCTCCAAAAGGTTTACTCGATTCAGAACAAAAACCGGAAATGCGTGGTCTTTGTCAGTACCCCAAGTTCGTCTCTCCCTGAGGTCGCACAATGAGTCTGATCGATTGCCCTGAATGCGCTTCCCGAGTCTCCGACAAGGCCTACGCCTGCCCACATTGCGGCAATCCTTTCCGGGAGCCGAGTTTCCGTCTGACCGAGAAGAACGTGGGGCAGATTGCCGGGGTGACCGGCGTCTGGCTCACCGCGCCGTGGATCGCGCGAATGGTCTTTGGCGTGGTGGCGGTGATTGCGGTGGCGGCGGTGTTGATCCTGCGGTGAGCCGTATTCGCGATTGTCGGCTTATGTATTCAACGGCAACTGCGGACTGTCCGGATTCAACTGCTGGCGCCTGAACTGCCCTGGCGGCTGTCCATGTATCTGGCGAAAACGCCTGGAAAAATAAGCCTCGTCGGCAAACCCGCACAACCTCGCCACTTCGCCCACAGGCCGTGTGCCATTGAGCAAGTAATTGCGCGCCGCATGCATTCGACGTTCGAGCACCAGTTCGGTAAAGGTCTTGCCGATTTCCTTGCGCAGCCAGTGGGTCAGGTAGGTCGGCGACAGGTAGGTCGCCGCCGCCACTTTGATCAGGTTGAGGTCCGGGTCGGCGATGTTCTTGCGCAGGTATTCGGACATTCGGCCCAGCGCATCGCGTCGGCTGACTTCGGCGGCGTTTTCTTCGGCCAAGCGCTTGAGCGGCTCGGCGTACAAGGCGCAGACGCTGCCTATCAGTTGCAGTAACAAGCCCTTGAGCATCTCGCGGGTGCCGAATTGTCGATTCTCGTCCAGTGCGCGCATTTGCGTGATCAACGCGCATACCTTGGCGAAATCGTCGTCGCCGAGAATGAAGTCCAGGTGCTCCTGGAAACGAAACGGCGAGAGTTCCGGCGCCAGCAGAATCGAGACTTCTTCCAGGTCCATCGGGTCGCACTGCAAATGTGGCAACAGGAACGTCTGGGAAAAGTTGATCACCATGAAGTTGCTGTCCGCCGGGTGCGGAATCACATGCACGCGGTGGGGCAGGATGAAGGCCAGGGTGTTGCGTGGAAACGGACGCTCGACGTTGCCAATGTGTTGCACGGTGTCACCACCGAGGTTGATCTGGATCTGGAAGTACTCATGGCGATGCGGGCTGGTTTCGGCGCGCCGGCCCTTTTTGTCGCGGATGTAGAAGTCCGTCAATTCGCTGCGTTGCTGCATGACATAGGTGGGGACTCGGCTCGGTGACGACATCTCCTGGGAATCCTCTGCGGGGCATGGCGGTGACGACGATTGTGACGGTGCATCTGGCCGATTTTCAAGGCGTTATACGATGACGGGGTGCCGAGACTGAATTTTCTGGAGCCCGAGGATGGCGGCTGGTTGTCCAAAACGACAAATTCGTATTTGTGATATTTATCCTTTAAAAACAGTTACTTATTTGTATTTATAAAACGCTTTTAAAAAACTCAGCGATCTTGTTTTTTTGGACAGGTTTCTTGGGCACGGTTTCAACCGGGAAAAATGATCTAACACCTCAGTTGATTTTGAATGGTTGTACGACCACTGTTGGATCACGCAACCCGACCCTCCATCCAAAAACAATCAAAAGGTGCGCACATCATGAGCCTGTTCCTGTTTCACGCTGACCCTCCCGACCGCTCCTGCGACAGATCCTGTTGCAAGGCCTCTCTGAACACCTGACACCGGCTGTTCGCGCCTCTCATTCCTGTAGCGATTGTTCTGCCCCGGCATCGAGGGCATTGATTTCGGCTGCTCGTAAACATTTCGACGTTTCTAACAATAATGAGGTCCACCATGTCGAACTCCCACACCTCCCAAATTGCCAGCGCCCGGGACGCCGTGGTGCCTGAGCGCCTGCCGTCGCGCCGGCGTTGGTTCATGCTGTCGTTGCTGCTGATCGCGACGATCATCAACTACATCGATCGAGTGAATATTTCGATTGCCGCACCCTTCCTTGCCAAGGACCTGGGCCTGGACAAGATCGAAATGGGCCTGATTTTTTCCGCGTTTGCCTGGACCTACGCCATTGCACTGGTACCCGCCGGGTTCATCGCCGATCGCTTCGGTTCCCGGTTCACCTACGGGGTGTCGCTGATCAGTTGGTCGACCGTCACGGTGTGCCAGGGCTTTGCCACGGGCTTCGCTTCGTTGTTCGGTCTGCGCCTGGCCGTCGGTGCGATGGAAGCGCCGGCGTTTCCGGCCAACAGCCGGGCGGTCACGGTGTGGTTCCCGGCGCGCGAGCGGGGTCTCGCCAGCAGTATTTACGTCTGCGGCCAGTACCTGGGCACGGCGCTGTTTACCGGTGCGCTGCTGTGGCTGGCGACTACCTACGACTGGCGCCATGTGTTCTACAGCACCGGTGCGCTCGGCATTGTTTTCGGTGTGGCTTGGCTGTTCCTGTATCGCGACCCGATGAACTGCAAGAAAGTCAGCAAGGAAGAACTCAAGTACATCGAAGCCGGGGGCGGGCTGGTCAAGAGCAGCCAAGAGCGCACCCGGTTCAACTGGCGGCAGATCGCCGAGCTGTTCAGCTATCGGCAGGTCTGGGCGATTTGCATCGGTAAGTTCGCCAGCACCTCGGCGCTGTACTTCTTTCTCACCTGGTTCCCCACGTACCTGATCGAAGAGCGTCAACTGACCATGATCAAGGCCGGGATCTTCGCCGTGCTGCCGTTCGTGGGCGCGACAGTGGGAATCCTGCTCGCCGGGATCGTCTCCGATCTGCTGATACGCCGCGGTTATTCGCTGTCCTTTGCCCGCAAGTTGCCGCTGGTGGTCGGGTCGATGCTGGGCATGTCCATCGTGCTGGTGAATTTCACCGATTCGAACGTGATCTGCATCGCTGTGCTGACGATTGCCTTCTTTGCCCAGGGCATCGCTTCGTCCTCGTGGGCGGCGGTGTCGGAAGTGGCGCCCAAGGAGCTGATCGGGCTGACCGGCGGGATCACCAGCCTGGCGGCCAACATCGGCGGGATTGTCACCCCCATCGTTATTGGCGCGATTGTCCACAAGACCGGCTCATTTGCCTTGGCCTTCTGGTTCATCGGCGGTGTGGCGCTGATTGGCACCTTGTCCTATTCGTTGCTGCTTGGCCGTTTGTATCGCATTGAACTCAAGGCGCGCTGAGCCCGGAAAAAAGCTGTTTTTCTCCAACACGAGGCGGCATTCCTCCAACTTAGCCGGGGATTGCCACCGTACGCTGACGCTTCTATCAGGACTTTTACCAGGATGAACATGCCCGAGTATGTCTTTACCCCGGACTTGCCAGTGACCCTGCCGGTTGTTGGCACCCCACAGCGTTTTCCCGTCGGCCGGGTCTTTTGCGTTGGTCGCAACTACCCTTGGCCCGATACCCAGGGTGAATCCCGAGTCCCCCCCGTGTTTTTCATGAAACCTGCCAGTTGCGTGGTGGAGGCGACCGGCGACGTGACGTTTCCACCGGTGACCGAGGAGTTCGCTCACGAAATCGAATTGGTCGTGGCCATCGGGGAGGGCGGCGCCAACATCCCTGAGAGCCAGGCGCTGGCCTATGTGTGGGGCTACGCGGCGGGTTTGGATCTGACCCGGCGTGATGTCCAGCGCCTGGCCAAGCGCAACGGTTTGCCGTGGGAGGGCGCCAAGGTGTTTGACGGCGCCGCGCCGATGACGGCCATCGTGCCGGTGTCGCGGGCGGGGCACCCCGAAGGCGAGTTGTGGCTGAACGTGAACGGTCAAGAGCGCCAGCGCGACAGCCTCGACAGCCAGATCTGGTCGGTCAGTGAAGTGATCGCCCGCATCTCCCAATCGGTAGCGCTGCGGGCTGGCGACCTGATCATGACCGGCAGCCCGGCAGGCGTCGATGTGCTGCAGCCGGGGGATGTCATCACGGCCGGCATCGATGGTATCGGCGAACTGGAAATGCGCGTCGGTCCGCGTTCATCTGACTGAATTCGAGAAGGGAGAATCCACATGTCCAACACATTGAAAGTGGCTCTGGTGACTGGCGCCGGCAGCGGGATTGGCCGCGCGGTGGCCCTGGGCCTGATGGCAGACGGCTACACGCTGGTGCTGGCCGGGCGCCGCCCCGAGCCCTTGCAGACATTGGTCGAGTTGGCGGCCTGCGAGGGGCGCGAAGCCCTGGCGGTACCCACCGATGTGCGCGATCCGGCCAGTGTCGATGCACTGTTTGCCGCCATCGCCGAGGCCTACGGACGCCTGGACGTCGTGTTCAACAACGCCGGCGTCAATGCGCCTGCCGTGCCGCTGGATGAACTCACGTTCGAGCAGTGGCGAAACGTGATCGACACCAACCTCAACGGCGTTTTCCTGTGCGCCCGTGGTGCCTTCGGCCTGATGCGCCGGCAACAGCCCCAGGGTGGGCGGATCATCAACAACGGTTCGATTTCGGCCCACACCCCGCGGCCATTCAGCAGCGCCTACACCGCCAGTAAACACGCGGTGCTGGGGCTGACCAAATCCCTGGCCCTGGACGGACGCGAATACAACATCGCCTGCAGCCAGATCGACATCGGCAACGCCCTCACCGAAATGTCCGTGCGCATGACCAAGGGCGTGCGTCAGGCCAACGGCAGCATCGCGGTGGAGCCGATGGTGGACGTCAAGCATGTGGCGGACGCGGTGCGCTACATCGCGGGCCTGCCGTTGTCGGCCAATGTCTTGAACATGACCGTCATGGCCACGGCCATGCCGTTTGCCGGTCGCGGTTGAGCCTGGACGCTGTTCATTTTTGAGGGTGTGCATGCGTGGCGAGCACACCTGATTACGCTTGAATCAGTTTTTTCCTATTCCGTTACGAGGTCTACATGAAGCCAGAAGTCTTGCAGCTCAGTCCGATCCTGATCCCTGAAATCAATACCCGGCTCAACGAGCTGTTCACGGTACGGCGCTATTTCGAACAGGCTGACAAACAAGCCTATCTACAAGAACATGGCGCCAACATTCGCGGTGTGATCACCGGTGGGCACACGGGCATCAGCCAGGCGCTCATGGCGCAACTGCCCCAACTGGAAGTGGTGGCGGTCAACGGCGTGGGCACCGATGCGGTGGACCTGGCCTACGCCAGGGATCGTGGAATCCGCGTGACCGCCACCATCGGCGCGCTGACCGAAGATGTCGCCGACCTGGCGATCGGCCTATTGATTGCGGTGTGCCGAGGGCTATGCACCGGTGACCGCTACGTGCGCTCCGGCCAATGGCCCCAGAGCCCGACGCCATTGGCTCCGTTGCCATTGGCCCGGCAAGTGTCCGGCATGCGCATCGGCATCGTCGGCATGGGCCGGGTCGGTCGCGCCGTGGCAACCCGCGCCGCCGCGTTCGGTTGTCCGATCAGCTATACCGATCTGCAACCGATGAGCGACGTGAACCACACCTTCGTCGCCGACCTCAAGCAACTGGCTCGCGACAGCGATGCCTTGATCCTCGCGGCGGCCGCCGACAAGGCTGAAGCCATCATCGATGCCGAGGTGCTGCGCGCCTTGGGCCAGGGCGGTTACCTGATCAACGTGGCCCGCGGCAAACTGGTCAACGAGCCCGACCTGGTGGCGGCGCTGACCGCCGGGGAAATCGCCGGTGCGGCGCTGGATGTGTTTGTCGATGAACCGCACGTGCCCGAGGCGTTGTTTGGCAATGAGCAGGTGGTGCTGCAACCGCACCGGGCGAGTGCGACGTTGCAGACCCGCACGCGGATGGGGGAGATGGTGGTGGCGAGTCTGGTGGACAGTTTTGCTGGAAAGGTGCCGCAGGGGTGTGTGACGGGGTGAGGTGTGGAGCTTCAAGGCGGTTGCGAGATGGTCAAGTTGAGTGAACTTGCTGTGTTGAGGCGCAAGCGGAGCTAAGGTCCCGGGTGGTGTGATGGTCTGGGTTCATGATTTTGTCTCCGGATGTGTAGGTGATCACCCATTTGGCCCAATGCTGCCGGCCAAATCGCCTACTTGCCACAGTATGAGTCCCGCTGCCGCCAACACATCGCAGTTGTTAAAAAACACAACCAGAGTGCCATTGGCTCAAAGACAAGGAAGCCTATGGATATACTCACGCCATCACGTTTTGACGACGCTGCAATTTTGTACCCGAACGACAAGGCTGGACTTGATCGTTGCCTGCGCATTTTGAAGATGGCTCGCCCCAAGGCGTTCGCGGACCTGCAAAAGCTTTTCGGTACGCACGGTGTCGATTTGTTCAAGCCCCGAGCCGCAATGAATTGGGTTGTGATCGACGTAGGCGCAAATAATCTCAGGGTGATAGGGGGTGTCAACTACACCCGGCAGAAGTTCTACGTCAAACACATCTACACGCATGCTGATTACGACGTGGCCAACGCCTGGTATGCAAGAAACAAAGGGATGAAACGATGAGCGCAGACCGGAACGATTTCCAGACCGTGATCGCAACGCTTGGTGAGTTGCATGCGGTGCTAGAGCGCTTGCGCGGCGAGTTTGTGCATGGCATCGAGACCCCCGCCGACTATGAGCGTGCGACCGACTTGCTCGATGAACTCACCGATGGGCGCGAACTGAGCAAGACCGAGGAGAAAATTCTCGTTGAACTCGAGGATGAAATCCTGGCCTACCAGCGCGACTCCGACCAGTTTCGCCCATCGAATGCCGCTTTTGAGGCGACCTACTGATCAGGGATTTGATGGAGACGCTCGGACTCACCGGTTCAGAGCTCCCTGAAATAGGTGATAAAACAGCGGTGTCCAAGGTGCTCAGTGGGGATCGGCCCATCAGTCACAAGATGGCGTACGCACTGGCAGAGCGCTTTGCGATGGAGCCGAGTGCTTTCTTGCCGCCAGCCTCGGCAAAGGCGACGCCTATCCAAACCGTTCGCCCTCCCGCCAAGAAAACCTCAGCTCATTACCGCTTTCGTAGCGACCCTTTGACCGCACATTCGGTTAAAGAGGCTCGTACCGGTGGATACAAAGTGGTGGTTTCGAAAGGCCGCAGAAAGACAGTTGAAGATCCGGAAAACGGCTAGGCAATAATTCTCCCCTTCCATCCAGGGGCAGCCCAGCTAATGCAACATTCACAATGAGGATCGTGGCTCATGGCAAACATTCAAAAGGCCGCCCAGATTGGATTCTCATCGCAAGCCCACACCTATGCCAAGGGGCGCCCGAACTACCCAAGTGAACTGAGTGCCTGGCTTGAACAAGAATTGGATCTTCTTCCGGGATCGGCAGTTATCGATCTAGGGGCCGGCACAGGAAAATTCACTCGATTGTTGAAGTCCATGGCGCTCGATGTCATTGCAGTCGAACCGGTTGAGGCCATGCGTGCCGAGTTTGCCCAAAGCCTGCCGGACGTCAGGATTGTGGAGGGGACGGCAGACAGTATCCCGTTCGAATCTGGAATGGCACAAGCAGTGGTGTGTGCCCAAGCCTTCCACTGGTTTGCAAATGAAAAAGCGCTTGCCGAGATTTACCGAGTGCTCAGGGCGAATGGCCGATTGGGCCTGATCTGGAACGTACGTGATGAGTCGGAGGACTGGGTGGCTGCTATCACTGATATCATCACTCCATACGAAGGCGATACTCCGCGTTTTCATACCGGGTCGTGGCAGTTACCCTTCACAGGAAACTACTTTTCGACTCCTGAATTGACCTGCTTTCGATACACACATTCAGGAAGCGCCAGGGAAGTCATCATGGACCGCTTCCTGTCGGTGAGTTTCATCGCCGCCTTGCCTGCCGCCGAAAAGGCCAAGGTGAGTGATCAGTTGCAGCATCTTATCGACACGCATCCCTCCTTGAGGGGGCGTGAAACTATTGATTTCCCTTATCAAACCCAAGCCTATCTGTGTCGCCGTCTGGATTGAGGACAACGCTGGAGTGGGTTGTTTTTCAAGGACACCATGATGTTTGAAAAGGACTTTCATGATGCAAACCATCCCCACATTCCAAACCCGCCGTCTGATCCTCACACCCCTTGAGCTGACGGACGCACCGGTGATTCAACGGTTGTTCCCACACTGGGAAGTGGTCCGTTACCTGGACCGTCGCGTGCCCTGGCCTTACCCGGATGACGGCGCGCTGACATACGTGCGCGACCACGCGCTCCCCGCTGTCGCCGCCGGATGCGAGTGGCACTGGATGATCCGGATTGCCGACGATCCGCCACAGAGCATCGGCAGCATCAGCCTGTACGACCAGCCTGGCAACAACCGGGGTTTCTGGCTGGCGCCGCAATGGCAGGGAAAAGGCTACATGCGCGAAGCGTGCGAGGCGATCAACGCCTATTGGTTTGAAACCCTGGGCCGCCCCGTCATGCAAGTGCCCAAGGCGGTGGGCAACCTGGCTTCACGTAAAGTTTCGGAACATGAAGGCATGCGCATGATTGCGACGCAGCAGGGGGACTTCGTTTGTGGGACGTTGCCTAAGGAAATCTGGGAAATGACGCGGGAAGATTGGCTCGAGAGATAGCCATTATTGACCCGCCAAAGGACGCCACGCGGTGGTCTGCAGATAAGGCCACTGTTTGAGCAGTAGACCGCGGGTTGTTTCTACGCCCTGCAAGGTTTCAGTGCAATTGACCATCGCGGTAAAGCTGCGAGTGGTCAGCATGAAGCTCTCCGACCCTAGCGCCTGGCACTGCTCGCTGGCGCCGATGGGTTGGCAGAACATCGGTTGCATTTTCACATCGTAGCCTTGGGCCCGAGTGAATGCCTGGAACTCCGGCATGGCAAGACGAGCCGGTGTGCCGCTCAGTGCCGGGCCTTGCCAGACGGGAGTGATAAGGCCCCTTGACGGATAGTCGCTCAGCCCCTGGACTTGCCTGGCCTCGAACAGGGCAAAACAGAACGAAGTATTTGTCGCGCTATTGCTCGCTGGCGATGTCACGGGGGCGGCCAGGGGGAGGCTCGGCGTCGGCGCGACGACTGCCGCAGGCGCAGGTGCTACCGAGGGCGCCATGCCCGATGAGTCGCCTACTTCCACCAGCACATCGATGGGAGCCCGATAACGCCACACCTTCAGCGGCGCCGCGAAACCAGGTCGAATACGGCTGGCGACAGCGGTCAGCTCGGCCGGGCTATTGACCGAAGTCCCGGCAATTTGCAAAACGATATCGCCGGCCAACATGCCTGCCTTTTCAGCGCCACTTCCGGGTACGGGTCCCAAGACCAAGACGCCACTGACAGCGGCTAAGCCGAATTGCCGAGCCACCGTCGGTGTAACAGGGGTGATGTGCAGGCCCAAGGACCCCGACTGATTGGACACGGGAACGGGCATTGCCGCCGGCGTCACGGATGTCGGGGCCACCGCAGCCGCGCTGGGCACAGGAGCGCTGCCGGCTGAACAGTCGCGTTGTGTGGCGACCTGTTGGATCACGAGGTTAACGGGGTCGGCGGCCATGTTGGGGTATTGTTCCCAACCCCGTTTGGTTGCCAGGAACGTTTCACAATCCATGGCGTAGTAGGTCGCCGGGTCTCTGACCTTGCGCAGGTATTCCGCTGTTTCGGCTCGCTCGGCGTCGCTGTACATGGGGTTGACGCAAGACGCCATGAGCGGGGAGAGCACCAGTATTGCGGTAAGGCATTTTGTCGACATGGGCTTCTCTGGGGTCGTGGCGTTCAGGCGGGTCCAGGCAAGGTACTATTTGGCCATCATCCTGTCCAACCTCAAACCAAGCACTTCGTTGCCGTGGTGATTGAGACGGGCGGCATCCGGGCGAACGTGCATTCGATATACAACTTAAAGGCACTTTGCCATGATGCGCCACGATCCATTCGAATCCATCACCGAGAAGCGAAATGTCTGCTCCTGCCTTCAAATCAAGCACCAGGCTCGCCGTTGTACTTTCGCTCACTGCCTTGGCTGGCTGTGCCTCTGATGGCGGTCTCGGTGAGGCGGCGGTAGTCGGTGCGATGCTGCTTCCCATGGGGGGAGTGGACACCAGCGTAATGACCAGTGCCGTAGGCCTGGCGGCCGGCGCCTATGTGGTCTCCTCGGTCGCGACAGCGGACTCTGCCAGCGTCTCTCCCGCGACCTCCACCATTGCCGCGCCCCAAGGCCTGCCGCCCATTGACCTGCAAAAACTGGTGACCCGGGAAACGCCCGACCGGTATCGCTCCAAGTCCTGTGAGTACATCGAAATGTCCCTCAGCGAAGTGCCGATGTACCAGGCGAGCGCCGAGCCGATCATGAAGCAGGTCGCCACGGCTCGAAAAGAAGCGGCCAGCCAGGTATGGCTGGAAAAAGCTTGCCAGCCCGCCAATTTACCTCGTGGCCGGATCGGCGCCAGCATCGACACCATCGATCCGAAGCGGGCCATGGCCCTGTCAGCTCCCCCAGCTGGGGTTGTGGTGCTGTCAACCGTTCCGGGGAGCGGTGCGCAACAGGCCGGGATCTTGCCTCAAGACGTGATCGTGGCAGTGGATAACGGGCTTATCGCCGATTCAATCGATTTCAGGGTGGCCGTTGCAAAAGCGCCAATTGGCTCGCGGGTGAACCTGAAGGTATGGCGCAACAACGCGTTCAGCATCGTGCCGGTTCTGGTCGCGCCCGGCGGAACTCAAGTATCGATGACGCCGACGGTGATGGCGAACGGCGTAGCTGCTGCGGTTCCGGCCGATGCACTGTATTGCACTGCCGTACTGTCCACCCAGCACACTTACGGCGCTAGCGTCAGCCCGGTCAAGTTGATCGCCGGAGCCGCGAGCGACATGCAGCCCTCGCTCAAAAACTACATCGCCAAGGTGAAGCAGGAACAACCTGGCGTTTGGGGGGATTTCAAACTTAACAGCGCTGTTTGTGCGCCGGGTGCGGTGATGTGCATGGCCGAGGCCAAGGGGCCGACCGGCAAGACCCAGAACGCCTTCGAGTTCTGCCACGCGACGCAAGCCAAGGCGGATGCTGAGCTGGCCCAGATGCGCCAGGGCGATCCGAAAGCAGTGATTGTTGATTGGCCTTGAGCTGCAATCGTCTTCTGCGGTTATGATCCCGCGGTTTGAAGTGCTGGCGTGCCTGGAGGCATGCGCATGATGGGGGACGCTTTAAGGAGCTGGGTAATCGGGAATACCTGTCTCCGGCGACTGGCGTCCAAATCCGTTAACGACGATGTACAACAGTGGACCGATTGATACGAAGATGGCCGTGATCAGGAAGTAAGGCAGCAGCGATGTGAGCGACTTGCCTTTAGAACGTGTGTCCCGGTACATCCAGATGCACGCCATGCAAGCGAGTAGGTAAAGGTCGATGACGACCTGTGCGGTGTCTGGGCGAGACATGAGCCCGATGCCGAACGCCAGGAGCGATTGCTCGGCGAGAAACAAAGTAATCGCTGTGTACACGGAAAAAAGCAGCAGCGTGACAAGTGCGATGTAAGGTTTCTTCACTTTGCCTCCTTGGACAAGTTCATTGATCAGTGGAGATAGGCTAGTGATTTGACCGTCATGGTTTCAATGACCTCAGAGGTCATCGACGCCGCTCACCCGCAATGCCAGAGTCAACGGATGACCAGTCGACCTTTTTCTCGAACGACGCCGCCAACCTCGGCCGGTGCTCAACTGCGTCACTTGCGCCAACAGGCTGGACTGAGTCAGTTGGACTGCGCACTGATCACTGGCATCTCCCAGCGTCACCTTAGTTGCATCGAGACGGGGCGCGCCAAGCCAAGCCCCGGCACTCTGCATAACTTATTGACTGCCCTGGATGTACCTTTGGAGCGATGCAATGACATCTTCCTGGCCAGTGGTTACGCCCCTCGCTACGAAACGACGCCGCTCACGTCGTCGTCAATGGAAGTGGTACGTGATGCCATTGACCATGTACTTCACGCCAATAACCCCGCCCCGGCGATTGTTCTGAATGCTCAATGGGACATCCTTGCCGCGAATGCCAGCGCGGGTGTCTTGTTCGATCTGGTTGGGCTTGCCAGGGAAGCGGCAGAGGGACTCAACCTCTTGGTGACACTGCTGCAACCCGGCGGCTTGGGCGATCGTTTGAGCAACGCCGAGGAAATAAGAGTAGTGGCCTGGCAACGGGCATCTCGGGAAGCCTTGAACAATCCCGCGTTGGCTGAGATTCTGAAGAGCCTGCCGGCCCCACGCAGCGCTGCGGCGCTGGCGAACGAACTGCCTCCGTTGTTGCTGACACGAGTCGACTCTCCCCAGGGTGAGCTGACGTTCATGTCAACGTTCACAACCTTCGGCATGCCGTTCGACATCACCATGAGTTCATTGCGTATCGAGCATCTGATTCCTGCCGACGCCAAGACCTGGGCGGTCATGACCAAGGCATATGGGCAAGCGCAACACTCACAATGATCAAGGAAGAACCCATGCAACCGTCACTCAATCGAATCATGCTGTATGTCCGGGACGTTCAAGCGACCTGCGATTTTTATGAGCGTCACTTCGGTTTTACCAGTGAAAGAAAAGTCGATGACCGCGTCACCGAATTGAGCCCTGCAAACGGTGGCGCGATCCTGATGGTTCACCCTGCGGGGAAGGCCGTTAAAACGGGGCAAGTCACCGTAAAGCTTGTCTTTGATCTCCAGGATGTAGAAGGTTTCAAGGCAAAGTGCCTGGCCCAGGGCCTGAAGTTTGGCGCGACGCACAGGGCGGACGGTTACTCTTTTGCCAACGCCAAAGACCCTGACGGTAATTCCATTTCTATCTCCAGCAGGGCGTTTGCATGCAACTGAGCTTTCACAAGATGCATGCCAATGGCGATGACTTCGTGATTGTCGATTCGCGAAATTCGGCCAGTGCGGTGACGAGTGCCATGGCCCATCGGATGGGGGATCGGAACCGGGGCATAGGCTTCAACCAACTCGCGGTGTTGCTCGATTGCGACGATGCCGACGCGCGGGTGATGTTCTGGAACGCAGATGGTTCTGCACTGGATGTTTGCGGCAGCGCGACACGAGGTGCGGCGGACCTGCTCATGCGCGAAGCACATGTGACTTCGCTGGTGCTGCGCACTAACCGTGGTTTGCTTACTTGCGAACGTACGCCAACCGGCGGCATTTCCGTCGACATGGGCGTGCCGCTTTTCGGCTGGTCGGACATTCCCTTGGCGCAAGAACTGGACACCGCTGCCTTGCGACTTGCTGGCAGTCCAGCCGCCTGCAGCATGGGAAATCCCCACTGCACCTATTTTGTCGATGACCTGGCTGGCGTTGATATCGCGACGATCGGCCCGACCATCGAAACCAACGCGCTGTTCCCGCTCAAGACCAACGTTCATTTTGTCCAGATCATTGATCGCACGCATATTCGGTTGCGCATCTGGGAGCGCGGGGCGGGTATTGCGCTGGGGTCGGGGTCCTGTTCGTGCGGTGCGGTTGTCAATGGGATTCGTCGTGGTTTGTTGGACAGTACCGTCGAGGTTGAATGTGATGGCGGCAGCGTAACGGTGCAATGGGATGGCCTGGGCGCGGTCTTTCTCATCGGGCCGGTGGAGGCGAGTTTTTCGGGGACGATGAGTCAAGGTTGAGTGGATAGGATGAACTCCACAGAACCGTTACCCACCGCCAATCTCCTGTGGGAGCGAGCTTGCTCGCGAAGGCGGCAGCAAGTTACATACATCGCCTTAAAGACCGCACTCCGTGGCGAGGGAGCTTGCTCCCGCTCGGCGGCGTAGCCGTCGTAGACCGGTCGATGCCGTTTGTCTGGAAGAACGTTTTGGGGCGGCTTCGCCACCCAGCGGGAGCAAGCTCCCTCGCCACAGGATTATGGCGGTTGCATCATTTCTCCATGATGCTGAGCCACGGCCAGCGAGCCTGATAACTTTTCGCCTTCTCATCGAACAAGTCAGGCTGGGGATTTCTTGGATTCATGCGAAGAACGCCTTGCTCTATGTCGTCCAGGCCATAGGGCGCATAGACCTCACCGGTATCGACATCCAGCCCAATACACGTACCCGCAATCAAGTAACGATCAATGCCATCCTTGGCCGACTGAAGCTGAGGGTAGGGCTTGCCAAACCGCTGACCGTACCAAAGGTGGACGCGCGCCTGGTTCTTGATCTCGATGTTGACGTCGAGGTCCTGGAAGAGACGCTGGGCGGCATGGATCACTTCATCCTCGGCCTCCCAGGACAGGTCGGGGTCGAAGTAAAAAACATCGTAATCCTTCACGCCCCAAGCGGGTGGCCGCTGCGACTGATGATTCCAGACGGCTTGGAACAGGCAGCCAGCGGTGAGCATGCATTGATTCAAACCGAGTGAAGGCAAGCGCGCGGTGATTTGTGCGTTGATTGGGTTGGTCATTGCTATGCTCACCAAACTTTCGACCGTCAACGTCATATTCATCCTTTTGAAATCGATCCAAGCGTAGTGACTGAGCCTACATCAACTGCAATTTTCAGATAGGAACGCCCATGAATTTCTTCAAGAAGCTCTTCGGTTCAGCGAAAACCCCTGAAACCCAAAACGACCAGCCTGCGCCGCAGTCCCACGAGCCTGGCGACCTGACCGAGGCTGAAGCAGCCAATCTGGCCGTCCGGGAAGCCGGCGCAGCGTGCCTGGATCGTCATTGGAGCGCTGTCGGTACGGTCGAGCAGGATGTTCTTTCCTACCTGATCAGTCCGACTTTTTCCGGCGGCCCGTACTGGCCTTCGACCCGCCAGGCCTACCGCGTGGTTCGCCGGGGCGACGCGATCATTCTCGCCACCGAAGGCCTGTCCGATCCATTCGATGATACGGAAGGAATGGGCAACGGCTTCGAAATGGAATTGTTCGTCGAAACTGCGGATATCCCCGAGCACGCTTATGGCCCGGCGGGAGAGGTCGACCCTTTCAAACGCAGCTGGGCATTCGAGCTGGTGGAACACGTCGCCAAAACGGTGGCCGACGCGGGTGGCATCACCCACCAACTTGACCAGCACGGGGCGCTATCCCTTGAACTTCCCGGGCTGAGCCAATCGCACCACATGAGCGATCAACTGCCCAAACTCTTTGTGACCGATGACGACTCCACCGGCGTTCTGCTCGGCGCCCCGGCACCGGATTTCCCTACCCAACTGGATGACATGCCCTTGTCCCCGGTCAGGTTGGTGCCGGTGGTCTTGATCACCGCGGCGGAGCTGGAGTACGTGCGTTCAGGGGGGCGAACGGCTAGGGAGGATCTGGTGAGTCGGTTGAAGGCGGCGGGCGTTGGGCATATGAGCAGTCTGCATCGGGCGAGTGTGGTGTGAGGCCGGGAGGGGCGGCCGAAAACCAACCCGAGTGATCGGTCGCTTTTTTTGTAAGATCGATTGATACCGCGTCCCATCCCATACCCTTTCGAGACATCAATGACTGACTACCGTGGACTCATCCTCGAAGACACCCGTGAAGGCGCCACCGACCTTGCCATCGCGCAACTGGAAGCCAGCCTGGGTGCCCGCTTGCCGGACGACTATCGCCAGTTCCTCAAGACCTGCAACGGCGCCTACGTGGAATACGATGTGCTGGCCACGCTCGCCAATGGCGATGAGGAGTTGCTCAGCTTTTCACTGTACGGGCTGGATCCGGACAAAGAGTATGAATCCAACCCCTTCGAACTGGAGCAACTGCGGGCTCAGCCCGGCTTCCCCGCGACGGGATTGTTGCCGATCGGGCGTGACGGCGGCGCGAGTATCTTGCTGCTGGATTTGCGTGAAGGGCGCCAGGACGTGGCGGCGATGGTGGCGGGTTTACCGGCCTGGACCGGGCGCCGTCAGCAGGGCGATGAATATGTGGTGCTGGCGGATTCTTTCAATGGTTACTTGGACGCGCTGCATCTATCGCAAGAGCGGATCGAGGAGCATATCAATCACTTCATCATCAGCCCTGAAAGTGTTGAGGCGACGTTGGAGTGGCTGGATAAAGGAAGTCCTGGGTGGCGGGAGCGGTATCGGGAGTTGTGGAATGCGAGGGTTGTGGATCGGTTGATCTGAAGCCTGATCCGATGGCTGAAACCCGATTTGCCGAATGACGCCAGTCTTCAGTCGAGACGGTCGATGGCGCGTGCAAGATTGGCCCGTGCCTGCTGCTCGAATGCGTCGAAGTACGGTGCAGTTGTATAAATGCGCCCGCGTGCCAGAAAACCTTCAAGGACCTGGCGGCGCTTTTGGCGGTACACAGACAGCGGTACAAACGAGTACTCGCGGCGGATTTGTTGGTCGTACTCCTCGAACCGCTCGAACGCTGCCCCAAGGATCGCCAGATCCGTGTCCACCAGCACCGCTTCGTCTGCCGACGCCGGAGCAGCGTCGTGTCGCGTCACCATCACCAGCTCGTAAAGCCTGCGTCGCGTTTCATCGCCCAGGCCGTTATCACGTGCCACATCATCCAACCATTGGGCACTGCGCAGCTCGTTGTCGCTGCGAAGAGGGTCGTAGATCGCATCATGGAACCATAGCGCGAGGTCGACTTCGGCGGGGGCCGGGCAGGCCGCGTTGACGAACCGGCGCACCTGAAGGCATTCCTGCAGATGCTGGAGGGTGTGGTAAGCGCGATGCGGCTCGCCGTAGCGTCGAATGAGTGCTTCGTACGTCTCTTGTGACGCACATCCGACGCCAAGCTCCGCCCAGACGCGAGCCCAGGCAGCGAAACCCGTAGCATCAGCCACGTCGAGGTCGCCGTGTGTGCTGGCCGGCAACAGCGCACTCCCTTCTGGCGAGTCCGTCATTGTTTCTCCTGCGCTTCAAAAATGAAAAAGGGCACACCCATTTTGAATTACTGGGCATCGCCCGCTGGCGCCTCGTCGGCATCGTCCGGTGGCGCTCCGTAAGGTACACCAATCTCGACCCGGTCCGCCTTTACCCAACCTGTGTAGTCGTCGCCACTCTTGGCGATGAAGTTCACTTCCAGCCATGATTCGTCTTCAAGGCTGGCGTAAACGGTGAGAGAGTCGCCGGGTATTACGAAAATCTTTTTATTGGCACAGGCTTCATCCGGCGCTTCGTGAAAATGCAGGCGTCCGGTGCCAATGACCTTGCCTTGCACCGACGGATGAAACTCAGGCACGGTGCCGGAGATCTTTTCCGCCAGGGCAGAACAGTTGACAGCGGCCTGGCTCAGGGTGCTGAAAAGGCATAGGCATAACACGCTTGAACGCAGATACATCTTGGCGAATCCGTTTTGGGGTGGAGGCGTAGGATAGTTAAGTCGGAAACTATTGGGGAAGAGACATACCGTGACGCCTATGAAAAATGGAGCATGAAAAAGTCGGTCTGCCCAAACTACCTGATCATTGACTGGTGAAAATGCCTTTTTTCACGCTGCTACGTGAAATTTGAGTCCGGAAGCCTCCGCCAAAAGTAAAGATTCAATCTGGGGCGCGTGCTTTCCTGATGCGCAAACCATGGCTGATTTTTTCAACAGAATCGGCCAAGCATTTCTCAGTCCAGGTAGCCAATGATAGTGAAGCCCTGCCGGTAATGTACGCATGCGGCTATGCCAAACCACTGGGGTCGAATCTAGAGGTCGCAAGCATTGGAGCACTGCCAAAGCCCAACGCTGCATGATTGATCACGGATTTGAACCGAAGAATAAACTGACACTGGTTTGCCTGACTTATCCACAAGTAACGGGCTGTTCGTCAACGACCCTGCCGCGTTGACCCAATGGCTTAAGTCACAGGTAAGGCTCGCGGCATCAATGGAGACAATCTACCTGACAGCTCTCGGCCAATGACTAGCCGCCGCGACCGGAAGCCGTCGGCCGATTCGACGGAAGCAGCGATACGCCAGGTTCAAGTGAGCCTCTTCGCACAACCTGCGTTCGGAGCGAATACCGTAGCAGTAACCCACGATCAGCAGGTGAATCATCAGTTCAGGATCAATCGGGCTATAGAAATCGGCGAGGTAATGGCGCAGATCACTCAGATCGAGGCAACGATTGAATGTTGCGCAGCAGATGACAGGCTGGGATGTAATCTTCAATGTTTACGAGTAAAACCACCCCTCTTGTCCGCTCGACAATTGTCCCGTCATGCTGCGAATCCTCCAACTGGCCGATGACCCAATTTCGTCGCAGGCCAGACAGGAGGTCTACTTTTTCAACAGAAAAGGCCAGAAGGGGCCATCCAACAGCTAAAAACCATGTTGGGCGCAAAACCCTAACCAAGTTGAATGTAGCTTAATAATCATATTTTATAGACGCCTATCTGGATCAGAGAGATTCAAACGAGTCGATATATTTTGAAACTCTTCTCAAGCGTGAGCGCTCATTATGATTAAGCTCAAGCTTGTCTTCCAGATGCTTTTTCTGCTCATCGAAAGCCCAAATAAGATAGTGCCTTAGCCATTCATATTTTTCAGTATTTTCATTTTTATAAAAATTGGATTTTAGCAAGTTTAGAGCGCCTTCGAACGGTCTATTGCTCATGGAGGTAGATAAAATTCTTCCATAATTCAAATATGGATAATCCACCACTCCGCCATTATGAGAAACATTCGACAAGTGTGGAAGCCCTGATACCACGCACTCGGCAAGCGCACCGGTCATAGAACCGTAGTACTTCAAGATAAGTGAGCGATCAATAATTATCCTGGGGTATTTTGCTGCAGCTTCAAGAGTGTAGGCATTGATCAAGCCTGCGCCAACAATTATATTGTTGGCCTTATCAACAAAAAGGTCGCCGTGTGAGATTGCTCCTCGAACAGGAATACCTTTGGCGAGCAGTCCCGACTGCAGTAAGCTTGATAATTTCATCAACTCAAGGAGATTTTCAGATGACTCGTCGCAGTAAATAACAATCGAATCACTTATCAGTAAGAAATCAAAGTTTCGCTTAGTTACTGCGGAGTGGAAGTTGGAGAGGATGAAACTATAATAAGTATCTATCGAGGCTGTTGATGAGGCATAGACAAGATTTTTAAAGCCAAGCACATCAATAAATGCAACCAGTCGTTTCTCGTATTTTATATTCAATTTCCAAGCTCATCCCTGAAATTTTTGAGTTTCTACGGGGCACTATTGCAGAGTAATAAATAATGGCATATGGCCATTGGCGATATATCGTACACCTTCTTTTTCTTTTGTATAGGTCTTTAAGGGGCAAAAATTGTATGGGTGCAAAATGGCTGTTCCGGCGTCTCGTCGAACCGCTTCAAGTCAGCACCACTCGATTACAAACGACCTTCTTCATAACCCGATGACTGCGCCAAAAACTCTGCGATCAGCGATGCAACCTGCTGCTGAATCACCCCCGAGCACGACCCCCATCACCATCGCGACAAATGATCCCATCCCCTGGCACTTCCTCCTCAAGCATTTCCTGCGCACCAGGCTTACACATCGACATGAAGCTGAAATGGCTCGCATCGCTGATCTCGACGTAACGGCTTGACGCTGGGGGCAGGCGCTTGGCCAGGTTGGCAGATTCCAACTCAGCGGGAAGCTCTTGCGACGGTACACCGGCCGCGATCACCAAGGCGGGGACCGGCAGTGCGGCCAGGCTTTTATCGGTCAGACCCCGCGAAAGGCCCAGGTCCAATGTCACCACCGCAGTAACACGTTTATCGCGCCAATCGGCGGCCAGTTCGGTCTTTGCTTCTGAGGTGCTGGCGGGGTTCATCTGTTCGTAAACCGTGCAGCTGGATAACTGCGAATGGGCTTTGCAGTCCTGGGTGAAGCGCTCTGGGTCGAAGCGAGCGCCGGCGATCTCCAGGGCGGTCCAGCCGCCGAGGGAATGGCCCACGGCTGCAATTCGATCATTGGCGACCTGGCCAAATTTTTCAGGGTGAGTCGTGACCGCATCGATGGCCCGGCGCAGGTCGACAGGGCGCTGCCATAACTGCGCCGCTGCTTGGGGGCTACGGTCATGGGTGGTGCTGCCGGGGTGGTTGATGGCGGCGACGATGTAACCCTTCTGGGCCAAGGCGCTGGCCAACCAAATCTGGTTGCTCCAGTTACCCCTGTAGCCGTGGGAGAGCACCACCAATGGATGTTCGCCCGCAGTTGGCGGCGCGTTACGCACGGCGGACGCGCCGACAAACACCGCATTATCGGCGATCAGTTGCGGGGCCGTGGTGGTTGCGCTCGGGTACCAGACCACCATCTCCAGTGCGCGGCCATTGTGTGGATCCGGCAGGTTGGAAGATTGAAAACCGATGGGGGCTTCGTCAGCCAATGCGGTCGTTGTCAGGCAGGCCAACAACAGGGCGCCGAAAGCTGTTTTCAATGTCGTTTCTTCCTTGATCAGACGAATGGGGTTCTCAAAAAGCCCGGGCATTAAAGCTCAGATTCGAACCGTTGCGCACAACTTTCATCGACCCAAAAAACTAGCCCTCGAAAGTAAACGCCGAGGGGGCGAATCGATCGCGGGTGTCCATGCGAATATTGCGCAGCGCCACGGTTTCCAGGTGTGACGCGTAGAGCGATTCCGCGAAATAGCTGATCAGGATGGAGCGACGGCGTGCGCCGATCGCGTTCAGGCTGCCCGCGTGCACCAGGTCCACATCGAACACCAGGATGTCACCGGCACTGCCTGAAAGCTGTACAGCGCGTGACTCGTCATTGAAGTCGAAGGGTGGGGCGCCCGGCTCGGGGCGATGGCTGCCGGGGACGATCCGTGTCGCGCCGTTCTCGGGGCCGTAATCGTCGAAGAATGCCAGGGCGATGGCGATGTCGCCTGGTCGTTGGGCCGACAGATCGCGGTGCAGTGGTTGCTGGCCGCCACCGGCAAGGGGTTCGCGGCCTTCCACTTGGGAGAGGAAGAATTGTTCGCCGATCAACTCACCTGCCACCGCCAGTAGCTGGGGTAGACGACACACGGCTTGAATCCTCGAATCATCGTCCAGCATCGAATAGCGCCAGTCCATGCCACGGGGCACTGGCCATTGATCCGACGGTCGCACGCCTGCATCGAACACGCTACGCAAGTCAGCCAGCCACTCGTTCGGGATCGCTCGACGGAGCAGAATGTAGCCGTCTTGGTGGAGTTGTTTGCGGTCAGCCATGGTTCGTCCTTGTGCGGGCATTTGGAAGGCTAGTCTGTAAACCAAAGTGGGACCACCGGACACTGGAAAACGGAGGCGACAGAGACAATCCCGGAATGTTTTGCAATTATCATCCAACCACCATCCAAGAAAAGGACTTCACCGATGAAGCGTTTGCTCGCCTGCACCCTCCTGACACTGGCCGTCGTCGGTTACGCCAAGGCCGACCAGAGCACCTTCGAAGAAACGAACTCGTGCTCGGAAGACATCGATTGCCAAGGCGATTTCATCTGCAAAAACGGCCAATGCGACAGCCCTCAACTCCAGCGAAGCCCTGTTGCAAAAACCACCGCCAAGACTCAAGCCGCACCTCCCGCGCCGCCGGGCGTTGCCTATCAACCGCTGCCCGTCAATACCGAGCGTGCCGGACCTTTCACGACTCAGACTGAGGCGATGGCAACTGCGCTGAATTATCAATCGCGGGCGGGTGTGATGAACGTCATGGAATCCATTGTCGAGCAGGCCGAGTACACCGGTTATGTGACGATTGAAAAGGCTTACACGTTTGGCCCGAGCAAGTATGTGTTGGTGGTTTCCACGGGCGAGGGCGGCAATGCTTGCCCGGCGTCGACTTATGTATTCAGTTTCGACACCCAGGCCGAGCGCGTTGATGGCAAGCGTGAAGTGGAGGGATGTTCTGAGTTGGTCGAGGCCATGGCGGAAGGGAACAAGCTCATGGTCAAGAAGGAGGACGGTGTGACTGTTGTTTATAACGGGATGGTCGAGTAGTTCAGGTCGACGATGCACCCGTGGCGGAGGGAGCTTGCTCCCGCTTGAGTGCGCAGCGCTCATAAAAGGGGCCGCTGCGCAGCCCGGCGGGAGCAAGCTCCCTCGCCACAGGTTGTCGGCGGGCAGGCTTATGGCGTGGAACCTGCCGGCGCCGCATCCAATATTCGTGCAATCACACCCAGGCCGAGCGCGTTGATGGCAAGCGTGAAGTGGAGGGATATTCTGAATTGGTCGAGGCCATGGCGGAAGGGAACAAGCTCGTGGTCAAGAAGGAGGGCGGTGACGGGATTGTCGAGTAGTTCAGGTCGACGATGCGCTCGTGGCGAGGGAGCTTGCTCCCGCTTGAGTGCGCAGCGCTCAAAAAAGGGGCCGCTGCGCAGCCCAGCGGGAGCAAGCTCCCTCGCCACAGGTTGTCGGCGGGCAGGCTTATGGCGTGGAACCTGCCGGCGCCGCATCCAATATTCGTGCAATCACACCCAGGCCGAGCGCGTTGATGGCAAGCGTGAAGTGGAGGGATGTTCTGAATTGGTCGAGGCCATGGCGGAAGGGAACAAGCTCATGGTCAAGAAGGAGGGCGCTGCGACTGTTGTTTATAACGGGATTGTCGAGTAGTTCAGGTCGACGATGCGCTCGTGGCGAGGGAGCTTGCTCCCGCTTGAGTGCGCAGCGCTCACAAAAAGGGGCCGCTGCGCAGCCCAGCGGGAGCAAGCTCCCTCGCCACAGGTTGTCGGCGGGCAGGCTTATGGCGTGGAACCTGCCGGTGCCGCATCCAATATTCGTGCAATCACACCCAGGCCGAGCGCGTTGATGGCAAGCGTGAAGTGGAGGGATGTTCTGAATTGGTCGAGGCCATGGCGGAAGGGAACAAGCTCGTGGTCAAGAAGGAGGGCGGTGACGGGATGGTCGAGTAGTTCAGGTCGACGATGCGCTCGTGGCGAGGGAGCTTGCTCCCGCTTGAGTGCGCAGCGCTCACAAAAAGGGGCCGCTGCGCAGCCCAGCGGGAGCAAGCTCCCTCGCCACAGGTTGTCGGCGGGCAGGCTTATGGCGTGGAACCTGCCGGTGCCGCATCCAATCGTCGTGCAATCACATCCATCACGTCACACCCATCACGTAGCGGGATGCAGCAAAGTTGCGCCAGATCTTGCAAGGTCGCGGGATCGATGGTCAGTTCATCACGCATCGCCAGGTTCTCCAGGAATTGGGTCGCGGCACGGATTCGGTAGGCAGCTGAGTCGAGCAGGATGTGTAGCGGGGCGGTGGTATCGACGTAGAGGGGTTGGTCGTCGGCGTTGCTGGTCAGGCCCATGTATTGATTCATAAGTAAGCTCCACTGGATAGTTTTGCCCACTGCGGGTCGCCAAACCCGGCCACCATTTGGGCGACGCCAAGACTATAGTCGCCGCCGTAAAAAATACGCAAGGGATTGATAGCGAAGGGGATTCCCAATCATATGTAGGACGTTGCCATCGTCGTAAGCATCCGAGCTGTATGTCTTACAACTTGGCAGTCTCTTCACCTACATCAAGCCCATTCCCAACGATATGTAAGACATTTCTGTAGCCTAACCCCGATTTCCGCCCTTCACCCCCCATTTGCCCCCCGACGCCTCCCACAATCCAATCGCGCATTCCCACCCGTCGCGGGATAATACGACCCTGCCTGGGGTCACAAGCGTTTCCCCCTCGTTGGTATTGGCGTCTCAGAAGGATCGAACGCAATGACAGATTGGCTTCAGAGCTCTGGAGAAATGGCTGAGCGGGTCCGCCGTCATCCTTGGGAGGGCACGCCGCTCGGGCCGCCTTCGCAGTGGCCTGATGTGTTGAAGACCACGGTGGCGCTGAGCCTCGCCTCGCATTTTCCCCAGGCCATCGTGTGGGGGCCGGACCTGATCACGTTGTACAACGATGCGTTCCTGCCGATCCTCGGCAGCAAGCCCGAGGCGCTGGGGCGGCGGTTCGATGAGGTGTGGCGGGAGGTCTGGAACGATATCGGGCCGATCGTGCGCGCGGCCTTCGATGGGCAAGCCACTTATATAGAGAACTTCCCCCTGGTCATCGAGCGCGGCGGCGGTCCTGAGCAGGCTTATTTCACGTTCTGCTATAGCCCCATCCGTGACCAGTTCGGCACGGTGGTGGGCATGTTGGATACGGTCACCGAGACCACGTCCACGGTGTTCATGACCCAACGGCTGGCGGTGCTGGATGCCATTGGCAATGCGGTGGCCAACGCTACCGACCCGCAGGCCATCATGGCGACCACCACGCGGATTCTGGCGGCGCACTTGAACCTGTCCAATTGTGCCTATGCGGACATGGATGAGGACGAGGACGGCTTCACCATTCGCGGCGATTGGGCCAGGGCGGGTTCGCCCCATATCCTCGGGCATTATCGGCTGGCTGATTTTGGTCGGCTGGCCGTCGCCAACCTGCGGGCCGGCAAGCCGCTGGTGATCAACGATAACCTCAAGGAGCTGGCGCCGGAGGAAGCGGCGACGTTCCAGGCCATGGGTATCGCGGCTACCATTTGCGTGCCGTTGATCAAGGGCGGGCGATTGACCGCGCTGATGGCCATTCACGACAAAACGCCGCGGGTCTGGTCATCCAACGATCTGGCGCTGCTGATGGAAGTCACCGAGCGTTCCTGGGCCCACATCGAGCGCGCCCGTGCCGACGCTGCCGTGCGCGAAGGGTTGGCGGCCCTGGCCGAATTGAACGCGACGCTGGAAGAACGGGTCGAGGAACGCACCACGCGTTTGAAACAGACCGAAGCGGCGCTGCGCCAGTCGCAAAAACTTGAAGCCATCGGCCAGCTCACCGGCGGCGTGGCCCATGATTTCAACAACCTGCTGACGATCATCCGTTCTTCGGTGGACTTCCTGCGTATGCCCAACTTGTCCGAAGAGCGCCGGCAACGCTACATGACGGCGGTTTCGGAAACGGTGGAGCGCGCCTCCAAGTTGACCAGCCAGTTGCTCGCGTTTGCCCGGCGCCAGCCGTTGAAGCCAGAAGTCATCGATGTGGCCAAGCAAGTGCTGAGCCTGGGGGACATGCTGCAAACCGTCACCGGGGCGCGGATCCAGGTCAACGTCGAGTTGTGCGATCGGCCCTGTTACATCCGCGCGGACCTGAGCCAGTTCGAGACGGCGTTGATCAACATGGCCCTCAATGCCCGGGATGCCATGAATGGCCAGGGCACGCTGTGGCTTCGGCTCAGTTGCGACGGTGGCATGCCGCCGATCCGTGGTCATGCCGGGGCCGGGCAGTCCTTTGCTGCCATTGCCTTGGCTGACACCGGTACCGGTATTGACTCGCAAGTGCTCGAACACATCTTCGAACCCTTCTTCACCACCAAGGAAGTGGGCAAGGGCACGGGGTTGGGCTTGTCACAGGTGTTCGGCTTTGCCAAGCAGTCCGGTGGCAACGTCGATGTTTCGACTGTGGTGGGCGAGGGCGCGGTGTTCACGTTGTACCTTCCGGAAGTGGCGCCAGAGCAAAACCACGAGCCGCTCAGGGAGGAGGTCACGCACCTGGTGCTGGAAAAGGGCAAGCGCCGGGTGTTGATCGTGGAAGACAACCTGGAGGTGGGGCGTTTTGCCAACCAGATCCTCCAGGACCTGGGCTACGAAACCGCCTGGGCGACCAACGCCGAAGAAGCGCTGGAAATGGTCGGGCCGGATGCGATGGCATTCGACGCGGTATTTTCTGACGTGGTGATGCCAGGCATCGGCGGTATCGCCTTGGCCCGGGAGCTGCGCCAGCGTCGCCCGGATCTGCCAGTGGTGCTCACTTCCGGCTACAGCGAAGAGTTGGCCCACAGTGGTCATGAAGGCTTTGAGTTCTTGTCCAAACCCTATTCGGCCGACCAGGTTTCCCGGGTTTTGAACCGGACGATGCTGGGTGCTGAATGAGTGTTTCCTTTTTGAAACAGTGAGTTCCACTCGTCGGCGAAGAGGCTTGTTGAATAAACAGTCTGTTGATGACCGGCTAGTCTCATTGTTGTGAAGGTCGATATTGTCAGGCAACCGGTTGTTGTCGGTATGGACCTCAATGAAAGGGGAAATGCAATGGGAGCATCGTACAGCGAGGAGCACGGAGCCGCGTATCCGATCAATGAAGGATTGCAGTGTGGTCAGTCGACCTACCATGCAGACTTTGGCGACGAGCCGATCAAGTCCATCAGGACGAAGGTGGCCAAAGTGCAGCGAGGGGAGAAAGCCAAGTTTTTGCCCAGGGTTCCGGTCAAGAAGTGACAGGCTCCCACCGGGCTGCGATCTTTCTCCTGTCGATTGAATCCAAAGCGAAAGGTAAAAGATCGCAGCCTTCGGCAGCTCCTACGGGGAGCATTCCGGTCTTTGCGTAAATATTTTTCATATTTTCTCAGCCGGCGGTTTCTTTCACGTTTCTTTCACAAGCAGGTACGTACTCTCAGCTCATCCGTTAGAAAGCAGTACCTGCCCGTTTCCCCAGCGGGCTTTTTTTTGCCTGTCATAAAATAATCCGCCGTTTCGTTGTCCAACCGTCATGGCTGACGCGTTTGGCGTACACTCGCGCCCGCGCGCACTGGCCATTTCTCCCCGATGCGGCATTCTTGAGGTTTCTATCATGCGTTTGACTTTGTCCACCTTGGTACTGGGGTTGGTGGTTGCCCAGGGCGCGATGGCTGCCGGTGACGGTACCGCTGCAGTCGGCGGCGGTCTGGGCGGTGTGTTGGGCAACGTGGTCGGCCAGCAGATGGGCGGCAGCACAGGCGCCGCGATCGGCGCGGGTGTCGGCGGCGCAGCCGGCAGCGCCGTGGGCGCGCGTAAGGGCAGCCGCACGGAAGCCGCCATCGGCGGTGGCCTGGGGTCGGCCGGTGGTTCGATCGTCGGTAACCGTCTGGGCGGCTCCACCGGCTCCACCATCGGTGCTGGCGTCGGCGGCGCGGCGGGCGGCGCGTTGGGCAGCAACCTGTCCAATGACAACGACGGTCACTCCGGCGGCAAGAAGCACAAGTACAAGCACAAGAGAAATCATCGTTAAGCGGATGCTTGGATGAAAAGACCCGGTCTCTGTGCCGGGTTTTTTATTGACCTGCCATTTCCGTGAACAGGCCCCCTGAACATTTCTCAGGAACGATTGCTGTCCCCCCACCTCAAATTCATACATCCATCAGCAATCGCGAGGTGTGCCATGACGCCGGAAACCGAAGGCAAGGAAGAAAAGGGCCCGACGGGCGTGCCCTTCATCAATGATCCAGGCCCCAACGACCCGGGCAACGAAGACCCCGGTTCCCTGATGGATGACGCCCAGGTGCCCTTGCTCGACGATGAAGACGCTGAACTCGAGGACGAATCCTACGAGTGAAGGCGTGCAAACTGATCGTCCGCGTTCTCTAAGCTGCAGGACAGGTGCGTGCACCTGTCGGGAGATTGTATGACTGCCGATTCCCCCGTTCCCAATGACGAAGAAACCCCAGAATACCCGCTACCATCGCCCACCAACCCGCTGAGCCGCGACCAGCTCCCGCCCGATGACGAGGCGGGCGTCGAGCAGGTGCCCAGCGACGACGAGGACGTCGAAGCGACTCCGGATGATCCGGACATCGCCGGTGACGACGCCTCTGGCACGCCGAGCTGATCGACGGGCCCGCCTGTCGATTCAGTGGCACCATCGCCCCGCCACGCGTGCCAGACATCAGGTAAGTATCTTGACGTGCCAGACATCAGGTAAGTATCTTGAAAAGGAGACTCACCATGATGAAGTCCAACATGACAGCGCTGACACTCGCCGGGATTCTTTCCGTCAGTTCATTGGCCGCTTTCGCACAATCTTCGAGCGGCACGCCCCCGTGGACAAGGGCGGGATGCCACCGTCCTCGGAAATGGAAGCCGGCTCCAAGTCCGGTGCCAGCGAGAACGCCTTGCCTCCGGGCTCTGTGGGCGGCGGCAATGGCGGCGATGCCAGCGGCAGCAGCACCAGCCCCGGCACGGGCAGCGGTTCGCTGAGTGGCGGCAGCACGATGGGCGGTGCCGACGCGGGCGGTGGGACCAACGGCGGAAGCGGTACCAGTGACAGCGGTGGCAGCTCGGGCGGCAGTGGTTCGGGGTCGGGCGGCTCCGGCCAGTAACCTCCCATCATCAACCTACATGAGTGGCGAGGGAGCTTGCTCCCGCTGGGTTGCGAAGCAGCCCCACGATCCTGCGGTCGCTGCGCAACCGAGCGGGAGCAAGCTCCCTCGCCACAAAGCTCATCCTCAGATTTACCATTGCCGGTTCCAAGCCCCGTTCGTTATCCTGCTGAATCCTTTAAGGCGAACACGCTGCCCTGGCCGCACCTGAGCCATCCCTGGAATGTTGTGTTGATAACGGATCAGATGCGATGAATGCACCGCTGAAAGAGTTTGGCCCGATCAAAGCTGTGATTTTCGACATGGATGGGCTGTTGCTGGACACCGAGGGGATCTACACCGAGGTCACCTCCATCATCGCCGAGCGCTACGGGCGCACGTTCGATTGGAGCGTCAAGCAGAACATCATCGGGCGCGGGGCCACGGACCTGGCCAATTACGTCGTCCAGGCCCTGGAGTTGCCGATCACCCCCCAGGAATTCCTGGTCATCCGCGAGCCCTTGATGCGCGAGCGTTTTCCTCACGCCCTGGGCATGCCCGGTGCCGAGGAACTGGTGCGGCATCTCAAGGCCCACAACATTCCCATTGCGGTGGGTACCAGTTCGTCCAGCCCCACGTTCGCGCTGAAAACCACGTTGCACCGGGACTGGTTCGCGCTGTTCGATTGCATCGTGACGGCCGATGATCCGGAGGTCGGTGCGGCGAAACCGGCACCGGATATCTTCCTCACCGCCGCCCGGCGCCTGGGTGTCGAGCCGCGCGACTGCCTGGTGTTCGAAGATTCGCCGTTCGGCGTGACAGCCGCGAAAGCCGCCGGCATGACCGCCATTGCCATTCCGGATTCGGCCATGGCGGACGAAAAATACGCCCATGCCGACGGGATCATCCGCTCCTTGAAAATGTTCCAGCCGAGCCTTTGCGGTCTGCCGGAGCTGGAGTGGGCCTGACAGCGAAGGGCTGCTGCGCAGCCCCGCGGGAGCAAGCTCCCTCGCCACAATGATCGGCTCGGATCAGGCGCCAAAACCACCGTCGATGGTCAGGCTGGCGCCGGTGATATAACCGGCTTCCGGCCCTGCCAGGTAGGCGACGAAACTGGCGATTTCATCGACATTGCCGTAGCGCCCGACGGCCATCAGCGACAACAGGCTGGAGGCGAAGTCACTGTCGGCCGGGTTCATGTCGGTGTCCACCGGGCCGGGCTGCACGTTGTTGACGGTGATGCCGCGCGGGCCGAGGTCGCGTGCCAGGCCTTTGGTCAGGCCCACCAGCGCGGACTTGCTCATGGCGTAGGTCGCGCCACCGACGAAGGGCATGCGGTCGGCGTTGGTGCTGCCGATGTTGATGACCCGGCCACCTTCGCCCATGTGCCGCGCTGCCGCCTGGGTGGCGACGAACACGCTGCGCACGTTGACGGCCAGGGTCTGGTCGAAATCTTCGAGTTTGAATTCATCCAGCGGCCCCATGGCCAGCACGCCCGCGTTATTGACCAGGATATCCAAACGCCCGAAAGCTTCGACGGTGGCGGCGACGGCGTTACGAACGGCGTCGGCGTCGGCGCTGTCCGCCTTGATTGCCAAGGCCTTGCCGCCCGCTGCGGTGATGCTGTTCTGCAATTCTTCTGATTTTGCGCCAGAGCTGACGTAGGTGAAGGCCACGGCGGCGCCTTCTGCGGCAAGGCGTTTGACGATGGCGGCGCCGATGCCGCGAGAACCGCCCTGGATCAAGGCGACTTTACCGTTCAGTGCTTGGGTACTCATGATGTTCTCCAAAAAGTGCCGGGGCGAAGTGCCGCGGTGATGGAGCGAGTATCAAGAAGGCGTCATGGGCTGTGTAGACCGTCATTGCTATAGTCTGTCTAAACCAAAAGTTTAGAGTGAGGCCCATGGAGACCTTCAACAGTATCGAATGCTTTGTGCGCAGCGCCGAAGTCGGCAGCTTTGCCGAGGCGGCGCGACGCTTGAGCGTGACCCCAGCGGCGGTGGGTAAAAGCGTCGCCAAGCTGGAGGCGCGGATGGGGGTGCGCCTGTTCCAGCGTAGTACCCGCAGCCTGAGGCTGACTGAAGCCGGCCAGTTGTTCCTGAGGGAAGTCGGCAGCAGCTTCAACACCATCCAGAACGCCGTCGCCAACCTGGCCAGCGCCGGCGGGCAACCGGCGGGAACGCTGAAGGTGAGCATGGGCACGGCGTTCGGTCGCTTGTATGTCGTGCCATTGCTCGGGGAGTTTTTGCGGCGCTACCCGGCGATCAACCCCGATTGGCATTTCGATAACCGCCAGGTAGACCTGATCGGCCAGGGGTTCGATGCCGCCATCGGCGGTGGTTTCGAGCTGCCCCAGGGCGTGGTGGCGCGCAAGTTGACGGTGGCTCATCGGGTGCTGGTTGCATCCACGGACTACCTGAACACCCACGCTGCATTGGTGGAACCGGAAGATCTGGCGCAGCACCAGGGCATCCTGATTCGCTCGCCACAAACCGGCCGCGTGCGCTCCTGGCAATTGACCAGCCGAACCCAGCAACACAGCCCGCTCATGCTCAAGACCCGCATGACCATGAGCGATTCGGAAGCCGACTGCGCGGCCGCGGCCCAAGGGCTGGGCATCGGGCTGGTGAGCATGCCGGTGGCCGTGCCCTATCTGGAGTCCGGCGCGCTGCAACGGGTGCTGCCGGACTGGTACGTCGATGACGGCAATATCTCCATTTACTACGCCGAGCATAAGCTGCTGCCGGGCAAGACGCGGGTGTTCGTGGATTTCATCATCGAGCAGTTTGCCGAGCAGGGGTTGGCGCGGCGGTTCAGTGCGGTTTGAGTTGGGCGCTGGACCGCGTTGGCCTCAATCGCCGAGCAAGCTCGCTCCCACAGTTGGAGGGGCTGATCAGCAGTTTTGTGAACACCACAAACCCTGTGGGAGCGAGCTTGCTCGCGATTCAAGGCACCTCGGTCCAAGCCTGTGAGCTCACCGCCCAAACCGCCCCGGCCAGCCAATGATGGTCTTGGGCCGAGGCGTGGCGTAGGTGCGCACTTTCGAGGTCGATAACCCCAGCCGCACCAGTGATTCGGCAATGGTCACCGCCGCCGTCACGCCATCGACCACCGGCACTCCGGTGCGCTGGCGGATCTGCTCATCGAGCCCGGCCATGCCGCCGCAGCCCAGGCAGATCACTTCGGCCTTGTCCTGGCTGACCGCCAGTTCGGCCTGGCGCACGATGGCCTCGACCGCCCGCTGCGGGTCCTGCTCAAGCTCCAGCACCGCCAGGCCGCTGGCCCGTACCGAGGCGCAGCGGTCGAACAGGCCGGACAGCTTGAGCCGGTCTTCGATCAGCGGCACGGTGCGGTCCAGGGTGGTGACCACCGAATAAGCGTGGCCGAGGAACATGGCGGTACTGGCACCGGCATCGGTGATGTCTACTACCGGCACGTTCAGCAGTTCTTGCAGACCTTCGCGGCCATGTTCGCCGTAGCCGGCCTGGATCACCGCGTCGAACGGTTGGTCGTAGGACATCACCCGGTCCATCACCGCTATGGCCGCCAGGTAGCTTTCAAAATTGCCCTCGATGGAATCGGCACCGAAATGCGGCGTGAGCCCGACGATCTCGGTGCCCGGCGCGGCCACGGCCTGGGCCTGGCGAGCGATGGCCTGGGTGATGGATTCGGTGGTGTTGACGTTGACCACGAGAATTCGCATGAGCTGTCCTCCTTGATGCATGAAAGTAGGCGGCCCGTACCGGCCGGGCCGTTTGAGGGATCAATGATGAACGTTATCCACAGCGATGGATTCGCCGCTGACGTCCTCGTAATACGCTTCGCGCTTGGCGATGATCAGGTACAGCAGCCCTGCAATCGAAGCGCCAATCAGCCAGGAAAACGGTGAGACGGCGTCAAAACCGGGCACCAGGGCCAGGATGATGGCGATCAGCGCGGCCGGAATGAACGCCGCCACCGCACGCAGGTTGACGCCCTTGCTGTAGAAATACGCACCGTTTGGGTCCTCGCTGTACAGTTGCGGCACGTTGATACGGCCTTTTCGCAGCAGCCAGTAGTCGACCATGATCACCCCGTACAGCGGCCCGAGCAGGGCGCCGAGGCCGGACAGGAAATACACGATCACCAGTGGGCTGTTGTACAGGTTCCACGGCAGGATCAGTACGGCAATGGCGGCGCTGATCAGCCCGGCGCGGCGGAAGGTCAGGTACTTGGGCGCCAGGTTGCTGAGCACGAACGCCGGGGCGACGAAGTTGGCCATGATGTTCACCGCCACGGTGACGATCAGGAAGGCCAGGCAGCCCAGCACCAGAAGAAACGTGTTGGGGATCGAGGCGACGACCTGGGTCGGGCTTTCGATGATTTGCCCGTTGATCTGGAACTGCGCACCGCAGAGCAGGATGGTGATCCCGGCAAACACCAGGATGTTCACCGGCAGGCCCCAGAAATTGCCGACGATGATGGTTCGGCGGCATGGCGATGAGCGGGCGAAGTCGCAGAAATTGAGGATCAAGGTGCCGTAGATCGACAGCCACAGCGCGCCGCCGGCAAAGATATTGCGCCACATTTCGCCACCGGTCAGCGGCTCGCGGATCGACCAGGCAATGGTGGCGCCGGCCTGGGTGTACATCCAACCGGCCAGGGCCGCGACGGTCACCAGGATCACCGGACCGGCGAAACCTTCATAACGGCGCACCGTCTCCATGCCGTAGGCCAGGATCACCAGTTGCACGAACCAGATCGCCACGAAACACACCCAGCCCAGGCTCGACAGGCCGAGGATCGAGTTGCGGTCGTAGTCGGCGAAGCCCGGATGGACCGCCACCAGCAACACGCGGAACACCACCGACGCCAGGTAGGTCTGGATCCCGAACCAGGCAATCGCAATGACCGCCCTGATCAACGCAGGAATCTGCGCACCGTGGATCCCGAAGCTGATCCGGCTGATCACCGGGAACGGCACCCCGGTTTTCTGGCCCATGTAGCCGGACAGGTTCATGAAGCCATACACCAGTGCCGCGCCTATCCCCAGGGACAGCAAGATCTGCCAGCCACCCAGCCCCAGGGCATACAGGCCGATGGCGAAGGAATAGTTGGCGATGTTGTGCACGTCGTTGGTCCACAGGGCAAAGATGCTGTAGCGGCCCCAGCGGCGACCTTCGGCCTTGGTCGGCGCCAGGTCCTTGTTGTGCAGCCGCGGGCTCAAGGCCAGGGAGGCTGCGGCGTTGTCATCGGGGGCAGTGGTGGAGGAGGGCAGATCCAGCGCGATGTTATTGGAGAGACTTGTACGCATTCCGGCAGGCTCCTGATTCTCGGCGCTGCGATGACTGTGCATGAGCGCGGGGCTCGACAAATCTTCGTCGCGGCAGGCGAGCATCATTGGTTACGGGGCATCTGCAGCCTGTACGGGATAGGGCGCTTCAGGCTTGCGGATCTAAAGTGTGTGTATGTTTTATAAATGTTGTATACAAAACACTTGGCGACTCAAGCCAGATTTATGCCACTTACGGATCTATCCAACGTAACGCTAATTTCGTTTCGTTATGGTCTTTGAATAACTAGCTGAAATACGGCGATTTAAAGCTGACCGTTTAAACAGGTATTTATTTTTTGGCGAACGCCAGTGGAGGAAGGAAGCCAGGTGAGGCGGGGAATTGGGTGTAACTTTTCGGGGCAGTAACGACATAAGTGCACACAAAAATGCCACTTGTGGTGACATTTTTGTGTACAGAGGGCGGCGGACGCTTAGACGGTCTTGGATTTGGCGATGATGTTTCCGGCGTGCAGCCCGCATTCTTTCTGCGTGGCTTCTTCCCACCACCAGCGACCTTCGCGTTCGTGCTGGTTCGGCAGCACCGGGCGGGTGCAGGGTTCGCAGCCGATGCTGATGAAGCCGCGTTCATGCAGGCTGTTGTAGGGCAGTTCCAGCATGCGGATGTAACCCCAGACTTCTTCGCTGGTCATCTGCGACAGGGGGTTGAATTTGTACAGGGTGCGCTCCGGGGTGGAAAACGCCGTGTCGATTTCCAGCACGGCCACCTGGCTGCGGGTGCCGGGGCTCTGGTCGCGGCGCTGGCCGGTGGCCCAGGCGCGGACATCGGTCAGCTTGCGGCGCAGCGGCTCGATCTTGCGGATGCCGCAGCACTCGCCGTGACCGTCCTTGTAGAAGCTGAACAGGCCTTTTTCCTTCACGAAGGGTTCAAGTTTCGTGTAGTCCGGCGAGACCAGTTCGATGTCGATCTTGTAGTGCTCGCGCACCTGATCGATGAAGCGATAGGTCTCCGGGTGCAGGCGACCGGTGTCGAGGCTGAACACCTTGACGTTCTTGTTCAGTTTCCAGGCCATGTCCACCAGCACCACGTCTTCGGCGCCGCTGAACGATATCCACAGCTCGTCGCCGAATTCGGCGAAGGCCAGCTTGAGGATGTCCTGGGGGGACTTGTTGGCATAGGTCGTGGCGAGTTCCACGACGTCGAACGATGGGCTCATCAGGGCGGTTTCCTACAGGTCGGTGGCGCTGGGCGCTCTATATGGGGCTGATGGTAACAAAAGCTGTCGGGGCTGGCGCGCTCCTGTGCGTTGCGCGGGCTCTGGCGAATGGCTAGAGTCGGCAAGCCTTTTATTCGCTCAACCGATAAACATCAGAAAAAATGGGAGTGTCTTGTGGAAATTGCCTGTCTCGACCTGGAAGGTGTGCTGGTCCCGGAGATCTGGATCGCCTTTGCCGAAAAAACCGGGATTGAATCCCTCAGGGCAACCACTCGGGACATTCCCGACTACGACGTGCTGATGAAGCAACGGTTGCGCATCCTTGATGAGCATGGCCTCAAGCTCTCCGACATCCAGGAAGTCATCGCCACCCTCCAGCCGCTGGACGGCGCCATCGAATTCGTCGACTGGCTGCGCGAGCGCTTCCAGGTGGTGATTCTTTCCGACACGTTCTACGAATTTTCCCAACCGTTGATGCGCCAGCTGGGCTTCCCGACTTTGCTCTGCCATCGCTTGGTTACCGATGACAGCGGGCGGGTGACGGGGTACCAGTTGCGTCAGAAAGATCCCAAGCGCCAGTCGGTTTTGGCTTTCAAGAGCCTGTACTACCGAGTGATTGCAGCGGGCGATTCCTATAACGACACCACGATGCTGGGCGAAGCCGACGCCGGGATTCTGTTCCATGCGCCGGAGAACGTGATCCGTGAATTCCCGCAATTCCCGGCGGTGCACACGTTCGCCGAGTTGAAGCAGGAATTCCTCAAGGCTTCGAACCGCCATCTCAGCCTGTAAGTAAAAAACCTGTGGGAGCGAGCTTGCTCGCGATAGCGGTGTGCCAGTCGGCATTGATGTTGACTGACACACTGTCATCGCGGGCAAGCCTTGCTCCCACAGGGGTAAAGCGCCAGTCTGTGGGAGCAAGGCTTGCCCGCGATGCTTTTAGAGGCTTTGCAAGGTTTCCAGCAACACCCGAACCTTAGTAATCGACTCCTGATACTCGGCCTCCCAGTCCGAATCCGCGACAATCCCGCCGCCGCCCCAGCAGCACACCTGCCCATCCTTGACCAACAAACTGCGGATGGCGATGGAACTGTCCATTTCCCCGCGCACGTCCAGGTACAGCAACGAGCCGCAATACAGCCCGCGCCGGGTCGGCTCGAGTTCGTCGATGATTTGCATGGCGCGGATTTTCGGCGCGCCGGTGATCGAGCCGCCGGGGAAGCTGCCGGCGATCAGGTCCAGGGCGTCCTTGTCGTCGGCCAGTTCGCCGGTCACGCTGCTGACCAGGTGATGCACGTTCGGGTAGCTTTCCAGGCTGAACAACTCCGGCACCCGCACCGAGCCGATACGGCAGGTACGGCCCAGGTCGTTGCGCAGCAGGTCGACGATCATCAGGTTTTCCGCCCGATCCTTGGGGCTGGCCAGCAGTTCGGCGGCGTGGGCCGCGTCTTCCTCGGGCGTTGTGCCGCGGGGGCGGGTGCCCTTGATCGGCCGGGTTTCCACCTGGCCTTCGCTGACTTTGACGAAGCGCTCTGGGGACAGGCTCAGTACCGCGCCGCCCTCCGGCAGGCTCTGGAAGCCGGAAAACGGTGTCGGGCAAGCCGCCCGCAACGCCTGGTAGGCGGCCCAGGCATCACCTTGGCAGGGCGCGCGGAAGCGTTGGGCAAAGTTGACCTGATAGCAGTCGCCGGCCTGGATGTATGCCTGGATACGTTCGAACGCCTGTCGGTAGGCTTCGGCACTGAGGTCCGGCGTCATCGGTCCTTCAAGGCTGAACGAGGGAACGGCGGCGGTGGTCGGCTGGCTGAACAGCGCGATCAGGCGTTGGCGTTCGTCTTCGCCACAATGGGGATGGAACACCAGTTGGCTGGTGCTCGCCTGGTGATCGCTGATCAAAGCCCAGTCGTACACGCCAAAACGTGCGTCGGGCAGTTGCAGATCGTCCTGGGCGTGGGACGGCAGGGTTTCGAGGTGTCGGCCGAAGTCGTAGCTCAAGTAGCCGATCAGGCCGCCAGCGAAAGGCAATTGCACCGTGGCCGGCAGCACCGCGTCGCCCAGTTGCGTCAGCTGGATGCGCAGGCGTTGCAGGAAATCGCTGCCGCTCTCATTCGGCAACACCGCCAGTTGTGCCAGCGGCCAGGCGCTGAGCAGGTCGTAACGCCCACGCTCGGCACTCGGCCGGCCGCTGTCGAGCAGCACGCTGCCCGGGGCATGACGGATCGCCGCGAAATACTCGGCGGGGTTGGTGCGGTAGGGCAACGGGTGTACGGAGCAGGTTGGCATGGGCGGGGCGGGTCAGCCATTCAGGCGGGGGAGCGATTGTAATCCCCTGTAGGATTTGCTCCTAGGGGGATGTCGGAGATGAGCAAGTATGGGGGCTATCGAAAATATTCGGGTGTGAACACCTTGTGGCGAGGGAGCTTGCTCCCGCTGGGTTGCGCAGCAACCCCCAGGCAGTTGAACGCGGTCAGCCTGATGCACCGCGGTGCTGGGTTTTGAGGGGCGATTCGCACCCCAGCGGGAGCAAGCTCCCTCGCCACAGGAGCAAACTTCAAACCTCAGTCTCAGCCTTCAACCGGCGGAATATGCCCAAACAGCTCCTGGGCAAACGCCACGCGCTCTTCCGCGGTTTCGATAACGCCCCGTTCCTTGAGTTCTTCCAGGCGGGCTTCCACCGCGTGGGTGCGCAGGGTCAGGCCGCAGTCGTTGGCGATCTGGATGTTCAGGCCCGGTCGGGCATTCAGTTCCAGGATCAACGGCCCTTTCTCCTGGTCCAGCACCATGTCGACGCCGATGTAGCCCAGCCCGCACAGTTCATAGCAACCGGCGGCCAGTTTCATGAAACCGTCCCAGTAGGGCAGTTGCACGCCGTCCACCGTGTTGGTGGTGTCGGGGTGTTTGGTGATGATGTTGTTCAGCCAGGTGCCGCGCAGGGTCAGGCCCGTGGCGAGGTCGACGCCCACGCCGATAGCGCCTTGGTGCAGGTTGGCCTTGCCGCCGGACTGCCGGGTTGGCAGCCGCAGCATGGCCATCACCGGATAGCCCATCAGCACGATGATGCGGATGTCCGGCACGCCCTCGTAGCTGATGCTCTTGAAGATCTGGTCCGGCGTCACGCGGTACTCGATCAGCGCCCGGTCACGGTGCCCGCCCAAGGAATACAGGCCCGTGAGGATACTGGAGACATGGTGCTCGATTTCCTCATGGCTGATGATCTTGCCGGACACCGTGCGGTAGCGGCCTTCGAAGCGGTCGGCGATGACGATGATGCCGTCGCCGCCAGCGCCCTGGGCCGGCTTGATCACGAAGTCGGTGCGCCCGCCGATGATCTCGTCGAGCTTGTCGATTTCTTTCTCGGTGGAGATCACCCCGTACAGCTCCGGCACATGGATGCCGGCGGCGATGGCCCGTTCCTTGGTGATGATCTTGTCATCGACGATGGGGTACAGGCTGCGCTTGTTGTACTTGAGCACATAGTCGGCGTTACGCCGATTGATGCCCATGATGCCCCGGGCTTCCAGGGCCTTCCAGGTCTTCCAGAAGCCGAACATCAGGAGTCTGCCTTGAGGAAGGCCTTGAACCGGACCAACTCGGTCAGGCGGTAGCCGCGATAACGCCCCATGGCCAGCATGAAGCCCACCAGGATCAGCAGGATCGCCGGGAACGTGAACACGAAGTACACCAGTTCCGGCACGCTCATGATCAGGTGCGCCAGGGACGCGGCGAACAAGGTGCCGATGGCGACTTTCATCGCATGGCCGGCGCCGCGTTCTTCCCAGGTGATGGACAGGCGTTCGATAGTCATGGTCAGGATCACCATCGGGAACAGCGCCACCGACAGGCCACGCTCCAGGCCCAGCTTATGGCTGAACAGGCTGATGGCGGCGATCAGCACCACCACGAACGTCAGCACCACCGAGAGCCTTGGCAGCATCTGCAACTTGAGGTGTTCCAGGTACGAACGCAGCGACAGACCCAGCGTCGTGATTACCGTGAACAGGATGATGCCGAAGCCCAGTTGGGTTTCCCGGAAGGCCAGGGCGATCAGCACCGGGGTGAAGGTCCCGAGGGTTTGCAGGCCGATCAGGTTGCGCAGTATCAGGATCACCAGCACGCCGATCGGGATCATCACCATGATCATGAAGGTTTGCTGGGTTTGCAGCGGCAGGCCGTAGAGCGAATATTCGAGGAAGTTGGCGTCGGTGTTCTCGTCCGTCAGCTTGGCCAGGCGAATGGCGTTCATTTCGCTGTTGTTCATGCTGAAGGTGACGGTGGCTTTCTTGCCGCCATCGACGGTGATCAGGTTTTCATCGCCGGTCCACCACAGCAGGCGGTCGGTGGGCAGGCCCTGTTCGCCGCTATCCGGGTTGAAGTACAGCCAGTCGGTGCCGTTGAAGCTGCGCAGCCACAGCTCGGGTGTCTGCGGCTGGTCGGCGACCAGGCGGATGGTGTGGACCTTTTCCACCGGCACGTGGGCGATGGACAGCACCAATTCGACGATGCGCGCCTTGTTGGCCGAGGAAGGATCACCGGCCAGCAACAGCTTGACGTTGTCGTCGTTGAGGTTGTTGACCCGCTTGATCGCTTCGCTGATGAACGTCTCGACGTCGGCCGAGTGCTGGCGGATCGGCGCGAGCAGGGCTTCGGCGGCCAGTTTCTCCGGGCCTTCGACGGCGATGCTGTCGCGGAAGGTCGGGCCCTTGACCTTGGTTTTCTCGGCGCTGTAGCGCTTGGTCAGTACCAGGCGGTAATAAAGGGTCTGGTTGCCCTTGGCGCGACGGGCTGACCAGGTCACTTTGCGGTTACCGTCGACCCGGTTCACCGCCACGCCGTAATTATTGGAAATGAAACTCTCGTTGAGGCTCACGTAGTCGCGGCTCAGGGGCGGCACGAACATCTGGATCTTCACCGGGTCCTTGGCGTTGGGCACGAATTCGACCTTGGCGTCGATGTTCCACAAATCGTCGGTGGCGTCTTCGGTGACCGGGATGCCGAGCACGAAAATCTGATAGGCCGTCACCGACAGGCCCAGCACCACCAGGATGGCGATCAGCATTTTCAGATGGAGGGTAAGGGAGCGCATTGGAATTACTCTGCGGTTTGAGCGGCATTGGCGCAGGCGGGTTTGCCGGCAGCGTATTTAAGACTGGGATCGACCAGCGCGTCGAAGCGCTTGAGCGCCTCGGAACCGATCAGCAACGGGTATTGGAAGGCGCTGCGGTCGGTCAGGTTCACTTCGATGCTGCGCAGGGCCGAACCCATGCAGATGTCCAGTTCGATGACTGGCCGGGCCGTGTATTTCTTGCCTTCTTCCGGGTCGTAGTCACCGGCGCGGCGCTTGATCTTGCTGACCCGGGCCAGCGGACGTTCGATGGGGTGCGAGTGGGCTGCGTCGATGGCCAGGTAAAAACGCACCCAGGATTCGCCATTGCGCTTGAAGCGCTTGATGTCCCGGGCGCTGAGGGAGGCGGTCTTGGCGCCGGTGTCGAGCTTGGCGGCGACCTCCAGGTCGATGCCCTGCAGGGCGGCGTATTCGTTGAGGCCGTACACGGTTTTTTCACCCGCCACGGCAAGCCCCGGCAGGCACATGAAATAGAAAGCGGCAGATAAGGGCTTGAGTGTCATAGATCCTGGTGCGCAGCGTTCCGTTTATCGGTTCAGGCCCTGGCATTACTGCACAAGCTCCCTAGGCAGCCTTTCTCTAATAAAAGGAGAGCGGCGAATAACCGCGGCATTCTAGCACGGTGGTTTTCTGACGCCACCGCTGGCCGGAGGCTACGAGTCTTCATGCAACAGGGTTATCTCCAGGGCGTTTATTAGACGATTGTCGACAATGTTGATTTTTGTTTTGACGTAAAGGCCGTTGTTGGTTAGTTTTTGCCGTATTGATTTCCAAGGTGTCGACAATATGCTCGATCAGCTCGAAAGTCCGGTGATGGTCCAGGACGACTCGGAGACCCTGTCCGAGAACGTCTTCCGGCGTATCCAGGCCGCCATCGTCAAGGGCGAGATCGCCCCCGGCAGCAAGATCTCCGAGCCTGAGCTGGCGCGCACCTACGGCATCAGCCGCGGGCCGCTGCGCGAGGCCATTCACCGCCTGGAAGGCCAGCGCCTGCTGGTGCGCATTCCCCACGTCGGTGCCCGGGTGGTGTCGCTGAGCCACGCCGAGCTGCTGGAACTCTACGAAATCCGTGAATCCCTCGAAGGCATGGCCTGCCGCCTGGCGGCCGAACGCATGACCCTGGAAGAAATCGACGAACTGCGCCGGGTGCTGGAAACCCACGAGCGCGATGCGGCGTTCCAGGCCGGTGTCGGTTATTACCAGCAGGAAGGCGATTTCGACTTTCATTACCGGATCATCCAGGGCAGCGGCAACCGCACCCTGACGCAGATGCTGTGCGGCGAGCTGTACCAACTGGTGCGCATGTACCGGATCCAGTTCTCCACCACGCCCAACCGTCCGCGCCAGGCATTTGCCGAGCACCACCGGATTCTCGACGCCATCGCCGACCGTGACGGCGAACTGGCTGAATTATTGATGCGCCGGCACATCGGCGCCTCCAAACGCAATATCGCGCGTCATTTCCAGGACAGCGCCGCCACTGAACGAGGTGAGTCATGAGCAACAGCACTCCAGGCCAGCGTTTCCGCGATGCGGTCGCCAGCGAGCATCCGCTGCAAGTGGTGGGCACGATCAACGCCAACCACGCGCTGCTGGCCAAGCGCGCCGGTTTCAAGGCGATCTACCTGTCGGGCGGCGGCGTGGCGGCCGGTTCCCTCGGCGTGCCGGACCTGGGCATCACCGGCCTGGATGACGTGCTGACCGATGTACGGCGTATCACCGATGTGTGCGACCTGCCGCTGCTGGTGGACGTGGACACCGGCTTCGGTTCCTCGGCGTTCAACGTGGCGCGCACGGTCAAGTCGATGATCAAGTTCGGCGCCGCGGCGATTCATATCGAAGACCAGGTCGGCGCCAAGCGTTGCGGCCATCGTCCGAACAAGGAAATCGTCTCCCAGCAAGAGATGGTCGACCGTATCAAGGCTGCCGTCGATGCCCGTACCGATGACAGTTTCGTGATCATGGCCCGTACCGATGCCTTGGCGGTGGAAGGCTTGGAATCGGCCCTGGACCGCGCCGCCGCGTGCATCGAGGCCGGTGCCGACATGATTTTCCCCGAAGCCATCACCGAGCTTGAGATGTACAAGCTGTTCGCCAGCCGCGTGAAAGCGCCGATCCTGGCCAACATCACCGAATTCGGCGCGACCCCGCTGTACACCACCGAACAGCTGGCCGGGGCCGACGTGTCCCTGGTGCTGTACCCGCTGTCGGCCTTCCGGGCCATGAACAAGGCGGCCGAGAACGTCTACACCGCGATCCGCCGCGACGGCACGCAACAGAATGTCATCGATACTATGCAGACCCGCATGGAGCTTTACGATCGCATCGACTACCACACCTTCGAGCAGAAGCTCGATGCGTTGTTCGCGGCGAAGAAGTAAGGCGCGACTCCCCTACAAATTCAAGAAAATGGAGACAGCAAATGGCCGAAGCAAAAGTACTCAGTGGCGCCGGGCTCCGTGGCCAGGTAGCCGGGCAAACCGCATTGTCCACCGTGGGCCAATCGGGTGCCGGCCTGACCTATCGCGGCTACGACGTTCGCGACCTGGCGGCAGATGCGCAATTTGAAGAGGTGGCCTACCTGCTGCTGTACGGCGAACTGCCGACCCAGGCACAGTTGGACGCCTACACCGGTAAGCTGCGCCAGCTACGCGACCTGCCCCAAGCCTTGAAGGAAGTGCTGGAGCGCATTCCCGCCGACGCCCACCCGATGGACGTGATGCGCACCGGCTGCTCGTTCCTGGGCAACCTGGAACCCGAGCAGGATTTTTCCCAGCAACATGACAAGACCGATCGCCTGCTGGCCGCGTTCCCGGCGATCATGTGCTACTGGTATCGCTTCAGCCACCAAGGCCAGCGCATCGAATGCGTGACCGACGAAGTGTCCATCGGCGGCCACTTCCTGCATTTGCTGCACGGCAAGAAGCCGAGCGAGCTGCACGTCAAGGTGATGAATGTCTCGCTGATCCTCTACGCCGAGCACGAATTCAACGCCTCGACCTTCACCGCCCGGGTCTGCGCCTCCACGCTGTCGGACCTGTTCTCCTGCATCACCGCCGCCATCGGCTCGCTGCGTGGCCCGTTGCATGGCGGTGCCAACGAAGCGGCGATGGAAATGATCGAGCGCTTCAGCTCACCGCAGGAGGCCATCGAAGGCACCCTCGGCATGCTCGCGCGCAAAGACAAGATCATGGGCTTCGGCCACGCGATCTATAAGGACAACGACCCGCGCAACGAGGTGATCAAGGGCTGGTCGAAAAAACTCGCCGACGAAGTGGGCGATACCGTGCTGTTCCCGGTGTCCGAAGCCATCGACAAGACCATGTGGGAACAGAAGAAGCTGTTCCCCAACGCCGATTTCTATCATGCCTCGGCGTACCACTTCATGGGCATCCCGACCAAGCTGTTCACGCCGATCTTCGTCTGCTCGCGCCTGACCGGCTGGGCCGCCCACGTGTTCGAACAACGCGCCAACAACCGCATCATCCGACCGAGCGCCGAATACACCGGCGTCGAACAGCGCAAGTTCGTGCCAATCGAACAACGCTGAGCTGGAGGGTTTTAGCCGCCGGAACTGAAATGACCCCGAAACCCTGTGGGAGCGAGCTTGCTCGCGATTGCGCACTGACATTCAACATTGATGTCGACGGATGCGCCGCTATCGCGAGCAAGCTCGCTCCACAGTGGCCGGGGGGACTTCAAGTACTGCGCCAGCCCCTTCTGAAACCACCGTGACCGAGTCCTGACGATGAACACAGAATTTCGCAAACCGCTGCCTGGCACTTCGCTGGATTATTTCGACGTTCGCGGCGCAGTGGAGGCCATCCGCCCCGGCGCCTATGACGGCCTACCGTACACCTCCCGCGTGCTGGCGGAAAACCTAGTGCGTCGCTGCGACCCGGCCACGCTGCGCGAGTCGCTGCTGCAACTGATCGAGCGCAAGCGCGACCTGGATTTCCCGTGGTTTCCGGCCCGCGTGGTGTGCCATGACATCCTCGGCCAGACCGCCCTGGTGGACCTGGCCGGCCTGCGCGACGCCATCGCCCTGCAGGGGGGCGACCCGGCGCAGGTCAATCCGGTGGTGCCGACCCAACTGATCGTCGACCATTCCCTGGCGGTGGAAAGCGGTGGTGCCGACCCGCAAGCCTTCGCCAAGAACCGCGCCATCGAAGACCGCCGCAACGAAGACCGCTTTCACTTCATCAACTGGACCAAGAAAGCCTTCAAGAATGTCGATGTGATTCCGCCGGGCAACGGGATCATGCACCAGATCAACCTGGAGAAAATGTCACCGGTGATCCAGCAGCGTGACGGCGTGGCGTTCCCCGACACCTGCGTCGGCACCGACAGCCACACCCCCCACGTCGATGCCCTGGGCGTGATCGCCATCGGCGTCGGTGGCCTGGAGGCCGAAAGCGTCATGCTCGGTCGCGCCTCGTGGATGCGCCTGCCGGAAATCGTCGGCGTCGAGCTGACCGGCAAGCTGCAACCGGGCATCACCGCCACCGACATGGTGCTGGCGCTGACCGAGTTCCTGCGCAAGCAAAAAGTCGTCGGGGCATGGCTGGAGTTTTTCGGTGAAGGCGCCAGTGCCCTGACCTTGGGCGACCGTGCGACCATTTCCAACATGGCCCCGGAATACGGCGCTACGGCGGCGATGTTCCATATCGATCAACAGACGATCGAGTACCTGAAGCTCACCGGCCGCGAAGACACCCAGGTGCAGTTGGTGGAAACCTATGCCAAGCACGTGGGCCTGTGGGCCGATAGCCTCAAGGGCGCACAGTACGAGCGTGGCCTGACCTTCGACCTGTCCTCGGTAGTACGCAACATGGCTGGCCCGAGCAACCCCCACGCCCGCGTCGCGGTGTCGGAGCTGGCCGCCAAAGGCATTTCCGGCCAGTGGGACGATGTGCCCGGGCAAATGCCCGACGGCGCGGTGATCATCGCCGCCATCACCAGTTGCACCAACACCAGCAACCCGCGCAACGTGATCGCCGCAGGCCTGCTGGCGCGCAACGCCAACCGCCTGGGCCTGGCCCGCAAGCCGTGGGTCAAGTCGTCCCTGGCCCCGGGCTCGAAAACCGTGGCGCTGTACCTGGACGAGGCCGGCCTGACGTCCGAACTCGAGAAGCTGGGCTTCGGCGTGGTGGCATTCGCCTGCACCACCTGCAACGGCATGTCGGGCGCGCTGGACCCGGTGATCCAGCAGGAAATCATCGACCGTGACCTGTACGCCACCGCCGTGTTGTCGGGCAACCGCAACTTCGACGGGCGTATCCATCCGTACGCCAAGCAGGCGTTCCTGGCATCGCCACCCCTGGTGGTCGCTTATGCCATCGCCGGGACCATCCGCTTCGACATCGAAAAAGATGTGCTGGGCGTGGTGGACGGTCGCGAGATCCGCCTCAAGGACATCTGGCCGAGCGACGAAGAAATCGACGCGGTGGTCAAGGCTTCGGTGAAGCCGGAGCAGTTCCGCCAGGTGTACATCCCGATGTTCGCCATCCAGGAAGACACCGGGCCGAAAGTGACGCCGCTGTACGACTGGCGCCCACAAAGCACCTACATCCGTCGTCCGCCGTACTGGGAAGGGGCGCTGGCCGGTGCGCGGCCACTCAAGGGCATGCGCCCGCTGGCGGTGCTGCCGGACAACATCACCACCGACCATTTGTCGCCGTCCAACGCCATCATGCTGGACAGCGCCGCTGGCGAGTACCTGGCGAAAATGGGCCTGCCGGAAGAGGACTTCAACTCCTACGCGACCCACCGCGGTGACCACCTGACCGCGCAGCGCGCCACCTTCGCCAACCCGAAACTGTTCAACGAAATGGTCCAGGAAAACGGCAAGGTCAAGCAGGGCTCCCTGGCCCGAGTCGAGCCGGAAGGCAAGGTCATGCGCATGTGGGAGGCCATCGAGACCTACATGGAACGCAAGCAGCCGCTGATCATCATTGCCGGTGCCGACTACGGCCAGGGCTCGTCCCGGGACTGGGCGGCCAAGGGTGTGCGCCTGGCCGGTGTCGAGGCGATCGCCGCCGAGGGTTTCGAACGCATCCACCGCACCAACCTGGTGGGCATGGGCGTGTTGCCGCTGGAGTTCAAGCCCGGCACCGATCGCAAGACCCTGGGCATCGACGGCAGCGAAGTCTATGACGTGATCGGCGAGCGCACGCCGCGGGCGACGCTGACCCTGGTCATCACTCGCAAGAACGGCGAGCGCGTCGAAGTGCCGGTGACCTGCCGTCTCGATACCGCCGAAGAAGTGTCGATCTATGAAGCCGGGGGCGTGTTGCAACGCTTTGCCCAGGACTTCCTGGAATCGGCGGTGGCCGTTTAAATCGCTTGGGTGGTCCGTTCTCCGGCCACCCTTTTTTCAGGAGTTAGAGCACATGGCTCACTCGCCTCAAATCAAGATCCCCGCGACCTACATGCGTGGCGGCACCAGCAAAGGCGTGTTCTTCAGCCTGCAAGACCTGCCCGAAGCGGCTCGCGTTCCTGGCCCGGTCCGGGATGCCCTGCTGTTGCGGGTGATCGGCAGCCCCGACCCGTACGAGAAGCAGATCGATGGCATGGGCGGCGCAACGTCCAGCACCAGCAAGACGGTGATCCTGTCCAGGAGCACCCGGGCCGACCACGATGTCGATTACCTGTTCGGCCAGGTGTCCATCGATAAGCCGTTTGTGGACTGGAGCGGCAACTGCGGCAACCTGTCGGCGGCGGTGGGGTCGTTTGCCATCAGCAGCGGTTTGGTGGCGTCCGACCGGATTCCGCAAAACGGCGTGGCCGTGGTACGGATCTGGCAGGCCAACATCGGCAAGACCATCATTGCCCATGTGCCAATCACCGAGGGCGTGGTGCAGGAAACCGGGGACTTCGAACTCGACGGCGTGACCTTTCCAGCGGCCGAAGTGCAATTGGAGTTCATGGACCCGGCGGCCGAGGAGGAGGGCGGTGGTGGCTCGATGTTTCCCACCGGCAACCTGGTGGACGACTTGGAAGTGCCCGGTGTTGGTACCTTCAAGGCGACGCTGATCAACGCGGGGATCCCGACGATTTTCATCAATGCCCGCGATGTCGGCTACACTGGCACTGAATTGCAGGGGGCGATCAACAGCGATCCCAAGGCGTTGGCGATGTTCGAAACCATTCGCGCCCACGGTGCCTTGCGCATGGGCTTGATCAAGCACCTGGACGAAGCGGCCCAGCGCCAGCACACACCGAAAGTGGCGTTTGTCGCGCCGCCGGCGGATTACCTTTCCTCCAGCGGAAAAGCCGTGGCGGCGGGGGATGTCGACTTGCTGGTGCGGGCGTTGTCCATGGGCAAGCTGCACCACGCCATGATGGGCACCGCAGCGGTGGCCATCGGCACCGCCGCAGCGATTTCCGGCACCCTGGTGAACCTGGCCGCCGGCGGCATCGAGCGTAACGCCGTGCGTTTCGGCCACCCGTCCGGCACCTTGCGCGTCGGCGCCGAGGCCAGCGTGGTCAACGGCGAATGGACCGTTAAAAAAGCCATCATGAGCCGCAGCGCGCGGGTGTTGATGGAAGGGTTCGTGCGGGTGCCGGGGGATGTCCTGAACTGAGTCGAAAAAGCTGTGGGAGCGAGCTTGCTCGCGATAGCGGTGTATCAGCCTACATGGATGTTGGATGTGCTGGCCTCATCGCGAGCAAGCTCGCTCCCACAGGGGATTTTCAGTGGATCCGGAATCTCATCTGTCACCGATCAAACTGTGGGAGCGAGCTTGCTCGCGATGGCGGTGTGTCGGCTGACATGGATGTTGTATGTGCTGGCCTCATCGCGAGCAAGCTCGCTCCCACAGGGGATTTTCAGTGGATCCGGAATCTCATCTGTCACCGATCAAACTGTGGGAGCGAGCTTGCTCGCGATGGCGGTGTGTCGGCTGACATGGATGTTGTATGTGCTGGCCTCATCGCGAGCAAGCTCGCTCCCACATGGATTGTTGTCAGCCTCCCGTCAGCGCGGTGACGACCAGCACTGCATTACTTTCCAGCTCCGCCACCGGGTCGTCGGCATCGATGCTGAGCACCAGCAACTGGCTGCCGCCCTCGGCAATGGCTGCCTTCAGCGCATCCGAAGGCTGGCGATGATGGAGCACCAGCGCCACGTCGTTGTCCTTCAACGTCGTACTCAATTGCTTGAGGGTTTCGGCGGTCCATTCGGTATCAGGCCGGGTATCGGTGCTGATGGCGTCCAGGTTGAGCCCGCTGATCAGGTAGCCGAAGTGTTCGCTCAGGCTGACCACGCTCAGGTTATCGGCGCTGGCGAGGCGTTTTTCGCTGTCGGCGCTGAGTTTGAGCAGGCGCTGCTTGAGTGCCGCCAGGTTGGCGTCGATTTTCGGTTTGTCCGCCGGGGCCAGGCGCACCAGGTCGGCGGCGATCACGTCGGCCATGCGCCCCAGGTTATGGCTGGCCATCCACGGCTGGCTCGCCAGGCCGTCGGCCATGCCCGGTTGCACGGCGATGCCGGGCAGGGCGCCGTCCACCGGGCGCGCGGCATCGACTTCGACGATGCGGATATTGCTGCGTCGGGCCATGGGGTACAGCGGATCGTCCGGCCATAGCGAGCGCAGGCCGATCACCCCGTCGGCAGCGCTGGCCAGTTTGCTCAAGGCTGGTGCACCACGACCGCTGAAGTAGGCACTCTGGCGGGTGCCGGGCAGATTGGCGGGCGCGGCCCGCTCCAGGCTGACCTCGGTGCCCTTGAGCAAAGCTTCGCTCAATCCATAGGTGACTGGCAGCGATGCCAGCAGACGAACCTTTTCGCTGGCGAATGACGAGGTGACGGCCACGCCGCACAACGCGACGGCCAGGGTCAGTTGTCGCAATGAAAAAACCATTTATCCAAGATTCCCTTTGAGGCTGGGGACGACACCGCGGGCGATGGCGCTCAGGGCGAAGGCGATGCCGGCCACCAGGATGATCGCGGCGCCGGACGGGATCGGCAGGTCGAACACAATCGGCGCGAGGATCCCGCACAAAGTGCTGACGGTGGCGATCAGCACTGAACACCAGAAAAAGCCTTTCAATGATTGACTGAGCAGGCGCGCCGCCGCAGCGGGGATCACCAGCAACGCGCCCACCAGAATGGCACCGATGACTTTCACCGCCGCCACGGTGATCAGCGTCACCAGGACCACGAACAGGTAGTCCAGGGTCTTGACCGCCACCCCGCGCACCGACGCCAGTTGCGGGTTGAAGCTGGCGAGCATGATGCGGTTGTACAGCGGCAAGGCCAGGGCCATCACCAGCGAGCCGACCACCGCCAGCACCAGCAGGTCATTGCCATTGACCGTCAGCACCGAGCCGAACAATACGTTTTCCAGAATGTGCACATTGATCTTGCCCGCCAGGATCAACAGCAGGCTGGCGCCCAGGGCCAGGGACACCGACAGGAAGACGCCGATCAGCGTATCGGGCGCCAGGCCGGTGCGGTTGCGCAGGTAATTGAGCAGGATGCCAAACAACAGGCAGTAGCCGAACAGGCTGCCGTAAGGCCCGGTGTAGGGTTCGCCGAGCAGGATGCCGATGGCCACGCCGGTGAGCGCCGCATGGCCCACCGCCTCGGAAAAAAACGCGAAGCGCTTGACCACCACCAGCGTGCCGAGGCCGCCCAGCACCGGGCCGATCAACAGCCCGGCCAACAACGCATTGACCACGAACCCATAGGCCAGCGCTTCAGGCAGGTAACCGGCCGAGGCCCAACCCTGGACCATCAAGCGAAAGGCTTCATAACTCATCAGGCCGCGCTCCCGTTCGTGCGTGGATGGGTGGAAAACAGCGTCAGCAGCCGTTCCGGGGTCAAGGTCTGGCGTGGCGGGCCGTCGAACAGCACGCGGCGATTCAGGCCGGTGACACGGTCGGCCAGGCGCCCGACGGCTTCCAGGTCATGTTCGATCCACAGCACGGTGATCCCGGCCTGGCGCCAGTCCTGCAGCAGCCGTTCGAACACCTGGATACCGGCCTCGTCCAGGGCCGACATCGGTTCATCCAGCACCAGCAATTGCGGCGAGGGAATCAACCCCTGGGCCAGCAACACCCGCTGGCGCTCGCCGCCGGACAGCGCGCCCATGCGCCGCTTGCGCTTGTCCTGCATGCCGACCCGCTCCAGGGCCTGGCCGATGGCGCCGGCGTAATGCTTGCTCAAGCCGAGAAAGGCCGGCCGCCGCTGACACATCGCCGCCATGAAATCGTCCACGGTCATGGGCAGGCCCCGGTCGAATTCCAACGCCTGGGGTACGTAGCCGATCACCCCGGGTTCGCCCGGCCATTGCAGGCTCAGGCGTCCCTGGTGTGGCATCTGTCCCAGCAAGGTCTTGATCAGCGAACTCTTGCCGCCGCCATTGGGGCCGACCAGGGCATGGATGCTGCCGGGTTCCACCTGAAAGGCCACGTTGTCGAGAATGGTGGTGCGGCCCAGGTTCAGGCTGACCTCGGCGAACTCGATCAAGGGGCCGACGCGTTGCAGGGTGAGGGGTTCCTGGACGGTCATGCGCCGGACTCCTGGATCGCCCGGACCACGGTGTCGAGGTTGCCGGCCATTTCCTTTTCGTACTTCTCGGCGCTGTAGTCGCCGTAGGAAATGTGCGAGAGCGGGTACAGCTTCACGCCCGACTCACGTTGGATGGTATCGACGTAGGTGGAGGGGAAATCCATCTCCGAGAAGATCACCTTCACGTCCAGCTCCCGCAGTTGGTCGATGGTTTTCTTCAATTGGCTGGGGCTCGGTTCGATGCCATGGGCCGGCTCGACCACGGCGGTCACTTCCAGGCCGAATTCGCGCAACAGGTAGTCATAGGCAGCGTGCACCGTGGCGACCCGCAATTCGGCATTGGGAGCCTGGGTCAGCTTCGCCAGGGCGGCGGCGCGCATCTGCCGCAGGCGCTTGCCATAGGCGCGGGCGTTCTGGGTATAGGCCTTGGCGTTGTCCGGGTCGAGCTTGCCCAGTTCCCGGGCGATGTTATTGACCTGGGCGATGGAGGCACTGATGGACAGGAAGGTGTGCGGGTTCACGACCTTGCCCGCGCCTCGGGCCGCCGTGCCGGTGGCGGCCAGCAGGGGCACGTTTTCGTTGGCCTCGATCACTTTCACGTCCGGGGTTTCGCTGGCGGCGATCATGCGGTCGGCGAAGTCGTCATGGCCCACGCCGTTGAGCACGATCACGTCGAGGCCGCTGATGCGCTTGATGTCCTCGGCCCGTGGTTCATAGGCGTGGGGGTTGAAACCGGCCGGGATCAGCGGTACGACCTCGGCCTTGTCGCCGACGATGTTGGCCACGTAGCTGTAATACGGGTGCAAGGTGATGCCAATGCGCAGGCGCTTGGCTGTTTCGGCGCTCACCGGCGAAGTGAACAGGCAGGCCAGCAGGCCGATCAACAGCAAGCGCAGCAAGGGTCGGCGTTGAGATGCAATAGGCATGGGCAAACGATCTTCTCTCGAATGAGGGCGTGGGGTCAGTGCCGGTGCTGGCGGGTTACGCCGGCATCGAATTGCGCGACGATCTGTTGCCAGCCGGCGGCGGACAAAGCCGCATCGTCCAGCGCGGAGGGCGTCGCGAGGTCAGTGCCGCGGTTGAGCCAGATGTCCGGGGCGGCGTCGGACGTTTCGCCGATGCGCATCAGAAACGAACCGGCCACCGACGGATTGGCACTGGCGCCGAAGTAGGCCTGGTCCTGCAGTTGTTGCCAGGCGTGGCCGCCCCGGCTGACGGAGCTGGCGTCCTGGGCGAACGGCGCGAAGCCTTCTTCGGCCAGGGTTGGCGGACTGGGCAGGGTGGGTTGGTCTTCGCGCAGCAAGCGGATTTCATCCAGGGTCACCCGCAGGTCGGCATAGATGCCTTGCTCGGCGGCGCTGAGGTCGCGGCGGGCGTCGAGCTGGTTCGAGGCCAGGTGAGGCGTGTCCTCGGCCTTGCCATGCCAGGCCACCACGGACCCGGCCACCAGCACGATCACCAGGCACAACAGCAACACATACAGGGTTTCATGGCCCGCGCCGGCGGGGCGGATGACTTGAGTCGTGGCGTTGCTCATGGGGCCTCGATGTCGGCTTGGTCGATTTCCACCACGTGGCCTGGGCCGGCGTCGAAGAGCACGTAGAATTCAGCGTTCGGTTTCTTGAAGGTCAGCTTCGAGTCGGCACCGAGCTTGCCCGGAACGAGGATGGTTTCGTCATAACCGATCACGTCCAGGGTCACTCCGGGTGCACCGCTGCCGTCGGAAAAACCGCCGGTGCATTGGATCTGCTCGGCGTCGATGGCCTTGCACTCGCACATCGGGTTGTGGGCCAGGACGCTGGTGCTTGCGCCTGCGCAGAACAGCAGCGCCAGGCCCTTGGATAAAGCGCGGAAGGTCATGGTTTGGGTCCTTGGTTCTTCAGCCAGGCGACGGTGGCCGGGGAGGCCTGGCTCAGGGGAATGGAGGCCTGGTGCATCGAACCGTCCCAACCCTCGAGGGTTATCCACAGTTCGGCATCGGGCTGGGTCTTTGGCGGGACCGGCAACAAGGCGCCCATGCGATAGGGCGAGCCGAAGAAAATCACCCCGGCGGCCCGCAGGCTACGAGGCTTGCCGATGCGCAGGTAGGTGGCCTTGACCTGGCCGATACAGCTCTGGCACAGGGCCGCGTTGAAGTGCTTCATCGGCCCGGCGGGCCCTTCGGTCCGTGGGGCTTCGTTGCGAAACTCCGCCAGGCGCAGGCTCCAGGGACCGACCTGGACTTCGCCGACTTCCCGCTCGCCAAGCCCTGCATCGCCGCGGAACAGGGCGGCTTCGGAGAGGTATTTGGGCATGAATCCCAGGGGGATCAGCAGCAGCAACACGTTGAGATGGAAGCGCCATTTATGCCAGAACAGGCTCAGGCGTGACGGTGATGATGAAGCGGTATTGGACGGGTTCACAGGCTGCCCTCCGACGATTCACGGTGGACGGACGGTTGCAGTGCCTGCGCGATTCGGGCGCCGCGGGTGGGTTTCTGGCTTCGCTTGAAGGCATTGGCGGTGGCCAGGGCCGTGCGTTTGGTCCAGATCAGCAGCCCGCTGAGGACCATCATGCTCAGGATCAGACCGAAGAAAAACCAGATGAGCTTGATCCAGAGGCCGCCGAAGTCCCCGGTGTGCAAGGGCCGCATGGATTCGGTGACGAACTCCAGGGTCGTGCGGTCCGACAGCAACCGGGAGGCGGCCACGTCGCCGTTGTAGGGATTGATGGTGGCGGTCTGGAACATCAGCGGATACCACCCGCGGCCACCGATTTCCAGATGGCTGTAGGCATTGCCGGGCAGGCTGATGAAACTCGCTTCCAGTCCCGGGATGCGTTGCTGGGCGATTTCGATGGCCCGGTCCAGGTTCAACTGCGGTGGCGCCTGGCCGTCAACGGCCAACGGCACGTTTTCACGGGCCACCACCGGGATGACCGGTTCGCTGGAAATGGAGATCTGGTTGTCGCCCAGCAAGGCCTGGATCAGGAACCAGGTGCCGGTGACGGAGATGACCGCGATGAACCAGATCGACCAGATACCGCTGAGCCGGTGGAAATCACCCCAGAAAATCCGTGCGCCATGGCGAATCCGCAGGGTCGGACGAAAGAAGCCTTTCCAGAAACGCTTGTAGACCACCAGCCCGGTCACCAGGGACGCGAGCAAGGGCAGGCCCAGGAACGACACCAGGTACCAGCCCCAACTGTAGCCATTGGTGAACGGCACCAGCCACCAGCCATGCAGGGCGCGGGTGAAGGCCTGGAAATTGAATGTCGGCGCCGAGCCCTGGATGACGCCGCTGTACGGGTTGACGTAGACCGTGTCGGGGCGTCCGTCGGGGTAGGTCACGCCGACTTCCAGCGCAAAATGCGACTCGTCCGGACGGATGATGCTTTGCACCTGGGTTTGCGGCTGGGCCTGCTTGATGGCGGCGATCACCTGGTCATAGCTGAGCGACGTGGCCTCGTCCGAAGGCTTGTTGGCCCGCATGTCGGGGTTGGCCAGCCAGACGATCTCCTGGCTGACCACCGCCAGGGTGCCGGTGACGCAGACGATGAGCACGAAGAACCAGATGGGCAATGCCAGCCAGCTATGGACCAGGAACCAGAGTTTGGAGCGGGATTTCTTCGACATGATTGAACGTCTTGATTCGATGAAAGGTTCCGTATTGCGGGCTTTGCAACACCGTGAACCCAAAAAGGCAGGCCGTGGCTTTTGCCGACGCGGCCTGCTGCATCTAATTAAGACGAACGAGCGAGCAGAATCCCGAAAGGGAAGTTGAAAGAAAATGTTTCGCGTTTAGTTTCAGTGTCTTCTGTGGCTAGGGAGCGGGGCCCCTAGCCACAGACACGGTCAGCCTTGTTGAAACATCTCCCTGGCCCGTTGCTCGATCTGGTCCTGGCTCAGATCTTCCTTGTGCGTCGCGAGGAACCACAGATGCCCATAGGGATCTTTCAGGGTGCCGCTGCGATCTCCGTAGAACTGGTCCTTGACCTCGGAAATCACCGTGCCGCCGGCGGCAATGGCCTGGGCAAATGCGCTGTCCACGTCCTCGACATATAAATGCAGGCCGACCGATGGCGATTGGTCTGGATTGCTCAAGGGGCCTTGATCGCAAGGCGTGCCAAGCATGATCGGATAACCGTTGATCCGCAGCTCGGCATGGCCGATGCCCCGTCGGGCATGGCCAGGCGCATGACCTCGGTGGCATTGAAGGCCTTTTTGTAGAAGTCGATGGCTTCGGCAGCTTTTTGAATGCCCAGGTAGGGCGTGATGTTATGGAAACCTTCGGGAATGGCATTGACGCCCATGACGTTTCTCCTTTTGTAGGGAGGCGAAGAGAGTCTTCGTCGATTTGCGCTCCTCCACTATAGGCCAGCGACCCTGGCTGGACGCAGGGGCCGACGAACGCTTCAAGGCTATTCCAGCAGATGAGCCCCCGGCCCACGTTGGCCGAGTACGTCGCCCTGGTTGCGCAGCGGACAAGCTTCCATCGACAGGCATCCGCAGCCGATGCAACCGTTGAGTCGATCACGCAGCGCCACCAATTGGTTGATGCGTTCGTCCAGGTCCCGGCTCCACTGCGCCGACAAGGTTTGCCAGTCGGCGGCCGTCGGGGCGCGGTTGTCTGGCAGGTTGTTCAACGCCTCGCCGATTTCCGCCAACGGAATGCCCAGGCGCTGGGCGACCTTGATCAGTGCCACGCGACGCAATACCGCCCGTGGGTAACGGCGTTGGTTACCCGGGTTGCGCGTGCTTTTGATCAGCCCCTTGGACTCGTAGAAGTGCAGGGCCGTGACCGCCACGCCGCTGCGGGCGGCCACTTGGCCGACGGTGAGTTCCTTGTGGATATCGATCTGCGCCATCGTTTCAATTCACTGCTTGACCTCAAGTTAACTAGAGGTTTTACCCTGCACGCCTTCGGATCGCAAGATTCGCCTGACCTGCATAGGGGACCTTTCATGCAATCGACAAGGAACAATCGCAGTTTCACCCAACTGATGGAATTCGACATCGAACCTCAATGGCAGCAGGCGCTGGTAACCGCCTTGTCGGAACAGACCGAGCGCCTGGCCAGGGACCACCAGGGGTTCCTGAGTGCCAGTATCCAGGCCAGCGACGATGGTCGACGCGTGCTCAACTATTTGCAGTGGCAGACCCGCGAGGCAGGCGAGGCGGCACTTCGAAGTGTCGAAAAGGGCGAGCAGGGCTTCTGGCGGCTGATCCAGGCTCACCGCGCCAAGGCCGTGACGTTCGCTTCGTTCCAGGTGTTGCGCAATATCGAGCGCAGCCTGGACAACGCGCTGCATTGCCAGTTGGTCGATTAAGCGCAACGGCTGATCCAAGCAGGCAATACCCACTATCGAGAGGGTTGATTTCTGCCGCGCAGGACCGGCGGGTAGCCTTTGTTCATCGCCCAACTCCAGAACACCGGACACCCGCCATGAACCGTACCTTTGCCGTTTTGTTGCTCTTGACCGCCACCCTCCTGGGCGGCTGCGCCAGCTCTTCCCCGGAACTGCGCCCCTACACCGCCGACGAGACCCGCGAGCTGGCCCTTGAAGCCTTGAATCGCCGTGGCCTTTCGTTCGAGGAATACCACGCGAAAAAAGCCGAGCTGCTTGGCTCGTCGCAGAAAAACGTGGGATTCGACGATCAGGGCCAGATGAGTGCCGAGCAGGTCGTGCAACAGCCTGGCCGGTCTAGCTGAGGGACTGTACCGCTCAAAGTTTTGCCCAACTGTCCGTGGGTTTGGGTCTGGACGTGGGGTAGGGTCATGACTTGACTGACCGCCCCTGATGGACTGACCTGACATGACCCTTTCGCTTGACCTGCTGCTGGGCTTCGCCCTGTTTGCCCTGGTGACTTCGATCACGCCAGGTCCTAACAACACCATGTTGTTGGCCTCGGGTGTGAATTTCGGTTTCAACCGCACCATTCCGCACATGCTGGGTATTACCTGCGGCTTCTTTTCCCTGGTGCTGGCGGTGGGCCTTGGCCTGGGCGCGGTGTTCCAGACTTATCCACTGCTCTATACCGCGTTGCGCTACATCGGTGCGGCGTACCTGTTGTACCTGGCGTGGAAAATAGCCCACTCCGGCCCGGTTTCGGACAGCCAGCCGGGGAACAATACGCCGATCAGCTATTGGGGCGCAGCGGCGTTCCAATGGGTCAATCCCAAGGCCTGGATCATGGCCATCGGCGCCATCAGTACCTACACGCCCCTCCAGGGTTACTTCTTCAATGTGCTGGTGATTGCGGCGGTGTTTGCCTTGATCAATCTGCCAAGCGTGAGCCTGTGGGTGGTGTGCGGCAGCCTGTTGCGCAACCTGTTGCGTGATCGTCGCTGGCTGCGCATGTTCAACTGGGGCATGGCGCTGTTGTTGGTCGCTTCTATGTATCCGTTGTTGCTCGAAAGCATCAGTTGAGGGCTGAGCTTCGAGGCGATGCCTGCTAAGCTCGCTGTTCAGGAGCGTTCCTACGCACTTTTAAACGAAGTCCGACTTCTTTAAGGTCTTTGATCAGGTATTGCTTGTCTCGAACCCAACGAGGGCGCCTGATCCCGGAGCAGGCTCTGCGAGTTTCCTATGAATAAACGTCCGTTGTATTTCGATTACGCCGCCACCACGCCGGTGGATGAGCGGGTCATCCGGGTCATGGTCGAGTGTCTGGGTTTTGACGGCAACTTCGGCAACCCGGCGTCCAGTTCCCATGCCTTCGGCCAGGAGGCCCGGCGCTCGGTGGAGCGTGCCCGCCAGCAGGTGGCGCAATTGGTGGGGGCCCAGCCCGAACAGATCGTCTGGACTTCCGGCGCCACCGAATCCAACAACCTGGCCCTCAAGGGTGTGGCCCAGGCACGCAGTGGGTCCGCCGGCCATGTCATCACCAGCCTGATCGAGCACAAGGCGATTCTCGATACAGCGCGCCAGCTCGAGGAAAGTGGCGTCGCGGTTACCTGGCTGGCGCCGGACGCCGAGGGCCTGATCAGCCCGCAAGCGGTTCGCGAGGCGTTGCGCGAAGACACGTTCCTGGTCTCGCTGATGCTGGTGAACAACGAGCTGGGCACCGTCAACGACGTCATCGCCATTGGCGAGATCGTTCGCGAGCACGGTGCGTTGTTCCATGTGGACGCGGCCCAGGGCGCAGGCAAGGTGCAGATCGACCTGTCTCGCTGGCCAGTGGACCTGATGTCTTTTTCCGCGCATAAAATCTACGGCCCCAAGGGCATCGGTGCGCTCTACGTCGGCGACCGTGCCCGGTCACGGCTAGCGGCGCAGATCCATGGCGGTGGACATGAGGGCGGTTTGCGCTCCGGAACCCTGGCGACCCACCAGATTGCAGCCATGGGCGCCGCATTCGAACTGGCAGCCGCGGCATTCGACGAAGAACTCGCTAAAATCGCCCGGTTGCGCAATCGTTTGCTCGAGCCGCTGCTGGCGTTGCCTGGTGTGCGTATAAACGGCAGTGCGAGCCGCCGGATTCCCCACACGTTGAGCCTGACGTTCAACGAAGGTGAGTTCAACTCGGCGACATTGGGCGCATCGATTGCATTTTCCGCGACCTCGGCCTGCAATTCGGCGCACAACACCCCGTCCCACGTGCTGCTGGCCCTGGGGCACGACGCCCGTGCGGCCGGGCGGACCATCCGCTTGAGCCTGGGGCGCTTTACCACCGAGCAGGATATCGACGAGGCGGTGCGGCTGATCAAGGCGGCGTGCGCGACTGCGCCGGCGTTCTGGGCCACGACCCCATAAGCCGAATTCGGCATCGAACAACAATATCAATGAGCAGGAGAAACAATGAGCACCGAGCCTTTGCCCCATGGACTGGTTCCCCAGCGCCTGGCCCGAATCCGCCAACTGATGAGCCGCGAGGGTATTCACGCGTTGCTGGTGCCATCGGCCGACCCGCACCTGTCTGAATACCTGCCGGGCTATTGGCAGGGGCGGCAATGGTTGTCGGGGTTCCATGGTTCGGTGGGTACCTTGATCGTGACCGGCAGTTTCGCCGGCGTCTGGGCCGACAGCCGTTACTGGGAGCAGGCCACCAAGGAGCTGGAGGGCAGTGGTATCGAGCTGGTCAAGCTGATTCCAGGCCAGCCCGGTCCCCTGGACTGGCTGGCCGAACAAACGCCTGAAGGCGCAGTGGTTGCGGTCGACGGTGCGGTCATGGCCGTGGCATCGGCCCGCACCCTGGGCGGCAAGCTCGCCGAACGCGGCGCGCGGTTGCGCACCGACATCGACCTGCTCAAGGACGTCTGGACCGATCGCCCAGGCTTGCCGGATCAACCGGTCTACGCCCATTTGCCGCCCCAGGCGACCGTCAGCCGGGTCGAAAAACTCGCCAAGCTGCGCGAATCCCTCCAGGAGCGTGGTGCCGACTGGCATTTCATCGCCACGCTGGATGACATCGCCTGGTTGTTCAACCTGCGCGGAGCAGATGTGTCGTTCAACCCCGTGTTCGTTTCCTTTGCCTTGATCAGCCAGCAGCAAGCAACGCTGTTCGTGGCCCTGGACAAGGTTGACTCAGCGCTGCGTGCGGTTCTGGAGCAGGACGGCGTGACCCTGCGCGATTACAGCGAAGCCGCCGCCGCGTTGCGCGAAGTGCCGGATGGCGCGAATCTGCAGGTCGACCCAGCACGGGTGACGGTTGGCTTGCTGGATAACCTGGGCAGTGGCGTGAAGCTGATCGAAGGTCTCAATCCAACGACGCTGGCCAAGTCCCGTAAAAGCCTGGCCGACGCCGAGCACATCCGTCGGGCCATGGAGCAGGACGGCGCGGCGCTCTGTGAATTCTTCGCCTGGCTGGAAGGGGCCTGGGGGCGCGAGCGTATCACCGAGTTGACCATCGACGAGCACCTGACTGCCGCCCGCACACTTCGGCCGGATTTCGTCTCCCTGAGCTTCAATACCATCGCCGCCTTTAACGCCAACGGCGCGATGCCCCATTACCATGCCACGCAAGAGGCCCATGCCGTCATCGAAGGTGATGGCCTGTTGCTGATCGATTCCGGGGGCCAGTACTTGGGGGGCACCACTGACATCACCCGCATGGTGCCGGTCGGAACGCCCACCGCCGAGCAGAAACGTGACTGCACCCGTGTGCTCAAGGGTGTGATTGCCCTGTCCCGGGCCAAGTTTCCGCGGGGCATTCTTTCGCCCTTGCTGGATGCCATCGCCCGTGCGCCGATCTGGGCGGAGCAGGTCGATTACGGCCACGGTACCGGCCATGGTGTCGGCTATTTCCTCAATGTCCACGAAGGCCCGCAGGTGATTGCCTATCAAGCCGCTGCCGCGCCGCAAACGGCGATGCAGGCCGGCATGATCACCTCGATCGAGCCGGGCACTTATCGTCCCGGCCGCTGGGGTGTGCGCATCGAGAACCTGGTGTTGAATCGCGAAGCCGGAAGCAGCGAGTTCGGCGAGTTCCTTGAGTTCGAAACCCTCACGCTGTGCCCGATCGACACCCGTTGCCTGGAGCCTTCGCTGCTGACCCAGGACGAAAAAGACTGGTTCAACGCCTACCACGCCGAGGTTCAGCGTCGATTGAGCCCGTTGCTGGACGGTGACGCACTGCAGTGGCTCAACACCCGGACGATAGCGATTTGAGGTAGAGCATCAGGCGAGGGCTTCACGGACGAAGTCCAGCCGATCCTGGCCGAAGAACAGCTCGTCACCGACAAACATGCTCGGGGCACCGAACACGCCTCGTCCGATGGCGTCTTCGGTGGCGCTCTTGAGTGCTTGCTTGACCTGCTCGTCGTTCGTCAGGGCCAGCACATGGTCGGCGTCGAAACCGCCTTCGTTCAGGACTGCTGCGACAGTCGCGGGGTCATTGAGGTTGCGGGCGTCCACCCAAAAGGCGCGGAACAGGCAATCGACGAAGGCCTCGAAGCGTTCGGGATGACGCAGTTGCATGGCGGTCACCGCGCGCATCAGCTGCAATGTGTTGACGGGGAAGTATGGATTGAACTGGAAGGCGACGCCGTAGCGCTTGGCGAAGCGATTCAGATCCTTGAACAGGTAAGGGTTCTTGGCTGGCACTGTCGCCGGTGATGCATTGCCGGTTGCCTTGAAGACGCCGCCCAATAACATCGGACGATAGATCAACTGGCTGTTTGTCTGCGCGCACAGCGCCGGCAACTGGGTGTAGGCCAGGTACGTGGTCGGGCTGCCGAGATCGAAGTAAAACTCCACTGATTTGCTCATGGTACCTGCTCTCTTGTCGTTGTGAGGGGAGGGCTTACCAGCGTTCATTCCAGGGGCGCAGGTCCAGCTCGAAGGTCCAGGCGTCGCGAGGTTGGCTGTGCAGATACCAGTAGTTGTCGGCGATGTGTTCAGGATTCAGGATGCCGTCCTGATCCTTGGTGGCATATTTTTCCGGGAAATGATCGCGGATGAAGTCGGTGTCGATGGCGCCGTCCACCACCACATGGGCCACATGAATATTCAGCGGCCCCAGCTCCCGGGCCATGCTTTGGGCCAGTGCGCGGATGCCATGTTTGGCGCCTGCGAATGCAGCGAACCCTGAAGCGCCGCGCAATCCCGCCGTCGCCCCGGTAAACAGGATGGTTCCGCGTTGGCGCTTGACCATGCGCTTGGCCACTTCCCGTGCATTGAGAAAACCTGAGAAACAGGCCATCTCCCAAATCTTGAAGTACTTGCGTGCGGTTTCTTCGAGGATGCTGCAGGGGACGTTGGCGCCGATGTTGAACACAAAGGCTTCGATCGGGCCGATCTGGTTCTCGATTTGCTCGATGAGTGCAATCACATCGTCTTCTTTACGTGCATCACAGGCAAACCCGTGGGCTTCGCCGCCTTGAGCGCGGATTCCATCCACAAGCGGCTGGAGTTTGTCAGCGCTGCGACGGGTAACACAGGCTACGAAACCTTCCTGCGCAAAGCGTTTGGCAATCGCTCCGCCGGTGGCATCGCCCGCGCCAACAACCAGTACGACCTTCTTATTATTCATGGTCAGCCTCATGGGTAAACGATCGTTAACTAAACGGACGTTATGCTAAGGTCCGGCAAGCGTCAAGGTGAGCAATCAGGGGCAGGACCATGCGTTATTCAGCCAATCACAAAATGGAAACCCGCGAGAAACTGCTCGCCAGCAGTGCCGTGTCCGCCAAGAAATCCGGTTTCTCTACGGTCGGTGTCGACGGCCTGATGAAAGCGATCGGGTTGAGTGGCGGTGCGTTCTATAGCCACTTCTCGTCCAAGGATGAGCTTTTCAAGGCCATTGTTGAGCGGGAGTTGGCTCAAAGCCTGGATCGCTTGAGCGGCGACGGCGCCATGGACTCGATGAAACTGGAGCGCTGCCTCAAGCAGTACTTGAGCATGAGCCATGTCGAGCAGCCCGAGGCAGGATGTGCGTTAACGGTACTGGGCGCTGAGATCGCACGATCGGATGTTCAGGTGAAGGAGGCGGCGCAAACATGGATCTGTCGTTTGCACGAAAACTGGGCACGGATATTGGGAAGCGACAGCCTGGCCTGGGCCATTCTGTCTCAATGCGTGGGGGCGTTGGTTGTCGCGCGGATGCTGGTCACGCCGCAGGTCCAGCGTGATGTCCTCAAGTCCAGCCATGAGGAAATCAGTCGTCGAATCGCCGAACAGGGGCTCGGTTAAGGTAATTTATTTGCAGATGACGATCATGCTGCGACTGGTATAGCCGGCGGGATTCAGCCCGAAGGGATAATCCCCTGGTTCTTCGACGGCGTCGCCGGACTTGGCAATGACCTTGTAACTCTTGGGAGCACATGAATTGGCGGCACTGGCAGCGCACTGGTCCCAGGATGAGGACAGGCCGGAGCAATTGATGTGAAGACCCTTTTTGCCGCGTTTGACTTCACTTTTCGATGTTGCCGCACAGCCCGCTATTGCAAGTACGGCGATCAGTATCAAAATTCGTTTCATTCCCGTCCTTATGACCGCCGCGGATCTTATGTCTGCGTGCGATCGTGTGCGCTCTTGCTTGCAGCGTTCATGACGTCCTGTATGAAAAAATCCATGTCTGGCATTAGGTTACTGGCCTAAACATGGCCTAAATGCGCGGCAAATGCCAGACCTTCGTTAAATCCCGATTCAATCTACCGCGACAGCAGGCTTTGCGGTGCTGGCCATGGTCAGCGTTGCGCCCACCGACGCGAGGATGATGCAGGTAATGGCCATCCACTGGGCCAGGGACAAGTACTCCTGGAGAAAGACGAGCCCCGACAAGGCCGCGATTGCCGGTTCGACGCTCATCAAGGTGCCGAAGGTGCGGGCAGGCATTCGAGTCAGGGCGATCATTTCCAGCGTGTAGGGCAGGGCTGTGGACAGGATGGCGACGCCGAGGGCGATTGGAATCAGGCTCGGTGTGAGCAGTGCGGCGCCGGCGTGGACAATGCCGATAGGTGCGACGAACAGGGCCGCGATCATGACGCCCAGTGCTGCGGTCTGCACGCCATTGTCCGCTCCGGCTTTCTGACCAAACAGGATGTACAACGCCCAGCAGACACCGGCACCCAGCGCGTAGCCGGCGCCAACCAGATCGATACCGGCACTGGTCGCGCCGGTCGGTATGAGCAGCAGCAGGCCAACCACTGCCAAGGCAATCCAGAGAAAGTCGATCGCCCGGCGGGAGGCGTAAATGGCGACTGCCAGAGGCCCGGTAAATTCCAACGCCACGGCAATGCCCAGTGGAACGGTGCGAACTGACATATAGAAGAGGAAGTTCATACCGCCCAGTGCCATGCCGTAAACGATCACCGTGCGCAGGGATTGGCCGGTGAGCTTGGCGCGCCAGGGGCGTAGCATCAACAGCATGATGAGGCTGGCAAAAATGAGGCGCAGCGTCGTAGTGCCTTGTGCACCCACTATCGGGAACATGCTTTTGGCGAGGGAGGCTCCTGCTTGAATGGAAGCCATGGCTATCAATAGCAAGGCAACCGGGTACAGGGTGGAGGCCAGGCTGCGATGTGGGGGGAGCGTCATTACGAAGTGTCGTCCAGAATAAAGGCGGGGGAGGCTGCGTTGAGCAGTATATTGCGCATGTGCAGCGATTCCGTCTATATACCGGGCATATTTAAGTGTCATGTCGGGCTGTAGATAGAAAAATCAAATTAAGGGTTGACGGCAAATTCTGGACGTCTATAATTCGCCCCACTTCTGGCGCAGTCGAAACGGAAAACTCCTTGATATTCAACGAGTTAAGTAGGTTTCGAAGGTGCGGGGCTTCAGTTCATCGAGGTCTGGAAGGAGCAGGTAGAGTGGTGTTGTTTGACTCTATGTGCGGTTCGATCTTCTCGGTCGAAAGCGGTAAAAAAGAGGTGTTGACAGCAGCGAGTAACGCTGTAGAATTCGCCTCCCGCTAACGAGAGATCGGAAGCGCAAGTGGTTGAAGTTGAAAAGGAAACTTTGAAAACTTCTGAAAATAACCGCTTGACAGATACACGGGGCGCTGTAGAATGCGCGCCTCGGTTGAGACGAAAGGCTCAGCCAACCGCTCTTTAACAACTGAATCAAGCAATTCGTGTGGGTGCTTGTGGAGTCAGACTGCTAGTCAACAGATTATCAGCATCACAAGTTACTCCGCGAGAAATCAAAGATGTAACCAATGATTGCTGAGCCAAGTTTAGGGTTTTCTCAAAACCCAAAGATGTTTGAACTGAAGAGTTTGATCATGGCTCAGATTGAACGCTGGCGGCAGGCCTAACACATGCAAGTCGAGCGGTAGAGAGGTGCTTGCACCTCTTGAGAGCGGCGGACGGGTGAGTAATGCCTAGGAATCTGCCTGGTAGTGGGGGATAACGCTCGGAAACGGACGCTAATACCGCATACGTCCTACGGGAGAAAGCAGGGGACCTTCGGGCCTTGCGCTATCAGATGAGCCTAGGTCGGATTAGCTAGTTGGTGAGGTAATGGCTCACCAAGGCGACGATCCGTAACTGGTCTGAGAGGATGATCAGTCACACTGGAACTGAGACACGGTCCAGACTCCTACGGGAGGCAGCAGTGGGGAATATTGGACAATGGGCGAAAGCCTGATCCAGCCATGCCGCGTGTGTGAAGAAGGTCTTCGGATTGTAAAGCACTTTAAGTTGGGAGGAAGGGCATTAACCTAATACGTTAGTGTTTTGACGTTACCGACAGAATAAGCACCGGCTAACTCTGTGCCAGCAGCCGCGGTAATACAGAGGGTGCAAGCGTTAATCGGAATTACTGGGCGTAAAGCGCGCGTAGGTGGTTCGTTAAGTTGGATGTGAAAGCCCCGGGCTCAACCTGGGAACTGCATTCAAAACTGTCGAGCTAGAGTATGGTAGAGGGTGGTGGAATTTCCTGTGTAGCGGTGAAATGCGTAGATATAGGAAGGAACACCAGTGGCGAAGGCGACCACCTGGACTGATACTGACACTGAGGTGCGAAAGCGTGGGGAGCAAACAGGATTAGATACCCTGGTAGTCCACGCCGTAAACGATGTCAACTAGCCGTTGGGAGCCTTGAGCTCTTAGTGGCGCAGCTAACGCATTAAGTTGACCGCCTGGGGAGTACGGCCGCAAGGTTAAAACTCAAATGAATTGACGGGGGCCCGCACAAGCGGTGGAGCATGTGGTTTAATTCGAAGCAACGCGAAGAACCTTACCAGGCCTTGACATCCAATGAACTTTCCAGAGATGGATTGGTGCCTTCGGGAGCATTGAGACAGGTGCTGCATGGCTGTCGTCAGCTCGTGTCGTGAGATGTTGGGTTAAGTCCCGTAACGAGCGCAACCCTTGTCCTTAGTTACCAGCACGTAATGGTGGGCACTCTAAGGAGACTGCCGGTGACAAACCGGAGGAAGGTGGGGATGACGTCAAGTCATCATGGCCCTTACGGCCTGGGCTACACACGTGCTACAATGGTCGGTACAGAGGGTTGCCAAGCCGCGAGGTGGAGCTAATCCCACAAAACCGATCGTAGTCCGGATCGCAGTCTGCAACTCGACTGCGTGAAGTCGGAATCGCTAGTAATCGCGAATCAGAATGTCGCGGTGAATACGTTCCCGGGCCTTGTACACACCGCCCGTCACACCATGGGAGTGGGTTGCACCAGAAGTAGCTAGTCTAACCTTCGGGGGGACGGTTACCACGGTGTGATTCATGACTGGGGTGAAGTCGTAACAAGGTAGCCGTAGGGGAACCTGCGGCTGGATCACCTCCTTAATCGACGACCGCAGCTGCTTCATGAGCTCCCACACGAATTGCTTGATTCATTGAAGAAGACGAAAGAAGCAGCCCGAAATTGGGTCTGTAGCTCAGTTGGTTAGAGCGCACCCCTGATAAGGGTGAGGTCGGCAGTTCGAATCTGCCCAGACCCACCAATTTTGTGTGGGAAACGCCTGTAGAAATACGGGGCCATAGCTCAGCTGGGAGAGCGCCTGCCTTGCACGCAGGAGGTCAGCGGTTCGATCCCGCTTGGCTCCACCACTACTGCTTCGATTGTATAAAGCTTAGAAATGAGCATTCCATCGGTTCGATGGTGAATGTTGATTTCTAGTCTTTGACTAGTTCGTTCTTTAAAAATTTGGGTATGTGATAGAAAGATAGACTGAACGTTACTTTCACTGGTAACGGATCAGGCTAAGGTAAAATTTGTGAGTTGCTCTTTGAGCAAGATCGAATTTTCGGCGAATGTCGTCTTCACAGTATAACCAGATTGCTTGGGGTTATATGGTCAAGTGAAGAAGCGCATACGGTGGATGCCTTGGCAGTCAGAGGCGATGAAAGACGTGGTAGCCTGCGAAAAGCTTCGGGGAGTCGGCAAACAGACTGTGATCCGGAGATGTCTGAATGGGGGAACCCAGCCATCATAAGATGGTTATCTTGTACTGAATACATAGGTGCAAGAGGCGAACCAGGGGAACTGAAACATCTAAGTACCCTGAGGAAAAGAAATCAACCGAGATTCCCTTAGTAGTGGCGAGCGAACGGGGACTAGCCCTTAAGCTTCTTTGATTTTAGCGGAACGCTCTGGAAAGTGCGGCCATAGTGGGTGATAGCCCTGTACGCGAAAGGATCTTAGAAGTGAAATCGAGTAGGACGGAGCACGAGAAACTTTGTCTGAATATGGGGGGACCATCCTCCAAGGCTAAATACTACTGACTGACCGATAGTGAACTAGTACCGTGAGGGAAAGGCGAAAAGAACCCCGGAGAGGGGAGTGAAATAGATCCTGAAACCGTATGCGTACAAGCAGTGGGAGCCCACTTTGTTGGGTGACTGCGTACCTTTTGTATAATGGGTCAGCGACTTATTTTCAGTGGCGAGCTTAACCGAATAGGGGAGGCGTAGCGAAAGCGAGTCTTAATAGGGCGTCTAGTCGCTGGGAATAGACCCGAAACCGGGCGATCTATCCATGGGCAGGTTGAAGGTTAGGTAACACTGACTGGAGGACCGAACCGACTACCGTTGAAAAGTTAGCGGATGACCTGTGGATCGGAGTGAAAGGCTAATCAAGCTCGGAGATAGCTGGTTCTCCTCGAAAGCTATTTAGGTAGCGCCTCATGTATCACTGTAGGGGGTAGAGCACTGTTTCGGCTAGGGGGTCATCCCGACTTACCAAACCGATGCAAACTCCGAATACCTACAAGTGCCGAGCATGGGAGACACACGGCGGGTGCTAACGTCCGTCGTGAAAAGGGAAACAACCCAGACCGTCAGCTAAGGTCCCAAAGTTATGGTTAAGTGGGAAACGATGTGGGAAGGCTTAGACAGCTAGGAGGTTGGCTTAGAAGCAGCCACCCTTTAAAGAAAGCGTAATAGCTCACTAGTCGAGTCGGCCTGCGCGGAAGATGTAACGGGGCTCAAACCATACACCGAAGCTACGGGTATCACGTAAGTGATGCGGTAGAGGAGCGTTCTGTAAGCCTGTGAAGGTGAGTTGAGAAGCTTGCTGGAGGTATCAGAAGTGCGAATGCTGACATGAGTAACGACAATGGGTGTGAAAAACACCCACGCCGAAAGACCAAGGTTTCCTGCGCAACGTTAATCGACGCAGGGTTAGTCGGTCCCTAAGGCGAGGCTGAAAAGCGTAGTCGATGGAAAACAGGTTAATATTCCTGTACTTCTGGTTATTGCGATGGAGGGACGGAGAAGGCTAGGCCAGCTTGGCGTTGGTTGTCCAAGTTTAAGGTGGTAGGCTGGAATCTTAGGTAAATCCGGGATTCTAAGGCCGAGAGCTGATGACGAGTTACCCTTTGGGTGACGAAGTGGTTGATGCCATGCTTCCAAGAAAAGCTTCTAAGCTTCAGGTAACCAGGAACCGTACCCCAAACCGACACAGGTGGTTGGGTAGAGAATACCAAGGCGCTTGAGAGAACTCGGGTGAAGGAACTAGGCAAAATGGCACCGTAACTTCGGGAGAAGGTGCGCCGGTGAGGGTGAAGCACTTGCTGCGTAAGCCCACGCCGGTCGAAGATACCAGGCCGCTGCGACTGTTTATTAAAAACACAGCACTCTGCAAACACGAAAGTGGACGTATAGGGTGTGACGCCTGCCCGGTGCCGGAAGGTTAATTGATGGGGTTAGCTAACGCGAAGCTCTTGATCGAAGCCCCGGTAAACGGCGGCCGTAACTATAACGGTCCTAAGGTAGCGAAATTCCTTGTCGGGTAAGTTCCGACCTGCACGAATGGCGTAACGATGGCGGCGCTGTCTCCACCCGAGACTCAGTGAAATTGAAATCGCTGTGAAGATGCAGTGTATCCGCGGCTAGACGGAAAGACCCCGTGAACCTTTACTATAGCTTTGCACTGGACTTTGAATTTGCTTGTGTAGGATAGGTGGGAGGCTTTGAAGCGTGGACGCCAGTTCGCGTGGAGCCATCCTTGAAATACCACCCTGGCAACTTTGAGGTTCTAACTCAGGTCCGTTATCCGGATCGAGGACAGTGTATGGTGGGTAGTTTGACTGGGGCGGTCTCCTCCTAAAGAGTAACGGAGGAGTACGAAGGTGCGCTCAGACCGGTCGGAAATCGGTCGTAGAGTATAAAGGCAAAAGCGCGCTTGACTGCGAGACAGACACGTCGAGCAGGTACGAAAGTAGGTCTTAGTGATCCGGTGGTTCTGTATGGAAGGGCCATCGCTCAACGGATAAAAGGTACTCCGGGGATAACAGGCTGATACCGCCCAAGAGTTCATATCGACGGCGGTGTTTGGCACCTCGATGTCGGCTCATCACATCCTGGGGCTGAAGCCGGTCCCAAGGGTATGGCTGTTCGCCATTTAAAGTGGTACGCGAGCTGGGTTTAGAACGTCGTGAGACAGTTCGGTCCCTATCTGCCGTGGACGTTTGAGATTTGAGAGGGGCTGCTCCTAGTACGAGAGGACCGGAGTGGACGAACCTCTGGTGTTCCGGTTGTCACGCCAGTGGCATTGCCGGGTAGCTATGTTCGGAAAAGATAACCGCTGAAAGCATCTAAGCGGGAAACTTTCCTCAAGATGAGATCTCACTGGGACCTTGAGTCCCCTGAAGGGCCGTCGAAGACTACGACGTTGATAGGCAGGGTGTGTAAGCGCTGTGAGGCGTTGAGCTAACCTGTACTAATTGCCCGTGAGGCTTGACCATATAACACCCAAGCAATTTGTAAACTCCGAGCCCCAGGGCGAACGAGACCAGATTGCGGTGTGTGAAGACGAAACGAACCGAAAGTTCGCGACGCTCGATTGCAACACACAAACTATCGCATACCAATTCGCTGGAACGTGACCGCAAGGCACGCGCTGGCTACCGAATTTCTTGACGACCATAGAGCATTGGAACCACCTGATCCCATCCCGAACTCAGAAGTGAAACGATGCATCGCCGATGGTAGTGTGGGGTTTCCCCATGTGAGAGTAGGTCATCGTCAAGATTAAATTCCGAAACCCCTATCTGCTGACGCAGGTAGGGGTTTTGTTTTTTCCGAAATAAAAGCGTTGGGCCAAAAAAAAGGATGACCTGCAGAGGTCATCCTTTTTTGCATCCTGGCTGTCAAGCCTCGGGTACAGGGCAGCTCAAATCCCCTTCCTTGCACTTGAGATAGGTCTTGAACGCCTCGACCCGAGCCTTGGTCTGGGCGGTGATGCAATTGTCATAGACCAGCGGATAGACACTGCCGCCCTCAACCCCAGAGGTGGAGAATTCGCATTCGGCATCACGGAAGCCTATCCAGGCACGCTGAGCCTTGACCAGCATTTTCTTGGCTTCGGGATTGTCCTTCAGGCGTGCGGTGATCTGCTTGTACAAACTGTTCAGTTCATTGTCGGCGGCCTTGTTTTCTTTGGCTGCGCATTGGTTCATTTCGCCTTGAGTAGTGGCGTCAGCGCAGTCGTCGGCCTGGGCAATGGCGACAAAAAGCAGTGGCGTCAGGGCCAGGAGCAAGCGTAGGGACATGTTGGATCTCTCCTTGAGGGGGTGAAAGCGCCGAGGGAGTTTACATCGCGCCGTGCTGTTTTAAAGTTGGCGAGCGCTTAAACGACGGTCTGATACAACTTTCCGGTTGGCCTTGTGGTCTTACAAGCCTACTGTTGAAACACAGGAGGTGACTCATGCATTCATCCGACCGCATTGAAAGAAAGATCCTGCTCAAGGCCCCGCGTTCCCAGGTCTGGCGCGCCCTGGCCAATGCCGAAGCCTTTGGCCAATGGTTCGGTGTCGCCCTTGAGGGGAAACGGTTTGTGGCAGGCGAGCGTACCCAAGGGCAAATTACTTATCCAGGTTACGAACACCTTATCTGGGACGTAGCGGTGGAGCGGGTGGAGCCCGAGCGGGTCTTCTCGTTTCGCTGGCATCCTTACGCTGTCGAGCCGCAGGTAGATTATTCCCAGGAGTCCGAAACCCGAGTGCAATTCGAACTTGAAGACATGGATGGCGGTACCTTGCTCAAAGTCGTGGAGTCGGGTTTCAACAACATTCCCGAGGCACGCCGACTCAAGGCTTTTCGCATGGACAGCCGTGGCTGGGACGAGCAGATGGCCAATATTGAAGCGTTCCTGCACAGGCCTTGAGTTGGCCGGCTGGCAGAGCTAAGGGTTTTCGGAGGGGCAGGTATAGCGAATGTCTTACACGAGATGGTAGCTATGTCGTCTATTTCATTTTGGATCCGAGGCGTAATCTGGACTTATCCACTGAAGCACAGGAAGTGCTCAGGATCAGGGACGATCGACCATGCAAGGATTAGCTATCGACAGGGAGTCGTAATGGTCTTGGAAAAACCCGCTTCGGCGGGTTTTTTTTCGCCCGTTGAAAAGCCAGGAAAGAGTCCTATAGCGAAACGCTTACACGCCGTTGCTGCTTTCTCGTCTTTCTCCAAGTCACCGGTAGGCCTAATCTATGTTCATCCACTGAGTACAGGGAGTGCTTGGGGTCATGGATGATTGGACCAGGCATGGAATGCCGGACAGGGAGTCAAATTGGTCCTCAAAAAACCCGCCTAGGCGGGTTTTTTTTCGTCTATGGAAAAGTTGCCTGATCATGCCAGGCGCCGGGTCATGGTGCGGTCGGCACCATCAGCAGCCAAGGTCTGGCCCCCAGGCGTACGATCAGCACCATCGGCTGCGAGCGTCTGCCCTCCGGGGGTACGCTCGGCACCATCAGCAGCCAAGGTCTGGCCCCCAGGTGTACGGTCAGCACCATCGGCTGCGAGCGTCTGCCCTCCAGGCGTCCGCTCGGCACCATCAGCGGCCAAGGTCTGGCCCCCAGGCGTCCGATCGGCACCATCGGCCGCGAGTGTCTGCCCTCCAGGCGTCCGATCCGCGCCATCAGCGGCCACCGGCTGCTGGTAATCGCCAGCCCAGGTGAAGAAACGGTCTTGCTGCTGGCTCGGCAGGGCAAACGCACTGGCGCTCAGGGCGAAGGTGGTAACGGCGATCAAGGTGTTGAACGTTTTCATGGTAAAGACTCCGGTCATATCAGGTTGAGTGCCGGGTCGTTCAGATGTCGTGATCTGCTGAACCCGTTGCAGCCGGGACGGTTGTCTTGCTGCATGGGTTCAGATTAGGGGCGAGGCGGGGGCGGGCGTTAGACGGATACTGTCCTGGTTTTGCCTGATCCTGTTTGTGTGCAGGATCAGGCGCTCGTGGCTTGCAGGGCCTGGGCACGCAAACGAGCGATGTCTTTGCTCGGCGAGGCGCCAAATAGACGGCTGTATTCGCGGCTGAACTGCGAAGGGCTTTCATACCCCATCTTGTAGCCGATTGACGAAACGTCGCTGTTCTCCGCCAACAACAACCGTCGGGCTTCCTGCAGGCGCAACTGTTTCTGGTATTGCAGCGGGCTCATGGCGGTCACGGCTTTGAAGCGGTGATGCAGGGCCGAAGGGCTGAGATTGATCATTTGTGCCAGGCTGTCGATGCTCAACGGCTCGGCGTAATGGGTGTTGAGCCACTCGATGGCGCGGCTGATGCGATGGGTCTGTGTGTCGGGAATGGCAATTTCGTGCAAGCGCTGGCCTTGGGCGCCACGCAGCAGCCGGTAGAAAATCTCCTGTTGGGCCAACGGCGCGAGGGTGGCGATATCGTCCGGGCTGTCCAGCAGCCGCAGCAAGCGCAACACCGCGTCGAGTAATGGCGCATCGATGCGATCCAGGAACAACCCGCGTCCGGTTCTTTCGGCCGGCACGTCGATGGGGCTGGCGTCGGCGATCAGGCGGCAGATCTGTGCCGGATCGATGTCGAGGCGAATGCACAGGTAGGGGCGCTCGGGACTGGCTTCAATCACCTGGCCGGCCAACGGCAGGGTCACCGAGACGACAAGGTAATTGAGCGGGTCATACACGTAGCATTCGTCCGCCAGGTGCACTTCCTTGCGCCCCTCGACAATCACGCACAAACCAGGTTTGTGCACGACGTGCAGGGCTTCGGTCGGCTGGTCACTGCGGATCAGGTGCAACGCCTCGATGGCCGTGGGGTGGACGCCGAATTCCGGGGCGAAGCGCATCATCAGGCTCGCCAGTTCGGCGCGACGCTGATTGACGTTGTCGTCTGGCGCAATGTGGATGGACGTGGATACCGACATGCCGAGCAACCTCCCTGGCCAAAATGAATAGACCGCGCTAGTAAAACCGATTGCGCGGCTGTCGACCAGAGTCGGATCTATCGCTACAGGATTGTGCAAGTGCGCAGGAGGATCCGGCTAACCCTGGCCTCGGTCGGTTCCCTAATCTGGACCTGTCAAAACGCTCCCACCGGGAGCCAATACAGCCAGACGAGGGAACCATCATGTCCGATATTCAAAACAAAGTTGTGGTCATCACCGGCGCCAGCAGCGGGATTGGTGAAGCCGCGGCGCGGTTGCTTGCGGCTCGCGGTGCTCGTGTCGTGCTTGGCGCGCGGCGCATCGATCGTTTGCAAACACTGGTGCAGGAACTCGAAACCGCCGGCCAGCAGGCGGTCTGCAAGGCCGTGGACGTGACCCGTCGTGAGGATGTCCAGGACTTCGTCGACTTTGCTGTCGAGCGATTCGGTCGGGTCGACGTGATCATCAACAATGCCGGGGTCATGCCGCTCTCCAAGCTCGAGGCGCTGAAAGTCGAGGAGTGGGATCGCATGATCGACGTCAACATCCGCGGCGTGCTCCACGGTATCGCCGCCGGCCTGCCGTTGATGCAGCGTCAACGCAGCGGCCAGTTCATCAACATCGCCTCCATCGGTGCCTACGCCGTCAGCCCGACGGCCGCCGTGTACTGCGCCACCAAGTACGCCGTGCGCGCGATTTCCGAAGGCTTGCGCCAGGAAGTCGGGGGCGATGTGCGGGTGACGGTGATTTCCCCCGGTGTGACCGAATCGGAACTGGCCGATAGCATTTCCGATGAAGGTGGACGTGCCGAAATGCGTGAGTTCCGCAGGATCGCCATTCCGGCCGAAGCCATCGCCCGGGCAATCGCCTACGCCATCGAACAACCAGCGGACGTAGACGTCAGCGAATTGATCGTGCGGCCAACCGCCAGTCCATTCTGACCGACTTGACCGACAGGAGATGTCCCATGAGAAAGGCATTTGGAGACCAGGATAAATTCGTCGGCCTATGGGTGACGGCTGATGGCGTGATTCGCCATCGGTTGCTGCCGGGCGGACGCTATGACGAAGCGCGAGGTGTACGTGAAAGCGCATATCAGGGCGACTACTGGCTACAGGATGACCATATCGAATACCACGACGACACCGGTTTCACCGCCGATGGGGATTTTCGCGAAGGCGTGCTCTACCACGCGGGGATGGTGTTGTATCGCCAGGAGGGATGATGAACCGATGACCTTTGCGGTGAGGGGACAACTCCCCCTCACCACGGATTTCATTTCCATCGGGACTGATCGTTACGCCTGTTCCAACCGCGCCGCAGCACGCTGGGTGATTTGCGAGCGCACCCGGAACGACTCGGCCGCACGCCGGTTCGCTTCTTCCAGCACGCGCGTCGGCGCGGTGTCCGGGCTGCCGGCGTTGAACGGAGGGGCAGGGGCGTATTCGAGTTGCAGTTGGACCAGTTCGGCGGTGTCCTGGTCGAACAGTTCGGCCGCCAGGGTCAAGGCGAAGTCGATCCCGGCCGTGATGCCGCCACCGGTGAGCAGGTTGCCGTCGCGGACCACGCGCTCCTTGATCGGCGTCGCGCCCAGGGTTTGCAGCAGGCTGTGATAGGCCCAGTGGGTGGTGGCGCGCTTGCCTTGCAACAGGCCCGCGGCACCGAGTACCAGCGCACCGGTACACACCGAGGTGATGTATTTCGCGTCGGCGGCTTGCCGCTTGATGAAGGCCAGTGTCTGTTCGTCTTCCATCAGGGGGCCGACGCCGGTCCCGCCAGGGACGCAGATCACGTCGAGCTTCGGGCAGTCCTCGAACGTGGTGGTGGGCAGCAACACCAGCCCGGTGCTGGCGGTGACCGGCGCCAGGTCCTTCCAGACCAAGTGGACCTTCACGTCCGGCAACGAGGCCAGCACGTCATAAGGGCCGGTCAGGTCCAACTGCTGGACTTGGGGAAATAACAGCAAACCGATCTGCAACGTCATGTCGCGTTCTCCTTTGGATGATGCCCGAGGGGTGGACGGTTTTACTTTAGATCCGTAGGCTCTGGCGTATACGCCAATAAGCCCACGAATCACGCCAATATGCCCAGCTCTCCGAAAATCGTTCATGTCCTGGCCTTCGCTAACGTGCAAGTGCTGGATGTCACCGGGCCCTTGCAGGTCTTCGCATCGGCCAACGACCTGGCCCGCCAGCAAGGCCTGCCGCTGCCGTACACGCCGACGGTCATCGCCGTGGGCGGCGGGGCGGTGATGTCCTCGGCGGGGTTGGCGCTGATGGCCGAGCCGCTGCCGAGCGAAGGCAGCGACACGCTGTTGATCGCCGGAGGCTGGGGTGTGTACGAAGCGGCGAAGGACCCGGCGCTGGTGGCCTGGGTCAAGGATCACGGCCTGCGTTCGCGCCGGGTGGCGTCGGTGTGCACCGGGGCGTTCCTGCTGGCCGCCAGCGGTTGGCTGGACGGACGGCGCGTGGTGACGCACTGGACCCGCTGCGAACAACTGGCCGAGCAACATCCGCAGTTGCGGGTCGAACCCAACCCGATTTTCATCAACGACGGTCCGGTCTGGACCTCGGCCGGGGTCACGGCCGGCATCGACCTGGCCCTGGCGCTGGTCGAGGAGGACCTGGGCCGTGCGGTGGCGCTGGAGGTCGCCCGGCACCTGGTGGTGTTCCTCAAGCGCCCCGGCGGTCAATCGCAGTTCAGCGTGACCTTGTCGCTACAAAAGCAGGGCAGTCGGTTTGATGACTTGCATGCCTGGATCGCCGAAAACCTCACCCGCGACCTGGGCCTGTCGAGCCTGGCCGCCGAGGTGGGTATGAGCGAACGCAGCTTTGTACGGCACTACCGCGCCGACACCGGCCAGACTCCGGCACGGGCCGTGGAGTTGATTCGTGTGGAAACCGCTCGCCGCCTGTTGGCCGACACGGCGGTGTCGATCAAGCGGGTGGCGGTGCAATGTGGCTTCGGCAGCGAAGAAACCCTGCGCCGCAGTTTCCTGCGGGCCATGGGCGTGACGCCCCAGGCCTATCGCGAGCGGTTCGCCGTCAGCCCTCAAGCAGATCCAGCAATGCCTTGAGCGTGGCCTCGGGGGCTTCCTGGGGAATATTGTGGCCAACACCGGGCAGCACTCGGCGCTCATAGAACCCCGTGAAATGCTCGACGTCTTCATCGTGTTCCGACGCGGGCCCCACGCCGTCATCGGCGCCGCACAGGGAAATGCTCGGCACGCTGATGGCCGGTTGTGCCGCCAGCCGTTCCTCCATCCACTCCAGCGTCAGGTCGCCCGGCGCGTACATGAAGCGATGACGGTAGGAGTGGATCACCACGTCGACGAAGTCAGGGTTATCGAACGACGCGGCGCTAAGGGGATACAGTTCGGCGCCCCGTGTCCAGGTCGGCGACCACAGGCGCCAGAGCAAGCCACACAGTTCACGCCGGTTCCGGGTCAGGCCCTCGACGCCCCGGGCTGTGTGGAAGTAATACTGGTACCACAGGCGATGTTCGGTTTCCGGGTCCAGCGGCTGGGTGGAACGTGGAATGTCCTGCAGGTTGTAGCCATCGCCGGTCACCAGGCAGCGCACGCGCTCGGGCCACAGGGCCGCGACGATACACGCCGCCCGACCGCCCCAGTCGTAGCCGCACAGCGCCGCTTGGGGGATGGAGAGTACGTGCATCAGGTCCAGCAGGTCCTGGGCCAACGCCGCTTGCTGGCCGGAACGCATGATGGCCGGGTTGTTGAAACGGGTCGGGCCGTAGCCGCGCAGGTAGGGCACGATGACCCGATAGCCACGCTGGGCCAGGGTCGGCGCGACTTCATCGAACGCCCTGGGGTCGTAAGGAAAACCGTGCAGCAGGATGATGGGGTCGCCGCTGGCGGGGCCGTGTTCTTCGTAGGCGATGCGCAGCAACGGCGTGACGGCGAAGTCGATCCTGGGCTCAAGGTTCATGTCGGCCTCCGGCAGTGTGCGGTTGCGTTCAGGCAGGTTCCTGGTTGACGTATTTGGCCCGGTCCGGGGTAAACGTCACGATCATGTTCGTGCTGGAACAGGTCAGGGTGCGCTCCTGGGTCAGGTCGATGTCCAGGTCTTCACCGCGCAGGCCCTGCCATTGGGCGAGGTACTTGAGGCAACCGAATTTTTCGTTTTTCTTCAGGCTGCGGCTGACGCCACCTTTCCAACCCAGCACCGGCAATTCACCGGCCAGGCAACGTTGCGCCAATTCGGGAAACTTCATCGCCCGGTCGCGGCCGATTTCCCAGCACTTGATCAGACCCCGGTCCTGGCCTTCCCAGAGGTTTTCGCGGGTCAGGCCTGTTCGGGGTGGGGTGGTGATGGGGCGTTTGATATGGGTCATGTCAGGTCCTTGAGTCGGGTTTTTATCGGGCAGCTCCGCTGCACCCGTGAGAGCATCGATCTTAGGAGGGGTTTGGGGGGCTGGCAACTTCTAACGGGACGGAGTGATAAATGGGGACTCGGAGACTGCAATGCTCTTGTGGCGAGGGAGCTTGCTCCCGCTGGGTTGCGAAGCGACCCCTCACCAGACGCCGATTCTTTGGAGGCTGGAAGATTTTGCGCCTGCTGCGCAGTCGAGCGGGAGCAAGCTCCCTCGCCACAGGTTATGCGTTCCTACAAAAAATGTGGTGTACCGGAATTTTCTGACGAGTCGCGTCGGTTGCCGGTTCGGAAGGGGCGGGGATAGGCTTTGCTCGTCGCTGCAAAATCAGCGACCGGGTTTGGTCGCCCGGGTTTAGAATGGCGCACGGTGCCGCGCGAGCGGCTGTCTGCTTTATGGCTGACTGTGCGTGGGAGGGCTTCGGGCCCTGCCGGGTTTCCATTCCCTGGTCGACCAACCTGCGTACAGTTCGCCACCTTCTGCTTGGTCGCGGAAATGGTGAACTCCACGTTCGAATGGAGATTCATGTCATGGTCAAGATCACCCCCAACCCTCCACGCGCCGAAGACCTTTCTGCCTACACCACCCTCGACACAAAAAAACTCCGCGAAGCCGCCGACCGGGCGCTGGACATTCACTTGTCTCCCACCCCAGCCAAACCCGATACCCAGGACGGTCAGGTGTTCACCGTGGTCCCCGGGCTAAACACCGAGTCGGTGTTGACCAGCCTCAGCGAAACCCTGGCCTCGGCCGATGCGCTGGTCAGTGACCTGGGGTTCGAGCTGGAGGGCTCCCGGCGACACGTAGCACTGGGGATTCAGCAGTTGATCGAGCTGGCCAGATTGCTGGCCAACCGTGCGTTGGATGACCTGGAGACGACCGGCTAACGGACACACCGTTCTTGTGGCGAGGGAGCTTGCTCCCGCTGGGTTGCGAAGCGACCCCAGGATTCTTGCGACTGCTGCGCAGTCGAGCGGGAGCAAGCTCCCTCGCCACAGACCACTCCGCTCACGGCTGCCAATGATTCTTCTCCCCGCTCAACTTGCGGTCCAGAAAACTCGCCGCGCTGATCAACGCCAGATGGGTCAAGGCCTGGGGCGTGTTGCCCAAGTGGTAACCGTGGCTGTCGAACTCTTCGGCGTACAGCCCCAGCGGGTTGGCGTAGCGCAGCAGTTGTTCGAATTCCAACTGGGCTTTTTCCACGCGGCCGGCGCGGGCCAGGCATTCGACGTACCAGAACGAGCAGGCCGCGAATGAGCCTTCGATGCCGCTGAGGCCGTCGATGGGGCTGTCGTCGTTGCGGTAGCGATAGACCATGCCGTCGCGCACCAGGTGTTTTTCGATGGCATCGAGTGTGGAGAGCCAGCGCGGGTCGCGGGCGCTGACGAAACGCACCAGGGGCATCAACAGCATCGAGCCGTCGAGGGCGGTGCTGCCCAGGCGCTGGATGAAGTGCTGATGTTCGTCGTTCCAGAAGTTGGTCCAGATGTCTTGGTAGATAGCCTGGCGGGTCTCGTCCCAGCGGGCGAACGGGGCGGGCAGGGAGCGTTTTTCGGCCAGGCGGATGGCGCGGTCGACGGCGACCCAGCACATCAGCCGCGAATGCAGGAAGTGCTGCTTGTCGCCGCGCATTTCCCAGATGCCCACGTCTTTGTCCTGCCAGACCTCGCACACCTGGTCGACCACGTCGACGGTGTGTTTCCAGCCTTCATGGGAGATGGCTTCGCCGTATTTGTTGACCAGGTACACCGCGTCCATCAACTCGCCGAAAATATCCAATTGCACCTGCTGGTAGGCCAGGTTGCCGATGCGCACCGGCTGCGCATTGCCGAACCCGCTCAGGTGCGGCAGCTCGGTTTCCGGCAGCTCCAGCCTGCCGTCCAGGCCGTAGAGGATGTTGAGTTTGGTCGGCTGGTCACAGCAGTCGCTGACCCGCCCGCGCAACCAGCGCATATAGGCGTTGGCTTCTTCGACGAAGCCCAGGCGCATGAACGCGTAGACCGTGAACGAAGCGTCGCGGATCCAGGTGTAGCGGTAATCCCAGTTGCGCTCGCCGCCGCGGGTTTCCGGCAGGCCGAAGGTGGCGGCGGCGAGGATGGCGCCGTGCTTGCGCGAGGTCAGCAGTTTCAGCGCCAGGGCCGAGCGATTGACCATTTCCCGCCAGCGCCCGCGATAGTTGGATTGGCCGATCCAGCCGCGCCAGAACGCCAGGGTCCGCTCCAGGCATATCGCGCTGACGTCGTCCTGAAGGCGTGGGTCGTCGATGCCGCCCAGCAGGAACTCGGCGCTCTGGCCTTGTGTAAGGGTGAACTCGGCCACCGCTGCGTTCCTGTCCAGCGTCAGGGGCTGGTCGGCGCACAAGCGCAGGCTCGGTTGTCCCGGCGCCTCGAAACAGATGTGGGCACCGTCCTGGCGCGCCCTGGTGGCGGCCCGGGCATAGTCGTGGCGTACCGCGCAGCGCAGGCGAAACGTCGCGCTGCCGATGGTCATGCGCACCCGGCGGATCAATACCGGCAGATCGTCCTCGCTGTCGCCGATGGGCAGCAGGTCGGTGAGTTCCACTACGGCGCCGTCGCTCAGCCAGCGGGTTTGCAGGACGTTGGTGTCGGGCAGGTAGATTTGTTGGCGACGGGCATCCGGCAGGTCTGGCGCGAGCTGGAAGATGCCTGCCTGCGCAGTGTCCAGCAGCGAGCAGAAGATCGACGGGCTGTCGAATTCCGGCCAACAGAAAAAATCGACACTGCCGCGATCATTGACCAGCGCGGCGGTGCGCATGTCGCCAATGATGCCGTGGTTCTCGATGGGGCTTTGCGGTTCGTCATGATCAGCCATTGTCACGAAACCCCGGATAAAGGCTCATCCCACCATCGATGAACAGCGTGGTGCCCACCACATAATCGGACAAGTCCGAGGCCAGCCAGACCACCGCGTTGGCGACGTCCTCCACATCGCCGACGCGACCGTAGGGAATCAGTTCCAGCAGCTTTTGCTCCTGCTCGCCCTCGGTGGCTTCGCGATTGATCGCCGTGCGGATGGCACCGGGGGCGATGCTGTTGATGCGGATGCGCTGGTGGCTGGTTTCCTGGGCCAGGCTCTGCATCAGCAGATCGACACCGCCCTTGGACGCGGCGTAATTGACGTGGCCGGCCCAGGGAATGCGCTGGTGCACCGAACTCATGTGGATGATCTTGCCGGCGGCCCGGGACACGCCCTGGCGAATGCCCTGGCGCTTGAAGACCCGCAGGGCGGCGCGGGCACAGAGGAACTGGCCGGTGAGGTTGGTGCCGATCACGGTGTTCCAGTCTGCCAGGCTCATGTCGACGGCGGCGGCGTCTTTTTGCAGGCCGGAATTGGCCACCAGAATGTCCAGCGTGCCAAAGGCTTCGAGGGTTTGGGCGAACAATTGCTCGACCTCGTGCTCCTTCGATACATCGGCACCGACGGCGATGGCGCGGCCGCCGTTGGCGTTGATTTCACGGGCCAGGTCTTGCGCCGGGCCGGCGCTGGAGTGGTAGTTGAGCACCACCGCGGCACCGGCGTCGGCCAACGCCCTGGCCGAGCCTGCGCCAATGCCGGAGCTGGCGCCGGTGACCAGGGCAACCTGTCGGGCGAGGGATATCTGCATGGTCTAGCACCTTGAGTGGAGGGCCTTACCTGCTGACTGATGTGGGGAGGGTGGAGTTCACTTGGGTGAAGCAGTCTTCATATTCCAGGTCCAAACACAAACCTGTGGCAAGGGGACTGTGGGAGCATAGCTTGCTCGCGAAACAGGCGACTCGATTTCTGAAAGACCGCATTGCCTTCGTCGCGGGCAAGCCTTGCTCCCACAATCCTCCTGCCACAAAGAATGTTGCTTTAGGCCGACCGTTACCAACCCCGCCCTGAATTCACCCAGAAATTCACCGACAACGACGTCGACACCGACTCCACCTGATGGAACCAGCCTTCCGGCAAAAACAGCAAATCCCCAGCCTCCAGCGTCACGCGCATGAAGGTCACGTCCCGGGCGTGGGGGAAGCGTTGGTAGTCCGGCGCGTCTGGGTTGAAGTCGCAGCCGTCCAGCCCGCCCTGGGGGCCGTGGACCAGGTGCCCAGGGCTTCGCGGTGGTGAGGCGCGGCGAGGGTGAAGATTTTCTGGCCCCAGACTTGGGCGAACAGGTTGTCGGTGTCGTCGCGGTGCAGCGGTGTCAGGGTGCCCTTGGGGCCGATCCAGATGCGCGGTGGGATGAACAGCGACGGGTCGAAGTAGGGCGGAAACTTGATCTGCTCCATCAGCCGCGCCGGCAGGATGTTGTTACCCATGTAGGCCGGTGGTTCACCGTCGGCGCCCTTGGCCGCCGGGCTGTCGAGGGAGGCGATGAAGTCGGCCATGGACGTGGAGCGAAAGTCCCGTTCGGTGGAGAAGGTCTTCTTCACGTAGTCGCCGTGGCGGGTGATGCCTTGCAGTTCGGCAAAATGCACCAGGGATTCTTCGCGGCTGAGCTTGAACAGCGGCCAGTCCTGCAAGGCATCGCTGATGACCAGCGGAATGCCGTGGGGCAGGTACTGGGCGCGAAACTCCTGCACCGACAGCCCGCTGCGAGGCCGCCGTTGCACGCTGCGTTGGATCGGCAGGCTGGCGGTGAGCTTTTCGCTGAAGCGCGGCGGGGTGGGGTAGCGCTTGTTCATGTCGACCTTTTCCACCACGCCACCGCCATGCCGGGCATGGTCGATGATCTGCGGCAGCAACGTCGCCAGGCCCATGTTGCCGCCGATCTTCAGGCGACCGCTGGCGAACAGTTCTTCCACGTTGGCCATGCCGGCCATGATCCCGAGGAAGTCCTTCTCCGCCACCTCGATGGTGACGTCGGGGCTGGTGTGGCGGCCAGCCTCGGTGCGGCTGCTGGCCTTGACCTCGGACCAGTACGCCTGGTGCGGGCCGAACACGAATTGGAAGACGCCTTCGATACCAACGGCGCCGGCATTGGCGAACAGCTTGCCCAGGATGGTTTGCAGGTCCACGGCGGTCACTCTTGCGGGTTTTTGGTCTTAGCAGGTAACGAGGGGCCGGAGCAGAAATTTAGGCCCTCGTCGCTGCGTCATCGACCCTCGCCCTAGCGTGTCGCGACCATGAACACCCGGGGAAACGGCAGCAGCACGGTCCCATCGTCCAGGGCTGGATAAGCCTGCTCGATCGCCTTGAGATAGTGTGCCAGGTACTGCTCGCGTTGCGCCTCGTCCAGCGGCTCGAGAAACGGCCGCAAGCCGCTGCCCTTGAACCATTCCACCACGCCTGCGGCGCCGCCGGCCAAGGGGTGGTGGTAGGTGGTGCGCCACACATCGACGCGGCTGCAGTGGGGCTTGAGGATCGAGTAATAGGTGCTGGGATCCTCCACCTCGGTACGCGAATCCGCCGCCCCGGCCAGTTGGCTGGCCCAGGGACCGTTGGCGGCGATTTCCCGCATCAAGCGGTGGGAGGGCTGGTGCAGGGTGTCGGGCATCTGGATCGCCAGGCTGCCACCGGGGGCGAGTTTGCCGATCAGCGAGGGCAGCAGGGTGGCGTGCTCGGGCAGCCATTGCAGCACGGCGTTGGCGAAGATCACGTCGAACGGCCCGGGTTCATCCCATTGGCCGATGTCCGCAGTGTCGAACGCCACGGCGGGCAAGCGTTTGCGTGCGGCGTCGACCATGTCGCTGGAACTGTCCAGGCCGCGCACCGTGGCGCCGCTGAAATGTTCCACCAACAGTTCGGTGGAATTGCCCGGGCCACAGCCCAGGTCGATCACCGAACGGGCCTGTGTGGGGGGAATGGCGGCGAGCAGGTCCCGGGACGGACGGGTACGTTCCTGTTCGAAGGTGACGTATTGCTTGGCGGACCAGCCCATGGCGTTCTCCTGTGCGGTGGAGTGAGTCGAGGTCGCCAGTATAAGGTCGGACGGGAAAGATGGAGCGAACGTAACGGTTTTGACTAATTTTGTGGGTTACGATCTCGTTATCTTTCCTACACGACCGATCGGAGAAAACCGCAGTGACCCAACTGACCCTGCTGTGCCTGCCTTATTCCGGCGCCAGCGCGATGGTGTACAGCCGCTGGCGGCGCAAGTTGCCGCAATGGCTGCATGTGCAACCGGTGGAGTTGCCGGGACGCGGGGCGCGCTTCGACGAGCCGCTGCACACCGACATGGGCCCGTTGGCGATGCAACTGGCGCGGGAGCTGTACCCGACGCTCCAGGCTCCGTACGCCTTGTTCGGCCACAGCCTGGGTGCGCTGCTGGCCTGCGAAATCGCCCATGCCCTGCGTGAGCTCGGCAGCCCGGAACCGGTGGCGCTGTTTGCTTCCGGCACCGCGGCGCCGACGATGCGGGCCGACTACGACCGCGGTTTCGCCAAGGCGAAAACCGACGCTGAGTTGATCGAGCAACTGCGCACCCTCAATGGCACGAGCGAGGAGATCCTGGCCAATGAAGAGCTGATGGCCCTGACCCTGCCGATCCTGCGGGCCGACTTTTTGCTGTGCGGCCGCTTCCAGCCGCGGCAGCGGCCACTGCTCGACTGCCCGGTGCATGTGTTCGGCGGCACGACCGACAAGGCCACCACGGAGCAACTGATGGGCTGGCGCCAGGAAACCACGGGCAGCTTCTCGGTGGACATGCTGGCGGGCGGGCACTTCTTCATTCACGAGCACGAGGCCAAGGTGCTGCGCCTGATCAAGGATCAGTTGAGCGTGCATCATCGGCGGCATGGGTTGGCGATCAGCGCCTGATTGGATTCCCAGCTCATTCAAATGCCTTCCCCACATTGGCTGGGGTGATCCATCCCCTGTGGGAGCGAGCTTGCTCGCGATGGCGTCGTGTCAGTCAGCGAACAGCAAGCTGACCCACCGCTATCGCGAGCAAGCTCGCTCCCACATGAGTGCTCCGCATCATTCTCGAAATCTCCGTCCTGCCCCCTTCCTGACACAAATTCCCAAACGCTAATTTTTCCGGCTTGCATTCGTTTCATAGGGACGACTTGCCTTTGTGCCTTGTGCCCACTGATTCCGGATACCCCAGAAATGAATGCTGAAGACGCCTTGAAACTTGCTCGCCGGTTTATCGGGTTGCCCCTGGAAAAGCGCCGGATGTTCCTGGCCGCGTTGGACAAGGAGGGCGTGGAGTTCAGCGGTTTTCCCATTCCCCGGGGTGTCGAGGCCGAGGATCGCCAGGCGTTGTCCTATGCCCAGCAGCGCATGTGGTTTCTCTGGCAACTGGAGCCGGGCAGCGGCGCCTACAACCTGCCGGGCGCGGTGCGGCTCAAGGGCGCGTTGAGCCTGCCGGCCCTGGAGCAAGCCTTCGCCAGCCTGGTGGCCCGTCATGAAACCCTGCGCACAGTGTTCCAGCGCCAGGCCGACGACAGCCTGCTGCAGGTCCCCTCCAACACAGCGCTGGCGATCAAGCGCCAGGACTTCAGCGCCTTGCCGGCGGCCGAGCGCGAGCAGGCGGTGCGCCAGGCTGCCGAAGCGCAATCGATGCAGCCTTTCGACCTGTCCAGCGGCCCGTTGCTGCGGGTCGAATTGCTCACGCTCGATGAGCAGGAACATGTGCTGCTGCTGACCTTGCACCACATCGTCTCCGACGGCTGGTCGATGAACGTACTGATCGACGAGTTCATCCGCTGCTACGACGCCCATGAAGCAGGCGTGGCGCCGCAACTGGCCGATTTGCCGATCCAGTACAGCGACTACGCCCTGTGGCAACGCCGCTGGCTGGAAGCAGGCGAGCAGGCGCGTCAACTCGAATACTGGCAGGCGCAATTGGGCGATGAGCATCCCGTGCTGGAGCTGCCCATCGATCACCCACGCCCGGCGATGCCCAGCTATCGCGGCACGCGCTTTGAGTTCGCTGTGGAGCCGGCACTGGCCGAGCAACTGCGCGCCACCGCCCAGCAGCACAACATCACCCTGTTCATGCTCCTGCTTGGCGCGTTCAACGTGCTGCTGCATCGCTACACCGGCCACACCGATATCCGCGTCGGCGTGCCCATCGCCAACCGCAACCGCGCCGAAACCGAAGGGCTGATCGGCTTCTTTGTCAACACCCAGGTATTGCGCACCGAGCTCGGCGGCCAGACCCGTGTCGATGAGTTGCTGCGCACGGTCAAGGAAGCCGCCCTCGGCGCCCAGGCCCATCAGGACCTGCCGTTCGAACGGTTGGTGGAAGCCCTGAAACTGGAGCGCAGCCTCAGCCATACACCGCTGTTCCAGGTGATGTACAACCACCAGCCACAAGTGGCCGACATCGCCAGCATCCGCACGGCGTCGGGGCTGGAGTTGTCGATGCTGGAATGGCAGAGCCGCACCACCCAGTTCGACCTGACCCTCGACACCTGGGAAAAGGCCGGCAAACTGCATGCGGCGCTGACCTACGCCAACGATCTGTTTGATGCCGCCACGGTCGAGCGCATGGCCCGGCACTGGACACGGTTGCTGCACGGCATGGTCGCCGACAGCCGCGCGCTCGTCGGTGAATTGCCGCTGCTGGAAGCCGATGAGTACCAGCGCCTGATCCATGACTGGAACCCGGTGGATGCGCCGTTCGACCAGGCGCTGTGCATCCACCAGATGATCGCCCGCCAGGCCCATGCTGCACCGGATGCACTGGCGGTGACCTTCGCCAACATCCGACTGACCTACAGCGAGCTCGACGGCCGCGCCAATCGCCTGGCCCATAAACTCATCGAATTGGGCGTGGGCCCGGAAGTGCGCGTGGGCGTGGCGATGCCGCGCTCCGAGCACCTGCTGATCGCCTTGCTGGCGGTGCTCAAGGCCGGCGGCGCCTACGTGCCGTTGGACCCGGACTACCCGGCCGAGCGCTTGGCCTACATGCTCGACGACAGCCACGCCCGGGTCTTGCTGACTGAGCAGGCGGTGGCGGCGACGCTGAACGTGCCGGCCGAAACCGCCGTGCTGATGCTGGATCGGATCGAGCTGGGGCAGTACCCACTGGGTGCACCGGTCACCCACGTCACGCCAGACAACCTCGCTTATGTGATCTACACCTCCGGCTCCACCGGTACCCCCAAGGGCGTGGCGATTGCCCATCGCAACGTGCTGGCGCTGATCGATTGGTCCCGATCGGTCTACAACCGCGACGACATCCAGGGCGTACTCGCCTCCACGTCGGTGTGCTTCGATTTGTCGGTGTGGGAACTGTTCGTGACCCTGGCCAACGGCGGCTCGCTGATCATCGCCCGCAATGCCCTGGAGTTGCCGCAATTGCCGGCCCGGGATCAGGTGCGACTGATCAACACCGTGCCCTCGGCGATTGCCGCGTTGCAGCGCAGCGGCGAGATCCCGGCCAGCGTGCGCATCATCAACCTCGCTGGTGAGCCACTGAAGCAAAGCCTGGTGGATGCGCTATACCCACAGCCCTCCTGTGGGGTTGAGCCTGTGGGAGCAAAGCTTGCTCGCGATAGCGCCCTATCCGCTGACCCATGTGTGACTGACCCATCGCCATCGCGAGCAAGCTTTGCTCCCACAGCCCCAGCCCCCACAGACCCTGTTCCTGCAAGTCCTGCCCCCACAGAAATTGCTCCCACTGGCTCGCTCCCACAGGGGGTAGAGCATGTCTACGACCTCTACGGCCCCTCGGAAGACACCACCTATTCCACCTGGACCCGGCGCACCGCCGGCGGCACGGCGAACATCGGCCGGCCCCTCAAGCACACCGCCAGCTACCTGCTGGACGCCGACCTGCAACCGGTACCCCAAGGCGTCTCGGCGGAGCTGTACCTGAGTGGCGCGGGCATCACCCGTGGTTACCTCGGCCGTGCCGCGATGACCGCCGAGAAGTATGTGCCCAACCCGTTTTCCACAACCGGCGAGCGCCTGTACCGCACCGGCGACCTGACCCGTTACCAGGCCGACGGCGCCTTGCAATACGTCGGTCGCATCGACCATCAGGTCAAGGTCCGCGGCTTCCGTATCGAACTGGGGGAAATCGAAGCGCGCCTGCTGCAACAACCCCAGGTGCGCGAACTGGCGGTGCTGGCCCAGGACGGCGAGCACGGCCAGCAACTGGTGGCTTTCATCGTCCCGCGCGAGGCTGCGGTGTTGGCCGACGCCGAGGCCCAGGTGCAATTGCGCGAAGCCCTCAAGACCGCCCTGCGCGAACACCTGCCGGACTACATGGTGCCGGCCTACCTGGTGTTCCTCCCACAACTGCCGCTGACCCCCAACGGCAAGCTCGACCGCAAGGCGTTGCCGGCCATTGACGGCAGCGAGCAGCAGCGGGAATTCGTCGCGCCCCACAGCCCAATGGAAAAAGCCCTGGCGGCGATCTGGCAGGACGTGCTGAACCTCGACAGCATCGGCCTGGAAGACAACTTCTTCGAGCTGGGCGGTGATTCCATCGTCTCCATGCAAGTGGTCAGCCGGGCGCGGCAAGTCGGGATCGTGCTCAATCCCAAGGCCCTGTTCCAACACCAGACCCTGCGCAGCCTGGCGCTCGTCGCGCGCCAGGGCGACAGCCAGGCGATCGATCAGGGTCTGGCACGCGGCGCGGTGCCGTTGACGCCGGTGCAGCAGTGGTTCTTCGAGCGCGACATTCCCGAGCGGCAACACTGGAACCAGTCGCTGCTGCTGGTGCCGGGCGAACACCTTGATGCCGTGGCATTGGCCTCGGCCCTGGTCCGCTTGGCTGAGCACCATGACAGCCTGCGCCTGCGCTTTACCCAGGTGAACGGCCAATGGCAGCAAGCCTATGCCGAGCCGTCGGCGGCCAGTGTGTTGTGGCAGCGCCAGGCGACCTCGGTCGAACAACTCAACGCCCTGTGCGACGACGCCCAGCGCAGCCTCGATCTGGAAGACGGGCCACTGTTGCGGGCGTTGCTGGTGGACATGGTCGACGGCAGCCAGCGCTTGTTGCTGGCGATCCATCACCTGGTGGTGGACGGTGTTTCCTGGCGCGTGCTGCTGGACGATCTGCAGCAGTTCTACCGCCAACTGCAGGCCGGCCAGGCGATCCAGGTGCCGGCCAAGACCAGCGCTTATGGACAATGGTCGGCGCACCTGCACGGGCATCTCGATGGCTTCATGGCCAGCCTCGATTACTGGCGTGCCCAGGGTCATGCGCCGGCCGGCAACGGCTTGCCGTGCGATTACCCCGAGCGCCTGCTGCTGGCGTGTGACGAGCGCAAGGTGCAAGTGCGGCTGGACGCCGAACAGACCCGCCAACTGCTGCAACAGGCGCCCAAGGCCTACCGCACCCAGGTCAATGACCTGCTGCTGACGGCCCTGGCCCGTACGGTGTGCCGCTGGACCGGCCAGGACAGCACGCTGATCCAGCTCGAAGGCCATGGCCGTGAAGCGCTGTTCGATGGCGTTGACTTGACCCGTACCGTCGGCTGGTTCACCAGCCTGTTCCCGGTCAGCCTCAGCCCGGCGCCGGCATTGAGTGCATCGGTCAAGGCCATCAAGGAACAACTGCGCGCCGTGCCGGACAAGGGCCTGGGTTATGGCGTGCTGCGCTACCTCGGCGAACCGGCGGTGCGTGCCGAACTGGCGGCCATGCCGGCGCCGCGCATCACCTTCAATTACCTGGGCCAGTTCGACCGGCAGTTCGACGACGGTGCGCTGTTTGTTCCCTCTGGTGAAGGCAGTGGCGCGGCGCAACATGCCCGGGCACCGCTGGCGAATTGGTTGACGGTGGAAGGCCAGGTCTATGGCGGCGAGCTGTCCCTGAACTGGGGTTTCAGCGAGCGGATGTTCAAGCAGCAGACCATCGAGACACTGGCCGCTGACTACCTCGCTGAACTGAGGACGTTGATCGAACACTGCTGCGCGCTGGAAACGCCACAGGCCACGCCATCGGACTTCCCCCTGGCCCGCATCAGCCAGGCGCAACTCGACAGCCTGCCGGTGGCTGCCGGGCAGTTGGATGACCTCTATCCACTGTCGCCCATGCAGCAGGGCTTGCTGTTCCACACCTTGTACGAGCAGGCGGCAGGGGAATACATCAACCAGTTGCGCGTGGACGTGCAGGGCCTCGATCCACAGCGCTTCGCCGACGCCTGGCAGGCCACCCTCGACGCCCAGGACATCCTGCGCAGTGGTTTTGTCTGGCAGGGCGATCTCGAGCAACCGTTGCAGATCGTCCATCGCCAGGTCGAGTTGCCCTTCACGGTCCTCGATTGGCGCGGGCACGATCACCTCGCCGAGGCCCTGAATGAATGTGCCGAGGCCGAGCGCCGTCAGGGCTTCGACCTGGCCCAGGCACCGTTGCTGCGCCTGGTGCTGGTACAGACCGAGGCCGAGCGCTGGCACCTGATCTACACCCATCACCACATCCTGATGGACGGCTGGAGCAACGCCCAATTGCTGGGTGAAGTCTTGCAGCGCTACAGCGGTCGCTTGCCCAAGGCCAATGTCGGGCGTTACCGCGACTATATCGCCTGGCTGCAGCGCCAGGATGCTCAACTGAGCGAGACGTTCTGGACCGGTCAGTTGGCCACCCTGCAAGAGCCGACGCGGTTGGCGCGCGTCATGTCCGCCAGCGAAATCCACAGCGGCCATGGCGATCACTTCCAGACCCTGGACGCGACCCGCACCCAGGCCCTGGAGCAGTTCGCCCGGCAACAGAAAGTCACCCTCAACACCCTGGTGCAAGCGGCGTGGCTGTTGCTGCTGCAACGCTACACCGGCCATGACAGCGTCGCCTTCGGTGCCACCGTGGCCGGGCGTCCGGCGGATCTGCCGGGCATCGAGCAACAGGTTGGCCTGTTCATCAACACCTTGCCGGTGATCGCCGCGCCACGTCCGGACCAGTCGGTCGGTGCCTGGCTGCAAGCCGTGCAGGCACAGAACCTGAGCCTGCGGGAGTTCGAGCACACGCCGTTGGCGGACATCCAGCGCTGGGCCGGCCAGGGCGGCGAGGCGCTGTTCGACAACATCCTGGTGTTCGAGAACTACCCGATTGCCCAGGCCCTGGCAGAAGGCGCCGGGCAGGGCGCGGTGTTTGGCGAAGTCAGCCACCAGGAGCAAACCCATTACCCGTTGAGCGTGGCGGTGACCCTCGGCGAGACGCTGGCGCTGCACTACAGTTTCGACCGGGCGCATTTCAGCCCGGCGGCCATCGACGGCATCAGCGCGCAGTTGTTGCATTTGTTGGAACGCTTCGCCGAGTCGGCGGCGCGCAACCTCGGGCAAATCGCCCTGGTCAGCGCCGAGGAACAGTCCCGGCAACAGGCCGCCAATCATCCGCAGCCGTACCCGACCGACATCGCCGTGCATCAGCGCATCGCCGATCTGGCGGCGCGCAAGCCCGACGCGACGGCGGTGATCTTCGGCGGCCAGCGTTTCAGCTATGGCGACCTCGACCGACGCGCCAACCAGTTGGCCCACGCCTTGATTGCCCGTGGCGTGGCCCCGGAAACCCGGGTTGGCGTGGCCCTGCCGCGCAGCGAAGGGGTGATCGTCGCGCTGCTGGCGGTGCTCAAGGCCGGCGCGGCCTATGTGCCACTGGACACCAGTTACCCACGGGAACGCCTGGCGTACCTGATCGAGGATTCGGGGCTGGCGTTGTTGCTCACCGATTCCCGGGTGTCGGCGCAGTTGCCCCTGGACGGCGCCGCCCAGGTGCTGGAACTCGATCGTCTGGACTTGAGCCAGCAACCTCTGGAGGCGCCGTCCGTTCAGGTCGATCCGCAGAACCTGGCCTACGTGATCTACACCTCCGGCTCCACCGGCAACCCCAAAGGCGTGAGCGTGGCCCACGGTCCGCTGGCGATGCACTGCCAGGCCATCGGTGAGCGCTATGAAATGCAGGGCAGCGATTGCGAATTCCACTTCATGTCCTTCGCCTTCGACGGTGCCCACGAACGCTGGCTTACCAGCCTGACCCATGGTGCTTCACTGCTGATTCGCGACGACAGCCTGTGGACCCCGGAACAGACCTACAACGCCATGGCTGAGCACGACGTGACCGTGGTGGCGTTCCCGCCGGTGTACCTGCAACAACTGGCCGAGCACGCCGAGCGCGTCGGCAACCCGCCGAAAGTGCGTATCTACTGCTTCGGCGGTGATGCGGTGCCCAACGCCAGTTTCGAACGGGTCAAGCGCGCCCTCGATCCGGACTTCATCATCAACGGTTACGGCCCGACCGAAACCGTGGTCACCCCGTTGATCTGGAAGGCCGGCCGCGACGTGGCGTGTGGCGCCGCCTATGCACCCATCGGCAGCCGCATCGGCGACCGCAGCGCCTACGTGCTCGACGCTGACTTGAACCTGCTGCCCCAAGGCATGGCCGGTGAACTGTACCTGGGCGGCACCGGGCTGGCGCGGGGTTACCTGAACCGTCCGGGCCTGACAGCCGAACGGTTTGTCGCCGACCCGTTCAGCCGCAGTGGTGGCTTGCTCTACCGCACCGGCGACCTGGTGCGCCAACGCGTCGATGGCACCTTCGATTACCTGGACCGCATCGACAACCAGGTGAAGATCCGCGGCTTCCGCATCGAACTGGGTGAAGTCGAAGCCAGCCTGCAAGCCCTCGACGGCGTTCGCGAAGCGGTGGTGGTGGCCCAGGAAGGGGCTGCTGGCAGTGGCAAGCGTCTGGTTGCCTATGTGGTGGCCGACGAGTCCGTGGATGAGGCTTTCGCCGAGCACTTGCGTGACCAGCTCAAGGCGACTTTGCCGGCGCACATGGTCCCAGCCTATCTGCTGCTGCTCGAACGCCTGCCGCTGACCCCCAACGGCAAGCTCGACCGCAAGAACCTGCCCAAGCCCGACGTCAGCCAATTGCAGCGAACCTACGTGGCACCGCGCAGCCCGTTGGAACAGCAACTGGTGTCGATCTGGCAGGACGTGCTCAAGCTCGCGCAAGTGGGCCTGCGGGATAACTTCTTCGAACTGGGCGGCGACTCCATCGTCTCGATCCAGGTGGTCAGCCGTGCTCGCCAGGCCGGTATCCACTTCACTCCCAAGGACTTGTTCCAGCACCAGACCATCGAGGCGCTGGCGGCGGTGGCCCAGACGGGCGCACCGCTGCAAGCGATCGATCAACGACCGGTCACCGGCGAAACGGCGCTGCTGCCGATTCACCAGTGGTTCTTCGCCCAGGCGATTCCTGACCGTCATCACTGGAACCAGTCGGTGATGCTCAAGCCGACTCAAGCGCTGGATGCCCAGGCGCTGGAGCAGGCCTTGGATGCCCTGGTCGCGCACCACGACAGCCTGCGCCTGGCCTTCATCGAGCAGGCCGCAGGCTGGACGGCGCGCTACCGTGACGGGGTGGCCGACGGGATTGTCTGGCAAGCCGATGTCGCCGATCTCGCCGCGCTGCAAGCCCTGGGCGATCAGGCCCAGCGCAGCCTGCAACTGGACGGCGGCTCGCTGATTCGCGCGGTGCTGGCGAACCTCGCCGATGGCACCCAGCGTTTGCTGCTGATCGTGCATCACCTGGTGGTCGACGGGGTGTCCTGGCGGATCCTCGTCGAAGATTTGCAGACGGCCTATCGGCAGGCACTGACCGGCGCAACCGTGCAGTTGCCGGCCAAGACCAGTGCGATCAAAGCCTGGACCGAAGCGTTGCAGGGCTATGCTCGCAGCGCATCCTTGCAGGCCGAACTGGGTTTCTGGCAGCAACAGTTGCAAGGCGCCTCCACGGCGTTGCCATGGGATAACCCCCAGGGTGGGCGGCAACAGGCTCAGGCCATGACTGTCCGCACGTCACTGGACAAGTCCCTCACCCGGCAGCTGTTGCAGCAAGCCCCGGCGGCCTATCGCACCCAGGTCAATGACCTGTTGCTCACCGCCCTGGCGCGGGTGATGGTGCGCTGGACTGGCGCTGACAGCGTGGTGGTGCAACTCGAAGGCCACGGTCGCGAAGAACTGTTCGAACACATCGACCTGACCCGCACGGTCGGCTGGTTCACCAGCCTGTTCCCGGCTCGCCTCACACCCGCTGCCGAACTCGGTGCTTCGCTGAAGCTGATCAAGGAACAGCTGCGCGCCATTCCCCACAAGGGCATCGGTTTCGGTGCCTTGGCGCACCTGGGCGATGCGCCGGCGCGGCAAGCGTTGCAGGCCTTGCCGACGCCGCAACTGACCTTCAACTACCTCGGCCAGTTCGACGGCAGTTTCGCGGCGGCTGACGATGCCCTGTTCGTGCCCACCGACGAGCATGGCGGTGAAGAGCTGAACATGCAGGGCCCGCTGGGCAGTCCGCTGGCGCTGGACGGCAAAGTCTTCGGCGGCGAGCTGGACTTGAGCTGGACCTTCAGCGGCGACCTGTTCAACGCCGCGACCATCCAGCGCCTGGCCGATGACTACCTGCAAGAACTCACCGCGCTCATCCACCATTGCTGCGACAGCCAGCACCGTGGCGTGACGCCGTCGGACTTCCCGCTGGCGCGGCTGTCCCAGGCGCAATTGGACACATTGGTCCGAGCACCTCAGGCTGTCGACGACATCTACCCGCTGTCGCCGATGCAGCAGGGCATGCTGTTTCATTCCTTGCTCGGCCACGGCAGTGGCGATTACATCAACCAGATGCGCATCGACGTCGAGGGCGTCGACCCGCAGCGTTTCCGCGCCGCCTGGCAGGCGGTGGTCGATGCCCATGACATTCTGCGTACCGGGTTCTTCTGGCAGGGCGACCTGGAGCAGCCGGTGCAAATCGTCCAGCGTCAGGTCGAGGTGCCATTCCGTGTGCTCGACTGGAACGGGCGGACGGATATCGACGACGCCTTGCAAACCCTCGCCGATGAAGAACGGGCCCAAGGTGTGGACCTGACCCAGGCGCCGTTGATGCGCCTGGTGCTGGTGCGCACCGGCACGGATCGGCATCACCTGATCTACACCAACCATCACATCCTGATGGATGGCTGGAGCAGCGCGCAGTTGCTCGGCGAAGTGTTGCAGCATTACCGCGGCGACAGCGTGGCCCGCCCGACTGGCCGTTATCGCGACTACATCGCCTGGCTGCAACGCCAGGACGCGAGCCTCGGCGAAGGGTTCTGGACGCAACAGCTACGCACGCTGGATGAGCCGGTGCGTCTGGCCCAGGTGTTTGCGCGCCCGGCACAGGACGTCTCGGCGACGCTGTACGGCCATCACCGCATGCAGTTGGATGGGATGCAGACCCAACGCCTGGCCGAGTTCGCCCGCCAGGCCAAAGTCACCGTCAACACCCTGGTGCAAGCGGCCTGGCTGTTGCTGTTGCAACGCTACACCGGCAAGGCCAGTGTGGCGTTCGGCGCAACGGTGGCGGGGCGGCCGGCGGACCTGGTGGGCGTCGAGGGCCAGATCGGCCTGTTCATCAACACCTTGCCGGTCATTGCCAGCCCGCGTCCGGAACAGGACCTGGGCGACTGGCTGCACAGCGTCCAGGCGCAGAACCTGGCCTTGCGCGAGTTCGAGCACACGGCGCTGTTCGACATCCAGCGCTGGGCCGGCCTGGGCGGCGAAGCCTTGTTCGACAACATCCTGGTATTCGAGAACTACCCGATTTCCGAAGCCTTGGCACACGGTGCGCCTGAAGGCTTGCGTTTCGGTGCCGTGGACAACCTGGAACAGACCAACTACCCGCTGACCCTGCTGGTCAGCCTCGGTGCCGAGCTGGCAGTGCAGTTCAGCTACCAGTGCGCTCGTTTCACCGAGGCCTCGGTCGAGCAGATCGGCGTGCACCTGCAACGCTTGCTGCTGCAAATGATCGACGCCGGGCAACGGCCTCTGGGCGAACTGAGCGTGCTCGACGAGCGCGAAACCCGCCAGCACGTGCAAGGCTGGAACGCCACCACGGCGGAATATCCCCAGTCGCGCTGCGTCCATCGGCTGTTCGAGGCCCAGGCCCGGCAAACGCCGGATGCCACGGCGCTGGTGTTCGCCGATCAGGTGCTGAGCTATGGCGAACTCAATGTCCGGGCCAACCGCCTGGCCCATTGTTTGATCGAACAGGGCGTGGGGCCCGATCGGTTGGTCGGTGTGGCGCTGGAGCGTGGCGTGGACATGATTGTCGCCTTGCTGGCGATCCTCAAGGCCGGTGGCGCCTACCTGCCGCTGGACCCGGCGTTCCCCCAGGATCGCCTGGCCTACATGATCGAAGACAGCGGCATCGAGCTGCTGCTGACCCAACGTTCATTGCTCGACCAGTTCTGTGGGAGCGAGCTCGCTCGCGATGGCGGTGGTTCAGTCAATGATGATGTTGAAGGTGAGGGCCTCATCGCGAGCAAGCTCGCTCCCACAGGGGGTGGGGTTGGCGTTAAGACATTGGTGTTGGATCAGGAGGGGGGCTGGCTCGACGGTTATGCCGGCGAGGCGCCGGCGACGCGCTTGGATGCGGAGCACTTGGCCTACGCCATCTACACCTCGGGTTCCACCGGCAAGCCCAAGGGCGTGATGGTGCGTCATGAAGCGCTGGTGAACTTTGTCGCCAGCATGGCCCGTGAACCGGGCATCGCCGCCCGTGACCGGGTGCTGTCGCTGACCACGTTCTCGTTCGACATCTTCGGCCTGGAACTCTACGGCGCACTGTTGAGCGGTGCCTGTGTGGTGCTGGTGGACAAGCAGAGTGCCCACGACCCCGAAGCGCTGCTCAAGACCATCGACCGGCAACAGGTCAGCGTGGTCCAGGCCACGCCCTCGACCTGGCGCATGTTGCTCGACCACCCGGCGTCCGGTTTGTTGGCCGGGCGCAAATGCCTGTGCGGTGGCGAGGCGTTGGCCGAGGACCTGGCCGAGCGGTTGCTCGACGTCGCTGGCGAGGTCTGGAACCTGTATGGCCCGACTGAAACCACCATCTGGTCGGCGGCCTACCGCTTGACTCAAGAGCACCGCGTGCCGTACCTCGGCCGGCCGATTGCCAACACGTCGCTGTACATCGTCGGCGATCACTTCGCGCCGAACCCGGTCGGGCTGATCGGCGAACTGTTGATTGGCGGCGACGGCCTGGCCCGGGGTTATCACGACCGGGCGGCGCTGACCGCCGAGCGATTCCTGCCGGACCCGTTCGGCAATGGTACGCGGGTGTACCGCACCGGTGACCTGGCGCGCCAGCGTGGCGACGGCGTGATCGAGTACATCGGCCGGGTCGACCATCAGGTGAAGATCCGCGGCTTCCGCATCGAACTGGGGGAAATCGAAGCCTGCCTGCTGGCCCAGGAAGCGATCCGCGAAGCCGTGGTAGTGCCACAACCCGGGCCGGGCGGCCTGCAGTTGGTGGCGTACATGGTGGCCACCGATCCAGAGACTGCCGAACCGACGGCGCTGCGCGAAACCCTCAAGGCGCAGCTTGCGCCCTTGCTGCCCGACTACATGATGCCGGCGCACTGGCTGCTGCTCGAACGCTTCCCGTTGACCCCCAACGGCAAGCTCGACCGCAAGGCCCTGCCGCTGCCGGACGCCCAGCAACTGCTGCGTGCCTACGTGGCGCCACAGGGCGCGCTCGAACAGGGCATCGCCGACATCTGGCAAGACGTGCTCAAGCTCGAACGGGTAGGGCGCGACGACAACTTCTTTGAACTGGGTGGGCATTCCCTGCTGGCGACGCAAGCGACGGCGCGCCTGCAAATGGAACAGGGCGCCACGGTGCCCCTGGACTTGCTGTTCAGCACCACGTCCCTGGCCGACTACGCCGCACAACTGGCGGGCCACCTGACCCCTCACTCCAGCGCAGACCTGAGTGAGATGCATGACTTCCTGGCAGACCTGGAGACCCTTTGAATGACTCAGCTCGATAACCTGTCTCTGGTTCAGCGATTCATCCGTTTACCGCTCGCCCAACGGCAAGCGTTCCTGCACAAGCTGCACAGCAAAAACATGAGCCTGGCGACGTTGCCGATCCCGGCGATGCGCGACGAGTTCGAGACCCTCGACCTGTCCTACGCCCAGGAGCGCCAGTGGTTCCTCTGGCAACTGGACCGCCACAGCGCGGCCTACCATGTGCCCACGGCGCTGCGCCTGCGCGGCGCCCTCGATCTGCCCGCGCTGCAACGCAGCTTCGACGCCTTGCTGGCCCGTCACGACGTGCTGCGCACGGTGTTCGTCGACAGCGCACAAGGGCCCCGACAAGTGGTGCAGGCGCGTTTGAGCCTGGCGATCGAGCCGGTGGTGGTGTTGGATGAGTCCGCGCTCACGGCCCTGATCGATGACGAAATCGCCGGGCTGTTCGACCTGCAGCAAGGGCCACTGCTGCGGGTCAAGCTGCTGCAACTGGCAGCGGACGACCATGTGCTGGTGCTGACCCAGCACCACATTATTTGCGATGGCGCGTCCGCTCGGATCATGGTCAACGACCTGGTCCAGCTCTATGCAGCCCACCGCAGCGGTCAGGCGCCGACCCTGGCAGCCTTGCCGATCCAATACGCCGACTATGCGATCTGGCAGCGCAAGTGGATGGAGGCCGGTGAGCTGGAGCGGCAACTGGCCTACTGGACCGAACGGCTGGGCGATGGCGGCGAAGTCCTGCCGTTGCCGACGGACCGCCCGCGTCCGGCGGTGCAGAGCCATCGCGGCGCACGCCTGGACCTGCGCTTCGACGCCGGGCTGACCCAGGGCCTGAAACACCTGGCTCAGCGCGAAAGCTCGACGCTGTTCATGGTCTTGCTGGCGTCGTTCCAGGCCTTGTTGCACCGCTACAGCGGCCAGTCGGACATCCGCGTCGGCGTGCCGGTCGCCAACCGCAACCGCCCGGAAACCGAGGGCCTGATCGGCTTTTTCGTCAACACCCAGGTGCTCAATGCCCAGGTGCGGGGTGACCTGCCTTTCGAGCAATTGCTGGCCCAGGTCAAGCAGGCTTCGCTGGGGGCGCAAGCCCATCAAGACCTGCCGTTCGAGCAGTTGGTGCAGGCACTGGCGCCGCAGCGACAGGCGAGCCACAGCCCGCTGTTCCAGGTGATGTTCAACCACCAGAGCAGCGGCGCGGCTCAAGCCCTGCAACTGCCGGGGTTGCAGGTCGAGAGCCTGGATTGGCGTTCCCACACCGCCCAGTTCGACTTGACCCTCGACACCCACGAGACCGACGGTGAGCTGGCCGCGTCCCTGAGCTACGCCACCGACCTGTTCGACGCCAGCACCGTGCAACACATGGCCGAACACTGGCTGAACCTGCTGCACGGCATCGTCGCCGATCCCCGCCAACGTATCGGTGAACTGCCGTTGCTGACGGCCGCCGAGCAACAGCAACACATCGCCCAATGGAACCCGGCGCCGAACAGCTTCCCGGGCGAGGTGTGTCTGCATCAGCGCATCGCTGAGCAGGCGCGCTTGCGACCTGATGCCGTCGCTTTACGTTTCAATGAAAACAGCCTGACCTACGGCGCCCTAAACGCCCAGGCCAACCGCCGCGCCCATCAGTTGATCGCCCACGGCGTCGGCCCGGATGTGCTGGTGGGATTGGCCGCCGAGCGCGGTTTCGACATGCTGGTGGGGCTGCTGGCGATCCTCAAGGCTGGCGGTGCCTATGTGCCGCTGGACCCGACTTATCCCCAGGATCGTCTGGCCTACATGATGCAGGACAGCGGCATTCAACTGCTGCTGACCCAAGCGGCCCTGGTCGATCAATTGCCGGTGCCGGACGGCGTGCAGACGCTGCTGTTGGACGCCGACGTCAGCGCCTTTGCCGACAGCGATCCTCACGTAGTGATGGACGCGGCGAACCTCGCCTACGTGATCTACACCTCCGGTTCCACCGGCAACCCGAAGGGCACCTTGCTGCCGCACCACAACGTGCTGCGCCTGTTCGAGGCCACCGAGCCGTGGTTCCAGTTTGGTCCGCAGGATGTCTGGAGCCTGTTCCATTCCTACGCGTTCGACTTCTCGGTGTGGGAGATTTTTGGTGCGTTGCTGCACGGCGGCGAGTTGTTGATCGTGCCCTACGACGTCAGCCGTTCGCCGCAGCAGTTCCACGAACTGCTCTGTGAGGCCGGTGTGACGGTGCTCAACCAGACGCCCTCGGCGTTCAAGCAGTTGATGCACGAGGCTTGCGCCGATGACCGGGCCAACGCCCTGCGCTACGTGGTGTTCGGCGGCGAGGCCCTGGACGTCAAGGCCCTGCGCCCGTGGTTCGAAAAGTACGGCGACGCGGCTCCACAATTGATCAACATGTACGGCATCACCGAAACCACCGTGCACGTGACCTACCGACCGCTGTCGCTGGCGGACCTGGAACAGGACGCCAACAGCCCCATCGGCGAGCCGATTGCCGACCTGTCGTGGTACCTGCTGGACGGCGACCTCAACCCCGTGCCGAAAGGCTGCGTCGGTGAACTGTACGTTGGTCGCGCCGGCCTGGCCCGTGGCTATTTGAACCGTGGCGACCTCACTGCGCTGCGGTTCATCCCCGATCCGTTCGGCGACAGCGGCGCACGCTTGTACCGCACCGGCGACCTGGCGCAGTACCGCAGCGATGGCGTGATCGAGTACGTCGGCCGCATCGACCATCAAGTGAAAATCCGCGGGTTCCGCATTGAGTTGGGCGAGATCGAAGCGCGCCTGAACGCCCTGGCGGCGGTGCGTGAAGCGCTGGTACTGGCCCAGGAAGGGCCGAGCGGCCAGCAACTGGTGGGCTATGTAATCCCGGCAGATCCCCGCGAGGAGCAAGCCGGTTTGCGTGACCGGATCAAGGCCCAGCTCAAGGCCGATCTGCCGGACTACATGGTGCCGACGCACCTGCTGTTCCTCGAGCAATGGCCGCTGACCGCCAACGGCAAACTCGACCGCAAGGCCTTGCCGACCGCCGACGCCAGCCAGGTCCAGCAGGATTACGTGGCACCGCAAAGTGAACTGGAACAACAGATCGCGGAGATCTGGCAGGACGTGCTCAAGGTCGAACGGGTTGGTCTGAGCGACAACTTCTTCGAGCTGGGCGGCCATTCGCTGCTGGCGACACAGATGGTCTCGCACATTCGCCAGGCCCTCGGCCTGAACCTGCAACTGCGCCAGTTGTTCGAGAACGCCAGCCTTGAGGCCTGTGTGGCCGCACTGGTGGACAGCGACGTGGCGCGGCCGGCGAGCATCCCGCGTCTTTCCCGGGACCCGGCGCAACGGCCACTGTCCTACGCCCAGCAACGCCAGTGGTTCCTCTGGCAGATGGAGCCCCACAGCGCGGCGTACCACATTCCGGCGGCGCTGCGGATTCAGGGCGCCCTGGACCTGCCGGCCTTGCAACAGAGTTTCGCCACCCTGGTGCAGCGCCACGAGAGCCTGCGCACCACCTTCGTCCAGGTCGATGAGCAAGCGTTCCAAGTCATTCACGGGCAGATGAACCCGGTGGTGATTCCGCAGGTTCTCGACGGCGGCAATGAACAGATCCAGGCCTTCGTCCGCCAGCAGATCGCCCAGCCATTCGACCTGCAAAACGGCCCGCTGCTGCGGGTCGGCCTGCTGCGGGTGGCGGCCGACGAGCATGTGCTGGTGCTGACCCAGCACCACATCGTCTCCGATGGCTGGTCGATGCAATTGCTGGTGCAGGAACTGATCCAGGGTTATGCCGCGTACAGCCAGGGTGAGTCCCCGGCATTGGCCGAGCTGCCGATCCAGTATGCCGATTACGCGGTGTGGCAGCGTCAATGGATGGACGCCGGCGAACGGGAACGGCAACTGGCGTACTGGACCGATGTGCTGGGGGCGAGCAGCCGTTGCTGGCGCTGCCCACCGACCGGCCGCGCCCGACCCGGCAGAGCTTTGCCGGTGCACGCCTGGCTATCGACCTGCCCCAGGCCCTGGGCCAACAGCTGCGACAACTGGCCCAGCGCGAAGGCAGCACGTTGTTCATGGTCTTGCTGGCGTCGTTCCAGGCCTTGTTGCATCGCTACAGCGGCCAGTCGGACATTCGTGTCGGCGTGCCCATCGCCAACCGCAACCGAGTGGAAACCGAAGGGCTGATCGGCTTTTTCGTCAACACCCAGGTGCTCAAGGCCGAGGTCGATCCGCAGCAGCGTTTCAGTGCGTTGCTGGCGCAGGTCAAACAGGCGGCCATCGGCGCCGAGGCCCATCAGGACCTGCCGTTCGAGCAACTGGTCGAGGCGCTGCGGCCTGAGCGCAGCCTGAGCCACAGCCCGTTGTTCCAGGTGCTGTACAACCACCAGAGCGTTGCTCGCCAGGCACTGCCGGCGCTGCCCGGGCTGGTCATCAAGGCCCAGGACTGGGAAAGCCAGACCGCCCAGTTCGACCTGACCCTCGACACCCTGGAAGCCGAGGGTGAACTCGGTGCGGCGCTGACCTATGCCACTGACTTGTTCGACGCCAGCACCGTGCAACACATGGCCGAACACTGGCTGAACCTGCTGCACGGCATCGTCGCCGACCCCCGGCAACGCATCGGTGAACTGCCGCTGCTGACGGCGGCCGAGCAACAGCAACACATCGCCCAGTGGAATCCGGCGCCGCGCAGCTTCCCGGGCGAGGCGTGCCTGCATCAGCGCATTGCCGAACAGGCGCGTTTGCGTCCTGATGCCGTCGCCTTGCGTTGCAACGCCCAAACCCTGACCTACGGCGAGCTCAACGCCCAGGCCAACCGCCGCGCCCATCAGTTGATCGCCCACGGCGTCGGCCCGGATGTCCTGGTGGGATTGGCCGCCGAGCGCGGTTTCGACATGCTGGTGGGGCTGCTGGCGATCCTCAAGGCCGGCGGTGCCTATGTGCCGCTGGACCCGACTTATCCCCAGGATCGTCTGGCCTACATGATGCAGGACAGCGGCATCCGCTTGCTGCTGACCCAAGCGGCCCTGGTCGATCAATTGCCAGTGCCGGACGGCGTGCAGACGCTGCTGCTGGACGCCGACGTCAGCGCCTTTGCCGACAGCGATCCTCACGTAGTGATGGACGCGGCGAACCTCGCCTACGTGATCTACACCTCCGGTTCCACCGGCAACCCGAAGGGCACCTTGCTACCGCACCACAACGTGCTGCGCCTGTTCGAGGCCACCGAGCCGTGGTTCAACTTCGGCGCGCAGGATGTCTGGAGCCTGTTCCATTCCTACGCGTTCGACTTCTCAGTGTGGGAAATCTTCGGTGCGCTGCTTCACGGCGGCGAGTTGTTGATCGTGCCGTACGACATCAGCCGTTCACCGCAGCAGTTCCACGAACTGCTCTGTGAGGCCGGGGTGACCGTGCTCAACCAGACGCCTTCGGCGTTCAAGCAGTTGATGCATGAGGCCTGCGCCGACTCACGAAGCAATGCCCTGCGCTACGTGGTGTTCGGCGGCGAGGCGCTGGACGTCAAGGCCCTGCGCCCGTGGTTCGACAAGTACGGCGACGCGGCTCCGCAATTGATCAACATGTACGGCATCACCGAAACCACCGTGCACGTGACCTACCGTCCGCTGTCGCTGGCGGACCTGGAACAGGACGCCAGCAGCCCCATCGGCGAGCCGATTGCCGACCTGTCGTGGTACCTGCTGGACGGCGACCTCAACCCCGTGCCGAAAGGCTGCATCGGTGAGCTGTACGTCGGTCGCGCCGGCCTGGCCCGGGGTTACCTGAACCGTGGCGACCTCACTGCGTTGCGGTTCATCCCCGATCCGTTCGGCGACAGCGGCGCACGCTTGTACCGCACCGGCGACCTGGCGCAGTACCGCAGCGATGGCGTGATCGAGTACGTCGGCCGCATCGACCATCAAGTGAAAATCCGCGGGTTCCGCATTGAGTTGGGCGAGATCGAAGCGCGCCTGAACGCCCTGGCGGCGGTGCGTGAAGCGCTGGTACTGGCCCAGGAAGGGCCGAGCGGCCAGCAACTGGTGGGCTATGTGATCCCGGCAGATCCCCACGAGGAGCAAGCCGGTTTGCGTGACCGGATCAAGACCCAGCTCAAGGCCGATCTGCCGGACTACATGGTGCCGACGCACTTGCTGTTCCTCGAGCAATGGCCGCTGACCGCCAACGGCAAACTCGACCGCAAGGCCTTGCCGACCGCCGACGCCAGCCAGGTCCAGCAGGATTACGTGGCACCGCAAAGTGAACTGGAACAACAGATCGCGGCGATCTGGCAGGACGTGCTCAAGGTGGAGCGGGTAGGGCTTGGCGATAACTTCTTCGAGCTGGGCGGCGACTCGATTGTCTCCATCCAGGTGGTCAGCCGCGCCCGTCAGGCGGGCATCCGCTTTACTCCCAAGGACTTGTTCCAGCACCAGACTGTGCAGACGCTGGCGAGCGTCGCCCAGACCGGTGGACAGGCGCCGGGCATCGATCAGGCGCCGAGCCAAGGGTCGACGCCACTGTTGCCGATCCAGCAGGCGTTTTTCGCCGAGGCGATTCCCGAGCGTCACCACTACAACCAGTCGGTGTTGCTGAAACCGGCCAGCCCGTTGCAAGCATCCGTGGTGGAGCAGGCCTTGCAGGCGTTGGTGCTGCACCACGACGCCTTGCGTTTGTCCTTCAATGAAACCGCCGAAGGTTGGCGCGCCGAGCACCGTGAGGTGGCCGCGCAACAACAGGCTTGGGCGGACAAGGGTTTGCTGTGGCAGCGTGAGGTGGCCGATGCCAGCGCGTTGGAAACCCTCGCCAATCAGGCCCAGCGCAGCCTCGACCTGCACGCCGGGCCGCTGTTGCGCGGCGTCCTGGCGACCTTGGCCGATGGCAGCCAACGCCTGTTGCTGGTGGTTCATCACCTGGCGGTGGACGGCGTGTCGTGGCGGATTCTGTTCGACGACTTGCAAACCGCCTACCAGCAGCTGCTCGCCGGCCAAGCGCTGCAACTACCGGCCAAGACCAGTTCGGTCAAGGTGTTCGCCGAGCAGTTGCAGGCCCATGCGCGTAGTGCGCAACTGCAGCAGCAATTGGCCTACTGGCAAGGGCAACTGCGCGATGCGCCGGCCGACCTGCCGTGCCTCGACCCCGAAGCGACCGGGCAAAACCGCGAGGCCGTCACCGTTCACACGCGACTGGATGCGCACTTGACCCGGCAGTTGCTGCAAGAGGCGCCAGCGGCCTATCGCACCCAGGTCAACGACCTGCTGCTCACAGCCCTGGCCCGGGTGATCTGCCGCTGGACCGGCCACGACAGCCTGTTGCTCCAGCTCGAAGGCCATGGCCGCGAAGAGCTGTTCGCCAATGTCGACCTGACGCGCACGGTGGGGTGGTTCACCAGCCTGTTCCCGGTCCGGTTGTCGCCGGCCGTGGAACTGGCGGATTCGATCAAGTCGATCAAGCAAGGGCTACGGACGATTCCCGACAAAGGCGTGGGCTTCGGTGCCCTGCGCTACCTGGGCGACGACGCCAGTCGGGCGGCCCTGGAGGCGTTGCCGGTGCCGCGTATCACCTTCAACTACCTCGGTCAGTTCGACGGCAGTTTCGATCAGGCCCAAGGTGCCTTGTTCAGCCCGGCCAGCGAAAGCGCCGGCGACGAGCAAAGCCCGCTGACCACCCTGGGCAATTGGCTCACGCTCAACGGCCAGGTGTTCGATGGCGCGCTGCGGCTGGGCTGGACGTTCAGTGCGCAACAGTTCGAGCCGGCGACCATCCAGGGCTTGGCCGATGACTACGCCCGTGAGCTGGCGCTGTTGATCGCCCATTGCTGCGACCCGACGAGCCAGGGCATGACGCCGGCGGATTTCCCCCTGGCCGGCCTGACCCAGGCACAACTCGATGGCCTGGCGTTGTCGGCACGCGGGGTGGAAGACCTTTACCCGCTGGCGCCGATGCAGCAGGGCATGTTATTCCACAGCCTGTACGAAGCGGGCAGCGGCCAGTACATCAACCAGATGTGCCTGGATATCGAAGGCCTCGACCCACGGCGTTTCGAGGCGGCCTGGCAAGCGGCGGTCGATGCCCATGACAGCCTGCGCAGCAGTTTTATCTGGCAGGGCAGCGAGCGCCCGGTGCAAGTGGTGCACAAGCAGGTGCGCGTGCCGTTCACCTCGCTGGACTGGAGCGCCCGTGCCGATGTCGGCCAGGCCCTGGCCGAACTGGCGGACGCCGAGCGCGAGCAGGGCTTCGACCTGGCCTGCGCACCGTTGCTGCGCCTGGTGCTGGTGCGCACCGCTGAGCAGCGTTATCACCTGATCTACACCCATCACCACATCCTGATGGACGGCTGGAGCAACTCGCAGTTGCTCGGCGAGGTGCTGCAACGCTACGACGGCCAGGCCTTGCCACGCCAGGCCGGGCGGTATCGGGACTACATCGCCTGGCTGCAAGGCCGCGACGCCCAGGCCAGCGAAACCTTCTGGCTGGAGCAATTGCACAGCCTGGAGGCGCCGACCCGTCTGGCCGAGACCCGTGTCGCTCCGCTGCAATCTACGGCGGAAAGCAGCCACGCCAGCCACTATCACGACCTGACGCCCCAGCAGACCCAACGCCTGAGCGAGTTCGCCCGCCAGCAGAAAGTCACCCTCAACACCGTCGTCCAGGCGACCTGGCTGTTGCTGCTGCAGCACTACACCGGGCACGCCACCGTGGCCTTCGGCGCCACCGTGTCGGGACGTCCGAGCGAGCTCAAGGGGGTTGAGCAGCAGATCGGCCTGTTCATCAACACCTTGCCGGTGATCGCCAGCCCGCGCCCGGAGCAGGCGGTGAGCGCACTGTTGCAACAGATTCAGGGCCAGAACGTGGCCTTGCGCGAGCACGAGCACACGCCGCTGTTCGAGATCCAGCGCTGGGCCGGGCAGGGCGGTGACGGTTTGTTCGACACCTTGCTGGTGTTCGAAAACTACCCCGTGTCCCAGGCCCTGCAAGAGCAGGCGCCCTCGGGCTTGAGCTTCGGCAGCGTGGCCAGCCAGGAACAGACTAATTTCCCGTTGACCCTGGCCGTCAATCTAACTGACATCCTGAGCCTGCACTTCACCTATGCCCATGCTGCTTTCCCTACACACACCGTCGAGCGCCTGGCTGAGCAGGTGGCACACGTGCTCGCGCAGATGGTGAGCCTGCCGGCCGGCGGTTGCGTGGGCGACATCCAGTTGCTGGACACGGTGGCCCGCGCCAGGCTGCTGCACGACTGGAACGCCACCTCGGTGGTGGAACCGCCTCGGCGCCCGATCCATCAATGGATCGAGGCCCAGGTCCGAAGCACCCCCGACGCGGTCGCCCTGGTCAGCGAGCAGGAGACGCTCACCTACGCCCAGCTCAATGCCCGGGCCAATCGCCTGGCCCATGGCTTGATCGAGCGCGGCATCGGCCCGGACGTGCTGGTGGGCCTGGCGCTGTCGCGCAGCGTGCAGATGGTCGTCGGCTTGCTGGCGGTGCTCAAGGCCGGCGGCGCCTATGTGCCACTGGACCCGGCCTATCCCCGGGATCGCCTGGCGTACATGGTCGAGGACAGCGGCATCGCCTTGCTGCTCACCGAGACCGATGTGCTGCCGCTGTTCGGCGACGCTGCCGTGAACGCGCTGCTGTTGGATCAGCCTGGGCAATGGCTGGCCGGCTACAGCGAGCGCGACCCAGGCGTGGCCATCGACGGCGATCACCTCGCTTATGTGATCTACACCTCCGGCTCCACCGGCAAGCCCAAGGGCGTGACCCTTCGCCATGCCGCCCTGAGCAACCACATGGCGTGGATGCAGGGTTGCCTGAAACTGACGGCCGCCGACCGCGTCCTGCAAAAAACCGCGATCAGTTTCGATGCCTCGGTCTGGGAGTTCTGGCTGCCGTTGATGAGTGGCGCGCAACTGGTGCTCGCCAGCCCGCACCTGAACCTCGACCTGACCACCCTCTGGGCCGACGTGGCGCGGTGGCGCATCAGCGTGCTGCAAATGGCGCCCTCGCTGTTGCAGGCCTTGCTGCCACTGGCGACCCGCGCGCAACTGGCCTCCCTGCGCCTGCTGCTGTGCGGTGGCGAAGCCCTCAGCGTGCACCTGTCGCGCCAGGTCATGGCGCTGTTCGATGGCGAACTGCGCAACCTGTATGGCCCGACCGAAGCGACCATCGACACCAGCAGCCATGCCGTGGTGCGTGGCAGCGAAGACGACGCCGAGCGGATCATCGCCATTGGCCGTCCCATCGATAACGTGCGCACCTACGTGTTGGATGCGGCGTTGCAGCCTTGCGCCGTGGGCGCCGTCGGCGAGTTGCACATCGCCGGTGATTCCCTGGCCCGTGGTTACCACCAACGACCGGCACTGAGCGCCGAACGCTTCATTCCCGATCCGTTCGCGCCAGCCCCGGGCGGGCGCCTGTATCGCACCGGTGACCTGGCCCGTTATGGCGCCGACGGGGTGATCGAGTACCTCGGCCGGATCGACCACCAAGTGAAGATCCGTGGCCTGCGCATCGAGTTGGGGGAAATCGAAGCGCGCCTGCAGGCCGATGCCGATGTGCGCGATGCGGTGGTGCTGGCGCGGGACGACGTGAGCGGGCCGAACCTGGTGGCCTATCTGGTCGGCCAGGACAGCCTTCTTGACCAAGGCAGCCTGGGCGACCGACTCAAGGCGCGACTGGCGGCCCAGGTGCCGGACTTCATGGTGCCGACCCATTGGGTCTTCCTCGACCGCTTGCCGCTGACCCCCAACGGCAAGCTCGATCGCAAGGCCTTGCCGGCACCGGACACCCGTGCCCTGCAACCGGCATACCTGGCACCGCAGAGCGACCTCGAATGCCGGGTCGCGGCCATCTGGCAAGACGTGCTCAAGGTCGAGCAGGTCGGGCTTGGCGACGACTTCTTCGAGCTGGGCGGGCATTCGCTGCTGGTGGTGAGCGTGGTCTCGCGCCTGCAACTGGAACTGGGCCTGACCTTGACCCCGCAACTGATTTTCCAATTCCCGGTACTCGGCGCGTTCGTGGCGCAACTCGAGCCTGCCGGCGAACCCATGAGTACGTCGAAATTGAGCAAGCTTGAAGCGCTGCTCGATGAATTTGAGGAGGTTTGATGGACACCGCTGTCGCACAACGTATTGCCAGGCGCTTCATAACGCTGCCGCTGGAAAAACGTCGCTTGTACTTGCAGAAGATGCTCGAAGAGAACGTTTCCCCGGCGAACCTGCCGATCCCGCCTGTCAGTGCCGAGTTCGACACACTGTCGTTGTCTTTTGCCCAGGAGCGCCAATGGTTCCTCTGGCAGTTGGACCCCGAGAGCGCGGCCTACCACATGCCCACGGCCCTGCGCTTGCGCGGGCCGCTGGACATCGTTGCGCTTGAACAGAGTTTCACCGCGTTGGTGGCCCGGCACGAGAGCCTGCGCACCACCTTCCAGACCCATGGCGAGCAGGTCGTGCAGCAGGTACATGCGGCGGCGCCAGTGCGTTTGCAGGCAGACACCCTGGAACAGTTGCCGGACGAGATGCAGCTGCGCCAGTTGATCGAAGGGGAAACCCGCCAACTCTTCGACCTGCAACAGGGGCCGCTGCTGCGCACGCGCCTGCTGCGGTTGGCGGCGGATGATCATGTACTGATCGTGACCTTGCACCACATCGTGGCCGATGGCTGGTCGATGCAGGTGATGGTCGAGGAACTGGTCGACGGCTACGCCGCCTTCAGCCAGGGCCGCGCGCCGCAATTGCCGGCGCTGCCGATCCAGTACACCGACTACGCCATCTGGCAGCGGCACTGGATGGAAGCGGGCGAGCGCGAGCGTCAGTTGGAGTACTGGACCGCACGTTTGGGCGGCCAGCAGCCGATGCTGGAGCTGCCGACCGATTTCCCGCGTCCGGCGGTGATGAGCTATCGCGGCGCGCGGCTGGAACTGGCCATCGACGCGGCACTGGCCGGCGATCTCAAGCACATGGCCCAGCGCGAAGGCGTCAGCCTGTTCATGCTCCTGCTGGCCTCGTTCCAGGCGCTGCTGCATCGCTACAGCGGCCAGAACGATATTCGCGTCGGCGTGCCGACGGCCAACCGCAACCGGGTCGAGACCGAGCGCCTGATCGGCTTCTTCGTCAACACCCAGGTGCTCGACAGCGATGTCCAGAGCCAGGATTCGTTTGGCGCCTTGCTGCAACAAGTGAAACAGACAGCCCTGGGCGCCCAGGCTCACCAGGAACTGCCGTTCGAGCAACTGGTCGAGGCGTTGCAGCCTGAGCGCAACCTGAGCCACAGCCCGCTGTTCCAAGTGATGTTCAACCACCGGACCCAAGGCCCGGCGGGCGAGGGGCCGGTCGGCGCGTTGAAAGTCGAGGAGCTGCGCTGGGATTCGCATACGGCGCAATTCGACCTCACCCTGGAAACCGTGGAGCACAGTGAAGGGCTTTCGGCAGGGCTGATCTATGCCACCGACCTGTTTGGCGCCGAGACAATCGCGCGCATGGCTGGGCATTGGCAGAACCTGTTGCGGGCGATCGTGGCCGACCCGGCGCAGCGCATCGGTGAATTGCCGTTGCTCGACGCGGCCGAGCGCCAGGCCCAGCTCGACAACGGCCAGCGCACCCCGACGCCGGCGCCCGAGGCGGGTTTTGTTCATCAACTGTTCGAAAGACAAGCGGCGCGCACCCCGGACGCCCCGGCACTGGTGATCGACGGTGAGCGCTGGAGCTACGGCCAACTCAATGCCCGGGCCAATCAGTTGGCGGGCAAGCTGCAAAGCCTCGGCGTGGGCCCCGATGTCCTGGTGGGCATTGCCGTGGAACGCAGCGCGCACATGCTGGTGGGCCTGCTGGCGATCCTCAAGGCCGGCGGCGCCTACCTGCCGCTGGACCCGGCGTTCCCCCAGGACCGCCTGGCCTACATGATCGAAGACAGCGGCATCGAGCTGCTGCTGACCCAAAGTTCGCTGCTCGACCAGCTACCGCTGTCCTGTGGGAGCGAGCTTGCTCGCGATAGCGGTGGTTCAGTCAATATTGATGTTGGCGGTGAGGGCCTCATCGCGAGCAAGCTCGCTCCCACAGTGTCTGGTGTTGGCGTCACCACATTGGTGTTGGACCAGGAGGGTGACTGGCTCGACGGCTATGCCTGCGAGGCGCCGGCGCCGCGCCTGGATGCGGAGCACCTGGCCTATGCGATCTACACCTCCGGCTCCACCGGCAAACCCAAGGGTGTGATGGTGCGCCACGGCGCGCTGACCAACTTCGTCGCGAGCATGGCCCAGGCGCCGGGCATGACGGCCCAGGACCGGGCGTTGTCGCTGACCACGTTCTCGTTCGATATTTTCGGCCTGGAAATCTACGTGCCGCTGATGGTCGGCGCGTGCATCGTGCTGACCGGCCAGCACGTCGCCCAGGACCCGTACGCGGTGTTGGCGCTGATCGCGGCCGAGCAGGTCAACGTGGTGCAGGCCACGCCGTCGACCTGGCGCATGTTGCTGGACAACGAGCACGCCCAGGGTTTGCGCGGCTGCAAATGCCTGTGCGGTGGCGAGGCGCTGCCCCAGGAACTGGCCGTGCGCATGCTCGCCCTCGGCGGTGAAGTGTGGAACCTCTACGGCCCGACGGAAACCACCATCTGGTCGGCCTTGCACCCGTTGCAAACCCAGGCCGCGCAACCCTGGCTGGGCGGGCCTATCGACAACACTGCGCTGTACATTGTGGGCGCCGACCTGATGCCGGTGCCCTATGGCGTGGCCGGTGAATTGCTGATCGGCGGCCAGGGTCTGGCCCGTGGTTATTTCCAGCGTCCGGCGCTGACCGCCGAACGTTTCGTACCCCATCCGTTTGTCGCCGGCGAGCGCCTGTATCGCACCGGTGACCTGGCGCGCCAGCGGGCCGACGGCATCCTCGAATACCTCGGGCGCATCGACCATCAGGTGAAGATTCGCGGGTTCCGCATCGAGTTGGGCGAAATCGAAGCGCGCCTGCTGGAACAGGACAGCGTGCGCGAAGCGGCGGTGCTGGCCCAGGAGGCGCCGGGCGGCCAGGCGCTGGTGGCGTACATCGTTCCAACCGCCGAACTGAATGACCTGGATGCCGGCGCCCAGGGCGCCCTGCGCGACAGCCTCACGGCCCGGCTCAAGGTCAACCTGCCCGACTACATGGTGCCGGCGCACATGGTGGTGTTGCCACGCTTCCCGCTGACGCCCAACGGCAAGCTGGATCGCAAGCAGTTGCCCAAGCCCGATGCCAGCCAGTGGCAGAAAACCTATGTCGCGCCGCAGACACCCGTGCAGCAGGCGGTGGCGACGATCTGGGCCGACATCCTCAAGGTGCCGCGGGTGGGCCTGGACGACAGTTTCTTCGAACTGGGCGGCCATTCCTTGCTCGCCACCCAGGTGATGTCGCGGATTCGCCAGCAACTGAATATCCAGGTGCCGTTGCGCCTGTTGTTCGCCCATAACAGCCTGCGGGCGTTTGTCGAGGCCATGGGCACGGCATCGGCCCACGATGAACCGGGCATTCCACGCATTTCTCGCGACCAGCCGCTGGCGCTCTCGTTCGCCCAGCAACGGCAGTGGTTCCTCTGGCAACTGGAACCCACCAGCAGCGCCTATCACATTCCGGTGGCCCTGCGTTTGCGCGGCGCCCTCGACCGTGCGGCGCTGCAACAGAGCTTCGATGCACTGGTGGCGCGTCACGAGAGCCTGCGTACCCGCTTCGTGCTCGACAATGAGCGTCCTCTGCAAGTGATCGACGAACCAGCGCCGCTGGCCCTGGCGGTCGAATCGCTCGAAGCCAGCGTCGATGAACGTACCTTGCGCGGCTTGATCGAAGCCGAAACCCGGCAACTGTTCGATTTGCAGCGCGGTCCGTTGTTGCGGGTCAAGTGGCTGCAACTGGGTGCCGAGGACCATGTGCTGATCCTGACCCAGCACCACATCGTGTCCGATGCCTGGTCGATGCAGATCATGGTCGACGACCTGCTGCAGTTGTACGCAGGTTTCAGCCAGGGCCAGCCGGTGGCGCTGGCGCCGCTGCCGATCCAGTACGCCGACTACGGCCACTGGCAGCGGCAGTGGTTGGCGGCGGGGGAGCAGCAGCGGCAACTCGACTACTGGATCGAGCAGTTGGGTGGCGAGCAACCGATTCTCGAACTGCCGACCGACCATCCGCGCCCGGCCCAGCAAAGCTATCGTGGCGCACGGCTGCCCATCGTCATCGAACCGGCCCTGGCCGAAAGCCTCAAGGGCCTGGCCCAGCAGCACAACAGCACGCTGTTCATGCTCTTGCTGGCCGGCTTCCAGACCTTGCTGCACCGCTACAGCGGCCAGGACGACATCCGCGTCGGTGTGCCGATCGCCAACCGTAACCGGGTGGAAACCGAGCGTCTGCTGGGCTTCTTCGTCAACACCCAGGTGCTCAAGGCCGACATCGACGGCAACCTGCGATTCGACCAGCTGCTCGATCAGGTCAAGCAACGGGCCCTCGGCGCCCAGGCCCACCAGGACCTGCCGTTCGAACAACTGGTGGAGCGGCTGGAACCGGCGCGCAACCTGAGCCACACACCACTGTTCCAGGTGATGTTCAACCATGCCAGCGATGCCCGCCGGGACCTGTCGGCGTTGCCGGGCCTGAGCCTGGAGCAACTGACCTGGGACTCGGGCACCGCCCAGTTCGACCTGTCCCTGGACACCTTCGAGTACGCCGATGGCCTCAGCGCCGCGCTGACTTACGCCAGCGACCTGTTCGAGCCGAGCACCATCGCCCGCCTGGGTGAGCACTGGCTGAACCTGTTGCGCGCCATCGTCGCCAACCCGACCCAGCGCATCGCCGAGCTGCCGATGCTGGACAGGACGCAGCGGCGCCTGATCGTCGAGGACTGGAACCGCACCTACGCCGACTACCCGAACCATCTCCCGGTTCATCATTTGATCGAAGCCCAGGTCGAGCGTGATCCCCACGCCGAGGCGCTGGTGTTCGAAGGGCAGTCGCTGAGCTATGCCCAACTCAACGCCCGCGCCAACCAGTTGGCTCACGCCTTGATCGAGCGCGGTGTCGGCCCGGATGTGCTGGTGGGCATCTCGGTGCAGCGCAGCGTGGAAATGGTGGTCGGGCTGCTGGCGATCCTCAAGGCCGGTGGCGCCTACGTGCCGCTGGATCCGGAATACCCGCCGGAACGCCTGGCCTACATGATCGAGGACAGCGGCATCGAGCTGCTGCTGACCTGTGGGAGCGAGCTTGCTCGCGATAGCGGTGGTTCAGTCAATAGTGATGTTGAAGGTGAGGGCCTCATCGCGAGCAAGCTCGCTCCCACAGGAGGTGGCCTCAACATACTGGTGCTGGATGGGGACGACGACTGGTTGCGGGACAAGGCCACCGACAATCCGCCTGCCCGGGCCGTCGCCCAGAACCTGGCCTATGTGATCTACACCTCCGGCTCCACTGGCAAACCCAAGGGCGCCGGCAACAGCCACGGCGCCCTGACCAACCGCTTGTGCTGGATGCAACAGGCCTATGGCCTGGAGGCCGGCGACAGTGTCTTGCAGAAGACGCCGTTCAGTTTCGACGTGTCGGTCTGGGAGTTTTTCTGGCCGTTGATGACCGGCGTGCGCCTGGTCGTCGCGGCACCGGGCGATCATCGCGATCCGCAGAAGCTGGTCAGCCTGATCGAACGGGAAAGCATCACCACCCTGCATTTCGTGCCGTCGATGCTGCAGGCGTTCGTGCTGGATGCCAACGTCAGCCGGTGCACCCGTCTGACCCGCATCGTCTGCAGCGGCGAAGCCCTGCCGGTGGATGCCCAGCAGCAGGTGTTCGCCAAGTTGCCCAATGCCCGGCTGTATAACCTGTACGGTCCGACCGAAGCGGCCATCGACGTGACCCATTGGACCTGCCGCGACGAAGGGCGCGATGCGGTGCCGATTGGCGAGCCGATTGCCAACCTGATGACCTACATCCTCGACGATGAACTCAACCCGGTGCCGAGTGGTGTCAACGGCGAGCTGTACCTCAGCGGCCAGGGCCTGGCCCGCGGTTATCACCGCCGTCCCGAACTGACCGCCGAGCGTTTCGTCTCCAGCCCGTTCGTGGCCGGCGAGCGGCTGTACCGCACCGGTGACCTGGCGCGCTATCGCCCGGACGGGGTGATCGATTACGTCGGTCGGATCGACCACCAGGTGAAGGTCCGCGGGTTCCGCATCGAATTGGGTGAGATCGAAGCGCGCCTGCTTGAACATGCTGCGGTGCGAGAAGCGGTGGTGGTGGCCCAGGACAGCCGCAGCGGCAAGGTGCTGAGCGGCTACGTGGTCGCCCAGGCCGGTGAGGCCAGCGACTGGCCGCTGTTGCGCGAAGCGCTGCTGGCCCATTTGCGCCTGAACCTGCCAGAGCACATGGTGCCGACGCACCTGACCCGCCTGGAACACATGCCGCTGAGCCCGAACGGCAAACTCGACCGCAAGGCGCTGCCGGCACCGGACCTGGCCGAGCGCCAGGAAGCCTTCACGGCACCGGTCAACGCCATCGAGCGGGCGCTGGTGGACATCTGGCAAGGGGTGCTTGGCGTCGAGCGGGTGGGCACCGCCGACAACTTCTTCGCCCTGGGCGGCGACTCGATCAACTCGATCCAGGTGGTCAGCCGGGCGCGTGCCCAAGGCATCGGCCTGACCCCCAAGGACCTGTTCCTGCACCAGAACATCCAGGCCCTGGCGCGGGTCGCCACGGCGGCCGATGAAGGCGTGATCGACCAAGGCCCGGTCACCGGCGACAGCCTGCTGGTGCCGATGCAGCATTGGTTCTTCGCCAGTGATATCCCGCACCGCGACCACTGGAACCAATCGGTCCTGCTGACCCCGCGCGAACCCTTGGACATCGCCCACCTGCAACAGGCTCTCCAGCACGTGGTGGCCCATCACGATGCCCTGCGCCTGCGCTTCACCGAGGCCGACGATGGCCGCTGGCACGCCAGCCATCAGGCCGTGGATAAGCAGCCGCTGGAGATCTGGCAGCGCACCGCGCAGGACGCCGCCGAGATCATCGCCATCGCCGACCAGGCCCAACGCAGCCTCGACCTGCAACACGGCCCGTTGCTGCGCTGCAGCCTGATCGCGGTGCAGGACGGCAGTTCGCGCCTGCACCTGGCGATTCATCACCTGGTCATGGACGGCGTGTCGTGGCGGGTGCTGCTGGAAGACCTGCAAAACGTCTACCGCCAACTGCGGGCGAACCAGGCGCCGGCCTTGCCGGGCAAGTCCACGGCGTTCAAGGCCTGGGCCGCTCAGTTGCAGGACTACGCCCACAGTGAAACTCTGAACAAGGAACTGGATTACTGGGTCGGGCAACTGGACCAGCCCCTGCCGCCGCTGCCACGGGCCCGCCCCGAGGGCAGCCAGGCCGCGGCCCATGGCCGTTCGGTGAGCACGCGCCTGGATGCCACCCAGACCCAGCGTTTGCTCAAGCAGGCACCGGCGGCCTATCGCACCCAGGTCAACGATTTGCTGCTCAGCGCCCTGGCGCAAGTGGTCTGCCAATGGACCGGGCAACCGGCCTGCCTGGTGCAGCTCGAAGGCCATGGCCGCGAAGAACTGTTCGAGGGCATCGACCTGAGCCGCACCGTCGGTTGGTTCACCAGCCTGTTCCCGGTGTTGCTGACGCCGGCCGGCGACCCGGCCGAGTCGATCAAGCGGATCAAGGAACAACTGCGGGCGGTGCCGAACAAGGGCCTGGGCTACGGCGTCCTGCGTTACCTGGGGCTGAAGCGGTCCAGCAGCGCCTGGCAAAACTGCCGCCAGCGCGCATCACCTTCAACTACCTGGGGCAGTTCGACCAGAGCTTCGATGAGCAGGCGCTGTTCGTGCCGAGTGAAGAGGGCAGTGGCGCCGGGCATGGCGATGACGTGGCGCTGGGCAACTGGCTGACCATCGACGGGCGGATCTTCAACGGCCAGTTGACCCTCGACTGGACGTTCAGTGGCGATGTTTTCGACGAGGCCACGCTCCAGCGGTTGGCGGATGCCTACGCCGTGGCGTTGCAACAACTGATCGATCACTGCTGCACCGACGGGCACTTGGGCCTGACACCCTCGGACTTCCCGCTGGCGCGCCTGAGCCAGGCGCAACTCAATGGCCTGCCGGTGCCCGTGGCGCAGGTGGAGGACATCTATCCGCTGTCGCCGATGCAGGACGGCATGCTGTTCCACACCCTGGCCGACGACAGCTCCGGCTTGTACATCAACCAGATCAGCCTGCCGGTGCATGGCCTGGACACCGAGCGTTTCGCCCGGGCCTGGACGTCGGTGATCGAGCGCGAAGACATCCTGCGCACCAGTTTCCACTGGCAGGATGGCTTGAACGCGCCGGTGCAAATCGTCCATCGCCATGTCGAGTTGCCGTTGCAGATTGAAGACTGGCGTGGACAGGACATCAGCGAGCAGGCGATCAGCGTCCGGGCGACCGCCGACTACCTGGCCGGTTTCGACCTGAGCCGCGCGCCTTTGCAACGGGTGTTGCTGCTGCGCCTGGAAGACGATCGCTACCAGATGATCTGGACCTGCCATCACATCCTCATGGACGGCTGGAGCAGTTCGCGGTTGTTCGGTGAGGTGTTGCAGTTCTACGCCCATGGGCAGGTGCCCAGCCGCAATGGTCGCTACCGCGAGTTCATCGAATGGCTGCAACGCCAGGACCAGGGCGCGCTGGAAGGTTTCTGGCGCAGCCGCCTCGACACCTTGGAACAGGCGACTTCCCTTAACCAGGCGATGTTCCCGCGGCATGTCGAGGCATTGCCGGGGCACGAGGCGCTGTATTCGCGCTGGGACGTGGCACAGACCGCTCGCCTGCAACAGGCCTGCCGCGCCTTGCAGATCACACCCAATACCTTGATCCAAGGGGCGTGGCTGCTGTTGCTGCAACGCTTCACCGGGCAGAACACCGTGGTCTTCGGCGCCACCGTCGCCGGGCGTCCGGCGGGGCTGGTCAACGCCGACAACATCCTCGGCCTGTTCATCAACACCTTGCCGGTGATCCAGACCCTGGACCCCGAGCAGCCGCTGGACCAATGGCTGCAACAGTTGCAGGCCTACAACCTGGACCTGCGTGAGCATTCCCATGCGCCACTGGCGGACATCCAGCGCTGGTCGGGCCTGGGCGGGCAGGGCTTGTTCGACAGCATCATCGTGTTCGAGAACTACCCCATCGACGAACGCCTGGGCGACCAGCAGGACACCGGCCTGAGCTTCGGCGAGTCACGCAATCATGACGTGACCAACTTCCCGATGGACCTGGCAGTCAACCTGGGTGAAACGCTGTCCATCGAGTACCTGTTCCTGCGCAACGCCTTCAGCGTCGAAGCGGTGGAGCGAATCCGCCGGACCCTGGAAGACACCCTGGAAGCGATGATCGATGCGCCCCACGTGTGCCTGGGCAACCTGCAGCGCTTGTCGCTGGAACAGTGGCAGGCCTTCGCACAATGGAGCGCGGCGCCGAACGGCTGCTATCAGGCGCAGTTGTTGCCGGAGCTGATTGGCCGGCATGCCCAGTCGCGTCCGCAGGCCACGGCGCTGGTGTGTGGCGACGACTCGCTGGACTATGGCGAACTGGAGCGCCGGGCCAACCGCCTGGCCCACCGTTTGATCGAACTTGGCGCCGGCCCGGAAGTGGTGGTCGGTGTGGCCCTGGAGCGTTCGGTGGACATGGTCGTGGCGCTGCTGGCGGTGATGAAAAGCGGTTCGGCGTATGTGCCGCTGGACATCGATTATCCACCCGAGCGCCTGGCGTTCATGATCGAAGATTCGGCCATGGCGCTGTTGCTGACCCACAGCCGGGTGCAGGCACGCCTGCCGGATCTCGACGGTCTGGCGCGCCTGGCCATCGACGGTTTCGACAGCCGCGGCTACAGCGATTTGCCGCCCCACAGCGGTTTGCTCGGCGGCAACCTGGCCTACCTGATCTACACCTCGGGCTCCACCGGTCGACCCAAAGGCGTCGCCGTGGCGCACGGGCCGATGAGCATGCATTGCCAGGCCATCGCCGGGCTGTACGACATGGACGAACAGACCCGCGAACTGCATTTCATGTCGTTCGCCTTCGACGGCGCCCATGAACGCTGGCTGAGCACGCTGTTCAGCGGCGGCACCCTGGTGATTCGTGACGGCGCGCTGTGGACGCCGGAGCAGACCTTCGACGCCTTGCACCGCCACGGCATTACCATCGCCTGCTTCCCGCCGGCCTACCTCAAGCAACTGGCCGAGTACGCTGCCAATAGCTCACTGGCGCCACCGCCGGTGCGGGTCTACTGCTTCGGCGGCGATGCGGTGCCGGACCAGACCTTCGAGCAAGTGAAGGCGGCGTTGCGTCCGCAATTCTTCACCAACGGCTACGGCCCGACTGAAACCGTGGTCACGCCGATGCTGTGGAAGGTGCCGGCCAGCGAACGTTGCGAAGCCGCCTACGCGCCGATCGGGCGTGCGGTGGGGGAGCGCGCCTTGTATGTACTGGACGACAACCTCAACCCGTTGCCGCCAGGCATTGCCGGCGAGTTGTACATCGGTGGCGCGGGCATCGCCCGTGGTTATCACCGCCGCCCGGACCTGAGTGCCGAGCGCTTCGTGCCGGATCCGTTCGGCCAGCCGGGCGATCGCCTGTACCGCAGCGGCGACCTGGTACGCCAGCGCGTCGATGGGGTGCTCGATTACGTCGGCCGTATCGACCACCAGATCAAGGTGCGAGGTTTCCGCATCGAACTGGGAGAAGTGGAGGCCAGCCTGCGGCAACTGGACGACGTCAGTGATGCGTTGGTGATCGCTCGCGACAGTGCCTCGGGCAAGCAACTGATTGGCTACGTGGTCACCCCCGATGGCGTGGCCATCGGCGATCGGCTCAAGGCCGAGCTGCGGGCGCAATTGCCGGATTACATGGTGCCGGCCCAGGTCATCTGCCTGGAGGCGTTGCCGGTCACGCCGAACGGCAAGCTCGATCGCCAGGCCTTGCCGGAGCCGGAATTCAAGGGGGCCGAGTATGTGCCGGGGCGTAACCGCGATGAGCAACTGTTGGCCGAGGTCTGGGCTGATGTGTTGCAAGTCGAACGGGTGGGCATTACCGACAATTTCTTCGAGTTGGGCGGTGACTCGATCCTCAGCCTGCAAGTGGTCTCGCGGGTGCGTAACCATGGGGAGCTGAAGATGGAGCTCAAGCTGCGGGACCTGATGCGCGGCCAGACCATCGAGGCGATTTTCGACCAGCGTTCGAACACGTTTGCCGTGACGGTCGAGGACGTGACCCAGGTGGCCGCCGAAGGGCAGTTCAACCTGATTCCGATCCAGCAATGGTGGTTCGACCAGCGCATGAGCGAACCCCATCATTACAACCAGGCGTTGATGCTGCGGGCCCGTCAGGGGTTGAACCTGACGGCACTGGAATTGGCCTTGCGCGGCATGATGCAGCAGCACGATGCCTTGCGCCTGCGCTTCAGTGAAGTCGGCGGGCGCCACCTGCAGCATTACCAGGCGCTGGAGGAGATGCAGGCCCAGTGGGCCAACGAACCTTTGCTGTGGCAGCACAGCGTGGCCGATGAAGCCGAGTTGGAGTTGTACGCCGAGCAGGTGCAACGCAGCCTTGATGTGCACAACGGGCCGGTGTGGCGCACGGCGCATGTGACCCTGGGCAGCGGTGAAATTCGTGTGCTGATGGTGATTCATCACCTGGTCATCGACACGGTGTCGTGGCGTTTGCTGCTGCAGGATTTGCAGACGGCTTATGCGGCCTACAGCGACGGCCAGACGCCGAACCTGCCGATTCGCACCAGCAGCTACCGGGCCTGGGCCGAGGGCCTGCAAGCCTATGCGCGGGACTATCCGGCGCCGGAAAAAGCCTGGTGGCTGGAGCAGATCGACCAGCCGGGCAGTGAGTTGCCGTGTGACAACCTGCGGGGCAAGAACCAGGTGCAGTACCAATCGGTGGCGCATTTGAGCCTGTCGGAGCAGCACACCCAGCAGTTGCTCAAACAGGTGCCGGCGGTCTACCAGACGCAGATCAACGACGTGCTGCTGGCGGCGCTGAGCCGGGTCTTGTGCCGCTGGAGCCAGCAGCCGTCGGTGCTGATCCAACTGGAGGGGCATGGTCGCGAGGACCTGGTCAAGGACATCGACCTGAGCCGCAGCCTGGGCTGGTTCACCAGCATGTTCCCGGTGCGCCTGACCCCGAGCCATGAAGCCGACATCGGCACCTCGGTGCGGGCGGTGCAACGGCAGTTGGCCGCCGTGCCGAACAAGGGATTGGGCTATGGCGTGTTGCGCTACATGAGCGGCGAGCCGATGGCCGCCACCCTGGGCCGCGCGCCCCAGGCACGGGTGACGTTCAACTACCTGGGGCAGTTCGACCAGAGCTTCGACGACAAGGCGTTGCTGGTGCCGGCGGCGGAAAGCTACGGCAGCTGCTACAGCCCTCATGCCGCACTGGGCAACTGGCTGGAAGTGGTGGGGCAGGTGTACGACGGGCGACTGGCACTGCGCTGCATCTTCAGCACCCGCCGCTACCGTGCCGAGACCGTCGAGGGGTTGATGCGCGCCTACCAGGAGGAACTGGAGGCGTTGATCGAGCACTGCGTGGCGCAAGCGGCTTAAGGATCGGGGCGGGTTTATCGTTATACAAAGACGAGCCGGATGTAGGAGCTGACGAGTGCAACGAGGCTGCGATCTTTCCTCAGACGCTTGAGTCCCAAGCGCAGAGTCAAAAGATCGCAGCCTTCGGCAGCTCCTACAGAGCGCAATTCAGCGGGACGTATGGCGTTTCGCTAAACCCCCTCGCCACAGGGTTTTGCATGAGTCTGAGTGGCTCATCTTTTACCCATGGTTTTACATAAGGAACCCCTGCGATGTCCTTGCATCCGGAACTCAACGCCTTCCTCGACCTGGCCGAAGAAAGCCAGGCCGACGGCCCCGGGCCGTTTCACCTGTCGACGCCGGCCCAGGCCCGCGAGGCGTTCGAGCGCACCACCGGGCAATTGCGCTGGGACGCTCCGGCGGATGTGCAGTGCGCCGCTCACGCCGTCACCGCCCGTGACGGCGCGACGCTGGCGCTGCGTCTGTATCGTCCCGCCACGGCTGCGGCCCAGGCGCTGCCGGTGCTGGTGTATTTTCACGGCGGCGGCTATGTGGTCGGCAGCCTGGCATCCCACGACGGCGTCTGCCGCGAATTCTGCGCCCGGACACCGTGCGCGGTGTTGTCGGTGGGCTATCGCCTGGCCCCGGAACACACCTTCCCGACGCCGCTGAACGACGGCGCTGACGCCCTCGACTGGCTGGCCCGGCAGGCTCGCGCCGAAGGCCTGGACATCAGCCGCGTGGCGTTCGGCGGGGACAGCGTCGGCGCGACACTGGCGACGGTGCTTGCGCTGCAAGCGGCCCTGGAACCAGCCTCCCTGGCGATCCAGCCGTGCTTTCAATTGCTCTGTTACCCGGTGACCGATGCGTCCACCAGCAGCCCGTCCACCGAGCTGTTCGGCGAAGGGTATCTGCTGGAGAGCGAAACCCTCGAGTGGTTCTACCGGCACTACGCCAATGAGCCCACCGATCGCCTGGACTGGCGCTTCTCGCCGTTGCTGGCGCCCGGTTGCCCAGGCCTGGCCCCGGCCCTGATCGCCCTGGCCGGCCATGACCCGCTGCTCGACGAAGGCCGCGCTTACGCCCGGCGTTTGCAGGCGCAGGGGGTGAGCGTGGAACTGATCGAATACACCGGCCTGATCCACGACTACCTGCGCTTGCAGAGCGTGGTGCCGGAGATTGACGAGGTGTACGCGCAATTGAGCCAAGCCCTGCGGACTGCACTCACCGCCTGAAACACCACAATCCCTTGTGGGAGCGAGCTTGCTCGCGATAGCGGAGTGTCAGCCAAGATTATTTTGCTGATCCACCGCTATCGCGAGCAAGCTCGCTCCCACAGTTGTTTTGGGGGGGCTCAGGATTTGCACATGCCACCTATCCCTTGTGGGGTGGTCTCAGGATTTGCATATGCCACACATCCTCTGTGGGAGGGTTTCAGGATTGGCAGGCACAAAAAAACCGGGCCAGGCCTAATGCCGGTCAGTTAATCCCCAAACCCGTGGGAGCAAAGCTTGCTCGCGATTGGGGTGTGCCAGTCGACAATGTCATTGACTGGTCCGCCGCCATCGTGAGCAAGCTTTGCTCCCACAGGTTTTGAGTCGTTTGATCCTTAACTGACTGGCATTAGGGCCAGGCCCGGTTCTGGGTGTTGTTTAGAAGTCGTAGGTCACGTCCAGCGAGGCCACGCGTTCCTGGCCGTAGTAGCAGCCGAACGAGTAGTTGCAGTGGGACACGTACTCGCGGTCGAAGACGTTCTGCACGTTCAGGCTGGTGGTGACGCCACGCAGGCTCGAGGTGGCCTTGCCCATGTCATAGCTGATGGTGGTGTCGAACACGGTGAAGGCCGGTACGTCGAACGAGTTGGCCGCGTCGCCCGGCTTGCGGCCGGTGTGACGAGCGCCTGCGCCGAAGGTCAGGCCATTGAGGACGGCCTGGGTGAAGTGGTAGTCGACCCACAGCGTGGCGGAGAACGGTGCCTGTTGCTCGCTGCGGTTGCCCTCGTTGCCGTAGTTGTCCTTGGTGTAGAACGAGTCGAGGTAGGTGGCGGCGGCCATGACGTCGATGTTGTCGACGGTGGATTTGACTTCCAGTTCAACCCCCCGTGAACGCACCTGGCCCGACTGGATCGAGTTCTGCGGATCGGCGGGGTCGGCGGTGACCAGGTTCTTCTGTTTGATCTGGAACACCGAGGCGGTAATCATCGTCTTGTCGAACGGCTGGTACTTCACGCCCACTTCGTATTGTTCGCCTTCGGTCGGCTTGAACGACTCGCCAGCGGCGTCTGTGCCCACGGTCGGCAGGAAGGACTCGGAGTAGCTGATATAGGGCGCCAGGCCGAAATCGGTGACATAGGTCAGGCCAATCCGGCCGGTGAACTTGTTGTCACGCAGTGAGGAAACGGTGCCCGCCAGCAGGTCCTTGTTGTCCACTTCGGCCCAGTCCTGGCGGCCACCCACGGTCAGGATCCACTTGTCCAGCTTGATCTGGTCCTGCAGGTAGACGCCGGTCTGGCGAACGGTGTTGTCCCACTGGGTGTCCAGCGTTGGGGTTACGCTGCTGGTGTCGTAGTTGTTGTTATTGCCGTACAGGTCGATCGGCGCGACGTTGTAGGCGTTGTAACCATCGTACTTACGGTTGAAATGCCGATAGTCCACGCCTGCCAGGGTGGTGTGTTCCAGGGCGCCGGTATTGAATTTGTATTCCACGTTGTTATCGACGGTGTACGCGGTGTTGTGCTGTTGCCAGTCAAGTTTTACCCGGTTGGCCTGGGTCTGGTCAGTGACGCCACCGGTGGTGACGAAGCTGCGCAGGTAGAAGCCCCGGTACTGGTCGCGCACATCGGTGTAACGCGCAGTGGAGCGGAATTTCAGGTCATCGGTGATGTTGTGGCTGAAGTCGTAGCCCAGGATGAACTGGTCACGCTTGTAGTCGTTCCACCGCGTGTCGCCGGAGAAGAAGTCCCGGTCGATCCGCTGGCCGTTGGGGCCGCGCTCCAGGGAACCGATCCGCGGCAGCGCCTGATAGTCCTCCAGGCCATCGTCGCGCTGGATCTGCGCCAGCACGGTCAGCGAGGTGTCGTCGTTGGGCGCCCAGGTCAGGCTCGGTGCCAGCAGCATGCGTTCGCTGTGGGTGTGATCGACCTGTTGGTTGCCTTTTTTCGCCACGCCGATGACGCGATAGCTGAATTCCTTCTGGTCGTCGATCGGGCCGCTGGTGTCGAACGCGCCGTTGACCCGGTTGTAGCTGCCCGCGCCCAGCTTGATCTGGCTGCGCTGTTCCGTGGTCGGGCGCTTGGAGACCATGTTGATCAGGCCGCCGGGCTGGTTCTGCCCGTACAGCACCGACGAAGGGCCCTTGAGCACTTCGATGCGCTCCAGGGTGTACGGGTCGATTTGTGGCGCGCCGCCGAGGCTGCCGGCATAGGGCAGGTAGGCCCCGTCGAGGTACAGCGGCGTGGGCGAGAAACCCCGGCTGGTGATTTCGTCGGCGATGGCGTTGCGGTCGGTGAAGCCGCCGGTGTTCAGGCCCGGCGTGTAGCGCAAGGCCTGGGTCAGGTTGCGTGCGCCCTGGGTGGCGACCTGCTCGGCGGTGACCACGTTGATGGTCTGCGGGATCTCCAGGATCGGCGTGTCGGTCTTGGTGCCGGTGGCGCTGCGGGTGGCGACGTAGCCGTCCACCGGGCCGTAGGCGGTTTCCGCGGATTTACCGGTGATGGTCGTGGCGCCCAGTTCCAGCGAATTCCCCGCCGTCCTGGCGCGCACGCTGACCGTGTTGCCCTGGATGGTGAACATGACGCCGGTCCCCACCAGCATCTGCGACAACGCCTGAGCCGGCGACAACCGGCCGCTGACCGGTTGGCTGCGCAGGCCCTGGACATCATCGGCACTGTAGAGCACTTGCATGTTCGATTGATTGCTCAATGCCTGCAGGGCGCTCGCCAGCGACTGCGCCGGAATGTTGAGATCGACTTCCTGTGCCTGGACCTGTGCGCTGAACGGCATGGCCAAGGCCAGGCTGAATGCGCTGGCGCTGAAGCCTGGTTGCAGCAGGCGGCGCATGATCAGTGCCTTGGTAAAACGTGGAATCCCCGGAGTTGCTGGCATGTGTTTCACTCTTGCAGGTTTTAGTTTTAATAGGGGTGTAGTTGTCATCAATTCTTAATTAGGACGCACGACCCAGAAAAAACCAGAATGAGAATCGTGATTATTTACGCGGATTGCAGTTCGGTGACCACCCGGCCGGCTTCCATGCGCACCAATTGGTCGGCCACGTCGAAGTAACGGTCGTCGTGGGAAATCACGATGATGGTCTTGCCCAGGCGCTTGAGGTCCGGCAGCAGCTCGGTGTAGAAAATCCGCCGGAAGGTCGGGTCCTGGTCGGCGGCCCATTCGTCGAACACCAGCACCGGGCGTTCTTCCAGCCACGCATTGACCAGTGCCAGGCGCTTGCGTTGGCCGGTGGACAGGTCGGTGGTGGTGAAGGCGCCGTCGCGCACGCTGACCTTGTGGGCGATCTCCAGGCGTTGCAGGTATTTATTGGCGTCGTCCGGGATATGGGTGTCGCCTTGGACGATGTCGTCGAACAGGTAGTAATCGGCAAAAATCGTCGTGAACAACTGGCGATAATCGTCGCGGGTCACGGCTGTCACGACGTGGTCGTTGAGGCGGATTTCTCCTTGCTGCGGTGCGTACAGGCCCAGCAGCAGCTTGATCAGCGTGGTTTTGCCACAGCCGTTTTCACCCACGATGAACACGATGTCGCCCTGTTCGATCTTCAGGTTCACCGGTCCCAGGCGGAACGGCGTGGCGCCTTCCACCGCCGGGAAGCTGTAGGCCACATTGCTCAGCTCCAGGGTCTGCACCGGGGTTTTCGGCTGGCCCTGGTCGTTGAGCAACAGGTGCGGTTCAGGGGATGAAAACTGCTCCGACAATTCGGCGATGCGGCGGAAGGCGATCTGCGCGCGGCTGACGATCGGCAGGGTGCCGATCAGGTGTTCCAGCGGGCCTTTCATGTACAGCAACACCAGCACGAAACCACTCATCACTGCCTTGTCGGCGCTCGGCCACAGCGATTGCAGGGCCAGGGCCAGGCCGATCACCACGAAGAACAGCATCGAGCCGAAGGTCTTGGCGATCACGAAAATGTTCACCGAGCGGATCTGCGTGTCGCAGATCTTGTCGGCGGTGTGTTCGATGCCCGAGACGAACATGCGTTGCCGCCGGGGGCGATGGATACGCAGTTCCTTGGCGCCTTCGGCGATGGCGTTGTAGTGCTTCTGCAATTCGTCCTCGGAATCGCGAGCCTCCATGAAGCCCTTGATCCCACGACCGCGGGCGATGTACTGGACCACGGTGCCGATGACAATCGCCACGACCATCATCAGGAACATCGGCCACGACAGCATGGCCAGGTAACCCATGCAGCCGAGGGTAACGGTCAGGGAGATGGCCAGGGGGGCGAAGGCGAAGGCGAAATCGCTGATGGTGTCGACGTCGTGGGTCAGCACCGGGATCAGGCGATGGCTGCGGTAGCGTTCGATCTGCTGGATGGGCGCCGACAGGACTTTTTCCCCCAGCTCCTTGCGCAGCTTGGCGATGATCTTCTGGCCGACGTAGTTGGTGCCGATGTCGGAACAGATGGAACTGACCAGGGCCAGCAGGCACAACCCGGCGAACACGCCCACCACGGTGTGGCTCAGCCCGCCGTCGGCGTGCAGCACCTTGTTGATGGTCGCTAGCAGCACGGTCACGCTCAGGCCACCGACCATGCCCAGCAGGATGGCGCCGATGACAATCAGCCGGAAGGGTTTGAGCAGGGTGAACAATTCATTGATCACCCCGCGTTTTGGTTGGCTCATGGAGGTTTCCCTGCTAGATGAAAAGGGCGAAGGCCATCGCGGGGCATTCACCGCATGGGCTGGCGGACGCAGGCACGCTGGATTGGGTTGTGCCCATCTTTAGAACGATTGGAGGAGAAGGGAATTTATCCTGTGGGAGCAAGGCTTGCCCGCGATGAAGGCAATACGGTTTTCTGTGAAATCCAGGTGTCTGCATCGCGAGCAAGCTTTGCTCCCACAGAGGCGCCTACATATCCCGCGCCACCCGAAAACCGATCCAGTCCCCCGATTGCCCGGCACCAACGCGTTGCGGTTGCCAGAGCGGGAGAACACCGGCGCCTCGCCCCAGTCGTTGCCGCGGATGCGTTTGAATTCGCACTTGCCAGTCAGCCAGGCGCTGCCGTCGCTCGGGGCGCCCACATAGTTTTCGTTGTAGCAATCGGCGGTCCATTCGTAGATGTTGCCGTGCATGTCGTACACGCCGAAGGCGTTGGGCGCGAAGCTGCCGGCCGGGGCGGTGAAGTTGTAGCCGTCGGCCGCGCCGTAGGTGTTGGCGTGCTGGGCGATGCTGTACTCCTTGCCTGCATCGAACGGGAAGGGGAACGGCCCGGTGCTGCCGCCGCGTGCCGCGTATTCGCGCAGGGACTCGCTGACCAGCCGGTATTGTTTGCCGGTTTTTTTCGACAGCCACGCCACATAGGCATTGGCCTCGTCGAAGTCCATGCACACCGCCGGGTGTCGGTCGGTGTATTGCTTGCGCGGGTCGCTGCCCTGGTAGTCCGGGATGCCGGCCTTGCACGCTCGACCGGGACGTTCATCGCCGTCGGGCATGGTGTAGCCGGTGTCGCGCAGGTAGGCGAACCATTCGCCCTTGAGCACCTGGAAGCGACTGATCGCCAGGGGCTTGGCAAACGTCACCGGGTGCAGCGGGCCTTCGTCGGGCTCGCGTCCCACTTCGTCGTCCGGGGTGCCCATCTGGAAGGTGCCGGTGGGCAGCACGACCATTTCCGGGCAATCCTTGCAGTCGCGAAAGACCTGGCCCGGTTGCGACGCCTGGGCGCCGGAGGGCAACAGGGCGGCGAGGGCCAGTGCCGGGAGTAGCTTCAGCGAAAAACTGTTCATCCATCTCTCTCGATAAGGTCAAAAAGGTTCGGCTCAGAGCGTTTTGCCCAGCAACCCCATGAAGCGATCGATCTCGGCTTCGGTGTTGAGCAGCCCCGGCGCGGTGCGCACCACCGGTCCCGCATCGCGGTGCACGGCGTCGGCGATCACGCGGTTCTTCATCAAGTAAGCGGCGACCTCGTCGCTGTCGCGGCCCTTGACCCGGAAGAAGGTGAAGCCGGCGGACAGCTCCGGGCTCATGGGGGTGATCAGCTCGATCTGCGGCTGTGCCACCAGCTGTTTTTTCAGGTAGCTATTGAGGGCGTGGATCCGCGCCTGCACTTCGGCCTTGCCCAGTTGCAGGTGCAGCTTGAACGCTTCGTCGGCGGCCCAGCGATGCTCGAAGGCGTGATAGCCCCCCGGGGTCATGACGGTGGAAAACGCCGTGGCTTCGGAAAAGGTCGGAATGATCGGCGTGACGTACTTGAGTTCTTCGCTGCGGCTGCACACCAAGCCGGTGCCCCGTGGGCCGAACATCCACTTGTGGGTGCCGGCAATGAAAAAGTCGCAATTCATGGCGGGGAAGCTGAGGTCTTCGACGCCGAAACCGTGCACGCCGTCCACCACATAGATGATCCGTTGTTCATCGCTGCGGCCTTGGTTGTGCTTGTCCACCAGGGCACCGATCTTGCCGATCGGCAGCTTCACGCCGCTGCCCGAGTGCACCCAGGTCATGCCCAGCACCCGGGTTTCGGGGCGGATGTTGCGGTCGATGGCCGTGAGGATCTGTTCATGGCTGGCGTCGTGGGCGTTGTCGAACAGCTTGATCTTGCGCACCCGGGTGCCGCTGCGTTGGGTGCGCAGGTCGAGAATGGTGTGGGTGGCGTAGTGTTCGTGGGCGGTGGTGAGGATTTCCTGGTCGGCCGCCACGTGGACGCCGCCGTAGATGATCGACAGGCCTTCGGTGGTGCTGCCGGTGAGGGCGATTTGCTTGGGCGAAGCTTGCAGGTAGCGGCCGGCCCAGGTGCGAACGTTTTCCTCTCGCTCTTCGGTGACGCCCAGGTCCCAGTCCATCAATAGCCCCGGGTTTTTATCCAGGGCGGCGCGGTGCCGGTCGATGGCCTCGCGCACCGGGCGCGGGTGGGTGGTGACCAGGAAGTTGGAGAAGTGCAGGTAGTCCGGGTCCTGGTTGAACAGCGAGCGCAGTTGCGCCCATTTGTTCTTGGGCAGCGGTGCCAGTCGATCGGTGCTGGCCGTGGCGGGCAGGCTGGCGGCCAGGGGCAGGCCGGCGGCGAGGATCCCGGCCTGCTTCAGGAAGGTGCGACGTTCATTCATGGTTGGGCCGCCTTCTGGGTCGAGGCGATGGCGGGGCGGGCGGCTTTCTGCACCTGATCCCAGACCCGCAGGAAATTGCCGCCCCACAGTTTGGCGATGTCGGCTTCCGAGTAGCCGCGGGTCAGCAGCTCGGCGGTGACGTTGCGGATGTCGCCGACGTTCTCCCAGCCTTTCACGCCGCCGCCTTCGTTGAAGTCCGAGCTGATGCCGACGTGGTCGATGCCGATCTTGCGCACGGTGTAGTCGATGGCGTCCCCCAGGTCCTTGAGGCTGGCCTTGGGTTCTTCTTCGAGGATGCCGTAGAGCTGGCCGGCGTATTCGCCGAACTTCTGTTCCGGCCAGGCGGCGATGATCGGGTCGCCGGGCATCAGCGCCATCGCCAGGTTGGGGAGCGGCGGCAGGTCGAAGCGTTCGCGCAGGGCGTTGAGTCTGTCCTGGGTCTTTTGCGTCAGCGGGCGCAGGTACTGGGAGAAACCGACGATCTGCACCACGCCGCCGCTGGCCTTGATCAGTTGCATTTCCTTGTCGCTGAGGTTGCGCGGTATATCCACCATCGCCCGAGGTGCCGAATGAGAGGCCACCAGCGGCGTGCGACTCAATTGCGCGACTTGTTCCAGGGCCAGGGTCGACATCTGCGACACGTCGATGATCACGCCCAGGTCGTTCAGGCGCGTCACCGCTTGCTTGCCGATGTCCGACAGACCGCCCAGGGCATCGGGCGAGTCATTGAAGAACGGCAGCGGGCGGGAGGAGTCAGCCCAGTCGTTGTTGCCGATGTAGCTGAAGCCGAACATGCGCATGCCCCGCGCCGTCCACAGGTCCAGCAAGCTCAGGTCATGGCCCAGGGGGTAGGCGTTGAGCATGCTGATGAAAATCGCGAATTTGCCTTCGCCGTGCAGGCGGCGGAAATCATCCGGGGTGTAGGCGATGGCGACCTGATTGGGAAAGTCCCGGACCAGGCCGGTGATGATCTTGTAGCGCACTTCCTGCTGGTTGCGCGCTTCCTCGACAAAACCGGCGGTGGGCTTGTGCGGCGCGTTGGGCCCGTTCCACAACTCCGGCCAGCCGAACACCGTCAGGGCCGCGCCGGACAGATGGCCGCGGTTGGCTTTGACCAGGTCGAACTGGCCGCTGCCGTCCTTGTCGGCTTCATTGCCGGCGGTGCCGAAATCCAGCGGCACGGTGATGTGGCTGTCGAAGGACAGCAGGCGTTCGTGCAGTTCCCTGGCCTCTTTCATCACTTTGACCGGGTAGCCGGGGTTGTCCCGCCACCAATGGTCCCAGGCCGCGACGCCCGCACCGACGGCCAACGCCAGGGCCAGGGGCAGGCCGATGAAAAGAGCCTTTTTCGAACGAGGTGTTGTCATTGCCGATCTCAGTCAGGTTCGCCTTGGAAGGACAGGCGCGGGGCCTTTGCTATCTGGGAGGAACGAGTGATCGGGCGGGAAATTTAGGTGCTCTCGGGGCCGCCATCGCGAGCAAGCTCGCTCCCACAATTTGGAATGCGTTCACCTGTGGGAGCGAGCTTGCTCGCGATGAGGCCCTCACAGTCTCCCTATAAATTTGTCAGCCCACCCATCGTTCTAGCTTGGATAAAGCCCGCTCCAGGGCTGGACACAGGTAAGGCAATGACGATTTCTCGACGATGGTTCATGGCAGGCCTGGCGCTGACCGGTGCCGCCGTGCCTGCGGTGTATTACGGGCATCGCGAACTGACCCGGCCGGACCCGACCATTACCCCCGGCGAGGCCTCGTTCGACGTGGCGGACGTGGCGGGCCAGCGCCGGGCCGATACGTTGCGGGGCATCTGGACGATCCGTTTCACCGGCCGCGACGCCGGTCTCGAAGGCTTGCCGCAGGACGATCTGCAGATCTTCCTCGATATCGGCCAGAGGGGCCGTGGCCTGGTGGGTTACCTCGACAGCGCCGAACGTTTACGCGGTGCCGATGAGCCCCGTTATCGGGTGTTGGGCGACCTGGCCGGAACCGACCCGAAACAACTGAGCTGGCGGTTGACGGGGGCTCGGCACGACGCGCCGGACTATGAACTCATCATGACCCTGGACGAAGTCTGGGCCGGTTTCGGCAATGCCGGCAGCGCCACTCTCAGCGGTCGGGTGTTGCGCCTGGACCGTCCCTTGGCGTTGCCTGAACAGGACAATCACTTCATCGCCGTCAAGCAGCGCTTCCCCGAGGCGCGGGAGCGCACGCCGCTGAGCCCGGCGCTGCTGGCCTGGCTGGTGTCGCCCGAGCATCGGCTGTTCCACCAGCTCTGGCATGCGTCGCGGGACAAATGGCACACCCTGGACGAAGACAAGCGCAACGCCCTGCGCGGCATCGGCTGGCAGCCCGGCCCACGGGACCAGGAGCGTGATGCCCGCGGGCCGCGCAAGGATCGCAATGGCTCGGGCGTGGACTTCTTTTTCATGCACCGGCACATGCTCGGCACCGCCCGATCGTTCCAGGCACTGCCGTCGTGGCCGCGCTTTCCCTTGCCGCAACCGGAGCTGGAGCGCGATCGCCTGGGGTTCGCCCGCTACCTCGATAACCACGATGGCACGTCCTTGCCGCCGACCTGGCTGGCCGATGGCGACGAGCAGTACGCCCAGTGGGTCAGCGACATCAAGACCGCCGAGACCTACCACAGCAATTTCCAGGTCTGGGAATCGCGCTACCGCGACCCGCGCTACCTGTCGAAACTGACCCTGGGCCAGTTTGGTTCGGAAGTGGAACTGGGCCTGCACGATTGGCTGCACATGCGCTGGGCCTCGGTGCCGCGCGACCCATCCAACGGCCACCCGGTGCCGTTCGCCCGCGACCCGGCGGACTTCGCCCAGCGCTGGTACGCCCCGGAGAATGACTTTCTCGGCGATCCGTTTTCTTCCCACGTGAGCCCGGTGTTCTGGGCCTTCCACGGCTGGATCGACGACCGCCTCGAAGACTGGTTCCGCGCCCACGAGCGTTTCCATCCGGGGGAAGTGAGCCGGCTCGAGGTCAACGGTGTGCCCTGGTTCGCCCCGGGCCGCTGGGTCGAAATCGCCGACCCCTGGCTGGGCCCGGACACCCACGGTTGCAGCACCACGCCGGGGCTGCAGGTTGGGCGCTCGGTGGAGATGGACCCGGAAACCATGAAACTGGCCTTGCGCATCACCTTCGGCAGCGATGACAAAAAGCTCTCCGAACTGTTCCGCCGCGTGCCGCAGCGGCCGTGGTATGCGCGCAATCTCAAGAGCAAGCCGGTGTAAATCCCGCCATCCCAAAAAGCTGAAGTGAACGCCGTTGTGGCGAGGGAGCAAGCTCCCTCGCCACAGGTGTCACTTGGCTTGAGTGCGTTTAGCGCGGCGCGGCGATGTTCAGGGCGCGGTTTGCCAGCAGTTCTGCCAACTCGATCATTTGCTGTATGCCCAGCGCAAAATGGCGCCGCGAGCCTTCCAGTTCAAAGGCGTGCTCGCTTGCCATGACGTTGACCGAAGCGAGGGTTTCGCTGAGGTTGGCCAGCAGGCATTCCATGTCCGCGCCTTCTACAACAGTGAACAACTGACCCGGTGGTGGATTGGGTTTTTCAGATTTGGGGTCGAGGTAAAAGGCGAGGGCGCGATCAGCGGCTTCGTCGAGTTTTTTGGAATCGTCTGCGGGGGGATTGGGGGTGATCTTGAACATGGCGTAACTCCTAGTATTCATTTTCAGGAGCCGACACCATCGCTACCAAACGATTGGGTGGCGGCCGTACGCGGGTTGGTAGACCGGAGCACTAGGAACCCGGCGCGCCCGAAGACGCCCTGCGCACGGCCACCATGAAACAGACACCGAGAGAGCGTCTGTAGGAGGTGGCGCTTGCGCCTAGTTGACTCGCGGGCTACCAAACCCGATCGCTGAAATCAGCGACCCGGAAACAGTAAAAGCCACGAGCCAGGCGCACAAGCCGGCGGATTCTGGCGCAGTTGTAGGTAACGGCGCAAGGCGATGTAGCCTCGCTCGGGAGTCCTACATGGCTGGATAAACAGAACCAAAGCCGAACACCCTTTGTCGGAACGGGAATTACCTGTGGCGAGGGAGCTTGCTCCCGCTGGGCTGCGAAGCGGCCCCCAAACCAGCCCCTCAAAACCTCTGTCCCACCGAGGTGCCGGCCATTGGGGCTGCTGCGCAGCCCAGCGGGAGCAAGCTCCCTCGCCACAGGTATCACTCAGCTCGACCATCTGCTGGATCCCCAGGGCAAGCCTTGCTCCCACAGGGGATAAGTTTCCCTCTCCTTCATCTGTCACTTGGCTTGAAGGTGTGTTCGAGGCCTACATCACCCGCCAACCCCCACCCAATGCCTTGTACAACGCCACGCTCGCCTGTACCCGCGCCAGCCTTAACTGCACGTTCATGTCCTGGGCGGCGTACAGCGTGCGTTGGGTTTCCAGCACGGTGAGCAGGTCTTCGGCGCCGGCCTGGTAGCGGCGCTGGGCGATGTCGAAGGCGGTCTGGGCCTGGTGCAGTTCTTCGCTTTGCCATTGCCGTTGCTGGTCCAGGCCGTGGATGCCGTTCAGGGCTTTCTCGACGTCGGCGAAGCCGTTGATGATGGCGGCGCGATAGAGCTCCAGCAGTTCTTCCTGGCGGGCGGTGGCTTTGTCCCGTTCGGCACTCAGGCGGCCGTTGTTGAAGATCGGCGCGGCCAGGCCGGCGGTGAGGTTGTAGACGTTGTTGCGCAGCAACTGGTCGGCGATGTCGGCGCCGGTGGCGAGGCTCAGGCCGAGGGTCGCGGTGGGCAGCATGGCGGCGCGGGCCACGGTGATGTCGGCCTGGGCGGCAGCGAGGCGCGCTTCGGCGGCGGCGATGTCCGGGCGGCGGCGCAGCAGTTCGCTGGGCACGCCGGCGTCGATGGCGGGCCAGTGCAGGCGGTCGAAGCTGTCGTCGTCGAGCCGGACCGACTGCACCGGCTGCCCCAGCAGTGTCGCCAGGGTGATCACGGCCTCCCGGGCCTGTTGCTGCACTTGGGGTACGCGGCGTTGCTGGGCCGCCACCAGGCTTTTTTGCTGGGACAGTTCCAGGGCCGTGGCGCTGCCGGCGTCGTAGCGGGTCTGGACCAGGTCGAGTACGCGTTGGGCGTTGTCCAGGTTCTGTTCGGCGATGCGCTGTTGTTCGCGCAGGGACAACGCCTGGGTGTAGCTGTTGGCGACGCCGCTGAGCAGGGTCAACTCCACGGTCGCCCGGTCGAACTGGCTGGCCGACAGCGTGCTCAGCGCACTGTCCCGGGCCGCCCGCTTGCCGCCCCAGAAGTCCAGCTCATAGGTGGCGCTGAGGTTGGCGTCGTAGTAGTCGATGGTGCGGTTGTCCCGGTCGACGTCCAGTTGGCTGTAGCCTTTGCCGTGCAACAATTCCTGGCGATTGCCGTTGAGCCCGGCCGTGACCGCCGGCAGCAACGGCGCCCCGGCGATCACCGCGCTGGCCTGGGCCTGGCGCACCCGGGCCATGGCGGCGGCCAGGTCGTGGCTGTCCCGGCGCGCCTGTTCGATCAAGCGGTTCAATGGCGGGCTGCCGAAGTGCGTCCACCATTGCTGGTTATCCGCTTGGGCGCTGGGCGTATCGAGGTGCTGCCAGGCCGGTGGCGGCTGGATGCCGCTGTCCGGTGCCGACGCCGGAGTGGCGCAGGCCGCCAGCAACAGGCTGGCGGCCAGGAGGGTCAGGTGCGCTTTCATAGGGTGGGGTTCATTCACTGGTGAGGGCCGCGACCGGGTCGAGGCGGGCGGCCTTGCGGGCGGGCATGAAGCCGAAGACGACGCCGGTGACCAGGGCGCAGCCGAAGGCGCCGAACACCGCCAGCCATTCGAAGGCCACGGCGATCTTGCCCAGCAATAAGGCACCGCCCACCAGCAGGGCCAGGCCGATACCGGCGAGCCCGCCGACCACCGAGAGCATCACCGCTTCGGTGAGGAACTGGCGCAGGATGTCGCGTTGCCGGGCGCCGGTGGCCATGCGGATACCGATCTCGCGAGTCCGTTCGCGTACGGTCATGAGCATGATGTTCATCACGCCGATGCCGCCCACCAACAGCGAAATCGCCGCAATGGCCCCGAGCATCAACGACAGCGTGCCCTGGGTGCGTGCCTCGGCCTGGATCATCGCGGCGTTGTTGGTCAGTTCGAAATCCTGCTTGCCGTCGTGCAGGCGCAACAAGGTGCGGGAGACCGCCTGTTCGGCCTCCTTGACCTTGCCCGCGTCCCGGGCGGCGATCACCACGTATTCAGGATGGCGCGTGCCGAACAACCGCACGCTGGCGGCGGAGTAGGGCACGGCGATGCGATTGTCGGCGTCCGAATCCCCGGAGCTGGCGCCTTTTTCCGCCAGTACGCCGACCACCTGGAACGGCATGTTCTCGATCAGGATGTAGCGGCCGATGGGGTCGGCGACGTCCTTGAGCAGTTTCTGCCGGACCTTGTGGCCGATCACCGCCACAGCCGCCGCGCCCCGTTCATCGGCGTCGCTGAAGTAACTGCCCTCGGCCACCGGCCAATTGAAGATGGCCGGGAAATTCGTGTCGTTGCCGCCAACGTAGCTGGTGTGGTCTAGGTTGCCGAAACGCACGCTGGCTTCGGCGCCGTTGACCGGCATGATGCGCTGCACTTCGGGCAGGTCGGCGAGGGCGGCCAGGTCGTATTCGCTGATGATGCCCTTGGCGGCTCGGGGTGTGGGCGCGCTGCCGTTGAGGTAGATGATGTTCGAGCCGAACGCGCCCATCTGGGCCATGACCTGGCGCTTGCTGCCTTCGCCCACGGCCAGCATCACCACCACCGAGGCCACGCCGATGACAATGCCGAGCAGGGTCAGGGCGGTGCGAAAGCGATTGATCCACATCACCCGCCATGCCGCCTGTACCGCGTCCACCAGCTCACCTTTCCAGGCGCCGTTGTGTTCGCTGCCGGCGCTCAGGCGCTGGCGCAGGTCCACGGCTTGCAGGGCCTTGGGGTTGGCGTGCACTTCGTGTGGCGAAGAGGGGGCGCTGTCACTGATGATCAGCCCATCGCGGATCTCGATGATGCGCTTGGCCCGGGCCGCCACTTCGCGGTCGTGGGTGATCAGGATCACCACGTGGCCCTGGCTCGCCAGTTCGTCGAGCAACGCCATGACCTCGATGCCGCTCTGGCTGTCGAGGGCGCCGGTGGGTTCGTCGGCGAGGATGATGTGGCCGCCGTTCATCAAGGCCCGGGCAATCGACACCCGCTGCTGCTGGCCACCGGAGAGTTGATGGGGGCGGTTGCCGGTGCGGCTGGCCAGGCCCAGGCGGTCGAGCAGTGCGCTGGCCCGGGCGTGGCGCTCGGCGGCGGAGGTGCCGGCATAGATGGCCGGCATCTCGACGTTTTCCTGGGCGGTGCCGGAAGGAATCAGGTGATAGCCCTGGAACACGAAGCCAAACGCTTCGCGCCGCAGCCAGGCCAGCTCGTCACTGCCCAGGCCGGCGACGTCTTCGCCGGCGAAACGGTACTCACCGCTGGTGGGGCGGTCCAGGCAGCCGAGGATGTTCATCAGGGTGGATTTACCGGAGCCGGACGCCCCGACAATCGCCAGGAACTCCCCGGCGTGAATGGACAAATCAATGCCGCGCAGCACCTCCACCCGAGGGCTGTCGCCACCGCCGTAGGCCTTGCGAATGTCCCGCAGTTCGATCAGGGGCGTGTTCATTCAGCCTCCGCTGCCGCTGGCCGGGCCGATCAGCACCCGGTCGCCTTCGCGCAGGCCGTCGACAATCTGCGTGCGCAGCCGATCGCTGACGCCGGTGCGAACGGTGCGCGGCTGGACGTCGCCATTGTCGGCCAGCACCCGCACCTGGCCGGCGTCCTGCAGGGCGGCGATGGGCACGGTCAGCACGTCCTTGGCTTGGGCGGCGACGAAAAACACCTGGGCGGTCATGTCGGTCATCAGCGCGCGGTCGGCGTTGTCGACGTCCAGCAACACGGTGTAGAGCACCACCCGCTCACTGCCGCTGCGGCCACCGGTGGGGCTGCCGCCCTGGCTGGCCTCCAGTGGGCGCGGCGGCACCGGGAGGATCTGGCGAACGGTGCTGCTCCAGCGACGGCTGCCGCCGGCCAGGGTGGTGAAGTAGGCGGTCATGCCCGGCTTGACGTGGCCGATGTCGGCTTCCGAGACTTCGGCCCAGACCGTCATCGGCGACAGCCGGGCGATGCGCAGGATCAGCGGGGTTTGCTGCTGGGCGTTGAGGGTCTGGCCTTCCCGGGCACCGACGGCGACCACGGTGCCGCTCATCGGCGCATAGATGCGCGTGTAGCCCAGCTCGGCCTCGTCGCTGCGCAGGCTGGCCTGGGCCTGGCGGATCTGGGCCTGGAACATGTCGATGCGCGCCTGGGTCGCCCGCACTTCGGCCTGGGCGGTCTGCACGTCTTCCTCGCGGGTGGCGCCGCCGGCCTTGAGTTGCTGCTGGCGGCGGAATTTCTGCTGCGCCAGGTCGTGCTGGGCACGCTGCTCCTGAAGCTGGGCCTTGAGGTTCTCGATCGAAAAACGCCCGGCGTCGAGCCTGGCCTTTTGCGTGGACGGGTCGATTTCCACCAGCAGTTGGCCTTCGCGCACCTCGTCGCCGGCCTCCACGTGAATCTTCTGGATCTGCCCGGACGCCTGGGCGCCGACGTCGACATAACGCCGCGGTTGCAGAGTGCCCAGGGCGGTGACGCTGTTTTCGATATCGCCACGGGTAACGGGCGCGGTGACCAGGGGCGCACGACTGGGCACGACCGCTTGCCACGCGGCGAAGGCCACGGCCGGAAGCAGGGCGAAGGTGAGAAGCCAGGCGCGTCGGGTAGGGCGGGGACGTTTCATGCAGGGTTCCGGCCGGTGATATCGGGCCCGTCCCAGGAAGGGCAGGGACGGGGGGCTGTTCTGGTAAACGAGCGCTTTGGACGGGAATTTACTGGCTTGAAACACTTGGTAGCAGGTTGGCGAATCAGCCGAAGCGACCCCGAACCCTGTGGCGAGGGAGCAAGCTCGCGCTGGGCTGTGTAGGCGCTGGCGAAGCCTGCGATCTTTTGATCTTTCGCTTGAGACTCAAGTGTCTGGGGAAAGATCGCAGCCTCGCTCCGCTCGTCAGCTCCTACAGGCCCAGCGGGAGCAAGCTCCCTCGCCACAAAAGCCAGAGGCCGACACCTCGTCAACTGAACGAATCAACCCCGATACAAACCAACGCTTTAAATCTATATGAGAATTACTATAAATTACGCGATCGAAGCTGCCATTATCGTGCCATGCCCTTTTCAGGCATGCCGGGTGGCATTGGGATAGCTGGCGCGGCCATTGCGCACGGGAGTCATGTTGGAAAACTACTATCGCGAGCTGGTGTGTTTCCTGAACGCCAGGCTAGGCAACCGCCAGGCGGCCGAGGATGTGGTGCATGACGCCTATGTGCGGGTGCTGGAGCGTGCCAGCGACACGCCCATCGAACAGCCTCGGGCGTTCCTCTACCGCACGGCGCTGAACCTGGTGATCGACGGGCATCGACGCAACGTCCTGCGCCAGGTCGAATCCCTGGATGTGCTGGACAACGAAGAGCGCTTCTTCACGCCATCGCCCCACACCAGTCTCGACCATGGCCAGCGCCTGGACATGCTGCAGCGCGCCCTGGCCGAGCTGTCGCCGCTGTGCCGCGAGAGTTTCCTGCTGCGCAAGCTCGAAGGCCTGTCCCACCCGCAAATCGCCGAGCGCCTGGGCATTTCCCGGGCATTGGTGGAAAAGCACATCGTCAACGCCATGAAGCACTGCCGCGTTCGCGTGCGTCAGTGGGACGCGCCCTGATTCGAGCGTCGCCGGTCACCCGGCGGTAAATTTTTTTTCACTGTCCTCGTTCCTCTCAACAGACGACTTGCCGGCGCCTTCAGTGCCGGTCAGGTTCCCCAGGCTTTTCGTGCCCTGTTGAGGGGCTTTTCCAGAGGACACTGGACATGACACAGGCAATTGCATCGCCCATCGTTCACGACTTGATCGGCATTGGCTTCGGCCCTTCGAACCTGGCGCTGGCCATCGCGCTGCAGGAACGGGGGCCGGTCCAGGGTGAACTGGACGTGCTGTTCCTCGACAAGCAGGCCGACTACCGCTGGCACGGCAACACCCTGGTGACCCAGAGCGAGTTGCAGATTTCCTTCCTCAAGGACCTGGTGACCCTGCGCAACCCCACCAGCCCGTATTCGTTCGTCAATTACCTCAAGCACCATGGCCGCCTGGTGGACTTCATCAACCTCGGCACCTTCTACCCGTGCCGCATGGAGTTCAATGATTACCTGCGCTGGGTGGCCGGACACTTCAGCGCACAGAGCCGCTATGGCGAGGAAGTGCTGCGCATCGAACCGGTGCTGCACAACCAGCAGGTCGAGGCGCTGCGGGTGATTTCCCGCGACGGCCAGGGCGAAGAGCTGGTCCGCACCACCCGCTCGCTGGTGGTCAGCGCCGGCGGTACCGCACGCATTCCCGACGCGTTCAAGGCGTTCAAGGATGACGCGCGGGTGTTCCACCATTCCCAGTACCTGGAGCGCATGGCGGGTCAGCCGTGCGTGAAGGGCCAGCCGATGAAGATCGCCATCATCGGCGGTGGGCAGAGCGCGGCCGAGGCCTTCATCGACCTCAACGACAGCTTTCCTTCGGTACAGGTCGACATGATCCTGCGCGGCTCGGCTCTCAAGCCGGCGGACGACAGCCCATTCGTCAACGAAGTGTTCTCGCCGGAGTTCACCGACCTGGTGTTCCAGCAACCCCACAGCGAGCGCGAGCGCCTGGTCAACGAGTACCACAACACCAACTATTCGGTGGTGGACATCGACCTGATCGAGCGTATCTACGGGATTTTCTATCGCCAGAAAGTTTCTGGCATCGCCCGTCATGCATTCCGCACCCTCACCACGGTGGAGAAGGCCACGGCCACCGCCGCCGGCGTGGAACTGGCGGTGCGCAACAACGCCACCGGCGAGCTGACGGTACGCCGTTATGACGCCGTGGTGCTGGCCACCGGTTACGAGCGGCAGATGCACCGCACCCTGCTGGAGCCGCTGGCGCAGTACCTGGGGGATTTCGAGGTGGATCGCAATTACAAGCTGATTACCGACGAGCGCTGCAAGGCGGCGATCTACATGCAGGGCTTCTGCCAGGCCAGCCATGGCCTGAGCGATACGTTGCTGTCGATCCTGCCGGTGCGTGCCGATGAGATTGCCGGCTCGCTGTATGAGCATGGGAACAATCGCGGACAGGCTCGTCCAGTACGCGACATGCTGTTGGCCGCTGTATAGGCCCTGTAGGAGCGAGTCACCCCCTGTGGGAGCGAGCTTGCTCGCGATGGCGTCAGTTCAGCCAATACTGAAGTGGCTGACACTACGCCTTCGCGAGCCAGCTCGCTCCCACAGGCCATAGGTCCGCTCTCTGGTCACTCGCAGGAAATTCTTCAGAAACTTCCTACACTCATGTCATGCGTCTGTTGGACAGGCGCATCGACGGTTCGCTGTTCCCTCGTATTGGCAGTCTGAACCCCCAACCGGTCACCCTGACTGAGGTCGGTGGTGCGCCGGGCCGACCACGCCAAGCGAAACACCCTGACCAGATGATGCTGCTTTTACGCACAGGCCTGGTGGCGCTGTTGCTGGGCTCATTGAGCTTGGCGCTACCGGTAGGCGCGACTCCTGAGTCGTTGCAGGTGCTCGGGCGCTCCAATGTGGAGGATTATGCGGTGTCCCTGGACGCTGCCGACTGGGCCTGGCTGCGCCAGAAGGGCACGTTGCGGCTGGGGGCCTCGGCGCCGGACTATGCGCCTTTCAGCATCACCGGCAATGGTCGCGACTATGAAGGCCTGACTGCCGACTATGCGCAATTGCTGGGGCAACTCTTGCACGTCACGGTGCAGGTCCAGCGCTATCCGTCCCACGCCGAAGCGCTCCAGGCCCTGCGCGGCGGTGAGATCGACCTGCTCGGCACCGCCAACGGCTTCGAAGCCGCCGATCCGGACCTGGCGATGTCCCAGGCCTATGCCGATGACCTGCCGACCCTCGTGGCCCGCATCGACGACAGCCAGGACTTGCCCCCGGACCTGGCGGGCAAGCGGGTGGCCATGCTGTATCACTATTTACCGCCGGAGACGGTCAAGGGGTTTTATCCCGAGGCTTCGTTGCAGCTGTTCCCCTCGACCTTGAGTGCCATCGGCGCCGTGGCGTTTGGTCAGGCCGACGTCTACCTGGGGGATTCGATCAGTTCCAACTACCTGATCAGCAAGAATTACCTGAACAATGTGCAACTGGCCGATTTCTCGCGTATGGAAGTGCAGCCGTTCGCCTTTGCGGTCAGTCGCGGCAACGAGCGCGTGTTGCGCATCGTCAATGCCGCGCTGCACGCCATTCCCGCCAGCGAACGCATGATCATCCTGCGGCGTTGGAGCGCCGGCGGGGCGAGCATGCCCGGTCTGCAGGCGCTGCATTTCAGCGTCAACGAACAGCGTTGGCTGGACGCCCACCCCCGCATCAAAGTCGCCGCCAATGAAAACTTCCTGCCGCTGACGTTCTTCGACGAGCAAGGCCATTTGCGCGGCATCGGCGCCGATGTGCTGGCGCGGATCAGCTTGCGCACCGGTTTGAAATTCGATGTGCAGCGGGGCGATTCGGTTGACGATTTGATCGGGCAGATCAAGAGCGGCAAGGCCGACGTCCTGGCAACCGCCATACCCAGCGCCGAACTCGAGGACGAGTTGCGCTTTACCCGACCGTACCTGACGAACCCGTTCGTGTTGGTGGTGCCGGTCAGGGCCAAGGCGCTGACCTTGGACCAGATGGCGGGCAAGCGCGTGGCGCTGGTGCGTGGCAACGTGCTGCGCGAGTTCCTGCTGGAGCAGTTCCCCCGCGTGCAGTTGGTGGCGGCGCAGAATGCGGCCGACGCCATGGCCATGGTCGCCGCCGGCACGGCAGATGCTGCGATCAACCCGCTGATCAGCGCCCGCTACATGATTTCCCGCCAGTACCGCGACACGCTGCAAGTCACCAGCACCGTGGGCACCTTGCCCGCGCACATCGCCCTGGCGACGAACCGGGGCGCATTGGAGCTTTACTCGATCCTGGACAAGGCGCTGTTGAGTATTTCCCCGGAAGAAATGGACGAGCTGACCAACCGCTGGCGCAGTGAAGTGGTGATCGACGACAGTTACTGGCTGCGCAACCGCACCACGATTCTCCAGGGGTTCGCCGTTGCTGCGCTGCTGTTGCTGGTGGCCTTGGGCTGGGGCATCTATCTGCGACGGCTGTTGGAACAGCTGCGCGTGGCCAAGGAAAGCGCCGACGAGGCCAATCGGGCCAAGACCACCTTCGTGGCGACCATGAGCCATGAGATCCGCACGCCGATGAATGCGGTGATCGGCCTGCTGGAGCTGGCCCTGAAAAAAGCCGACCAAGGCATCGTCGACCGATTCGCCATCGAAGTCGCGTCGGGTGCGGCCCATGGCATGCTGGATCTGATCGGCGACATCCTCGACATCGCCCGCATCGAGTCGGGCAAGTTGTCGCTGGTGCCGCAGCGGGCCAATCTGCACACGTTGATCGAGTCGGTGGCGCGGATTTTCGAGGGCCTGGCCTGGCAGAAACACCTGCGCTTGCATTGGGTGCTGGATGCCGGGATCGACCGCGACGTGTTGATTGATCCATTGCGTTTCAAGCAGATCGTCTCGAACCTGTTGAGCAACGCCATCAAGTTCACCGACCAGGGTGAAGTGCGCCTGAGTGTGCGCGGCGAGCCGGTCCCTGGGCACGAACGCCTGGGTCTTTGCCTGCGGGTGGAGGACACCGGTTGCGGTATTTCCCCCGAGGATCAGCGCCGCCTGTTCAGCCCCTTTGCCCAGGCCGGCCAGCACCCGCAGTCGGCTCGCAGCGGTTCCGGGTTGGGGTTGGTCATCAGCCGGACGTTGTGCGAAATGATGGGGGGCACCCTGGTGTTGCATAGCGTGCCGGGGGAGGGCACGCAGGTTGAGATTCTGCTGGAGCTGCCCTTGCTCGATGCGCTGCCGGCGGCGCCTGCCGAGGTCGAGGCGCTGCTGCCGGTCCCGGCGCTGAGTATCCTGGTGGTCGACGACTACCCGGCCAACCGCTTGCTGCTGTCCCAGCAATTGGGCTACCTGGGCCATCGCGTCCGGGAGGCGCAGAACGGTGTCGACGGTCTGCAGGCTTGGCGCAGCGAACACTTCGATGTGGTCATCACCGACTGCAACATGCCCTTGATGAGCGGCTACGAACTGGCCCGTACCATTCGCGCCGAAGAGCGCGATCATAGCCTGTCGCCGGTGGTGATCCTGGGGTTCACCGCCAACGCCCAGCCCGAGGAAAAGCAGCGCTGCGCCGAAGCCGGGATGGACGATTGCCTGTTCAAGCCCATCGGCCTCAAGGCACTCAATGCGTGCCTGGCTTCGGTCATGCCGGATGCGCGGGCGCCCCAGTCCGGCGATGGCCTCGACTTGACCGGGCTGGAGCAACTGACCGGTGGCGACACCAGTGCGATCAGGGCGTTGCTGGAGGAACTGGTCAGCAGCAATGCCGCGGATCAAGCGCGACTGCTGGACTTGTCTACCCGACAGGACTTGCCGGGCCTGGCGGACCTGGCGCACCGGATCAAGGGCGGGGCGCGGATCATCCAGGCGCAACGCCTGATCGCCGCCTGCGAGGCGCTGGAAAGCGCTTGTCGAGGGAACGACACGGTGCTGCTCGCCGAGGCCGTGGAAGACCTTCGCCAAGCCATCGAGCACCTGGCGGAACGACTGAAAACCCACCTGGAGGAATAGGCGCTATAGGAGCTGTATGAATTGTATGAACCGTAGGAGCTGACGAGTGCAACGAGGCTGCGATCTTTCCAAAGACCCTTGAATCCCAAGCGAAAGATCAAAAGATCGCAGGCTTCGCCAGCTCCTACAATCCCAAGCGAACGATCAAAGATCGCAGGCTTCGCCAGCGCCTGCAAAGCGCCGAGCGGGATAAATTCCCTCGCCATAGGGGCTGTGTCTGTCCTTATTTTAGGATTAGTCCTACATCGCCCTTCAAACGCTTCCTCTAGCCTGAGCGCCCTGAATGTTCTTGAGCCGGTGCCTACCTGGCGCGTTGCTATTGGAAAGCTTGCCATGCCGAACAAAGCACTTCGTATCCTGATTGCCGACCCACAACAGACCTATCGAATCGTGCTGGAGCGTCTGTTCAACCAACAGGGCTACCACCGGATTGTCCCCGTGAGCCATTTGCAGGAACTGCTCACGCTGGTGGAGTACGGCAGCGAGCCGTTCGACCTGATTGTCGTCAACGGGGCGTTGGCGGACGGGGCGTTGGACCTGCACGATTTTGTGATCTACAACCCGCAGATTCGTCACGGGATGATCTACAACGCGCAACCGGCCAGTCAGTCGCCGGTGCCTGTGGCGCGTCGATCGAACGTGCATCTGAGCCAGGCGCCACTGCCTGATCTCGCGTCACTGCGACGCCTGATGGAACGGGTCGATCCTCCTATCCATGAGCCGTTTCAACCGTGGGTTCGCCCCCTCAGGCAGGGTCATGGACGCTGAACCAGACCGTTGGTCCGCACTGTCAGGTTTGACAGGTGGCAGGGCCTGGCACTTGTGCAAGAGTCCGGTGCGGTCATGGCACCGGTGCCGTTTGTATTGTTTTGGGGAGCTGCCTTGAAAGACGTGTTGATCGTGGATGACCACCCTGTCATTAGAGGGGCGCTGCGGCTCATTTGCCAGAATGAGGCGTTCACCCACATCCGGGACGCCAGCGGCGCGGCCGATGCCCGGGGCATCATCAAGGAGAGTGCGCCAGACCTGGTGATCCTGGATTTGGTGATGAACGGCTTCGATGGCCTGGACCTGCTGGTCTGGATCATGGCCCAGTTTCCTGAATGCAGCGTGCTGGTGTTCACGTCCCAGGATGCGCAGCACTTCTGCAACCGCTGCATCTCGGCCGGGGCCCGGGGCTTTGTGACCAAGAAAAGCGATCTCAAGGAACTGACCAAGGCCATCCAGGCGTTGAAGTCCGGTTATGCCTATTTCCCCCAGATGCCCGTCAGGCTGGATTTCCAGCAACGCAGCGAACAGCAAGCCCTGGAAAGCCTTTCCACCCGCGAACTGTCCATCTTGCGCATGCTGGCCATGGGCATGCGCGGCAAGGACATCGCTGAAAGCCTGTTCCTGAGTCCAAAAACCGTCAGCACCTACAAGAGCCGTCTGTTGGAAAAGCTGGGGCTGCAATCCTTGGTGGGGTTGTCGGAGTTTGCCAAGCGCAATCACCTTTGAATGAGTGACACCCAACCCTGTGGGAACGAGCTTGCTCGCGATGGCGTTGGCACATCCAACACTTATGCAAGCTGAACCACGGCTCTCGCGAGCAAGCTCGCTCCCACAGGTTCTTGATCGTTCTCCAAATGGAACGCTAAGGCCGGTTTTTGCTGTCTAGTGCTTCAAGGGTGTGGGTTTTAAGCTGTGTCCATCAAATCGCAGTACCTGATTTTGGAGACACAGCATGAAAAACATCATTGGCCTCTACACCAGCCCGCGGCCTCATTGGGTCGGCGACGGGTTCCAGGTGCGCACGCTGTTTTCCTACGACAACCTGGGCAAGCACATCAGCCCGTTCCTGCTACTGGACCACGCCGCCCCCACCGAATTCACGCCGACCAGCGAGCGTCGCGGCGTCGGCCAGCACCCCCATCGTGGGTTCGAAACCGTGACCATCGTCTACCAGGGCGAACTGGAACACCGTGACTCCACCGGCAGCGGCGGCAAGATCGGTCCCGGCGATGTGCAATGGATGACCGCCGCTTCCGGCATCATCCACGAAGAGTTCCACTCCGAAGCGTTTGCCCGCCAGGGCGGGTTCATGGAAATGGTCCAACTGTGGGTCAACCTGCCCGCCAAGGACAAGATGGCCCCGGCCGGCTACCAGACGCTCCTCAAGGGCGACATTCCGAACATCGCCCTGAAGGACGACGCCGGCAGCCTGCGCCTGATCGCCGGAAGTTTCGAAGGGCATCAAGGCCCGGCACGGACCTTCACCCCCATCGACGTTTGGGACATCCGCTTGAATGCCGGGAAAACCCTCACCCTTGACCTGCACGAAGGCCACAACACCGCCTTGGTGCTGCTGCGGGGCTCGGTCCAGGCCAATGGCCGCGAACGGGTCGAGGCCGGGCAGATGGCCCTGTTCGACCGGGCCGGCGACCAATTGAGCCTGCAAGCCAATAACGACGCGGTGGTGTTGCTGCTCAGTGGCGAGCCGATCGACGAACCCATCGTGGGCCATGGTCCGTTCGTGATGAACAGCGAACAGGAAATCCACCAGGCCTTCAATGATTTCCACTCCGGGCGCTTTGGCCGGATGGACGATTGAACGCGAAACCGACAGTCGCGCAGCACCTACACCCACTGTGGGAGCGAGCTTGCTCGCGATAGCGGTCTGATAGTCAATGCACCCTTGACTGACACACCGCTATCGCGAGCAAGCTCGCTCCCACATGGGGATCTGCGGGGGATCTCTACAGCGTGTTCAAACTGTGCCAATCTTCGCCAATCGCCCTCCTGGAGCTGTCCCGATGCTGTTTCTGATCTCCGAGCACCCGCTGCTCTGTGCCCTGGCGCTGCTGGTGCTCGACCTACTGATGTGGCATCTGGTCAGTGCGGATCGGATCTATTGGAAAGTCGGCGCAAGGCTGGTGATTTTTTCGTTGTTCAGCGTGCTGCTGTTCAACGAAGGCCTCAACCCCATGGTCCCGGCGCAGTGGGTCGACGATGTGCCGAGGCACCTGGCCGCTACCGGTTTGCAGATCACCTGGTGGCTGTTCGCCGCGCGAACCCTGACGGTGCTGATCGTGGCGGCGATGATGCAACGGGTCGGCCACACCGGGCGGTTGTTGCAGGATTTGCTCGGCGCGGTGATTTTCCTGATCGCTGTCATCGCGGCACTGGCCTACGTGCTGGATTTACCGGTCAAGGGCGTGCTGGCCACGTCCGGCGCGATGGCGATCATCGTCGGCCTGGCCTTGCAGAGCACCCTCAGCGACGTGTTCTCCGGAATCGTGCTCAACACCACCAAGCCCTATCAGCTCGATGATTGGATTTCCATCGACGGCACTGAAGGCCGGGTCACCGACATCGATTGGCGGGCCACGCGCTTGCAGACCGCCCAGGGCAGCATGGCGGTGATTCCCAACTCGTTGGCGGCCAAGGCCAAGGTCATCAACTTCAGTCGCCCCAGCGATGTCCATGGCCTGTCCATCAGCATCCAGGTCAGCCCGCATGCGCGGCCACAAACCGTGATCGATGCGTTGGAGCGGGCCATGATTGGCTGTCGTTCCCTGCTCGCCACCCCGGCACCCAGCGTCGCGCTCAAGAGCAGCGGCAGTGGCGGGGCGGAGTATGAAGTCAGCGGGTTCGTCGCCTCCATGGCCCTGAAACGCACGGTGCGCAACCAGTTGTTCGACCTGGCGTTCCGGCATTTGCAGGCGTCGGGCGTGAGCCTGCTGTCCACCAGTGAAAGCGCCACGCCCCAGGCGGTGTCGCGGCCCCGGGCATTGCTGGAAAGCTCGAGCATTTTCTCCACCCTGCGCCAGGATGAGAAAGACACCTTCAGCCAGAACATGACCCTGCAAACCTTCCGCGCCGGCGATGTGATCCTGGCGGCGGGGGAGGTCAGCGATCATCTGTTCATCATCGAGTCAGGGGTGGTCAGTGTCACCCTGATGCGCAACGGCCAGCCACTCGAGGGCGGACGCATGGGGCCGGGGGAAGTGATCGGCGAAGCCGGGATCGTCGCGGATCAGGCGGCCCTGGCGACTTTTTCCGCCAAGACGTTCTGCACCCTGTACCGCATCGAAAACAGCTATCTCAAGCCGTGCCTCGAGGCCCGTCGCGACATCAACGATGCGATGAAAAACCTGCTGGACGTGCGCATGCACCTGGCCCAGAACCTCACCCGCGACCTGCCCAAGCCCGTCGCCAAGAAGCGCTTCCTGCAGTGGCTGCGCAGCCGGGCCTGAAGCCTATCTTGAAGTCCCCATGTCCCTTGTGGCGCCCTCGCCACAAGCGCCTCCAGCCCTCCTTCAGGTAAACCCCGACGCGTTCCCCATTGGCCACCCGAACTTCCCAACAATTGGCTATTTGTACCGCGCCACTGCACGGCTAACGTAGCGCTACACCTCATTGTTCTGGAGTTCACCATGCAACCGCGTATCGATTTCTACACCGCGTCCCCTGACGCTTTCAAAGCCATGCTGGCCCTGGAAAACGCCGCTTCGAACCTGGGCCTGGAGAAGTCCCTGCTGGAGCTGGTCAAGTTGCGCTCCTCGCAGATCAACGGCTGCGCTTTCTGCATCGACATGCACACCGCCGATGCCCGCAAGGGCGGCGAGACCGAACGTCGCCTGTACGCCGTGACCGCCTGGCGCGAAGCGCCGTTCTTCACCGGCCGCGAACGCGCCGCACTGGCCTGGACCGAAGCCCTGACCCGCCTGAGCGACACCCACGCGCCGGACGCCGACTATGCCCTGCTGAGCGAGCATTTCAGCCCCAAGGAAATGGTCGACCTGACCGTGGCGATCAACGCCATCAATGGCTGGAACCGCTTGGCGGTGGGCTTTCGCAAGATGCCTGAGGCGTAGTCGGGCGAAGAAGAAAAAAACCTGTGGGAGCGAGCTTGCTCGCGATAGCGGTCTGATAGTCAATGCACCCTTGACTGACACACCGCCATCGCGAGCAAGCTCGCTCCCACAAAGGTTTATGCCTCAGTTTTAAAGCTTCGGACGACAGGCGCCGTAATAGGTTTGCTTCACATGAATAGTAACCATTACTATTCACGCCCCGTTTCCACAGCGCGCCGCGATGACCCCCAAGCTGCCCCGCAGACCCGGCTTTTTCGAGCATTACGAAGAGTTGATCGGCACCTGGACCCGTCGCCTGCGCAATCGCCAGCAGGCCGAGGACCTGGCCCATGACACCTTCGTGCGGGTGCTTGAGTCCGATTCGAGCGGGGTCGAGCAGCCACGGGCGTATTTGCATCAGACCGCGCGCAACATTGCAGTGGATGGCTATCGGCGCGAAGATCGACGGGGGGCCATGGAAGAGGCTGTCATCGACCCTGGTCAGTCGTTTTCGGGCGACCCGGAGCACTTCATGCACGCGATCCAACTGGCGGACTCCATCGAGCGGGCGCTTGCCGAGCTGCCGGCCAACTGCCGCACGGTGTTCGTCTGGCAGAAGATCGAAGGCCTGACCCAGGCGGAAATCGCCGAGCGCCTGGGCCTGTCAAAAAACATGGTGGAAAAGTATATGATCCGCACCCTGCGGCATCTGCGTGATCGCCTGGACGGACCAGGCCAATGATCCGTCGTCCTCTTCCACCTGAGCCACAGGACCTTCCATGATGGATAGCCGTGAATGCCCGTGCGGGCAGGACAGGGTTCGCGACGCGGCGGCGCAATGGTTCGTGCGTTTGCAAGCGCCGGCCATGAGTGTCGAGGAGCGCCAGCGTTTCGAAGCCTGGCTGGACGAACATGCCAACCACCGTGACGAAATTCAATTGCTCCAGGGGATCTGGAGCGCCACGGACCTGCTGCCCAAGGAACGCCTGCGAGCGCTGTGCGAACCTCCCGCCGAACGTCCCAAGCGTCGGCCGCTGCTGCGCTACGCCGTCGCCGCCGGACTGTTCGCGGTAGCGCTGGGGTTGGGGCTGTTCAGCGGTTTGAGTTCTTCCACCGACTACAGCGGCGAATACGCCACCGCCCTTGGCGAGCGTCGGCATATCGCCTTGCCGGACGGTTCGGTGATCGACCTCAACAGCCGCAGCCGGGTGCGTATTCAATTCGCACACCGTCAGCGCCGGGTGGAACTGGTCGAGGGCGAGGCCCTGTTCAGCGTCGAACACGATGCTGGCCGGCCATTCACCGTCGATGCGGGCAACGGCCAGGTGACGGTGACCGGGACGCGCTTCGATGTACGCCGCGATGCCGACAAGACCCGGGTGGCGGTGGCGCAGGGCAGCGTCAAGGTCCAGGGCCACGCCGCGCCCCCGGCTCAGTTGGTCAGCCTGACAGCGGGCTTCGGCACCCAGATCGATGCCCAAGGCAAAGTCGCCACGCCTTACGCGGTCAACACCGAGGCGCTCACCGCCTGGCGCCATGGCAAGCTGGTGTTCAACGACGCGCCGCTCAAGGAAGTGGCTGAAGAAGTCTCTCGTTATCGCCCCCAGCCCCTGCGGGTCGGCAGCGCGGCGGTGGGTAACCTGCGCCTGACCAGCGTGTTTCGCGCCGACGACCCCGAGGCGCTGCTCAAGGCGCTGCCGAACATCCTGCCGGTGGCCGTGCGTAACCTGGATGACGGCAGCCAGGAAATAATCGCACGATAGATTCAGGTTTTTTCCGAGTTCTTCGTCTTCTTGTCCAACTGCAACTGGTTTGCATTAACAGACGCGTATTCTTGCGATCAACAGGACAAGGTTCGACGTGAAAACAACCGCCAAAAACAACAACCGTACCCACGTGCGCTGGCTGCCCCTGGCCCTGACCCTGGCGGTCGGCGCCGCTGTGCCCCAGGCGTTCGCCGATCAGGCCGCCACCGCTATTCACATCCAGGCGCAACCGTTGGGGCAAGCCTTGACCCAGCTCGCCCAGCAGACCGCGTTGCAGGTGTTTTTCAGCCCCGAATCGGTGGCCGACAAACAAGCGCCGGCGGTGGACGGCAACTTGTCCCCGGAAGCGGCCTTGCGCCAATTGCTGCAGGGCAGCGGCCTGCAGTACCAGATCGATAAGGGTTCGGTGACCGTGTCGCCAGCACCTTCGGCGTCCAACGCCGGCCCGCTGGAGCTGGGGGCGACTGAAATCCAGGTGGTCGGTGACTGGCTCGGCGATGCCAACGCCGAAGTGGTGCAGAACCACCCCGGTGCGCGTACGGTGATCCGCCGCCAAGCGATGGTGGAGCAGGGCGCCATGAACCTCGGCGACGTGCTGCGGCGGGTGCCGGGGGTGCAGGTGCAAGACGCCAACGGCACCGGCGGCAGCGATATTTCCCTGAACGTCGGCGTACGTGGCCTGACCTCGCGCTTGTCGCCGCGCTCCACGGTGTTGATCGACGGCGTACCGGCAGCGTTCGCGCCCTATGGCCAGCCGCAACTGTCCATGGCGCCGATTGCCCTGGGCAACCTGGACAGCATCGACGTGGTGCGTGGCGCAGGCTCGGTGCGCTACGGGCCGCAGAACGTCGGTGGGGTGATCAATTTCGTGACCCGTGCGATTCCGCAGAAAGCCACCGGTGAAATCGGCACCACCCTGGAAACCTCCCAGCACGGCGGCTGGAAGCACATCGACACGGCCTTCCTTGGCGGCACCGCTGACAACGGCCTGGGCGTGGCACTGTTGTATTCGGGCGTCAACGGTAACGGGTATCGCCAGAGCAACAACGGCAACGACATTGACGACGTGATTCTCAAGACCCATTGGGCGCCGACCGATGTCGACGACTTCTCGCTGAATTTCCACTACTACGACGCCAAGGCCGACATGCCCGGCGGCCTGACCCAGGCCCAGTACGACGCGGACCCGTACCAGTCCGACCGCGACTGGGACAACTTCAGTGGCCGGCGCAAGGATGTGTCGTTCAAGTGGATCCGCGAGATCAATGAGCGCACCCGGGCCGAAGTGCTGACCTATTACTCCGACAGCTACCGGGGCAGCACCATCGCCTCCCGGGACCAGCGCAACCTGGTGTCCTACCCGCGCACCTATTACACCTTCGGCATCGAACCCCGGGTGTCCCACGTGTTCGACCTGGGCCCCACCACCCAGGAAGCCAGCGTCGGTTATCGTTACCTCAAGGAAGGCATGCACGAAGAGGCCAGCCGCCTGGCGTTGCGTAATAACGAACCCGTGGTGCGTCCGGGGGCCGATGGCCACGTCTACCAGGACCGTACCGGCGGCACTGAAGCCCACGCGGTGTATATCGATGACAAGATCGATGTCGGCCAGTGGACCATCACCCCGGGCATCCGCTTCGAAAGCATCAGCACCGAATGGCACGACCGCCCGGTGCTCGACACCGCTGGCCGCCCCGTGCAGGAGAAACGCCGCAGCATCGACAGCAACGAACCGCTGCCGGCCCTGAGCGTGATGTATCACCTGTCCGATGCCTGGAAGCTGTTCGCCAACTACGAGACCTCGTTCGGCAGCCTGCAATACTTCCAGCTCGGCCAGGGCGGCGACGGCAACAACACCGCCAATGGCCTGAGCCCGGAGAAAGCCAAGACCTACGAGATCGGCACGCGTTACAACGATGACGTGTGGGGCGGGGAAGTGACGCTGTTCTACATCGACTTCGACGACGAACTGCAATACATCAGCAACGACGTGGGCTGGACCAACATGGGCGCGACCAAGCACCAGGGGCTGGAGGCTTCGGTGCACTACGACATGGCCGCGTTCGACCCGCGCCTCGAAGGCCTCACCGCCAACGCCGGTTTCACCTACACCCGCGCGACTTACGAAGGCGAGATCCCGAGCTTCAAGGGCCGTGACCTGCCGTTCTATTCTCGCCAGGTGGCCAACGTGGGCCTGCGTTACGAGGTCAATCGCTGGACCTATAACCTCGACGCCTTTGCCCAGTCCAAGCAGCGCTCACCGGGCAACAACGTGAACGCCGATGGCAGCTTCAGCGGCGACTACATCACCGACGGCACCGCCGATGGGCAGTACGGCGACATGCCGGGCTACGTGCTCTGGAACGTGCGCGCCGGCTATGACTTCGGTGCGCAGCTGTCGAACCTGAAAGTCGGCGCCGGGGTGAAAAACCTGTTCGATCACCAGTACTACACCCGTTCCAGCGACAACAACTCGGGCATTTACGTCGGCGCACCGCGTACGTTCTTTGTGCAGGCGAGTGTGGGATTCTGATCGGGCCAAGGATTGAGTGAGCTTTACGCTGTGGGAGCAAAGCTTGCTCGCGATGCAGGCACCTCGGTCTCAAAAGGACCGCGTCATCTTCATCGCGGGCAAGCCTTGCTCCTACAAGGTCTGTAGAGAACTCAGACCTTCAACACTTTGCCACTGGCCGCCACCGCCACCAGCGACAACGCAATCAACCCAAACGCAAAGCTCAAGCTGCTGCCATGGGCGACGAAGCCAATCAGCGCCGGACCGGCGAGGATGCCGGCATAGCCGATGGTGGTGATGGCCGGTACCGCGATCGCTTCCGGCATCAGGGTCTGTTTGCCGACGGCGGTGTACAACACCGGCACGATGTTCGAACACCCGGCACCCACCAACGCATACCCCAGCAGCGCCGCTTGCCACATCGGGGCGAGGGTCGCCAGCAGGAACCCCGCGGCGGCGATCGACCCGCCATAGATGATCACGCGTTTGGCCCCCAGGCGATGCACCACCGAGTCGCCGGTCAGGCGGCCGACGGTCATGGTCAGCGCGAAGGCGGCATAACCCAGCCCGGCATAGGCGGTATCCACCGCGCGCTCGGTGGTCAGGAACACGGCGCTCCAGTCCAGCACCGCGCCTTCGGCCAGGAACACGATGAAACAGAGGATGCCAATAAACAGCACCACACCATGGGGAATGGCGAACGCTGGCCCCGAGCTTTCACTGCCGTAGGGCAACAAGTGCGGCGCCGCTTTGAACAACGCCACCAGCAGCACGCCATTGACCACCAGCGTCGCCCCCAGCGGCGAAAGCCCCAGGCCGAGCAGGGCGCTCACGCCGGCCGCGCCAATGATCCCGCCGAGGCTGAACATGCCGTGGAAACCCGACATCATGGTCTTGCCACTGGCCCGCTCGACGATCACCGCTTGCAGGTTCACGGTCGAGTCTACGGTGCCAAGCCCGGCGCCAAACAGGAACAGCGCCGCCACCAGCCAGGGCAGGGAAGTCATCGTCGCCAGCAACGGCAATGCCAGGCAGATCAGAAGCGTGCCGCCGCTGAGCACCCGGCGGCAGCCGAACCGCGTCGCCAGCGCACCGGAAATCGGCATCGCCAGGATCGACCCGACCCCCAGGCATAACAGCAGCAAGCCGAGGGTGCCTTCATCCAGGTTCGCCCGCACCTTGGCATAAGGCACCAGCGGCGCCCAGGCGGCGATGCCGATGCCGGCGATGAGGTAGGCGATGCGGGTGGACATCTGTTCCAGGCGTCCGGGGACAAAGGTGGGCGGGGGCGTGATGGCAGTCATGAAGCGTCCTTGGTTTTCGGGCGGTGCAGTGCGGTGGTACAGGCAGGGGGGCTATGCTTGCATATTCACTGACCGCACCGCGACCCCAAGGTGCCGAAGCCCTGAAGCACCCTCCTTGGACACCGTGGGTCACTGGGCCTTGTACAGCCTGATGCTCACCACCCGGTCTGCCTCCACATCAAAATAAATAAGAGCGATGGGGAATACCTGTTGCTCATCGAAGCACTCAACGATCACGTTTCGGGCTGACGTTGCCTGGGCCGAGAAGCGTCGGGCCTGGCGCAACAATCGCTTGATTTCGGGGGAGACCGGGATGGGCGGGCGGCCCTTGCGCACGCTTTCGCAAAACGCCAGCGTCACTTCTCGTGGCGTTGGTGGTGGGGGTGAGACAAGGCCCGCTTCTTCGAACAGCCGATTGAGTTGATCGGCCGCGGAGACAGCTCTAGGGAAACCGGTGAACGCCGAAGCTTGCACGACCAGCTCGACGATTTCTCCTGGCGCCAGGCCGGACGCTGCGCCGGTCCTGAAATGTACGCTCAAGGGCGGCCCCACCGTGCTGGCCGCGACGATGGCTGCCAGCGTCGCGGCTTCGCGCAAGCGCGAGTCAAGGCCGGGGCGACTCTGCAAATGGCCGTAGACGACGCCGACCGCCAACTCACCGAGCGCTGGCGCGGTATGGAACAGCGCGTCGAGTCGTGCGCCGCCGTCCGGCACCAGCTCGATGAAATGTTTTCGGCCTTCGCTGTAGAGCTCGGCCATGGGACTGGAGGGATGTTTACTCTTCATGGGGGCGTCCTTGTGCTGGGAGCTTGCGTGCCTAAAGTACTGGTTCACCAGATAGCTGCGCACCTGTCGAACCTGACAGGTTGCGGCGCAAAGATTTGGCTGTATGAAGCAGGCTTCGCCTAAACTACCGGCCCCTTCTGGCTTTCTCCGGACCCGATGCATGGCACCGTTCTACGACGCACGCGGCAATACCTATGGAGTCGTTTCACCGCAGCAGGCCCGTGACCATGGCATCGATCTGCCTCCGTCGGCCGCCCAGGCCGCGCAGACCCGCGAGTCCTGGGCAGCGGCGGCCGTGCACGCGTTCTGCGCCTGGGCGCCGGGTGAGGCGCCGCCGGATGCCAAGGCTCATCGCAGTGATGGGTTGCTGATTGGCCCGTTCCAGAGTGAACCGCCCTTTGATCTATTGATCGTCAATACCGACGGGACACTGGCCGAGCGCAGCGGCAATGGCCTGACGATTTTCTCCCAGGCCTTGCAAGAGCAGGGCTTGCTGGCGGGGATGGGTGATTGCTTGCTGCAGGTTCATCACGATAAATCCGACGGTTTGTCACCGCTGCAAACCTCGGTTCGCGCTGCTGAATTCGAAGGCACCCAAGGCTTCTGGCTGGACCTGGGCAAACCGCTGTTCGGGCCCGGGGCCGTCGGTGCCCAGGACGTCGAGCGTGTGATGTTCAACCAGTGCGAGGTCAGCCGTGTGGCGGCGCTTGAACGGTTGAATCCGGCGTGGGGCAACAGCCAATTCGTGAACATTGGCAACCCCCATTGCGTGACGCTGGTGGACGGTGCCGAGGCGTTGCCGAGCAATTCGCAGATGCGCACTGCGGCGCTGTCGCAAAGCCTGATTCGCATCGCCTATGCCGCCCCGGGCGGCGCCGGGCTGCCGTGCCCCGCCGGGGTGAATCTGCAATGGGCCCGCCTGGCAGCCGAAGGGCGAATCGCGGCGCGGGTGTTTGAGCGTGGCGAAGGCCCTACCGCGTCCTCGGGTACCAGTGCCAGTGCCGTGGCCAGTGCTGCGTGGCGGGTGGGCTGGGTGAAGGCGGGCGTGGTGAGGGTGGTGATGCCCGGCGGCACGGCGCCGATTTTGCTGGAAGAAGCGGCGGGCGAGTTGGTGCGGGTCAGGTTGTTCGGTACGGCGCGGCTTGTGCCGTAGGGCGTTCTGGAGATTTTGCGGTGCGGTTCATACCGCTATCGCGAGCAAGCTCGCTCCCACAGGGGCCCTGTGCCGGACTCAACATTTATGTCCACTGAAGATCCCTTGTGGGAGCGAGCTTGCTCGCGATGGCGGCACTACATCCAACATCAATGCAACTGACCCACCGCCGTCGCGAGCAAGTTCGCCCACAGGGAAATCAGCCGGGCTGCTGCGCAAACTCCACCACCGGCATCTGCCGCTTCATCAGCACTTCGCCATTGCGAATCGAGTAGAGCGGCAAGCCCTGGCTGCGGATCACTTCGTAGTCGCTGTCCGCCGACAGGATCAGCAGGTTCGCCGGGCGGCCGGGTTCCAGCCCGTAGCGCTCGCCCAGGGCCATGGCCTTGGCGCTGTTGTCGGTGACCAGGTCCAGGGCGCTTTGCAGGTTGCGGTAGCCGAGCATGTGGCAGATATGCAGCCCGGCTTCCAGCACACGCAGGATGTTGCCGTTGCCCAGGGGATACCACGGGTCGACGATGGAGTCCTGGCCGAAGCACACGTTCATCCCGGCTTCGAGCAGCTCATTGACCCGAGTGACCCCACGGCGTTTGGGGAAGGTGTCGAAACGCCCCTGCAGGTGAATGCTTTCGGTGGGGCAAGAGACAAAACTGATGCCCGAGTGCCCGAGCAGACGGAACAGCTTGGCGCAGTAGGCGTTGTCGTAGGAACCCATGGCCGTGGTGTGGCTGGCGGTGACGCGGGCGCCCATGTCGCGGCTGCGGGCTTCTTCGGCGAGCACTTCGAGAAAGCGCGAGTGCGGGTCGTCGGTTTCGTCGCAATGCACATCCACCAGGCAGCCGGTGCGTTCGGCCAGGTCCATTAGGAATCTCACCGAGCTGACGCCCTGGTCGCGGGTGTACTCGAAGTGGGGAATGCCGCCCACCACATCGGCGCCCATGCGGATCGCCTCTTCCATCAGCTCGCGGCCATTGCGGTAGGACTCGATGCCTTCCTGGGGAAACGCGACGATCTGCATGTCGATCAGATGACGGCTTTGCTCGCGCACTTCCAGCATCGCCTTGAGGGCCGTGAGTTCGGGGTCGGTCACGTCGACGTGGGTGCGCACATGCTGGATGCCATGGGCGGCGAGGGCCTGGATGGTTTTCTTGGCGCGGGTGCTGGTGTCTTCCTGGGTGATGGTGGCTTTGCGTTCGCCCCAGCACTCGATGCCTTCGAACAGCGTGCCGCTCATGTTCCAGCGCGGTTCGCCGGCGGTGAGGGTGGCGTCCAGGTGGATGTGTGGTTCGACGAAGGGGGGACCACCAGGTTGCCGCCGGCATCGAGGTCTTCCGGGCCGAGGCTGGGGGCTTCGGTCTGACGGGCGATGTTGGCGATCAGGCCGTTTTCCAGGTGCAGTTCATGCAAGCCTTCGCGGTTGCGCAGGCGGGCGTTGATGATGTGCATCGGGCAAATCCTTTATAGGTCTTGTAGAGGTGCGTCAGCGGTGCGAATACCCATTACGCCGATCAATAGCACATACGTTAGCGCGCCGGTGGCGATTCCTACCAGTGGCGCGACCCACGGCGAATTGAACGCGGCGACCGTGCCGAGCCCATAGGCGAACAGCCCAGGCCAGTTGAACGCCGGCAACCGGGCTTCGGCCAGGCGTGGATAACGGCCGCGCCAGCGGAAGAAGAAATCGGCCATGATCACCCCGCCAATCGGTGGGATGACGGTGCCCAGCAGAATCAGGTACGGCACCAGCAGATCGTACATGCCCAACAGGGCCAGCAGCGTGCCGATCACTGCGCCGCAGAGGGTCACGGTCTTGCGCCGGCGGGTGCGCAGCAGGTTGCAACCGGCCACGGCGAAGTTGTAGATGGTGTTGTCCTGGGTGCTCCAGATGTTGAGCAGCAGCATCGCCATCGCCGCCATGGCGAAGCCCTGCAGCAGCAACACTTCGACCACGTCCGGTTGCTGATAGACGATGGCTCCGTAGGCGCCGATCAGCACCATCAGGCCGTTGCCCAGGAAGAAGCCGATCAGGCTCGCCAGCACCGCGACCTTCGCCGAGCGGGAGAACCGCGTCCAATTAGTGGCCTGGGTCGCGCCGCTGACGAAGGTGCCGAACACCAGCGTGATGGCGGTGGACCAATCGAGGCTGCTCGTAGGCACCACCGTCAGCAAGCCTTCGAAGCCGCCGACCTTCACCGTCGCCACCCACATCGACAGCATCAGCAGCAACATCATGGCTGGTACGGCGATGTACGAAAGGATTTCCAGCCCGCGATAACCGACGTAGGCGGTGGCGCAGAACCCCAGGCCGAACAGCACCATCAACCCGAGCACGGTGCTCTCGCTCAATTCGAAATACTTGCCCAGCACCACGGCGGCGGTCGCCGTGCCCCAGGCGTACCAGCCGATCTGGGTGAACCCGAGGATCAAGTCACTGAGCTTGCTGCCCACCTCGCCGAAACAGAAACGCCCCATCAACACCGAATTGAGCCCGCTCTTGAAAGCGATGTAACCCAGGCCGGCGGCATAGAGGCCCAGCAGCAGGTTGCCAATCACAATCACGGTGAGCATCTCGGCAAAACCGAACGCCACCCCCAGCTTGCCACCGGCAAACATCGTGGCGGTGAAAAAGGTGAAACCCAGCAGCACCATGGCCGTGGAGGCCAGGCCCTTGCGAGCGTGCAGCGGGACTTCGCTCAGGGGATAGTCATTGCCTGGATCGTTCTGAGTCATGTGGCGGTCCTTGCGGGTGAGGGATGTCGCAAGCGTGCAGCGGCCGTGCCAAGCGGGTGATCGCGAGATTATTTATAGACAATCCTGGGGATTGGGTGGGCGCAGGGATCAAAAGCGGTGCGCGAGTGATTCAAGTTGGAACACAGATCTCATTCGCGACGAGCCCCTGTGGGAGCGAGCTTGCTCGCGATAGCGGTGTGTCAGATAGCATCAAGGTGACTGCCATGCCGCCATCGCGAGCAAGCTCGCTCCCACAGGGGAATGCAGTGTTTTTCAGGTCGGGGAGAACAATGGCAGAAACCGCAAAACCGCCGCGACAATGGCCTCCGGCGCGTCCTCCTGAACCAGGTGCCCGGCATTTGGAACGGGGTGCAATTGTGCCCCCGGGATCAGCCGTTGCAGGTCCCGGCCGCGTTCGATGGGGATCCACTGATCATCCTCGCCCCACAGGATCTGGGTCGGGCAGCGCACGTTCGGATACAGGCCCTCGGCTTCACGGGTGTAGCGTTCGTCCATCTGCGCGATCTGCCGGTAGAACGCCGCCTGGCCCGGTTCGCCCAGCCACGGCTGCACGTAGGGCGCCAGTTCCACGTCCGGGATGTCCCGTTTGATCGCGCCGCGGACATAGGTCGGCACGATGGCCCGCTGAATGTAGTCGGGCAGGCCGCTGAAGGCCGCTTCATGCTGGCGGACATGCTGTACAAAGGGCGAACCCCAGGGCGACAGCGCCACGGGGTCGATCAGGGTCAGGCTGCGATAATCCTTGCCGTTGAGCAGGTGCGTGCGCAGGGCCGTGGCACCGCCAAAGTCATGGGCCACCACGTCCGGGCAATCCAGGCGCCAATGCTCCAGCAATTGTGCGAGCAACAGGTTTTGCACGCCGAGAGACACGTCGGCATCGGGTTGCGCGGATTGGCCATACCCCAGCAGGTCGAAGTAATGCACCCGGTGGGTGGCGAAGAACAACGGGGCGATCCGGTGCCACACGTAGGAAGAGAAGGGCGTGCCGTGGACAAACACCAACGGCGGGCCATCGCCGTGGATGGCGTAGCGGATGGGGTGTCCGTTGAAGTCGTAGATTTGATCCAGCGGCCAGTGGGTCATGCTCGATACTCCCCTGAAAATGGCTCAGGGGAGCAAGCATAGGCCAATGCTGACGGGACAGGAAAACACAGTGATGGCAGCCAAGCCTGTGGGAGCGAGCTTGCTCGCGATTGCGGTCTGTCTGTCACCTAGGTGTTGAATGTGCCGCCGTCATCGCGAGCAAGCTCGCTCCCACAGGTTTTATTCGCCGTGGTAGATGCAACCGCTGGTGCAGGTCTCGTGGATGCGGATGGCACTGAGCTCCGGCAGCAACGGCTTCAACTCGTTCCAGATCCACTTGGCCAACACTTCGCTGGTGGGGTTTTCCAGGCCAGGGATGTCGTTGAGGTAGTTGTGGTCCAGGCGCTCGTAGAGGGGCTTGAAGATCGCCTTGATCTCCGAGAAGTCGCGAATCCAGCCGGTGTGCGGGTCGATATCGCCGCTCAGGTGGATCGCCACCTTGAACGAGTGGCCATGAAGGCGGCCGCACTTGTGGCCTTCCGGCACGTGGGGCAGGCGGTGGGCGGATTCGAAGGTAAACTCTTTGAAGATTTCCACAGGTTCGGGCTCTTTAAGGTAGCGGTCGCGAGGCAGGCGGCGGAGTTTATCAGTTTGATAACGGCGTTGCGCGACCGTGCTGACTAAAGGGTCAGCAAACGCTCGCCCAAACCGCCGTTGGCCGTCAGCTCGAGGAACTCGTCACCGAGCCGGCGGCTCTCGTCCATCGCCGTGCGCCAATATTTGCGGCGGCTCGGGTCATCGCCCATGAAGCGCTTGAAGTCGTTGCGGTCTGGCAGTTTGCCGTAGGGCAGGCGCGCCAGGTATTCCCGGGACGGTGCCAGCAACAGCACGTCCTGCAGACGGTCGACGTTGCCCCGACGCCACGGCAGGCCCTTGTCGAACCAGCCGGGAATGACCCGGTCGGTGAAATGCGGGTAGAGCACGATGTCCTCGCCGCTGTAGGGCAGGTCGAGGTGATAGTCCAGCAGACCGCCGTCGCGGTAGGTGCCGGCACCGGCGCCCGGCAGGTCGCGCACGCCTTCCATCACCATCGGGATCGAGCCTGACGCCAGCAGGGCCTGGCGCAGGTTGCCGGCGGCCAACGGCACGAAACGCGACGGAAAGTCATTCAACGGATGCAGGGGCGGGGCCAGGCGCGGGTCATGGATGATCAACCGTTCGAAATGCCGCGACAGCCGGGCACGGCCTCGCAGGTTGTCGGCGATCACCGACGACAGCCCCAGGCCCAGCCGGCCGCGATGATCCTGGGCGAGCAGGCCGTGGCTCTTGACGACCATGATGTTGAGCCGGTACCGCGGGTTGTCGAGGATCGAGGTGTCGCGGCCGTCGAGCAAGTCTTCGAGCATGCGCTGCGAGCTCTGGCTGACACCGGCCATGGTCACGCCTTTGGCGAAGCTTTGTTCGTTGTACAAGGTGCCCAGGCGCCGGATCCCCTCGGCGGCGTCCGGCAGGCAGGCGCTGGCGAAGCGCCAGGCTCCCACCGAGGCCCCGATCAGCGAGCGTTCCCGGGGCGCGGCGGGCAGCCATTCGCCGAACAGCGCCAGGTCCAGCCCTTGGATGCCCAGGGCCTTGGGGCCACCGGCGGCGCCGGGCAGGATACCGACGTCGGCGGCGTTCAAGCCGGCCTGGCGAATCCGCCCGAACGCACGGGGGCCGGCCTTGAGGGTGAGGGCGGGAAACTTGATGTGGATGGCGGTCATACCGGTCTCGAATGCGTACAAGCGGATGATTATAACGACACAAGACCCTGTGGGAGCGAGCTTGCTCGCGATAGCGGCGGCACATCCTGCATCGTTACACGCTGACCCACTGTCATCGCGAGCAAGCTCGCTCCCACATTATTGATGTGGGTTGCATGATGGCGATTCAGTTTCAGTTAAGTTCACCCCGATACAGTCGCCCCCGTGAAAGATTATAAAAAAGGAGACAACCCATGAACCGCCTGACTGCCTTTTTCATCGCGACCCTCATGGCCCTAGGTACGAGCCTGGCTCAGGCACGAGACCTGGACGCGGACGAAGCCCGCAAACTGCAAGACGCTGGTACCATCCTGTCCTTTGAAAAACTCGACGCCGCTGCCCTGGCCGAGCACCCTGGAGCTACCTTGACCGACACCGAGCTGGAGGAAGAGTACGGCAAGTACCTCTACAAGGTGGATTTGCGCGATGCCAAGGGCATTGAGTGGGACCTGGAATTGGATGCCGTCAACGGCGAGGTACTCAAGAATCATCAGGATACGTAATGAAGCTTAATCTACGCGCCCATGGTCGATGGGCGCTGGCGCTGCTGGCGTTTTGTTCGCTGGCCATGGCCCGGGACCTGGATCAGGACGAGGCCCTGCAACTGCGTCAGCAGGGCGTGATCCTGCCGCTCGAGCACCTGCTGCAACAGGCGCTGGACCTGCACCCCGGCGCCAAACTGCTGGAAGCCGAGTTGGAGGAGAAACACGGCGTCTATATTTATGAGGTCGAGCTGCTGGACACCGACGGCGTCGTGCGCGAACTGGACCTGGAGGCCACGACCGGCCGCTTACTCAAAGATAAGGAAGACTGATGCGCCTGCTTCTGGTGGAAGATCACGTGCCCCTGGCCGATGAACTGATGGCCGGGCTTGCACGCCAGGGTTACGCCGTCGACTGGCTGGCCGATGGTCGCGATGCGGTGTACCAGGGCAGCAGCGAGCCCTATGACCTGATCATCCTCGACCTCGGCCTGCCGGGCGTGCCGGGGCTCGACGTGTTGGCCCAATGGCGCGCTGGCGGCCTGGCCACGCCGGTGCTGATCCTCACCGCCCGCGGGTCCTGGGCCGAACGTATCGAGGGCCTCAAGGCCGGGGCCGACGACTACCTGACCAAACCCTTTCATCCTGAGGAGCTGCACCTGCGGATCCAGGCGCTGCTGCGCCGCTCCCATGGCCAAGTCAACCAGCCGACGCTCAAGGCTGCCGGATTGCACCTGGACGAGAGCCGCCAATGCGTGGTCCGCGACGGCACCGACATCCAGCTCACGGCGGCCGAATTTCGCCTGTTGCGTTATTTCATGCTGCATCCCGAGCAGATCCTCTCCAAAAGCCATCTCGCCGAACATCTGTACGACGGTGAGACCGAGCGCGATTCCAACGTGCTGGAAGTCCACGTCAATCACCTGCGGCGCAAGCTGGGACGCAGCGTGATCGAAACCCGCCGCGGCCAGGGTTACCTGTTCGGCGGGCAGGCGCAGTGAGATCCATCCAGCGGCGCCTGAGCCTGGGCCTGATCGGTGTGATGGTGGTGGTCGGCCTGGTCCTGGCGCAAACCAGCCTGTGGTTGTTCGAGCTGGGCCTGCAGCGTTACCTGGAAGCGGGGCTGCGTAACGACAGCGAGAACCTGCTGGTGGCCCTGGTGCGCGGCCCGCAGGGCTTGCAATTGGATGAGCGCCGCCTGTCGCCGGCCTATCAGCGGCCGTTTTCCGGGCATTATTTCCGCATCGATTTTGCCGATGCGCACTGGCGTTCCCGCTCCCTGTGGGACCAGGAGTTGCCTCGGCTCGACCACCCCGGCCTGCACAGCAACCTGCAACTGGGGCCCGAGGGCCAGAAGCTGCTGGTGCTGCGTACCGATTATCGACGGCTGGGCCAGGCGATTTCCATCAGCGTGGCCCAGGACTACACCCCCGTGCGTGACAGCTTCCGCCGGATGCAACAGATCGGCCTCGGGCTCGGGTTGGCGGGGCTGTTGCTGATTCTGTTGCTGCAACGCATCACCGTGCGCCGAGCCTTGCGTCCGCTGGACCGCGCCCGGGAGCAAATTGCCCAGTTGCAGCGCGGGCAACGTTCGCAACTCGACGAACAGGTGCCACGGGAGTTGGAACCGCTGGTGACGCAGATCAACCATCTGCTGGCCCACACCGAAGACAGCCTCAAGCGTTCGCGCAATGCCTTGGGTAACCTCGGCCACGCCTTGAAAACCCCACTGGCGGTGCTGCAAAGCCTGGCGTCGAACGAGAAGCTCGACCCGTATCCCGAGCTGCGCAAACTGTTGCTCGATCAACTGGAACAGGTCCGCCAGCGCCTGAACCGCGAGCTCAACCGCGCCCGCCTGTCCGGCGATGCCTTGCCCGGCGCGCACCTGGACTGTGACGCCGAGCTGCCGGGGTTGCTGGCCACGCTGAACATGATCCACGGTGAACACCTGCACCTGAGCTACGTCGCCCCGCCAGGCCTGCACCTGCCCTGGGACCGTGAAGACTTGCTGGAACTGTTGGGCAACCTGCTGGACAACGCCTGCAAATGGGCCGATGCCGAGGTCCGCCTGACCATGACCGAGACGGCCGAGGGTTTCAGCCTGGCCGTGGAGGACGACGGCCCGGGCATCCCCGCGGACCGCCGCGACCAGGTGTTCAGCCGCGGCACGCGGTTGGATGAACAGACCGATGGACACGGCCTGGGCCTGGGCATCGTGCGGGACATCGTCGACACCTGGGGCGGAATGCTGGCGTTGGACGACAGCGAGTGGGGTGGATTGAAGGTCGTGATCGAGCTGCCCAAGCGCTGATCTCACGGCACCGTCCCCCCTGTGGGAGCGAGCTTGCTCGCGATGGCGTCAGTTCAGCCACATGGATAGCCACCGAAAGATTGCTATCGCGAGCAAGCTCGCTCCCACAGAGGGGGGGGCGGTGGTGGTCGTCAATATTGCGAGACTTGAAAACCCGCCCCACGGCCCTTGCAGCTTGCCGCCGCTTGCTGCAAAGTCGCGACCTTTTTGTCCGGTGGCTTTCCATCGCTGTGCTTTGAGGTAACGATGATAAATGCAGTAATTGCCGCGGTTGGCGTCATGCTGGTGCTCAGCCTGTCCCGCGTGCATGTGGTGATCGCGCTGATTATCGGCGCGTTGGTGGGTGGCCTGACGGGTGGCCTGGGGATCGAGGCGACGCTCAAGGCGTTCAATGCCGGCCTGGGTGGCGGTGCGACGGTGGCGCTGTCCTACGCCTTGCTCGGCGCTTTCGCCGTGGCGATTGCCAAGTCTGGCATGGCCCACGCCCTGGCGGACAAAGCCCTGGCCCTGGTGGATCGCCAGGACGCCGCCGGTGGCACGGGCGTCAAGTGGGTGCTGATCGGCCTGCTGGGGACGGTCGCGGTCGCCTCCCAGAACATTCTGCCGATCCATATCGCCTTCATCCCGTTGCTGGTGCCGCCGCTGCTCTATGTGCTGACCAAGTTGCAACTGGACCGCCGCTTGATCGCCTGCGTCATGACCTTCGGCCTGATCACCCCTTACATGTTCCTGCCGGTGGGCTTCGGCAATATCTTTCTCAATGAAATCCTGCTGGCCAACATCGCCCGCAGCGGCGTGGACGTCAGTGGCATCAACGTCACCCACGCCATGGGCATTCCGGCGCTGGGCATGGTGTTCGGCCTGCTGCTGTCGTTGTTCAGCTACCGCAAGAAACGCGTCTACGACCTGAAGAGGATCGCCCGGGTCGAGCAGGTGGCGGTGCGCTACAACCCCATGACCCTGCTGGTGGCGGGGCTGGCGATTGTCGCGGCGTTCGCCATCCAGCTCCTGGTCGACTCGATGATCATCGGCGCCCTGGTCGGCTTCCTGATTTTCTCGGTATCGGGTGTGGTGCGCTGGCGCGAGACCGACGACCTGTTCACCGAAGGCATGAAGATGATGGCGATGATCGGCTTCATCATGATCGCCGCCTCGGGCTTTGCCGAAGTGATGAAGGCCACCGGTGAAGTCCAGAGCCTGGTGGAGACCTCGGCGGCCTGGATCGGCCACAACAAGGGCATCGGCGCGCTGATGATGTTGTTGGTGGGGCTGCTGGTGACCATGGGCATCGGCTCGTCGTTTTCCACGGTGCCGATCCTGGCGACGATTTTCGTGCCGCTGTGCCTGCAACTGGGCTTCAGCCCGCTGGCGATCGTCTGCATCGTCGGCACTGCCGGCGCCCTGGGCGATGCTGGCTCGCCCGCCTCGGACTCGACCCTGGGCCCGACCTCCGGCCTGAACATCGACGGCCAGCACCATCACATCTGGGACACCGTGGTCCCGACCTTCATCCACTACAACCTGCCGCTGCTGGCGTTTGGTTGGGTGGCGGCGATGGTGTTGTAGCCTCGAGACCGAATCGCTTCAATCGCGAGCAGGCTCGCTCCCACAGTGGATCGGTGTGAACACAAGCATTGTGGACGCCGCCGAACCCTGTGGGAGCGAGCTTGCTCGCGATGAGGCCCTTGAATTCAGCGACCCAGCCAACGGGCCGTTCACCTTGTCCTACAGTTTTGCCGTGCGGTGCCGTTAATACAGCTAACCACGCCAATAACACCTACAAGAGTGAACAGCATGCGCCTGAGCCTGAAGGCTAAAGTCCTGTCCCTTGCGATACTGCCGGTATTGCTGTCCGCCGTGATCATCAGCCTGACCACGGCTTTCATCTTGAAGGAGCAAGCTAGCAAAGAGGTCCAGCAGACCCGCGAACGCCTGCTCAGCGAGGCCAAGGCCACGCTGCAGAACTACGTGGCGGTGGGCCTCACCGCCATCAAGCCGCTCTACGATGCCGCCGCGCCTGGCGATAACGAGGCGCGTGCCCAGGCGATCAAGTTGCTGTCGAATATCAGCTATGGCAAGGACGGCTACTTCTTCGGCTACGACTCCGAGACCATTCGTCTGTTCAAGGCCAACAGCCCCGATGGCGTGGGCAAGAGTTTCAAGGACAACCGCGACCCGAACGGTGTCTACGTCAACCGTGACCTGGTGAAAGTCGCCAAGGACGGAACGCATTATCTGGAATACAGCTCGCCACTGCCCGGCAGCAATGACCTGGTGCCCAAGCTTGGCTACACCGAATACCTGCCCAAGTGGGACCTCGCGGTCGGTAGCTCGGTCAACCTGGACGGCATCGAAGCCCAGGTGGCACTGGTGGAGGCCAAGGTCCACGATCGCCTGCAAGGCGTGATCTTGAGCATCGTCGGGATTGCCGCGGTGGTGTTGCTGGTGATTGCGGTGGTGGGCCTGGTGCTCGCCAACACGATCCTGCGTCCCCTGCACCTGATGAAGGACAACCTCGACGACATCGCCGCGGGCGAGGGTGACTTGACCCGTCGGCTGACCATCACCAGCCAGGACGAGCTTGGCCAACTGGCCGGTTCGTTCAACCGCTTCGTCGACAAGATCCATGGCCTGGTAAGGCAGATCACCGACATGACTTCGCAACTGACCGGCCTGGTGACACAAGTTTCCGAGCAGGCCCAGCGCTCCGAGCAAGCCATGGAACGTCAGCGCCACGAAACCGATCAGGTCGCCACGGCGATCAACGAGATGTCCTCGGCTGCCCAGGAAGTCGCCCGCAGTGCCCAGGGCGCCGCCGTCGCGGCCCAGCAGACCGACGAAGAAGGCCAGTCCGCCAAGCGCGTGGTGGCCGGCAGCATCCAGCAGATTCATGCGTTGGTGAACGATATCCGCAGCAGCGGCGTGTCCCTGGACAGCCTGCAGCAGGACGTGGCCTCGATTGTCAGTGTGCTCGGGGTGATTCGTTCGATTGCCGAGCAGACCAACCTGCTGGCCCTCAACGCCGCCATCGAGGCCGCGCGTGCCGGTGAGGCGGGGCGTGGGTTCGCGGTGGTGGCCGATGAAGTGCGGGCCCTGGCCAGCCGGACCCAGCAGAGTACCCAGGAAATCCAGGGCATGATCGACCGTCTGCAATCCGGCACCCACGCGGCGGTGGAAGCGATGCGCCGTTCCAGTGAGGCCGGCGATGGCACCTCGGAGCGGGCCAACGAGGCGGGCGCCTCCCTCGACACCATGGCGCAGCTGATCGGCACCATCAACTCGATGAACGCCCAGATCGCCAGCGCCGCGGAAGAGCAGACCGCGGTGGCCGAGGAAATCAACCGCAGCGTGCATCAGATCGCCGTGGCCGTGGACAGCGTCGCCGACGAAACCCAGCTCGGTGCCCAGACCTCCCGCAGCCTGGCCGACCTGGGCCAGCGCCTGGGCAAATTGGTGGGGCAGTTCCGGATCTGACCTGACCCTCAGGAGCTGCCGAAGGCTGCGATCTTTCGCTCTCGATCCAGATGTTTTCACCTGGGCAACCGGGTCTTATCGGGAAAGAAGGATCGCAGCCTTCGGCAGTTCCTGCCGGGCTCAACAGGCGCCAACACAACAAAACCCTGTGGGAGCGAGCTTGCTCGCGATAGCGTCAGATCAGCAGTATTCATTTGGCTGACACACCGCTATCGCGAGCAAGCTCGCTCCCACAGTTGTTCTGCGGCACCTGGATCAGCGCCAGTGCTACGGCTCACGCACATCCCGCATCAACAACCCAAACCGCAGATCCACCGCATCCGGGATGGGCACGTACACCACATGCCCATCCCCCGGTGCCACCTCTATGCTCTTGCCGTTGATGTTCTGCAATTGGTGCAGGTCGAAGTGGAAGTTTCCCTTGGGGGTCATCAGTTCCATGTGATCCCCCAGGCCGAAGCGGTTCTTGACCCGCACTTCAGCCAGGCGTTCGCGCCGCTCGCCGGTCAGTTCGCCGACGAACTGCTGGCGCTCCGAGACTGAGCTGCCGTTCTGGTAGTTCTGGTATTCGTCGTGCACGTGGCGCCGTAGAAAACCTTCGGTATAGCCACGCTGGGCCAGGGACTCCAGGTCGGTCATCAGGCTGCGATCGAATTCCCGACCGGCCACCGCGTCATCGATGGCCCGGCGATACACCTGGGTGGTGCGGGCGCAATAGAAGTGCGACTTGGTCCGGCCTTCGATCTTCAACGAATGCACGCCCATGCGCGCCAGGCGCTCGACGTGCTGCACGGCCCGCAGGTCCTTGGCATTCATGATGTAGGTGCCGTGTTCGTCCTCGAAGGCTGGCAGGGAGGCGTCCGGGCGGTTGGCTTCCTGGAGCAGAAACACCTGGTCGGTGGGCGCGCCGAGGCCCAGGGTCGGTTCGGGTGGATAGCTTTGCACAATGTCGCCCACGACGTTTTCCACCGCCGGTTGCGCCGAGTACTTCCAGCGACAGGCATTGGTGCAACTGCCCTGGTTGGCATCACGCTTGTTCATGTAACCCGAGAGCAGGCAGCGCCCGGAGTAGGCCATGCACAGCGCCCCATGGACGAACACTTCCAGCTCCATGGCCGGCACCTGCTCGCGGATCTCGGCGATTTCCTCCAGGGACAATTCCCGGGACAAGATGATCCGGCTCAAGCCCTGCTGCTGCCAGAACTCGACGCTCGCCCAGTTCACCGTATTGGCCTGTACCGACAGGTGGATTGGCATCTGTGGGAAATGCCGGCGAACCAGCATGATCAACCCCGGGTCGGACATGATCAATGCGTCCGGCGCCATGGCGATCACCGGCTCCAGGTCCTTGAGGAACGTGCGCAGCTTGGCGTTGTGCGGGGCGATGTTCACCACTACATAGAAGCGCTTGCCCATGGCCTGGGCCTCGGCAATGCCCAAGGCCAGGTTCGCGTGGTCGAATTCGTTGTTGCGCACCCGCAGGCTGTAGCGCGGCTGGCCGGCGTACACCGCATCGGCACCGTAGGCGAAGGCATAGCGCATGTTTTTCAGGGTGCCGGCGGGCGCCAGCAGTTCGGGGGCGGCGAGGGTCATGGTGGGGTCAGGTCGCAAAAAGCGGGGAGGCTACGCCAGGGTCGGCCAGGCCTCATTGACCTGAATCAATGTGCAGCGCAAACGTGAAGGCACTCCGGCGAGTCCTGGCGGACTAATGTGTATCCCGCCTTTGGACATGGAAAGCTGATGAATCGAAAGATGCTGCAAAACAAAGCCCAGATGTTGCTCCTGGTGCTGGTCACGGTCGCCTTCATCTGGATTCTGCTGCCATTTTACGGTGCGGTGTTCTGGGCGGTCATCCTGGGTATCGTCTTTGCGCCGATGCAGCGCCGCCTGCAGTTGAAGTTCGGCTGGCACCGCAATGTCACCTCGCTGGTCACGTTGAGCATTTGTGTGGTCTGCGCGATCTTGCCGGTGATCATCATCAGTACGTTGTTGGTCCAGGAGGGCGCGGCGCTGTACAAGAGCCTGGAAAGCGGCGAGCTGGACATTGCCGATTACCTGGCCCGCTTCAAGGATGCCTTGCCACCGTACTTCCAGCACCTGCTGGACCGCTTCGGTCTGGGCAACCTGAACGGCTTGCGCGACAAGATCGTCAAGAGCGCAATGCAGGGCAGCGAGTTCTTCGCCACCCAGGCCTTCAGTTTCGGCCAGGGCACCTTTCAGTTCCTGGTCAGCTTCTTCGTGATGATCTATCTGCTGTTCTTCTTTCTGCGCGACGGTGCGGAACTGGTGCGCAAAGTGCGCATGGCCGTTCCCCTGGGGGAACATCAAAAGCGCCGCCTGCAGTTGAAATTCAATCGGGTGGTGCGGGCCACGGTGAAGGGCAACCTGCTGGTCGCCATCAGCCAAGGTGCGCTGGGTGGGCTGATCTTCTGGATCCTGGGGATTCCGACGGTATTGCCATGGGCGGTGCTGATGGCGTTCCTGTCGTTGTTGCCGGCGGTGGGGGCGGGCCTCGTCTGGGCACCGGTGGCGGTGTACTTCCTGCTCTCGGGGGCAATCTGGCAGGGCGTGGTGCTGACGCTGTTCGGGGTGTTCGTAATCGGCCTGGTGGACAATTTCCTGCGGCCGATCCTGGTGGGCAAGGACACCAAGATGCCTGACTACATGGTGCTGGTCTCGACACTGGGTGGGCTGGCGGTGTTCGGGCTGAACGGCTTCGTGATCGGGCCGCTGATCGCCGCGCTGTTCATGTCCTGTTGGGCCTTGTTCGTCGAGAGCACGCCGCGTGTGCAGTTGCCCTAGGCCCTCAGCAGGTAGGGCCCGATGCGTTGCGACAGTGCCTGGGCGGCGGGCAGTGAAGTCAGTGGGCCGCTGATGGTCACGCCGTCCTGCACCAGGTACCAGCAGGCCAGCAACCCGAGCTCCCGGAGTGGGGCGGGGACGGCGCTGCCAATGACAGACATGATTTGAACCTTGGGCATGGGAAACCTCCATCAATCGATGGGGCTACCTTACGGCTCAGGGGGAAGGACGGAAAATCAACTGGCTCAATAGTAGGAATCGATGCCGCTCAATCGACGACCAGATCGAGCATGTGCACCACTTCCTGCTCGTTGAGCAGGCCCTTGCGCACCAGGTTTTCCGCCAGCAGGGAAAGGAACTTGGCGCTGCGGTGGCCTTCCAGTTGCTTGAGTTCGGTCAGTACGTTGTACACCTTGCTGGAGGTGCACAGGCCGACAATGCGGTGAGGATTTTGCGTGGGCATAGCTTCGTCCTTGTTGTTTTGAAGCTGTTGTTGGCGGACAGTGCCAGTTTGCGGCCCTGTCATGACGCTCACGTGACAGCTTGGGTTGTCGGAAAAAGAAAGCAGGATCCGGACCATATTGCCTTTTTGGCGCCGGATTATTGTTCTGGCAGCGACCTCGACAGGCTTTTTCAACCTGCAGCGCTTTTTTGCCCACAAAAAAAACCGAACCTTTCGATTCGGGGGCTTGATGTGTTGCCGTCTGGCTCCATGCCCTTCCTCTGAGCATGGCGCCTTTTTACGGCCGGGTTCAAGTCTGGATTTTCAGAGGCTTCTCATTGCCTGATTCCTGCCAAGGGCCTTCAGAGGCTATTGCGAAATGATGGGATCAAATCCTGAAGCCTTTAGCTTCTGTGCGGCGTGAGAGCCTTGCAGAAAGGCGATCAAAGCTTCTGCCACCTGCGGTTGTTCAGCATTATTTGCGATGGCCGCAGCAATCACATTCACCCTTTGAACTTCATCTGGTAGCGGCCCAACGATTTGAATTCCCGGCACCGCCAAGAGTTCGCTCATTTGCTGTATCCCAACCTCTGCATCACCACGTAGAAGGGCATGTCCAACCAGCTCTGGTGCTTCGACAACAATGCTCTTTGACTTCAATTGATCCGCTATGCCCAATTGAGGGAACATCGTCCCGGCAACATAAACCCCACTTACCCCGCTTGAGTATGCGACTGATTTTGCCGCGAGCAGGGTGTGCCGTAAACTGTCAATACTCGTGATATCTGGCTTTGGGGCGCCAGACTTGATAGCTAATCCGACGCGAGATGTTGCAAGATAAGAAGCGGTTTCCCTGTGCAAGTACCCCAGTTCTATTTGTTCATCAATCGACGTGCCAATCATAATGACCACGTCAACGGCTTCCCCGTTTTTGATTCGTACGGGCAATGCATCGGAAGCAGCTCCAAAAGATGCGCCCCAGACAAACATCAAGTGATGCCCGGTTGCCTGTTCAAAATCGGGGGCCAGTTGCTCGAAAAAAGGTTTTAGTGCTGTTGTAGCCAAAACATGGAGGTCGGTAGCTTTGGCGCAGTTTCCCAGTTGCAGCGCCCAAAAAACACCCAGTAATGTTGTGTACCTCAATAAGAAGTTAAACCGCTGCATGTCATACATCCCCGATGTACTGAGTTTTTTCTCAGTTATTCGATTGTTAAAAAGGCGACGAGTAAGCAGAAAATATCCATGTCCCTATTTGATAGCGGGCAGTAATCTTGGCGTCGGGCTTCGTATTGGCCAACACCAAGACCAAACTAACTCATATTGACTTCGATTGAAGGGCTTTGATCACTGCTTCTCCGAGAGCTTTCGCTGACGCTGGGTTTTGACCAGTGACCAGACGGCCATCGACCACCACTCGCTTTTCGAAGATGGGGGCTTCTTCAAATTTTGCGCCAGCATTCTTCAAAGCGCTTTCCAGTGCAAACGGAACGATCTTGTCGTACTGGCGCGCACTCTCTTCTTCCGCTGTGAATGCTGTCAGGCGACGGTCTTTGATCAAGCTCTGGCCATTGCTGAGTTTGACGTCGATCAGTCCTGCGGGGCCATGGCATACGGCACTGACAATGCCGTTGTTTTCGTAGATGGTGCGCACGATTTCATCAAGTTCAGGGTTGCGGACGAAATCCCACATCGGGCCATGACCGCCGACAAGTAGGACTGCGGCGTATTTCGACGGGTCGACATCCGAAAGCTTGAGGGTGTTACCGAGTTTGTTCCGGTGTTCAGGTTGGGTCCAAAAGTTAAGGCTCGCTTGATCTTTAAGGTCGAAGCCATCGAACGGAGCAAGACCACCCTTTGGGCTTGCAATATCGTAATTTAGTCCGACTTCGTCAAAGACCTCGACGGGATGCGTCAGCTCTGGAAACCAGAAGCCACCGACGAGGTTCGGTGCTTTCTTGTCCAGGCTGGAGACCACAATCAGTATTCTTTCGCTGTTCAGGTTTTCTTGAGCGGTAACAGGGGGCGCAGCAATCGCAAGCGCAGCAATTGCGCCTGCAAGACCAGCAAAAAACTTTGCCATCCACATGTTCAGTTCCTTCAGTTTGTTGTCTGTCGAGATCACTGTATCCGCGACCAGCGGCTAAAAATAGCCACCCAAAACCGAATGGATTGTTTAAAAAAACAATCTAATTGCTTTGGATTGGCCCTTGAAATCGGCGTACAGTGCACGTAAGCAGCCGACTGTTGACGTGCTAAACGTTATAAAGAGACGAGATGAACCACCCCGACAGCTTTGATGGATTATCAGAATTTCTAGCCATTTCTAAGCGGCTGAGTATTCGTAAAGCTGCTCTTGACCTTGGCAAAACCCCAGGTTCAATCAGCCAAGCGTTGCAGAAACTGGAGCATCGCCTTGGTTTACCGCTCTTCCATCGCACAACTCGCAAGATGGCGCTCACAGAGGCGGGAAAAAATTTACTTTTGAAAATCGAGCCAGCTGCGCAAGCGATTGCAACTGGCCTTGAGGACGCTGCGCAGTCGGCAAAGGCACCCTCTGGAACACTGAGGCTGATCGTGGAACGTCTGGCATTGCCGCACGTTATTGAGCCTCTGTTACCCGCATTTCGAGAAGCCTGGCCAAATCTGAATGTGGACATCACGGTCAGCAATCGTCATGACAATTTCGTATCGGAAGGTTATGACGCAGGTATCTTGATCGGTTCATATATTGAGCAAGATATGATCGCGGTAAGACTTTCAAAACCTTTTCAATGGGCTGTTTTTGGGGCACCCGCCTATTTCAAGGCTAATGGAAAGCCGAAAGTCACCAGTGATCTTGTGCACCACGAATGTATTCGATTTCGTCGCCCGGAAAAGGGAGATATCTATCGGTGGGAGTTCATCGAAAATAACGAAAGTATAAGGATTGAGCCGAGCGGCCCGCTCACTGTCAATGATGGAGAGCTTATGCGCAGCCTTGCTGTTCAAGGAGTTGGACTCATTTACTCTTCAACATTCCACACCTCGCGTGAACTGGCAAACGGGACGCTTGAATCGGCATTGCTTGACTGTTCTCCAGGTAATGATGGACTCTTTCTTTATTTTTCAAGGGCTGCTAGAAATCAACCGAAGTTGCGTGCTTTTATTGATATGTGCTCGCAGATATTAAAAATTTAACCCCTCAATATTCGATGTTCATGATGATGAAAATAGTTGAAGGCTCTCGTTTCTCGCAGCTCAAAATTTCGCTTAGCGGCGTATCAAAATAGTACTTGCTGGGCTGGCCGCTGTTGGCGAAGTGAAGATAACCTAAAACGGTTGCTGCCCACCTGAATCCCGATGGAACGCCAAAACGAAAAAACCCGCCAGAAGGCGGGTTTTTCGGGGGAGGGCAGAGATTTTGAAAGCTTTCTCTGGAACCTTGTCTGGCTCCACGACCTGGACTCGAACCAGGGACCCAGTGATTAACAGTCACTTGCTCTACCAACTGAGCTATCGCGGAATGGCGCGTATGTTACTGATTGGAAAAGAGAAGTCAAGCGTCTATTGGCGGACGGCGCATTCCCGGTGTCCATTGACGGTCAATCAGCGATTGGCAGTTACCGCAAGGGCGGGAGAGGGCTACCATGGTTGCCCGGAAGTGGCAGGACGCGCTGCCGGCCATTCGCCGACATTGAGGTACGTGCCATGAACCACCTGTTACCACTTCACACAGCCCGTTGCGCCGAGGTGTGCTTGTGAGCACCGCCCAGATCAGTTTGCCCAAGGGTGTGGGGCCGCACGCCGAGAAACTGTACGACGCCATCGCCCAGGCGAGCACGGCCGAAGAACTGAACCGCGCTGGCGGCAAGGCCGAGGGTTTTGTCCTGGGGTTGGAAAGTACCAAGGCGATCAAGAGCCAGGTGGCCGAGTCGTTGTATGTCATCTATGACGATGCGGCGAGTCAGCGGGCGACGGAGTTGTAGTTTCGATCTGGTGCTTTTGTGGCGAGGGAGCAAGCTCCCTCGCCACGGGTCGGTGTGAGCACTCAAAAAAACGGGAAGCCATGGCTTCCCGTTCTTCATTTCAGCGATCTTCAGATCACCTGGACAATAGCCTTGGTCACCGCATCGATGTTGTTCTGGTTCAGCGCGGCCACGCAGATGCGGCCGGTGTCCAGGGCGTAGATGCCGAACTCGTTGCGCAGGCGCATCACTTGTTCAACGCTCAGGCCGGAGTAGGAGAACATCCCGCTCTGACGGGCGACGAAGCTGAAGTCGTGCTGCGGGGCGGCCTTGGCCAGCATGTCGACCATCTGGTCGCGCATGCCGCGAATGCGCAGGCGCATTTCGGCCAGTTCGGCTTCCCACTGTGTCCGCAGCTCCGGGCTGTTGAGCACGGCGGCGACGATGCTGGCGCCATGGGTGGGCGGGTTGGAGTAGTTGGTGCGGATCACGCGCTTGACCTGGGACAGCACACGGGCACTTTCTTCTTTCGATTCGCTGACGATCGACAGGGCACCGACGCGCTCGCCGTACAGCGAGAACGACTTGGAGAACGAGCTGGAGGCAAAGAAGGTCAGCCCCGATTCGGCGAACAGGCGCACGGCCGCCGCGTCTTCGTCGATACCGGCGCCAAAGCCCTGGTAGGCCATGTCCAGGAACGGTACGTGGTTCTTGGCCTTGACCACGGCCAGCACGTTTTTCCAGTCTTCCGGGTTCAGGTCCACGCCGGTCGGGTTGTGGCAGCAGGCGTGCAGCACAACGATCGAGCGATCGGGCAGGGCGTTGAGGTCTTCCAGCAGGCCGCTGCGGTTCACGTCGTGGGTGGCGGCATCGTAGTAGCGGTAGTTCTGCACCGGGAAGCCGGCGGTTTCGAACAGGGCGCGGTGGTTCTCCCAGCTCGGGTCGCTGATGGCCACGACCGCGTCAGGCAGCAGTTGCTTGAGGAAGTCGGCACCGATCTTCAATGCGCCAGTGCCGCCCACGGCCTGGGCGGTGACGACGCGACCGGAGGCGATCAGCGGCGAATCCTTGCCGAACAGCAGGGTCTGCACAGCCTGGTCGTAGGCGGCGATGCCGTCGATCGGCAAGTAACCACGGGAAACGTGCTGAGCCACGCGAATCGTCTCGGCCTCGACCACGGCGCGCAGGAGTGGAATGCGCCCCTCCTCGTTGCAGTAAACACCTACACCCAGGTTGACCTTATTGGTACGGGTGTCGGCGTTGAAAGCTTCGTTGAGGCCCAGGATGGGATCGCGGGGTGCCAATTCGACAGCGGAAAACAGGCTCATTAGTGCGCGGCTCTGAATGGAGAATGAGGGGACGTGTGACGCTCCAGCCGAATGCACTAGAGCGGTGCACAAACGGGGAGCTAGTATAGAGGCCATCACCCGGCACGGCGACAGGCGATTCGGCTTTTAGGCTAAGTTTTTTCGATTTTTTTCGACCGTTAGTCTTCTCGCCGCGTCAAAGTCTTCAAGGCGTGTAGGACGTTCGTCTTGAAAGCGAAGGCATTCACCTCCACATTGTGTGCATCCCAGCTTTTTCCTCGGGCGACATCAGTCGTTTCGGTCTTTCTCGTTCCTGTCGCTGGCTGACAGGGGTGAATCCAGAGGTTATGTCATGTCTGAATTCCAGCTAGTCACCCGCTTCCAGCCCGCCGGCGATCAGCCGGAAGCCATCCGCCTGATGGTCGAAGGCATCGAGGCCGGGCTGGCGCACCAGACGTTGCTCGGTGTGACCGGCTCGGGCAAGACCTTCAGCATTGCCAACGTGATCGCCCAGGTACAGCGCCCGACCCTGGTCCTGGCGCCGAACAAGACCCTGGCGGCGCAACTGTACGGTGAGTTCAAGGCGTTTTTCCCGAACAACGCCGTGGAGTACTTCGTTTCCTACTACGACTACTACCAGCCCGAGGCCTACGTGCCATCGTCGGACACCTTCATCGAGAAGGACGCCTCGATCAACGACCACATCGAACAGATGCGCCTGTCGGCGACCAAGGCGCTGCTCGAGCGCAAGGACGCGATCATCGTCACCACGGTGTCGTGCATCTACGGCCTGGGCAGCCCGGAAACCTACCTGAAGATGGTGCTGCACGTGGATCGCGGCGACAAACTCGACCAGCGCGCCTTGCTGCGGCGCCTGGCGGACTTGCAGTACACCCGCAACGACATGGATTTTGCCCGGGCGACCTTCCGGGTACGGGGCGATGTCATCGACATCTACCCGGCGGAATCGGACCTGGAAGCGATCCGCATCGAACTGTTCGACGATGAAGTGGAGAGTCTTTCGGCGTTCGATCCGCTGACCGGCGAAGTGATCCGCAAATTGCCGCGCTTTACGTTCTATCCCAAGAGCCACTACGTGACGCCGCGGGAAACCCTGCTGGACGCCATCGAGGGGATCAAGGCCGAGTTGCAGGAGCGCCTGGAGTACCTGCGTTCGAACAACAAGCTGGTGGAAGCCCAGCGTCTGGAGCAACGGACCCGGTTCGACCTGGAGATGATCCTGGAGCTGGGCTACTGCAACGGCATCGAAAACTACTCGCGTTACCTGTCGGGCCGTCCGGCAGGTGCGCCGCCGCCGACCTTGTATGACTATCTGCCGGCCGATGCCTTGCTGGTGATCGACGAGTCCCACGTCAGCGTGCCCCAGGTCGGCGCGATGTACAAAGGCGACCGTTCGCGCAAGGAAACCCTGGTGGAGTACGGTTTCCGCTTGCCCTCGGCGCTGGATAACCGGCCGATGCGCTTCGACGAATGGGAAAGCGTAAGCCCGCAGACGATTTTTGTCTCGGCCACCCCTGGCAACTACGAAGCCGAGCATGCCGGGCGGGTGGTCGAGCAGGTGGTGCGACCGACCGGGCTGGTGGACCCGCAAGTCGAGGTGCGTCCGGCGCTGACCCAGGTGGACGATCTGCTCTCGGAAATCAGCAAGCGCGTGGCGGTGGAGGAGCGGGTGCTGGTCACCACGCTGACCAAGCGCATGGCCGAAGACCTTACCGATTACCTGGCCGACCACGGCGTGCGGGTGCGTTACCTGCACTCGGACATCGACACGGTGGAGCGGGTCGAGATCATCCGCGACCTGCGCCTGGGCACCTTCGATGTGCTGGTGGGCATCAACCTGCTGCGCGAAGGCCTGGACATGCCGGAAGTGTCGCTGGTGGCGATTCTCGACGCCGACAAGGAAGGTTTCCTGCGCTCCGAACGCTCGTTGATCCAGACCATCGGTCGCGCGGCGCGTAACCTGAACGGCCGGGCGATTCTGTACGCTGACCGCATTACCGGCTCCATGGAGCGGGCCATCGGCGAGACCGAGCGCCGTCGTGACAAGCAGATCGCCTTCAACCTGGCCAATGGCATCACCCCCAAGGGCGTGTTCAAGGATGTCGCCGACATCATGGAGGGCGCCACCGTGCCAGGCTCGCGCAGCAAGAAGCGCAAGGGCATGGCCAAGGCGGCCGAAGAGAGCGCCCGCTACGAGGCCGAACTGCGCTCCCCAAGCGAGATCACCAAGCGTATCCGTCAATTGGAAGAGAAAATGTACCAGCTTGCCCGGGACCTGGAGTTCGAAGCGGCGGCGCAATTGCGTGATGAGATTGGCAAGTTGCGGGAGCGGTTGTTGGCTGTCTGAGGTTGTGTGGCGACCTTAAGGGCCTCATCGCGAGCAAGCTCGCTCCCACAAGTTCGATCGAGTCGCCCAATGATCCCTTGTGGGAGCGAGCTTGCTCGCGATGGGCGCGACTCGGTCTGACGACTGGCCACACAAATCCCGCTCTCACTGGAGCCCGCCCGCCATCGCCTGTTACCATTCGCCCCCTGTTCGATCTTCGCTTTTATATTCTTTCCGAGACATGCCATGACCACCGTCCGCACCCGCATCGCGCCTTCGCCCACTGGCGATCCCCATGTCGGCACCGCCTACATCGCTTTGTTCAACTATTGCTTTGCCAAGCAGCACGGCGGCGAGTTCATCCTGCGGATCGAGGACACCGACCAGTTGCGTTCGACCCGCGAGTCCGAGCAACAGATCTTCGATGCCTTGCGCTGGTTGGGGATCGACTGGAGCGAAGGCCCGGACGTCGGCGGCCCACACGGTCCGTACCGCCAGAGCGAGCGCGGTGATATCTACAAGCAGTATTGCCAGCAGTTGGTGGACATGGGGCATGCGTTCCCGTGTTTCTGCACCGCCGAAGAGCTGGACCAGATGCGCGCCGAGCAAATGGCCCGCGGCGAAACCCCGCGCTATGACGGCCGGGCGCTGCTGCTGTCCAAGGAAGAAGTCGCCCGTCGCCTGGCGGCCGGCGAGCCCCATGTGATCCGCATGAAAGTGCCGAGCGAAGGCGTCTGCGTGGTGCCGGACATGCTGCGTGGCGATGTCGAGATCCCGTGGGATCGCATGGACATGCAAGTGCTGATGAAGACCGACGGCCTGCCGACGTACTTCCTGGCCAACGTGGTCGACGATCACCTGATGGGCATCACCCACGTATTGCGTGGTGAAGAATGGCTGCCGTCGGCGCCGAAACTGATCCTGCTCTACGAATACTTCGGCTGGGAACAACCGCAGCTGTGCTACATGCCGCTGCTGCGTAACCCGGACAAGAGCAAGCTGTCCAAGCGCAAGAACCCGACCTCGGTGACGTTCTACGAGCGCATGGGCTTCATGCCCGAGGCGATGCTCAACTACCTGGGGCGCATGGGCTGGTCGATGCCGGACGAGCGCGAGAAGTTCTCGCTGCAGGAAATGGTCGAGCATTTCGACCTGTCGCGGGTCTCCCTGGGCGGGCCGATCTTCGACATCGAGAAGCTGTCGTGGCTCAACGGCCAGTGGCTGCGGGACCTGCCGGTGGAAGAGTTCGCCGCACGTGTGCAGAAGTGGGCGTTGAACCCTGAGTACATGATGAAGATCGCGCCCCATGTGCAGGGCAGGGTAGAGACCTTCAGCCAGATCGCCCCGCTGGCCGGCTTCTTCTTTGCCGGTGGCGTGACGCCGGACGCGAAGCTGTTCGAGTCCAAGAAACTCTCCGGCGACCAGGTACGCCAGTTGATGCAACTGATCCTGTGGAAGCTCGAAAGCCTGCGTCAGTGGGAGAAGGACAGCATCACGGCGACCATCCAGGCCGTGGTCGAATCCTTGGAGTTGAAACTGCGCGATGCCATGCCGCTGATGTTCGCCGCCATTACCGGCCAGGCCAGTTCGGTGTCGGTGCTCGATGCGATGGAAATTCTCGGGCCGGACCTGACCCGTTTCCGCCTGCGCCAGGCCATCGATCTGCTCGGTGGCGTGTCGAAGAAGGAGAACAAGGAGTGGGAAAAACTGCTGGGCGCGATCGCGTAAGCGCTCGATGAGGCAGGACATACCCCGGTTTTCCGGGGTTTGTCGGTAAGTGATTGTTATCCCGGCAAAAAATTTTCATATTTGTTGAAAATAAATTTGACAGCCCTCCGATACGCCCTTAAGATTCGCCCCGTCCTCAGCGATGAGGGGCTATAGCTCAGCTGGGAGAGCGCTTGCATGGCATGCAAGAGGTCGACGGTTCGATCCCGTCTAGCTCCACCAATTTACACTTCAAGGTCTGGCCACACCGGCCTTGAAGCGATCAACACTCAGCGTTGATCAGTTGTATAGAAGGGTTTGCGTCCCCTTCGTCTAGTGGCCTAGGACACCGCCCTTTCACGGCGGTAACAGGGGTTCGAGTCCCCTAGGGGACGCCAGTTTTACAGAAGCGATGTTGCAAGATGTCGCTCCGCCGCGAGGCGAAAAATCCGGGGCTATAGCTCAGCTGGGAGAGCGCTTGCATGGCATGCAAGAGGTCGACGGTTCGATCCCGTCTAGCTCCACCAATTACAGGTTCAAGGTTTGGCCACACCGGCCTTGAATCGATCAGTTCTCAGCGCTGATCAAGTTAGAAGGTTTGTGTCCCCTTCGTCTAGTGGCCTAGGACACCGCCCTTTCACGGCGGTAACAGGGGTTCGAGTCCCCTAGGGGACGCCACGATTACCCGCTCTGCGGGATTTTATAAGGGTCATTCAATTCTTGAATGGCCCTTTTGTTTGTCTGGCGTTTGGCCAATTCCCTTATCCTTTGAAAAAGTCTTCTGACCAGCGGTGAAAATTTCCGCTTGCGGAAAATTATTACATGGATAATATTTCAGTCGTAATATTCGGAGGCGACGATGAGCGATAAAAAGGCACAAACCCGTGAACGCATTCTCAAGGCCGCCAGCGATGCGCTGATCCAGCGTGGGCCGGCGGAACCGAGCGTGGGCGAGGTGATGGGCGCAGCCGGGCTGACGGTGGGCGGCTTTTACGCCCATTTCGAAAGCAAGGATGCCTTGATGCTGGAGGCCTTCAAGCAATTGCTCAATCGGCGCCGCGGCTTGATCGCCGATATGGACGGTGAGCTGACAGGCGAAGAGCGGCGTGCGTTGGTCGCCGCGTTCTATCTGTCCCGAAAGCACCGCGACTCCACCGAGCAAGCCTGCCCGATTCCGGCGTCGGTCGGCGAACTCGGGCGACTGCCGGATGCGTTTCGTGAGGTGCTCAATGAGCATATCGAGTTGATGGTCGCGCAATTGGCGGCCAGCCCGGAGGATGCCGACAAGGCCCTGGCCGACATCGCCTTGATGGTCGGTGGCCTGGCACTGGCGCGGGCATTGGGCCCGGGAGAGTTATCGGATCGTTTGCTGCGCGCCGCCAAGTCGGCGGTGCGTTGAGCTGAGGCGCGAGCCCTGGAGATGAGCGATGGACAGGTTGAGCTGGATACGTAGTGTCAATGGCACGCTTGGCTGGGTGGCTCCACGCCTGGTGGCGAAGCAGATGCGTTCGCTGTTCATGCGCCCTCGAAACTTGCCGCCGCGGGATTGGGAACTGCCGTTGCTGGCGACTTCCGAGCGTATCACCTTGCGTTTCGGTCTCTCGGCCTTGCGCTGGGGCAAAGGCCCGGCGGTCTTGTTGATGCACGGTTGGGAAGGGCGGCCGACCCAGTTCGCGGCGCTGATCACGGCCCTGGTGGGCGCTGGTTACACGGTCGTGGCGCTGGACGGTCCGGCCCATGGTCGCTCGCCGGGTCGTGAGGCGAATGTCCTGTTGTTCGCCAGGGCCATGCTCGAAGCCGCCGCCGAGCTGCCGCCGTTGCAGGCGGTGATCGGGCACTCCATGGGCGGCGCCAGCGCCATGCTGGCGGTCCAATTGGGGTTGCGTACCGAGACGCTGGTCAGCATCGCCGCGCCCGCTCGCATTCTTGGGGTGCTGCGCGGTTTCTCCCGGATGATGGGCCTGCCGCCCAAGGCGCGTTCGGCCTTCATTCGTCAGGTGGAAAGCGACGTGGGCATGCCCGCCTCGAAGATGGATGTGGCGCATTACCAGTTGGACGTGCCGGGGTTGATCGTCCATGCCGAGGACGACACATCGGTCTCGGTCAAGGAGTCGCAATTGATTCATGACGCCTGGTTCGACAGTCGGCTGCTGCGACTGCCACAGGGCGGGCATCAGCGGGTGCTGGCCGATCCTCGGGTCATTGATGGGGTGTTATCACTGTTGGCCGGTCGCAGCCTGCAAGCGCGGCAATCGGCTTGAGCGGTGGGAGCAAGGCTTGCCCGCGATGGCGGTCGAGCTAGGATCCGTTACACTGCCCCGATCCAAATTCGACCGGGAGAGGGGCATGGGCTGGGATCGGGCAACGCCATTCATCATTGATCTTCAGGTCAATGCCGAAGACATCGACGGGCTGGGCCACGCCAACAACGCGGTATACGTCACCTGGCTCGAGCGCTGTGCCTGGCGCCATTCCCAGCGCCTGGGGCTGGATCTGGTGGAGTATCGACGCCTGGACCGGGCCATGGCGGTGGTGCGGCATGAAATCGATTACCTGGCGGCCGCCTATGAAGGCGACGAACTGCAATTGGCGACCTGGATCGTCGACTGGGACCAGCGCCTGAAAATGACCCGGCATTTCCAGCTGGTCCGTCCCAGCGACAACGCCACGTTGCTGCGGGCCCAGACCACTTTCGTCTGCATCGAACTGTCCACTGGCCGGCCCAAGCGCATGCCCCAGGAATTCATCGAGGGGTATGGCCCCGCCCTGGAACCGTCCGGCATCCTCGTGGACTGACCCAGCGCCATCGCGAGCAAGCTCAGCTCCCACAGGGATTGGTGGTGGACTTCGATTCCATGAACACCTTGGAACTCGTGTGGGAGCGAGCTTGCTCGCGATAGCGGCGATACATTCAACATTTGCGCAAGCTGACCCAGCGCCATCGCGAGCAAGCTCAGCTCCCACAGGGATTGGTGGTGGACTTCGACTCCATTAACGCCCTGGAGCCCGTGTGGGAGCGAGCTTGCTCGCGATAGCGGCGATACATTCAACATTTGCGCAAGCTGACCCACCGCCATCGCGAGCAAGCTCGGTTCCCACAGGGATTGGTGGTGAATTCCGATGTCATGGGCAAAATCCGGTAAACTGCCGCACGTTTTTTCGTTGAGTGTGTGTTTCCATGCAAATTGCCCTGGCGCCCATGGAGGGGTTGGTCGACAACATCCTGCGGGACGTCCTGACCCGTGTTGGCGGTATCGACTGGTGTGTCACCGAGTTCATCCGCGTCAACGATCGTCTGCTCACGCCGGCCTATTTCCATAAGCTCGCCCCTGAGCTGCTGAGCGGTGCCCAGACCGCTGCCGGCGTGCCGTTGCGGGTGCAGTTGCTCGGCTCCGATCCGGTGTGCCTGGCGGAAAACGCGGCGTTGGCGTGCGAGTTGGGCTCAGAGGTGATCGACCTCAATTTCGGTTGCCCGGCCAAGACCGTGAACAAATCCCGGGGCGGCGCAGTGTTGCTCAAGGAGCCGGAACTGCTCAACGAAATCGTCGAACACGTGCGCCGCGCGGTGCCGAAACACATCCCCGTCACCGCCAAGATGCGCCTGGGTTTCGATAGCCCGGACGGCGCCCTGGTCTGTGCCACGGCGTTGGCCGAAGGCGGCGCGGCGCACATCGTGGTGCATGCGCGGACCAAGGTCGATGGCTACAAGCCTCCGGCCCATTGGGAGTGGATCCCCCGCGTGCAGGAAGTGGTCAAGGTGCCGGTGTTCGCCAATGGCGATATCTGGAGCGTGGAGGATTGGCGCCGTTGCCGCGAAATCAGCGGTGTCGAAGACATCATGCTTGGTCGCGGCCTCGTTTCCCGCCCTGACCTGGCCCGGCAGATCGCCGCCGCCCGGGCTGGCGAGGACGTGGTCGAGATGTCCTGGGCCGAGTTGCAGCCGATGCTCCATGATTTTTGGCAGCAAGTGGTCGAACAGTTGACGCCGCGCCAGGCCCCGGGCCGGTTGAAGCAGTGGCTGGCGATGCTGACCCGCAATTACCCCGAAGCGGTGGAGCTGTTTACCGCGCTACGCCGGGAAACCGACCTGGACGCGGTGGGGCATTTATTGGGTGTTCAGCGCACCGAAGCGGCCTGAAAAAAATTCGAAAAAACCTCTTGAAAAGTTTTTGGCGGACCCTAGATAGGGGTTACGCGATGCCGAATTCGGGTCGCGGAGACAAAAAAACTTGCTGAATTTTTCAGGAGATTTGAATCATGAGTACTGCATTTTCGCTGGCCCCTCTGTTCCGTTCCTCGGTAGGCTTCGATCGCTTCAACGACTTGTTCGAAACCGCCCTGCGCAACGAACCAGGCAGCAGCTATCCACCCTACAACGTGGAAAAACATGGTGATGACGAATACCGCATCGTGGTCGCCGCCGCCGGGTTCCAGGAAGAAGACCTGGACCTGCAAGTGGAAAAAGGTGTGCTGACCATCAGTGGCGGCAAGCGTGAAGCCAGCAACGACAGCGTCACCTTCCTGCACCAGGGCATTGCCCAGCGTGCGTTCAAGCTGTCCTTCCGGTTGGCCGATCATATCGAGATCAAGTCCGCCGGCCTGCGTAACGGTCTGTTGAGCATCGACCTGTTGCGAGTGGTTCCGGAAGAGGCGAAAGCCAAGCGCATCCCGATCAACGGTGCGCAGCAGCAACCCGCGCTGCAAAACTGATGCATCGCAACTGAAAAAGGGCGCCTGATGGCGCCCTTTTTCATATCTGTGGGGGGCTCCCACTATGGCAACAACCGCTCAAACGCCTCCAGCGGCAACGGCCGGCTGTGCAGGTAACCCTGGTACAAATGGCAATCAAGCCCCTGCAAAAAATGCAATTGCTCCAGGGTCTCCACGCCTTCGGCGATCATTACCAGGTTGAGGCTGCGGGCCATGGCGACGATGGCGCGGATGATTTCGGCGTCGTTGGGGTCGCTGGTGGCGTCGCGCACGAATGACTGGTCGATTTTCAGCGTGTCCACCGGCAGGCGCTTGAGGTAGGTCAGTGACGAATAACCGGTGCCGAAATCGTCCATGGCGAAGCTCACCCCCAGCTTCTTGAGCCGGCGCATCTTGGCGATGGTGTCGTCCAGGTTCTGGATCACGATACCTTCGGTGATCTCCAGTTTCAGCAGCGAGCAGGGCAGGCCGTGGGCGGCCAGGCTGTTTTCGATGCGTTCGACGAAGTCGCTCTGGCGGAATTGTCGTGGGCTGATGTTCACGCACAGGCTGAATCGCTGCGGATCGATCTTGCCCTTGGCGATCAGTTGCTTGAAGCCGTCGCAGGCTTCATCGAGGATCCAGGTCCCGACTTCGAGGATCAGGCCACTGTCCTCCAGCACTTTGATGAATTCGTTGGGCGATTGGGCGCCGAGGTCCGGGTGATGCCAGCGCACCAAGGCTTCGGCGCCGATGATGCGGTTGTCCCGGGCATCGACCTGAGGCTGGAAATGCACGCTGAACTCGCCACGGGCCAGGGCCAGGCGCAGGTCGGTTTCCATGCGCAACCGTTCGCTGGCGGCTTTTTGCATGGTGGTGTGGAACATCTGCGAGGTGTTGCGTCCTGAGTCCTTGGCGCGATACAGCGCAATGTCGGCGCGCTTGAGCAAATCGGTGGGGGTGGAGCCGTGGTCGGGGATCAACGCGATACCGATGCTCGGCGTGACCTGCAGTCGCTGGCCATCGAGAAACATCGGTTCCGAGAGCAGTTCACGCAGGGTGTCGGCCAGGGCCTGCACTTGCTTGCTGACCTCGCTGCGCGAGCCCTCCAGGCCGCTGAGCAGCACCACGAACTCATCGCCACCCAGTCGCGCCACGGTGTCTTCCAGGCGTACGCTGGCTTCCAGGCGTGCAGTGATGATTTTCAGTACGGTGTCGCCCACCGGGTGACCGAGGGAATCGTTGATGTGCTTGAAGTGGTCCAGGTCGAGAAACAGCAGGGCGCCGCGCAAGTTGTGACGCTTGAGCAGGGCGATCTGCTGGCTCAGGCGGTCCATCAGCAAGGCCCGGTTGGGCAGGTTGGTCAGCGAGTCGTGGTAGGCCAGGTGGCGGATCTGGGCTTCGGCATTGCGCAGCAGGCTCACGTCTCGGGCGGTCAGCAGCAGGCACTCGGTTTCATTGAGGGTGATGGGCTCGACCGAGACCTCCACCGTGAGGATTTCCCCACGTTTATTGCGCCCGAGCATCTCTTGGTGGTGCACACGGCCCTTGAGTTGCAATTCGGCCAGCAGGGCGGCGCGCTGTTTTTCTTCGGCCCAGATCCCTACCTCGTAGACCGTATGCCCTATCACTTCGTCGGCGCGGTAGCCGGTCAACCGGCAGAAGCCGTCGTTGACCTCAAGGTAGCGACCGCTTTGGTGTTCGGTGATGGTGATGGCGTCGGGGCTGGAATGAAACGCCTTGGCGAATTTCTCTTCACTGGCCTTGAGGGCGGCTTCGGAGCGTTGCTGCTGCGTGATGTCGCGCAAGGTCGTGACGATGCACGGCTGGTTGCCGACGTTGATTTGCCGGCTGGAAATCACACAGGTCAATGGCTGGCCGTTCTTGTGGTGAACGACGATGGCGACATTGTTCAGCGATTGTTCGCGGATCACCCGTTCGATGCGTTGCAGACTGCTGCCCGAGCCACCCCATAGGCCGATTTCGTCGGCGCTGAGGCCAATCACGTCGTTGGTGGTCCAGCCAAAGGTCTGGGTGAAACTGGAGTTGATCTCGAGGAAGCGCCCGCTGTCCTGGTGGGTGACGCAGATCGGGTCGGGACTGACCTGGAACAGCGTGGCGAACTTCTCTTCCGAGGCGGCCAGGCTTTGTTCGCGCTCCACCTGGTCGGTGATGTCCAGCAAGGTCCCGGCCATGCGCAAGGGGCTGCCGTCGTCGTTGCGGTAGAGGCGGGCGCGGCTTTCCAGGTAGCGCGAGGTGCCGTCGGGCAGTTGTACGCGGTAGGTCAATTGATAGTTGCCCGCCGGGCCTTCCCGCAGGCTGCGATAGGCGTTGCGCATGTTGTTGCGTTCTTCTGTGGGAACCCCCTCGAAAAACGCATCGAATGATTCGTGGAACGGCTTGGGTTCCAGGCCATGGAGCTGCGCGGCCCGGGCCGAGCCGTAGAGCATGCCGCTGGGAATGTGCCAGTCCCAGGTGCCCAGTTGCGCCGAGTCGAGGGCCAGGTCCAGGCGTTCCTGGCTGTCCTTGAGGGCCTGTTCGGCGAGCTTGCGCTCGGAGGTGTCGAGGAACGTGCTCAGCAGGTACGGCTGGCCTTCGAGCTCGACTTTCTGCGCGCTCAGAATGCCGCTATGAATCTGGCCGTTGCTGGCCCGGAACTCCACCTCCATGCTGACCAGCTCGCCCTTGGCCTTGGTTGCCTCCACCAGTTTCGCCCGCTGCCTGGGGTCAACCCACAGGCCCAGCTCCAGGGTGGTACGGCCGATCACGTCATGTACTGGCCAACCGAACAGGCTTTCGAAATACTGGTTGGCCTCGCTGATCAGCCCGTCTTCCTGGCGGGTCAGCAAGACCATGTTCGGGCACAGATGAAAGAGCGTGGCGAAGCGTTTTTCCGAGCTGCGCAGCGCCTGTTCCCGCTCGCGCTGATGGGTGATTTCACGAATCACCCCGATCATGCGCGGCCGACCGTGCTTGTCGGGTAGCACGCTGCCACTGATTTCCAGCCAGTGCAGGCTGCCGTCGGGCCAGACGATGCGGTGATGCATCGCCTGTTCCACCGGCGCTCCGGCCACTGCCGCGTGAAAGGCGCGCACGGCCCTGGCCCGGTCTTCGGGCAACAGCAGGTCGAGGTAGTCCACGTCCGCCGGCAACGGTTGGCGCGGATCGAAGCCGAACAACGCCTGGGTGCCGCGGGACCAGCTGATCTGGCCGCTGTCGATGTCCCACGACCAAGCGCCCAGCCGCGCACCGTTCAGGGCGGCCAGCAACTGTGGCGCGCTGTCCCAGCTTTGCTCGGACCGCTTCGGGTCGAGCGCCTGAATGCGCGGCAGGGGCGGGAGATGGTCAGCAGGTTTGGGCATTTCTAGCGAGCCTTGAGCGGTTTTGGGCATTAAGCACAAGCATTCAAGGCCCTACAGGCGCGGCACAACCTATGCCTTTGTCCCTGGCAAATCGATTTGTGCGTCCAGTAAGGCCATGAAAGCCCGTGCGGCATTCGATAGCGTCCGTTCGGTGTGCAAGATATAGCCTAGCTGGCGACTGAGCTGTATGCCCGGCAAAGGAATGCGCGCGACCTGTTCATCGAGCATGGTGCGCGGCAGAACGCTCCAGGCCAGGCCGATGGAAACCATCATCTTTATGGTTTCCAGATAATTCGTGCTCATGGCGATGTTAGGCGTCAGGCCCTGGGCCTCGAACAACCGTTGCACGATGTGATGGGTAAAGGTGTTGCCCCCGGGAAAACTGCCGGATGCAAGGCAATGTCCGCCAGGCTCACCGCGCTGTTTTCCAGCAACGCATGCTCCGGGGCGACCACGAAATCCAGGGGGTCGTCCCACACTGGCGTGGCCCTTACCAGCGTGTGGGGCTCGGGGGCGAGGGTGATGACGGCCAGTTCCGCCCGGCCATGGAGGATTTCTTCGTAGGCCACTTCCGAATCCAGGAACTGGATATCCAGCGCCACCTGGGGATAACGCCGGGTGAACTCGCGCAATAAAGGTGGCAAGCGGTGCAGGCCGATGTGGTGGCTGGTGGCGAGCGTCAGGCGCCCGGTCACTTCGCCGGTCAGGTTGGTCAGGGCGCGGCGGGTGTCGTCCAGTACGTTGAGGATCTGGTAGGCCCTCGGCAACAGGGCCCGGCCGGCCTCGGTCAGGCCCACCTCTCGGCCCAGGCGGTCGAACAGGCGCACCTTGAGTTGTTGTTCGAGGCCGGCAATGCGCTTGCTGATGGCTGGCTGGGTCAGGTGCAGGCGTTCACCGGCGCCGGAGAAACTGCCCGTCTCGGCGATGGCAATAAAGGCATTGAGGTTGGCGAGGTCCATGACGGTTCCGGTCGGATTCCAGTTAGTTATGCAAAGCATGAAAAATATGAATTTGAGTTATTTAATGTAACCCCATAGGATCAGCCTCACAAGCCAAGGGGTTATTGATTCGTTCAAGGCCCGGGGCATAGAAACAAGCTGATGAGGAAACCGTCTGATGGCCGGCAAAACGCTCTACGACAAGCTCTGGGATTCGCATTTGGTCAAGCAGCGCGACGATGGCTCGGCGCTGATCTACATCGACCGTCACATCATTCACGAAGTGACGTCGCCGCAAGCCTTCGAAGGCCTGCGCCTGGCCGGGCGCAAGCCGTGGCGCATCGATGCCAACATCGCGACCCCGGACCACAACGTACCGACCACGCCGGAGCGCAAGGGCGGCATCGAAGCCATTGCCGACCAGGTCTCGCGCTTGCAGGTCCAGACCCTCGACGATAACTGTGACGAATACGGCATCGTCGAATTCAAGATGAACGATGTGCGCCAAGGCATCGTCCACGTCATCGGCCCGGAGCAGGGCGCGACCTTGCCTGGCATGACCGTGGTCTGCGGCGACTCGCACACCTCGACCCACGGTGCGTTCGGCGCCCTGGCCCACGGCATCGGCACGTCCGAGGTCGAGCACGTGCTCGCCACCCAGTGCCTGGTCGCCAAGAAAATGAAAAACATGCTGGTGCGCGTCGAAGGCAAGTTGCCGTTCGGCGTGACCGCCAAGGACATCGTCCTGGCCGTGATCGGCAAGATCGGCACCGCCGGCGGTAACGGCCATGCCATCGAGTTCGCCGGCAGCGCGATCCGCGACTTGTCCGTCGAAGGCCGCATGACCATTTGCAACATGTCCATCGAGGCCGGTGCCCGCGTCGGCCTGGTGGCCGCCGATGAAAAAACCGTGGAATACGTCAAGGGCCGTCCGTTCTCGCCCAAAGGCGCGGAATGGGATATGGCGGTCGAGGCTTGGAAAGACCTGGTCTCCGATGCCGATGCCAAGTTCGACACGGTGGTCGAGCTCGACGCGACGCAGCTCAAGCCGCAAGTCAGCTGGGGCACTTCCCCGGAGATGGTCTTGGCCGTGGACCAGAACGTGCCGGATCCGGCCAAGGAAATGGACCTGGTCAAGCGCGACTCCATCGTCCGTGCCTTGAAGTACATGGGCTTGAGCGCCAACCAGGCGATCACCGACATCCAGCTCGACCGCGTGTTCATCGGCTCCTGCACCAACTCGCGGATCGAAGACCTGCGCGCCGCGGCGGTGATCGCCAAGGGCCGCAAGGTGGCCTCGACCATCAAGCAGGCCATCGTGGTGCCGGGCTCGGGCCTGGTGAAGGCCCAGGCCGAAGCGGAAGGGCTGGACAAGATTTTCCTCGAGGCCGGTTTCGAATGGCGTGAGCCGGGCTGCTCGATGTGCCTGGCGATGAACCCTGACCGCCTGGAGTCCGGCGAGCATTGCGCCTCCACCTCCAACCGTAACTTCGAAGGCCGTCAGGGCGCCGGTGGCCGTACGCACCTGGTGAGCCCGGCCATGGCCGCCGCGGCGGCCGTCAACGGCCGTTTCGTCGACGTCCGCGAATTGATCTGAAGGAGCGCAGCATGAAAGCTTTTACCCAGCACACCGGTCTTGTCGCGCCTTTGGATCGTGCCAACGTCGACACCGACCAGATCATTCCCAAGCAATTCCTGAAGTCCATCAAGCGCACCGGTTTCGGCCCGAACCTGTTCGACGAATGGCGCTACCTGGATGTCGGCCAGCCGTACCAGGACAACTCCAAGCGGCCGTTGAACAAGGATTTCGTGCTCAACGCTGAGCGTTACCAAGGCGCCAGCGTGTTGCTGGCCCGGGAGAACTTCGGCTGCGGTTCGAGCCGCGAGCACGCGCCATGGGCCCTGGAAGAGTACGGTTTCCGCAGCATCATAGCGCCGAGCTACGCCGACATCTTCTTCAACAACAGCTTCAAGAACGGCTTGCTGCCGATCATCCTCAGCGATGCTGACGTGGATGAGCTGTTCCAGCAGGTCGAGGCCAACCCTGGCTATCAACTGCAGATCGACCTGGCCGCCCAGACGGTGACCCGTCCCGATGGCAAGGTGCTGGGTTTTGAGATCGATGCGTTCCGCAAGCACTGCCTGCTCAACGGCTTGGATGACATCGGCCTGACCCTGCAGGACGGCGAGGCGATTGCCGCGTTCGAGGCCAGGCACCGGGCGAGCCAGCCTTGGTTGTTTCGCGATGCTTGATGGATTGATGTAGGCAGTACCGGCTTCATCGCGAGCAAGCTCGCGCCCACAGGTGTTTTGTGAACACCCAAAATCCCCTGTGGGAGCGAGCTTGCTCGCGATGGGGCCGCCCAGGCAATAAAAAACCATAAGGACATCCCATGACCAACACCGCCCACAGTCAGGTTGTACAAAAGCAATTCGGTGAACAGGCTTCGGCCTATCTGAGCAGTGCCGTGCACGCCCAGGGCGCCGAGTTCGCGCTGCTACAGGCTGCGTTGGCCGGTCGTGGCGATGCCCGTGTGCTGGACCTGGGCTGTGGCGCCGGTCATGTGAGTTTCCACGTGGCGCCCCTGGCCGGTGAAGTGGTGGCCTACGATCTGTCCCAACAGATGTTGGATGTTGTGACCGCGGCAGCGGCCGAGCGTGGCCTGGACAACATCAGCACGGTACGGGGCGCCGCCGAGCGCCTGCCGTTCGCCGACGCTGAGTTCGACTTCGTGTTCAGCCGTTATTCGGCGCATCATTGGAGCGACCTGGGCCTGGCGTTGCGGGAAGTGCGACGGGTGCTCAAGCCGGGCGGGGTGATGGCGTTCATCGACATCCTGTCGCCGGGTACGCCGTTGCTGGACACCTACTTGCAAAGCATCGAAGTGCTGCGCGATACCAGCCATGTGCGCGATTATTCGGCCGGCGAGTGGTTGCGCCAGGTCAGCGAAGCGGGGTTGCACACCCGCAGCACCTCGCGCCAGCGCCTGCGCCTGGAGTACCACTCCTGGGTCGAACGCATGCGTACGCCCGAGGTGATGCGCGGGGCGATTCTCCAGCTGCAGCGTTCGATGGGCGATGAAGTGCGAGAATATTTTGAGATTGAGGCCGATGGTTCGTTCAGTACAGATGTACTGGTGCTGTGGGCCGAGCGATAGCATTTTTCCCGGCCAGGCCTTGGGTGCGCAACCCAGGCCCGTGTCGACAGAGCAAACGAGGAAAGCATGAGCAAGCAGATTCTGATTCTCCCAGGTGACGGCATCGGCCCGGAAATCATGGCCGAGGCGGTCAAGGTCCTGGAGCTGGCGAACGACAAGTATGGCCTGGGCTTCGAACTCAGCCACGACGTGATCGGCGGCGCCGCCATCGACAAGCACGGCGTGCCCCTGGCCGACGAAACCCTGGACCGTGCCCGTGCCGCCGATGCCGTGCTGCTGGGCGCCGTGGGCGGCCCGAAATGGGACAAGATCGAACGCGACATCCGCCCTGAGCGCGGCCTGCTGAAGATTCGCGCGCAACTGGGCCTGTTCGGCAACCTGCGGCCGGCGATTCTTTATCCGCAACTGGCCGATGCGTCGAGCCTGAAGCCGGAAATCGTCTCGGGCCTGGACATCCTCATCGTGCGTGAGCTGACCGGCGGTATCTACTTCGGTGCCCCGCGTGGCACCCGTGAGCTGGATAATGGCGAGCGCCAGGCCTATGACACCCTGCCGTACAGCGAAAGCGAAATCCGCCGTATCGCCCGGGTCGGCTTCGACATGGCCCGTGTGCGTGGCAAGAAGCTGTGTTCGGTGGACAAGGCCAACGTGCTGGCTTCCAGCCAACTGTGGCGTGAAGTGGTCGAGCAGGTGGCCAAGGATTACCCGGACATCGAGCTGAGCCACATGTACGTCGACAACGCTGCCATGCAACTGGTGCGTGCGCCCAAGCAGTTCGACGTGATCGTCACCGACAACATGTTCGGCGACATCCTGTCCGACGAAGCGTCGATGCTCACCGGTTCCATCGGCATGCTGCCGTCGGCCTCCCTGGACGCCAACAACAAGGGCATGTACGAGCCGTGCCACGGTTCGGCGCCGGACATCGCCGGGCAGGGCATTGCCAACCCGTTGGCGACCATCCTGTCGGTGTCGATGATGCTGCGCTACAGCTTCAACTTGAACGATGCCGCCGACGCGATCGAAAAAGCCGTCAGCGTGGTCCTGGACCAAGGCTTGCGCACCGGTGATATCTGGTCGCAAGGTTGTACCAAAGTCGGTACGCAGCAAATGGGCGATGCAGTAGTCGCCGCGCTGCGGAATCTGTAATCTTTCGGGCCCACCGCTTCGACGGTGGCCCACTTTTGTATAGGTGTAGTTGCGATGAAACGTGTAGGTCTGATCGGTTGGCGCGGCATGGTCGGTTCCGTGCTCATGCAGCGAATGCTGGAAGAGCAGGATTTCGATCTCATTGAGCCGGTGTTTTTCACCACTTCCAATGTCGGTGGCCAGGGCCCGTCCGTGGGCAAGGACACCGGTGCGCTCAAGGATGCCTACAGCATCGAAGAGCTCAAGACCCTCGACGTGATCCTGACTTGCCAGGGTGGCGACTACACCAGCGAAGTGTTCCCCAAGCTGCGTGAAGCCGGCTGGCAGGGTTACTGGATCGACGCCGCCTCCAGCCTGCGTATGCAGGACGACGCGGTGATCATCCTCGACCCGGTCAACCGCAAGGTCATCGACCAGCAGCTGGACGCGGGCACCAAGAACTACATCGGCGGCAACTGCACCGTCAGCCTGATGCTGATGGGCCTGGGCGGCCTGTTCGAAGCCGGTCTGGTGGAGTGGATGAGCGCCATGACCTACCAGGCCGCGTCCGGTGCCGGCGCGCAGAACATGCGTGAGCTGATCAAGCAGATGGGCGCCACCCACGCCGCCGTCGCCGATGACCTGGCCAACCCGGCCAGTGCCATCCTCGACATCGACCGCAAGGTCGCCGAGGCGATGCGCAGCGATGCCTATCCGACCGAGAACTTTGGCGTACCGCTGGCCGGCAGCCTGATCCCCTGGATCGACAAGGAACTGCCCAACGGCCAGAGCCGGGAAGAGTGGAAGGCCCAGGCCGAAACCAACAAGATCCTCGGTCGCTTCAAGAGCCCGATCCCGGTGGATGGCATCTGCGTGCGCATCGGCGCCATGCGCTGCCACAGTCAGGCGCTGACCATCAAGCTGAACAAAGACGTGCCGATCGCCGACATCGAAGGGCTGATCAGCCAGCACAACCCTTGGGTCAAGCTGGTGCCGAACAATCGCGAAACCAGCATGCAGGAGCTGAGCCCGACCAAGGTCACCGGCACCCTGAATGTACCGGTGGGCCGTCTGCGCAAATTGAACATGGGGTCGCAGTTCGTCGGTGCCTTCACCGTCGGCGACCAGCTGCTGTGGGGCGCGGCCGAACCGCTGCGCCGCATGCTGCGGATCCTGCTCGAGCGTTGATCGATTGCTGCTGTGAAAGAACCCGTGCCTTGTGAGAGGCGCGGGTTTTTTATTGGGCGACAGTTGTGTGTCAGGGCTGGCCTCATCGCGAGCAAGCTCGCTCCCACATGGGATATTCAGTGATTGTAAAACCTGTGGGAGCGAGCTTGCTCGCGATGAGGCCAGTCCAGGCACTGCAAGTCCCCCAGCCAATTGCCTGCATACCCACCACCCGGTAAAGTGCCGCTCCCCACGTTTTACCTGAGGTAGACCCATGAGCCAGTCCTTTGATATTGCCGTGATCGGCGCCACCGGTACTGTCGGCGAAACCCTCGTCCAGATTCTCGAAGAGCGGGACTTCCCGGTTGGCAACCTGCACCTGCTGGCCAGCAGCGAATCGGCAGGCAGCTCGGTGATGTTTCGCGGCAAAAACGTGCGGGTGCGTGAGGTCGACGAGTTCGATTTCAGTAAAGTCCAACTGGTGTTCTTCGCCGCCGGCCCGGCGGTGACCCTGAGTTTTGCACCGCGGGCCACGGCGGCTGGCTGTGCGCTGATCGACCTGTCCGGGGCCTTGCCGCCCGAGCAGGCACCGCAGATCGTGCCGGAAGCCAACGTCCAGGTCCTGGCCGGCTTGGGCAAGCCGTTGCAGGTCAGCAGCCCCAGCGCATCGGCCACGGCCCTGGCGGTCGTGCTGGCGCCACTGCGCGAGTGCCTCGATCTGCAGCGCATCAGCCTGACCGCCAGCCTCGCGGTGTCGGCCCAGGGCCGCGTGGCCGTGAGCGAGCTGGCGCGCCAGACCGCCGAGCTGCTCAACGCCCGTCCGCTGGAACCGAAGTTCTTTGACCGGCAGATGGCGTTCAACCTGCTGGCCCAGGTCGGCGCTCCAGACGAGCAGGGCCATACGTCGCTGGAAAAGCGTCTGGTTCGTGAGTTGCGCCAGGTGCTGAACCAACCTTTGTTAAAGATTTCCGTCACTTGCATTCAAGCCCCGGTGTTTTTTGGCGATAGCTTTAGCGTGACCGTGCAGTCTGCGAACGCCGTCGACCTGGCCAAGGTCAACGCGGCCCTGGAAGCGGCGCCCGGTATCGAGCTGGTGGAGGCGGGTGACTACCCGACTGCGGTGGGTGATGCGGTGGGGCAGGATGTGGTCTACGTTGGTCGTGTGCGCGGTGGGATCGACGATCCGACGGAACTGAATATGTGGCTGACGTCAGATAACGTGCGCAAGGGCGCGGCGCTCAATGCCGTGCAGGTGGCTGAGTTGTTGATAAAAGACTTGCTGTAAAAGATACTTGGCATCAATTTGTCGAATGATTCTAGCTGGGCGCTATGCTTGGCCGGAGTGCTGAAGGCGAACATCCCTCTGGGGGACTTTCCCGGGGCATGAGTGAAATGATCGCGCGCACCGTCGTTTAGGGGCTGCGCGCAATGCCTTACGGCAGCGGCATCAATACCTTCTCGCTGGCCGAGGAATGTTCAAACAAAGGAAGAGGCTATGGTTCAAGTTCGCAAACTGGTGTTAGCAATAGCGGCCGCCTCGGCGCTGTCCTCCGGTATGGCGCAAGCGCTCGGGCTCGGGGAACTGACCCTGAAGTCGACGCCGAACCAGCCTCTGGTCGCCGAGATCGAGTTGCTCGACGTCCAGCAACTGACCGCCGCCGAAGTCGTGCCGAGCCTGGCCTCGCCCGACGATTTCGCCAAGGCCGGGGTCGACCGCCAGGTCTTTCTCAATGACCTGAGCTTCACCCCGGTGATCAACGCCAACGGCAAGAGTGTCCTGCGGGTCACGTCCAGCCGACCGCTGTCCGAGCCCATGGTCAAGTTCCTGGTGCAGGTGATGTGGCCCAACGGCCGTCTGCTGCGCGACTACAGCGTATTGCTCGATCCCTCCAAATTCTCGCCGCAGGCCGCCGACGCGGCCCGGGCAAAACCGCCCCAGGTCGTGGCCACGCCGGTCACCGGGGCCACCAAGCCTTCCCAATACACCACCACGCCGCGCGATACCCTGTGGGAAATCGCCGCCAAGGTTCGCAACGGCGGGTCGGTCCAGCAAACCATGCTGGCGATTCAGGCGTTGAACCCGAACGCGTTCATCAACGGCAACATCAACCTGCTCAAGACCGGCCAGGTGTTGCGCCTGCCGGATCCGGTGCAAAGCACGGCGTTGCCGCAGCCCCAGGCCATCGCCGAAGTGGCTGCGCAGAACGCCGCCTGGCGCTCGGGGCGTCGTACCGTGGCGGGTGCTGGCAAACAGCAGCTGGATGCCACCAAGCGTGGCCGTGGCGAAGGCGCGCCGGCACAGGCGGCCGGTCGCGACAACTTGAGCCTGGTGTCGGCCGATTCGGCGAAAGCGGGCGGCAAGGGCAAGGGCGCTGCTGGCGATGCCCAGGCGCTGACCAACAAGCTTGCGGTTACCCAGGAAAGCCTCGATTCGGCTCGTCGGGATAACGAAGAACTGAAAAGCCGCATGGCGGATCTGCAGAGCCAACTGGACAAACTGCAGCGCCTGATCGAGCTGAAGAACAATCAACTGGCCAAGATGCAGGCCGAAGGTGCCGCGGTTCCGCCTGCTGGCGAGGCGCCTGCGGCGATGTCCGCAGAGCTGACCCCTGTGCCAGCGGCACAGGCCCCGACGACTGCACCTGCTCCTGCGCCAGAAACGACCCCGGAAGCGACACCCCCTGCCGCACCGGTCGAGCCGACGCCTGTCGCGTCCAACGAGCAAAAATACAACGACCTGCTGACCAATCCGATCCTGCTGGGGTTGATTGGCGGCGGCGCGCTGCTTTTGCTGTTGCTGCTGTTGTTGCTCGCCCGTCGCCGCAAGGCCCAGCAGGAAGCGGAAAAACACTTGCGCATGGCCCGGGCCCTCGAGGAGGAGGCTGACTTCTCCCCGGAGCTCGATCTGCCCCCGAGCAGCTTCGAGGGCATTGATGTTCCACCACCTAGCGTAAAGCTTGAGCCAAAACCCGCGCCGGCCCCTGCGCCAGCCCCCAAGCCGGCCCCGGTGGTCGCGCCTGTGGTGGTCACGCCGCCTATCGCCGCGCCATTGGTGGCTCCGGCCGCCGATCGCTTCGACGACGTGCTGCCCCAGGCCCAGTCCCACATGGACCGCGGTCGCTTGAACCAGGCCGCTGACCTGCTCGAGCAGGGCATCAAGGCTGAACCCCAGCGCAGCGACCTGCGCCTGAAATTGATGGAAGTTTACGGCCAGCAGGGCGACCGCGACGCCTTTGTCGCCCAGGAACGCCAACTGGTGGCCAATGGCGACAACTTCGCCCAGGTCGAACAGCTGAAAAGCCGTTTCCCGGCCATGGTGGTCGCTACCGCCGCCGGCCTGGCCGCGGCGGCAGTGGCTGCAGAGCTGGACGCGCAGTACGTCAAGGACCTGCTGGAAGACAAGTCGCCCACCGACGAGGAGCTGGACAGCGCCTTCGACCTGAGCCTGGACGACCTGGAAGCTCCGGTCGCACCCGCGCCGGAGCCTGTCGCCGAGCTGGACGCGTTCCCGGAAGACGACGACCTGAGTTTCGAGTCGGTGCTCAAGCAGCAGACTGAAGCCAGCGCGAGCTTGGACGACCTGTCGGAATTCGACCTGGACCTGGGGGCCGACGCGCCGACCCCGGTCCCGGCGCTCGATGACGAAGACTTCCTGCTGGACCTGGGTGACGATCTCAAGGGCCTGGACCTTCCAGCAGCCGAAACGCCGGCCCTGGACGATACACCGGCCGACGATCTCGAACTGCCGGCAGATTTTGACCTGTCCCTTGCCGACGAGATGGATGTCCATGATCGGCCAAAGGATGCCTTTGAATCCGAGCTGGACGATGTGAACGCCGAACTGGATCGCCTGTCCGACAGCTTGGCCCAGCCGACCTTCACCGCTGAAGATGCCCTGGTTGGTGCTGAAGACGAGCCGGACTTCGACTTCCTCAGCGGTACCGACGAGGTGGCGACCAAGCTCGATCTGGCCCAGGCCTATATCGACATGGGCGACAACGACGGCGCCCGCGACATCCTTGGCGAAGTCCTCAGCGAAGGCGATGCGACTCAGAAGAGCGAAGCGCAGGAGATGTTGTCGCGTTTGGTGTAAGTCAGTAGTTAGACAAAAACGGCAGCCGGTGAGGCTGCCGTTTTTGTTTACAGCGGGATTTTTGGTGTCTGGGCTGGCCTCATCGCGAGCAAGCTCGGCTCCCACAGTGATCTGCTTCCACAGGGATCTGCTCCCACAGTGATCTGCTTCCACAGGGATCTGGGTGCTATCCCTTGTGGGAGCCGAGCTTGCTCGCGATAGCGCCCGTCGATCCAACCCAGGACCACCAGTTACACTGGCATCCCGCCCAGTCGGCCTTATAATGCCCGCCTTTGCGTACTTAGCAGGCTGTAATTCCTTGGCAAACATAGACAACCCGGCCGCCGAAATGGCGGCCGACGGCTTTTTTCGGATCGCCTTGGGCGTTGAATACAAAGGCTCGCGCTACCGTGGCTGGCAGCGCCAGGCATCCGGTGTATTGACGGTGCAGGAAACCCTCGAAAATGCGCTGTCCAAAGTCGCCGACTCGCCCGTGTCGTTGCATTGCGCCGGCCGGACCGATGCCGGCGTGCATGCCTGCGGCCAGGTGGTGCATTTCGACACCCAGGTCGAACGCTCGATGAAAGCCTGGGTCATGGGCGCCAACATCAACTTGCCCCATGACGTCAGCGTCAGTTGGGCCAAGGTGATGCCGGCGCATTTCCATGCCCGCTTCAAAGCCATCGCCCGGCGTTATCGCTACGTGATCTACAACGATCAGATCCGTCCGGCGCACCTGAACGAAGAAATCACCTGGAACCACCGCCCGCTGGACGTCGAGCGCATGGCCGAAGCCGCGCAATACCTGGTCGGTGTCCACGATTTCAGCGCATTCCGCGCGGGCCAGTGCCAGGCCAAGTCGCCGATCAAGGAGCTGCATCACCTGCGCGTGACCCGGCACGGCAAGATGATCGTGCTCGACATCCGCGCCAGCGCCTTCCTGCATCACATGGTGCGCAACATTGCCGGGGTGCTGATGACCATTGGCGCTGGCGAGCGACCGGTGGAGTGGATCAAGGAAGTGCTCGACAGTCGCGTCCGCCGTTCCGGCGGCGTCACGGCGCATCCGTTTGGCCTGTACCTGGTACAGGTGGAATATCGCGATGAATTCGAGCTGCCGGAGCGTTACATCGGGCCACATTTCCTCACCGGCTTCTCGGAACTCGACGGCTGACGCCCTCCGCAGCATTTGTTACCATCCGGGACTTTCACGGATTTGCCTGAGGTTTTAGCCGCCATGCCCGTCGTTCGCAGCAAGATTTGCGGGATCACCCGCGTCGAGGACGCGTTGGCGGCGGTCGAGGCCGGGGCCGATGCCATCGGGCTGGTGTTCTACGCCAAGAGCCCGCGGGCGGTGACGGTGCAGCAGGCGCGGGCGATCGTCCAGGCCTTGCCGCCGTTCGTGACACCCGTAGGGTTGTTCGTCAATGCCAGTCGTTGCGAGCTGGGCGAGATCCTCGATGCCGTGCCGCTGGGCTTGTTGCAGTTCCATGGCGACGAAACCCCGGCCGATTGCGAAGGCTGGCATCGTCCGTATATCAAGGCGTTGCGGGTCAAGGCCGGTGACGACATCGCCGCCGGTTGCGCAGCCTTTGCCGGTGCCAGCGGCATCTTGCTGGACACCTATGTGGAAGGCGTGCCCGGCGGTACCGGCGAAGCATTCGACTGGTCGCTGGTGCCACGAGGCCTGAGCAAGCCGATCATCCTGGCCGGTGGCCTGACGGCGGAGAACGTCGCCGCGGCCATTCGCCAGGTTCGCCCCTACGCGGTGGATGTGAGCGGCGGGGTGGAGCAGGGCAAGGGCATCAAGGATCCGGCAAAGATTCGTGCGTTCATGGCTGCTGTTCGCAACAGCCAGTAGTCAATGTGACGGCTGGCAGACTGCCGCCGTCCATACCTGCACTGTACAAAGCAGGCAGGCGCCGCCTCCGGGTGGGCCGATAGCGTAGGGGCAACCGCAGTGCAGCGGTTGCCGGGATGGTTGAGGGGATTGGGCTGCACGCAGGTCATGTTTCGCGCTGACCGTGGTGGCCGTTCGACCCTCGCCGCACAATGAATTTAGCTCAAGGGCATACGCGGGGCCGCGAACCAGAGCGTTCGGGCCGCCGGTACTGGAGAAAGAAAGCATGAGCAACTGGTTGGTAGACAAACTGATCCCTTCGATCATGCGTTCCGAGGTGAAGAAAAGCTCGGTGCCTGAAGGTCTGTGGCACAAATGTCCATCCTGCGAGGCGGTGCTGTACCGTCCCGAGCTGGAAAAGACCCTGGACGTTTGCCCCAAGTGCAACCACCACATGCGCATCGGCGCGCGTGCCCGTATCGATATTTTCCTGGACGCAGAAGGCCGCGTGGAGCTGGGCGCCGACCTCGAGCCGGTGGATCGCCTGAAATTCCGCGACGGCAAGAAATACAAGGATCGCCTGACCGCTGCCCAGAAGCAGACCGGTGAAAAAGACGCCCTGGTGTCCATGAGCGGCACCTTGCTGGGCATGCCGGTGGTGGTCTCGGCCTTCGAATTCTCCTTCATGGGCGGTTCCATGGGCGCCATCGTCGGTGAGCGTTTCGTTCGCGCCGCCAACCATGCCCTGGAAAACCGTTGCCCGATGATCTGCTTCGCCGCTTCCGGCGGTGCGCGGATGCAGGAAGCGCTGATCTCCCTGATGCAAATGGCCAAGACCTCCGCGGTGCTGGCGCGTCTGCGTGAAGAAGGCATTCCGTTCATCTCGGTGCTGACCGACCCGGTCTACGGCGGTGTTTCCGCGAGCCTGGCCATGCTGGGCGACGTCATCGTCGGCGAGCCGAAAGCCCTGATCGGCTTCGCCGGCCCGCGTGTGATCGAGCAGACCGTACGTGAAAAACTGCCGGAAGGCTTCCAGCGCAGTGAGTTCCTGCTGGAGCACGGCGCCATCGACATGATCATCCATCGCCAGGAGCTGCGTCCGCGCCTGGGCAATCTGCTGGCGCAACTGATGGGCCTGCCGACGCCGACATTCGTCGCCGCACCGATCGAGCCGATCGTGGTTCCGCCAGTGCCTGCCGGGCTATGACCCAACGCACCCTGGGCGACTGGCTTGTCTACCTCGAGCAGTTGCATCCATCGGTCATCGACATGGGGCTGGAGCGCTCGCAATCGGTAGCGTCCCGCATGGGACTGGCCAAGCCGGCACCCCGGGTCATCACTGTCACCGGCACCAATGGCAAGGGTTCGACCTGCGCCTTCGTGGCCTCGCTGCTGCGGGCCCAGGGGCTGAGCGTCGGTGTCTACAGCTCGCCGCACCTGCTGCGCTACAACGAGCGGGTGCAAGTGAACGGCGTCGAAGCCACTGACGCCCAGCTGTGCGAAGCCTTTGCCGCGGTGGAAGCCGGGCGAGGCGATACAACCCTCACGTATTTCGAGATGGGCACCCTGGCGGCGTTCTGGTTGTTTGCCCGTGCCGGTCTCGATGCGGTCGTGCTGGAAGTCGGCCTGGGCGGGCGGCTGGATACGGTCAACCTGGTGGACGCCGACATTGCACTGGTCACCAGCATTGGCGTGGACCATGCCGATTACCTGGGCGATACCCGCGAATCCGTGGCCTTCGAGAAGGCCGGCATCTTCCGCCAGGGCGCGCCTGCGCTGTGTGGCGATCTCAATCCTCCCCAGCCATTGCTGGACAAGGTTCGCGAACTGAGCTGCCCGTTCTTTCTGCGGGGTCGGGACTTCGACCTGGCGATGACCGAGCAGCATTGGCAATGGCGCGGCAGCGACCTGCGTGGCAATCCGGTGGAGTTGCGCGACCTGCCGCTGCTGGACCTGCCGATGGAAAACGCTGCACTGGCGCTCCAGGCCTACTTGTTGCTGGGCTTGCCCTGGGAAGCCGGGCAAATCGTCCAGGCGTTGCAGGCGACCCGTGTGGTCGGGCGCCTCGACCGCCGTCAGTTCGATTGGCAAGGCAAACGCCTGAACCTGTTGCTGGACGTCGGTCATAACCCCCATGCGGCGCAGTACCTGGCCGAGCGCCTGGCGCGGCGGCCCGTGGCAGGGCGGCGTCTGGCGGTGTTCGGGCTGCTGGCCGACAAGGATCTGGATGGCGTTGTCCAGGCGTTGGATGCTAGTGTCCAGCACTGGGCGGTAACGCCGCTGGATTCGCCGCGCTCGCGTACGGCGGTTGAGCTGCAGGAGGCCTTGCAGCGTCACGGTGCTTCAGTGCATGCCTACGCCAGTGTGGCCGCCGCCCTGGAAGGGCAGTGCGCCCTGGCGACGGCCGATGATGAAATCCTGCTGTTCGGATCATTTTTTTGTGTTGCCGAGGCCCTTCAATGGTTGGCCCGGCGCTCCACGGAGGAAGCTGCAGATGGCATTGCTGGATAAAGCGTATAAGCAGCGCATGGTCGGGGCCCTGGTGTTGGTGGCCCTGGCGGTGATTTTCCTGCCGATGCTGTTTTCCCGCCAGGACGAGCAGCGCCAGGTCACGGTCGACGCGCCAGCCGCTCCCCAGGCGCCTTCGGTGCCGCCTGTGCAGGTCGAGCCGGTGGCTGTGCCCGAGCCCCAGACGTTGCCTCAGGAACCGGTGCCAAGCGACGAGGAGCTGGCTGAGCAACCTGTTGCGCCCTCCACGCCGATTGCACCGGCGCCTGCCACGCCGGCTCCCGCCGCACCGAGCAAACCGGCTGTCGCACCCGTGCCTGTTCCAGCGGCTCCGGCGATCAAGCCGGCCCCGAGCCAGCCGATCACCGCCGCCCCGGCCAAGCCGGACACGACCCAGAGTCGTGTGGATGCCAATGGCCTGTCGGTCAGTTGGTCGGTGCAACTGGCCAGCCTGACCAGTCGCGAAAGTGCCGAGAACTTGCAGAAAACCTTGCGCAGCCAGGGCTATAACGCCTACATCCGTTCCGCCGATGGCAAGAATCGGGTGTTTGTCGGTCCGCTGATCGAGCGCGCCGAGGCCGACCGCCTGCGTGACCTGCTCAGCCGCCAGCAAAACCTCAAGGGGTTCGTCGTGCGCTTCCAGCCAGAGCGTGGTTGACAGCGATTTAGCTGATTTGAATCACGCAGCTTACCGACAGCCCTGGGCTCTGCTAAAATGCGCCGCCTTATCCGTCTGTAGGCTGCACCGTGCCATTTACCTGGGTTGACTGGGCGATCGTTGCGATCGTCGCCATCTCCGCATTGATCAGTCTGAGCCGCGGCTTCGTCAAGGAAGCCCTCTCGCTGCTGACCTGGATCATCGCGGGAGTCGTAGCCTGGATGTTTGGTGGTTCGCTGTCCCAGTACCTCGCCGGATACATCGAAACTCCCTCGGCCCGCGTGATCGCGGGCTGTGCCATCTTGTTTATCGCCACCTTGCTGGTTGGCGCAATGATCAATTATCTGATCGGCGAACTGATTCGCGTCACCGGGCTTTCCGGGACGGACCGGTTCCTGGGCATGGCCTTTGGCGCGGCGCGTGGCGCGTTGCTGGTGGTCGTGGCCGTCGGGCTCTTGAGCCTGGGGCCGGTGCAGCAGGATACGTGGTGGCAGGAGTCCCGGCTCGTGCCACAATTTCTATTGGTCGCAGACTGGTCCAAAAACCTGATCCTGGGTTGGAGCAGTCAGTGGCTTGCCAGCGGTATCAGCGTACCCGCTGAAATACCGTTCAAGGAACACCTCTTGCCGACGGCCAAAACGCCGCAGTGAGTGTTGTTCAGTTCAGATCCATTAAGTAGGGGTTGCGTCGCATGTGTGGCATCGTCGGTATCGTCGGTAAGTCGAACGTCAATCAGGCGCTGTATGACGCGCTAACCGTGCTCCAGCACCGCGGCCAGGACGCTGCCGGTATCGTGACCAGCCATGACGGCCGGTTATTCCTGCGCAAGGACAACGGCCTGGTGCGTGACGTGTTCCACCAACGTCACATGCAGCGCCTGGTCGGTCACATGGGTATCGGCCACGTGCGCTACCCGACCGCGGGCAGCTCGACGTCGGCTGAAGCCCAGCCGTTCTATGTCAACTCGCCTTACGGCATCACCCTGGCGCACAACGGCAACCTGACCAACGTCGAGCAACTGGCCAAGGAGATCTACGAATCTGACTTGCGCCACGTCAACACCAGTTCCGACTCGGAAGTGATGCTCAACGTGTTTGCCCATGAGCTGGCCCAGCGCGGCAAGCTGCAGCCTACCGAAGAAGACGTGTTCGCCGCCGTGACCGACGTGCACAACCGTTGCGTGGGTGGCTACGCGGTGGTGGCGATGATCACCGGCTACGGCATCGTCGGTTTCCGCGACCCGCATGGCATCCGCCCGATCGTGTTCGGCCAGCGTCACACCGACGAAGGCGTCGAGTACATGATCGCTTCCGAAAGCGTGTCCCTGGACGTGCTGGGCTTCACCCTGATTCGCGACCTGGCTCCGGGCGAAGCGGTCTACATCACTGAAGACGGCAAGCTGCACACCCGTCAGTGCGCGACCAACCCGTCCCTGACCCCGTGCATCTTCGAACACGTCTACCTGGCGCGTCCGGACTCGATCATCGACGGTATCTCGGTCTACAAGGCGCGCCTGCGCATGGGCGAGAAACTCGCCGACAAGATCCTGCGCGAGCGTCCGGAGCACGACATCGACGTGGTCATCCCGATCCCGGACACCAGCCGTACCGCCGCCCTGGAGCTGGCGAACCACCTGGGCGTCAAGTTCCGCGAAGGCTTCGTGAAGAACCGCTACATTGGCCGGACTTTCATCATGCCGGGCCAGGCCGCACGGAAAAAATCCGTACGCCAGAAGCTCAACGCCATCGAACTGGAATTCCGCGGCAAGAACGTGATGCTGGTGGACGACTCCATCGTCCGTGGCACCACTTGCAAGCAGATCATCCAGATGGCCCGTGAAGCCGGCGCCAAGAACGTGTATTTCTGCTCCGCGGCCCCGGCCGTGCGCTACCCGAACGTCTACGGCATCGATATGCCGAGTGCCCATGAGCTGATCGCTCATAACCGCACCACCCAAGACGTGGCCGACCTGATCGGCGCCGACTGGCTGATCTACCAGGACCTGCCGGACCTGATCGAAGCGGTGGGCGGCGGCAAAATCAAGATCGAACAGTTCGATTGCGCGGTATTCGATGGCAAGTACGTCACCGGCGATATCGACGATGCGTACTTGAACAAGATCGAGAACGCGCGTAACGATGCGTCCAAGGCCAAGACCCAGGCGGTCAGTGCGATCATCGATCTGTACAACAACTGAGTACGAACCGGCCCCGAGGGGCCGGTTTGCGTTTAACCGATTAAGGAGTGGCAGCATGAGTCAGGATTGGGATGCCGGTCGGCTGGACAGCGACCTTGAAGGCGTAGCGTTCGATACCCTGGCGGTTCGCGCGGGTCAGCACCGTACACCGGAAGCCGAACATGGCGATCCGATGTTCTTTACCTCCAGTTACGTGTTTCGCACGGCTGCCGACGCTGCGGCGCGGTTTGCTGGCGAGGTGCCGGGCAACGTCTACTCGCGCTACACCAACCCGACCGTGCGGGCGTTCGAGGAGCGTATCGCCGCCCTGGAAGGCGCCGAGCAAGCCGTAGCGACCGCCACCGGCATGGCTGCGATCATGGCCGTGGTGATGAGTCTGTGCAGCGCCGGCGACCACGTGCTGGTGTCGCGCAGCGTCTTCGGTTCGACCATCAGCCTCTTCGAAAAGTACTTCAAGCGTTTCGGCGTGGAAGTCGACTACGTGCCCCTGGCGGACCTGTCCGGTTGGGATGCGGCAATCAAGGCCAATACCAAGCTGCTCTTCGTCGAGTCGCCTTCCAACCCTCTGGCCGAACTGGTGGACATCGCTGCGTTGGCGGAAATCGCTCACGCCAAGGGCGCCATGCTGGTGGTCGATAACTGCTTCTGCACCCCGGCGCTGCAACAACCGCTGAAGCTGGGCGCGGATGTGGTGGTGCATTCGGCGACCAAGTTCATCGACGGCCAGGGCCGTTGCATGGGGGGCGTAGTGGCCGGTCGTGGCGAGCAGATGAAAGAGGTGGTGGGCTTCTTGCGCACCGCAGGCCCGACCCTCAGCCCGTTCAACGCCTGGATCTTCCTCAAGGGCCTGGAAACCCTCGGCCTGCGCATGAAGGCCCATTGCGCCAATGCCCAAGCACTGGCCGAGTGGCTGGAGCAGCAGGACGGCATCGAGAAAGTGCATTACGCCGGCCTCAAGAGCCATCCGCAACATGACCTGGCCTTGCGTCAGCAGCGCGGTTTCGGTGCGGTGGTGAGCTTCGAGGTCAAGGGAGGCAAGGAGGGCGCCTGGCGCTTCATTGACGCGACCCGATTGATTTCCATCACGGCCAACCTGGGTGACAGCAAAACCACTATCACCCACCCGAGCACCACGTCCCACGGGCGCCTGTCGCCTCAGGAACGCGAGTCGGCGGGTATTCGTGACAGCCTGATCCGCGTCGCGGTCGGCCTGGAAGACATCGCGGACCTGCAAGCCGACCTGGCCCGCGGGTTGGCGGCCTTGTGATTGAGCTGGCTGCGCCGCCGAGCGGCACTCATGGCCGGGTTGCACTGGTCACGGGCGCCGCGCGGGGCATCGGCCTGGGCATTGCTGCCTGGCTGATCTGTGAAGGCTGGCAGGTGGTGCTGACCGACCTGGACCGCGAGCGCGGCTCCAAGGTGGCGAAGACCTTGGGCGATCATGCCTGGTTCATCGCCATGGACGTGGCGGACGAGGCGCAGGTCGCCACCGGGATCGCCGAGGTGCTCGGGCAGTTCGGGCGGCTCGACGCGCTGGTGTGCAACGCGGCCATCGCCGACCCGCACAACATCACCCTGGAAAGCCTCGACCTGGCTTACTGGAATCGGGTCCTGGCAGTGAACCTGGGCGGGCCGATGCTGCTGGCCAAGCACTGCGCGCCGTATCTGCGCGCTCACAACGGTGCCATCGTCAACCTGGCCTCGACCCGCGCCGCGCAATCGGAACCCGACACCGAAGCCTATGCAGCGAGCAAGGGCGGCCTGCTGGCCCTGACCCATGCCCTGGCAATCAGCTTGGGACCGGAGATCCGGGTCAACGCCGTCAGCCCTGGCTGGATCGACGCGCGCGATCCTTCCCAGCGTCGCGCACAGCCGCTGACCGACGCCGATCACGCCCAGCATCCTGCTGGCAGGGTCGGCACGGTAGAGGACGTGGCGGCGATGGTGGCGTGGCTGTTGTCGCGCAATGCCGGTTTTGTCACGGGGCAGGAGTTCGTGGTGGACGGTGGCATGACCAAGAAAATGATTTATGAGTGAGGGTGGTTGCAGGTGCCGTTTGAAACTGTTTTGAAAAAACTTCAACCCTGCTATTGACTTAGCTTCGGTACCTGCGTAAATTTCGCGGCCTCAACGAAGCAAAGGGTGATTAGCTCAGCTGGGAGAGCGTCTGCCTTACAAGCAGAATGTCGGCGGTTCGATCCCGTCATCACCCACCATGTTTTACGAGAGTTTTGCGAAAGCAAAACGGAAGCTGTCAAAAGCCTCCACCGACGCGCAGCGGTAGTTCAGTCGGTTAGAATACCGGCCTGTCACGCCGGGGGTCGCGGGTTCGAGTCCCGTCCGCTGCGCCATATTTTCCGAAGCAGGTTCGCCTGGTTCGAGATTGAAGCCCAAGGGTTTTGATCAGACGAGTTAACTGGACGCAAGTCCATAGCGATACGCAGCGGTAGTTCAGTCGGTTAGAATACCGGCCTGTCACGCCGGGGGTCGCGGGTTCGAGTCCCGTCCGCTGCGCCATATCTGCTTCGAGGCCCACTGAACGCCTTGAAGCTAAGAAGAAAGCTGCAAAGCTACTTCTAGTCGATAGCAAAGACCCTGGTCGAAAGACCGGGGTTTTTTGTTTTTGGCGAAATGATATTGGGCCAAGCCCGTGGCGAGGGAGCTTGCTGTGGCGAGGGGATTTATCCCCGCAGGGCTGCGAAGCAGCCCTTATTGTTGGCAGCTTCAGAACCCCAATTTATCCCGCAACCCGTAATACCAGGCACCCATCGCCGCAAACGGCGTACGCAACAACTGACCGCCGGGGAAAGGGTAGTGAGGCAGGTCGGCAAACGCATCAAAACGCTCAGCCTGACCACGCAGCGCCTCGGCCAGAACCTTGCCCGCCAGGTGCGTGTACGTCACGCCATGGCCGCTGCAGCCCTGGGAATAATAAATGTTATCCCCCAGTCGCCCGACCTGCGGAAGACGCGACAGCGTCAGCAGGAAATTTCCGGTCCAGGCGTAATCGATCTTCACGTCCTTGAGCTGCGGGAATGCCTTGAGCATCTTCGGCCGAATGATCGCCTCAATGTTCGCCGGATCCCTCGCGCCATACACCACGCCGCCCCCGAAGATCAGGCGCTTGTCGCCCGTCAGTCGGTAGTAATCGAGCAAGTAGTTGCAGTCTTCGACGCAATAATCCTGAGGCAGCAGGCTATGAGCCAGCTCGTCGCCCAGGGGCTCGGTGGCAATCACCTGGGTGCCGCAAGGCATGGACTTGGCCGCCAACTCCGGGACCAGATTACCCAGGTAGGCATTGCCCGCCACGATAATGAACTTGGCCCTGACCTTGCCTTGTGGGGTATGCACAACCGGGCTGGCGCCACGCTCGATGCGCACCGCTGGCGACTGTTCATAAATCACGCCACCCAGCGACTCCACCGCAGCCGCTTCGCCCAGCGCCAGGTTGAGCGGATGAATATGCCCACCGCTCATGTCCAGCATACCGCCCACATACTCCTCGCAAGCCACCACCTCGCGAATACGCCGCTGATCCAGCAGCTCCAGCTGGGTATGACCGAAACGCTCCCATAAACGCTTCTGCGACTCCAGGTGGCCCATCTGTTTAGCGGTGAGGGCGGCGAATACACCGCCGTCCTTCAAATCACACTGAATCTGATACTTCGCCACCCGCTCGCGAATGATCCGCCCACCCTCAAACGCCATATTGCCCAGCAACTGCGCCTGCTGAGGACCGACGCTGCGCTCGATCACATCGATGTCGCGGCTATAACTGTTAACGATCTGCCCGCCGTTACGACCCGAAGCCCCAAAGCCCACCTTCGCCGCCTCAAGGACCGTGACCTTGAAACCGTTCTCCAGCAAAAACAGCGCAGAGGACAGGCCGGTGTAACCAGCGCCGATCACGCAAACATCCGTCTCGACGTCATCCTGCAGGGCAGGGCGCGGAGGAACCGGGTTGGCCGACGCGGCGTAATAAGACTCTGGATACGGTGTGTTCGCCATTCTGGAACCTCTGTTTTATATTTTTTACGAATGCAGCGATCCTACCCGAGATAAAAATCGGCCGCCAGCCACCCCTTGAATCTTCGTCGTATTGGTGAAATTAAATATTTTGCATATTCATAGGGTTAGGTGAAAAAAAGGTATTGACACCCCTTTGGAATTCCGTAGAATGCCGCCTCACAGCAGGCACGTAGCTCAGTTGGTTAGAGCACCACCTTGACATGGTGGGGGTCGTTGGTTCGAGTCCAATCGCGCCTACCAAACAAAATCCGCTCTGCTGGGCGGTCTAGAAGGGGTTCACCGAGAGGTGAGCCCCTTTTTGCTTGCACATAAGGACATGGTCATGCGGGTTGTCACTTCCGTAACTTTTCTTTCTATAGCACTTGCTGGTTGTGCTGGAATACCTTCAGTTCCATACGAAGAGCCTACTCAATCGGAAGGGATAGCGCGTGTTCGCGTTATCACGAACTCCGATGTGTATGGAGATAGCATCGTCGGCAGTTGTGCTCCTGCTACCCGGCATAAGATGGCTGAAGCCGGACGTTTTGGGCAGGACGGTACGGCGAGCATCAACTATCCGCAGTATCCCCTGAAGTCGGCGAGCATCGGCATACCGAAAAGAGTTTGGCCCAGTCTTATCCAGTACACCCCTGCAATTCGGATGGGGGAAGGGGCTTACAAAGAGGTCGTAACCGAGTATCGCGTCAGAACGGATCTGCCATTCCAAATTGCAACCCGGGGCGCGACTATCGCGGGCAGTGGCAGCTCTTACCGGTCCTGTGATGGTCATGCGCTCGTTTACAAGCTGGAACCAGGAAAAGACTACGAAGCTGTGGTGGGGGTGGATAGCAGGCCAAGCAAAGATGGCGAGCAAGCGCTTATTTGCATGTTGGCGGTTCTCGAAGTTACCACTTTGCCTGGTACTTCGATTGTGATTCCCCAAAAGTTGACGCCTGCTGCGCCTCCGCAGGTGGCCTGTAAAAACTAAGAAAACCAGGGCCGGCCATGATTGTGAGAGCCAAGTAAGTTATTTCAAATCGTGGTCTGTCCCTGAGGAATCCCGATTCTTGGCCGAATCGTAGACGCTGCTTCGTTCCCGCTTGCCGACGGCCAGCACCAAGATGACAATCCGTTCATCCTCAACGCGGTACACAAGTCGGTAGCCGGCGCCGCGCAATTTGATCTTGTAGCAATCCTTCATGCCGTGAAGTGCATCGCCTGGCACTCGTGGCCCGGCCTGCCGTTCCTGGAGCTTTCGCAAGAACTGGAGGCGGATGGTGCCGTCGAGCTTTCGCAGTTCTTTCAGCGCCTTCGGATCCCACTCGACTTCGTACTCAACGGCCATTGGCGATATCTGCCTCGGCCTCGCCAATGAGATCGTCGAGAGATACTCGAACAGGTGTCTCGTTGGCGTCGAGTCGTGACTTGACCAAATGAACCAGTTCCAGTTCATCCAAGCGCTCAACCATCGCCTCGTAGACGTTGGCAGGGACCATGTAACCCATGACCCGGTTGTGGTTCAGCACGGCCACGGGCAACCCGTTGGCGTTGCTCAAGACTGAAGACGGATTCTTCTTCAGTTCAGATACGCTGACAGCCACGTCAGCCAGAATATTTTGCATAAATAAGACTCCTATATAGGCCTTTATTTTGGTCTTTTTATTTTGGGGTGGCAAGCGCTCTGGATCCGGATTTCACGCTCAAGTCCGTTCAATGCACTGAAAGCGTGAGCCTGGTGCCGGCCTGTTTCGTCTTAGGATGGCGGCAGGGCCACGGCCATTTCTTCGAAACCTGTTTCTTCCTTCCCCAGATAAAGGGCGCCTGAAGAAAAAATGGGACACCCATTAGCCGGTCTCAAGTCAAGGCTAAAAGCCAACTCGCCCTGCAGCTTTTAACTGCTGGGTTCCCCCTTATCCCAACCTGCCTGGTTGAACCTGTCGTACCCGTTTTCTCATCACCGGCATCGACTGCATCCCAGCAACCCTGCTCATCGACACCGAAGCGCCTCTGGACGTCCTTTTCGAAACCGCCGATTACCGTATCCGCACGGTTGCTCGATTTCTTGTCCGCGCTTCTTGACGGGCTCGGTAATATCCAGCCATATGAAAGACCTCGCCGGGTTTTCACAAGAAGATTCGTTGCTTTCCTCGGATGGTATCGGCTAACGAAACGTACACCGCTGCGAATAGTGCTCAAGCCCGACGGCCACGTTGCTGTTTTTCGCTCGTCCTACAGCAATTACATCGAGTATGAAAACGGGCGCTTGTTAATCGCTCGCCGTGTCGTCGGAAAAAAAGTCAATCAACAGAAACAGCTCGCCTGTGAGCTCGCCGCGTTTCTGGGCGTATTTGCATACGTCGATGATGGCTCTGGACGACTGAAGAGGTTAGCCGGCCAACGGTGAGGTTCCCAGCGCAACCAAGCAAGCGAAGCCCTGCTCAAGGCTCGTACCTACGCATTGCGGGCCAAGTCTTATAAGTTAGCGCTCTGTGAGTGATAACCTGCGAGCTCTTCTATAAGGATGCAGTTATGAAAAGCTGTTCGAGGACGCTCGGAGCAAATCTCGCTAACAGTATAGTGATCCCCGCCGCTTGGGTATCGGGGCTTGCGACGATAGGACTCTTGTGGGGCGTGGTACGGTTTTGGCCCGATCAGTTTACAGTCGAAGGACGTCAGCTCTTCGTGGCTTCCTGTTCTATTTTTTGCCTCGCCATAGGGTACTTGATATGGCGCAAGAGACGAGCAAAAGCACTTGTCGCATCCATCAACCTGAAAGAAGGTCTGAGCCTTGACGATACTCAGCTGCTCGGCTATCCAAGCCCCCTGTTTTTTGTCTTTGACCTTTCCAACAAGAAACTCGCTCAATGCCAAAGCGTCACCGGCGACTATCAAATTCGAGACTTCACGTGGGTAACAGGCTGGCAGTTTGAGTGGCTACGGATTGACAGCCGGGTGTCGGGCGGGGTTATGCAAGTAGTCGATGGGGCAGGCATGAGTGTTCCAGTCGACGAGCTTCGGCGTAGATTCATAAAATTCTCACTGGTTTTGACGGTTGCCGATACAAGTCATCCTCCCCTCCGTTTTCCAATGAACCGGAGCGCAGCTGAAGGGTGGTGTACCCGGTGCAATGTGCTTTTCAAGTGATAACACGAAGCGAATGGGCAACTGGGAGCGTTAATGCCGTACAACTACACGAACGGCCGCTATCTGGTCTTCAAAGGCAATGGCAGCGATGGGGCACCCTTGGGTCGGATTCACCAGGACGGAAAAGTTCGAAATCTCCTGGGTGAGCCGCTGTACTACATAGACATGGACGAACATGCGTTCTGTTCGGTCGATTTTATCTTTCAGGGCAATATACAAAAATGTCGCGGCACGTTTTGTGTGCTCAGCGATAAAACGCTTTTCACATTTTCCGAGATGAAGGTTAAGCCACTGGGAAACGAGACCGAGGAGCAGGCGCTTCACAGGGAGTTCAAGAGGAGGGCGCTAAGTTTGGCAGGGCAGATCGTCCAGGCGAAAAATGAGATGGTGCAGGCACGCTTGGATATGGCCTGGTCCAATTTAAACCCTTTGCGCCGTTTCCGTGCCTTCTTCACTGGCCGAGCCAGCAGGGAGCGAGCATCGCTAGGGTGGCGTTACAGTGGGTTGGATCATGAGTTCAAATCGAAGGCTTTCCCCATCCCCTCATCGTCACTCGCGGCAATGGTCTTGCGGGCTGTGGATGCAAGGGAAGCGCGGGCAGACCACGACTATGAGACGGTCCGATTACACGTGAACTCAAATCGCGGTCTGTCCCCAGCTTTCTGGTTTCCGTCGATTGAGGTGGGTTGTATAGCGGCACTTGCAGCAAGTCCTCTTCGTGGCTCGCGCTGGGAAAGCATCCAGTCAATTTATACTCCGCGTTTTTGCCCGGACACTCGCCAAATTGGTCGGAACTTATATGAAAAAAGTGATTTTGGCATTCTCGCTGGTCACACTGGCAGCCTGCATGCCTTATCAATCAGTGACCTCGCCAGATCCAAACTGGATGCGTCTGGGGGGAGATGAGCCTGAAGGTTATCCAAGGACGTTTGTCGAGAACCTGAGCGGCAATTGCGCTCTGGTTACCGAGTCGTGGTCTGATGGGAGAATCAATGGTCGTCTTCTGTGGACCAAGAAGCAGTCTCGAAAGGCTGTTACCTGTCCATAGGCGGATGTGTAAGGGCTGATTTCGCCGGGAAGAAGGGACAAGCCACGATCATGCGGCGGATTAATTACAGGTGAATTCAAATCATGGTTTGTTCCCGGTTTCACGTTCTGGCGTGTGATGTAATCGCGTCGAAGCTGATGAAGCAACGTCCCGAAGAAGGGTTAATCAATGCCAAAGAAACCTCAGGAAAGCAAAGCAGCGACTGCAGCTGAAATCGAGCGCTCTATCCAAGCACTGAACAAAATGGCTGAACGCCTCTGGGGTGATGGTCGGGAAGCAGAAGCGAAGGCCCTGCTCGATGCTTTGGATGCTTTAAACAGAGCGCTCGACAGGATCAGGATTGGAGAGAGCCGCAGGGTTCTTCATTGAGAGGAAAGGGGGCAACAGGTAATGCCTGGAAGGTGCTTTTAGGCGCGCCGTAGCGCGAAGAACGCTAACAAGCCTACTTGATCCAGCCCATGCCCCAATTTTCCATGACGATAGAAATCAAAGCCTGAATCCAGTGACAACCTGCTTGGTGGGGCCACTGGATGACGTCCCATAACACGCTTGCCAAGCAACGTTAAATTCATTGATTAAACTATAGGTTCCAAGCTCATAGACATCTATGGAGTCCGGGTCAGTCTTGGACTTTCTCATGGGTTGAACAATCATGCCCCGCACTGGAATTCCTGGATTAATCAGCGCAAGCAAGATTTTATTAACCAACTCTTTCTTTGCATATACATCCGAAGTCGATGTGCTTGCCAGGTTTCCGTTGGTTCCAAGTAGGCCGAGCAAGCAATAAAAGACCCAGCGTGTAGACATCTGTCGGCCATAACTGGCATCGCCGAGATGGGCGTCCACACTGCCTTTGCATTCAACTATGAGGTACTCCTCGACCGCGCCGGTCTGCAAATTTCGCTTGACCCATATCTGGTCTATTCCATTGGTTCGCCCTGATGAGGCTTTACCTATTTTCAACTGATAGTTAGTACCCATGACGGTTACCATTAGTTTGGCTGCGCCATACTCTCCTCTGTTCTCCGATGCGTAGTGTTTGGCATTTGAATCTCTTAGGTTTACATAATGGTTATTAAGTCTATTGCCGGATTTTACGTCGTTCCTGCGGAATTTTAACCAGCCGCAAACCTCGGAATACGCGACTGGATCTTTAGATAAGTCAGATAAACACAGTTTTATATTTGGGTCGTTAGGGCCGAGTAGGTGGAAATTTTTACAGAAGTAATCGCTGGCATTCTTTGATACGGGATTGGAGAAGTTGAAATTTGGCTGAATAGAGCTGCCCGAGGTGAAGTAAGCATCGGCGTTCAAGGCTTTTTTTATTTGTTGAACATCATCTGTGTCGAGGAGAACTAATTGATCGGTACGCCAAGTGGCGTATTGTGCGTGAGGGTTATAGGGAATGCAGTGCCTGTTTTGGAGCTGATGGATTGCCACGCTCTCTTGGCGAGAAGAACTCAGGTAGAACCCACCTAATTGACCGAGCGGGGTAAACGGATAGCCGCCACTATGGATGGCTGGAGACGGATTGTTGGCTTTAGGTCCGCCAAAAAATACGCTATTGCGCTCTTGCACGATAATGTTGTTTGGTGCAAGTGATAATATTGTGCTGTTTAGTATTTCACTGGGGTCGTAGCTATTAAGATAGTTCATCGGATTTCATTCCGAAATTTAATTTTGCATTTTAATATAGTCGAGAAAATGTAATCGTCAAATCGCAATGCGATTATCGGGAAGGGCTTGAGCACGCGTTGCGAACAGATGAATATCAAAAAGCGCAGACTTGGGAATTTGTAGGGGGGCAGGGTCTGTTCCAAGTTTCAAGTGAGCCCTGTCTGAACGTCTGGAGTGTTTGGTCTGTTGCCTGTGGCTGCTCTAGTTTCATTATGAACCGTTGGATGAAGTTCCATTTTGCATAGACACAGCCCTGATCTCTTCGCTGCAGGCAGTCTCGATGATCATTGACCGGTTCCTGCCCAATAAATAGCGCAAATCGAGGGACAGACCCCAGCAGGCGGTGAGCATCGCCTCGTAATGAATTTACCGGCGGTCCGACCCTTTGGAATTACTGCCGCCCGGGGGACTCCATTCATCGAGGAATGTGTATTCCTCAATAGCGGTGAGCACCGCCCGAGGTAAATGGAATGACGTCGTTCGAAGAATTCAGGGCCACATCCCATGAGCTTCTCAAAGAGTTGGATGCCGCGACGATAAAAATGATGATGCTGGTTTCTGCGAAAGAGGTATCCGGTCCTTTTTGGGAGGATGCTGCCCAGCGGCATCATGACGCTGTAGATGCTTGGCATTCCTTCCTCAATATCCCTACGGATTTCGCGGCGGATCCGCCTCTTTCTTAGATGAACCCGAAATTGTGGTCTGCCATCTACTTTCCGGAGAACTGCTCAGGCGCCATGCAGCGCCGAGCGTCCTGTCATCCGAGACGCAGATACCTGAACCAGACAGGGCCCGATACCGCGAGCGTGGTCTCTGCGGTGCGGTGCAAAATACCCAAGCCCGGTTCATCGTCCTCATGAAAGCCGGCAAAGACCGTACGCCCTCCTACGGCGGGTATCAGCAACTCCACTTCGGCTGCAGTCGAGTTACTGGTATATCCCATGACCAATCTGACTTTTTGCCCTTCACGTGGGGAATGAGGTAGTTCCAGGTTTCCTGGCTTTCCATGCAAGTCTTCGCCGAGAGGCCAGCGTTTTCGGGCGCCATTGACGAAGAACTTTGGGCGTTCCAGCAGGGCGCCCAGTAGTGTGGCCAGCCTGTCCAGCACTGGCACCCTGAATGTGCAGTCTAATAAACGGATATCGCCATTCTGGCTGGCAGTGACCAAGTCTCGATCATCATGGGTATCAACGATCACGGTGCCATACGCTTGGAGCAGGACCGGCGCAATGGGAGGTCGAGTGCCCAAGCAGTCGATCCTTGAGACGCAACCGCCTGTCATCGTGTATTCGCCTGGCGCTTGAGGCTTGAAGGCAATCCCGTCTTCCTGACCAAAACCACGACAGTTTCTTATGGAGGCCAGCACTCGAAAGTTCGCGTTATTGCCCTGTGTAGCAATGGTCTCACCCACCATGTTTTCCAGGTCGAGTTTGAGTGCGAATAGGCTTTCTTTTGAGGGGAGCCTGTCATCGAGATTTACCTCCACATTCAGGCCGGAGCCATGGGCATTGTGGACGGTGAGTTCCTCGCATACTGCAATGGATGCGTCGGCGAATTGAATTTTACCGGGCCTGACCCAGAGCCGTTGCGGCACATTCAATTGAGATCGATAGTCAAGGCCATCGACAACGATCCTGCGCCAAAATCGATACTCGATTGGGGGCCCGGCGGGTTTTGCCGTGCCAGAGCTTTGTGAATGCAGAAAAAGCTCCAGATCGCCGACACCTTTATTGCTGATGATCGTGATGTTACGCATCAGGAGGTCGCCATCGCAGAACCCTCCCGTGTCACCTCTCCCTTTCACAAAACCGTCGCTGCGACTTGCCATATTACGGGCATGGAAGGTCACCGTATCGAGGTCTAAAGTGCCGAGCGCCGTCACAAGAATCCCGCTATGTCCGACCACCATATTGCGCAATCGCAACCATTCCATGAATGGCTGATGGAAATCCACACGGCTGAGCACGCCGTCCCGCAGGGTGACCCGTTGGCAAAGATTGTTACCGGTCGCGCCCCATCCTTCACCGTCGGCATGGGGCGTTATTTCAATGTCGTAGCAGGTATTGAGTTGGAAGTTGTAGGCATAGTTGAAACTTTCGTTCCGGATCGCCCACTGCATCTCAGTGCGAGCCCTCACCTGACAGCATTCAGCAAAATAAACATAGGTTGGGTTGCGTGGCGTATAGATATTTTCATCCTGGATGAAGCGCACATCCAGATCGAGCAAGCTGGTGCTGACACGTACGTATTCGTTTGATTCAGCATTGTTGCGAATGTCCAGCGTTAATCCCTTGACCGTGCGTCGTCGATCTTCCATTCGAAACACTTTCACCGAGGATACGTTAACGCCGGCCAGGGAGTACCTTAGCGGCGAGGACACAACGCCATCTTTGTAGACTCTGTTTAGCTCGATCCGTTTTTTTGTCTCCGAGCGGTAGGTGTAAAAATCCTGCTCGGTGTAGATGATGACGAAGCTGTCGCTGACTTCCGGACGGCCGAACCAGCCCGAGAATCGTGACGAGCCTACGTCGAGATCCTGAGAACTCATCAAGAGCCTGACGACGGCTGAATCTGGCCCGTAGGTCTCTGCGCTGTTTTTTCTGCCAAAGACAAAGCGCCCGGACCAAGCCGAACAGTCGAATACGGCGCCAGAAAAATCGCAATCGGTGGTGAGTTCAACGAGGCCGTTACCGAGGAGTTTGAACCGACCCCTTGCAACCAGCGTCGCTTGCGCCTCGTTGGCCGCCCTTGCTGCTTTCTGCAAAGCGGGCACGCTATCTTCGTTGCCCAAGGGGTCTGCGCCGAATGCCGCCAATGACATTCGCTCCGAGGCGTCGGCAAGTACGCGAAGTTTCAGGCCTCCGGCAGTCACCAGATGAGGTTCGGCCGTTTCTGCCATGACTTCATACTGGAAGCCTTGCGCTAGAAGCGTGTCTCCTACCGATATCGCCGAGTCATTCAGCTCGACATCTTCCAGCATTTCGGAGACCGAACTAAACAACGCGCCGATGCGTGCAGACAGGTAGCGCACGAGTTTGGCTTCGGTAATTGAGTTATCAGGTAATTCTTCAAGTTGAAAGTTCATGGTTCTATTTCCTACGTAATAAGTACCGAGGTACTACCTTAGGAATGAAATTGAATGCGGGGGTGCACCAGATTTTATGCAGTCAGTTTTCAGCAGGCGAGTTGAGTAAGTAACTGCCTATGTAGCCTGTGATATGTTCGAGTGATAACTGTCAGGTATGACAGAAGCGACAAGCGGTCAGTTGGATGTGGTTGCTGCGGGTGAAGTCAAGAACACCTGATTCAACCAATACTCCGCCCCAGCAACCACTCACTAAAAGCCCGCACCTCCACTTGCCGCTCCCGTCCCGGCACGCACACCACGGTATACCGCGCACCCGCCAAGCGAACCTCCGGGCGATAATCAACCAGCTCACCACGCGCAACAGCCTCAGCAACCAGCACGTTGCTGGCGAGCACCAGCCCGTGCCCGGCGATCGCTGCCTGCAGTGCATGCTGTTCCTCGTCATAACGCCGCAAGCGGGCGTTCTCCAGCCAACCCAGGGTGCCGGCCTTGGCGCACCATGCAGGCCAGTCGACTGCGATGTTTGCGCTGCTCAGCCACGGCACGTCGATCAGTTCGACGGGCGAGCCCGCCGCGGGTGGTTGCCAACCGGGTCGACAATAAACGCCAAAGTGTTCATCCAATAAAGGCTGTTCGAACAGCTGTGGGTCCGGCCTGAACAGGGCGCGGATCGCCAGGTCGATGCTGGCGTCTCGTCGCAGGTCCACCACGTCGTTGCTGCTGTGCAGCCTGACGTCGATCTGCGGGTGCAACCGATGAAAGTCCCCGAGCCGAGGTATCAGCCACAGGCTGGCGAACGCTGGCGTTGTGCTCACCACCAGGGACTGCGCGGCACACGTTGGCGACAGTATCTGTAGGCCTTGCTGGATATCGAGCAGGGCGCGGTGCATGTAAGGGTGAAGGCGCTCGCCGTCGGCGCTCAGGCGCACGTTTTGGCTGGAGCGATCGAACAGGCGCACGCCAAGGAAGGCTTCAAGGCTTTTGACTTGGTGGGAGATCGCCGCCGGGCTGACGTTCAGTTCCTGAGCCGCGGCCTTGAAGCTGCCCAGCCGTGCGGCGGACTCGAAGCCGCGCAAGGCGGTGAGGGGCAGTTTGGCGAACATGGGCGGGTAGGTTACTCAGGTTGAGCGTGGCTCAATTTAGCTCAATTGTGCGCGGGGGCTCAACTTGCCAGGCTGTGGTCTTCCAATCCGGCTCAGGAGCCCACCGATGCAAGGCACGCCCCGTAAAATCCTCCAGGCCATCCTCTACGAAGCCGGCGGTGTGTTGTTCGTGGCCCCGGCGCTCGCGCTGACCTACGAACAAGGGATGGGATATTCAACCCTGCTGTCGCTGGTGATTTCTGCCGTTGCGCTGGCCTGGAACATGCTTTTCAACGGCCTGTTCGAGTGGTGGGAACGTCGCCAGCGCAGCCGCCATCGCACCTGGCTGCGACGACTGCTCCATTCCCTGGGATTCGAAGGCGGCTTGACGTTGATCCTGACTCCGGTGATTGGCGCATGGTTGGGCATCAGCCTGTGGCTGGCGCTGGTGACCAACCTGGGGTTGTTCGTGTTTTTCTTTTTTTACGCGCTGGTTTTTCAATGGGTGTTCGATCGAGTGTTCGATGTTCCGCTTTCGGCGCAGTCCGCAGCCAATGCCATGACTGGGCAGGACTGATTTATTATCTTGGATGATTAACGCTAACCTGGAAAAGCCGGGGGCAAAGCAGAGCCCCCGAGGGGCTTGCATCAATCTATCCCTTTTTCTCAAGTACTCAGAACTGCGCGTTGGCCCCCGCTGTTTGGAGTATGGATTTGCAATATGAAACGATGACCCTCTCGGCTTCATTCAGCGGGCGTCCGCCTTTGGAAATGACACGTCCGTCGGGGAGTTGGGACCATGAGTCACTTTCGCCCAGATTCATGTTTCGTTTGGCATATTCGTTCAAGCGCTCCAGGCACATATAGGGGAGGTCGTTGGTTGTCAGGACGGCTGTAATGATTTTTTGAGTGGCATCAGCCGTTATCTGGGACGTACCGTTTGCCGGAGTTCCAATTGCCCCCGACGTTTTACCACTGACTGAATTGTTTTTGTTTTCATCGATGGCCTTTTTGAGCTCTGCTTCTTTTCCAGCTAATTCAGCTACCTTCGCGTTGGCTGCGTCAGAAGGTGTGTCGGTCATCACTTTTTTCGCTGTCGCCAGTTCACTCTGAACGGCCGTCAATTCTTGCCGCTGGGCCGCTAATCCCGCGACTGATGCGCTGCCGGAGGACGATAGGTATACAGCCGGGGCAATGGCTCCCTGGTTAAGTTCTTCCACGGCTGCCAATGCCACCGAGTAACGCTGGAGCCTTGCCAGGAAAAAATTATATTGTGCATCATCAAGGGTGTCGTTCATGCGCGCTTCGCAGAGTCGATAAAATTCATCTCTGAAGAGCTGAATGTTCTTTGACCTGACGCCAATGTAGGCTGCCGAAGTTTGTACCGCGGCCGCTAATTCCGCCTTGGCCCTGTCGCTCAGCGTGCCGGAGGCAGCGAGTTGGGCCGCATAGGCTTGCATTGCATCCGGGCTGGGTTCCGCACAAATGGTGTCGTTACCGCTTACGATCGCTCTCTGGTTAATGTCTATGAATACGGATTTTTGTCTCTCTTGGGCGGTTTGAGGTAGCTGGAAGTCATGAGTCCTGTAGATGCTGTTCCAATTTGCATTGCAAGCAGTTAAGAGTAATGCAGTTATTATCAATAGTATTGTTTTCATCTGCTGCTCCTTTGCATTGTTTTTTTTACGTCGCTCAGGCTCAGGGTAGTCGGGCTTTTGTAGGTTGCCATTATTTGCAAAGGTTTTAAGAGCGTATGAGTGCGAGTGTTTAAAATGCGGACAGATATGTATCGCTTACTTAACACCTGATTGGATTTGGGGACGGTGTCGGCTCGCAAGCCACCCCGAAGTTCCGAGTGTCATCGTACTGCCGAGTATCCCGCGACCTATGAGTCCATGGGCGCGATACTTTTTTTATTATTAAAAACCAAATTCCGACGACTCAGAAACAACAAGCCCGCACACTCATGACGAGGTGCGGGCTGTTGATTACCCGAGCCTGCAATCAGAGACGCATGCCTTTGAACGGGTTCCAGCCTTGCTCGCCTTTCACTTCTTTGAGGTAGTACGCGTAGTTGGCCATGAGTGCGTACATCATCGACAGGGCGATGCTCAGGCCCGTACTCAAAGGACGGGGAAACTCCATGCCGATGAGTGCGAAAATCACGCTCAATGCGATATTGATCGCCAGGAAAATACCCAGCAGGGCCAGGTTTTTCTTCCAGAGGCCCAGGACGAACAGGTAGATAGGGCCGAAGAAAAACGCAATCACGTTGGCGTTGATGAGGATTTTTTTCTTGACGCCAGGCAGCGTCTTGACGGCTTCCTTGTAGCGCGGGTCGTTTGGTGCACCGTAGGTGTCAAAGAAGTCGAAGCGTTCCTGCCATTTGGCGCTGTATTTGCCAGTGCTTTGTACTTGTTCAGTCGTGCTCATTTTCAAGGCTCCTGTTTTCCATAAATAGTTGTCTTTCTTCCAAGAAATCCTGTGCTCTGGTTTAGAGCATTGGTTGCTTTGGTTTTGTCGAAGATTCGAGCGAGTCGTCCGGGGCACTTATTTTGCCGCTTTATGACCGTTGATGTGGAACATTCCGCATTGGCAGCTTGAGCGGTCGCTTGGTCTGTGACGCGCTTCACTCTATTTTTTCAATGGCACCTACCTTTGCAAGGCCGTCAGGTAGTCAGTCGCCTTGCGGTACTTTTCAATCCGATCCAGGTCTTTCTGGCTTGGCTCGCTTATGCGGGATAAGTCGCTGTTTTCCGCAAGGTCTGCCAGCTTCACTCGGCGCGCGATCGGGTCGCGAGCAGCCCGCTCGATAAAGGCCTGGTAAGTCTCGCCTTCGCGTTTGGTGAGCGCGTCGATTGCGCCCAGGATTGCTTCGCTGAAGCCTTCATCGCGCAGGTCGGCGAGGGTTGTCGCGGTGTCTTCGACCACGTCGTGCAGCACCGCCACGATACGCTCTTCGTCATGGGCCAGGCGCAGCATGACCTTCAGAGGGTGCAAAACGTAAGGCGCGCCACCCTTATCCACTTGCCCTTCATGGGCCAGCGCGGCAATCGATATCGCTTTTTCAAGGGTGCTCATGGTATTCACCTATGACGTGGTGGCAATTTGAATGACGCCCGTTTTGAAGCGGGAAATGGGGCACGGTACGCGCTCGTCGCTGGCTTTACGACTAATAGGATTCGCCGGGTTGATGGGGATAGGTCCGCCGAGAAGTTCTCGCCATGAAGATTCAGCTTCATACTCCCAGCTTTTACACCGTGGATAACCAGAAGAGGCGATGTTTTGTCGAGCGATCAACCCCATTTGCATGAGCTAAAGCTGAAGCACATTTACGACGGTTTCAAGCAACTGATCCCCATCTCTCTTTTTGTCATCGTGTTCGGCGTTGCTTTCGGCCTGGCGGCTGCGCAAACGGGCTTGAGTGATACGTCAGCCGTGCTCATGAGCACCCTGGTTTTTGCCGGCGCTTCTCAATTTGCCGCGTTGGATCTGTGGGGGCAGCAAGTGCCGGTCGTTCCGCTGATGATCACCGTCTTCGCTATCAACGCCCGGCACTTGTTGATGGGCGCGACGCTTTACCCGTGGTTGCGGGAATTGCCCGTTGCCAAACGCTACGGTGTGATGCTGGTTGTCTCGGATGCCAACTGGGCCATGGCGATGCAGGCGTTCAGTCAGGGCAAGCCGGGGCTGGGGATTTTATTTGGCGGCGGCATTGCACTGTGGGTCACTTGGATCCTGGGGAGTTGGCTGGGGCTTCATTTTGGCAGCGCCATCGAGAACCCGGTCAGTTTCGGGCTCGATATGGTGATGGGCTGTTTCTTGTTGGCGATGGTCGTGGGCGGGAAAAAGAACCTGCGCATGCTCATCATCTGGACTGTGGCGGCCTGCTCATCGCTGTTGGCCTATTGGTATTTGCCGGCGAACAGTCATGTCGTCGTCGGTGCATTGGCGGGTGGGATCCTGGGTGCGGTGTGGATGGAGAAAAAACAATGAATATCGAAACCGCGGGTTACGGCACATTGATCATCTTATCGATCATGGCCGTGGTGACATTGGCGACTCGCTGGGGCGGTGTTTTCGTGATGTCGTTCGTGCCGATCAACTATCGGGTGCAGCAGTTCATCACGGCCATGTCTGGCTCGGTGTTGGTGGCAGTGTTGGCACCGATGGCGGTCAAAGGTGATGACGGCGCACGCTTGGCGTTGCTCACCACGGCAGTCGTCATGTTGATCCTGAAAAAACCGTTGCCGGCGATTGCGGTCGGCATACTTGCGGCGGCTTTAGCCAGGCAGTTCTGAACAGCCGAGTCGCCCGCACACAAGCGGGCGACGGAGCCCTAACAACACTCAGGTCAAAAACTCAGCGCAGATGCTTCTCCAAACGAGTGATCCTGTCCTCCCGTCATGAAGTGCAGCGACATCTCCTGCGGCGCCTCGATGGGTGGAATTTCAAAACTCCCCACCACCTGCCCCTGAAGCGCACTCAGCCGCATCGACTCTTCTTCCTTTAACTTTGCCATTCTCGCGTGGTTCGCTGCGATTTCGTTGAGAGTTGACACGGTACATCTCCGTTTGCTGACCAAGCATTGATTAATTTGCCGCCGCGTCAGAATTACGTCGTTCTTGGCTGCTGAGACAGGCCAGTGCAAACCCTGAGCCAGACAGGGCCGCTTGTTGGCCCCGCCATTGGACAGGTGACGAATGGCGGGGCAGACGTCCTCGACGCTGGCAACGTTTCAACCATGCCTCAACAATAAGTCACTGATAATACAAACCGACGCTCCGGCAGGGTCAGTCGGTATCGGTGCGGTAGACGCTTGCTCCGTGTGTTGAATGCCTGTTCACCAGGACCACTGCGGCGCCGATCAGAGCGGTGACAACCGCCAGCAGCAGAATCACCTCCTGCGTACCGGCAGGCGCGGCCAGCACCGCGACGAGCAGGCCCGCGAGCGGTTGCGACAGGTTGTTGAGCAGGGTGATGACGCCGACGGTCTTGCCGAAGTCCTGGGGCGGAATGACTTGCTGGCGCAGGGTGCGGAAGTAGACGTTGAACATTTTGTCGAAACCGACGATCAGCAAGAAGCCGACGACGTAGCCCCCTGTGTTCGGGCTGAGGGCGGTGACGAAGGCGCCGACGGTAATCAGTGTGTAGGAGAGGGCACCCAGCAGTTTCAAGGGCAAGCTCACCCGGGCCAGGATAAACAGGATGACGATGGTGACCAGCGCACCGGCCGCCTGCAACCCGGCGTAATCATCCTTGCCAGCGCTGTAGTGGCCGATGACCATGGCCGCCGATGTGGCGAGGGTGACGCCGATGATCAGGTTGACGCCCACCGCCAGGCTGATGATTTTTTTCAGTTCCGCCAGGTTGCGAATGTGGCCGAAGGCAACGCGCAACGGATTCAGCCAGAGGTCGTGAGGTTGCTCGAAGGTTTCCAGGGTGACCGAACTGGTGCGCTGCCAATACCCCATGGCCAGGTCCGCCAGCAGGAACAGCCCGGCAATCGCCAGCACCACCCAGTGCCATGCCCACACCTCAAGCAGCAGCGCAGCGATCAGCGGGCCCAGTACCAAGCCGGTCTGGTCGGCGATTTGCGAGTAGGACAGGGTCTTGGTGTAGGTGTAGTGCTTGAAGATGTACGGCATCACCACTTCGCGGGCCATGATGCCCTGGGTGGTCAATACGCCGCAGAGGGCCGAGAGCGCCACGATCCAATAGATGCCGCCGAAGATGCCATACAGCAGCACTGCCACGCCGCAGGCCACGGCGCGATAGACCTGGCTGATGTGCAGGATGCGAATCGGCGGAAACTTGTCGCACAGCGCGCCGCAGATCGGGAACGCCAGATAGCGTGGCAAGGACTCGACGAAGAAGGCCAGGCCTGCCCAGGCGACGCTGTTGGTGGTCTGGAAAACAATCAGCGGGACGATGAACAGCAAGATCTGGTCGGCCAACCGAGAGAGGAACATTGAGGTAAAAAAAGCCAGGTAATCCTTGCGCATGAAACTCCTTGATTGCTGTATTCGGGTGTAATCCAGTCGGCCAGCGGCGCGCAGCGTGATATGGAACTAATATCACCGTTAGTCTCTATATCTTTACAGGGGACATCCCTTTTTTGAGAGAACTGCCATGTTCAAATCGCGCTCGTTGATTGCCGCAGCAACCTGTTTCGCCCTGGCGGTGGGCCCTGGCATTGTTGTCGCGGACCCGGGCAACGGCAAGGGGAATGCTCAATTCGATCAAGGCCAGGGCCACGGGCAAGGAGGTAAAGGCGGGCAGGGCAACCAGGGCGGTCAAGGCAATCCCGGCAACAAGGGCAACCAGGGCGGCAAGGGAAACCAAGGCGGCGGCGATTGGCATAACGGCCCGAGCATTGACCGTGGCGGCATTCTGGGGGTGATTGGCGGCTATCGCGATTACTGGAGCCCCGGCCCGGCACTGCCGCCGGGCATCCAGAAAAACCTGGCCCGAGGCAAGCCGTTGCCCCCTGGCATCGCCAAGAAGCTTGATGGCCGGCTGCTGGGGCGGTTGCCGCACTATGACGGTTATGAATGGCAGCAGGTCGGCACGGACCTGATCCTGGTGGCGATCGCCAGCGGCATCATCTACGAAGTGCTCAATGGCGCGTTCGACTGACCCGGTGTTTCAACTGAACCTCCTGTGGGAGCGAGCTTGCTCGCGATGGCGTCGTTTCAGTCACTTCATCATTGGCTGAATTGACGCTATCGCGAGCAAGCTCGCTCCCACAGTTTCGGTATTCACCACAAATCCCTTGTGGGACAGGGTTTGTATCAGCTTTCAAGTTGTCGCAGGCGTTTGTACAGGGTGTTGCGGCTGACGCCCAAGCGTCGTGCCAGGTGTGAAATATTTCCGCCCACGGCCTGCAGTTGGCGGTTCAAGTCTTCGGTATCGTTGAGGTCCACCGTCAGCGGCTCCGGTGTTTCCACTGGCTCCATTTCCAGGTCGACAAAAAAGTCGTCGGGCAGGTGCTCCGGGCGGATCGGCTGTTCCTCGGCCATCGCCAGGGCCACTTGCAGCACGCTGCTGACCTGTCGCAGGTTGCCCGGCCAGGGATGGCGTTCGAACAAATCCAGGACCTCACGGCTCAGGCCGGCCCATTGGGTCGGTTCGCGGTGGTGTTCCCAGAGGCGTTTGAACAGCGCCTGCTTGTCGCTGCGTTCGCGCAGGGGCGGCAGTTCCAGGGTCAGGCCGCCGATGCGGTAGTACAAGTCCTCGCGAAACCGCCCCAGCTGCACCTGTTCGCGCAGCGAGCGGTTGGTGGCGGAGATGATACGGATGTCTACCGGGAACAACTCGGCGCTGCCCACCGGTTGCACGCAGCGCTCCTGCAAGACCCGCAACAGTCGGGCCTGGGTCGGCAGGGGCATGTCGCCGATTTCGTCGAGGAACAGCGTACCGCGGTCGGCCTTGCGGATCAGGCCGATGCTGCCTTTCTGGTTGGCGCCGGTGAACGCGCCTTTTTCATAACCGAACAGTTCCGATTCCACCAACTCGGCGGGGATCGCCGCGCAGTTGACGGCGATGAATGGCTGCTTGCAGCGCGAGCTGGCCTGGTGCAGGGCTTTGACGAACACTTCCTTGCCGACGCCGGTCTCGCCATGGATCAGCAGCGGAATGTCCTTCTCCAGCAAGCGCTCGGCCTGGCGCACGGCTTTTTCCACACGGTTGTCACCGAAGTGCAGGGTATTGAGGCTAATGGCGTTGCTGGCGGGGGCTGGCGCAGGTGTCGCCTCGGTGAAGACCCGGGCCCTGATCGACACTTGGCTCGGGCGCCTGAGCAAGCACTGGAATCGATTGCTGCCAGACGCTTGCAGGGCAAACGGCAGGCCGTCGGGTTGGTTCAGCAGCTCCAGCAGCGAAACCTTGAACAGGCTTTCAATGCTCACCCGTGACAGGCTCAGGCCCAACAGGTTGTCGGCCCGGCGGTTGGCGGAAAGCACCTGGCCGCTCTCATCGAAGATCAGCAGCCCGGCCCATTGGCTGTCGAGGTTGTTCAAGCCGGTGTTGAAGGTCAGCTGGAAGTGTTCACCGCGAAACAAGTTGAGGATCAGCCGGTTCTCCACGGTCTGGCTCATCATCTTGACCATGCCCAGGGTGTGGGACGGCGGCAGGTAGCTGTCGCTGGAGACGTCCAGTACGGCGATGACCTTGCGCTCGGCATCGAAGATCGGCGCGGCGGAACCGGTCATGAAGCGGTTGGCCTTGAGGAAGTGTTCATCGTGCTCGATGTGCACTGCCTGTTCGCAGGCCAGCGCGGTGCCGATGGCGTTGGTGCCGGTGCAGCGCTCCATCCAGCTTGCCCCGGCGCTGAAGCCATGGGCCAGTTTCGGCTCGATGAAGCGCTGGGTGCCCCAGGAGGTCAGCACTTGGCCCTGGTTGTCGGCCAGCATGATCAGGCAGTTGGAGTTGCTCAGGATGTTTTCGTAATACGGCAGGACTTCCTGATGGGTGGTCTGCACCAGTGAATGCTGGCTCTCCAGCAGTTGGGCGATGCCTTGGGCGGGCAACTGATCGAAGGCCGGCACGCTCTGGTGATTCAGGCCAAAGGCGCGGCAACGGGACCAGGAGGCCTGGATGATGGCCTCGTGGGACAAGGCAGGAGCAGGTGCGGCCATGGGGCACTCTCGCAGGTGCTGTTTTTTATTGTTGTGGCAAGTCTCGCACAGACTCCTTGTGCTGGGGCAGGCCTGAATAGCACGTAATAACACAGACCATTGTGGGAGCGAGCTTGCTCGCGATAGCGGTGTGTCAGTCACATCGATGCTGCTGATCCACCGCTATCGCGAGCAAGCTCGCTCCCACAAAGGGCATGGCCAGGCTAACCGAAAACGTTCATTCAGTGTTGTTCAAAATTGTTCATTGTCAACCCGAAGATTGTTCAGTTGTTCAGTCGTGGCTGTTCACTTGTGTTCATCTGCGAATGTGTTTCTCTCATGTTTTTTTAAAAAAATAAGCCAAGTCAATGGGTTGTGATTTCTGGCACGGCTTTCGCTTTGCAACTCGGGTCGCTTGACTCCAAATAATAAAAAGGCCGAGCCATGTCATTAAAGCTTGAGCACATCTGTCGCACCGTCGAAGGCCAGACCTGGATCGACGATGCCAATCTGAGTTTCGAACCCGGATCCTTCAACGTCCTGCTGGGCCGCACGCTGTCCGGCAAGACCAGCCTCATGCGCCTGATGGCCGGTCTGGACAAGCCCGACAGCGGCCGCATCCTGATGAACGGCGTCGACGTCACCCACCGCCCGGTGCGGCTGCGCAACGTGTCGATGGTTTACCAGCAGTTCATCAACTACCCGACCATGACCGTTTTCGAAAACATCGCCTCGCCGTTGCGCCAGGCTGGTGTGTCCGACGAAGTTATCCAGAACAAGGTGCTGGAAACCGCCAGGATGCTGCGGATCGAGAAGTTCCTGCAGCGCCATCCGCTGGAATTGTCCGGCGGCCAGCAGCAGCGCACGGCCATGGCCCGGGCACTGGTCAAGGACGCCGAACTGATCCTGTTCGACGAGCCACTGGTGAACCTGGACTACAAGCTGCGTGAAGAGCTGCGCCAGGAAATGCGCGAGCTGTTCCAGGCCCGCCACACCATCGCCGTCTACGCCACCACCGAGCCTAACGAAGCGCTGGCCCTGGGCGGCACCACCACGATCCTGCATGAGGGCCGGGTGATTCAAAGTGGCAAGTCGTCTTCTGTCTATCACCAGCCACAAACCGTGCTGGCCGCCGAGTTGTTTTCCGAACCGCCGATCAACCTCATGCCGGGTCGTATCGCCGGCAACGAAGTCAGCTTCGCCAATTTCGTGCACTTCCCGCTGAACGTCGACCTGCGCCCGGTGGGCGAGGGCGAGTTCCGTTTCGGCGTGCGCCCCAGCCATATTTCCCTGGTGCCGAGCAACGACGACGACCTCGAGCTGGCGGTGACCGTCGAAGTGGCCGAGATCAGCGGCTCGGAGACGTTCCTGCACGTGCGCAACGAACATTTCCTGCTGGTGCTGCACTTGCCAGGGGTGCATGAGTACGACGTGGACGCGCCGATTCGCATCTACATTCCGACCCATAAACTGTTTGTTTTCGACGCCCAGGGCAAGCTGGTCCAAGCCCCAGGGCAGCGTATCGCGAGGGTTGCCTGATGGCCGAAATTCGTTTGCAGAACCTCGCCCACAGCTACACCAGCACCCCGGCGGGCCCCGAGGATTACGCGATCCGCGAGATGAACCACATCTGGGAGCAGGGCGGCGCCTATGCGCTGCTCGGACCTTCGGGCTGCGGCAAGTCCACCTTGCTCAACATCATCTCCGGCTTGCTCAGCCCCTCCGAAGGGCAGGTGATGTTCGACAGCAAAGTCGTCAACGACCTGACCCCGGAACACCGCAACATCGCCCAGGTGTTCCAGTTCCCGGTGGTGTACGACACCATGACGGTGTTCGACAACCTGGCGTTCCCGCTGCGCAACCAGGGCATGGCCGAAGCGCGGATCCACACCAAGGTGCAGGAAATCGCCGAGGTCCTGGACCTGCAGAACCTGCTGGACAAAAAGGCCCGCAACCTCACCGCCGATGAGAAGCAGAAAGTCTCCATGGGCCGCGGGCTGGTGCGCGACGATGTGTCGGCGATCCTGTTCGACGAACCGCTGACGGTGATCGACCCGCACCTGAAATGGAAACTGCGGCGCAAGCTCAAGCAGATCCACGAGCAGTTCAACATCACCATGGTCTACGTCACCCACGACCAGTTGGAAGCCTCGACTTTCGCCGACAAGATCGCGGTGATGTATGGCGGCCAGATCGTGCAGTTCGGTACGCCCCGGGACTTGTTCGAGCGCCCGAGCCACACCTTTGTCGGCTACTTCATCGGCAGCCCGGGGATGAACCTGATCGAGGTCACGGCGCAGCCCGGCGGTGTCGGTTTCGCCTCGACCCACTTGCCGCTGTCGGAAACCTTGCAACGTCGTGTCGCCGAAGCCGAAGGCAAAAGCCTGAAGGTCGGTATCCGTCCCGAGTTCGTGCATGTCTGGGACGGCCCTTACGACGACGCGATGCAGGCTGACGTGGTGCACGTCGAAGACCTGGGCACCTACAAGATCCTGACCCTCAACCTCGATGGCGCGCCGCTGAAGGTCCGCCTGGCCGAAGACAAGCCGGTGCCGGAAGGCACGGCGTACATCAGTTTTCCGGCCCAATGGCTGATGGTCTATGCCGATGAATACCTGCTGGAACCGTTGAGCGAGGTGCAGCCATGAACAAGGTGCAGAACAACAAGGCCTGGTGGCTGGTATTGCCGGTGTTCCTGCTGGTGGCCTTCAGCGCCGTGATTCCGATGATGACCGTGGTCAACTATTCGGTGCAGGACATCTTCGACCAATCCAGCCGCTACTTCGTCGGCGCCGACTGGTACAAGCAGGTGCTGCTCGATCCGCGGCTGCACGATTCGCTGCTGCGCCAGTTCATCTACTCGGCGTGCGTGCTGCTGATTGAAATTCCCCTCGGCATCGCCATCGCCCTGACCATGCCGACCAAGGGCAAATGGTCGTCCCTGGTGCTGATCATCCTGGCGATTCCGCTGCTGATCCCGTGGAACGTGGTGGGCACCATCTGGCAGATTTTCGGTCGCGCCGACATCGGTTTGCTGGGCTCGACCCTCAACGGCCTGGGCATCAACTACAACTACGCGGCCAACACCATGGACGCCTGGGTCACCGTGCTGGTGATGGATGTCTGGCACTGGACTTCGTTGGTGGCGCTGCTGTGCTATTCGGGGTTGCGAGCGATTCCCGACGTGTACTACCAGGCCGCGCGGATCGACCGGGCGTCGAACTGGGCCGTGTTCCGTCACATCCAGTTGCCGAAGATGAAGAGTGTGCTGCTGATCGCCGTGATGCTGCGTTTCATGGACAGCTTCATGATCTACACCGAGCCGTTCGTACTCACCGGCGGCGGGCCGGGCAACGCCACCACGTTCCTCAGCCAGACCCTGACGCAAATGGCCATCGGCCAATTCGACCTGGGCCCGGCGGCGGCGTTTTCCCTGGTGTACTTCCTGATCATTCTGTTGGTGTCCTGGCTGTTCTACACCGCCATGACGCACTCCGACGCCAACCGTTGAGGCCCGCACAATGAGCAAGAAAAAGCTGATTCCGCTGTTGATCTACATCCTGTTCCTGCTGGTGCCCATCTACTGGCTGCTGAACATGTCGTTCAAGAGCAACACCGAGATCCTCGGCAGCCTGACCCTGTGGCCGCAGGATTTCACCTTCCACAACTACAAGGTGATCTTCACCGACCCGAGCTGGTACACCGGTTACTTGAACTCGCTGTACTACGTGAGCCTGAACACGGTGATTTCCCTGGGTGTCGCGTTGCCGGCCGCCTATGCGTTTTCCCGTTATCGGTTCCTGGGGGACAAGCACCTGTTCTTCTGGCTGCTGACCAACCGCATGGCCCCGCCGGCGGTGTTCCTGTTGCCGTTCTTCCAGCTGTATTCGTCCATTGGGTTGTTCGACACCCATATCGCCGTGGCCCTGGCCCATTGCCTGTTCAACGTGCCGTTGGCGGTGTGGATCCTTGAAGGGTTCATGTCCGGGGTGCCGAAAGAAATTGACGAGACCGCTTACATTGACGGCTACAGTTTCCCCAAGTTCTTCGTCAAGATCTTCATTCCGTTGATCGGCTCCGGCATCGGTGTCACGGCATTTTTCTGCTTCATGTTTTCCTGGGTCGAACTGTTGCTGGCGCGCACGCTCACCTCGGTGAATGCCAAGCCGATCGCGGCGGTCATGACCCGAACGGTGTCGGCGTCCGGTATCGACTGGGGAGTGCTGGCGGCGGCGGGGGTGTTGACCATCCTGCCGGGCATGCTGGTGATCTGGTTCGTTCGCAATCACGTGGCCAAGGGCTTTGCCCTGGGCCGGGTCTGAGGAGTCGATGATGGAATGGATGAACTGGACCGGCCCGACGGCGGCTTTTTTTGGAGTCATCGCCTTGCTGCTGGCAGGCATGACCACGTGGGAACTGCGTTCGCCGAGCATCCCTCGGCGTGGTTTCCTGCCGATTGCCACCACCCGTGGCGATCGGTTGTTTATCGGTCTTCTCGGTAGCGCCTACCTGCACTTGCTGGTGATCGGCGCCACCGACTGGAGCATCTGGATAGCGTTCGCGTTGTCTTGGGTGTGGCTGTTGGCAGTGATGCGGTGGGGCTAGTCGCGAAGGTTCGCCGATCAGGCTCTTAAACCCAAACAGGAGGTCTCTATGTTCAATAAAAACAATAAGCTGCGACATAGCGTTTCATTGGCAGCCATGCTGGCACTCAGCGGGCTGAGTGCTGCGGCCTGGGCCGACGCCTATGAAGACGCCGCTAAAAAATGGATCGGCAGTGAATTCAAGCCGTCGACCCTGACAGCCGAGCAGCAGCTCGAAGAACTCAAGTGGTTCATCAAGGCCGCCCAGCCGTTTCGCGGGATGAAAATCAACGTGGTGTCGGAAACCATCGCCACCCACGAGTATGAATCCAAGGTACTGGCCAAGGCCTTTACCGAAATCACAGGGATCCAGCTGACCCACGACCTGCTCCAAGAAGGCGACGTGGTGGAGAAGCTGCAGACCCAGATGCAATCGGACAAGAATATCTATGATGGCTGGGTCAACGACTCGGACTTGATCGGTACGCACTTCCGCTACGGCAAGACCGAATCGATCACCGACCTGATGGCCAACGAAGGCAAGGACTTCACCTCGCCGACCCTGGACCTCAAGGACTTCATCGGTATTTCCTTCACCACCGCGCCGGACGGCAAGGTCTATCAACTGCCCGACCAGCAATTCGCCAACCTGTACTGGTTCCGCGCCGACTGGTTCGAACGTGCGGACCTGAAGGCCAAGTTCAAGGAGAAATACGGCTACGAGTTGGGTGTGCCGGTGAACTGGTCGGCCTATGAAGACATCGCCAAGTTCTTCTCCGAAGACGTCAAGGAGATCGATGGCAAGCGCGTCTACGGGCACATGGACTACGGCAAGAAAGATCCGTCCCTGGGCTGGCGCTTCACCGATGCCTGGTTCTCCATGGCCGGTGGCGGCGACAAGGGCTTGCCCAATGGTTTGCCGGTGGACGAGTGGGGCATTCGCGTCGAAGACTGCCATCCGGTCGGTTCCAGTGTGACCCGTGGCGGCGACACCAACGGTCCCGCGGCCGTGTTCGCCACCACCAAGTACGTGGACTGGATGAAGAAGTACGCGCCACCGGAAGCGGCAGGCATGACCTTCTCCGAGTCCGGCCCGGTGCCGTCCCAAGGCAACATCGCCCAGCAGATCTTCTGGTACACCGCTTTCACGGCCGACATGACCAAGCCGGGCCTGCCGGTGATGAACGCCGATGGCACGCCGAAATGGCGCATGGCGCCTTCGCCACGCGGTCCGTATTGGGAAGAGGGCATGAAGCTGGGCTATCAGGACGTGGGTTCCTGGACGTTCATGAAGTCCACGCCTGAGAAGCAGAAACTCGCGGCCTGGCTCTATGCGCAGTTCGTGACGTCCAAGACCGTGTCGCTGAAGAAGACCATCGTTGGTCTGACGCCGATTCGTGAGTCGGACATCAACTCCCAGGCACTGACCGACCTGGCACCGAAACTCGGTGGCCTGGTGGAGTTCTACCGCAGCCCGGCCCGTGTGCAATGGACCCCGACCGGGACCAACGTGCCGGACTACCCACGCCTGGCGCAATTGTGGTGGAGCCACATCGCCGAAGCTGCCAGCGGCGAGAAAACGCCGCAGCAGGCCCTCGACGGGTTGGCCAAGGACCAGGATGCGATCATGACCCGCCTGGAACGCTCCAAGGCCCAAGCCACCTGCGCACCTAAGATGAACCCTGAGCGCGACGCGCAATACTGGTTCGACCAACCGGGCGCACCGAAGCCGAAACTGGCGAACGAGAAGCCTAAGGGCGAAACCGTGAGCTACACCGAGCTGCTGAAATCATGGGAGGCGGCACGCAAGTAAAGCCCCGTATGTGAAAACGAACGGCACCGAAAGGTGCCGTTTTTTTTCCTGGGCTCACCGCAACAGACAGACCCGCCGCCATCGCGAGCAAGCTCGGCTCCCACAGGGTTTGGTGGTGAACGTAGATATTGCGCACACCCAAAATCCATTGTTGGAGCTTGCTCCCACAGGGTTTGGTGGTGAACGTAGATATTGTGCACACCCAAAATCCATTGTTGGAGCTTGCTCCCACAGGGTTTGGTGGTGAACGTAGATATTGTGCACACCCAAAATCCATTGTTGGAGCTTGCTCCCACAGGATTCGGCGGTATCCATGAATGCTGCACACACCACAGTTCCCCTGTGGGAGCCGAGCTTGCTCGCGATGAGGCCGGCAAGCCATCCACATAAACCAGCAGGCAAAAAAAACCGGCGCAACCGAGGTCGCGCCGGTGGTGGTGCCAGTGGCTGCACGGATATTCGTGGGTCCGTGCCGCCACCGTTGAACCCTTGTCGGTTATGCCCGTTCCAGCGCCAGGGCCACGCCTTGGCCGCCGCCAATGCACAGGGTCGCGAGGCCTTTCTTGGCGTCGCGCTTGATCATTTCATGCAGCAGCGACACCAGGACCCGGCAACCCGACGCGCCGATGGGGTGGCCCAGGGCGATGGCGCCGCCATTGACGTTGACCTTGTCCATGTCCCATTTCAGCTCCCGGGCCACGGCCAGCGACTGGGCGGCGAAGGCTTCGTTGGCTTCGATCAGGTCCAACTGCTCCAGCGACCAGCCGGCCTTGTCCAGGCAGCGACGGGTGGCCGAGACCGGGCCAATGCCCATGATGGCCGGGTCGACGCCGGCATTGGCGTAGGCACTGATTTTCGCCAGTACTGGCAGGCCCAGGGCCTTGGCTTTCTCCGCGCTCATCAGGATCACGGCGGCGGCGCCATCGTTGAGCGAGGACGCATTCCCCGCGGTGACGCTGCCGTCCTTCTTGAAGGCAGGCTTGAGCTTGCCCAGGGATTCGGCGGTGGTACCGGCGCGCGGTTGTTCATCCGTGGCGAACGCCACCGGATCGCCTTTGCGCTGGGGAATCAGGATCGGCGTGATCTCATCGGCAAACCGACCGCCCTCGATGGCGGCGACGGCCTTCTGCTGGGAAGCGGCGGCGAAGGCGTCCTGCTCCTCGCGGCTGATGCCGTACTTGTCCACCAGGTTCTCGGCGGTGATGCCCATGTGGTAATCGTTGAAGGCATCCCACAAGCCGTCGGTGATCATGCTGTCGATCATCTTCGCATGGCCCATGCGCAGGCCGGTGCGGGCGGCCGGCAGGACGTAGGGGGCCAGGCTCATGTTTTCCATGCCGCCGGCAATGATCACTTCGGCATCGCCACAACGGATCGCCTGGGCGCCCAGGTGCAACGCCTTGAGGCCCGAACCGCAGACCTTGTTCAGGGTCAGCGCCGGCACCGCATGGGGCAGGCCGGCGAGGATCGATGCCTGGCGCGCCGGGTTTTGCCCGGAACCTGCGGTCAGCACCTGGCCGAGAATCACTTCATCGACCTGTTCGCCGGACAAACCGGTCTGTTCCAGCAGGCGACGAATCACCGCGGCACCGAGTTCCGGTGCGGGAATGGCAGCCAGCGAGCCCTGGAAGCTGCCGATGGCGGTACGGGTAGCGGCGACAATCACGACTTCTTGCATCGAATCTCTCCTCACTGGGCAGCGAACTGCATTTCAGGCACGTGGTCCGGCACGATCAACTTGCCGGCGGTCTTGGCGACGATTTCCTCGACGCTGACGCCTGGGGCGCGTTCTTTCAGGATGAAGGCGCCGTCCTGGATTTCCAGGTAGGCCAGGTCGGTCAGCACGCGCTTGATGCAGCCGGCGCCGGTCAGCGGCAGGCTGCAGCGCGGCAGCAGTTTCGACTCACCGTCCTTGGACGCATGGGTCATGGTGACGATGATGTTCTCGGCACCGGCCACCAGGTCCATCGCACCGCCCATGCCCTTGACCAGCTTGCCGGGGATCATCCACGAGGCAATGTTGCCTTCGACATCCACCTCGAATGCGCCGAGCACGGTCAGGTCGATGTGGCCGCCCCGGATCATGGCAAACGATTCGGCCGAGGAGAAGATCGAGGCGCCGATGCGCGCAGTGACCGTCTGTTTGCCGGCGTTGATCATGTCGGCATCGACTTCGGCTTCGGTGGGAAACGCGCCCATGCCGAGCAGGCCGTTTTCCGACTGCAGCATGACTTCCATGCCTTCGGGAATGTAGTTGGCAACCAGGGTCGGAATGCCGATGCCCAGGTTCACGTAGTAGCCGTCCTGCATTTCGCGGGCGACGCGTTGAGCCATTTGTTCGCGGGAAAGTGCCATGTTCTTATTCCTTCATTCGGGCCGGGGCAGGGGATCACTTACGCACGGTGCGCTGTTCGATGCGTTTTTCGAACGTGCCGCAAATGACCCGGTCGACGTAGATGCCAGGGGTGTGGATTTGCGTCGGGTCCAGCTCGCCGGGTTCGACGATTTCCTCGACTTCCACCACGGTGATCTTGCCCGCCGTAGCGGCCAGCGGGTTGAAGTTCTGGGCGGTGTGGCGATAGATCACGTTGCCGAAATGGTCGGCCTTCCAGCCTTTGACGATGGCGAAGTCGCCGGTGATGGATTCTTCCATCAGGTACTGGCGGCCGTGGAATTCACGCACTTCCTTGCCTTCGGCCACGGGCGTGCCAACGCCGGTGGCGGTGAAGAAGGCCGGGATGCCGGCGCCACCGGCGCGCATTTTTTCGGCGAGGGTGCCTTGGGGGGTGAGCACGACTTCGATTTCGCCACTCAGCAGTTGCTGCTCGAACAGGGCGTTCTCGCCCACGTAGGAGGCGATCACCTTGCGGATCTGCCGGTCTTCCAACAGCACGCCGAGGCCGAAACCGTCGACGCCGCAGTTATTGGACACCACGGTGAGGTCGCGGATGCCCTTGCGCTTGATCTCGGCGATCAGGTTTTCCGGAATACCGCACAGGCCGAAGCCGCCGGCGATGACGGTCATGCCGTCCTTCAAGCCTTCCAGCGCTTGTTCATAAGAGCTCACGCGTTTGTCGAAACCTGCCATAGACACCTCTTTTATTCTTGATGGGGTCGCAATGAAATGCAGTGTTGCGCCAAGTCATATATTTGTTAAGTTGATTTTTAGATTGGATTGATTGATAAAACTCAATAATTGCCCTCGGAGCACAGCGACCATGACCCTCAAGCAGATCCGTGCCTTCCTCGCGGTGGCCCAGAGCCTGAGTTTCGCCGTGGCCTGCGAGCGGCTGCACCTGTCGCAATCGGCCCTGAGCCTGACCATCAAGGCCTTGGAAGAGGGCCTCGGCGGTCGTCTGTTCAGCCGTAATACCCGTAACGTGGCGTTGACCCCCGAAGGTGAATCCTTGCTGCCACTGGCTCGCCGCCTGGTAGCCGACTGGGACAACGCCGAGGACGAAATGCGCCAGCGCTTCACCTTGCAGCGCGGTCGCGTGACGCTGGCGGCGATGCCTTCGTTTGCCGGCAACCTGTTGCCGCCGATCCTCAAGACCTTCCGCGCCCGCTATCCGAATGTCAACGTCACGGTCAACGATGTGATCAACGAACAAGTGCTGGAAATGGTCCGTGATCGTCATGTCGAACTGGGCGTGGCGTTCGAGCCGATGCAGGGTTCGTCCCTGGCGTTCACGCCCTTGTACCTCGATCGCTTCGTCGCGGTGGTGCCGTTGGATTCAGCCTTTGCCCAGCGCGACGAAATCCACTGGGAAACCCTGCTGGAGCAGCCGTTCATCACGCTGCAACGACCCTCCACCGTACGGGTGATGCTGGAAGAGCATCTGCAGGCCCGGGGCATGAAGCTGCCGGTGGAGTTCGAGAGCCACCAGTTGGCGACCGTCGGACGGATGGTCGCCAGTGGGTTGGGGGTCAGTGCCGTGCCGGCTCTGTGCGTCGGGCAGATGCATGAGCTGGGTGCCCGTTGCATCACCTTGAGTGAGCCGGTGATCGAGCGAGCCATCGGGGTGTTGACCAAGCCGGGGCATGAACTGTCGGCGGCGGCGCAGGCGTTGTTCGATACGCTCAGGGATCAGGAATTGGGCACGTTGACCACAGGCGAACACTGACCCTGTGGGAACGATGATCCTGTGGGAGCGAGCTTGCTCGCGATGGCGGTGTGTCAGTCAATATCACTGCTGGCTGATCCGACGCCATCGCGAGCAAGCTCGCTCCCACAGGGGTGGGTGGGGCGGTTAGAACGGGTGCTGTGCCAGCAATGGCAGTAGTTGTTCACACGGCTCTTCAAGCTTGAGGTCCAGCAACTCATCGGCCCGGGTCTTGCCGCGGTTGATTGCCAGCAGCGGCTTGCCCTGGTCCTTGATGGCCCGGCACAGGCGAAACGCCGAATACGCCATCAGCGACGAACCCACCACCAGCAGGCCGTCCGCTTGCTCGACGGCTTGCATGGCGCGGGTCGCGGTGAGGGGGGCGACGTTCTCGCCGAAAAACACCACGTCGGGTTTCAACCGCTCGCCGCCGCAATGGGGGCAATGGGGCACTTGGAAGCGTGCCTCGAACGCGGGGTCGAGCAGGGTGTCGCCATCGGGGCCTGCACCGCATCGACACCCGCCAGGTAAGGGTTTGCGGTTTCCATCAACCGTTGAATCTGCTGTCGCTCGCTGCGCTGGCCGCAATCCAGGCACAGCACGCGATGCAGGCTGCCGTGCAGTTCGATGACGTCCTGGCTGCCGGCCTGGTCATGCAGGGTGTCGACATTCTGGGTAATCAGGCCGGTGATGCGTTGCTGCGCCTGCAACTCGGCCAAGGCTTCGTGAGCCACGTTCGGCCTGGCCTGCCTGACCCGGGGCCAGCCCAGCATCGCTCTCGCCCAGTAGCGCCGTCGTGCCTCGGGCTGGGCGAGGAACTCCTGGTACATCATCGGTTGTCGACCCCGACGGACCCCGTCGCTGTCGCGGTAATCGGGGATGCCCGAAGGGGTACTGATGCCGGCGCCGGTGAGCACCAGGAAGCGGCGCCCGGCGGTGTACGCCAGTAACTGATCGATGGGTGCCTGGTGAAGGTCTTCGGGCATGGGAGGTGTCTGCGCTGGCCTTGGGCCGTTGAGGTTAGCACCTGGATCGAGTCGACGCCTTTCGTCGCCCTGGGGCTGGTTTGTTCAAACTTTCCCCCGTGCCGCGCTATCCACTTTTATGTGCGGTACTTCAGAACCCCCGCATACCGAAGCCAAGCGCTGAGCAGCCAAGAGCGGCCGGTCCCGGGGGCGACCGCTCCTGGAACTGCCGAGAGAGGAAACGTATGAAGCGGACCAAGGGTGAAGTACGGGCCATCAATCGAGAGAGTTCAATGGTGGGTGTGTACGTGAAGCAAGAGGACCGCCATACGGTGCTGAAGCTGAGTTCAGCCAGTGACATCGATATTGGCGACATCCTGGCATGGGACAGCGGTACGGCCTTGGGTACCCAGTCATATCACAACCTGACCAAGGGCTGGACTGCCGATGTGTATGTGGCCAACCACGGTGTTGCGGCGGCGAACCTTGATGTCCAGTTGTGACGACGCCTTCAACCCGTGACCTTGGGAGAAAGAGCATGAGCAAATTAAAGTGCGGTTGCCCCGATTGCCAAGGCGAGGTGGATCCGCAACGGATGTTCAACCACTAATCCGGGTATCGGCGACAGGGTATCCGGACGCCGCAAGCCGGTCAGTGCGGTGGTGCAGGACAACGCCGGCAGCCCGCGCGTTTTGGCTTCCTGGAACGGCGCGAGGCCAGGTGACGAGACCGGTGCAATGGGGTGCCGGCGTTGCCTGGCCTTTGGCGGACAGCGTGGAAAGACACGCACTGTTTTGAATGTTGAAGCGGGGCAATTGTGGGAGCGAGCTTGCTCGCGATAGCGTCGGATCAGCCTGCATTGACATGACTGACACACCGCATCGCGAGCAAGCTCGCTCCCACAGGGCTGTCACTGGATGAAGTTTCGGTCTCGCCTGTTTAATAGCCTGTTGCACTAAAGACCACGGCGGCGGCGATATACATCAAGCATTGACCACTCGTCGCCGTTTGCCGTGTTTCCTTCAAACCTTGGCGGCGTCATGTTTTCCGAATAAGACGAGTCAGCAAGGCTCGTGGAGATCAACTAAACGAGGTGAATGAAATGGCTAACACAGGTAATAACAACCCTGGCAATTTCGCTAACGATCGTGAGAAGGCATCGGAAGCCGGGAAAAAAGGTGGCCAGGCGTCGGGTGGCAACTTCGCCAATAATCCTGAGCGCGCCTCCGAGGCTGGACGCAAGGGTGGCCAGGCGTCGGGCGGCAATTTTGCCAACGACCCGAAACGCGCCGCTGAAGCCGGTCGCAAAGGCGGGCAAGCTTCGGGGGGGAACTTTGCCAACGACCCTGAGCGGGCTTCGGAAGCCGGCCGCAAAGGTGGCCAGGCGTCTGGCGGCAACGTTGCCAATGACCGGGAAAAAGCCTCCGGGGCCGGCAGGAAAGGGGCTGAAAAAAGCCATGGCGGCGGTCGTGAATCGTAATGTCCCGTGGTCTCGCAGGTCCCGTGCCGTTGGCATGGGACCTGGTCCGACCGTGATATTAAAAATCGGGTATTGATGCCCGGCTTCACTGGTGTATTGATTGTTTAAAAGATAAGCGAGTGAGCCAGGGTTTCAATTAACCACTCGTCTTCTGTCTTGAATAAAAACCAAATGTTCAACTTCTTCAGACTTTCATGCTGCTCGAGCCATCTGGAAGTGATCGGTTCGATCATCGTGATGTTGAACAAAGGCGCCAAGGGCAAGATGGCTGAAGGCGCGGACGATGTCCGAGCCTGAAAGCAACCCCACCACGGGGGCCGACTTGGGTTCGGGGATGCAAGGTGACAAACTGTAAACCGATGGCGAAGGAGGCGACTCCCACGCCCGGTATTCCAAGCCATACCACGGCCAAGCCCCCTAAGGACATTCGATGGACCAGCCCACCTCCCGGATTCGATCGCCCTGGCGCACCTGGCTGAACCCCGTGCAAGAGAACTGGCTGTTGGGGGTCACGTTCTGGCTCGGGCTTGCGTTGGTGGCCGCGTTGTTGCTCTACAGTGGCTACAACGCCCTGATTGGCGCCAATCGTCAAAACCTGGGCTACGCCGTGCTGGGCGGTACATCGGGTTTTGCCGCCACCGCCCTGGGGGCATTGATGGCGGTGGTGCTGCGGGATATCTCGTCGCGCACCCAGGACATCATGCTGGGTTTCGCCGCCGGCATGATGCTCGCCGCCAGCTCCTTCTCATTGATCCTGCCGGGCATCGAAGCGGCGCAGGTGATTTGTGGCAATCAGCTGCTGGCCGCGTTTGTCGTCGTGGTTGGCCTGGGCTTGGGTGTGGCCCTGATGATCGGCCTCGACCGTTTCGTGCCCCACGAACACGAGTTGAGTGGACGGCGCGGTCCTGAAGTCGAGCGCATTAACCGTGTGTGGCTGTTCGTGCTCGCCATCACCTTGCACAACCTGCCGGAAGGCATGGCCATCGGCGTCAGTTTTGCCGACGGCGACTTCAAGGTCGGCTTGCCCCTGACCACCGCCATCGCTATCCAGGACATCCCCGAAGGCCTGGCCATTGCCATGGCGCTGAGGGTCACCGGTATCAGCACCTTGCGTGCTGCGCTCATCGCGGTCGGTTCGGGGCTGATGGAGCCCCTGGGGGCGGTGATCGGCCTGGGCATGTCGTCGGGCGTGGCCGTCGCATACCCCATCAGCCTGGGGCTGGCGGCGGGTGCGATGATTTTCGTGGTCTCCCACGAGGTGATTCCCGAGACCCATCGCAATGGCCATGAAACCCCGGCCACGTTGGGGTTGATGATGGGGTTTGCGGTGATGATGTTTCTCGATACGGCGTTGGGTTGAAAGACTCACCGATACCCTCCGTCAGCGTTTCGGCAAACGTCTGGAACATCCGGAATTTTCTCCGGGACAGGGTTGATGACATGGCGCCACTCCCGGTTTGATCACCCTATGTGCTCAAGGCCGGGTGGGTTGAATTGGCGATGTATACTCAACCCCGTGGATGACGTGAATCCGGGGTGGCGCGATCGTGCTGCGTTCGCTGATGCTGGCCGTTGTGCTCGTTCTGGCGGGGTGCGCCACGCCGCAGCGCGGTCAACAGGTCGCCCCGGTGGCGATTTCCCAGGACACTTGGCGACAGGTGGACCAGCAGCTCATCGCAGCCTCGAAAAGCGCCGTCGAGCAGGCGGCACTCTACGCCCGTGGGTCGATGGAGCATTGGCGCGTGTTGGTCTATGAGCGCACCGAGGTTGAATTCATCCCCTGGTTCAGCAGCTATTGGACCCAGGAGTGGCTGGCGGTGAAGGTCAGTTGGTACGCCGCCAGCGCCGAGGGCGAGACGGACTCCTCGGCCAGACGCCTGGCGGTTTACCTGCAAGAGCAATATCGCGAGCAGGTGCTGGAACCGGTGGCGGTGGAAATCGATCCCGAGGCGATCAGGGCCAACGCCACAGGCTACTACCTGCGCCAGCTCAATCAGCAGGTCCAGGTCATCGCCCTGCGGCATCGCATCCCGAACGAACTGATGAACCGACGCCTGCACGGCATCCCGGCCGTCCGCCTCGGCCCGCCAGCGGCGCGTGACGCTTCGTTGTACGAGATGGTCCACACCGAACCGTTGAACACCCTGCCGGCCTATGCGGCCCTGATCGATCACGTCAACAAGGCTGCAACCACAGGTGCCGGACCCTCGGAGGCGGTGATCGCCACGGTGGCGCAACGCACCAGTGAAAAAATCGAGGCCCAGTTCGCCACGCGTGGGGCAACCGGTGCGGCGGCGGCCGTGGCCGGGAAGGCGGCGGGGGCGTTGATCTCGGTGGGCGTGGCGGGCATTCGCGCGATCATCCACGAGGGCGAGCGGCCGGAAATGGAGGCGCAGATCCGCAAAAGCCTGAGCGCTGCGTTCGACGAGGCGTGGTTCAAGTCACTCAAGCATCCCCTCAGCGGGGTGATGGCACCGGTGTACTACCTGGACGAGGAAATAGAAGGCAACCTGGTGGAGGCGGACCTGGCCAATCGAGCGGTGGCATTGCCGGACATCAAGCCGTGACGGGGCGGTTCATTCTGATCCGAGGGTGACGCGACAACCCTTGCGATGGCGGATCTGCTCGTCCGATGGGCGTTCCTTGATGAACTCGAAGCGCGGCTCGCCTTCGCTGTAGATCACCAGCCATCCCCATTCCAGCTCGCTTTCATCCTGCCCGGGCTGGGGCGGCGAGGCCCACCAGGGTTCTTTTTGCATGATCTGACGCATCGTCTACTCCTGCCGATTGATCCTTTGAACTATAGACCGCTCGATGAAGACGCTTGCATCCTGTGGGAGCAAGGGTTGTGTGCCTGAAGCTTGATAATCAGTGTGCTCTGACCCCGCCCACCAGCGTCTAGCGTCTGTATCCCCGCACTCGAACGGGGAATGACTGGACCCCGCGCATATGCAAGCACTGTTGAACGAGATCCTCGATGCGGTTCGCCCCCTGATCGGTCAGGGCAAGGTCGCCGATTACATTCCTGCCCTCGGCACGGTGGTGCCCAACCAGTTGGGTATTGCCGTGTATGGCAATGATGGCGAGTTGTATTGTGCCGGCGACGCCGAAACGGCGTTTTCGGTGCAGAGTATTTCCAAGGTGTTCAGCCTGGTGCAGGCCATCGGGCATTCCGGCGAAGCGATCTGGGAGCGTCTGGGCCATGAGCCATCCGGCCAGCCCTTCAACTCCCTGGTACAACTGGAGTTCGAGCGCGGTCGGCCGCGCAACCCGTTCATCAATGCCGGTGCGTTGGTGATTTGCGATATCAACCAGTCGCGTTTCGCCGCGCCGGCGCTGTCGATGCGCGATTTTGTGCGCCGCCTGTCGGGTAACCCCCAGGTCATGGTGGACGGCAAGGTCGCCGAGTCGGAATACCAGCACCGCGCCCGCAACGCAGCGATGGCGTACCTGATGCAGTCGTTCGGCAACTTCCATAACGACGTGGAAGCGGTGTTGCGCAGTTATTTCAGCCATTGTGCCTTGCGGATGAGCTGCATCGATCTGGCGCGGGCATTCTGCTTCCTGGCCAACGACGGGTTCTGCAAACACAGCGGCGAGCAGATCCTCAGCGCCCGGCAGACCCAACAGGTCAATTCCATCATGGCCACCAGCGGCCTTTACGATGAGGCTGGCAACTTTGCTTATCGCGTCGGCCTGCCGGGCAAGAGCGGTGTCGGTGGCGGGATTGTCGCCGTGGTGCCGGGACGGTTTACCGTATGTGTCTGGTCGCCTGAACTCAACGCCGCCGGCAACTCCCTGGCCGGCATGGCGGCGCTGGAGTTGATGAGCCAACGGATCGGCTGGTCGGTGTTCTAGCTTCCTGGCGCATAAAAAAGGCCCGCTCCTGATTCAGGCGCGGGCCTTTTCGTTAGGGGATATCAGCAGAGGCGGTCGATGACCCGGACCTCGGAAGTGTTCTGCATCGACTGCCAGGCCTGGGTCAGCGTTTGCAACACGCGGCCCATGAAGTCTTTGTCAGCCGCGGCCTTCTTGCCGACGTAGCCCTGGCCACGGCGGTACATCTTCAGCCGGGCACACAGTTCTTGCGTGTTCTTTTCGAACTCGTCTTCTTGGGTGTAGGGCGACAGGCAGTCCATATGGACCTGGCCAGTCTTGCTGATCCACAGGATATGGCTGTCGAGTGTGTCCTTGTGTGCGGCGAACATGCGAGCCAGTTCATCAATAGATGGTTGATTATTCAGATTCATGTGTAAGCCCCTTGACCATTTGGTTGATCTGTCTGGTGGTTCGCAAAAACTTCGCTACTCGGTAAGTGCCTGCCTGCTACCGAAACCAGGCCGTCAGCGTTCGTCCGTCGAACTTCGACGGGGTCGTGCATCGGTTGTGTAGTGTTATCGAAGGGCTGCTACGCAAATGCGCTACAACGAAGAGAAACAGCGAAGAATCATCAGGCAGTGTCAACTTTCGAGGGTCGACCACGCGCGTCATGAGGATCTTCGCCGACGTTTCTCGTCCTTGTTACCGGACGATCATGCCAGGTCAGCACCTTCAATCTGCCTTGTGGGCAGTCCCTGTATCCAAAAAACAGCTCGGCGGTCAGACGAGCTTGCTCAAACAGTTGCCTGTACTCCCGATCGGGGAGACGTCTGCATCATGCAAGGGCAAATCGGAGGCGTCAACGGTTTTGTAGTGATTATTTTTGTTCACTACATATTGTCGGACAAAATGGTTTGGGTATGAGAATTTCCGGTCAGACACACAATCAATGTGGGAGCGAGCTTGCTCGCGATGGCGGTGTGTCAGTCAATTATCTGATGGCTGATTCACCGTCATCGCGAGCAAGCTCGCTCCCACAGGGGAATCAGGTGGGCTGATTTTTGTTGGCCTTGCGCGGTGCGCCGCCGGTCTTGCGCTTGGCTGGCTTGCGTTTGTTTTTCCATGGCGTTGCGCCACGCCCGGCGGGGCTGGCCGGGCCGCTGATGGTCAGGCTCATGCCCTGGCAGCGGGCGACGTGCTTGCTCATCCAGGCGGCTTGCCGGGTCACGAATTCTTCCAGGCTCATTTCACCGCTTTGCACCATGTCCAGGGCCTGCTCCCAGATGGCGGTGGTGCCCGGGTCGGCGATGGCCCGGGGCACGGCGTCGATGAGACTGAAGGCCGCCGGTGTGGCGGACAGGGCCTTGCCGTTCTTCACCAGGTAACCGCGGTCGAGTAGCCCCTGGATGATCGAGGCTCGGGTCGCTTCGGTGCCGATGCCGGTGGTGTCCTTGAGCTTCTGCTTGAGCAACGGGTCTTCCACCAGTTTGGCGACATTCTTCATCGCCTTGATCAGGTCGCCTTCAGTGAAGGGCTTGGGCGGCTGGGTCCATAGGTCCTTGGGTTTCACCTCGTCCACCGTGCAATCGCGACCTTCTGCCAGTGCCGGCAAGGTTTGCGGTGCCGGTGCTTCACGGCCCTTTGCCGGCGCCAGCGCTTCGGGCAGGGCGCGTTTCCAGCCGGGTTCGACGATCTGCTTGCCCACGGCACGCAGCGTCTGGCCGGCACAGTCGAAGTCGGCCTGGGTCCGGTCGTATTCGTGGTTGGGCAGGAACTGCGCCAGGTAGCGCGCGCGAATCAACGTATAGACCGCACGCTGCTTGCCGGCGAGTTTGTCGAGGTTCCTGGCGGCGGCGGTGGGAATGATGCCGTGGTGGGCACTGACCTTGGCGTCGTTCCAGGCCCGGGATTTGCGCTGCGGCTGCAAATGCTCGCGCAGCGGCGCGAGGCTCGGGTCGGCCTGGGCGAGGGCGGCCAGGATGGCCGGTGCTTCGCTGTGCTGGCTCAAGGGCAGGAAACCGCAATCGCTGCGGGGGTAGGTGATGAGCTTGTAGGTCTCGTAGAGCGACTGGGCAATGTCCAGGGTTTCCTGGGCGCCGAGGCCGAGTTTCTTCGAGCAGACTTCTTGCAGGGTGCCCAGGTCGAAGGGCAACGGTGCCGCTTCGCGCAGGCGTTCGGTACGCACCTTCAGTGTCCGGGCGGTGGCGGCGTTGCCCATGGCCTGGGCCGCGTCTCGGGCCAGGGCCTGGTTCAGGCAGCGTTCCTGGTCGTCGCAGGCATCCGGGTCGGCGCGCCACTGGGCGGTGAACGCCGTGCCTTCATGGCTGAGCTGCACGTCGATGGCCCAATAGGCGACCGGCACGAAGTTGGCGATGCTGCGGTCGCGGTCCACCACCAGTCGCAGCGTCGGCGTCTGCACGCGGCCTACCGGCAACACGCCCTGGTAGCCGGACTGGCGCCCCAGCAAGGTGAACAGGCGACTCATGTTCATGCCGATCAGCCAGTCGGCCCGGGAGCGGCCCAGGGCCGAGTGATACAGGTTGAAGGTTTCGACGCCCGGCTTGAGGGCGGCCAGGGCCTTGCGGATCGACGCTTCGTCCAGGGCTGACAGCCATAGCCGTCGGATCGGTCCGCGATACCGGCAATGCTCCACCAACTCCCGGGCGATCATTTCGCCTTCGCGGTCGGCGTCGGTGGCGATCACCAGTTCCTTCGCTTCCCCAGCAGGCGCTTGACCGCCTTGTACTGGCTGGCGGTTTTCGGCTTGACGGTCATTTTCCATTGCGCAGGCACAATGGGCAGGTCGGCCAGGACCCAGCGCTTGTAGCGCGCGTCGTAGGCGTCGGGTGGGGCGGTTTCCAGCAGATGGCCGATGCACCAGGTGACCGTGATGCCAGGACCCAGCCAGCAACCGTCGCCACGGCGCGTGGCACCGAGCACCGCGGCGATGTCCTTGGCCTGGGACGGTTTTTCACACAGGTACAGCTGCATGGCGCCCTTTTCCTGAGCAGATTTCATGGGGCTGTAGCATGGTCATGGATGCGCACAAGGGCAAGTTTTATCTGTATGGATATACAGATAAAAGCGTTGCGCTGCGTTGCCAAGGGGTGTCTGGCGAGACATTCGGCCGTTCTGTCGGCATGCAGAATGAATTTCTCGCAGGGGTATGGCTCATAACTTCAAGGCGGTTGAAACCGCAAAGAAGGTTTATGAGGTCAAGGAGAGTCACTTTCATGAATTCGATGCCCAATGGCAACGGCCAGGCGACTACGCGTTTGATTCTCGTGGTGGAAGATGATCCGACTATCCTGGAGTTTCTCTGTGAAATCCTCGAGGAAGAAGGATTTGTCGTGGAGCCTCAGAAAAGCGCTGACGATGCCTTGGAGTTCCTCGAAAGGAGCGCCCATTTCGTCGATCTGTTGCTCACCGACATTACCATGCCCGGCAAGATCGACGGTGCCGACCTGGCCAACCTGACCGGAGACCGCTGGCCGCAGATCCCGCTGCTGATCATGTCCGGCTTCGAAACGCCGGAAAGCGCCGGGATCAAGCACCACGCGTCGTTCATCGCCAAGCCCTGGGCCCTGGGCCAGATGCTGGATCTGGTGGAGAGCACGGTGAAAAATCACGCGATGCACTGAGTAATCCCAGAGGGTGGCGGCGGCCAGGCACGTTTGGGTTGCAAGCGGCGATGGGCTCCATGACAATGCGAGTCATTATCAGTCGCGAATTATTCCATTGCCATGCCCGCCAACGATCTGTCCCTACGCAGTGCTGTCGACGTTCTGTACAGTGATCATCACAATTGGCTCCAGGGCTGGTTGCGCAAGCGCTTGGGCAACACGTTCGATGCCGCCGACCTGACCCAGGATACGTTTGTGCGAGTCATCAAGGCGCGCACCGCGCTGGATATCCGCGAGCCGCGACCGTACCTGTCGATGATCGCCAAAGGGCTGTTGATCGACCTGTTTCGCCGGCGCTCGCTGGAGCAATCCTACCTCGAAGCCTTGGCCGCCATGCCGCAAGAGCAGCACCCATCGCTGGAAGAGCAGGCGATCCTGCTCCAGGCCCTGATGGAGATCGACCGTCTGCTCCTGGGGCTGGGGCCGCGCGTCAGGCAAGCGTTCATCCTGTCGCAGTTCGATGGCCTGACGTACCCGCAAATCGCCGAGCGCCTGGGCGTCAGCGTCCGCACGGTCAACAACCACATGGCCAAGGCCATGGAACATTGCTGCCTGATGCAAATTCAATTGCAGCTTTCATGAACCTGCCCCCCGACGAGTTGCAAGCCATCCGCGTGGCGGCGCGGTGGTATGCCCGGCTGCATTCCGGTATTGCGACCGACGCGGACCGGGCCGATTGGCGCACCTGGCTGGCTGCCGATCCCTTGCACAGCCAGGCCTGGCAGCGCATGGCCGCGGTGGCCGAGCAGATGGCGAGTGTGCCGGGTGCCCTGGCGGCACCGACCCTGAGCGACACCCACCAGCGATCCCGGCGCCAGGTGTTGCGCAGCGCCTTGCTGCTGACGTCCGCCGGCGGCCTGGGCTGGCTGGGCTGGCGCAGCCAGGCAACCCAGAACCTGTTTTGTGATTACCGCACCGCAGTGGGCGAGCGTCGCGCGTTCCAGCTGGCCGATGGCAGCACGGTCCTGCTCAACACCGACACCTCGATCAATGTTCGTTTCGATGGGCAGCAGCGGCGCCTGGAGCTGTTGCGGGGCGAGGTGCTTGTGACGACGGCGGTCGATCCCTTGCGACGTCCGTTCAAGGTAGTCACGGGGCCGGCCGAGGTACTGGCGCTGGGCACGCGGTTTATCGTCCGCAGCCAGGCGCGGGGCGGCGAAGTGGCGGTGCTGGAGAAAGCGGTCGAGGTGAGCCTGTTGGCAAGTGGCTCAAGGATGCGGGTCGAAGCCGGCCAGCGCCTGGATTTCAACGAACAGTCGTTGGGGGCGCTGCGCGGCAACGATGTGTCGGTCGGTGCCTGGCAGAAGGGAAGCATCATCGCCATTGACCGTCCCCTGGCGGCGCTGCTGGAGGAACTGTCGCGCTATCGCCCCGGTGTGCTGCGTTGGGATCCGGCGATTGGCGACTTGAAGGTTTCCGGTGTGTTTCCCGTCGATAACACCGATCTCGCCCTGGCCGCGCTGGAAAGCGGCTTTTCGTTGCGAGTGACCCGCTATAGCCGATTCTGGGTCCAGGTCTCCGCTGGCCATCGGCGGTAATGCTACGCAATAAAAAAATCAGCCCCTGCACTTTTCGTCCCCATCGTTCGGCTCTTCCTCAGTGAGTTTTTATCGACCGTTTTGGGGAGGGGAAATATGACGTGGGTGAGCGCGCCAGGCCGTCTGGTGTTTGCAGTGAAAATCAGCTTGCTGGCGGTCACGACCGCCGGCGTCACGGTCGTGAACGCCAGCCCGGTTCCAGCGGCTGCGGCGCAGCAGCGCGCGGTGCAGGCCTACGATATCGGCGCTGGTCGCCTGGTGGATGTGCTGACCCGTTTCTCCAGCGCCGCCGGTGTCGCCATTTCGTTTGAGGCCCGGCAACTCGGGGACTTGCAATCCCCCGGCCTGAAGGGGGATTTCGGCGTGGGCGACGGCTTTGCCCGCATTCTTGGCGGCAGTGGCCTGCAAGCCGCCCTCCAGGCCAACGGCACGTACGTGCTGCGCCCCGCGCCGGTCAGCGGTTCGGCATTGGAATTGGACGCCACCACCATCGAGGCACAGCGGCTCGGGGCGACCACCGAGGACAGTCACTCCTACACGACGGGGGCGGTCACCATTGGCAAGGGGAGCACTCCCTGCGCGAAACGCCGCAATCGGTGACGGTGATTACCCGCAAGATGCTCGATGACCAGAACCTCAATACCATCGATCAAGTCATGGAAAAGACCCCCGGCATCACCGTCTACGACTCTACCATGGGCGGCAAGTATTTCTATTCCCGCGGGTTCCGCATGTCTGGCCAGTATCAATACGACGGCGTTCCGCTGGACATGGGCAACAGTTATGTCCAGGCCGACAGTTTCAGCAGCGACATGGCCTATTACGACCGGGTCGAAGTGCTGCGCGGCGCCGCCGGGATGATGAAGGGGGCGGGCGGCACTTCCGGCGGCGTCAACTTCGTTCGTAAGCGCGGCCAGGCCACGGCGCAGACCGAGCTCAGCCTGTCCGGGGGGACCTGGGACAATTACCGCGGGCAGGTCGATACCGGTGGCCCGTTGAATGACGCCGGCACCGTGCGGGGCAGGGCGGTGATCGCCGAGCAGAGCCGGCATTATTTCTACGATGATGCCCGGCGCAAGGACCAGATCTACTACGGCGCCCTGGACTTCGACCTGTCGCCCGACACGACGCTCGGCCTGGGCGTTGCCTATGAGGACGTCGATGCAAGCCCGTGCTGGGGCGGGCTTCCGCGCTACCGGGACGGCAGCGATCTGAAACTCAGCCGTTCCACTTGCCTGGACCCCTCGTGGAACACCTGGCGCAGCCAGCGGACCACGGTGTTCGGCGACCTCAAGCATCAGTTCAACGACGACTGGGCCGTGAAGGTCGCCGGTGTCTATACGAAAAATACCCAGGACATCAAATACGCGTTTGCATCGGGCTCGGTGGCGCCAGGCACTTCGACCACCAACATGCTGGGCAGCATGTATGACTATGACCAGGTCGATTACGGCCTCGACGCCTATCTGGACGGCAAGTTCGACGCCCTGGGGCAGCAACATGAGTTGATCGTTGGTTTCAACGCCAGTCGTTCGGACAAGGATGATTTTTTCTCGGTGGCGCTGTTGCCGCAGAAGCAGAATGTGTTCGATCCGGACCGACATATTCCCGAGCCGGACGACAGTTACTTCATCGAAAACTCGACGCGGGGAGGTCCGGTCAAGACCGTGACCGAGCAGCAAGGCATGTATTCGACCCTGCGGCTGAAACTGGCAGACCCCTTGACGTTTGTCGTCGGCAGCCGGGTGAGCTGGTACAGCTCCAAGACCGACTCGGTGTTCCTCACGGGCGGTACGGAGCACGCCAGGAGCACGGAGACGGGGCAAGTCACGCCGTTTGCCGCCGTGTTGCTGGACCTCAATGAGCACCTGACGGCCTATGCCAGCTATTCGGATATCTTCACGCCCCAGGGCAACTACCGCTCCGAAAGCGGCTCGGCACTCAAGCCCCTGGTGGGCGAGAGTTATGAGCTGGGGATCAAGGGCGAGTGGTTCGAGGGACGCCTGAACAGCGCCTTCAACCTGTTCCGCACACTGCAGAAAGACCAGGCCCAGACTGACTACAACTCCAGTTGCGCGTCCTCGGACGGTTACTGCTACGAGAACGCTGGCAAGGTGCGCGCCCAGGGTTTCGAAGCCGAAATCAGCGGTGAAGTCATCGAGCGCCTGCAACTGCTGGCCGGCTACACCTACACCCAGACCAAGACCCTCGACGACATTGACACCAGCCTCAACGGCGGCTCGTTCAACAGCTACGTGCCGCGCCATGTGCTGCGCCTGTGGAGCGATTATGCCCTCGGCGGGGCGTTCGAACGGTTCAGTGTCGGTGCCGGGGTCAATGCCCAGAGCGATAACTTCCGCGTATCGCCGGCGACGGGCGAGAAGATCACCCAGGCCGGTTATGCCGTGTGGAACGGCCGTGTTGGCTACCGCATCGATGACACCTGGTCGGTGGCCCTCAATGGCAACAACCTGTTCGACAAGCGCTACTACACCACCATCGGCACCGAGAGCTTCGGTAACTATTACGGTGAGCCGCGCAACTTCACCATGACCTTGAAGGGGCGCTTCTGAACTGGTGGCGAGGGCGCCAATGCCCTCGCCACGGTTTTGCCCTCAGTTGGTATCCAGGTCCACGTTGCGGGTTTCCCGCAGGCAGATCATGCCCACCACCAGGCTCACCCCGGTGATCACCACCGGGTACCACAGCCCGTAGAAAATATCCCCGGTGTAGACCACCAGGGCAAACGACACGGTAGGCAGGAAGCCGCCGAACCAGCCGTTGCCGATGTGGTAGGGCAGGGACATGGAGGTGTAGCGGATCCGGGTCGGGAACAGTTCGACCATCAACGCCGCCAGCGGTCCGTAGCACATCGCCGAGATGATGATCAGCGCAACGATCAAGGCCACGATCATCGGCCGGTTGATCTGCTGGGCGTCGGCCTGCTGCGGGTAGCCGGCCAGGGTCACTGCGCCGCGCAGGGCGGCTTCGTCGTAACCTTCGAGTTTCACGTCACCGACGCTGACCTGCACCGCGCTGCCGGCCGGGGCCGCGACGCTGCTGTAGGGCAGGCCTTGCTTGACCAGGAAGGTCTTGACCTTGTCGCACGGGCTGTCGAAACGCGCCTTGCCCACCGGGTCGAACTGGAAGGTACAGGTGGCCGGGTCGGCGACCACGGTGATTGGCGCCTGGCGGCTGGCCTGGTCGATGGCCGGGTTGGCGTAGTGGGCCAGGGTCTTGAAGATCGGAAAGTACAGGGCAGTCGCCAGCAGCAGGCCGATCATCAGCACCGGTTTGCGCCCGACCTTGTCCGACAGCCAGCCGAAAAAGATGAAGAACGGCGCACCAATCACCACGCTGACAATCAGCAGGCTGTTGGCCAGGGCCGGGTCCATCTTCAGAAACTGGGTGAGGAAAAACAGCACGTAGAACTGCGCGGCGTAGAAGGTCACCGCTTGCCCGGCATTGATGCTGAACAGGGCGATCAGCACCACCTTCAGGTTTTCCCATTTGCCGAAGGATTCGCGGATCGGCGCCTTGCAGCACTTGCCTTCTTCTTTCATTTTCAGGAAGGCCGGCGACTCGTGCAGGCTCAGGCGAATCCAGGTGGAGATGCCCAACAGCAGGATCGACAGCAGGAACGGAATGCGCCAGCCCCAGACTTCGAACTGATCGCCAGTGAAGTAGCGACAGCCCAGCACCACCAGCAGCGAGAGCAACAGCCCCAACGTGGCGGTGGACTGAATCCAACTGGTATGGAAACCGCGCTTGCCCATCGGTGCATGCTCGGCGACATAGGTCGCCGCGCCGCCGTACTCGCCGCCCAGGGCCAGGCCCTGGAGCATGCGCAATACCACCAGAATGATTGGCGCGGCGATGCCGATGCTGGCGTAGTTGGGCAGCAGTCCGACGCAGAACGTCGCCAGGCCCATGAGGATGATGGTGGCCAGGAACGTGTACTTGCGCCCGATCATGTCCCCCAACCGACCGAACACCAGTGCCCCGAACGGCCGCACGATGAAACCGGCGGCGAAGGCCATCAGGGCGAAGATGAACGCGGTGGTGTCGTTGACCCCGGCGAAGAACTGCTTGCTGATCACCGCCGCCAGGGCGCCATAGAGGAAAAAGTCGTACCACTCGAACACCGTCCCCAGGGACGAGGCGAAGATGACTTTCTGGGTTTCCTGGCTGGTGCCGGCGCTGCGCGTGGCTTCCAGGGGCTGAACATGCTCGGACATAGCGGTATCCCTCACAGTGATTGTTTTTGTTGTTCCACTGCGACGCCGGGGTGGCGTCTCCTGATTTGACACACTTTCCTTGAATCGACTCACCCCCTTGTGGGAGCGAGCTTGCTCGCGATGACGGCGCCACATTCAACTTGTGGGTGACAGACAGGCCGCTATCGCGAGCAAGCTCGCTCCCACAGGTGGTTCTGTTGTTCTTCAGACCGTAGCAGGTGTTTTTTCGATGTCGGTGTTCCTCGTCGCGGGGTTGAGCATCATCTGCGCCGCCTTCTCGGCAATCATCAGCGTCGGCGAGCAGGTGTTGCCCGAGGTGATGCGCGGCATGATCGAGGCATCGGCGATGCGCAGGCCCTTGATGCCGTGGACGCGCAGTTGCGCATCCACCACCGCGTCGCGATCCTGGCCCATGCGGCACGTGCCAACCGGGTGGAAAATCGTCGTGCCGATCCGGGCGGCGGCCTGGTGCAGTTCCTCTTCGGTTTGCAGGCTGGGGCCCGGCAGGTATTCCACCGGTTTGAACGCGCTCAGGGCCGGGGCCGCGACGATGCGACGGGTCAGGCGGATGGCGTCGGCGGCGACCCGCAGGTCCTCGGGGTGGCTCAGGTAGTTGGGCTGGATCAGCGGCGCTTCGTGCGGGTCGGCCGAACGAATGTCCACCCGACCACGGCTTTGCGGGCGCAGGTCGCAGACCGACGCGGTGAACGCCGGGAAGCTGTGCAGCGGTTCGCCGAAGCGTTCCAGGGACAGCGGCTGCACGTGATATTCGAGGTTGGCCGAGGTCTGTTCCGGGCCCGAGCGGGCGAACGCGCCGAGTTGGCTGGGGGCCATGGACAGCGGGCCGCTGCGGTCGTACAGATAGCGCAGGCCCATGCCCATCTTGCCCCACAGGGTGCCGGCGATCTGGTTCAGGGTGCGGGCGTTTTCCAACTGGTAGATCAGCCGCAGTTGCAGGTGGTCCTGCAAGTTGCCGCCGACACCGGGCAGTTCATGGGTCACGCCGATGCCCAGGCGTTGCAGCAGGCTGCGCGGGCCGATCCCGGAGCGTTGCAGGATCCCCGGCGATCCCACGGCCCCGGCGCACAGGACGATTTCCTTGCGGGCCTTGAAGGTCATGCCCTTGCCTTGCCAGCGCGCGCTGACAGCGTGGGCGCGGTCGTCACGCAGCAACACGCGGTCGACCTCGACGTCGGTCAACACCGTGAGGTTGGCGCGCTGGCGAACCGGCTTGAGAAACGCCTTGGCCGCGTTCCAGCGCACCCCGGCTTTCTGGTTGACCTGGAAGTAGCCACAGCCTTCATTGTCGCCGCCGTTGAAATCGTCGACGTTGGGGATGCCGCTCTGCTCGGCGGCGCTGCGGAAGGCATCGAGAATCGGCCAGGACAGGCGCTGGCGTTCGACCCGCCATTCGCCGCCGGCGCCGTGAAATTCGGAGGCGCCGGCAAAGTGGTTTTCGCTCTGGCGGAACAGCGGCAGCACGTCTTCCCAGGCCCAGCCGGGATTGCCCTCGGCGGCCCAGCCATCGTAGTCCGCAGCCTGGCCGCGCATGTAGATCATGCCGTTGATGGAGGAGCAACCGCCCAGGACCTTGCCGCGCGGGTAGCTCAGGGCCCGCCCTTGCAGGCCCGGTTGTGCTTCGGTCTTGAAGCACCAGTCGGTGCGTGGGTTGCCGATGCAGAACAGATAGCCGACCGGGATGTGAATCCACGGATAATTGTCGCGTCCACCGGCTTCGAGCAGCAGCACCCGGTGTTGCGGGTTGGCCGAAAGCCGATTGGCCAGCAAGCACCCGGCAGGGCCGGCGCCCACGATCACGTAATCGTATTCATCGACGACAGGTTGCATTCGCGACCTCATTCTTGTTGTTGTGGGACTCATCCTAGTTGTTAGTTTTCGTCAAAAGAATGTTAGTTTTTGCGCAGTGGCTGTGCGTTTATAAACAGTCATGCCTTCAGGCGTGTTCAAGGATCGCTTCATGTTCGACTGGAATGACCTGCGCTATTTCCTGGAACTGCAACGCAGTGGGCGTTTGTTGACGGCTGCACGGCGCCTGAACACCACCCACGCCACGGTGGCCCGGCATATCGAGGCCATCGAGAAAAGCCTGGGCACCGCATTGTTCGTCCAGCATGCCCAGGGCTATGAACTGACCCCGGCGGGCGAGACGTTGCTCAAGCACGCCGAGGCCATGGAAAACGTGGCGTTGCTGGCCCAGGAGGACATCACCCAGTCCAGTGCGCCCCTGGGCAAGATCCGCCTGGGGGTGACCGAAGGGCTGGGCATCATGTTTCTCGCCAGTCGCATGGACGGGTTGTTCCAGCGTTATCCGGGGCTGGAGGTGGAACTGGTGGCGGTGCCGCGCTTTGTCAGCATCCTCAACCGTGAGGCGGAAATCAGCATCCACCTCGAACGCCCGGCGGCCGACCTGCTGGTGACCCGCAAACTCACCGACTACAGCCTGGCGCTGTACGCCAGCCAGGCCTACCTGGACCGCTCGCCGGCGTTGCGCAGCCGCGAGGACCTGGCCCGCCACGCCTGGATCGGTTATGTCGATGACCTTTTGTTCAGCCAGGAGCTGATGTTCCTCAACAGCTTTTGCCGCAACCCCGGGTGGTGTTCCACAGTACCAGCGTCATCGCCCAGCAACAGGCCGCGCGCTCGGGCCTGGGGATCGCCGTGTTGCCGTGCTACATGGCCAGCGGTGACCCGACGCTGGTGCCGTTGCTGCCAGACGAAACCATTCGCCGCAGCTATTGGATCAGCACCCGCCGCGAACTGCACAAGTCCGTACGCCTGCGGGTGTTGTGGGATTACGTGGTGCAGTTGTGCGAGCGCGAGCAGGGGTTATTACTCCCCTGAGCAAGCGATGCCTTTGTGGCGAGCCGTTCTGTGGGGGCGATCTGTGGGGGCAAGGCTTGCCCGCGATGAGGAAACACACAGTCTACTTGAAACCGAGTCGCCTGCTTCGCGGGCAAGCCTTGCTCCCACAAATGAATCCCCTTGCCACAGAGTCATCGACTCTCCAGTGCTGGCCGCCCAAGCCCCCTTTTATGGCCCCCAATGACCTCAAGCCGATGCGGTGGCGTGCCTTAGTGTGGGAACTGCCAGACCCACCACAAGAAAGGCGCAACCGTTGCGCCACCAAGAGGGGCCTTATGTCGGCAATCACGCCTTCCTTCCTGCTTCGAACCGCTGCCGTCGTGTCGTTCGGCGCGTTGCTTGCCGCGTGTGGCGAAGAGTCCAAGCCGCCCGCGCCCACGGTATTCACGGCCATGCCCAGCGATGCGGCCCTGGCCCAGGTCTACGACAGCAGCTGCAAGCTCTGCCACGCCAACCCCGGTGCCGGGGCACCGCTGACCGGCGATACGAACGCCTGGGCCCCGCGGGTTGCCCAGGGCGCCGACACCCTGCTGGACCACGCGATCAACGGCTACAACGGCATGCCGCCGATGGGCCTGTGCATGCACTGTTCCGAGGAGCAGTTCCTGGCCTTGATCGCCTTCATGTCCGGTCAACACTTCCAATAATGAATACGGGTACTACGGCATGACGATGGATTACTCACGGCGTCGGTTGCTGCAACAGGCCGGCGTTGTCGCCGCCTTCACGGCACTGGGCAGCCAGGGCGCCCTGGCCGAGCTGATGCGTGCGCCGCGGTTGATCCCGTGGCGCAACTGGTCCGGTGCGCAGAGTTGCCTGCCGGCGGCGCGCCTGGCTCCCAAGGATCTCGATGAACTGGTGCAGGTGGTGCGCCGCGCCGAAGGGCGGATTCGTCCGGTGGGTTCCGGTCATTCCTTCAGCGCCCTGGTGCCCACCGATGGCACCTTGTTGTCGCTGAGTTTTTTCAGTGGCCTGCTGGATCACGACAAGGCCAGCCTGCAAGCCACGTTCGGTGGCGGCACGCCCATGTCCCGCATGGGCCCGGCGCTCAAGGCCATCGGCCAGGCACTGCCGAACATGGCCGACGTGGATTACCAGACCCTGGCCGGTGCCATCGCCACTTCGACCCACGGCACCGGCAAGGCCTTTGGCTCGTACGCGTCCCAGGTCGTCGGCCTGCAACTGGTGACGGCCAGCGGCGAGGTCCTCGATTGCGATGCCCAGCATCATGCCGAAGTGTTCAAGGCTGGCCGGGTGTCCCTTGGCGCGCTGGGGCTGGTGACCCGCGTGCGCCTGCAGAACCGCGCCGCCTATCGCTTGCGCGAGCACCAGTGGGTGGCGAAAACCGAGGAGTTGCTCGAGGACGTGGATGCCAACACCCGGGACAACCAGCACTGGGAAATGCAAGTCGTTACCCATTCCGACTATGCGCTGTCGATCACCCTGAACGAGACCACGGATCCGGCCACGCCGCCGATCAGCCCCGAGGAGGAGGGCGGCAACGAGTTCGTTTCCCTGATCGAAAACCTCGACAAGTACGGCAGCGATTTTCCGGCGATCCGGCGAGCGTTGCTCAACAGCCTGCGGCTGGTGGCCGATTTCGATGACCGCGTCGGCGATTCCCATGACATCTACGCCAACGCCCGTACCGTGCGCTTCAACGAGATGGAGTACTCAGTGCCGGCCGAACACGGCCCGGCGTGCCTGCGGGAGATCCTCGCACTGATCCGCGACAAGGACCTGCGCACCTGGTTTCCCATCGAATACCGCTACGTGAAGGCCGACGACATTGCCTTGAGCATGTTCGAAGGCCGGGACAGTTGCTCGATCTCCGTGCACCAGCACTACCAGATGGACCATCACAATTTCTTCGCCGCCATCGAGCCGATTTTCTGGAAGTACCAGGGCCGTCCGCACTGGGGGAAATTGCACTCTCTGAACGCCAAGGCCCTCCAGGCGCTGTACCCGCGCTGGACTGAATTCACCCAGGTGCGCCAGGCACTGGACCCTGGCGGCAAGTTCCTCAATGGGCATCTTTCATCGCTTCTGGGTTTGAGCTGAAGCACGAACCTGTGGGAGCGAGCTGGCTCGCGATGGCGGTGCATCAGTCGACATTCATGCAAACTGATCCATTGCTATCGCGAGCCAGCTCGCTCCCACAATTGTTTTGGGGTGTTCATAAGGATCTGTATTCCCCTGCACATCTGCTGTGGGAGCGAGCCTGCTCGCGAAGCAGCGACTCGGTCAAAACGCAAACGGGATACTGATCTTGGCCCAGAGCATTTCCCCTTCCGGGCGATTCTCCACGTCGAACTCCTTGGCCCAGCGGATCTCGGCGCTGGCGTACTTGAGGAAGGTCAGGTGCAGTGCCGGGCCAATGGCAAAGACCTGGCCGCGTACGCCATCGTCCACGTCTTGCCCGGCGAATTGCACGGTGCGGCCATACTGTTTGTCGTCAGTGGTCTGCTTGAGGTAGTAGCCGTTGAGCCCCAGCCTCAAGTTGTCGGTCACGCGGTAGCTGACGGAGTAATCGAAGTGGAAAATCTGCCCCGAACGGTAGTCGGTGTCCTTGTTCTTGCGGTTGAAGCTGTAGGTGCTTTTCATCGACACCTCGGTGTCTTCCGTGGGCAGCCAGGTGAAGGAAAACAGTGGCTTGTAGGTGTAGAAATTGTTGCTGGTGTTGGCCAGTCGATCGGTGCTGTATTCGCCGGTCGGTACGGTGATTTCCACTGCTGCGGCCAGGGTCAGGTTTTTGCCCATGTCCCAGAGCACGATGGGCGAAATGGTCGTGTCGCCCATGCCCTCGCGGGTGTCGTGCAGGCCGAACACCGAAACTTCCTGCTTGATCCAGGGTTGGGCGATGTAGATCCCCGCGCGCCCACCGGCCACCCGCAACGGGCTCAGGTAATCGATGCGCGGGACCACTGCCGTGGATTCGATTTCGACATCCGGCAGTTCGCCGCCCAATGAACTGATGTTGAATTTCCGGGCCTTGTAATGGTTGTAGTAGAGGTTGAAGGCGACCATGTGGTCCGGAAGGCTGTCGACCTCCAGCGGCAACACAAAAAAGCCGTCGGTGCCAGGGCCGATGTTGTCCACCCCCGATTCGGTCGCCAGGGCGGGCAGGGCACCGCCGCAGGCCAGGCCGAGGGTCAGTTGCAAGGCGAATGTCGTGCGGGTCGGGTTCATGAGGGGGCTCATTATTATTGTTGGAAATGCACCGGAGGTCCGAGTCATACAAATAAGCCCTTCGCCGCCGACAGGGCAGGGTATTGGCGGCCATACAGGGGACTTGGGCGGCCAGATTTTTATGCCCCTCTATCCAGCGGCTCATGCTAACTTTATGAAATAACCGGTTACAAAAACGCCACCTAACGTGCTCCGGAATCCGCCCCATGCAGATGAAAGTCATCGATCCCACCTATGAATTGGCGCTGGTATCGCCATTTCTGCTGCAAACCCTGGCCGAGGTGGTGGCGGACAAGGGCTTCGATGCCGCCAGCCTGTGTCGCGGCCTGGGGTTCGACCTCGATGACCTGCAAGATCCGGCCCAGCGCATTTCCTACCGCCAGGCCGTGATCATGATTCAACGTTCGCTCAAGCTGTTGCCCGACCAGGGCCTGGGGCTGTGGGTGGGTGATCGCAACGTGCTTGGCACCCTCGGCCTGCTGGGTCACGTCTTGTCGTTGTGCGAAACCCTGCGCGATGCCTTCGCCCTGGGGGTTCGTTACCAGCACACCACCGGCGGCATCGCGGTGACCCGTGTCGAAGAAGCCACTGACCGAATCAGGGTCGAGGCCACTTGCCGCCTGCCTTTCGCCGAGATCCAGGTGTTTGCCGTGGAAGAGTTCTTCGCCAGCCTGATGGTCTATGGCCGGGCGCTGGCCAGTCCCGATTTCAAGCCCCTGGCCGTGGAGTTCATGCACGCCGCGCCGTCCTATGCCCAGGAATATCAGCGGATATTGGGACCGGAGGTGCGCTTCGGTTGCCGGCACAATCGCATGTTGATCGATGTGCGCTGGCTGGATATGCGCTTGCCCAATCATCACCCGCTGGCCCTGCGCCAGGCATTGGCCTTGCTGGAGCAAGAGGCCTGCGAGGTCCACCAGAAGATCGACCTGATCCAGACCGTGGAACGGGCCATTGCCCGGGACCTGACCCGTGGCAGCCACATCGAGAAAATCGCCAGCGATCTCAACATGAGCAGCCGCACCCTGCGTCGGCGCCTGACCGAACACAGCCTGACCTTCGAGACCTTGCTCGAACAAGTGCGCCGCGGCCGCACCCTGAACCTGCTGGCCAACCCCGATCTGTCCATCGAGCGCATCACCGAAGAAGTCGGCTACAGCGATGTGCGCAGTTTCCGCCGGGCGTTCCGGCGCTGGACCGGCATGAGCCCGAGCGCGTTTCGCAACGAGGGGCAAACGTTGTAGCCACGACATTCAGGCTGGGTCTGATTAAACTCCTGCCTTTTTTGAGGGGCTCATTGCGCAGCCTGGGCCTTGATTCCATGAGTCAAACGATGAAAACGGTACGCTGGGGCATGATCGGGTGTGGCAGCGTGACGGAACGCAAGAGTGGGCCGGCTTTCTACAAGGCGCCCGGTTCAGCGCTGGTAGCGGTGATGGGGCGACGTCTGGAGGCCGTGTCCGATTATGCTGGACGCCACGGCATCGCCAGGTTCTACACCGACGCGCAGGCCCTGATCGATGATCCCGAAGTCGATGCGGTTTACATTGCGACGCCGCCCGACAGTCATTTGAGCTATAGCCTGCTGGTGGCTGCCGCAGGCAAACATTGCTGCGTCGAGAAACCCATGTCCCTCAATGTCGCGCAGAGCCGGTTTGTATCAGGCAGAAGATGCGGTCGTGGCCAATTGGCGTTTTGCCTGCGGGGCCACAGGCATGGGCTGTTGGAACTTCGTCGCTGACCGACGTGAGGACCGTGTGGAAGTGATTGGCAGTCAAGGGCGGATCAGCTTCTCGGTGTTCGATGAGGCGCCGCTGCAACTGTGTACGGACACCTCCGTCAGCCTCGACATCCCTCATCATCCTGAGCATATCCAGTGGCACCATGTACTCGGCATGAATGCCCATATCCGTGGTGAGTCGAAGCATCCCGCCGTGGCCGAAGAGGCCTTGAAGACCGACTGGGTGATGGACCGCATTCTCCAGCGCCGTTGAGACGAGCCCGCGCGGGCATAACCTAATGCTCAAAGAGTATTTCCCAAGCGTCGGACGGTTTCCCTAAGATCACGTCATAACTCGTTATGACAAGTGATAAGGGCCATGTCCGACAACGTTCTTTCCCTCAACAGCGTACCGCTGCACACGCAACTGCGAGACGTGCTGCGTGCGCGGATTCTCGACGGTGAATACCCCCAGGGCGGGCAGATGCCCTCGGAAAGCGAGCTCGGCGTGTTGTTTCGCGTCAGCCGCATCACCGTGCGCCAGGCCTTGGGCGATCTGCAAAAGGAAGGCCTGATTTTCAAGATCCACGGCAAAGGCACGTTCGTGGCCAAGCCCAAGACCTTCCAGAACGTCAGCACTCTCCAGGGCCTGGCCGAGTCCATGACCGGGCGCGGTTTCGAGGTGATCAACCGCTTGCTCAGTTTCAAATTCATCGCGGCCGACAAACAGGTGGCCGAGCGCCTGAAGTTGATGGAAGGGGACACGGTGGCGCAGATCAAACGGGTGCGTTTGATCAACCGCGAGCCGGTTTCCCTGGAGATCACCTACCTGCCCAAGGCCCTGGGTGAACGGCTGGAAAAGGCCGACCTGGTCACTCGCGACATTTTTCTGATCCTGGAAAACGACTGCGCCTTGACCTTGGGCCATGCCGACCTGGCCATCGATGCGGTGCTGGCCGACAGCGACCTGACCCAGGCGCTGGAGGTCGAACCAGGCTCGCCCATCATGCGCATCGAGCGCCTGACCCATGACGCCAGCGGTCAGCCCCTGGACTTCGAACACCTCTATTACCGTGGCGATGCCTTCCAGTACCGCTTGCGGATCGACCGGCAAAAAGGGACGCAGCTCCATGACTAGAAGCACCCTGGAACAGGAATACGACATTGTCGTCATCGGCGGTGGCACGGCCGGGCCCATGGCGGCGATCAAGGCCAAGGAACGCAACCGTGACTTGCGCGTGTTGCTGGTGGACAAGGCCAACGTCAAGCGCAGCGGTGCCATCAGCATGGGCATGGACGGCTTGAACAACGCCATCATCCCCGGCCATTCCACGCCCGAGCAGTACACCAAGGAAATCACCATCGCCAACGACGGCATCGTCAACCAGGCGGCGGTGTACGCCTATGCCACCCACAGCTTCGAAACCATCGAGCAACTGGACCGCTGGGGCGTGAAGTTCGAGAAGGATGAAACCGGCGACTACGCGGTGAAAAAGGTCCATCACATGGGCGCTTATGTGCTGCCGATGCCGGAAGGGCACGACATCAAGAAGGTGCTTTATCGCCAACTGAAACGGGCGCGAGTGAGCATCACCAATCGGCTGGTCTGCACGCGGTTGCTGACCGACGAAGCGGGCGCGGTGAACGGCGTGATGGGCTTCGATTGCCGCACCGCCGACTTTCATGTGATCAAGGCCAAGGCCGTGATTCTCTGCTGCGGCGCGGCGGGGCGCCTGGGCTTGCCGGCCTCCGGCTACCTGATGGGCACGTATGAAAACCCGACCAATGCCGGCGACGGTTATGCCATGGCCTATCACGCCGGTGCCGAACTGGCGAACCTGGAGTGCTTCCAGATCAACCCGTTGATCAAGGACTACAACGGCCCGGCGTGCGCTTACGTCACCGGTCCCCTGGGCGGCTACACCGCCAACAACAAGGGCGAGCGCTTCATCGAGTGCGACTACTGGAGCGGGCAGATGATGTGGGAGTTCCATCAGGAACTCGAAGGTGGCAATGGCCCGGTGTTCCTCAAGCTCGATCATCTGGCCGAGGAGACCATCCAGAACATCGAAGAGATCCTGCACAGCAACGAACGGCCGAGTCGCGGTCAGTTCCATGCCAACCGCGGCACCGACTACCGCACGCAGATGGTGGAAATGCACATCTCCGAGATCGGTTTTTGCAGCGGCCATTCGGCGTCGGGCGTGTGGGTCAACGAGCGGGCCGAGACCTCGGTCAAGGGCCTGTACTCGGCCGGCGACATGGCGGCAGTGCCGCACAACTACATGCTCGGTGCGTTCACCTACGGCTGGTTTGCTGGCAACAACGCTGCGGATTTCGTCGCCGGCAAGGATTTCTCGGCGCTGGATGCCGGGCAGATCGAGCGGGAGAGGGCACGTGTCTACGCACCGCTGGACCGCGAGCACGGCCTGCCGCCGGCCCAGGTGGAGTACAAGCTGCGTCGCTTCGTCAACGATTACCTGCAACCGCCGAAAGTCACCAAGAAAATGCAGATCGGCCTGCAACGCTTCAGCGATATCCAGCGCGACCTGGACCAGCTCAAGGCCCATAACCCTCATGAGCTGATGCGCGCCATGGAAGTCAGCGTGATCCGCGACTGCGCCGAAATGGCCGCCCGTGCCTCGCTGTTTCGCGCCGAAAGCCGTTGGGGCCTGTACCACTATCGGGTCGATCATCCACAACGCAACGACAGCGACTGGTTCTGCCATTGCCATTTGAAGAAGGGCGATGACGGCGCGATGACTTCATTCAAGAAAGCCGTCGAACCCTACGTCATCGCCCTCGATGCCGACGAACTGCAGGCCTACGACCGGTTGCGGGTCGGTGCCGACGCGGCGTGAACCGTCCACCCAGAGAGAACGCCCATGGCCTATCAACCCCAGGAAATCTTTTTCCGCTCCAATGCCCCCGTCACCGTGGACGAGGACAAATGCATCGCTCACAAGGGTTGCACGGTTTGCGTCGATGTCTGCCCCATGGACCTGCTGGCGATCAACCCGGCGACCCAGAAGGCCTACATGGCGTTCGACGAATGCTGGTACTGCATGCCCTGTGAAAAGGACTGCCCGACGGGGGCGGTGAAAGTGGAGATTCCGTATCTGTTGCGCTGACTGACAAGACGTCATCGCGAGCAAGCTCGCTCCCACAGTGGGTCGAAGCCGGTCGCAGATCTTATGTACACCGATAAACCTGTGGGAGCGAGCTTGCTCGCGATGAGGCCCACCCAAACACCACAAAAGCCATCCGGCCACCCCCGGACGCCACATTCAGAACACCCCTCGTTTCCCACCGCGCCCTGATCGTGGCGGAGACGACATCCAATAAATGATTCGAGGGGACACACCCATGCTATTACGTGCAGCACTCGCCGGTCTGGTACTGGCTTCATTGACCCTGCCTGCCCAGGCAGAAACCATCCGTATCGCCATCGGCACCCAGGACACCACCATCAACTGCGCCGCCGGCGGGTTGTTGATCCGGGAGCTGGGCCTGCTGGATAAATACCTGCCCCATGACGGCGCCTACAAGGACGCCCGATACGATATCCAGTGGAAGAACTTCACCAGCGGCGCGCCGCTGACCAACGAGATGGTCGCCGGCAAACTCGACTTCGGCGCCATGGCCGATTTCCCTGGGGCGTTCAACGGCGTGGCGTTCGAAACCGCTGGCAAGCACAGCCTGTTCATCAGCGTGCTGTCGGGCAGTACCCAGGGCAGCGGCAACGGCATTGTGGTGCCCAGTGCGTCGGGCGTGCAGTCCCTGGCCGAGCTCAAGGGCAAGACCATTTCCGTGCCGTTCGCCTCCACCGCTCACGGTATGTTGTTGCGCGCCGTCGCCGCCCAGGGCTGGGATCCGCTCAAGGATGTGAACATCATTGCCCAGCCGCCGGAAGTCGCCGGCTCGGCGCTGCAAGCCGGCAAGATCGACGCCCACGCCGACTTCGTGCCGTTCGCCGAACTGTTCCCCAGCCGGGGCTTCGCCCGCAAGATCTACGACGGTGCCCAGGCCAACACACCCACGTTCCACGGCGCGCTGGTGGACCAGGCCTATGCCAAGCAGTACCCGGAAATCGTCGTCGCCTACCTGCGCGCCACCATCGAGGCCAATCAACTGCTGGCCGCCGAGCCGGAGAAGTACAGCGAGCTGATCGCCAAGGTCACCGGGGTGGATGCCGAGGTCAACTACCTGTTCCACGGGCCGTTGGGGGTGCAGACCCGCGACCTGACCTGGAAACCGGAATACCGCCAGGCCGTCGGCACCGCCATCGACACCCTCAAGCTGCTGAAAAAGGCTGATCGCGGCCTGGACCTCAATACCTTCATCGATGACCAGTACATCCGCGCCGCCTTCAAGGCGTCGAACCTGGACTACACCGCGCAACTGGCTAACTACGCCCAGACCCCGCTGGGCAGCAGCGATGCGTCGACCGGCCAGGCAATCGCCGACGCCCGCCACGTGGCCGAGATCTGGGTGCGCGGCGAGCCGAAAGTGCGCCATTACGCCTCGGCCCAATCGGCCTTCGCCGCGCTGGCGAGCCTCAAGCAGGAAGGCAAGGGCATCCGCGCCGTCTATGCCCAGGCCAGCGACAGCGGAATCAAGCTGCTGGCCGAACAGGCGTGGTTCGCCAGTGATGCCAAGGGCCAGCTCAGTGCGTTCCTGCTCAAGGGCCAGGCCCAGCAATTTGCCACGGCCCAGGGCGGAAAAGTCTTCGACTTCAGCGAGGCCACCACCCAGGCCGTTGCCGCCCGCTGATTTCGGCCAATGACCTGTGGGAGCGAGCTTGCTCGCGATAGCGGCGTGTCAGTCACATCCATTCAACTGATCTGACGCTATCGCGAGCAAGCTCGCTCCCACAGGGGTACACATCAGAGGATCAATTCGTGTCCCCATTATCCAAGCGCTGGCTCCTGCGAGCCGCTTCACTGCTGCTCTGCCTGTTGTTCTGGCAACTCGCTGCAACCGGCCACTGGAACCTCGGCCTGGTGACCTTCGCCAACGTCCCGACGCCACTGGCAGTGATCCAGGCGGCGCTGGGCCTGGGAGAGTCGGGCAACCTCGGCCGGCACCTGGGCAGCAGCCTGGGCCGGGTCTTTGCCGGTTATGGCGCGGCGCTGTTGATCGGCGTGGCGCTGGGCCTGGCCATCGGCCGTTCGAAATGGGCCGAAGACCTGTTGCTGCCGCCATTGGAAGTGCTGCGGCCGATCCCGGCGGTGGCCTGGATTCCACTGGCGATCCTGATGTTCCCTTCGTCGGAACTGTCGATGGTGTTCATCACCTTCACCGGCGCGCTGTTCCCGATCCTGCTCAACACCGTACACGGCGTCGAAGGCGTGGACCGGCGGCTGATCGCCTCGGCGAAAAGCCTCGGGGCCGGACGCGGGGCGATCCTGTTGGAGGTGATTCTGCCGGGCGCCGCGCCGAGCATCATCACCGGCCTGGCTATCGGCATGGGCACGTCCTGGTTCTGCCTGGTGACGGCGGAAATGATCGCCGGCCAGTACGGCATCGGCTACTACACCTGGGCCTCCTACACCGTGCAGAACTACGCCGACATCGTCGTCGGCATGTTGCTGATCGGTGTGTTGGGCATGGGCAGCAGCCTGTTGATCAAACGCCTGGGCGGGCTGTTCACGCCTTGGCATCGGCCACGAGGAAAAGCCTGATGAGCGTGATGCAAACACCCGAAGGACGGATCGATATCCGTCAGTTGTCCATTGTCCTTGGCGAGGGAGCCCAGGCCTTCGAAGCGGTCCAGGGGCTCGATTGCCAGATCGAGGCGGGCCAGTTCGTCTGTGTCCTCGGGCCGTCCGGCTGCGGCAAGTCCACCTTGCTCGGGGCCTTGGCCGGGCATCTGCAACCGCGCTCCGGCAGCTTGAATGTCGACGGCTTGAACGTTTCCGGCCCGTCGCCCCAACGCGGCATGGTGTTCCAGCAACACACGCTGTTTCCCTGGCGCAGCGTGCGCGACAACGTCGCCTTCGGCCTGAAGATGCGTGGCCTGAGCAAGGCCGAACGGCACCGGGCCGCCGATGAGATCCTTGCGCTGGTGGGCCTGGAAGGGTTTGCCGGGCACTGGCCGGATCAACTTTCTGGGGGCATGCAGCAACGGGTGGAAATCGCCCGGGTGCTGGTCAACCGTCCACGGCTGCTGCTGATGGACGAACCCTTCGGCGCGCTCGATGCCCTGACCCGGTTGAATATGCAGGAGCTGCTGCTGGACATCTGGACCCGCATTCGCACCACCGTGGTGTTCGTCACCCACGACATCGACGAGGCGCTGTTCCTGGCCGATCGCTTGCTGGTGATGAGCCCGCGTCCGGGGCGGATCATCGAAGACCTGCGCCTGGACTTCCCACGGCCACGCACGACCGAACTGGTCACCCGCCCTGAATTCTCCCGCTTGAAGCGCCACTGCCTCGACCTGCTGCGCCATGAGGATGGCCGGCAGTTGCCGCGCCTCAATCCCCTCGGGCTTCCCCTGAAACCTCCTTGCCGCGATTTGCCCTATGACCTCTCTATTCGAAAACACCGACAACGACGACATCCTTGCCCTGCAACCACGCCTGACTGACGAGGATCCGGGCGTGCGCCGCATCGCCCTGATCGAACTGGCCGACCTTGAGGAGCCTGAAGGCCTGCTGTGGCTGGTGGACCGTCTGGCTGAAGATCCCAGTGCTGACGTGCGAGCCGAAGCCGCGCGATTGCTTGAAGCCTGGGAGGATGCGCCGGTGGTGAGGGCCTTGTGCGAGGCCCTGACCGATTCGTCGCCAAGTGTGCAGGCCGCTGCCGCCCAGAGCCTGAGCCTGCTCAAGAGCGAGGCGGCGGGAAGGGTGATCCTGCCCTGGACGGCACATGCCGAGGCCGGTGTGCGCGTCGCGGCGTTCAGGGCCTTGCGCGAGTTGCGTCTGCTTGAGGCAGCACCGGCGGCAAGCGTTGCCCTGGCTGACGGCGATGCCAGCGTGCGCCGCGAGGCGGTTGGCGTGCTGGGCTGGCTCAAACACCTCGACGCCTTGCCGGCCCTGGCCCGGTTGGCCAGTGATGATCCGGATACGGAGGTGCGCCGCGCGGCCACTGGCGCCCTTGGCCTGGCTTCGGACGCGCAAGTCTTGCCGGCGCTGCGCCAGGCCCTCCGGGATCCGGCCTGGGCGGTGCGCGAAGAGGCCGCCACTACCTTGGGCAAGGTCGGTCACGCCGATGCCGGTCCGGCCCTGGTCGAAGCCTTGGATGACGATTATTGGCAAGTGCGCTTGCGGGCCACTCGCAGCCTCGGTCGCTTGCGTTACGCCCCGGCGTTGGCGGCCTTGATCGAAACCCTGGGCCATCGCATCAGCAACTTGCGCAAGGAAGCGGCCCTGGCCTTGGGAGAGTTGAACGAACCAGGCGCAATCCCGGCGTTGCAGGCGGCCCAGGACGATGGCGACCCCGAAGTGCGCAAAGCCGTACGCATTGCCTTGGGGCAACTGCAATGAGCCCGCTGGCGCTGGGCAACTCCCAAGGCAAAGGTCAATTGCGCCTGGACTGGCCCGACGGCCGCGAGCAACGCCTGGACCATGCCACCCTGCGCCAGCACTGCCCATGCTCGCGGTGCCGGGCGCTGCGCCTGCAAGGGCTGACCGTCCAGGTCGATCCGCGGATCCGGGTGGTGGCAGTCAACCCACAGGGCTACGGGGTGCAACTGGTCTTCAGTGATGGACATGAGCGGGGGATTTACCCGTGGGCCTACCTGGCGGGGCTTGAGGCTACCTGATCACCTCGGCCCCCTGTGGGAGCGAGCTTGCTCGCGATGAAGGCGGTACAGACAAGCTGTGAACTGACTGGCGGCGCTTGTCAGAAAAATCCCGAAAGAGTACAAATGTACTCCATGACGACTCTCACCCCCCGCCGCACCGCCATCCTGACGTTCATCCGCGAACGCATCGCCGATCAGGGTCAGCCTCCCAGCCTCGCTGAAATCAGCGAGGCGTTCGGTTTCGCCTCCCGTAGCGTGGCGCGCAAGCATGTGCTGGCGTTGACCGAGGCCGGCTTCATCGAAGTCAATCCGCACCAGGCCCGGGGCATCCGGCTGTTGAACCAGCCGCCACGGCCTGAACTGCTGGACGTGCCGGTGCTGGGGCGGGTGGCGGCTGGCGTGCCGATCGGCGCCGATGCCGAGGTTCACAGCCGCCTGATGCTGGACCCGGCGATTTTCACCAAGGCGCCGGATTACCTGCTGCGGGTCCAGGGCGATTCGATGATCGAGGACGGCATTCTCGACGGTGACCTGGTGGGCGTGCAGCGCACACCCCAGGCCTCCAACGGCCAGATCGTCGTGGCGCGCCTGGACGGTGAAGTCACCATCAAGCGCTTCGAGCGCATCGGCGAACGGGTGCGGTTGCTGCCGCGCAACCCGGCCTACCAGCCGATCATCGTCGAGGCCGACCAGGACCTGGCGATAGAGGGGGTGTTCTGTGGCTTGGTGAGGCAAGGTTGATGGGCGCTGTCGTTGCGCTGGACACGCTGTTCAACGGCGGCCAGGTCTGGAAGGGCCGGCCTGCGCCGCCGGCCGTCAGTGCGCAACCCACTGGCCATGCAGCACTGGATGCGGCGTTGCCCAGTGGCGGCTGGCCGGAGGCTGCCTTGACGGAACTGCTCATCGCCGCGCCGGGCGTGGGTGAGTTGCAATTGGTGTGGCCGACCCTGGCGCGGCTGTCGGCAGCAGGGGAACGGATCGTGCTGGTGGCGCCGCCGTTCGTGCCTTATCCCCAGGCCTGGCAGAACGCCGGCATCGACCTGCGCCAGTTGTCGGTGATCCGCGCCGATGAACGCGATGCCCTGTGGGCCACCGAACAATGCCTGCGTTCGGGCAGTTGTGGCGCGGTGCTGTGCTGGCCCCGCCAGGCGGACGACCGGGCCTTGCGGCGCTTGCAAGTGGCGGCGGAAACCGGCCAGGCCCTGGCGTTCGCCTGGCGCTCGATCCAGGAAGCCATCAACCCGTCGCCGGCGGCGCTGCGCATTGCCATCGATACCCGGCCTGCGCAGTTGCGCGTGCTCAAGTGCCGGGGCGGGCTGGCCCGGTCGGCGCCGATTGCCTTTGCCACGCTCGCCCCACAAACCGGGCATTGAGGTTGCGATGCGCTGGGTCTGTATTCTCTTCCCGCAATTGGCGCTGGACGCCGCGCTGCGTCAGCGCCCCGATCCCGACCAGCCCCTGGCATTGCTGACCGGCCCGGCCCAGCGTCGGGTGCTGCAAGCGGTGAACGCGCCGGCACGGGCCCTGGGCTTGCGGCCCGGCCAGACCATGACCGCCGCCCAGGCCTTGAGCAAAGGCTTTGCCACCGCGGAATACGACGCGGCTCAGATCGAACATTGGCAGCAGTTCCTGGCAGCCTGGGCCTACCGTTTCAGCGCCCAGGTCAGCGTGCATTATCCGCGTACGCTGCTGTTCGAGATCGAGTCGAGCCTGGGCCTGTTCGGACCCTGGCCGGTGTTCGAGACGCGCTTGCGAGCCGAGCTGACCGAGCTGGGCTTTCGTCATCGCATCGTCGCCGCTCCGAACCCAGTGGCGGCACGGGTGTTGGCCAATGCCTATGACGCCTTGGTGGTGCCCGATGCCGAGACCTTGCAACAGTACCTGGGACACATGCCCGTGGAGCGAATCGGCCTGGAGCCCGACGTCGCCACGGCGCTGTCGCGCATGGGCCTGCGGCGCCTGAGCCAGGTCCAGGCCTTGCCCCGGCAGACCCTGGCACGGCGCTTCGAGGCCCAGGTGCTCAAGCACCTCGACGCGTTGACGGGCCATCGCACCCTGGCGCTGTCGTTCTACCTGCCACCGGACCGTTTCGATGTGCGCATCGAGCTCAACTATGACGTGCAATCCCATCAGGCGCTGTTGTTCCCGTTGCGCCGCCTGACCGGTGACCTGTCGGCCTTCCTCTGCGGACGCGACAGCGGCGTGCAGCGCTTCGACTTGCACCTGGAGCACGCCGGGTTGCCGGATACCGTGATCAAGGTCGGCCTGCTCAGTGCCGAACGGGCCCCGGCGATGCTCTTCGAACTGGCCCGCGGTCGCTTGGAGCAGGTGCAGGTGCAGGTCGAGGCTCCGGTGCGGGGCTTTCGCTTGTGTGCCGAAGACCTGCCGAGTTTCGTGCCCCAGCGCCTGGAGCTGTTCGACGAACGCCCCCAACAATCATTGCCCTGGGAGCAACTGCGCGAACGCCTGCGCGCCCGGCTGGGGGATGACGCCGTGCAGGGCCTGGGGTTTCGCGACGACCATCGGCCTGAGTGCGCCTGGCAGATGACGTCCCAACCCCGATCCCAGACTTGTCCGGTGCGCGACGGCGTGCAGCGTCCCGGCTGGCTGCTGGAGGAGCCCCAGGCATTGGCGCAAGGTCAGGCGCACATCCTCATGGGCCCCGAGCGCATCGAGACCGGTTGGTGGGACGGCGCGGATGTGCGCCGTGACTATTACCTGATCGAAACCCGCAGCGGACAACGTGGCTGGGCCTATCGACCGGTGGGCGAGGGCGGGCCGCTGTGGCTGCAGGGCTGGTTCGCATGAGCGTTGAGTATGCCGAGCTGCATTGCCTGTCGAACTTCAGCTTCCAGCGCGGCGCCTCCAGTGCCCTGGAGTTGTGCCGTCGCGCCAAGCAGCAGGGCTACCAGGCCCTGGCGATCACCGACGAATGCACCCTGGCCGGGATCGTCCGGGCCTGGCAGGCGGCCAAAGAGTTGGCGCTGCCACTGATCGTCGGCAGCGAGATCCAGGTCGAGAACGGTCCGAAACTGGTGTTGCTGGTGGAAAACCTGGACGGTTATCAAACCTTGTGCCGGTTGATCACCCGCGCCCGGCGTCGCAGCGAGAAGGGCCACTACCGCATCGTGCGAGAGGATTTCGACCAACCCTTGCCGGGACTGCTGGCGTTGTGGATAGCCGAGGGCAAAGACGCCGAGGAACATGGGCGTTGGCTCCAGCCGATCTTTGCCGGGAGCCTGTGGCTGACGGTCCAGTTGCATTGCGCACAGGACGACCGCCGTCGGTTGGCAGACTCGTTGGCGATGGCCGAGCGCCTGGCGCTTCCGGCCGTGGCCAGCGGCGATGTGCACATGCACGCGCGCGGTCGTCGCGCCTTGCAGGACACCATGACCGCCATCCGTCACCACGTCACGGTGGCCGAGGCCGGCCAGCGCTTGCACCCCAACGGCGAGCGCCACCTGCGCAGTCGCGAGGATCTGGCCGATCTCTACCCGCAGGCCTTGCTCGATGAAACCCTGAACATCGCCCGACGCTGCACCTTCGACCTCGGCCAGTTGCGCTATCAATACCCCCGCGAGCTGGTGCCCGAGGGGCATGATCCGGCGTCCTGGCTGCGGGAACTGACCGAGCGCGGCATGCGCGAGCGGTGGAAGGACGGCGTGACAGACAAGGTGCGGGCGCAGATCGACAAGGAACTGAGCCTGATCGCCGAGTTGGGCTATGACAGCTATTTCCTCACCGTGCAGGACATCGTCAGCTTTGCCCGCAGCCGCCATATCCTTTGCCAGGGGCGCGGTTCGGCGGCCAACTCGGCGGTGTGCTACGCCTTGGGCATCACCGAAATCGACCCCAGCCTCACCAGCCTGTTGTTCGAACGCTTCCTGTCCCGGGAGCGCAACGAGCCGCCGGACATCGACGTCGACTTCGAACACGACCGTCGCGAGGAAGTGCTGCAATACGTGTTCCAGCGCTACGGTCGGCATCGTGCGGCCTTGACGGCAGTGGTCAGCAGTTACCACGGGGCCGGGGCGGTACGCGATGTGGCCAAGGCCTTGGGCTTGCCGCCGGATCAGGTCAATGCCCTGGCCGATTGCTGTGGGCGCTGGAGCGACGAGGCGCCGCCGGTTGAGCGTTTGCGTGAAGGCGGCTTCGATCCGGACAGCCCGGTGTTGCGTCGGGTCCTGAGCCTGACCCGGCAATTGATCGGTTTTCCCCGGCACTTATCCCAGCACCCCGGCGGTTTCGTGATTTCCGAACAGCCCCTGGACACCCTGGTGCCGGTGGAAAACGCCGCCATGGCCGAGCGCACCATCATCCAGTGGGACAAGGACGACCTGGACGCGGTCGGGCTGCTCAAGGTGGACATCCTGGCCTTGGGCATGCTCAGCGCGATCCGCCGCTGTTTCGACTTGATCGAGCAGTACCGGGGGCAGCGTTATGCCCTGGCGTCGCTGCCCCAGGACGATCGGGCTACCTACGAAATGATCAGTCGCGCCGACACCATCGGTGTCTTCCAGATCGAGTCTCGGGCGCAGATGTCGATGTTGCCTCGGCTGAGGCCCAAGACGTTCTACGACTTGGTCATCGAAGTGGCGATCGTGCGGCCCGGGCCGATCCAGGGTGGGATGGTGCATCCGTACCTGCGGCGCAGAAACAACGAAGAGGTGGTGACTTATCCCTCTGACGCGTTGAAAGGAGTGCTCAACCGTACCCTGGGTGTTCCCTTGTTCCAGGAGCAGGTCATGCAGATCGCCATTGTCGCGGCCGATTACACCCCGGGAGAAGCCGACCAGTTGCGGCGTTCTATGGCTGCCTGGAAACGTCACGGCGGGTTGGAGCCCCATCGGGAACGCCTGGCGCAGGGGATGAAGAAAAACGGCTACACCGCTGAATTCGCCGCGCAAATCTTCGAACAGATCAAAGGCTTCGGCAATTACGGTTTCCCCGAGTCCCACGCCGCCAGTTTCGCCTTGCTGACCTACGCCAGCAGTTGGCTCAAATGCCACGAACCGGCGGCATTCGCCTGTGCCCTGATCAACAGCTGGCCGATGGGCTTCTACAGCCCGGACCAGATCCTCCAGGATGCCCGCCGGCATCAACTGTCGATCCATCCGGTGGACGCGCGCGCCAGCGATTGGGATTGCAGCCTCGAGCCCATGGACGGCCGGCAACCGGCGATCCGCCTGGGGCTGCGCCTGGTCAAGGGCTTTCGCGAAGAGGATGCCCAGCGTATCGAAGCGGCGCGCCGGCATCGGCCTTTCAGCGATGTGGCCGACTTGGGCGAGCGCGCGCAACTCGATGCCCGGGCCCTGGCGCAACTGGCCGACGCGGGGGCCTTGCAGGGCTTGGCCGGGGATCGCCATCGGGCCCGCTGGGAAGTGGCCGGAGTGCAGAAGCAACTGGGTTTGTTCGCCAGTTTGCCCAGCCAGGAAGAGCCGCCCGTGGCGCTGCCCGAACCCACACTGGGGGAAAACCTGTTTGCCGATTACGCCACGCTGGGCACGACACTGGGCCCTCATCCGCTGGCCCTGCTGCGTCCCGAACTGGGCGCCCGGCGCTGCCGCAGCTCCCGGGAATTGCAGGACGTGGAGCATGGCCGCAATGTCAGCGTCGCCGGGCTGGTCACCGGCCGCCAACGCCCGGGCACGGCCAGCGGCGTGACCTTCGTCACCCTGGAAGATGAGTTCGGCAACCTCAACGTGGTGGTCTGGCGCGACCTGGCCGAGCGTCAACGCAAGACCCTGGTGGGCTCGCAATTGCTCAGGGTCGACGGCCGCTGGGAAAGCGTCGGCGAGGTCCGCCACTTGATCGCCGGGCGCTTGAGCGACCTGACTGAATTACTGGCGGGTATCCAAGTGCAGAGCCGCGATTTCCGCTGAGCCCCAGCAACACCGCCGTTTTTGTGGCGAGGGAGCTTGCTCCCGCTGGGCTGCGTAGCAGCCCCCCAAAAAAATGGTTTACGCAATCCATCAGGCACACCGCGTCAGCCGGTTTACGACGGCTGCGCCGCCGAGCGGGAGCAAGCTCCCTCGCCACAGGATTGTGCGCAAACCGATCACCATGAAACCAAACGCCAACCTGGCGCTCGAAGCTCTGATCGCAAGGGATTTGTGTCTGTTGATTCCCTGCAGGCATTTTGAGGTTCAGAGTCGACCATGGAGTTTCTATCCCAGAATCACGGCTGCCCTGGGTGGGGTGGTGAGATGGCCGGGCGTATCCAGGCGTTCGATTGGAGCCGAACCGAGTTGGGCGCCATCGAGCACTGGTCCGCCAGCTTGCGCAGCGCTGTCCAATTGTTGCTGGCTTCGCCCCTGCCGATGGTGATGTTGTGGGGCCGCCAGGGCTTCATGATTTACAACGATGCCTATGCCGAGTTCGCCGGCGGCCGGCATCCCTACTTGCTGGGGTGCGCGGTGGAGTTGGGGTGGCCGGAGGTTGCCGAATTCAATCGCCATGTGCTGGACGTCTGTCTGGCCGGCGGCACCTTGTCGTACCGCAGCAAAGAGCTGGTCCTGCTGCGCGATGGCAAGCCTGAAGACGTGTGGATGGACCTCTACTACAGCCCGGTGCCCGATGATGACCAGTCCCCGGGGGGCGTGCTGGCGATTGTGGTGGAAACCACGGAGCACGTATTGACCGAGCGCGCCCGGCAAGAGGCCGAACGCAGTTACCGCGCGGTCAATGAACGCATCCAGCTGGCGCTCTCGGCCGGGCCCTTGCTGGGGTCGTTCGTCTGGGACATCCAGGCCGACACGCTGTCGGGCGATGAGCGTTTTGCCCGCACCTTCAACTACCCACCCGACTGTCCGCTGGACGCACTGCCCATCGAGATTGCCCGCCAGGGCATCCACCCGGACGACCTTGAAGAGGTCAACCAGCGGGTCGAACTGACCGTGCGCACAGGCACGCCCTACAGCGCCGAGTATCGGGTCCGCCGCCTGGGCGGTGACTACCGGTGGGTACTGGCCAGCGGTCGCTGCGAGTTCGACAGGACAGGCCGGCCCCTGCGGTTTCCGGGAGTGCTGATTGATATCGACGAGCGCAAGACGGCCGAAGCTTCGCTGCTCAAATTCACCCGCGACCTGGAGCAGCGTGTCGCCAACGAGGTGCAGGCGCGGCTGGCAGCGGAAGAGCAGTTGCGCCAGTCGCAGAAGCTCGAGGCCATTGGCGGCCTCACCGGTGGCGTGGCCCATGACTTCAACAACTTGCTGCAAGTGATCGCCGGCAACCTGCACTTGCTGGCCCGCCACGAACGGGACAACGCCAATGTGCAACGGCGGGTCAGTGCCTCCATCGAAGCCGTGGAGCGGGGCGCCAAGTTGTCATCGCAACTGCTGGCTTTTGCCCGGCGCCAGCCATTGTCACCGGCGGTCTACAACCCTCGGCGCATCTACGAGGGCATGGGTGAACTGCTGCAACGGGCCTTGGGCGAAACCATCCTGATTGAAGTGAGCCTGCCCCAGGAACCCTGGCGCATCCATGTCGATCGCAATCAGCTGGAAAATGCCCTGTTGAACCTGGCGATCAATGCGCGTGATGCCATGCGGGGCGAGGGCACCATCCATCTGATCGGCGAGAACATCGTGCTCGATGAGGCGTTTTGCGCCGGCAAGGGGATTGCGGCCGGCGACTATGTCCGGCTGTCGGTGATCGATTGCGGTGTCGGCATGCCGCCCGACGTCCTGAAGCAGGTGTTCGAACCGTTTTTCACCACCAAGACCGATGGCCAGGGCACCGGGCTTGGATTGAGCATGGTGTTCGGGTTCGTCAAGCAGAGTGGCGGCCATATCGAGATCGCCAGTGACCTGGGCGAAGGCACGCGGGTGCGGATGTATTTCCCTCGAAGCCTCGCGCCCGAAGCAGGGGAAACCGAGCAACATGATGCGCTTCATTCCGGCCGGCAAGAGACGATCCTGGTGGTGGAGGACAACGCCCAGGTGCGCAGCGCGTCGGTGGAACTGCTGGAACAGTCCGGCTACAAGACCCTCACGGCCGCCAACGGCGATGAGGCGATGAAGCTGCTGCTGGATGGCACCCCGGTGGACCTGATCTTCACTGACGTAGTCATGCCCGGCCTGATCAAGAGTTCCGACCTGGCCGCCTGGGCCAAGGTGCAGACACCGCCGGTCCCCGTGCTGTTCACCTCGGGGCACACCCGGGACATCATCTCCCGCAACCATCAATTGAGCCCCGATACCCATTTGTTGAGCAAGCCCTACGGTCCGGACGCACTGGCCCGGATGGTGAGGAGCGTGCTGGGCGGTTGATCGCGGCGTCTTAAACAAATGGAACCGAAGCCGTCGCGTCACCTTCGAATGTTCAAGACCGGTCATCCATCCGGCCCTGTCATGAACGAGGTGCCCATGAACGACGATCCCGCAAACACTCAGCAACAAGGCCAGGGGCAGACGCCATCCCCGCGTAACGATCCGGCCATCGATCCCCAGGTCCCGGGCAAGCCTTCGAGTGCCGAGCCCGTCAGTCCTGCCGGAGCGGACCAGGCTGACAGCGCCGCCACTGAGGTCGACCAGAAGCAGCATCATCAGGACAACGACAACACCTTCAGCCCCGGCTTCAAGCCTGACCCGGACCGTCCGAAATCCGGTGACGATACGGATGCTGACATCGACACCGATGGTGGCTAGACACACCACCGCATCATGGTGATGAATGCAAAACGCATGAACACCCACAATGGTCCTGTAGTGAATGCAGAACTCATGAGCATCCACAATCCCTGTGGGAGCGAGCTTGCTCGCGAAGGCGGTGGGTCAGCTTGAATCGATGCTGATTGTGCCGCCGCCATCGCGAGCAAGCTCGCTCCCACAATGGTTCTGTGGTGAATGCAAAACTCATGAACATCCACAATGGTTCTGTGGTGAATGCAAAACTCATGAGCACCCACAATCCCTGTGGGAGCGAGCTTGCTCGCGATGGCGGTGGGCCAGCCGCTTTATTCAGCCTTGAAGCAATACACAGCCAACTTGTTGCCATCCAGGTCCCTGGCATAAGCGGCAAAGGCATTGTCCGCCCAACTGCGGGGGCCTGGCAGGCCTTCGCAGACGCCGCCGTTTGCCAAGGCGGCCGTATGGAACGCCTGGACCGCAGCGCGGTTCGGCGCTTCGAAGCTCACCGTGACACCATTGCCGATGGACGCCGGATTGCCATTGGCCGGGTTGAGCACAAAGAACGACGGCTTGTCGACGCCCCAGATGGAGCCGGCATCCTCGAGATCAGCAACACGCTTGAGGCCGATCTCTTTCAAGGCGGCGTCATAAAACGCACGTGCTTTTGCCAGGTTGTTGGTGCCGACGGTGACATGGGTAAAAACGGACATCTTGGTTTCCTTGCTATGGGGGGAATTGGATTTTCGAGCGGGTCTCAGAAATGAATGACGGTACGAATGCTTTGCCCGGTGTGCATCAACTCGAAGGCGTCGTTGGTCTTGTCCAGGGGCATGTGCAACGCTGCCCGCTTGAGAAAAACGATGAGCCTGTGGCGAGGGAGCTTGCTCCCGCTTGAGCGCGAAGCGCTCACAAAATGGGCCTGCTGCGCAGCCCAGCGGGAGCAAGCTCCCTCGCCACAGGTTTACCGAGCGCCTTACCTCAAATGTCCTTGACCAGCCGCAGCGCATCGTAGATAGCCGCATGGGTATTACGCGCCGACACCGCGTCGCCAATTCGGAACAGCTGGAAGCGGCCCTCCGGGTTGGTCACGATATTCTGGGTTTTCCCGGCGATCAGATTGTGCTGCTCCACCGCGCCGTTATTGCTCGAGTGCGGGCGTAGCTCGAAGTACAAGTCGTCCAGGGGCAGGGTGCCGTGGTTGACCACCACCTGATCGACCACGCGCTGCTTGTGCACCTGACCATAATCGCTGCCGAAGTTGGCCACCAATTGACCGTCGCGCTTCTCCACGGAGTCGACCCGATAGGTGACCGTGAAGGTGACGTTCAGGTCTTGCAGGCTGCGCATGTAAGGCACCAGGTTCATCGCCATCACCTCCGGCGCAAACGACCGGTCCGGCGTGACGATTTCCAGTTTCGCACCGCTGTTGGCGATGACCTCGGCCGCTTGTAGCGCCGCGTGGTCGCCCGCGTCGTCGAAGATCAGCACGTTCTGGCCGGGCTTGACGTCGCCGGAAATGATGTCCCAGGTCGACACCACCAGCTCATTGCCGTGCTTGAGCACCTCGGTATGGGGCAAGCCGCCGGTGGCGACGATCACCACGTCCGGCGCCTCGGCCATGACGGTCTCGGCTTCGGCCCAGGTGTTGAACTGGAACTTCACCCCCAGCCGTTCGCATTGCGCCATGCGCCAATCGATGATGCTGATCATCTCGCGCCGCCGCTCGCTCTGCGCAGTCAAGCGGATCTGCCCACCGGGCTGATCCGCCACTTCGAACACCGTGACGTCGTGGCCACGTTCGCCGGCCACCCGTGCCGCTTCCAGGCCCGCCGGGCCGGTGCCAATCACCACCACCTTGCGCTTGACCGACGCCTTGGGGATTTCGTGGGGCATGGTGGTTTCGCGGCCGGTGGCGGCGTTGTGGATGCAGTACGCGGCGCCGCCCTGATAGATGCGGTCCAGGCAATAGTTGGCACCGACGCAGGGGCGGATCTCTTCTTCACGCTTCTCGATGATCTTGCGCACGATGTGCGGGTCGGTCATGTGCGCCCGGGTCATGCCGATCATGTCCACCTTGCCGGAGGCGATGGCGTGCCGCGCCGTGGCGACGTCCGGGATCTTGGCGGCGTGGAACGTCGGGAAACCGGTGGCCGAGCGGATCTCGCCGGCAAAATCCAGGTGTGGCGAGTTGCGCATGCCCTGGATCGGAATCACATCGGTGAGGCCGGCATCGGTATCGATGTGCCCGCGAACGACGTTGAGGAAGTCTACCAGCCCACTGTCCTTGAGCATGTGGGAAATCTGGAGACCGTCGCTGGCACCGAAGCCGCCGGGCAGGTCCTCATCGCCGGTGTAGCGCACCCCGAGCAGGAAGTCCTCGCCACAACGCTGGCGGATGCCACGCAGGATGTCGAAGGTGAAGCGCATCCGGTTTTCCAGCGAACCACCGTAGGGCCCGTCGAGATCGTTGGTCAACGGCGACCAGAACTGATCCATGAGGTGCCCGTAGGCCTGCAGTTCCAGGCCGTCAAGACCAGCCGCCTTCATGCGTTCGGCGGCATCGACGTAGTCCTTGATGATGCGATCGATGTCCCATTCTTCCATCTTTTTCGGAAACGACCGGTGAGACGCTTCGCGGCGATGGGAAGGCGATACCACCGGCAACCAGTCAGCCTTGTCCCAGCGCGTGCGCCGGCCCAGGTGGGTCAGTTGAATCATCACCGCCGCGCCGTGTTCGTGGCACTCGTCAGTCAGGTCCTTCATCCATTTGACCACTTCGTCCTTGTACGCCAGCACGTTGTTGAACACCGGCGGGCTGTCGCGGGAAACAGCGGCGGAGCCCGCCGTCATGGTCAGCGCCACACCGGCCTTGGCGCGCTCGACGTGATAGGCGCGGTACAGATCCTTCGGCATGCCGTCGACAGGATAAGCGGGCTCGTGGGAGGTGGTCATGATCCGGTTTTTGAGGGTCAGGTGCTTGATCTTATAGGGCTGCAGCAGAGGATCGCTGGACATGGTGTTGCGCTCCGGGAACAGAACATCAGGCTTGGTTTGACATAACGGTATGTCGAATGTTCATGTGTGTCAACGACCTGTGACACAGGTGTACATTTTTCTTGCGTGACGTAAAAACCAGGATTACCATCCAGTCGAAACAGGGGTGGTCCGGCTCGTGCGGCCGGCCATCGCGCATCGATCCAAAGTGCAAGGGGGCTGTGCGAAGCGCTATGCCAGGAACCATGAAAGTACTCGTTGCGGTAAAACGCGCCATCGACCCGAATGTGAAAGTCCGGGTGAAAGCCGATGGTTCAGACGTCGAGCTCAATGGCGTGAAGATGGCCTTGAATCCGTTCTGCGAAATCGCCGTGGAAGAAGCGATTCGCCTCAAGGAAAAGGGGCTGGCATCCGAAGTGGTGGTGGTCTCGGTGGGCACGTCGGCGGCGCAGGAACAACTGCGCACGGCATTGGCGCTCGGCGCGGACCGGGCGCTTCTGGTCGAGACGAGCGCGGTACTCGAGCCGCTCAATGTCGCCAAGTACCTGAGCAAAGTGATCGATCAGGAAAAGCCGCACTTGATTCTGTTCGGCAAACAGGCAATCGACCAGGAAAACAACCAGGTCGGGCAAATGGTCGCGCAGTTGATCGGCAGCGGTCAGGCCACTTACGCCTCTGCCGTCAATCAGGTCGACGGGCAGTGGGTCGTCGAACGTGAAGTCGACGGTGGCAGCCAGGTGGTCGCCCTCGCCATGCCGGCCGTGGTGACCTGTGACTTGCGCCTGAACCAACCGCGCTACGCCTCGTTGCCGAACATCATGAAAGCCAAGAAAAAACCGCTGGAAATCATTGCCGCTGACACCTTGGGCGCGAGCGTGAAGGAACACGCTCGGTTATTAGGGGTGGTCCCGCCTGCGGTGCGCAAAGCGGGGATCAACGTCGGTTCGGTGGCCGAGCTGGTGGATAAATTGAAGAACGTTGCGGGGGTGATTTGATGCGCACATTGGTGATCGCCGAGCACAGTGCCGATCAACTGACGGCTGGTACATGGAGTGCCGTGACCGCCGCCATGGCCCTGGGGACCGAGACGGATTTGCTGGTGATGGGCGGGACGGCCGCATCGGCAGTGGCGCAACAGGCGGCGCTCACCCAGGGCCTGGCGCGGGTGCTGCTCGCACAAGGGGCGATGTTCGAAAATGCCTTGGCTGAAAATGTTCAACCGCTGATCACTTCACTGGTGGCCGAGGGGTATACGCACGTCGTTGCCGACGCCAGCAGCATGGGCCGCAATGTACTGCCACGGATCGCGGCGAGCCTGGATGTCGGCATGCTGTCCGACGTCACCCAGATCGTCTCGACGGACACGTTCCAACGACCCATTTATGCCGGCAATGCCATCGCCACGGTGCAGTCCCTCGATCCGATCAAGTTGCTCACCGTCCGTGCCTCGGCGTTCGCCCAGGCCCTGTCCCACGAGCATCGCTGCGAAGTGGTGGTAGTGGAGGGCGGGCAAAGCGCGAGCAATGTGCGCTTCGTGAGCGAGCAACTGACGGCCAGCGAAAGGCCCGACCTGTCGAGCGCCCGCGTCGTCGTGTCCGGTGGCCGCGGGATGCAGGGCAAAGAGCATTTCGCCCTGATCGAGCGGGTGGCGGACAAGCTTGGCGGTGCCGTAGGGGCCTCGCGTGCCGCGGTGGATTCGGGGTTTGCCCCCAACGATCTGCAGGTCGGGCAGACCGGGAAAATCGTTGCGCCAGAGCTTTACATCGCGGCGGGTATCAGTGGCGCCATTCAACATTTGGCGGGCATGAGTGGTTCAAAGGTCATCGTTGCGATCAACCAGGACGCTGAAGCGCCGATTGCCCAGGTGGCGGATTACATGTGGGTGGCGGATCTGTTCGAGGCCTTGCCGGCGCTCGAAAAAGCACTGTGAGTACGTACATTCATAAGTTCCGCCAAAGGGCGGAGGAGGGCCGAACGACCTGAATACAGGAAGGGTTTTCGCATAACTAGAACTTATCCATGCATAACATTAAATCCCTTGAGGAGTGTAATGGCACTCTGCTTTGATGAGGGAACGTAAATTCTTCTGCTGCCCTGCCAATAACTATTAATACAGTACGCGGAGATGCACCATGATGACGTTTTCCAGTAAAACTCGTATCGGCTGGCTTGCCGGTCTGGCGATGGCCGCCGGCAGCCTGATGGCCCACGCCGAGGAACCCACGCCCATTCGTATCGGTTGGGTGAATTGGTCGGATACGGAAATCGCTGTAAAGCTGGCGGATACCGCACTGCGCGACCACTTGAAGCAACCGGTCAAGTTGGTGCTCGCCGATATTGGTATCCAGTTCCAGGCCTTGGCCAACGGCAATATCGACCTGATCCCGATGGTCTGGCTGCCGAGCACTCACAAGGCATTCTATGACAAGTACCAGGACAAGCTCGAAGACCTTGGCGTGCTGTATGAAGGTCGGATCGGCATGGCCGTGCCAACGTCCATTCCCACCAGCGAACTCGCCACTGTCGAGGACCTCAACAAGCCTGAAGTGCGGCAAAAGCTCGACGGCAAGATCCTGACCTCGGAAGTGGGCAACGGCCAATACAAACTCACGGAAAAGGCCATCAAGGAATACAAGCTCGAAGGCTACAAGATGGTCGCTTCTTCAGAGTCTGGCATGTTGAGCGAGCTGGATCGCAATCTCAAACGTGACAAATGGGCATTGATCAACGCCTGGAGCCCGCACTGGATGTTCGCCAAGTGGCCGCTGCGCTATCTCGACGATCCGAAGCAGATTTTCGGCGGCGCCGAACAAATTCACGCGGTTGCCCGCAAAGGCTTCAGCGCCGAGCATCCTGATGTCGCCCGGTTCTTCGCCAACTTCAAGATTCCCAAGGCCGACCTTGAGAAGCTGATGGCGACCGCCCGTGACAGTTCGGCAGACAAGGTCGTTGCCGAGTACTACGCCGCCAACAAACCTCGCTTCGAGGCCATGTTTGGCAGTCAGACCGCCTCGGCGACCGTCAGCCAGTAATCGCCGCCGTTGCTTGATAGGTGTTTGCAGTTCGGTGCCCTTGACGCAAAGTGAAGGGCGTCGGCTGTCATCGATACCGTTCGGGCTACCCTTGGAACATCAGGGCCCCGCTTCCGGTACCGATGGGATACGTTGAGCAGCCTGTCATTTTCGTCTGCGCCTGAATCAGCAAGGGGGAAACGATGATTACCCGTCACGAGCATTTGTCGTCGGATCCGGTGGTGACTCGTAGCGCGCAGTGGCTTCGGCGATCGCTGCATGAAGTCCTCTCGAACAGCTCGGGGGACGGTACATCCGGGGCGACACAGGCCTATGCCGCCGCCCTGGGCCCGACCGAGTGGTCCCTCAAGAAACCGCCGGCAACGCCCCGCGCGTTACCGGCAGTCCTGGCACCCTATTTGGCCCAGGCATTCGACGCTGCGCCAAGAGTTCCCGAACACCTGGCAGGGGTATTGGAGGCGTTGAACGCGCTTGTGCCCCATGTTCCCTGGATCAACCGTCAGGCCCAGGCCGGCCAGGACGATCGGTTCGTGGAGCGGCATCGCCATGGGATGGTCACCGGTCCAGGGGGATTGTTCGACTGTCCTGGCATGACCCTGGGGTTGGCCCTCATGGCGCCCGAAACCTGTTATCCGTTCCACCAGCATCCTCCGGCTGAGTTCTATCTGGTGTTGTCCCCAGGCGACTGGTATCGCGAGGACGTAGGCTGGTGGACGCCCGGGGCAGGGGGCATTGTCATAAACCCACCGTCCTGCACCCATGCGATGAGATCAACGCAAGCGCCACTCCTGGCGCTGTGGGGATTGCTCCATGAGCCCTGCGCTTGAGGCGAAGGGTCGAAGACTACAAGTCATTTCAGAGGCTGTGCGATGTCGGTCACCACATTGGGTATCAAGTTGGATGGGGAAACACGGGCCAGGCTGAAGTCGGTGTCGGCAAAGCTGGACCGCACCTGCCACTGGTTCATGAAACGGGCGATCCTGGATTTCATTGAAAAGGTCGAAGCCGGGGCAGGTATTGAAGCGCTCGTCGCGGTCGAGGCGCTGGAAAAAGACGCTGCGCGCCACAGCCTCGCAAGACGACGCAGGGATACCATTGCACTAGAGCCGACCACGGGTGATACACACCGTGGGTGATGCCCCACGGCCTCAACTTGGAATCCTCTTGTGCCTGCTTTCCATGCTGCTCTTTGCAAGCCAGGACGGGATCACCAAAGTGCTGGTCAAGGACCTTCCCGTCGCCCAGCTCGTCATGGTGCGTTACTGGGTATTCCTGGCATTCGCTGTCGGCTATAGCCTTTATCGTGGCCACCTGGGAGCGGCGTGTCGAAGCCATCATCCTGCCCTGCAGGTCATCCGTGCCTTGCTGGGGGTGGGCGAAAGCGCATTGTTCGGATTGGGGCTGCGTTACCTCGGAATGGCGGAGATGCATGCCCTGTATGCGGTGTTTCCGCTGATGACCCTGGCCTTGGCAGGCGCATTCCTGGGTGAGTTCATCGGCGTCCGTCGCTGGGTGGCCGCGGCCATAGGGTTCTTGGGGACCCTGGTGATCCTCCGTCCGGGAACCGGCGTCTTCGAGTTGGCGGCGCTGATTCCGCTGTTGTCGGCCCTGGGGTTCGCGGTCTTCAGTGTGCTGACACGTCGGATCAGCCGGGATGATTCATTCGCGACGAACATGCTCTACATGGGCTTTTTCGGCGCCCTGGCCATCACGTTCTCTGGCTTGCCAGGGTGGGTTTCGCCGAACCCGACACAGTGGGGCCTGATCGCCGTGCTGTCGACGATTGGCATGGTGGCGCAGTTGCTACTCCTCCAGGCGCTCAAGTACGCAACGGCAGGTACGCTTCAACCGTTCAACTACACGCTGTTGGTGTTCGCCACATTCATCGGCCTGTTCATATTCGGCGAACTACCTGACCCATGGACCGTCGTGGGGGCGTGCATGGTGATTGCCGCAGGCCTGTATGCAATCAAGGCGAAAGGGTAGGGAGCCCGTTTTATGTTATTCGATACAGGAATAAGCATAATAGAATATATTCCTTGATCGAATTAGTTGGCATGTTAAGTTGACGCTACCGGACCGCCGGATATGTTCAACCTACTCTATGGTACGACTATGTCCGGCGCCCGAATCTTCCAAATCAGCCTTGAGGCTCTGTCGCATGATGGGGCCCATGCAGTGATTTCTCAGTCCGGCACTCTGCGCATCAGTTCTTGTGCCGCCATTGCCGCTCCATTCGTGACCGGCAAACCTCTCCCTTGCCAGGCCAACAGTGAGGCCTGCAGTGCAATCAGCGAAGGCTTGGCGTTTCTGCTCTACGCCATGTGACGCACCGCTGTCGGCACTTCCATACCGTAACGTCAGTCAATCATCTCCAGGTAATACCCGGTCCCGGGTGGTCGCTTGAAGTGTGAGTGAGTGGGCGTCTGTTCAGCGCAGCCTATCGCGACTTACCACCATGCCAAATTATTTGGATGAAACTCATCGAGTTGAAATCGTCAAGCTCAGCAGGACCTTGACCAGCCAGACTGAATGGCCCACCTGGCTTTTACTGGTCGGCTTTTACCTGGCTTGGGCTCTTATTGTTTTTCATGGGCAGGCACTTGGCCAACTCATCAGCATTGTCCTGTTGGTTCCACTGGTCGTGCTCTGGATGTCGATCCAGCATGAGCTTATTCACGGTCACCCAACGCGTTGGCCTGCCATAAATAAAGCCCTGGGGTTTCTGCCGTTTGCCGTTTGGTATCCCTACGACATTTATAGGGACACGCATCTGGCGCATCACAACGACGAGGTGCTGACGGTGCCTGGTCAAGATCCAGAAAGTCGCTATGTCACCAGTGCCTACTGGTTGCAGTCACCGCGTTATGTGAAAGCGTTGCTTTGGGTAAACAAGACCTTGGGTGGTCGCTTGCTCATGGGAGCACCATTGGCAGTGATATCCCTGCTGGGTAGCGAGATCAGAGGCTTGTTTCTCGCGGGACGAAGTACTGGACGAGTGTGGATAGCTCACGTGCTAAGTGTCGTCGTGGTGCTGACCTTGGTTGAGCAATACAGCGCCATCAGTGCTGTGCAGTACGTATTTTTAGTTTCGCTGCCGGCCTTGTCCATTGCAATGATCAGGTCGTTTTACGAGCATCGGCCGTCAACGCTGCCAGAGCACCGTACGGTGATCAATGAGTCCTCAGGGCTTTTGAGTTGGCTCTTTCTTAACCTCAATCTTCACTTGGTTCATCACGATCTTCCCGGTTTGCCCTGGTTTTATTTGCCCCGGGTGTATAGAGCCAGGCGTGAACAATGGATCGCGCGAAATAATGGCTATGTCATTCATGGCTACTTCCAGTTATTGCAGAGGCATCTGATCAATCCCGTGGATTGTCCTCGCCATCCTGCCAGGCACTAAAAATACTCAAGCTAATCTGGGCGTCGGAAAATGATACGTTTTGAAGCCATCAAGAAAACTCATAAAGGCAGCCCGCGAATGGCCGTGAGCGATTTAACGCTTCATGTCCGGGAGGGGGAGATCTGCGTATTTGTCGGGCCAAGTGGGTGTGGCAAAACGACCATTTTGCGAATGATCAATAGACTGGACACCCAGGACAGTGGCCGTATCTGTGTCAATGGGGTGGCGACCGACGAGCTTGACGTCGTGACGCTTCGCCGTGGCATCGGTTTCATGATGCAAAGCTCAGCCTTGTTTCCTCATCAAACCGTTGCAGAAAATATTGGCGCGGTTCCGCGGCTCTTGGGTTGGAGCAAGCATAAGATCCGCCAGCGCGTGAGCGAGCTCATTTCCCTGGTCGGGCTTCAGCCGGAATTTCTGGACAGGTACCCTAATCAACTGTCGGGCGGGCAGCAAAGTCGTGTTGCCTTGGCGAGGGCATTGGCCTCGGACCCACCGGTTGTATTGATGGACGAACCCTTTGCCGCGCTTGATCCGGTGATCCGCGAGCGACTGCAGGACGAACTGGTTGCGCTGCAGAGGCGTTTGCATAAAACCATCATCCTGGTGACCCATGACATGGAAGAGGCCATCAAGATTGGTGACCGGATCGCCATCTTCGAGGGCGAAGGAAAGCTTGCTCAGTTCGATACACCTCACAATATCCTTGCCCATCCTGCCAGCGAGTTTGTGAAGAACTTCATCGGCAAGGATCCGCTGTTGAAAAGACTGTCGCTGATGAAGGTTTCTGATCTTCCTGTGGATGAAGTCAATTGCGAATTCAAACTTCTGCTGGACGATAAGTCCAATCCGCTGAAGTGGGTCAGTGAATCGGACTTGCCTGTCCCTGAACTTACCACGGTGTCGAATAATGATTCGTTGCATCACGCGCTGGTTAAAATTCTAACGGCTCCGCTCGGTGTGGTTGTTCGAGTGGACGAGGCGGGTGGTTACGAAGGTTGCCTGTCGATTGCCAGCTTTCACAGCGCACTCAATGAGCGCCGCTTTGGAAGTGCGCAATGATTGACTGGTCCTGGATCGTTGAAAACTGGCAGCAGATCGGCCAGCTGTTATTTGATCATATTCAGCTGGTGACCTTGGGTCTGTTTATAGGAATGCTGTTAGCGGGCGCAATGGTGCTCTTGACGTTATGGAAGCCAGGGTTGGCGCAGCCCATGATTTATATCAGCGGAATACTTTTTACTATTCCGTCCCTGGCACTGTTCATTTTGATAATGCCCTTTACCGGTTTGTCCAAGACGACGGCGGTGATTGGTTTGAGCCTGTATGCCTTGCTGATTGTGTTACAGAACACTTTGGCGGGCCTTGCGAGCAACCCTCCGGACGTGCTGGAAGAAGCCCGTGCGCTAGGGTACACGCGCATGCAGAGATTCCTGGGAGTTGAACTTCCCCTGGCGTTGCCTTCGTTATTGGCAGGGCTGCGAACGACCGCGGTGACATTGGTAGGGCTGGTGACGGTGACTGCGTTAATTGGTCAAGGCGGATTGGGGCAGCTGTTCATTACCGGGTTGGCTCAAAGTTTCACTACGCCTGTGGCGGTCAGTTTGGTTCTTACGGTGATGTTGGCGTTATGTTTTGATTTTCTGTTTTATTCAATCAATAAATGGCTGGTCCCTTGGGTGCGCTAATGAATTGGATCGCAGATGTCTACCTCTGGTTTTCTCTTCCTGAACACTGGTTGGGCGAAGACGGAATACTGACTCGGCTGGCAGAGCATATTTATTATGTGTCTTTGAGCCTGGCGATTGCTTGTGCAATAGCATTGCCGCTCGGCGTACTCATGGCTAACTACCGCAAAGGCGCGCAGGTGGCGATCGGGCTGTTCAATATTGGGCGAGCATTGCCTTCCCTGGGTATTGTGATACTTGCAATCATGGTCATTGGCTATGAAACCAGTACGGTGATTATCGCCTTGGTCACCCTGAGCATCCCGCCGATATTGACCAATACCTATGTTGGCATCGATCAGGTGGATTCGTCTCTGAAGCATGCTGCCAAATCGATGGGGATGCGCAGATGGCAGATGTTTATCCAGCTGGAATTACCGTTGGCTTTTCCGCTGATCTTTTCTGGATTCCGCTCAGCCCTGGTGCAACTTATTGCCACGGCCACCATTGCCGCCTATGCAGGGTTCGGCGGGCTGGGCAGGTTTCTCATTGACGGGCTGGGTCGAAATGACATCCCTCAAATCATTGGCGGCGCACTGGTGGTGTCGGCACTTGCGATTGTCAGCGAGTGGGTTTGTTCAATGATCGAAACACTCATGGTTCGAAAATGGCGAGCGGGGAATGTTGAACTGAGCGCTACATGATCAGGGCATTTGAAAGTGCGTATTAATTCTGCAGAGGTGCAAATCCAAATGAAAAACAAACAACGTTCGAAGGTTCGTTCAGCGCACTCGGTTTCATTGTTGCTGGGGTTAGGCTTGCTGGTGGGCAGCGCATTTGCCAGTGCCCAGTCCATCACCATAGGCGGGGCCAATTTTTCCGAGCAGACGATTCTCGCGAACATCTATGCGTCAGCTTTGAAAAAGGAAGGGATTGAGGTCAAGACCCGGCTCAATCTGGGGAACCGCCAGATCATCGCCAAGGCGCTGGAAAACGGGGATATCGACGTTGTACCCGAGTACATAGGATCACTGTTGAGTTTCTATGACGACAAGAGCGCCCTGACCAGCCAAAAGGAGATCGTCAGCGCCTTGCAACAGAAGTTGCCGGCGGGCCTCCAGTTGCTTGAACCTTCGGCCGCGGGTTCTATTACCGCTTGGGCCGTCACCCAGAAAACCGCAGAAAAGTACAACCTGCAGACCTTGTCCGACCTGGCACCCGTCTCCGGTGAACTCACGCTGGGTGGGCCTCCCGAAGTCACCACTGCCGCCTTGGGCCTGCCCGGGTTGAAGGCGGTCTACGGTATCAACTTCAAGAGCGTCAAATCGCTGGACATGGGCGGGCCCTTGTCGCGGCTGGCGCTGAACTCAGGCGCTATCGACGTCGCCACGGTGGTCTCCACGCAAGGCATCCTGGCAAAAGAACCTTGGGTGGTGCTCGAGGACGACAAGCACCAACAGCCCCTGCAAAACATTACGCCACTGGGGCGCAAGGCGTTGCTAACCCCAGAAGTCACCAAAGTGCTCAACGAGGTCTCCGCAAAACTGACCGATGACGACCTCAAGCAACTCAATCGCCTGGTGGATATCGATCACAAGGATCCCGCAAAAGTCGCGGCGCAGTGGGTCGCTGAAAATACCGTCAAGGCGACCAACTGAACATGAATGCGATGTGGGTAAGGTCGCGGAGGCGTTATGTCCAATAAAAGCATGATTTTGAATCTGTTCTTTTTTAATCCCCAAGGGGATCACCGTTTTTCCTGGCGCCACCCGCTGTCGCCGACCAAGGAAATATTGACGCTGGGCTACTACGTGAAACTGGTGCAGGCAGCCGAAGCGGCGAAGTTCGATGCGGTTTTTGTCGCGGATCACGTCGCGGTCTGGGACTCCGTCGCCAGTGGGTTGAGGCACTATGCCAACGCCCGCCTTGAACCGATTACGCTCTTGTCCGCATTGGCGGCTGTCACCGAACACATCGGGCTGATGGGCACCGCTTCAACGTCCTATAACGAGCCCTTCAACATCGCGCGATATTTTGCTTCGCTGGACTACCTCAGCACAGGGCGAGCCAGCTGGAATATCGTGACCTCCTGGTTGGAAGAGGAGGCTTCGAATTTCGGATTGTCAGGCGTGACGAAACACGGCGATCGTTATCGGCGGGCCGAGGAGTTCATTCATGTCGTCAAGCAGCTTTGGGATTCCTGGGAGGAGGGGGCTCTTGAGTTTGACAAGGACAGCGGCGATTTTGCCGACCCGTCCAAGATTCACCCGATCCATCACAAAGGAGCGCATTTCAACGTGCGTGGGCCGCTTAACGTGCCGCGTCCCCCGCAAGGACATCCAGTCCTTGCCCAGGCGGGGTCTTCTGAAGCGGGCAAGGATCTGGCCGCCGCCCATGGGGACGTGCATTTCTGTTTCATCAATACGGTCGAAGAGGGACTGGCGTACAGGGCCGATTTGAATCGCCGACTCGAGTTGAAGGGCCGGCATTCCAGTGATCTGAAAATCATTACCGGTGTGCTTCCGGTGGTTCTGGAGGATGAGACTGAGGAGGAGCGCCGTCGGCAACTGGAGGACAGCCTCATTATCGATGCCGTGGCGATTGATCTGGTCTCCAGCTACACCCGTCTTGATCTGACAGGCCTGTCGCCGGACAGCCCGCTACCCGCGTTGCCGGATGAGTCTGAGTTCGATGGCATTCGAACCGAACTGGCCCTGCTCAAGAAGTACGACACGACCTTGTCCATCCGTGAAATAGGGCGCCGGTTGGTCAAGAGTTCCAGTACCTGGCTGCTGATCGGAACGGCGGAGCATATTGCCGATAAGCTTTCAGCGTTATACGAGTCGAATGCCGTCGATGGCTACAACCTCATGTTTCCGTTTTTGCCGACGGACTTCGACACATTCACCCGTGGCGTGGTGCCTTTGCTGCAAGCCAGAGGGGTTTTCCGCAAGGAATATGAACCCGGGACCCTGAGGGATCGCTTGGGTTTGAAGACGCCTGCCAACCGCTTCCTGCTGTGATCAGCGTCAATCACAATCCTCTGAATGGCTTTCATATGACCAGCGATCTATCCATGTACCTCGCTCCCGCCAGGGTTTTACAGGCCCAGGACGCCTGGCTCCAGCGCATCCTGGAGATTCTGGGTGAGCGCCGTGAGCAAAAGCAGGTCGTCGATCCCGTGTCCCATTGGCTTTCCCCTGATCTGTTGTTGGCCCAGACCTGCGGCTATCCATTCGTCACGTCACTGCGGGGAAAGGTGAGGCTGATAGGGCGTCCGAGCTATGAGCTTGCTCATAGCTCGGGGGGTGACCATTGCAGTTTGCTGCTGTGTAGAGCTGATTCGGCCGTCACCGATCTGGCGGGTTTGCAGGGCAGCCATGGTCTGATCAACGCCCGGGATTCCAACTCGGGAATGAATTTATTGCGCCACACGTTGGCTGGGATCAGCGACCGTGGTTTTTTCTCGAAACTGACCTTCACCGGATCCCACAGGGAGAGCATTCGAAGGTTGAAAAAACACGACGGTGATTTGGCTTCTATCGACAGCGTCACCTACGACTATCTGGCGAGAGATAACAGTGACGAGATCGAAGGCCTCAGGATCCTGGTGCGAAGTGTGCGCAGTCCCTGCCTGCCTTACATCACGTCGATTCGTCGAACGGCGACGCAAGCAGACGCTATCAGGCGCGCAATGAACGAAGCCTTGAGCCAGCTTCCCGAGATTTCCCGTGACCTGGCGATCAGGGAAGTGCTGCCGGCCAGTGAGGCTGACTATGCGTGTCTTCTGGAGTATGAGCGCAGTGCGGCCAATCGCGGCTTTTCGTTTGTATCACCCTGAGCGGCGAGCCGTCCCTGGCTCGCCACCTCGAACACGCTAGAACTTGAAGCGCCCAACCAAGCCCTTGAGCTGCCCGGAAATATCCGTCAAACGCCCCGAGCCGGTCTGTGCCGAGTGAGCGAATTCCTCGACCAACTGGGCATCGGCATGAATCTGCGCGATGTGCCGGTTGATGTCTTCGGCCACCTGGTGCTGTTCCTCTGCCGCCGTGGCGATCTGGGTGTTCTGGTCGCGAATCGAGTCCACCGAATTGCGGATCTTGTCGAAGCTGTCACGGGCCTGCTGAATGCGCTCGACGCTGGTGTGGGACACCTGCAGGCTGCTTTGCATCTGCTGGGTGACTTCCTGGGTGCGCCGTGCGAGGTTGCCCAGCAGGCTGTCGATCTCGCCGGTGGAGTCGGCGGTGCGGCGTGCCAGGGCCCGCACTTCGTCGGCCACCACGGCGAACCCACGACCTTGATCGCCGGCCCGTGCGGCTTCGATCGCGGCGTTGAGGGCCAACAGGTTGGTCTGTTCGGCAATCGAGCGAATGGTGTCGAGGATGGTGTTGATGTTCTTGCTGTCTTGCTCCAACGCCTGCATGGTCTGGGTCGATTGTTGCAGGTCTTCGCTCAGTTTCAACACGCTGCCGGTGGCTTCGCCGATGTGATGCTGGCCGTCGTGCACATCGCGGTAGCCTTCGTCCGCACTGGAGGCGGCCTGGCTGCAAGAACGGGCCACTTCGTTGGCGGTGGCAACCATTTCGTTGAACGCGGTGCTCACCAATTCCACGGCCTGGCGCTGGCGCCCGGCGGCATCGTTCATGTTCTGGGCCACGTGGCTGGTATCGGCCGCGGCGGTTTGCAGGTCGGAAGAGGCGCTGCCGATGCGTTGCATCAGTTGCGCGATCATGCCCAGGAACTGGTTGAACCAGCCCGCCAGGGTGGCCGTTTCGTCCTTGCCTTGCACCGAGAGTTTGCGGGTGAGGTCACCTTCACCTTCGGCGATTTCCTGCAGGCCATTGGCAACGCCGCGAATCGGCCGCACGATGACGCTGGCGAAACTGGCGCCCACCACGGCGAAGACCACGGCCAGCGCGGCAGCAATGGCGGCGATCAGCCAAGTCAGGCTCGAAGCCTCGGCCATCACTTCATCGCGTTTGATCAGGCCGATGAAGCGCCAGCCCAGCCCTTTGGAACTGACCACGTTGGCCATGTAGGGCACGCCGTCGATCTCGATCTGGGTCACGCCATCGCTGCTTTTGGCCAGCTCGGCATAGTTGGGGCCAAGGTCGGCCAGCGGCTTGAAGTTGTGCTTGGCATCGGCGGCGTCCACCAGGACGTTGCCGTTGGCTTCCACCAGCATCAGGTAGCCGCTGTCGCCCAGCTTGATGTTCTTGACCAGTTCGGTGAGCTGCTTGAGCGACACGTCCAGGCCGACCACGCCCACGACGTTGCCGCTGGCGTCGGCGACCGTGTGTACGGTGCCGATCAGCGACACATCGTCCGGCGCCCAGTAATAGGCGTCCGTGCGCACGGTCGTACCCGGTGCGGCGATGGCAGCCTTGTACCAGGGGCGCACGCGCGGGTCATAGTTGGTCATCTTCGGATCGTCAGGCCAGCTGGCGTAGCCACCGTCGCTCAGGCCCACGGACAGATAGGCGGTGGTCGGATGGCTCTTGGCGAATCGGTCGAATATTTCCAGGAGCTGTTGGTTGATCTCGGGGAGCGGTGTTTGTGCGGCATCGGCCAGGGAGTAGTTTTTCAACCCCTTGGCAGCGATGATCCGTGGATCCTTGGCGATGTATTCGACGTTCTGGCTGATGCCATCGAAGAACTGCTTCATGCCGTTGTCGATCTGGCGGATTTCACGGCCGCTGCTGTCCAGGAAGTTGGCCTTTGCGGCGTCGCGCAGGTTCATTACGACAAGCACCGCTACCAGGATAACCGGGAGGCAGGCGATGGCCGCGAACGCCCATGTCAGCTTCTGTTTGATATTCATGACTTCTCCCGCGGAATATTTTAAGTGTTGGAACGGCGGAAACAGCAGTGTTTGGCCTTGCGAGTCTCTGGAAGGGAAAAGCGCCTATGCCTACTGCCACTGTATCGACCAAAGTCGTAGGCACTTGAGGCTTGCCATTTTGGCGCGGGACGATCAGTAGAGGGCGTAGGCGCGATTGCAGGCGGCTTGACTAGTCTGGAAGATAGCGTGGTTTGCCCCGCGCCTTCGCTCTGCGGCTCGGGCACCCACGTGCAGCCAATCCTCATTGTCTTTAATGTATTAACGAGGCCCTATGCCAAGCGCATTCGAGAGCGTACTCAAAAACAAGAACATGGCTTATCGACCGCTCGGAGCGGCGTCCGCCAGCGAGGCGCCGATCCGCGTCGCGTTTGTATTGATGGACAACTTCTCGATGATGTCCTTCACCGGTGCGGTGGACGCGCTGGTGACCGCCAACCTGATGAGCGACATGCCCCTCTACGAGGTGCTGACGGTGGGGGTTTCAGGTGGGCAGGTGACGAGCGACCTGGGCATTGTCATCTCGACGGACGTCGAACTGGCGCAGATGCCGGAAAACCAGGACGTGCTGATTGTCGCCGGGGGCTTTCGCGTGAAGTTGCAAGGTCATCCCTTGCTGCGCCGCAAGCTGCGCGCCAATGCGGCGTCCGGGGCGATCCTGGGCGGGTTGTGGAACGGTGTCTTCTTCGTTGCCGATGCCAATCTGTTGGATGGTTTCGAATGCGCTGTCCACCCGGAAAGTCGCGCCATGATGGTGGAGGTGTTCCCCCATGTGAAGGTGTCCAGCCGGGCCTATGTAGTGGATCGGGAGCGGGTCAGTTGCGCGGGCGCCAACAGTTCGCTGCGCATGATGCTCCAATTGATTCGCCAGACGGGCGGAGCGGCGCTGGTGGGGGCCATCGAGGAAATTCTGCGTTGTGATGAGTCGGGCGACGATGCGACGGACTTGCCACCGGTTTTCGTCGAGACCGACCCGACGCTGCCGGAAAGCCTCAAGTTGGCGTTGGAACTGATGTGGCAGAACGTAGAGGAGCCCTTGACCATCGATGAGCTGGCGGCGTGCGTGAAGATTTCCAAGCGCCAGTTGGAGCGACGGTTCTGCAGTTTTCTCGGCGCGACCCCAACGCGCTATTACCTGGAGCTGCGCCTGACGCGTGCGCGCCAACTCATCCAGCAAACCAATCGGTCCGTGACCGAAATCGCCGTGGCGACAGGCTTTGTCAGTTCCCCGCACTTCCAGCGTCGTTTCCGGGATTTCTTTGGTGTGCCGCCTGGCAGTTACCGTTCGAAATCGGAGCGCAAGCAAGCCTTGCGCTGAAGACGCTGCCGGAGCGGAAAGTGAGTTTTTGGGGCGGGAGGGCTACGCTGCTCAGCGGGAGCAAGCTCCCGCATCACGGACACAAATCAGCTGTTATCGTCGGTTTGTGTTTCGGTGGGCAGGTCTTCGGTTTGCGGAGCGGCTTGTGATGCGGTCAAAGTCGTCTCCTTGCACAGCACCTTGCCTACTTCGTCGGCTATCGAGCCGTCGATGATTCGCCCTTGCATCTGGTCGAACTGGGCTTTTTCCAGCACTGCGAGGCTGTTGTACATCCCCATGTGCCGTACATTGCGGCTGGCGCAGTCGAGTTCGAGTTTTGTGTAGTTGGTGAAGTAAGCCCCCGATCTCTGTACGGTGGCCTGGATGGCTGAGCCGCTGTCGATAAACGACACGATGGAGTACACGGCATCCGAATCATCGTAAAGGTATTTGATGTTCTGAACTTCCGCGACCGCACTGCACGCAATCGAGATTAAAGCGAGGGATATGACGGTTTTCATGCTTTCTTCCGTGAATAAGCAAGTCAGGAATAACAATGGCAAAGTGAAATCATTTTGCCGAGACTCATGCATTGGGTCAATTGACTTCGGGCAGTCGCGATGACCGCCGGTCAGAAACGAAAACCTTTCGGGAACTTTATAGATCCCTCAGGCTCGTGGCAACAGACAAAGCGCATTTCAGCTGGGCATTGGGACTTGTCCGAGACGCACCGCAGCTCCATTAGATCAAAGCCTGAATTCGTCCAATCGCCTGACTTTTTTTAGAAGTTTTTCGTCTGAGCTGCGTCGGTAATCACGGTTTCAGAACTTTCGAGCTTTTTTCTGTCCCGAAAGGGAAATCGAGCATCAACGCAAAAAGAATCGCCCCGGCGGAGATCAGGAAAAGCAATCCGTGGTGTCCGCCACTGGCATTGAACAGGGCCGAGTAGGCAAATCCGGCCAGCGCCTGGAAGGTGGCGAACGAAACAGTGGCCCGGCTCCAGGCCAGTTGTTGGCGATGAGGGTCAGGGACCAGTTCGTGCACTCGGGCCAGGGCCAAGGGCACGATGCCCGGCGGAAACGAACCGATGATCACGGCGAGCAACGCCAGTGCCATGAAGGTGTGTGAAACCGCCAGCAAGCCGAGAGCAATCGCTTGCACGGCCAGGACCAGTCGAATGCTCTTGCGCGCGCCAAGGTGATCGGCGAGAAAACCATAGCTCACCGGTCCGATAATCGCCCCGAGGCCATACATTACCCAGACCATTGCCCCGACATGTGCCCCGGCCCCGAGGCCGCGCGCCACGTAGTCGACCAAAAAGACCATCGCAGGCACGAGCCCCGCGGCCATGAACGCATACTGGGCGAACAATTGGAAAACCGCAGGAGGCATGGGCTCGTCGGGCGCAGCGCTGGCTGTTATCTGCACCGTGTCCCGGGGCCAGCCAAACCAGCTCAACCCGGTCAATGCCAGCGACAGGGCGCCAAGCCCCAGCCAGGTGGCCGGCAAGCCCAGGCTCAACAGCGGCGGCACAATCGTGCCTGAGCCGGCGATGCCAAGGCCGATGCCAAGGAAAATCGCGCCACTGGCCAAGCCTTTGCGTGCCGCCGGTACATGGGGCAATACAGTCGCCGCCACCAGCACCATGATCGCGCCGCCGGCGATCCCCGACAGTAGCCGCCAGGCGAAATACCAGATCACCGACACCGGGAAGGCACAGGCGAAAAATGCGCCGGTCACGACGAGCATCATCAGCCGCAACGCGTTCCGGTTGGTCAGTCGGTGGGCCATGGGACGGCCGAGCAGAGCGCCGATCAGGTAACCGACCAGGTTCGCCGCCCCCAGGTAGACCACGTCGTTGGCAGAAAACCAATGGGCCTCGATCAATGCCGGGATCAGTGGCGTATAGGCGAAACGCGCCAGGCCGATGCTGACGAGGCTGGCACAGAGGCCGGCGAAAATGGGCAGCCAGATGTTTGTAGGAGGTGATTCGAGCGCAGCGGATGAGGAGGGCATGACAGCGATCCTGTGAAAGGTTTATAGCGTCCAGCATATCGGCTATCTTCGCTGCGTTTGTGCAGCGATTTAGCGTCAGAGTGATGCATATATGCATCGTAGGAGGGCGAATGAATTGGGATGATGCACGGGTGTTTCTGGCCGTCTGCCGAGCGTCGACCTTGCGCGGTGCCGCGCGGGTGTTGGGGGTGGATCAGGCGACTGTGGGGCGGCGCGTTACGGCGTTGGAGAAGTCCTTGGATGCCGCGTTGTTCCTGCGTACCTCAGACGGTTACGCACTGACGGCCGTCGGCGAGGCGGCGCTCAAGGCGGTGGAGAAGATGGAGCATTCGGCGCTGGAGCTGGAGCGCCGGATACAGGGCCTGGATGATCGCCTGATCGGCAATGTCCGGGTCGCCACCACCGACTCATTGGCCATCGACTTCTTGATTCCGGCCATTGCCAGCCTGCATGGGCGCCATCCCGATGTGCGCGTGCAACTGGATGCGTCCACGCAGATCCTCAGCCTGGTCAAGCGCGAAGCGGACATCGCCGTGCGCAACACCCGGCCCGACAACCCTGACCTGATCGCTCGGCGAATCGCCCGTTGGCCGGTAGGATTGTTTGCGGCCCAAGCCTATGTCGATGCCCGTGGCGTACCGTTGCCCGGCAGCGAGTTCGAGGGACATGACTTGGTGGTTTATCAGCCGTACTGGCAGGGCAGCAAGGATTTCACCCTGGTCTCGGAGCCGATCAATCGCGGACGGATCGTGGCCAGTCTGAGTTCGAGCCTGTTGGTGCGTCGGTCGATTGCCGCGGGCATCGGTGTCGGGGAGATTCCGCTGTACATGGGGGCGCGTGACGGGTTGCTGAGGATCTGGCCGGAGCGCACGCGTGCACTGCCTTACGAGGTCTGGTTGGTCACCCACGCGGACCTGCGCCATACGGCACGGGTGCGGGCGGTGATCGATGAGATTGTCGAGGTGTTTGCGCTGCAGAATGAGTGAGGCGTCGGGGGATGTGGAGGCTCCATTGCGAAACACCCTGTAGACCCTGTGGGAGCGAGCTTGCTCGCGATGGCGCCAGGTCAGCCGATACTCATGTAGCTGACACTCCGTCATCGCGAGCAAGCTCGCTCCCACAATGGATGCTTCATAGCCTCTGTGACAATTTCTCCCACAGGGCCTAAAGGGTGTTTCATGGCATCTGTGGCAGTTCCTGCGCCCGCAGATCGAACACGAGCACCTCGGCATCCTGGCCGTGACTCAAGGTCAGGACCTGCTCCTCGCGCACCCGCACACCATCACCTTCCTGTAACTGCACGCCGTTGAGCTCGACAGCGCCTCGGGCCACGTGCACGTAGGCATAGCGATCCGCGGCCAGGGTCAAGGTAGCGCTTTGCTCACCATCGAACAGCCCGGCGTAGACCCGTGCATCCTGGCGCACCTGGAGCGAGCCGTCGGTGCCGTCCGGGGAGATGATCAATTGCAGGCGACCGCGTTTCTGCTCGCTGCTGAAATGCTCCTGTTGATAGCGTGGCGTCGCGCCACTGACGTTGGGCACGATCCAGATCTGCAGGAAGTGCACCGGCTCGTCCGCACTGTGGTTGAACTCGCTGTGGGCCACGCCGCTGCCGGCGCTCATCAACTGCACGTCACCGGGGCGAATGACCGAGCCCGTGCCCAGGGTGTCCTTGTGTTCCAGTGCCCCTTCAAGCACGTAGGAAAAGATCTCCATGTCCCGGTGGGGATGCTGGCCGAAACCCTTGGCCGCGGCGACCCGGTCGTCGTTGATGACCAGCAGATCGGAGAAGCCCTGTTCGTTGAGGTTGCGGTAGCTGGCGAACGAGAAGGTGTGGAACGAGGTCAGCCAGCCGTGGCGGGCAATGCCGCGGTCCGAAGCTTTGCGAAGGGTCAGCATGATGATTCTCCTGATGTCTATGGGCGGCGGCTGGGGCCGTTCGCCGGGTTCAGAAGAAGGTTAATGGTTATCCTGAAGTTCAATAAGCAGGTGGAAAACGAAAGACTGTCTACTTGGAGTGGACAATCGAGAATGCCTACCGGCGGATGCCTGGCTTCGCCATAATGCTGACGATAAACCCTGTGGGAGCGAGCTTGCTCGCGATAGCGGTGTGTCAGTGACATCGACTCCAACTGATCTGACGCTATCGCGAGCAAGCTCGCTCCCACCGGGGGGCATTTATGGTTTCTGGATTTTTTTGGCGTCTTTTTAATGAAAACCGTTGCAATGGTGCTGTTCCCGGATTTTTTGCTGCTCGACATGGCCGGGCCTCTGGAAGTGTTTTCCATCGCCAATCGTTACCTCGAAGGGGACCTGCGTTATCAACTGCTGACCCTGGGTACCGAGCGCGGGCCGTTGCGAGCGTCCAACGGCGTGGCGGTGCAGGCCGATATCCATATCGACCAGGCATGGGCAGCCTATGACGTGTTGCTGGTGCCGGGTGGGCCGGGGGCCTATAACGACCGGCATCCGGGGCTGCACACCTGGCTGCGGGCCGCGGCGCAACGGGCTACGCGCTACGGCTCCATCTGCACCGGTGCCTTCGTGCTCGGTGAGGCGGGCTTGCTCGACGGTTATCGCGTCACGACCCACTGGCATTACACCGAACGCCTGGTACAACGTTTCCCCAAGGCCCTGGTGGAGACCGACAAGATCTTCCTGCAGGACCGCCGCCTGATCACCTCGGGCGGTGTCACCGCCGGGATCGACCTGGCCCTGTCCATCGTGGCCCAGGACCACGGCCGCAAAGTCGCGTTGGACGTGGCCAAGGTGTTGCTGGTGGTGATGAAGCGCCAGGGCGGCCAGGCACAGTTCAGCCCCTCGGTGGCGGCGGTGTCGACGCAGGAGTCGGCCATTACCCGGGTGCAGAATCATGTGATGGAGCATCTGGAAGAACCCTTCACCATTGAGCGCATGGCCGCCTTGGCTTCCATGAGCGCGCGGCATTTCGCCCGGGTCTTTGCCCGTGAAGTGAAGATGACGCCCATGGAGTTCCTGCAGGGTGCGCGCATCGACCGGGCGCGTCAGCTGCTGGAAACCACTGACCTGCCGCTCAAGACCGTGGCGTTTCGCAGCGGCTTCGGCAGTGTGCGGCACATGCGCTTTTTGTTCGGTGAAAAGCTCGGCCTGACCCCGGTGCAATATCGTCAGCAGTTCAGTTGAGGCGTCGGTGTCCGTCCAGGGCACCGTGATGTCCGTGACGCTCCCAGTGCCAGCATTGTCCTGAGGCCTGCGCCTGCCAAGATAACGGCGAACCCTTTGGAAAGGATGCGCAGGAGCCCGGGGCAGACGTGTTCGGTCATCCGCACGCTGACGCCCGCCCCGGTTATCCGGCGCTGGATCGCCCATGAACAGTTTCGTCAAACCCGATAGCGAGCCGGCGGTGGGCTTCGGTCCGTTCGCCTTCTACCGGCAGCAACGGCTGGTCACCCGTGACGGCCAGCCCCTCGCGCTGGGTGGCCGGGCCCTGGATGTTCTGCAGGTACTGGTGGAGCACGCCGGCCACTACGTCAGCAAGCAAACCCTCATCGCCCACGTCTGGCCTGACAGCGTCGTGGAAGCCATCAACCTGCGGGTGCACATCGCGGCGCTGCGGCGAGCCTTCGGCGATGGGCGGGATGGCGCTCGCTATATCCTCAACCATCCGCGACAAGGCTATTGCCTGGCGATGCCCCTGGTGGTGCAAGAAGGCGTTGAGTCGCCTTTGAGTCCCAGGACCGAGCGACACAACCTGCCCACGCGCTTGAGCCCGGTAATCGGTCGCGACAGAGTCCTGGGACGGCTGCTGGCGCAGGTGCCCCGTCAAACCCTGACCACCGTGAGCGGCCCGGGTGGGGGCGGCAAGACCACCGTGGTGTTGCGGGTGGCGGAGCTGCTGCTTGAGCACTTTGACGACGGGGCCTGGTTCGTTGACCTGGCGGAGGTCAGTGACTCTTCACAGGTGATGGCGCGGGTGGCCGGCACGCTGGGCCTGGCGCCCGGTTCTTTGGGCAGGGGCCTTGAGTCCTGTCGCATGTTGCTGGTGCTCGACGGTTGCGAGCACGTGCTCGATGCCTGTCGGGAATTGGCCCAGGCATTGGCTACGGCAGCGCCCGGGGTGTCGCTGTTGTGCAGCAGTCGCGAGCCCCTGGCCCTGCCGGGCGAAAAAATCGTGCCGCTGCCGGGCCTGGCTGTGGCATCGCCCCTGGAACCCGAGCACCAGATCGTGGCGTGCCCGGCGGTGCAGTTGCTGATCGAGCGAGTGGGCGCCCGGCAACAGGGTTTCCAGCCCGTTGGCCGCGACGGGGTGATCCTGGCCCAGATCTGCCAGCGCCTGGACGGCTTGCCGCTGGCGCTGGAACTGGCGGCGGCCCAGGTCGATGCCTTGGGGCTGGCGGGGGTCCTCGAACAATTGGATTACGGCTTGTCAGTCTTGAGCCACGGGCGACGTACGGCGGTGGCCCGGCATCGAAGCCTGGAGGCCGTGCTGGATTCGAGTGTCGAGCGTTTGAGTGCTGACGAACAAACCGTGTTCCAGCGCCTGGCGGTGTTCGAGGGGCCGTTTACGCTCAGGGCGGCGCTGGCAGTGATCAGTTGCGCTGAACTGAGTGTCGGGCAATTGCCCTCGTTGCTATTGCGGCTGGCGAGCGTGTCATTGCTGATGGTCGAGCCGCTGGCCGACGGAGTACGTTTTCGACTGCTGCACACCACTCGCGCCTACGCCCTGGACAAATTGCGGCGCAGTGGTCAGTGGCCCGTGTTTCATCGGCGTTATGTGCTGCAAGGCGCTTGGGGCGCGGGCCATTCAAGGCCCCAACCGGCGAGTCAATCCCTGGAGCAGCGCGCCGGCTTCCAATAGGTCGGGGGTGTTGAACCCCTCGCTGAAGCGTCGGTAAACCGGCTCGAGCAGTTCCTGCGCGGCTTGGACTTGCCCGCGGCGCTGCCACAAGCGGGCCAGGGACGTGGCGCTGCGCAGTTCCCAGGCCAGGGCATGATGCTGACGGGCGACGGCCAGGGCGGCCAGCAGTTGCGTTTCGGCGGGGCCTTCCAAGGAGGGCTCGTTCCGAGCCAGCCAGGTTTCGGCGCCGGCTCGCAGGAGCTCC